>NZ_FQZI01000009.1 GCF_900142035.1 Flavobacterium terrae | reverse complement strand
GACCTGCCTTCGACAGATTACTGGTTTGTGGTGTTTTACCAAGAAAAAGGACAAAACAAAGAATTTAAATCCCATTTCTCTTTAAAACGATAAATGGTTTTAATAAATAAAAAGGCTTACAAAATTGTAAGCCTTTTTTCTTTTGAAATATTTTAAAATGATATTTTATTATTCCAGTTAGTCTTTCTAGGAGTCTTGGTTGTTAGTTATTGTATACTTTCAACGCTTCTCCTAAAATTTGGACAGATTTGATTAAATCTTCCTTCTTCAAAACGTATGCTATTCGAACTTCATTTTTTCCAACATTAGGTGATGAATAGAATCCTGCTGCAGGAGCGACCATTACAGTTTCTCCATTAAAGTTGAAGTTTTCTAATAACCATTGTGCAAAATCATCGGCATCATTAACAGGTAATTGAGCAATACAATAAAATGCTCCTTTTGGGGTAGCAACTTTTACGCCAGGAATTTTATTTAATTCAGTAATTAAAGTATCGCGACGCTCTTTATATTCCGTAATTACTTCATCAAAATAACTTTGAGGTGTTTCTAATGCTGCTTCACTAGCAATTTGTTCATATGTTGGCGGACTTAAACGAGCTTGAGCAAACTTTAAAGCTGTAGACATTAGTTCTTTGTTTTTAGAAACTATGCATCCTATTCTAGCGCCACACATACTATAACGTTTTGAAACTGAATCAATCATAATAGCATTTTCTTCAATTCCAGGAATATTCATTACAGAATAATGTTTAGCATTATCATCATAAACAAATTCACGATAAACTTCGTCTGCAATTAAAAACAAATCATGTTTTTTAACTAATTCAGCCAATTGGTTAATTTCTGATTCAGAATACAAATATCCAGTAGGATTTCCAGGATTACATATCAAAATAGCTTTTGTTTTTGATGTAATTAATTTTTCAAAATCAGCAATTGGAGGTAATGAAAAGCCTTGTTCTAATGTAGATATTACAGGTATAACTTTTACTCCTGATGCTGTAGCGAAACCATTATAATTTGCATAAAAAGGTTCAGGAATTATTATTTCATCACCAGCATCCATTGTTGATCCTATTGCAAAAAGTAATGCTTCAGATCCTCCAGTTGTAATAATGATATCTTCTTTATTTATTGGTAAACCAATTTTTTGATAGCTAGAGGCTAGTTTTGTTCTATAGCTATCGAATCCAGCTGAATGACTGTATTCAAGAATTTCAATATCAGAATTCTTAACAGCTTTAATTGCTACTTCAGGAGTTTTGATATCGGGTTGGCCAATGTTTAAATGGTATACTTTATGACCATTTTTTTTGGCCATTTCTGAGTAAGGCACCAGTTTTCTTATAGGAGATTCTGGCATTTGTTGTCCTTTATTTGATATTTTAGGCATAATAATAAGTTTGGTGGTGCAAATTTGCAATTTTTTTTGCAGAATAGGCCCTATATTTTGTTTCAATTTTGTTAATTATATATTTTCTAAATCAGAATATTATTAACTTTAGAAAAAACAGTTATAAATGAAAAAAAAATATTCTATTCTTATTCTATTATTGTTTAATCAAATAATTTTTTCTCAAGGAGGGTTTAAATTTTCTAGCTCTAAAAAGACAATTACAATCCCTTTTCAATTAGCTAATAATTTAATTATTATTCCAGTTGAATTAAATGGTGTTGATCTCAATTTTTTAGTCGACACTGGAGTTGAAAGTACTATTTTGTTTAGCTTGAATGAAGCAGATTCAATTTCATTTAATAACATTGAAAAAATTAAAATTAAAGGTTTAGGAAGTGGAGAATCAATTGATGCATTGCATTCTAAAAATAATCGTTTAGTTATTAATGAGTTTGAAGATTTTAATCATGAGTTTTTTATCATACTTGATGAAGAGGTTAATTTTTCCTCGCAATTAGGAGTTCCTGTACATGGTATTATAGGTTATCATTTTTTCAAAAATCACTTTATTGAGATAAATTATAAAACAAAAAAAATATCAATTTTTAATGACATATTAGACTATTCAAAATCGAAGTTAAAAAAATTTGATAAAGTTCCCATTTCAATTGAATTAGAGAAGCCATATATTTTTTCATCAGTATTATTAAATAATGAAGAGATTAATACTAAACTTTTAGTTGATACAGGAGGGAGTGATGCGATTTGGTTATTTGAAGATGAAAATAAAATACAATGCTCAGATGTTTTTTTTATTGATTATCTAGGTAAAGGATTTAGTGGAGAGATTCATGGTAAAAGATCTCGAATTCAGAAAATCAAAATTGGAAATAATGAGCTTATTTCTCCTACAATATCATTTCCGGATAAAGAATCTTTACAAAACGTTAGTTTAGTTGTTGGAAGAAATGGTTCTTTAGGTTCTGAGGTTTTAAGAAGGTTTACTATTCTTTTTGATTATAAAAATGGTAATATGTTTCTCAAAAAAAACAGTTATTTTGACGATCCTTTTAATTATAACATGAGCGGAATGGAGATAGAGCATGGTGGTTTGCAGTGGATAAAAGAAGAAATCCAATTGAAAGCTTCATTTGTAAGCAATGAAAAAAATGAAATTTCAGTTTATGAGTCTGACCCTAAAAGTAGCTTAAAATATCAATTTTCTTTAAAACCTAGATATGAAATTACAAATGTTAGAAAGTCATCACCCGCCGATTTGGCAGGTATAAAAAAAGGAGATGTTATTCAAAGATTAAACGGGAACAATGCATTTAAATATAAATTACAAGATATCATATCTATAATGCAATCTGAAGAAGGTAAATGGATTAGGTTAGATGTTGAAAGAAATGGTGTTATTTTTAAAACAAAATTTCAGCTTAAAAAAATATTATAATAAAAAAGGCCTCAAACGAGGCCTTTTTTATTTAGTTGTTTAGTAACGTTTTTTTCTTTTCCATGACATTTACATCAGAAGCGGCTACCACCGTTCCCTTTATCTTTAATGGCACTTTTCCGCCTTCATAATTTACCGCATTAGATTCTACAGTAATTGTTTTTCTTATTGGTCCCGGATTCATGTTATATTTTACTTCAATTTGTCCAGTTTTTCCGGGCATAATTGGTTCTTTTGGCTTACTAGGAACTGTACAACCACAAGTAGATTGAACATTTGTAATGATCAAAGGGGCATCTCCAGTGTTTGTAAATTCAAAAACTCTAACACCATTATCACTTTCTTTAGTTACTGTTCCGTAATCAATTGTGTTGTCTTTGTCTTTAAACTCAATTTTAGCACCTTTTTGTGCACTTGCTGATAAGGCAAAACCTAAAACAGCAATTATTAACATTAGTTTTTTCATAATTATTAATTTAAGTTCAGTAAGATTTGTTTTTGTAAACTTACAAAAAATCTTTCTTTTTATATTTACATAGATTACTTACTTTTGCAATAAATTACAAAAAGTGTACCAAAGTTTATATCTCATAGTACTTCAAGAACGAGTCAACTAAATCAGTCTTAGCAAATTGAATTTTATTCATTTGCCAAATATCTTTTTGTAAATTTTTCAGAACTCTATTTCTGATTCCGAGTAATCGGACTAACACTTAAAATCAAAAATTATAATGATACCAGCACAATTTGATGCCAAACAAGTAGAAAAAAAATGGTATGACTACTGGATGGAAAACAAATACTTTCATTCAACGCCAGATCATAGAACTCCATATACAATCGTAATTCCACCACCAAATGTAACAGGAGTGTTACACATGGGGCATATGTTGAATAACACCATTCAAGATGTGTTAATTCGTCGTGCGCGTTTAAAAGGATTCAACGCTTGTTGGGTACCTGGAACGGATCACGCATCAATTGCTACAGAAGCAAAAGTAGTGGCAAAATTAAAATCGGAAGGAATCAATAAATCCGATTTAACTCGTGAAGAGTTTTTAAAACACGCTTTCGACTGGACTGAAAAATACGGTGGAACTATCCTTGAGCAATTGAAACAACTAGGTTGTTCTTGTGATTGGGACCGCACTAAATTTACTATGGATGACGATATGTCAGCTTCTGTAATTAAATCGTTTGTTGATTTGTACAACAAAGGCATGATTTACCGTGGTTACCGTATGGTTAACTGGGATCCTGAAGCTAAAACTACCTTGTCTGATGAAGAGGTAATTTATGAAGAACGTCAAGGAAAATTATACCACTTAAAATATCAAATCGAAGGAAGTGAAGAGTTTGTAACTATTGCAACGACACGTCCGGAGACTATCTTAGGGGATACTGCAATCTGTATTCACCCAGAAGATGAAAGATACTTCCATTTAAAAGGTAAAAAGGCAATCGTTCCTATTTGTAACCGAGTAATTCCTATCATTTTCGACGAATACGTAGATATGGAATTTGGTACAGGTTGTTTAAAAGTTACGCCTGCGCACGATATAAACGATAAAACTCTTGGAGACAAACACGGATTAGAAATTATTGATATTTTCAATGAAGATGCGACTTTAAATTCATTTGGTTTACATTATGAAGGAAAAGACCGTTTCGAAGTTCGTACAGCCATCGAAAAAGAATTAGAATCGATTGGAGCTTTAGCTAAAGTGGAGACGCACACGAATAACGTTGGAACATCTGAAAGAACCAAAGCGGTAATCGAACCAAGATTATCAGACCAATGGTTCTTGAAAATGGACGAGTTAGTAAAACCTGCTATCAAAGCGGTTTTAGAATCAGATGAGATTAAATTACATCCTTCTCGTTTCAATAATACGTATGCACACTGGTTAAATAATATCCGCGACTGGAATATTTCACGTCAATTGTGGTGGGGCCAACAAATTCCGGCATACTATTATGGTGATGGAAAAGAAGATTTTGTAGTGGCAGAAAACATTGAAGATGCTTTGGCTTTAGCGAAAGAAAAAACTTCAAATGCAAATTTGACTACTAACGATTTAAGACAAGATCCAGATGCATTGGATACTTGGTTTTCGTCTTGGTTATGGCCAATATCTGTTTTTGGGGGTATGATGGATCCTGAAAATGAAGATTTCAAATATTACTATCCTACAAACGATTTAGTGACTGGTCCAGATATTTTATTCTTCTGGGTAGCGCGTATGATTATTGCAGGTTATGAATATACAGGTGAAAAACCATTCTCAAATGTATATTTAACTGGATTGGTACGTGACAAACAAGGACGTAAAATGTCTAAATCTTTAGGAAACTCTCCAGAACCTCTTGGTTTAATTGAAAAATTTGGTGCTGATGGTGTTCGTGTAGGATTGTTATTGAGTGCTTCTGCTGGAAATGATATTTTGTTTGATGAAGAATTGTGTAATCAAGGTAAAGGTTTCTCTAACAAAATTTGGAATGCCTTCCGTTTAATTAAAGGTTGGGAAGTTGCAGATATTGCGCAACCAGAATCATCTAAAGTAGCTATCGAATGGTACGAAGCGAAATTGCAAAAAGCATTAGCGGAAATTGAAGATAATTTTGATAAATACCGTATTTCTGATGCGTTAATGGCAATTTATAAATTGGTTTGGGACGATTTCTGTTCGTGGTTCTTGGAAATGATTAAACCAGGGTACCAACAGCCAATTGACAGCACAACGTTCAATAAAGCGATTGAAATGCTTGAAGCTAATTTGAAGTTGTTGCATCCGTTCATGCCGTTCTTAACAGAGGAAATTTGGCAATACATTGCTGACAGAACTCCAGAACAAGCTTTAATTGTTGCGGAATGGCCAACAATTACTTCAGTTAATGAGAAATTAATTGCTGATTTTGAATTGGCTACCGAAGTAATTTCTGGAATTAGAACGATCAGAAAAGATAAAAACATTTCGTTCAAAGATACTATCGAATTGAAAGTGGTTAATAACGAAAATGCTTCAACGTATTTTGATAGTGTAATTGCTAAATTAGGAAATGTGGCTTCTTTAGAATATGTTTCTGAAAAAGTAAATGGTGCTTTATCGTACCGTGTAAAATCTAACGAATATTTTATTCCAGTAGGAGAGGGTGTAGATATTGAAGCGGAAATCGCTAAATTGACTGAAGAGTTAAATTATACAAAAGGGTTCTTGAAATCAGTTCAAGGGAAGCTTTCTAACGAAAAATTTGTTAGCGGAGCGCCTGAGCAAGTAATTGCAAACGAACGCAAAAAAGAAGCCGATGCTTTAGCCAAAATAAACACTTTAGAAGAAAGTTTAGCAAGCTTGAAATAATTCACAATAGTAGTTTAAATAGAAAATCCCGAGTGTGAGCTCGGGATTTTTTTATGCTTAAATATGGCGAGTAGCCTACATTTTTATTAAAATATTGATTTAATTTACCGCAAGCTTCACGAAGTGGTAGATTTCGTTGCTGAGTTCTTTGTTGGCTGTCGTGTTTTTTTATATTATTTTTATTACATTTGGTTGTAAATTAATCCAATGCAACAATTTATAAGAATTCTGAATTCTGCGTATCAACAAATTAATACAGATGGGAACACTATAGATAGCAATGTTTATTTTACCATAATACAAATCAAAAAAGACAATCCGTCTTTGGGTAATTACGAACAGAGTATTTATAAAGATATAAAGTTATTTATAACGGCCTACTTAGAATCTACCCATCAAGAAGACTTTGGTTACGATTTTATTGATCTTGATAAATTGCACTATGCAATAGATGCTGAACAGACTAATCGTGCACGCTATCAATTATGTTACTTTTGTGCCCGAGCGCTTAAATCTTCCAATCATGAGGAATTAGCAGAAAGTATTTTAAAAAGAGCAAAAAAATTTCAAATTTTAATTGAATTTGAAAAAAAAGGTTTTTTAAATTATTGGAAAGCTTTGTTAATTCTTTCGGCATATAATTTTTTCACTATATTTCTGACAATTATTTTTTTGAGTTTATTCACTCTAATACTTGTACAAGATGCACCAATCGAATGGTTCGAGCTTTTTAGTTTTGAATATGAGCAATTTTCTCCCAACAAATTATTCAATGCTTTTTTGAATATTTGGGCAAAACCCTTTGGGTTAGCTGAAAACTTCAAAGTGATTCCACTTAATGTACGTGGCATTATTATTTTGATTTTATTGAAGATTCTTTATATTGTATTTATTGTCAATTATTTATTAGAAAAAACAAAAGAAGTAATTAAGTTATGACAACGTCTATTCTTTTAAAAGTTGACCAACGGGCGAAACGAGTTATTTCGGTGCTTTATAGAATCTTGATTGTCGTCTACGGCTTTATGCTATTTTACCTTTTTCAAGAGAGGAATGAATTATTTGAATACTTACTTGTATCACTAGTTTATTTTGTAGTTTTTTTAATTGCTCATGGAAAAGAAGGATTTTTCTCATACTTTAGATTAATCACGGATTATTTGTTCATTTTTTTTATAGTTAGAAAAATCCCAATAGACAACTTCTATGTGTCCGTTTTAATATTTCTTCCAATATTAAATTCAAGTAATCATACAAGTAGAAAGAGATCATCCTTACTTTATTTAATTCCTATTTTATATTTGTCTATATATAGGAAATTCAGTCTGTTTATAATTATACCATATGTGTTATTTTTTATAATTAACATGTTTGGCGTTATACGATTTATGTATATTTCTTTTAATGAACATCTCAATAGTCTAATTGACAATTTTTTAATTAGTCCTGAGTCAGTTGAAAAACCTCATAAGATTTATGAAAAAGCTATTGATGTATTTAATCAAAGTTCATTAATCTTTTTTGAAGTTGATAAAATAATGTGTTTTAAAATAAAAAATGAAAATATTATCCCAGTAAATGCTTCACTTTTTATTTGGAATTTTACAGTTGATGACGATTTAATTTCGCAGATTGTGAATTCACCAAAGGAAAGTTATTTTGCATTTCATTCTAACTTAATAATTAATGGAATTAGTTTTCCTAAAAATTATTTGTTAACATACAGAATTGCAGATACAATTTATTGTTATTTTATTTTACCTAGAAAGCAGAATTTTATTTTTGATAATGAATTAATGCCGTATTTTAACGAACTTGTTGCTCCTTTTTTTTCAAGAACTTCTAAAATTTTCGAGGCTTATAGTGAAAGGAAGAGATTAGGAATTGAAGCTATTGTAGAGATGGAAAGTAAAATTTCGTATGTTCAGAATGCAAAAAGTTCTATGCACTTCATTAGAAATAAACTTGGACCACTCAGTAATTATTTGGCAATGATTACTGACTATGAACAGTCTGATTCGAAAGCGAACAAAAGTGCTTTAAAAGCAATTATTGACGCTGAACGTTCTAAATTATCAACATCTGTTGACGAAATTTTAAAGCGAGCACATTATATACTAGATCGTTCAAATAATCCCTTTTTGGTAAATAAGCTTTCTGATCATAGTATAAAAAAGTTATATAGCGAGGTTAAAAGAGTTTGGGAAAGTTATTTTAATGTGTTCGTACCGTCATTAAATTGGAATGTGACTCGAGATGATTATGTAATTAAATTCAACACAATTGGTTTGGATTTCGTCTTAGTTAATTGGATAAATAATATGAAAAAATACGGGGGTGGAAAGCAATTTGTGACTTTAGATGAAGATTCTCAGTTTATTATTTTAGACTTTAGTAATTCAATAAAAGACTTAATAGGGGCAACAGATGCTGTTCATGCTTTTCAATCGAATGACAGAATTGAAATTCTTCAAAGAAATACACATGGCATCGTCGAAATTATTGATTTTTTAAATCAAATGAATATTAGTTATAATGCTCATATTGAGTCAAATAAGCTTCATCTAATTTTAAAATTTATTAAACACCATAACAAATGAAGATATTGATTTTTGAAAATGAATTTTTTAAAGTTGAGAATGCCTTTAATTATGTAAACGAAAGATATTTTAATGGAAATTTGGAGTTTACTATATTACCTAAGTCTCAAGACCTTGTTAATTTATCTGATATGTCAAAATATGACTATATATTCCTTGACATATCTTTAGCTAAAAAAAGTGATTTGGACGGTTTTGGAATACTTAAAAAAATTGAAGAAGAAAATATTTCTATCAAAAAACTCACAATATTAACAGGGAATGGAGATATTAAGAATAAATTGAGAGAACTTGGACTAAAAGATTATCCAGTTCTTCTTAAGCCTGTAGTTTTCTCTCAGTTGTATGATAATCTTAAATCTCTTTCGTAAACATAGCAGCTAACGTCCCAGAGCTTGGCGTGGTTGGGGATTAGATTATACCAAATATCATATTTATAACTAAACTTTGCAAATACAAAACCAACTTTAAATTAAGCCTTTAACCCCAATCTCGCCAAACTCTTGTTGTGTGCTGTTTTTTTAATCTAAACAATCGTAAAAACCTTTTTCTATTTTACGCTTTATATTTCTTTTATTTTTCCTACTGTTTCTAATAATTTTTCTTTTATGACTTTTACTTTCATATATTATAGGATAATCCACAAACAAATTCTTAGTTAAATATATTCTATAGCAGTTTTTGTCTGTGATTATAATTTCTTCAGTTTTAAATCCTATAAAACTGATAGTCAAAATCTGATTTTCAGTTGATATAATTTCAAATTTCCCATCTTCATTTGTTATTGTTTTCTTATCAGTTCCTTTTATTTGAATTTCAGCAAACGGAATTGGTAAATCATCTCCAAAAATAACCCCTCTTATTTTTTTTGTATTTAGATTTTTTTCAAGAGTTATGTCATTTACCTTTCTTTTTCTATTAATATTTGGTTCGTAGGGTAAAACTTCAATGAGTTTTACACCATCATCCATTAATTGAACATTGATTTCATTTTTATTTGCGCTAATTCTATGTTCTTTTTTTCCTATAAAACTGAATACTAAGAACTCATTGGGATTTGCATTTATAGAATATTTGCCTTCAAAATCTGTACTTGTACCTCTGGTTGTTCCTTCAACTACAACAGATGCTCTTGGAATTGTTTCGCCAATGCTGTCTTTGACAATTCCGTTAACTTTTCTTTGTTGCCCGAAAGATAAAACGAAGAAAAGTAAAAATAATATGTAAAGAATTTGTTTCATTTTATCTTATCTTATCTAAAAATTGATGTTACCTGATGTGTCAATTAGTTATTTGCTTTTTCTTTAAAAGATCTTTTATTTTTTTTTCATCATAATCTTCTATTGAAATATTGTATTTTCTTTTGAGTTTACATAATTCTAGATATGCTTCAGAATCTCGATAATTTGCAATTTGTTTTTTAATTCCTAACACCCAATGAAGTAAATAATTATAATAATCAACTTCAGCTTTTTTAAAGTTGATAGATTTTAAGTTGTGTTCAGTTATAACATATTTGCCAGGTTTAATAAATAAAGAATTTATTTTATAAGGTTGAGATCTACCCTCATTTGTTATTAGTATTAAAGTCATTGTGTCTTTCTCGTGAATAAATTTTCTCAATAAATCATTATATACAACCATACCCGAACCGTTAAAAAATTTTGTTTTATTATTGTATGTATATTCTTTTGGTAGATTTTCATTATGGCAAGAGGTTTCGTCATTACGGTCTAATTCTCCTAGCATTTTATATTCTTCACAAAATTTATCATAGCTAACGGATTTTCCTTGACTATCAAATAATTTAAAATAAAATCCAACTCTGTAAGATGGTTGTCCTTTACAATCTGTTAAAGCAAAAAATATTAATCCTAAAGTGATGGAAAAACTAACTATACTATTTCTAAAAGATGAAAACATAATTAAAATATTTTACATTTATTGCATTAGATGTCTGATTGGCGTCAAAATAGCACACAACGTTTTCGGGCTTTGCGTTCGGGCGGGATTTCAGGGCACAAAACTGTCAACCAGCACTACACTTGATACGAAGCACAAAGCTCCAAGTTTCCACGTCACCCCGCCTGACGCAAAACCCGTGTTATATGCCGTTTTTCTCTCCATCGTCAAGTTTGTATAATATTATTCCGATTATTGCTCCACTTAAAAGTCCACCTATATGTGCTGCGTTGTCTATGCCACCAGTTAAACCCCAAAGTAGATTTATCCCAACGTAGATTCCAATCATCATAAAAATGCCTTTCTTACCTTCCTTTGGAAATGCGTTTGTCAATAATAACCCAAGTATTGCACCATAAAGTCCGAATATTGCACCTGAAGCACCGACACTTATTGTGTTAGGATACCACCAAATACTCGCAAGACTTCCACATAGTCCAGATAAAAGATATAAAATAAAATACTTTTTACGACCAAGTAAAGGCTCAACGAAAATTGCAGCAATTACAAGTCCGTAAATATTTAGGAATAAATGCATAATTCCTCCGTGCAAAAACATACTTGTCAATAGTCGCCACCATTCACCACCTGTAGTTTCAAGTCGTCTATTTGCACCCCATTGAAGTAGTTCTATTCCGTTTGGTGATATTATATGAATCCCTGAAAAAATCATTAATAGGAATACTAAAATATTTAGGTCTAAAATAATTGAGGTTGCAAAGTGGTCGCCTTTTGGAATTAAATAGTTTAGCATATCTACTAAATCGTCTTGCTTTGGCTTTTTTCCTGATAAAAATCTTTTTCTTTCAGTTTCGCTATATCCTGGCCATATTAAGGAAAATAAAAGAACTCCAAGTCCAATACCAAATGAACCGAAAATCCAAGCGAATTTGTTTCCGTTTCTATCTTCAAATTTTTCCTTTATTGGCTCTAAAACAATAAAATTATCATCTGCTGTTTGTTTTGTTCTTGCTTCAATTGCTTTCAAAAAATTCTGTCTATCGTCCGAGGTTGGTTTTCTTTCAAAATGGTCTAAAGAATGAAATTTATACTTGTTCATTTTTTCGATGCAATCATTATAAAATGTTTGATATTTATTCTCTTTCTCTTCATTGCTAATTTTATTACTTATTTGCTCTTTGAATTTTACACCATACCAATATTTTGGAATGTCCTTAATAATCTCAGTTGAGTCTTTAAGTATTGGTGTAACAAAATAAACATCGAAATTTAAGTATTGATTGTATTTTCCACTTGTTCTAAAGTCTGTGTAAGAACCACCAAAATATGGAGCAACAGCGAAATCTGTCAATTTGTAATAACGTGCCTTCTCTGTTTTATCAATGTCGCTGATGGTGGATAGTTCTTTTAGTTTACCTGTTGCTGTCGTTAAGTATGCTTGTGAAACAAAAAGCATTGCTGTCATTACTCCCCAAGAAATAATTTGAAAGAAAAATCTTGCTTTGTCAGTATCGCCCTTTTTAACAGTTAATACACGAAAACGCTGTCTAAGCCAAAGTGTAATTGGAATCCAAGGAAAAATTAGCGGTAACCATAAAACCCAAATTTCTTCTTTGATGTCAAGCAGAGAAAACTGAATACAGAGTAACCATCTAAAAAATGCAAGTCCGAAAACTGTTCCAAAAGTAACAGTTAAAAAAGTCGGTAGAATGTGTTTTAGTTTTAAAATATATGTTTCCAATGTCTTGTATTTGTTGTTTGTTGTGTCGTCCTAAAATGGCATATAACGGTCTCGGGCTTTGCGTTCGGGCGGGTTTCAGAGCACAAAGTTTCAATTTATTACTAAAGTTCATTAGAAGCACAAAGCTACAAGTTTATA
>NZ_FQZI01000008.1 GCF_900142035.1 Flavobacterium terrae | reverse complement strand
AACATAGTTAGGTTATCAAGTTTTTGTGAAAACCTTTGAATTTTTGGAATTATGTCTGCTACGTATGTTCTCATAAAATAACTGCTAACGTTTTGGCGCTTGGCGAAGAAGCGAATTTCGAAGCACTAAACTGTCTGCCAGCACTGAACTTGATACGAAGCACAAAGCTTCATTTAAGCACTGAACCCGCTTTTTTGCCAAACGCCTGTTAGCACCAGTTTTTATTTCTGTCGTCCGTGTCAAGTTACGATTTGTTCTTTTTTATTGATTGTTTAATTAAGCTCATTATATATTCAAGATTTTCGTCATTACGAATTTGTAATTCAAAGTCACCGTTTCCATAATGTCCAATTTCAGAAACGTCACGGGTTAAATTCTTGCTGTCGTCAAGTTCGCCTTTTTTAAGATTGATGTGCATTTTCAAAGCGTTTCTTTGTATTTCAATGTCAACAACGTTTGTGTCGCCAACAAATGCGATGTATTTCTTTTTAGGTTGAACTTCTAACTCGTCAAGATTTAGTATTGCCTTTTTAAATTTGTCGTAAAGTTCTTTTGTTGCGTCTGTTCCGGATGAAAGATGTTCTTCTTCTGTATAGACTTTAATTTCTTTACTTACTTTTTCAATTGTTTCGTCCTGTCGTGAAATTGTCTTTACACTTTCTTGTGCACCAGCTGTTTGAATTTTCGAGTAATTAACTGTCTTATTGTTGTAGCGTTTAATTTCCCAAAGTTCGATTGGTAAATCTTTAAAGTTTATAGCTTCACGTTGGTATGAAGTAAAAGAAGGCGAAACAAACATAACTTTCGATTGTGACCAGTCCACATCGTCACGTCTAAGTGTGTTTTTTTGAGTTTCATTAAATTCTAAAATGAAGTCAGCTTTGTTGTTAAGCATTAATGACAAATAAGCATAGCCTTGGTCTATAACGCTAAAATTTTTATCTCTTTTATATTCAATGATTACAAAGGAACTTGCGTC
Organism: Flavobacterium terrae; assembly: GCF_900142035.1. Classification (GTDB taxonomy): domain Bacteria; phylum Bacteroidota; class Bacteroidia; order Flavobacteriales; family Flavobacteriaceae; genus Flavobacterium; species Flavobacterium terrae. Next base: position 48,918 of record NZ_FQZI01000008.1, on the reverse strand, counting down.
CTTGTCAAACGCTAAAGTGTCAATACGAAAATTGTTTAAGGAGAACTCACTTTTAATAAATTCAAGTCCGAAAATTGTCTGCAAATTTTCTTCGGTTAATTTTTGAATTTCCTTTTCAAGTTTAAAATCAAACTCTCTTATTTGGTCGAGTTGTCCGTTATTGTCGATGCTGTATAATGCCATTTACTTTCGTTTTTATTGTCGGTTTGTGTGTCGTCCTAAAATTGGTGCTAACTTGTTTATATGTATGACAAAATCATACATAGCTAACCAATTTTGGATATATATGTCTGATAAGTATCAATTTTATTTTCTCAAAAATAGTTAAAAAATCTTACAGATTATTCACACAGCATTAGTTTAAATCCGTATTTGTAAACCAAAAAAATCCCGAGTTCAACTCGAGATTTTTTTATTTAACAGGAATCATCATGCTACCTGCTAATTCTTCGGCTCTCAATTCTATTTCTTTTTGAACTTCTTTTATTTGTCGTTCATATTCTTTTCTACAAGCAGAACCCTTTTGATGTGGCGGACATTGTTTTCTTTTTTCTCTGAGTATAGCGATTTCGTTTTGTTTGTCTTTCAGCCAACTTACAATATCATTAACTCGTTTTTGTCCGCTTGGCAAATGGTAATCCATTTTAATGACTTTATAATCATTCGTGTTAATTCCCCATTTGTCTATAGTTTGTAAATCGATTAGTTTTAAAACATTATTATCGATTTCTGTAACGGCTAAAAATTGTTGTTTTTTTTCTATACATTTTTAAATATTCCAACGCCTAATCCCATTATTGGAACTGCAGTGGGAATTTGCGCTTCTTGTTTGGCGAACCAAAAGGTAATGGTTTTTTCAACGCCTTTTTCGTTAATAAATTTACCAGTATAAGGTTCTAAATTTTTATTGGTATAGGTGTAATTAGAATTTGCTTTGGATGAATTTAATACTTCTAAATTTTTCAAATGCGTTTCAGTAATTACTTCCGAGAAGTTCATTCCAAAAGGCGCTTCAATACATAATTTGCCTTGTTGTGAATTGGTTACATACAATAACCAATCGCCTTTTGCATTTCGAATTAAGAAATCGATACTATAGTTGGCTAAAAACGGATTGTTTTTTAAAGGAAGAAACAAAGGGTTATTCGTTATATCCACACCATGAACATACATCGAATTATCATTACTATTCACTTTATATCGAAATGTTCCGGAATGTTCGCCTAATTTTGAAAATTGCTCAATTTCATAATTGAATTTAAAGATTCCGTTTGCTTCTAAAGGATTCGCTTGAATGCTTGGTTTTAAATCAAAGTATTTCGAATCGTCAAAAGGAGTTCCTTGATTTAAAATGGGAATATCTTGCGGTTTTCCATCAAAATGCCAAGAAACTTTCATTTCGTGTTGTAAATGCAATGGCACATCATTATTCAAATTTACATCAAACGGATTAGGAATAACTCCTGTAACCATACCCAATGCGGTTACAGAAGCCAATCCAATCGCTATTTTTACGCCTAATTTCATGTGTTGCTATTTATTGTTTTTTAAAGGTCACATAGAACACCCAAATTAACATTCCGCTTTGTATCTAAAAGTTTGGCATGGGTGTTTCATGTGTTACTATTTTAAAGTTTGAAATTCTACACGTCTATTTTGTGCTTTTCCTTCCGCAGAAGTATTATAGGCAACGGGTTCGTTTTCACCTCTTCCTTGAAACATAAAACGCGATTTGTTCAAGCCTTTATTATCAATAAAATAATTCATTACCGCTGCCGCTCTTGATTTTGAAAGCGTCATATTTTTAACATCATCACCATCGCTATCGGTATGTCCAATAATATTTATTCGGATAGTAGTATCATCTTGTAAAACTTTAGCTATTTTATCTAAAAACGCATACGATTCTTTTTTCAATTTATCAGATCCTGAATCAAACAGAATTTTTGTAGTTGAAAAACCTCCTTTTAATAACATGGAACGAATATCTTCTCCTTCTTCCGTAATTTTTACATTTGAAATGGCTACAATGTGTTTTTCTTTCGGATCGGTTCCTTTTAAATAGAATTGGATATAATTTCCAAAGTTGTTACTCAAGAACGATGGTAAATCAATTGCTTTTTCATTGTCTATAAAAACTCGTAATCTCGATTTGTTTACCACTACTGTAAAATGGGTAATCGTATTGAACTTCTCTTGCATTTTAAACGGAATGTTATTATCAATCTTTCCATTTGTTTTACCCCAATTTTGAACATTTATTTGGTTGCAAATATTAGAACCTTTCCATAGTGAAAATCCGAATTTACCACCATTTTTAGGTTTACTTAGCGTTGATTCGTTAGAAAATACTAATCCAAAGTTGGAACCCGAAAGGCCTTTGTAATCTAAGTTCTCGGTTACTAAATCAAATTCTAAAGCATAGTTTTCTGGTAATTTAGAGGTTTTAGCAGTATAAGTTCCGCTAGGATTTAACTTGAATGCTTTTTCGCCATTTACTTTGATGATTTCTCCACCCGAATTAGTATTCCAATTCGCAGGGAAATCACCATAAGCATCTTGTTTAAAATTGTCTGAAAATAACACTTGTCCACCAGGGAAGAAATTACTTCCAGTTACAATTTCATTATTCGAACTATTAGAAGTTGATTCGTCACCAGATTTTTTAGATGATTTTTTACTTTTTTTACTCGATTTTTCTTCAAAAACTTCGTCTAAAGCTTCATCTGTTTTCTTTTCTGTTTCTTTTTCTACACGTTTTTCAACGGTACGCTCTGCAGCTTTTTCGGCTTTCTTTTTTAACTTATCAAGTAATTGCGCTTGGGAAAAACTAATACTTAATAGTGCTAGAACGGTGTATAAATATTTTGTTTTCATCTTTTTTGGTTTAAAGATTTCTGTTTTGATAAGTTATATCTAATTGGCTTCCACCACCAGTAAAGTTGTATATTACAGATGTAATGTTCCCATTGGTATCTCTATTATTGACAATATCAATATCTTGAACACCAAATTGGAAATTATTAATTTGCTTTTGATTGAAGAAGTAGAATAGGTGACCGTTATTGAATAAAGCCAAATCAAACTGAAGTGCAATTTGTGGTGTAACGTGTTCAAATACTCCTTTTTGAGTTCCATCTAAAGTAATTTCTAAATCTGAAGCAAATAATGTACTTGAGTAAATGATTGGGTTATTAGAATTATCCAATTGTACTGAACTGGTGTCACCACCATCTACAAGGCTATACGTATTTGTAGTAGCGTTATAATTAATAGGGTAGTTTTCAATTGTTCCGCCCGTATCATCAACAATTGATGATAAGATACCATTTGAATTGTATACAAAAGTTCGAACATCTGGACCACCAAGGAAACCTGAATTGGTAACACTAGTTATTCTACCATTGGTGTAAGTATATTGTTTTGTTTTAGTTCCGTTATTATCATTTAATACTATTTGAGAAATAGTATTGTTACTGTTATAACTAATAGTATTGTTACTGTTATAACTAATAGTAACAGTTTTATCATTTACACTATTGGTGTAATCTGTAAATTCAATTGTAGTAGGAAAATAGCCTTGTGGATTATAATCATCCTTATCACTACAAGAAGTTAATAACATTAAAAATGTTAGGAATAGAATGTTTTTGATTGTTTTCATAGATGAAGTTTTAAATTATTATCCTTGAGTTTTATCAAAAGTTATTGTATTGTGTGTACTTCCAGATTCATCTCTTATAATTAATTGAGTTTCTGAAATTTGAACGATTACTAAAGAAGAATTTGTTTCACTTCCATTTGTAGTTGACAATTGTGTGTCACTTAGGAGTTCGTATGTGCCTGAGTTTACTTGTGAAAGAACACATTCACTTGCACCATTTAAGCTATACGTTTCTGTATAAATATTTCCATTTTCATAAAATTGTATAGAAGTGTTTTTCCCACAATTATCTAATGTTACTGTTGTCATTGACTCAAAATACCAACGTCCTGATGTTAATAATTCTGCAACAGTTGGTTGACGAGAATCATTATCATCTTTGCTGCAAGAAAGTAAAGTTGTGAATGCTAAAAGTGTAAAAATTGATTTGATAGTTTTCATAGTTGTCATTTTTTAAATTTTGTTTTTTTTATGATTTTATTTTTGTAAATAATATTTAGTTCATAATCACCTTTTTCAAGATGATTGATATTGAGTAAAATTTTTTGCGAAGGAGGTTTCTCCAAATATGCTTCATAGTTAAATTTCTTTTTCGCAGGCATTTTTATTTCATTTTGTTGAGACAAAGTTATTCGCGAACTAAAGAAAGTGGTAGGAGAGATGTAACCATTACATGGAAATATGTAACATCAATAAAAAAGCCTCTAAAATAGAGGCTTTGCAATGGTTGGTTATGTATAAAATGTTACTTTTTTTGATAATCGGAAGGTGATACATGATACATTTCTTTAAAACATTTAGAGAAATAACCCACATCATTAAACCCTACATTGTAGGCAATTTCAGAAATACTCAGTTTATCATTTTTAAGTAAATCGGCAGCCATTTTTAATCTTTCATTTCGAATAAATTCAGTTGCAGAAACACCAAATAATGATTTTAATTTTCGATGTAATTGCATACGGCTTATATGCATTTCATCAGCAAATATTTCGGCATTAAACTCAGAATTTGGTATTGCATTTTCTAATACAGTTTCTAATTTGGCAATGAATTTTTCATCAACCGAATTGATAATTACTTCAGTTGGTTTTAATATTAATTCCTGACTGTAGCGTTCCTGTAGCTTTTTACGCTCTTGTATTTGTTGTGAAACAGATGCTTTTAAAACTTCATGATTAAATGGTTTGGTTAAAAATGCATCAGCGGTGTTTTGTAACGCTTTTAAATGGACATCATCTGATGATTTTGCTGTAACTAAAATAACCGGAATAAATGAGGTTAATTCGTTTGATTTAATTTGATTGGTAAATTCAAATCCATCCATTTCTGGCATCATTACATCGGAAATAATACAATCGGGAATTACTTTTTGTGCAAGATGAAGCGCTTCTTTTCCGTTAGTTGCTTCTAAAATTTGATAATTAGTTGCAAAAATATCTTTCAGAACTTCTCTTATCGCTGCATTATCATCAACTACAAGTAAAATAGGTAACTCAGAATTATTATTGGATTCAGAAATTAAATCAGTTATAGTGTCAGTTTTATCTTTATCATCAATTAAAATTGCATTAGCTAAATTTTTATTTAACGGAAGTTCAACCGTAAAACTAATTTGTTGGTTATTAAAGTCGGTTTTAATAGTTCCTTCATAAAGTTCAACCAAGTCTTTTACTAATGCTAATCCAATTCCAAACCCTGAAATAGCATCGTCTTTTTGATAAAATCGTTCAAAAAGTTTCTTGTAGTCAGCTTCTTTTAATTGGTTATTAAAATTCCGAACTTGAATAATTAAGTTTTGGTTTTCTTTTTTAGCAACAAAGTCAATAGGTTTCCCTTGTTCGTTGTATTTAAAAGCATTATCTAAAAGATTGCTTGTGATTTTTGTAATGATATCTTTGTCGAAATGCGTTTCAAAATCTAAGTTTTCAGTTATAAAACTAAATTCTTGACTCTCATCTTTTGCTTTAAAAGAGAAAGGTTCAATTATAGATTGGAAGAAATGTTGAAGATTCCCTTTTTTCAAAATTATTTTAAGATTTCCACTATCTATTTTGGATAATTCTAATAGTTGATCAACTAGTTCTAACATTCTGTTTGCACTATTGTCGATTAAACGAAGTTGTTTGTTTTGCTCTTCGGTTGTAGTGTTACTTTGTAATTGTTGAACGGGACTTTTAATTAACGTTAGTGGTGTTCTAAATTCATGTGAAATATTGGCAAAAAAGCGAGATTTAAGTTCGTTTAATTCTTTTAGTTTCTGAGCCGTTTTTATTTTGTTACGATAACCTAAAAACAAAAATAATCCGCTAACTAATAATAAAGCTGCAATGGCAATGTAAATGTATTTTTGTTTTTCTGTAATTTCATTTTTTGCTTTTAAAAGTTCAATTTCTTGTTCTTTTTTTTCAGATTGGTATTTGATTTCTAACTCATTAAACTGCTGCTTATTGTTTTTTTGGTCTAAACTATCTTGATAGGTTACATAGTTTTCGAGAGCTTCATAAGCCAATACATTCTCTTTTTTTGATTTATAAATTGTAGATAAATAATAGTAACAATTTGAAATAATATTAAAGTCGGTGTTTTTTTCTTTTTCTAGAATTGAAGTAACTTTTTTATAATTAATAATTGCTTCATCGTAATTTTTGATTTCATTTAAAAAACTCGCATAAGCCCAGTATGCTCTAGCTAATGCTTTATTGTCATTAAAAGATTTACTTTTTTCTATAAATTCTTTATAGTATTTAGTTGCTAAGTCATTTCTGTTAATTTTTCTGTACAATGATGCATAAGCCCAGTAGGTATCTCCAAACTCTTTAGTCATTTTATTTTTTAAAAAATAGGCATTGGCGGCATTATAAAATTGTAAAGCAGATTTTATATTTGGTTTTTCATTCTCAACAAAAGTGGAACCATAATAAAGTCCTGAAACATGCATTTCAGATAAAGAATTTGATGCTTTTGCTAATTCATAAGATTTTTTAAAATAGTCTTCAGCCTTTCCATACGACTTGTTATTAGATGGAGTATATCCTCGCAACATCATTAAACCGATATTTTGTAAAGCTCTTATTTGAACATCATTAATTAAGTTTAATGCTTCACTAATTGAATCAATATAAATATATTTTGCTAATGCTTTATCATCTTCATATTTTGAATAATGAATGTTAGCCAAAATGTTGTTAGCTTCTAAAAAGTTTAAAGTTTCTTCTTTAGAGGAATATTTTTTTGTGATTATTTCATCTATCAATGCGATAGATTGATCAAACATTTTTAGTTTGTAGTAAACTTTTGCTTTGTGAATTTTAGCTTTATCTTGAGTAGAAGATTCATTTTTCTGTTTCGCAAATGTGTAGAGTTTTTCTGCAGTAACAAGAGCTGAATCATATTTCATTTCATTAAATGAAGATTCAAAATTTCTGCTATAAAAATCAATTGAGTCTATTTTGTTTTGGGAACTTGATTTTAAACAAATAAAAAAGAAAATTAATATGATAGGATGTCTCATAAAATTATATTTATAACAATACTACAATTATTCTTTTATAATTTTATAGAATATTGTAACATTCAAAGTTATAAAAATTATAAAAAAGACATGATTTAGAGGTTTTTAGTCATGAATATTTTCTACTTAATGTATTGAATTGCAAACCATTTTTTGTAAACCATTTATTGACATCTAAAATAAATCTTAAAACTTTTTTACAGGTCAATTTAATTAATAACTTTGCGCTTGTTTAGAATTGATATAAATAAAAATAACTAACCAATGAAAAATATAAGTTTCGTAATTACCTTGTTAGTTGCTGGAATAGTTTCGGCACAAAAAGGGAATTCACTTTTGGATCAAGGTTTTTGGAAAAAAAATCCTGATGTGGCTACTGTTAAAGCTGAAATTGAAAAGGGAAACGATCCTTCGGCTTTAAACTCTTCAGCTTTTGATCCCACAACATTGGCAATTAATAATGGCGCTGCTATAGATGTGGTTAAGTTTTTAATTGATCAAAAAGGGAACGATGTAAATAAAATTACCCATGATGGTCGTATTTATTTACATTGGGCAGCTAACAAAGGCAATATTGAATTGGTTGATTATTTAATCAAAAAAGGTTCTAACATCAATCTAGAAGATACTCACGATGCTACGCCGCTAGTTTTTGCAGCTAATGGAGGTCAAAATAATATAGCCTTATTTGAATTGTTCTTTAAAGCAGGTTTAGATCCTAAGAAAAAATACAAAAACAATGCAACGATTTTAATGTTGGCCATTGCAAATGACAAGGATTTAAGTCTGACAAACGAACTAGTAGCAAAAGGACTTTCATTAAAAGAGGTAGATGCAGAAGGGAATACGGTTTTTGATTATGCAGCAAGAACTGGAAATATTGCTAATTTAAAAACGTTAGCTTCTAAAGGTGTTAAATTTACACCTAATGCTTTATTGTTTGCTGCTGAAGCTTCAAGAAGAAGTGCAAATCCAATTGAAGTTTTTCAATACTTGGTTGATGATTTAAAAATTAAACCTACTTCACTTTCAAAAAATAAAGAATCGGTTTTACATTTTATTGCCAAAAAAGAAAATCAGAGTGCTATTGTAACGTACTTCTTGTCTAAAGGTGTGGATGTAAATTTAGCAGATGCTGAAGGAACTACGGCTTTAATGAATGCATCCGCTGGTAGAGATGTCGCTTTGGTAAATTTATTATTAGAAAAAGGGGCAAAAGTTAATGAAGCGAACGCTAAAGGGGAAACTGCTATTTTTCAAGCGGTAAAATCGGGTTCAGTAGACGTAATCAATGCGTTATTAAACAAAAATGCTTCTTTAACTGTTTTAGATAAAGACAATCATGATGTGGCATACCATTTGGTTCAAAATTTCCGCGCTCCTCGTGGTGGTAATGATGATTTCTTAGATAAGTTAAATCTATTGAAAAGTAAAGGAGTGTCTTTACAATCTGCACAAAAAGATGGTAATACGCTGTATCATTTAGCGGTAGCTAAAAATGACTTGAATTTGGTTAAAAAATTAGATGGTTTGTCTATCAATATCAATGCTAAAAATGCTGAAGGTTTAACGGCATTGCACAAAGCGGCTTTAGTGGCAAAAGATGATGCTTTATTAAAGTACATTGTTTCATTAAATGCGGATAAATCGATCAAAACCGATTTTGATGAAACAGCGTACGATATCGCAAAAGAAAATGAAGTATTAGTAAAGAATCAAGTTAATATCGACTTTTTAAAATAAGAATGAGAAAATATATAAAATACATCGTTTTAAGCGTAGTCATTGGCTTATTTACCAATCAAACTTTGGCACAAACGTCAAAATATAAATGCATGCTGCAAATGTCCAATTATGTTGGAGAAGGGGCATACGTTGTGGTATCATTAATCAACCCAAAAGGGCAATATGAAAAGACATTGTACGTAATGGGTGATGATAAAAAATGGTACAAAGACATTAAAGAATGGTACAAATTCTACAATAAGAAAAAGAAAGTTGATGCTAAAACAGGTGCTTCGATTGCTGGTGGTGACAGAAGTATGACCGTTTTAGAAATTGATGATGCTAAAATAAACGCTGGATATAAAATTCGATTTGAATCGGCAGTAGAAAATCAAAAATACCATGTAACCGATGCAGAAGTATCTTTAACCACCGAAGGTTTAGCTGAAAAAACCGAAGGGAAAGGCTATATTCGTTACGTGAAACTAAGTAAAGTGTAGTCCATTCATGACGCTTTCCATTTGGCGATACGCGCACTTCACGTTGGCGGTGGTATCTTCTCTATTTTTGTTAATGGCTTCTATCACCGGAATTATATTAGCAATTGACGCAGTAGGGCAGAAATTACCGCAGTATCGTGTAGAAAATTTTGAAGAAATTACGCTTTCAAAAGTAATTCCCGCAGTTAAGAACCAATTTTTAGAAGTAAATGAACTTACTGTAGATCATAACCAATTTGTAACGGTTAAAGGGTTAGATGAAAATGGAGAAGAAATTGAAGGATACATCGATGCAAATTCTGGTAAAATCATTGGAAAATCTGAAAAGAAAAGTGAATTTATTCAATGGGTAACTTCATTGCATCGCTCTTTGTTTTTACACGATACAGGAAGAATCATTATTGGTATCAATGCCTTTTTATTGTTTTTAATTGCAACATCAGGAACCATTTTAGTGATCCAAAGACAAAAAGGGATTTTGCGTTTTTTTGCTAAAATACCTAATGAAGGTTGGAATCAATTTTTGCACGTTTTTACTGGTAGATGGTTTTTACTTCCCATACTGATTATATCGTTATCTGGAACGTATTTGACTTTAAACAGGTTTAAGCTTTTTGGTGAAGATAAGCAAGATCATAAAGAGATTTCGTTTCCTGACAAAGCGCCTGAACAATTTGAAATTAATGCTTTTAAAACATTTCAAAACATAAAACTCTCGGAAGTACAAAAAATTGAATTTCCTTTTACAGATGATGTTGAAGAACTTTATACTTTAAAGTTGCACGACAGAGAGCTTTTGGTAAATCAGTTTAATGGAAGTATTTTAAGTGAAATTAAATACCCTAAAACAGTGCTTTTAGAGGCGTTGAGTTTGGATTTGCATACGGGAAGAGCAAACTCCATTTGGGCAATAATTTTAGGAATTTCTTCCATTAGTATTTTATTTTTTATCTACTCAGGATTTACTATGTCTTGGAGACGAATGAAGAATAAAATAAAGAATCAGTTCTCGGCTGATGAAAGTAACATTATCATTTTAGTTGGTTCTGAAAATGGAAGCACATTAGGTTTTGCCAATGCAATAAAAAATCAATTAGTCAAGTTTGGAAAGAAAGTATTCATTACCGAAATGAACGCCGTAAAAGCATTTCCTAACGCCGACCAACTATTGATTTTTACATCCACGCATGGTTTGGGGGATGCGCCTTCTAATGCCACTCAATTTGAGAAATTAATTGGTGAGTTGAATTTTTTTAAATCGATTCAAACCAGTGTAGTTGGATTTGGTTCTACAAACTATCCTGATTTTTGTGGTTATGCCAAAAAAGTTGAATCGTGGTTGCAGAATCAGACTTGGAATCAAACGATTATTGGTTTTCATACAGTAAATGATAAATCTGTAAATGAATTTGTGGAATGGGTAAAATCCTATAATCAAATCAGCGGAACGGAATTAAGCACAACTCCAGCGCAATATGTGAATCAGCCAAAAGCATTACAAAAGTTTGAAGTGATTTCAAAAACGGTTGTTTCAGAAGATTGTCAAAACTATGTTGTAACACTAAAACCGAGCAAGAAAATCAAGTTTCAATCAGGTGATTTATTGGCTATTTATCCAGGCAATGAAGGCAAAGAAAGATTGTATTCAATAGGTAAAGTGGATGGTAAAATTCAATTGGTCGTAAAACTTCACGAATCTGGATTGGGTTCAAATTATTTGTATCAATTAGAAGTTGGAAGTCATTTTGAAGCCAGAATAGTCGAAAACAAATCATTTCATTTACCAAACAAAAATGAAGCCATTTTAATAGCAAATGGTACCGGAATTGCCCCTTTTTTAGGAATGATTAACGAAAACAGTAAATTACTTCCCTTACATCTTTATGTAGGTTTTAGAAAAGAAACGCCAATTGTAAAAGCGTTTAAATATAGTCTACAAACTTATTTGTTAAACAAAAAGATACATGATTTCCAATTTGCTTTTTCTCGCGAAGGGAATCATTGTTATGTTACACAAATTGTTCAAAATGACGCAGAAAAAATAGCGTCACTATTGCAAAACGGTGGAGTTGTAATGATTTGTGGCTCATTAGCGATGTATAAAGATGTAATTGTTGCATTGGAGCAAATCTGTATAGAAAAAACCAATTATAATTTAGCTCATTTCCAAGCGAATGGGCAAATACTATCTGATTGTTATTAATGAACAGAATCCTTTTTTTAATTGTTTTAGTTTCAAATGTAGTTGTTGCGCAAGTGCAAAGACATCGCGCAGTAACCTTAATGGGCAGTCGTTTTGATATTACTATTGAAGCCAAAGATTCATTGTCGGCCGAAAAATATATTGATGAATCCATAACTGAAATTGAAAGGATTGAAAATTTAATTTCAGAATGGCGCCCGCAAACTCAAATTTCTGAAGTGAACAGAAATGCGGGAATCAAACCTGTAAAAGTGGATAAGGAAGTGATTCGTTTGACACAATCAGGGATTTATTTTTCGAAACTTACTGATTGTGCTTTTGATATCAGTATTGTAGCGATGGATAAAATCTGGAAGTTTGATGGTTCTATGACCACTATGCCAAGTGCAGAAGCGATTAAAAAATCGGTAGAAAAGGTTGGTTACCAAAACATTGAAATTGATACCATTGCCTCAACGATTTTTTTGAAAAAACCAGGGATGAAAATTGGTTTTGGTTCCATAGGAAAAGGTTATGCGGCCGACAAAACCAGAGAATTGATGGAATTAAAAGGAGTGAAGGCTGGAATTATAAATGCTTCAGGCGATTTAACAACTTGGGGAAAACAGCACAATGGTAAATACTGGACTGTTGGTATTACAAACCCCTTTAAAAATGATGATTATGCAGAAGTGTTCAAACTTAAACGATTTGCAGTGACTACTTCAGGGAATTATGAAAAATTTGTTGAGTTTGATGGTAAACGGTATTCTCATATTATAAATCCAAAGACAGGAATGCCTTCCACTGAAATTTGTAGCGTATCGGTATTTGGCCCAAGTGCAGAAATAGCCAACGGGTTTAGTACTTCAATAATAGTTTTAGGAGTTGAAGAAGGGTTAAAGTTATTGGCAAAATTTCCTGACTATTCATGCGTATTGATTACCGATAAAGGAAAAATTATCAAGTCGAAAAACTTCAAAAAAAAGAAATTAATCAAATAACTAAAAATAGTAATCCCGAGTTTAACTCGGGATTTTTTTATTCTGCTGTTGTGGGATCAATAATAGTTGAAACCTTGCTAATGGAATTTGCTGGGAAGCCTCCTTTTTGAGCATGTTCACGAACCATTTCTTCATTAGGTGCATTGTAAACGCAATAAATCTTATCTCCAGTTACATAGCTATGAACCCATTGAATTTTTGGCCCCATTGCATCTAAAACTCCACAAGAAGTTTGTGAGATCCCTTTAAGTTGTTCTGGGGTTAAATTTCCAGCTCCTGGAATTTCTCTTTCAATAACATATTTTGGCATGATAAAAAACTTTAGTTTCCTACTCGTATGGCTTTTCGGTTTTGCCCCGTTTTTTTATATGGTTTCTGGATTCCATAAAAATGAAATCTTTTAGGAAATAAGTGTTTGAAAATCAGAATGTAAATTTACGAAAAAGCTTAATAAATACTTTGATTTACTTAACTAATTTTTACACTGGTCATACTTAAAGAACCCGCCAACAAATGATTGTTGAATAATGAGAGTTCTTCGTTTTTGCTTTGTAATCCTAAGATGTACAATAATGGTAAATAATGATCTGGTGTAGGGATGGCTAATTGAAAAGCTTTGCTTTGTTTTTCATAACTAATTAATGGTTTGTAATCACCATCGAGTAAATGCTTATTAATGCTATCAAAAGCTTCATGTGCCCAATCGTAGCCATAATCTACTTTGTTGATATTATTGAAATCAACCAATCTGAGATTGTGGACTATGTTTCCACTTCCAATAATTAGGATGCCTCGTTCACGTAACGTTTGTAATTTTTGAGCCAACTCGTAATGATATTCGGCAGGTTTTGTATAATCAATACTCAATTGAATTACAGGAATATCGGCATTAGGGTACAAATGTTTAATGACACTCCAAGCACCATGATCTAAGCCCCAACTATGATCTAAATCTACGGGAGTAGGTGTTAGTAATTTTTGAGTTACTTCAGCCAATTCTGGACTTCCAGGGGCATTATATTGAACTTCGTATAAAGCTTTAGGAAAACCACCAAAATCATGTATCGTAGGAGGGAAGTTCATTGCGGTGACTTTAGTTCCTTTGGTAAACCAATGCGCCGATACACATAATATAGCATTTGGTTTTGGAATCGTTTTGGCAATATTTCTAAAGCCTTGTACAAATTGGTTTTCTTCAATGGCATTCATCGGACTACCGTGTCCAAGAAACAGAACAGGCATTTTATCTGTACGAGGAAATTGACTTGCAATAGTATCTAATTGATTTAAATTCATATGTTTAATTCGGGGAGTGTTTTGTATAAGGTGACTAATCCTGTGATTAAAATTAAGAATAAAACTGATGTTTGGAATTGTTTTTCAGTTAATAAAATCACAATTTTTTTTCCAATAAAAGTACCTGTAATACTTACAATTAATAGAATTGGAATTAAATACAAATCATCTTTGTGTACAAAACCATTAAGAGAATATACGACACTCCGACTAGCATCTATGCCTAAATCAATCAAGGCTGATGTTGCTATAAATACATTGGTTTTTAATCCGTAAGAAGCTAAAACGACTCCTCGTATAGCGCCTCCAGTTCCTAAAAGTCCTGCAACAAATCCTGAAAAAGTTCCACCCAAAACAGCGTTCAATGTTGTAGGGGCTAATCTTTTGTTTCTGAAAAATAAGAGTAAAAGACTTAAAGTTATGAGAAAAAATGCTAAAATAAATTCTAATATGGTAGACGAAATATATTTACTTAAAAAGGCACCTAGAATTACAAAAAGTACCGAGGTAATCCCCATGTTAATGACGAGTTTTTTGTCAAAACCTTCTCTGAAAAAATATATTTTGGAAATATTGCTTGACAGATGATAAATTGCCGTTACACCTAAAACCGAATGAAAGTCTAAGAAATAGCCTGCAATAGGTACAAAAAGCATTGATGAACCAAAACCACCCACAGTCCCAACGATTTCTGAAAGTAAAGCCAATACGATGAAATAAATCAAAAGTTCTGTGGTCATGTTGTTAAAGTAAGTATTAACTATAAAAATAATGATTAACTGACAAAAGTCACATTATTTAGTAAGTTATTGCGTAATTTTATATCAGAATGTGAATTTCTTTTTCATGAAAAAAATACTTTTAGCTTCGTTTGTATTCCTATTTTCTTGTTCTAAAAATGAAACCGAAGAAATCCTTCCTAAAAAAGGAACGGTAACCGAGAGCGTATATGCATCGGGGGTTGTAAAAGCGGATAATCAATATACTGTTTTTGCGACTGTTAGTGGCGTTTTACAAAAAATCAATGTTTCTGTTGGTCAATCTATCATTAAAGGTCAGTCTTTATTTCAAATAGAAAGTGAAAAGGCGCAACTCGCAACTGAAAATGCTAGATTAGCTTATCAAATAAGTCAGGAAAGCGGACTTTATATTCAAGATAAAATTTCAGAAGCCGAATTGCGTGTACAAAGTGCTAAAGATAAATTAGCGCTAGACGAATCAGTGTATAAACGAAGTAAAAACGTTAAGGAGTACAATGCAATATCTGAAGTTGATTTTGAAAAGGTAGAATTGGCTTACAAGAATTCAAAATTGGCGTATGCCACTGCTTTAAAACAGTTATCACAACTGAAAACGCAATTACAAAACGAACAAAGTCGCAGTAATGTCAATCTTAGAATTAACCAAAAATCACAAAGTGACTTTACAGTAAAAAGTGCTTTTGCGGGAGAACTTTTTGATGTTTTGGTAAAAGAAGGAACGTTGATTTCCCCGCAAACACCACTAGCTATCATAGGGAAAAAGGACAATTACTTATTGGAGCTAGATGTTGATGAAAATGATATGGTTCGTGTTACAACAGGCCAAAAAATACTCGTAACGATGGACAGTTACAAAGGAGAAGTTTTTGAAGCTTCTGTAGACAAAATTTACCCTATTATGGACATTCGTTCACGTACATTTCGAATAGAAGCGCATTTTGTAAAAACGCCTCCAAAGTTATATCCTAATTTGACTGCGGAAGCTAATATTATTATCAAAGAACGAAAGAATGTATTGACAATCCCACGCAATTATCTAATTGATGAGGAATATGTGTTGGTCAACGAAGACGAAAAGCAAAAAATAAAGGTAGGTTTAAGCGATTATCAAAATGTAGAAGTACTTGGAGGTTTGCAAGCCAATGAAACTATTTATTTACCCAAATAATGAATTTTAAACTAGTCTTTTCTATAGCAGTGCATTTAATGCGCTCCCGATTAAAGCAAACCGTAATTGCTGGAGTAGGAGTGACTTTTGGAATTGCTATGTTTATCACTTTGGTGAGTTTTATGTACGGAATGAACGATTTGCTCGATGGCTTAATCATTAACCGTACGCCACATGTTAGATTATATAACGAAATAAAACCATCGGAAAACCAACCGGTAAATTTGGCTGAAAAACATAAACATGATGTCAATTTTATCCATTCGATTAAACCAAAAGATAGAGGAAAATCAATTTATAATGCAAAATCAATTATTCAGAGTTTAAAACAAGACCAGCGGGTTTTTGATGTTGCGCCAAAAATTACCACGCCTGTGTTTTTTAATTCGGGGACTATTGAAATTTCAGGGGTTGCCAATGGAATTGATGTGTTGATTGAAGAAAAATTATTTTCACTAAATGATTATATGGTGGAAGGTAAAATAGAAGACCTTCGACAAAATAATAGTATTGTGATAGGGAAGGGCTTATCAGATAAAATGTTGTTGAAAACAGGCGATATTATTAAAATTACTACGCCTAGAGGGAATTTGGCTTCCATGAAGATTGTTGGGATTATTCAGATAGGTATTGCGGACATTGATGATATCACCAGTTATACTTCGCTAACCATGGCCCAAAAATTATTGGGGGCGCCAAAAAACTATATTACGGATATTCAGGTTAAAATACATGACATAGATTTGGCTCCTGCTTTAGCTAAAGAATATAAAAACAAATACAACGTAGATACGATTGATTTTCAAACGACCAATTCACAGTTTGAAACTGGGACTACCATTAGAAGTATCATTTCGTATGCTGTTGGAATTGTTTTATTGATTGTGGCCGGTTTTGGGATTTACAATATCTTGAATATGATGATTTTTGAAAAAATGGATAGCATTGCGATACTCAAAGCTACAGGTTTTTCGGGGAATGATGTGAAATGGATATTTATGATTCTATCAATGGTTATTGGTATTTGTGGAGGGGTTTTAGGATTAGTATTTGGTTTTATTTTTTCGAATATCATTGATGTGATTCCCTTTAATACTGCTGCATTACCTACAGTGAAGACATTTCCGGTAAATTATAATCCGTTGTTTTATATTATAGGAATCACTTTTGCCTTGATTACTACTTTTATTGCAGGTTTATTTCCTGCTTTGAAAGCCAGTAAAGTAGATCCAGTAGAAATTATTAGAGGAAAGTAATGAGTAATATCGTATTAGAAACCAAAAAGCTGACCAAATATTTTAATGATCCTTTGCGCATGCAGGTGCTCAAAGAAATTGATTTGCAGGTAGATCATGGTGAATTTGTTTCTATTGTAGGGAAATCAGGTTGTGGAAAATCGACTTTACTGTATTTGCTTTCGACGATGGATACTGATTATGAAGGCCAAATTTATTTAGATGAAGAATTGATAACAGGTAAGACCGATAAAGAATTGGCACAAATGCGTAACGAAAGTATAGGCTTTGTATTTCAATTTCATTATTTGCTGAATGAGTTTAATGTGTTGCGTAATGTAATGCTTCCTGGACTTAAATTGGGAAAACTATCTGAAGAAGAGATAGAACAAAATGCCATAGAACATCTTCGCACGCTCGATATGCACGAACATGCTTTAAAAATGCCTAATCAGTTGAGTGGCGGACAAAAGCAGCGTGTGGCGATTGCCAGAGCCTTGATAAATAAACCTTTGATTATTATGGGCGATGAACCTACGGGAAATCTGGATAAGAAAAACAGTGATATTGTGTTTGATATTTTTAACCAACTCACCAAAGAGCATAATCAAACGTTGTTGATTGTAACCCATGATCCTGATTTTGCTAATCGCACCCACCGAATTATTACCATGGAAGATGGTAAAATTTTAAGTTAAATTGGGCTTTAATTAACTGTTAAAACAAGGTTCCGTTTTTACTTTTAGATGTTCTTCACCCATAAATCTTCCCCATTCGGCCATGGCGTTCAACAGAGGGATTAGTGTTTTACCCAGCTCCGTTAATTCGTATTCAACCTTTAGCGGAGGTTTGCTGGTGTATACCGTTCTGGATATTAAACCGTCGTTTTCCAGTTCTTTTAGTTGGATGCTTAAGGTTCTTTCAGTAACCATGGGTAATTCTTTTCTTAATTCATTGTATCTTTTTTTAGAATACAAGTGTATTAAGATCACTGCTTTCCATTTACCGCCTATGTATTTCATGGCAAGGCTTGTACTACATGGAAATTTTTTATCGTCTATTTTATACATATTTTTTGAACTATACAATTTGACCGTTATTGCAAATGTAATAAACTATAAATAGTTTTGCAACTATAAAAAGTATAGTATAATTTAAAAAAAGAAATATGGATTTTTTAACATTAGCCCAAAAGCGTTATACCACCAAAAAATATAATGCTGATGAAAAATTATCAGAGGATTTGATAAACAAGTTGAAAAGCATTTTGCAGTTATCACCTTCGTCTATTAATAGTCAGCCGTGGCATTTTACATTTGTTTCTAATCCTGAAATAAAGGAAGAACTAGCAAATGCATCGTATTTTAATGCGCCTAAAGTGTTGGATTCAAGCTACACAGTAGTGTTTAGTGCAATTGATGATTTAGATAAGTTTGAAAAACAAATTGAAGCTAATTTGCCAGAAGGTGCAGTAGGCTATTACAAACAATTTATAAAGCCATTACCAGAGCATGAAATTAAAGCATGGTTGCAACATCAGGTATATTTGTCATTAGGTTATTTTTTATCGGCTTGTGCTAGTTTAGGTATTGACTCAACACCTATGGAAGGCATTGAAAAAGATAAATATAGACAGATATTAAAATTAGAAGATTACCAACCTTTGTTTGCAGTTGCGATTGGGAAACGTGATGCAAATGATGCCAACCAACCAGAGTTAAAACCTAAATCAAGATTACTTGTGGACCAAATTATTACTGAATTATAAGCTATTTTATAGAATTACTAACATACTGTATTTGCTCTATAAACCAGTGTGTTAGTGATTTTTATTTAAACTAAAACACTAACTGTTATTTCTTGGTCTTTTTCCAGTTTGCATTTGGTTCTAATGGCAGCTTTTAAGGGGAGGAGATAGGTATTTTGTTTGGTATCAAACCAAATAGCGGTTTTCCATTCTTGGGTTTGAATTTTTGCATTGACTTTTAACCGACCCCAACCTTCCTCTTGCCATTTTAAGTTTTCTCGAATCTCTTTTGAAATATCTTGCGGTAAGGATACAAAATACCAACCATTCGGCCCTTCGTATTGCCATATTTTTGCCGAAAAGGTATATTTGATGAGGTTGGGCATTTTTTATTTTATTGATGGTGATTTCTTTTTCTTTCAACTTCTTTTTTTACTCCATCCAAATCTGGTTGAATTGTAAACCAATTAACATTTAATATATCAAGTCTTTTAGAAACTTGCCAAGCAACACTATGTGATAAAGTAAATAGACTCGGTTTTCCAATTTTTTCATTTATCAATCTTTCATTTTCGGGGATTTTCTTGTATTCGTATAAATATTCATCTAGAGATTTAATTTTTCCTTCGCTATTATATAGATTTTCGTCGACAGATCTATCCTTGAAATAATTAATAAATAAACCTTGTTGAGCAATCATATTGTTGTTTTGAAATCCTTCAATAAATATTTTTTCTAAATAGAAGTCTTCTTGACATATCTCTATTAATCTTTCAGGAATTGCCCAAATGCCCATTTTGAAATTATCTTCTTTTCTTGGATGTTTTATTTTTTCAGAAGCAAAAAATATTGCCTTGTTTGGGTTAAAAGTAAAGTCCAATAATCTTGTTTGTACTCCATAATGTTGAGCTAAAGCTAATTCTTTTAGCTGTTCTTTTTTTGGGAAATTTTTTATTAAATCGGATGCTTTGTATGTATCGTCAGTTAAAACTGAATTAATTAACTTAAAAGTATCATCTTCAATTTTATAGCCTAAACTATTTAGACCCTTAATGAAGTTAATGAAATCAGTTAATTCGGGTAAAAAATGACCATTTCCTGAGTTTAGTATATTTAAACTATTAATATTTGTTTCATCATTGTAATTTCTAAAAACAGAAGGGATTAATTTCCAAGTTGCATCTCGATGTCCTCTAAAAATATATTTTGCATCACTAGACTGGTTAGGTCCATATAGCTCAGAAAACGGGTCATTAAAGCATTCAAAAAAAGCATCACAATTTTCTTCAAAATCATATTGCCAATAGGTAGTCATGTCTATGGGTTTAATACCTCTAATGATTTTTCCATTTGGATTTATCTCTGCTTCTTGCTGTATTCTTAATTCAATAGGTAGATGCTTGAATAGATTCATTCTTTTTCATTTTGTACAACTCATAAATGGTTGATGTTATTCTCAAATTTACAAAAAGCAATCCTGCATTGCCAGTCATAGTTATTGACAATGTGATGTAGTTTTTAACAACTCAGTAAAATAAGGGCTTACTTGATGATAATCTCGAAGTTGTCTAACAATCCTTTTACATTTTCTTGCGAGAAAATCGCTTTTTTTACTTTGTTTTTAACGGGATTGATGGAGAAATTATGGCTACTGTAAAAGTCGGCTTTATTGAGGTTGGTGTCCGAGAAAACTGCTAAGCGAAGATTGCAATTATCAAATAAGGCATCGGTTAAGTCACTTTCCATAAAATCTACAGAAACCATACTGCAATTGGTAAACTGCATTCCTTTTAGTTTTAGTTTGTAAAACATGGCATAGTCGAGTAGGCAATTGGTAAAATGAAACTCGTATATTTTTTGGTCGGTCATGGCAAAGTTTACGCTCGTAAAATCGCAATCGATAAACATGACATTTCGCAAGCCTACATGGCCTATTTTCGCATCTTTAAAGTTACAGTGGTTAAAAGTACAATCGACAAACACAGCGCCTGTAAAACTGCATTGGGTAAAATCACAATGATTGAAAACACAGTTTTCAAATTCTTTTTGCGTGATTTCGTATTGCGAATAAGTTATGGTATTAAATTCTTTATCGTAAATAAAATCGGCGGTCATGTTTTACTGTTTTGAACGCAAATATACTTAATCTTCACCGGCAATGCTTTCTAATTTTTCGAGATTAATGGGTTTGCTTAAAAAGGCTTTTACACACTTGTATTTTTTGGCTTTTTCTTTGTCTTCTATAGCAATCGATGAGCTGGCAATGTAAATGGTACTTTCTTTATGAAGTCTTTTCTCTAAACTGCAAAATTCGGTCAAAAACTCCCAGCCGTCCATTTCGGGCATTTCTAGATCTAGAAGGATAACTTCGGGAATATCTTTTGTGCTTTCAAAATACTCAAAAGCTTCACTACCATTAGAAAATTCTTTGGTATGGCTAAATAAGTTGGTTTTTTCAATTAGTTTTTTGGTAACTAATTTATAAATGGGATCGTCGTCAATGATGTAAATTTTCTTTTGTGGCATGGCTGAAATAAATTTTAAAAGTTGTTCCTTCATTTAAATGGCTCTCTACTTCGATTTTTCCATTTAAGGCATCAATTTGGTTCTTGGTAATAAATAATCCAATTCCTCTAGACTCAGGGTTTCTTGTAAAGGTTTTGTATAATCCAAATATTTTTTCACCGTTTTTCTTTAAATCAATTCCTATTCCGTTATCTTGAATTTCAAGAATTTGGTATTCTCCTTCAGTATATAACGAAAGTTTAATTTCTGGTGCCCTTTTAGGATGTCTATAACGAATTGAATTTGAAATAAAATTAAGTAAAACGCTTTCTAAATAAGCAGGATTAAATTGTAGGTAAGCATCATCAGGAATGGTATTTATTATCACAACACCATTTTTTGTAATTTGACTATGCAGAATTTCTTGAGTTTTAGTGATATACTTATTTAAGTTTAACTTTTCGATAATAGGATTAATATCTGTTTGAATAGAAACCACTTCGTTTAAGTTGTCCATGGTTTTATTTAGAGTTTCTGAAACTGATTTTAATAAATTCAATAGTTCATTTTGCTCAGTTTCATCTTCACTCATTTCAATTAAATTTATCAATGAATGAATGTTACTGGTATGCGAACGCAAGTTATGAGAAACTATATGGGAAAAGTTAAGTAGACGTTTGTTTTGCTCAGTAACTAATTTAAGTGAGTTATTTAAATCAATCTCAATTTCTTTTGATTTAGTAATGTCAATTAAAATTCCTCGATAGCGTATTCTATTTTCATCAACAGTATAAATACTCACTAAGTCGCGAACCCAAACAACGCTACCATTTTTAGCAATCATTCTGTACTCTTGGTCAAATGGTTTTCTGTATTTTGCGGCATTAGTGCTGTATTCAATAACCCAATCACGATCATCGGGATGAATTATTTTACGCCAAAACATATCGTCAGATGTCCATTCATCTGGACTATAACCTAAAATAGCTTCTGATTTTTTGCTGACATAGGTTATTCCTGGATCTTCCGAATTTCCTTCCCAAACAATACCATCAATACTATCAATTAAATCTCTCGTTTTTTGTTTGGATTCTAATAATTCTAGTTCATTGGCTTTTCTTGTAGATATATTTTCAACGATAGCAATATGATGATTAGGAGTTTCATTTTTTTCCCATAAAGGAGAAACCGTAATAGAAACCCAAATGAACTCTCCATTTTTTTTGATATATCTTTTTTCCATGGAAAAATGTTTAATCTCTCCATTTTTGAGTTTTTCCATATACTCTAAATCCTCTTTTAGATCTTCAGGATGGGTAATTGACATAAAGTCTTTTTCTTTAATTTCTTCCAAAGTATAGCCCAATAATTGACAAACTACATCATTGGCATCAATAAATTGACCGGTAATAGTATTTGTGTGAAAAATACCTAAACCTGCATTTTCAAAAATGGATTTGAATAAAAATTCATTTTTGATTAATTTTTTAGTTTGAATTTCGACTAGATGTTGTAATTCTGAAGGACGTTTAAGCAAGATATAAATAAATAATCCGCAAAGAAGAGATAATAAAGTACCAATTATTGATGTGGGTAGTAATTCAAAAAAGTGGTCCCCTTTTTTTGAAATGATATAAAGTTTCCAATCACCTTCAGGAATATCTACAGTTTTGTAATACTTTTTAGAAAAATCAGACTTGTTGGGAAGGAAAAATTCTTTTTCGTGAGATAATGGATTTATTTTACTTAATTGAAAATAATAATTGTTTTCACCAAATGAATCAATACCAGTAGATTTTATAAAAGTATTAAATCGTATTACTACAGCAGAAAATCCCCAAAATTTACCCTTTTTAAAAATTGGTAGTCTTCCTACAACGCCTGAGCCACCTTGTTTGAGTTCTACTGGTCCAGAAAAATAAATAGATTTTGTTTTGATTGCCTTTAAAGCAGCCTGCCTGTGTAAAGGATTGTTAAGGATGTCTAATCCTGTCGCGGCTTCATTACCTTTGAGAGGATAAGTCATTTTAATTACTCCGCCAGGTACTAATTGTACAGCATCAATGTTTTTATAGGTGTTGATGAGACTTTCAGATATTTTCTCAAAATTTTTGGGTTCACCCGAATCATCAATAGACAAAGCAAGAGTTATAAGAACTGCATAATTATTTTTAAGATTTTGCTCAATATTTTTTTTAACAACTCCAAGAACATTGTTCATTTCATATCGCTCAGCCTCTTTTATTGCTTGATATCTAAAGATGACCAGTAGGATTATAAGTGCAAGTAATGAAAAAAAAACGATACAGCCAGACGTTTTAGGTCGGGATAAAAACCAAGCTGTAAATTGAGTCGCTTTTTTTTCAGAATTCACTTTTTCAGAATTTTTGGAAAGTAAATATAACTAAAATCAGCTAATTAAATACAGTGGTTTTTTTCAATGTGGGATAAACAAAAAAAGTCTGCTCAGTGAGCAGACTTTAATTTTTTGTGACCTCGACAGGATTCAAACCTGTAACCTTCTGAGCCGTAATCAGATGCGCTATTCAGTTGCGCCACGAGGCCTTTTTTGTAATCAGAAGAAGTATCTTGCTGATTGCGGGTGCAAATATAGATATATTTGATTAATATGCAAACAAGAAAATTAAAAAATATTTCTTTATTTTTTAATTCCCTAATGCTCTTTTAGTTACGTAATAGCGCCAACCTATAATTGCCATTTGCCATTTTTTAGCTTTAGCAATATCAAGTTGTTGTTTAGTAAAACTAGGTAAGATTATTTTATTGAGTTTAGCTAGAATTTTGTACATGGCCTTTATTTTTGACAAAGATAAAAAAAGACTGTCAATTGACAGTCTTTATACTATTAAGCTTTTCTAGTTTTCATTTCCACTTTTGCTTTTTCCATTTCTTCACGAGCTTTCTTCATTTCTTCACGTGCTTTTAGCATTTCCTCACGAGCCTTTAGCATTTCTTCTCTTGCTTTTTGCATTTCAATATTGCGATCTTCTTTACTCCATTCCATTTTCTCTCTCATTTTTTCCATTTCAGGACGCATTTTTTCCATGTGCTCTTTCATTTTTTTCATATTAATTCTTGAGCTTTCCATGGCTTCACTTTTTATTTTTTCGATATCCTCAGGACTAAAACGCATCATTTCTTCGTCATTAAACTTGAATATAAATGGACCATTGTCTCCAGATTTAAATTCAAATTTACCATTAAAATCTTTGTCCATTTTTTCTAGATCAGCGTATGGGATATCTAGTTTTTCACCATTAATGATAACTTCTGGTTTACCGTTTTTACCATCTTTTCTAATCACAATTCTTCTTTCTATTGATTTGCTATCATGATCATCGTCAGAAAAACTCCATGCAAATGATTTCTCTAAATTTTCGTCAATTTCTTTTTCGATTTTTCTTTCTAATTCTTCTTCGTCAAAATCTTTACTTACTTCAGCCAGACGTTTAATTCTTTGAGGTCTTCTTAGTTCCATTTTAGGTTTTCCAAAACCAATTCTATTTTTGCCCTCATCACTAGACTCTTTGTAAAAATGAATAGGTTCGATAGGGGTATCACTTTGAGATTGCATAGAACCATTGTTTCCATTTTTATCTTTGTATTCTACTTTTATCCCTGTGATTTCACCTTGCGAGTTTCTTTTAACTTTAGATACTTTTAAATTTACATCGTGCTCGTTTTTAAGCATCTCAGCATCTTTTTTAATATCGTTATCAGATGTATTTTTATCTATAACAATAGATACAACTTTTTTGTTTTCTTGTTTTTCTACAATTTTTCTTTCACGTTCTTGTGCGATTACTTTTACTTGGAATACAATAAAAAAGGCTACAAGAGCTGGAATTACTACTGAGTATTTCCAAGAATTTCTTTTGTGGGATTGATTTTTGTTTAACATGACTATTCGATTTTTGATTAATGATTGATAAAAATGATTTGTAATAGCTAAGCAATTTTGATTACTAACTACTTTTAAGAGTGCTCTTTGATATATTTTTTTGTCTTCTATTTGTTGACAAGCTTTATTGTCTGCTATATATTCTAGGTTTTGAAGCATTGCTTTTTTATAAAGCCACATAAATGGATTGAACCAAAATAAAATGCAAAATAATTTTGCAATGAGAACATCTATGGAATGTTTTTCTTGACTGTGTACTTTTTCGTGCAGAAGTATACTTCTAAGTTCTTCGTTAGTATAATAATTTGAATTAAAAACGATGTAGCTAAAAAATGAAAATGGAGCAATGTCTTCATTTAAATCTACTAGTGAGAATTTATCTCTTTTAATTACTTCTTTGTTTCGAAGTAATTTGACTAATGAAATTAAATTGGTTACTACTTTTGCCAATAAAAAGGCTGATATAAGTATATAAGAACTTATTATTATTTGATCCCAGTCAATTGTAAATGATTCATTTGCTTTGCTAACAGGAACATTAGCATATTGTATTAAATCATTTATTGAGAATTCAGGTTTTTCTACCCAAATAGTTTTCTTGATGAAAAATAAAGGCAATACTGCAGACGTAAATAAACCTGCCAGTAAAAACCATCTATTTGTGTTAAAAAATGTTTCTTTTCTAAGAAGGAAATGATACGCTAAAAAATACACTGTAATCAATGCATTTGCCTTTAAAAAGTATATGAAAATGTTTTCCATACTATTCCTTTTTTTCGATTATTTCTAGAATTTCACGGAGTTCTTTTGCTGAAATTTTTTCTTCTTCAGCAAAAAAAGAAACTAAATTTTTATATGAACTATTAAAGTAATTTTCGATGGCATTTTTCATAAAACGCTTTCTATAATCTTCAATAGTCACAATAGGGTAATACTGATGTGTGTTTCCAAAAGCATTATGACCTACATAACCTTTGTCCTCAAGATTTCGTATAATAGTAGAAAGGGTATTGTAGTGTGGAGTTTCCTCGGTAATTTCTGCCATAACTTCTTTTACAAAAGCTTTTTTAAGCTTCCATAAAATTTGCATGATTTCCTCTTCCTTATTCGTTAACTTTTGCATGACTTATTTTTTAATAAATCAAACTTATAACTATTTTTTTAGTTAACAAACTAATTTTATAGTTATTTAACTAAAATTTAAGTTAATTTTAAGATGCAGAATGTGTATTTTGTTGATTTACAGATGATTTTTTTCTTTTTCAACAAGTTTTAAAACCCAAATTCCAAGAAGTATTGACATGATTCCTAAAAACCCCATGAATACCCAGTTTGTTTGGTATCCAAATTTTGAAATTATTTCCATACCAATTTTGGCTGAAGAAATATGAGCCAAACTATAACTCATAGTAAATATAGCCATATATCTTCCTTCATGTCCTTTAGGTGCTCTACTCATGGCAAATGAATTTGAAAATGGAAAGGCAAACATTTCTCCAAATGTCATGAAAAGCATCATGATAACAAGAATACCACTCCACATATTAATAAGCATTAAAAACATGCTTATGGTCATGGCTAAGGCTCCAAAAGTTACTACTTTGACTTTATCAATGTTTTTTCGTTCAACAATACTAACAATTGGCATTTCAAGAACAAAAATTAATAATCCGTTCATCATTAATAAAAGTCCAGTTTGAAATTCTGTAAGGTTGAATTGCTCTTTATGATATAATGGAATAGTGGTAAACAATTGGAAGAATAAAATTCCTGTGATTGTACAGCAAGCTAGAAATACCCAGAATGGTTTGTCTTTAAAAACCGAATGTGTGAGTACTTCGCCAGGATGTTCCTTATCTGTATATTTTGATTTCTTCTTCTCTTTAACTGTTAGCCAAAATATTAAAATGGCAATTATACAAGTTGCTCCATCAACCCAAAATAGTCCTTTGTAACCAATATTCATGATTATTAATCCTCCCATTGCTGGTCCAGCGGCAAAGCCTAAGTTTATAGCTAATCGAACTAATGTCAAGGCTCTAGTTCGGTTTTCTTTTTTTGCATAAGCGCCAAGAGAGACAAACATCGCTGGTCTAAACATGTCAGCAATAACCATAATTAGAAACATGCTTAAACATAGACCGGTAAAACTGGTAATAAACTGAAGTATAAAAAAAGCGATTCCACTAAAAAATAAACTAAAAATCATGATTTTATAAAAGCCAATCTTGTCAGAAAGTTTTCCGCCTAACCAAGAACCTATCATAGAACCTGTCCCAAAACAAACCATAATCCATCCTACTTGTGAATAGGAAAAATGTAAATCTTCTTTTAAATATTTAGATAGGAATGGTAAAACCATTGTTCCAGCTCTGTTGATGAAAGTGATAAGTGTTAAAATCCATATTTCTCTTGAGAAACCTTTGAAATTATCGAAGTAACGATTGATGGCGTTTTGAAGCATTTGTAGGAGTAAAGCTCAAATTTACGAAAATAAGATGTTGCTGCTTCTTTGGTTTTGAAGTATTTTTGTTAAAATTTGTATAATGAAAAAGTATTCATATTTATTGTTTTTTATCTTCTCAATTAGCTTAAATGCTCAGAAAAAGCTTGAAACTTCTTTAGAGTATCAGCAAAACTTGAATAAAGAATTTGCAGATAGCACCTCGTCTCCTTTAGCGGCTGAAGATTTAAAAGTTTTTAAAGCACTTGATTTTTATCCTATTGATGAAAAGTATATAGTTGAAGCGAAGTTTATTAGAGCTAAACGTGAAAAAGTTTTCGAAATGAAAACAACTACTACTAGATTGCCAAAATATAAAAAGTATGGTGAATTGCATTTTATTTTAGAAGGAAAGTCTTTTAAGCTTAACGTTTACCAAAACTTGGATTTAATTAAAAAGCCAGGATTTAAAGACTATCTATTTTTACCTTTTACAGATTTAACTTGTGGAAAAGAAAGTTATATAGGAGGAAGATATTTAGACGCTCGAATTCCTAAAAAAGATGTAATGATTATAGATTTTAACAAAGCATACAATCCTTATTGTGCTTACAATCATAAGTATTCTTGTCCGCTCGTTCCGTTAGAAAATGATTTGGATATCGAAATCAAAGCGGGAGTTAAAAAATTTCATGACTAATGCTTTATAATCTTCATACACATAAAAAAACCGAGCTTTCAAATGTTTTAGAAGTTGTCAATCAATATCCTAATGAATTTGATGGCAAGTTACCTTATTATTCTATTGGAATCCATCCTTGGTATATAAATTTAGATAATCTTGAGGATGAATTAAATATAATAGAAGATAAACTACAGCTTAAAAATTGTTTAGCACTTGGTGAAAGTGGATTAGACAAGCGAATTGAAATCCCAATGGATATTCAACTCCAAGTTTTTGAAAAACAACTAGTATTTGCAAAAAAGCATAAAAAACCTGTAATTTTGCACTGTGTTTCTGCGTATCAAGAAGTGATTGAAGTTAAAAAGCGTATGCAAATTGAAACTCCTATGATTATTCACGGATTTTCAAAAAACTGGCAAGTTGCTAAATCACTTTTAGATAATGGATTTTATCTTTCTTTTGGGAAATATTTGTTAAGAAACTCTGAGCTTTCAGAAGTTTTTGAACAAGTACCAAATGATAGATTTTTTCTGGAGACAGATAGAGTAGAAGAATCAATAATTGAAGTGTATCAAAAAGCTTCAGATATTAAGAAAATAAGTATAGAGAAACAGGTTGAAGAAAATTTTAAAACAGTTTTCGGTTTATCACCCGAAATTTAAAAATTAGTGAAATGGCAGTTTGGCAAGAAAGAGCAGAATTATTATTTAAAACAGAAGGATTAGAAAAACTTAGAAATGCTAACGTACTTGTTGTTGGTATGGGGGGGGTTGGTTCTTTTGCAGCAGAGTTTGTAGCTCGTGCAGGAGTTGGAAAAATGACTATTGTTGATGGGGATGTTGTAGATATTACCAATATAAACAGACAATTGCCTGCATTACATTCAACAGTTGGTTTGCCAAAAGTACAATTAATGGCTGCTAGATTATTAGATATTAATCCTGAATTAGAACTTACAGTTGTTCAAGAGTTTCTATCGCCAGAAAGAGCTAATGAAATTGTTACTGATGAATATGATTATGTTATGGATTGTATTGATAGTGTAACACCAAAATTAAATTTGATTCTTGCTGCTAAAAGAAAGAAAATAAAAATTATTAGTAACATGGGTGCTGGCGGAAAGTTTGAAGCCAGTAAAGTATGTGTAAAAGATATTAGTAAAACAGATTATTGTCCGTTAGCAAAACAAGTTCGTAGAAGACTAAAATCGGAAGGAATTTCGAGTGGTGTCAAAGTGGTTTACTCGTTTGAAAGACCAGATTACAGTAGTGTAAAAATGACTGATGGTTCAAACTTCAAAAAATCATTCTATGGAACCAATAGCTGGATGCCAGCTTTATTTGGTCTTCATGCTGCAGAAACAGTTGTAAAATATTTACTTAAAAAATAAGCACAAAAAAACCGAGATTAATCTCGGTTTTTTATTATTACTTCACTTGATTTTTATTTGAATTAAGGATGTCTTTTACAATCGCTTTTGTAATCGAATCTTGATTGATTTTAGGTGCTTTTTTTATTGGGGCTTTCTTTATAGGCCTAACTGGGACATAAATTTCTGTTACCCATGTAGAAGCAGATTTTTCTGTAGTACTATTTTTAGGAATAAACTCAATGACTTTATAAGTTGGGCTTTGCTCTAATTTATTTTTCTTTATGAAATCATTTATTTGTGTATAAGCCTCTTTTTTGTTAACGTAGTTACCTGTAAATATTGCTTTTATTGCTCCAAAAGGATTAGATTGACCATTAAAAATGTCACTTTCTGAAGTTGTGTAAACTTTTTTCTCTGTTGGCAAAGCTACAGAAAAGGTTATAATGTCATTTAAAGTATCTTTTTTATGATAAATTATAAAGGGGGAATTTTTTACAGGTGTATTGGCTGATAAAAGTAATTGTTTAAGTTTTGGTAGTTGAATTTTAATTTGTTTAGCTAAATCTTCTGTTTTGCAAGCAATAGGGCGCTGCACATAAAATAAAGTGTCAAGTCTTACAAATCCTTCAAACTTTACATTAAAACTTTTTAGTTCTCGGGTTAGAATAGTATTGATTGTATTTAAACCTTCGTCAAATTTATCGTCAAAATTATTTTTTGTTCCTTTGCCAATAATGCTTAAGAATTTATCTCTAAAACTCAAACTTCCTTGAGTTGACCATTCTAAAAGAGTTTTTTTAGATAGTGTGTCTTTAATATTTAAAGTAAGATTGTTTTCTACTTCGTTTAAAAAAATTCTTTGAGTAACCGTTACATCATCAGAGTTTTCGAAATCGATTAGTTTTAAGTTTTCATCTTTCCAAGGGTTTATTGAGTCCCAGTTTTTTCGATCAGAAACATATTTATAAACTGTTTCTTTAGGTAAATCAATAATTTTGGATCTTTTTACAGAATATTTTCCATCTTTAGTAGCCACAAAAACTGAAATGGTACCAGCCATTAAAAGTAAAAGTAAAACTAAATATTTTGCAATTTTCATGAGTTAAATAGTAGGTAAGTCTTGGTCGAGTAAAAATAAAAAAAAATGTTAAAAAAATATAATTTTCTTTACTCTTTTAACAACGACTTAATTACAAATAGTACACCAATAAAAAGAAGGAAAGCTATTAATATCCACAAACTTCCTTTGTAGTAGTGTTTGTGCAATTTTAAATCCTTTCGATAGGTAAAAATCATTACACAAACAAAAGCGATAAAGAAAAGAACGGCAAATATAAGTTGACCTTTACTGAACATAATTTTTTTCTGTAAAAATAAGTAATTGTGGATTCATATTGCTATTTTGCAACCCAAATAAATAGATATAAAATGCAAAAACAACTTAACGCAGTAAAAGAGTTTCATACATCTTTTGGATTAGGTGTAAAAGAAGCACCGACAGGTGATTTGGGAGAAAACAAAAACCTTCTTCGTTTTAATTTAATGAAAGAAGAAAATGAAGAATATCTTGAAGCAGTTCAAAATAATGATATAGTAGAAATTGCAGATGCATTAGGAGACATGCTTTACATTTTATGTGGTACTATTCTTGAACATGGATTGCAACATAAAATAGAAGAGGTTTTTGATGAGATTCAAAGAAGTAATATGAGTAAGCTTGGTGAAGATGGAAAGCCAATTTATCGTGAAGATGGAAAAGTAATGAAAGGACCAAATTACTTCAAACCTAACTTTGAAGAAATTCTGGGATAAAATCTAGTTTATAAAAAAAAGGCGATTTAATTAAAAATCGCCTTTTTTTATAAGTATCAAATTAAATTTTAACTGTCCAACCAAAAGTGTCTTCAGCTAATTTGTATTGAATGTTAGTTAATTTTTCTTTTAAATCAGTAGCATATGATTTCTCTAATTTCGGCAATTCAAAATACTCATCTTTATATTGAAATCCTACAATTGGGTTAACCACAGCAGCTGTACCAGCGCCAAAAATTTCTTTTAAACTGCCATTTTTTGCTGCTTCTACTAGTTCATCTACTAATACAGGACGAACATCTACATTAATGCCTTCACGTTTTGCTAAGTCAATTAAACTTTTACGTGTTATACCATCTAATATTCTATCACTAGTAGGTGCTGTATATAAGGTGTCGTTAATTCTAAAGAAAACATTCATTGTACCACATTCTTCAAGCTTTGTGTGAGTTGCATCATCTGTCCAAATGATTTGTTGAAAACCTGCATTATGAGCCAATTGAGTAGGGTAGAACTGCCCAGAATAATTCCCTGCAGCTTTTGCAGCACCAATACCACCATTTGCGGCACGGCTGTAATAATCTGCAATGAGTACTTTTACATCACCAGAATAGTATGCTTTTGCAGGTGATAAAATGATACAAAAACGATATTGAGTTGAAGGTTGCGCAATTACTCCGCTTCCAATCGCTATCATAAAAGGGCGAATGTATAAAGTATTTCCTTTACCGTTTTTAACCCATGCTTCATCTAAACGAATTAGTTCTTTTAAACCATCTATAAATATTGATTCAGGAACTTCTGGCATACACATACGTACAGCCGATTTATTCATTCTTAGATGATTTTCTTCTGGTCTAAATAACCAAACTGAATTGTCTTCAGTTTTATAAGCTTTCATTCCTTCAAAAATGGCTTGACCATAATGAAAAACTTTAGCAGAAGGATCTAGTACAAAAGGTTCGTAAGGCTTAATTACGGGTTTTTCCCAAGCTCCATTTCTGAAATCACAAACTAACATATGATCTGTAAATACACTACCAAAAGTTAGTTTTTCAAAGTCAACTTGGTCAATTTTTGAAGTAGCGGCCTTGATAATGTCAATTTCGCTAGAAGTTTGTAAGCTCATTTACCTAGATTATTTTTTGCTAATTTAATAAATATTAAACCCCATTGTTAAATTATGGTCAATATTTGATCGAGAACATGTTATTTTTTTTAAAGTTTTAAAATATTTTGCCGTTCATTGATGTTTTGTTAATTTTTTTAGATTAATGTTAAAGTTATTATATGTTTTACGCTATTTCTTATAGATTTGCATTAAATAAAAAACTAACTATGATGAAAAAAGTATTTTTACTTGTTGTATTTTCTGTTTTGTTTGCGTCTAATAATATCATGGCTCAATCTAAAAAAGGGACTGCAATTAACACTAATGATTATGCTTTATTTGGGGAAAGATTTACACCTTCTGGGGTGTTAACCGAAAAAGCAATGCTTAAAAAATATAAGACCTTGAAAAAAGGTGATACAGTTGTAATTAAATTCAAATCTAAAATCAAAGAAGTTTGTAAAAAGAAAGGTTGTTGGATGAATATGGATTTGTCAGATAATAATAATTCTTTTGTACGTTTCAAAGATTATGGTTTTTTTGTTCCTCTTAATGCTGATGGAAGTGAAGCAATTGTAAGTGGTAAAGCTTACATCGATGTTGTTTCTGTAGAGGAATTACGTCACTATGCAAAAGATGGGAAAAAGTCACAAGAAGAAATCAATAAAATAACGAAGCCAAAGGTAACTTATGCTTTTCAAGCAACAGGGGTTTTAATTAAAAAATCATAATGAGAGGTTTAATTTTTTTATCCCTAATTCTATTTTTTACTTCTTGTGAAAAAAAGCAGGAAAAATGTGAATTACCCGCTAAAGAAGAAAAAAAGTTTGAAATGTACGAAATGTCAGAAATGGCAATGCTCATGGAGCAAATGTATGTTGATAACGAACGATTAAAGCAAAGAATAATTAATGGTGATACTATTGGTAAGTTTCCACAACACTTTTTAGAAATTCATAAAGCTGTAATGACTGACAAGCAAGAGAATGACAATTTTTTTAAATCACATGCTTTAGCTTTCATTCAATCGCAAAAGATGATTTATGAAGATCCTAAAAATGCTAAAGAACATTTTAATGCAAGCATTGATGAGTGCGTGAAATGTCATGAAGTAAAATGTGGTGGACCTATTGTGAGAATCAAAAAATTATACATTAAATAATTGGAGCGAAAAATTATAAAGACTGAAGATGGTTCTACTACAATTCATTTAGTAGATTGGGGAGAATGTTATCATTCTAAAAATGGAGCCATTCAAGAAGCATACCATGTTTTTATTAACAACGGACTTTCTTTAGTAAAAGAAAAGTCCGTTTCTATTTTAGAGATGGGTTTTGGAACAGGACTTAATGCTTTTGTAACTCTATTGGAATCAGAACAAAATGATTTGAC
Organism: Flavobacterium terrae; assembly: GCF_900142035.1. GTDB lineage: Bacteria > Bacteroidota > Bacteroidia > Flavobacteriales > Flavobacteriaceae > Flavobacterium > Flavobacterium terrae. Next base: position 14,880 of record NZ_FQZI01000008.1, on the reverse strand, counting down.
AATAGATTATGTTGGAATTGAAGCTTATCCTATTTCGGATGAAGAGATACAGAGTTTAAATTATGTTGAACAGCTTAATGCTGAAAAATTTAAGGATGAGTTTTCGTTAATGCATAATTCAGAATGGGGCGTTAAAACAAAGATTACAGAAAACTTTACTTTAACTAAACGAAAACGACTTTTTCAAGATATTGATGATCTTAATCAATATGATATTGTTTACTTTGATGCCTTTGGTTATCCATTCCAACCAGAGTTGTGGAGTGAAGCAATTTTTGTAAAAATGTTCAATTCGATTAAAGAAAAAGGGATTTTAGTTACTTACGCAGCACGTGGTGTAATTAAACGGGCAATGCAACATGCAGGATTTCAGGTAAAAAAGGTTCCAGGACCACCAGGTAAGAGAGAAATGTTTATTGCGTTTAAGAATTTTTAAGGAAAATTTAATAGTATTTGCGTGTTTTGTTTTTTAAAATTTAGTAAATTTGAGAATAACAATACCACAAAATTTTTGCTTATGTCAAGACAAATGATTGACTATACAAAATCGATTCTTGAGAGAGTCAGTTTTGATCCAGTTTTGTTTCGTAAAGAATTAGAAAAAGCAGTAAAGTTGCTTTTGCCATACGAAATAGAAGAATTAACTAAATGGTTCTTTAATTTTACTAAAGGTAAACCTGAACTTAGAAAATGTGAAATTTATTTAACGGTATAATAAAAAGGGAGCTCAAAAGCTCCCTTTTTATTTGTTTTATTTCCAAGCTTTGTAAGTAAAGTTTGTGAAATAAAAGTTAAATTTACACTTTATCGATTTTATTTGCTTTTTACCGACAAAAAGCAATAAATTTATATTGAGTTCTAAAGTCAATTGTTTCATTATAAAGCAAAGTGAGTATGCCCCGAATGATTTACGATTACACCAAAAACGTACTTGAAAAAGTTAGCTTTGACATTAAACTTTTTACAAAAGAGTTAAAGAAAGCTGTTAGAAATTTACTTCCTTATGAACTAGAGCATTTAAAAAAATGGTTGCTGTATTTCACAAGTGAAAAACCAGAATTGAAACAATGTATTCACATTGTTGATGTCTAACTTAACATAAAAAAACGTGAACTTAAAAGGAGCTAAAAGCTCCTTTTTTTTATTTCTTGTGCAAAGGACTTATTATTTCTACATTTTGAAATGCAATAGCTCCTCTTAATACTCCAGAAATTACATTTCGTAAAGCATCAATAATATGAATTTTTAATTCGTTTTTTGGAAAAATTAAACTTACTTCTCTTGATGGTTTTGGGTCCGCAAAATGACGCAGTTTTGTTTTCTCTTTCTCATTAAAATTTAAAGTATGCAAATAAGGTAATAGAGTGATGCCTAACCCTTCATCTGAAAGTCTAAGTAGCGTTTCGAAACTTCCGCTTTCAATTTGAAATCTATTCTCTTTCGATTGTGATTTGCTTTTGCAAATATTTAAGATGCCTTCTCTAAAGCAGTGACCGTCTTGTAAAAGTAAAATTTCATCAACATTTAAATCCTCTATCTCAAGTTCTTTTTTGTCAAATTTAGCATGTTCTTCAGGAACATATACCATAAATGGTTCGTAGTATAAAACGACTTCTTTAATTTTTTCTTCTTCAAGTGGTGTAGCAGCAATTGCAGCATCTAAATGACCGTTTTTTAGTTTGGTAATAATTTCAGCAGTATTTAACTCTTCAATAATTAATTTAACTTTTGGATACTTTTTAATGAAATTATTCAAAAACATAGGTAGTAGTGTAGGCATTATCGTTGGGATAATTCCTAAACGAAACTCTCCACCTATATAACCTTTTTGTTGGTCTACAATATCTTGAATTCTATCTGCTTCGTTAACGATGTTTTTAGCTTGAGCTACAATTTTTTGACCTACTTCTGTAAGTTGAATAGGTTTTTTACTTCTATCAAAAATGATAATGTCTAGTTCTTCTTCTACTTTTTGAATTTGCATACTTAAAGTAGGTTGAGTAACAAAACATTTTTCTGCAGCAAGTGTGAAATTTTTGTATTCGGCTACTGCCAAAACATATTGTAGTTGAGTGATTGTCATTTATAGTAAAATTTTATTCAAATATAAAAACAATAAGAAAAACTTATTACATGTTTTTGTCTAAATTTTCGTTAAAAGCCGATGGAAGTAATTGTGGTATGAATTTTATTAAGATAGGTAATAATAAACTTCCGCCAGGAACAAGAAAGATGGTCAGGGATGGAATTGTTTTACAAATGTCAAGTATTTGATTACGAACCTTCTTTTTTTCTTCTAGCGTTAATTTTTCTGAAGCTGATTTGCGTAAAAGAGTTACTAATTCTTTGCTTTGCGAAATTTCTATGAGCAATCTGGTTTTATTTCTTTGTACCAATGTTTGCACATTTGAAGTGGTTTGGTCATAAAAATGCTTCACAGGGTTCGAATAATTGAAATAATGAATGGATGATTTATTTTCAGTCAAAAAGACATTCATATCATTAATGCTTTTCTTTACAAAATCATTTGAAACGTTAAGATGCTTTGCCAATTCAAATAAAAAGCTGCGTTCAGATTTTTCGATTACGCCATCGTTCCACAAAGCCATATTAGCAATATCAATCAAGTAATAACGCTCATAATCGTCTTCTAAATAAGAAAAATCAATATTATCGAGTGAAGTTTCCTTAGCTGATTTTTCGAACTTTGAATAACGAACAGACGATTCGAAGAGTTTTTGCAACAAATCATCATAGTTTGATTTGGTTTCTTTAGTGTTCAGTGCAATAGATACGACACTTACAATAATCTCTTCTATTTTTTTTAAATACTTTTTGGGTAAACTACCTTCTTCAATATATCTTTTAAAAGCCAATACATCAATAAAAAGTAAGGCATTAGTTAGAATATGAGAGAAATTCTTGCTAATGATATTGTCATTGGTTTTTATGCGATTAGCAATAATTTTTTCTAATTTATTTTCAGCAGAATCCGTTGGTAAAAAAATATCTAGTAAACCTGAATTTTTAGGATGTAGTTCTTGGTAAAAAGCAACGCTCTTTTTGATAAACTCCTCAGAATTATTGTCTTTGGTTACAATTTGATAAATACCAAAAAGTGAATTTAAAAGCGCAATTTTAGAAAATTCTTCGGTAGTCCAGCCTTTAGTTTCTACTGGTTTTGAAGTCACAAAATGTGTCGCATAACCAACTAAAAAACCCGTTTCTCTGGTGGCTACATAAAAACTTTCAGAATTATATAAGATGAATTGCTCTTGTGAGTCTTGCTCAAAGAAAAATTTACTTATCCATCCATGTGCCGAAGGATTTATCATGTGGCAAATTAATGTAAAAAAAGAAACTATAACAAATATTATCTAATGTAACCTAGCTAACATTTTAGGGTGGCTAAAGTATTTAAGTTTGTAATCTAAACCTTTAAATTATGAATAAGTATTTGTTAATCTTAGTGGCCTTATTCACTTTATCATGTGAAAAAGAAGGCGAATTGACTCAAAAAGAAAGTAATGTGTCGATTCTTGAAGGAGCTGTTTTGAAATATACTGGAAGTTTTTCGCCAACATCAGGTGTTAATGCTTCAGGAATGGTAAAAGTATATCTAGATAATGGAGTATATAAGTTAGAAATTGAGAATGCTAACGTGTCTTCGGCTCCAGATTTAAAAGTGTATTTGTCTAAATCGGATACGCCAACACAATATGTCAATCTAGGAAATTTTGCAGGTAACGGAAATAGTGTTTATCTAATCCCTTCCGAAACCGTATTAGCAAATTATCCGTATGTGCTTATACATTGTCAGCAATTCAATCATTTGTATGCTGTTGCTCAACTTAATGTAAACTAATAAACTAAAATAAATACTATGCTTAAGAATTTTAAAATTGCAATTTTCCCATTTATGGTTTTCGGTATTCAACAAATTTCGGCCCAGGGTTGTAGTGATGCTGGATTTTGTTCGGTAGGAAACCCTTTTAAAGCCGCTAATACTGAAAAAAAGAACTTAATTGAAATAGGAGGCGTGTATGGAATTGGGGAAGAAGATGTAACTATTTTTTCACCTTATGCCAGTTACACACGTTTGTTTACAGACAAGTTTGCTGTAAATGCAAGGTTAACAGGAACAGTTGCTAATGGTAGTTTTGGAACAAGAAGCAATGTTGGAGATGTTTTTGTTACAGGAAATTATAAATTCAATCCTGATGCAAACAATTTAAAATGGTCAGGGCTTTTGGGTGTAAAAATTCCTTTAACATCAGGGAATGACAAAATCAATAATGTGTCATTGCCTATGCCTTATCAATCTAGTTTGGGAACTTTTGATATTATTGGAGGGTTAGAAGCCAGTGTAAAAAAATGGGATTTTAATATTGCCGCTCAAATTCCTTTAAATGATAATAAAAACTCTTACTTATCATCTTTATCTCCTACAGATAAATTTGATTCAACCAATTTGTTTCACCGTAAATCAGATGTATTGTTTAGATCTACATACAGCATAGTGTTATTAAACGAAAAACTGACGTTAAAGCCTAATGCATTGTTTATATACCATTTAGGAAATGATTCGTATGTAAATCAATTTGGGAACAGAGTTGAAATCGCAAATTCTGATGGATTAACCATCAATGGAAATTTAATAGCTAATTATAAAATTGGTGACAATAGCAGTATAGAAACTTCATTAGCAACTCCTTTTGTAGTTCGTGAGGTTAGACCTGATGGTTTGACAAGAGCTTTTACTTTTGGATTGTCATTTAAACAAGGTTTTTAATATATGAGAAAGCTAAATTATTTACTTCTGCTTATATCATCAACCACTTTTGCCCAAAAAGTTATATCTGAGGTTTCTTTTAAGGAAAATAAGCAACCCTTAGATGTAATTTATTTGCCTAACCAAGACAAAGTGGTAATGACATTAGGTGAAAGGACTTCTAAAGCGTACGGAAATATTATTACTGATGTTTGGGCTTTTGACAAGGATGGTTTTACTCAAAAGTTAGTAGCCAATGAAAAATTAGCCAATTGTGTTTTTTCGCCTATTGAAACTGCTTTTTTGATAGGTAAATTACCAGAAAAGAATGAATTTCCCTCAGAGTATAAATTAATCCTGGATGGAGTGCCTACAAAGTATTTTACTATCAATGAACGTTTTAGATACTTTAATGATATCTACGGATTGGATTTTGTAAACCAAAAAGAAAACACAAAAATAGATTTGAAAAACGATGATGTTTTTCTTAAAGTAATTGACTTATTTGGTAGCAAAGTAGTAAAAAACAAGTTAGAAAAGCCAGATTTAAATAAGTTAGAAAATAAAACGACAGCAACATTTACCGAAGGATTTGATTTTGATGTTCGCATTAATGAAAGTGATCTTAGTTTTATCACTAAATCAATTAATAAGAACTATAAATCGGCGACCATTTACAGAACCGTATATAATCTAGAAGGTTCAAAAACGGGTGATTATTCCTATTTTGTGAGTGAACCCAAGCATTTTTTATTGTTGTCAAACAATGGTAGTGGCGTTGTAGATCCTTCTAATACTAAAAAATTAAGTGAATTAGCCGTTAATAATTACTTGGTAGATAAAAACTCAGGAAATGTTTATGTCTATGGATTATTTGGTAGTGAAGCAAAGGAAATAACAAATTCAACTAACATTCCTTTGGGTTTTTACATTTTTAAATACGATTCAAATGGCAAATTGCTTTGGGAATCACATCAAGAAGTACTTGATCCATTGGGTTTTAATCAAAATCAAGATGTTTCAAAAATCAATTTTTCGATTCGATTAAGAGATAACGAAGTTTTTTGCAGCATTTTTTCAAAAGATCGTAATTACTTAAATACTGTAACGATCAATGACAATGATGGTTTAAAAAAATCTCAGTCTTCATTAAAATTTAAAAAATCTCAAGACAATACTTCAAAAGATTTATTAAAGGTAGATTTACTGGATAATGACTATGCTAATTTTAAGTTTGATAAAGAGTCACTGTATTTGCTTGATAGTTCACAAAATTTCCAGCAGTATATAAAAACTATAGATAAAAATAAATCACTCAATTATAAAACCTATCTATCTAAAAAAGGATATTGGGTTATAGAGTCAGACAATAAAACACAATGCAAGGTGCTTTTTTTCAGTTAGATTTTAGTTTTTTTAAAGGTTTCTTGTTGTGAGGAACCTTTTTATTCTTAATCATTTGTTAAAGCACTTTAGACATGTCATCTAGCTTACAAATTCAGTTTTGAAAGAGATATAAATTAGTACTATAATTTAAAATAGAAGAAAATATGTTAGTTAAGTTTTTAAAAATCAGTTGCTTTATTTTTCTATTGGGATTGATGCTTCCGTTGCAAGCTCAAAATAATGCAAAGCACAAGTATTACTCTCATACAGACGAAAAAAAGCTTCATTTATCAGACGCAGAATGGAAATCAATTTTGCCCGAAGATTTATACTTAGTGTCTAGAAAGGCACAAACTGAAGCTGCTTTTACAGGGAAGTATTGGAATTATACAGGCGAAGGAACCTATTATTGTGCCGCTTGCGGATACACCCTTTTTCGTTCTGATGCTAAGTTTGCAAGCTCGTGCGGATGGCCAAGTTTTTTTGAGCAAGAAAACAAAAAAAGTATTGTGTTTAAAGATGACAAATCCCACGGAATGGATAGAGTAGAAGCTTTATGTGGCAGATGTGGCGGACATTTAGGGCATTTGTTTGACGATGGTCCAGAGCCCACAGGAAAACGGTATTGTATGAATTCGGTTTCGTTAGATTTTGAACCCGACATGAAACCAAAAAAGAAATAAGATGAAAAAGTTATTGTATTTAATAGCATTGCTTCCAGCTGTTTTGTTTGCACAACAAGCAAAACCAAAAACGGAAACGATTACTTTGGGCGGAGGCTGTTTTTGGTGTATCGAAGCGGTTTTTGATGGTCTTGACGGAGTGATTTCTGCGGAGTCTGGATATTCTGGTGGAAGCATTAAAAACCCTACATACGATGAGGTTTCTACTGGAACTACTGGTTTTGCCGAAGCGGTTCAGATAAAGTATGATCCTAGTAAAACGAATCTAGACGAAATTTTTAAAGTGTTTTTTACGGTTCACGACCCAACACAACTCAACAGACAAGGAGCCGACAAAGGTTCTCAATACCGATCGGTTATTTTTTATGCTAATGAAAATCAAAAAAAAATAGCAAAGGATATTATTACCAAACTAAATAATTCTGGGGCTTACGACTCTAAAATTGTGACTACGCTAGAACCTTACAAAGGATTTACCAAAGCAGAAAGTTACCATCAAAATTACTATGAAAATAACAAGTCTAAAAGTTATTGCCAATACGTGATACAACCCAAATTAGAAAAATTTGAGAAAGTATTTAAGGATAGGTTAAAAAAGAAAAAGTAGGTTAAAATAGATTTGTTAAGTTGGAAAACCAATCTCTGTCATGGAGATTGGTTTTTTTATGGATTTAATTTTAATTGAAAACCTCCCATAATTTAGGATAAGTTTTTGGTAAATCTTCTTCTCTCCAATCAGTTCCTTTTGTTGGAGGTGCTCCAAAATCATAATCTAAACCTTTTTCTATACAAACAGTTCTTGGAAAAGTTTCATCTTCCTCTTTTTTGCTAGTTTTTTTTTGATATGCCGAAGTTGCAACATACATTAATCCTTCAAAATATGTTTCTTCATCTTGATTTATATTTTCAGCTAAAAACTCTGGATTTTTTAGTGTTTCTGTATATATCTTTTCCCCTTTTCCAATTAACCAGCAACGGAAGTATAAATAACTATCATCAGAAACATAGCCTTCAATAACTTTCTGTGCTGCCATTATTTTAAAATCATCAGCTTCGATAACTAATTCCCTAAAAATTTTTTCAAATTCAATAATTTGCTCTGCATTATAGGTGACTAATTTTTCAACGATTGCTTCTTCCTGTAATAATTTATTGTTATTTGATTTTGCAATAGAATATTCTATCAATTTCCAAAATTCAGTTTTATCCATTCTATCACTTTTTATAAACTCTTTTAATTCGATTTTGTTTATCTTTTTAACATCATTTTTTGTTTTACCACATGAGATAATTGTTAATAATACTAGTGATATAAAAATTTTTTTATGTCTCATTCTTTTTAGGTTAATAGTACTTTTATTCTGCTACCGTTATAAAAAACAAAACTACAACTTTTAACAATTGTAGTTAGTGTTCTTAGTATACAAGGATAATAAATCTGCGTTAATGTTACCTTGGAAAACCAATCTCTGTCATGGAGATTGGTTTTTTTTTTGATTTTTTTAAATGATAGGAATGCAAAAATCCACACTCATTTTACCTTCAGGATGTTCCTTGTAATTAGTATGGTAAATTTCATAAGGATATGATTTTCTAAATTGATACCCTTTTTCGTTCATCCATAAAAATAAGCCATTCCATGCCTGTTCAAATTCGTTAAGAGTAATAAAATAACTCCCTACAATGTATTTTCCAGAAGGTAGCGTTTCCGGAAAAACATCATCTTCTCTTTTAATAGGTAGCTCAACAAGCATACAAGCATTGATTCTAACTTTATCATGAGGCGTTACTTTTGCACTGTCGTGATAAACAGAAATCATTTTGACATTTTCGCCAGGAAATAATTTTTTTGAAATTCCCCAATTGATTACTTTTTCATACGCTTTTTCTACATTTTGCATACCTATACTCAGTACAGAGGCAAGATTCATTTCTGGCATTTGTTTTACTTCAATTTTTGTGTGTTCCATAATTTTTTGTATTTGTTGAATAGTGCAAATGTATTGTTCAAAAATCACGGTGTTTTGTTCATTATTGCCATTAATTTGTGAAATCTTGCTAAAATGCTCTGGGGCTAATTTTCTAAATTGAGTAGGAGGAATCCCATAGTGTTTTTTAAACACTTTTGTAAAAGTAGAATGGCTGTTAAAACCAATTTCTGCATATATCTCAGTAAGGGACTTGGTTTTGTTTTTAGATAATTGTAATGCTGCTTTTTCGACTTTTTTTCTAATGATAAAATCCTGAATGGTTTCGCCAACAATTACTTTGAATATTCTATGGAAATGAAAAGGAGAGTAGAGTCCTACTTTTGCTATGGTTTCTAACCTAAGATCTTCTTGGAGATTATTTTCAATATAGTCTAAGACTTTTCTAATCCTTTGTATATGCTCTAAATTTTCCAAACTATTTTTTTGACTAAAATAAGTAACCTACTGGATATCCTTTTGTTTATTATTGCTTATTTATAGATAAGAATTGGCGTCGCGGTTAATAATTAGTGTTGATTTAATTCTGTTTTTTTTATATTCAGTATGTAATACATTCCAAAAGGTTTTTTCTCTAGAGTTAGTTCAACATAACAATCATGGTTGCATTTACTGTAATCCAGATAATTAAATGATTTAGTATCATATATTTTATCTCTAAATCTATAAGATAATGATCTATATTTTCCAGTTGACACATTTTCGACTAAACACTTTTCTTTAAAAATATCACCTTGTTTGTGGTTGTAGTAGATAATTGAAACTTTAAAAACAGCTAAAAGAAGTACGCTTAATGGAAAAGCTGTCATTACCAAAGCAATTATAAAATATGCCGCAGATTTAAATTCTTTAATCCAATCTTTTCCTACATATAAATGAAGAGTTATTCCTGATATAATAAATCCAATTAAAAAAAATAATAAGTCAATATAAAAAGGAACATTTATCAAATTTCTTGTATCCATTAGCATAAAGATTAATAGTAGTAACAGAAGAAAGAAGATAAAATTATTTGAAATTTTCATTAATGTTTATGATTCTAGGACATTATTTCTATTATTACCAAACGAAGGATTTGCGCAGGAGCGTGTATAGTTATTTATTTTGAGTTGGGTTAATTTTTAAGTCTAGTATTTCAATGACTTCACAGTCTGCTGAATACAAATTTCCTTCTCTGAAATTTCCTTTTACTCCGATTTTAATTTTATCATAGTGAAGAGGTCGCATTTCATTATTAATAATCCACATTCTTGCAGTGCCTTCATTTGGTACTGATTGATCATTATATGTTAATACGTTTCCTTCGTTGTCTTCAAACTCTGGCCATATCATGTACATTTTATTTTCAGGTTCTCCAACAAATGAAAAGTCACATCGAATTCCTTGATATGGTGGTCCGGTTTTTCTGCCACCATTCTCTGGACTACGAAATTTGTACTTTACTCTGAAGTCAGCTTTATGATTTAGCCCTTTTTCGTAAGGTTTGTGCATTGTCTTCGATTAATTATTTTTAAAAAGGTTTGTAAAAAATAAAACTACAACTTTTTACAATTGTAATTACTATTCTTTTTAGGCACGGATTGCAAATCCGCGCTATCTGGGTTTTCAGTAGGAAAATCCGAAAGTAGCCATTGAAGCAAACCGCTGTTGCCCACAGTATTTTTCAATTTGTTAATGTCATTTCTATTGCTAAAAGTCCAAATTTATTTATGTATTCTTTTGGGTGATTGGTTTTCGTATCAAAAGCCTTAACTTTTTCCCATTTCCCATTTTTATAAGTCCAGCTATTCTCGTCTGTTTCACTCGGTAATAATCCAACTTTAGGTTCGTACATTATTTTTTCTATTCGCTTTTTAGAATCTTTTATTGGAAATGAAGTTTTGAATACATTTTCTGGTATAATTAACCACTCAAAACTAATAAAAACTCCGTTTTTTGGGAACATAATATCTAATTCCGACAAATCCAGCTCGATATTTTCCGTTCCTTTTTTTACAATTCCAATAATGTTTTTATTGTAAATAGGATTTTTTGGTTCTCCATTTTCTCCTATAGAGTAAATTCTAACATTAAATTTTGCATTTTTAATGTTACTGTAAATCCTAAATTTTAATTTATTAAGATAAGGTGTTTTTGAGTAACTTGAGTCAAATGGAAAATATCTTGCTTTTATTTCGGGTTTGTCAAAAGAGGCATAATAATAACCAACATCCAAATCATTAAATTTCCCAATTACGATTTCTTTTTGTTTTTTTGTTGAACTAATTATGACTTCATTCAATTCTGTTATTTTAGGACTTAGAACTATTTTTTCTGAAATTGACGATATTTCAATTCTCTTTTTTTCGTATCCTAAACTTGATAATATTAAAAATTTACCACTAGTAATATCTATTGAAAATTCGCCTTTTTCATTAGAAGTTGTTCCAATGTTTTCATTTTCAATCCAAATATTTACATAAGGTATAACCGATTTCGTTTCACTGTCAATAATTACTGCTCTTAATTGGCAAAAACTAAAATTTGTAATAAATAGGATTATGATTGCAAGTATTTTTTTCATATTGTGGGCAACGTTCCGCGGCTTCGCGACTGTTGCGATGCCAGCGAACTGCGTACTTTCTGCTAAGATAAAATATTTTCGTGAAGAAATAAGTACAATTCAAGAAAAACCAGCAATAGCGCGAAACCGCTGTTGTGTGCTGGGTTTCTTCGTCAGTCTAAGCTTAATTTATTATCAAGCTGTTTTGTAAACAAAGGCAACCTGTCCAAATTCATTTACAGAACTTTGACAGGCTGCCATTTTATAATAATTGTGGTATGTTTATTTAGCCGCTAAAACGTCTATTTTCTCTATAGATGGTGCAGTAGCCAACAATTCAGGTGCATTTTCCATTAACGCCTTTGCAATCTTACCACCAAGATGTGCTTCTCTGCCTTCTTCATCTGAAAAAGTGTCAAAAATGCCAAATGTAGAAGCGTCAATACGGAACGCATACCATGTAATAGTACCCGCTTCTTCATTAGCAAGTGGCAATGCACTTGTAATAAACTCTTCAACATTTTTTTCTTTTCCAGCTTTTGCTTCTAGTCGAACTAATAATCCTAATTTTTTCATGTCTTTTTATTTTTTAATTAAACCAATTTTGTTTTAACAAATTTAGCTCATTTAAGCTTGTGAGGCTTTTGTATTTAGTTCAAAAACTTATGAAAAAAGGTCAAGTTTTCATAATGTTTTTTGGACTGTAACCAAATTCATTTTTAAAGGCTGTGCTAAAATTTGATAAGCTATCATAACCAAAGTCCATATAGATTTCTGATGGTGTCGCTTCATTATTAAGCAATAACTTTTTGGCTTTGTTGAGCCGTTTTAGTTGAAACCATTTTCCTGGAGACTCTTGATATAATTGTATGAATTTTCGCTTAAAAGTAGACAGGCTCATATTGCATAGAAAAGCGACCTCATCAATATTCAAACTCGTGTACAGATTTTTTTCAATAACCATTTTAAAAGAAAATTCTCTTTTGTTGATTAACAAAGAATGTAGATAAACAAAAAAACTTTGCCCATACTTATCAGCCAGATACAGCATAATTTCTTCAAATTTCAATTCCAGAATCTTTTGAGAGATTGTTTGATTCAAGCCATAAATTTGTTGAATAGAATTAATAAAATGGATAATAAAATTGTCTTTTTCCATAAGGAAATAAGGACTACTGGTAGCTGCTTTGTTAAAGTCATTTGGGTTAAATAAATGCCCATATTTCAATAAAAAATCATTAATGTTTTTTTGAGAAAAGAAAAAGAGTAGGCAACTATAACTATTTGCCCCAACAATTTCGGTTGTTAAAAAATTCCCCGACGCAAGGAGCAAGGATTGTGTATGATCTATTGAAACGATGTCATTAGAAAAGTGAATGTCCTTTTGTCCGTCTAACAAAAAACTGAATACATTTTTGTTTAGGTTAATCTTATTTTTGGAAACATGTTTATACACCTCGTAGTTAGCAATTTGCAGGTCTGGTGTCTCTGTGTAGTTACTTTCAAATAAATGTTCGGGAAGATTTGTAATGTCCATAATAGTGTTGTTTTAAAAAACATTTTGGCATTGTAAATATATTAAATTTCTATTTCAAAAATCGTTTGCTCAAGTTTGGATGAAGAGGTCGTTTAGCCTTGCACACAACGTTCCGGCGCTTGGCGAGGTTGCGAGCTTCGGAACCGATTATTATCTGTTAAAGATAAAATTTCTTGCGAAATGTAAACGTGAATTTACTACAAAATTCGCAATCTTGCCAAACGCTTGTTAGTGGCTGGCTTTTATTTAAAAATCATTTATAATTTGGTCAGTACTAATTATTTTAGTCATTAGAATTTCCATATCAGAAGCAGAAAGAGTTTTTTTGAAATTCTGACTTATAAAGTCTAATGTTTTATGAATGTCATTTTCTTCCTTAACTATGATATATGAAATATCTTCAGCGATATCAAACTCAAGTTTAATTTTTCCAACTTCTTTATTGTATTTTTCCTTGTCAGCAATATATATGTCTTGTAAAATAGCTCTTTTATTACCTTTAAGTTCTAGTTTTGTTGGTACATATCTCCATTCTCTTTCATCATAAAACCGATAATTATTAATCTCTTTACCATTAATAATTAAATCGCCATCATAATTTTTAATATGAGAACAAAGTGTAATTAATTCTTGTCTCCAAACCTCGTCGATTTTTGGAGTATTTGGGTTTGTTTTCAATTCTTTTTTGTTCTTGTCAAATCTCATTATTTGTTGCATTAATGTTTCAGATAATGAAGATTCCTTTTCTAAATATAATACTGGATTTAAACCTTTTTTTACAGCCCAATCTTTCTTTAATCCAATTCCATAATGACCGTAAGAGTCAAGATGTTTTTTTACTTCAGAAAGTGGAATGTCACAAAAACAAATCATTGGATACGCATATCTTAGTTTTTTCTGTTTCCAAAAGAAATCTTCCTTGCAATATTTAAGAGAAAAACCATTTTTTAAGATTTGCAATAAATTATCTAAACTTTTCGTATAGTGAATTATTGAATTTGTGCTTATTGCCATTTTAAATTGTTTTTTTGTTTGTCTACCGATTGGTGTTAAGCTTGCCACTAACGTTCCGGCGCTTGGCGAGGTTGCGAAGTTCGGAACCGATTATTTTCTGTTAAAGATAAAATTTCTTGCGAAATGTAAACATGAATTTACTACAAAATTCGCAATCTTGCCAAACGCCTGTTAGTGGCAGGTTATTTTTTTGCTATTATTTGAAATCCATTTGCAATGTTTCCATTCATCGTTTTTACAACTAATGGATTTTCTATTAAAACGTCAAAATCTTTTGTCAAAGTTTTAATCCACTCTTTAGTATGGTGGCGGAAAGTAGCTCCTTCTGGTAGTTTGAAAACTCCAAAATTATTTTTGTCTCCGTTTAAATATTCATATCGTTCAACTTCAACTGAATTTTCTTGTAAGTAGTAATCGCTTATGTATATAATTCCACCTTTTTTAAGTTTAGATAGAAGTAAACTTATTAAACTATTTTGTCCATCATTGGATGGAATACAAGTTAAAACAGCAAAAAGTATAATGCAATCTATAGAATTGTCTTCTAGTTTTAGTTCTGTTGGATTTTCAATATGATAAAGAGCTAAATTGTTTTCTGATATTCCTCTTGAAATTAATTCTTTAGAAGTGTCAAATCCGCAAACATTTTCAAATCCTAAATCGGTTAATTGTTTCACAATTCTTCCATAACCACATCCAAAGTCAACAATTCTACTTTGTTTATTTAAAAAAGCATTTATTAATTCTAAATCTATTGGATGTGTAAAAGTTTTTATTTCTGCAACTTCATCCCAATATTCTTTTTGATTATCTATATTCATTTTATACGATTTTATCTGCGTAATTTTGGGCTTAACTTGCCACTAACGTCCCGCCGGCTTTATAAAGTGGCGGAATTTTATTACTGTTGCTTACAAATATAACTGAAAAGTTAGAAAGAAAAAGATAAAAATTAGCAC
>NZ_FQZI01000007.1 GCF_900142035.1 Flavobacterium terrae | reverse complement strand
CCGCCTGCGCAGATGGTACTGCAATCCTGTGGGAGAGTATGTCGCCGCCTTTCTTTTAAAAAACCCTATCAAATCTGATAGGGTTTTTTGTTTTTTAGCTATTTTTTTAAATGAAGATTTAGAAGATTTTATTAATTTCTACAAGTTTTATTTTACAATGTTCTTGTAATTCGCTAAAAAAAGAAGTAAATTCTTCTTCAAAAAGAGTGTAAAATTCTTGTAATTCTACGATAGCTTCCTGCATGTTTGCTCTGTTTTTTGTTCTATGATCCATTTGGAAAAGAATCATTTCTAATCCTCCAATACTTGCATAACTTTTGAGCCAATTTCGAGCTATCATATAAGGCATCATATTCTTAGTTTTATCTGTAAGGATGTCATAATTTTTTTTTAAGGATTCATAAAAATCATCAGCATAATCATCTAAAGCTATATTGGAATAATTTTTCCAATTTTTGGCTAAATAATGGTCATAAATAATATCCATTATAACACCAGAATAGTGTCCGTATTTTTCATGAAGTCGATGCTTGCTTTTTCGGTATGTTATGTTGGCGTCTGTAAATGAGTCGATTGATCTATGAAGTAAAACTCCTTTCTGTACATCAATTGGAAAATTAGTGTATTGTTGTCCTCTAATTCCATCTGCCATGAAATTGCCAATTTTTAGCAATTCATTATCTCCAGATAAATATATGTGAGCTAGAAAGTTCATTTTTTTAATCTAAGTATTCCAAATATACAAACTTTACTCTTTCATTTCTTATTAGTTAAAAAAAGTGATCATTAGGATATTTATGAACTAAGTTACTTTTATATTTGTGTATTAATCTTTGTAAATATTATTTAATGACTTTAATAAAATCAATTTCTGGAATTAGAGGAACAATAGGAGGTAAAGTTGGAGATAATTTAACTCCAGTTGATGCAGTAAAATTTGCTTCTGCATACGGTACTTTTTTGAAGAATAGTTTGAATAAAGAAAAGCTTGTAGTGGTAATAGGAAGAGATGCAAGAATATCTGGACCAATGATTCATAACTTAGTGATAAATACTTTAGTTGGTCTTGGTATTGACGTTATTGATTTGGGGCTTTCTACAACTCCAACTGTTGAAGTTGCAGTACCGCTAGAAAATGCTGATGGGGGGATTATATTAACTGCTTCTCATAACCCAAAACAATGGAATGCTTTAAAATTATTAAATGCTAAAGGAGAATTTTTGAGTGGAGCTGATGGAGCTAAAATTTTAGAAATTGCTGAAGCAGAAGCTTTTGATTTTGTAGATGTGGATTCGTTAGGTGAGGTTACAGAAAACAATGCTTACATGGATATTCATATTGATGAAGTATTAGCATTGCCTTTAGTTGATGTTGATATAGTAAAAGCTAAGAAGTTTAAAGTTGTGGTTGATGGTGTTAATTCTTCTGGTGGTATTATTATTCCAAAATTATTAGAAGAATTAGGTGTAGAAGTTGTGAAATTGTATTGTGAACCCAATGGACATTTTCCTCATAACCCAGAGCCTTTAAAAGAACATTTAGGAGACATTTGTAAGTTGGTTGTAGATGAAAAAGCTGACTTTGGAATTGTTGTCGATCCTGATGTCGATCGTTTGGCATTTATTTCAAATGATGGTGAAATGTTTGGTGAGGAGTATACTTTAGTAGCTGTTGCAGATTATGTTTTGAGTAAAACACCAGGAAATACAGTTTCAAATATGAGTTCGTCTCGTGCTTTACGAGATATTACTGAAAAACACAATGGAAGTTATCAAGCGAGTGCTGTAGGTGAAGTGAATGTAGTTGAGTTAATGAAATCAACAAATGCTATCATTGGAGGTGAAGGCAATGGAGGTATTATTTATCCAGAAATTCATTATGGTAGAGATGCTCTTGTAGGTGTTGCATTATTTTTAACTTATTTGGCTAATCAGGATAAAACAGTTGCAGAAATTAGAGCTTTATATCCACAATATTATATGAGTAAAAATAAAATTGAATTAACGCCTCAAATTGATGTTGATCTAGTTTTAGAAACAATGACTAAAAAGTATGGTTCTGAAAATATTTCAACCATTGATGGAGTTAAAATTGATTTTCCAACTGAATGGGTTCATCTTCGTAAATCGAATACTGAACCTATTATCAGAATTTACACTGAAGCACCAACACAAAAGCAAGCTGATGTTTTAGCTGAACGTTTCGTGAATGAATTGAAAGTTATTGCTGGAATATAAAAAAAAGGCCCTTATGAAATAAGGGCCTTTTTTTTATAATTGAGTAAATATTGTTTGACAAAAACCAATAATTGTTCTGGCATCTGTAGTTGGGCTATCTTGATTTTTTAGCGTAACACTATTAAATGTTAGTTTGAAATTGTTATTACCATTATCTACAACTGTAACAGTTCCTGATGCGAAAATGTTTTCTCCACCATAAGTGCTATTAAAAGTATTCAATGAGCAAATGCTATAAGCTGAATTAGTTGCTATTGCATCTGTAGTGTCTACTGTTAAATCATAGGTCCCATTTATGCTTGATTGTGCAATAGGATAGCTTATTGTTAAATTTATACTTTCTGAATTCTCAGGAGTTGTTGAACTTCCTCTTAAAATAGTAAATGTTCTTGTTTTATAATTTGTTGATGAGGAATACATAGTACTGTTATAGGTGTTTCCACTTGAATTTGTACCTATTTGATAAGTTACACCATTAACAAATAAAGGACCTTCATTATTTATTGTTGATGAATCATCACTTGAACATTTAGTTAATAAAAATGCACTTGTAAATAGTAATAGTAGGTTTAAAATTTTTTTCATTTTTTTGGGATTTAATTACTCTAAATTAAACTTCAAGAAATTGATTATATTGTGATATTACCAAAAATTTTAGCATAGAGTTATAAATAAAAAGCTGCAATTTTAATTGCAGCTTTTTATTTTAATGTTTATGTTTTCCATGTCCCTTGTGATGATGATGATGGTTATCATGATGAATAACCTTTACCTTTTTATATTTTTTAGGTTTTTTATATTTCACTACATGAATATGATTCTCTCTGTAAGGGTTGTGACCTACAAATTCTAATTGAACTTGTGGAGCACCTCCTAAGTTTATATTGATGAAAGGTCTAGGAATACTAGCACTAATAGACCATCTTCCTCCGTTTAAATAAATATAATTACGCGCTTCTATATCATAATAAAAGTTTTGTTCAGGGAAATAAATATGTTTTGTTTTAGCTCTGTAACCATGAGCAGGTGCCCATGGTGGAGGACCTTGTGCAAACATATTATCTGATACTATTAAAAATAAAAAGGCAGCAAATACTGTGGTTTTAATTAAATTTTTCATTTTGATAGATTTTGTGGTTATAAACGTCAATTTAAATAGAAATATTATTTATAATCAAAGTTTACCATCCAGTTTATTCCAAACTTATCAACAAACATGCCAAAATAAGCTTCCCAAAATGTATCAGCCATAGGCATTGTAATAGTTCCTCCTTGTGAAAGTCCATTAAATAACTTATCTGCTTCTTCTTTATTAGCTGCATTTATAGATATAGAAAAGTTGTTTCCAAAAGTAACTTTACCTCCAAATCCTTCTGATGTATCACTCCCAAAAAGCGAACTTCCATTTCCAATTGGTAAGCTAACATGCATTATTTTTTCTGCATCAGCTTCAGAAACTGGAGGTTGCCCTTCAGCTGGAGGCATATCTTTAAATTTTCCTATAAATTCAAATTCTCCACCAAAAACAGATTTGTAAAAGTTGAATGCTTCTTCGCAATTTCCATTGAAAGTTAAATAAGTGTGTACACTTGCCATAGTTTTTTAGTTTAAATGATTAATTGTTTTCTGTATATTTTTTAAAATTATTTAAGATAGCTTGCCAACCATTTCTTTGTAGCTCTGGAGAATTTTGTGTTTCAGGATCAAAAGTTTCAGTTATAACAGTTTGGTTGTCTATATTGTAAAACGTAACAGTTACTATACGCCCATCGATCATGGAATATTTAATTTTTTTATGAGGTTCAACAAGAGAATATTTTCCTTCAAAGTCAAAGCTCATGCTTCCATCTTTTGCAGCCATAGTACTTGAAAATGTGCCGCCTACTCTTAAATCATTTGATGCTTTTGTTGTGTGCCAGTCATCAGAAGCCTGATTCCAATTTATAATATGATTTGGAGTTGTCCAAAATTCCCAAACTTTTTCTAAAGAAGCATTTACACTTGTATAAATGGAAATTGGTTTTAAGCTAGTGTCTTCTGCAATTTCTTTTACTTTTTGTAAACCTTTTGGAAAACTATCATTAAAATATTCTATATATTTATCAATTACATCAACCCTTGCGGTTAAAGTAGTTTGACCATTAGTTTCTTCTAGTTGGTATTTTTCTTCGCAACCACTCCAAGATTTAGTTTCATCATCTAGTGGTTGTTCTTCAAAGTTTTTTATCATACCAATATGATTAAAACTCATCAATTGAAATGGCTTGTTAATGCTTACTTTTGAAAACATTCCTTCACCATTAGGAGATAAAAAGTGTGCTTTTGAACCTTCTTTGAAGTCTGTAATTACAAATGAGCCCTCACAAAAAGCACTTGTCCAATTCTTGTAATTTTCATCATCCCATAATGAGTACCACACCTTATCTGCAGAAGCATTAATATTAATCTTGAATTCTAACTTTCTCATATTTTGAAATCTTAATTCTTATAAAATTAATAAAATTCTTAATTAAGAACTACAAGATAACATTGAACAACCAATTTTTTCTCTTGCCCAATCGGGTCTTTTAGCAAACCATTTTTCTTTTTCTGGTTGTTCATCGTAAGGATTTTGTAAAAGAGTATATAATTCATTAATAACGGTATAGTCTTCTTTATCTGCTGCATCAATAGCTATTTGTGCCATATAGTTACGAAGTACATATTTTGGATTTGTAGCATCCATTTTTTGTTTTCTTCCGGAGTCTGATAAATTTTCCTGTTTTATTCTTTCAATGTAGTCATTTAGCCAAATATTCCAATCCTTTAAAAACTCATCTTTAATTTCGTCTAGTTGGTAAAAAGCTGGGCTCACTTTTGAAAAAGCTTGTTCTTGATTATCTTCTTTTTCGATTTTTGATAGTAATCTAAAGAAAATTGTCATGTCAGTCTCTTTTACTGTTAACAATTCTGTTAATTGATAAATCAATTTGATGTCAGTCTCAAGATTTAAAGTGATCCCTAATTTCCCTTTCATCATTTCTAAATATTTGGTCTCATATTCAGTTTGGTAACTATTTAAAATATCTTCAAAAGGCTTAGCTTCATTTACGAGTGGATAAAGAGCATTGGCTAGTTGATATAAATTCCAAAGTGCAATTTCAGGCTGATTTCCAAATCGGTATCTTTTGTGTTGATTGTCTGTAGTATTAGGAGTCCAATCTGGATTATAGTCTTCCAACCAGCCATATGGTCCATAGTCTATAGTTAAACCATGAATGCTCATATTATCGGTATTCATAACCCCATGAACAAAACCTACACGTTGCCATTCAATAATCATTTTAAGAGTTGTATCGCAAACAGTTTTAAAAAATGAAATGTATTTTTCTATTCCATCGATTTTAATTTCAGAGAAATAATGTTTAATCGTAAAATCGGTTAGTTCTTGAAGCGTCTTTAAATCATTTCTAGCAGCAAAAATTTCAAAATTTCCAAAACGAATGAAAGAAGGAGCAACTCTACAAACAACTGCTCCTTTTTCGAACGCAGGATTTCCATTGTACATTATATCACGAAGCACTTGATCTCCTGTTACTGATAAGGATAGAGAACGAGTAGTTGGTACTCCCAAATAATACATGGCTTCTGCACATAAATATTCTCGAATCGAGGAACGTAAAACAGCTAAACCATCTGCATTTCTTGAATATGGCGTTTTTCCAGCTCCTTTTAATTGTAAAGTATACTTTTGGTTATTATTTTCAACTTCAAATAAATTGATAGCTCTTCCATCGCCTAATTGTCCAGCCCAATTCCCAAATTGATGCCCTCCATAACACATGGCATATGGTTTCGTATTTACTAAGATTTTGTTACCTGTAAAAACATTTAAAAACTCTTTAGAAAGAATATCATTTTTGATTATTCCAATTATTTCAGCTACTTCGTTTGAAGTATGAATTAATTTTGGATTTGAAGTTGGAGTAGGATTTACAAAAGAAAAACAAGCATCGAAGACTTTTCTCACATCATTAGTATTGTCCTTATCAACAGGAAGTTCGTTTGTAAATTTATTTCGAATGTTAAGTTGCATAACTTGGCTAAACAAAATTGTTATATTAATCAAAAGTAGGTATTATCTAAGTATTTTAACGTTATAAAATTGGTAAAAAATGTATATTTGACCCCAAATTACAACACAATGATTGCAACTGAATCTTCTACAACTTTAGAACAATATTTTCAACAATTTAGAGAAAATATTATAGGTATAAATCAGGAATTTGAATCTCCTTATGGGAAGCAAAAAATAATTTATACAGATTGGACTGCTAGTGGAAGATTATACCGTCCTATAGAAGAAAAAATGATGAATGAGTTTGGACCTTTTGTGGCTAACACTCATACCGAAACTACTATTTCTGGAACAACTATGACCATGGCGTATCACGAAGCGCGTCATATTATTAAACATCACGTTAATGCTAATGAAGATGATGTGTTAATTACAGATGGGACAGGTATGACTGGTGTTGTAAATAAGTTTCAAAGAATTTTAGGTCTTCGTGTTGCAGAAAACTTAAAAGAGTTTACTAATATTCCAAATGAACTTAGGCCAATCGTTTTTATCTCCCATATGGAACATCACTCTAATCAGACTTCTTGGTTAGAAACAATTGCGGATGTAATTGTGGTTCCAGCTGATGAAGATGGTTTGTTTTCGCTAGAAAAATTTAAAAATACTGTTAATCAATATAAAGATAGAAGTTTTAAAATTGCTTCTATAACATCGTGTTCTAATGTAACAGGAATAACCACTCCTTATCATGAAGTTGCGAAAATAATGCATCAAAATAACGGAGTTTGTTTTGTTGATTTCGCGTGCTCAGGGCCTTATGTTGATATTGATATGCATCCTGAAGATAAAGAAGCTTATTTAGACGCTATTTTCTTTTCACCACACAAATTTTTAGGAGGACCCGGAACTTCAGGTGTTTTGATTTTTAATAAGGATTTATATCGAAATAATGTGCCTGATTGTCCTGGTGGTGGAACAGTATCTTGGACAAACCCTTGGGGGCAACACAAGTATATTGATAATATTGAAGATAGGGAAGATGGTGGTACTCCAGGGTTTTTACAAGTAATTAAAACGGCTTTAGCAATCCAATTAAAAGAAAAAATGGGTGTTAAAAATATTCTAGATCGAGAACATGAAATTGTTGAATTTGTTTTTCATAGATTATCACCTATTTCTAATTTAAATATTTTAGCTGGACAACATAAAGAGAGATTAGGAGTAATTTCATTTTACATCGATGATTTGCATTATAACCTAGGAGTTAAGTTGCTTAATGATAAATTTGGTATTCAAACTCGTGGAGGATGTAGTTGCGCAGGAACCTACGGACATTTTTTATTACATGTTGATCAAGAAACTTCTAACAGTATTACTTGTAATATAGATACAGGAAATTTAGAGCAAAAACCGGGATGGATTAGAATGTCAATTCACCCAACGACTACAAATAAAGAAATTGATTTTGTGGTAAGTTGTATTGAACAATTGGCATCAAATCATAAAGAATGGGAAAAAGAGTACGAGTATAACTGCAAATCAAATGAATTTACTCATTTAAACGACGCTAATAACAATTTTGAAAAAGTAAAGACTCTTTTTAAGTTATAACATATATTAAGTTAATCATATTTTTTATGTTTCCATCGTTTATGGGTCCATAAATAATATTCTGGAGCTTCAATGATTTGTTTTTCGACCCTACTCATAAAATCCTCTGAAATTTTATAATTGGGAACTGACTTTACATCTTCTGTAAGCACTTCAAAACTAGCTTCATAATAGCCTCTTTTTACTTTTCTTACTTTCATGTAAATCATATTCATGTCAAATTCTTTGGCTAAACTTTCTGCTCCATAATGTATTGCGGTTGTTTGACCAAAAAATGTGTGCCAATACATGTTATCTGACCATCTGGGTGTCTGATCACTTGCAAAGCCATATACTCCTAAAACTTCATTTTTATAGTTCTTTGCTATAGTTTTTTTAGTCTCTTTAGTAGTAATTAAATAAGCTTTAAATCTTGAACGAATTTTTTTTACTAGCTTATCAAAATAAGGATTTTTAATTTGCTTGTAAATACCATATCCTTTGTGTGAAATTTTTTTGTTCATAGAAATTACCCATTCATAACTTGCGTAGTGAGAAACTAACAGAGTAATACTTTTTCCTTTTTTTTCTAAATCTTTATATACTTCAAGATTGGAATAGGTAAAACGCTCTTCAATTTGTTTATCTGTTATGCTTATAGTTTTAATCATTTCTAAAAACATATCACATAAATGATGAAATGATTTTTTTTCTATGTCGAGTCTTTCCTTGTCACTAAGATGTGGAAAGGCAATCAATAGATTCTCTCTCACTGTTTTTTTTCTGTAGCCAATGATATGATAAACAATAAAATAAACAAAGTCTGAAAAGATATATAATAAGCGAAAAGGTAATATTGAAATAATCCACAATAGTGGATAAATTATTATAAAAACAAGTAACTGCATTGATAAAGAATTTAAGCAAATATAAATCATTTATTCGGCTATTACTATGTTAATAAATGTTAAAAGCTTTTCTTATATTTACTAATAAAAAAATATGAATCCAATTTTATTAGGAATAATAGGAACAAATCTTCTTATAAGTTATAAAGCTTTTCAAGATATTTCTTTTTTTAGAAAATATGAATTTCACATAGCAAGTATTAGGGCTGGTGAGCAGATAAGAATGCTTTCATCAGCTTTTTTACATGCGGATTGGGCTCATTTATTCTTTAATATGTTCACTTTGTATATGTTTGCCCCAGTTGTTTTAAATATTATGGGTAACATATCCTTTTTACTAGTTTACACAGGGAGTTTAATTTGTGGAAGTTTACTTACATTGTATTTTCATCAAAATGATTATTCGTATAGAGCCGTAGGAGCTTCTGGGGCTGTCACAGGGGTTATATTTAGTTCTATATTGTTAGAAGATAGATTGATGATTTTTGGTTTTTTACCGGGATCTCTTTACGGATTTATTTATTTGTTGTCTTCTATCTATGGGATGAAAGCTAAGAATGATAATATTGGTCATACAGCTCATTTTGGTGGAGCAATAGGAGGTTATGTAATTACATTGTCACAAATGCCAATTTTGTTTGTAGAAAATACTTACATGGTAATTTTGTTAGCTGTCCCCATTGTTATATTATTTTATCTAGCTAAAACAGGAAAAATATAATTGGCACACAGTTTGTAATAACAATCTTATAAAAAAATAAAGAGATGAAAAATTTAGTAGTAACATTAATAACAATTTTTACGGTTATGACTTATGCTCAAGATCAAAGACCACAAGTGCCACAAATTAGTGTAGCAGGAGAAGGTAAAATTAAAGTAGCGCCAGATCAAGTAATCATTTCGGTTGGTGTTCAAAATAACGGTAAAGATGCTGCAGAAGTAAAAAAAGCAAATGATATTATTATCGAAAAAGTAATCAAATATATTAAAGGTTACAACATTCCTCAATCAGATTATCAAACTACAAATGTGAATTTGTATAAGAATTATGATTACGAGAAAAAGAAATATAATTTCACGGCGAATCAAACAATATCAATCACATTAAAAGATATTAAAAAATATGATGCATTTATGATGGATTTGCCAGATACTGGTATTACAAATATTAATGGAGTTGAATTCAAATCTTCTAAACTAGATCAATACCTATCTGAAGCTAGAAAAAAAGCAATGTTAGACGCTAAACAAAAGGCGACTGATTATACATCAGCTTTGAGTTTGAAGTTAGGAAAGGTTTTACTGATTACTGATAATTCACAAACGTATTATCCTCAACCTGTATATGCTGGTAGAGAGATGATGATGGCAAAAAGTGCTGATATGGCTCCAAGAGAAACACTTGCAGTTGGTGAAATTGAAGTCACGGCCAACGCCCAAGTAGTTTTTGCATTAGAATAAAATTTAAGCTCCGTTTTTGCGGAGCTTTTTTATATTTGATAATAATTGAATAGTATTCTATATTTGTTGTAAGAATTTACTTTTTTTTAATGAAGCTTCATCAAAATTCAATTGGTTTAATTTTATCTGGAGGAGGAACCAAAGGTTTGGCTCATGCAGGTGTTTTAAAATTTTTAGAAGAAAAAAATATTAAACCTATTCATATTGCTGGCACAAGTGCTGGTTCTATAGTTGCAGCTCTGTATGCTGGAGGACAGTCACCAGATGAAATTTTAAATTTCTTTAAATCGATATACTTTTTCAATTGGAAGCACTTCACTTTTAAAAAAGCGGGGTTAATTGATTCTGATGCATTTAAGATGTATTTTAATTCAATCTTTGGAGATAAGAAAATAGGAGATTTACCAATTCAAATTCATATAACCGCGACAGATCTTGTTAAAGGTAAATTAAAGGTTTTTGACAACGATGTCAAGGTAGTTGATGCGGTATTAGCTTCATCATCATTTCCTGGGGTTTTATCTCCGTATGAAGTAGATGGAAATCTTTATAGTGATGGAGGTATTTTGAACCATTTTCCAACAGATATTCTGCAGGGTAGATGTGAATCATTAATAGGGGTCTATGTTAGTCCAATTCAGAAGATTGAAAGAAAAGATCTATCATCAATAAAGGCAGTAACCACAAGAGCATTTGATTTACTTTCGGCTAATTCTAACACTCATAAATTTAATATTTGCGATTGGGTTATTGAACCAGAGGAATTATCCCGATATGGGACTTTTGAAACCAATAAATTGAAAATGGACAAGATTTTTAAAGTAGGTTATGAGGAAGCTAAAAAATCCTATGATGAACTAAGTATTGATAAATAAAACAAAACTTACCTCAAAGTTTTATGATGTTGTGGAATGAATATTACTAATTTTAGAATTGGAAAAATATTTAATTAATTGAGTGTCTTATTTCTACAGTTTTTGAAAATCAATTCATAACTTTAAAAAAATAATTAGAAAGCTCTATTTTCGATTATTTTATGTTCTATTGTTTTGTGAAAGACTTTAAAACAAATTGTAAATTTAGAAATGCAGTTTATTAATGAAAGCGAGCACACCAGCATTAGTCTTATATATTTTATCAAGTTTTATTTACTTTATAGCAGTTGTTGTAGGAATTGATAGTTTAGTTTCTATTGTAAAGCCAATTATTATACCTTCTATTTTTTTTTATTATTGGCAAGTGAGTAATGGGAGAATTAGCTTTTGGTCTTCAATTATTTTACTGTTGTTCTTTGTTTCGGGGATTTTAAATCTTTTTTATGATGATAGAAGTTTCTTTTTTGTTGTACTAGCTAATTTTTTTGCCTATTGTATTCTGTTATGTTTTGTTTTGAAAAATATTTTTGAACTCAAATTCCATTTACCAGATAGAATAAATTTATCTTACATGGTTTTAATGTTCCTGTTTTTTTTAAGCTTATTATATTTTAGCTTAGTCTTGATGTTTGATTTAAAAATTGAATTGTATTTACTCATCATTGTTTACGGAATCTCATCAGTAACATTTGGTTCTTCTGCCACTATATTGTATACACTACAACAAAATCAAACTAATTTTTATTTGATGATGACGAGTTTTACCTTTATTGTGAGTGATTTGTTCTTTGTAATGTATCATTTCTACAATAACTTTATTTTCTTTATGGGTATTAGTATATTGAGTTATGTAGTTTCTTTTTATGTCTTGGTATATTACTTTTTATTGAGTAAAAAATTAGATTGAAAATTATAGATTAGGTATAATAAAAAAAGCGAACCATTTAGGTTCGCTTTTTGTGGGGAGAGCAGGATTCGAACATCCTAACTAATCCGTTTATTTATAAGGGTTACAAGTAACCAAAAAAACAAGGGTCTCGATTTTGCATCTGTACTGCAAACATCTTCAAATCTTATATTGCTAAGATAGTTATAATTGGCAATTTGACCAAATAAAAGGCTTTAAATCAGACCAAAAAACGAACAGGTTTTGAAAGATATTTGGTACTTAAATATCGTTTTTTTTACAAAATTATTGTCACATTGCGGTGAAAAACCAAAACAATCACCGCAAATAAGCGGCAATAAAGAAAAGTAATCACCGCAAAGCAATAAAAGTGCGGTAAAAAAATCTTATATTTACCGCAAAACAGCGGTGATTATGTACATACATCAAAGAAAAGACTGGCCAAATTTCACTTGGGATGCCGATAAAATCTCTCCATTATTGGGAGCAGTGAGGCACAATCAAGGAAAAATACTTGGCCAAATGCAGGCTTTAGGTTTTAAACTACAGGAAGAAACCATGTTAAAGGCACTTACTTTAGATGTGGTAAAAACAAGTCAGATTGAAGGCGAACAACTTAATCCGGAACAAGTACGTTCCTCCATAGCCAGACGTTTGGGTATTGAAATTGCCGGAGCTGTACCGGCAGAACGTAGTGTTGAGGGAATTGTTGAAATGCTTTTAGATGCAACACAATCCTACACCAAACCATTAACAGCAGAGCGGCTTTTTGACTGGCACGCAGCATTATTTCCAACCGGAAGAAGCGGTATGTATAAAATCAATGTCGGCGCGTGGCGTGATGATGTAATGCAGGTAACTTCGGGACCTATGGGTAAGGAAAAAATACACTTTGAAGCTCCACCAGCAACCAAAGTACCCGCAGAAATGCAACAGTTTCTAAACTGGATGGAAACAGACCAGGGTATAGATCCCGTAATAAAAGCTGCAATAGCACATTTATGGTTTGTAACCATACACCCGTTCGACGATGGTAACGGACGTATCGCCCGCGCAATTGCCGATTTACAACTAGCACGTGCAGACCAAAGTCCACAGCGATTTTATTCCATGTCAGCACAAATACAGGCAGAAAGGAATAAGTATTACGATATACTGGAAAACACCCAAAAAGACGAGTTAGACATAACACCATGGTTAGAATGGTTCTTGGATTGCCTTATGCATTCTATGGCACAAACAGACGAAGTAGTTTCTAAAACATTAATACGCGCAAAATTTTGGGAAACACACAGGGAAACACAACTCAATGTCAGACAGCAAAAAATACTTCATTTACTTCTCGACGATTTCTTTGGGGTGCTCAATGTCTCAAAATATGCAAAAATTAACAAGACCTCTACAGATACTGCCTTGCGCGATATTCAGGATCTTATGCAAAAAGACATTCTGGAGCAGGAAGGAAAGGGTAGGAGTACTTCGTATAGGCTTAAGTAATTGGATATTTAGAACTAGAAGGTTTGATTTTAAAAAAGTCAAACCTTTTTCATTCCCTTCTCCACCCAAAACCTAAGTAATACAACATTAGTTATTTATTCGTCATTTAGAAAGCTTTAGTATTTTAAATGCTCCCTGTCCCACAATAATGAAAACTATAGTCCCTATAATAAGATCTGGATATTTTGAATCAGTCAAATAAACAAGACCACCAGCAATAATTACTCCAAGATTTACAATTACATCATTAGAAGTAAAAATCATACTTGCTTGCATATGAGCTTCTTTGCTTTTACTTTTTTGTAATAAGTACAAACAAAGAGCATTGCCAATAAGAGCAAGTATTGAGATAAGTATCATAGTTTGAAAAGCAGGAGTTGTTTCAGTTCCTATAAATCGTCTAATTACTTCAACAAACCCTAAAATCGTAAGCAACAGTTGAAGGTAACCGGCTGCTTTAGCAATATTTTTTTTCCTAATAATGGTACCACCAACTGCAAAAAGAGCAAGTCCGTAAACAATACTATCAGCAAACATATCTAAACTGTCGGCCACAAGACCCATTGAGTTTGCAATGAAGCCAGTTGTAAGTTCAAGTACAAAAAAGAAAAAGTTAATGATTAATACTTGCCAAAGCAATTTCCTTTCTCGTTTACTATTGTTTATTGTGACGTAATTATCCGCTGAAACATTATCAATAAATGAGGTGTCAAAATTTAAACTGTCAAGGCTTTCAAAAATTTGGTGGTAATGCTCAAAATGATAAACCGTTAATAGACGGTTAGGAATATCAAATTCTAATGAACTGATACTGGACAAATCACCAAGTTTCATCCGGATCATTTGCTCTTCAGCTGCACAATCCATTTTAGCTATTTTAAATGTAGTTTTCTGCATTGTATCGTTTCTTTTGTGGCGTGATATCCTCTCAAATATAGCAAGTATTTTGTTAGCCATAAAAAAAGACACCCCAAAAGCGCCTCTCATTTCCTTTTCCTATTTCTCCAACTTCCATTATATCCCCTATAATAATCCCTCTTATACTCAATAAGTTTCCCTCTCAAGTAAAGACCTAAAACCCAAACCACAAGTAACCCTAAAATTTCATACCATTCCATAACTCAAAATTACAATAAGCAGGGGAGTGGTGGTTATGGTGAAATTAAATGCTCCGTTTTTGACAACTGTTTATACTAAATTGACAACTTTGCTTTGGCAATTTAAATTGAATATTTTGCCAGCTATATATATAATTTGTATTCAGGAGTACTTTCTTTATTACATTTCAATTGAAATATACTATTTTCGTATTTATTAATATATAAAATTAATGGATTATCGTTTAGAGCTTTTAGATGAAGACACCTTTGAGAAACTTGTAAATAGGATTTGTCAAGGTATGTTAGGTATGGGGGTGATTTCTTTTGCTCCAGGTAAAGATGGAGGTAAAGATGGAAAATTTATTGGAAAAGCAAATAACTATCCTTCAGAGAAGGATTCATGGAATGGTAAATTTATTGTTCAAGCTAAACATACAGCCAATCCTATTGCTTCATGTTCTGATTCTGATTTTAAAAAAACTGTTGGCGAAGAAATTAAAAAAGTAAATGTCTTAAAAAGCGCAGGAGATATAGATTGTTATTTGATATTTACAAATAGAAAGTTCACTGGGATTTCAGGCGATGATTTAGTTAAAAAAATTCAAAGAGAAACCGGTCTTGAAAATGTTGCAATAATTGGGAAAGAATCGTTAAATGATTTATACATAAACCCTAACAAGGATATTATAAAGGAGTTTAAATTAGACTTACTTCATATCCCGTTTGATTTTTCTGAAGAAGAAATAAAAGATATAATTTTAGAATTTCACAAAGAGTTACCTAAAATTAAAACAAGCCTCGAAGCAGAAGTTAACAGAATAAAATTTGATTTTGATAGGGTGAAAATTGAAGAGAAAAATAAGAAAAATCAATTGAGTAAGGAGTATTATGAAAATGAAATATTAAGTCATTCATTGCAGGATTTTGAAAAAATTGAATCTTTTTTAAGTGATACAAGGAATGAAGAATTTAAAGAACAATATTTTGATATAGCTGCCGAATTAAGAAATTTAATTCAATTAAAAAGGACTAACTTTGCGTCGTTTGAAGAAATATTTATTTTTATATTTAAGAAAGTTTCCGATGGAAATAAATTAAAAGGTAAAAGACACATTTTTACTTTATTACATTATATGTATTATGAATGTTTAATAGGAGTTAAATGATTAAACCAGACAGACATACCAATCCAAAATATTCTATTCTAAATATCAGTACAGTTATTTTATCTGAACTTAATGTCTTCTATGCTATTCAATACGACAATCTGTTAAATAAAATCATAGCTGTGCTTGGAGATGAGGCAAAGGTAAATTTTCCCTATGCTTTAAACTTTTTATTTTTATTAGGAAAGTTGAACTACGAACAAAAAACAGATTCTTTTAGAGCAAATGAAATTAAGTAAACTATATAGTAACGATAGTCGATTTAAAAATATTACGTTTAATCTAAAAGGGCTAAATGTTGTATATGCCGATGTATTAACAGATTTAAAAGATAAAAAAAATTCACATGATTTAGGAAAAACTAAATTAGCAGAGTTAATTGATTATTTATTAATAAAACAAATAGATAAAAATCATTTTTTGTTAAAGATAAAAGACGAAAAAGGGAATTCTATTTTTATTAATCATGTTTTTTACTTAGAAATTCTTCTGAATGATGGTAGATTTTTAACTGTTAAAAGATCAATTGATAATCATTCTAAAGCATCGTTTAGTATTAATAATCAAAAAACTGAGGGGTATACACCTCCCTCGGTTTGGCAGTTCGAAGATTTAGGTGGTGATGCCGCTAAAAAGAAATTAGCTGAATATATAAGATTTGATTTTTTTAAAAATAAACTGTATGACTATAGAAAGGCAATAAATTATTGCATTCGAATGCAGCCGGATTATGAAGATGTATACAGGTTATCTAAGTTCAAAGGAGGAAAGGATATAGACTGGAAACCTTTTATGTTTGATTTGCTAGGATTTGATGGAGAGGTCTTGCGTAAGAAATATGAAAATGATATTGAACAAGAAAAAATCGAGAATCAAATAAAACAGCTGAAAAAAGATTTTTCAGTTAATGATACAGATCGTGATGAAATTATAGCGCAAATTAGTCTTCAAAAAAACAAGACGGATGAAGCAGGACAAAGGATTGATCAATTAAATTTTTATGAGCAAGATCAGAGTTTAATCGAAAAAGGGATAGACGAAATAGAAAATAAAATTTCAAGCCTTAATACTCTTTCTTATAACTTGAGTTTTGATATAAATAAACTTCAAAATTCGATTAAGAATAATTTTGCTTTCGATTTAGCAAAGGTTGAAAAAGTATTTTTAGAGTCTAAAATTTATTTTTCAGATTCGTTAAAAAAGGATTATCAAGAGTTAATTAGTTTTAATGAAGAGTTAACAAAAGATAGAAACAGATTACTTAAAAAAACACTTAAGGATAAAAGTGAGGAGTTAAATCTGATTAATAAAGAATTACAAGAGCTTAATAATAAGAAAGAAAATTTATTAGGTTTCTTAAAAGACACAGATACTTTTAGGAGATTAAAAGAATATCAAAAAGAGCTGGCTAGGCTAGAGTCTGAACTTATACAACTTCAAGAGCGTTTAAGAATCATTGATGTAATTATTGAAAAAGGGGAGCTAAAAGAAACACTTAAAAATGAAATTGAAGGAACTGTAAAGCAGATTAAAAATTTCAGTAATAATACAGAAAAGAATGTGAAGTATAAACAAATTCGAGATTTGTTTTCAAAGTATTTTTTAGAAATAATGAATGAGGACACTTATATTTCTTGGTCTATAAATTCTAGTAACAATGTAGATTTTAAACAACCTACAATAAAAACTAAGGATCATTTATCTAAAGATACAGCCAAAGACGAAGGAAGAACTTATAAGAAAATATTATGTGTAGTCTTTGATTTGGCTATTCTAGTAGCATATAATATAGAATCATATTTTCGTTTTGTATATCATGACGATGTGTTGTCACAACAAGACAATGGTATTAAAATAAGATTATTGGAATTGATTGATAATGTTACCAAAAGTAATGATATTCAATATATACTATCTGTTATCAAGTCCGATCTTCCGGTTAATAATAATGAAGAATTTATTTACTTTAACAAAGAGAATATAGTGTTGGAGCTTAATGATAGGGATGAGTCGGGAACTTTGTTCGGGTTTGAGTTTTAATCAGTTATTAAATTCAAGGAAAAGGGATGTTAAAAACATCCCTTTTTTGATTAAAAAACACTCTTAGTTTTGTTTAAATCAGTCCGATTTTTTTACGATTTAAACCCACTTGCTCAAACTTTGTTATAGGCTGTGGTATTTTCTACAAACCTAATTCGGTAGATTTTAAATTAAATAAATCAATCTTACCAATTTTATCTTTGTGTATTATTATTGATAGTTTGGCAGGATGTTTAAACTTCATTTCACTCAACTTAAATGTCCATAACATAATTTTCAATAAATCCTCATCACTAATATTTTTATGTTCTTTTATTCTAGTTATTCCAGAACCGAAAATTGGTACAGAAACTGATTTTTGAGCATAAACTCGATTAACTCTATCCCAAAAATTTATTAAAAATTCAATGTATTCGGACATAGATAGAACGGCTTTATTATGGTCATCAAACTTTGAAAATGCTGTTAGTAAGTAATCATTAAAAACGAAAATTGTACTAAGTTTAAACTTTACAGTTTTTCCGCCTAATCTCCTAGATACACTTGCATTTATTAAATCTTCATTATCGGTTTTTTGAACAATAAAATTGTCAAGTTCATTAACACTTGTGGTTAAATATTTTTTTATAAAAAGCCCATTTAAAGAACTGCTAGCAATAATATTTTCATCTACAATAGTATCAAAATATTCATTAAAAGGGATTACTTTAAATCCATCTTCCGAAAATAAGTCTCCAGATTTTATATTGACTGTACTACCATCAATATCAATTTTTACATTTGTTAAATAATTTGCTCTGAGCCACAATATAATATAAATCAATATTAAAAGTATAAAAGTTGTGTAACCAAAGCACTTTAAATAATCTTTATACTCTTCAGGAAGAACATTGAACAGTAGTATAAATGACAAGATTCCAGATATTACTGAAAAATAAACCCAAAACTTGTTTCTGACATTTTTGTCGAAGAAATTTACTTTCATAAGAATTAACTGTTGTAATAATAATCATCAGGTGTTTTACCTGAATTTACTCTGAAGTCTACATTGTTTAATGCTCTTTTAATAATTTCTTTATCCATAGGTATATGCAATACTGGAACTTTGGATTTGGAATCACGAAAGACAGGTAAATTATTCCATAAATTAATTACGGTTGTACTAAAATTAGAATTTGTACTATTTCGTATATCCTTAGTAGTTTTTAAATCAGGATATACTACAATTACTGGAAGATTTAGAGTATTAATTCCATATTCAATTTCTTCTCTTAATGCTTTTGAATTTGATGTATTTTGACTTAAAAATAAAATTATATTTCTTGAATTTCTTAGTCTTGTATGAAGTCTCGGTTTAAGTGTTAATTCCCAATCACTATTATCACGAACATTATAAGTAGTATCATGTGCATTGTTAAATGGAAAGGAATTGTCTGAACCTTTCCATGCTTTAAGTAAATTGTAATAACAAAAATCTTTTGATGCATGAGCACCAAGTGAGGATTCGCTAAATGGTTCGCTGACATAAAAGGCAGAATAATTATAAATTTTACTCATAGTTGATATTTGTTTGAAGGTTATTTTTTTTGTATGAACGGTTCTACAACCATTGTCTATAGCTTCTAAATATGTGAAGTTTTTGTCAAAAGTAAATAGAATCTTAAATAAAATGTTACGGTTTACCACAAATAAAAGAAGGATGCTAATCAGCATCCTTCTATAATTCTATTATCTTAAAAAACTCCGAGAGCTTTAAGTTTCTAGCCTCACAAATTTTAATTATTGTCTCTAAACTGATTTTATAAGTTTCGTCATTTTTAATACTACGAACAGTCTTTTCGTCAATCCCGTGATCTAAAGCAAAAGATCTCTGGGACTTAGCTTTGCTAACCCATTCATTTGCTATAAAATCAACTATTTTACGATTAACTTCTATCATAGTATTGCAAATGAACTCTTAAAAAGTAAAAATAATTCGGAGTGAAATCCGCATTTTAAAATATTTTCTTATATTTGTAATGAAATACATATTTTTGCGATTCTTCATAATAGAAAACATTTGAAGCATTCGCTTTGAATCTCGTTATCAAAAACTGGTAATTTTTAACGCACGAGATGATAAGTTAAGATGCTCACGTCCTTGGCGTGGGCTCACTTATTCGTGCGTAGGGTATACCAGTACCTTGATAGCGGATAAGCTGAGTTCCACGCTTTTTTATGCGCTAAACTCTCCTTTTTCAAAGCAAAACTTCACTTCACAGGCTCGCAAATCACAATAAAACCGGTTGGGTTTTCCCTGCCGTTATATGCCACTATGGCTTAGCTGCATTAAGCTAATAGTGGCATTGTTTTACAATGTCAAACTAAATGGTTGTGCCTATGGTGTAAATTCTCTTAAAAATAAAAAACCTCCTGTCCCAGTGTTGGCGCATCAGGCAGAAGGTTTACGCTAATAAAACTTTCGTTTAACTTAACTAATCCAATACTATGAAAATTTTTTCATTCAAGGGGTATAGGCAGTCCGTTTTTTGCTCTTTTTTTTGCATCACGGCAATAAACCTCTTATCATCTGTTGCTTGGGGGCAACAGGCTATAACCGTACAGGGGAAAATTTATGATAATTTGTCCTCTTTACCCGGTGTCAATGTAACTGTAAAAGGGACAACGGTCCAAACAATCTCTAATTACGATGGCAGTTACACCATCAAAACCTCAACAAAAGATACATTGGTATTTTCTATGATGGGATATGCCAAGCGGGAAATTGCCATTCAAGGTCGCAATACTATAAATGTATCTATGTCAGAGGAGGCAACTTCGCTACAGGAAGTCAAAATCAATGCGGGATACTATTCCGTAAAAGAAAAAGAACGCACGGGCAGTATCGCAAGAATGACTTCCAAGGATATCGAAAAGCAACCCGTAACTAATGTGCTGGCGACCATGCAGGGGCAAATGGCTGGCGTCTCGGTAACGCAAAGTACTGGTGTTTCCGGTGGCGGTTTCGATATTCAAATACGAGGGCAAAATAGTCTTCGGGCAAATGGTAACGCACCATTGTATGTTATCGATGGCGTTCCGTATTCTTCCGAAGCAATTGGTGGTGGTATCACGGCAACGGTCATGCCCGCACTCACAAGCCCGTTAAACAATTTAAACCCTGGCGATATCGAAAGCCTCGAGGTCCTCAAAGATGCCGATGCTACTGCTATTTATGGTTCTCGTGGCGCAAATGGGGTAGTGCTTATCACCACCAAAAAAGGAAAGAAGGGCAAAACAACTTTCTCAACAAGTATAAACAGTGGTTTAGGCAAAGTAACCCGATTCATGGACATGATGAAAACCCCGCAGTATTTACAAATGCGTGCCGAAGCCTATGTAAATGACGGTATCACTTCATATCCGCCTGATGCTTATGACATCAACGGTACATGGGATCAAAACCGATATACCGATTGGCAAAAAACACTCTTGGGCGGCACAAACGAAATTACAAACATCCAAGCAGCGCTATCCGGAGGAAATGCACAAACACAGTTTTTAGTAAGCGGAAATTTCGGTAAGGAAACAACAGTTTTTCCAGGGGAATTCGGTTATAAAAAAGGAAACTTGCATACGAACTTAAATCATGAGTCCGACAACAAAAAGTTCAGGATAAATTTCACCGCCGGCTATACAATACAGGACAACAATCAGCCATCTACAGATTTAACACCCGAAGCTTGGTCAATCGCTCCTAATGCTCCGGCATTGTATGACGAAAACGGAAACCTGAATTGGGAAAACGGCACTTTTAATAATCCGCTTCGCAATCTCGAAGGGAAGTCATTGGCCAATACAAAAGACTTAGTGGCAAATATGCTGATATCCTACAAACTCTTGCAAAATTTGGAACTCAAATCAAGCTTCGGATATACTGATTTGCATCATACCGAAAGCAGTACCTTTCCTTCAACCATCTACAATCCTGCTTATGGTTTGGGTAGTGAATATTCAGTCCTTTTTGCAAACAACACTTCCCGTAATTCTTGGATTATAGAACCGCAACTTCATTGGAACAAAGAGTTTGGTAAGGCGAGGGTAGAAGCATTGGTAGGAAGCACTTTTCAACAACAAAACAACGTACAGTTAGTGCAGCAGGCAAGTGGTTTTATGAGCAATAGCCTTATTTATAATCTGGCAGCAGCGTCAAATATTTCAGTGTTTACCGATGAAGCTACGATATACAAATACCAAGCCTTTTTCGGTCGCGTAAACTTAAATTGGGACAAACGCTACATCGTAAACATTACAGGGCGTCGCGATGGTTCAAGCCGTTTCGGACCCGGGAAGCAATTCGCTAATTTCGGGGCCATTGGTGCGGCTTGGATTTTTTCAAACGAAGCGTTTATTAGCGAAAACCTAAGCTTTTTAAGTTTCGGAAAACTGCGCGCCAGTTATGGTACAACCGGTAACGATCAAATAGGGAATTACCAGTTTTTAAATACCTACAGTACTTCGGGTAACAATTATCAGGGTACAATCGGTTTACACCCAACACGCTTATATAACCCCGATTTCGGCTGGGAAATGAACAAAAAGTTCGAAGCAGCACTCGAAACCGGTTTTTTCAACGACTGTATTACCCTTACTTCGGCTTGGTACAACAACCGTTCCTCAAACCAATTGGTAGGTATTCCGCTTCCGGGTACAACAGGTTTTCCTTCCATGCAGGCTAATTTAGATGCTGCGGTTCAAAATAGAGGATGGGAATTCACATTGCGAACGGTTAATTTTCAGAAAGAGAATTTCAGATGGACAACCAGCCTGAATTTTACAACAACCAAAAATAAATTACTGTCTTTCCCCAGCTTGGAAACCTCAACCTATGCCAATCAGTTGGTAATTGGTCAGCCTTTAAACATCAAAAAGGTGTATCACTTTACAGGAATAGATCCGCAAACGGGTATTTATCAGTTTGAAGATGTAAATAACGATGGGATAATTACGGCCACCGAAGACAAGAAAACAGTAAAAGACCTAAACCCTGAATTTTACGGAGGTTTACAAAATCAACTCAAATACAAACAGTGGCAACTGGATTTTCTTTTCCAGTTCGTAAAGCAGGAAAATTACAATACGGCAGCCACATTGGCTTTGCCGGGTACAATGTCCAATCAGTCAACAATAGTTGGTAATCATTGGCAAAGTCCGGGAGATTCCGCTCCATACCAGCAATACAGTTCAGGAGCAAACGGTGCAGCTGTAGATGCCTTTTACAAATACATCAGCAGCGATGCCGTAATTACCGATGCTTCTTTCATTCGTCTCAAAAACATTGCCTTGTCTTATGAAGTACCTAAGAAATGGATGAAAAATGTTCAGTGTAAAGTTTCATTACAGGGGCAAAACGTGTTAACGTTTACATCCTACAAAGGAGCCGATCCTGAGTTTACCGCGTTAGGCTTCTTACCGCCACTGCGTATTATTACATCAGGAATTCAATTGTCATTCTAATTTTAAAACTATAAATCATGAACCATCATAATATAAGTTGCAATAAAACTTCTTTCAGATACAATCTGATAAAGCAAGGCAAACATTTAGTGTCTATCACTTTATTGGGACTATTGGTAGCCTGCGATAATTTTGTTGAGGTAGAGTTACCAACATCGCAATTAACATCACCCACAGTATTCGAGAACTATACCACGGCAACTGCTGCCATGGTAGATATTTACGCTCAAATAAGAAATAACGGAGTACTGGCAGGAACCGTTACCGGAGTTTCCAATCAAATGGGAAATTACACCGATGAACTCACTTTTTACGGTAGCAGTTTTATGGGAACTATTAATTTTTATAACAATACCTTAATCCCTTCCAATACAGATATTGCAACGTTGTGGAATAACAGTTACAGCCAAATCTATGCGACGAATGCGGTTATAGAAGGTGCTACCAATTCCACTGGCTTATCAGTAGCAGAGAAAAATCAACTATTGGGAGAAGCTTATTTTACAAGAGCATTAGTACATTTCTATCTGCTCAATCTTTTTGGGGATATTCCTTATATCACTACTACGGATTATAGGGTAAACAGTATTGTATCTCGTATGTCTTCAACACAGGTTTATGCCAATATTAAAACAGATTTGTTGCTGTCGTCCTCAATGTTGTCTGACGATTATATTACGCCGGAAAGGGTAAGACCAAACAAAGCAACCGTAAAAGCACTATTGGCCAGAGTTTATCTTTATACGGGTGATTGGAACGCAGCAGTAAACGAAGCTTCAGATATAATAAGCAACACAGGTTTATACGTTTGGGATACCAATTTGGATAATATTTTCCTAAAAGAAAGCACCACAACCATCTGGCAACTCATGCCCCAATCAGCTGGCAGAAATACCGAAGAAGGTAGTACATTTATTTTCAACCAAGGCCCTCCTCCGGTTGTGGCACTAAACGATAATCTTATAGCGGCTTTCGAAGTGGGGGACGAGCGTAAAAACCATTGGACAAAGGCAGTTACCGATGGTGTAAATACGTGGTACCATGCTTATAAATACAAACAGTTCACAAACACCGGAACATCACAGGAATACTCCATTATATTTCGTTTGGCTGAGCAGTATCTAATACGTGCCGAAGCCTTAGCACAATTAGGTGACCTTTTAGGAGCAAAGACAGATTTAAATAAAATCAGGAATACAGCTGGTTTGCCCGATACGGCTGCTCTCACCCAACAGGATATTATAACAGCCATTATTCAGGAAAGAAGAGTAGAGTTTTTTACCGAACTAGGACACAGGTTTTTTGATTTAAAAAGAACTAACAATCTCGATGCAGCGTTGTCAGGAGTCAAAACAGGGTGGAACACTACCGATAGATTGTTACCGTTACCGGAATCCGAATTACTCATGAATCCGAATCTCAATCCTCAAAATCCCGGTTATTAATCATGAGAACAATACAATGTCCCTTTTCATTTTTTTTGTTTTTGTTAGTAGTTGCCTGCCCTGTAATGGGGCAGGTAAAACAAAAGAAACACCTTACGTCTCAGGAGTATCACTTGTGGAGTGAGTTACAGCCCGATAAAATTTCATCTAATGGCAATTGGGTAAGCTACGCGCTACGCTACGAGTCGGGAGAAGATACCTTATTTGTAAAAAACCGTAACGGAAAAACCGTGTCATTTCCTAAAGGGAAAAACGGCAATTTTAGTAATGACAGTTGGTTTGTCTGTCAGCAGGCTAATAATACACTAAACATTTTAAATCTTAAAACAGCAGAAAAGCAAACCATTTCAGAGGTAACAGATTATAAAATTGCAGCTAACGGTAATTATTTGGTAGTACTTAAAACCGGAGTAAACAACAAGATTAGTTTAGTGGTACAGGATTGGAAAGGGCAGGAACTCAAAAGTATTGAGAACGTCAAAGCATGGTATCCAAATCCGCAAAATTCAGCAATAGCTTATGTTACGGATAGCGGCAAACAGCATACGGTTGAGGTACTACAAATAGATAAAAAGATACAAACTCACACCGTAGTTGTAGAAACTGGTGCTGGCTTTCACAATTTTGCATGGCAAAGTAACGGTGAAGCCTTTTGTTTTTTGCACCATCCTTTGGAGGGGTTACAGGAACAGAACACCAAGGGAAAGCTGTTCACCTTCAGAAGTAAGGATAAAAGAACATTTGTATTTGATCCTAAAGCACAGAAGGATTTTCCGGAAGAGTCTACTATTTCAGACAGCGATTATAATCCATTATCATTATCAGAAGATGGGGAACGGATATTTTTTGGCGTAAAAAAAGTGCAGATTACAAAAGATAGTGTCAAAACAGCCGTGCAGGTTTGGAATACCCAAGACAAGTCAATATATCCTTTAAAAAAACAAATTAGCGGATGGGATAAAGTAGAAAAATTAACGGTTTGGTATCCAAAAAGCAATCGGTTTTTTCAGATAGCAGATAATGCTTTACCGCAGGTGGCGCTCAATGGAAATCAAACCTATGTTATTGTCTCAAATCAGGAAACCTATGAACCACAGGAAAAAAGAGAGGCCGACCGCGATTTTTATGGAGTTGATTTACAAACGGGAACAAAAAAGTTGTTGTTGAAAAAATACTCAGGTGCTAATCAAATGGTGTTAATGTCACCAAAAGGGAAGTACATCACTTATTTTAAAGAGTCTGACTGGTTTATATACGACATTAAAAAGGATAAGCATACCAATATCACTCGAAACAGGATAGCAGAATTATCAAGACCCGATTTTGAAATGAGTACAGATTGGATACCTTATGGTAATCCCGGGTTCACTACCGATGAAAAATCACTTTTACTGTATGATAAATACGATATATGGGAGGTGTCAGTAGACGGAAGTTTTTGTACCCGTTTAACCAGAGGAAAAGAAAAAGAAATCACATTCAGAATATCGGAACAGTCGGCTATTCAAAAACCGGAAGTCAAATACGATGGCAACAGAACCGGGTTATTTGATACGGGTGGAATATTGCTTTTGGAAGCCACAGGGAAAGATCATGTAGCTTCGGGATATTATTATTGGCAACGCTCACAGGGAGAAAAACCAATAGTGTACAAAGAAATGAAAATCAGCCAGCTTCAATGGGCAGCGAACAAGCAAGATATAATGTATGTTGAAGAGAATTTTGATGTTCCACCACGTTTGGTACTAAACAGTATAAAGGGCTCAAAACAAGAGGCTGTAGTCAACAGTAACCCACAACAGCAAAACTATTTTTGGGGTAAATCAATTCAAATAAAATATACGAATGCTTCAGGTGTTCTGTTAACAGGAGTTCTTTTTTATCCGGCTAATTACAGTCCGGACAAAAAATATCCAATGGTGGTACATATATATCAAAAACAGTCAAGGGAATTGCATAAATATGTGAATCCGTCTTTACATAATAATGAAGGCTGGAACCATACAAACTTTACCACAAAAGGATATTTTGTATTGTATCCGGATATAGTTTATGAAATAGGTAATACAGGTGCTTCGGCTACAGATTGTACAACTGCTGCTACACAGGCTGTAATTGATATGGGGGTTGTTTCTCAGGACAAAATCGGATTAATCGGGCATTCCTTTGGCGGTTTT
This sequence comes from Flavobacterium terrae, assembly GCF_900142035.1. Taxonomy (GTDB): domain Bacteria; phylum Bacteroidota; class Bacteroidia; order Flavobacteriales; family Flavobacteriaceae; genus Flavobacterium; species Flavobacterium terrae. The sequence goes on along the minus strand of NZ_FQZI01000007.1, from coordinate 59,673 downwards.
GAAACAAATTTCATCATAACACAAACCGATATGTTCGCTACTGCGGTGTCAGGAGCAGGGTTATCCGATTTTGTAAGTGCTTATCTTGGGGTATCCTGGAATTACTCAAAACCCGATTTTTGGAGGTTTGAATACCATCAGTTCCGTATGGGTAAATCCTTATTCGAAGACACTGAAGGATATTTACGAAATTCACCGGTACTTCAAGCTGCAAATGTTAATACACCACTTTTAACTTGGACTGGTGAAATGGATTTACAAATTAACGCAAAACAGAGTTATGAGTTTTATTTGGCACTTCGCCGGTTAAAAAAGAAAAGCATCATGTTAGTTTATCCCGGTGAAGAACACGCGCTGAGTGAAAGCACTAATACAGAAGACTTAACCAATAAGATAGAGTCTTGGTTCGATTATTATTTAAAAGGAAAAGAATCCTCTTCTTGGATGATTCCAAATTATTACGATTAAGTCCGTAGGGTATAAAGTAAAAAACAATGCAGTCTCATTAAAGACTGCATTGCATTTTCACAACCATTAATAGTATTAAAAAATTATGGTTTGTACAGCGGGATTACACAATTACCATTAGTATCCTTTGCCCAAAGGCGTGGTGTGGCAACACCTCCGCCAACGCGACAAAATGAAGTTCCACTTGTTTCACACATATCAGCAGCCTGACAAGGATTACTTTGTGAAATGAAATGGTACCCTTGTACTAAAGCCACTGTTTTAGATTTGGTATTCATGGCATTAGTACTAAATGCGCCAGTCAAGGCAACCGCAATGGCAGCCATCGGCAAAATCATTTTTAAAAAATTGCTTTTCATGATAATTAAAATTAAAAGTGATGATTTACTCTTTTTTACAGGTTTTCAATCTTACCCCTGATACTGGCCGGTATATTTTCAAAAGTTGTTTTATTTTTTAATTGGTTTAAAACCTTATAATAAATCTTTATTCAGTTCATAAGAAACAAGTTCGGTACCAATCAGGGCAAACAATCGATTACCATAAACCATAAAGCTTTTCATCTTTTTACCGTTACTGTCATATACATAAAAGCTTGATAGGTAAGTTGAATCAGCTATATTGTAAACATCAATAATACTGGCATGTTTCCATATTTCTAGTGATTCATATTTCCCCAACAAAGCAGAGTTTACAAAAAGTAAATTGTTGGATGTACTACTTGTTTTATTCACCACAAGGGGTGGTGCGGCAAAAGTTCTCTCTCGTCGGTTCTTGATGTACGCTATTTTTAACTGTGCTTTGCTAATGGTATCTATCGTTTTTCCTCTATACTTGAGTTTAAGATTAGAATCGGCTACAATAAATTGGTTTCGGTAACGGTATAAATAAACGATTTGTTTCATTTTTGAATCATAGTTCAAAACACCATCGGTATCAAAAACACCGTCAATTTGTTTTTGTAGTAAGTCAGTTCCATAAACAATACTATTGGTATCAGTAAGGTTAAATTTCCCAATTATGTTTTCACCAACAGTGCTCTGTCCTCTAAATACAATACTTGTCGAATCCATAATTTCAGCTTGAGAAAAATTAGTTGTTCCTTTATACTTAAGGAATGCTTTCCAGTTTTTCGTTTTTCCTTTGTAAATACAAGGAACTGTACCATCCAGAACATAAAAGTAAGGGGGAGTTACTTTAACCTGTACCGAACGAAAGGGCAGGGTAGTATCATTAAGAGTAATGGTATGATATTCTCTCGTTTTTAAAAGAGTATCAAGAACCATTATCTGTAGAGGAGTGGTAGAATTTCCTAAATAAATTCTACCATTACCGGTACCTGCAAAATAGTAAGAGTTATATTTTATATCGGTTTGATAAGAAGGTGTTGCCAACATTTTTGGAAAACGACGCACAAATGTATTGTGGTGATGCATAATACCTTCAGACAAAACAAAAAGTAAGGTTACGAATCCCGTTGCTAAAAACAGGCAGAGTAATAATACGGAATATATCTTTCTCCATTTCATAATAGATCGGTTTTAGGGTTTTGCTTTGTAAATATCAAAATAGCGGTTACTGCCAGTAATACAAAAACAAGGTTAAATACCAAATGTTCCGTCCAACCCATTTTTTCAAGTATCCCACCGCAGGAGCAGGGTACAAACGAGCTGAAATTCAAAATGATTACGATATAAACCGTGAACATAACCATCAAGGTAAAGGAGGCAATAAGACCTAATAATCTTGATTTTGGAACAACCAAAAGAGACACGATTAGTAATTCAAAGACAGGAACACCCCAAGCTACCCAGCCTGCAAAGGCACTAAGTAATGGTGATTGCCCTATTTGAACTTGAAAGTTTTCAAAATCAAGAAGTTTACTAACAGCTGCATATACAAATAGAAGTATGTATAGTAAACAGACAATCTCAACAAAAATCTTCTTTAATGGGTCATTCAGTTTCATAGCATTAACTGGTTTAGTTTAATGATGTAAAATTCTGAAATACAATTAATAAAGGCTTTGCAATTCGGGACAACAACTTATCCAAAAGGGAGAAATTACAGGTTGTCGTTGTCTCTCTTTAAATCGTTGGGTGAGTAACCGTATTTTTTCTTGAAGGCTTTAGAAAAATTGGGATAGGTATTAAAACCATTCATGTAAGCAATGCTCTTTAGTGGCATATTGGTTTGCTCAATAAGTAAGTGAACTCTTTTTAGTCGTTCGTCATTATAAAACTGATAGATACTGGTATTAAAGAAATATTTAAAAGCTTCTTTTAGCTTATGTTCATTGGTTCCAAAAATTTTGGAAAGCTCTTTAAGAGAAGGAAGTGGGTTTTCTAAATTCGATAAAATATAATCATATACCTGCTGCATTAATCGGGCATCGTCCCGTCTCGTTTTAGGTTGTCTGAAAGCGGAATTTACATCCTCAGAGTTGTTATCACTCTCTGTTGAATCAGCAAGAATGGAATGAATAATAAAACGGTTTTCATTGGATATTTTCGATATGCTACTAAACAATGATAAGACTTCCTTTTGGTCGGAAGTAAGATAGCACAAGGAAAGAGTAGAAACCTTTTCATTAAGTAAGATGGTTGGCAATAATCTGTCAAAATTCTGAGAAGAACTGTCCGTTAAAATTTTTACAAATTCCAGTCCTTCAAGTGAAGTTGTATCGTAATTTAAAACGAGATAAGTTTCCGGTATTGTACTGTGAATAATAAAGTTTTCATCAACAATGAAACTCAAAGTGTTAAGGCTTTGTTGCAAATGATGTGTATTGATATAGCCTTTGGGAAACAGCGTTTCTTGCATTTCCTCGGCTACCATATTGATAAGAACTGCTAAAGATTCCAGTTCATCATCTTCCTCAGTTCGAACTATCCGCTGACTAAAATTACCACTGGCCATTTCAAGTAACATTTGCCGGATACTGTGCATTCGTTTCTGATTGATTTCCCTATGCATACACGCTTTAAAATTTAATTATAAATAAGATTTCAGGAAAGCTAACGCTTGTTCTTCATCAGTGAAAAATAAAGTGGGAATAGTGGGTTTGTTTATCCTTAGATAAAAATCTCCCATAGTTTCAGAAACTTGCGGATTACCAAGAATGGCAACAGCTTTAGTAAGTACCGAACCAAATTGAGCCAGGTAATCCCTACCGGCTTTGTCCGAATCTTTTACACCTCTGATATCACATAAAACAGGATAAGTTGTTTTGTTTTGAAATTGGATTCGGTCAGACACGACTTTTCGGGCGACAGTTAAGGAAATAACGGTCTCCGGCTTATATTCAAAATAGAGAATGCCGTGCGCTATGCAAAATCGTGCATGCGCATTTTCGTAACAATCATGAGCTGCATTCATGATGTATTAAATAAAATGATACAATGCTGCAAAAATAAAAATAATACTGAATTAAAAAACCTACAAAACAAACTAATTGTCCCTAAAATCAATTAGTGTTTGTCAATTCGGGAATATGAGTTGTCAAAATAGGAGTAAGCACAATTCGCTGTAAAACACACCAAAATTTATCTACAATTTTGGCGCCTTATTAACTCAAACGTAACCCACTACTAATCAAAACAGAAATGGCTAAAATTAAACACAACAACTTTATCGACACCGTAAATAGTGTCATTTCGGGAGCAAAAAATGAAGGAGTACTTCATTTGTATGCCGAAGATTCCTTTTTTAACGGTAGAACATTGCAAATACAAGGAAAGCAAATGTATCATTTCGGAACTACCGGTTACCTCGGTTTAGAGCAGGATGAAAGAATTAAGCAGGCGGCAATAAACGCTATTCGAAAATTCGGTACCCAGTTCCCGCTTTCCAAAACATACATTTCAAATCCATTGTATGCCGAATTGGAAGCTAAAATTGAAAGGATGTATGGTATAACGCCTGTAATTACTAAAAACAGTACACTAGGACATTTGGCGGTTATCCCAACAGTAGTTCGTGACGAAGATGCTGTTATCTTAGACCATCAGGTACATTGGAGTGTACAAAACGCTTGTCAACAACTCAAACTAAGAGGGATTCCCGTAGAAATGGTTCGTCATAACAACCTTAATATGTTAGAAGACAAAATAAAAGAGCTAAGCAACAGAAACGGAAAAATATGGTATATGGCCGATGGTGTATATTCAATGTTTGGCGATTTTGCACCAATCCCTGAATTGATAATGCTTACACAAAAATACACTCAGCTACATTTATATTTTGATGATGTTCACGGCATGAGTTGGAAAGGGAAAAATGGGACAGGCTATGTTTTTGACTCATTTAATCAATTACCAAACAATGTTTTAATTGTTTCAACTTTAAGTAAAACATTCGGAGCAAGCGGAGCAATGTTAATTTGCTCAGATGGAAAGTTAAGAGAGAAAATCAAAAACTTTGGAGGACCACTAACATTTTCCGCACAATTGGAACCCGCTTCACTAGCCGCAGCTTCTAGCTCTGCCGATATTCATTTATCACCCGAAATCACAGTATTGCAAGATGAATTAACAGAAAGAATAACATACTTCAATTCATTATTAGAAGAATCAAATGTGCCGCTAATCGTGAAGAATGATTCCCCTGTTTTCTTTATAGGAACGGGCATGCCGGCCACAGCTTATAATCTTACTCAAAAGCTTTTCAAAGAAGGCTTTTTTGTGAATCCGGGATTGTATCCAGCCGTTCCGGTTAAGAACACTGGTATTCGCATAACGATATCACGACACAATCAGAAAGAAGATATTAAAGCTCTTGCAGATGCATTGCAATTTCATTTTCCAAAAGCTTTGGAAGAAACCGATAATAGTCTGGAAAAAATCCAAAGAAGTTTTCGACTTGAAAAATCATATCCTAAACTCAAAAAGGAAAGTACCAATTCCGGTTTGTTGAAATTTCAGTTTGAAACATCAATTCACAACATAGATAAATATTTTTGGAATAGTTCACTGGGAGGCCAAAGTGTTTTCGATTGGGAAGGAATCTGTTATTTAGAAGAAACTTTCAAGAACAATCCGAATCCACAGGACAACTGGGACTTTTATTACTGCATTATAAAAGATACCGATAGTACACCAATCCTCGTTACTTTCTTTACTTGCGCACTATGGAAGGATGATATGTTGTTACCGGAATCCGTTTCAAAACAGTTGGAGGAAAAACGAAAATCAAATCCGATGTACCATACTTCAAAAGTACTGAGCATGGGATCGTTATTTACTGAAGGAAAGCATTATTACTGTAATAGTCAGCATCATTTAAAAAGTGAAGCAATCAAATTATTGCTTTCAAAAGTTGATGAGTTATACCATGATATAAATGCGGATATGCTGGTATTTAGGGATTTTGAAACGAATAATAATTGGAATGGTGTGCTACACAATCAAGGCTTTGTAAAAGTAGATATGCCGGAAGCTTGCACAGTAACCAACAACACTTGGTCAACGATTGAAGATTTTACTAAGAAGCTGTCACCTCGTTCCAGAAAACATTTTAATAAAGAAGTTCATCCTTTTGAATCCTGCTTTGATATTCAGGTTAAAAGTAGTCTGTCAGATTTAGAATTAGAAAAAGCATACAAGCTATATACGAACGTAAAAGAGAATAATTTTGCTATAAATACTTTCACTTATCCATTAAGTGTATTCAGGAAAATGAGCGAATATGCTTCATGGGAATATATAATACTATACTTAAAAGGAAAGGAATCCATAGAACCTGAAATGGTGGGTGTGGTATTCGGGTATAAAAATTTAAACAGAACTTACGTTCCAACGCTAATTGGTATGAATTACAACTATGTTCAGGAATTGAATTTGTACCGTCAGTTATTGTTTCAGATTATTAAGAGAGCCAATATTTTAGGCATTTCAAAAATAGATTTTGGCTTTTCGGCCACATTCGAAAAACGAAAACTGGGAGCAGAAATAACACCTAAAATTGCCTACATACAAGCCAAAGACAATTACTCATTCGAGGCATTAAACAGTTTACAAAACGAAATAAAGTAACAAACCAACAATGCTCACTATTAGCCAAACACAACAAATGAAAACTATTACAGCACAAATTACAGATTTCAACCAAAAGTGCAATGCCATTTTAGAAACAAACGAAAACCATTTAAAGAAAGCAAACGAAGGTATTCAGTTATGTAATAGAACACTTTCGGTTTTAAAAGATAAAGTAGAACAACATGATTTTGAAAACGTACCGGACGAAATCGAGTTCTTCAAAAATCATAAACCCATTCCAATGAGTTATCTCATTTATTTTACGGAAGTTAGGTCTTGTGAGCTGCGCATGCCCAAAGCAGGTACGTCATATAAGATTGAATTTCTTCAAAAGGAGTTAAAAAAAGTCAATAAATTTTTCTGTAAAAATGCTGATTTTGTGCATTATATGGAACAGGGCTACAGTTACCTGGATCATCAGTTTTTCACAAGGAATCAAAGAGATAATTTCCCATTTACCCCAATGACCGACTACTACCAGTTTCCTGAATTTTCCACTGCTCAGGATATGCTTTGGTCTAAAGTAAAAGCGATGTATCGGTTCATCCACTACATCAGGGAAGCACTGAAAAAGCTAAAAGTGAACGACGCGGAGATTTTTCAAGAAAAAAGGCATAAGGTCTTGGTTTGGACTGCTCCAAAAACGGCCTTGATTGAGCTTATTTATGCTCTTTATTCAAGTGGAGCGTTGAATCATGGCGCAGCAGATATTAATACCATTACCTCATCTTTCGAAGATTTTTTCAATGTGAAGCTTGACAACGTGTACAAAACCTATAACGAGATAAAAGAAAGAAAAAGTAGTAAAACCAAATTCCTTGAAGAATTAATGCTCAATTTGCAACATAAAATCAGTAAAGAAGAAAGTGTTTGAGGTTTCGTAGGTAATCGTAACTACGAAGTCTAACGTCTTTTAATTGTTGGTTATGAATTGATTACGATTTTTAAAATCCGAAAACTGAATCCGAATTGGTAAAAGAATACCAATTCGGATTTTTTGTTGGTCGGTAAAAGCAATACGATTAAAAAAGTTTGATTTCAATTGTCTTGTAAACAGGCATTTTTTAGCGTTTTGATGTTAAATTTTCTCGTAACTACGATAAGCATTGGGAAAAGAAAAGAATAAAATACAACAATTTTGCCCTGTTCGAACAAAACAAAACAAGTAACAAGAAATGACGTCATTCAAAATCGTTTAACATTTAAAAAGCAATATGGCAGCAACAATTATTACAACCGAAGATTTAAGAGAATTCAAGAAAGAACTATTGGAGGATATTAAAAAGTTATTGGATGTCAAGTCCACATCCGCTTCAAAACAATGGTTAAAATCAAGCGAGGTTAGAAAACTACTCGGTATTTCCTCCGGCACACTCCAAAATTATAGAATCAACGGAAGCCTTTCGTATACCAAAATCGGCGGGACTTTATTTTATTCGCACGATGATATCGAAAAGATACTTTCACAGAATAAAACGAATTCAACTAACTAGCTAATAGCCCAATGTTAGGGCATATATGGCATGACAAAATCACAAGCTAAAAACTTAGCAACTCAGAACCTTAGTAACTCAGCAACTCAAAAATTATGAATTACATAAAACACCTCACAGCTTATTTCGATAGGGTGGTAGACGACCATTCCCTAAACCCAACCCACATCAGCCTATACATTGCACTCTTTCAGTTCTGGAACCTTAACCGGTTTCAGAACCCCATAAGCATCACTCGCGATGAGGTCATGCGAATCAGCAAGATATGTTCAAAAGCCACCTATCATAAATGCATGCGAGAACTACATGATAAAGGCTATGTTATTTACGAGCCCTCCTATAATCCATTTAAAGGAAGTATGCTTCAAATGGTCAATTTATCTCATGAACTTAAACCAATAAAGCGAAGCGATAAAACCAATTCAAAAAGTAAACAAGTTATTGAACAGGAAGTAAACAAGCAGCAAACAAGTAGTGAAACAGCTACTGAACAAGCGCTGGTATCTTCTATAAACAATATAAACAGTACAAACAATACAAACATTTTAAACTTGGCCAAAAGCAAAAATGACTTAAAAAAAGACGAGTTCAAAAATCAGTCAGGTGATATTAATTGTCATCCTGAGCATGCCTGTACTGAGCCAAGTCGAAGTGTCGAAGGACCAAAAAAAAAGTTGCGCGAAAAAAAAGGTGAAACAACAGAGAACACAATCCCACCACAATGGCAAAGTGTAGTACAGTTTTTCAGCGAATGCAATGTTTCCGAAATCGAAGCGCAGAAGTACTACAACCATTTTCAAAGCAATGGCTGGCTGGTAAGTGGAAAGTCAAAAATGAAAAACTGGAAAGCCGCTGCGAGAAATTGGATGCTGAACAGCCAAAAATTTAACTCAAAAACCAATCGTCATCCTGAGCTTGTCGAAGGACCTAAACCAAATCATCTTCACACAGTAATTCAGAAAAATTATGCAGAACCACTATAGTTTTACCAGCACGTTCGTTGTAAAAAATAATTTTAGAACGTACAATTTAGAACAATGTTTTAGATACCTTGAGCAGCAAGGGAAACAAACCTATGGACAAAGCTTCAAAATATACGAAGAGGATAAACCGGTTATTTGTAAGTTGCTTATATATGCAATCCAAGATACCGAAAATGCTTTGAAGTTAGGTTTAGATCTTAACAAAGGAATCATACTATCGGGTCCCGTTGGTTGTGGAAAAACATCAATCATACACCTGATAAAACCGTTCGTACCATCCAAGTATGACTACAAAATAAAATCGACTAGGGAAGTTTCCTTTGAATTTGCAAAACGAGGTTATGAGGCTTTAAATTTATATACTCAAAAAGCGACTAATCAAAACCGTTTGACAGGTTATTGTTTTGACGATTTAGGAGCTGAACAGCAAATCAAGCACTTCGGTAACGATTGCAATGTAATGGCAGAAATACTCATAAGTCGTTATGAACAGTTTGTCGAGAATAATACAGTAACGCATATAACTACAAATCTCTCTGCCTCAGAAATTGAAAATCTTTACGGAAACCGGCTTAGAAGTCGTTTAAGAAGTATGGTAAACCTAATAACTTTTGACAGAAATTCAAAAGACAAACGTTGAAAGTACTGTTGAATTATTCATAATAGTGATTATAGGTAGAATAAAGAAGAATGAGTTTTTTTGCAATTATTTAATACAAATTGGTTTAAATTTCATAAATTTGATTTTGTTATTTAGTGCAAATGAAAAAGTTTCATATAGTTTTAATCTTTGTGTTGGGCATTTTTTTTATGCCTAGTGAGGTTTTTGCGTGCAGTAAGGACAATCCAAAAACAGAAAAATCTTGTTGCGATAAAAAGAAAACAGATACTAAATCTGAAAAAAAATCTTGCTGCGATAAAAAAAATAATTCTGAAAAAGGATGTGGTGGTAAATGTGGTAATTCAAATTGTACATCTACCTCCACAGTACATTTTAGTGTAGTTACTTTCAACGACATTGAAATCAAAAACCGTCTTTATGTTATAAGTGATAAAAAACAAAACTTTTTTCACAACGAGGCCAATATTTCTTCTGGCTTTTATTCTTTATGGCTTATCCCTAAAATAAGCTAAATTTCTTTTTTGATAGCCACAAGTGCGTCAATTCTATAGCAGCATTGCTATTCCAAATTCATTTACAGTTTTTTTTTTTGTTCTAAAACAATCTTTTATCGTTTGTTTTGACTTAATCAAGCTGTATTCTCTAATTAAATCAATTTTTAAATTGAAACATTGTTTGCTAAAGCACTGTTTCTAAAATCATAATTCAATGAACAAATCATTTATAAAAGCAATGGTGATATTGACACTATTGCTATCAGCGGTTGTGTCTAATGCTCAAATTAGCAACGCCAAAACAGAAACCGTTAAGGTATATGGAAACTGTGGTATGTGTGAGGCAACTATCGAAAAAGCAGGTAGTTTGAAAAAAGTAGCAGAAGTAGATTGGGATCAGGATACGAAAATAGCCACATTTACTTATGATGTCAAAAAAATATCACAAGATGAAATACTAAAAAAAATAGCATTAGCAGGATACGATAGTGATAAATTCCTTGCACCTGATGATGTTTACAATAACCTTCATGGGTGTTGTCAATATGATAGGGTTGCTAAAGTTGCTGTAAATGAAACAACTACTGCTATGGCATCCAATGAAGACCATTCATCTCACGGTAATCATAATGAAGCATCAGTATCTGAAAATCAGAAAGAAAATCATTTAAAAATAGTTTTTGATAATTACTTTATTGTTAAGGACGCTTTGGTTAAGTCTGATGGTAATGCAACGGCTATAGCTTCCAAAGAATTATTGGCTGCAATTAACGGTGTAAAAATGGATAAGCTGGAAATGGATGTGCATATGGTATGGATGAAAGTTGTAAACCAATTGAGAGAAGATGCGGAACATATTGCAGACACTAAGGATGTAAAACACCAACGGGAACACTTTATGACTTTATCAAAAGACATTTATACTTTAATCAAAGTTTCTAAAAATGAAACTCCGGTGTACTATCAGTTTTGTCCAATGGCAAATGATGGTAAAGGGGCAAATTGGTTAAGTAAAGAGAATGCAGTCAAAAATCCATACTATGGTTCAATGATGTTAAGTTGTGGTAAAACTGTTGAAACAATTAATTAGTTTTAAAACTGTAACGTTTTAATTTATAATTAATTATACAATTAATTGTACATGATTATTCGTACTTTTAATAATAAAAGTAATACATAATCTAAATCTAATAATATGAAAAAAATAATCTTTTCTGCCGTTCTAATGGCATTCGTAATGACTTCTTGTAACCAAAAAAACAAAGAAGCTGAAACTAATAATTCAGAAATGATGAGCCATGACTCCACCATGGTGGATCATAATTCTAAAACTATGGAAAGCGATTCAAAAATGTATGCCTGTCCAATGCATCCGGAAGTTACTGGAAATAAAGGGGACAAATGCACAAAATGCGGTATGGAATTGACTGAAGAAGTCACAAAATAGCTCGTAAATTAATACCATTAGTTAGATAAGAATGTCCTGCAAATCTTCTGGAATTTTGTAGAACTTCCTGACTAATAAATAATAAACAGTATGGTCGAAAAATTGATTTCATTCTCCTTAAAAAACCGTTTTATAGTGCTGCTTGTTGCAGCTGGACTATTTGGTTGGGGAGTTTACAGTGTGCAACAGAATCCTATTGATGCCATCCCTGATTTATCAGAAAACCAGGTTATTGTTTTTACGGAATGGATGGGAAGAAGTCCGCAGGTAATAGAAGCACAAGTGACCTATCCTTTGGTTTCCAACCTTCAGGGGATACCAAAAGTTAAAAACATACGTGGTGCCTCCATGTTTGGGATGAGCTTTGTATATATCATTTTTGAAGATAATGTAGATACCTATTGGGCAAGAACCCGAGTATTGGAAAGACTAAATTATGCACAACGTCTACTTCCACAAGACGTTGTTCCAACATTGGGTCCTGATGGTACAGGAGTTGGCCATATTTTTTGGTATCATTTAGACGCCAAGGGTATGGACTTGGGAGAACAAAGAGCTTTACAAGACTGGTATGTGAAATTTGCATTGCAAACAGTTCCTGGTGTAGCGGAAGTAGCTTCTTTTGGTGGATTCGAAAAACAATACCAATTGGTTTTAGATCCGCTCAAAATGCAATATTATAATGTCAGCATGATGGAAGTTATGAATGCCGTAAAATCAAATAACAATGATGTTGGAGGGCGAAAATTTGAAATGAGCAATATGTCGTATATCGTAAGAGGTTTGGGATATATCAAGAATATCAAAGATGTAGAGAATATTGCCATAAAAAATTACAATGCTGTTCCTGTGCGGGTAAAAGATATTGGTTCAATACAAATGGGAGGTGATTTACGATTGGGAATTTTTGATGAAAACGGAAAAGGAGAAGTTGTTGGTGGAATTGTAGTAATGCGTTACGGAGAAAATGCCGACAAAGTAATAAAAGCGGTAAAAGAAAAAATGAAAGAGGTCGAAAAAGGGTTACCGGAAGGGGTCTCTTTTAAAACTTCGTATGATAGGAGTGAACTGATAGAAAAAGCCATTGCATCAGTCAAAGGAACGCTAATTGAAGAAATGATAGCAGTATCACTTGTTATACTCATTTTTCTTTTCCATTGGAGAAGTGCCTTAATTATCCTTATTCAGCTTCCTATATCTGTAGCCGTTGGCTTTATTTTACTTGAGGCTTTCGGCATCTCTTCCAATATTATGTCATTAACGGGTATTGCGCTGGCTATCGGAGTGGTTGTCGACGATGGTATTGTAATGGTGGAAAATTCATATCGAAATATTTCGGAGAAACAGGAAGAAATGGCTAACAATAAAGAATCCGTTTAAGATGAAAGAGAAACTATTAAAAATATTCAAAAAAGAACAGGATCCATTATCTTCAGAAGAGAAACTCAAGATAATTGAAGCATCATCTAAATTGGTGGGGCCAGGGGTTTTTTATTCAACAATCATTGTAATTGCCTCTTTTTTACCGGTGTTTCTTCTGACGGGAATGGAAGGTAAATTATTTAGTCCATTAGCGTATACAAAATCCTTTATTCTTATTGTCGATGCTTTTTTGGCCATCACACTAACACCAGTGCTAATCAGCTTCTTACTCAAAGGAAAACTTCGTCCGGAAGAAAAAAATCCAATCAATAGCAAACTGGAAGCAATCTATACGCCAATATTAACCTTTTGTTTAAAATGGCGTAAAACAATATTGGGTTTCAATATTGCGGCATTACTGATTGGCGTGTTAATGTTTACCCGTTTAGGGTCGGAATTCATGCCTCCGTTAGATGAAGGCTCTATTTTATTTATGCCGGTAACATTACCGGATGTATCAAATTCTGAAGCAAAAAGGATTTTGCAAGTACAGGACAAACTAATAAAATCAGTACCAGAAGTAGATCATGTTTTAGGAAAAGCGGGTAGGGCAAACACAGCCACCGATAACAGTCCGATAAGTATGATTGAAACTATTATTTTGTTAAAACCCGAAACGGAATGGAGAGAGGACAAAACAAAAAATGATATTATCACTGAAATAAATAATAAACTGCAAATTCCTGGAGTAACAAACGGTTTTACACAGCCTATTATCAATCGTATCAACATGCTTTCTACGGGTATTCGAACGGATGTTGGAATAAAAATTTACGGTGCAAGTTTAGATACAATCGATGTTTTATCTCAAAAAATCAAAAAAACATTGGAGGGTACTTCAGGAGTAAAAGATTTATATGCAGAACCTATCACAGGTGGTAAATATATAGATATTGAAGCAAAACGAGAAGTTATTGGTCGATATGGACTTTCCATTGATGATATCAATAATGTTGTCGAAGCGGCTATCGGTGGAATGAAACTGACTACAACCATTGAAGGAAGACAACGATTCTCTGTAAATGCAAGATATGCTCAGGAATATCGAAATAGCCTTGACGCTTTAAAAAAATTGCAAATACAAACGATGCAATTTGGTCCAATTCCGTTGGAAACGGTTGCTGATGTAAAGATAAGTGATGGACCACCAATGATAAACAGTGAAAACGCAATGCTTCGAGGTAGTGTATTGTTTAATGTTCGTGAACGTGATTTGGGCAGTACGGTAAAAGAAGCACAGAAAAAATTAAATGCAATGATGACTAAAATGCCCAAAGGATATTACGTGGAATGGAGCGGACAATGGGAAAACCAAATCAGAGCTAACAAAACATTAAGTCTGATATTGCCTATAGTGGTCGTTATTATTTTCCTTATCCTATACTTTACCTATCGTTCCATGAAAGAAGCCTTAATCACCATGATAACCGTACCATTTGCATTAATTGGTGGAATTTTTATGGTCTATTTTTATGGTATTAACTTGTCTGTAGCGGTAGCTGTCGGGTTTATTGCCTTGTTTGGAATGGCCATAGAAACGGCAATGCTAATGACCATTTATTTAAATGAATCCATGAACAAAATGGTGGAGAAATACGGAAATAGCAATGAGGTTATCACCGAAGAAATATTGAGACAATATATTATTGATGGATCAGCAAAAAGGTTACGACCAAAACTAATGACGGTTTCCGTTTCATTATTTGGTCTGATTCCTATTCTTTGGGCAACAGGAACCGGAGCCGATGTAATGCTTCCTATTACTGTTCCACTTATTGGCGGTACAATTACGTCCACTATTTATGTTTTATTAGTAACACCAGTTGTTTTTGAAATGGTAAAACTCCGCGAGCTAAAAGCAAATGGTAAAATAGAAATTTTAGATGCTAAAGAATAAGTATTATATCGTAATAGGTTGTTTGATTTTAAGCCTCACTTCAAGTAGGGCTCAAACACTTTCGTTGGATGAAGTTTTGAAGAAAATAGAAACTGACAATCCGCAATTAAAAATGTATGACGCTGATATCCAAAGTATGGATACAGCTGCAAAAGGTGCTAAAAGCTGGATGCCACCACAGGTCGAAACAGGTTTTTTCATGACACCTTACAATTCTAAAATGTGGAAGGCTGATGAAATGTCACCCGGAATGGGGTCTTATATGTTGGGAATCACGCAAATGATACCGAATTCCAGAAAGCTGAATGCCGATTTTAAGTATATGAACGCAATGTCTTCCGTGGAAAAGGAAAACAAAAATTATACGATTAATCAGCTCAATGCTTTGGCAAAAACAAATTACTACCAATGGATTGTACTGAATAAGAAAATAAAAATTGCCAATGATAATTTATTGCTTTTGGACTACATGATTAAAAGTATGGAGATACGCTATCAATATAACATGGACAAACTACCAACATATTACAAAGCAAAATCTCAATACAGTGTATTACAAAGTATGATTGTCATGCTGCAAAATGACATAGCACAAAAACGAATTATGCTTAATATGCTGATGGCAAGGGATAAAAATACCCCATTTGATATTGATTCGGCATATAAATTAACCGATTTTAATCTGATAAAGACCGATACAACGCTGCTTTCCCAAAACAGAAGTGACATTAAAGCTATTGAAAAAACAATGGCGTTAAATCAACTGAAAATAGAAGCCGAAAAGACAAAGTTTTTGCCGGAGTTTGGAGTTAAATACGACCATATGTTTGCTTTTGGACAGCAACCCCAGCAATTCTCTTTAATGGGAATGGTTACCATTCCAATGCCTTGGTCAACCAAAATGAACAAAGCCAACATTAGTAGTTTTCAAATTAAAAATGAAAGTCTTAATTGGCAAAAACAAATGATACTGAATGAAGCGTCGGGAATGATTTCAGGAATGCAAACGGAACTGACAAATCTTAAAAAACAATATGATATAGCTGAAAAAAATATTATTCCGGCCTTGCGTAAAAACTACGATACTGCCATTATTGCCTGGCAAAATAATACGGGAGATTTGTTTGTTGTACTCGATGCCTGGGAAGCGTTAAATATGGCACAGATGGATTCGTTAGATAAATTACAAGCTATTTTGGCAACACAGGTTGAAATTGAAAAACAACTGGAAACGAAATAATTATGAACAGATATTTAAAATACAGCTTAATAACCATTGCGATTGTAACGATTGGGTTTGCAGTCTATTATTTTGCAACCAAATCGGATAACCATTCCAGTCACGAACAACAAGCAGTGGTTTATACCTGTTCGATGCATCCGGAAATTATTCGGGATAAACCGGGAAATTGTCCTATTTGCGGTATGACTTTAGTAAAAAAGATTACAAACAATCATACAGAAGAAAACAATTCAATCGAAAATGTTTTAAAGCCAACGGATAATTTTATTGTTGGAAATTATCAAACCACAATGGCAAAAGATACAACGATAAGCAATGTAATTAATTTACCTGGGCTTGTGGCATACGATCCAAATTCCTCCGTAAACATCGCGGCAAGAATAAGTGGAAGAATTGAAAAAATGTATGTGAATTACAAATACCAAAAGGTCACTAAAGGTCAAAAACTGTTTGATTTATACAGCCCCGAATTACTTACGGAACAGCAAAATTTCATTTATTTAATTTCAAATGATGCTGCTAATACTTCCATTGTTGAAGCTTCAAAACAAAAATTAATGCTCTACGGAATGAGCGGTAATCATATTAATTCCTTAATGGCAACAAAACGGGCAAATCCCGTAATTTCAATTTATAGCCCTGCTTATGGCATAATTGACGCGACGGAAACAATGGAGGTCAATAGTAATACAATGTCAAACGCAAGTGCTACTTCCGAAATACTAAATGTGAAGGAAGGAAACTATATAAAAAAGGGCGAAACTGTTTTTAAATTAGTGAATACCGATAAAGTATGGGGTGTTTTTAATGTTTTACAAGGATATAACGGATTACTAAAAATGAATCAACCCATTACCATTACTACAGAATTAGATGAAAATAACAGCATCAATGCAAATATAAATTTCATAGAAACGCAGTTTAACGCATCTGATAAATCCAATAGGATTCGGGTGTATTTAAATAATGCTAAATTAAAACTACCTATTGGTTTACGTTTGCAGGGTAGCGTAAAAACTAACCCGATTAAAGCGACTTGGTTACAAAAACAGGCATTCGTCAGCATTGGTAACAAGAAAATAGTTTTTATAAAAATGAATAACGGCTTTAAGGCAAAAGAAATAAAAACGGGAATTGAAATGGGAGATTATATTCAAGTCATCAACGGAATTTCCATTAAAGATACTATAGCTAAAAATGCACAGTATTTAATAGACAGTGAAAGCTTCATTAAAACCGAGTAAGAATGAAAAAGATGATAAACCGCAGTATTACAGTACTATTAGTATTCATGATGGTAATTGCATGTACTACTAAAAACAAAGAAGACCATTCAGGACATGATATGGGGAAAGAAACTACTTTCTACACGTGTTCCATGGATCCACAAATAAAGGAAGACAAACCGGGAAAATGCCCTATTTGTCACATGCCTTTAACACCAATAAAAAACAACGATACAGAAGCAAATGAAATAAGTTTAAGCAAACAACAAATACAACTGGGAAACATTACCACGCAAACTATTGCAGCAACGCAAAACAGCTTAGAACAAAGCTATACGGGAGTTTTAACCATTAACCAAGAAAAAATCAATACCATTTCAGCAAGAGCAATGGGACGAATTGAAAAGCTTTATTTTAAAACGATTGGGGGATATGTGCGTAAAAATGATGCTTTGTATTCTTTATACAGTGAAGATATCGCCATAGCCAAGCAGGATTATTTTACGGCTTACAAACAACTTTCCATGCCGGGTGATTTTGGGAAAAATGCTCAAAATATGCTAAATGCGGCCAAACAAAAACTTTTGTTCTTCGGATTGTCGAATGCACAAATCGAGAACATAAGAAACAGCAAGGTAATTTCACCGTATACAACTTTTTACAGCACAACAAGTGGTTATATTTCAGAAATAATAGCCACAGAAGGAACTTATATGATGGAAGGTTCCCCTATAATAAAATTGGCTGATTTAAGTAATCTTTGGCTCGAAGCACAAGTAAACGTGAACTATTCAAAAAATGTTAGCCTTGGACAAAATGCCAAAGTTTCTTTTACCGATTTCCCCGATAAAACAATGAACGCGAAAGTTTCTTTCATCAATCCCGAAATCAATCCGGATACCCGACTGCTTTTAATCCGATTGCAAGTGCCAAATAAAAATTTGGAATTGAAACCCGGAATGCAGGCAATGGTTAAGTTAAACCAATCAATTAAAAAAGGGATTTTTATTCCGGTAGATGCGGTTATCCGAGAAGAAAATGCCTCTTACATTTGGATTGAAAAAAGTCCGGGGATATTCGAAAACCTTATGGTGGAGACAGGGATAGAAAGCAATGGACTGATTGAAATTAAATCAGAGATTGATGTTTCAAAAAAGATTGTAATTACTGGGGCTTATGCCATAAATAGCGAATATAAATTCCGAAAAGGGACTGACCCAATGGAAGGAATGAAGATGTAGGTCTTTTGTAAGAATCCAAAATGAAACTATGGAAACTAATATTATAAATACTCCGCAAAGAAAAACAAATTGGTATGTCATTACAGGTGGTCCAAGCTCGGGTAAAACCACCACTGTCAATTTACTGAAAGAAAGAGGGTACATAACAACTTTTGAGCATGCGAGACATTATTTAGACACGCAACGACTAAAGGGAAGAACAGTTGAAGAAGCAAGAAAAAACCAAAGAGAATTCCAATTGGGAGTTTTGGATATGCAGATTGAACAAGAAAATGAAATTGCACCAAACGTTCAGGTATTTCTTGATAGAGCAATTCCGGACGCTCTTGCCTACTATCGTTTTTTAAACCTATCGGTAGATGAAAAGTTAGCTAAAGCACTACAAATGGTTTCTTATAAAAAGATTTTTATTCTGGATTCCCTTCCATTAAAAAATGATTATGCCCGAAGTGAAGATGAACAGGCACAAAAAAAAATTCATGAGTTAATTACCGAAGTTTACGAATCCTTACCCTTTCCGGTAGTTCATGTTCCGGTTCTATCGGCTGAAGAAAGGGTAGATTTTATTTTGAAAAATCTTTAATGATGAAAAAAAATAAACATTACTAAAGCTATCCAATAATTTATAAATCCCATTATTTTAAACAATTAAACTGATGACACATACGTATAATATAGCTGGCATGACATGTGATAACTGCAAGTCAAAAGTAGAAAATGCATTAAATACTATTGATGGGGTTGAAGCTACAGTTTCCTTAAACCCACCGATAGCCACTATAACTATGGAAAAGCACATACCGACGGAACAGCTTCAGCAAGCGCTTGCAATTGCCGGTAACTACACCATAACTATGAGCAATTTAGCTCATAACCATCAAACATCCGAAGCCGCGAGAGAAAAAGTATCTCTTGAACACCATACTCATCATTCCAAAATGACAATGGCAGTTTCCGGAAATACCAAAGGGAAATATTATTGTCCGATGCATTGCGAAGGAGATAAAACTTATGACAAACCAGGTAATTGTCCGGTTTGTGGAATGAATCTGGAAAAATTGGTTGAATTGGATACCATCCCAAAAATGTATACCTGTCCGATGCATCCCGAAGTTATTAAAGAGGGGCCAGGTTCTTGTCCTATTTGCGGAATGGATTTGGTTCCGATGGAACCAACGGATACTGAAGAAAACAGAACCTATCTGGATTTGCTGAAAAAAATGAAGATTGCCACGCTTTGTACGGTTCCGATTTTCATTATCGCCATGATGGAAATGCTGCATAACAACCCGTTGTTTCAGATAATGGACAGCAGCAAGTGGAACTGGGTGCAATTTCTGCTTTCGATTCCGGTTGTATTCTATGCAGGTTGGATGTTTTTTACCCGTGCATGGAAATCAATAATCACATGGAATTTGAATATGTTCACGCTGATTGGAATAGGAACCGGAGTAGCTTTTGTGTTTAGTATTGTAGGGATGTTGTTTCCGAATGTTTTCCCGGAAGAATTTAAAACCGAACACGGAACTATTCATCTTTATTTCGAAGCAGCAACAGTAATTATCACGTTGGTCTTGTTGGGACAACTATTAGAAGCTAGAGCGCACAGCCAAACCAGCGGTGCGATAAAAGAGTTATTGAAACTGGCGCCCACAGAAGCAACTTTAGTGGAAAACGGAAAGGATAAAGTCATTTCCATTCATGATATTAAGAAAGGGGATTTATTACGTGTAAAACCCGGAGACAAAATTCCTGTTGATGGGAAAATCATGGAGGGCACAAGTACTATTGATGAATCTATGATTACCGGAGAGCCCATACCGGTAGATAAAAAAACTGGAGACGAGGTAACTTCCGGTACTATAAACGGAAATAGATCTTTTGTAATGGTTGCCGAGAAAGTTGGTTCAGAAACACTATTGTCGCAAATTATTAAAATGGTTAATGATGCGAGTCGCTCAAGAGCACCAATCCAAAAATTAGCCGATAGTATTTCAAAATACTTTGTCCCCATTGTGGTAATTATTGCAGTACTAACATTTTTCGTTTGGGCAAAATTCGGACCTGATCCGGCATTAGTTTACGGTTTCATCAATGCGGTTGCAGTCTTAATTATTGCGTGTCCTTGTGCTTTAGGACTAGCAACGCCAATGTCAGTAATGGTTGGGGTAGGTAAGGGAGCACAATCAGGTGTTTTGATAAAAAATGCAGAAGCGTTAGAAAACATGAACAAAGTTGATGTTTTAATAACCGATAAAACTGGGACTATTACTGAAGGAAAACCATCAGTAGAAAAAATTTATGCATCTAATAGTGACGAAAATAGTTTATTGCAAAATATTGCTTCTTTAAATCAATATAGCGAACATCCATTGGCACAGGCCGTTGTAAATTACGCTAAAACAAAAAACACTTCTTTGATCGAGGTTAAAGATTTTGAAAATGTTACTGGAAAAGGAGTTGTTGGTACAGTAAACAGTAAAATAGTAGCATTAGGAAATAAAAAGCTAATGGAGCAAGTGAATGTAGTTGTTTCGGATGACATAGAAAATCGAATTATAACCGAACAAAAACTAGGAAAAACAGTATCCTATATAGCAGTGGATAATATAGCAGTCGGTTTTGTATCGATTACCGATGCTATTAAATCATCTAGTGCAGCAGCGATTAAAGAACTAATGCGCCAAGGAGTCGAGGTAATTATGCTTACAGGCGATAATGCTAATACTGCTAAAGCTGTAGCCGATATACTGCATTTAAGTTCTTTCAAAGCCGGTTGTTTACCAGAAGATAAACTTAAAGAAATTAAGCGATTACAATCCGAAGGCAAAATTGTTGCAATGGCAGGCGACGGAATAAACGACGCACCAGCCTTAGCGCAATCCGATATAGGAATTGCAATGGGAACCGGAACCGATGTAGCCATAGAGAGTGCTAAAATTACATTAGTAAAAGGTGATTTGCAGGGAATCGTAAAGGCTAAAAATCTAAGCCATTCCGTGATGAAAAACATCAAGCAAAATTTATTCTTTGCTTTTATATACAATGTATTGGGAGTACCTATTGCAGCAGGCGTTTTATATCCGACATTCGGAATTTTATTATCACCCATGATTGCCGCATTAGCAATGTCTTTTAGTTCTGTATCAGTAATTGCAAATGCCCTGAGATTACGAAATTTAAAAATTTAAAAACAAAAACAAAAATGAAAATAATTAATAACATTGATAAATTAGGTACGATTGGACTTTTCTTCACAGCACTATTTTCGCCTTGCTGTTTTCCGCTATTTGCATTTGGTGCTTCAGCTCTTGGACTCGGCAGCTTTGAATTATTTGGTGGATGGACGATGTGGATTTTTCAAGCAATGGTTTTAATTTCAATTGTTGGCTTAATCATTTCTTACCGTAAACATCGTTGCGTGTATCCTTTATTAATAGCAATACCAAGTGGAATATTAATATTCTTCGCATATTATTTTAGTAAATCGGAAAATGCAGTCTATTTAATTTATTCTGGTATGCTTGGGCTTTTTATTGCTACAATAGCAAATTATTATCAAAATAAAGTTCAGGGTAATTGTAATACCTGTATTTCGTATGGAGGAAAAGAGGTTGAATTAAAATCTACGATTACTTGTCCCAATTGCGGGCATAAAAAGGAAGAAATGATGCCTACTGATGCATGTCAGTATTTTTACGAATGTGAAAAATGCAAAACAGTATTAAAACCGAAACAGGGTGATTGTTGCGTTTATTGCAGTTACGGAACTGTAAAATGTCCACCCATACAAGCAGACGGAGATTGTTGCTAGCAAAATTTATTAGTCATGGGAAAAACATAGTTAATTTGCATGAAAAACTTTTCTGATCTTGGGTGATTTTCATGCAAATCAGACTAAAAATAAGTGGAAAACCCAAATTGAATCCCAGCTGTCTTCGAAGGATCATTACCAAAAATATCTGTTTCCCAAATATAGCGGTAATTCATTCTGAAAACCGTTTGTGAAGAGGGTCTGAAACTGATTCCCGGAGTTATAGCCATTACATCATCGTGGATATTCTCGTTAGTTTCTTTAAACGTTCCAACATTATAATCTGTGTATTCCATTCTAAAAGCCAAATTAAGTGTGCTGTTTTGCCAACCCAATACATCGCGCTTTAAAATGGGTTGCACAATATCGATAAAGCCCCCTTTTTGTTTTGAGCCAAATTGTTGAGTATAGGTGTCAGGAACATCTATATAAGCCCAAACCCATTCCGTATTGATGTATGTTTTTAGTTTCGGGAGCACTGTGTTAAAATCCAATGCGAATAAGTCCACTCTACGTTTTTTGTCAATTTGAATACCGTCTTCCTGAAATTTGTTGTACACACCACCCATCCAAGAAATACCAAATTCACCTATTTTTCTGTGTTTTAATGCAGTCTTGGCGGTAATCAATGGTACTCCGTTAAAACTTTCCTCAAAGCGTTCTTTATTTTCTTTTGAAGCAGGAAGCCATGTTCTGTTTTCGGTATTCGATATAATCGTATCATCAAAACCATTGGAGAAATAACCTTCATACGCCCAAACCAAATTATTTTTGGCATACTTTCCGAAAAAACCAAAACCAACATTACTCCATGTAGATGGGATTATGGTTGTTGAAGATATTGGACGGTCAATGAATTCCCATTTTGGACCGTCGTGATTTTGGTTGAAAGAGCCAATAGGGTTCATAATAATACCACCACGCAAATTGAATAGTGGATGTAACTCCACATCAAGCGAAGCAAATTCAATATTTATTTCTTTTCCGCCTTCTTCAAACTCAATTTCCGATAAAAATTTAATTCGGTTTCTGATGGTGGATGAAACAAATAATGTCATTCTCGGCATCTGAAAAGACATACCTTCTGTGACTCCATCAGTAGCAAAATAACTCGTATTGGCTTCAACATAACCACCTATGGAAATGGGAAGTTTCCCTAATTTCAAAAACGGACGTGCATAAACTGCATCCATATTCAAAGCTAATTTTGTAGTGTCTTTTTGTGTCGTTACGACTTTTGTTGAATCAACCTGTGCCAGTACTGAAAAATTAAAAAATAAGATTAATACAGTTATATATAGTGATTTCATTTTAGGATAATTGAATGTAAATGTTTTGTGCATCGGTTTGCACTTTAAATGCGGTTAATTGTTGTTCTGCGGGTCCTTGAATAACCTCACCGTTTTTACCAAATTCGCTTCCATGAGCTGAACAGGTTAATACATCACCATTAACGGTAAGTTCGGCTCCTTGATGAGAGCATCTTAACAAAAATGCTGAATAAGTATCATTTAGGTTTTTGTATATGATAATCGGATAGTTGATACCTTCTATTTTGCTAACAACATGATTTCTGTAACGAATGGTGTCGTTTTTGATTATTTCAAATTCTTTTTTAGACACAATCAATCGATTGCCTTGAACATTTGTAGAAGCATAATGAGTTGTTCCACAACTTTGCATCATCCCAGACAATCCAAAAACTCCTAAACAGGAAAAGCCACAAATCTTTAAAAATTCTTTTCTGTCCATACTATAAACTTTCAATGAATTTTATCAGTTTTTGTTTTTCACCCGATGTTAATTGCTGGTACGCATTTTTACTGCTGTTAGCTTCACCGCCGTGCATTAAAATTGCTTCTTCAATACTTCTGGCTCTACCGTCATGCAGTAAAAAATATTGTCCACCTTGCGATTTTTTAGCCAGCCCAATTCCCCATAAAGGCGGAGTTCTCCATTCGCTTGTTAATGCAGTTCCTTCTGTATAACCGTCGTTTAAGCCACTTCCCATATCGTGTAACAGTAAATCGGTATATGGGTAAAAAGTTTTGTTGGATAAACTGGCAATATCACTGTTTGGTGTTGTCCATTGCGGTTTATGGCATTCTGCACATTTTAAATTTGAGAATAAAGCTTCACCTGCTTGAACTTCAGCATCATTTTGATTTCTTCGTTTGGGTGCTTTTAAGGTTCTCAAGTAAAACACTACACTGTTTACTGTTTTGTTTGAAACTTCAGGGTCAATTTCTAATCCCGAATAGGTGTCGATTGGAGAAAAAGAAGAGGTAATTCCCATGTCCTGATTATAGGCATTAACGGTTTGATGCAACAAATCGATAGCTGCCGCTTTTTTTCCGTAGCGACCAATGTATTTTCCGTTAATTTCCTGATGAAACCATTTTGGCAAAAAGAAAGCTGGAGGTGTAATATAGTTTGGTACACCTGAAATTCCATCTCCATTATTATCATTGGGGTCTGCATTTGCTAAAATTTGTGCATCGGTTAAAGCGGCTAAAAAACCTAAACCTGTATTTGCAGGAGGCATAAACTTAGCTGAAGTAGCTCCCGCAGGAATTTGCTCTGGTAAATACCCCGGTAAGGCTCTGTTTTGCAACTGTGGCGCACCCAAATGCATGAATTGATTACCTGTGGCATCTGTTTGTCCAAATCGGGTTAAAGTAGTAAAAGGATGTCCTTTTCCGTCCCCCGCATGACAGGACACACAACTGGTAGAAACAAATAATGGTCCCAAACCTGTTTCGGTTGTAAATACTTCTTCATTGAAAGCAACATCACCTTCTAAGAATTCTAACATTTCCGAAGAAGTCAATCCTTCAACGGGCCCGTCTAAAATTTCTTCATCGGCAGGAGCATCTGTTAATATATCTTCACAAGAGGTTAGGGTGCTTATCCCTAAAGTCATAACAATTAAAATTAGATATGCCTTGTTTTTCATTTTTATATATGCTTAATATTATTTTTAGGCAAAGCTAAAAAAATATTTCGAATCGCATCAAATTGCATTAAAAAAATAAAATGTGATTAGTTCATATAAATTTTATTGCTATTTTTACACTCGTGAAATGGTTAAATATCATATTATCAATTTATTTAATAGTCTTGGCATCTATGCCTTGTGCTGATATGGAAGTAAATAGTGCTGGGCATTCTTTGGAAGCGCATCGGGCTGACCATGACAACCATTCACACGACAAGAGTAAAGATTTGTGTTCGCCTTTTTGCATTTGCAATTGCTGTGGAGCGCAGGTTTTGAGTTACTTTCCTTCCATCAGTTATGATTTTCCTGTAATTTCTACAGTTATAAAGACCAAAGAGCCATTTTATAAGCCAGTTTTTGCTTCCTATTTCTTTGGAAGTATTTGGCAACCTCCTCAAATAGTATAATGATGCCCGAGTAATTTCGGGTTAGAAAAGTGTGTTTTAATCACATATAATGGCAAGTACTTTAATTTGCTAATTTCTAATTCATTACAATATTTTCAATGTTAGACAAAATAATACAATTCAGTATAAAGAATAAATTCATTATACTATTGCTAACCTTAGTCCTTATAGCGTGGGGTAGCTATTCTATTAAACAATTACCGCTTGATGCTTTGCCTGATGTAACCAATAATCAGGTACAAATTATTACTACTGCGCCCACTCTTGCCAGTCAGGAAGTGGAGCAATTAATTACCTATCCGTTAGAGCAATCCGTTAAAACCATCCCCAAAGTAATTGAGTTACGAAGTATTTCTCGTTTCGGGCTTTCGGTAGTTACGGTTGTTTTCAAAGACGATGTAGATATATATTGGGCAAGGGAACAAATTTTTCAACGATTAAAGCAAGCCGAAGAAAATATACCTGACTATGCTGGTTCGCCTGAATTGGCACCAATTTCAACAGGTCTTGGAGAAATTTATCAGTATGATGTATATGCTAAAAAAGGGTATGAAGATAAGTACGATGCCATCAAATTAAGAACCATTCAAGATTGGATAATTATACCACAATTACAAGGTATTGAAGGCGTTGCTGAAGTGAGCACTTGGGGTGGAAAATTAAAACAATATGAAGTTGCAGTTAATCCAAACACACTCAATAGTTTAGGCGTTACTATCACTGAGATTTTTGATGCGTTAGAAAAAAATAATCAAAATACTGGTGGTGCCTATATTGAAAAAGACCAATACGCTTATTTCATTCGTGGTGTGGGTATGGCAACGGGCATCAAGGATTTAGAAAATGTAGTAGTCAAAAACCGAAATGGTGCTCCTGTTTTAGTGCGTGACGTTGCAACAGTACGTGAAGGTATTGCATTGCGATATGGTGCCTCTACAAAAGACGGTAAAGGAGAAATTGTTTGCGGTTTAGCATTAATGTTAAAAGGCGAAAATTCCAGTGCTGTAGTGGAAAGAGTGAAAGAAAAAATGGTTCAAATCAATAAAACGTTACCTGAAGGAGTAGTTGCCGAAGCCTTTATTGACAGAGGTAAATTAGTAGACAACGCCATAGGAACGGTTACAAAAAATCTATTGGAAGGAGCTTTAATCGTAATTTTTGTACTGATATTATTTTTAGGAAATCTTCGTGCCGGATTAATCGTAGCTTCCGTAATTCCTTTGTCAATGCTTTTTGCAGTAATCCTGATGAATTACTTTGGTGTGAGTGGAAACTTAATGAGTTTAGGTGCAATCGATTTTGGTATCATTGTCGATGGGGCAGTTATTATTGTCGAAGCCACAATGCACCATTTACAAAAACTCAAAAGGCAAAAGGATTTAACCCAATCCGAAATGGATAGCGAGGTATATAAATCTGCTTCAAAAATCAGAAATAGTGCAGCATTTGGGGAAATAATAATTCTTATCGTATATCTGCCAATATTAGCCTTAGTAGGAACAGAAGGTAAAATGTTCAAACCAATGGCAATGACAGTAGGTTTTGCAGTTATTGGAGCATTTATTTTATCATTGACTTATGTGCCAATGATGAGTGCTATGTTCTTATCGAAAAATACTGAGCATAAATCGAATTTTAGCGATAGAATGATGGCGTGGTTCGAGAAGATATATACCCCTTTTTTAGAAAAAGCATTGCAAATTAAAAAATCGGTTTTAGTAATCGCATTAGGATTATTTGCTTTGGCTGTAATAACTTTTCAAAATATGGGTGGCGAATTTATTCCAACCATTGAAGAAGGCGATTTAGCCATTAATGCTACCATTATGACAGGTAGTTCATTAACCCAAATGGTAGAAACAACAACCAAATATGAGAAAATTCTAAAAGCAAAATTCCCAGAAATTAAAACCATCGTTACCAAAATTGGAAGTGGAGAAATCCCAACCGACCCAATGCCAATTGAAAGTGGCGATTTGATTATTGTTTTGAAAGACAAATCTGAGTGGACATCTGCCGATAATTGGGAAGATTTAGCCAATTTGATGAAAGAAGAAATGGAAGCTATTCCTGGGGCGAATATCGAAATTTCACAGCCTATTCAAATGCGTTTTAACGAATTAATGACGGGTAGCCGAAGCGATATAGCCATTAAAATTTTTGGTGACGATTTAGAAGTTTTAGATACAAAAGCCAAAGAATTGATTTCTAAAATAAATAAAATAGAAGGTATTGGCGATTTAAAGGCTGATAAAGTAACCGGACTCCCACAAATAACTGTAAAATACGATTACAATAAAATTGCATTGTATGGTTTAAATATTACTGATGTCAATAAAATTATTCGTTCCTCGTTTGCAGGGGAAAGCGCAGGAAAAATCTATGAAGAGAGTAAGCGTTTTGATGTTGTGGTTAGAATGGATGCAGCCAACAGAAGCGATATTACAGACGTAAGCAATTTGTTTATTCCATTGCCAAATGGTCAGCAAGTACCACTATCCCAAGTGGCTGCCATTAGTTATGAGCAAGGTCCTGTACAAGTTTCTCGTGAAAATGGAAAGCGTAGAATAACAGTTGGGTTAAATGTTCGTGGTCGTGATATAAAAAGTGTGGTAGAAGAAATTCAGCAAAAACTGGAAACCAATTTCAAGCTTCCTGCGGGTTACTATATTACTTATGGCGGACAATTTGAAAATTTGGTTGAAGCCAATAAGCGTCTTTCAATAGCGTTGCCCATTGCATTAGGACTTATCATGGTTTTACTGTTTTTTACATTCAACAGTGTGAAACAGTCCTTGTTAATCTTCACCGCGATTCCTTTATCAGCGATAGGTGGTGTTTTTGCGTTATGGCTTAGAGGAATGCCTTTTAGTATTTCAGCAGGAATTGGATTTATTGCTTTGTTTGGTATTGCCGTTTTAAACGGAATTGTATTGATTTCCTATTTCAATCAACTAAAATCAGAAGGTATAACCGATCCGTTGCAACGTGTATTAATGGGGACAAAAACAAGACTTAGACCTGTGTTAATGACAGCGGCAGTGGCTTCTTTAGGATTTATGCCTATGGCATTATCAACCAGTGGCGGTGCCGAAGTACAAAAACCATTGGCAACAGTAGTTATAGGCGGTTTGTTCTCGGCAACATTACTGACATTAATAGTATTACCAATACTTTATTTATTATTTGAAAACGGAATGAAAATAAGAAAATTTAAAAAAAGACAACCATTTGTAACCCTTTGGTTTCTATTGATTAGCTGTGTAGCATTATCACAAAACAAGCAAACGGTAACTTTAGACCAAGCAATTACCTTAGCCAAGAAAAGCAATATCGATTTAAAAATTGCCGATAAAGAAATTGAAAAACAAACGACGCTTAAAAAAGCGGCATTTCAAGTAGATCCTTTGCAAGTCCAATACCAAGGCGGACAGTTTAATAGTGTTGATTATGACCATAATGTTTCTGTTCAGCAATATTTCCCAATTGGTAAAATCACTAAGGCAAACAGACAATTACAGGAAGAATTGGCAAAATTAGCTGAGAAAAGAAAAGCCTTATCAGAATACGAAATTGAAAAAGCGGTAACATTAGCTTACTATCAATATTTGTATGGTGTTTCCATTCAAAAGTTAAACAACGAATTGAGTGACATTTATATCAAGTTTTTAAAAAATGCTGAACTTCGTTTTCAAACAGGTGAAAGTGGTAATATAGAAGTCATAAGTGCCAAAGCCAAGGTAAAAGAAATTGAAACCCAAAAATTACAGTTGGAATACGATTTGGCGGTGTATCAAAAGCAGTTACAGTATTTTATCCAAACCGATGAAAATATTGTTCCTGATGCCGCAACTCCGTTAAAGTATGAAAAGAATGTTTCAATTGCCGAGGATAAAGTGCAAGGATTGGTAAACGATTATTACACCCAACAAATTTCAGTTTATCAAAAAGAAGCCAATATTTTCAAGGCAATGAGAACACCAAAATTAGGATTAGGTTATTTTGGACAGACCATCGATACAAAATCTTATTTCCAAGGATTTACGGCGGGGCTACAAATTCCACTTTTTGGAGGTGTAAATTCGGCTCGTGCCAAGGCTTCAGAAATAAGTGTGGTACAGGCACAACTGGAATTAGATAAAAGTAAATTAGCTTTAAAACTGCAAAAAGAAGAATTGAAAAGCGAGTTCGATAAACAGAACAAAGCAATGCTGTATTATCAAAATGAAGGATTGCAATACGCAGACCAAATCATAACAACGGCACAAAAAAGTTATGCCAATGGCGATATGAGTTACTGGTCGTACATCAGTTTTTTAAATCAGGCAATCGATATAAAAAAGCAAAATGCCGAAGCGGTAAATGCTTATAATCAAAGCGCTATTCAATTGCAATTCCCATCTTTTAGCAATAATTAATACTCAACAAAATGAAAAATATATTTTTAAAAATAAATTATAATCTGGGTTCGTTCTTCAATCTCTTTGTTCTATTTTCTTTTCTCTTTTTTCTAAATTCTTGTGGCGAGAAGAAAACCGAAGAAGCCCACGAGGAAGAAAAGTCAGAAACCGAAGTAGCGTTGACCGAAGCGCAATTCAAAACCATTGGTATTGTAACGGGTAGTATTGAAATGAAAAATCTTAATACCGTAATTAAAGCTAACGGATATACAGCAGTTCCGCCACAAAATATGGCTAATATTTCAACTTTAATAGGAGGCGTTGTTAAAGATATTTATGTGTTAGAAGGTACATTTGTTGCAAAAGGCAAAACATTGGCAACCATTCAAAATCTTGAAGTTACAGAAATGCAGGAAGATTATAATTCTGCCATTGCTAACATTGAATACCTGCAATTGGAATACAACCGTCAAAAAACATTGAGCGATGAAAATGTAAATCCTCGCAAAACATTTCAGGAAGTAAAGTCAAAATTAGCAGTTGAAAGAGCAAGAGCACAAGCCGCTAAAAATAAACTACAAGCATTACACGTAAGTTTAAGCGGAAGTACTTCACTTATTCCTATTGTTTCTCCAATTAGTGGTTACGTAGGTAAAATAAGCATAACCAAAGGCGCTTTTGCAGAAACAGGAGTGACACTTTTTGAAGTGGTTGACAATAGCCAAATGCATTTGGATTTGAATGTATTTGAAAAAGATTTAGGCAAAATTTCAGTAGGTCAGGAAGTCGATTTTGTTTTAACCAATCAATCCAACAAATCCATCAAAGGGAAAATATTCGGTATTAATAAATCCTTTTCTAATGAAAGTAAGTCGGTAGCCGTACACGCAAAAATTAATCCAAGCGATGCTAAAGATTTAATTTCAGGAATGTATGTAGCTGCTAATATCAATATTACCAATCAAACGGTTCAGGCATTGCCAAAAGATGCCATTGTTAGAAACGGAGATAAATATTTTATTTACATTCAAGAAGAACACAGCGAAGAAGCACCAAAAGCTAAAGTAGAAGAGCATATACACAAAGAAGGCGAAGCCCATTCGGAACACGCAGAAGGCGAAGAAGAAGGACACAATGAAATTCACTTTAAAGCCATTGAAGTAGTTCCTGGCACTACAGATTTAGGTTATACCGAAGTCAAATTGGTTGGGGAAATTCCTGCGGATGCAAAAATAGTAATCAAAGGGGCGTTCTATCTATTAGCAACTTCTAAAGGAGGTGGAGAACACGAACACTAACTAATACTTTAATGTTATGAAAATTAACACAATAATGCCAAGTATTCTAATTCCTTTTTATAAAAAAGAGTTAGAAGCATTCAAGGACAATTTACAGATAGATAACCTAAATATGGCTTGGTATCACTTAGAGCGGGCGCACATTATAGGGCAAAAGTATCCTTATGAGCATTCCTATGTGCATTGGAAAATGTTGCAATTTGGCTTTAAAATAAAAAGTACCAGAGAGGTAATCGGACAAATACCAAGATTACTCATTGGAGGCGTTAAGTCATTTGTAGGTCATATTCCGGTGGGTAATACAGGTGGTTCAAATGTGCCACCATTAAAATCGATGGAAATACCAAAAGACATTCAGGAAATTATCAATGCTAATTCTTAAAATAATCCAATATGGAACATCAGCATAAATACGATGCAACAGGTAAGCAGCTATGCTGCACACTTGAGGATAAAATAAATCACGAAAGCGAGAAGCATTCTGATGACGATGGTCATAATCACGAACATTCGCACGAAAGTACAAGTACTTTTAAAATGTTTGTCCCGGCGATTATAAGCTTTACATTGTTACTTGTGGCAATAGGTTTTGATAATTATTTTACTCAAACTTGGTTTAAGGGTTGGGTGCGAATTGGGTGGTATATTTTAGCTTATATTCCTGTCGGTTTACCGGTAGTAAAAGAAGCCGTAGGAAGTATGCGCAAAGGCGAAATATTTTCAGAGTTTCTATTAATGAGTATTGCAACTATTGGAGCATTTGCTATTGGTGAATACCCCGAAGGTGTTGCGGTAATGCTATTTTATGCCATTGGAGAAATATTCCAAACATTAGCCGTTACAAGAGCAAAATCCAATATTAAATCGTTACTTGACCAGCGACCGGATGAAGTAACCATTCTTGAAAATAAGATGGCTAAAATCATAAAAGCTTCGGAAGCTAAAATTGGAGATATTATTCAGCTTAAAGCAGGGGAGAAATTGGGTTTAGATGGTGAACTGCTTTCTGAAACGGCATCCTTCAACACAGCGGCTTTAACAGGAGAAAGTAAACCCGATACAAAAAGTAAAGGCGAAACAGTTTTAGCGGGAATGATAAATCTGAATACTGTTTCGCAAGTAAAAGTAACCACGGCATATACAGACAGTAAGCTAAGTAAAATTTTAGAATTAGTACAAAATGCCACCGCACAAAAAGCACATACAGAACTATTCATAAGGAAGTTTGCCAAAATTTATACGCCTATTGTAGTGTTTTTAGCTGTTGCTATTTGTGTTTTGCCAATGCTGTTTGTTGATAATTATGTTTTTAGTGAATGGCTATACAGAGCTCTAGTATTCTTGGTTATTTCGTGCCCTTGCGCTTTAGTAATCAGTATTCCGTTAGGATATTTTGGAGGAATTGGTGCAGCCAGTAAAAACGGAATCCTTTTCAAAGGAAGCAATTTTCTTGATGTAATGGCAACTATTCAGAACGTAGTAATGGACAAAACCGGAACAATGACCGAAGGCGTTTTTAATGTTCAGGAGGTTGTCATTAAGCCAGAATTCGATAAAAATGAAATTTTACGAATGGTCAATGCACTTGAAGGACAAAGTACCCATCCTGTTGCTACAGCTATTCATCAATTTGTTGGAACAATTGATACATCAATAGTTTTGCAAAATACAGAAGAGATATCAGGTCACGGATTAAAAGCCACTGTAAACGGCAAAGAATTATTGGTTGGTAATTTCAAACTGATGGACAAATTTTCTATTTCGTATGATATTGATCCAACAAGTATTGTTTATACTTTAATCGCTATTGCATACGATTCTAAATTTGCGGGATACATTACCATTGCCGATAGTATCAAAGAAGATGCTCAAATTACCATTGAAATGCTCAAATCGTTAGGTGTCAAAACAACAATGTTAAGTGGCGATAAAAATACAGTGGTACAATTTGTAGCTCAAAAACTCGGAATTGTCAATGCCTTTGGCGATTTACTTCCCGAAGACAAGGTAAACAAGGTAAAAGAAATTAAGTCTAAAAAGGAAACCGTCGCTTTTGTTGGTGATGGTGTAAACGATGCTCCGGTAGTAGCTTTAAGTGATGTAGGTATTGCTATGGGAGGATTAGGAAGCGATGCCACCATAGAAACGGCTGATGTAGTGATACAAGACGATAAACCAAGTAAAATTGCAATGGCAATCAATATTGGGAAACAAACTAAAAAAATTGTGTGGCAAAATATTGGATTAGCATTTACCGTAAAAGCGATTGTGCTTATACTCGGTGCAGGAGGTTTAGCCACGATGTGGGAAGCCGTTTTTGCCGATGTAGGTGTGGCTTTATTGGCAATCCTTAATGCGGTTCGGATTCAAAAAATGAAATTTTAAGTGTTAGTTATATTATTCAAATGAAAGAGATGTTTGCTGTAATAAGTAAGCATCTTTTTTTTTGCATAATAGTCATTATCTCATTCAGCTACACAAAAACTGTCTTTAGTCCAAGTATT
The DNA here is from genome assembly GCF_900142035.1 of Flavobacterium terrae. GTDB lineage: Bacteria > Bacteroidota > Bacteroidia > Flavobacteriales > Flavobacteriaceae > Flavobacterium > Flavobacterium terrae. The sequence goes on along the minus strand of NZ_FQZI01000007.1, from coordinate 25,681 downwards.
CCTAAAGCAAGTTCTTTGTTTGCTTCATTTCGCTAATTTCCTTAAGTGTAATTATTAATCGTTTCATTTATTATGTGAGTAGCTCAGTAGAATTATTTGCCAACGCTCTAAAAAAAATACTGTCACAGTTTTTAGTACAAAAACACATATGCTTCGCAACTTGTGCCAGTAATTTTTTTCCCCAAGCTGTGTTACATAATGCAGTCTTATAGTTCATGCCAGACCTAGTTATTGTATTTTTGGAAAGCCAAGCACTATAAGATGTCATTATGTAAAACAGCCGCGCAGGGTAGTGGCTCCAGGGCAACATTTTTGGCAGCTTCCATCGCACCAACCAGCTACCAAAAACACCGCCCTTCGCCACTACCTTTAACAAGCGCAGTTTTTCAACAGAAATTTTTAGGCTAAATTCATTCCAGAAGAAGTTTCCGTTTCCTGTTTTTAGCTTCTTTGTGTTTAAAGCGGTAGTGTTTGCATTGCCTTTGTAAGCGCTGTAACAATTCCTAAGCAACTTTTCTCTTTAATTCAAGTTAATCCCACCGCAGAAACCAAACAGCACCCACAAAGCCAAATTTTGCCCGCATAAGTATTGTTTCTTTATTTGCCAGTAGCATTGCCATAATTGGTTTCACGCCAGCTCAATGCCTTACAATTCCATAATCACAATTTCTTGTAAACGAAGTTCGGAATATTGTACACCTATAAAGGCATCAAGCCGGCATAAAACCAATCAGAAGACCTTTAGTTGACAAATAAAGAAACAATACCCATGCTTCCGCTACTGCCACCGCACTAGGAGTGGTTTATAGTTATTTTTTGGAGATGCCTTCCATTTTCAGAACAAAAACCTCACTGCATACTGCTAACTGTTCACTGAACACTGCTTTTGGCATCCCCAAAAATCAAGTCCTAAGAAAGAGTTACAAATTTTTGGGCATTTTGAAACGCACTCTGGTTTTACTGACAAGTTTCTTTTATTCAAAATGCCCAAAAATTTCTAACCCTTTCAAGACGATTAGCTCTCAATTCATGAAGATCAGGATTTCAGAAGAAACAATTCGTAATCAAAACAAAAAAGAGAAAAAAAGAAGGCAAAGATTAGTTCCGGTCTTCAAAAAAGCAAGTTCAAACCCTACGGGTTTCTGTAAAAATCTCCACCCATCCGGGTAGTATTTTTCCAGAAAAACTTGCTTTTCTGAACCCCTCCACAGGGGTAGTAGGCTTTCTTTTTTACTCTTTTTTCTTTTGAAAAAAATGTTGTGTAAGGAAGGGACTGAGCATTAAACTAAAATCCGAAGCCATGATAAATTACATCGTTAAAACCCACAGAAAGGACACTATTTACAGCAAACCTCATTTATTTATCCTTAACAAAGGACTTAACAGCGGTAAACCGCAGAAGGAACCATTTACAAATAGCTTTGTACTCATTTTCCAAAACGAAGAAGATTGCGAAAATATCTACTGGGTAACTTTCAGTTTATGGAAATCAAAATTTTGGCATCAATTTTTAATAGGTTCTGTTATTCCTTTTATTCGATTGCAGGAATTTAAAAAAGAGTTATTTCCAAGAGTAACAGAAATTTATGAAGATTACGAACAGCACAAAAAAAACATTCAGGCATTACGCCTTTTGGAATTAAAGGAAAAGCAATTTCACGAAAATATCAATCTTATTAATGATTTGCGTAGAACTATCCTGTACAGGTACTGTAAGCGATAAAGTAAAAGCCAATAACATAACCAGCCTATGACACTATTTATTTTGTACCAAACAGATGTTTGGAAAACCAAATCATCGAGAATTTATTTTGGAATATTCGACAGCAGAATTAAAGCCGTCGATATTGCAAAGTATAACGGATTGTATACTTCAGATGCTGAGGTAGTAATTGAAGAAGTAACGTTAAATCAATTTCAGGAAGGATAGCATACAAAAAAGCCTGATCACGTGACCAGGCTTTCTAATTATCCGGAAAAGGTTACCAATCAAAACCGGATGGTTGCTGAGTACATCGAAGCACTATTTATTTTTGAATTTTGTCAGCCTCTTTAATAGTAACGAGACTGTAAAACTTACAATTGCTCCGACAATTGCCAAAACAATCGTTTTTAAAATATCTTCGGAACTGATATTAGGCACTATACTTAAAACGGTTCCGGCTGCAGTTCCCGCATGGATTGAATTATTTGATTCCATCACGAGGTAAATATTTGTTTTCTTCCTGCAGTCGTTTTACAATTTCCTGCTCACGCTTTGCATCATCATCAACCGTAACCTGACTTACAGCAGATAATACAGTACCAGCAACTGCAGCATAACCAGCTACTGTAACTACAATCGCAGGCAAAGCTACTGGAGCAGCAACAATGCTACCACTTACCGCCAATAATGCTAAACCTACGGTTCTCAAAACTCTGAAAAACTTTGGTGTTGGAGCCTTAGCTCTCTCTACAATGTTCATAAATTCTCTATTTTAAGATTAGACACTATTACAATCCACTTACAGAAACCAAAGCCAATGGGTTAAAAGCCCCATTTTTCAAAGGATACATTTGACCATTTACCTGTTGATAGAACTCAATCCCTAATGCTAAAAATAAAGGATGTGTACTATTCGCAGTTACCAAATTCGTTTGACTGATAGCGGCAGTTGCTGTAGTATCCCAAGGCAAAATAGCCGTTTCGGAATGAGCTTCAACAAAAGTTTCTGCTTCAAAATCGATTTCAGTACCCGCAGAAATAATTTTAAAGTGCGTTGTTCCAGTTGGTGCAGCAATCATATTCGATGGTATAAATGAAGCCAAATCAACTTTGATTTCCCCAGTTACTCTATCAATGGTTGCTACAAAAGGAGCAAATAAACTGGTTCCCAACTTTCCTCTAATGTTGAATTCAAAACCTGCCAGCAATTCAGCCTCACCATCGATAACATTTCTTAAACCACGCTCGCTGGTTGTGTCAGCCTGAATAACTTTTACCATTCGCTGCGTCAATCGGCTTACCATTCTACCATCGGCAGAATTTAAAAGCAAACCTCTTAATGATGTTCTCAAAACCTTACCGGCTTTTCCGGCTCTTCCAAACTCAGAACCGTTTTCTCTTGTTCTCTGAAAAGCTGGATCACTCGCAATTCTGCTCGCATCAATTCCGCCTTTTTCTCGAGCCAAATGCCCGTCTTGTGTTTTATAAAAAGTAATATCCCCGATAGTACCTTTTAGTTTAATTATGCCTTTCTGTCTAGCCATAATATTTTAAATAGATTAGATTAATAATTCGTGTTCAAATTCATAAATCTTCATCTTGTTGCAACAATTCCTGAAGGATTTGAGAACAAATATTATAATTAATAAAACACTTTAATTAATCATATTAAACCAAATGACATCAAATGATATAAATGTCCAAACAAAACATAAATGACCATCGAAAACGATTCTAATAATTATCTATTTTAGCTCTTCAAGACAACAAATAGAGTATAGCAAAGCCATATCAAAAGCATAGATAAAGTATGAAATCAGAGCCTAAAAGAGTATGTATTTACCCAAAGGACATACAACGTATTACAGGGAAAAGTTACCGTCAAAGTACAAGACTTCTCCAGAAGATAAAGGAGGGTTTAAATAAGTCCAAAGACAACTTTGTAAGTATTGAAGAGTTCTGTCAATATGCAGGCTTAAAGTATGAAGATATTGAACAGCATATTATTGGCTAAAAGGTATATTAAAGAAATATTCTAGGCGATAAATTTTTAGTAAATCGCCTAGAATATTAATTATGCTTGTTTGGTTTGAAGATTTTGTATTGATAATTTTTGCTTTAGTATAGCCATATCATCGCTCACTCTCTTGTCTACAATCTTAGCATAGTGCTGAGTAGTTCTAAGACTTTTATGACCAAGCATTTTACTTACACTTTCAATTGGCACGCCATTAGTAAGTGTTACAGAGGTTGCAAAAGAGTGTCTAGCCATATGGAAGGTTATTTCTTTTGGAATGCCGCAGACGTCTCCAATTTCTTTTAGATAGCTATTCATTTTCTGATTGCTCAATACTGGCAGAATTCTGTCCTCATTTATGCATTTCGGGTGGTCGGAATACTTCTCTATCAATTCTTCCGCAATAGGGAGTAAGGGTATTTTAGAGCGAGTATCTGTTTTTTGTCTGTTTTTGAATATCCATTTATTTCCATCGATGCCAATTCCCAAATGGTCTTTTCGTAATTGTTGCACATCGATATATGCCAAGCCGGTAAAACAACAGAAAATAAATATATCCTTTACTAATTCCAGACGAGTATTAGGGAACTTTTTAGTGTAGATTTTTTGTATCTCTTCTTCGGTCAGAAACTCTTTATCAACTTCAATAACTTTTCCTTCATATCTGCTAAAAGGATTCTTTTCTAACCAATCATTATTTAAACAGATTTTTATAATTTTTCTGAAATTACGAACATACTTCACGGATGTATTATTACTGCAGTTTTTTACGCTTCTTAAATAGAATTCAAGTTCAGTAATGAAGCAATGGTCTATTTTATCAATTCTAATATCCGTGGCATTGAATTTCCATTGAAGAAAGTTCTGAATATGATTTAAAGTAACCTCAAAGCGCTGTAATGTTCCTGGAGCATATTTCTTACCTAAAAGCTCTTTCATTTTATTATTATGATCTTGAAAGACCGGTATCAACATTCTATGATTCTTATTTTTCTCAAGTAGTATCGATTGAAAATTTTCGATGGATAATTCCTCTTCTTTATGTAGTAATTCCATTTCTGCACTCAAAACCTTAGATCTCATCATATCAAGGTAACTATTGATTGAACGAGCTTCTTCTGTATTACCTTTCATTTTAGCTAGTTCAGATGACCATTTCGTTTTTTCTATGAATTTTTTAGAACTAAATTCCAGTCGTTGGCCATTTACAGTTAGTCGAACATAAATTGGTAATTTGCCGTTAGCATTCACTTTTGTGCTTTTAGCATAAAAATGAAGAGTGATTTTTGTTTTCATAATGGTAACCTTTTAATTATTATTCAATTTAAATTTCTGAGTAATAACAAACAAGATGTACATCATTTGAACCGAATAGTGAACAGGCTGATAGTACAGTGTTTGTAAGGCTTAAGTGAATTTAGCGAGACCCTAAATCTGAGAATTTTTAAGGGTCTCGATTTTTCCCCTTAAGATTTAAGATTGAATGAATATTTTGAAAGTACCTAAAAAGCAAAAACCCAGTAAAATCATAAGATTTACTGGGTTTTGATACCGTTTGTTTTTTTATTTGTGGGGAGAGCAGGATTCGAACCTGCGAAGGTTTCCCAACGGATTTACAGTCCGTCCTCGTTGGCCGCTTGAGTATCTCCCCAACTATTGTTTAATAGTTCGCCTTCAAAGCGGTTGCAAATATAGAATTGTTTTTTTTGTTTGCAAACAAAAAATGCACTTTATTTTCAACTTTTTTGTAAGTCTTTGGATATAAATAAAATAAAAAAGCCTCAAAATTAAATGAGGCTTTTAAAACTATATTTTGAAGCTATTATTTAGCTAATAATTCACTAATTTTTGCTTTTAATTCAGCTCCAGAAATATTTTTAGCAACAATAATTCCGTTTTTATCTAAGATAAATGTTGAGGGTATACTTTGAACATTATATTGTTTTGCAATTGGATCTTCCCAGAATTTAAGATTTGAAATATGGTTCCAAGCTAACTTGTCTTTTGCAATAGCTTCTTTCCATTGTGCAGATCCACCTTCTCTGTCTAATGAAACTCCAATAATATTTAGTCCTTTTGAGTGAAATTCATTATACAAAGCAACAACATTAGGGTTTTCTTTTCTACAAGGTTCGCACCATGACGCCCAAAAATCAACAATAGTTACTTTTCCTAAAGATTGTTTTAATGATATTGTTTTACCATCTGGTGTTGGTCCTGAAAAATCTGGAGCTTTTTGACCAATTTCTACAGATTTAAACTTACTTAGTTTTTGTTTAATTCTTTTACCAGGTTTTGTTTGTTTTATGTCATCAGCAAGTGCATCATAATATTTTTGAATTTTTTGAATTTTTGGTTCTACTTCAGCAAACATCCCTTCAATGAGAAGTGCAGACAAAAAAGATTTTGGGCTTTTTTCAACATATGATTCATTCACTATTTTAAATTCATCTCCAAATTTTGAAAATTCTTTTTGAAATTTTTTTAAAGAAGCTGTATCATTTTTTTGCTGAGCTTCTACAATCAAGGCTCTATTTTTATTTTGAAAATCCATTATTTTAGTTTGAATTTTCGAAATCTGATTATTGAATTTTTGTAATTCATCGTTATTATATGTTCCAGTGATTTTGGCTTTTGAAATACTGTCTTTATTTATTTCAGCCTTAATGTTTCCATTTTCTAATACAATTACGAATCCGCCTTTTAAATTGTCTATTCTTATGTTATGAATTTCAGGCTCATTAGTCTCTCCCTCAAAGTTAAAAACACCATTTTTAATTTTTACAGTATCAATGGTAACAATTCCTTTTAAAGAGTCGCGTTTTTCAAGGAACACTTTGGTACCATCAGAAATTCCTTTTATTTCTCCTGAAACTTTGTAACTGTTACTATTACAAGAAAACAAAATTCCTGCAAGGACTACTAAAATTATTTTTTTCATTTGTTATTTTAATTAATTCGTCACAAAAATAGCTTATTTATGTAATTTTTATGCTTAGTTAAGCTACAAAATATGTTATTTTGTTGTTAATAATGTATTTAGTATGATTAATCATTTTAGACCTATACCTAATTCATTTAAAAATACTTTTTGTGTTTTTGAAGAGGTAAGTTTTCAAAGTATAAAAGATTTTCAAGTTAGCTATTCAAGTGAATCTGGTAGTAAATATTATTACACTGAAGAAGGAATGTACAGATTATCTAATCATTGGGGACGATTAGCGAATAGTAAATGGAGATTAATTGATAAAAATTTGTCAGAAGAAAAATTTAAAGTTGGTTTTGCTAATTGGGAAGATTTTTATCCCGATAACGATTTTGATAAACTATATTATTTGGAATGGGATAAAGAGCTAAATGATATTTTGTACCAACATAAAAACAACCCTGATTACAATGGTACGGCTATTTTAAGAACTTCAAAAGAGACTCAAAAAAGGCTTAAAAATGCCAGAAATATTCTGCAGTTAACAAATTGGGCTAAATATTTTGAAACTGATATAAATGTTTTAAGAGAAAAAATAATTGGCGATTTAATCAATACTGAATTGTCTTTAGATGAAATTAAAAGAAAGTATTTATGAGTAGAAAGAATAATGAAAACATAAGAAAATATAATGATAAACTACATAAAGCAGAAGCTAAAGAAAAAAAGCAAAAAGTTGAGCGTAAAGCTCAACTTAAAGCAATTTTGAAAAAATTTAACGAAAATAAAAATTAATCTTGTACGCCTAATTTAGTTAAAATGACTTCCAAGAGGCACCATTTTGTAATAGATGATTGTAATAAATTAGCTCCCACAAATGCGGTAAACCAATACCAATTGGAATCTATATAATGTGCTAATAGTAAGCTGGTGAGGATAAATGTTCCTGCAAAAGCTCTGATGATTCTATCTTTCATAATCTTTGTTTTAAAAAATTGTTTTTTTCAATAGCTAAAGACACCACATGAATCTTTGAAATTGTTTCTTGCTGCTCATTAAATGCTTCAATATTCACAAACAACGAATCAAGATCTTTAAGATTAACAAACGCATAGAATAAAACAGAATCTGTTTCATTCATTTCTGAACCAAACCAATTGGTATCGATATTTTCTTCAGAAATATCTTTATAACCTGTCACTTCTTTAAAGGAAAAAGCTTTGACATTAGAGGTTTTCAATATTTTTTTTATATCCTTACTATATTCTGTTATAGCTGTAATGACTACTAATTTCATAGTGTTTCGTTTACGATTATAAATTAGATTCCCATTTTTTCTTTTCTGTGATATAGTAGATCAATGGTACTACAATCAATGTTAACAAGGTCGATACTATAGCACCTGCTACTAATGATATGGCAAGTCCTTGGAAAATTGGGTCAAATAATATAATGGAAGCACCAATAACCACCGCACCAGTTGTTAATAGGATAGGAGTGGTACGTACAGCTCCCGCTTCGATAATAGCTTGTTTCATTGGGATACCGTCATTCAATCGAATTTCGATAAAATCGATGAGCAGTACCGAATTTCGAACCATAACCCCTGCCAGTGCAATCATTCCAATAAATGAAGTTGCAGTGAAATAAGCGCCTAACAACCAGTGTCCTAATACAATACCAACTAAGGATAACGGAATGGCTACCATCATTACAATCGGGGTTTTAAAGTTTTGGAACCAACCTACAATCAACATGTAGATAATGATGATTACAACCATAAACGCGGCACCTAAATCACGAAACACTTCCAACGTAATCTGCCATTCACCATCCCATTTTACAGTAAAATCACTTTCACTTTCTGGTTGTCCCATGTAAATTTCGTTTACGTTATAACCTTTAGGTAATTTCATTTTTTGAAGTTTTTCTTCCATACCTAGGATAGCATAAACTGGACTCTCTAAAGCACCCGCCATATCACCAGTAACATAAACTACTCTTTTTTGATCTTTTCTGTAAATTGTTTTTTGTAGTGTATCTTGTTTTACTTCCACTAAATCACTTACAGGAACCACATTGCCTCTGCTTCCTTTGATTTTCAAATTTTTCAAATCGTCTAATGAGGTTTTGTCTTTATCATCTAAAGAAAGAACAATACCTACAGGATCATTAGAACGTTCGTCATATAAATTAGTAACTGGCATTTCTCGAAGCAGATACGTCAAATTACCCACAATTTGTTGTGGTGCAATGCCGTTTAACATGGCTTTTTCTTTATCTACATTTAATTTGTACTCGGTTTGAGCATCTTCCACATACCAATCAACATCTACGATATCTGGGGTGTTGTTTAAAATGTCTTTTACTTGGTTGGCAACTTTAATTTGCTCCTTGTAATCGGGACCGTAAACTTCAGCTACTAAGGTGGATAGTACTGGTGGTCCGGGCGGCACTTCAATCACTTTTACATTGGCACCATATTTTTTGGCAATTTTTTGAATTTCAGGACGTACAATTTTGGCTAAATCATGACTTTGTAAATCCCTATCTTCTTTGTGTAATAAATTTACCTGGATATCTGCCATATTGCTTCCGCCTCGCATATCATAATGACGAACCAATCCGTTGAACGTTATAGGAGCAGAGGTTCCTATATAGTTTTGATAATTCACTACTTCAGGTACCGTTGATATGTATTGCGCTATTTCTTTAGTTACTACAGCTGTTCTCTCTAAAGTAGTTCCTTCAGGCATATCAATCACCACTTGAAATTCATTTTTATTATCAAAAGGGAGCATTTTTACAGCAACCGATTTGGTAAAGAACATTGCAATAGAACCCAATAACAAGAAAACTGTAATGGCAAACATTAGATTTCTTTTTGAAGAACTTTCCAGCATAGGCTGTTCTATTCTTTTGTATATTCTATAAATCCAACTTGTTTCTAAACCTTGTTCTTCCTTGTGTTCCTGTTCTTCTTTTTCATGTAACAAGTGATATCCTAAATATGGTGTGACTGTCAAAGCTACAAATAAAGACAATAACATGGCAATAGATGCGCCAATAGGCATTGGACTCATATAAGGCCCCATCATTCCCGAAACAAAAGCCATTGGTAAAATAGCTGCAATAACAGTAAAAGTGGCTAAAATGGTTGGGTTACCCACTTCGTTAATGGCATAAATTGCCGCTTGTTTGAATGGCAGTTTTTTCATTTTAAAATGCCTGTGCATATTCTCAGCTATGATAATACTGTCATCTACGACTATACCAACCACAAATACCAATGCGAATAACGTGATACGGTTTAGAGTGTAGCCTAACATATAATAACTGAATAAAGTCAGGGCAAATGTTAATGGTACAGAGAAGAATACGACTAAACCGCCTCTCCAGCCCATAGCTAACATTACTAATAGTGTAACAGCAAGGATGGCTACTCCTAAGTGCATTAATAACTCGCCAACTTTATGAGAAGCTGTTTCCCCGTAGTTTCTGGTAATTTCTACATGAACATCATTGGTGATTAAATTTTGTTTTAATTTCTCCACATGATCAATAATCTTTTCAGAAATTTTCATGGCATCAGCACCTTTTACTTTAGCAATAGAAATGGTTATTGCTGGATATTCGGATGGACTTTTACTGAATTTTTCATTTCCTTTTCCATAGCCAAAAGAAACATAACTTTTTGGAGTTGACGGGCCATCCTGAACAGAAGCTACTTGTTTTAAATAAACAGGCATGTTTTGATTGACGCCTACAACCAAATTCTCAACATCTTCAGAAGTTGCTAAAAATTGTCCCGTTGTTACTAAAAATTCTTTGTCTTTTTGTACAAAGCTACCTGATTGTGCACTGCCGTTGTTTGCCTGAATCATTTGCATGATACTTAAGGCATCCACACCGTTTTCAGCCATCTTGTCTTTATCTAAAATGACTTTTACCTGACGGTTTCTTCCTCCAATTTCTTTAGTAATTGCAACGTCTTTTACTTTTTCAATTTCAGAGGTAACTTCTTCAGCTACTTGGCGTAACTCAAAATCATCCATTTTATCACTCCATAGTGTAATTCCTAACATCGGAACATCGTCTATCGAGCGTGTTTTTACCATTGGCTGCATCACGTTTTGAGGAAACATTCCTTGGTGCTTCATCAATTCGTCATATAATTTTACATAAGAACGTTCAATATCTTCGCCAACATAAAACTGAACAATCATCATAGCTTGGCCGTTCATAGCCATACTGTGAACATGTTCTACACCTTTTATATTTGATATAATTTTCTCTAATGGTTTTACCACTCTGCTTTCCACTTCCGATGGACTGGCACCTGGATAACCTACCATTATATCTGCCATTGGTATGGCAATTTGTGGTTCTTCTTCCCTAGGAATTAAGAACGAACTATATGTGCCAATAATCATCAGTGCAACCATCAACAAAATGGTTAATTTCGAGTTGATGAAAAAAATGGCTATTTTACCTGATATTCCTTCCATATATTTTTAGTTTATGAGCTTCAATTTGTAAAGTGAAAACCGTGACTGATTACTGAACACTCACTTTAGCTCCGTTAAACAATTTTCCTTTAGATGAAACAATGTATGCTTCATTAGCTGTTAAACCAGATAAAACTTCTACTTGGTTTCCAAATGTTTTTCCAATTCGCAACCATCTTAAGATTGCCACATTACCATTTCCAATGGTGTAGATTCCGTTTAATTGCCCTTGTTTTACTAAAGCTGCTTTTGGAATTAATACTCTATCCGAAGAAGTTGCAGTAGTAGCTGATCTTTCAACTGGAAATTGAACATTGACAAACATTCCTGATAAAATAGATTTATCTGTTTTGTCTAAATTTATTTTCACTAAATACTGACCACCGGTATTTTTTGCTGATAAACTTATTTCAGTTACTCTGCCTGATATTTCTTTGTTTAGTGATTTGATGGTTACTTTTACTTTCATGCCTTGTTTTACATTAGCAATATCACTTTCAGAAACCATAGCTGTCACCTGTAATTTTGAAGCACCTTCAACACTTACTAACGGCATGCCAGGGTTTGCCATATCACCCTCTTTTACAAACGTATTGGTTACTACACCAGTAAAAGGCGCTGTGATGTTTGAATAAGAGAACTGCGCCTGAATTTCATTACGCATTTGTTTTGCTGCTTCTAAGCCTGCTTTTGCCATTTCATAGCGTGCCGTAATGTCGTCCAGTTCTTTTTGAGAAGCACTTTGTTGTGCAAAAAGGTTTACAAAACGATCATAATCTTTTTTAGCGTTGTTGTAAGCAGCTTCCGCTTGAATGATTGAGGCATTAACCTGCGCTTTTTTGGCTTGTAAATCGGTACTGTTTACACTGACTAATAATTGTCCAGCGCGAACGTTTTGCCCCACTTTTACATGTACTTTAGTAACATAACCCATCATTCTTGTGCTTAAATTAGCACTATTTTCGGCTTCAATTTTTCCACTTGCAGTAATGAATGGACTATTATTAGTATCCAATTTTCCATTTATTTTTACAGGAATTGCTTCTAGTTCAACGACTTTTTCTTTTTTGTCACCACATGAGGTTAAAACCAATGCTGACACTAATGTTATTACTATTATATTTTTACTCATAATGTTGTTTTTTATTTTTAGGACTTCGTGAATCTTCGATTTCATCTTTTATCTATTCGTCTATTATCTATTTGTTTATTATCTTGTTTCTTAATTCTACTTTGTTAAAAATTGTAAGTAGCTTTTTGTAAAATTATATTCAAAAACGGCTTGTAAGTATTCAAGTTCTTTTTGTGCCATTTGTGTTTCAGAAAGCAACAAATCAGTAGTTTTTTCTAAACCTTGTTTGAATCTGTTTTCTCTGATTCTGAATGCTTCTTGAGATTGTTCATGGGCCAATTTGGAAAGATTTACTTTATTTTCAGCATCTTTTAACTGACGGTTCGTTTTGTTTAATTCAAGCTGGCTTTGTTTTGTATATTGTTCTGTTTCCACTTCAGCTTTTTGGAATTCAGCTTTGGCTTTTTCAGTTTTAGTAATTGTTTTTAATCCATCAAAAACATTCCAGGAAAGTTGTGCGCCTACTAAATATCCATTGGCTCTCATGCCTATGATGTTTTTATCATACATTTCATAGCTTCCAAAAGCATTCAAACGAGGTAAAAGACCAAGTTTAGAAGACTGAAACATTTTTTGATACGCATAAGCCGATTTTTTCATCGCTTGAATATCTTTTCGTTCCTCAGATATTTTGGTTTCAACGGAGTAAGGTGTTATTGAATTCTCCAACTCTTCTGTAGGTTTGTATATTTTAGCAGTATTTTCTTCATTTAATAAGAAAGCTAAATAATCAGAAGCATTTTGAACATTTGATTTTGCGTATTGCAATTGATTTACAATTTCATTAACGCGTACTTGTACATTTAACAAATCAGTTTTTTGCAACATTCCGTTTTTAAAATAGTTTTCGACCAACTTTAAATTAGCTTTAGCAGTAGTTTCCGCTTTTTGCAAGACTTTAATGGCTTTGTATGCCAATTGCAATTGCATATAGGCTTTATTGATTTCCAGTTCTAAATATTCTTTGGTACGTTCAGTTTGTAAATCATAGGCTTCCATTTTTGCTTTTGCGGCCTGTCTGCCGTAGAAACCATCAAAATTGATTAGAGGCTGCTGTACTTCAATTTTAGTTGCAAAGTTTTGTGTTCGTTTAGGATCGTTCAACAAAGTAGGATTAAAATCGGCTGCAGTTAAAACTTCCTGATTTAATTTGGAACCAAAAGCCATTAAAGGATTAGTAGTTATATATCCAGTATGCGATGCAGTCACATTAGGCAAATAGACGGACTTTGATTGATTGTAATCCGCTTTTGACACCTGATAATTTTTCTCTGCGATTTTAATTTGGAGATTGTTTTCTATAACCTTTGCTTGTAAATCGGTTTTAGAAAGTGGAATTGTATCTTGTGACCAAACATTGAGACTCAAAATACTTGTAGCCAATAATATATGTCTGTTTTTCATAATAGATTTTATAAATTATGAAACAAAAATATATCGCAAAAATTGATAAGTCTGTAACTATAGTCACAATCAAGAGTTTCTTTATAATAAATAAAAAAAGCATCTGAATTTCAGATGCTTTTGATAGTTTTAAATAGAAATAGTTACGCTTTTTTTTCAGCTTTAACAGCGCAACAAGATTTTTTGTCAGTTGAAGCTGTTGAAGAACAAGCTTTCTTTTCTTCTGTTGAACACGATTTTTCGCTCTTTGCTTTTTTCGCTTTTTTATCACTTTTTATTTCTTGAGCGAATGTATTTACTGATAATAAAAAAGTTGCAAAAACGATTGCTGTTACTAGTTTTTTCATAGTTAAGGGTTTAATTTTTATTTTTTGTTTGAAATAAATTTCCAATTAAACCTCCCATTAGTGCTCCATATAAAGTACTATTGATTGGTTTAGAAGTAATCATACAAGTGCCGGAAATGCAACCTATGTTTTTGTAATATAAATATCCAGCTACTGCCCCTAATAGAGTTCCAATAATAGTAGTTAAATACTTTTTTACCATAAAGTTATAAGCTTTTATCTATGATAATACTAATAATATCTTCTTTTGATAAAACTCCAGATTGCCTCCACAATTGATGTCCCTTTTGAAATAGCATCATAGTAGGAACACCACGAACCTGGTATTTAGAAGCTAATTCTTGGTTTTTGTCTACATCAATTTTGATGATAGAAACACGATCACCCATATTGTCTTTTACTTCTTTAAGTATGGGAGCTAGCATTTTGCAAGGCCCACACCATGTAGCAAAAAAATCGATTAGAACAGGTTTGTCACTATTGATTATATTTTGAAAAGAATCATTCATTATTTTTATCTTTTTGAGGGATTTCACATCCATTTAATCCGCAACCTTGATTTAATAAGGCTTGAAATAAAAAGAAACCAGCAAATCCCAAAAATATCCATTGACGTGTTTCAAAAGCTTGGAAAATTAAAAATATTCCAAAAATCAAACGAATGAAACGCATTAAATGCCAATTTGTAAACAATAATTGTTTCATTTATAATACTTTACTTTGGCATACAAAATCTGTTTTAGGTAAATCAGTTTTTGCAATAGCGTTAAACCCACCTTCAATTTCAGTAAAATTTCTATAACCACGAGCTTGTAAAATTGACGCAGCAATCATACTTCTATATCCACCGGCGCAATGAATGTAGAAATGCTCTTTAGGATCAATTTCGTTAATCCAATTATTGATATAAGCTAAAGGTTTGCTGTAAGCTTCATCAACATGTTCAGCACTATATTCACCTTCTTTACGGATGTCAATTACTTTATCTTGTCCTATGGTAACTTCCGATGCAAATTGTTCAGCTGATATACGCTTTACACTATCGGTCTCTTTTTCTGCTTTTTCCCATGTTTCAAAACCTCCTTCTAAGTGTCCTAAAACATTATCAAAACCAACACGACTTAGTCGAGTTATTGTTTCTTCTTCTTTGCCTAAATCGGTTACTATCAATAAAGGTTGATTTACATCTGCAATCAATGTTCCTACCCAAGGAGCAAAATCACCACCAATTCCTATATTAATAGATTGTGGGATATGTTTTTTATAAAACTCAGCTGGATTACGAGTATCTAAAATCAAAGCTTCACTACTATCCGCAATTTCTTCAAATTCGTTAGCAGACAGCGCTTTCATTCCATTATTTAAAACTTCTTCAAAGCTATTGTATCCTTTTTTATTCATAGCTACATTCATACCAAAATAGGCTGGAGGAGGAGTTAATCCATCCAGAACTTCGGTAACAAATTCGCTTTCGGTCATGTTAGCTCTTAGCGCATAGTTTTTCTCTTTTTGTTCTCCAATGGTTGAAACTGTTTCTTTACTCATGTTTTTTCCACAAGCACTTCCTGCACCATGAGCAGGGTAAACAACTACATCATTTGCGAGTGTCATTATTTTATTGCGTAATGAATGAAATAATGTAGAAGCTAATTGTTCTTGTGTCATTGAAGCCGATTTTTGAGCTAAATCAGGTCTTCCTACATCTCCTATAAACAATGTATCTCCAGAGAAAATAGCATGATCTTTTCCATCTTCATCAATCAATAAATAAGTTGTACTTTCCATGGTGTGCCCTGGAGTATGTAAAACTTTTATTTTGATGTTACCTACTTCAAATATTTGATTATCGGTAGCAATGATTGCTTCAAATTCTGGGTTTGCTGTTGGCCCATAAACAATGGGAGCTCCAGTAGATTTGCTAAGATCTAAATGTCCAGAAACAAAATCAGCATGAAAATGAGTTTCAAAAATATATTTCAATGAAACACCATCTAAGGACAATCTGTTTAAATAGGGTTGAACTTCTCTTAAAGGATCTATTATGGCAGCTTCACCGTTTGATGTTATATAGTAAGCACCTTGAGCTAAGCAACCAGTATATATTTGTTCTATTTTCATAATAGTATTGAATTATTTTTTATTTAAGCAAAATTAAAATATATCTAGATTATAATTAGTGATAATTATCACATGTTTAAAAATTCTTTACTGATGATATAAATTCCCATAACAAGAACAAACCAACCAAAGGCCGGTTTTAGTTTTTTGCCATCAATTTTCTTGGAAAGTTGAGTACCTATTAAGATTCCTATACTTGCTATTGAAGTAATAATTATTAAAAAGGAATAATTTATGTTAACACCATTAATTACATCGCCAAGGAAACCTATCGTAGAGTTTATAAAAATAATAAATAATGAGCTACCTATTGCATGTTTCATGGACAAATTTGCAAATAAGACTAACGTAGGAATGATTAAAAAACCACCACCAGCTCCTAAAAAACCAGTTATAATTCCTATTGTAATGCCTAAAAAAGCCAACTTCAGATGGTTTGTTTCACGAGATTCAGTTTCTGATTGTTTTTTTATCATAGAAAAAGCTGCGAATATCATCAAAACAGAAAAAGCAACCATGATTAATACATCTTTGGTTATTTGATATTGATTAATTTTAAACACTACACTCGGTATGGTAGGCAAGATAAATTTTCTTGTTATTAAGAGCGCAACTAAGGAAGGTATTCCAAAATAAAGAGCTGCTTTAATTTGTAAATTCCCTAGTTTATAATGCTTGTATGTCCCTATCAAAGAACTAAAACCTACAATAAATAATGAATAACTTGTTGCGTTTTCTGGTTCAATCTTGAATAAGTATACTAAAATTGGAATTGTCAAAATAGAACCACCTCCGCCAATTAGGCCTAAAGAAATTCCAATTAAAACTGCCGAAAAATAACCTAGTAATTCCATTATTAAAAATTATAGTGCAAATATGGCTTGCCATTAGATAAATGATAGTAACATTTATCACATACTAAAAATTATTTTATCAGTTCAATATGATTTCTATGTAGGTTTACTAAACCTTGTTGTTCCATTTTTTTTAGTAATCTTGAAATAACCTCTCTAGAAGTATTCAATTCATTAGCAATTTCTTGATGTGAAATTTTGATATCCTTTGATTTATTGACTTCTTTATGTTTGTTTAGATAATAAACTAAACGTTCATCCATCGCTTTAAAGGCTATGCTGTCTACAACTTCAAGTACTTCTTCAAACCTATTTCGGTAAGTTTCAATTACAAATTCGTACCAAGAACGATGTTGCGCCATCCATTTCTCCATGAGTGGTAAAGGAAGCATCAAAACCTCTGCGTCCTCAACTACTTTTGCCATGATTGCGCTTGTTTCATTTTTGGTTGCACAAATCATAGATATAGCACAGGCTTGTCCAGGTTGCAAGTAATACATGAAAAACTCGTTTCCATCATCATCTTCTCTGTAGATTTTAATTTTTCCTTTTAGGACTAAAACAGTATTCTTGATATACTGTCCAGAGCGAATAAGCACTTCTCCGGCATTGAAATCTTTAATAGTTGCATTTTTTTCTATGTCTTCAATTAATAATTGATTGAAATTAGGAAAGTTATCTTTTATTATATTTTTCATACTGAATAATTGGCGTTCTAAGTTACGTTTTTTTAAGTCAATTTTATTCTAAGAATGTTTGTTGTTGAAAGAGATATCTCATTTTATTGAATAATAATTTTATATATTTGAGATATAACATTAAACTTTTATGATACCAAAAAACAAACTTCGTGAATCAATTTTTAGACATTTAGATGGAATTGTTACTGCACCAGTAGCCACTGTTTTGAACGAGAAAGGAGTTTTAGATTATATTTTGCAAACCAAAAAAGTGACTTTAAAAGAACTCGTAAAAGAGTTTAACGCTAATGAAGGATATCTTAATGTAGCACTTAGAGTATTAGCTTCACAAGGTTTTTTAAATTATGAGATAGATATACAAAAAGACACCATTAGTGTTGAGGTAAATTCAAAAAGTGAATACGCTTTTAGTTTGTTTTATCTCTATAAAGATGTGTCTCATTTATTAAATACAACAAACATATTTACTGCAAATGTTATAACGCCTGATAGCATAAGTGTTTTAGAACCAGTTTTTGAAAAATACAAAAACAATTATGGCCTTACTTGGGAGTCAGATGAGGTTTTAAAAAGTATTCAAGAGCAAATCTTAATGCATATTGAAGGGTATTTAGTAGCTCCTATTACAGTAAGTCTAGGAATGAGTGGTATGTTCCATAAATACTTTATGGAATCTTCTTTTAGTGCTGATGAGTTTCATAAAAACCCGGAATCATTCTCAAAAATGTTAGATTTTCTAGCTTATCTAGGATGGTTTTTACAGAAAAAAGGAAAATATCAATTTACTGAGGATGGTTTGTTTATTGCCAAAAGAGCTTCAGCCTATGGAGTTACTGTATCCTACTTGCCAATGTTTAAGAACATGGAAGTCTTACTTTTTGGTAATCCAAATAAATTAAGAGACATAGGACAAAATGAAGAAGAAATTCACGTAAACAGAGAAATGAATGTTTGGGGTAGTGGAGGAGCTCATACAACCTATTTTAAAGTTATAGATGATATTATTATAGAATTGTTTAATAAACCTATCCACGAACAGCCTAAAGGAATCTTAGATATGGGTTGTGGTAATGGAGCTTTTTTACAACATATTTTTGAAGTTATCGAAAGGCAAACATTGAGAGGGAGATTATTAGACGAGTATCCTTTGTTTTTAGTAGGCGCCGATTACAATCAAGCAGCATTAAAAGTTACTAGAGCAAATTTAATTAAGGCCGATATTTGGGCTAAGGTTATTTGGGGAGATATAGGAAATCCGAAGCAATTAGCTTCAGATTTATTAGAGGACTACAATATTGATTTAAAAGATTTATTAAATGTGAGAACATTTTTAGATCACAATAGAATTTGGGAAGAGCCTTCTGTAAAAAATGAAAATAGAGTAAGCACCTCTACTGGAGCATTTGCTCACAGAGGTAACAGAATCAACAATAATGATGTTGAAGACAATTTGTTGGAACATTTCTCAAAATGGGCTCCATATGTACATAGATTTGGATTGTTAATGATAGAACTTCATACTGTGGCTCCACAACTTACAGCCGTAAACATAGGAAGCACTGCTGCAACAGCTTATGATGCTACACATGGGTTTTCTGATCAATTTATTGTAGAGATTGATGTGCTGCATAAAATAGCAGCTGAAGCTGGTCTTTTTCCGGATAATGATTTTTTCAAGAAATATCCAAACACAGATTATGCTACAGTAAGTATTAATTTATTGAAAGGATAAATAAAAAGGCCTCTATTGAGGCCTTTTTTTATTGTTTAATGACTTTAAAGCTTTTTACTTTATCATTGCTTTTTAAGTTTAAAATATAAACTCCACTTTGATGGTTTGATAAATCTAAAGTTTCGGAAACTAAATAACCAATTTCTTTCTCATATACTTTTTTGCCCATAAAATCGTAAAGAACAATTGAGCAATTCTCAAGATCATCTTCACCAGAATTTTTAATTGTTATACTACTACTTGTTGGATTAGGATACAATGTAAGAGCTTTTTCATTGAATGTTGAATTGTTAACAGATAAAACTCCAGAAGCTAAAGTGTATAAATAATGAAAAGCTTGATAATATTGATTGGCAATGTTAGCATCATGAACAACTACTGTATTTTCATCATTTCTAGTTTCTGCCGATGAGCTCCAGTTGTGAGAACCAGTAAGAACTTGTGGGTCAGAAGAAGTGTTACCGTTATCAATTACAACAAATTTATGGTGCATTATGCTTCCTGTAACTACGTCTTTAACGGCGTGGTTAGGAGCAATACTACTTTGAATAAAATTAAAATCATTACCAGAAGGATTTTGTGTATCTGTAAGTAGATTTATATTGGTTATACCTGAATTATATTTATCCACAATTGCATTTGCAATATCATCTCTGGTAATAAGCATTGTTGCTATGTTTATATCTGAATTAGCAGTATTTATGCAGTTAATGATTGCTGATGATGTACCATCAGATGGACTAAAATAACTTTCTACAGCTTTTCCTCCAACTATGTAATTGTGAGGGGTATTATCTGTTTTAAAAGGACCAAATTTTGAATTGGTTGGATTGGGAGTCATTGTAGTGCTTCCCCACATTTCTTCAAATTCTAGTTTATAGCCTAAAGCCATGGCTTGATCTTGAAATGTGATCACATTGTTTGAATCTGGTCCGTCTATTTGAACTACAGTCCAGTTGGTTGCCCCTGTCCAAACTAAAGGAATATTAGCATCAGCGTGATTGGCATCAAAAATGACAAACTTATTGTGCATGATTCCATATTCAGAAGATGTAGGACTTGCTAATTTTGGAATTCCAGCATTCAATAAAGGGATCATTGTACTACTAGTAGATCCGTCATAAATAACTCTTACTTGAACACCTCTAGCATATGCAGCATTTATAGCTCCAGCAATTCCAGAAGTTGAATTTGGCGAAGCCGAATTATAAATAGCAATATCTAAAGTTGAGGTGCAAGCATTTATTTTTTCAATAAGTTTATCATCTAAGGTGTTTCCTAAGTTTGTAGCATTATTTCCGGGATAAGCCACCGAAGTACTTACAGTATGATTAAAATACACTTTTATTTCCCCAGTTGATAGTGATTGCGTTGCTAAACGTGATGTTTTTTCAATACCATTTTCGATATAATTAATAACTAAAATTTGTCCAGGTTTAGAAACAGGAATACTATATGAAGCATTGCTATTATTGCTTTTAGCATAATACAATTTTTCACCACTGAATGCATCCAAAACATTTACAATATTAGTAGGAGAGTCAAAGTTTAGTTCAACTTTATCAGAGAAATAACTTGTAGTAATATTTTTTTCTCTAATAGTTGTTTGACTATTAACTATTAATGTGAAAAAATATAATGGTAAAATGTATAATAGTAGTTTTTTTCTCATAGTATTTATTTACTTTAAAGTTGGGGGCTTCAAATATATAAACACTATTTAATCGAGAGCTATAAAGTGCTGTTTTTCAGCTTTTTCGTAAGTTAAGTATTACAGTTTTGTGATTTTAGTTGCCTTTTTCTTTGAACTCTTAAAAAAGAAGTAACTGACTATTGGGTTCGCTTTTAAAATAAAATTTTTCTGTGACATGAAATTGCTTTACAATGGGGTCAAATTTTCTTAAAACTATGCAGTCACAATGAAATGATTTTTGGTAAGATTTAAAAAGATTTTGCGCACAAACAAGTTGTTCTTCATTTAGCCCACGGCCAATAGTAATATGTGGCGTGTCGCTATGATGGTGTGTTTTAACAGATAAAGTATTGTGATACTGCTTCATTAAAGGGCGAAGTGATTTTTTAGAATCTTCTTCAATAGCAATAAAAAATGCTCCATTTGGGAACAAATTAAAATCTTTTGTTGAAACGTTTAATGGAGAAATTGGTGCAGATATTTGGGTTAATTCTGAATATACTTTTTTTAAATCATCATCAGTTGCTTCGAATTCACAAATAGTGATATGAGCGATGGAGTTTTTGCTTTTATACCAACCAATTTCTGATGCTAATTGCTCTTTCATTGTTTTAATATCTTCAATTATTTCTTTAGAAGGATGAATTGCAATGGAATATTTTTCAGGTCTAATAAAAGTTGATGTTTCCAATTTATGATAGTTTAATTAATAAAAAAAAACGCCATAAAGGCGTTTTTTGTTATGCTGTAAAAGAAGTTCCTTCTTTCCCGTCTTTTAAAATAATGCCTATGGCTGCTAATTCATCTCGTATTTGGTCAGATAAAGCCCAATTTTTGTTAGCCCTAGCTTCATTACGCATTCTTATTAACATTTCAACAGCTCCATTTAGCTTGTCGGAATTATTCGAAACGGTTTGTTCGTCTTGAATACCTAAAATATCATAAACAAAATTTGAAATCGTAATTCTTAAATCTTCTAAATCAGATGTTGTTATTGATTCTTTACCATCATTTATAAGATTGATGTATTTAATACCTTCAAATAATTGAGCGATTAATATAGGGGTATTAAAGTCATCATTCATTGCATCATAACAACTTTTTTTCCAAGTTTGAACATCAATTGTAGATTTGTTTGAAGTAGATAATTTATCAAGTAATTTGATACCTTCTGTTAATCTAGTAAGTCCTTTTTCACTAGCCACCATTGCTTCATTTGAAATATCTAAAACACTTCTGTAATGTGCTTGCATAAAACAAAAGCGAACTACACTTGGACTAAATGCTTTTTCGAAAAAGTCATTGTCTCCATTTAATAGTTCCATTGGAAGTATGTAGTTTCCAGTAGATTTACTCATACGCAAACCATTCATGGTAAGCATGTTTGTGTGCATCCAATAGTTTACGGGATTTGAATCATTACATCCTTTTCCTTGAGCAACTTCACATTCATGATGCGGAAATTTTAAATCTAAACCTCCTCCATGAATATCAAAAGTTTCACCAAGATATTTTGTACTCATGGCTGTACACTCTAAATGCCAACCCGGAAAACCTTCACCCCATGGAGAGTTCCATCTCATTATATGTGCTGGTGATGCGTTTTTCCAAAGTGCAAAATCAGGAGCGTTTTTCTTTTCATTTTGACCATCTAAATCTCTTGTATTAGCAAGTAAATCTTCGATGTTTCTGTTACTTAATTCACCATAATTTAGCCCTCTACTATTATATTCTAGTACATCAAAATATACAGAACCATTACTTTCGTAGGCTAATCCTTTATCAATTAATTTTTGAGTCAATTCAATTTGCTCAATAATATGACCAGTTGCGGTAGGTTCAATTGTTGGAGGCAAAAAATTAAATAAATCTAAAACTTTATGAAAATCAACAGTATATTTCTGTACAACTTCCATAGGTTCAAGTTTTTCTAAACGAGACTGTTTAACAAAACGATCGTTTTCTACATTTCCATCATCTGTTAAGTGTCCTGCATCAGTAATATTTCTTACATATCTTACTTTATATCCTAGATGTTTGAAATATCTATAAATCATATCAAAACTCATAAAAGTACGAACATTACCCAAGTGAACATTACTGTAAACAGTAGGTCCACAAACATACATTCCGATATTTCCTTCGTGAATAGGTGTAAATGTTTCTTTTTCGCCAGTTAGCGAATTGTATACCTTTAAAGTGTTTTCTTGATATAAATGCATTAGTAGGAGCTATTTCCTGCTATCCGCTTTATCTTTTTGTAATACACTTCGACTTCGCTCAGTGTTCAAAAAGGATGTCGCTTCTATCAGGGCTATTATTAAAATTTCGTATCTAGTTTAATGTAATCTAAAAATTCTCTGCGAGTTTTATCTTCTTTGAATTTTCCACCAAATTCTGCCGTAACAGTACTACTTTCTATGTCTTTGATTCCTCTTGAGTTTACACATAAATGTTTGGCGTCTATAACGCAAGCAACATCTTGGGTGCCTAAAGCAGCTTGAAGTTCTTGAACAATTTGCATAGTTAAGCGTTCCTGTACTTGAGGTCTTTTAGCGTAATAATCAACAATACGGTTCATTTTAGACAAACCTATAACTTTACCGTTTGAAATATACGCAACATGAGCTCTACCAATTATAGGTAACAAGTGATGCTCACAGGTTGAATAGACGGTAATGTTTTTTTCAACTAACATTTCACCATATTTGTAGTTGTTAGCAAAAGTTGATGATCCCGGCTTTTTATTAGGGTGTAGTCCGCCAAAGATTTCTTTTACAAACATTTTAGCTACACGGTTAGGAGTTCCACTCAAACTGTCATCAGTTAAGTCCATACCTAATGTGTTTAAAATATTTTCTACGTCTTTTTTTATTGAGGCTATTTTTTCATCATCCGTCAATTCAAAAGCATCTTTGCGTAAAGGGTTTGTAGCACTTGTAGCTATATGGTTATTCCCAATTTCTTCTTGAAATTCGTCGTTTTGAGTCATTATAAAATAATCAACAGTTTTAAATACTGCGCAAATATACGCAATATATTCAGATTATATATTTCGTTTTTTAACATAAAAAAAGTTAAAGAAAAATGTATTAATTGTTAAAAATTCATTAATTTTCGCAAATTTATTTGAGCAAACTACAATAATTATGAAAAAACACCTACTTATATTCATTTTTTCATTGGGATATTTTCTTTCATTTTCGCAAAATGCCCCAACAGTTTACGTGGATATACAAGCTCCCTTACCTGTATGTAATCCCGGGGAGTCAACTACTCTCCAAGCAGATTACTTGCAAACATATGCAACTAATACCAATAATTATGATGTAACATCTATTCCTTATGCGCCTCAGTTTCCTTTTATTGGAGGGACACTTTTGAATGTTGAAATTGATGATATTTGGTCTCCAATTGTAGATTTACCATTCCCGTTCTGTTTCTATGGACAGAATTATACTAAATTATTAGTGGGAGCTAATGGAGTTTTGTCATTTAATATTGCTGGAGTAGTTCCAGGTGGAACAGAGACACCTCTGGTACCTGGAGATTGTGAATGGTCTTATAGTGGAACAATACCTAGTACAACTTTCCCAATAAAAAATGCAATTTATGGAGTTTATCAAGATATTCATCCAGGTTTAATAACTAATCCAGCTGTTCAAAATATTAATTATTATGTAACAGGAACTTATCCTAACAGAGCATTTGTACTTAATACATCAGAAATTCCACAATATAGTTGTAATACAAGTGTTGGTTTGCAAACCTATCAAATTATATTGTACGAGACAACTAATACGATTGATGTATTAGTTAATAAAAGAACTGCCTGCACAAGTTGGAATGGAGGTAGAGGAGTTATTGGTTTAATGAATCAAGCAGGTACTCTAGCGGCTGTTCCACCAAATAGAAACACAGGTACTTGGAGTGCTTTTAATGAGGCTTGGCGTTTTACTCCTTCTTCAGCTGGAGGGTCAAATGTAACTTTAGAATGGTTTCAAGGTGCAACAAGTTTAGGTTCTACAAATCCAATAACTGTTTCTCCTACAACATCTACAACCTATACTGCTGTTGCTACATACACTCGTTGTGATGGTTCTTTAATTCAAATTCAAGATGACATAACAGTTGCTCCAGAACCCAATTTACCTACACTAGATCCTCAAGATATAACACTTTGTACTTCAAGTCCAGGTCCATATACGTTCAACATCAATCAAAATGCCTACATGGTAAATGGTTATGCAACGCCTGGAGATTTTGTTTTTAGATATTATGTTGATAGTTCTGGTGCTCCAGGAGCACTAATTCCTAACGGTACACTTAATGCATATACACCTGCATCATCAACCTATCCTCAAACAATTTGGGTTGAAGTTGAAGAACAAGGAACTGTAACAGGTACTGGGTGTATAAACTTAAGAAGTTTTCAATTAAACGTTACTGCTGGTCCTAGTGGCAGTTTTAGTTATGCCTCATCATCATATTGTGAGTCTATTACTACGCCAGTTGCTGTGACTTTATCGGGATTAACATCTGGG
>NZ_FQZI01000006.1 GCF_900142035.1 Flavobacterium terrae | reverse complement strand
ATCTAGTTTTAATCCTTCATCTTTGAAGCATTCAGAACATAATGGAGTTTTTTTCATATTGTTTTCAGGATGTTTCTCTAAATGGCATACAACGTTCCTGCGCTTGGCGAGGTTGCGAAGTTCGGAACTGATTATTTTCTGTTAAATTATAAATTTCTTGCGAAACGTGAACGTGATTTTACCACAAAAGTCGCAATCTCGCCAAACGCATGTTACTGGAGGCTTGTTTTGTCGAAATTGCTATTAAACGGCTAATTTTTCACGCTTCTGTTGGCACATTCCAATTTTCAAGTTTGCTTCGCCTGTTCGCTTTCGCTCGAGTCAGTTTTTCCGTTTTAATTTTATACGCAACGTTTTTCACGCTTCGGTTTTCAATTTTCACGTTTCTATTATCAGATTCCAATTTTTACGCTTCAGCTTTTCCGTTTTCAATTTTAAACGCCATGTTTTTCAAGTTTCCGTTTTTCAGATTCCAACTTTCACGCTTCTGTTTTGTCAATTTTCTGCGGAAACAATTGCTTATTTTCGGATTGTTTTCTTCTGCGTAATTTCGGCTCAAGTCTCCAGTAACGTCCCGCCGGCTTTAAGAAGTTGGGGAAATTTGTTCCCAAACCATTCTGTTATGAGTGAAGCCAAATATATAAAATTGCCTTTAAATTTAGCCCTAAAACCCCAATTTCTTAAAACCGCTGTTGTGTGCTGTAATAATTTTATAGAAAGTTAATCTATATTACTATTTCAAAAATTCTTTTCAAAGTAGAAAGCTAATTTTTTCCGTTTTTCAATTCTTGAAATATAATTCTTCTTCGTTTCTACTTTTCTATAAATTTCTCAGCGGTTATTCATTTTGTAGTTGTCTCTTTATTGAATTTTATGAAAAAAGAGTTTATTTACATCCAATTTCGTTGTGTCAATTTTTGTATTTATTACCTTCAAGTTGTTGGTTAGAATAACATCATACAACATCGTCTCCTTTTCTCCTTTTTTAATTTCATAAGTAACAAGTTGCGAAACTTTTATAAACCGTTTTTGTAATTTAGCTTTTTTCAAATTGTTATATGAATTTTTTGTTATCTCATTTCCAATTTCAAAATAAAGTAACTCTTTCCTTTTTTCTTCATATTTTTTCCATTCAGGTGAGTTAAAATCAGTATTCAAATTTTGAATCCACATACTTAAGCTATCCATATTTTTTAAAAGTGTATTTTGTCCTGTTGAGTAGCTAGAGTATAATTCGTTTTCATACTTCTCTTTTTGTATTTTTTTGTATGTTGTTAGTTGATTACCAATATCATAAGCGTAATTGTCAGATGTGTAAATAGTGGTTTCTATTTTAGCATTTGGAAAAAATGGTAATACGTTTTTAGTTGTATAGTCTTGAGCTATTTCTATTGCTTTGTTATTATCAACACAAGAAACAGTTAATAATAAAACTAATAACAATAAGGTTAACGATGATTTTTTCATATTTTCAATAATTTAACTAAGATAAAATTTATCATTTTTTATGTTAGGTTCTTGAATTTACACTCGTTGCGATTATAGCACACAACGTTTCTGCGGCTTGGCCGTCGTTGCGGCAATTTAAGAAAAATATTATTATGAAATGCAGTGCATGAAAATCCGCAGGATTTTAATTATTGAGCAAAGCGAAGCAATGCGGCTAAACCGCTGTTGTGCAATCGGTTTATTTTAGTTTCCTTTTTTTGGGATTTTGACGATTTGAGAAAAAGGAAAGGATTTCAATTTTGTCGTTATTGAATCTATAATACAAAGAATTGTGAGAGAGAATAATAGCTCTACGAATATCGTTTTTTATTTCAGATTTTTGAAATAAGTCTGGGTTTTGTGATATTAAACTAAGAGTTTCTTCAAGCTTAGAAGCAAGGTTTTTTAATTCTTTTTCCGTCCAGTTTTCTTCAAGATATTCTATAGTTGATTCTAATTCTTTAAGAGCAAAATCAGTCCAAAGAATTTTATAACCATTTTTCATAAAGTTTTCTGGCGTTTGTATGTGGATTTAATTTTCCAGCGTCAGCATCTTCAATTCCTTTTTCAATAGCTTGCTTTTCATTTTCAGAAATTGAATTCCACCAATCTTTACTTTCACGTTTTCTTAATTCCATAATTTTTTCAATTAGATTAGAATCTTCTAATGTTGAAAGCCATTGGATTAATTCTAATTTTTTATTTTGTATGTTCAATTCAATATTCATAATCCAAAAAGATTTAGTAATTCAAAAATACAAATATATTCTGAATGTGCTTTATACGTTTCGTTAAAACTGTTGCACAACTTGTTTATATGTATTACTCAATAATACATATCCCTCTATTTTAGCAGGATAGGTATGATAGTAGTAACTTATTACTAAAATAAGAATAATATTATAATATATACGGAGGAATTTTAATTTGTTGTTTAAAAACCTAATGAGGAAAATAATTTAAGCTTTTTCAGGACTCATGATTTTGTTTTTAATTAAAACTACAATTTGCCATAGGGCCAAGCCTATAAAAATAAGAGGGATGTATTTTTGCCACGAAAACTGGGTATAGCTTGCCGTTTTATGTAACGCTATGATAAGGCATAACATTCCTGTAAAAGTGCCTGCAACCGCACCAAAAGTATACCATAGCAATCCGTTATGTTGCGGTGTGACATACTTTTCATTGAGCATATACACATTCCAACTGAGCCAAAAAGGTATTTGCGCAAAGTTTAGGCTACTTAATACGATGCCTGTAAGTAAAGGAAACTGTATAAAATTAAAAAAGGGAACGGTTGGGTATGTGCTTTCTTGCAGGGCTGTTGGTCTTGATAAGTAAGCAAGCAATAGTAAAAAGCTAATGCTAAATATAGATATTTTAGTTTTTAATTGGGGTTGTAGCGCTATTTTTGAGGCACCTTTTGCCGTAACATAAATAACCACGCTTTCTATAACCACGACACCCAACAAGAAGAGTAGTGTAGGAGCAAGGCGCTCTTTTTCATAATACTGCAAGCCTATGAGATTCAAATACCCTAGCGGTATCGAACCTATAAAGCTTATGGCAAAGCCTGCGATAGTATTTTTAAGTTGGTTATTCATTTTTTTATGTCGAAAGTAAAAAGTAAAAAGTAAAAAGTAAAAAGTAAAAAGTAAAAAGTAAAAAGTAAAAAGTAAAAAGTAAAAAGTAAAAAGTAAAAAGTAAAAAGATTATTAATAACTACTACTCACTACTCACTACTCACTACTCACTCATCACTACTCACTCATCACTTATAACTACACTTGCGTAATCAAATTAAAATGTTCTTGATGTTTTCGGTATTCCTGCATTCCTTCTTTATGGTTAAGATACGGAACGCCTTTCGCATGGTTTTGTTGGCTTATTTGAAACATATACGTAATATGTCGGGCGATTTCTTTCCAGGCAAAAAAGATAGAATGGCTAGGATCATAAATGTGTGTAGGCTCACTCGCAGAACCATTCAATTCGACTATTGCGAAATGTTGTCCGTTTTCTAACTCTTCCCACGAATGGTACATCAAGTCCATACGGCCATAATAAAAGCCATCAATTTGTTGGCACATGGCATCGATCGTCTCGGTTAGTTTTGGTGTTATTTTATGACTGGCATCGATGAATTTTGTTCCTCGGCAATGGTTACCATAAGGAACCAAATTGAGCTGTTCGCCTTCAGGTAAAATGGTATTAATTTTTTCATTTAATTCTTTTTGAAGTACTTCAAGTTGTAATTCGTATCTAGGATCTTGTTTGATCAGTTGTTCTAAAGTACTTTTTCCATCGCCGGTAAGAATCATGAACTCTTTGGCTACAATGCCTGTAATTCGGCCTTTTTGTTCATTGGGAAAACGTACATAAAAGATACCTACTTCGTTAGGATATGGAATCAAATCTTGAATTAAATAATCAAAATTGACTTGGTTATGATAGGTTTGAAGTTCTTCTATCGTATTGATTTTTTTCACTGCCGAGCCTCTTAAACCTACATCTGGCTTCACAATAAAAGGAAATGTAAGCTCAGGAAGTTCTAATTGTTCTTGGTGTAACACCAATCGGGTTTTAGGATAAAATTCCTGCGGAATTAAATCATAGATGTCTTTTTTACTTTCGTTAAAAAAACCACCATTTTTTATAGTTGGATTTACAGCATTGAAAAAGAAAAGCGAACGAGACTTTAGCGCATAATACGCCCAAAGAAAATAAATAGGAATGTATACCACCTGAAAAGGCCAGTATTCCCAATTGGTAAGTTTATGTAAAAAAAGCCTCATTATAGAATTAAAAAGTTGTTTTGATGGATGTTGTTTTCCAATAAATCTTTGTGTGTAAATTGTATTTTGTTCTGATGAATTACCGTTTGTGTAATACTCAACGTTACTAAGGTATTGTTTCGGTTAATGACAAGACCATATTCAGGATCGTCATCTTTTGTATATTCATGAAAATGGGACATGTCTTCGGGTAAAATAACACCTTTAGATTGCGTAAAATCATTAAAAAGCATTTCTCTTTCTTTTCGTACTTCTGCTGGATATAAAGTAGAAGACGACCAAATGTATTTTCCTTTTGCGTCTAACTGAATGGTTTGTTTACTCTTGCCATCCCATCGACACTGAAACAATTGTTTTTCGAAATACACCACTAGCGTAAAAGGTTCTATATTGTTTAAATCGATTGCTTCCCATTGCGCCATGCAATTAGGACTATCAAATATTTCTAACAGAATTAATCCGCGACTTTTACGATAATTACTTTGTAACTCATGCTTTTCGGCAGCGCCATTTAATAAAACAATCACATTACCAGAATCGTCTAGCACGTACCAGGTCCCGCCAGCTTTAGTATCTTTAGGGAAATACATTTTTTTGTAATTACCTGAATAGGTTTTAGGGTTCATGGCTTTGGGGCGTGCCACTTTTTCATCCCTATTGGATGTTATAATGATGGTATCGTTGCTATAAACAAAACTTACTGTGCACATGCTTTACGAAATTCTAAAGTTGATGGCGCTACACCAAAAGTTTCATTAATAGTAATGTCATTAAAAGATAGTAAACCCACTTTTATCAAGGCCTGATGATGAATGCAGTGTTCTAAATTGTACAAAACTTCTCTGAAATAATTGGTTTCAATCAATGTTACAGCATTCGAAACACAATGTTTCATGGTTAGTTTTTTGTCTTCTTTTTCAATATTCTCTACAATTTCGTCTATGGTAATCAAAGCGATGTTTTTGTTTTCTTGGATTGTTTTATTTCGCTCTCTGGCATCATAATTTAAAATTCCACTATCGTAGGCTGTTAGTACAGCTTGGTACAATTCAATAATG
Source organism: Flavobacterium terrae (assembly GCF_900142035.1). Taxonomy (GTDB): domain Bacteria; phylum Bacteroidota; class Bacteroidia; order Flavobacteriales; family Flavobacteriaceae; genus Flavobacterium; species Flavobacterium terrae. Next base: position 133,507 of record NZ_FQZI01000006.1, on the reverse strand, counting down.
TGGCGTGTATGTTCTCCAATAGTTGCATTGCTTAGACTAGGAATAGGTTGTGCAAAAGTTTCATTGTTTAATTGCTGCAGCACATCCTTTAATTCGATAAGAGAATTTTTGATAGAAGAGAAGTCCATTTAGTTTATTTTTTTAATTGGTTAAAATCATTTATAAAATCGTTTTTGTATAGAAATACCAAGTAGGCACTTATAAAAAAACAAACACTAGCCAATAAGAACAACATTCCTCCATCATTCATAACTTCAATGCCTAAAACCGTTACATGTGATACTATAGCACCCAACATGGTTCCTAAAACGGTCAAAGAAGCATAAAACTTTGTCCTTTTGAAAAATAGTAAAAAAGAAGCAAATAATTCAATAATTCCTGAACCAATTCTACCATAAGGCTCAACATTTAATTTTGAGAAGATATAAACTGATTCTTGACTAGCCGTAAATTTGAAAAATAGGGTCTGTACTAAAATAATTGCCAATGCAATTTTTAATACAAGTTGTAAATTTATTGTTTTCATTAGTTTGTTATTTTTTTCCAGTTGGTGTCTGCTTTTGACTTAAGGTTTTTTTCGTCTTTGTTCCAAGATTTTAAAGTGTTATTGAAGAAAGCATTGTAAAAAAGATACAATTTGCCATCAACGATTTTAAAAGTCTCGGGATTGATTTCTACTTTATCTCCCGATGAACCCATAGCATAAGCACACCATCCGCCGTATTGAGGTTCGTATTTTTGAGGAGTCTTTTGAAATTCGTCTTTATTCTCTTTAGTAGCAAAATGATACGTAACGCCTTCAAAGGCATAACTAAATTCTTTTTTCCCTTTAGTTGCTTTGTTCATTTTAAAATAAGCAACTGGATCGTAACCTTGAATCGCTAATGAAGACTCAAGATTAAATTGTTTAGTACGCTTTGTAGTATTTTGGCCAAAACTGATTAAGCTGAATAATACTAAGAGTGTAAAAAAAATATTTTTCATGATGATGTTTTAATAATTTATTTTCACTTATAAACTTTTTAATACTGCCAATAATAACTGTTCTGATATACGATTTTTGTAATCAGGTGCGATGTATTCAAAGACTATTTTATTGTCCTCATTTATTACATATACGGAAGGAACGGGTAAAAAGTTTTTATTTACTTTATTAGAACCTTTACTAATTATTGGTTTGTAAATAAGAGGAGCTTCAAAAGTGATTCCTAAAGCAGTTAGTAATTCTCCTTTACTGTCAGAAAGCAATGTGTAGTTTAATTGATCCTTATCTAATGTTTTTGATAATGAACTGGGCGAATCAGGACTAATAGCTAGTATTTGATAGCCTAAGCTTAGAATTTCATTTTCGATTGTGGCTACATTTTTTAAATGTTGATTGCAATATGGACACCAGCCACCTCTGTAAACTATTAAAACCGTCTTTTTTTTGCTGGTTAAGGCTCTTACAGATACAAGTGTACTATCTGTTTTTTGAACAGTTGCTTTGGGTAATTCAGCACCAATTAACAATGGTGAAATTTCTTCTGCTGAGTTGGCTACTTTTTTTTGAGCCATTGCAAGTATTGGAAAAAGCAGCAGATATAAAAATACATTTTTCATAAGGTTGTTTTTAAATTATAGTGTAAAAGTAGCCTTAGTGAAAAATGTATTTTGTAATGTTGATTACAAACCGAAGAAATTTATTTCAGAAGATTGATATTAGGAATGACTATTTCTTTTCTGTTGTATTGTATAAGTCCTTCTTCTTCTAGCTCAATGATTAATTTAGTTGCTGTGGGTCTTGATGTACAAATTATTTGAGCGATGTCGTTTTGGGTTAAATAATTGTCTATAGCAACTGAAGTTTCTGAATCTTTAGCATCTCTAGTTGCCCAATCGTATAAAAAGGTCTTAAGTCTAGTTTTTGCATCCTTTGAAATTAAATTGGTGTAATTGTTTCTTACTCTTTTTAATTTTAAACCTACAAATTTGGTATAGCTTAATGCCAAATCAGGATGCTTTAGCATTAAATTTTCAAAATCTGAAAGCAAGAAACTGCAAATAGAAACTTCATCGGTTAACGCCATTGCAAATTCATTGGACGTTTTGTCTTGTTCTAGCGTTAACTCACCAAATAAATCTCCTTTTTGTATTATATCTTTGATTGTTTCTTCTCCGTTTTCATCAACAGAAACAATTTTTATATTTCCTCTTTTCAGTAAAAAAACTCTTGGTGTTTCAGAGTCTGAGAAATATATTATTTCACCTTTTTTTGCCTGCTTAAAACCAATAATCATACACAACTGTTTGAGTTGTGACATACTTAATGTTCTAAATAGCTTATGGTCTCTTAAATACCAATATTTTAGTTCATCATACATTTTGAAAGAAATTCATTTTGAATTAAAAGTAGGAAAAAGGTTTGTATTTTAAATCAGATTAACAATAATTTAGTTTATCGCTGTTTTATATTGAGTTCACACAATTTAATAATTTCTTTTATCCTAGTTTTTCTGGTTTCTTCTCGTTTTGCTTGATTGAGCCAGTACAAGTAACTTTTACGATAGGAAGGACTAAAGCTTAGGTAGTTTTTTAGAGCTGTTGAATTTTTGTCAAAGGCATGTTGTAAGTCCTCAGGAATTTCATGATTTTCGACTGCATCTATTGAGGTCCATGAACCATTTTGTTTTGCAATTTCAATTTTACGCAAACCACTTTCGTGCATTAAATTTTCTGCAATTAAATTTTCGATATAAGTTTTGTTTACTTTACTCCAAAAGCTTTTATCTTTTCTTGGTCCAAAGGCTTGTTTGCGTCTTTCTTCATCAATTCTTCTTACAGTTGAATCTATCCAACCATAGCAAAGCGCCACCTGAACGGCTTCTTCCCAACGCATACTTTCATTTTCTGAATCTACACGATAGAAAATTAATTCGACACCAGTAGAATCTAAATGATTTTCATGTAACCATTCACGCCATTCTTGGGCATTTTTGAAGTAGAGGAGGGGTTTAGTCATTATTATTTAATTATCCCAGCACAAGCAACTCTTCCGCCAGCATTACCAGTTGGTTGCGTAGTGAAATCATCACTTCCTTTGTGTACGATTAATCCTTTTCCTGTAATATCTTTTGTCGCATCTCCACAACCAATACACCATTCATTTGTAGAGAATGTTATTTTTCCATTACCGTTTGCATCTGCAGTGAAATTACCAATGTCTCCTTTATGATATTCAGCAGCTCCCCATTTTCCATGCTTTTTAAAAGTAGGATTCCAATGTCCTCCGGCACTCGAAGCATCGGCAGCAGAACAATCTGCTTTTTCATGGATATGGATTGCATGTTCTCCAGGTGTTAATCCTTGAATATTTGCTGTAAAAGTGACAACACCATTTTTTTCGGTAAAAGTTGCTGTACCAGTTGTTTTAGTATCGCTTTTTGACTCCAACGTAAGTTTAATTTCGTTTTTTGTACCTGATGCTGTTTTACAAGCAAAAATTGTTGCTCCGGCTAGTATGGTAAAAATGACTATTTTTTTCATTTTGTAAGTTTTTTATTGGTATAAATTTAGTTCATTTTTATGAGTCGATTTATATTTTAATAAAATTTTATAAATAAAAAAACCACAACAGGAGTAATCCCATTGTGGCTTTTAACCAAACTAATTAAAATTTAAATTTTAGAAACAGTATTTGTTTTCTGCAATTAATTTAGCAGCGATAGTTTCGCGTAATTTAACCACATTAGGCATGTTTACGTATTTTGTAAAACGACGTAAGCCCATTAACATCATACGTTGTTCGTCACCTTCAGCAAAAGAAACGATTCCTTCTTTACCTTTTTGACTAATGATGTCTACTGCTTGATATAAGTACAATTGAGCCATAGCGATTTGTTCTTTTACGTTTTCTGCACCTTTCGCTTTCGCTAATTTTTCAGTACGTAAAATTCCAGATTCTGCCATGTAGATTTCGATTAACATATCAGAAGCAGCCATTAATAATTGTTGGTGTGCTTCTAAATCTGGACCAAATTTTTGAACAGCAGCTCCAGCAACCATTAAGAATGATTTTTTTAATTTAGCAATCAATTCTTTTTCTTCAGCAAATAATTCTGTGTAATCAGGAGTATCGAAATCAGGAATACCCATTAACTCTTCTGCTACTTTCATTGCAGGGCCTAATAAGTCTACATGACCTTTCATAGCTTTTTTCACTAACATACCTACAGATAACATACGGTTGATTTCGTTTGTTCCTTCATAGATACGAGCAATACGAGCATCTCTCCAAGCAGATTCCATTGGAGTTTCTTCAGAGAATCCCATACCACCAAAGATTTGGATTCCTTCGTCAGAACAATTTTGGATATCTTCAGAAACCGCTACTTTTAAGATTGAACATTCAATAGCGAATTCTTCGACACCTTTTAATTCAGCTTCTTGGTGAGTTGAACCTTCAGCTTCTCTAGCGTGAATACGATCTTCGATAGATTTTGCAGCACGGTACGATGCAGATTCACCTACGTAAGCATTCGTTGCCATGTTAGCTAATTTAGCTTGGATAGCTCCAAAACTTGCGATAGGAGTTTTAAACTGAACTCTTTCAGTAGCGTATTTCACAGCTTCTGAAATTGTACGACGTTGTGCATCTAAACAAGCAGCTGCTAATTTAATACGACCTACGTTTAACGCGTTCATTGCAATTTTGAATCCTTCTCCACGTCCAGCCAACATATTTTCAGCAGGAACTACAGTGTCATTGAAGAATACCTGACGAGTTGAACTTGCACGGATACCTAATTTGTGTTCTTCTTCACCTAAAGTGATTCCGTTAGGGTTTGCAGCATCATACTCAACGATGAAACCAGTAATGTTTTTATCATCTTCGATACGAGCAAAAACGATCATCACATTACAGAAACCTGCATTTGAGATCCACATTTTTTGTCCGTTGATTTTGTATGATTTCCCATCAGCAGATAATTCCGCTTTAGTTTTTCCTGAATTCGCATCAGAACCAGCTCCTGGCTCCGTTAAACAGTAAGCACCAAACCATTCACCTGAAGCTAATTTTGGAACGTATTTTAATTTTTGCTCTTCTGAACCATATAAAGTGATAGGCATTGTTCCAATACCAGTGTGTGCACCAAAAGCAGTCGAGAATGAACCTGTAGCACCTGAAATGTAATCACATGTCAACATAGTTGAAACAAATCCCATTCCTAATCCGCCGTAAGCTTCAGGTACAGCTACACCTAAGAAACCAAGTTCACCAGCTTTACGCATAGTTTCTTCAGTATACGCATAGTCTTTTTTCTCAAATCTTACTTTTTCTGCCCATAATTCTTTATCAACGAATTCTTTTACAGAATCACGCATCATGATTTGCTCTTCTGAAAAATCTTCAGGAGTAAATACGTTTTCGCATTTTGTTTCTTTAACAAGGAATTGACCTCCTCTTGTAATATCTTCCATAGTTTTTATTTTTTTTATAATAGATTTTTAGATAATAGATAATAGACTTTTGCATCATCTATTATCTATTTGTCTATGTTCTTTTGTCTTTTATAATAATTCAAATATACCTGCAGTTCCCTGACCAGTACCTACACACATCGTTACCATTCCGTATTTGTTACCACGACGTTTCATTTCGTCAAATAACTGAACAGAAAGTTTTGCACCTGTACATCCTAGAGGGTGACCTAAAGCAATAGCACCACCATTTACGTTGATGATTTCAGGATTTAAGTCTAATTCACGGATTACTGCTAAAGATTGTGCAGCAAATGCTTCGTTTAATTCGAATAACTCAATATCAGAGATTTTTAAACCAGCTTGTTGAACTGCTTTTGGAATTGCTTTTACTGGTCCAATACCCATGATTCTTGGTTCAACACCTGCAGAAGCAAAGTTTACTAAACGAGCAATTGGCTCAAGGTTTAATTCTTTTACCATTTCTTCGCTCATTATTAAAACGAAAGCAGCACCATCACTCATTTGAGATGAGTTACCCGCAGTAACCGAACCGTCGGCAGCGAAAACAGGTCTTAAACCAGCTAATGCTTCCACAGAAGTTCCAGCTCTTGGTCCTTCATCTTTAGTAACTGTGTATGATTTTGTTTCTTTTTTACCTGCTTCGTTAATGAAAGTCTGTTCTACAGTGATAGGAGCAATTTGAGCATCAAATTTACCTTCAGCCTGAGCTTTTAAAGCTTTCATGTGCGATTGGTAAGCAAATTCATCCTGATCTGCACGAGAAACGTTGAATTGTTTTGCAACCGCTTCAGCCGTTAATCCCATTCCCCAGTAATAATCTTCGTGACCAGCAGCAGCAGCTTTATAATCTGGAGTTGGTTTGTAACCACCCATTGGAATATAACTCATACTCTCTGCACCACCAGCAATGATACAATGCGCCATTCCCGATTGGATTTTAGCAGTAGCCATACCAATAGTTTCTAATCCAGAAGCACAGTAACGATTTACAGTTACACCAGGAACGTCATCAACTTTTAATCCCATTAATGAAATTAAACGACCTACGTTTAATCCTTGTTCAGCTTCCGGCATGGCATTACCTACCATAACGTCATCAATTCTTGTTTTGTCAAAACCTGGTAACTGAGCCATCATGTATTCGATAGTTTCAGCCGCTAATTCGTCAGGTCTTTTAAAACGGAACAGTCCTTTAGGTGCTTTACCTACTGCTGTTCTATATCCTTTTACTATATATGCTGTTTTCATATTTTACTTTTTTAAGATGATAGACGAATAGATAAAAGATGATAGATTTTGAATAGTCTATTATCTCATCGTCTTTTTTCTATTATCTAGTTTCTTAAAGGTTTTCCTTTAGTTAACATAAATTGGATACGCTCCAATGTTTTTCTTTCTGTACAAAGTGATAAGAAAGCTTCTCTTTCCAAATCCAATAAATATTGCTCAGTTACTAAAGTTGGTTCAGATAAATCTCCACCAGCCATAACATAAGCTAATTTGTTTGCGATTTTTTGATCGTGTTCAGAAATGTACTGACCTGCCACCATTTGGTCAGTTCCAACTAAGAACATACCCAATGCTTGCTTACCTAATACTTTAATGTCTTTGCGTTTCGCTGGTTGAGTATAACCAGCTTCTGCCATTAATAAAGCGTGTTTCTTAGCTTCGGCAATTTGACGGTCTTTGTTTACTACAACTACGTCTTTACCTTTTTGTAAGATACCTAAATCGAAAGCTTCGTAAGCAGAAGTAGCTACTTTAGCCATACCAATAGTTAGGAAGTATTCTTGAAGTACGTTTAATTCAACGTCATTTTTACGGAACGTATCAGCAGCACGTAACGCCATTTCTTTAGAACCTCCACCACCAGGGATTACACCAACACCAAATTCTACTAAACCTATGTAAGTTTCCGCAGCAGCAACTACTTTATCAGCATGCATTGAAAGCTCGCAACCACCACCTAAAGTCATTCCGTGAGGAGCAGCAATAACTGGAATTGAAGAATAACGTGCACGCATCATAGTGTCTTGGAACATTTTGATAGCCATGTTTAATTCATCATATTCTTGCTCAACAGCCATCATGAAAATCATACCAATGTTAGCTCCAACTGAGAAATTAGAGGCTTGGTTACCAATTACCAATCCGTTGTATTCTTTTTCGGCTAAATCGATAGCTTTGTTGATTCCTTGAAGTACTCCACCACCAATAGTGTTCATTTTTGAATGGAATTCTAAATTTAAAATACCATCTCCAATGTTGTGAACTGTACAGTCTGCATTACCCCAAACTTTCTTGCTTTCGCGTATATTGTTTAAGATGATAAATGCATCTTGTCCAGGAACTTTAACTTGAGATTTAGAAGATGTATTATAATAATGAGTAGCTCCGTCTTTTACTGAATAGAAAGATGTGTTTCCACTAGCCACCATATCATTAACCCAAGCAGCTGGTTCATAACCTTCCGCTTTCATTAATTCAATACCTTTAACTACACCAATAGCATCCCAAATTTCGAATGGACCATTTTCCCATCCAAAACCAGCTTTCATAGCATCGTCAATTTTGTAGAAATCATCAGTAATTTCAGGAACTCTGTTTGATACATAAGCAAACATTGATGAGAAGTTTTTACGGTAAAATTCTCCTGCTTTGTCTGTACCTTTTACTAAAACTTTAAATCTATCGATAGGTTTTTCGATAGTTTTTGTCATTTCTAAAGTTGCAAATGACGCTCTTTTATTTGGACGATATTCTAGAGTATTTAAGTCTAATGACAGAATATCTTTTCCTTCTTTTTTATAGAAACCTTGCCCTGTTTTACTTCCTAACCATTTGTTCTCCATCATTTTGTTGACGAAATCTGGCAATTTGAATAACTCGTGAGCTTCGTCGTTAGGACAGTTTTCATAAATACCATTAGCAACGTGTACTAATGTGTCTAAACCTACAACATCAACTGTACGGAAAGTTGCTGATTTAGGACGTCCAATAACTGGACCAGTTAATTTATCAACTTCTTCGATAGTTAATCCCATTTCTTTAACTTGGTGGAATAAACTTTGAATTCCGAAGATTCCAATTCTGTTACCAATGAAAGCTGGAGTATCTTTAGCTACTACAGAAGTTTTTCCTAGGAATTGTTCACCGTAGTTGTTTAAGAAATCCAATACTTCTTGTGAAGTTTTTGGACCAGGAATAATTTCAAATAATTTCAAATAACGTGCTGGGTTGAAGAAGTGCGTTCCGCAGAAGTGCTTTTGGAAATCTTCACTACGACCTTCACTCATAAAGTGAATAGGGATACCAGATGTGTTTGAAGTAATCAAAGTTCCTGGCTTTCTATGTTGGTCTAGCTGCTCAAAAACTTGTTTTTTAATATCTAAACGTTCTACAACAACTTCTATAATCCAGTCTACATCCTTAACTTTTGCGATATCATCTGTTAAGTTACCCGTAGTAATTCGATTAGCGAATTTTAGATCATAAATTGGAGAGGGCTTCGATTTTAAAGCATTAGCTAAACTGTCGTTTACAATTCGGTTTCTTACCACTTTGCTTTCAAGGGTTAAACCTTTTTTCTGTTCAGCTTCGTTTAGTTCACGTGGTACAATATCAAGTAGTAATACTTCTACTCCGATATTTGCAAAATGGCAGGCAATGCCTGAACCCATAATACCTGAACCAACAACAGCAACTTTTTTAATTACTCTTTTCATTTTAATTACTCTGGTTGATTGAATATGTTTTTATCTTGTATTAATTCATTTATGACTTCAGCAACTTCAACAAAGTGAAGTAATTTCTCTTCGGGAATATGCTGTTTTACAGTTTCATTGAATTTTAAAACTGTTTGTTTGGAAAGTTCTCTTTTTAACTTTCCTTCTTCTGTTAAATAGATTAAAACACCACGGCCGTCGTTAGGATTTGGTTTTCGTATTATTAATCCTTTTTCTTCTAGTGTTTTAAGTGTTCTGGTAAGGCTTGTAGCTTCCATTCCCATACGACTACTAATTTTTGTAGACGGTGTTCCTTCTTCTCTTTCGATACTTAAAAGAGCAAAACCAATAGCCATCGAACCTTCGTATTTTGAAGCTTCTTCATTATACATGCGAGCTACTGCTTGCCATGTAGAACGAAGTATGTAATCGATAGTTTTATCTTTCATATTTGAGTTTGAAAAATCAAATATAAGAAAAAAATAGTATGCATGCATAATAAATTATAATTTTTTTATGCGTGCATATAAAAAAATAAAAAGACCTTATAAAATAAGGTCCTAGAAGTTAAAATTTATTTTTGTTTACATCATTAAGGAATTTAATAACTCCTGGAATGTATATTTTTTGGTCATCATATTGCGAAAGATGGCTTCCGTTGGGGCAGTAAAGGAAACGGCCATTTTGTACTTCTTTTGACATCCATTCCATATGTTTGGGATCCATGGTGTCGTTTTTTGAACCTATAACTAATGTTGGGACTGAAATTGTTTTTAGTTTCTCTCTAACATCCCAATCTTTTAGTGTTGCATTTCCTGTAATTCCAAATTCGCTTGGTCCTTGCATAAAAATATAAACATTTGGATTTAAATGTTTGAAACATCTGTTGACAGCTTCAGGCCATTCGTTTAGTGGTTTGCGTAAAATATGCTCAGTGTAATAATATTTAAATAGTAATTCTTGATATTTTGGATTTTGATAGTCTTTATTTTTTTCAAAAGTCTTGATTTGTTCAAAAACCTCTTTTGGTAATTTGGGACCTAAAACTTCTTCAGCATACTTATTATACAATGGAGCGCTAGACATCATATTAGAAATAATTAAACCTTTAAGGTTGTCTTGGTATTTAAAAGCATATTCCATAGCTAAAATTCCGCCCCAAGATTGTCCTAACAAATAAAAATTATCTTTATTTAGGTCAAGTGCTTTACGAACTTGTTCTACTTCATCCACAAAACGTTCGTTAGTCCAAAGTCTATTATCATTTGGTTGATCACTATAATAAGAACCTAATTGATCGTAATAAATGTATTCAATGCCTTCTTTAGGCAAATAGCCATCAAAACATTCGTATAGTTCGTGTGTTATACCAGGACCACCGTGAAGAAGTAAAACTTTTATTTTGGGATTGTTACCAATGCGTTTAGTCCAGACTTTGAATTTTCCAGCAGGAGTTTTGATAGGAATCATTCGTATTCCTCCAGAATATTGATCTTCAGGATTAGAATAATTGAAATAGTCTAAACTAGAAACTTCCTCCTTGTTTTTACAATTAGAGAGAGTTATCATAATTAATGTAAAACAAAGAAGAAGTTTCAGTTTCATAACAGAAAAGTTTTAGTTATATATTTTGTTGTAAAGGTCTTTGTATTTTTCTAAGATTACTTTACGTTTCATTTTAAGAGTTGGTGTTAATTCTCCACCATCAATTGACCATACTTCTGGAGTTAATTCAAATCTTTTCACTTGTTCCCAGTTTCCAAATTTTTTATTGTATTCGTCAATTTCTTGTTGGATACGTTTTAATACTTCAGTATTACTTATTAATTCTTCATTAGTAGTACCAATGTTAATTTTGTGAATAGTTGCCCATTCTTTTACAAATTCGAATGAAGGTTGAATAAATGCAGCTGGCATTTTTTGTCCTTCGCCAATAACCATAATTTGTTCTATAAAACGAGATTGTTTAAATGTATTTTCAAGAATTTGAGGAGCAACATATTTACCACCAGATGTTTTGAACATTTCTTTTTTACGGTCAGTAATACGCAAGAATCCGTCTTTGTCAAACTCTCCAATATCTCCAGTATGGAAATAACCATCTTTTATTACATCAGCAGTTTGTTGTTCATCTTTATAATATCCCATCATTACATTAGGACCTTTACAAAGAATTTCTCCGTCTTCTGCAATTTTAACTTCTACGTTTTTGATTAGTTTACCAACACTTCCAATGCGAAACATATGATTACGCATGTCATTTACAGAGATAACGGGTGAAGTTTCGGTTAAACCATACCCTTCCATTACAGGCATTCCAGCTGCAGCGAATACTCTTGTTAAACGTGTTTGTAAGGCAGCACTTCCAGACACTAAAATTTTGACATTACCTCCAAGTGCTTCTTGCCATTTGCTGAAGATTAATTTTCTAGCAATTTTTAATTGGAATTCATACCAAAATCCATTTTTGCCATAAGGTTCATATTTTAATCCTAAGTCAATTGCCCAGAAAAAAAGTTTTTTCTTAATACCAGTTAATTCTGTTCCTTTAGCATAAATTTTATCGTACACTTTTTCTAACAAACGCGGTACAACTGTAAATACATCAGGTTTAACTTCTTTAAAGTTATCTGAAATTTTATCTATAGATTCTGCAAAATATATGGAAATAGAATAATACTGATATATGTAAAGAATAACTCTTTCAAAAATGTGACAAATAGGTAAAAAACTCATTGCCTTTGCACTTCCTTCAGCAATTGGAATTCTGTCTGAACTGTCTAATACATTGGAAACAATGTTGTTGTGTGATAGCATTACACCTTTAGGTTTTCCAGTAGTTCCAGAAGTATAGATGATAGTTGCTAAATCTGAAGCTTTTACATTATTTTTTCTTTCTTCTACAAAGTTTTGAGTTGAAGTATCTTGTCCAGTTGCTAATAATTCTTTCCAGTTTTTTTCTCCTGAAATTTCATCAAAAGTATAAACCTCCACAAGGCTAGGAACATTAGCTTTGATTAAATTTAATTTTCTTAAAACTTCAGCGTCTGAAACGAAACAATATTTTGACTCAGAATGGTTTAAGATGTATTCGTAATCTTGCTCAGAAATAGTTGGATAAATGGGTACTGTTTGGGCTCCAGTTTGCAAAGCTCCAATATCCATAATATTCCACTCCGTTCTATTATTAGATGAAATAATGGCAATTTTATCATTTTTTTCGACTCCCATTTTTATTAAGGCTCTCGAAATAGCGTTTGCTTTATCTAAATATTCTTGCGTAGAAGTTTTAATCCATTCGCCATTATATTTTGTTACTAAGGCATCAGGTAAATTGTTTTTTTCTAACTGATAGTATGGGAAATCAAATAGACGAGTAATTTTGGTCATTATAAGATAGGTATAGTTAATACTGCAAATAAAAGAAATTTAACTAAATTATTAATAAATCTTTTATTTTTTAAAATCAACCGATAAAGAATTTACACAATATCTGGTTCTAGTTTTGGTGGGGCCATCGTCAAAAACATGCCCTAAATGCCCACCACATTTAGCGCAAAGTATCTCAGTTCTTGACATTCCAAAGGAAACGTCTTTTTTGTATTCTACTTTTCCAGGTAACGATTCGTCAAACGAAGGCCAACCGCAATGTGATTCAAATTTTGACTCTGAAGAAAAAAGTGGTTCACCACATCCTCCACAAACATAAGTCCCTTTTTCAAAATGTAAATTGTATTGACCTGTATGGGCGTATTCTGTTCCTTTTTCCCTTAGAATTCGATAACGCTCTTCTCCCAGTTGGGCTTTCCATTCTGCTTCTGTTTTTTCAACTGAATATTTCATGGGTTTATTTTCTTTTTTTACAATTGTTTTTTTGTCTTGTCCTTGACACGAAGTGATAATTAAAATTATTAATAACAAGGTGTATTTTACAATTGTATTCATATTATTACGAGTTAATAAATGACATTGTTTTCTGTATCACATCTTTATCTCCTAAAATTTTACGATGTCCTAATTTTTTAGTTTTGTAAAACTCACCATTTGGTAAGTGTTTGTATATGTTTTCAGCACAAAATATTGGAACTTCATAATCATTTTCATCATGAATAATAAGTGTTGGAATATCAACTTTTTGGGCTGCAACATGTGCTGCATAATTTTCCATAGGTTCACCAAACTTTACTTCAAAATGATTTTTCATCTTTATTGCAATATCAGGTTTCAATTTTAACTTTTGAACAAAATCATTCAATATGTCCTGTATTTTATCTGCACTTCCAATTGTAACTAATTTCTTAATTTTTAATCCTTGTTTTACAGAGTTCAATAATGACATGCCTCCAAGCGAATGACCAATAGCGTATTCAAATGGACCGTATTTATTTTCCAATTCTAAAATGGAAGCAATAAATTCAGGCATTAATGTTGTTGAACTACCTGATTTACCATGAGCAGGAGCATCAAAACTGATAGTGCTATAACCTTTACTTATTAACTCCTCCGCAAATTTTACTAATTGAGTACCTCTACCAGACCAACCATGTACTAAAAGAACTTTTTTTGTACTATCCCCATAATGATAGACAACTATACTTTTATTAATTTTTGGGATAAAAACCGTTTCTTTTCTAGCGATTCTATCCATTTCATGTTCGCGTTTTGGTGCTTTATGTTTAATTGGAGTAGTAAATATTTTAGCTCCAACTTTAGTCACTAAATCTTTAGAAAAAAATTCAATAATCTTTACACCATAAATAATAATTTTAGGTACTTCAATTCCCTCTTTTTTTTTGGACTTCAAAACAATTTTATTAAAATGCTATGCAATTTAGGTTTTTTTTACGTTTTGGTATAAATTTTGTTTCATAAATTAATCTTAAAAATATCCACAGGATTTTTTTAGGTTTTTAAAAAATGAATTAATTTTACTACAACAAAAAGAAAACAATTATGAAAACTAAATTGATAGTTGCGGCAATAGGGTTTGCAGCTTTTGCATTTTCGTGCGCTACTAATCCATTCACAGGAAAAAGTACAATGGCTTTGGTTTCGAATAACGACATTTTTCCTTCTTCATTTCAACAATACAATCAATTTTTGTCGGAAAATAAAGTTATTAAAGGAACTAAAGATGCTCAAAGAGTTGAGGCTGTTGGTATGAAAATCAAAACTGCAGCTGAAAGATGGCTCACAGCCAATGGCAACCCTACATATCTAAAAGACTATAAATGGGAATATAATTTAGTTGACAGTAAGGAAGTTAATGCATGGTGTATGCCAGGAGGGAAAATTGTTTTTTATACAGGTATCTTATCAATAACAAAAGATGATGCTGGTATGGCTGCTGTAATGGGACATGAAGTGGCTCATGCATTAGCTAATCATGGTCAGCAACGTATGAGTGCAGGTTTATTGCAACAGGCCGGTGGTGTTGCAGTTGCTGTTGCAACATCGAATCAATCAGCTGAAGCTCAACAAGGATGGATGCAAGCTTATGGTGTTGGAAGCCAAGTAGGAGGAATGTTGCCTTTTAGTCGTGCTCATGAGAGTGAAGCCGATATGATTGGTTTAACATTGATGGCTATAGCTGGATATAATCCAGAAAACGCAGTTTTTGTTTGGGAAAGAATGTCTGCTCAGGCTGGAGGTCAAGCACCACCAGAAATTCTTAGTACACACCCAAGCAATCAGACTCGTATTGATGAGTTAAAAAAATTATTACCTCAAGCAAAAGCTGAAGCAGCAAAATTTGGAGTTGTTTTTAAGTAAGAAGATTGTTTTTAAATAAAATAATAGTATTTTCGAATCCCGATGTTTATCGGGATTTTTTTATTTTAAAACTTAAATTATGCCGCAACTTCAAAAAGGAGATAAAAAATTATTAAATGCTTGGGCTTTTTATGACTGGGCTAATTCTGTGTATAGTTTGGTAATTGCATCAGCAATTTTCCCGATATTTTATAATGCTTTATTTAAAGTAAGAGGAAATAATTATGTAGATGTATATGGTTATCATTTTAAGGATACAGCCATGATAACATTTGTCACTGCTTTGGCTTTTTTGATTGTAGCTTGTATTTCTCCAATATTATCAGGAATAGCAGATTATGTAGGAAATAAAAAGGCTTTTCTACGTTTCTTTTGCTATATGGGAGGAATTTCATGCATAGGTTTGTACTGGTTTAACGTTGAAAATTTCTTCATTAGTTATACCATTTATTTGTTTGGGTTAATAGGTTTTTGGGCAAGCTTAGTATTCTACAATTCGTATTTGCCAGATATTGCTTATCCTGAACAGCAAGACAAAGTAAGTGCTAAAGGATTTTCGATGGGGTATATAGGAAGTACAATCTTGCTCATTATAAATCTTGCGATGGTAATGCTTGTGCCTGATGAAGAGAAAATGAAAATGATGAGATATTCATTTTTAATGGTAGGAGTTTGGTGGATTGGTTTTAGTCATATCACCTATTACTATTTGCCAAAAGGAGTTTCTACAGGGCATAAAGTTACAAAAGCAGTAATTCTTGATGGTTTTAAAGAGTTGAGATTAGTTTGGAAAGACGTAAAACAAAATATAGTTCTTAAGAGATATCTTGTGAGTTACTTTGTTTTTATAATGGCAGTTCAAACAGTGATGTTAGTTGCGACCTATTTTGGAGCTGAAGAAATAGCTTGGGAATCAGAAAGTCAGGCAACAACTGGTTTGATAATAAGTATATTATTAATTCAATTGGTTGCTGTTGTAGGAGCTTTTTTTACATCCAGAGCCTCAGGAAAGTTTGGAAATGTAAAAGTGTTAATTTTTTTAAATGCTTTTTGGGCAGTATTATGCTGTTTTGCTTTTTTTGTAGAAACACCAAATGGATTTTATGCTATTGCAGGGTTTGTAGGTTTAGTTATGGGAGGAATACAATCGCTTGCTCGTTCAACATATTCAAAGTTCTTACCTGAAACTACAGATACAGCATCGTATTTTAGTTTTTATGATGTGACTGAAAAGATAGCTATTGTAATTGGAATGTCGGTATATGGCATTATTGATCAAGTTACAGGTTCGATGAGAAATGCTATAGTTTTTTTAGGAATTTTCTTTGTAATAGGTTTGATTTTGTTGTTAAGAGTCCCTAATAAGGAATCATAAATTATTATATATTTGCAAAAACTTAATCTCAAAAAAATGAACTTAACCAAAAAAATATTTCAGTTTGTAGCTCTTGTTGCTATTTTGGTGTCAACTTCTTGTTCTACAGATATAGAGCCTTATGAAGGTGGAATTCCTCCAACGAATCAGACTGGAAATAATACTGGCAATCCGTCTACTTCTTCAGTTTTTAAAGCAGATTTCGATGGACAAACTTTTAATGCTAATTCAACTCAGGCAATAGTTAATTCTGATTATGTATCTATTACAGGAACTAAATCAACTGGTGAATTTTTCCAAATAACTATTCCAGCTGTTGCAGTTGGTACATACAATATGGACTCACCAACTACTGCTGCAATGCCTTTCGGATTATTGTATTCTACAGGATCAGGAAATGTTCCTTATTTAGCAACTGATGATCAAACAGGTCCTTTTGCTAGTTTTCCAAATTACACAGATACTTCTGAAATAGTAATCTCGAGTATTGATCAGGTTAATAAAAGAATTGTTGGAACTTTTAAATTTACTGGAGCTAGATTTGTTGGTACTTCTGGGACATCTATAGAAACAAAAGTCTTTACAAATGGAGTTTTTAATTTGCCTTTCACTAATGACGTTCCTGCTTCAACAGGAAATAGTTTTACTGCAAAATTAGACGGAAGTAATTTTGTACCAACAAATATTTCAGGACTAAAAATGAGTGGAATGATTTCATTGATTGGAAGAAGAGGAAATGTTGAAAATATAGGAGTGACTGTTCCAGACAATATTACAGCAGGAACTACAATAAATTTTACTGCTTTTAGTTCAAATGCAAGAGGACAATATGTTTTAAATTCAACCCCAACAGGAGTTTTTGGTGGAGATGGATCAGTTACTGTGACTTTTCACGATCCTACTGCAAAGCGTATAAAAGGAACATTTAGTTTCGTTGCAGGTTCTATATTGCCTCCAATTGTATCTTATAATATTACCGAAGGTACTTTTGATATAACTTACATGTAAATTGTTTTATAATGAATAAATAAAATCCCGATAGCCTCGGGATTTTTTTATGGCACAATCCTTGTCCTACCATAAAAGGAAAATTTATAAGTAATTTGTTTATTTATTGATTTTCAGTTAAATGATTGTTTTTAATGTGATAACTTTGCATTAAGACTTTCTTTGTTTAATGACAAAATGACTTAAAAAATATATGTCTCAACAAAAAATTATAACACTTGACAGTTTGTCACTTCAAGAAATTGATGCCGAAGCAGATTTAATTCCTTTATTAACTCCTGAAGACGAGGAGGAAATGAATAATGAAGAGCTTCCTTCAGATTTACCTATACTTCCATTACGAAATACAGTTTTATTTCCTGGTGTAGTTATTCCAATTACTGCTGGTAGAGATAAATCTATCAAATTATTGAATGATGCTAATGCATCAGATAAAATTATTGGAGTAGTTTCTCAAAAAAATGAAGAAGACGAAGATCCTAATGAATCTCAGATCAATAAGGTAGGGACAGTAGCGCGAATTCTTAGAATTTTAAAAATGCCTGATGGAAATGTAACTGTAATACTTCAGGGGAAAAAACGATTTGAGATTGATAAGATAACAGCAACAGAACCCTATTTAAAAGCATCTATAAAAGAAGTTGCAGAGGAACGACCAAAAGATAAGGATAAGGAATTTCAAGCTATAATCGATTCGGTTAGAGAATTAGCAATACAGATTATTAAGGAAAGTCCTAACATTCCAACGGAAGCTACTTTTGCAATAAAAAATATTGAAAGTAATTCTTTTCTAGTCAATTTTGTTTCTTCTAATATGAATTTGACAGTTGTTGAAAAACAGGAACTTTTAGAAGTAAATAAATTAAAAGATAGAGCTTTAAATACGTTGAAGCATATGAATATTGAACTTCAAAAATTGGAGTTAAAAAACGATATTCAGTCTAAAGTGCGATTTGATTTAGATCAACAACAACGCGAATATTTCTTGCAACAGCAAATGAAAACCATCCAAGAAGAATTGGGAGGTGTTTCTCATGAAGCTGAGATTGAAGAAATGAAAAGCAAAGCTAACGATATGGACTGGGATGCAAAGACCAGAAAACATTTCGATAAAGAGATTTCTAAATTGCAACGCACTAACCCAAATTCACCAGATTTTGGAATACAAAGAAATTATTTAGAATTGTTTCTAGAATTGCCTTGGAATAAATTTTCAAAAGATAATTTCGATCTAAAAAGAGCTCAAAAAATATTAGATAGAGATCATTTTGGTCTTGATGATGTTAAGAAAAGAATTATTGAGCATTTAGCGGTGCTTAAGCTTCGTAACGATATGAAATCGCCTATTTTATGTTTAACTGGCCCTCCGGGAGTTGGTAAAACTTCCATTGGTAAATCAGTTGCTGAAGCATTGGGTAGAGAATATGTTCGTATGTCTTTGGGAGGTTTGAGAGACGAAGCAGAAATAAGAGGACACAGAAAAACGTACATTGGTGCAATGCCAGGACGAATCATTCAAAGTCTTAAAAAAGCAGGTACTTCAAACCCAGTTTTCATTTTAGATGAAATAGATAAATTATCTGTTAGTAATCATGGTGATCCATCATCTGCATTATTAGAGGTATTAGATCCAGAACAAAACAAGGAATTTTACGATAACTTCCTAGAAATGGGATTTGATTTGTCTAAAGTAATGTTTATTGCCACGTCAAACAATATTGCTAATGTTCAGCCTGCTCTACGTGATCGTATGGAGATTATAACTATGACAGGTTACACAATTGAAGAAAAAATTGAAATTGCAAAGCAACATTTAGTTCCTAAGCAAATAAAAGAACACGGATTAGATAATACTCAAGTAGTAATTGGAAAAAAACAAATTGAGAAAATTGTTGAAGGATACACAAGAGAATCAGGTGTTCGTGGTTTAGAGAAAAAAATAGCTCAAGTTGTTCGCAATACTGCAAAATCTATTGCATTAGAAGAAGAGTATAATGTAAAAGTTACAGATGAAGATATTGTAAACGTTCTTGGGCCAGCAAAATTAGAACGCGACAAATACGAAAATAATGATACCGCTGGAGTCGTAACAGGATTAGCATGGACTAGTGTAGGAGGAGATATTTTATTCATAGAATCTATTATTTCTGAAGGAAAAGGAACATTGACTTTTACGGGAAATATGGGTACAGTAATGAAAGAATCAATTACTATTGCTATGGAGTATGTTAAGGCTAATGCTAGTAAGCTAGGAATTAATACTGAAATATTTACTAAATACAACATTCACGTTCACATACCAGAAGGAGCAACTCCTAAAGATGGACCAAGTGCGGGTATTGCAATGCTTACTTCACTCGTATCTTTATTAACTCAAAGAAAAGTGAAAAAGAATTTGGCTATGACTGGCGAAATTACGCTTCGTGGACGAGTACTACCTGTTGGAGGAATAAAAGAGAAAATATTGGCTGCAAAAAGAGCTAAGATTAAAGAAATTATCCTTTCTGCAGAGAACAGAAAAGATATTGAAGAAATCAAGAAGGAGTATGTTCAAGGTCTTACTTTTCATTTTGTAAATGATATGCAAGAAGTCTTAGAACTAGCAATAACTAAAGACAAAGTAAAGTTCGCAAAAACCTTATAATTTAAAACGGCTAATTTTTTTAGCCGTTTTTTTATAAAAAATAAATATATTCGCCATGCGTTATATATACTATAACAGGCTACATTCATGCAAAACAAATTAACCGTTCTCTTACTAATTTTATTGGCTTGTCCAGCTTTTTCACAAGTTGGAGGAGAGAATGTCTATCAGTTTCTAAATCTAATATCTTCACCCAGACAAGCAGCTTTAGGAGGCAAAACCATAACAACTTACGACTATGATGTTAACCAGCCTTTGTTTAATCCAGCTTCAATAAACGAAGAAATGAACGGAAGGTTAGCTTTAAATTATTCAAATTATTTAGGAGATGTTAACTACGGAACCGCATCTTATGCCTATACACATGACAAGCATGTAAATACTTTTCATGCAGGTGTAACATATATTAATTACGGTAAATTTGATGGTCGTAATGAGTTTGGAGATGCTACTGGAACATTTACTGGGGGTGAAGTTGCGTTATCTTTGGGTTATGCATATAATGTTCCCTGGACAAATTTATATTTAGGAGCCAATGCTAAATTTATATCGTCAACATTAGAAAGTTATCAATCCTTTGGAGCTGCAGTAGATTTAGGAGCAATTTATGTAGATGATAAAAACGATATAAATTACGGATTGGTGATTCGTAATTTTGGTACACAAATCACGACTTATAATGGTGAAAAAGAAAAATTACCATTTGAAGTCATTGCAGGTATTTCACAAGAACTCGAAAACGTTCCTGTGCGTTGGCACTTAACTCTTGAAAATCTTCAAAAATGGAAAGTGGCTTTTGCTAACCCAGCCCGAAGCGAACAAACTATCGATGGAGGAGTACAAGAAGAAAAAGTAGGATTCCTGGCAAATGCATTTCGTCATGTAATTTTTGGTGTTGAAGTTCTTCCACAAAAAGCTATTAATATCAGATTAAGTTACAATTTCAGAAGAGCCGCCGAACTTAAAATTCTTGATCAAAGAACCTTTTCTGGTATATCTGCTGGATTTGGAATTCGTTTCAATAAATTCAGATTTGATTATTCGTATTCACGATACACATCTGCATCAAATACAAGTCAATTTGGTTTAATGATTAATTTGTAGCCAATCAATAGGAATAATAGTACATTTGTAATTCCCGCTGCTCACTAAATCTTTTTGTTGCCTTCGAGAACCTCAGTCAACAAAAAGGATATCGTTTCCATCGGGGCTAGACACAAACTTTAGGCATTTTTTAAACAAATGAAAAAAATAACGATAGCTATCGATGGTTTTTCTTCGACAGGTAAAAGTACATTAGCAAAACAAGTCGCAAAAAAATTAGGATATGTTTATGTAGATACTGGTGCAATGTATAGAGCAGTTACTTTGTTTGCAATGCAAAATAATTTAATTGATGCTTTCGAATTCGATAAAGAGCAACTCATAAAAAGACTCCCCGAGATTAATTTAAAATTTCAGTTTAATTCACAATTGGGTTTTGCTGAGATGTATTTAAATGATATAAATGTTGAAAAGCAAATACGAACTTTAGAAGTTTCAAATTTTGTGAGTCAAGTAGCCGAAGTATCTGAAGTTCGCGCTATGCTGGTAAAGCAACAGCAACAAATGGGCAAAGATAAAGGTGTTGTGATGGATGGAAGAGATATAGGTACAGTTGTTTTCCCTGATGCCGAATTAAAAATATTCATGAATGCCAGTCCTGATGTTCGTGCTCAACGTCGTTTTGATGAACTTTCAGAAAAAGGTCAATTAGTCTCTTATGACAGAGTTTTAGAAAATGTGCTACAAAGAGATTACATAGATACTCACAGAGAAGATTCTCCATTGGTTAAGGCCGATGATGCTGTAGAAATAGATAATTCGGAGTTAACAAGAGAAGCTCAATTTCAAAAAGTACTGCAATTAGTCGAAGCTAAATTGTAATAATTTTGAAAAAAGCTGGATAAAATTCGTTTCGAAAACGTTGTAAAAACTATTTTTTTTATAGATTTACCGGCTTTTTTAAATCAAACAAAAACCAAAACAAAATTATGAATATTAAATTTAGATTAACACTCATGAGCTTTTTACAATTCTTTGTGTGGGGAGCTTGGTTAATTACAGTAGGAAACTATTGGTTCGGTACAAAACAATGGAGCGGAGCAGAATTTGGGGCCATCTTTTCTACACTTGGAATATCTTCTATTATCATGCCTGCTATTACAGGTATTGTTGCTGATAAATGGTTAAATGCTGAAAGGTTATACGGAATCTTGCATATTATAGGTGGATTATTTATAGCTTATCTTCCTCAAGTTGAAGACCCTTCGACTTTTTATTGGGTTATTTTTGGTGCCATGATGTGCTATATGCCAACAATTTCATTATCAAATTCAGTTGCGTATACGATTCTTAAAAATAGTGATTATGATGTAATCAAAGTTTTTCCTCCTATTCGTGTTTGGGGAACAGTTGGCTTCATTGTAGCTATGTGGATTACTAATTTAACAGGTAATAAAGCTTCTGTTAACATGTTTTATATCTCTGCATTTGCAGCTTTTGTATTAGGTGTATATTCATTTACATTACCACAATGTAAACCACAAAACTTAATTGATGAAGATGCTTCTTTAACTAAAAAATTAGGATTAGATGCTTTCAAATTATTTGGTACATATAAAATGGCTTTATTCTTCATTTTCTCTATGTTTTTAGGGGGAGCTTTACAGTTAACAAATATGTATGGTGATACTTATTTATCAGAATTTGAAAAAATCCCACAATATGCTGATTCATTTGTAGTAAGGTATTCTACAATTATTATGTCTATTTCTCAAATATCAGAGACATTATTCATTTTAGCGATTCCTTTCTTTTTAAAGCGTTTTGGAATCAAGCAAGTGATGTTAATCTCTATGTTAGCATGGGTATTACGTTTTGGATTGTTTGCTTACGGTGACCCTGCTGGAGGTTTATGGATGATTATTCTTTCTTGTGTTGTTTACGGAATGGCATTCGATTTCTTTAATATATCAGGTTCTTTATTTGTTGAAACAACTACAAATTCAAAAATGCGTTCTTCTGCTCAAGGTTTATTTATGATGATGACAAATGGTTTTGGAGCTTATTTTGGAGGAAGAATTAGTGGTATTTTGATTGATCGATATTATACAGTTGATGGAAATAGAGATTGGCATGGAATCTGGTTTTCATTTGCCGTTTATGCATTAATTATAGCGATTGCATTTGCAGTTTTGTTTAAGCATAAGCACAATCCAAAAGATGTAGAGAACATAGCTCATTAAAAATAATTAAAAAGCCCTTTCTATTAGAAAGGGCTTTTTGTTTAAATAACTCAAATAAATAAAACGAACTTAATATCATTACTTTATATTTTTTTATATTCTCATTATCTTTTTTCATATGTCCAAGTAGCAGTCCTACCACTTGAAATATCAATTCGCTTAGTAGGGTATCCATCAGCATTATATTCGTAGTTATACTGAGTTGTGGTTACTGCTCCAGTGCTTGAATTAGTTCTTACTTCTGAGCTGCAATTATTGATACTTCTAAGTTTATCTGGTACCGATGCCCATCTTAATTGAAATGGGTTGGGCTTGTTATCATATCCATTAAAATTTTGAATTTGCACAGTAGTTCCTGATTGATTTTTGTATTCTATTTGAGAAATATTATCTCCATTGTAAGTGTATATATTGGTTTGCCCTACATTACCCGAAGCTTGAACATATCTAAATATAAGCCCATTTGTAGTGTACTCATAAGTATTGCGTTGGGTAATTGTATTAGTAGCCAAATTAGTTGTGGTTATTTCCTGTACAACGCCTTCAGGCGAATAAATATAAGTGTTTTTATAATTGTAAATTGTACCATTCACTGTATATTGTAATTGATAGCTTTCTAATTTTCCCTTACTGTTGTATACAAAATTTGTATAACTTTTGTTTGAGCTATAATAGGTATCACTACTAGTTTCTTCAATGCCGATAATTTGATTTTGACTATTGTAAGTATAGTTAGAACTTAGAGTGAAAGTTGTTGTGCCATTAAAAACATCTATTGCTTCCGATTTCAGGTATGTTTTTACTTGTTTTGGTGTTACCACTTCATCATCACTTTTACTACAAGCAGTTAGTAAAACTGTTACTGTTAGAATTGAAATTATTTTTTTCATTTTTTAAAATTTAATGGTGATTGTTAAACCGAAGTATTATTTTTTCTTCTGAAGAAACTCTGTGGCTACGTTCAGATATACATCATTGATTACCTTATAAAACAAAACCAGATAATTTTGAAACACTCATTTTGTTCTTATTCAAAAAGTAAAGGACAGTTGTGAATAAACTGTCCTTTGTAAATAAATGTTTAATGTGAATCATAAAATACATTGTTTTGAACCCATACATAGCTACCATGACCTGTTGTCCAATATCCATATCCATTCCAATCTCCTGTTGCAGGTGATGAAGTTGAACCATCTCCATTAGTATCTCCGCCACGAGTGTCATCTCGATATGATGTAAATACTGCTGTTCCACTTATATTTGCATTGTTTGAATAATCACCTAAATCAAGTGAGGCCGATGTTTGTCCAAATTTTAAGATTACGTTAGAGTCTATTTTTAGAAAATCAGAGCTACCAACGCTAAGTGTTGCATTTCCTCCTACATTGAACACATAAGGGACTTCTGTCTCACCGTATACAACAGATCTTCCTCCCAAACCCCCTCCATAAACAAATATTCCGTTGTATTTGTTGATTTCAGCTGCATTGTCTGGATTGTGGTAAACATTGTTAGGGTTTAAAGAATATTTAGCTTGAATGTAAATAGGTATAGCATTATCGTAAAAGATATTGTTTGTTACTACGCTTATGCTTTCATCATACATTTGTCCTCCATTGAATGCAGCTGTATAATAAGTATTTGTACCAGCAGTATGGGCAAAAGTACAATGATCAAAAGTAAAATCATGAATGTTTCCGGTTCCTGTGTTCACTACAATTACTCCACCATTTGATGCACCACCCCATAAGAATTTGCAATATCTAAAAATTGATCCGTGTTGATCTCCTCTCATTGTTAATCTTCCCCAGTCGCCTTTTGCAGGAGTAGAAGCAGCGCCATCTCCATTAGAATCCCCACAATAGCTATCATCTTTATAAGAGGTAAAAATAATAGGATTAGTCTCTGAAGCATTTGCTGTTATTTTTGCAAATACTTCTAGGCCAGCATTACCATTTTTGAATTTTATAATTACACCAGGTTGTATTACTAGAGGAGCATCAACATCAATCCAGTTTTCTACCATATACACGTTCCCAGTTGTCCAAGTAGTAGCTGTTGTAATATCTGTATTTACTATTACTGTATTGCATGAGTTAGGATTATTTGCCTCTAAAGGAATAAAAGTTTTGTCCTCACCGTATATAAGAGAACCATTAATTTTGGCATAGGCGCGGACATGTATTAATTGCCCTTCAAATCCCGCAAAGTCAAATGTATCTGAAAATGCATTGTTCGTTGCTGTAATAGCGATACTGGTATTATTATTGTCATTAACGGCAATCGGATTTGCAGTTAGTGCTAAACAAACTCCGGTTTCAGTAATGTTTTGGTTTCCAGCATCGTTTATTTTTCCACCAAGAGTAGCATATGGATTGTCTGTATAAGTAACAGGATTGTCTGTTGTAATAGTTGGATTGGTCACGTCATTTGGTGAATCATCGTTACTGCAACTACATATAGAAAGTAGAAGCGCAAAAAAGAATAAAATTTTAGTAGTTTTCATAATAGTTTATTTTTAGTTATCTAATATTTTTAAGAGAGTTTTTATTGTCAGTCAATTGATGAATTTGTAATTAGTTCATTTTTTATTGATTGTTTTTAATTTCTCTTTGGCAAATTTGATTAGAAAACAAACTCAAATCAATCATCCAAAAAGATGATATTTTTATAGTTTTTAAAATATCATGCTTTTGAATGATATTTTGAAAATGATTAAATCTTTACATTTGTTTGAAATTATTTCAATTGAAAACTTATAATCATTATGATGTTGTAGTATTTTTAGTTATTGGATAATTTAATTGGAGGATATTATTGATTTCTAAAAATAAAACTGTTTATAAAGCAGTAAAAAGTAAAATGTAATCATGAAAAAACTAATACTGTTATTTTTATTAGCAAACGTATTTATTGGATATTCACAGGATGTTACTTTAGATGAACTTCAAGCCAATATTTCTAAATCAAAGACAAAAAAAGAGAAGGTTAATGCGCTAAACGAGTTGGGAAATTATTGGTTTGCAATAAGCTATGATTCTGCAACAGCATATTATAAAAAGGCTTATGAAATAAGCAAAGAAATAAAATATAAAGAAGGTGTTTTTGATTATGCTTCAAATCAAGGTAATGTTTATTTGTATCAAGGTAAATATGATGAGCTTATAAAGCTGATGAAGATTTCAGTAGAAAATGCAAAAAAGTATAATGATAAGCATAATGAAGCAAAATTTACTGTAAACTTAGGCAATGCTTTTATGAGTAATGCAGAATTTCAAAAAGCATTACAATATTTTCAAAAAGGAATTCAGCTTTTTAATAAAAATAAAGAATATGATTTTGAGAGAAAAATAAACTTAATGATTAGTGTTTGTTTTTCAAATTCAAAAAACCTTGATAAGGCAATCGAGTATTCTAAAAAGGCGTTGTCACAGGCTATTGTAGCTAAGGATAGCGCAACAATTTCAAAGGCTTATGAAAATATTGGTTCTGATTATTTGGAAAAAAGTCAATTTAAAACAGCAAAACCGTATATACTTAAAGGGAAAGAGGTTGCAACCAAATTAAAAAGCTTACCTAATTTAGCAAATTTAGATTATTATTTATCAAGAGTTTTATACTCAGAAAAGAAGTATAAAGAAGCGATTGATTTGATAAAAAAGTCATTAAGTTATTATACTGAAACAGGCAATGATTTTTACAAAATTAACGCCTTGACTTTTTTGTCAATATATCAAAAGGATAGTGGTGAGTATCAAAATGCATTACAAAATTTGAAAATTGCAGAAGATTTGGCATTAAAAAATGATATGAAAAGTCATTTGTTATTAATTTATCCTGAATTGGCTCAGCTTAATAAAAAAAATAAAAACTATGAATTAGCGTATAATTATTTAGAAAAATATAATCAATTAAATGATAGTGTTAGTTCTAATGATTTACAAAAGCAATTACAGGATCTCGATACCAAATATCAAGCTGCAAAAAAAGATTTGCAAATAAAAGAGCAAGAAGCCAAGTTAAAAAATCGTCGCTTATTAAATTACGTATTTGCAGGAACTGTTTTGGCAATTTTGCTTATTGCCTTTTTAGTTTATCGTAATTTAAAAAGAGGGCAAACCATTCAACAACAAAAAATTAACGAACTCGAAACCGAAAAACAACTTACCGCAACAGAAGCTGTTCTTCGTGGAGAAGAACAGGAACGTTCAAGACTTGCAAAAGATTTGCATGATGGACTTGGTGGGATGTTAAGCGGAGTGAAATTCTCATTTAATGCTATGAAAGAAAATCTTATTATGACTCCTGACAATGCTATGGCATTTGAAAGAAGTATCGATCAACTTGACAACAGTATTCGTGAAATGCGCCGTGTTGCTCACAATATGTTACCAGAAAACTTAATGAAGTATGGTTTGGATAGCGCTTTAAGAGAACTTTGTTCAGAACTCAATCGTTCTACTACTTTAAAAGCAAGTTATCAATCAATCGATATGGAACAACATCAGTTTTCACAAGAGATTTCGATTGCTTGTTATAGAATCATTCAAGAACTTGTTAATAATTCTCTTAAGTATTCTAAAGCAAAAGATCTTTTGGTGCAGGCACATTTTTCTGAAGAAGAAAAAATACTTCAAATTACAGTAGAAGACAATGGAGAAGGATTTGATAAAAATAAATTGTTAAATGCAGAAGGTATTGGTTGGAAAAATATTCAAAATAGAGTTCAATTAGTAAAAGGGAAAATTGACTTGAATTCTGAAATTGGAAAAGGAACGTCAGTGCTAATAGAAATTCCAATAGTATGAGTACAAATGTTTTTATTGTTGACGACCATTTTATGGTTATAGAAGGTATCCGATCTATTTTACAGGACGAGGAAAATATTAATTGGCTGGGACATGCTGTAAATGCCTCTTCATGTTTAGAGTTTTTAGAAAAATATCAACCTAATGTAATTTTTATGGATATAAGTTTACCAGATGAAAGCGGAATTGACTTATGTAAAAAAGTAGTGAAATTATATCCTAAAATTAAAATTCTCGGATTGAGCACTTATAATCAACAATCAATTATTCAGGATATTATGAAAAGTGGTGCTTCAGGATATCTCTTAAAAAATGCTTCAAAAGAAGAGCTTTTGGATGCCATAGAAGCAGTAATGGCTGACGAAGAATATCTTTGTTTTGAGGCAGAGGAGTCACTTCAAAATACAGAGAATTTGGTTCCAATTATAACTAAGCGCGAAAAAGAAGTTCTTGGTTTAATTTGTGAAGGCTTTACAAATCCTGAAATAGCCGAAAAGCTCTTTATAAGCCTTCCTACAGCAAATACACATCGTAAAAGTTTGCTTGCTAAATTTGGTGCAAAAAATGTTGCTTCTCTAGTGAAAACTGCTGTAGAGAATAAATCTTTTCTGTGAATTTGCAATTAGAAATTTATTAATAAAAAAATGCCCTTTAAAATTCAAAGGGCATTTTTTTTATTTTTGAGAATACTATAAAACCTTTTTATAAGTTAATGTTTTTAAAGCTTTAAATTATATGAGATTAAGAAGTGCAGATATTGTTGATAGTATTTCGAAAGAAGAATTCGTTTCAAAATATTTTAAACCTCAAAAACCTTTACTGATTAAGGGTTTTGCAAAGCAATGGTCTGAATATGAAAAGTGGAATTTAGACTACATTAAACAAAAAGCAAATGAGCAAGAAGTTCCTTTGTATGATAGCAAACCTGCTGATGCTAATAAAAGTACAGATACACCCGTACAAAAAATGAAATTCAGAGATTATATAGATTTGATAAAATCGAAACCTTCAGATTTACGTATATTTTTCTATATAATAACTGATAAAATGCCTGAATTGCTTAATAATTTTACTTATCCAGATTTAGGAATGAAGTTTTTTAAGCGATTGCCTACATTGTTTTTTGGTGGGAGTGAAGCTAAGGTTTTAATGCATTATGATGTTGATTTGGGTGATTTTCTACATGTGCATTTTGAAGGAAAAAAAAGGATTTTATTATTTGATCAAAATCAATCTTCCTTTTTATATAAAGTACCCCTTTCGGTTCATACCATTTATGATGTCGATTATGAAAATCCAGATTATGAAAAATTCCCAGCTTTAAAATACGCTCAAGGTTATGAGATTTTTATGGAGCATGGAGATGCTTTATATATACCAGGTGCTTTTTGGCATTTTAATAGATATTTAGAAGCTGGATTCTCATTATCATTAAGAGCTTTACCTACAAAACCTTTACAGTTTACAAATATGCTATACCATGTATTTGTGATGAGGTATAGTGATAAAATAATGCGTAAGATTTTAAAACAAAAATGGGTCGATTTTAAGCAGCAATGGGCTTATAAAAAGACAAATAAAAAACTAAAACGACACTTAAAACAAAGTGCTTAGTTTTGTAATTTGTTAGTTTGAAAATGAATATGAGTAAATCTATTTTTAAAAACTACTTCAGATTGCTAAAAGCTTGTAAATAAAATCTTTGGTAATTAAATATTTATTACTACTTTTGCACACCTTTTGGTGAGTAGAGTTTCCCTTAGGTATCAATCATTTATGTAAAACACTTCTGTTGTTTTCTATCACTTTTAGAAACTCAAGAAAATGCAGAATACAAATTATTTATCAGACATGTCTGAATTAAACAAAACACAAGAGGATTTTTTATCAACTTTTAACTGGCATAACTATGCTGAAGGAATTGATGCTGTTGATGAAAAAAACTTAAGAGAATTTGAAGAATTAGTTGCTAAAACTTTCATTTCAACTGACCACGAAGAAGTTGTAGAAGGAGTTGTAGTTAGAATCACTGAAAGAGATGCTATCGTTGACATCAACGCTAAATCTGAAGGTGTAATTTCTTTAAATGAGTTCCGTTACAATCCAAACTTAAAAGTAGGAGACAAAGTAGAAGTATTAATCGACGTTCGTGAGGACAAAACAGGTCAATTAGTATTATCTCACCGTAAAGCTCGTACTATCAAAGCTTGGGATAGAGTAATCGCTGCAAACGAATCTGGAGAAATCGTTAATGGTTTCGTTAAGTGTCGTACTAAAGGTGGTATGATCGTTGATGTATTTGGAATCGAGGCTTTCTTACCTGGATCTCAAATTGACGTTAAACCTATCCGTGACTACGATCAATATGTGAACAAAATGATGGAATTCAAAGTTGTTAAAATCAACCACGAATTCAAAAACGTTGTTGTTTCTCACAAAGCGCTTATCGAAGCTGATATTGAAGTACAGAAAAAAGAAATCATTGGTCAATTAGAAAAAGGACAAGTATTAGAAGGTGTTGTTAAAAACATTACTTCTTACGGTGTATTCATCGACTTAGGAGGTGTAGACGGATTAATCCACATCACTGACTTATCTTGGTCAAGAATCAATCACCCATCTGAAGTTCTTGAATTAGATCAAAAATTAAACGTTGTAATCCTTGATTTCGATGATGAGAAAACAAGAATCCAATTAGGTTTAAAACAATTAAACGCTCACCCTTGGGATGCTTTAGATGCTAACTTAAAAGTTGGTGACAAAGTTAAAGGTAAAGTAGTTGTTTTAGCTGATTACGGTGCTTTCATCGAAGTTGCTGAAGGAGTAGAAGGTTTAATCCACGTTTCTGAAATGTCTTGGTCTACACACTTACGTTCGGCTCAAGATTTCGTGAAAATTGGAGATACAGTTGAAGCAGTTATCTTAACTCTTGATAGAGAAGAAAGAAAAATGTCTTTAGGTATCAAACAAATGACTCAAGATCCATGGACAGACATTACGTCTAAATATCCAGTAGGTTCTAAGCACACTGGTACAGTTAGAAACTTTACAAACTTTGGTATTTTCGTAGAATTAGAAGAAGGTATCGATGGTTTAGTTTACATTTCTGACTTATCTTGGACTAAGAAAATCAAACATCCATCTGAATTCATCAATGTTGGTGAGAAATTAGATGTAGTAGTATTAGAATTAGATGTTGACGGACGTAAATTATCTTTAGGTCACAAACAAACTACAGCTAATCCTTGGGACAAACACGAAGATGCATTCGCTGTAGGAACTATCCATAACGGTGTTATTGCTGAAATCGTTGACAAAGGAGCTACTGTAGATTTCGGAGATGATGTAGTTGCTTTTATCCCAACTCGTCACTTAGAAAAAGAAGATGGTAAAAAATTGAAAAAAGGTGAAGCTGCTGATTTCAAAGTAATTGAATTCAACAAAGAATTCAAAAGAGTAGTGGCATCTCACACAGCTATCTTCCGTGAAGAAGAAGAGAAAAATGTGAAATCATCTGTTGAAACTACATCTTCAAGCAACAATGCACCAGCATCTACTTTAGGTGATATTGATGCATTAGCTGAATTAAAAGCTAAAATGGAAAAAGGAGGAAAATAATTCTTTCTTGACTGAATAAGCAAAAGCCTCACATTATTGTGAGGCTTTTTTTGTTACTTTTGCACCACTAAATTTTCCTTAATGAAAAAAATCTACTTTTTAGTATTGGCTTTATGCCTTTTTGCAAGTGCTAATGCTCAAATTATTAACTTTCCCGATCCAAATTTTAAAGCAAAATTGATTGCTTTAGGTCATGATACAGATTCTGATGGGGAAATTAGTCAAGAAGAGGCATTTAATACTTATAGTTTAGATATAAGTTCTTCATATATTTCAGATTTGACAGGGTTGAATTATTTTTTGAATCTTGATAATTTTATATGTAATAACAATCCGATTAATTCAATAAATCTATCTGGTTTTCAAAATTTATCTTCAATAGAGTGTAATAATAATAATAATCTTACTAGTGTAATAGTTGCTAATAATCCTAATTTATTAGGAATGAATTTTTATGGAAATAATCAATTAATAAGCTTGACAGTTTCAAATTTACCTCAATTGGTTAATTTTACTTGTTCTAATAATCAATTAACAAGTTTAGCTCTTTCTAGTTTGCCTAGATTGTCGGAATTATATTGTTCGAATAATCAATTAGAAAGTTTAACTCTAAATAACTTACAAGAGTTAACTCATTTGTATTGTCAAAATAATAATCTAACATCTTTGGACTTGTCAAATTTAGGAAGTCAACTTGGAATAGCTTTAACTCTTTGGTGTCAATCAAATTCTTTAACAACTCTTAATTTATCAAATGTTTATTTGGATGAATTAGATTGTAGTAATAATTTATTAACATCTATAGAAATTCCAGATCAAAACAATATCGGAATATTGTTTTGTGGCGATAATCCCAATTTAAAATCAATTATTTACAAAAAACCAAATGGTAGTTTGTCTTTTACACCAACTTCGATTTTAGAATATATTTGTGTTGCTGAGGATCAAATTGAAGACCTTTCTAACTATCTTAATAACAATGGTTTTAATAATATTGTTGTAAATTCCTATTGTTCGTTTACGCCTGGAGGACTATTTTACAACATTCAAGGAAATAGTAAATTTGATGAAAATAATAACGGCTGTGATGCTTCTGATGTTGCATTATCGAATCTAAAGTTCAATATCACTAATGGAAGCATTATTGAAAGTTTTATTGCTAATGTTTCAGGGAATTATTCTATTCCAGTTCAGGCAGGAACTCATGCAATTAACCCTATTTTAGAAAATCCAAATTATTTTAGCATTACTCCATCGACAGTTAACGTCACTTTCCCAACACAAACTAGTCCATTTACTCAAAATTTTTGTGTAACTGCTAACGGAGTTCACCCTGATTTAGAAGTAACTATTTTGCCATTAAGTCCTGCTCGTCCAGGTTTTGATGCTACATATAAATTGGTCTACAAAAACAAAGGTAACACAACACAATTTGGAACTGTAAATGTAGTTTTTAATGATGCCGTATTAGATTTTGTTGTTGCTAACCCAGTAGTAACAAGTCAAACAGTAAATAATCTATCTTGGAATTTTACCAATTTATTGCCTTTTGAAACCAGAGAAATTACTTTCACTTTGAACGTTAATTCACCTATGGAAACACCAGCAGTTAATGAAGGAGATGTTTTAAACTATACAGTGACAATTACTTCACCAGAAACAGATGATTTACCAAATGATAATACTTTTGTGCTTAATCAAACGGTTGTAAACTCTTATGATCCTAATGACAAAACATGTTTAGAAGGCGCAACAATACCGCCAAGCAAAGTAGGAGACTATGTTCATTATATGATTCGCTTTGAAAATAATGGTACTGCTAATGCTCAAAACATTGTGGTTAAAGATATGATTGATACAAATAAATTTGATATTAATTCATTAGTTCCAATTAAAGGAAGTCATTCGTTTGTAACTAATATTTCTGCAGGAAATAAAGTCGAGTTTATTTTTGAGAACATCAATCTTCCTTTTGATGATGCTAATAATGATGGTTATGTAGCTTTTAAAATTAAAACGAAACCAACATTAACTAACGGTGATACATTCAGTAATTCAGCAAGTATTTATTTTGATTATAATTTTCCAATTGTAACGAATACTGCTACAACTACTATACAAGCATTAAGCCGTCAGGATTTTGAGTTTTCTACTTATTTTAAAGTATATCCTAATCCAGTAAGTACTACTTTAAATATAGATGCTAAAGATACTATTCAAATTAGTTCAATCAATATTTACAATACGTTAGGGCAATTGGTTTTAGTTGTGCCAAATGCTCAAGATGTAAAAACTGTTGATGTTTCTAATTTGACTTTAGGAAATTATTTCATAAAAATTAATTCTGATAAAGGAACCTCAAATACGAAGTTTATAAAGCAATAAATAAGCAAAAGCCTCACAGAAATGTGAGGCTTTTTTTTGTTACTTTTGCACCACTAAATTTTCCTTAATGAAAAAAATCTACTTTTTAGTATTGGCTTTATGCCTTTTTACAGGTGTTAAAGCACAAATAATTAATTTTCCAGATGCGAATTTAAAATCCAAGCTAATGATGTCTGGTACTGGAAATTTAATTGCAGTAAATTTCAGTGATGCAGGGTTTAAGATTGATGTCAATAATGACGGAGAAATTGAAGTAGCGGAAGCATTGTTGGTCAAGAAATTGAGTATTGGAGGAGACTCTGCTGGCACTCCTTCTTTAATCGCCAATCTTACGGGAATTGAAAATTTTACCAATCTTCAGGAATTGTACTGCAGTTACAGTCCTGCTTTTACCGGATTTAATTTTAATTCCTTAACAGCATTAAAAAAATTAAGTTGTACTAATACGGCGATGGCTGCTTTAGATGTTTCGGCATTAGTTAATTTACAAACTTTGAATTGTTCCAATAATCCTAGCCTCGCTTCTTTGAATGTGAATGGGTTGATTAATTTAACATCACTTAGTACAAGCAACTGCCTCCTTACTTCTTTGGATGTTTCTAGTTTGGTTAGTCTTACTCATTTGTCTTGCTTTAGTAATCAACTGACAAGTCTTAATCCTAGTAACTTGTCTAATCTTAATTATTTAGGTTGTTTCAATAATCAGTTAACGACTTTAAATACAATGGGTTTAGGGAATCTTAGTAGTATTGATTGTCGGAATAATCTGCTTGCGGCTCTTGATTTAAGCCAAGTGTCGACTATAGCTGGTTACTTGTATCTTAACTGTTCGGATAATAGACTGACAACTTTAGATTTAAGTTCTATACGTAAAATAAATCAGTTGAATTGTCAGAACAATCCCTTTTTGGAATCGTTAATACTTAAAAACGGGACACTTCCCGATGATACTGTTGTTTTTTCTAATTGTCCAAACTTGCATTATGTATGTCAGGATGAATACTATGTGTACCAGATTCAAAGCTTAATAAATCAGTACGGTTATACTAACTGTACGGCGAATTCGTATTGCTCAATGGAACCTGGCGGAGTATTTTATACAGTTCAAGGCACAAGCAGGGTTGATACTCAGAACAATGGTTGTGATGCGAGCGATTTTCAGTTTCCGTATTTAAGATTTACAATAACGGGAGGAGTAGATGCTGGAAGTTTTATTGTTAATGCTTCCGGAAATTATGCGATACCTTTGCATGATGGATCACATAATATAACCCCTTATTTAGAAAATCCTGGATATTTTTTTGTTGCTCCTCCTTCGGTTAATGTGAATTTTCCGATACAGGCTAGTCCGTTTACCCAAAATTTTTGTATTACTGCCAATGGTGTGCACCCTGATTTAGAAGTTTCTATTTTACCAATTAATGCTGCTCGTCCTGGATTTGATGCAATATATAAGTTTGTTTACAAAAACAAAGGAAATACGACTCAGTCAGGAACCGTAAATGTAGTTTTTAATGATGCTGTTTTAGATTTTGTCTCTGCGAATCCAGTTGTAACAACTCAAACGGTTAATAATTTGACTTGGAATTTTACCAATTTATTGCCATTTGAAACCAGAGAAATTACTTTTACTTTGAATGTTAACTCTCCAATGGAAACACCTGCTGTTAATAATGGAGATGTTTTAAACTATACAGCTACAATTACTTCGGCAGCAACAGATGATATGCCAAATGATAATACTTTTGTGTTTAATCAAATGGTTGTAAACTCTTATGATCCTAATGACAAAACGTGTTTAGAAGGCGCAACAATACCGCCAAGCAAAGTAGGGGACTATGTTCATTATATGATACGATTTGAAAATAATGGTACTGCAAATGCTCAAAATATTGTGGTAAAAGATATGATTGATACAAATAAATTTGATATTAATTCATTAGTTCCAATTAAAGGAAGTCATTCTTTTGTGACTAATATTTCTGCTGGAAATAAAGTCGAGTTGATTTTTGAAAATATTAATCTTCCTTTTGATGATGCTAATAACGATGGTTATGTGTCTTTTAAAATTAAAACAAAACCAACTTTAACTAACGGAGATACATTCAGTAATTCAGCAAGTATTTATTTTGATTACAATTTTCCAATTGTTACTAATACTGCTACAACAACAATTCAAGCCTTAAGCCGTCAGGATTTTGAGTTTTCTAATTACTTTAAATTATTTCCTAATCCTGTAAGTTCTACTTTAAATATCGAAACTAAAGATAGTATTCAAATTAGTTCAATCAATATTTACAATACGTTAGGGCAATTGGTTTTGGTAGTGCCAAATGCTCAAAACTTAAAAATGGTTGATGTTTCAAATTTGAGTTCAGGGAATTATTTCATCAAGATTAATTCTGATAAAGGAACCTCAAACACGAAGTTCATAAAACAATAAAAAAAAGTCTCACAGTAATGTGAGGCTTTTTTTGTTATATTTACTTTTTAAAATTCCTAAATGAAGAAACTCTACTTACTGCTCATTGCATTGTGCTTTGTAGGAATAGCAAATGCACAGATTATTAACTTTCCGGATTCTTATTTTAAACAAAAATTACTAGAAGCAAGTTCTACAAATACAATTGCCAAGGATTTAACTGGAAATTATTTCAAGATTGATGCTAATAACGATCAAGAAATACAGGCTAGTGAGGCCTTAAATGTAAGCTACCTTAATGTATATGGCTCGTATGTGGGTTCAATGACTGGATTGTCATATTTTACCAATATTAAATATTTGAGCTGTTGTGCAAATCATATTGAAATGTTAGATTTAACAGGTTTGACATTATTAACTGATGTATATTGTTGTGACAACCAAATAACGTTTTTGAATTTGAATGGGTTAACAAATTTGAAAAATTTACATTGTTATGACAATCATTTAACTTCTTTAGATTTGACTGAATTTTCTCAGTTAACTGATCTTCAATGTGGTAGAAATGAATTGATATCTTTAGATGTTACAGGATTATTGAATCTTAAAAACATTGATTGTGAATTAAATCAATTGACATCATTAAATGTAAGTAATTTGACTGCTCTTGAAACTATGAATTGTGGTAGTAATCTATTAACGTCATTAAATCTTAACGGTGCTGTTAATCTTAAAAAATTGCATGCACAATTTAACCATCTCACGACATTAGATATGTCGGGTTTAATTAACCTTTTAGAAATTAATGCAAGCAATAATTTATTTGCGACTCTTAATTTGAATGGGTTAATAAATCTTAAATCATTCACCTGCTGTTATGGTCAATTAATATCATTGGACATAAGTGGTCTGAATAATCTTGATGGGATTTATTGTTATTATAACCAAATTACTTCATTAAATTTAAGCGCATTACCGGCTTTAAGATTTCTGCAATGTAATAATAATCAGTTATCTTTTTTAAATGTAAACAGCCTAAGTAATTTGATTCAACTAGATTGTTCAAACAATCAGTTGACTACGTTGGATATAAATTCACTGACGCAGATCAATCAAATTAATTGTTATTTAAATCAGTTAGAATCGATAAATTTAATAGGTTTAACAAGTCTTCAAAGTTTGGATTGTCGTTTTAACCAATTAACTTCATTAAACCTTGACGGACTAACAAATTTATCCTCTCTGTGGTGTGCTGATAATGATATAACTACCTTGGATTTTGCAAATAATGATATTTGGGATTTGCGTTGTTCGGGTAATCAGTTAACAACACTAGATCTGAGTAATGAAACAAATCTTACATATTTTTATTGTGAAAATAATGAGTTAACGTCTTTATTTATTAAAAACGGCAATAATGAATCTGAATTATTTTTCTCGGGGAACCCAAACTTGAATTTTATTTGTGCTGATGAAGAACAGATTATACAAGTCCAAAATAAAATAACAGAATACGGATATGCAAATTGTAATGTCAATTCCTATTGTACATTTTCACCTGGGGGAACTTTTTATACGTTTAGAGGAAATAACAGGTATGATGAAAATAATAACGGATGTAGCGCAGCTGATCAGCAATACCCTAATTTGAAATTGCAGATTGAAAACGGTATAAATACAGTAAATCTGGTTTGTGATGAAACTGGTGGTTATTATTATGATGTACAATCTGGAACTTACAGTATAACACCAGTATTGGAAAACCCTTCTTATTTTAATGTTTCTCCATCTACTGTAGATGTTACTTTCCCTACTCAAACAAGTCCATTTACACAAAATTTCTGTATTACTGCAAATGGTGTACATCCAGATTTAGAAGTTTCTATTTTGCCAATTAACGCAGCTAGACCTGGTTTTGATGCAACATATAAATTGATTTATAAAAACAAAGGGAATACTACTCAGTCGGGATCGGTTAATTTAGTTTTTAATGATGCGGTTTTAGATTTTGTTTCAGCAAGTCCAGTTGTTACAATTCAATCAGTAAATAATTTATCTTGGAATTTTACGAATTTAGCACCTTTTGAGTCTAGAGAAATAGCTTTTACATTGAATGTTAATTCTCCTATGGAAATTCCAGCAGTAAATGGAGGAGATGTTTTAAACTATACAGTGACAATTACTTCACCAGCAACAGATGATTTACCAAATGATAATACTTTTGTGCTTAATCAAACGGTTGTGAACTCTTATGATCCTAATGATAAAACCTGTTTAGAAGGAGCTACAATTCCACCAAGTAAAGTTGGAGGTTATGTGCATTATGTGATTCGTTTTGAAAATAATGGTACTGCTAATGCTCAAAACATTGTGGTTAAAGATATGATTGATACTAATAAGTTTGATGTTAGTTCATTAGTTCCAATTAAAGGAAGTCATTCTTTTGTGACTAATATTTCTGCTGGAAATAAAGTCGAGTTGATTTTTGAAAATATTAATCTTCCTTTTGATGATGCTAATAACGATGGTTATGTGTCTTTTAAAATTAAAACAAAACCAACTTTAACTAACGGAGATACATTCAGTAATTCAGCAAGTATTTATTTTGATTACAATTTCCCAATCGTGACTAATACTGCTACTACAACAATTCAAGCCTTAAGCCGTCAGGATTTTGAATTTTCTACTTATTTTAAAGTATATCCTAATCCAGTAAGTACTACTTTAAATATAGATGCTAAAGATACTATTCAAATTAGTTCAATCAATTTTACAATACGTTAGGGCAATTGGTTTTAGTTGTGCCAAATGCTCAAAATGTAAAAGTTGTTGATGTGTTTGGTTTAGCACCTGGTAATTATTTCATTAAGATTAATTCTGATAAAGGAACCTCAAATACGAAGTTTATAAAACAATAAACAAAAAAAGCCTCACATTTCTGTGAGGCTTTTTTTGTTACTTTTGCACCACTAAATTTTCCCAAATGAAAAAAATCTACTTTTTAGTATTGGCTTTATGCCTTTTTACAGATGTTAATGCCCAAATAATTAATATTCCAGATGCTAATTTTAAAGCTAAGTTGTTGGCAGCAAGTCCAAATTATTACATCGCCAAGAATTTAAGTGGTTCTTATTTTAAAATCGATGTAAATAATGATGGTGAAATTCAATTAAGTGAGGCTCTAGAAGTTAGTTACTTGAAGGTTGATGCAGCTGGGATTTTATCACTTAATGGGATTGCGAACTTTACTAATCTTAAACATTTGGAATGTCAGAATAATCAGTTGACAAGTTTGGATTTGATAAATCTGATAAATTTAGAATATTTAAGATGCGATACAAATTATTTAAATAATTTAAATGTTAGTGGTTTAATTCATTTAACTCATTTGTTATGTAATAACAATCAATTGATTAACATAGATTTCAGTGGATTGATAAGTATTACTCATATGATTTGTAGTAATAATCAATTTACGAATTTAAATCTTACTGGTTTAGCCAATCTAATCAATTTATCTTGTGATTACAATAGTCAATTGACAAATTTGAGCGTAAATGGGTTAAGTA
Source organism: Flavobacterium terrae (assembly GCF_900142035.1). Classification (GTDB taxonomy): domain Bacteria; phylum Bacteroidota; class Bacteroidia; order Flavobacteriales; family Flavobacteriaceae; genus Flavobacterium; species Flavobacterium terrae. The sequence goes on along the minus strand of NZ_FQZI01000006.1, from coordinate 93,410 downwards.
ATCTAAAATACTTATATTGTTCTAATAATGTAGAATTGACTACCTTAAATGTTAGCGGTTTAGTTAATCTTCAACATTTTTATTTTAACAATAATAGTCAACTGACAAGTGTTGATATAACGGGTTTAAATAATCTTATACGATTAGAATGTCATGATAACAGGTTAACTAGTTTAAATTGTAATGGTTTAACAAATCTTGAAGTAATTATTTGTAGTAATAATGAATTGACAAGTATTAATCTTGATGGATTAGTTAATCTTTCTGATTTATATGTTAATGATAACTTACTTACAAGTTTAAATCTAGATGATCTTGTTAGCCTAGACAATATTTATTGTTATAATAATCAACTCACTTCGTTGTACATGAAAAATGGTAGGTTTCAATTGCCTTTCTTGAATAATAACCCAAATCTTGTTTTTATTTGTGCTGATGATTCAGAAATAGAGGATGTTCAATATATTTTAAATACACTTAATTATTTTAATTGTCAAATCAACTCTACCTGTTCAATTGGATTAGTTAAAATGTATCCTAATCCTGTTAGTGATATTTTAAAAATTGTAACGAATGAGAACGAAAAAATTAATTCAATAAACATCTATAATACTTTTGGGAAGTTAATTTTGATAATTTCAAATCCACAAAACATAAAAACTGTTGATGTTTCAAATTTGAGTTCAGGGAATTATTTTATCAAAATAAATTCTGATAAAGGAACCTCAAATACAAAGTTTATAAAACAATAATTTTAGTCCCGATTTAATCGGGACTTTTTTTATCAAAAAAAATCCTTAATTTTACACTCCAAACACAACTAACTACAATGAGTCAAAAAACTTTGCTCACAGCTACAGAAGTCAATATTATACTTCATCGTTTGGCTTGTCAATTAATAGAAAATCACCTTGATTTTAGTAACACGGTTTTAATAGGTATTCAGCCTCGTGGTACACAATTAGCTTCTCGATTAAAACAAATTTTACAAGAAGAATATCAAGTATCAGAAATTGCTTTAGGCTTTTTGGATATTACTTTTTTTAGAGATGATTTTCGCCGTGGAGAAACTCTGGAAGCAAACAAGACCCAAATCGATTTCTTAGTAGAAAACAAGAAAGTCATTTTTATTGATGATGTGCTTTATACGGGAAGAAGTATTAATGCAGCACTTTCGGCAATACAATCTTTTGGTAGACCAAAAGAAGTAGAACTACTGGTACTTATTGATAGACGTTTTAGTCGTCATTTACCTATTCAGCCAGATTATCGTGGCCGACAAGTAGATGCTATCAATAACGAAAAAGTAGTGGTAAAATGGAAGGATACTTCGGCACCGCTCAGTGAACAAGGTGAGGACTCAGTAGAATTAATAGCAAAATAAAATGAAAGAATTAAGTGTAAATCATTTACTAGGAATTAAATACATTACAGAAGAAGATATTCAACTGATTTTTGAAACCGCAGATCATTTTAAAGAAGTTATTAATCGTCCCATAAAAAAAGTTCCTTCACTTAGAGATATTACTATTGCCAATATATTTTTTGAAAACAGTACAAGAACAAAACTTTCGTTTGAATTAGCTCAAAAAAGACTTTCGGCTGATGTGGTTAATTTTGCTGCATCAAGTTCTTCGGTTACTAAAGGTGAAACGCTAATAGATACTGTAAATAATATTCTTTCGATGAAAGTTGATATGGTAGTAATGCGTCATTCATCTCCAGGAGCAGCTGTTTTTCTTTCAAAAAATGTTAATGCAAGTATTGTAAATGCCGGAGATGGAGCTCATGAACATCCAACACAAGCTTTATTAGATGCTTATACTATTCGTGAAAAATTAGGTGATGTTGCTGGAAAAAAAGTAGTTATAGTAGGGGATATTCTTCATTCAAGAGTAGCGCTTTCAAATATTTATTCTTTACAAAAATTAGGAGCGCAAGTTAAGGTTTGTGGGCCAAATACATTAATTCCAAGATACATCAGAGAACTTGGAGTAGAAGTAGAACCTAATTTACGAAAAGCGTTAGAATGGTGTGATGTAGCAAACATGCTAAGGGTTCAAAATGAGAGGTTAGATATTAGTTACTTCCCTTCTACAAGAGAATATGCAATGCAATATGGACTTGATAAAGAGCTTTTAGATTCTTTGAATAAAGAAATAGTTGTGATGCATCCCGGACCTATAAATAGAGGAGTAGAGATCACAAGTGATGTTGCAGATTCTAAACAATCAGTTATTTTGAACCAAGTTGAAAATGGTGTGGCTGTTCGTATGGCAGTTATCTATTTATTGGCATCTAAGATTAAACAATAATTAGTTCCAATAAATCATTTTTCAGATTTAAGATTATAGAATAAATAAACAAACTGTTTGTTTAGATTTAAATTCTGTTTAAATTAGCATACGAGAATGAAATAATATACAATGAAAGTTGATCATAAAGGACATACAACTATAATAAAAGATACTGAGGGTGATTCATTAACATTTCTAGAAAAAGTAAGCAATCAATTTCAGACTTACAAAGAAACCAATGTTATTTTGGATATTTCTCATGATACATCCGTAGATATAAAGTCGATTAAAAACTTTGTTGATTTGGCTAAAAAATTTAAAAAGGAAAAAAAATCTTTTGTAATTGTTGCTGAAGGAATTGATTTTAATGATGTTCTGGTTTCTTTGCATGTTGTTCCTACTGTTTTAGAAGCACATGATTTAATTGAGATGGAAGAGATTGAACGTGATTTAGGATTTTAATTTTTTAAAATATATGACAATAAAAAAAGGAACTCAATTGAGTTCCTTTTTTATTATGATTTATTCGTCTTCGTCTTCATCATCGTCACTACCTCCATCAGAATCTTCGTCTTCATCATCTTCGTCGTCATCAACATCCTCTTCTTTAGAAGTTTTTTCATCATCGTCATCATCATTAGAATCAATTTCTAATTCTTTTAATGCGTCTAACGTATCATCTCCTCCATTTTCGATATCATCGTCTTCATCATAGTTTTCGATTCTATCAGCCAGTTTAGTACTAACTTTTACAAGATAAATAGTATCTTCAGTTTTTACTTCAACAGCTTCAATAGTTTCGTTTTTAGCATTCTTGAAACGGATAATATCTGAATCATCGTAACCATCAGGAAACTTTTCTACTAATAGGTTTAAAATTTCGCTTGTTAATTTTGAATAATCAACTATAACTCTTTTCATATATGGGGTATTCTAATTATTGTCCTAAAACGTATGCAAATATAAGAGGTGCAACGATAGTTGCATCAGATTCTACAATAAATTTTGGGGTAGTTATATCTAATTTACCCCAAGTGATTTTCTCATTAGGAACTGCTCCCGAATAAGATCCGTAACTTGTTGTTGAATCTGAAATCTGACAGAAATATGCCCAAAAAGGAACGTCGTGCATTTCCATATCTTGATAAAGCATTGGTACAACGCAAATAGGGAAGTCTCCAGCGATACCTCCACCAATTTGGAAGAATCCAATTCCTTTTCCTGAACAATTATCTTTATACCAATCAGCAAGCCACATCATGTACTCAACACCACTTTTCATAGTTGTAGCTTTGAATTCTCCTTTGATACAGTATGAAGCAAAAATATTACCCATTGTACTATCTTCCCATCCAGGAACAACAATTGGTAAATTCTTTTCAGCAGCAGCAACCATCCATGAATCTTTTGGATCAATTTCGTAGTATTGTTGTAATACTCCAGTATTAATCATTTGGTACATAAATTCATGAGGAAAATATCTTTCTCCTTTTGAATCAGCATTATTCCAAATATCGAATAAATGTTGTTGTAAACGACGGAAAGCTTCTTCTTCAGGGATACAAGTATCTGTTACACGATTATAATGGTTTTCTAATAAATCCCATTCTTCTTGTGGAGATAAATCACGATAGTTAGGTACTCTTTTGTATGAATTATGAGCTACAAGGTTCATAATGTCTTCTTCTAAATTAGCACCAGTACATGAAATAATATGTACTTTATCTTGACGAATCATTTCAGCTAATGATTTTCCTAATTCAGCAGTACTCATTGCACCAGCCAAAGTAATCATCATTTTTCCGTTATCCAATAAATGCTCTTCATATCCTTTTGCAGCATCTACTAAAGCTGCAGCATTGAAATGAAGGTAATGCTTTTCAATAAATTGACTAATTGGTCCTTTGCTCATTTTGTTTGTTTTTTGCTAATATAGCAAGTTATTATTTTTTATTGTATCCTAATATCTCTAAAATTTGTTCTGCATTTTGCTCCTCAGAAAAAACTTCGTGAGCAAAAATTCCATTTTTATCTTTATCTATCAAGATGTGTTTAGGTTGTGGTAAAATACAGTGGTGTAACCCTCCGTGTCCACCAATTGTTTCTTGATAAGCACCAGTATTGAAGAAACCAATATATAAAGGTTTTTCTTTATTGTATTTAGGTAGATAAATGGCATTCATGTGCTGCTCTGAGTTGTAATAATCGTCACCATCACAAGTTAATCCTCCTAAAAGAACTCTTTCATAGGTATCATTCCAACGATTTACAGCAAGCATAACAAATCGTTTATTGATTGCCCAAGTGTCTGGAAGAGTTGTAATGAATGACGAGTCTATCATATTCCAGTTTTCACGATCATTTTGCTTTTTTTGGTATAAAACCTGAAAAATAGCTCCACCAGATTCACCAACAGTATATGATCCAAATTCAGTGAAAATATGAGGAACAGGAACTTCAGCTTCATCACATGCGATTTTGATTTGATTCAAAATCTCTTCTACCATATATTGATAATCGTAATCAAATGCTAATGAGTTTTTGATAGGGAAACCACCACCAATATTCAAGCTATCTAATGAAGGACACTCTTTTTTAAGATTAATGTAAACCTTCATACATTTTAGAAGCTCATTCCAATAGTATGCAGTATCTCTAATTCCGGCATTTATAAAAAAGTGAAGCATTTTTAGTTCTACTTTTTTATTTTCTTGAATGTTTTTTCTGTAGAAAGGAACAATGTCTTTGTAACCAATACCTAAACGAGATGTATAGAACTCAAACTTAGGGTCTTCTTCGGCTGCAATACGAATTCCAATTTTAAATTTTCCGTCGATTTCTTCTTCAAGTAAATCTAATTCTTCAAAATTATCAATTACAGGAATAGTGTTTTTATGGCCGTTGTTGATTAATCGAGCGATGTTTGTAATGTAGGCGCCACGTTTAAATCCATTACAAACTACAAACGTATTTTTATTTATTTTTCCTTGCTCCATTAAGTTCTCAACAATGTTGATGTCAAAAGCAGAGGATGTTTCAATATGAATGTTGTTTTTTAAAGCTTCGTTTAAAATAAATTCAAAGTGAGAACTTTTAGTACAATAACAGTAAAAATATTTTGCTTCGTAACCTTGCTTTTCCATAGCATTACGAAACCACATTTTGGCTTTATTAATATTTTCTGAAATCTTTGGTAAATAAGTAAATTTTAACGGAGTTCCATATTCTTCAACTAATTTCATAAGATCAATGCCATGAAATTGTAAATGGTCCTTGTTAAGTGAGAACTCTTCTTGAGGGAAGTAAAAAGTTTGATTAATTAGGTCGTAATATTTTGTATTCATTTAGTTATCAGTAATTTGTAATTAAAATTAGTAAAAAAAATTAACACATTTTTTTTTCAAACTCTAATATTTGCAAATTCTATTTCTAACTCGTTATGATTTTTTTTGCTACCAGCAAAGAGTCCATTAGTCAAACACTTTTTAAGCTTTATTGCTTTTAAGTTAGTATTGAATACTTCAAAAAAGGATTCTTGGAAGAAGTAATTTATATTTCTCTTGTAGTGTCTAAACATGTGGGCAAATTTAAAAAATTATATTTCTGATATAAAAACAAATTTTCAAAAAAAGTTTAACCGTTATAATCTTTAAAAGAATTCATAATTAACTCGTTGTCAGTAGTTTGATTTAGGCTTATATTTCCTATTCCATTTAGTAGAGCAAACTGAACCTTACCGTACTCATTTTTTTTGTCATGAATTAGTAAATTTATAATGTCAAATTTGTCATTTTCTTCGAAAGTTATTGGTTCATAAATTGATAGTAAATAACTTTTAATTTCTGAGTATTCTTCATTAGATATTAATCCTTTTTTTAAAGAGATATAACTTTCTAAAATCATACCTGCAGCGATGGCTTCTCCATGAAGTAGGTTTTCTTTTTCTGGATTTTCTAAAAATAAAGTTTCAATGGCATGTCCTAATGTATGACCAAAATTTAAAGCCTTTCTTATTCCATTTTCTGTTGGATCTTGAGTGACAATATTATTTTTAATTTCAACCGACTCTGCAATTAATTCATCAAAACTATCAAAATCAATCTCAGCTAATTCTTTAAATTTTTCCCAGTGAGTTTTTTTGGCGATTAAGCCATGTTTTAACATTTCTGCTAAACCTGATTTCATTTCTCTTTGTGATAATGTTTCAAGGAAAGTCGAATCAATAATTACCATTGCAGGATTTGTAATAGTTCCTATTTGGTTTTTTAATCCGTCTAAATCGACTCCATTTTTTCCTCCTACAGATGCATCTACCATTGATAATAGTGTAGTAGGAATATTTATAAAAGGAATTCCTCTTTTGTAAGTTGAAGCAATAAACCCACCCATATCTGTAATAACTCCACCACCTATATTGATAATCAAACTTTTTCTATCGGCACCAAGTTCAATTAAAACTTTCCAGACCTGTGTGCATGTTTCTATGGTTTTGTTTTCTTCGCCAGCTTCAAGTTCAATTATTTCAAAGGGAACTTCAGTCTCTATTAAAGGTAAAATTTTAGGTAAACATAATTCGTTTGTATTCTCATCAGCAATAAAGAAAATTTTAGAAAAATTATTTTCTTTTAAGTAATTGTTTAAATAGGTGTAACTTTCTTTATTAATGTGTATTGTATAATTATTGGCCTGAATCGATTTCATTTCACAAACATGTATTAAAATGTTGTACAAAATAAAGTAAAAATACTATAATAAAATAGCGTGGTGTTTTATATTTGCATAACATTTACGTAATACACAATGAATAAAATATTTGATAATACACAAAATGCTTTTTCTTTAAAAAGTGATACCGAATTAGAAAGAGCTTATTTTCTTTTTAAATTGATTGATTCTGAACCTTTGGTTAAAATTGGAACTGCAGTTACAAATTTTGCTTTGAAAGCTCACTTGCCAGTAGAAGGTTTAATTCGTGCAACGGTTTTTGATCATTTTTGCGGAGGTGTATCTGAAGATGATTGTATTCCTGTAGTGGATAAAATGTATAATGTAGGTGGAGTTTCGTCAGTATTAGACTATTCTGTAGAAGGAAAAGAAGATGAGTCTGCTTTTGATGATGCAATGAATAAAACATTAAAGATCATCAATTTTGCCAAAGAGAAAAAAGCGATTCCTTTTGCTGTTTTCAAACCAACAGGTTTTGGTCGTTTTGAATTGTATGAAAAGTTGGGAGAAGGTAAAACTCTGAATGAAGCTGAGCAAATAGAATGGAATAGAGTAGTGGAACGTTTTGATAGAGTTTGTAAAGCGGCTCATGAAAATGATATCGCCCTTTTAATTGACGGTGAAGAAAGTTGGATGCAAGATGCAGCCGATGATTTAGTCGCTGATATGATGCGTAAGTATAATAAAGAGAAAGCAATTGTTTATAATACATTACAAATGTATCGTTGGGATCGTTTAGATTATTTGAAAAAGCTACATGCACAAGCGCAACAAGAAGGTTTTCATATTGGTATGAAATTGGTTCGTGGAGCTTACATGGAAAAGGAAAATAAACGTGCGGAAGAAAGAGGATACAAATCTCCTATTTGTCCTTCAAAACAAGCCACAGATTATAATTTTGATGACGCTGTAACTTATATGATGGAGCACATTGAAACTATGGCAATTTTTGCAGGAACTCATAATGAAAACAGTTCATATAAGCTTATAGAATTAATGTCACACAACGGAATTGCAAAAAATGACTTTAGAGTTTGGTTTGGGCAATTATATGGTATGAGTGACAATATCAGTTTCAACCTTGCTGCCGAAGGATACAATGTTGCCAAATATCTTCCTTTTGGACCTGTTAAAGATGTTATGCCTTATTTAATTCGTAGAGCAGAAGAAAATACTTCAGTGGCTGGACAAACAAGTAGAGAATTAACTCTAATTAAAAGAGAAAGAGATAGAAGAAAGGGTAAAAACTAATGAATTTAACCATTTTAGGATGCTATGCAGCAACACCAAGAACTTTTACTAATCCAACATCACAAGTATTAGAAATTAGCAATCGCTTGTTTTTAATTGATTGTGGTGAAGGGACACAAGTTCAGCTGCGCAAGAATAAAGTAAAATTCTCTGCCATTAATCATATATTTATTTCTCATCTTCATGGAGATCATTTTTATGGATTAATTGGACTTATCTCGACTTTTAATTTATTGAATAGAAACAATCCGTTAACTGTATATGGCCCCGTAGGTGTAAAAGAAATAATTAAGTTACAACTTAAATTGTCAAATTCTTGGCCTCAATATGAGCTTAACTTCGTAGAATTGTCTTCTAATCAATCTGAGGTTGTTTTCGAAGATGATAAAGTGATTGTGAAAACTATTCCTTTAAAGCATCGTATATATACAAACGGATATTTATTTCAGGAAAAACCAAAAGAGCGAAAGCTTAATGTTGCTGCAGTTCAAGAATATCAAATAGAAACTTGTTATTACCAAAATATAAAAAATGGTAAAGACATCACTTTAGACAATGGAAAAATAATACCGAACGAATTATTAACCTTTGATCCTCCTGCACCTAAAAGTTATGCTTTTTGCTCTGATACTGTTTACAATGAAGATATTGTAGAAATCATAAATGGGGTAGATGTTTTATATCATGAGTCTACTTTTTTAGAATCTGAAGAAGTTCTTGCTGAAAAGACAATGCATTCAACTGCTAAACAAGCTGCAAAAATTGCTAAACAAGCAAATGTAAAACAATTGCTTTTAGGGCATTATTCAACTCGATATGAATCAATAGAGTCATTTAAAGATGAAGCACAAACTATTTTTGAGCAAACACAGCTTTCTAATGACGGAGTTACTTTTCAGTTTTAATCTCTAAACTATTTATTATGGAAGATTTAAGTGATTACAGAAAATCATATGATAAAAGTGAATTATTAGAAACGAATCTTCCCGAAGATCCAATTAATTTATTCAATAAATGGTTTTTTGAAGTTAAGGATTTTGGTGGTGTAGACGAAGTAAATGCCATGACTGTTTCAACAATTGGACTAGATGGTTTCCCTAAAGCACGTGTAGTTTTATTAAAACAGTTTTCTTACGAAGGTTTTATTTTTTATACCAATTATAATTCTGAAAAAGGTAAAGCTATAGAAGCAAACCCTAACGTTTGTTTGTCTTTTTTTTGGCATTCTATGGAAAGACAAATCATTATAAAAGGAAAAGCTGTTAAAGTTGCTGATAATATATCCGATAATTATTTTGATTCTAGACCTAATGGAAGTAAACTTGGTGCAATTGTATCAAATCAAAGTGAAGTAATTCCTTCCAGAGAATATTTAGACAATAAATTAAAACAATTAGAAGACGAATTATCTGGTAAAGAAATTTTAAGACCAAAATTTTGGGGAGGTTACATTGTTGAACCCCAAGAAGTTGAATTTTGGCAAGGTCGTCCTAACCGTCTTCATGACCGAATTAGATACCAACTTCAAAGTGATCAAAGCTGGAAAATTGAAAGATTGTCTTCTTAAAATGTAAGATTTTTTTCAGTAAAATACAAAAAAAGTACATTTCATCGATTTTTTTTGGTGTTTTATCGATAAAGTTTGTAATGTTGCCATGTCAGAATGAGAAATCAAAATGACATAAGTAACACACACACACAAACTATTATTGATTATGAAAAAGACTTTTGCTAAAATTGCTTTAATTGGGTTATTATCAATTTCTTTATTTTCTTGTTCAAAAGATTCAGTGTCTGAGGAACCAAAAGATACAGTAAGTGTAAATGCAAATTATTCGTACAGAACTGATGAAGATGAAGTTTTAAATCTTATCAATAACTATAGAGAAGGTAAAGGTTTAGTTAAGTTACAAAAAATAGATTACGTTTCTGTTAAATCAGAAGAACATACAAATTATATGATTTCTACTAATTCAGTGAATCATAATAATTTTGCAGAAAGATACTCAAGTATAATGAGTGCATTATCTGCAAAAAATGTAAGCGAAAATATTGCTTACAAATATTCAACTTCGCAAAGTGTTGTTAATGCATGGTTAAATAGCGAAGGACACCGAGCAAATATTGAAGGTGATTTTACTCATTTTGGAATTTCAATTAGAACTAATTCTGCAGGAGAAAAATACTATACCAACATATTTGTGAAAAAATAGTTAGTTTTTTAGTTTGTTTATTTGATTGTAAAAAGTGCCGTAAATCCCCAATTTCGGCACTTTTTCATCATTTAGTTAGTACCAACGTTTCTTTTTCTTTTTTGAATTTTCTGACTTTCTCGAATTGTTAGATTTACTTTTACCACTTCTATTATTCTTTTTAGGTGCAGAATTTTCTGTTGGTTTTTTATCTTTTGTTGTTGATGGTACTTTACCTTGCCAAGGAAACGGATGATCTTCTATAACTTTAAAAGTTGATCTTGTTAGTTTAATAATATCTTTCCAATAAACTTCTTCATCTTTTCCACAGAAAGAAATTGCAATTCCATTATTTCCAGCTCGACCTGTTCTACCTATTCTATGAACATAAGTTTCAGGTATATTAGGTAAATCAAAATTGATAACATAGGGAAGTTGTTCGATATCAATACCTCTTGCAGCTACATCTGTAGCAACTAAAATATCTATTTCTTTATCTTTAAAAGCATTTAAAACTCTTTGACGAGCACTTTGTGATTTGTCACCATGAATGGCTTCGGCACTAAAATTATTCTTTTTAAGAGATTTAACTATATTATCAGCTCCATGTTTTGTTCTTGAGAATATAAGAACGTTTTTTAATTCATCTTCTCTTAAAACATGTAATAAAAGCTGTTTTTTTTCGGGTTTATCTACAAAATAAATACGTTGCTGTACCATTTCTGTTGTTGATGAAACAGGTGTTACTTGAACAGTTTCAGGATTTTTTAGAAATTGTTCAGCTAGTTCACGAATTGCAATTGGCATTGTTGCCGAAAACAGTAATGTTTGTCTATCAGTAGGTGTTAGCTTAATAATCTTTTTTACATCGTTTATAAAGCCCATATCAAACATTTGATCGGCTTCATCTAATACTAAATGGTATAAATGATCTAAATCAATAAAACCTTGTTTATGAAGGTCTAGTAGCCTTCCTGGTGTGGTTACTAATATATCAACACCTTTTTTAAGTTCATCTACTTGAGGAACTTGCGATACACCACCAAAAATAGTTAACTGTTTTGTATTTAAGTACTTTCCATAAGTATCAAAACTTTCACCAATTTGAATAGCGAGTTCTCTAGTAGGAGTTACAATAAGAGTTCTAATTTTTTTCCCTTTTGCAGATTTACTTACTACTGGATGCAAATGACTTAATATAGGTATTGCAAAAGCAGCAGTTTTACCTGTTCCTGTTTGGGCACAACCCACTAGATCTTTCCCATCAAGAATAATTGGTATTGCTTGTTCTTGTATAGGAGTAGGAATAGTATAACCTTCTTCGGTTAATGCTAATAAAACACTTTTGGAAATAGAAAGATCTTCAAATTGCATATAAAAACTTTTATGCAAAGATAGATTAATTTATTTGGGTGAGTTGGCTTTAATAAAGTCAGTTACTAAATATCCTATAAGTTTTCCAATTAAGTGATTGTTTTTTTCTTCTCCAAGTGAAGGTGCTCCTTCACAAATGTGTAGATAAGCAACATTTTTATGTGCACCAAAATGATTTACAAAGATGCGAAGCTCTTCTACAGAGAATCCACTTAAGGTCATGGCACTCGATGCAATATTGGGTACAGAATCTAAATCGATTTCAAGACCAAAAGAGTCGTATTTTACATGCTCAAGAGCATTAGTCATTTCCTGATAAAATCTTTTTTCTTGTCTAATTTTAATTTCGTCATAGGTATTGTAACGTACTCGATCACTAATTTTTTTAAGACTGTCTAGCACACTTTTAGAGGTATAACTTTCGTGTAAGCCAAAAACAAAATAGTTTTTTAAAAAGCCTTCTTCATAGGCATAAGAAAATCCATTTCCGCTATGTCTTCCTTCCAGAATTCTAAAATCAGAATGTGCATCAAAATTTACAGCACTAATAGGCTTACTCTTTGCAAGAGCTGTTCCTTTTATATTTCCGTAAGCATTGTTATGACCACCACCAATTATAATTGGAATTTTACCAGCTTTAACAATTGAAAAAATAATATGAGAAACTTCTTTATCTATTTGTTCAACGATTTTAAAAAGCTTTTTTCTTTCTTCTGGATCATTTTCATTTAAAGTACTAGCTTTTTCAATTTCTTGTGACACATCTACCTGTCCTAAAACTAAAATAGAGTTTCCTTTGCAAAATCTATTATGTTGAATATTGGCAATACTTTGAATAGCACTTTTCCATGCACTTTCAGCTCCTGGACGCCCTAAATTAGCACGAATACCTACATCTTCTGGAATACCTAAAATGACATATTTTGCTTCACAGTTAAGTATAAAATTGGAAACATCTTCATCTTTAGGAACAACATACATTTTTTCACCAAACTTTACTTCACCGTTTCTAAAGTTGGTGATTTTAGCTAAATCAGATTGCTTAAAGCGAACTAAATTTTCCATTTTTTGTTTTTTCTGTAAGCCAAAAATACTATTTTTATCGAAACTTGCGTTATACAACTATAATTGTATAACAAATTAAAATTAACCAACACCAAAAAAGATGAGTGCCCAAAACAGTAACAATTCTGGACTTAAAGCAATAATTGCTATTTTATCATTATTATTAATAGGTAGTTTAATTTATATGTATAAATTAACTTCTGATTCTAAGCAAGTTGAAGAAGTATTAATTACTGAAAAAGATGCAGTGCTTAAAGATCTTGCTATTGCAAAAGACTCTTTAGAATCAGCAATTTCTTCAAATTCGTCTTTGTCTGAAGAATTAGTTGCAGAAAGAGATAGAGTACAAAAATTAATGGCTGATATAGAAAAATCTCAAGGAGATGTTAAAGCAATGGCCAAATATAAAGAAGAGGCCTTAAAATTAAGAGGAAGTATTGCAAGATTAATGAAAGAGGTTGAAGTTCTTAAAAGTGAAAATAAATCACTAGTAACCAGAATTGATAGTACTAATGTTGTTTTAACTGATGCTAGAAGAGTAAATGATACTTTGGTATCACAAAATGATTATTTAGCAAAAACAGTAGAAAAAGGTTCTAAATTAACTGTGTTAAATCTTCAATCAACAGCTTTAAAACAAAGAAGTTCAGGAAAACAAATTGAGACAGACAAAGCAAGTCGTGCCGATGTTCTTAAAATTAGTTTTATGATTGCTGAAAATCAAATTGCCAAGTCAGGTGATAAAATGTATTATGTTCAAGTAATTGATAGTAAAAATAATGTTGTAGGTGAAAAGAAAATGGAAACATTTGGTGAAAAAGCACTTACCTATAGTTTTATTGCAACTGTTAAGTATGAAAACAAAACAGTAAAAGTTGAAAAAGATTTACCAGTAGATAATGTTCAAGCAGGAACTTATTTTGTAAACATTTTTGATAAATCTGAACTAGTTTCAAAAACTAGTTTTAATCTAAGATAATTACTATAGTATCAAATTTCTAAGGCCTCATTTTGAGGCCTTTTTTTATTGTGTAAGACTTGGATTACAAAGACTTTGTTTGCATCTAACTGAATTTAGTTAGAGAAAAATAATCTAAAATAAACCACATATCAGAATAACGATTTTATTTGATAAACAACGATTTTTTTGTGTTCATAATTAGCATGCAGTTAAATTTGAGTAAGTAAAATTAGAGGCATAAAATTATTATTATGAAAACAGTTTTTCAAAATACAGTATCAAATGTGAGTCGTATAGTTGTTGCCATAATTATATTTAGTTGCCTAAGTTTTACTTTTAAATTTATAGCTGATATTCAACAAGAAAAGAAAAATGCTTCTGTATTAAATGCAAAAGAAGTGAAAATGGCTTCAAATGAATTATTTGTTAATGAGACAAATAATAAAAAAAATAGTAAAGAGATAAAAAGAAGTGTTGCTTTTCAATCCAGAACTAGTGCAACCGAAATAGAATGTTTAAAAAATGAAGTAGCATCTTTAAAAGCTCAACAAGAATATTTAGAAGAAGAAAATAACTTTTTGCGAAAAGAAAGAGATAGTGTTTTATCTGTAATTGAGAATGCTAATGAATACTATGGAATTTTAAAGAATACCATTAAAAAAGCTTCTAAAGTCTGGATTTCAAATGTGAAATTGAATTTTTTAAAAGAATCAAGTAATGGTAAATTTAAAGAAACAGAAAAAGCAAAAAGTACTGATGTTATTCAAGTGGCCTTCACGGTTAATGGAAGTAAGATTTCATTAGCAACAGATAAAAATTATTACATACAAATCGTTGATAGTAATAATAATATTGTTGGTAAAAAAGAACGTAAAGATTTTGGGAGCATGACTTTAGAATACAGCGACTTATTGACAGTTATGTATATTGATAAAGATATTGATGTCAAAGCAGACATACAAACTTACGATCTTAACAAAGGTATATATAGAGTATATATTTTTGATGAGAAAGAGTTAGTAATAAAAACTTCATTCGAATTAGAATGAATTTGGTTAGGTTAGGTTTGAAGTGCGAAGAATATGAAGATATATCCTTCGCACTTTTTTTTATTTTACAGCTTTGTAAATGCAATATTGTGTTGCATAATAAATTGGGAAAGTGAAAATTATCCCAAAACAAAACGCTATTATACCTACATAACCTAAAATCACAGATATAATAATAAGTAATAGTATAGGGAAAAAGTTTTTTGAACAAGTTTGTAAACTTTTATTGATTGCTTTAATCGTATCTAGCTCATCAAAAATTATAAAAGGAATAACTAAAAATAAAAATACACTAATTACTACTGATATTAAAGTTGGAATAAGCGATGACAAAATAAGATTATTTGCTAAGATAGATTGTAAACCAAAATTGATAATAAAAGAAAGAGAAACATTTATAAATGTTGCAAATATTATGTCTAAGTAATGTTTGCTATTTACATAGGTAAAAATATTTGATGTAGATATTTCTTCATCTTTGTCTGCATTATCCATGATTTTTAAAATACCCGCATTAAAAGGAGCTATTAGTATTGAAAATAATAAAACCACAAAATAATAAATTATGGATGCTTTTAAATCCATTGTTTTTGGATCAATTTTTTTTGCTAATTCTGGAAGGTTGTCAAAACCTACAAAAAATTGAATTCCAACCATTGCCATACCAATAACCAATATCATTAGAAGTCCAAAAGCCAGTCCAGCTGTTAAAAATGTTTTTTTAAATAACTCGAAAGTTTCGTTTAGTGTATTTCCGATATCAACTTTTTTTATTTCTTCCATATTATTTACTTATATCCAGTTCAAAATTCGTTTAATCATATTTAATTTTCCTTTATAAGGAGCGTAACGCAATGGAACATCTAGCCAGTTTGCTTTTTTTACAACCGATTTTTTATGTGAAAAAGTATCAAAACCTAATTTACCATGGTAAGCACCTATTCCGCTGTGTCCAACACCTCCAAAAGGTAAATTTTTATTTGCAAAATGAGTCAAAGTGTCATTGATACAACCTCCACCAAAAGAGTATTTATTTAAAATTTCGTTTTGAAAGGCTTTATCATCAGAGAAAATATATAATGAAAGTGGTTTTTCGTATCTCGATATTATTTTATGTAAGTCGGCTTTGTTTTCATAAGTTACTATTGGAAGTATTGGTCCAAAAATCTCCTCTTGCATCACAGCGCTTTCAGGCATAGGTTCATCTAATAGAGTAGGGGCAACATATAAATTTTCTTCATTATGCTGACCTCCATATAAAACAAACTGGTTTTCAATTAATGCTACTTGACGTCTCCAGTTTTTTAGATTCACAATTCGAGCAAAATCTTCTGATTGTTCTGGATTTTTTCCTAAAGCATTTTCGATTTCTTGAATCAATAACGGAATCAATTTTTTCTTCATTCGGTAATGAACCAAAATATAATCAGGCGCAATACAGGTTTGACCAGCATTGAATAGTTTTCCCCAAATGATTCGTTTTGCTGCTAAAGGTAAATTGGCTGTTTCATCAATTATACAAGGGCTTTTACCTCCTAATTCTAATGTTACAGGAGTTAAATGTTCAGCAGCAGCTTTTGCGACAATTTTCCCAACTGGAACACTTCCGGTGAAGAAGATATAATCCCATCTTTTCTGTAATAAATCCTGAGCAATGGTATAATCACCAGTTACAACTAATGCTTGTTTTACATCAAATGATTCACGAACAATTTTAGAAACAATTGCCGATGTATAGGGAGTTAGCTCTGATGGTTTTAAAGTAACACTGTTTCCTGCAGCAATCGCAGCAATAAGTGGAGAAAAAGCCAATTGAAAAGGATAATTCCAAGGAGAAATAATCAATACTCGTCCGTAAGGTTCACTGTAAATTTTATCAGTAGAAGGAAAATTTAAAAGTGAAGGAAAGACTCTTTTGGGTTTTGACCATGAAGATAGATTCTTCAGCGTATATTTTAAATCATTAACGACATAGGATGTTTCAGAAATAACTCCTTCGAATCTTGGTTTTTTAAAATCTTTGTACAAAGCGTCTAGAATTTCATCTTCATGAATAATGATATTCTTTAAAAGCTTTTGCAGGGCTATTTTTCTTTCGGATACTGAATACATTGTATTATTTTTTTCTAAAGATAAAAATTATATTGATTTCCAAATTACATCTTCGGGCACTGGAGCAACGATTTCGATATTTTCTTTAGAGACAGGGTGAATAAATTTAAGTTTTCTGGCATGAAGATGTATACCTCCATCAGGATTACTTCGATCAAAACCATATTTTAAATCCCCTTTTATTGGAGAACCAATTGCTGATAATTGACTTCTAATTTGATGATGACGACCCGTGTGTAAATTGATTTCTAGCGCAAAGTAATTTTTGAGTTCAGCGATAATTTTATAATCTAAACTCGCTTTTTTACTGTCTGGAATTTCTTTTAAATGAGCTTTTGAAGTATTGTTCTTCTCATTTCTTTTTAAGAAATGTACCAGATTATCTTCCTGTTTTGGTGGTTTGTTTTTCACAACTGCCCAATATGTTTTTTGAGTTTCTCGTTCACTAAACATTTTGTTAAGCCTCTCAAGAGCTTTGCTGGTTCTAGCAAAAACTACAACTCCTGTAGTTGGTCTGTCTAATCGATGTACCACACCTAAAAAAACATCACCAGGTTTATTGTATTTAGCCTTAATGTATTCTTTTACAATATCAGATAAAGGTTTGTCTCCAGTTTTATCTCCTTGTACAATGTCACCAACACGTTTATTGATTATAATTATATGATTGTCTTCATGTAAAACTTGAAGATTATCTTTTGTCGAAATAATTTTAGTATTAGAACTCAATTTCAAAAAGGTTTAATTGTTCATCATTTTCATTAATCACTTCTTTGAATTTTAAACCCAATTTTTTAAGAAGTTTAATAGAATTTACATTGTCTAAATTTGTAATTGCAGAAAGTCCAGAATGTTCTTTAGATAAAATTTCCATGAAAGCCTTTGAAGTCTCATAAGCAAATCCTTTTCCGTTAAACTCTGGTAAAAAAGCAAATCCAATATCAGGATGATTTAAAAACTCTCTTTTTATGATTGTAAATAAGCCAATTTTCTTGTGAGTTTTTTTCTCAGTAATTACAAAATATTTAATGTTTTCAGCCTTTTCAATTTTATCTATATACAACTTAGCTTCTTCATTTGAGTGAATATTTCTATCACCTATGAAACGTTTCCATCCTTCTGTATTAAGTAATTTATAGATGAATTCGTAGTCTAAAATGTCAAGAGGTTTTGAAAAAACTCTTTCGGTATCAATTTTAATATTGCTCATTGGCATTAGGGAAATCGACTGCTTTTACATCAGAAACATATTGTCCTATAGCTTTAGTCATATCTTCATATAAATTCATGTAACGACGTAAAAAACGTGGACTAAATTCGTGAGTCATACCTATCATGTCGTGTAGCACTAATACTTGTCCGTCAACTCCATTTCCAGCACCAATTCCAATAACCGGAATAGAAATACTTTCAGCAACTTTTTTTGCTAAAGCTGCAGGAATTTTTTCAAGTACTAAAGCAAAACAACCAATTCGCTCTAATAATTGAGCATCTTCGATTAATTTTTCAGCTTCTGCATCTTCTTTGGCACGAACAGTATAGGTTCCAAATTTATAAATTGATTGAGGTGTTAACCCTAAATGTCCCATTACTGGAATTCCAGCCTGAAGTATTTTTTTGATAGATTCTTTAATTTCTTTTCCACCTTCTAATTTAACAGCATGTCCACCACTTTCTTTCATAACACGAATGGCTGAACGTAACGCCTCTTTAGAATCTGATTGATACGAACCAAAAGGTAAATCAACTACAACTAAAGCTCTTTCTGCTGCTCTTACTACAGATGAAGCATGATAAATCATTTGGTCAAGTGTAATAGGTAGAGTAGTCTCGTGGCCCGCCATTACATTACTAGCAGAATCACCCACAAGGATTACATCAACTCCAGCCGAGTCAACAATTTTTGCCATGGTGAAATCGTATGCAGTTAGCATAGAAATTTTTTCACCTTTGGCTTTCATATCAATTAATGATTTTGTGGTAACTCTTTTGTAATCACTTTTAGCTGTTGACATAATTTGAATGTTTAGGAATTGTAAAATTACTAAAAAGAATGGTTTTGTAACAAAATACTTAAGTTTTCGTCAAACGATTAAAAATCAAAAAACTATGAAAAAATTAATCATTTATTTGCTGATATTGCTTCCCTTTTATAGCAATGCACAAAATCAAGAGGTTGAAAATACAATTAAAACTTTTTTTGAAGGTTTCCATGCAAAGGATACCACAAAAATAAAATCGGTGTGCCATGATAGAATGCTTTTACAATCTATAATGGAGGGCAAAAAAGGCACAAAGCTTGAGGAAGAAAAAGCATCAGAATTCATCAAATCATTTGCTACATTTCCTAAAGACTTAAAATTTGAAGAAAGAATTTTAGGATATAAAGTCCAAATTGATGGTTCTATGGCACATGCTTGGACACCCTACGAGTTTTATATTGATGGTAAATTAAGTCACAGTGGTGTAAATTCATTTACTTTATTTAAAGAGAATGGTCAATGGAAAATTGTTCACATTATAGATACAAGAAGGAGAATTTAACCTTTTCTATTGGCATCAACAGTAAAAGCAATTAGAATTCCAACAGTATAACAAAGCAAATCACTATATAAAAATCCTTGACCCAAGATATAATAACCTAAAGCGGTATGTCTGAGTGCGTTTAACCAATTTAAATCAATTAATTGTGATAATTCAATTATGAAGCAAATTGATAATGGGAAAATAAATTTTAGGGTATTATTTTTGGACCAAATGAAAAATTCAACCATACAATAAATCATTATTGCATATAGAATATCTCCAATAAATAATGGAATAAAGCTTGTTTTTCTTGATATGATTCCAAGAAAGATAACTAGAAAGGCAACTAATAAATAATTGTAATTTACCTTTAGTGACATTTGATTAACAATCAGCCATATTAACAGCTACAGCGAGACCTCCTTCGGAAGTTTCTTTGTATTTATTGTTCATGTCTTTTGCTGTTTGCCACATAGTATTAACGACCTTATCTAAAGGGACTTTTGCATTTTTTGGGTCTGTTTCAATTGCCAATTCTGCTGCGTTAATAGCTTTTATTGCACCCATAGTATTTCTTTCAATACAAGGAATTTGGACTAATCCGCCAATTGGGTCACAAGTCAAACCTAAATGGTGTTCCATAGCAATTTCTGCAGCCATTAAAACTTGTTCTGGTGTTCCACCCATTACTTCACATAACGCTCCTGCGGCCATTGCTGATGACACGCCAATTTCTGCTTGGCATCCGCCCATAGCAGCTGAAATAGTTGCTCCTTTTTTGAAAATTGAGCCTATTTCACCAGCAACCATCAAAAACTGCTTTACTTGCTCTTCATTGGCTTGGTGATTTTCGATAACCATATAATACATCAAAACAGCCGGAATTACACCAGCGCTTCCATTAGTTGGAGCAGTGACTACACGTCCTAGTGATGCATTTACTTCATTAACAGCAAGTGCAAAACACGAAACCCATTTTAGTATTTGTCGGAATTTCACTTCGGTTTTTCGAATGGTTTCTAACCATTCTTGCGGTGATGAATAATTGGCAAGGCCAATTAAATTTTGATGCATGTCAAACGCTCGACGACGAACATTTAATCCTCCTGGTAGAATACCTTCACTATGACAGCCTATGTACATACACTCGAGCATAGTATTCCAAACTCTCAATAATTCTTTGTCAATTTCTTGTTCTGTACGAATAGATTTCTCATTATCATAAACAATTTCAGAGATTTTTCTATTTTGATTTTGACAGTATTCCAATAATTCTGAAGCAAAATTTATAGGATAGGGAAAGGCACATTTAATAATTTCATTGGCCTTAGCGTTACTTCTTTCTTCTTTAACTACAAATCCTCCTCCTATAGAATAAAATGTAGATTCATAGTGAGATTCATCATAGAAAGCAGTAAAAGTCAACCCATTTGCATGGAAAGGAAGAAAGTTTTTATTGAAAATAATGTCTGTTTCTGGATTAAAATTAATATTTAATAGATTCGCTAATTTTAGTTTATGATTTGTTTTTATTGCTTTTATAATACCCTCAATATCTTGAACTGGTATATATTCTGGATCTTGACCACTTAGTCCTAACATAACAGCTAAATCAGTTGCGTGACCAACTCCGGTAAGTGATAAGGAACCATATAAATCGACTTTTACAGAAGTGATTTTATTTAGAATGTTTTCTTCTTTTAATTCATTTAAAAATCGTTCGGCAGCACGCCAAGGCCCAAGTGTATGAGAACTTGATGGACCAACACCAATTTTTAACATATCAAATACTGAAATACATTCTTCCATAACTACATCGTTTTAGCAAAGCAAAGATAGTTTCTATGTGCTTAACAAAAAAACATTAAAATTTTAAAACCTAATTAAATTGTGAATAAGCTATAAAAGTTATTGAGATTAAAGCAAGTAAAAGTCCAATGTAATTTAGTTGTGTCAATTTTTCTTTGAAATATAAAATACCAATCAAACTTCCTAGTAGTATAACTCCCATATTCATCCCAATAAAAACTGTTGATGGATTAGACGATAATGACTGATGAGCTTTTATATAAAACGATATATTTCCAAAATTTAAAATACCTACAAACATTCCCCAATATAAGTTTTTAGTAGAAAGAATTTCTTTTTTGTTTCTTGACTGCCAAGCTGAAATTATTAATGACACTAAAAAGGCGCCACAAAAAACAATTAATAAAAGCTCAGTAAATTTAAGGTTACTAATAGTAGCTACTTTTTTAAATAATATATCAATAACACCAAAACCAATGAGAGTTAGTAAAAGAAAATAGGATTTGTTTTGTTTTTTTTCTGTTTGTTGTTTTTTATAAAAAGTAAAAATGATAGCTATAAAAGCAATGCTTAAACCAATGATTTTGTGTAAATTAAATACTTCTTTGGTAATAAATAATGCAAAACTAATTGGGATAAATAAAGATAAACGTTGCGCAATATCTGTTTTTACGATTCCTGAATACTTTATAGCATTTGCTTGAAAAACAAATACAACAGGTAAAATTATGATAAGACTAACTATTATGATTGCTGTTGGTAAATCAAAATTAAAGTTTAATTGAGGATTGTAAAATATTAGCAATGAGACTAAAGCAAATAAGTAATTCCAAGAAATAATTTGATAAATATTTAGTTCTTTTTTACGAGAAACTTTGAGTAAAACACCAACAAATACACTGCAAATGATGCTTAATAATAGGAAATGCATTTTTAAATTTTATTCAAATATACTAATCTGGTGATAAAGGTCAATTCATCAATATAATAATATCAAGTAAATTATGTCGAGAAAACAAGCACCTTGAACTATAAAATTTGATTAGGATAAATTATTGTTGTAAATTGATAAAAATTAATCAGATAAGGTGAATTTTAAAACTAAAACCTATTTTACCACAATTTTGAGTATGATGTTTAAAAAATCATCATCTTATTTTGTTATAATATTTTGTTTTATTTCTATTCAACTTTTAGCTTTTCAAGATCAAACAGCAATAGACCCAAAAGTTTTAAAAGAGTTTGAGGATGCCCGAAAAATTCTTGATGTAGATGATTATGAGCATTACCAAAAAGGGTCAAAAATCATAAATCAATTAGAAAAAAGGTTAATTGAAGAAAAAAACTTCGATCAATTACTCTACTTATATCTAGAAATTTCCTATTATCACATTACTAAGTTTGACTATACTACTAGTAAAAAGGTCCTCAATAAAGCCGAGAAAGTTTTAAATGAGCATAGCAATAATTGTATAAGAGGAGAATACTATGAACATCTAGCAGTATTTTACAATTCACAAGGAAATGAAGAATTAGATGAAAAATATACTTTGCTTGCCGAACAATTTTTAAAAAAATACGCACCTAAAGTTAAGCAAGTAGACATGTACTACAATCTTACACTTTTATATTTAAAAAAAGAAGATTGGAAAAAAACATTAGAAAATGGCAAGAAATATTTAGAGATTAATAGAGAAACTGGTGGTGATTTAGATCAACCAGAGGTAAATTTACTTATAGCAGAGAGTTATTATAATTTGCTTGATTTTGATAATGCATTGAAGTATTTGCAAATAGCTAAAAACTCAAATATTTTTCAAAATCATGATGAAGACTTTTTGTTAAAATCA
This sequence comes from Flavobacterium terrae, assembly GCF_900142035.1. Lineage (GTDB taxonomy): Bacteria > Bacteroidota > Bacteroidia > Flavobacteriales > Flavobacteriaceae > Flavobacterium > Flavobacterium terrae. The sequence continues at coordinate 70,199 of NZ_FQZI01000006.1, read as the reverse complement.
AGATACTATTTTGTACTAGGTAAACTATATGAGAAGCAGGGAAAATACAAACAAGCGGCAGAAAATTTAAAAATAGCTAGTGATTTCTTTAAAAAGCGATTGGTTTATAGAATTGTAAAAATGAATAATTCTTTAAATCAAAAAAGAGAATTGCAAATAAAAAACATTGAATTCCAGTCAATTATAAAGGAGAATAAACTTAAAAGTGAGAACGAAAAGTACAAAAACTATCTTCTTATTATTTTTTCAGTTGCAATATTGACTTTAGTTGTTTTGTTATATTTCCAATATCGTAATGCAAAGTTTAAAAATTCAATAAATAACTTGCTTAACGAAAAAAACGAAATGCTTCGTAAGGTAAATTCTGATTTGGAATCAGCGTTAAATATTAAGAAAAAATTATTAGATACTATCTCACATGAATTGAGAACACCTATTTATACTCTTAATGGATTATTACACTTGATGGAAGAAGACAAGAGTAACTATGAAAAAAATATTGAACAACTACAAGCATCAGTACAAAACTTATATAGTTTATCTGGGAATATCATAGAAATAAATGTCATAGATAGTTTAGAAAATGATTACGTTCCCAAAAGAGATATTATAAAATTAGAAGAGCTTGTTAATAAGATTTTGACAACTGTAAAAAAGAGTAGGGGAAATAACAATACAGCATCTTTAAAATATGATATTGGGATACCAAAAAAACTAGTTTTTGATGAATCTAAATTATATCAAGTGTTGGTGAGTCTAGTAGATAACGCATTTAAATTTTCTAAAGATGGAAGTGTTGTCGTTGAATTAAATGAAGTAAGTCGAGATGATAAAAATATTGAAATACAGTTTCTTATTAAAGATACAGGAATAGGAATAGATGATGAAATCAAAGAGAAGATATATGATTTGTTTTTCCAAGGTTCAGAGAAAATAAATTATGAATATGGAGGTTCTGGTCTAGGCTTAACTTTAGTGAAAAAGACATTAGAATTATTTAATAAATCTATTTCAATTGATTCTGAACCTAATAAAGGTACTACAATTTCTTTTTCACTTGATTTTGAAATTTATTCGGAAAATTTAGATGACAAAAAGGTAATAAAAGAAATTAAAGATCCTTCAAAAGTTAAAATTTTACTAGTTGAGGATAATAAAACCAACCAATTAATAACTAAAAAAATTATTCTAAAAAAAGGGTATTGTTGCGAGGTAGCTAATGATGGATTAGAAGCTTGTAAAAAAGTTGATGAAAATGATTATGATTTGATTTTAATGGATATTATGATGCCTATTATGGATGGTTTTGAAGCTTCTGATTATATCTCTAAAAAAAAGCCATACATACCAATCATAGCATTGACTGCCATTTCTGAAGATATCAATAAAGAATTGTTTTCTGCTTCAAGAATTAAAAAAGTTCTAAGTAAACCTGTCGATGTGGAAGAACTTTATGAAACTATATTAAATACCATTACAGCATAAAAAAAGCACCTTATAAAAGTGCTTTTTTTTGTATGAAAATTTTATTTGTTCTTTTTTTCAATCCATTTACGTGCATTCACAAACGCTTCGTGCCAAGGAGTTACTTCGTCTTTATGTCCTTGATCTGGATAGTGTGCCCAGTTCCAAGGGAAAGTAGAACGCTCTATGTGTGGCATGGTTACTAAGTGACGACCAGTTTTGTCGCACATCATAGCCGTGTTGAATGCAGAACCATTTGGATTCGCCGGATATCCTTCATAACCGTATTTACCAACAATGTTGTATTGGTCTTCTGAATATGGTAAGTTGAATTTACCTTCACCGTGAGAAATCCAAACTCCTAAGGTAGCACCTTCTAAAGTTGAAAGCATTACCGAATTGTTTTTTTGAACAGTTACCGAAGTAAATCCGCTTTCGTGTTTGTGTGAATTGTTGTGAAGCATTTTTCCGTGAACTTCGTGCTCCGGATTGATCAACTCCAATTCCATGAACAACTGACAACCGTTACAGATTCCTACAGAAAGCGTATCCTCGCGTTTGAAGAAATTCTCCAACGCAGTTTTTGCTTTTTCGTTGTATAAAAACGCTCCGGCCCAACCTTTAGCTGAACCTAAAACGTCTGAATTCGAGAATCCACCAACAGCTCCGATGAATTGGATATCTTCCAATGTTTCACGACCTGAAATCAAATCGGTCATGTGAACATCTTTTACATCGAATCCTGCCAGGTACATTGCATTTGCCATTTCACGCTCCGAATTACTTCCCTTTTCACGAATAATAGCCGCTTTCGGTCTTGAACCAACTGGAGCAATTGTTCCCTGAGCTTGTCGAAGGGTTCCGTCAAAATGTGAAGGGAAAGTATAGGTTAACGGTTGGTTTTTGTAATTGTTATAACGCTCTAAAGCTGTTCCGTTTTTAGATTGTTTGGAATCTAAAAGGAAAGAGGTTTTAAACCAAGTATCTCTTAATTCAGAAATTGAAAAATTGAAATTATCATTACCATTGGTTATTGAGATTGAATCTCCTTCAACTACTTCACCAATTTTAAAGACTTTTACATTTCGTTTTGCAAAAGCCAAATCCATAGCTTCTTCAGATTCGGTAGATTGGAATACGATTCCAATATTTTCATTAAATAAAGCTTTTACCGTATCAGTTTCTCCTAAAGCACTCAAGTCAAAGCGAGCACCAAGATTCACGTCTGCAAAACACATTTCTAATAAAGTTGTGATTAAACCGCCGCTTCCAATATCATGTCCTGCTTTAATTTTTCTCTCTTTGATTAAGTTTTGAACCGCATTGAATGCTTTTCTGAAATAAACAGAATCTTTAATGGTTGGAACTTCTGTCCCCACTTTATTTAAAATCTGTGCAAAAGAAGAACCTCCTAATTTGAAAGTATCTTGTGATAAATTGATATAATAGATGTTTCCGCCATTTCTTTGTAAAACAGGTTCCACAACTTTAGTAATGTTTGAACAGTTTCCAGCTGCTGAAATAATAACCGTTCCCGGCGCGATTACCTCATCATTCGGGTATTTCTGTTTCATGGAAAGGGAATCTTTTCCTGTTGGGATGTTGATTCCTAATTCGATAGCGAAATCCGAACAACCTTTTACGGCTTCGTATAAACGTGCATCTTCACCTTCGTTTTTACAAGCCCACATCCAGTTTGCTGAAAGCGAAACCGATTTTAAACCGTCTTTTAGCGGAGCCCATACGATGTTTGAAAGCGCTTCTGCAATGGCAGTTCTTGAACCAGCAACAGGATCAACCAAAGCAGCAACAGGAGAGTGTCCTATTGTTGTGGCAATTCCTTCTTTTCCTTTGAAATCCAACGCCATAACCCCAACGTTATTCAAGGGTAATTGTAAGGGTCCGGCACATTGTTGTTTCGCTACACGTCCGCCCACACAACGGTCTACTTTGTTGGTTAACCAGTCTTTACAGGCTACTGCTTCTAATTGAAGCACTTGGTTTAGATAGGTTGGAATATTTTCTGTTGCATAGTTTAAATCCGAGTAATTTGTCGCAACCGTTTTATCGGTCATGATGGTTTTTGGCGAACTTCCGAAGAAATCTTCCAACGCATAATCCATTGGTTTTGCGCCTGTTGTTTTGGATTCAAACGTAAAACGATGATCCGCAGTTACATCACCCACCTGATACATTGGCGAACGCTCACGGTCGGCAATTTTCTGAAGAATATCAATGTCTTTTTCACCGATAACCAACCCCATTCGCTCCTGCGATTCGTTTCCGATGATTTCTTTTGCCGAAAGGGTAGGGTCGCCAACCGGTAATTTATCTAAATCGATTAAACCACCCGTATCTTCCACTAATTCCGAAAGACAGTTCAAATGACCACCCGCACCGTGATCGTGAATGGAAACAATCGGGTTGTTGTCGCTTTCCACTAAACCACGAATGGCATTAGCGGCACGTTTCTGCATTTCCGGATTGGAACGTTGGATGGCATTCAATTCGATTCCTGAACCGAAAGCACCTGTGTCTGCAGAAGAAACCGCAGCACCGCCCATTCCGATTCTATAATTTTCACCACCTAAGATTACGATTTTATCGCCTTCCTGTGGTTTCTTTTTAATAGCTTGGTCTATTTTTCCGTAACCGATTCCACCCGCCTGCATGATTACTTTATCGTAACCAATTTTGCGAGCCTGAGCTGAGCCTGTCGAAGCTTTCTCTTCGTGTTCGAATGTTAAAATAGAACCTGTAATTAGCGGTTGCCCAAATTTGTTACCGAAATCAGAAGCACCGTTGGAAGCTTTGATTAAGATATCCATTGGTGTTTGGTATAACCAAGGTCTTTCGTTCATCGCTTCTTCCCAAGCTCTGTTCTCCTCTAGTCTTGAGTAAGAAGTCATGTAAACTGCAGTTCCTGCCAGTGGCAAAGAACCTTGTCCTCCCGCTAAACGGTCACGGATTTCCCCTCCTGAACCTGTAGCGGCACCACTGAATGGCTCCACTGTAGTAGGGAAGTTGTGGGTTTCCGCTTTTAGGGAAAGTACCGAGTCAAATTCTTTCTCTTCATAAAAGTCTGGCTTGTCAGCACTTTTGGGAGCGAATTGCGTCACTTTTGGACCTTTTACAAAAGCAACATTGTCTTTATAAGCAGAAACGATATCGTTTGGATTTGTTTCCGATGTTTTCTTGATTAATTTGAACAGAGAAGTTGGTTTCTCTTCACCGTCTACCACAAAAGTTCCGTTGAAAATTTTGTGACGGCAGTGCTCTGAATTGGCCTGAGAGAAAGCGAAAACTTCTGAATCGGTTAGTTTTCTTCCCAATTTGGTTGCTAAATTATTCAAATATTCTACTTCTTCATCACTTAGAGCCAAACCTTCCTGTTTGTTGTAAGCAGCGATATCATCAATGTCCAGAATTGGTTCCGGCTGAATGTTGATGGTGAAAATATCTTGGTTTAATTCTGCATATTTTTGAGAAATCATCGGATCGAAAGCGTTGAAATCTGCAGTTGATTTTTCATACTCTTCAATTCGGATAATTCCTGAAATCCCCATGTTCTGAGTAATTTCAACAGCATTGGTACTCCAAGGCGTGATCATAGCGGCGCGGGGTCCAACAAAAAAATCCGATAATACGGATTTTTCTATTTTATGTGCGTTGCCAAAAAGCCAGTTTAATTTGTTGATGTCTTCAGTCGATAATTCGTTTTGCGATTGTACAGCAAAGACTGTGTTGGTTGAGTTACCAAAAAAATGAATCATTATGAGTGTGTTGTTGTGTTTTGTGTTGCAAATTTACTATTTCAAATTTTAAATAAAAAAAATAAAGTGCCAATTGGCACTTTATTTTTTAGTTGATAATTACTTTTTTGATTTTGGTTTCAGAATCTTTTGAGATTTTTATCAAGTAAACCCCAGTTTGCAGATTTGAAATATTTATTTCTTGTGATGTTACATCGTTATTTTCATAAACCTTATTTCCTAAAACAGAATAAATTTCAACCATAAATCCTTTTTGGAAATTGTTTAAAGAGATATTAAAATAACCTTTAGCGGGATTAGGATAAATATCAAAACTGATATCTGAACTATCTTTTATATTATTTTCATTGCTCATTTTGTTACCCAAATCATTGCAAGTATCTATTGTGTATATATCCCAGTCGGCAGTTTTATTAAAAGTATTTTTAGGAACATTTGCAGTTGTTTTTCTTCTTAATGTTTCATCTGCAGAGAAATTCGCGCTGCCTCCATTAAAAGTTCCTATAATATCTATAAGAGTTCCATTTTTAAACAATCCAACGGCATCATTTCCATTATATGCCATTTCAGTCGCTGATGTCGAAACATTTGCAGAGGAGTAGCAAGCTGTCGATATTGAACTATTTACAATTACATATTTACCATTATTTGCTAAAGTCCCACTTAATGTTAATCCGGCACTCCATGATCCAGCACCATTAGTTTGTTTTTTTATCGAATAAGCAGATAAATTAATTGAAACACCAGTTCTGTTAGTAATTTCAAGCGCTTTATTGTTAGAAGAACCTTCTACATACTCTGAAAAATACAAATCAGACACTGTTGGAGCTGAAGATGAAGTAGTAACATTTAATGTTGTACTTGAACCTGAAATATTTCCAGCTGCATCTTTAGCTTTAACAGTAAATGAATATGTTGTTGAAGAAGTTAACCCTGATACCGTAGTTGAAGTACCAGTCACAGTTGTTTTCAAAGAACCATTTTGATACACGTTATAACCAGTTACACCTACATTATCTGTCGAAGCAGTCCAAGATAGTGTAAAACTTGTTGCAGTTATACTTGATGCTATTAAATTAGATGGAACTGATGGTGGAGTAGTATCAGATGTTCCTCCACCCCAAATCATGTTTACATAGTTTGGATTGTCTATAAAAGGATTTCTGTTTCCTTGTCTAGCGTAGATTGCGTTATTTCTAGCAATTTCTCTTGCGCTTACAGGATCAGCAGCATGCCAAGCTAAGAGCATATCTCTAAATGCTGTTGTAAAAACTTGATTGCTCGTTTTGTTAAACATAGGATAAGTATAACTAGCAATAACATTTTCGTAGCGAGTAGCAAAATAAAAGTACATTCTTGCAATATCTCCTTTAAAAGCAGGGTTTGGTTCAAAAACTGTTCCAGTGTATCCTGAAACAGCGCTTGTTCCCAATTTACTTCCGTTTAATGATGTCCAGCTAGTAGATGCAACATTACCATGTGGATAGTCTGAACGCATACCATTAACCTTACCGTCTGTTGGCGGAATAAAATGTGCATCAGATACCATTGGTGAGGATGAATTAAAAACAGACTGCGGAACCATATGCTCACGATTATAACAATCGCCTTCTTTAGCATAGGTTCCGCATTGATCGGTACTGTAAAAATAGTTGTAAGGGTCAATTCCGTTTGGGTTTTCTGAATACAGGTCAAAAATAGTGTTGTCATTTTCGTTTTGATTATCCCTATCCGAAGTTTGATAGGTTGTCCAGAGTCCTGCGTAACCTCTGTCAGTATGTCCCTTAATAATGTTGTACAACTGGGTTTTTAGAGTGTAGCCAGTTCCAGTTGCGGAATTGTAATAACCAGAGGGAGCCTGGGCATCACAAAGCCATGAGGATAGAAGCACTACCCATAACAGTTTTGTTTTCATTTAGTTAGTGTTTGTTTTTGTTGTTGTTGGTTCAAAAATAGTTAAAAAAAAAGCGGTCAAACGACCGCTTTAAATTAGTTAATAACAATTTTCTTAACAATTGATTTTGAATCATTTGTGATTTTTAGCAGGTAAATGCCTTTTTGAAGATTGTTAGTTGAAATGTTAGTATCGTTTATATTTTGTTTTTCAAATACCTTTTGTCCTATAGCGGAGAAAATTTCAACATTTATGTTTCCAATTGCTGGATCATACTCAATTCTAAAATTACCATTTGATGGGTTAGGGTAGATTGAAAAGGTATTTTCTGTAAAATTCTCTGTGCTAAGAGTAGCAAAACAAATCCAAGTTAAATCATCGAAAGCAACTCTATTAGTTGTTGTAGAGTTATCTTCGAAGGAAATAATTACATTTCCAGGAATATTTATATTAGAAATAGTAGTTGAAGTTGCTGTTGAGCTATATGGTATTGTCCCTACAGTTGTACCGTTTACTTTTAAGTTAAAGCTACCGCTTGAACCCGCAAATTTTAATTGTGTTTTTACTGTTAAACTTCCAATTCCTTCGGCAAATGCTGTTGCAGATAAAGTACCGTTTCTAACAGTAATTGCTCTACTTGTTATTGTTTGATCAGTTCTAGAATCTGTTGCAGTCCATGTAATTCCTCCAGTTGTCCAAGAATTGGTCGTATATGCAGATGAATTAGCAGGAATTGTTTCAAAAGTTTCATTTACATTTGATGAACATGTTCCAGGGGCTGCTGTATTTACGTTAATAGTATTACTAGGTGAAGATACATTGTTTTGACAATCTTTTGCAACTACATAAATACTATAAGTTGTTGATGGATCGAGTCCTGATAATGTAATAGAAGTTGTTCCACCACTAGATGCCCATTTCACACCATTTACATAAACGTCATAATTTGTTACTGCAGTATTATCAGTACTAGCTCCCCAAGTTAAACTTATTGTACTTGATGAGTTTCCAGTTGAAGTTAATGTTGTTGGTACTGAAGGAGCAACTGAGTCTGCAGGACAGCTTCCACCTCCCCAAACCATTGCAACATATTCAGGGTGGTCAATATAAGGATTTCTGTTTCCTTGTCTTGCGTAGATTGCATTATTTCTAGTAATTTCAAACGCACTAACAGGATCATTATTATGCCATGTCATTAACATTGATAAAAAAGCAGAATCTAATGCAGGAAAAGTATTTCCACTAAATGCAGCATAAGAATAACCTGAAACAGTATTTTCATAACGTGTTACAAAGTAAAAATACATTCTAGCGATATCTCCTTTAAACTCATTAATTGGTTCAAAAACAGTTCCAGTATATCCACTAACTGCACTACTACCTAATTTTCCACCATTAAGAGAAGTCCATGATGCAGTAGCAACATTTCCGTGAGGGTAATTGCTTCTCATACCATTAACTTTACCATCAGTAGGGGTAATAAAATGTGCATCAGCAACCATAGGATTAGCAGAACTAAAAGTTGATTGTGGTATTATGTGTTCTCTGTTATAACAATCCCCTTCCGAACTATAATTTCCACATCTTTGAGATGGACCTGAACCATAGTTGTATGGATCTGCAGCAGTTGGACGCTCTGAATACATGTCCATTATTGTTCCATCATTTTCGTAAAAACTATCAATATCAGACGTTTGATAAGTCGTATAGAGACCATCATATCCATTATTAGTATGTCCTTTAATTATATTATATAATTGAGTTTTTAAAACTGCTCCAGAGCCAGTTGCAGTATTGTAATATCCTGCAGGAATTTGTGCTAAAGTTATTCCTGAAATTAAGAATAAAAGAAAAGTAATTTTCTGTTTCATAAACATTTAAGTTTTATTTTAAGAATGGGGCAACAAATCTATCAAAAAAGATATTATAACAATTAATTTATGATTACTTTTTTTGTTGAAATTGCATTACCAGATCTTAACTTCAATAAATAAAAGCCTTGAGGTAAATTGTTAACTGTAATACTTTTCTTATCTGTTTCTGAATTTTTGATAATTTGTATTAATTGACCGTTCAAATTAATGATTTGAATTTCTTCAATATTTACTTCAGAATAGAGATTTACTGAGTTTGTATTGGATGGATTAGGATATACTGATGATCTTTCAAGTGCTACAAATTCATTGGTTGAAAGGAAGACAGAAGGCCAACGATTTTGAGCTGGTGTTCCACCCCAAATAACAGTTGCTAAATAAGGATTATCAATAAATGGATTCCTATTTCCTTGTGCATATGTTCCATTAGAATCATGATAAGTATTCCTGTTATCTTCATATTGAGAAACTGGATCTTCTGCATTCCATTGTAAAAATAGATTTAGCATATTTGGATCGTTAGCAACTGTAGCTCCTGTTCCCACATTTATAGGTAAGCATTGTGATGGATATCGCAAATACATGTACATCATCATTCTTGCTACATCCCCTTTCCATTCATCTCCAGGATACCAGTCTGCTCCTACATTTCCAGAATTACCAGAGCCAGCAGCAAATTTTCTATTTCCACGTGCTCCATTTCTTTGCACGTCAGAAGCTCTTAAATGATGAGCATCTTCACCAGCATCACTGGGTGCAGCATCATCTAAAGCAGGTGTACCAAGAGATTTTGCATAAACATGTTCTCTGTTCCATTCGCATGTGTTATTTCCTCCATTAGAATCTTTATTTCTACGTCTATGGTCGTTATCGTCAGATGTTGATGTTGGACAAATATTATTGCTAAATCCATAAAGCAATAAAACATTTGTGTTAGTAGCATCTGTTGGGTCTAAATCAGTTATCTTAGATGCTTCCCAAACCCCTGGAGTGTAAGAAAGAAAATTAGTATGCGTATCAATAATTTTTGTTGATAAGGCATTTTTCAAATTTTGCCCTGTTATAGTCCAATTGAATCCATTATAATAGGGTGCAGCTGGAGCTCCATCTTGAGATATAGCTGTAATAGATACTAACAAACAGATAAAAAAGTAGATTTTTTTCATAAAATAATTTATTTAGTTTGGGAATAAAAAATATAAGCAATCGTAATTTTTAATTGTATTGCTTTTTGGAATAATTATTTTTTTGAACTTTTTTAGTTTTGTTATGCTTTTCTTTCTAATAAAGCCATATAAAAACCATCAAATCCTGACTCATGAGCAAGAATCTTATGATCTTCTACAAAGGTAAAATTTTTTCCGCTTTCTGTAGTTAAAAATCGTTTGATTTGTTCTTGATTTTCAGATGGTAAGATAGAACAAGTTGCATAAACAAGTTTTCCCCCAGGTTTAACAATTTTAGAGTAATTTTCTAAAACTTCTGCCTGTACTTTCTTTATATTATCAATAAATTCTGGCTGTAATTTCCATTTACTATCAGGATTACGTTTTAGAACACCTAAACCACTACATGGAGCATCTATTAAAACTCTATCAGCCTTTTCATGTAGTTTCTTTATAGTTTTTGAATTTTCAATTACACGAGTTTCGATATTATGTACACCATTACGACGTGCTCGAAGTTTTAATTGATTCAATTTACTTTCGTACAAATCTAAAGCAATCAATTGGCCTTTATTTTCCATCATTGCTGCAAGATGTAATGTTTTTCCTCCTGCGCCTGCACAAGTATCTACTACACGCATTCCTGGTTTTACATCTAATAAAGGAGCTACAAGTTGTGAAGATGCATCTTGAACTTCAAACAAACCATCTTTGAACTCTTGCGTTAAAAAAACATTAGCGCGTTCTTTTAAAACTAATGCTTGAGATTGGTTTTTAATAAATTCAGTCTCAATGTTAGCATCCATTAAGCGAGAGTGAAGTTTTTCTGGAGTAATTTTTAAAGTATTAACACGCAAAATTACTTTTGCTTGTTCGTTTTGTGCTTTAATTTCTTTTTTCCAAGTTTCTTCTCCCAATTCTTTTACACCAAGTTCATCCATCCAATCAGGAATAGATTCTTTGATAGCTCTGTGTTTTGATAGTTCATCAAAACGACCTTTAATTTTACGTTCTGGGGTTCCTTGTAATTGGTTCCAATCTGGAATAGTATAACCTCTTAGAACAGCCCAAGCTGCAAATATTCTCCAAAGATTTTCACGAGTAAAAGGTTCTTTAACTTCTGCAATTTCAGCATACAAACGTTTCCAACGTACAATTTCATAGATAGTTTCTGCCACAAATTTACGGTCAGCGCTTCCCCAACGTTTGTCTTTTTTTAATGCACGAGCAACTACTTTGTCGGCATATTCACCTTCATTAAAAATGGCATTTAAAGAGTCTATTGTTGTGTAAACTAAGTTTCTATGTAATCGCATGATGTTAATTTTGAGCGTGCAAAGATAGTGTAAAGTTTGCCCTTCGACAAGCTCAGTGTAAAAAAGTTAGATGTTTGAAGTTAGAAGTTTTTTTAATTAGTAAAGTTTAATAGGTGTTGGGTTAACATTTTAATGCGTTAACGGGTGAAGCTTGCTACCATGTAGCGCGTAACACGTGACCCGAAGGGTAACGCCCAAATAATTATAAGAATATTTTACTACTCTATATTTATTATGTATTTTCGTGCTCTGAAATTTAGAAAATTTTACGTTATGAAATACGATATTATTGTTTTAGGAAGTGGTCCTGGAGGATATGTAACTGCCATCAGAGCATCACAATTAGGCTTTAAAGTTGCCGTTATTGAAAAAGAAAATTTAGGCGGAATTTGTTTGAATTGGGGTTGTATTCCAACGAAAGCATTATTAAAATCTGCTCAGGTTTTTGATTACCTAAAACATGCTTCAGATTATGGTTTAAAAGTAGATAATGTTGATAAAGATTTTGGAGCTGTAATTGCACGTTCAAGAGGTGTTGCTGAAGGAATGAGCAAAGGAGTTCAATTCTTAATGAAGAAAAACAAGATTGATGTTATTGATGGTTTTGGAAAAGTGAAACCTGGAAAAAAAGTTGATGTTACTGCTGCAGATGGAAAAGTAACTGAATATTCTGCAGACCATATTATCATTGCTACAGGAGCTCGTTCAAGAGAATTACCTAATTTACCACAGGATGGTAAAAAAGTAATAGGATACCGTCAAGCTATGGTATTACCTGATCAACCAAAGAAAATGATTGTAGTAGGATCAGGAGCTATTGGAGTAGAATTTGCACATTTTTATAACTCTATGGGAACTGAGGTTACTATTGTAGAGTTCATGCCAAATGTTGTGCCGGTTGAAGATGAAGATATTTCAAAACAATTTGAGCGTTCTTTAAAGAAAGCTGGAATAAATGTAATGACAAATGCTTCTGTTGAGAAAGTTGATACTACTGGAGCAGGAGTAAAGGCTACAGTTAAAACGGCTAAAGGAGAAGAAATTCTTGAAGCAGATATCGTGCTTTCAGCTGTAGGTATTAAAACAAATATTGAAAATATTGGTTTAGAAGAAACTGGTATTGCTACAGATAGAGATAAAATCTTAGTAAACGCTTACTACCAAACAAATGTTCCTGGATATTACGCTATTGGAGACGTTACTCCTGGGCAAGCTTTAGCACACGTTGCTTCTGCAGAAGGTATTTTATGTGTAGAAAAAATAGCTGGGTTACATGTTGAGCCATTAGATTATGGTAATATTCCTGGTTGTACTTATGCAACTCCGGAAATTGCTTCTGTAGGTTTGACTGAAAAAGCTGCTAAAGAAAAAGGATACGAATTGAAAATTGGTAAATTCCCATTCTCAGCTTCAGGTAAAGCAAAAGCTGCAGGAACTCCTGATGGTTTTGTTAAAGTTATTTTTGATGCTAAATATGGAGAGTGGTTAGGTTGTCATATGATTGGTGCTGGTGTTACAGATATGATCGCTGAAGCAGTTGTTGCTCGTAAATTAGAAACTACTGGACACGAAATCTTAAAAGCGGTTCATCCACACCCTACAATGAGTGAGGCTGTTATGGAAGCTGTTGCTGATGCTTATGGAGAAGTAATTCACTTATAATTTAGATATATAAATTATTAAAATATTAGTCCGTATTGAAAATCAATACGGACTTTTTATTTATCATATTATTAGTGATTTACATATTTACTGAAAATATTTTAAAGATTTTCTGTAACTTTTAAAATATCCTCACGTATAATTACAGATTTTAAAATAATTTCAGACCAAAAATGACACATAAGTGTTGTAACTTCTAAACGTCTATCGAAAATATTCATTTCGACCCAAGGTTTCTTCAACCTGAGATTTTACCCGGAAACTTTTTCTGGTTGAACTCTATCTTAAAATCAGAATTCGTTTTTTTATTAATTAAATTTATATGACAACAATTTTATCTTTTTGGTGGTTAATCCTGTTGGTATTATCCATCGTATTTTACAAATTCGTTTTAAGAGTTTTCTTTGGAATGGTAATTGTTCCAGAAGACAAAATCGGTTTAGTAACTAAAAAATTCGTACTTTTTGGCGCAAATAAATCATTACCAGATGGTAGAATTATAGCAACCAAAGGAGAGGCTGGTTTTCAGGCACAAACATTAGCACCAGGATTATACTGGGCGATGTGGATTTGGCAATATTCGGTAGATATGACTTCCTTTACTATTATTCCGGAAGGAAAAATTGGTTTAGTGCTAAGTAAAGATGGTAAAGAGATTCCTACTGGACGAATCTTAGCAAGAAAAGTAGAAAGTGATAATTTTCAAGACGCTACTGCCTTTTTAGATAATGGTGGACAAAAGGGGCGTCAAACAGCTTTTATTACTACAGGTTCTTACCGTATTAATACATTCCTTTTCGAGATAGTAATTGCTGATCAGGTAAAAATATTCGAGAATATGGTTGGTATTGTAACTGCATTAGATGGAGAACCTATTCCATTAGGCCAAATTGCAGGTAAGTTTGTTGAAGGCCATAACAATTTTCAGGATTTTGATGAATTCTTGGAAAAAAATGGAAACAGAGGATTACAACCTCAAGTGATGTTGGCAGGTTCATATTACATCAACACTTGGGCAATTCAAATCGAACAAAACCCGATGACAGATGTGCCTATTGGTTATGTTGGCGTAGTGATTTCTTATATTGGTGAAGATGGTCAAGATGTTACAGGTGAAACATTTAAACACGGTAATATCGTATCTAAAGGACAACGTGGAGTTTGGATGGAACCATTTGGTCCGGGTAAATATGCGCTGAATAAATACACCACTAAATTAGAAGCAGTTCCTACAACAAACTTGGTTTTAAACTGGGCAAATGCACGTAGTGAATCACATGATTTAGATAAAAATTTATCAACAATTACAGTACGTTCAAAAGACGGTTTCCCTTTCAATTTGGATGTCGCTCAAATTATTCACGTTCCGGCAAACGAAGCACCAAAAGTAATTGCTCGTTTTGGAAGTATGACCAACTTAGTTTCTCAGGTATTAGAACCAACAATTGGTAACTACTTTAGAAACTCTGCTCAAGATAGCGATGTAATTTCGTTCTTAAGCACACGTAAAGAACGTCAAGAATCAGCAAAAAATCATATTAAAACTGTTTTAGACGAGTATAATGTGAATGCAGTTGATACATTAATTGGAGATATTGTTCCGCCAGATTCGTTAATGAAAACTTTAACTGACAGAAAGATTGCGGAAGAAGAACAAAAAACGTATCAAACGCAAAAATTAGCACAAGAACAACGTCAAGGTGTTGAAAAAGAAACAGCTATTGCCGATATGCAAAAAGAAATAGTACGTGCTTCACAAAGTGTTGAAATTGCGCAACGTACAGCAGATGCAACGGTTAAAAAAGCAGAAGGTGATGCAACGAGTTTAAAATTAAATGTTAATGCTGAAGCTGAAGCTACAAAAATGAGAGCAAACGCTGAAGCAGAGGCTACAAAAGCAAGAGCTGGTGCTCAAGCTGAAGCAACTCGTTTAAACGCTAGTGCAGAAGCTGAAAAAATCTCTAAAACTGGATTAGCTGAAGCTGAAAAGATTATGGCGATTGGTAAATCTACTGCTGAAGCTTATCAATTGCAAGTTTCTGCAATGGGTGGCGATAACTTTACCAAATATAAAATCACAGAAGAAATTGGTAAAGGAAACATTAAGGTAATTCCAGATGTGTTGATTTCTGGTAATAATGGTGCTGATGGAGGTATTAGCGGGTTATTAGGAATGAAATTGATGGAGTTGATGGATGCTAATAAAGATAAAAAAGAAAACAATTAATACTGTAAACGCCTCAAATGAGGCGTTTTTTTTAAATTTTATTTAACAAAATTATTTCCTTCAAAAGCATTTTCAAAATATCTGTTAGGATAATCAGAAATTATACCATCTACACCACAACTGATTATTTTTTTCATGTCGTCAGTATTATTGACTGTCCATGGAATTACTTTTATTCCTTTTTTATGAAGAAACTTGACTTTATTTTTATCTAATAAAATAAACTCAGGACTGTAAACATTTGGTTTGAATCCTAATAACTTTAGATTTTCTTTTATTGATAATTTATTTTCAACTAAGAATACTGTTTTAAACTCAGGATATTTTTGATGTAAATATTGTAATGTTCTCACATCAAAGGATTGAATATAAATTCTATCTTTAATAGACTTCTCCTTAAGAACAGTTACTAATAAATCAACAAATTCTTTAGGCTCAGGATGATATATTCTATCGCCTTTTGGGTCCGATTTCGTTTCTATGTTGTAATAGATTTTTCTACCAGGATAATTTTTTTCAATGTAATTCTCTGTAAATTCAATCACTTCAGACAAAAGAGGTTTGTATGTTTTTAGTTTTAATTGATCTTTAAATCTAGGATGAATTTTACTTCCACAGTCACATGCTTTGATTTCTTCATAATTCATTTGGTATAAATTATAAGAATGTTCACTGGCTTCAGTAATTTCATTTTGACTTTTGTCTAAACAAATTTCATGTGACAAAAAAGGTTCGTGAGATAAAAGTACTTGTTTGTCTTTTGATATTACAACATCCATTTCGAGTGTGGTAACACCAAGATCTATTGCTTTTTTCATTGCTTCTAAAGAATTTTCAGGTAGTAGACCTCTACATCCACGATGTCCTTGAATATCAAATTCTTGTGCTTGAGAAATGAAAGGAAATAGCAATGCTAAAAAATATTTTTTCATTAGATTTTTTTAAGAACTTCAATTAAATAATCGATATCTTCAGTTGAATTATAATGTGAAAAAGAAACTCTAATATTAGGTTTATTTAACTCTTCGTGGGATAAAAAGGCTTCTAACACATGTGATGGTTTTACACTACCAGATTGGCAAGCACTACCTCTTGAAACCGCAACACCATTCATATCAAGCTGAAACAAAAGCATACTTATTTTATTAGTATCAAACGGTAGAATTACATTAATTACATTATAAAATGTTTCGTCTGGATTTCCTGCAAAATGTACTTCTGGAAAATTCAATTGTAATTGTTCAACTAGATATTTTTTTAATTCAGAAATATTATTTTTTTCAGTTTCTAAATTTTCAAGCGAAAGCTCTAAAGCTTTTGCCATTCCAGCAATATTATGAACACTCTCTGTTCCAGCTCTTAATCCTTTTTCTTGTTCGCCTCCCAGTAAAATGGGTTTTAAAGCAATATTTTTTCGAATAAATGCAAAACCAACACCCTTTGGTCCATGAAATTTATGCGCACTAGCCACTAAGAAATCAATAGGGATTTGTGATAAATCTATTCTAGTTTTCCCTATCGATTGAACAGTATCTGTATGAAAATATGCATTATAGTTTTTACATAATTGGGCAACTTTTTCTAGATTTAGAACAGTTCCAATTTCATTGTTCACGTGCATCAAACTTACCAATGTGTTTTGTTCTTGTGAAAGTAGTGTTTCTAAATCATTATAATCTATTGTTCCATCATCAAGAATATTCACGTAGTCAATTTTTGTTCCAAATTGCTTTTCAAAAACTTCAACCGTATGTAAAACAGCATGATGTTCAATTTTACTTGTTATAATTCTTTTTACTCCTAAATCGCGAATGGATGAAAGAATAATGAAATTATTGGCTTCAGTACCACATGAAGTAAAAATAATTTCTTGAGCATTACAGTTAATGTTTTTTGCAATACTTTTTCGAGATAATTCAATTACATTTTTAGCATCTCTACCAAAATGATGTGTTGATGAAGGATTACCGAAGTTTTCATTCATAACTTTTGTCATTTCATTGATAACTTCTTTACGCAATTGAGTTGTTGATGCGTTATCTAAATAAACGTGTTTCATAGGTTCCAAATTTAGCAATTTTATATCTTTGAAAGCAAAAGCAAAACCTTGAAAAAAATTCTTCTTTTATCAGACACTCATGGTCATATAGATGATGCAATTATGAAGCATGTTTCTTGGTCAGACGAAGTTTGGCATGCAGGAGACATAGGAAACTTAAATGTTACTGATTCAATAAAAAAAATAAAACCCTTAAAAGCTGTTTATGGAAATATTGATGGAGGAGGAGCAAGGCTTGAATTTCCTTTGAATAATAGATTTATGTGTGAGGGTGTCGATGTTTGGATTACTCATATAGGGAGGTATCCAGGAAAGTATAATCCAGTTATTAAGGAAGAACTAAAAGTTAATCCTCCTAAACTTTTTATTTGTGGTCATTCACACATTTTAAAAGTACAGTTTGATAAAACACTTAATTTATTGCATATGAATCCTGGTGCAGCTGGGAAAAGTGGTTTTCATCAAATGCGAACTATGCTAAGGTTTATTATAGAAGGAGATAAAATTAAGGATTTAGAAATAGTAGAGTTAGGTAAAAAATAATTATTCGTCTACCGTAATATTTATGATTGTTCCTTTATTAGGCTCAGACTTAATTTTCATTTTACCATTCATATTATTAACTCTCGCACGAATTTGAGTTAATCCAAAACCATTAGATTTATTAATGTTGTTTGTGTTAAATCCTTTACCATTGTCCTCTATGGTAATGTGTAGTTTATCACCAAGTTCTTCAATAGAAAGTTTAGCATTAGTAGCCTCACTGTGTTTAATAATATTGTTTAATAACTCAGAAACAATAAAATAGATTCTATTTTCAAAATCAGGATGAAATCTTTTTTCTCTGGCAAGAGTTGAGTGAAATTCAAAACTTAACAGTGAATTTGAATTGTTCTCACATAAATCTTTTAAAGCATATTGAAGTCCAAGTTTTACTAAAAGCGGAGGAACTAATTCATGTGACAAATCTCTTACTTTATCGTGTGCGTCTTTAAGTAATGAGCGAGTTTTTTTAAGATCTTCAATTTGTTCTTTAGTTAAGCTAGATTCAAAAGCAGATAAATGCAAACCTACAGATGATAAGATGGCACTTACATGATCATGTAATATTCCAGAAATTTTATTCCTTTCTTGATCTTGGCCGTCTAACGTTGCACTAATGATTTTATATTGTAAGTCATTATCAAGATCTTTTATTTTATTCTTTTGCTTTAAAAGTAAATTTTGATAATAAAAGTAAAATATGAATCCAGCTAGTATGAAAATGGAAGCAAATAATAGTAAAAGTTTTTGATTTCGTGCTTGTCTTTCTTCTATTAATGATTGTTTTTCTTTAAACTCATCTTCAATTTTCTTAATTTGATATTTGGTTTCAATTTCTTGTCTAGCTGCATTTAGTCTACCAGAGGATATCTCAGAAAATAAATCATAATATTTGTTATTATATTCAAGTGCTTTTTTATAATCGCCCATTTGTTCATAAGCATACGATATATTTGAATAAGAAACACTTAAAATTTTTGAATTTTCAGAATTTGGATAAAGCTTTAGAACTTGAAAAAAGGCTTCTAAGGCTTTTTTGTTGTCTTTTAGGATATTCATATAATAAACACCTAAGTCGTTTAAAGTATTAGCTATATTGTCTTTTCTGCCAATTTTTTTTGCAAATATGTAAGCACTATCAAGATATTTTTTTCCGTCAGGGTTTCCTTTATCTAAATATATTTTAGAAAAGTTACTATAATTTTTAAACCTTTCATATAAGTCATTTGATTTACTACTGTAGTAAGCAATTTTCTTTAAATAGTAATCTACACTATCTGAACCGGTTTCATAATGAATTCTTAATAGTCCTTGATTAGCTTTACTTAACAGATCATTGTCGTTTAAAGTTTTAGCTATTTTTAATGCTTTGTGTAAATATTTTTTTGCCTTAGTGAACTCAAAAGTTAATCCATTTAAATTTCCTATTCCACGATATATAAGGCATTGTTTGCTTTTTAGATTGTTTTTTTCAGCTATGGCTAATGCCTCGTATAAGGTATTTAGAGCATTTTCATAATCATTAATATTTCTAAATATTTCTGATTTTCTAATCATTACATCACAGTAATGATTGTAATTTTTGTTTAAAAGTGAACTTTCAGACTCTTTTCTTGCAAAGGAAATTGCTTTTAAAGGTTTATTTTTTTCAACATAATAAATAATTGAATCTGTTTTGGTTCTCTGATTTTGAGAACCAAAACAGTTCAATGCTGTTATTAATAAAATAACAATGAATAAAATTTTATTAATTTTAGAATACAATGTCAACTCTAGGTTTTCTTATTGTTGTTGTTTCAACTTGTTCAAAAGTAACTTTAAGAATATCACTTCCGTTAGATGTCAATGTTTCTTCAATATCTTGAAAAGTATTTGCTGGTGCTTTCTCACCATCTTTAAGTGTAATAGTGATTGTAGCTTCACCATTATCACAAAATGTTTTTTGTTCGCAGTTTGTTGGAATTTGAAATTTAGATGTTACTTGATTTCCTGTGTCTTTTCTGAAATCAAAATTTTTAAGCATAGTGTAAGGCATAGTTTTAGGTTTTTTAGTTATTAAATCCATTTAGTTAATTTATTGTATCGATATTAAATTATGTTTTGTTGCAAAAAGTACTAATCCAACAGAACTTTTAACTTTTAACTTTTTCATTAAATTTTTTCTATGTGTTTCAACAGTGTTAGGGCTTATGTTTAAAAGTTCGCTGATATCTTTTCCGCTTTTTTCTTCGCATATATAGCCTAAAATTTCAAGTTCACGAGTTGTTATGCCTGAAATGATGTCTTCTATACTTAGTGCTTGTCGTTGATTGTTTTCGGTAAATATATCAAAAACTTTATCTTTTATTGTAGAAGAAAAATATTGGTTTCCTTGTGCTACCGATGTGATTGCATCAACTATATTTTCACCTGCACATTGTTTAGTTAAATACCCACTTGCACCTAATTTGATAACCTCTTTAATTAATTTAGGATCATCATAGCTTGAAAGAATAATTACTTTACAAGTAAATCCTTTTTCATTGAACTCTCTTAAAACTTGAATTCCATCTTTTTCTGGCATGTTGATGTCCATCACAAGTACATGAGCTTCATTTTTTGCAACTCTTTCAACTAAGTTTTCTCCGTTTAATGAAAACCCAACTACTTCAAAATTTGGGTTGGTTTTAAGTACTGCTAGTATGCCATCAATAAGAACTTGATGATCGTCAGCAAGATGTATTTTAATTTTAGTTTCCATTTGGTTTTGTTTCTGATTTCAAATGTATAGGATTATAAATTTACATCAAATACTCTAAATTAATGATTTTTATATCACCAATTTTGGTGAGAAAACTAATTGAAATTAATTATAAAAAATCGTTTAAAAATGAAAAGCTAACCAAATTTGGTTAGCTTTTCTTCGCACTAATAAACTAAGATGATAGGTTTATCTTAATCGATCCACAGATTTTACGAGATCTTCGTCCTTCTTAATGGCTTTATTAGCAAAAACTAATAATAAGATAGTTACGATAGGTAAGAACATCCCAATACCCTTCTCCGATACCACTGAAGTATCTCCAGATAGATTTAGTGTACGATACACAAATAATCCTAGTAAAATTAAGTTCAATATTATATTCAATCTGTTCATCACAAATTGTTGTTGTCTTTTTTTAAAAGAAAGCAAACTTAATAGAGCTAAAGTTGTACTTAATCCAAATAAAATTGTGTATACAATAATACTCATAAAAAATACATTATTACCATCAATTTTCCATAAATGAAAAACAAAAGGTAAAGCACCATTACAAATAATGGCTAACCCTAAATAAATACTTTGAATTCTTTGAATCATTTTACTTAAATGTTGAGCAAAAATATATTTTCTTTTTTTAAAAAACTATTGTTTACTTAAATAAAATTCGTAATATTGCCTAAACAATCCGTAAGCACTTCATACTTCGGAATATAAGTTTCAAAATTAAACACCACGTTAACTTATTATCATTTAATCACAACATCATTTATGTTCGATATTTCTGTTTTAAAGGAAATGAAGTTATCTGAGTTGCAAGAAATTGCCAAGATTGCGAAAATTTCAAAATTCAAAACACTTAAAAAGGATGAACTTGTTTATCAAATTCTAGATTATCAAGCTGCAAATCCTGAAAAAATTTCTAATCCTGATACTTCTTCAGCACCAGTTCAAGAAGCAAAGCAAAAGAGAGCCAGGATTGTGAAAGAAACTAAACCACCAGTTGTAAATAAAGTTGAAGATCAACAAGCTATAACTTTTGAAGAAGAAAAACCTACTGAGAAAATTGAAAAAGAACCTGTAAAGGATTTTAAAGATAATCGCAATCCAAAAAATAATCGTTTTCAAAAAAATAATAAGCTGAAAAATCCAAAAGCGAATATTGATAACGAAAATCAAGCTATACCAGTCTTAGAAACTGAAGCTGAACAAGTTCAAACTCCACTACAAGAAGTTGAAGTTAAGACTGAGACAGAATCTACTGAAAAAGGATTTAAGAATAACAATCCTAACCAGAATCCAAATCCAAATCAAAACCAAAATCCAAATCAAAAACACAAAAAGACTACTAATTTCAGAGAACCAGATTATGAGTTTGAAGGAATTATAGAAAGTGAAGGTGTTTTAGAGATGATGCCAGATGGTTATGGCTTTCTTCGTTCTTCGGATTATAATTACCTAGCTTCACCAGATGATATTTATTTATCAACTTCACAAATTCGTTTGTTTGGTCTAAAAACTGGTGACACTGTAAAGGGAGTTGTTCGACCTCCAAAAGAAGGAGAAAAATATTTTCCACTTGTAAAAGTTTTAAAAATAAATGGTCATGATCCACAGGTAGTTCGTGATAGAGTTTCTTTTGAACATTTAACTCCTGTATTTCCTACTGAAAAATTTAAATTAGCAGAAAAAGGTAGTTCTATATCTACACGTATTATCGATTTGTTTTCTCCAATAGGAAAAGGACAACGTGGTATGATTGTTGCTCAACCCAAAACGGGTAAAACAATGTTGTTAAAAGACATTGCTAACGCGATTGCAGCTAATCATCCTGAAGTTTACATGATCGTGTTGTTAATTGATGAGCGTCCTGAGGAGGTTACAGATATGCAACGTAGTGTACGTGCTGAAGTTGTGGCTTCAACTTTTGATAGAGAACCGCAAGAACACGTGAAAATTGCAAATATTGTTTTAGAAAAAGCAAAACGTTTAGTTGAATGTGGGCATGATGTTGTAATTTTATTAGACTCTATCACTCGTTTAGCACGTGCTTATAATACTGTTCAACCTGCTTCTGGTAAAGTATTAAGTGGTGGTGTAGACGCTAATGCATTACAAAAGCCAAAACGTTTCTTTGGAGCGGCACGTAATGTAGAAAATGGAGGTTCATTAAGTATTATTGCAACTGCATTAACTGAAACTGGTTCTAAAATGGACGAAGTTATCTTTGAAGAATTCAAAGGAACTGGTAATATGGAACTTCAGTTAGATCGTAAAATTGCTAACCGTCGTATCTTCCCATCTGTTGATCTTACTTCGTCAAGTACACGTCGTGATGATTTATTACTTGATGAGAAAACAATCCAACGTATGTGGATTATGCGTAAGTACTTAGCCGATATGAATCCAGTAGAAGCAATGGAATTTATTAATGATAGATTCAAGAAAACAAGAAACAATGAAGAGTTTTTGATTTCAATGAATGATTAAAATACAAATCCCGAAGTTAAAAGCTTCGGGATTTTTTATTTATTAGTTTTATCAAATCCTTTACGGGTCATTTCACCCCAACCTTTATTTCCTTTAATTTTTTCCCAATTTCCTCTTATTGCTGCATAAACAGTAAATGGATGGAATATAATGGCTTCTAAATGAGCAATGAAAACGAGTTTTCTTAAATCGGATAGGGTAGTGTATCTCCTAAATGTTGCTTCTTCTGTATAAATAGCAAGCATAGAAAACATTACTGAGAATATATAAACCATTAAGATAAGTAGCCCAAAAAAATGCCAGTTTAAAACCCCTAGACATATAAATAAAATTGTGACTAGTAAGCCAAAACACTCTATTAATGGAGCTAAATATTCATACATTAACCAATAGGGATAACTAAGCAATCCAATTGTTTTATATTTTGGATTCAGCATCATTTTTTTGTGTAACCAAAGGGTTTCCATGGTGCCTCTTGTCCATCTGCTTCTTTGTTTTCTTAAAATTTCGTAGCTCTCAGGTGCTTCTGTCCAACATAATGGATCTGGAATATATTGTACCGCATATTCTCTATTGTTGTCAATCATATAGCGACGCATACGTACTATAAGCTCCATATCTTCACCCACAGTTTTAGTGTTGTACCCGCCTGATTCTATTACAATTTCACGGTCAAACATACCAAAAGCACCACTAATAAGTAATAATCCATCGAGTTTAGACCAAGCCATTCGTCCCAGTAAAAATGCTCTTAAATATTCTAATACTTGAATTCTGGCAACCCAATTATCAGGAGCATTTACTTTTATTAGTTTTCCTGATTTTATGATACACGAATTTGCAATTCGTACAACACCCCCAGTGGCTATAATTCTTTTTTCAGATTTTTCTAGAAATGGTTTTGCTAATTTTAGTAAAACATCTTTGTCCATGATGCAATCTACATCAATACAAACCACATAGGGTTTAGTAGAAATGTTAATTCCAGTATTAAGTGCATCAGCTTTTCCACCATTAAATTTATCTACAACTACAAGTTTTGAATAAGAAGGATTTTTTGAACGATAAATTGCTTTAACTTCTTTGGTTTCAATTTGAGGTGAGAATATTTCGTTAGTTATTTCAAGTTCAAAAGCATCAATAAGAATTGGAATTGAATCGTCTTTACTGCCATCATTTACCACAATAACATCAAAGTTGTTATAATTGATAGATAATAGTGACTTTACATTTTCAATAATGGTTTTACCTTCATTATAGGCAGGTGCAATCAATGAAACACTAGGAGCATCCGGAAGAGCTAAAAGTGCGTTGTAATTAACAAATCTATTTTTTTTATGATAAGCCTTTAAAGCAAATGCAGATATTACAGCTAGAAACAAATAGGATACCATTACCGAAATGGCAAAAACCAAGATGAAGTAATTAAATGCATGGATTGCTATGTCTAGCCAATGAATACCTGTCATAATTATTGATGGATATTTTTTAATTGATTGATGATAGAATCAAGTTTAGGTTTTATTGTTGAATTTGGATTTTGTATTAGATAATTCTCAATCAAGTGTAAATAATGATTAGCTTGAAAATAGTGTAAAATTCGGGCGCCAAGTAATATTATGGTTTTATTTTTTGATTTAAAAAGTTCCTCAATATTATCTGGAAGAGTCATTTGATCTCTTTTTATAACATATAATATATTACTCTGAGTCCAATCGTCGAGATATAATTGATTGTCTTTGTTTTTGATTAATTCATCTAAACCTTTCAATAAGATTACACCAATAAAAGCTTCTTTTTGAACTATTGTTTTTGAATGTTTTAGTTTAGATAAAATAATTTCGTAAGCGGGCTGATATTTAAGATTAGAAATGTCCCTAATGCCTTCAATTACTTTTGCCCAGTTAAGAGAATTTAATTTTTCTAATGAATAGTTTACTAATTCTGATTCTATATAAAACAACTCAATTCTTTTTTTTAAATCACCGGTATAGTTTCTATGTAATGCATTAATAGATTTAAGCGTTATTTTTTTAATCAATTTTGTTGGAACTATTTCATTTTTGAATTTTAAAGCTATTTTATTAACAGATACATTTTGATTAAAAAGAAGTTCAAATAAAAGTGTATCAATTTGATTTTGGTAATTTGCTTTTAACTCATTTTTTTTAATTCTTTTAAAACGTTTTAAAAATGTGAGAATAAAAAATACTATGAAAGCAACAGAAAATACTGCTATTAATGATAGAAGTAGTTTTACCTGGAAAGAATAATGATGGTTTAAAAAATCCAATGTTTAAAATTTTAAAAACGTTTACTTAAAATTAATTGAAAAGATATTCTGTTTCTATAAATTTCTGGAACATATCCTTCTCTTTCTAACATTACAATAGGTTGAATAAAATAATTTTTTTCAATTCTAATTTTGCTATTAATTCCTATTCTGTAAGAATTTAAGCGTTGAAATGATTCATTGTTTATAAAAAAATAAGGTAAACTACCGTATTGTAAATCTAATTGTACAAATGATTCGGTAGTTTCAAAGTTCCTTCTGAAGTTTAGAATACTAGTTGAAAACCAATCAGAATTTGTTTCGGCCAAATAATGTCTGTATTCAATTTTCCATTTATTGAGATAAATTCCTAAGTGTCCAGTAAAAAGCAAAGTTTTGTTTTCTGAATCAAAATATAAATACCTTGAACCAAGTGAAGCACTAATTTTTTTATAGTCTTGAAAATATTCTGTTTCAAATTTATATCTTGGGAATATACCTTCATTGGCCGAAAATCCGGAATTAAGATACACATATCCTTTACTTTTTACTTTTAAGTATGCATCTATTTCTCCTTGAAAATCTGTTGTATTATTTGAATTGCCGTAGTTTATTCTTCCAATGAAAGTATTGTTATTTATTTTTCTTCCATATTCTAAGTGGGTAATGTTGATTGATGAAGTTGAACCTTCAAAATCACTAAATAAATGTCCTAAAGCAATTGTGTTTTTTTTCTTTTTTAAAATTTGAGTTTCGACATATTTAGCAACTTCTGGATTAGAGTCCATACTATATAAAGCTTTTAGCGCTTCATCATGATTGCCTATTTCTTCATGAGATTGGGCTATTTGTAAATAGTAAAATGAACTATTTGAAGGGAATTTTTTCAGGCCTTCTTCACACATTTGTATCACTTGAAGATATTTCTCCTGAGAGAAATTGATTTTGATTAATAAATCAAAAGCGTCTTGATATTCTGGTTTTTCAGAAACTATTTCAGAGGCTAACTGCTTTGAAGTGTCAAGATTGTTTGACCAATAATTTAGTTGTGCTAAGTATAATTTATAATCTAAGTTTTTGGGACTTTGAACTAAAAGATTTGTAACTAGTTCTATTGCATCGTTGTATTTTTTTTCAGAAGCCTTTTTCTTTGCATCATTAAAGATATTTTCTTCATTTTTTTGAGAATATCCTACACTGCAAAAGAGTAGAAAAGTTGCTAAGATTATTGTATTGATATGATATGATAATAGCTTCATTATGAAGTTAATTTTTCTATTCTTTTTAGTAAAACCGAAGGACTAAATGGTTTAGCAACAAATTCATCTGCTCCTAAATCAAATACTTCAAGTTCTGTATTTTCAACACTTGATGAAGTTAAAACAATAACTTTTATCTTGCTTTCATGTATTTGTTTACAGGTATGAATAACTTGTTTTCCTCCTGCAAAAGGCAAATTCAAATCGGTTATAACCACATCTATATTAGAATGGTTTTGTTTGATAAAATCTATGGCATCAAGACCATTGTCAAATTCTTCGACTTCAAAACCTTTTGATTTAATAAAAAAAGCTAAAGATTTACGAAGCATATCTTCATCTTCTATAATAACGATTCGCATGTTTAATTTTTTTTCAAAATTTTATCAATTTCAATATGGATTAAACTTATTTGTTCATCTAATTTGGTTAAATAAGTTTTAATATGTTTTCTGTTTTCTGGTTCAAGGTTTTCAAAAAACTCAAGAGTCTCAAGATTTGCACCAATTAAACTAAACGATGATTTTAGTTTATGAGCTATTTTTTTTACTTGTGAATATTTTTCTCCATTAATGTATTCTTCTAATAAGTTCTTATTTTCTATGCTTTGACTCATAAAAAGTGTAAGCATTTCATTTTGAAAATCTAAATCATTTGAAGACATTTCCTTAAGATATTCTAAAGAAATAATGTCACTCGAGTTTTTTGAAATAGACTTTTCGGTTATTACTTTTTTTAAGCTATCAGGTTTTGTTAAGACTTCAATTTTATGCAATAATTCATTTTTTTTAAAAGGTTTAGAAATATAATCATTCATTCCTAATGAAAAACATTTTTCGCGTTCCTTAATAGTAGAATGTGCAGTTAAGGCAATTATAGGAATTTCTAATTTTAATTCTTCTCTAATTATTGTTGTTGTTTGATATCCATCTAAAATGGGCATTTGTATATCCATTAATATTAAGTCATAATTATTTTTGAATAGTAAATCAATCCCTTCATTACCATTATTTGCGATTGAAAGTTTATGATTTGTTCTAGAAAATATTTCGGTTATTAATTTTTGATTCATTTCATTGTCTTCACACATTAAAATACTAACAGAATTATTTTTTGTAATAATTGAAGACTCAGTTAATGATTCATTAATTTTTTCCTCTTGGCAAGCCATAAAAGGGAGATAAAAAGTAAAAGTTGATCCATTGCCCAATTCGCTTTTTACGTCTAATTCTCCTCCTAGTTTTTCAACTAAAAGTTTCGAAATATTAAGGCCTAATCCACTGCCACCATATTGTCTGGAAGTATTTTCTTGTGCTTGAGAAAAACGTTCAAAAATACTTTTTAATTTATCTTGAGGAATGCCTATGCCTGTGTCTGAAACCTCAAATTTCAATCTAGTATTTTCGTGAAGACTAACAACTAGGCTCACGTTACCTATGGATGTGAATTTTATAGCATTACCAATTAAATTGACTAGAATTTGTGTTAAACGATTTTTATCACCAATAATGTATTTTGGGACTTTTTGATCTATGATTTTATTAAAAACTAACTCTTTTTGTTTAGCTTTTAATCCAAGAATAGAAAAAACATCATCAATTGTTTTATATAAGTTGAAAGGAGATTGGTCTATTTGAAAAATACCAGTTTCAATTTTTGAAAGATCAAGAATGTCATTAATTAAATACAATAAATTGTCTCCAGCAGTTTTTACCGATTTTAAGTAGTTCGTTTTCTTTTCGTTTGTTTCTTCTTCTAAAAGCAAATCTGTAAATCCTAAAACTGCATTTATAGGAGTTCTTATTTCATGACTAATATTGGCAATAAAATGATCTTTTTGAATATTTAGTTCGTCGGCTAATAATTTGGCTTTTTCTAATGCCTCTTGCGCATTAATTTCAATCGTTATATTTTGAGCAATTTTTGTTATTTTAACTATTTCTTTGTTTGCATTCAAAACAGGACTATAAGATGCTTGAATCCAAACTAAACTTCCGTTTTTATGTTTACGCTTAAATCTTCCTGATTGAAATTTACCAGTATTTAGTTTTTTCCAAAAATCAATATTTGAATCTAAATCTTCGTTATTAAGAAGTATATTATGGTTTTGCCCTATCAATTCATTTTTTGAATAGCCCATGATATCAAGAAACTCATCATTAACATACTCAATGATACCTTCAGGGCTAAATTCAATTACGGCATTTGATTCGTTAATTGCTTTAAATAGAGTATTGTAAGCAGCTTCAGTAGTTTCTATATCTCGTTTAGCTTCGTCAATTTTCTGCTCAAGGATTTTTTTTACTTCTTCAGATAATACTTTATTTTTTTTAGATACATCTAAAATGTGCATTACTTGATTTGCAATAATCTTTAATGCATTTTTTTGATCGTCGGTTAATTTTTTAGTAACACCATCAAACGTGCAAACGGTGCCTATAGTATGGCCATTATCAGAAATTAAAGGAACACCAATATAAAATCTAACACCATTTTCTTTATGAACGTGAGGGTTATTGATTAGTCTTTCATCTTCTAGTGTGTTTGTAATTTCTAATAGATTTTGATCTGAAATTACATATTGGCAAATAGTCTCCTCATAAGGGACTTCGTTGTCTCTAGTGCCAATTTTTGCTTTGTACCACTGTTTTTTATCATCAATAAAAGATATTATTGCGGCTGGTGTATTACAGATTATTGATACCAATTTTGCAAGATTATCAAAGTTTTCTTCAGCAGGAGTATCCATTATTTCATACGATAATAATGCTTTTAATCTTTCAATATCATTTCTGTAATCAATCATAAGTGCTTATTGATAAAAGATGATTATCTAGTGAAAACTAAAGTATTTCCTTTCGATAAATTTGCATCAAAAGCATAGCCTTCATAATTAAAGCCTTTCAACTCTTCAAGAGTTTCAACATTGTGATCAATAATATAACGAACCATCATACCACGTGCTTTTTTAGCAAAGAATGAAATCATTTTTAATTTCCCATCTTTATAATCTTTGAATTCTGGAGTGATTACAGGAACTTTTAAGGATTTAACATCAATAACAGAAAAGTACTCAGTACTCGCTAAATTTATAAATAACTCATTCTTTTTAAGTTCTTTGTTTAATGCTTTAGTTAAAGTTTCTTTCCAATAAGCATAAAGATTTTTTGCTTCGCCAATAGATAAATTAGTTCCCATTTCAAGACGATAGGGTTGAATTAAATCTAATGGTTTTAAAATGCCATATTGACCAGAAAGAATTCTGAGCTTGTTTTGTAAAACATCTAATTTTTCTTCAGGAATAGTATATGAGTTTAATCCTTGATAAACATCTCCATTGAAGGCATATACTGCAGGTCTAGCATTTTCGGGAGTAAAAGGAGTTTTGAATTTTTTATTGCGTTGCCAATTCAGTTCACCTAGAGCTTCTGAAATGTCCATTAGTTCTGATAAATCTTTTGGTTTTAGAGTTTTTAGGATTTTAATAATTTCTTTTGATTGTTTTAAGAAACTTGGCTTAGTGTGTTTTTCAGTAGGAAGACTTTTTTCAAAGTCTAGAGATTTTGCAGGAGAAATAACAATTTTCATGATTGTTTTTTATTTCGTTTGTTTAATATTGACAAATATAAATAAATAGTGTTTTTCTGTATCTAGAAACAATACTAAAAAAAAATCCCTTGATAGGGATTTCTTATAGTTGGAACAAAAAAGATTGGGTTAATTTGGCAATACAACCGAATCAATAACATGTATAACTCCGTTGGATTGATATACGTTTGCAATAGTAACCATAGATTTATTACCTTTTTCATCAGTAATTACAAGATTTTTTCCTTCCATTGTACACACAAGCTTTCCACCTTGTACTGTAGTAAGCGTAGCTTTTCCATTTCCATCTTTAATTGCTTTTGCAATTGCTTTACTATCTAAATTCCCAGCAACAACATGGTAAGTTAATACTGCTTGCAAAGTTGATTTGTTTTCTGGTTTAAGTAAATTATCCACTGTTCCCATAGGTAATTTTTCGAAGGCAGAATTTGTTGGGGCAAAAACTGTGAATGGTCCTTTTCCTGATAATACAGAAACTAAATCACCAGCTTTTACTGCAGCTACTAATGTTGTGTGATCTTTTGAATTAACAGCATTTTCAATAATGTTTTTTGTAGGATACATAGGAGCTCCTCCGACAATTACTGATTTTTGGGCATTAGAGGTTAAACCAAATGATAATGCAATTCCTAAAATGGCTACAGATAAAAATTTTTGTGTTTTCATGTTTGAATATTTTTGTTATAATATCATTTACGGAAAACACATTGGATCGGTTTTAATTATTCTGTTTTTTTTGAATAATTTTTAAATACTAGCTTTATTAGTATTTCTAGTTACATAGGTTTTGGCTTTATTTCTCTAGTAGAAATCGCAGATACTTTATTTTCTTTATTTATCGTGACAATTAATTCGCGCATGAAATATTTTTTTTCATAGTCAATATTATATCTAAAGATGTATTCTTCACTTTCTTTTAAATAAGTGACATCTAAAAGTTTGATATAATTAAATTTTCCATTACGTTGTCTAATTTTTTGGCAAGTCAGAGAAATTTTATCTGGAGTTGCGTTTTGAATTACTTTTTCAGTTGCTTCTTCGTTTGAAAAAGGTTTAAATTTTGAAGTATTACACGATTCTAAAAGTCTAGTACCTAAATCAAATGCTCTATTCTTTTTTATGGTTTCTACTTTACTAGATTCGATTATTACTGCTGTATTTTCTGTTTTTTTTGATTTACAAGAAGTTATTAGAGAAATAAATAGTATTAAGAGAAAGAGTTTTTTCATTGCATATCTTTTTAGACTATAACGGTGAAAGATCAAAATTGTTATAAAAAAAACCACCCGAAGGTGGTTTTGTATTAATATAAACTAGGATATTTTGTTGGATTACTTTCATTCATCATTTCATAAACTTTTTCAAAAACGTCTTCTATCGAAGGTTTTGAAAAATAATCGCCATCAGTTCCATAAGCAGGTCTATGCGCCTTTGCAGCTAATGTTTCAGGTTGACTATCTAAATGTTTGTACCCTTTTTGTTCATCAATAATTTGTTGCAAGATAAATGCTGATGCACCACCAGGAACATCTTCATCTACAACTAACAATCGGTTTGTTTTTGCTAAAGATTTTACAATATCATGATTGATATCGAATGGTAATAATGATTGAATATCTATTATTTCAACATCAATACCTACTTCTAATAATTCTTTTGCAGCTTGCTCCACTAATCGTAAAGTAGAACCGTATGAAACTATTGTGACATCATTTCCTTCTTTAATGGTTTCAACAACACCAATTGGTGTTTTGAATTCACCAAGATTTGTAGGCATTTTTTCTTTTAGACGGTATCCATTCAAACACTCTACAATTAACGCTGGCTCATCAGTTTCTAATAAAGTGTTATAGAAACCAGCAGCTTTAGTCATATTTCTTGGTACCAAAACATGTATACCACGAATGGCATTTATAATCATTCCCATTGGAGAACCAGAATGCCATATACCTTCTAAACGATGTCCGCGAGTGCGAATGATTAGCGGTGCTTTTTGACGTCCAGCTGTTCTGTATTGAAGTGTAGCTAAATCATCACTCATGATCTGAATAGCATACAATAAATAATCTAAGTATTGAATTTCGGCAATTGGGCGAAGACCTCTCATGGCCATTCCTATACCTTGACCAAGTATAGTAGCCTCACGAATCCCTGCATCAGAAACACGAAACTCTCCGTATTTTTCCTGCATTCCTTCAAGCCCTTGGTTTACATCACCTATGTTTCCAGAATCTTCACCAAAAATTAAAGTCTCTGGATATTTAGTAAAAATAGCATCAAAATTATCACGTAAAACCAAACGAGCATCTACTTCTTCTGCTGATTCATCATAAGTAGGTTTTACTTCACCTATAGAAAACACATTGTTTTCTGATTGTGAGAATAAATGAGAACTAAATTTTGGCTGAATTTTTTCAGTATAATTTTTTACCCATGATGCTAATTCAGCTTTTCCTGATTCATTAATTACCATGCGTAAAACTTTACGACCAAGGGTGATTAAGTCTTTACGAATAGGCTCTTTTATAGCAGCTAAATCAGAAGCATATTTTTCGATAAAAATTTTATTGTCAGAATTTGAAGCAACTGAATTTAAAACAGCTACTAATTTATCTCTTTCATTTTTAATTGGATTAGTAAATTCTAACCAAGCTTTTTTCTTTCCTTCAAGAACATCTTTTTTGGCTTGATTATCAATTGCTTCTAACTCATCTTGTGTTGCTAAATTATTTTCTAATAACCATTTACGCATTTGCGCTAAACAGTCAAATTCTGCCTCCCATGCTAAGCGTTCAGCATTTTTATAACGTTCATGTGATCCCGAGGTAGAGTGTCCTTGTGGTTGTGTTAATTCATCTACGTGAATTAAAACAGGAACATGCTCTTCTCTGGCAATGAATGAAGCTTTTTGATAGGTTTCAACTAGGGCAGGGTAGTCCCATCCTTTTACTTTAAGTATTTCATATCCATTATTATCTTCGTCACGTTGAAAACCTTTTAATATTTCCGAAATATTTTCTTTAGTAGTTTGGTATCTAGCATGAACAGAAATTCCGTATTCGTCATCCCAAACACTCATTACCATAGGTACTTGTAAAACTCCAGCAGCATTTATAGTTTCAAAAAATAAACCTTCAGATGTTGAAGCATTACCAATTGTTCCCCAAGCTACTTCATTTCCTTTGTCAGAAAAATTTGTTTGATTGATACCTTCAACATTTCTGTAAATTTTTGATGCTTGTGCCAAACCTAATAAACGAGGCATTTGACCAGCGGTAGGAGAGATATCAGCACTAGAATTTTTTTGTTGGGTAAGGTTTTTCCAGTTTCCTTTTTCATCAAGTGAATGTGTTGCAAAATGTCCTCCCATTTGTCGACCAGCACTCATTGGATCAAAATCTAAGTCAGTATGACCATACAAACCAGCAAAGAATTGTTCAATGTTAAGTTGACCAATGGCCATCATAAAAGTTTGATCGCGATAATATCCAGAACGGAAATCACCATTTTGAAAAGCTTTAGCAAGAGCTAATTGAGGAATTTCTTTACCATCTCCAAAAATTCCAAATTTTGCTTTACCAGTAAGTACTTCTTTTCTTCCTAGAAGACTACACTCTCGGCTTACACGTGCAATTGTATAATCGTTTAAAACTTCTGTTTTAAAATCTTCAAAAGTCAATTCTTTTTTATCTTCCACTTGTGTCATAATGTGTACTTGTAATGATGACAAATTTAAACAAAAACACGATATATTCTAATTTTGTTGAGAAAATATTAATTGTATTTTTTTTAGTATTTGAGTCTTTTTAGCTTGTTTGAATAATGATAATTTATAAAAAATAGGTTTTTTGTAGAAAATAATCACTTAAACGATGTTTTTTGTGATTATTAAAACCATTTTCGAGTAAAAAGACTGATAAGTGTTCTAGGGCTTAATGTTACTACAAAACGTATTTTTTCTTGATAATTTCTTTCCCCAAGCTCAAATCCATTACTTGAATATACTGGAAAAAATAATTCAAAGTAACCAGGCACTAGATTTAATTGTACACCACTATCATACACAAATTTAGGATCAAATCCTTTGTTTTTGTATAATCCAGCATCTCCATATAATTGAATTGATTTCCAAACAGATGAAGTAACATTTATGCTTGTTAACCATTCATTCGCATATGGATTAACAAATTTTGATTTAAAACCACCTTCAGCGATAATGATTTGCTGGCTAAATAGACCAGAAGTTTCAGATCTTCCGTAGAAATTATAGTCAAACAAATAGTCTTTTGGTCTATCTAAACCAAAATTGAAGTATTCTGTATCCGTTTTTTTATAAAGAAAAGTTCCTGCATAAACTCTAACACCAATTTGATAGTTGCTTTCAAAAAGCTTACTATATCCACCTTCAATAATAAATTTTCCAAATTTGCTCGAAAGTTGAACATTAGTTGATAAACCATATGACCTTGCAGTTTCATTATCTCCAATACCATATCGTGTATCAAAAACTGAGTAATTTAATGGTGTTGTCTCTATTTTTTTTAATGGGTTGGGCTCTTTATTTACAACAACTTGTCTGAATGTTAGAGTTTGTCTAAAATTTTTGCGTAGATCAAGATCTCTAAATCTAAAGCTAATAAGTGGTGTAAATCTCAAATAAGCAGCATTCTGAACATAATGAAAATAAGCTCCACCTAATGAGTATCTTATTTGATATAATTTAGAGTTAGGTCTTTGTTGAGTATAGCTAACGCTGCCATCACCCGTCAAAGAACTTGTTCTGGTTGAAAAGCTAGGTCCCAAATCAATTGAAAAAGGTTTTTCTATTAAAGATCTATTGTTGAATTTAAAAGATAAAATAGCGCCATCATAGACGTTATAGCCAATTTCTGGATAATAAAAAATTTGACTATAGTTTCTGTTTTCAATATCTTTTAATAGAGTAAATTTTAGCGGTCTATTTAAAGAAAATATTCCTTTTAAAGATTTTAAATTATTTCTATTGTTTATTTCAGGTAAATCGTTGCTATTGTTTATAATCAGTTTATCTAATTCGTTTTTTGGAAATACAAGAACCGAATCGTGTTTAATATTTGGCAACCATTTTTCAAATACTAATTTTCTTTTTTTGAAACCTGATAAAGTAATTGGAACATCTCTATTTCCTTTATTTATAATACTAATCTTGATAGAATCATTTAATTTTTCTAATTCTCCAAAACCATAATCTACACTTGTTTTTGATCTAACAATATTTTCAAAAAACCAGTTTATATTTCTTTTTGAATTTTTTTGAAGGATTCCCTCAAATTGACTTAAAGTTGTTTTACTATTACCATTTAGTTGTGTAAATTCTTTAAAAGAATTTGGTACAATATTTTCTCCTAAATATTTATTTAAATATTGAAAACTTAACCCAGCTTTATATTTTCCAGAAATACGCTCATTAAATTTTATTAAGTTCTCCTTTGATTCGTCTAAACTCTGATCTAAATTTCTTCTAGCTGTAAGTAAATAAACAATTTCATATTGCTTGTTGAATTTTGCTTTTGAAAGTTGAAAGCCTTTTAGTAATTTGATTTTACCAATATTTCCTATTAAATCTAAATCTGGGTAAAATTCATTGATGTATTCAATTAATATATATGTTTGAATTGCATCAATAATATAATGATCTTTTCTGTAATCAATTTTTAAATTTTGCTTTAGATAATTATTAGAGTACGCTTTTAAAAATTCAAGTTCATATAAAAATGAATTGGGGAATGGACTCAAAAAACTTGGTAATTGATTAAGACCATATAATGGGTTTCTATCATAGTCTATTTGAGAAACCATTATTTTTTTATTTTGAGAAGAGCCTAAATAAACTTCTATAAACTTAACAACCTTGTCAATAACAATTGCCTTTTGAACTTCGGTCACTTTGTTGACTTTTAAGTTTGTTTCAATCAACATTGTTTCATTTGTAAAACTTTCAAAAGTATTTCTCTTTTCAATGGCAAAAGTATAATCGGTCAAATTTGACCCTTCAAATGTTATTGTTTTTTGAGTTGTTATTTCTTCACTTTTTTGATTCAAATTAGTGGTAATAGAATATGATTTGGGTAAAATAAATTCCGCAGCAATAAATTCAATAATTTCATTAGTTGCATCGTCTATATTTTCATTACTGTATTCTACAAAATTTCCTTTTTCATCTAAACGAGCAATATTTAAAAATGAGTCTTTTAAATAAAAATTACCTTTATTGTAACCATATCTCGTGAATTTGTCTTCTGGTATTTTTAAATTATATTCTAATTCAATATTGATAGATTCACCAGGGAGAAGTCTTTTTTCAAGTTTAATTGTGATTAAATCTATTTGTTCTTTTTTGCGTTCCCAAACCGAAGTTGTTTCATTAATTGAAACCGAATTTATTGTTGTTTTTCCTCGTTCTTTTTCTCTAGATAAATGAAAACTTCTGACATATTCGTCTGAGAGTCTCTTTCCTAAATTTGTCTTTCTATTTGAATACGATTCGTTCCAATCGTTTAAAACAATTTGTGATAAAGGTTTTTGTGAAGAATTCGTAAAAAGAATAATTTGATTAACCTTAAGTATAGGATTGATGGAATCTACTTTGACAGATAATCTAGTTTTTTGTTGACAGTGGCCAATACTAAAACTTAAAAGTAAAAAGGATAAAAGTATTTTAGAAAAAAATCTCAAGATAACAGCACTTTATATAAGTTGCAATGTAAGATTTTTATAGTTAGTTTTTTCTTTTTTAAAGAATTTCTTCAATATTCTTTCTAATGTTTTCTGCTATCTGTGCTGTTGGTAAATCGTTTTCATCATTTCCGAAAGGCTCTTCTATTTCTTCTGCAATAAGCTCTAAACTTGCTAAAACATAAAAAATAAAAATTACAACTGGTATAGTGTAATATCCAAGACTAAAAACATAACCAAATGGTAGTGTCATAACATAAAAAAAGATGAATTTTTTTAAGAAAACACTGTAGGAAAATGGAATAGGAGTGTTTTTGATTCTTTCACAAGCGCCACAAATATCTAGAAAAGATGTTAATTCTGGATTTATGAAAAGTAGATTTTCGTCAGTAAGTTTATTTTGCCTTTTTAGTTCAAATAGTTTTTTAGACATCAATTTAACCAACTGATTTGGTTTGTGCTTTTTGTGCTCTACATTAATATTGTATTCTTTAAAAAGTTCATGAGTGATTTTTTCGTCTTTAAGATGTAAATTAAGAGTTTGAGCAAAATGAGGAATTGCTTTTTTAAAGAAAATTTTATCTTCTTTTTCCGTTAAAATGGCAGATAGTTTTACAGCAAAGTTTCTGCTACAGTTAACTAGTGCTCCCCATTGTCTTCTTCCTTCCCACCAACGATCATAGGCAGTATTAGTTCTAAAAACAAGTAGAAGCGAGATTACAAAACCTAATAAGCCATGCATTATAGGAATGTTTTTTACATGACTGGTATCAGATAGTTTAAAATAATGCAATTCTAAGTAAGCAATAATTCCAGAATAAATCCCAATACCAATAATTAATGGAAATAATTCTCTAAAAGTATCTGCTTTATGAAACTTAAAAATAAAGCTAAACCAATCTTTAGGATTGTATGTAATCATTTAGTCTACTTCTTTTTGTTCTTTATAAATCCTAGTCATTTCTATTTTCTCTGGTGCATGTAATACCATTGGGAATTTTTCAATTTTAACAGAACTACTGTCTAATCCAAAGGCTTTCTCTTCTGAAAGAGAGAAATTTTTCAAGAAAAAATAAGTATTCATGACAATTTTTTCATAGTAATGCATGAAACTATCATTAGATAGGAATTTTTCAGAAAGAACAAATTTAAAGTCACCTATAATATTGTTTTTATGCAAAGATTCATATCGGCTTGTGATATCAACTTCACCATTTTGAACCATGTCTTTAATAACTTCTTTAAACATTAGATTAATTTTAGTTGGCTCTCTAAAACCTAAATTAAAATCAATTCTATATAAATCATCTTTAATGATTTCAGTTACTTTATATTCTTTGTTATAGGGTTCTCCAGTTACGTTTACATGTATAAACCAATAAATATCAGCTCTTTTTGGTCTTTTTTGTAAGATAGAGTACATGACTTTTTCTTCAATTTCATCAACTCTATTAGCATTAGTCATGTAAACTAAGTGAGTAGCATATTTTGGAATAGATAAGTCAACACTTAACTCTGCTAATACTTTTTTATAATTGTCTATTTTTACAATTTTAGTGTAATTTTTGCTGATTTTTTTAGCTGTATGCCAAATGCTCATTACAAAAATTAGTAATGCCGCTATTATTATTGTAACGTAACCACCATGAGCAAATTTATCTAAACAAGCTATTAAGAAACTAAATTCTATGGTTAAATAAACTAAGATGATTGGTATGATTAAATATGCAGCAACTCTTCTCATAACCATGTAATACATTAAAAGTAATGTGGTC
The DNA here is from genome assembly GCF_900142035.1 of Flavobacterium terrae. Taxonomy (GTDB): domain Bacteria; phylum Bacteroidota; class Bacteroidia; order Flavobacteriales; family Flavobacteriaceae; genus Flavobacterium; species Flavobacterium terrae. The sequence goes on along the minus strand of NZ_FQZI01000006.1, from coordinate 31,362 downwards.
ATAATCATACAAAGAACTATTGCTAATCCGTATGCTGCCTCCATTTTACCTGACTCTTTGAAGTACAATACAATTCCAATACATCCGGCTAATAATAACCAGTTTATAGAAGGGATGTATAATTGTCCTTTAAGTTCAGTAGGATATTTAATTTTAACTTTTGGCCAAAAGTTTAATCTCATAGCTTCATTTATAAGTGTAAATGAACCTGAAATTAAGGCTTGAGAGGCAATTACTGCTGCCATGGTAGCAATTACAATTCCAAAAGGTTGGAACCAATCAGCCATTATTAAATAAAACGGGTTACCATTATTAGCGTCTATACTTTTTAATGTTTCACCTTGGTGCTTAATTAAAAAAGCTGCTTGACCAAAATAGTTTAAAAGTAAAGCAAGTTTTACGAACACCCAGCTAATACGTATATTTTTTCTACCACAGTGCCCCATATCAGAATATAATGCTTCAGCTCCTGTAGTACACAGGAATACGAAACCTAAAACATAAAAACCTTCAGGGTGAATATTAAGTAAATGATATGCGTAGTAAGGATTAATAGCACTAAGTACATCGATATTATGAGAAATTTGTATTACTCCAAGAACTGCTAACATTCCAAACCATATCATCATCATAGGTGCAAAAAACTTACCTACTAAACTTGTTCCAAATTGTTGAATTATAAATAGAATACAAAGTATGGCAATTACAATAGGTACAGTATCAATGCCAGGAAAGTAAATTTTTACCCCCTCTACGGCAGAAGAAACAGAAATAGGAGGGGTAATTATACCATCAGCTAATAAAGCACTACCTCCAATTATAGCAGGTATTATCAACCATTTGACTTTAGTTCTTTTTACTAAAGCATATAATGCAAATATTCCACCTTCACCATTGTTATCGGCAGAAAGCGTCATAAAAACATATTTTAATGTAGTTTGTAATGTTAATGTCCAAAAAATGGCTGAAATTCCACCTAAAACAACATCTTTGTTGATTCCGTGAGTACCAATAATGGCTTTCATTACATATAAGGGCGAAGTCCCTATATCTCCATAAATAATACCTAAAGTGATTAAAATTCCCGCTAAAGAATACTTACTATGAAGATCCTGATGACTTGAAGAACTCATTTATGATTTGATTTAAAACTTCAAAATTAGGACATTTTATTTTATCGCTAGGTGTTTTTAGTTAAAAAATATAAAGCTATTTTTACAAAATGTTGTTAATAAGTAAATTACAAAATTTGAAAAATATTATTTTAAGCTTAATTGCTTCATTTTTAATTGTTTCTTGTTCAGTTGATAAGAAGCTAATATCAGAAACTAATTTTGTTAAAGTTTCTATCGATACTCTAATTCAAGATCAAATTAGTTCAAGAGCCATATTGATTGATGGGAATAAAGTTTGGTATGCAGGAAATAAAGGTCAGTTTGGTTCTATTCCTTTATCAGATAAAGGAGCGAGGTATAAAGGAGTAATTGAAAAAAATAATTTAAATATCGAATTTAGAAGTATTGCGCAAACTTCACGCAGTATTTTTATTTTATCCGTTGCCAATCCTGCATTGCTATATAAAATAGATAAAAAGTCAAAACAAATTCGGTTAGTTTATGAAGAAAAACATGAAAAGGTTTTTTATGATAGTATGCAATTTTTAAATAATAAGGAAGGTTTTGCGATAGGTGATCCTACTGAAGATTGTCCTTCCATTATAAAAACAACTGATGGCGGTAAGACTTGGAAAAAAGTTTCATGTAACAATTTACCAAAGTTTGAAGAAGGAGAAGCCTTTTTTGCTGCGAGTAATACAAATCTGATTCTTACTGATAACGCTATGTTTATGATTTCTGGAGGTAAAAAATCAAGAGCTTTTGTCTCTGTAGATAAAGGAGAAAATTGGGAAATATATGAATCTCCAATTATTCAAGGAGGAACTATGACAGGTGCTTTTTGTGCCGATTTTTATAATGATTCTATTGGAATTATGGCTGGAGGTAATTATGAAAAACCTTTAGAAAACCTTCAAAATAAAGCGATTACAAACGATGGAGGAAAAACATGGAAGTTGGTAAGTGATAATGCAGGATTTGGTTACGCATCATGTATACAGTATGTGCCTGATAGCAATGGGAAAGGAATTGTTGAAGTGGGAGCTAATGGTATATTTTATTCGAATGATTCAGGTTTAACTTGGAAGCAATTAGCTGAGGATAAAGATTTGCTTACATTTCGATTTATAGATGACAGAACAGCTGTCGCTACGGGTAAAAATAGAATTGTAAAACTTGTTTTCAAATGATTAAAAAAGAGCCTATTAGGCTCTTTTTTAATTTCTAAATCTTCTTCTGTCTTTTATTTGTTTTAAAAGTTTTTGTTTGAATTCAATTTCTATTTGGCGTAATATTAGAATTTTTTGATTCGGAATTACTCCTTGTAGATTTCTTGCTAATTGTCTTTTATTATTTTGAATTTCGGTTTCTAATCTTTCATCTTCATCAATCAATTGAGCAGATTCTTTTTCAGATAAATTAGCTGCATTTTCTGGGCGTAATTTAAACATTAACTTGCGTTTTTCCCTGTTTAATTCTGTTTGTTTATCATCAAATTGATTAAAAAGTGGCCAAAATTTTTGTGCTTCTTCAGGTGTTAATTCTAATCTATCAGATATATAAGCCACACGAAGAGCCTTGATTCTTTCAATTTTCTCATCCATTTCTTGGCTAAAAATCAAAGTAGGAAATAACAAGAATAGTATAGTAATAAATTGTTTCATCTTAATTTAAGTATTCATTTATATAAGTTTCTGTTTTAGAATCAAAGTTGTTTATCTCTGTTTCTAAATTTGATAAGTCCTCTTCGGTTAGATGCTTTGCAATATCCTCTGTTGTAATTTCATTTCCATATGCAAGGTAATCTTGTGCGAACTCTATTGTTTCATTTTTTTGTTGTTCAAAATACATCCATGTTCCAATAGAAACAATTAGAGCTGCTGCCATTCCAGATATCCATACTGATTTGCGTCGCCAAATAGAAATTACTTTTGAAGAAGAAGTTTCTTCATTTTCAATTCGCTGCATTAATCGATCTTCGAATGAGTCGAAATAGTTATCAGGTATTTTAAATCCTGATTCTATTTTTTTATCGTTTTCTAAATCTATCTTTTTCATATAAGTTTGACAAAATTAATCACTAAAGGTTTAATTTGAATTTAAAAATTCTTCAATTTTTTTTACTGCATGGAAATAGGATGCTTTTAATCCTCCTACCGATGTTTGTAAAATCTCACTAATTTCTTCGTATTTCATTTCTTCAAAATACTTCATTTTAAAAACTTGTTGTTGTTTTTCAGGAAGAGTAGTTACAGCTTTTTGAAGTTTTAATTGAATTTCATTTCCGTCATAATCTACATCAGCTTCAAGGTTTTTAACCAATCTTTCTTTCAATTCTTCATTTGTAACGCCTGATTTTTTAGCTCTCGAATTGATAAAGTTTATCGCTTCATTTGTTGCTATACGATACATCCATGAATACAATTTACTTTCTCCTTTAAAGTTTTTTAGGTTTTGAAAAACTTTCACGAAAGTATTTTGCAAAACATCATCAGCGTCATCGTGATTTAAAACCATATTTCGAATATGAGCATACAAAGGGCGTTGATATTCGCGTACTAATTTTCGAAACGCTTCGTTTTGCGTTTTAGGGTTAAGTAATTCTAGAATAAAGCCTTTTTCGTCTTCCAATTGAAGTAATTTATACTATAAGACTAAAGATATTTAAAAAGGTTTAATTTAAAATAAAAACTTTGCACCTTTGCATCTCAAATTTTGATAAACTGAATCATGATTAAAACTGTAATTTTTGATATGGATGGCGTAATTGTAGATACAGAACCTGTGCACAAGTATGCTTATGATCAACATTTTAAAGAATTGAATATTGAAGTTTCTGAGGAAATGTATGCTACATTCACAGGAAATTCTACTCGAAATGTTTTTCAAAAATTGAAAGCTCATTTTAATCTAGATCACGATGTTGAAGAATTAATTTTAAGAAAACGCCATTTATTTAATGATGCGTTTGACACTAAACCAGATTTAGAGTTAATCGATGGAGTTTTCGATTTAATTAAAAGGTTGCATGATAATAAAATACAATTAATTTTAGCTTCATCAGCATCAAATAGCACCATTAATAGAGTTTTTAACCGATTTAGTTTAAATCAATATTTCACTCATAAAGTGAGTGGTGAAGATTTTCCAAAATCTAAACCAGATCCCGCAATTTTTTTGCATGCAGCATCTCTTTCAGAAGCACCAAAAGGAAATTGTATTGTTATTGAAGATAGTACAAATGGAGTTAGAGCAGCAAAAGCAGCTGGAATTTATTGTATAGGATACGATAGCTTAAACTCAAAACACCAAGATTTATCTGAAGCTGATTTATTAATTACTGATTTTAAAGAATTCGATTTTAGATTAATCCATTTGGATTAAAATTTAAGTTAAAGCCTCTTTATAAGTTAGTAAGCATTTTTCTCTAGCAGCTTTATGATCAACCATTGGCTCTGGATAGTATTTAGTTTCTAGTTCAGGTACCCACTTTTTGATATATTTTAAATTCTTATCGAATTTTTTTATTTGTTCTGTTGGATTGAAAATTCTAAAGTAAGGCGCTGCATCGACACCACTTCCTGCTGCCCATTGCCAGTTTCCAATATTGCTTGATTGTTCGTAATCTAAAAGTTTGTTGGCAAAATAGGCTTCACCCCAACGCCAATCGATGAGTAAATGTTTGCACAAAAAACTTGCTACAATCATTCGAACACGATTGTGCATATGTCCGGTTGCATTTAATTCACGCATTCCTGCATCAACAAAAGGATACCCAGTTTTTCCTTCACACCATTTTCTAAATTTTATTTCATCATTTTCCCATTTGATGTAATCGTATTTTTCTTTAAAACTTTTGTTAATAGTATGCGGAAAATACCAAAGGATTTGCATGAAAAATTCTCTCCAAATTAATTCATTTAAAAATGTTTGGTTTTGATATTTTAAAGCATGAATTACCAGTTTACGAATAGAAACTGATCCAAACCGTAAGTGTGGAGCTAATCGTGAAGTCCCTTCTATTGCTGGAATATTTCTGGTATCCTGATAATTATAGATTAGTGAATCTTTAATATTATATTCAGGTACTCTAATATTTGACTTTTCAAATCCAATATCTCCTAGAGATAAAAAAGGGTAATTGTGTTCTGAAATTTTTTCCAAATAATTTTGAGATGGATAATTTTGAATTGGTGTTTTACTTAATTTTTCTTTCCAACGTTTTGAATAGGGTGTATAAACTACGTAAGGATTTCCATCATCTTTAACAATTTCACTTTTTTCAAAAATTACTTGGTCCTTACAAGTTTTAAAGGCAATTCCTTTTAATCTAAAAAAATTATTTAGCTCTTTATCTCTCTTTCTGGCATAAGGCTCATAGTCATGATTTGTATAAACTGATGATATTTTATTTTCAGTTATAAGCTTTTCAAATACCTCAATTGCTTTTCCATAAAATACGGCCAAAGATTTTCCGTTCGTTTTTAATTTTTTTTGAATTCCTTCAAGTAATTCATGAATAAATGTAACTCTTGGATCTGTGTTTTCTAGTTGAGAAAGAATACTAGTGTCAAAAATAAAAATTGGCAGAACCTTTTCATTTTCAAATAATGAATGAAAGAGTCCTACATTGTCCTCTAATCGTAAATCACGTCTAAACCAGAAAATTGTCATAATTTGCCAAATAATTCTATTAATTTTTGTTTTCTAAATGCAAAAATCTCTTCAAGTTTAGGTCTGACAATTAAAGGATGAAAAAGTTGACCTAATATTCCAAATGGAACTTTATAATGTACAATATCTTCCATTAAAACCCCATTTTCAATTGCTGTAAAAAAATGTTTATGATGCCAAAAAGAGTAAGGACCAAATCTTTGTTCATCTACAAAGAATTTTTTATCATCAACATGAGTTATTTCAGTAACCCATTGCATATTGATAAAAGGGAAAGGTGATATTTTATATTGGATAATTTGGCCGGCAAACATATCTTTATCATCTCCAGAAATTGTTTTGAATTTCATAGAATCTGGAGTTATAGTATTTAAATTTTTAGGATTGCTAAAAAAAGTCCATGCCTCATTTAAGGAGATAGGAAGTTTTTGTACTGTATGTAATGAGTATAGTTTCAAAGCAAATAAATGTTTAACAAAAATAAAAAATAATTAAACAAAAAAGTTTTATTTTTATAGTTTTATTAACAATAAAAAAATACTCATAAACTATCTTTGGAATAATTAAAAAAACAAACAAAATGATACGATTTATAATTGCAATCGCAGTATTTATTGCCTCTTTTTCATTAGAAGCGCAAATTAAGGTTCCTCAGGCAAGTCCAAAATCAACTTTGATTCAAACTGTTGGACTAACTGATATTGAAATTGAATATTCTAGACCAAGTGCTAAAGGTCGAGTAATATATGGTGATTTAGTACCTTTTGGTAAAGTTTGGAGAACGGGAGCAAATGCTAATACAACTATATCTTTTTCTGATGATGTAGTTATTAACGGAGCGACATTAAAAAAAGGGAAATATGCTCTTTATACTATTCCGAAAGCTGACGAATGGGAAATTTTATTTTACACAGATACTAATAATTGGGGTAATCCTGAAAAATGGGATGATAGTAAAGTAGCAATCAAAGCTTCAGCCAAGACAGAAATATTGAACAGACATGTCGAGACTTTTACAATAGGAATAAATAATACAGATAATAACTTTGCAAATTTAGAATTTGCATGGGAGAAAACACTAGTAGCTTTAAAATTTGAAGTTCCTACTCAAAAGGTGGCAATGGCTAGTATTGATAAAACATTATCTGGTCCATCAGCAACAGATTATTATTCTGCAGCACAATATTTCTTTCAGACTAATGGAGATTTAAATAAAGCATTATCTTATGCTACCAAAGCTTATGATATGCATGAGAAAAAACCTTATTGGTACTCTCGTTTAAAATCTCAAATACAAGCTAAATTAGGTGATAAAAAAGGGGCATTAGAAACAGCTAAAATTTCTTTAGAAGCTGCTAAAGCTGCCAATAATACTGATTATGTTAAAATGAATGAGGATAGCATTAAAGAGTGGAGTAAAAAATAATTCTAGAAATATTATAAATAACAAAAAGCCTAAGTTTTCTTAGGCTTTTTTGTATGATTTATTTTAGGAATTGAATGTTAACTAATATAATTCCAAATATTTTTCTTTTTTCCAAGTTCAATAAAAACTTCTCGAAGTTTTTGATGCTCTGGTTTTGTCATAGATGGATCTTCTTTAAGTAATTTTATAGCATAATGACGTGCCATTTGTAAGATATCTTTATCTTTGACCAAATCAGCAATTTGAAGGTTTAACACACCACTTTGTTGTGTTCCCATAATATCACCAGGGCCACGTAGTTTTAAATCTACTTCTGCAATTTCAAAACCATCATTTGTTTTACACATAGTTTCCAAACGTGTTTTGCTATCACTACTCAATTTATGTCCAGTCATTAAAATACAATAACTCTGTTCTGCACCACGTCCCACACGACCACGTAGCTGATGTAATTGTGAAAGACCGAAGCGTTCGGCGCTTTCAATGATCATCACAGATGCATTCGGAACATTGACACCAACTTCAATTACTGTAGTGGCAACCATTATATTTGTTTTTCCTTCAGAAAAACGTTTCATTTCTGCATCTTTTTCAGCAGGTTTCATTTTTCCATGAACCATAGAAACAGAATATTTTGGTAAAGGAAAATCGCGAGAAATGCCTTCGTAACCATCCATTAAATCTTTATAATCCAAGGTTTCTGATTCTTGAATTAAAGGATAAACAATATATATTTGGCGTCCTTTTTCGATTTCATCACGAATAAATTTCCAAACTTTTAGTCGGTTACTATCATAACGATGTACGGTTTGAATTGGTTTACGTCCTGGAGGTAATTCATCAATAACTGAGATATCTAAATCACCATACAAACTCATAGCCAACGTACGTGGAATAGGAGTGGCGGTCATGACCAAAACATGTGGTGGAATATCGTTCTTTTTCCAAAGTTTGCTTCTCTGTTCAACACCAAATCGGTGTTGCTCATCAATAATGGCAAGTCCAAGATTTTTAAACTGAACCTTATCTTCCAACAAAGCGTGGGTTCCAACAATGATATGTAAAGTGCCATTTTCTAATTCTTCGTGAATGATTCTTCTATCAGCAGTTTTGGTTGATCCTGTTAATAGTTTTATATTTATTCCAAGTGGCTCAGCTAATTCTGAAATTCCATTAAAATGTTGGTTTGCTAAGATTTCAGTTGGTGCCATTATACACGCTTGGAATCCATTATCAATTGCTAATAGCATACTCATTAATGCTACAATTGTTTTTCCAGAACCCACATCACCTTGCAATAAACGATTCATTTGTGCCGGATTTCCTAAATCGTTACGAATTTCTTTTAATACTTTTTTTTGAGCATTGGTTAAATCAAAAGGCAAATGATTATTGTAAAATTCATTAAAATAATAACCTACATTTTCAAACGCATGTCCTTTAATTTTATGTTTCCGAATAAGATTTTTAGAAATTAATTGAAGCTGAATAAAGAACAACTCTTCAAACTTTAATCTGTATTGAGCCTTTGCTAAAAGTTCTTGGCTTTTTGGGAAATGAATATTAAATAATGCGGCATTTTTTGGAATGAATTGTAGTTCTTCTAAAAGATATCCAGGCAAGGTTTCAACAAACAAAGCATGTGTTTCCACAAATAGCTGTTGCATGATTTTATTAATAACCTTATTTGATATGCCTTTGTTAGCTAACTTTTCTGTTGATGGATAGACAGGTTGCATAGCACTTCGAAGGCTTGCTTTGTGATCCTCCAACAACTCCATTTCTGGATGAGGCATGGAATATTGACCATTAAAATGATTGGTTTTCCCAAAAATTACATACGGAACATTAATTTTTAGACTTTCACGAATCCATTTAATTCCTTGAAACCAAACTATTTCTATTTCCCCAGTATCATCAATAAACGTTGAGCTTAGTCGCTTCTTTCCTTTTCCAAATTCGACAGTTTTTACATGAATTATTTTACCAACGATTTGAACTTCGCTATTGCTAGGAACAAGTTCGTTTACTTTATAATATCTTGTCCTATCAATGTATCGATTAGGGAATAGATTTATTAAATCTCCATATTTATGAATGCCCAATTCCTTGCGTAATAATTCACCACGCTGCGGACCAACGCCTTTTAGGTATTCTATTGGGGTTTCAAGGAGATTGTTTTGCATTAAATTAATCTATTTCATTTAACAAATCAGCAATTAGTTTGTCGGCAACAGGAGTGTTCATTTTTCTTAATTCCTGAATTATTTTTTCTTTATCTTCTTTAGTATTTTGAATTACTTTTTTCTCAAATCCTTCTTTTTTAGCATTGCTAAAAAAAAGTTCATCTGTCCATTCGTTTCTTATTCCGTCAATGACCAAATGAATTCGATCTTCATTTCCTCTATTGGCAACAGAATGGGTGAAATTTGCATTGATATACCAGCATTCTCCTTCGTTCATTATTAATCGTTCGTTGTCTAAAATGAATTCTACATCACTGTTTGTGATTACAGGTATATGTATTCTAAAAAAGCCATCTTCATAGCCAAGACAATAATCTTTATGTGGTTTTATTTCGGCACCAACGGATAATTTAAGAAGTCTAACAGAAGTTTTTTGAAACTTAAATCGATTAATGACTTCTTTAAAGTTTGGGCAAGAATCTAAAATTTCTGTAAAAGTTACTTCATCATTATTTGATGGTAAAGCATAAATATTATCCGATTTTCCTCCTTGAGACATGAGTGCAATAGAAGACCAATCTCCATTATAATCATTGGTGTTATAATGTTTAACCCAATTATTAGACATAATAGTATTGAAATCGTTTTTCAACGCATCTATATCAAATGTGATAGGGAACTTTATGTATCGAACAAGCTCAGTCATATTTTAGTCTCTTAACCATTTTATCATTTTTGGAAATGTGTTACTTGCATCATTGGTTTCTTTTGAAGCAAGTCCCATCCATTCTAAAAGAGGTAATCCAATATAATTTCCTTTAGAATAATTTTCTATCAACCATTCAGATTGATTTTTATATCCGTTGGGATGAAATACGTAATCAATTGGAAGTTGTAAGTGTTCTGAAGCTAAAAATGACCATAACATTGTTGCTATTTCATCACCTTGGGTTGGCCATTCTTCAGGCATTTTATTGGTGCCAATTAAAGCTCTATCTGCACTAGTTGTAACAGCTAAATGACCTGCTTCATGTAATATATCTCCTGGATAAAGAAGCTTGTCAAAATCTACTTCTAAACAATTAGGTCCAATAGATAATCCCGGCAAAAAAGTATCTGTAGGAAGTTCTTTCTCAACAACACTAATACCTATACTATGTAAGAAGTCTAGAATTATTTTTAACTCTTTTGTTTCTTTAATTGTTTCCATTGTGTCTAATTAGGAATTAAATCAACATACCAAAATCCATAATCAAAAGCAGTGTCATCAGTGTCACAAGCTGAATTTGAAACTGAACTTTTAGGTTTTTCATATTTACGATGCACAATTTCTCCTATTTCAAATTGAATTGGATTTGAAAATATTGGTCCATCAAAAGTAAAAGTATGAAATTCTCCGTTTTCTCCACAAACATCAACATTAGATGGTAAATCATTAATAAATTGTTGATCGATGACTCTTCCAACAAAACTTTTGTCTAAATATTTTTCATTCACACAAGTTACAATGGTTTTAAAACCGAGAGCAATAAATTCTTGGATTAATGCTGTGGTGTCTATTTTCCAAAGTGGGAAAACTCCAGTGAATCCAATGGTTGTTAGCTTATCTTCACGATATTTACGTAAATCTTCCAAAAAAATATCTCCGAAAATAGAATGACTAACACCTTCTTTTTTAAAATTGTTTAAAGTCGTTTTCATAATGTCTTCATAGATTTCCATAGAAGGCATTTCTGGGATTTCCATTTTATGTAAAGGCAAGCCAATACTTTTTGCTTGTTCTTCTAACAATTCAGCACGAACACCATGCATCGAAATACGATTATAATGACTGTTTACACTAGTTAAAAGTGAATGAATTTGGTAATCATTAGATTGGAGTACTTTATATAAGGCTAGGGCAGAATCCTTGCCACTACTCCAGTTAAAAATGGCTTTTGGTTTCAAATCTTAAAATTTAGCGTAAACTTACAAAAAGTCGGAAAATCCAACTATTTTTGAGACATACAAAATGATATATGCGTTATATTTTTCTATTACTATCGATAACTGTTTTTGGACAGCAATTTAAAAAGGTTGATTTTACTAAAATGAATGCTCAAGTGAGTTTATATCCTTCTGAAAAATTAATTTCTGGAAGTGTTCAATACGATTTTGAAGTAAAACAAACTATCGATACTATTAAGATTGATGCAAAGAACATGGAAATCACAGATGTGAGTATCAATGGAGTTGTAGTTCCTTTTAAGAATACAGGAAAGACTCTTAATCTTTTTCAAGGTTATCAAGTGGGCAAAAACGCTATTACTTTTTTGTATTCAGCAAAACCTAAACAGACTTTGTATTTTGTAGGATGGGATTATTCTAATGGAGTACAACAAATCTGGACACAGGGTCAAGGGAAATATACATCACATTGGTTGCCTAGTTTTGATGATGTAAATGAAAAAGTAATTTTTAACCTTTCAATAGCTTTTAATCCTTTTTATAAGGTTGTTTCTAATGGAAAATTAATTAGTGCGACTATGAACGAAAAGGGTAGTGCTAAAGTTTGGAAATATGAGATGCAAAAGCCAATGTCTTCTTATTTGGTAATGCTTGCAATTGGCCAGTTTGATTATAAAACGTTATATACTGCTTCAAAAGTTCCCATAGATCTTTATTACAAACCGGAAGATGCTGATAAATTTAGCGCTACATATAAATATTCTAAAGAGATTTTTGATTTTCTGGAAAAGGAAACATGCTTTAAGTATCCATGGGAAGTCTATAAGCAAATACCAGTTCATGATTTTTTATATGCTGGAATGGAAAATACAACGGCGACTTTATTCTCTCAGGATTTTGTGGTTGATGAAACTGGATTTAATGATCAAAATTATATCAATGTAAATGCTCATGAGTTGGCACATCATTGGTTTGGTGATTTGATTACTGCAAAAGAGGGAAAACACCATTGGTTGCAAGAAGGTTTTGCAACGTATTATGCTTTATTAGCCGAGAAGGAATTGTTTGGGGATAATCATTTTCAATATGAATTATTAAAGAATGCTGAAGAAATAAAAAAAGCTTCTAAGTATGATACCATCCCAATTTTAAATGAAAAAGCAAGTTCATTATCATTTTACAAAAAAGGAGCTTGGGCTTTGCATTATTTAAGAGAATCAATAGGTGCTAAAAATTTTCAAAAAGCGATTAAGAATTATTTAAAAAAATATCAATTTAAAATGGTTGAAACTAATGACTTTCTTGCTGAGATAAAAAAAGTTTCACCAAAGTTTGATACTACTAAATTTAAAACCGAGTGGCTTGAATCAAAATCGTTTGATGTTCAAACTGCTGTTGCTTTGATGAGTAAGAACAAGGTTATGAAGCAATATTTTGAATTGCAAAAGATGCAGAATCAGTCCTATGAAAACAAGAAAAATTTATTTTTAACTGTTTTAAAATCAAATGATTATTTTATCTTGTCTCAAGAAGTAATTTATCAACTGATTGATGTTCCTTTTGAGCAGAAAAAAGAATTATTGCAATTGGCAATGAAGACAAATAATTTAAAAATCCGTCAAGCTATTGTTGAATCAACTAAACAAATTTCTAAAGATTTTAAAACAGAATATGAAAGCTTATTGAATGACAATTCGTATTTGACAAAAGAAATTGTTTTCCAACAATTGTATGAACAATTCCCTGAGGATAGAACCAAATATTTATCAGCTACAGAGAATGTAATTGGCAATAATGATAAAAGCTTTAGAACAATTTGGTTGCTATATGCATGTTTAGATAAAACCTTTAAACCTGAAGAAAAGCCAAAATTTTATGATGAATTGCTAAATTATGCATCAACTCAATTTGAAGCTACAGTCCGTAAAAATGCTCTCGAAATGCTTTTGCAAATAAATCCAACAGATGAAAAAGTACTAACCTCATTGGTTAACGCAACTACACATCATAAATGGCAGTTTGTAGCTTTTGCTAAAAATACAATTCGAGGTATGCTCAAAAAGGAGAAGTTCAAACAGGCATTCACTACTTTGCTACCAAATCTTCCTGAAAGAGAACAAAACTTTTTGAAAGGTGAATTAAAATAAAAAGTCTCCTCAATTGAGGAGACTTTTGTTTATATAATTTGACTAACTTCTTTTTTCAAATAAGCAAGAGCAAGTGTTGTTGGTGATTCGTTTTCTAGTAAGTCACTTAAAATAACTTCGCGAAGTTTATCTGCACTCGTAATTCTGTCACTCATATTTGTTTTACGAATGGTTTGAATGATAGTGTTTTTTGCAGTTAATATGATATTCCAACATTCGTCTGAAACATAAATCTGTTGTGCTAAATTGTGTTCAAATTCTTGTTCGATATGTTCTATAATAAAAGCTTCATAATGATTTTTATCAGAAGAAAATGGTGCAACTCTAATCAGTAATTTCGACGGATGAATTCTTTCCAAAAAAATAGACATTCTCTCGTAAGCTTGAAGTTTTAAAGGAAGAGCATCTTTTTGAGTGTTTTTCATCAATAAATATCTTCTGCGCTTTTCTTCATTCTTAAAATAAGATTGAAAAAGAAAGTAAGCCACAGCTCCAGTTATTATTGAAGGTAAAGTATAAGCAACAATTTCTATTATTTTGTTAGTCTCCATTATGATGATTTGTTTGATGCAAAAATAAAATTTTTAGGATATAAACTCAGATTAAAATAAATTTCTTTCTTTGTAAGAATATCATTAATCATTAGTCTTGAATTATGTCTAAAATTATTTACTTTTTTATTTGTCTATTAACTTTTACTTCTTCGTTTTCTCAGCAAAATTATGTTTTGTTTTTGAAAGATAGTGCTACAAAAGAGCCAATTCAAAGTGCAACAATAACAGTTAAAAATTCAGGTTTTGGAACCGTTTCAAATGATGAAGGTGCTTTTCAGATTTACGCATTAAACAATGCTGAAATCACAATTTCCCATCTTCAATATAAAACAACTACGATAACTTTAGATAAAATAGCTGATAAGACTAACACAATCTTTTTAGACCTTAATACATTAGAACTTGAAGATATCATTGTGACTAAAGAGCCCATTCATGAGCTGTTGTATAAAGCAGTTGAAACTTCTAGAAATAAATTTAATAAGCCAATTGTTCTTAATACATATTATCGTGAATTTGTAAAAGTGAATGATAAATATACTCGCTTTACAGACGGTTTGATTGATTATCACATGAGTGGGTCAAAAGCTGATTTGATTGTAAATCAAAGTAGAGCCGCTAAATTAATCACTGAAGATGATGAAACGTTAGATTTGGCCTCGGGATTAGATGTTCGACATGCTACAACAAAACAGTACACATTTTACACTCTTGAAAAAATAATTTTTGATGGAAAAAATTATAAAGATTATGATTTTGAATTAAAATCTAGAATTGAAAAGTCAGGAAGTGAAGTTTATATTATCAATTTTAAGCCAAAGGAAGATTTAAAAAAGTATTTGTATAAAGGTACAGTGGTTTTTAATCCAGAATCGTATTTAATTACTGATGTAGACATTGCTTCTGATCAAACAAAATTAGAATACACTAAAGTGATAAATATACTGATTGTTAAAGCTGCATTATTGGGATTAAGAGTTAAATCAACTTACAAAATAACAGATGCTGGTAATTATGTTTTAGCATTCAGTACAAGAAAAGGAAAACTTAAAATTTGGAACAAGAAAAAATACAACGAGACACTAGAATATAAAAGTGATCTTGTGGTTACTGATTTCAAAAAGGACGATTTAAATTATAACAGAAAAGATGTTTATAATGATAGATCCCTTTACAAAAGAGGAAATAAATATTCTGATAAATTTTGGCAAAAAAATAATTCGATGGTCTTAACAGATGATGAAGCTCAAATTATTAAAAAGTTAGAATTGGAGAGTAATTCAGTAAATTAAATGATAAAGACATTCTTTTTAGAATGTCTTTTTTATACTTCATATTTATGGTTATTTTTGCAAGCAAAGGAAAAGAATATCATGCAGAAATACATAAGTCAACTTAACGAAGCACAACAGGCACCAGTATTACAAAAAGACGGGCCAATGATTGTTATTGCTGGGGCTGGTTCAGGTAAAACAAGAGTATTAACAGTACGTATTGCTAACCTTATGAGTCAGGGAGTTGATGCGTTTAATATTTTGGCACTAACATTTACCAATAAAGCAGCACGTGAAATGAAAAAGCGTATTGCGGATATTGTAGGTAATAATGAAGCCAAAAACCTTTGGATGGGAACATTCCACTCAGTTTTTGCTAAAATTCTTCGTATTGAATCTGAAAAATTAGGCTATCCTTCCAATTTTACTATTTATGATTCTCAGGATTCTGTTCGTTTAATTGGACAGATCATTAAGGAAATGCAATTAGATAAAGATATTTATAAGCCAAAACAGGTTTTAGGACGAATATCTCAGTATAAAAACAGTTTGATTACTGTTAAAGCTTATTTCAATAACCCTGAACTACAAGAGGCTGACGCGATGAGCAAAAAGCCACGTTTAGGAGAAATTTATCAAAATTATGTAGAACGTTGTTTCAAATCAGGAGCGATGGATTTTGATGATTTATTATTGAAAACCAATGAACTTTTGACACGCTTCCCAGATGTGTTAATGAAGTATCAAGATCGTTTCAGATATATTTTGGTGGATGAGTATCAAGATACAAATCATTCACAGTATTTGATTGTTCGTGCGCTTTCAGACAGATTTCAGAATATTTGCGTAGTAGGTGATGACGCTCAAAGTATTTATGCTTTCCGTGGAGCAAACATCAACAATATTTTAAATTTCCAAAAGGATTACGAGAATGTTCAAATGTACCGTTTAGAACAAAATTATCGTTCTTCAAAAAATATTGTAGAAGCAGCGAATAATGTTATTGATAATAATAAAACCAAACTCGATAAGGTAGTTTGGACAGCTAATGAAGATGGGCCTAAAATCAAAGTACATCGTAGTTTGACAGATGGTGAAGAAGGGCGTTTTGTTGCATCGACAATCTTCGAAGAAAAGATGCAAAAACAAATGCATAATAACGAGTTTGCTATTTTGTATCGTACCAATGCCCAATCCCGTGCTATGGAGGATGCATTACGTAAGCGTGACATTCCGTACCGAATTTATGGTGGTTTATCATTTTATCAACGTAAAGAGATTAAAGATGTTTTGTCTTATCTACGATTAGTTATTAATCCAAAGGATGAGGAAGCTTTAGTACGTGTAATTAATTATCCAGCAAGAGGAATTGGGGATACGACTGTCGAGAAGTTAACTGTTGCAGCAAATCATTACAAACGTTCCATTTTTGAAGTAATGGAGCATATCGATAAGATTGATTTGAAGCTTAATTCGGGAACCAAAGCTAAATTACAAGATTTTGTTACGATGATTAAGAGTTTTCAAATCATCAATGAAAATCAAGATGCTTTTTATTTGACAGACCATGTAACCAAAAAAACAGGTTTGATTCAAGAATTAAAAAAAGACGGAACTCCTGAGGGTATTGCTCGTATTGAAAATATAGAAGAATTATTGAACGGTATAAAAGATTTTACAGAAGGGCAAAAAGAAGTAGATGGAGCTCGTGGAGCCTTATCTGAATTTTTGGAAGATGTAGCTCTAGCAACCGATTTAGATAACGATACAGGTGATGATGATCGTGTAGCCTTAATGACGATTCACTTGGCAAAAGGACTGGAATTTCCAACGGTATTTATTGTGGGAATGGAAGAAGATTTGTTTCCAAGTGCCATGAGTATGAATACCCGAAGTGAATTAGAGGAAGAACGCCGATTGTTTTATGTTGCTCTTACCCGTGCAGAACATCAGGCATATTTGACTTATGCACAATCACGATATCGTTGGGGTAAATTAGTCGATAGTGAACCATCACGTTTTGTTGAAGAAATCAACGATCAATATTTAGAATATTTAACTCCAGTTGAAACCAATTATCGTTACAAGCCAAGTTTTGATGCGGATATTTTTGGAGATGTTGATAAATCCAAATTAAGGTTGGCAAAACCGGTATCTGGTACGCCTCCAAAATACATCACAGACAGTGATCCAAAACCGAATTTGAATATTCGTAAGCTAAAGCCTGTTTCTGGGAATGCTCCAAGTAATGGCAACACAAATTTATTTGACAGTAAGTTAACTGTTGGCAATATTGTTATGCACGAACGTTTTGGTAAAGGAGAAGTATTGAATCTTGAGGGTGCTGGCGCCGATAAAAAAGCAGAGATACGATTTGAAGTAGGAGGGATTAAGAAGTTATTACTTCGTTTTGCAAAGTTGGATGTGATTGGATAGATATATGAAGAAAAAGTCTTCATCTGCTTCAAAAAGAAAAAAAAAGGAAGAATTTGAATATAGAATTTTTTTAGGTTTTATATTTTTTAACTTAATCTATTTTCTTTTCTTCGAGATAAAGCTTATTGGTACTGATATAAGATATCATATATTCATTTTAGGTATTCCGATTATCTTAGGTTTTATTTTTTCTACAAAATACAACATATTTGGTGTCAGTTGGAAAGAAATGTTTCTAGAAATTAAAAAAAGAAACAATTTTTTCAGAAGTATTTATAATTTGGTTCTTTTTTTTCTTGGAAACATTGTTTTTTCATGTCTTACTTTTGGTTTTTTAGCTACTATTTTTTGGGACTCTATTAATGTATATCAATCAAGTAAAAATAGAATAGAAACATATTATTTACCAGTAGAAGAGTTTCATCTTAAAAAAGGAAAAGGAAGCAATAAAATTTATTTCAGATTTAAAAATAATCTAGAGTCTATTAAAGTTGATTACCAAACTATAAAGCCCTATCTTGATCAGCAACCAAAAGATTATAAAATTGTTTTAGTAGTACGGGAGGGTATTTGGAATCATTATGCATTAGAAAGCTGGGATTTAATAAAAGTGTAGTAAAATTTTTATTTTTCTTGTATCTTTATAATTATTTTCTGTATTTATGGCTCAATTCATTAAAATATATCCCGAAAATCCCAACGAAAAGGAAATTGCAAAAGTGATTAAAGTCCTAAAAGATGGAGGTTTAATCATTTATCCAACTGATACCGTTTATGGTTTGGGCTGTGATATTACCAACACGAAAGCTTTAGAGCGAATAGCTAAGATCAAGGGGATTAAACTTGAAAAAGCGAACTTCTCGTTTGTTTGTAGTGATTTAAGTAATATTTCAGATTATATAAAGCAAATAGATACATCGACGTTTAAAATTTTGAAAAGAGCATTGCCTGGGCCTTATACATTTATTTTACCAGGTAATAATAGTTTGCCAAAAGAATTTAAAAAGAAAACCACAGTGGGTATTCGTGTGCCTGATAATGAAATTGCTTTAGAAATAGTTCGTAAACTTGGAAATCCCATAGTTTCTTCTTCAATTCATGATGAAGATGAGGTTATTGAATATACTACCGACCCTGAATTAATTTTTGAAAAATGGCAAAACTTAGTAGATGTTGTTATTGATGGTGGTTATGGAGATAATGAGGCATCAACCATAATTGATTTGTCAGATGGAGAGCCAGTCGTGATTCGTGAAGGAAAAGGAAGTCTAGATATTTTATAAAAGATTTTTAATAAAAAAGCCTTGATAATTCAAGGCTTTTTTATTCTTATATTGAAAATTATTTACTCATATTTTTCATTTCTTTCTCAATCATATCATAGAACTGATCGATTTTAGGCATGATAATAATACGTGTTCTTCTGTTTTTAGCTCTGTTTTCAGGAGTGTCATTATCATTCAAAGGAATGAAATAACTTCTTCCTGCAGGGATTAATTGTTTTGGATTAACTCCTAAGTCGTTTTGTAATACACGCACAATTGAAGTTGATCTTTTAACAGATAAATCCCAGTTGTCTAAAAGAACTGCATTTTTGATAGGCACATTATCAGTGTGACCTTCAATCATACATTCAAAATCTGGTTTGCTGTTGATTACTTTGGCAACTTTACCTAGAACTCCTTTAGCTCTATCACTTACATCATAACTTCCTGATTTGAAAAGTAAGTTATCAGCAATCGAAATCATTACAACTCCTTTTTCTACATTAATATTGATGTCTGGATCATCAATACCAACTTCACGTTTTAAGCTTGTAACAAGTGCTAATGTTACCGAATCTTTTTTAGTTAAAGCATCTTGTAATCTAGAGATTTTTAAATCTTTTTCTCTTAAACTTTCTAAAGATTTTTCAAGATTTTGAGCACCTTTTGTAGTCAAAACTGTCATTTCTTTAGAACTGTTTATTAAATCAGAATTATTCTTTTTTAAATTTTCATTTTCGCTTTGTAAAGCAGCTAATGTTGCATTTAATCCTGATTTTTCCTCTAGACAAGAGTTTAATTTAACTGTGCAACTGTTAAGCAAATCTTGAGTTTCTTTATTTTTTGCTTCTAATTCGGCAAATTTTTTCTTTGACACACAAGACGTTGCTGTTAGTGCTAAGGCTGATAATACTAATACTGTTTTCCTCATAATTTTTGTATTTAATTTTTATAAGTCCGCAAAAACTCTACCATTCTTAATAAAATAACGATATACAATAGAGTTTATTTTATAATATTTTTCCTTTTGAACCAATGCTC
This sequence comes from Flavobacterium terrae, assembly GCF_900142035.1. Classification (GTDB taxonomy): domain Bacteria; phylum Bacteroidota; class Bacteroidia; order Flavobacteriales; family Flavobacteriaceae; genus Flavobacterium; species Flavobacterium terrae. The sequence goes on along the minus strand of NZ_FQZI01000006.1, from coordinate 11,297 downwards.
TCTTTTTTAAGAACTTAGCTATATGGAAATATAAATAAAAGTGAGATTTTAGTACAGCTAAAAAATGTTTTGGTTTTCCTTGAAGTAAAAATCTAACACCAGCAATGCCATCAAATATCATTCTGATAAATAAAATAGGTGCTAGTTTGTTGGCAGGAAGATTTTTTACCATCATCCACAAGGAATTTCTAAAATTCAAAAAAGTCTTTTTAGGATTTCCGCTGTCTAAGGTAGCTCCTCCAACATGATATACTGTCGATTGGCCACAATATTTAATTATATGATTGTTATTTATTGCTCTCCAACATAAATCTATCTCTTCCTGGTGTGCAAAGAAATCGGGGTCAAATCCATTAAGATTTCTATAGACTTCTTTTCGTATAAAAAAACAAGCCCCTGATGCCCAAAAGATAGAAATTGTGTCATTATATTGACCGTTGTCTTTTTCTAAAGTATCAAAAATCCTTCCTCTGCAAAAAGGAAAAGCATACTTATCTATAAATCCTCCACCAGCACCAGCGTATTCAAAGTATTCTTTGTTTTTAAAATCTAGAATTTTTGGTTGAATGATTGCTGTCTCTGGTTCACTTTCAAAAAGAGTAGTAATTGGTTCTAACCAATTTTCAGTTACTTCAATATCAGAATTTACTAAAGCATAGATTTCTTCTTCAACAAATTGTAATGCTTCGTTATATCCTTTGGCAAAGCCAAAATTTCCTTGGTTTTGTATTATTTTAATTTGTGGAAATTCGTTTTTAACATATTCAACAGAAGAGTCTGTAGAAGCATTGTCAGCAACATATATAGTTGCTTCTGGAGAATATTTTATTATCGAGGGTAAAAATTGTTCTAGTAATTTTACACCATTCCAGTTTAGTATAACTACAGCTACTTTCAAGGTAGATTTTTTAATTGTTTATTTTGTAATTGGGTAATTCTTGAAGAAAATTATATTTTTCTTTTTCAAAATCCATTTGACAAAAATAATGGTTTAATCCATTAGTGACCATTAAATAACTTGCATTTAACACTAAATTATAACGAGCAATTTGATCAAAAGTTTGTTGAGTAATTTTGATTTCTGGTGCTTTACATTCAATTAATAAAAATATTTTACCGTTGGGCTCAAAAACTACTATGTCGTATCTTTTACTTAAATCGTTAATTTTAATTAACTTTTCGACATTTATATGCGATTTTGGGTATTTTTTTTCTTCTAATAAAAACTTCACAACATTTTGACGAACCCATTCTTCTGGAGTAAGAACTACAAATTTTTTACGGATTTCATCGAAAATAGAGATTTTATTTTCGCTATTTTTGAACCGAAAGTTGTAAGGTGGGAAATTTAGTTGTTGCATCTGGCAAAGCTATCATCAAATAAACAAATAATCAAATTTTGGACGAAGTACTTAAAATAATAAAAGACATACAAGCAGGTAATATTAAACCTATTTATTTTTTGATGGGTGAAGAGCCTTATTATATTGATAAACTTTCAGAATACATCGAGCAAAATATATTGCAAGAACACGAAAGAGACTTTAATCAAACCATACTTTATGGTCGTGATGTTTCTGTTGAGGATATTGTAGGTAACGCAAAGCGTTATCCTATGATGGCAGATAGACAAGTTGTAATTGTAAAAGAAGCTCAAGAGTTATCAAGAACCATTGATAAATTAGAATCTTATGCCGAAAACCCGCAGGATACAACCGTTTTAGTGATTTGTTATAAATATAAAACATTAGATAAACGCAAAAAGGTAACTAAGGTTTTAGAAAAGAAGGGTGTGGTTTTTGAGAGTAAAAAATTATATGAAAATCAAGTAGGTGACTGGTTAAAAAGAGTATTGCAAGGTAAGAAGCTCAATATTGAGCCAAAGGCAGTTCAAATGTTTGTTGATTTTCTTGGGAATGATTTAAGCCGAATTGCAAATGAGATTGATAAACTAGTTATTATCTTAAAACCTGGTGAAGTTATTACACCAGCAATTATTGAAGAAAATATAGGTTTTAGTAAAGATTTTAACCCTTTTGAATTAAGAAAATCTATTGGCGAAAGAGATCAATACAAATCATACTTAATTGCAAATCATTTCGCTGCTAATCCTAAAGATAATCCTATTGTTTTAACCATAGGTTTGGTTTTTAGTTTCTTTTCGCAATTGTTGCAATACCATGGTTTAAAAGATAAAAATCCACGTAATGTTGCTTCGGCGCTTAAAATCAATCCTTTTTTTGTTAAAGATTATGAATTGGCAGCTAGAAACTATCCAATGAAAAAGGTGAGTGGGATTGTTTCAACGTTAAAAGATATTGATTTGAAAAGTAAAGGAGTAGGGGCTAACTCTTTGGCTCAATCAGATTTATTAAAAGAAATGCTAGCTAAAATATTTAATTAAAAATCTAAGCATATGAATCCAACTATCAAAAACATTTTAATTGTTATTTCAGGAATTTTTGTAGGAAGCATAGTGAATATGGCAATAATTTTAATGGGGACCTCAATTATAAAATTGCCTGAAGGTATTGACCCGGCTAATGTTGATAGCTTAAAACAAGGAATGCACTTATTAGAAACTAAACATTTTATAGCTCCTTTCTTAGCTCATGCTTTAGGAAGCTTTACAGGTGCATTTGTTGTGTCTAAGTTTGCAGTATCTAAAAAAATGTTTTTAGCAATGCTAATTGGATTTTTTTTCTTGTTAGGAGGAATTTCAAATGTGTTTTCTTTTCCTGCTCCAACGTGGTTTTGCATTTTAGATTTGGCTTTAGCCTATTTACCTATGGCATATTTAGGCTTTAAACTAGCTATGCAATTTAAAAAGTAAGAGTATTACTTTTTTTAAATTGTTTTATTGACGATATTTGCACTCCAAATTTTATAAACCGATAAAACATTAAAAAATGAGTATAGGAATGAATAAAAATACTGTTTTAGGCTGGGCAACCTTAATCATGATAATAATGGGATTATTATTAATTGGATTAGGAATTTATCGTTATGCAGATGTTGCTGGATGGGGCTTTGCTGCTGTGGGTATAGGATTTCTAGCAAATGCATGGGTTTTTAATGCATTAAAAGGTAGAGTTTAAAATAATTATCATAATAAAAAAGAGAACCAATTTTGGTTCTCTTTTTTATTATACATATTCAAGAATATCTCCTGGCTGGCAATCTAGTGCTTTACAAATAGCTTCTAATGTTGAAAAGCGAATTGCTTTTGCTTTGCCTGTTTTTAAAATGGATAAATTAGACAAAGTCAAATCAACTTTTTCTGAAAGTTCATTTAATGACATTTTTCTTTTTGCCATCATTACATCTAAGTTTACAATTATTGCCATATACTAAATTGTTAAATCATTTTCTTCTCGTATTTCAATACCTTTTTTGACAATTTGAACAATTATAAAAAGGATTATTGACATAAAAATCCAAATGCTAGAACCTTCAAGTTTTAATACTTCTAATTCAGGTATTTCTACACCTTGCTTTGTCAAATGTATGCGGTATTTGTTTGCAAATGCGCAAAATAATCCAATACCAAAAGCTATAATTGATTGTAATAGAATAAATTTCTTTAATGCTTCACTGAAAGGTTGTGATAAACTTAATTTTTTATCCATAAAAATCTTTACAATCAGGTAAAACATAATACATTTTAAGACTCCTACAATGATCATTAATAGTATAATTACAAAGAAATATCCTTTATCAAAATTGTAAAGATTTGAAAAATCAGCTCCATTCCAATAACCATGAACATTATAAGATCCTTTAATAAATGTATAACTAGCATTAAAAGCAATTGCTGAAGCCTCTATGCATAGTCCAAAAAAAATAATCCATGAAAGTACATGTAGTACTTTTAAAATTTGATTTGTTCCAATTTTGATTTCCATAAAAAATATTATTTAAGATTGATAAGTCAAAAATAATAAAAATTTATTGAAAAACAATAAATATCTATTTTTTACAGATAAATATTTATTTTTTAGCGTTGTATGGTGTTTAGCATGGTTCCCAAAGTTCAATTTTATTACCATCTGCATCCATGATATGTACAAACTTTCCATAGTCGTAAGAAGTAATTTCATCCACAACAGTAACACCGTTTTCTTTTAACTTTTCTACTAATGCTTCAATGTTTTGAACAGTATAATTGATCATAAATTCTTTTTTTGAAGGAGAAAAATATTCGCTACCACTTTTAAATGGACTCCATTGTAAAGAATTTATTTGTTCAGGGTTATCAATATTCCTAGTTTTGAAGGTTGATCCCCAATCATTCGTATCAAGTCCTAAATTTTTAGTATACCATTCTCTTGTTTCTTTTGGGTTTTCAGTGAAAAAGAAAATACCACCAATACCTGTAACTTTAGGTGATAAATCGTTTGTTGATGATTTTTTTTTGTCGTTTTTCATAATTATTCTGTTAGATTGATTTTAAGTAAAAATATAAATTACGATGGTTTTAACTTTAGAATTTGAACACAATTTTTATGCTAAAAAATATATGCCGAATATGTATATTTGTGCTCAATAAAATAGTTATAATTAATTTAAGATGTCAGACGATAAGAAAGTAATATTTTCGATGTCGAAGGTAAGCAAGACTTACTCTTCAACAAACAAAACAGTTTTAAAGGATATTTATTTAAGTTTTTTCTATGGTGCTAAAATTGGTATCTTAGGTTTAAACGGTTCAGGTAAATCATCATTATTAAAAATCATTGCTGGTGTAGATAAAAACTACCAAGGAGATGTTGTTTTTGCTCCAGGTTATACTGTGGGTTATTTAGAGCAAGAGCCACAACTTGACGAAAATAAAACAGTTATTGAAATTGTTCGTGAGGGAGCAGCTGAAGCAGTTAAGTTATTAGAAGAATTTAATAAAATTAATGACGATTTTGGTCTTCCAGAAGTTTATGAAGATGCAGATAAAATGCAAAAACTAATGGATCGCCAAGCCGAGTTACAAGATAAAATCGATGCTTGTGGAGCTTGGGAATTAGATACAAAGCTAGAAATTGCTATGGATGCTTTACGTTGTCCAGATGCAGATACACCAATTAAAGTATTATCAGGAGGAGAGCGTCGTCGTGTGGCTTTATGTCGTTTGTTATTACAAGAACCAGATGTATTGTTATTAGATGAGCCTACGAACCACTTAGATGCTGAATCAGTTCATTGGTTAGAACAACATTTACAACAATATAAAGGAACTATTATTGCAGTAACTCACGACCGTTATTTCTTAGACAATGTTGCTGGTTGGATTCTTGAATTAGATAGAGGAGAAGGTATTCCATGGAAAGGAAACTATTCATCTTGGTTAGATCAAAAATCTAAGCGTATGGAGCAAGAAGAAAAAGTTGCTTCAAAACGTCGTAAAACATTAGAACGAGAGTTAGAATGGGTACGTCAAGGTGCTAAAGGTCGTCAAACAAAACAAAAAGCTCGTCTTCAAAACTATGATCGTTTATTAAATGAAGATCAAAAAGAGTTAGACGAAAAATTAGAATTATATATCCCTAATGGGCCACGTTTAGGAACGAATGTTATTGATGCTAAAAAAGTGGCAAAAGCATATGGTGATAAAATTCTATATGATGATTTGAACTTTACTTTACCTCAAGCGGGAATTGTAGGTATCATAGGTCCAAATGGAGCTGGTAAAACAACCATTTTCAAAATGATTATGGATGAATTACAACCAGACAGTGGAGAATTTACAACTGGAGAAACAGTAAAAATTGCTTACGTAGATCAAACTCATGCTAATATTGATCCTGAAAAATCTATTTGGGAGAATTTTTGTGATGGTCAGGAATTGATTATGATGGGTGGTCGTCAAGTAAATTCAAGAGCATATTTATCTCGTTTCAATTTTGGAGGAAGTGATCAAAATAAAAAAGTGAGTACATTATCAGGAGGTGAACGTAACCGTTTACACTTAGCAATGACTCTACGTGAGGAAGGTAACGTATTGTTACTGGATGAGCCTACGAATGACTTGGATATTAATACACTTCGTGCATTAGAGGAAGGTTTAGAAAATTTTGCTGGATGTGCTGTAGTAATCTCTCACGACCGTTGGTTCTTAGATAGAATTTGTACACATATTTTAGCTTTTGAAGGTGATTCTCAAGTATATTTCTTTGAAGGAGGTTTCTCTGATTATGAAGAAAATCGTAAGAAACGTTTAGGAGATGTTGCTCCAACTAAACTTAAATACAAGAAATTAGTTAGATAATAATAAAAAATGCCTCGATAAGTCGAGGCATTTTTTTGTAGATTACTTTTCAGCCATTCGCTGCATAGACAATACTTTAAACACAGAACGTCTATTGAGCTGATGAGCTGTTTCAGAACAATCTACACCGTCTTTACAGTCGTTAACTAAATTATATTCACCAAAACCTTCATGTTTTTTAATTCTATTAGGATTAATTCCTCTAGAAACCAAATATTCATAAGTAGAATTTGCTCTTCTAATACCTAATGCTTCATTATATTTAAAACTACCTCTACTATCTGTATGAGAACCAATTTCGATTTCCATACTAGGGTAGGTAACAAGCATCATTTCTGCGATTTTATCTAATTCAACAGCGGCATCGTTTCTAATATTTTGCTTGTCAAAATCGAAGTAGATATTATCAATATTCACATCGGCAAGTATATCAACATCTTGAACAGGGTCTAGTTCAAAATCAACTACAATTTCGTTTTTTCCTTTAGAATTTCTTGAATCTGCTATCTTAGATGGTTCAGGCTGATATTTCATATGGGAAGCTTCAATTGTATATGTAGTTTCTCTATCAATATTCATTTTGTATTTTCCTTTTTCATCGGTTACTAAATCTGCTATTTGAATTCCATCTTTGTCTTTTATGACAATTTTGGCATCTTTTATGGGTTGATGGTTAATAGCATCAGTTACGGTACCTCTCACTGAAAATAAAGGAATTCTATCAAAACCATAAATATCATCATCTCCCATGCCGCCTTCACGATTTGAAGAAATATAACCAGTGTCACCAGCATCGTTTAAGAAGAATGAAAAATCATCCATTGGAGAGTTGACAGGCATGCCTAGATTAATAATTTCTTGGATGTTACCATTGTCATCTAGAACTGTAGTAAATATATCCAATTGACCTAATCCTTGTAATCCATCAGATGAGAAAAACAAATTACCATCGTTATGAACAAAAGGGAACAATTCATTACCTTCAGTATTAATTTTATCACCTAAGTTTTCTGGTTTTCCGTAAGAATCTCCATTAACACTTACTTTATAAATATCTGATTTCCCTTTTCCACCGGGCATGTCTGATGCAAAATAAAGTGTTTTACCATCTGCAGATAAACTTGGATGTCCAACAGAATAATTATTGTTGTTGAAAGGAAGCTCTTTAATATCTGTCCACTTGTTGTCTTTATCGAGAGTTGCTCTATAGATTTTTAAATTATTAGTTCCATTAGCATCTTTGCCTTTTTTGCTTCCTAGATAATTGTTTCTAGTAAAAAACATTGTTTTACCATCTTTAGAAACAGTGACTTGTCCTTCATGAAATTTTGTGTTTACATCACCTTCTATTTTATTTGCTTCAGTATAATTATCTCCGTCGTGTTTTACTTGAAATAAGTCAAGAAATGGTTGTTGGTTCCAAGTGTAAGTTCTTTTTATACCCACTCCTTTGTCTCTGCTAGAAGCAAAAGTTACGACTCCATTTTTTTCATATGCACCAAAATCGCTTAATTCAGAATTAAATGGTACTGGCTTTGAAAAATATTGCTGTTTGACTTGATAAATATTAGAAATAAAATTTTCATCTTCCATTATCTTCTGAATGCGTGAATCTACAACTCCAGTTTCTTTGTATTTGTTTAACCAAATTGCAGATTCATCATATTTTTTTAATGCTCTTAATGATAGTGCATAATTTAAATAATACTCTGGATCAATATTAGGTTGAGTAACCACATCTTTATAATACAAAGAAGCATTTTCTGGATCTCGAAGCATCATATAACTATCTCCTAATCTTCTTTTTGCATAATTGGAATTATAATTATTGGCAAGCATTTCTTTGTACGTTTCTATTGCCTTTACAAATGAAAAGCTATTATACAAAGCATCTGCTTTTTTTTGTTTGCCATATTGTGCCATGACAGTAGAAACATTTCCACAAATCAAAACTGAAAGAATAATATATTTAAGTAAATTTTTCATAATTCGATCGTTTTAAGTTAGAAGTAACGAGGAGATTTGTATTTTGACTTGTCAAATTTAAAATCGAACATTAGCATAATTTCATGTGTTCCATTTGTGTAGGGTTTGATATCCGATGTTGGATAATCATAAGCATAGCCAAGTCTAAATTGTTTTGTAATTTGAAAGTCCACAAGTGCACCAACAGAATCATCAAATCTATAAGATCCACCTATCCACATTCTTTCAAAAAAGAAGAATGATAAAGTTGCATCATAAGAAGCTGGTGAACCCTTTGTAAACTTGATAAGTCCAGTAGGTCTCATTTTAACGCTTTCTCCTAAATCAAATACATAACCTGCGATTCCATAAAAATGTCTTTGTTCTAAAGCAACATAATTACCATTTTTATTATAATCATTTTGAACAAGCTTAGGAGAAGATAGTCCAACATACCATTTTGGTTGATGCAAATACAAACCAATACCTCCATTAAAAGTCCATCTATTTAATTTATCTCTAAAATAAGGATCATTATAAACATCTGGATCATTAAATAAGCGATCGTCAATTGAGTAATAACTAAAGCCTCCTTTTACACCAAATGCTAATTTAGTCTGTTCAGTTAGGCTAATTGTATAGGATAAGTCTGCATACAAGTAACTGTAATTTTCATATCCTAATTTGTCATTGATGAAAGATAAACCAACTCCAATTTTTTCATTTCTAAGAGGCGTATTGATAGAAACTGTTTGAGTTTCAGGTCCTCCTTCAAAACCTTGCCATTGACTTCTGTGTAAACCTACTATGGTTAAAGCTTCTCTACTACCTGCATATCCTGGATTTACAGATATAGTATTGTACATATATTGAGTAAATTGTGGTGTTTGTTGAGCATTACTAGTAAACACACTTAGAACTACTATGGCTGATATAATTAATTGTCTCATGATACTTAATTTTTAGTTCCTAAATAAATATAACCAGTGAATACGTCAAGTCCACTATCAACAATATCAACTATGTAATAATATGACCCCGCTGGTAAGTTGCTTGATGAAATTGCACTTTTCGCTTTTCCATCCCAATCATTTTTATAGTTAGGGTTTTCATAAACTAAAGCTCCCCATCTATTAAATATTTTAACGTTATATTTAAATCCACATTCTTCAGTTCCTCCTATAAAGAAAGTATCGTTGTACCCATCATTGTTTGGAGTAACCACTTTAGATATTTTAATGTCACTTATTGAACAAGGTAATACTATACAATCATCTTTTATTGTTAATATAACTTCAATTAAACGTGGACAAGTGCCAGTAGATATTATGTATCTGTATTTGTAAACTCCCGCAATAATTCCCATTGGATCTAGAATACTTCCAGATAATCCACCTGAATTATTTACGTCAACCCAAGTGCCTGACTGGTCAATACTTGGATCTAAGTAACTGAATAAATCAACTGGGCCACCATCAGTACAAACTGGACCTTCAACAAATATGTTTTCAAAAGGTTCGTTGATTGTTACATTGATTGTTCTTATTACTACTGTTTGATTACCACAAGCATCTGTTGCGATCCATTGTTGGTTTAGAACATAGCCATAATCAGTTTCATTAACTGGTGTGTTGTTTTCTGGTGATGCAATTACTGTTACACCTGAACATCCATCTTGAAATTGAGGCTCATCGCTAGGAATGTTTGAGCATGAAACACTAATAGAAGTTTCAAATTCTCCAATTAATGTAGGCGCGATGTTATCAAGCACCGTAATAGTTTGCGTTTGTGTAGCGGCTTGATTACCACAATTGTCTACTAATGACCAAGTTCTTGTAATGATGTGAGATCCTTGACAAGCCCCATCGGCTACCGAATCAGTATAAGTTGCTTGTAGACCAGTTGAGCAATTATCTGCTTCATCAGTTACATCACCCACTACTTGTACCGAAGCATCGTAGTTACATTGTGCGTCTGCATATATTGTAGTATTAGCAGGAGCAGTGAATGTAGGCGCAATGTTATCCAGTACTGTAATAGTTTGCGTTTGTGTAGCGGCTTGATTACCACAATTGTCTACTAATGACCAAGTTCTTGTAATAATGTGAGATCCTTGACAAGCCCCATCGGCTACCGAATCAGTATAAGTTGCTTGTAAACCAGTTGAGCAATTATCTGCTTCATCAGTTACATCACCCACTACTTGTACCGAAGCATCGTAGTTACATTGTGCGTCAGCATATATTGTAGTATTAGCAGGAGCAGTAAATGTAGGCGCAATGTTATCCAGTACTGTAATAGTTTGCGTTTGTGTAGCGGCTTGATTACCACAATTGTCTACTAATGACCAAGTTCTAGTAATGATGTGTGATCCTTGACAAGCCCCATCAGCTACCGAATCAGTATAAGTTGCTTGTAGACCAGTTGAGCAATTATCTGCTTCATCAGTTACATCACCCACCACTTGTACCGAAGCATCGTAGTTACATTGTGCGTCAGCATATATTGTAGTATTAGCAGGAGCAGTAAATGTAGGCGCAATGTTATCCAGTACTGTGATAGTTTGCGTTTGTGTAGCAGCTTGATTACCACAATTGTCTACTAAAGCCCAAGTTCTAGTAATGATGTGAGATCCTTGACAAGCCCCATCAGCTACCGAATCAGTATAAGTTGCTTGTAGACCAGTTGAGCAGTTATCTGCTTCATCAGTTACATCACCCACCACTTGTACCGAAGCATCGTAGTTACATTGTGCGTCTGCATATATTGTAGTATTAGCAGGAGCAGTGAACGTAGGCGCAATGTTATCCAGTACTGTAATAGTTTGCGTTTGTGTAGCAGCTTGATTACCACAATTGTCTACTAATGACCAAGTTCTAGTAATGATGTGTGATCCTTGACAAGCACCATCGGCTACCGAATCAGTATAAGTTGCTTGTAAACCAGTTGAGCAATTATCTGCTTCATCAGTTACATCGCCCACTACTTGTACCGAAGCATCGTAGTTACATTGTGCGTCTGCATATATTGTAGTATTAGCAGGAGCAGTGAATGTAGGCGCAATGTTATCCAG
>NZ_FQZI01000005.1 GCF_900142035.1 Flavobacterium terrae | reverse complement strand
CAAGCAGGAGTAGATGCTGCGTTTAATGCATGGTTAGCACAATTCCAAACTGTAAATGACGGATGTAGTGGTACAGGCGGTTTACAAGGACAATATGCAGCACCAAGTTTGTGTGAAGGCGGAGTTGTAAATGTGAGCTATCGTATTGCTGATAATTGTACATCAGATACAGCTTCGGCTACTTTTACATTGACAGCTGCGCAAAGATTAATAGTAAATTGTCCACGAGATATTGAATTAACTTGCGGTCAAGATCCTAGAGCAGAGTTCAATGATTGGTTATTAGGTTTTGGATTTACTGGAGGATGTAATCCAACAGCAACTGACTTATCAGGCTATGAAATTCCAGCAGCAGGACAAACGCTTACCATAACTTATATAGTAAGTGATAATTGTAATAGAGAGTCTTGTACAGCTTCATTTAAAATGCCATCTTGTAATGAGCCACATTGTACTTATACACAAGGTTATTATGGAGCCTATAATGGTAGTGCTTGTACAGTGGGTGGAAGCCCAACAACAGATTATTTAATTATGCTTGATGCAATCACTGATGTTGGTGGTACATTTGATTTTGGTAGAATAGGTACAGGAAATTATTTCAGATTATTCTTGTCAGACATTACTGGAGCAGCAAATATTGGTGATAATAAAATCTTTAAAATGCTACCTGGTGGTGGAACACCAAGAGCATTAGTAGGATATGATTATTACGATAACCCAATAGGAGTACCATCTTCTTGGAGAAATGATAATAATCCACTTACCAAGTCAGGACCTAAAACAGGAGCAATTAATAACAATTTATTGAGTCAAACAATGACATTGTTCTTTAATACTCATGTAGATCCTACGCTTGTTGGATTCGTTTTAGAATCTCATTTTGCTACTCAGGATGTTGCTTGTGGTTCTAATGTTCCAATTCCAGATACATATAAAGAGTTTTCAATTCCAAATTCTGTAATAAACTATTTGACTTCTAATGGAGGAGCAACAGTAGGCAACTTGTTTAATTTGGCAAATGATGCTCTTGGAGGAGTAAATATTGGAGGTTTGAGTCATGCTGATGTGAATAAAGCTGTAGATGTAATTAATAATGCGTTTGATCAATGTAGAATTAGAGTTCCTCTTCAAACTTCTACATTTGTTTATAGTTCAGCAGTATCAAGTCCTTTAGTAGAGCCTATATTCACAGTGTACCCAGTTCCTTTTAGAGATGTTATCAATATTAAATACGATTTTGATTATAGTTCAAAAGCAAGAATTGATATTTATGATTCTAAAGGAATGTTACTAATGTCGCAAGATGATAATAATGCTTACTTAAATAAAGAAATTTCAATTACCCCTAGATTTAATAGAGGTGAACAACAATTGTTCTTTATTAGAGTGACTACGGATAGAGGAATGAGCACTAAAAAAGTGATTTCCGATAAATAGTGTTTTAGTTTTAAAAAAGGAAAAGGCTGGTGTAAACCAGCCTTTTTTTATTAATTATAGGATTAAAGATTATTTTACTAATCCTCTCGAAATAACAATTCGTTGAATTTCGGAAGTACCTTCATAAATTTGAGTAATTTTAGAATCTCTCATCATTCTTTCAACATGGTACTCTGCAACATATCCGTTACCACCATGAATTTGAACAGCATCATTTGCTACTTCTAAAGCAACTTCAGAAGCATATAATTTTGCCATAGCACCTGAATGTGCAATATCTAAACCTTGATCTTTTTCAGCAGCAGCTTTATGAACTAATAAACGAGCCGCTGTAGTTTTTACATGCATATCAGCTAATTTAAAAGCAATAGCTTGATGTTGGAAAATTGGTTTACCAAATGCAACACGCTCTTGTGCATATTTTAATGCTAATTCATATGAACCTTGTGCGATTCCTAATGCTTGAGAAGCAATTCCAATTCTTCCTCCATTTAAAGTTGACATTGCAAAAGCAAATCCAAATCCATCCTCACCAATTCTATTTTCTTTAGGAACTTTTACATCATTAAATAATAATGTATGTGTGTCTGAACCACGAATACCCATTTTCTTTTCTTTAGGTCCTACCTCAAAACCAGGCATTCCTTTTTCAACAATAAGTACGTTGATTCCTTTATGACCTTTAGAAGCATCTGTTTGAGCAATTACTAAATACGTTGAAGCAGTACCACCATTTGTAATCCAGTTTTTTGTACCGTTTACTAAATAATGATCTCCCATATCAATTGCAGTAGTTCTTTGTGAAGTTGCATCAGAACCTGCTTCTGGCTCAGATAAACAAAATGCTCCAATTACTTCACCTTTTGCTAGAGGAGTTAGATATTTTATTTTTTGTTCTTCTGAACCATATTTTTCTAAACCAGCACACACTAATGAGTTGTTAACTGACATGATAACTGCAGCAGAAGCATCAACTTTTGCAATTTCTTCCATTGCTAAAACATAAGAAAGACTATCAAGACCAGCTCCTCCGTATTTTGGGTCAACCATCATACCAAGGAAGCCTAATTCAGCCATTTTTTTTACTTGTTCTGTTGGGAAAATAGAATGTTCGTCTCTTTCTATAACACCAGGAAGTAATTCATTTTGAGCAAAATCTCGCGCAGCTTGCTGAATCATTAATTGCTCTTCAGATAAGTTAAAGTTCATTTTATTTTGTGTTTTGTTGTGATTTTTAAAAAGTTTTCAAATATAGCTATTAAAACTAATTTTTCAATAAGAATTATTAATTTTAACCCATGCAAAATGCAAGCTATAACGTTGTAGGTGTTATGTCAGGAACTTCGCTAGATGGAGTTGATTTGGCACATATTAATTTCACAATTAAAGGGGGTAAATGGTATTTTGAAATTCATGAAAGTGAAACAGTTTCCTATACAGAGGAATGGATTAACAGATTGAAAAATGCTGTAGATTTTACTGAAACTGAATTGAAAAGTTTGAATAAGGATTATACAGCCTTGTTATCTCAAATAATAAAAAATTTCATCTCTAGATATAAAATAGAAAATCTTGATGCTGTATGCTCTCATGGGCATACAATATTGCATCAGCCTCATAAAGGAATTACGCTCCAAATTGGGAACTTACCTGAAATTGCAGAATTGATTGGTCAAAATATTGTTTGTGATTTTAGAGTACAAGATGTCAAAATGGGAGGTCAAGGAGCTCCATTAGTTCCTATTGGTGATAGAACCTTGTTTTCAGATTATGACTATTGTTTAAATCTTGGAGGTTTTTCAAATATTTCTTTTGAAGAAAAAGGAAATCGTATTGCATTTGATATATCTCCAGTAAATACTGTATTAAATTTTTATGCAGAAAAATTAGGTCATAAATACGATGATAAAGGCGATTGGGCTAGAAGTGGCTCTATAAATCAAAAGTTGTTTGATGAATTAAATGATTTTGAATTTTATAAAAAAAAGTATCCAAAATCTTTGGGTTTCGAATTTGTTAAAACTTTAGTACTTCCTTTAATTGATGAATTTCGAATTTCGGAAAGAGATAAACTGAGAACATTTGTAGAACATATTTCGTTGCAAATTTCACTTGCTTTGCCATTAAAAAAAGGGAAAATACTAGTTACAGGAGGTGGAGCATACAATGATTTTCTGTTAGAAAGAATGAAAATCTACATGCCAAACTTAGAGATAGTTATTCCAAACTCAAAGATAATAGAATTTAAAGAAGCTTTAATTTTTGCGCTTTTAGGGGTTTTAAAAATTAGAAATGAGGTTAATGTTTTGTCTAGTGTTACTGGTGCAAATCATAATCATAGTTCAGGGGAAATATTTTTGGCATAATTTTTGTGTTTTTTAACACTTTAGAGTCTTTCTAAAAGACTTTTAATGCTTAATTTTGCGCAAATTTTTAAAAAACCACACAATGAAAAATGCCCTTTTATCTTTGTTTGTCCTATTATTTGGTATTCAATCATTTACAGCTTCAGCACAAAATCAATTTGAACAAGATGGAGTAGTTGTTCCAAGAACAATTTCATTTGAAAACAAAACTTTAGAGCTAAACGGTTTCGGTACGCGTTCAAAAATGTTCGTTGATGTTTATGTTCAAGCTTTATATTTATCTAGACTATCTCAAGATGCTAAAGATATTTTAGAAAGTGATTCAGAAATGGCTATCCGTATTCAAATTACATCATCATTAGTATCTTCAAGAAAATTAACAAGAAACATGGAGATTGGTTTTGAGAAATCAGCTGGAGATAACTTAAATGAATTGAGATCAAGAATTGAAGAGTTGAAAAAAATATTAATGAGCAGTGAAATAGTTGAAAAAGATGTTTATAATTTGATTTATAATCCAATCGACACTTCTGTTCATATATTCAAAAATGATAAGTTTGTAGGAAAAATTCAAGGATTTGACTTTAAGAAAGCATTGTTTGGAATTTGGTTGTCTGATAAGCCTGCAGATGATAGATTAAAAAATGAATTGTTAGGAAAATCTAATTAAAACATAAAATAATTTAAGAATAACGAAAAATAGAATAATGCAATTTTGCATTATTCTATTTTTTTATATTTGCAACAAATTAAACAAAACGCAACCGAATGAAAGATTTATTAAAAAAATTCGAAAATAAAGAACCTGAAGTAGTATTTAATTGGAAAGACCCTGAAACAGATGCAGAAGGTTGGACAGTTATAAACTCTTTAAGAGGAGGAGCAGCTGGTGGAGGTACACGTATGCGAAAAGGGTTAGATATGAACGAAGTTCTTTCATTAGCAAAAACAATGGAAGTTAAATTTTCGGTTTCTGGACCAGCGATTGGCGGGGCTAAATCTGGAATTAACTTTGATCCTAATGATCCTCGTAAGAAAGAGGTTTTACAGCGTTGGTATAAAGCAGTTTCTCCATTGTTAAAAAGTTATTATGGTACTGGAGGGGATTTAAATGTTGATGAAATTCATGAAGTAATTCCAATGACTGAAGATTGTGGTGTTTGGCACCCGCAAGAAGGCGTTTTTAATGGACATTTTAGACCAACAGAAGCTGATAAAATTAACCGTATAGGACAATTACGTCAAGGAGTAGTCAAAGTAATTGAAAACACTACTTTCTCACCTGATATTCACAGAAAATATACGGTTGCAGATATGATTACGGGTTATGGTGTTGCGCAAGCGGTACGCCATTATTATGATATTTATGGCGGAAGTGTTGTTGGAAAAAAAGCTATTGTTCAAGGTTTTGGAAACGTAGGTTCAGCAGCGGCTTTCTATTTAGCAGAAATGGGGGCGAAAGTTGTGGGTATTATCGATAGAGATGGAGGTTTGATTAATGAAAATGGATTCTCTTTCGAAGAAATTAAAACATTATTTTTAAATAAAGACGGAAATAAATTAGTTGCTGATAATATGATTTCTTTTGAAGAAATTAATCAAAAGATTTGGACAATTGGTGCCGAAATTTTCACACCATGTGCTGCTTCAAGATTGGTAACAAAAGATCAAGTTGAAAATATGATTGCTTCTGGTCTTGAAGTAATTTCTTGTGGTGCAAATGTTCCTTTTGCCGATAAAGAAATTTTCTTTGGTCCTATTATGGAAGAAACGGATAGTATGGTAAGCTTAATTCCTGACTTTATTTCTAATTGTGGTATGGCTCGTGTATTTGCTTATTTCATGGAGAAAAAAGTGGCGATGACAGATGAAGCAATTTTCAATGATACTTCTGAAGTGATTAAAAAAGCAATTCAAAAAACATATGATTTAGGATCTGATAAGAAGAACATAAGTGCAAGAGCATTCGAAATTGCCTTAAAGCAATTGGTATAGTTATTGTTTCTTTTTTTCATCCTAAAGAATGAAAATTTTTAAATCCTTTAGAGTTCTAAAGGATTTTTTGTTTTACAGGTCAATTAAAGATATATTTACATTGCAATTTTTAAAAAATATTCACGTTAGTTTATAAAAAAGATTTTATGAGTTTATTACTTCAGGCAGATAGTTTAAGTCAAGCAGCGATTCAAGTAGCAGAAGATGTTGCTGCAAAAAAAGAATTAACTTTAATGCAGATTATTTTTAGCGGAGGATTAGTAGGTCAAATCGTTATGGTAATCATTTTCTTGATGTTGTTTTTTGCTATTTATTTGTATTTAGAGCGTTTAATGGCAATCAAAGCGGCCTCTAAAATGGATCAAAATTTCATGACACAGATCCGCATGCATTTGCAACAGGGCAAAATAGATAATGCTAAAATGCTTTGTGCTTCAACTAATTCGCCGGTATCAAGATTGATTGAAAAAGGAATTTCTAGAATTGGAAAACCATTAAATGATATTAATATTGCTATCGAAAACGCTGGAAAACTCGAAGTGTATAAATTGGAAAAAAATGTTAGTATGTTAGCTACTATTTCAGGAGCTGGACCCATGACTGGTTTTTTAGGAACAGTAGTTGGTATGGTTATGGCGTTTCATGAAATGGCTCAAAGTAGTTCAAATAAAATCGAAATGAGTGTTTTAGCTGAAGGTATTTACACTGCTATGATGACCACTGTTTTTGGGCTTGTTGTGGGTATTATTGCATATGTAGGTTATAATCATTTAGTTAGTATTACTGATAAAGTGGTTCACATGATGGAAGTAAACGCGGTAGATTTTCTTGATTTATTAAATGAACCAGTTTAAGTATGAACTTAAGAGGAAGAAATAGAATAAATGCCGAGTTCAATATGTCATCGATGACAGATATTGTGTTTTTGCTGCTTATCTTTTTTATGATAGCAGTTACTACAATGACAACAACTAATGCTTTAGATTTAGTGCTGCCAAATTCATCGGGGCAAGCTGATGAAGTTGAAACGGTTGCTGTTAGTGTTGATAGTAATCTTAAATATTATATAGATAAGCAACAATATCCTGATGACGAACTTGAAAATGGATTAAAAAACATATTGAATGGGCAAAAGGATCCTAATATAGTTTTGCATGTTGCTAAAGGAGTTCCAATTGAGAATGCAGTTAAAGTAATGGATATTGCTTACAGAAATAAATTCAAAATTGTATTAGCTGTAGCACCTAAATAATATGGTACTTTTAGAAACAAAACATCAAAAGCGTTCGTTCACGATTACAGTCATTTTATTCGTGCTTATGTTTCTATGCTTTTTTCTTTATATTCTTAAAGATGATCCCAATGTGCCTGAAATATTCGAAGGAGGAGAAATAGCAATCAATTTTGGAACTTCTAATGTTGGGCAAGGAGAGGTTCAGCCATTAGAGCCTGTGAAATCTTCACCACAACCTAAAACATCAAAGGCTGTAGAAACGGCCTCTCAAAATATTACTGCACAAACTTCAACAAAAGCTCCAGTAATCAAAACATCTCAAGTAGAGAGTACTACAAACTCTACTGTAAAACCAGTTGTGAAATCAAAACCAACTCCAAGTAAATCTACTAATGATGCTTTGTCTAGTTTGATTAATGGACCTAAATCTGATGGAGCAGAATCAGGGCATGGTGACGATGGTGTTCCTGGTGACAAAGGTGATCCTAATGGGGATCGATATGCTAATAGCTTTTATGGCTCAGGAGGAGGAACTGGTTCAGGTAATGGAAGTAGTTGGGGGTTAAAAGGACGAAAACTAGCCAATGCAGGTAAAGAAGTTCAGGACTGTAATGAGGAAGGAAGAGTTGTAGTACAAGTTACAGTTAACAAAAATGGAGATGTAGTATATGCGCAGTATACTAAAGGTACAACAAATACAAATCCATGCTTGATTAAGCCAGCTTTGGCTACAGCACGAAAGTTTAAATGGCAACCAGATTCAAATGCGCCAGATAAACAAATAGGATTTATAGTTATTAATTTTAAATTAGGAGAATAGTTCAAGCTATTCTTTTTTGTTTCAATGAATTACCAAGAAACCATAAGTTGGATGTTTGCTCAGTTGCCTATGTATCAACAACAAGGGGCATCTGCTTACAAAAAAGACTTAACCAACACAATATTGTTGGCCAATCATTTAGATAATCCTGAAAAAAAAATTAAAGCAGTTCATGTGGCTGGGACAAATGGAAAAGGTTCTACTTCATCAATGATAGCATCAATTTTACAGGAATCAGGACTTAAAGTTGGATTGTACACTTCGCCTCATTTAAAAGATTTCAGAGAACGTATCAAAATTAATGGCGAAATGATTTCTGAAGATTTTGTAGTCAAATTTATACAACAGAATAAGTCTTTTTTCGAAGAGAATAGTCTTAGTTTTTTTGAGATGACTGTAGGTTTGGCTTTTGATTATTTTGTTAAGGAGAGTGTAGATATTGCAGTAATAGAAGTAGGAATGGGAGGTCGATTAGATTCGACCAATATTATTACACCTCTAGTTTCTGTGATTACTAATATAGGTTTTGATCACACTCAGTTCTTAGGGAATACTATTGAAGCAATTGCAGGAGAGAAAGCAGGTATTATTAAGTCAAAGATTCCGGTAGTTGTTGGTGAGTATACAGAAGAAACCAAAAAGGTATTTTTAGCAAAAGCGGAAGAATGTAAATCAAATATTTATTTTGCTTCGGACTTAATTCAAGAAGACTATCCATCTGGATTGTTAGGTGATTATCAAATTCATAATAAAAAAACAGTTCTTCAAGCCATAAAACTATTGAAGCAGCATTTTCAAATTTCTGCAGATGAAGTTAAAAATGGACTTTTGAATGTAGTTCAAAACACAGGTTTACTTGGTCGTTGGCAACAAATTCATTCTAATCCAAAAGTAATTTGCGATACAGCTCACAACAGTCATGGTTTAAAAATAGTTTTAAATCAAATTCAGAAAGAAAAATTTAATCAATTACACTTCGTTTTAGGTGTGGTTAATGATAAAGATTTAGAAGATATTTTGCCATTATTCCCCAAAAATGCAAAATATTATTTTTCTAAGCCAAATGTTCCTCGAGGATTAGATACTGCAGTTCTTAAAGAAAAAGCAGAAGTTTATGGATTGATTGGATTTGTATATAATTCGATTTCAGAAGCTTATGAGGAAGCTTTGAAAGCTTCAACTGAAAATGACTTTATCTATATAGGCGGTAGTACTTTTGTTGTTGCAGAAATTGTTTAATTTTTTTTGAAATAATGTTTGCAGATATAAAAAACTGTCCTATATTTGCACCCACAATAACGGAAGATATGCTTCCAATGTTATCGGGCGATTAGCTCAGCTGGTTCAGAGCACCTCGTTTACACCGAGGGGGTCAGGGGTTCGAATCCCTTATCGCCCACAAAAAAAACATACTGATAAAAAGAATTATCGGGCGATTAGCTCAGCTGGTTCAGAGCACCTCGTTTACACCGAGGGGGTCAGGGGTTCGAATCCCTTATCGCCCACAAAAGCACTCAATTTGAGTGCTTTTTTTGTTTTATGGAAAATTCAAAATTCTACGTCTATATTCTTTATAGTGTCACGGTTGATAAATTCTATATTGGCTATACTTCAAATTTAGAAGAAAGAATAATTAGACATAATCAAAAAAGTAAAGGATTTACTGGTCAGTTCAATGATTGGGAGCTTAAGTATCATGAAGTATTTTCTAGTAAACATGAGGCAATGACAAGAGAGAAACAAATAAAAAATTGGAAAAGTAGAACTAAAATATTAGAACTAATCAATAAAATATAAATTGTGGTTCATAGCATCCCGATTTATCGGGAGGGTCAGGGGTTCGAATCCCTTATCGCCCACAAAAGCACTCAATTTGAGTGCTTTTTTTTATTCTATATATTTTTAAAAATATAAATCTTGTATATTTTTTACGATTTAATACTATTCTTACAATTGAATCGTTACTTTTAAATAACTAAAAAATTATCATCATGAGAAAAGCTTTGAAAAGTATTGTTTTATTATTGAGTATTGGGTTATTATTGTCTTTCAATTCAAATGATCCTAAGAAAATAAAGGTTGTTATTGATGCTGGACATGGAGGAACTGACTTTGGTGGTATGCATAGTGGATTAAATGAAAAAGACTTAACACTTTCTATAATTAATAAAATTAAAGCTTTACATAATAGTGAGAATGTTGAATTGTTCTTTACAAGAAATAATGATGAATTAATTTCATTGTCTGACCGAGTTCAAAAAATAAACGAAATAAAGCCAGACTTAGTGATTTCTTTGCATGTAAATAATAATAAAAATCCTGAGTCAAATGGGGTAGAAGTATATGTTCCAAAGGATTTAGCTCACACCGTAAAGTCTGAAGAACTGGCTAATAAATTTTTAGGTCTTTTAGTTGATAAAACAAGTTTAATGTCAAGAGGTGTAAAAACTGCTCCCTTTTTAATTTTGAAAAAATCTAATTGCCCAACAATATTAGCCGAAGTAGGTTTTATGTCAAATTACTCAGACAGAAAAATAATAACTTCAGACGAAAATCAAAATAGAGTGGCTCAAGCTGTTATTGAATTTATATCTCAAATTGAATAAAAATAGAAATAATATAAAAAAAGCACTCAATTCGAGTGCTTTTTTTATTTCTCATAATTGGCTTCCATTTCTTTGATAGAATCAATCATTTTTTGAATTCTTTCGTTTTCTTTTTTCTTTTCTTTTTTGCCCAAATAAAAGTAAGCAAATAGCATCCAGCTTATGTATGCAGTAATAACTATAGATTTTAGTTGCAATGACATTGGTTGCATTACTTCTATAAAATAAAATACAAAAGCTAAATTCAATAGAATAAAATACATTAGACCAACTTTATTACTTACAAATTGTTGAAATTTATATGTTTTTTCTAATTCAATCAATGTTAAAGAGGGTTTTTGTGTGAAGTCAATCTTTTTGATTTTTGACATTTGGTAAAGTCTTATCATTGAAAAACCAAATACACATAGAAACATCAGTCCCAAACCTATATAGGTAGTTATCATTTTGAAATTGATTGCTGTTCCAACCCAAATTAATACTACAACAGTAAGTAATAAGATAGTCGCTTGTAAAATTATTTTATTAGTAAAACTATTTCGCTCTTTTTTTGCTTTTTGAATGATTGCTCCAGCTTCAGGGATTTTTACTTCCTTTTGCTGTTTCCATACATCCATTATGTTATCAAAGTCTTTCATATTTAGAATAGATTTCGCTTAATTGTTGTTTTATTCTATGAATTTTTACTCTTAAATTCCCTTCAGATATCGAAGTCGCTTCAGCAATTTCGTTGTAAGGTACTTCTTCGAGCATAAGAGTAATGATTAACCTGTCTGCTTCGTTTAATTCGCTTATGCACTTATATAATAACTGAACTTGGTTTTCTTTATCGTTAGTGTCATCACTCATTTTTAAAGTAGTTTTTTCTATATCTACTTTGCTAAACTTTTTCGAATCTCTTAAGTGTAATAAACACGTATTAACTGCAATTCTGTATAACCATGTACTTACTTGAGATTCTCCTCTAAATTTTGGTAAATTTTCCCATATTTTAATAAAGACTTCTTGCATTAAATCATCAGCTTGCATGCTGTCTCCTGTATATCCTAAACAAAGGCGGTGAACTTTTAGAGAGTAATCGGCGTAGATTTGTTTAAATTGACTTTCCACAGAGTATATGTTGATTATTTTGATCCTAAAAATAAATCAATTTCATTATAAAACCATTCTGGTTGATCATACATGATGAAATGTTTTGCATCTGCAACTTTGATAGTTTTGTTTTTTAATTCAGCATATTGCAAATTGTATTCTTTTTCGCTTCCTTCTTTTGTTCCCCAAAGACTGGCCATAACTAATATAGGAGATTTAATTTTTGCTATTTCTTTTCTTAAATCAGTCGATGACATTTCTACAATTGTACTTCCTAAAGTAGTTCTGTCGCTTTGAAAGCTCCATTTAGCAATTTGTTTTGCTCTAACAGAATCATTTACTTGATAAAGCATAGCTTTTGTCATGTTTTCTACATAACCTTCAGATGGTAATGATTTGAAGTTGTTAATAACTGCTTCTTTGTTAAATTGAGGATTTGCTTTTACAGCTTCTACAGTTGTTTCTGGTTTACCTACAGCAGAAACAAAAGGTAGGCCATCAACACAAATACTCTTTCCAAACATTTCAGGTTCTGTGCTTTGTAACCATAATGTCATAAAAGCACCTAAACTGTGACCAATAAGCATTGGCTTTTTAAGTTTGTTGTCTTTAACGTATTGTATAATTTCGTTTCTAACTGTTTTTAAAATTTCATCATTTTCGATAGGTTTTGCTTGACCAAAGCCTGCAATCGTGATTACATGTAACTGATAATCGTTTTTTAAATGATTTACAGTTTCGTTCCAAACATCACCACTGCATGAATAACCAGGAATTAAAATTACAGGTTTTCCTTTTCCAGTTACTTTTACTTCAAATGATTGTTGTTTTTGAGCAAATACATTTACAAATGCAAGAATTGCTAATACTAAGATGATTGACTTTTTCATGATTATTGATTTTTTAAGTTTGTTTATTTTCTCTTATGATACAAACCGAAATCAATTGTTACAAAAAAAGTAAAAAAATTAGGTGTTTATTTCTAAATCCTTGATGTAGTCTTGGTTTTCGTAGAAAAATATTTCGAAAGAAGTCATTTTTTCATTAAAAAAATCGAAGATTTCATCCCAAGTATTTCTATTATTTACGCTCACATTTGGAAGATCTACCCAAATACGACTAATTTCTTTTCCAGATTCTAAATAATAATGTCTTTCAAAAATAGCATCAGGTAAATAGTCTTCAAGTAAAATGGCTTTTAACGATTCGACTTTTTCGTAATATATTTTTCTTTTTTCATCATCCTTAGGTTCGATATCTAATATAACTTGAGCCTTTTTATTGTCTACATAAAACTTAAAAGAAAAATCTTTAATCTTAGTGTCATAAAGCATCCATTTTCTTGGATAAGCTTCTGCAAATTGGATCCAAAATTCACGTTTTATTCTTTGGCTTTCTTCTTTACTGTACATGAGCTAGTAATACAAATGATTGTTAAATTCAAAAAAATGAGCTATCTTTATGAAAATGTTGATTGAAATCAATGGGATAACTATTGTTAAAAAGTGTCAAAAATGAACTTTTCTGAGTTTTTAAAATATGTTCCAAAAATAGCAAAAGAAACGCTTCCTGCGACAGAGGCGCATGCAAAAATGGTTCCACCAGAAAGAATAGATTTTTTAAAAACAAATAGTTTTTCAAGTTTAGTTCCTAAAAAGGCAGCTGTTTTAATGCTATTATATCCCAAGGATGATGTTACACATTTAGCATTAATTGTTAGAAATTCTTATCCCGGAATTCATGCCTCACAAATTGCTTTTCCTGGAGGAAAAGTAGAATTGTATGATGCAGATTTATCTCAAACTGCGTTAAGAGAAACCCATGAGGAAATTGGTGTAGCAAAAGAAAAGGTAAATGTAATTAGAGCTTTTAGTGAGGTATATATACCTCCAAGTAATTATTTAGTTTCTCCATTTCTAGGTTTTTCTAATACTGAATTGTTATTCGACTTAAATCCAGAAGAAGTTTCTGGTATTATAGAGTTACCTCTTGCAATGTTTTTAGATGAAAGTATTGTTGTAAGTGTTAATATGTCAACTTCTTATGCTACAAACATTAGCGTTCCGGCTTTTCAAATTGATGAACATTTAGTTTGGGGAGCAACAGCTATGATGATGAGTGAACTCAAAGAAATGTTTAAAAAGGTATTATAGTGTAATACTTTTTGTAATTTTGCAGCTTATTTTTTAATAATATGGGATTATTTAAGAGAAATCCTTTTGGGCATATACTTTTTTTAAAACGATTTATAATAATGGTATTTGGTGCCTTTACGCACCGAAGGTATCGAGGTTTTAATCAGCTTCAAATAGACGGTTCAGAAATAATTAGAGCTTTGCCAGATAAAAATGTTTTATTTATTTCAAATCATCAAACTTATTTTGCTGATGTAGTAGCAATGTTTCATGTATTTAATGCAAGTTTAAAAGGTAGAGAAGATAACATTAAAAATATCGGATATCTTTGGGAGCCAAAATTAAATATGTACTACATTGGTGCAAAAGAAACTCTACAAGCAAACCTTTTGACTAAAATCATGGCTTATGTTGGTGCAATTTCTGTAGAAAGAACATGGAGGGCTGATGGAAAAGATCTTGAAAAACATGAACAAAAGAAAGTTAATTTAAGTGATTTTAGAAACATTCAAATTGCACTTGAAGATGGTTGGGTAATTACTTTTCCACAAGGTACTACAAAATCGTTTAGACCTGTACGTAGAGGAACTGCTCATATAATAAAACATTACAAACCAGTAGTTGTGCCTATTGTCATTGATGGTTTTAGAAGATCGTTTGATAAAAAAGGATTACGACTTAAAAAGAAAGGGATTTTGCAATCTTTTATAATTAAAGAGCCTTTAGAAATTGATTATGAAAATGATACAGTTGATCAAATTGTAGAAAAAATAGAGTATGCAATTGAGCAACATCCTTCATTTTTAAAAGTGCTTTCTGTTGAGGAGGTTGAAGAACAAAAAGAATTAGACCGATTGCGTCAATGGAATATAGATTAAAAAAAGACCCTAATTAGGGTCTTTTTTTTATAAATCTATTTTTTTTAATTCGTTATAGTTTTTGAATAATTTTTTGAGTAAAATTCCGTAAAGTAATTTATAGAATAACCAAAATAGTCCAACCATCACTACTATCGATACAAAACATATAATTAGAGCAATGTAAAATACACTATCATTATGTTCTGTCAGTTTCATTAAGTTCGGGTCAGTGTTAAATGCTAAAGCAAATCCTAAAATTGTTCCAATAATAATCATTCCAAGATTATACCAAATGTAGTAATTCACTGTTTTTCTAGTTTTTATAATGCTTTTCATCAAATTTTTAGTAGAAGATACTACACAAATATTTTTGTAGTTTTTATAAAAAATATAAATGAATACAGCTATTACTAAGTAATTAATTATTGTGAAAACATTGAAAAAATCAACTAAATAAGGATTATTTAATTTTTTGAAATATTGTTCAGAATCAAAAAGAAAACCTATCAAAAACCAAAAGGCAACTTCTAATACACTTATTATTAAAATAAGTTTTACTATAGATGATGATTTTTTATGCAACATTGTATAGATTTCTTTTTCAGAAACCTCTCTAAAATTTTGATTCTTTTTCCAATCTTTTTTTAGTAAATCCAACTCTTCCATTATATGCCTTTTTCTTTACGGATTAATAATTTGTTTAAGTTTAGTTTTTATTCTATTCATTTTTACACGTGCATTCACCTCTGAAATACCAAGTGTTTCGGCAATTTCAGTGTAGTCTTTGTCTTCTAAATACATAAAAACTAAAGCTTTTTCGATGTCATTCAATTGATGTACTGCTTTGTAAAGTAACTTGATATGCTCCTCTTCTTCGTAGTTGTATTCCTCTTGAGGAATAAAATGTCTTCCAGTTTCAAATTCAATAGTACTGATAGATTTTGTTGATTTTCGATAGAGTGTAATAGCAGTATTAAGTGCTACTCTGTAGGCCCAAGTAGAAAATTTACTTTCTCCTCTAAATTTTGGAAAAGCTTTCCATAATTGAATCGTAATTTCTTGAAATAAGTCATTATGCTCATCATCGTCATGAGTATATAGCCGACAAATCTTATGAATAATATTCTGATTCTCTTTTAACTGGCTAACAAATGACTTTTCTAGTTCATTACTCATACGCAATAAGTAGTAGAAATTTATATTTTGTTACAAATGAAATAATTTTAGAATGAAATAAAAATTCATAAGTTGATTTTTAATTTTGAATGATTTGTTTGAATCACTTTTGTAACTTTGGAATTCAACACTTTTTAATACAATGAATATACCTCAATCTAATAAAAAAAGAGTTATAATAATAGGAGGCGGTTTTGCTGGAATTGCATTAGCAAAAAAACTTAAAAATAAAAATCTCCAAGTAGTTTTACTAGACAAACATAATTATCATACATTTCAGCCATTGCTTTATCAAGTTGCGACTGGTGGACTTGAAGCGGGATCAATTGCTTACCCAATTCGGAAGGTAATGCAAGGTTGTGAAGACTTTTATTTTAGATTGACCTCTGTAAAAGAAATAGATACTAATGCACAAAAAGTAATATCGGAAATAGGGGATTTACATTACGATTTTCTGGTAATTGCTACGGGCTCTAAAACGAATTATTTTGGTAATAAAGAAATTGAGCGAAACTCAATGTCGATGAAAACTATTCCGCAGGCTTTAAATATTAGAAGTTTGATTTTGGAAAACTTCGAGCAAGCGGTTTTAACTAAAAATCAATCTGATAGAGAGGCACTAATTAATTTTGTTTTAGTTGGTGGAGGGCCAACAGGGGTTGAGCTTGCAGGTGCTTTAGCAGAGATGAAAAAAGCTATTTTGCAAAAAGATTACCCAGATTTAGACATTCAAAAAATGCAAATCAACTTAATTCAAAGTGGCGATAGAATTCTAAATACGATGAGTGTTGAATCGTCTAATGCTTCAGAGGCTTTTTTAGAAAGCTTAGGAGTTAAGATTTGGAAAAATGTTAGAGTTACAAATTATGATGGGAGAATTATATCAACCAATTCCGATTTGACTTTTGATTCAGCTACAGTAATCTGGACAGCTGGTGTACAAGGGGCAGCAATTTCAGGGCTTGACGTTAATTCACTTGTAGAAAGAGTTGAAAGAATTAAAGTAAATCAATTCAATCAGGTAAAAGGATATGATAATATTTTTGCAATAGGAGATATAGCTTCAATGGAATCTGAGTTATATCCTCAAGGTCACCCTATGATGGCACAGCCAGCTATTCAACAAGGTAATTTATTAGGAGAAAACCTTTGGCGTTTAGTTAATGGACAAAACATGAAGCCTTTTGAATACAATGATAAAGGTTCTATGGCAACTATTGGTCGTAATAAAGCTGTTGTTGATTTACCAAAATATCATTTTAATGGTGTTTTTGCTTGGTTTGTTTGGATGTTCGTTCATCTATTTTCTTTGATAGGATTTAAAAATAAGGCAGTAGTTTTCTTAAATTGGGTTTACAATTATATCCGTTTTGATAGGGAAGGAAGATTGATTATTCGACCTTATAAAAAGCGAAGTTTTACAACATTTACTAGTGATGAGGTTTAGATAAAGTTAAAAATCTAGATCTATCTTGGTGAAATTATATTCTTTTAAGCCTTATTGAAATATTTACCTACTAATTCTAGAAGCTTTTCTTTGTTAAGAGGTTTAGATATAAAATCCGAAAATCCTATTTGTTTAATGCGTTCAATCTCTTCTGGGAAAGAGTAGGACGTTTGTGCTATGATTGGAATTTGAGTATTAAATTCTCTAATTTTTGTGTAGGCTTCGTAACCATTCAAATTAGGCATTTTAATATCCATTAGTATAAGGTCAATTTCCTGATTTTCTTGCGCAATTTTTATAGCTTCGACACCGTCACAGGCTCTTATTACATTGTAGTTGGCTGAGGTTAATATTTTTTTGATGAGAGCAAAGTTTATATTGTCGTCTTCCGCTACAAGAATAAGCTCTTCTTCACCCTGAGAATAATTAATTTTAGTATCCTCAATAGTTGTTTGTCTGATTGCTTCTTCATAATCTAATGGGATGTTAAAACTAAAAACTGATCCAACTCCAGGTTGCGAAGTAAGTGTAATGCTTCCTCCTAACATTTCTATGTATGCTTTTGCAATAGCCAAGCCTAGTCCAAGTCCTTCATTGGCAGAAATTTTTGTTGACCCAATCTTGTTGAAACGTTTAAAAATTTTTTCTTGATGCTCTTTAGCAATACCAATTCCGGAATCTTTAACTGTAAAAATAATTTGCTTTTTTACTTCATCAACATCGTAATCTAGAATCACATATCCTTCTTCTGTAAACTTAATGGCATTGTTTAGTAAGTTGATTAGAATCTGATTGATTTTTACACCATCAGTTCTTATATCTTTTTTTAATGCTCTTTTAGGTTTAATTAATTTAATATCAATTTTTGGATTTTT
Organism: Flavobacterium terrae; assembly: GCF_900142035.1. Classification (GTDB taxonomy): domain Bacteria; phylum Bacteroidota; class Bacteroidia; order Flavobacteriales; family Flavobacteriaceae; genus Flavobacterium; species Flavobacterium terrae. The sequence goes on along the minus strand of NZ_FQZI01000005.1, from coordinate 221,026 downwards.
ATTTGTAATAACGATTGAGTCAAAAACGGATTGAACCATTGTGTCAATGTTTATAGGCAAGATGTTTGGTTCAATACTATTTATTTCGATTTTAGACATTTCAACTAAATCATCAATAATTTCAATTAGGTTTTTACCACTTTGATGAATGATTCTTATATATTCGGCTTTTTCCTCTTGCGTTAAGTTTGGATTCAATAATAAGTCCGAAAACCCGATAATGGCATTCATGGGTGTTCTTACTTCGTGAGATAAATTCATTAAGAATGCAGATTTTAGTTTTTCCCCTTCTTCTGCTTTTAGTTTTGACTTCTCTAATTCTATTGTTTTTTGTTGATTTTCTTCAAAAAGTTTACCTATATATCTAAACTCACCTCTCACATTTTTTAAGGCTTGTAAAGCAGCTTTATCGCCAGTTTTTAAGAAACTTTTAATGTAGCTTAAAGGAGCTCTTGACCATTTATTAGCATAGTAATAATAAACTATCCAAGATAAAAAAAGAGCCAATGAAATTGTAATCAATATAAATCTTGTAATCCAAAAATCGATATCATAAGATCTTTTAAAATATAATTTCTCTACCGTTTCATTTTTATAATCTTTCAGTGGAAATACATAATATACAGCCTTACTATTTTTATCAATAGATTTAAAAAATTCGATGTTAGAAGTGCTTATCTTTTCAAAATTGGCAAAATATTCATTGTCTAATAATCTTACCATGAAAAAACAACCAGCAGGTTTGGTTTTGTTTTTATATGGATCATCAGATGGATGTATTGTAGCTCCATAAACTTCTACAACACCTTCAGGAATTTGTAGATAAAATTTATCTAATTTTTTCTTTAATAATTTAGTAATAGCATCTTGAGGAATAAAGTTGGAACTTCTAATTTTAGGAGTCGCAACTTTAGTTAAAAGTTTGCCTTTAGTATCGTAGGCGCAAACATATTCTACTTTATAGTTGTCTATTACACTAGCTACAGAACTGTTAAACCATTTTAAATTTTTTGTACTTATAAAGTCAACAAATTCATCCCAATAAGTGATTTCTGTAATTAATGAAATATAGTTTTCAGTATTTAGTTTTAGTAAAGAATTTATTTCTTGTTTATATACACGATTACTGGTGTCATAGATGTTTTTTTCTTGTACTTTCATGTAATAATACAGAGATATAACAAGAAGTAAGAGGCATAATGACATAACCGTAAGTAAACTTATTACTTTGGTATAAGTTGAACTGGTTTTTTTGAATAAAGTTAGCTCCACTAAAATTGATTTATGTATAAAAATACATTTTTTTAGTTAAAATGTTTTAAAATGAAAAGTTATTTTAGAGTTATATTGTTATAAGTCACGGTTTTGGTAGTAATTAACCATCAAATCTACAAATTTGCTATAACTTAGTAGACCATCTTTTTGTTGATTGAGCTTTAGAAAATTGTCATAGAAAGCCTCAAAAAAAGTATTTATAAATGTTTCGTGTGCTTTGTGAAATGCTTCACTTTCTTTGTAATTTTTGAAAACACCTGGATTTACAGTTTTTCTCAAATCATTATATAGTCTTTCATTTTTGTAACCAATGTTATTTAAACAATAACGAAGAGCAAGTGTATATCCAGCGTATTTAAAGTATAAATTTTCATTTTTTGTCGAAGCCATGAAACCAATAAAATTGCATTCGCTTTCACTTCCAAAACCAATTTGATGAGCCATTTCGTGGCACAATGTTGCTGGAAAGGTATAGTTAGGAATTTCGCTGTTTACTTGAGCTTCGTTTGTAAAAGGGTTTAAATAACCACCAAATCCCATGTAAGAAAGGAAAAAACTAATTAATGATTTTTTTTGGCTAGGTATTTCATACTTCAAATAAGAATAATTGGTGCTCAAATTTCCATAACCATTTAATGCGGTTTTGAATATTGATTCTTTGTCAAGTTGATTTATAACTTTTTGAGCTGTGTCTTTTGTGATTTGAAAATGAATTTCGTTGGTTTTAAGTATTAATTTTTTGGTAAAACTTATTAATTGTTCATCAGTATAATCAGTTTTTATGTCTAGTTTTTGATACAACGGAACTCGGTAATAATTCAAAGCCCACAAAAGATTAAATAAAAAATAGAAAATTGATATAAAGTTAACCGCTGCGAATACTTTGCGCTTCCAATTTTCTTTACGTTTTTTATAAAACCAAACTATTATCCAAGCAATAACTGATGTGTAAATGAGATCTCCAACAGAGAAAGGAATTTTGCCAAAAATTGTTCTCGAAAAATGAGATATATAATGGTATAAGCCATTTGTATAGTATGTTTCTATAAATTCAGGAAATAGAGTGAGTATTTTCAATCCAATCAATTGAAATAATAAAAACAGCGGTAAAAAATATTTTCGGCTCACAAAAAAATAAATTATCCGTAAATATATACATTATGAATTAGTCAAAAAAGAATTTAAACTTTGTAACTTTGAACTTCTTAAAAATAAAATAAACAATAATGAGCCAAGAAATAAGAAATTTGGAGCCAAAAGCACTTTGGAACAAATTCGCCGATTTAAATGCAGTACCTCGTCCTTCAAAAAAAGAAGAAAGAGTTATTGAGTTCATGAAAAAGTTTGGAGAAAGTTTAGGACTTGAAACTTTTGAAGACGAAATTAGAAACGTAATTATTCGTAAGCCAGCTACTCCAGGGATGGAAAATAGAAAGACCATAGTAATGCAAGGTCATTTAGATATGGTGCATCAAAAAAACAACGATACAGTTTTTGATTTCGATCAACAAGGTATCGATATGTATGTTGATGGTGACTGGGTTCGTGCAAAAGGGACTACTTTAGGTGCTGATAACGGACTTGGAGTTGCTGCAATTATGGCAATATTAGAGAGTAAAGATATTCCTCATCCAGCTATCGATGCTTTGTTTACTATCGATGAAGAAACTGGAATGACAGGTGCTTTAAATTTAAAAGGAGGAATTTTGAAAGGAGAGATTCTTTTGAATTTAGATACTGAAGAAGATGATGAAATTGACATAGGATGTGCTGGTGGAGTAGATGTAACGGCAACTCGAGAGTATAATGAAGAGGAAACTCCAGAAGGATCTGTGGGTTATACAATTACTGTTAAAGGTTTAAATGGTGGTCATTCAGGAATGGATATTCATAAAGGATTAGGTAATGCTAATAAAATTATGAACCGTTTGTTGTTTGATGGTTTTGAAAATTTTGGTTTGCAGATAGCTGAAATTAGTGGAGGAAGCTTACGCAACGCAATTCCTAGGGAAAGTGTTGCAAAGGTGATTATTGCTTCAATGTATGATGAGGCTTTTGTATTTGATATGCAAGAAGTGATAAATGATATCAAAGCAGAATTCAAAACTACAGAACCTAAATTAGAAATTAGTATTGAGAAATCAGATTTGCCTTCTAAGGTAATGGATTTAGGAGTTCAAGAAGGACTTTTACGTTCTATTTATGCGGCTCATAATGGTGTTTATAGAATGAGTCCTGATATGGAAGATTTAGTTGAAACATCAAACAATATTGCTAGAGTAGTGGTAAAGGATGGAGAAATCTCAATTCAAAACTTAACTCGTTCTTCTGTAGAATCTTCTAAGTTTGACTTAGCTAATGCTCTTCGTTCAGCTTATGAATTATTTGGTTGTGAAGTTGTTTTTTCTGGAAGTTATCCTGGTTGGACGCCAAATGTTCAATCAGAGATATTAGAAGTTTTAACTACTATCTATGAAAAACAGAATAATGAGAAGCCAAAAGTTGTGGCATGTCATGCAGGTTTAGAGTGTGGTATTTTAGGAACAAATTACCCAGGAATGGATATGATTTCTTTTGGACCAACTATTCACGGAGCGCATAGTCCAGATGAAAGAGCATCAATTAAATCGTCGCAAAAATTCTGGAAATTCCTTTTAGAGATTTTAGAGAATATACCGTCTAAAAATTAAATTTAAACCCATCTCAATGAGATGGGTTTTTTTATATATTTTAACTTTTTATGAGGAAAAACCGTAATGAGTCCTCTCAGAGATTTGTAATTTTATATAAGAAAAATATTACAAATTAAAAAACCAAAAAACTATGATTAAGAATCTTTCAAATCTGTCTGGAGTTAAGGAGTTGAGCAAGTCAGAGCAAAAACAAATCGTGGGTGCAGCATTAAGAAGATGTTGTGAGTGGGATTATAACGCTAATGGAACAAGAGTTTGTACATATTGGGTTAGTGGTACACAACAATGTCCTTAATTCAGAATTAGTATCCTTGACTTTAAAGGAGTTTTTTGAAAAATTAAAAACCCTTCTTGGTAAAAGAAGGGTTTTTTTGTCTTTAAAATTAAATTCAAAAGTGTGTATTTGTATCTTTTTAAAGCCTTAATACTAACTAATCAAAAATTTAAAGAAGATGAAAAGACTAAATGTTTCATCTTCTTTATGAAAATAACTCAAATTAAAATTTGTATTTTAATGATGTCATTACTTGACGAGGTGTAATTGGATTTACACTATAGTTTTCATGAACTGTGTAATTTAATTCGTTTGTTACATTTGAGAGTTTAAAAAGTAATGAAATCTGATTCCATTCGTAGCCTATTGATGCATCTGCTGTAAAATAACCTTTTAATGGAATGTCACGATCTTCAATAGTTACATTATATGTTCTTGGATTTGTCGATGGCTTGATTTCAGTCCAAACATAACGGTCATTCCATCCTCCCATACGATCTCCAATGTAGTTTCCAATTGCTCCAAAGCTTAGGCCTTTTAATTTTCCGTTAGGTATTTTGTAAAAGAAACTAAGATTTGCTGTATTTTTTGGGGTTCTTGTTAAAATGTCTCCAACCACAAGACTTCCGCTAGTTCCAGAAGATTTAGCAACTTTTGTTTCATTAAAGCTATATCCTGCCATGATATTTAAGCCTTCAATAGGTTTTGCAGTGATGTCAATTTCAATTCCTTTACCTTTTACTCCTCCAACTAATTCTTTTAAACTAGTATTTACGTTTTGAGTAACACCATCAGCTAAAAATTGAGCTGTTTGCGCTAAATTATTATTGGTTATTTGGTAAAGGGTTACATTGGTACTTAATGCTCCATTCCAAAATTCCTTTTTAACCCCTACTTCAAATTGATCAATTATTGAAGGTTTTAATGGTTCTAAGTTAACAGTTGTGCCTGTGTTTGGAGTAAATGAATTAGAGTAACTTCCAAAGAATGATAAATTTTTATTTGGTTGAATAACTAATCCTGCTTTTGGTGAATATGCTCTGTTTAATGTTTTTGTTCCTTCTACTGGAGTGGCATCTTCAAGTCTAGTTGTTAGTACATCAACTCCTGAAATTTTTTCAATAACCTCTTTAGTAGTTGTAACTTGACTTTCTTGCCAAGACCATCTTATACCAGCTAAAACTTTAATGTAATCTGTAATAGAAATCAAATCTTGCGCATAAGCACCAAAACGTTTTGTATTTGTTGAGGCAAGTTGAGTAGCTCTAGTTGGATATGGAGCAGTCAAACTTTGTGTACTATAATCATAGTTAAAAAGATTTATAGCAGTTGCTTCTGTAGTGATTGGTGTTGTGCCATCTGGAGTTGCAAAAAATCCAAAAGTATAGTTTGGCGCGATAGAATTTTCAAAATCAACACCAGTAAATATTTGGTGTTTAATTTTACCGGTATTAAAGCTTCCTTGTAAACTTAATTGGTCTCCAAATATTTTTTCAGCTGCATCTGCTTGTGTTAAACCACGTTTCCAGTTCCCATTGGCATCAATAGTATTTAATTGTGCTGTAGATTTTTGTTTTCTTCTGTAAGATTGAAATGAAGAATTGAAACTAAGTTTCCAGTTTTTGTTAAAATCATGGTTAAATAATAATGATGCACTAGCTGATTTTGTATTTCCAGTTGACCAAAGTGCTCCAAAATATGTGTTACGAGGGATGTCTAAAATTTGTTTTCCAATGATACCAGTTCCAAAGTCAGGAGTCCAGTCTGCACTTAAATAATCTCCTTGTACAGTGACATCAGTTTTTTCAGAAATTTTAAATAAAAAGGAAGGGTTTATATAAATTCGATCGTTTTTTACATAATCTCTAAAACTGTTTGACTTTTCATATGATCCAGTAAAACGATATGCTATTGAATTGTTTAATGGTCCATAAAAATCAACAGATGGTTTGTAATAATCATAACTCCCTAGTTGCATATTGATTTCACCACCTTTATTGAATTTTGGAGTTTTAGTTACTAAGTTTAATATCCCTCCAGGAGTTACATTTCCGTATAACAATGCCGAGCCTCCTTTTAAAAACTCAACTTTTTCTAGCGAAGAAACCTCTGGGATTGAACCTGCATTGTATCGAAATCCGTTTTTAAACATATTGTTTGCTCCCATATCGTAGCCTCTAGACCAAAATGATTCTTGAGCTCCACCGCGAGCTGAACCAACATAAACACCATTTGCATTTTTAATAACTTCGCTTAAACGGATAGCTTGTTGTTGCTCTATAACTTCATTAGCTATAACCTGAACACTTTGTGGGTTATCCATTTCTTTTAAACCAGATCTTACTACACTTACTGGTTTTCTTTGTTGATTTGAAGTGATAGTAACTTCATTAAGGATTTTTCTTTTTTTGTTTTTTACTGTATCATTCAATTCAGAATAATCTTCTAAATCGTATTCTGCTTTTGATATATAAGCAGTTTGAGCAAAAGAAATTGTTGTTAGTAGTAAAAATACAGCTTGTAGAGACAGATATTTTTTCATTTATTTAGAATTAATTAAAATAATGTTTGATTTCGAGTGCAAAAATAAAATGTATTTCTCGATTTCTAAAACTTATTTAGATTAAATTTAAATAAATTTTTAAAATTTAAATTAAGTTGTTGTTTTTAAGTGTTTTATAATTTTTTAAAAATTCTATTTTATATGAAAAAACACTTTTTCGTGTTCTATTTTTTCTTCATGGGGTATTCTTCAAATGATTCTTTACCTTGTTTATTACCAGAGATTTTAGCAACTAAACTATCAGATGCTATTTTTTTATATTCTATTTTTTGAGGAAAATCATGTTTGGAATTTTCAAACACTATTTCGTTTTTTGAAGCAAATGAGGACTTAAAAGAAATTATTTTTCCTTCGTTTTGATTAGATACACTTGTGTTGTAGAATAATGAGTCTTTTGTTTGAATTATTTCAATGGTTTCTGTGAACAAAGTGTCTTTGCCTGCTATAAAAGTTGTTTTTCCTGATAGGGTGCTATCGTTTTTTTGACTCCAAGTCTCAGTTAAATTTCCTTCTTTGGTTGTATTGCCCCATGAGCCTATGAGCCATTTAACATCTTCAAGTTTTGTGTACTTTTTTGATTTAATCTCATTTTTTTGATCTTCTTTTTTTAAACAAGAGGTTAATAATAAAGAAGTTGTGATTATGGATAAATAAAGAACTGCTTTTTTCATATTAGTTGGTTTTTAGGTAGAGTATCAAATTTAAAAAAAAATAGCCCAGATTGAGTCGATATCCTTTTTTGTTCAAAAAAGATAAAGACGAAAGCTGGAGAAAGCTCCTAAAAATCAAAGATTAAAATCTAAAATCTTTTTTGTAATTTTGCACTCCAAAATAGAAGACAATAAAATGTTAGACAGACTTCAATACGTAAAACAGCGTTTCGACGAAATTTCAGACTTGATTATTCAACCTGATATTATTGCCGATCAAAAGCGTTATGTACAGTTAAATAAAGAATATAAGGATTTAAAAGCTCTTGTTGAAAAACGTGAAGAGTATATAAATCTTGATGGTAACATTAAGGAGGCTAAAGAAATTATTGCTGATGGTAGTGATGCCGAAATGGTGGAAATGGCTAAGATGCAATTAGATGAAGCTCAGCAAAGATTACCTCAATTAGAGGATGAAATTAAGTTTATGCTTATCCCTAAGGATCCTGAAGATGCAAAAAACGTAATGGTTGAGATTAGAGCAGGTACTGGTGGTGATGAAGCTTCAATATTTGCTGGAGATTTATATAGAATGTACACTAAGTTTTGTGAGACTAAAGGTTGGAGAACATCTGTGGTTGACTTAAACGAAGGTACTTCTGGTGGTTTCAAAGAAATTATTTTTGAAGTTACAGGAGAGGATGTTTATGGTACTTTGAAATTTGAAGCAGGAGTGCACCGTGTACAACGTGTACCTCAAACAGAAACTCAAGGTCGTGTGCATACATCTGCGGCTACAGTTATGGTTTTACCAGAGGCTGAGGAGTTTGATGTGCAAATTGACATGAACGATGTTCGTATCGACTTATTCTGTTCGTCTGGGCCTGGTGGTCAGTCAGTAAATACAACTAAATCTGCTGTTCGTATGACTCACATTCCAACAGGTTTAGTGGCTCAGTGTCAGGATGAAAAATCGCAACATAAAAATAAAGACAAAGCATTGTCGGTTTTACGTTCTCGTTTGTATGAAATGGAATTGGCTAAAAAACAAGAGGAAGATGCTAAAAAGCGTAACTCTCAGGTAAGTAGTGGAGACCGTTCTGCAAAAATTAGAACTTACAACTATCCACAAGGACGTGTAACTGATCACAGAATAGGAATGGATATTTTTGATATGGATGGTGTAATGGCTGGAAAGATTCAAAAATTCATTGAAGAGTTACAATTAGTTTCGAATACAGAAAAATTAAAAGAAAGCGAAGTATTTTAATTTAAAATAATATACAAATTCTTCTTAAATTTATGCTCCCAAACACAATATTTACTGAGTTTGGGAGTTATTTTTTTAACTAATTTTAACCTGAAATAAATGAAAAAATTTCTTCTTGTTGCTTTAACTATTGCTGGAATTTACTCTGTTAAAGCTCAATCGTATTTAGGGTACTTTAGTGACAATTATAGTGGTACTCAAGGGCTTTTGTACAATCCAGCAAACGTTGTTGATTCTCCTTATAAAATTGATATTAATTTAGTGTCAGGAAGTGTTTTTGCTTCAAATGATTACTATGGGGTTAAATTCACAGATGTTTTAAAAAATAATTACGATTTTGAGGCAAGTGCTAAAAAATTCCCTATGAATAGTAATAATGCTTATATAAATGTTGATACTCAAGGTCTGTCGGTAATGTTTAATATGACTCCCAAACATTCATTAGGATTATTTACAAGAGGTCGAGCAATTGTTAACGCAACAGATATTAATGGAACGACTTTTAGTAGATTAGATTCTGGATTTTTAGGAAATGATAGTTTTGAGATTAACGAAGGGAATTATAATCTTGTTGGCAATAGTTGGGCTGAAGTAGGGTTAACTTACGGAACAATATTGTTAGATAAAGATCAGCATTTTTTAAAAGCGGGTGTTAGTGCCAAATATCTTCAAGGACTTGCAAATACTTATTCTAATGGAAGAAATTTAAATATCAAATACAATGATAATATAGTTCCTGCATTAAGTACAGTAACTGCAAGTGGCGAGATTATCTATGGAGGAACTACTGATTTTGAAAATTCTGCAAAAGATTTTGACTTTGGTTCTAATTCTAATGGTTTTGCTGCAGATTTAGGGGTAGTTTACGAATGGAGACCCGACAAAGTAATTGTAAATAGCCTTAGTAAGTACAAACTTAAATTAGGATTGTCGGTTACAGATTTAGGTTCATTAAAATTTAAGAATGATACATTAAGAAAGTATTCTTTTGATAGAACAGTATCTGCTATTGAAGTTGATAACGCAGAAGATTTTCAGGATGTGTTAGAACTATTTGACTCGAATCCAGAAATTGTAAAATCTGTAAAAGCAGTTTTACCAACGGCGTTGCATGCAAATGTGGATTGGAATATATACCAAAGATTTTTCTTGAATTTAAATGGAGATTTAGGACTAACTGCAAAAGATGGTTTAAATAAAAACTTTAATCCAACTACAATAACATTAACACCCCGTTACGAATCAAAATGGATAGGAGTTTATCTACCAGTTAATTATTCGGAGTACAGAGATTTTCAAGCAGGTTTTGGTTTTAGAGCGGGACCATTATTTTTAGGTTCTGGTTCAGTCATAACAAATTTATTTAACGATAAGTCTAAAGGGGCTGATGTTTATGCTGGTTTAAGAATTCCTATATATGGGAGCAAAAGAGTTCCTAAAGTAAATGACAAAGACGGTGATACAGTTATTGATAAGGATGATATTTGTCCAGATGTAGCAGGTCCGGTTGAAAATAGAGGTTGTCCTTATAAGGATACTGATGACGATGGAGTTATTGATAAAGAAGATTTATGCCCAACAGTTCCTGGTGAAAAAGCGAATAGAGGTTGTCCTTGGGAAGATTCAGATAAAGATGGAATTTTAGATAAAGATGATAAATGTTCTGATGTGGCAGGGCCAAAAGAAAACAAAGGATGTCCTTGGCCTGATACTGATAAAGATGGAGTTATTGATAAGGAAGATAAATGTCCAGATGTAAAAGGAACTGTTAACAATAATGGTTGTCCTGAAGTTACTGATGAGGTTGTTAAAAAATTAAATGATTATGCTAAAACAATTTTGTTTGATACAAGTAAATCATCATTTCAACAACAAACTTATCCAGTGTTACAAGCTATGTTGGCCATTTTAAAAGAATATCCATCATCAAAATTCTCAATTGAAGGACATACAGACAGTGATGGTAAAGATACTTTAAATCAAAAATTATCTGAAGACAGAGCTGCTGCAGTTAAAAACTACCTTATTGAAAATGGGATTGATGCTAGTCGTTTAACCTCGATGGGATATGGGGAAAGTAAACCAATTGCGACTAATAAAACTAAAGCAGGTAAAGCTCAAAATAGGAGAGTAGAAGTTAAACTAGTTAAATAAAATAAATAAATAAAAAAAAGACCAGCTTATACTGGTCTTTTTTTTATTAGCTTTTCGCTTCTGCATTTTCTTCTGATTTAGCGCTCATTCTGTTGAGTTTGAACATTGGGCCAAATTCTGTTTTTAAAGCAGCAATTTTTAAATTGTCTTTAGTTGAAAGGCCTTCTTTTTCGACAGTGTTTTTACGAGTATCTAATGCTTCGTATAGCAATTTGATTTCGTCCCAGTCTTCTCTAGAATATTGTTTTTTATTTGAAGAAACTGTATTGACAAAGTTTTGGTATACGGTTAAAATATTATCTTTATTTACCCAATTAAAATTCAAATCTTTACCAATTACAATTCCAAAGAGCCGTTTGCTTAAAGGAACTTCTGAAGAACTATTTCCTTCTGCAATTTCCATTTTAGACTCAACTCCTTCTTTATATACATCAAACTTTTTAGAACTAGATTCTAATTTTGTTTCTAAAAGTTCTCTATCGTCAATCGCATCCAATGATTCTTGGGCTTCAGATTTTTTAAATTCGGCACTAGCTTCGATATCTACCCAATCTTCTGCCGCAATTTCGGGTTCAATCTTTATTACAGAATCAATGTATGTTACATATTGATCTACACTTTTTTCGGCTTTCGATTCGCTTTCATTTTTACACGACGTGGCTACAAATACAAATATTGTTAATGCAGCAAATAATTTAATTGCTTTCATAATCATAATTTTAATGGTTAAACATGTTTTATGCCATTTTTAAGTTTGAGGCAAACTGGGTAATCCTATTTAATAATGAATTTATTTTTTTAGGAATAAATTTTTTAGATACATAACCCAATCCTAAGCTTAATACGGCATTGAAAAGATTGTTTTTTATATTGGGTTCTGATGTGATAAACTTTGAAACTTGTCCCATCATGTTTAAGGGTTTAAATTCATTAAGTACAATCTCACATTCAGTTCTTAATTCGTTGAATTCAGAGGTTTGCTTTTTTTCTAAAATTGAAATAGCAACTTTTAATTTATTGGAAAGGTTCTCATTTTTCATGTCTTCATTATTTTAATTGTTGCGTATGATATTATCAATTTCATCTTCATGTATCATTTTTTTGATTATCATATCACTTATTGGTTTTTTAATTGCTTTATTTCTGAAAATAAAAGTTAGTATCATTAAAATGATGTAAAATCCAGAAACAATAAAAAAGCCTAAGTAATATTCACCCAACATTTTTCCTATCCAAAAGGCTAATCCAACATTAGCAAACAAAATGAACAATGAAGCAATAGTAACAATCGTGATTCGAGATAGTAATGAAGACACCACATCTGCTGATCTTTCAATTGAATTTAATTTGAATAGATTTATACTCGTTCTTGTATAGTTCTCCATTTTATCAAAAAGAGAACTAGTATTTGCTGATTGATTGTTCATTTTGTTTACTTTTTATAGTTACATGATAGATTTGTTAATGTTTTTCAAATTAGCTATTTCATGATTTAAATCATCAGCAGCATCTTTTACTTCTCCTTTTAAAGAGCCATATGCCTCATTAACTTTTTCAGTTAAACTGTTCAAATTGGTTTTTAAAGAATCTTTTAAATCTTTTCCTTTAGAGGCAATTTTCTTTCTAGTCTCACTTCCTTTGTCTGGAGCTAATAAAATTCCGATTGCTGCTCCCACAGCTGCTGCTCCTAATAGTCCTAATACTACTTTGTCTGTTTTCATAATCTTTAGTTTTAAAAATTTATAATGGTTTTCCTTTAATTACTCTTAATAGAACTGATATAACTGCTATCACTAACAAGATGTGTACTAAGTTCCCTAAGCTGTAAACAAAATATCCTATTGCCCATAGAATGATGCATACTATAGCGGCGATGTAAAGTAAATTTTGCATGATTTCTATTTTTAAGTTAATAATACTTGTAAACAGTGTTGCTTGATTACATTACAAAGATGGGGCTACTTGCAGGGGTTTGTGTTACAACAATTTTTTTAAATGTTATAGAATTTCCATTATTACTCAAGAATGAAATAAAAAAGCCATACATAGTATGGCTTTTTGTTTAAATTTCTTTTGGAAGATATATAGTAAAGGTACTACCTCGATCTATTTCACTGTTTGCAAAAATATAACCTTTATGGTTTTCAATAATTTTTTTACAAATTGCTAGACCAATCCCCGTTCCAGCATATTCATCTTTATTATGAAGTCTTGTGAAAAGAGTAAATATTTTATCTGCATATTCTTGCTCAAAACCAATTCCATTATCACTGAAAATAATTTTATAAAACTTAGTATTTGTGATGGAATTAATTTTTTCGTCACTTTCAGTATCAACTTCAGTTATGGATATGTTTATAACTGGAGGGATGTTTTCTTTGCTATATTTAATTGAATTGTTAATTAAATTACTAAACAATTGTTGAATTTGAAAAGGGACTACTTCTAATTCTGGAAGTGTTTCATTATTAATGATAGCCTTTTTTTCTTCAATAAGTTGAGCTTGTTCTTGTTTTGCGTTTTCTAATAACTCATTTAGATCTGTTTTCATAAAAACTTGTTCAGCTCTTGTAGTTCTAGAAAACTGAAGTAAATCATCAATTAATATGCGCATTCTTCCAGCTGCAGCATTAATTCTAGAGAGATATTGTTGACCAGACTCCGATAAATTGTCAAGATCTTTGTCAATTAATCTTGATATAAAAGTTTCAATTTTTCGCAATGGCTCTTGTAAATCATGGCTGGCAACATAGTTAAAAGCTTGTAGCTCTTTGTTGTTTGATTCTAAAATTCTATTACGTTCTTCAATTTCCTGATTGGCAATAATTACTTCTGTTACATCAGTTGTTGTGCCAATTAGAATTCTTTCTTCGGATTTTGTAACTACTCTTCCTGATGCTCTAAAGTGACGTAATTCTCCGTTAGTTTTATAAATTCTATAGGTAAATGAAGGTAAAACTTCTTGATAAATCATTTTAAGCGTCACTTCTTTTACCATTTCATAATCATCGGGATGAATGTGTTTCATGAAATCGTCAAGGTTTGCCTTAAAAGCTTTAGGTTCATATCCTAAAAGTCTATACTCATTGTCTGAAAAAGTATATTTATTTGTGTCGAGATTTAATTGCCAGGTTCCATAATTACCAACAATTTCTGATAAATTACTGGATTCATTTGACACAAGTAATTCGTTGTTGTAAGATTTTATATTGTTTAAATCTTTGCTCATTTTTACATAGGAAAGAACTAAAAGAACCAGTGTTATTAGTAGTGTAAGATAAATGTATAACGGAGTGGTTTTTTGATTGTCTTTATAAATACTATTTCGTTTGTTTAATAGACTTTCTTCTATAGTAATCATTTTGTTTATTACTTTGCGAATGTCGTACATGACTTTTTTACCTGATAAAAAATCATTGTTTAGTTCTGTACTTCCTAATATACCATTTGAGTAATCTTTTGCTAAAATGCTATTAACTATATAGTATTTATGTTTAATTAAGCTCCTAAGAATTTTTAAATATTCACGTTGTGTTTTGTTTCCTTTTGTTATTTTTTCAACTTTTAGTAATGCTTTTTCTATCTCTTTTTGATGGATTTTTATAGCAAATTTTATCGTTTGATCGTTTGATGCTATATAATCCCTTTTAGCGGTTTCTAAATCATTAATATAAGTGTACATTTTTTCAAGTTCAACAGCCACATTGTAAGTGTTCAAAACTTGATTTGATGAATTTGTTAATGCATTTATTTGCTTATAAGTTACAGCAGCAATAAAAAATATAATTGCGATTGATAGTACAAAAACAATTCTTAAAAAAATGGGTGATCTGTAAAACGAAAGAATATTCATTGGTTACATTCTAAGTAAAAAGTTTTCTTTGTTTAGCCCTGATGTATGGTATTGCCAATTTATGGTTATTACATCAGACAAAACTTTTTTCAGTGCATTAAAATCGTTTGGTTTTTTTATATAAATGTTAGCTCCTAATACAAAAGTCTCTTCAATGTGTTCTTCTGAAGATGAAGTAGAGTAAATAGCAATCGCAATATTATCAAACTTTGAATTTGATTTTATTTCTTGTAGACATTCAATACCACTTTTTCTAGGCATATTTAAATCTAAAAATAACACGTTTGGTAAAATAGCATCTTCTTGATTTAAATAATCCATTAGCGCAACTCCATCATTATAGGTTTGTACTTTTGTGCTCATTTTTAATTCACTAAACGCATCTGTAAAAAACAGTCTGTCATCTTCATCATCATCCGCAAGTACAATGTGTATATATTCCTTTTGCATGTTTTAATTATTTGGTGTTGGCAATTTCTCTTCTTTTGGCAATTATTCTTTGAAATTGAGAAGGAGTAATTCCTGTTGTGTTTTTAAATTGTGTACTTAAGTGTGCTACACTAGAATAGTTAAGCTTGAAAGCGATTTCTGTTAAACTTAATTTATCATTTACTATAAGCTGTTTTGCATATTCTATCTTTTGAAGAATTATGAAATTTTCAATTGAAGCATAAGTTACTTCAGAGAATAAATTTGACAAATAACCATAGCTATGATTTAGTTTTTCAGCTAAATACACCGAAGCCTTCACGTTAGGAGCATCTTCCTTGAAAACCATTTCAATGATTGTATCTTTAATTTTTTGAACTAAAACAGTTTTTTGGTTCTCTATAATTTCTATCCCATATTCATTAAGTAAAGAAGTGATTTCTTCTATTTTTTCATCAGGAATATTTTCTAAAAATTCAACTTCTCCAAAACCTGTAATAGTATATTTTAATCCAA
The DNA here is from genome assembly GCF_900142035.1 of Flavobacterium terrae. Classification (GTDB taxonomy): domain Bacteria; phylum Bacteroidota; class Bacteroidia; order Flavobacteriales; family Flavobacteriaceae; genus Flavobacterium; species Flavobacterium terrae. The sequence goes on along the minus strand of NZ_FQZI01000005.1, from coordinate 205,349 downwards.
AAGATGATAATTTTTCTTCAAGAAACTTTTTTGTTAAAATAGTAAAATCGAATTTTAAAAAAGCTTTCATATTTTCTTAATAAGTTGAATTTTTAAATATATAAATTTTAATTGAAAATAGTGCTTTTCAATTCTATGCAAAAGGCAATTAAAAACATTTCAAAATAATTGTGTTGCCCTGCAAATAAAACCAAGTCATTGCAAAAAGCTGCAAAGAAAGGTTTTAAAACCTTAGCGATAATTTGATTTAAATTTTCCATTTTGGCTTTTATTTTAGGTTACATTCAAAGTTGCCTTTTTAACATTAAATTCCTCTTACATCTTCTAGCCTTATTGTTATAGAATTTTCATATAAGAAAAAGCCTCGAATACTATCGAGGCTTTTCAAACCAACTAACTAACTCAAACAAAATATATGTCTTTTATTTTCCTAATGGTAAATTGTAACTAATACCCACTCCTAAACTAGAAGCGTTATAATTTTGATTGCCTATTTCTCCTTTGCTACCAGTAAATAATTTTGTGTATTGAACAGAGAAGTTCCAATGTCTATTATGCCATCCTAATTCTGGTTTTATGTATAAACCACCATCTGGTCTGTCAACATTGCTATTGCTAGCTACTTTTTCGTCACCAACTAAAAATCCATAACCAATATCAGAGCCTAAATAGAAACCTGTTTTTCCAGGGTAAATATGTACTAGCGCAGCAACTGGAACAATTCCGAAGTCATTGTTTTTAATTCCGTCATTTTCTTTTCCAAAAAAATGATTGTATCCTGTAGCAAAACCTAAACCAAATCCAGGAACAACTAATTTTTGATACGCTAAATCTACACCAGCATTTGCAGTAGCATTTGTAGATGGTAAAGCAACACCACCATTAACTCCTACTTTGATCATATTGTTCATTCTTTCACTCTGAGCCATCATTGAACTTGCAGCTAATAACCCTAATCCTAAAATTAAATTTTTCATCGTTTTCATAATTTCCAATTTTTAATGTTTTGATTACATGACAAAGATGCGACGACTTGTTAAGGTAGTTCTTACATGATTTTTTGAGAATGTTATATAATTTTGAGAATTGAGTTTCTACTTTGTACTTTTGCACAACAACTATAACAAATGACAACACAACAACTAATCGAACAAATTCAAATCAAAAAATCATTCCTTTGTGTAGGTTTAGATGTTGATTTGACAAAAATTCCACAGCATTTACTAAGTACAGAAGATCCAATTTTCGAATTCAATAAAGCGATTATAGATGCAACACATGATTTATGTGTGGCTTATAAACCAAATATTGCTTTTTTTGAAGCTTATGGAATTAAAGGATGGCAGGCGCTACAAAAAACAATAGATTATATAAATCAATACTATCCTAATTTATTCACTATTGCCGATGCAAAACGTGGTGATATAGGAAATACTTCTTCAATGTATGCTAAAGCCTTTTTTGAAGATTTAGAATTCGATTCGGTTACTATAGCTCCCTATATGGGTAAGGATTCTGTTGAACCTTTTTTAGCTTTTGAAGGAAAACATACTATAATGTTAGCATTAACTTCTAATGAAGGAGCATTTGATTTTCAGACTTTAAATGTTAACGGTAAGGAATTGTATAAACAAGTAATTGAAACCTCAAAGACTTGGAAAAATTCTGAAAACTTGATGTATGTAGTTGGCGCGACAAAAGCAGAATATTTCACAGAAATTAGAAAAATTGTTCCTGATAGTTTTTTATTGGTGCCTGGTGTAGGCGCTCAAGGGGGAAGTTTGCAAGAAGTTTGCAAATACGGAATGAATAAGAATGTAGGTTTATTAATTAATTCTTCACGTGGTATTATTTATACTTCGAATGGTGAAGATTTTGCTCAAAAGGCAAGGGAAGAAGCTTTGAAGCTTCAACAGGAAATGGAGGATATTTTAAAAACTCATCAGTCATGAATACATTAATTTTACGAATTGCTGTTGCTGTAATACTATTAGTTCATGGCATGGGAGGAATGTTTAACAACGGAGTTAATGATTTTGGGAATCTTTATTTGAATGAAGTTGGTTTTGCTCCTTTTGGATTGATCCTGGCTTGGTTAATTAAACTGTCACACGTTGTCGCAGCAATTTGTTTGTTGGCAAATAAATATTTAAAACCAGCTTGTATTATAACAATTTTTATACTTGTTGTTGGAATTTTTATGGTGCATTTGCAAGAAGGTTGGTTTGTAGTAGGAGGTGGAAGAAACGGAGTAGAATTCAATTTTTTGCTAATTGCCGTTTTGACTTTCATAATGTTTCCTAATGGAATAAGTTTAAAAAATAAAAAGTAAGATTTGAAAATTTTTGTTGATCAACTAGGAACCCAGTATACTTTCGAAAATTCGCCACAACGAATAGTTTCATTGGTACCATCTCAAACCGAATTGTTGTACGATTTAGGTTTAGAAGATAAAATTGTGGGTATTACTAAGTTTTGTGTGCATCCGTTTCATTTTAAATCAACTAAAACAATTGTTGGAGGTACAAAACAAGTAAAGGTTGATAAAATAAAAGCACTTCAGCCGGATATTATTATTTGCAATAAAGAAGAAAATACGATTGAGATTGTAGAAGAATTGAGTAAAATATGTCCAGTTTGGGTAACAGACATTTATACTATTGAAGACAACAACAAAATGATTGAAGATTTTGGTAGACTCTTTAATGTGAGAACCGAATCTCAAAAATGGATTGATAAAATCAATTTTGCAAAACAAGATTTTCTAAATTTTATTAAAGATTACGAAACACAAAGTGTAGCTTATTTTATTTGGGGAAAACCTTATATGGTTGCTGCTCAAGATACTTTTATAAATCATTTGTTAGAGCTTAATAAATTGAACAATATTTATGCCAATCACGAAAAATATACTGGTCGTTATCCTGAAGTAGTAGTACAAAAAATGCGAATTCAAGGAGATCCCGATTTGTTGTTTCTTTCCTCAGAACCATTTCCTTTTAATGACGAGCATGCTTTTGAATTAGGAAGACATACTCACCATGCAAAAACTGTTTTTGTAGATGGAGAAATGTTTTCTTGGTACGGTAGCAGATTGGTAAAAGCCTTTGATTATTTCAAGAAACTTAGAAGTAGAATAGGGGAATTACATTTGCAACATTCACATTCGCATTAAAAAGTTATATTTGCTCAAAAATATCCTGTGACAAACTATACCATTTACGATAATCCTTCAAGTAATCAGTGGGTGACATTTGTTCACGGAGCTGGAGGAAGTTCATCTATTTGGTTTAAACAGATTAGAGAATTTCAAAAGCATTTTAATGTTTTACTTCTTGATTTGAGAGGTCATGGAGATTCTAAAAAAACATCTTTTACAAAAAAATATACTTTCAAATCTATTGCTCAAGATGTAATAAAAGTGATTGATCATCTTAAAATACAATCATCTCATTTTGTGGGTATTTCGCTTGGAACCATTGTGATTAGACAATTGGCCGAAATGTATCCTGAAAGAGTAAAAAGCATGATTATGGGAGGCGCTATTTTAAAAATGAATTTCAGATCTCAAATTTTAATGCGAGTAGGAAATGTTTTTAAATACATACTTCCTTACTTAGTATTGTATAAATTATTTGCTTTCATTATCATGCCCAAAGATAATCACAAACAGTCTCGTTTGTTGTTTATCAACGAAGCAAAAAAGCTTTATCAGAAAGAATTTATTAAGTGGTTTAAGCTTACAGCCGAGATTAACCCTGTGTTAAGATGGTTCCGTCAAGTGGAGTTAAATATTCCAACGTTTTACATTATGGGGGAAGAAGATTATATGTTTTTACCTTCTGTAAAAAAAGTGGTTGAAGCGCATTATAAAACGGCAAAACTTTTTGTGATTGAAAAATGTGGACACGTTGTAAACGTAGAGCAGGCTTCGGTTTTTAATGATCAAGTCATTGGTTTTTTAAAGGAATTCAAATAAAAAAGCCGGTACCTAGATACCGACTTTTTTGTAAACTAACCAAACCAAACAAAATTCTATGAATTTCTTTTACAAAGGTCAGTATTTTTTTTGAATGCTATTGTTAAGAGAATGTTATTATCTTCTTGATTATGAAAATTTTAACTATTTGTTATCCTGTAAAGCGAATACTCTTTTTAATAAATCAGAAGTTCTAGAAGCAATGCTAGTTCTTATGTTTTTTTCCTCAATGGCAACCATTTTAAATACACCTTCCATAGCTTTGTTTGTAGTATAATCTGTTAAATCAGGATTTACTTTTTTAACTAATGGAATCGAATTGTATTTAGTGATAATATTTGTCCAAACTTTATCAGCTCCAACTTTTGTGAATGAGTTTTTAATGACTGGATTAAATTTTCCGTACAACGCTGTTGAGGTCGAATTTTGTAGATAAGTTGTTGCAGAACTTTCGTTACCTAAAAGAATGTTTTTTGCATCTGTAAATGTCATGCCTTTAATCGCATCAACAAATATGGGTGTCGATTCTTTAACAGCATCTTCTGCAGCTCTGTTTAGAACTTTTAAGCCTTCATCGGCTAATTTTCCCATCCCAATATCGCGAAGTCCTTTGTCAACTTTTTTTAATTCTTCTGGTAATAAAATTTTAACCAATTCATTTTTGTAAAAACCATCAAGTGCTGTCAACTTAACAACTTGTTTGTCTATACCATTATTTAAAGCTTCTTTTAAGCCAGATGCAATTTCTGCCTGAGATAAAATACCTTGTGTTTGTGGTAATTGATTAATTACTTGTTGCATTTCGGCACAACCAGAAAATAATGGTAATGCGGCTAATAGGATTAATGTTTTTTTCATAGTCTTATTTTTTGTCTTGCAGCGCAAAAACTTTCATTAATAAATCTGAGGTTCTTGATTTAATATTGGTTCTAATATTTACTTCTTCAACAGCAATCATTTTAAAAACGCCATCAAGTGCTTTATTCGTAACATAATCGTTAATATCAGGATTAACTTTTGAAACTAAAGGTAAGCTGTTGTATTTTTTGATAATGTTGTTCCAAATTACGTCAGCTCCAACTTTACCAATCGATTTCTGAACCACTGGATTAAACTTCGCGTAAAGTGGATTTCTAGTAGATCCTTGTAAATAGTTTGTTGCTGCATCTTGATTACCAAGTAGTATGTTTTTTGCATCAGTAATCGTAATGTTTTTAATCGCATCAACAAATATAGGTGTCGATTCTTTCACAGCATCTTCAGCAGCTCTATTCAATGCTTTGATACCATCATCAGCTAATTTAGACATTCCCATTTTGCGTAAAGCTTTGTCTACTTTTTGAAGTTCTTCTGGCATTAAAATTTTTACTGCTTGATTTTTGTAAAAACCATCAGTAGCAGTTAATTTACTTACTTGTACATCGACACCTTTATTCAAAGCTTCTTTTAGACCAGCAGCAATATCTAATCCACTATCTTTATTAGTGATCGAAGTAAGTTGTTCTTCTGCTTTTTTAAGTAAATCTTTTAATTGTGCGTTACTAACAATTGGAATCAAAAATAATAGTAGGAATATCTTTTTCATAAATAAAAAATTGGTTTACCAAAGATAAGCAAAGTCCATGCCTTTTTTTAATTTGGATAAAATTGAAGTTGAGATTATGGTTAATTTTTTAATTAAAATGCAAAAGCGAAGCGATATAGTGAGATAAATTTTACAGAAGTTTTGTAATTTTTCTTTTCTATTCTTAATAATACAAAAAAATAAGGTTTTAATTTTTTAGAAATATGTAAATTGCAGCACAAAATTATTACCATTACAATGGAACAAGTACAACCTTATCAACCAAAAAATAAAGTTAGAATAGTAACAGCTGCTTCGCTTTTTGACGGACACGATGCTGCAATAAATATCATGCGCCGAATTATTCAAGCAACAGGTGTTGAGGTGATTCACTTAGGACATGACAGAAGTGTGGAAGAAGTAGTGAATACCGCAATTCAGGAAGATGCTAATGCGATTGCTATGACTTCGTACCAAGGAGGTCACAATGAATATTTCAAATACATGTACGACTTGCTAAAAGAAAAAGGAGCAGGTCATATCAAAATTTTTGGAGGTGGTGGAGGAGTAATCCTTCCTTCTGAAATTTCTGAATTGCACGAATATGGTATCGAAAGAATTTATTCTCCAGATGATGGTCGTGAATTGGGATTACAAGGAATGATCAATGATTTGGTACAACGTGCTGATTATCCTGTGGGTGATAAATTAAATGGTGAAGTAAATCATTTGGAAGAGAAAAATCCAACGGCTATTGCTCGTGTGATTTCTTCTGCTGAAAATTTCCCAGAAGTAGCAAAACCTGCTTTGGAGAAAATTGCCAAAATCAATGTAGACAGTAAAACACCGGTTTTAGGAATTACAGGAACAGGTGGCGCAGGTAAATCCTCATTAGTGGATGAATTGGTTCGTCGTTTCCTGATTGATTTTCCTGAAAAAACAATCGGTTTGATTTCTGTCGATCCATCAAAACGTAAAACTGGCGGTGCTTTGTTAGGGGATAGAATTCGTATGAATGCTATTAATAATCCTCGTGTTTATATGCGTTCATTGGCAACCCGTCAATCTAATTTGGCCTTGTCAAAATACGTTCAGGAAGCGATTGAAGTATTGAAAGCGGCTAAATATGATTTGATTGTATTGGAAACTTCTGGAATTGGACAGTCTGATACAGAAATCATGGATCATTCTGATGTTTCTTTATATGTAATGACTCCAGAATTTGGTGCAGCTACGCAGTTGGAAAAAATCGACATGTTGGATTTCGCCGATTTAGTGGCTTTAAATAAATTTGACAAACGTGGTGCTTTGGATGCTATTCGTGATGTGAAAAAACAATACCAACGTAATCATAATCTTTGGGATGTTGATCCAGATAAAATGCCGGTTTTTGGTACGATTGCCTCTCAGTTCAACGATCCTGGAATGAATACACTTTACAAATCCATTATGGATAAAATTGTAGAGAAAACAGGAATCGATTTGCATTCGACTTTCGAGATTACTCGTGAAATGAGCGAGAAAATTTTCGTAATCCCACCACACAGAACGCGTTATTTATCTGAAATTGCAGAGAATAATCGTAAGTATGATGAAACTGCATTGTCGCAAGTTGACGTGGCTCAAAAATTATACGGTATCTTCAAAACAATTGAAACAGTTTCGGGTAGAGTGCCTAAAATTGATAAATCAGGAATTGTTGAAGAATCTTTAAATCATTCAGCTGATAAAAAAGAATTTTTGTCTCTTTTAACGAAAGAATTTGACCGCGTAAAAATGAATTTGGACCCATACAACTGGGAAATCATTTTAACTTGGGACGAAAAAGTAAATAAATATAAAAACCCAATATACTCGTTTAAAGTACGTGATAAGGAAATTAAGATTGCTACACACACCGAAAGCTTGTCGCATTCTCAAATCCCGAAAGTGGCGTTACCAAAATACAAAGCTTGGGGTGATATCTTAAAATGGAACCTACAGGAGAATGTTCCTGGAGAATTTCCTTTCGCGTCTGGTTTGTATCCTTTCAAACGTGAGGGAGAAGATCCATCTCGTATGTTTGCTGGGGAAGGTGGACCAGAGAGAACCAACAAACGTTTCCATTATGTAAGTGCTGGTTTACCTGCAAAACGTTTGTCAACAGCGTTTGACTCGGTGACACTTTACGGAAATGACCCGCATGTTCGTCCTGATATTTATGGAAAAATCGGAAATGCCGGAGTTTCTATTTGTTGTTTGGATGATGCTAAGAAATTATATTCAGGTTTCGATTTGAGTCACCCTGCAACATCCGTTTCGATGACAATTAACGGGCCAGCGCCGATGTTATTAGGATTCTTCATGAATGCGGCGATTGACCAAAATTGTGAAAAATACATCAAAGAAAACGGCTTAGAAAAAGAAGTTGAAGCGAAAATCACTGAAATTTACAAGAAGAAAGGTGTTGCTCGTCCGTCTTACCAAGGAGAATTACCAGAAGGAAATAACGGATTAGGATTAATGCTTTTAGGTGTAACTGGTGATGAAGTTTTACCTTTAGATGTTTATAACGATATCAAAATAAAAACCTTAGCACAAGTTCGAGGAACAGTTCAGGCAGATATTTTAAAAGAAGATCAAGCGCAAAATACTTGTATTTTCTCTACAGAATTTGCTTTACGTTTAATGGGTGACGTGCAAGAATATTTCATTAAAGAAAACGTTCGTAATTTCTACTCAGTTTCGATTTCCGGTTACCATATTGCTGAAGCAGGAGCAAATCCAATTACGCAGTTAGCTTTCACGTTAGCAAATGGTTTCACTTACGTGGAATACTATTTAAGTCGTGGAATGAATATCAATGATTTCGGACCTAACTTATCGTTCTTCTTCTCGAATGGTATCGATCCAGAATATGCTGTAATTGGACGTGTGGCACGTAAAATTTGGGCGAAAGCTTTAAAGAATAAATACGGAGCGAACGAAAGAGCACAAATGTTGAAATACCACATCCAAACTTCTGGACGTTCGTTACACGCACAAGAAATTGACTTCAATGATATTCGTACAACATTACAAGCATTGTATGCGATTTACGATAACTGTAACTCGTTACATACAAATGCGTATGACGAAGCGATTACAACGCCAACAGAAGAATCAGTGCGTAGAGCAATGGCGATTCAGTTGATTATTAATAAAGAATTAGGTTTAGCGAAAAACGAAAATCCAATTCAAGGTTCATTCATTATTGAAGAATTAACCGATTTAGTGGAAGAAGCTGTTTTACAAGAATTCGACAGAATTACTGAGCGTGGAGGTGTTTTAGGAGCGATGGAAACCATGTATCAACGTTCAAAAATTCAAGAAGAAAGTTTATACTACGAAACATTGAAACATACGGGTGAATTCCCAATTATTGGTGTAAATACTTTCTTAAGTTCTAAAGGATCGCCTACTGTTATTCCTGCAGAAGTAATTCGTGCTACGGAAGAAGAAAAACAATATCAAATCGTAATGTTAGATCATTTGCATGCGGCTAATAAAGATAAAGTAGAAGAACAATTGGCTATCATTCAGGAAGCAGCCATTCAAAACCATAATATCTTTGAAAAGCTGATGGATGCTACTAAAGTGTGTTCGTTAGGACAAATCACTTCAGCTTTGTTTGAAGTAGGTGGGCAATATAGGAGGAATATGTAAGCAGAGAGCCAAAATCTTCTTCAAAGATTTTGTGCGAATCGCTTACACTGAGCGAAGTCGAAGTGTTTTTCAGACACTTGTCTTCACATTTTGTGAAGACTTAGTGGTCGCTTACACTGAGCCTGTCGAAGTGTCTCAGGATGCATCTGAAACAAGGCTAAAGCCGAAGTTGAAGATTGCATATCGCTTATGCTGAGCCTGTCGAAGCATCTCAGAGAGCCAAAATCTTTCATAAAGATTTTGTGCGAATCGCTTACACTGAGCGAAGTCGAAGTGTTTTTTCAGACACTTGTCTTCACATTTTGTGAAGACTTAGTGGTCGCTTATGCTGAGTTTTGGGCTGAGCTTGTCGAAGTCTTGTCGAAGCATCCCAGAGAATCGAAATCTTTTCAAAGATTTCGTGTGAATCGCTTACACTGAGCCTGTCGAAGTGTCTTTGAAAAAAATATATAAATAAAAAATGCCCTAATTGGGGCATTTTTTATGGGTTTAATATCAAAACTGTGCAAAGTCAGGAGACTTTGCGTAGCGGGGAAAATATTTTGTTTTTCAATAGGCAAGAGCTAGACGTTCGCACCTGCTAGGGGTTTCTATTTATTTCTATTTGTATCGTTTATTCGTTCTTTCTTTATAATTTTTCTTTCTTGTTTAATATCGTAATCTACAAAATTTTTCATATCGTTTAGTACAAAATAAAATGAAAGAAACATTTGAATTAGAGAAAATACTAAAATACTAGTTACAAATTTTACTATATAAATATTTTTTGTGTCTAAAGTCATCAATATTAAACATATTAATAAGCAAATTATTGAGATATAAATTGAAAAGTATGAACTTCGGTAAGAAAGTTCAAGTTTATCAAGTCGTATTTCTTTGAACTTAAATTTAATAGTTAAATGTTCAGAATTAATTTTATCAGATAAACTTGATGCAAAGTTGAACATCAAACCAATTGTTATGGATAATACAACAGAAATTAGATTGATTATATTTGTATCAAGATTTAAAATGAAAAATGATAGACCTGACAAAAAAAATGAAAATAGTAATATCACTATTTTTGTGTTTTTATTAAATCTGTCGTAAAATTCATTAAAAAAGCCAAATAATTTACTCATTTGATTAATAAATATGAATATCAAGTTCAGTTAATAAATCATTTACTTTATTTCGTATCGATTTGAAATTAGAATTGCCATCGGAATTTTCTTTTACATCATCTAAATCATAAATTGGTTTAACTTTTAGAACATTAGATAAATCGATTGTTCTTGACTTACCATTATATTCAGAATTGATTATTAGGTAACTTCCATTGTCTTTATTGTAATTTAAGTCTTCAAATTCAGGAATTTCTATGAAGTTTTTATGGTCTTCAAATGCGTTAACAATTTTGGTTTTTATTCTTGTTGTCAAATCTCCGCTTGTTGTTAATTTTGTTTCTATTTTGTAAGTTCCTTGATTTATTATGTTTAGAATTCCATCATTACTTTCAGTTTTTACTCCTTTTCTAACACAAGTTATTGAATTGTAATTTCCGTCTTTTAAGTAGTTCATATAAAATTCACGTTCAATAAACTGCTTTACTGATAATTGAACTCCACTATATAGTTGATTTAAAATAGATTCTAAAATATTACAAAATTCTTTTTTACAACTTTTCTGATTTTTTTCTAACACAATAATTCCTGTGTCGCTTCCTTCTATGAATAATATTTGAAAGTAATGATTATTATCGATGTTTACTCCTTTTTCTTTTTGTCCACTTTCTTTTTTATGTTTATCAGCTGATGTGAATTTTAGAACTTTGTCTGCATCACTGCCAACAACAAAAACACCTTCTAATCTATTATTAGGTTCCGAGAATTCAAAGTATGATTTTTTTTCTTTTGATTTTTCATCAATGTAGGTGTCAATTTTGAATGTCTTTTTATCTTTACCTGGAGGAAACTGATTAACTTTATTAGGTATATTCTTTTTTAAATATTTGAATATTTCTTTTAAAGTTTCATCTTCAAATTTAATTTTAACATCGTTATTACTTTTATTTAGAATATTAAAAGTAAAAATTTCAACTTTTGCTGTCATATCTTTATTTTTCTTATTTAAATACGATTTTCTTCAACATTACTGCTAACTCATAAATAGGCAAACCTATTCAATTGTATTTATTGTTTCTTTCAAATATAGCGAAAATCATTATTAAAATAAGGTATTGTGTTGTTGTTAGCTTCTAAAAGACAAATGTGTTTTTTTTCTACAATGAAAATAATTATCACAACCTTGTGATAAAAAAAACGTGATATTTTTATTTATCACAAAATAATATCACAAAGTAGAATAGTATGTGACGAAAAATAGTTTAGTTACATTTACAGGATTAACAGCTGTAAAAAATGTCAATAGAAACCCATCCCAATTGGTTTTATGATTTCAAGCCAATGAAAACGTTGGTGTTAGGAAGTTTTCCGCCACATCAAAGCAAGCATTCTTTTCCGTTTTATTATCCCAATAAGCAAAATAGATTTTGGAAAGTAATGTCGGTTATTTCAGGGATTGAGCTGGTGGCTAACCTTTCAAATACACAAAAAGTCATTGAAGAACGTAAGGCTATAATGCGAAAACTAGCGATGGGAATTCATGATATAGCGTTAAAAATAAAAAGGAAAAATAACAGTTCGCTCGATTCTAATATTGAAATTGTGGAGTTTCAGGATATAATGGCAATTATAAACAACCATCCTGAATTGGAACAAATTGTACTTCTTGGTTTTTCCGCTAAAAATAGTGCGGCTCAAAATTTTATAAAGTACACCCAAAATCAAAAATTATTGACCAAGTTTCCTATTGATTTTAAAATAGGGTCTGAAAATGTGTTTTTTATTTACAATCAACACCGAGAAATAAAATGTGTAATTCTTAATTCGACTTCTTCCGCTAGCCGAATTACTCTAAACGAACTAGTTAGTCAGTTTTCAAAGTATATTTAGTAGAATTGATATTTTTTTATTCGAATGAGTTAGATTTGAAAGAAATTTCTTTTTTGTTAATATGAATTTAAAATCATTTTTTCTTTTTTTGATGTTTACATCTTTTGCTAATGCTCAAGAGGTAAAAGAATCAACTTTTAAAAAAGGAAAAATTAAACTGGTTAATTCGATAATTCTTGACGATAAGCTAAAAGAAACCTCTGGTTTGATTCATTGGAATGGTAAATTGTGGACACACAATGATGATACTGATACAAATTTATATGCACTTGATACTGTAAGTGGAGCTATTTTAGAAACATATGCTTTACAAGGTGTTTCTAATAATGATTGGGAGGAGATTGCTCAGGATGATGAATATTTATATGTTGGTGATTTTGGTAATAATGCTTCAGGAAATAGAAAAGACTTGCATATTCTTAAAATAGAAAAACAATCTTTACTGATGAGAAAACCTTCTATAGGATATATCAAATTCGCTTACGAAGACCAAAAGGATTTTAGTGTCAATAAACCTAATACAACTAATTTTGATTGTGAAGCTTTTATAGTTGTACAAGACAGTCTTTTTTTGTTTACTAAAGAATGGAAGAGTAAAAAGACTACAGTGTATAAATTACCAAATCGAGTAGGGGATTTTGCTGCTGAAAAAGGAAAAAGTTATAATACAAAAGGATTGGTGACTGGTGCAAGTTATTATCCTTCAAAAAAAATACTGGCACTTTGTGGTTATACTAGAAAAGGAAAGCCTTTTATTGAGTTGTTTTACAATTTTAAAGGCAATGATTTTTTTTCAGGGAGTAAAAAAAGAATTAAGCTAAAGCCTAGATTTATGCAAATTGAGGCCATTTCTACAAATGATGGTGTTCATTATTATTTGACCAATGAAGAATTAAAATTTGGCCCAATTCATAAATCCCAACAAATACATAAACTCGATTTGAGTGATTTTTTAAAGTAGATTAGAATTCTCCATCTACATAAAACCAATTGTCATTTTCAAAAATAAAAGTTGATTTTTCGTAATGTATTTGAGCTTTAAGGGAACTGTCAAGGTAATACGCTTTAAAAGTAACAGTATTTGTGGTTGTTGCTAAAACTTCAAGCTTAATCCATTGATTACTTTGTGACCAATCCAGAATATCTTCTTTTTTGTGAAATTTTCGAGTAGAATTGTGTGTTGTTTTAACCAGATAATCAGCAGCACCAGTTGCAAAAGCACTGTAACGAGAACGCATTAAATCTTCAGCAGATGATGCTTTTTGTTTTCCTTCGATTAAAGGTTTGCAACATTCTTCAAAAGAAATTGGTCTTCCGCAATAACAATTTGAACTCATTTGGTTATTCTTCTAAATCTTCTTCTCCGCCTAATTTAAGAGAAACTAAAATACCTGTTATAAGAGATATTGCAATAAATCCTAACGATACCCATTCTGGAAATTTGTAGTGGTGTACTAATAACATTTTAATTCCTACGAAAGTCAAAATCGCAATCAAACTATATTCTAGGTAACTGAATTTTTCCAACATATTAGCTAAGAAGAAATACATTGAACGCAGGCCTAGAATTGCAAAAATATTAGAACTGAATACTAAAAAAGGATCAGAAGTAATTGCAAGGATTGCTGGAACGCTATCAACGGCAAACAAAACATCCATTACTTCAATTACTATTAATGCCACAAATAAAGGGGTTGCAGCTCTTCCTTTTTTGGTAGGTACGAAGAATTTTTCACCATCTGTTTCAGAAGTTAAAGGCATTATTTTGCCTAAAGCTCTGTATATAAAAGATTCTTTTGGCTCAAAATCGTCTTCTTCACTATTAAACAACATTTTGATAGCTGTAAAGATTAAGAAACCTCCAAATAAATAAGTAGTCCAACTAAATTTGTTAATGATTAATACACCGAAGTATATCATCAATCCTCTAAAAATAATAGCTCCTAAAATACCCCAGAATAAAACTCTGTGCTGGTATTTTTGAGGGATTTTGAAAGAAGCAAAGATTACGGCAATCACAAATATATTGTCAATGCTTAAGGAAAGCTCTATCAAATAACCAGTGATGTATTTCATTGTTGCGGCTGCAGGCTTCAACTGATCTGGATTGGCAACGTGTCCGTTTTGGTATAACCAATAAATTACTCCGGAAAAGGCAAATGATAAAGAAACCCAAATCGCTGTCCACATACTGGCTTCTTTTGTAGAAATGATGTGTGGGTTTTTATTAAAAACTCCTAAGTCTAATGCAAGAAAAATAAATACGGCTACTAAAAAACAAATCCAAACAATCATATCTTACTATTTTGAGGTTTACAAATATAATCTTTGATTTTGGAATATTAAACTTTTAACGTTTTGTTGTCTTAAAATTATATTTTTAATAATTTACCATTAAATTTTAGGGGGTATATATGTATTAAATTAAAAATTTCAATATATTTGCTTCAAATTTAAGGGGTATAACTCAATTTAATTAATTTTATGGCAACACTACGATTTCAATCTTTACAAAAAGCGACTAGCAGAAAACCAGTTGCAGTGGAAGAATTAGACAAAAAGTCGACAATTTTTGGTACAAACGTTTTTGGAGACAAAGCGATGCGACAATTTTTAACTCCAGAAGCTTATAAAGCAGTTCAGAGTGCAATTCAGCATGGGACAAAAATTGACCGTAAACTAGCTGATTATATCGCAATGGGAATGAAAGAGTGGGCTTTGTCAAAAGGAGTGACTCACTATACACACTGGTTCCAACCTTTAACAGGAACAACTGCCGAAAAACATGATGCTTTCTTTGAAACTTCATTTGATGGTAGTGATCCAGTTGAAAAATTTGGTGGTGGTCAATTAGTACAACAAGAGCCAGATGCGTCTTCTTTTCCGAATGGAGGAATTCGTAATACATTTGAAGCTCGTGGATATACAGCTTGGGATCCAACATCTCCTGCTTTTATCTTTGGTACTACATTATGTATTCCAACAGTTTTCGTTTCTTACACAGGTGAAGCTTTAGATAATAAAACACCTTTGTTAAGAGCATTACACGCTATTGATAACGCAGCTACTGATGTGGCTAAATATTTCGATAAAAACGTTAAAAAAGTAACGCCAACACTTGGTTGGGAACAAGAATATTTCTTGGTAGATGCAGCTTTGGCTTCTTCAAGACCTGATATCTTAGCAACGGGTAGAACTTTATTAGGTCATACTTCTGCTAAAGGACAACAATTAGAAGATCATTACTTTGGTTCAATTCCTACTCGTGTATTACAATATATGCGTGACTTGGAAAACGAATGTATGTTGTTAGGTATTCCAGTTAAAACACGTCATAACGAGGTAGCGCCTAATCAGTTTGAGTTGGCTCCAATTTTCGAGGAAACGAACTTAGCGGTTGACCACAACTCTTTATTAATGGACGTAATGCAAAAAGTGGCTGAGCGTCATGATTTTAAAGTATTATTCCATGAAAAACCTTTCAAAGGAGTAAATGGTTCAGGAAAACATAATAACTGGTCTTTGGCAACTGATACTGGAGTTAATTTATTGTCTCCAAGTAAAACGCCAATGAGTAATTTACAGTTCTTAACGTTCTTCATCAACACCATCAAAGCGGTTCATGATTATGAAGAATTATTGAGAGCGTCTATTGCATCGGCAAGTAACGATCACCGTTTAGGAGCTAATGAAGCACCACCAGCAATTATTTCGGTATTCATTGGTCAACAATTGACTAAAGTATTAGAAGAATTAGAAGGTGTGACTAAAGGGAAATTATCTCCTGAAGAAAAAACGGATCTTAAATTAAATGTTGTAGGTAAAATTCCAGATGTATTATTAGACAATACAGATAGAAATAGAACATCTCCGTTTGCTTTTACAGGAAATAAATTCGAATTCCGTGCAGTAGGTTCTTCGGCTAACTGTGCAGTTTCAATGACAACATTAAACTCAATCGTTGCAAAACAATTAATTGATTTCAAAGCTGAGGTTGATGCATTAATCGATAAAAAAGGATTAAAGAAAGATGAAGCAATCTTTAATGTATTAAGAGAATATATTAAGCAAACTAAAAATATTCTTTTTGAAGGAGATGGTTATAGTGATGCTTGGGAAAAAGAAGCTAAAAAACGTGGATTGAGTAATCATAAAACAACTCCTAAAGCATTAAAAGCCAAAGTTTCTAAAAAAGCAATGGACTTATTCCATGAATTAGGAGTAATGAACCATGTTGAGGTTGAAGCTCGTTACGAGATTGAATTGGAAGAATACACAAAGAAAATTCAAATTGAAGGACGCGTTTTAGGTGATATTGCTCGTAATCATGTAATTCCTACCGCTATTCGTTACCAAAATGTGTTAATCGAAAACGTAAAAGGATTAAAAGAAATTTTTGGTAAGGATTTCGAGAAAATCGCTAAAGAGCAAATTGGTTTAATCAAAGAAATCTCTGAGCATATAGAAGGGATCAACAAAAATGTTGATGATATGATTGAAGAGCGTAAAAAAGCAAACAATCTTTCTTCTTCAGAAAAAATGGCAGAAGCTTATTGCGATAAAGTGAAACCATACTTTGATGTTATCCGTGAGCATTGTGATAAACTAGAATTGTTAGTGGATGACGAAATTTGGACATTAACAAAATACAGAGAGTTATTGTTTACAAAATAATTTGAACATTATTATTCTATTGAAAAAAACCGTCCAGTATTTGGGCGGTTTTTTTATTATATTCGTACTATGAAGACTTGGCTTACAATACTAATATTTTATTTTTTGACATTAAATAGTAATGCTCAAGAACAATTTTCGGTGTATTTTGAAAGTAATAAGCATAATTTGACTACAGCAGAATATGATTCTTTTTTACAATGGATGGCCAATAATAAAGATTCAAAAATTTTGTCGATTCATGGTTTCACAGACGAAGACGGAACCAATGAATACAATGATAGTTTAGCATCAAGAAGGGTTGAATCTATTTTAAAAATCATTGATGGAAAAATTAAAATTCGCGAAGATTTTAAAAAAATAAGTTTTGGCGAAAACTTCAAGCAATCGCCTGATAAAAAAGAAAATAGAAAGGTTGTAGTTTATTATTTATTGCCAAAAGATCTAGCACGTGAAGAAGAGATTTTAGGAATGAAAGCTAAAGGATATGTTTTAGTAAAAAGAAAAACTTTTCCAGATAAAGTTACTGTCACGAACCCTAACGGAACCAAATCAGAATATAAGCTCGATATTGAGTTTATGAAAACACTCGATGAAGCACAAAAAGGGCAAAAGCTTAAAATAGAAAATCTGAATTTTATACTAAATACATTTGCGGTAACTAACGAGTCAAGAGGGAAACTGTATGAATTATTGTTAGTTATGCAAAGAAATCCAAAATTGAAAATTGATATTCAAGGCCATGTGTGTTGTGTAAAATCGGACAAGCAGGATTTGTCTACTCAAAGAGCAAAAGCTGTGTATAAGTTTTTAGAGATAAACGAAATTGATAAAACACGTATGAGCTATAAAGGGTTTGGAAGCACACAACCACTATTCGCTTTACCCGAGAAAACAGAAACAGAACGAGCAGCAAATCGAAGAGTTGAAATTGAAATTATTGCAAACTAAAAATGAACTCATAATTCATAATTCATAATTAAATTTTATCTTTGCGGCACAACAACAATCCATTGTACACTGAGTAGCTTGTGCTGAGCATAGTCGAAGCATCGAAGTGTAATTGGAAACAACAACACTAACTAATTTCATGAGTTCAGATACTTCAAAAAGGTATGCACTTCGTGGCGTTTCTGCTGCTAAGGAAGATGTGCATAATGCCATTAAAAACATCGACAAAGGTTTATTTCCTAAAGCTTTCTGTAAAATTGTTCCGGATTATTTAACTAATGATGAAGATTATTGTTTGATCATGCATGCAGATGGTGCTGGAACAAAATCTTCATTAGCCTATATGTACTGGAAAGAAACAGGAGATATGTCTGTTTGGAAAGGCATTGCTCAGGATGCTTTAATTATGAATATTGATGATTTATTGTGTGTAGGAGCTGTAGATAATATTATGCTTTCTTCAACAATTGGCCGAAATAAGAACCTGATTCCTGGCGAAGTAATCTCGGCAATCATTAATGGAACTGAAGAGTTAATTGAAGAACTAAAATCTTTTGGTGTTACTATCAATTCAACTGGAGGTGAAACTGCCGATGTAGGTGATTTAGTTCGTACTATTATTGTAGATTCAACAGTTACGGCTCGAATGAAACGTGCTGATGTAATCGATAATGCAAATATCAAAGCGGGTGATGTTATCGTTGGATTGGCTTCTTACGGACAAGCTTCTTACGAATCGTCGTATAATGGCGGAATGGGAAGTAACGGATTAACATCGGCTCGTCATGATGTTTTTGCTAAATATTTGGCTGAAAAATATCCTGAAAGCTATGATGCTTCAGTGCCTTCGGATTTAGTGTATTCAGGAAATGTGAAATTGACAGATGCTGTAGAAGGTTCTCCTATTGATGCAGGAAAATTGGTATTGTCACCAACACGTACTTATGCTCCAATCATTAAAAAAATATTAGAAAAATATACTCCCAACGATATTCATGGAATGGTACATTGCAGTGGTGGAGCGCAAACAAAAGTGTTACACTTTGTAGATAATGTTCATGTGATTAAAGATAACTTATTTCCAGTGCCACCTTTGTTTAAGTTAATTCAAGAACAATCAGGAACGGATTGGAAAGAAATGTATCAGGTGTTCAATTGTGGTCACCGTATGGAATTGTATGTGTCGCAAGAAATTGCAAATGATATTATCGAAATATCTAAATCATTCAATGTAGATGCCCAAATTGTGGGTAGAGTAGAAGCTTCAGATAGCAAAAAGCTTACAATTACATCAGAATTTGGTACTTTTGAATATTAAAAATACGTCTGTTCGAGTATTTTTGTGAAATGAAATGAACTAAAATGTATCGAGAACTAATTTTTTTCTTGTTCTTGATACATTTACTTCAAAAAAACTCGAACTGACGAAAAAATAAAATATGTACGAACTACTTTTCTGGAAATACTTAGATGAGGTTTATTTAAATCATCAAGAAGTTTACGAAGCTTTAATAGAAAATCAATCGGTAGAAGGATTGGAAGATTTACCTATAGAAGTCGTTTTAAACCGAATTGCGAAAGTATTCTCCAATTGGGAGAAGGTTGATGAGTTTAGTTTTAAGAACACAAATGGAGTAGGGGCTTTTCATATCATTACTACACCACAAAGTATTCAGATTAATTGTTATGGAACTAAAGGAGCCGACATGGAAAAACTATGTCAAATAATGGAAGAGTTTAAATGTCCATTATACGACCCTCAAGTGCCGGTTCGTTATGATGAGTTTAATGAATAATCTATTAAGATTATTCATTAAGTAACTTTTTAATTTCCTCAGCAAGTTTGTTAAGATTTTCTTCGTTATTTCCTATTGAGATGTATCTAATAATACCATTTTTATCTATTAGATAGTTTGCAGGTATAGAGCCGCTTTCGTAGTTGGCCCAAATAGTTTTGTTTGGATCAATTCCAGTGTCAAAGTTTACACCCTTTGTTTTCAGAGCATTTATTTTTTTTGCTACTTTTTCTTTTTCTTCTCCAGAAGATATCGCTAAAAACACAAAAGGAGAGTTTTTAAAAGGTTCAATAATTTTTGAAGGAATCTCATGTAGTTCCATTAAGCATGGGCCACACCATGTTGCCCAAAAGTTTAAAAGAACCACTTTGCCTTTTAAATCAGAAAGTTTTATCTCGCTTTCATCTAGCATGCTAACTGTAAATTCAGGTGCAACTTGGTTTGTTTTTAATTTAGTGTATGGTGTTGCTTTTTTATTGTCACTAGCTACTATTTCTGATGTAGTAGTTACTTTTTCAGTATTCTCAATTTTAGCTCTTAATTTTAAAATGATGATAAATTCTTTGTCACCAATCTTATCACCTAGTTTGTTATAAAGTCTAAGTCTTTCCTCTTCAGAAACCCCCATATTTACAGATTCTATAAGTCCCTTTTCTTCATACTCTTTCATTTTTTCTTTCGAAACAATCTCGTCATTAATAACCATTATAAATTCAGGTTTTTTACTTACACTGTTTTGTGCTTGTAGAAATTGTATTGAAGCTAAAAAGAGAACTAAAAAAAGTTTTTTCATAAATGTTAGATTTTCTGTTTTGTTTAAGATTGTTTATTTTAATAAAGGAATTAATATTTGTAAATGTAGCCGTTTTTCTTACAAAGCAATTGTGTTACTTTTGTAAAAAAAAGTTAAAAATGAAAATAAACCCTAAAATAGGAATTGATCAACTGGTTTTTGGAATGAAACAGAAAGATGTTGAGAAAATCTACGGAAGTCCAGACAAGCAATTCAAAGACGAAGATCAAAACATTATTTATCTATATAACGATAAAAAATGGCGTTTGACATTTTATGAAGATGAAGAGTATCGTTTGGGTTACATGATTTCTTCGAATTTAGATTTAGAATTGTTTGATCAAAAAATAATTAGTCAGCCTATTCAATCTATTGAAGACTTGCTTAAATCTAAGAATTTTAAAGCTTTAGAAGTAGAATCATTCGATTCTGTAGATAATTATTTTAACGAAAGCAATTGGATGATTTTTCAGGTAGAATTCAATCAAATAATTCGTTTTGAACTAGGAGCAGTTTTTAACGAAAAAGAAGACGAATTTGACTGGAAGTTTAAAAGTTAAATTTTCTTACGAACCCTGAGCGTAGTCGAAGGGAGAGTTGTTTATAATAAAAATCCCGCTCAAAGGCGGGATTTGTTTTTTATTATTTTGCAACTGCTGGAGTACCAGGAGCAGTTTCTAGTAATTCTAATTCAAAAACTAAATTAGTATTAGGAGGAATAACACCACCAGCTCCTTGAGCACCGTATCCTAAGTTTGAAGGAATGAAAAGTAATGCTTTGTCACCAATATTCATTTTCTCTAAACCTTCTAAAAATCCAGGGATTAAACCTGATTTATTTCCAGCTTGGAAAGGGAAAGGTTGGTAGCCTTTTTGTGCAGCACGATTCGCATCCCATTTTCCATACGCTTTGTTTACATCTTCGTAGCTAGAATCAAATAAGTTACCATCTTCAAAATAACCAGCATAGTTCACATATACTGTTGAACCAGCAACTGGTTTTTTACCTGAACCTTTTTGAATGATATTGTATACTAGTCCAGATTCCGTTTTTGTTCCAGAAGCTTTAGCTTGAGCAAATGCAGCAACTTTATCCGCTTTAACTTTAGCATATTTAGCTTCGTTTGCTTTTTGCTCCGCTATTTGATTTTGTACATGATCTTTGAAGATTTTAGCGGCATCAAATTTTTTAGCTTTAGCGCCTTTACGAATAATAGTAACTTTTTTAATCAAATCATCTTGAGCAATAGTATTAACTACATCTTGACCTGTTACAACGTGTCCAAAAACAGTATGACGACCGTCTAACCAAGGAGTTGCTTTGTGTGTGATAAAAAATTGTGATCCGTTTGTTCCAGGACCAGCATTAGCCATTGATAAAATTCCAGGGCCAGTATGTTTTAAATCAGGAACAATTTCATCTTTAAATTTATATCCTGGTCCTCCAGAACCGTTTCCATCAGGATCACCACCTTGAATCATGAAATCAGCAATAACTCTATGAAATTTTAATCCGTCATAAAATGGTTTTCCGCTGTATTTTTCATTAACCATAGTGTTTTTACCTTCGGCTAATGCAACGAAATTTGCAACCGTTACCGGAGTTTTTTCGTATTCTAATTGTAAAACGATTTTTCCTTTGCTTGTTTCTAATTCTGCATACATTCCGTCAGGTAAATTTTGATCACCTGAATTACATGAGAATAATAAAGCGAAAAAACTTAAAAATAAACTTGTCATTCGATTCATTTTAGTTAATAATAGTTATTATAGTTATTCAATTTTAGTTTCTGGTTTTGCAGTAGGATCAGGCTTAACATCATTAAGTGTAACAATACACATTAAAGGTTGGTTGGTACCAATTCTGTTGTTGTCACCGTGATACCCAAAAGCCAAGTGTGAAGGGAAAAGGAATTTTACCTTATCACCTGTATTCATTAGTTTAAGACCGTATCTAATCCCAATGATCATGTCCTGTTTGTCAACTTTGTATTGTTGAGGTTTCAATTCGGTTTGCGAATAAATGGTTTTACCATTCAAATCTTTAATTTCATAATCAAAGAACGCAATTTCACCTTTTTCAGGTTTTTCTGTCGAGGCTTCGTTTTTAGCTAAATAGGTATACCAATATCCTTTTGTCGAAGCAATATAATCTGATGCAGTATCCTTTTTAATAATATTAGCAATAATGCTTTCCTCGTTCTGATTTAACTTTTTATTTCTTTCTACCGATTGTTTCATAAATTCCCCCGAAGCATGCGAAACAGGTCTTCTTGCTTCTTGCTTTTGTGAACAACAAGTAACTAAATTCATGCCAAGAAGTAAACATCCCACAATTTTTATAGCCTTCATATTTTTTACTTTTTAGTTTCTTTTACAATTTTGATGAATTTTGCAACAGTTTCTTCAATGTTTACTGTCGATTTACCACCGGCTGCATTGATATGACCTCCGCCATTAAAATAATTTCGAGCAAACTGATTTACATCAAAATCACCTTGCGAACGGAACGAAATTTTTATAATTCCCTCCGGTTTATTTTCGATAAAGATAGCAGTAAAATCGATTCCATCAATAGATAATCCATAATTAACAAAACCTTCAGTATCTCCTTTTTGATAATGATGCGAGTCAAGCTCATTCTGAGTCAGAGTTATATATGATGTTTTGTACTCTGGCATAAGCTTCATGTTCTGTAAAGCTTTGCCTAAAAGTTGTAATCTATTGTAGGAGCTTGTGTCAAATAGGTTGTTGTGAATTTGTGCACTGTTTACTCCTTTGTCTACTAAACTGGCTGCAACGCGTAAAGTAGTGCTAGTAGTAGATGAAAAACGGAAAGAACCAGTATCAGTCACTAATCCTGTATACAAACAAGTGCCAACAGTAGAATTAATTAAATTTTCATACCCTAATTGTGTTATAAAATGATACACCATTTCACATGCTGAACTCATTTTAGTGTCAGAATACATATATTTTGCATAATCATCAGGTAACTGATGATGATCTATCATGATAAAAGTTCTATCAAGCTTTTCTAAAAAGCTTCCCATAAACTCACCCGTTCTGTGAAAGGCATTAAAATCTAAAGTGAAAATAATATCTGCCTCATTAAGTTTAGGTTCACAAGCTTCATGATTTTCTTCAAAAAGTAATACTTTATCTGCTGCTGGCATCCATTTTAAATAATCAGCAAATTCGTTGGGAGAAATTACAGTGACTTCGTGTTGTAATTGTATTAAAAAATGATACAATCCTAAGGTAGAGCCCATTGAGTCCCCATCCTGATTGCGATGCGGGATTATAACTATCTTTTTTGGCGAAGCTAATAGTACTTTTATTGCTTCAATATCTTGTTCATTCATCATGTTGCGAAAATACAATTTATTCTACTTAAAAAGTAAACTTATAAAATGTGTTTTTGAATAAAAAAACTACGACTTTTAAGGTTGTAGTTTATATTCTTTACAGACACGGAAATATTTCCGTGCTATTGGGTAGTAAAAGCAAAGCCTAACAAAAAGTTAGGCTTTGCTTTTTATGAGCTTTTGTAAAGATTGTAAACTTTACTTTGTATACACGAGCTAGAAGCTCGCGCCAGCGGGGGAGATATTTTGCGCTCTATCAGTCTTGTAGTTTTTATATAAAAAAAGAAAATCCTTTTCTCCTTATAAATTCTACATCTTTCAGTATTTTTAATGAGCTTTCTAAATCAAATTCTAATAAATTTGTTAAAATGAAACTTTGTCCATTTTTAAGATAAATTCTAGCACATCGAAACCTCTCAAAAGTAGTATATGGGATTCCTAATGAATCCATATTAGCAGATTTGCAAATTTCAATTTTTTTAATATCATCATTTAAATAAACCTCTTTTGTATGTTTTTTAAATTTAGTTATACTCTTTGAATCAATTATATATTCTTCACCTTTATTTTGAAAATAATATCTTAAATGAAGATAGGCTGTAAAAGAAAATTGAATAAATGAAAAAATATAAAAAGGGTATAAGACTTTGTCTGATTTATATTCATGATAGGCATAGATTGCAAAAGGAATCAATATTAAAGTTTGTATTGTAAAGTCATTCCAATTTCTTAATTGACTCTTAAGGTTTATTTTTAACTTTCTCATAATTTATGGATGAAAATTTGAATAAGCTTGATTATTATTTATAGCATTTAAACCCGATAGCGCGGATTTATAATCCGTGCCTTTACTTTAATAAGTTTTAACTCTTCGTTAAAATACAAAAGCATTTCTGTAACGGCAAAAACATGTAAAGATTAAATAATTAAAAAACTTTTTTACCTCTATTTTTCAGTCTGCGAGAAATGTCTATTTTTGCACATGCAACACAACGTCCTTATTTTAGATTTTGGGTCTCAGTACACACAGCTGATTGCCCGCAGAGTTCGCGAGTTAAATATTTTTTGCGAAATTTTTCCTTACAATCACTTTCCAAGTGATTTATCAAGTTACAAAGCCGTGATTTTATCGGGTAGTCCTTTTTCGGTTCGTGCCGAAGATGCACCACATCCTGATTTATCTCAAATTCGTGGTAAAATGCCTTTATTAGCGGTTTGTTATGGAGCACAATATCTTGCACATTTTAGTGGAGGAGAAGTAGCACCCTCAAATATTCGTGAGTACGGCCGTGCTAATTTATCTTTTATCAAAGAAGATGAATTGTTTTTTGATGAAGTGAATTTGAATAGCCAAGTATGGATGAGCCACAGTGATACAATTAAACAGTTGCCTTCAAATGGTGTTCGTTTAGCGTCTACAAAAGATGTCGAAAATGCAGCATATAAAATTGAAGGAGAAACAACTTATGCAATTCAGTTTCATCCAGAAGTATACCACTCAGAAGATGGAAAACAAATGCTAGAAAATTTCTTAGTTAAAATTGCTGAAGTACCTCAAAACTTTACGCCAAGTTCATTTGTGGAAGATATCGTTGCCGAAATGAAAGCTAAAATTGGTAATGATAAGGTGGTTTTAGGACTTTCTGGAGGAGTAGATTCGACAGTAGCAGCGGTTTTATTAAACAAGGCGATTGGTAAAAACCTATATTGTATTTTCGTTAATAACGGATTACTTCGTAAAAACGAATTCGAAAATGTTTTAAAACAATACGAAGGAATGGGACTAAACGTAAAAGGAGTAGATTCTTCAGAGCGTTTCCTTTCTGAATTGGCAGGAATAGATGATCCAGAGACTAAGCGTAAAACAATTGGTCGCGTTTTTATCGAAGTTTTTGATGATGAAGCACACAAAATCGAAGATGTAAAATTCTTGGCACAAGGAACTATCTATCCAGATGTTATCGAATCGGTTTCAGTAAAAGGGCCATCGGCAACAATCAAATCACATCACAACGTAGGTGGTTTGCCTGATTTTATGAAGCTTCAAATAGTGGAGCCTTTACGTATGTTATTTAAAGATGAAGTACGTCGTGTAGGTAAAACATTAGGTATTGATGATGAGTTGTTAGGACGTCATCCGTTCCCAGGGCCTGGACTTTCTATCCGTATCTTAGGAGATATCACTCCGGAGAAAGTGAGAATCCTACAAGAAGTGGATTATGTTTTTATCCAAGGTTTAAAAGACCATGGATTATACGATAAAGTATGGCAAGCTGGTGCTATTTTATTACCGGTAAATAGTGTAGGTGTAATGGGTGATGAGCGTACGTATGAAAAAGTAGTAGCGCTTCGCGCAGTTGAATCTACAGATGGTATGACTGCCGACTGGGTACATTTACCATATGACTTTTTAATGAAAATTTCGAATGAAATCATTAATAAAGTGAAAGGTGTAAACCGCGTAGTGTATGACATTAGCTCAAAACCACCAGCAACAATTGAGTGGGAATAAATAAAACATAATAAAATGTTAAAAAAGTCGTTACAAAGAATATATTTGTAGCGACTTTGTTTTTAGAAACAAAGTTGGGACAAGAAAAACCAAACCAAAAACGAACCCTACATGAAACAATTTTTACTCCTTTTTTTAGGAATGAGTCAACTTGTGCTTGCCCAACAAGAAAAGTCATTTAAACATAAGGTTGCCTCTAACGAAACTATAACGCAGATCGCTAAAAAGTATAATGTTTCTGAAAAAGAAATCATAAAGTTAAATCCAGGTTCAGAAAATGGACTTCAGGAGAATACGACTTTAATTATACCCAATCCTCAATCTATTTCTTATTTATTAAAGAAGAATGATGTTTCTTCGGTGAATTACACAAAACACGAAGTACAGCCTAAAGAAACATTATATAGTATTTCTAGACAGCACAATATTTCAGTAGAAGACCTTCAACAAGCAAACCAATCTATTTTAACCGAAGGTTTGAAAATTGGCCAAACACTAAATATCCCAGATAAGAAAATTACAGTTGCTACTAAAAAAGAAATTTTATCAGAAGGGAATTTGCATGAAGTTAAACCTAAAGAAACGCTGTTTAGTATAGCTAGAATGTATAATGTCTCTGTAAAAGATTTAGATGAATTAAATGCTGATTTGTTAAAGGAGGGACTTAAAATTGGTCAAAAAATTGCGATTCCTAATAAAAAGAAAACCATCAACGGTCAGGCAAGGATTATCAATAATGAAACAATTTTTCATATAGTACAACCAAAAGAGACTAAATATGCTATTTCAAAAAAATATGGCATAACTATTGAACAGTTAGAATTGCAAAACCCTGAAATCATAAATGGTTTGGTAGAAGGAAATAAGTTGGCAATTAATAAGTCAATGTTGAAAGCAAAGAATGAGAACGAAGAGTTAATGATTGCTCTAGCAGAAAAACAAGCTGTAGTTGAAAAGTCAAAAGCACAAAATGCTAAAATTGAAGACTTGGAGGATCGCTTGACAGTGCAAAAAGACTTGAATAGAAAAATGATTACGCTAAATAAGCTAAACATCAACTTAAATGCTATTGACGAAACGAAAACAGGTTCTGTAGAAAAGTTACGTTTAATTTTAGACGCGAATAAAAAGATACAAGATGTGTTGATTTGGAAATTAGACTCTCTAGCATCAACAATGGAAAAAGATTTAGCAGAATTAAAACAAAAGGATATCAGTACACTTGAAGAGTCAAAAAAACTAGAGAAGGAATCCTATAAAAATATTGGAGAAACAAATAAGCTGATTATTCAGTTAAAAAAAGATTTAGCTGAGAACAGAAAAATTTTTACTGGAGCCATGCAAAAAGTACAACGTTTAACTGTTCAAGAGAATCAAGAATACAAAAAGAAGGTAAGAGAGAATTTGTCGGATAAAGATCGAGCTTCTATTGAGGAGATGAATAAGTTAAATACAAGCCAGTTAATTAGTGAAAGACGTAACGAAGCATTGTTTACAAAAATTGAAGCTATTGATGCAGAAAAGAAAACAGAATTAAAGCGTAAAATAACTAAAGCTACTTTTTATAGTTCCGAAGCTCGTGAATATGATGATAAATTGGCGTTGGTAAAACTTCAACGTCACCAAAAAGAAATAGTTGAAAGTAAAAAAGATGTGGCTTCTGTAAGTGAAACAATGCCAGAATCAGCAGAAGTTAGGAAAAAACTAAATGATAATGTAATTGATAATGATAGACCAACAAGAATAGAAATTATCAGAAACTTAAAAGAACTTGAAAATGGGTTTTATTTAGTTGCAGATACTTTTGAAGATGCAAAACTTCGTGATGAGTTTGCGTTAAAGATTTCAGATTCAGGTGAAACAGAAACAAGTTTTTTCTATAACGTGAATAATTTTTCATATTATGTGTATGTGAAAAAATATGAAACTTCAGATGAAGCTATATATGCTTACAATCAAAAAATAAATAAACCTAATTTTGACAAATTATTTATTGTACATATCCAAAATGAGCAATAATTTTGCGGTTAAACAGTTTGAATCTTAAAGAATGACAAAAATGAAGAGTGTAATTAAAGTTTTATTTCTATTAGGTTTTACAACTGTATTCGGTCAAAATTTAATAAAACACAAAGTCGCAAAAGGCGAAACTGTTACTAAAATTGCCCAAAAATACAGTGTTACGCCTAGTGATATTTATAAGGTTAATCCAGATGCGTCAAAAGGAGTTGAAGAAAATACTATTTTATTGATTCCTAATAAATCAGCAGTGCCAACAAAAAAAGAAGTTGCTGAAAATAAGCCGAAGCTTGTCTTAAAAAAACACGAAGTTAAACCAAAAGAAACTTTGTATGGCATTTCAACTGAATATGGTATAACAATTCAAGAACTAGAAAAGGCAAATGTAGAAGCTTTAAAAGATGGACTTAAAATTGGCTTAGTTTTAAATATTCCGGTGAAATTAAACTCTGGAAAACAAGAAGTAAAAAATAATAATGCTTTGACTCAAAAAGCAATTTTACACACTGTAGAACCTAAAGAGACCAAATACGGAATTGCTAAGCAGTACGGTATAACAGTTGAAGAACTTGAGAAAAAAAATCCTGAAATTAAAGACGGATTAAAAATTGGTTTTCAATTGTTAATCAAGGGAGAAAGACCAAAACAACAAGTTTCTTTACCAATTGTAGTTAAAGAAGAACCAAAAATTCAAAATCCTACAAGTGTTGTAGATAAGGTTTTAGGGACAGATGAATATATAGTTAAACCAAAAGAAACATTATATAGTTTAGCGGCTCAGTTTGGTGTTTCTCAAGAAAAACTAATAGAGCTTAATCCAGAGCTTAAAGAAGGACTTAAAGAGGGAATGACTATCAAAGTTCCTTCAAATGACAAACCTACAGTAATTGTAACTCCTAATAGACAAAATACAGATTTAACAAAAACTATTAAAAAAGGAGGAAATAAAAAGCTAGCAATGCTTTTACCATTTAACATTGAAAAGTTAGATAACGATACTGTTAATTCTACAAAGTCAAGACTTAAAAAGGACAAGTTCTTAAATATGACTCTTGATTTTTATTCTGGAGCTTTAATGGCAATTGATTCTGCAAAAACACTTGGTATTGATGTTGATATTGCGATTTACGATTCTAATGAATCCAAATCGAATTCTGATGTTGCTGATTTAATTCAAAGCAAAAACTTAAAAGCTATGAATGCAGTTATTGGTCCATTTTATCAAAATAATGCCGAAAAAGCAGCTTCTTTATTGGGTGAAGTGCCAGTAATATCTCCTTTGTCAAAAGATTATGATAAAAAGTTTCCTAACTTAATTCAAGCTACACCTACAAACGACGATGTTCGCTTAGCAATGTTCGATTTCATGCGAGAAAAAGGAGGAAACATGATTGCAGTTGTAGATCCTAAAAAAGGTTCTTCAAAACAATATATTTCAGAAAATCATAAAGATGTTTTATTTGCAACTGTAAGTGATGCAGGAAGTCTTGATGTAGTGAGCTTAAAAGCACTATTAGTAAAAGATAAAATGAATTATGTTATTTTAGAAACTGAAAAAACGAATTTGATTTTAAGTACTACTTCGGCGCTATTATCATCATTAAAGGAATATCAAATCAATTTAGTAATTCTAGGTGAAAATTCTGCATTAGATTATGAAGAAATTCAAATGGATAGATTAACTAAGTTGAATATGCATTATCCGTCAATGTTTAGAATTAATGATTCAGATGCCGCAACCGATTTTGAATCGGCTTACAGAAAAAAGAATAAGGTATTACCTAATCAGTTTGCTACTCGTGGTTTTGATGTTACTTTTGATGTCTTGATGCGTTTGTCACAAGAAAAAACACTATCAGAAACAATAAATGAAACTGCTACAGAGCAAGTGGAAAGTAAATTTAATTATGCTCAAAATCCTGAAGGCGGATATATTAACAAAGGGATTTATATTTTATTCTACGACACTGATTTAACAGTTAAACAAGCGAACTAATGGCAACTTCAAAAGTTACTTATTTAGGCGAATTACGTACTTCGTCAATACATATTAATTCAGGTTCAGAAATTATATCTGATGCTCCAGTAGACAATAACGGAAAAGGAGAAGCTTTTTCTCCAACAGATACTGTTGCAAATGCTTTAGCGTCTTGTATGTTTACCGTTATGGGAATCAAAGCTAGAGAAATGGATGTTGATTTTTCAGGATCAACTGCTGAGGTTACTAAAGTTATGGCTACAGAACCAAGAAGAATTTCAGAAATTCATATCACTTTTAATATGAATCTTGAGGCTGATGAAAAAACAAAAACTATTTTAGAACGTACTGGAATGACTTGCCCTGTGCATTACAGTTTACATCCGGATATTAAAAAGGAGATTGTTTTTAATTGGAAATAATTAAGTGCTCTGCTTTCATTCTGCGTCATGTAAAAATCTCATATTCTTAATTTTCTATAATGAAAAATCATTTTTTATTCTTTTTGATAGTTGCTAATTTTAGTGTTGTAGCTCAAAATAAATGCTTTGAGTTTGTGAAGAATAAAATTATATCAAATATTGAAAAGTATGATTCAAAAAAAATTCTACCATATTATTCTGAAGAAAGTAAACTTTGGGGTTATTTTGATTTAACGACTGGAAATAAAGTTGTAGAACCAGTTTTAAAAAAATATAAATTCTTCAGTCCATATATTTATCTAGATTTTGAATCAGATTTTGAATCAAAAAATTTAAATTTTGAAAATTGTCGTTTGAGATTATATGTTATAGAAGAAAAGTTTAAGATTGAATTACCTGATACAGTTCTTGCAGAAGTAGCGTTTAATTTTTCAAATAATGAAATAAAAAAAGTTAAAGAGATTGATGGGTTTGAGGTCGATAAGCAAAATAATTTAATTTCTTATAACAAGAAATTTTATGACAATAAAAAATCTGATACGAGATTAAGTGATTTTTTTAAAATTAATAATATCAATTATGCTTTAGCAACAATGGATGATCATTTTACTATTGTGGATCAAAGTGGAAAAATTATTAAGGAGTTAAAAAGCAAAGTGTCTCAGCCGGAATTTTTGTATAGAGATGAGAATGAGGCTTTTTTTGTAACTGAGGATAAAGAAAATAATTATAAAATTCAATCAATATTTGGTAATACAAACTCTTCAAAAGTAAGTTTTAATGAAATTCTTGATTTGCAATTAATAAAAGCTTTAGGATTTTCAATAGTTACAATTAAGGGAAAGATGGGGGTGTATGATTTTGTTAAATTTGAATGGGTAATAGAACCTACTAATAAATTTAAGATTGAATCCTTAGAGTATTCTAGTAATATTGATGTTTATGATGGTGATATTGTAAAAACTAAAGAAAAAATACTTCTAAATAGAAAAGAATCGGATTTATATATAGTTACTGAAAAAAATAAAATTTTTGATTTGAAGTTAAATCAAATTAGACCTCGAAATCTTTAAGATATAGTTGTAATT
This sequence comes from Flavobacterium terrae, assembly GCF_900142035.1. Taxonomy (GTDB): domain Bacteria; phylum Bacteroidota; class Bacteroidia; order Flavobacteriales; family Flavobacteriaceae; genus Flavobacterium; species Flavobacterium terrae. Next base: position 173,528 of record NZ_FQZI01000005.1, on the reverse strand, counting down.
TTAATTTTTTGATTATTTACAATGGCTTCCAATCAAGATCTCCTCATAAAACTCGCACATACAAAAATGCCTTTCGGGAAATACGAAGGGCGTTATCTTATAGACTTACCAGAATACTATGTAGTTTGGTATTCTCAAAAAGGTTTCCCTAAGGGACAATTGGGTGATCAACTTAAACTGGTTCATGAACTTAAACTTAACGGACTCGAAGAGCTAGTTCGTAATATTAAAAGAAACTTTCCAAAGCCATAATTTCTTAACGAATAATTGTCAAATAGGCATTGCTTAATATCAATTAATAATTGTATTTTTGCGCGGTTTTAATTTAAAATCAGAACAACAACTAAATTTACCCTGAGCTTAGTTTATGCTGAGCGTAGTCGAAGCAAAGGGCAACAACACAACAACACAATACAATGAATCAAACAAAGTATATTTTTGTTACCGGAGGTGTAACTTCTTCTTTAGGAAAAGGGATTATTGCAGCTTCGTTAGCAAAATTATTGCAAGCAAGAGGTTACCGAACGACTATTCAAAAGTTCGATCCGTATATTAATGTGGATCCAGGAACACTAAATCCTTATGAACACGGAGAATGTTATGTAACTGATGATGGAGCGGAAACCGATTTAGATTTAGGACACTACGAGCGCTTTTTGAATGTTCCTACTTCACAAGCAAATAATGTAACGACAGGAAGAGTATATCTTTCGGTTATTGAAAAGGAAAGAAGAGGAGAATTCTTAGGAAAAACAGTTCAGGTAGTACCACATATCACTAACGAAATCAAGGAACGTATGCAGTTGCTTGGTCAAAGTGGTGACTATGACATTGTTATTACGGAAATTGGGGGGACTGTTGGTGATATTGAATCGTTACCATATATAGAATCTGTTCGTCAATTGGTTTGGGAATTAGGTGAAAACAACGGAATTGTAATTCACTTGACTTTAGTGCCATTTTTAGCTGCTGCTGGGGAATTAAAAACAAAACCTACGCAACACTCGGTTAAAACGTTGATGGAAAGCGGAATCAAAGCAGATATTTTAGTTTGTCGTACAGAGCATGAGTTGTCTCAGGATTTACGTCAAAAGTTAGCTTTGTTTTGTAACGTAAAGAAAGAAGCAGTAATTCAATCTATTGATGCTTCAACCATATATGACGTTCCTAATTTAATGTTGGAAGAAGGCTTGGATAAAGTTGCTTTGAAAAAGCTTGATTTACCAGAAAAAGCTACTCCAGATTTAAAACAATGGAATGAGTTTTTACATAGATTTAAAAATCCTAAGCATGAAATCAACATTGGTTTGATAGGAAAGTACGTTGAATTACAGGATTCATATAAATCTATTTTAGAAGCTTTCATTCACGCGGGTGCTGCAAATGAGACAAAAGTAAACGTAGTTTCTATTCATTCTGAACATTTAGATGCCAAAACGGCAGAAAATCAGTTAAAAGGATTGGATGGTATACTTGTTGCACCGGGATTTGGCGAACGAGGAATCGAAGGTAAAATTGAAACTGTACGTTATGCACGAGAGAACAAAATTCCTTTCTTTGGAATCTGTTTAGGAATGCAAATGGCTGTAATTGAATATTCGCGTAATGTTTTAGGACATGCTGATGCGAATTCTACAGAAATGAATCAAAATACTTCTAATCCGGTTATCAACTTGATGGAAGAACAAAAAAGTATTACAGACAAAGGAGGAACTATGCGTTTAGGTGCATGGAAATGTCATTTGGAAGAAAATACATTGGCACACAAAATTTATGGAAAACAAGATGTTTTGGAGCGTCACCGTCATCGTTATGAATTTAATGGAGATTATTTAGAAGCATTGCAAAATGCTGGTTTAAAAGCATCAGGTATAAATCCTGATACTGGTTTGGTTGAAGTAATAGAATTGGATAATCATCCTTTCTTTATTGGTGTTCAATACCATCCAGAATATAAAAGTACAGTAGCTAATCCGCATCCAATTTTTGTAAAATTTGTGGAAGCAGCTGTAAAAAATAAAAAGTAAAATTGCTCTAAGCTTGGCGAAGAGTCTTTTTTTACTGTAACTTTTTTTGAAAAATTAAAACAAATATAGCTTACAGCTTAAAGCCTAATGCTTTAGGCCGAAATTAAAATGGAACAAAAAAAATTAGACCTTAATTCAATCATCGGATTTGCATTAATCTTTGGTATTATGATGTGGATCATGTATCAAAATCAGCCTACTCAAGCTGAAATTAATGCTGAAAAAGCCAAGAAAGAACAAGCTGCTAAAGCCAAAGAACAATCTCAAAAAACAGTTGCTGCAACTACAATAGCAACAGCAGATTCTACAAAAGTTTCGGTTGCTATGCAAGCCACTTTAGGAAGCTTTGCTTATTCAGCATCGTTGCCATCAGCAAAAAATGAGTTCACTACTATCGAAAATGAATTAGTGACTTTAAAAATTGCTAACAAGGGTGGTTATATCGTTGATGCAACATTAAAAAAATACAAGTCAATTGATAAGGATGGCAAGTTAGTTCAGCTAATTAAAGATAATAATGCGGGGTTAAATATTGCTTTACAGACTAAAGAAGGTAAAACTGTTAATACTAAAGATGTGTTTTTTGAACCAACACTTACAAAAGTTGATGGTAATCAAGTGCTTTCTATGAAATTAAAAGCTGGAGAAAACCAATTTTTAGAATACAAATATGTTTTGAAGGCTAACGATTATATGTTAGATTTTGATGTTCGTTCACATGGATTGGCTTCGGTTTTAAATACTTCAAATGCTGCTAATTTAGAGTGGAACTTGAAAACGTTTCGCAATGAAAAAAGCGTTGCTTATGAAAACCGTTATACAGAAGTTATCTATGAGCATGATGGGGGAAAAGATAATTATCTAAATCAATCAAAAGAGGAAGAAGAAATTGAAGATGTTACTTATGTAGCTTTCAAACAACATTTCTTCACATCAATATTATTAACAGATACACCTTTTAAAACAGCAAAATTAGCTACAGATAATTTAGTTAAGGATGTAAAAGTTGATACTGTTTATACAAAAGATTTTAAAGCTACTTTACCATTAGCGTTTAAAAACGGAGAGATTGATTATAAGATGAATTGGTTTTATGGACCTTCAGATTATAAAATCTTAAATAGTTACGATAAAAATTTAGACGAAATTATTCCCTTAGGATGGGGAATTTTTGGATGGATTAATAAATTTATTTTCGTTCCATTATTCGGATTTCTAAGCAAATATATTTCTTATGGTATTGCTATTATTTTATTTACTATTTTAATAAAATTAGCAATGGCACCTATTACTTATAAGTCGTTTTTGTCTCAAGCAAAAATGAAAGTATTACGTCCTGAGTTAAACGAATTAAACGAAAAATTTAAAGATCCTGTAAAACGTCAGCAAGAAACAATGAAGTTATACAATAAAGCAGGGGTTAACCCAATGGCAGGTTGTATTCCAGCACTTATTCAGTTGCCGTTTATGTATGCATCATTCCAGTTCTTCCCATCGGCTTTACAGTTAAGACAAGAAGGTTTCTTATGGGCAAAAGATTTATCATCGTATGACTCGGTTTTAAAATTACCATTTAATATTCCATTATATGGAGATCACGTGAGTTTGTTCCCAATTTTAGCAGCAATTGCGATTTTCTTCTACATGAAATATACTACTGGAGATCAACAAATGGCAGCCCCACAACAAGAAGGTATGCCAGACATGAGTAAAATCATGAAAATGATGATTTATATTTCTCCTGTAATGATGTTAATTTTCTTCAACAACTACGGTTCTGGTTTAAGTTTGTATAACTTATTTTCTAATATTATGACATTAGGAATTATGTTCTACATCAAAAACTATGTAGTGAATGAAGAAAAAATTCATGCTCAAATTCAAGAAAATAAATTAAAAGAGCCTAAAAAGCCCAGCAAGTTCCAGCAAAAATTACAAGAAGCCATGGAACAAGCTGAAGCGCAAAAAAAAGCGAAAGGAAATAAATAATATATATTAGATTCCTTAAAATACAGTCCCTGCTTTGATTCTTGTAAAGTCTCAAAGCAGGGATTTTTTCTTTGTTTAATTTTTAAAAAAAGTAATAATGAAAATTGCCATTGTCGGTTTTGGAAATCTTGGCAAAACATTTGCCAGTAGCTTTATTAAGTCACGCTTTATTAAAAGTGATGATATTTATGTTGTGACAAGAACACTCCCCAAACCGGAAATGACTTTTGGTATACCCATGGACAATTTTCAAACAAGTCCAAATTCAAAAATTGAAAATGTAGATATAGTAATTTTGTCAACTAAACCTCAAGATTTTGATTCGGTAGTTTCTGTATTTAATGGATTACTTAACAATGAGCAAGTTATTTTATCTGTAATGGCTGGAGTTTCAATTGAAAAAATTAAAGAGAAACTGGCAGTTAAGAAAGTAATTCGTTCAATGCCAAATTTAGGGACTCAAATTGGTTTGGGAATGACGGTTTTTTCTGCCTCTGTGGAAACAGATAGAAAAGATTTGTTCATCGTACAAAATCTAATTAATACAACAGGAAAGTCAATCTATGTTGAAGATGAATCTCTGATTAATCCAGCTACAGCGGTTTCAGGTAGCGGACCTGCCTATGTGTTTTATTTTATGAATGCAATGATTAAAGCAGCTGAAAAATTTGGATTTTCTTCCTCGGAAGCAGAAGTTTTAGTGCATCAAACTTTTCTAGGTGCTATAAATCTTCAAAGTGCCAGTGATTTATCTAATGAAGAATTAATTATGAAAGTGGCTTCAAAAGGAGGAACGACAGAAAGTGCTTTAAAAGTTTTTGAGTCTCAATCAATAAATAAAATTATTGAAAAAGCAATGCAAGCAGCAAATCAAAGGGCTATTGAATTAGGTTCTTAATAAGACAATGGTTATACTCATTATACAGAATGAGTAAGAATTTAAAAGCCCTCATATGAGGGCTTTTTTTTAGAAATTTGGTAATAAAACTTTGTCGAGTACATGTATGACACCATTACTACATTGAACATCAACCGCAGTAATATTACTTACTCTTGCATTTACATCTGTAATTCTAGCAGGGTTAAGATTTACAGTGAAATTTTGATCAAGAATAGTTGTTACAGATAAATTATTAGTTAATGTACTAGAAAGCACATTGGCAGGACTTACTACGTGGTATTGTAAGACCTTGGTTAAATTTGAAGAAGATACTCCTGCAATACCTCCTGGAGCTAGTTCCGTGTTTAGATTTGAAAATGCTGTATTTGTTGGAGCGAATACAGTAAAAGGTCCTGTGCCAGATAAGATTGAGACAAAATCTGGTTGTCCAGCACTTGTTAATGTTTCTACTAGAGTAGAAAAGTTAGGATTTGCAGTTGCATGAGTAACAATAGTTGGTAATCCAATAACTGCATCGACAACATGTATAACTCCATTAGTAGCTAAAACATTTGCAGTTGTTACAGATGCTACACCGTTTAACCTAACTCCGCTAGATGTATTAATAAACATACTTAAAGTGTTGGTAGAGGACGCATTTCCTTTAGCTAAAGTTTTTACATATCCAGTAGTCAAAGATGATGATTGTAACGCTCCTGAGACAACATGATTTAGTAAAATTTCTTTTAAGACTGGCGTAGGTACCGCATCTAAATTAGCAAAACCATTTGCGTTTAAAAAGGTTGTGAATGCTGTGTTTGTTGGTGCAAAAACAGTGTATGAACCTTTAGCTCTTAATGTTCCATCTAAATTTGTTTTAGTTAAAGCTTGTGCAAGTATTGATAAATTTTCTGTTTTGTAAGCAATAGCAGTTATGTTGTTATTGTCTACTGGTGGTGTGTTAAAATTGTCATCATCGCTACATGAAGTAATTACTAATCCTCCAAGGATTAATGACATAAAAAAATTTAATTTTTTAGATAATTTCATAATATTGATTTTTAGTTTATTAAACAATAGTTTTATTTTTTGTTTAACTAAAATTAAAAAAAGTTAAACAAAAAAAATAAAATTTATAATTTTATTAACAATAAACTTCATTGAATCAAAAAGTTAGCTATTGTGCTTGTTAAACTTTTCTAAGTAATTGGCTTAATTTTTGTAACCGAAAAATAAATCCAATACTTTTGAGTTTATTTTTGAAAAACAGATAAAATGAAACGATTAACATTAATTATAGCATCTCTAATTTTAAATTCATTAGCTTTTGCTCAAACTAAAGAGAATCAAACAAATGAAAAAGGAGAGCGCCAAGGTTTATGGAAAGGGTATTATGAAGGATCAAAGTTATTACGTTATGAAGGAAACTTTATTGATGGTAAGGAACAAGGAGTTTTTACCTATTATGCCAATAGTGACAAAAAAATTGTAATGGCAACCAGAAACTTTGATGAAAAAGGAAATGCTTATACAACATTCTTTGATGAAAAAGGAAACAAAGTTAGTGAAGGAAATGTGATTGGTAAGCTTAGAGATGGTGTTTGGAAATACTATCATAAAGGAGCAAAAACAATTATGACTACAGAAAATTATATAAAAGATAAAATTGAAGGTATTCGAAAAGTTTTTTATACTAATGGTATTCTGGGAGAAGAAGTGGAATACAAAAACGGTCTAAAACATGGCACTTCAAAAAAATATAATAAAGAAGGTAAACTTATTGAAGAATCTGTTTTTGTAAATGGGGTAATGCAAGGTCCTTATAAGGTATATGACGAGTATGGAAATTTAGTGGTTGTAGGTGCGTTTAAAGCAGATAAGAAAAAAGGAATCTGGAAGTATTATGAAAAAGGAAAATTGGTTCGTCAAATGAATGCTGATACAATAAATGGTTATAAAAAGCCTAGTGAAGCAAAAAAGAAAAAATAACGATAAAAACTTAAAGTGTTTTAAACTTTTGTTAAAAAGCCATCTGAATAGGTGGCTTTTATATTTGTAATGAAATAGTAACAATAAATATTTTTAACTTTGCACCCTTAAAATTAATTTCATGAAAAGAGTTGTCGTTGGTTTATCAGGAGGTGTAGATTCTAGTGTTGCTGCTTATTTATTAAAAGAGCAGGGCTATGAAGTAATTGGCCTTTTTATGAAGAACTGGCATGATGATTCTGTGACTATTTCGAATGAATGTCCATGGTTAGAGGATAGTAATGATGCTTTGTTAGTAGCTCAAAAATTAGGAATACCTTTTCAAACAGTTGATTTAAGTGAACATTACAAAGAAAAGATAGTTGATTACATGTTCAGTGAGTATGAGAAAGGTCGTACTCCTAATCCCGATGTATTGTGCAATCGTGAAATTAAGTTTGATGTTTTCATGAAAATTGCTTTATCTCTTGGTGCAGATTATGTGGCTACTGGACACTATTGTCGTAAAGGAGAAATAGAAATTGATGGTAAACCAATGTATCAACTTTTAGCTGGTATCGACGGAAATAAAGATCAATCTTATTTTCTTTGTCAATTATCTCAAGATCAATTGGCGAAAGCACTATTTCCAATTGGCGAACTAACTAAGCCTGAAGTAAGAGAAATAGCTGCCAAAATGGAATTGGTAACTGCCGAAAAGAAAGATTCTCAAGGACTTTGTTTTATTGGAAAAGTACGTTTGCCAGAATTTTTGCAACAACAATTACAACCTAAAGAAGGTTTGATTTACGAAGTTTCTGCTCAAAATGAACTGTATCAAGAAAATCAAATTAACTTTGATTCAGTTGAAGAAAAATTGAAATATGAAGCTTCAAATATTCATTACACTCCAGATGTTGCTAAGTTAGTAGGTAAACATCAAGGAGCTCATTATTATACAATTGGTCAACGTAAAGGATTAAATGTAGGAGGGACTAAAGAGCCTTTATTTATCATTGCAACAGACATTGAAACGAACGCAATATATACTGGTCAAGGACATAATCATCCTGGATTATTCAAAAAAGCACTGTTTGTAGCGAATGATGAAGTTCATTGGATTAGACCTGATTTGTGTTTGAAATCAGGCGAAACACTTAAGGTTAAAGCAAGAATTAGATACCGTCAAGAATTGCAACAAGCAACACTTCATCAATTTGATAATGGTATGTATGTTGAGTTTGAGCAACCTCAATCTGCAATCACAGAAGGTCAATTTGTTTCATGGCATATAGGAGAAGAGCTAATAGGTTCTGGAGTAATTTCTTAAAATGTTGTTTTTTAAGAAGCTTGTTGTGTATATTTGAAAATCAAAACCATACCCAATGAAAACTAAATTACTTATCCTATTTTGCTTTATATCTATTGCATCCTTTTCACAAGAAGATGCTTGGGTTTTCTTTAATGATAAGCCTAATGCTAGTGCTTTTTTTTCAAACCCCTTATCTGAGTTATCGCAACGTTCTTTAGATAGGAGAACAGTTCAAAACATAGCATTAGACATCAAGGATGCTCCATTACATCAACCTTATGTAAATCAGATTGCGGCATCTAATGGTATTACAGTATTAGCAAAATCTAAGTGGTTAAATATGCTTCATATCAGAGGGACACAAGCTAATATTGCAGCATTGTCAGGTTTATCTTTTGTTGATCATGTCCAATATGCAAATCATTCTTTGAATCCAACTGGCAAAGTTTCTGATCAATCAAATAAGACTAGTTATATAAACAAATGGTTGGATATAAAAAATACTCAAACAAATTATAATTACGGTAATTCTGCTATACAAGTGCAAATGTTAAATTGTCATATTTTGCATCAACAAAATTATACGGGGCAAGGTAAAGTTGTAGCAATTTTGGATGCAGGATTTCCTGGAGTAAATACCGCAGCTCCATTTGCTAGTTTGCGCAATAGAGGTTTGATTCTTGGAGGATATGATTTTGTAAATAATTCAACAAATTTCTACACAGGTAATTCTCATGGAACAAATGTATTATCAACTATAGGGGCAAATGCAACTAACTTAATAGGTACTGCACCAGATGCTTCTTATTATTTGTTTATTACAGAAGATGTTGCTAGTGAGACTCCATTAGAGTTGTCAAATTGGGTAGAAGCTGTTGAAGAAGCTGATAGACTTGGTGTAGATGTTGTAAATTCATCTTTAGGTTATTTTGGTTTTGATAATTCTGCCTATAGTTATACATATGCAATGATGAATGGTCAAACATCAGTAGCTTCTAGGGCCGTTGATATAGCTTTTTCTAGAGGTATGATATGTGTTATTTCTGCTGGAAATGAAGGAGGAACTGCCGAGCCTCATGTTGGCACTCCTGCAGATGCACTTCATGCGATTACAGTAGGTTCTGTTACTTCAACTGAAACAAAATCTGGTTTTAGTTCAATAGGTCCAACTGGAGACGGAAGGATGAAACCTGATTTAATGGCTATGGGTACATCATCAGTTATATCAAGTACTTCAGGCACAATTACAACAGCAAATGGTACTTCATTTTCTTCACCTATTTTAGCTGGGGCGATTGCTTCTTTTTGGTCAGCTTTTCCAAATAAAAAGAATTCAGAAATTGTACAATTAGTCAAAGCTTCTGCTGATAGGTATGCTACTTCAATTGTTACACCTAACAATAATTACGGATTTGGTATTCCAGATTTTCAGCTAGCACTTAATAATGCTTTATCTCTAAATGATTTTGAAAAAGAAAAAATTGCCTTGTATCCTAATCCAGTAAATGATTCTTTTGTAGTCTCACTACCTGAAAATTTACTTAATTCGCAATTTGAACTTTTTAATTCTGTTGGTCAAAGAGTAAAAACAGAAAAAATTCTGCAACAAAAACAATTATTAGACGTTCAAAATCTAAACTCAGGAATGTACTTTTATACGCTTTCTAACGATCAAAATAAAGTTTCTGGAAAGCTAATCAAACAATAATGAATGAATAAAATATCACAACTTTTTAATATTGAATATCCAATCGTTCAAGGAGGAATGATTTGGAATAGTGGCTATAAACTAGCAAGTGCAGTTAGTAATGCAGGAGGATTAGGTCTAATAGGAGCTGGATCAATGTATCCAGATGTTTTAAGAGAGCATATACAGAAATGTAAAAAAGCAACCAACAAGCCTTTTGGAGTAAATGTGCCAATGTTGTATCCAAACATTGAAGAAATAATGGATATTATAGTTGAAGAAGGTGTAAAAATCGTTTTTACTTCTGCTGGAAATCCTAAAACATGGACAAGTTTTTTAAAAGAAAAAGGAATCACTGTTGTTCATGTAGTTAGTAGTTCAAAATTTGCATTAAAAGCTCAAGAAGCTGGTGTCGATGCAATTGTTGCTGAAGGATTTGAAGCTGGAGGACATAATGGACGTGAAGAAACCACGACTTTGACATTAATTCCTATGGTTAAAGAGAAAATCAATATTCCATTGATTGCTGCTGGAGGTATTGCTACAGGAAGAGGAATGTTAGCTGCTATGGTTTTAGGAGCCGATGGGGTTCAGCTAGGATCTCGTTTTGCTGCTTCTATAGAAAGTTCTGCTCATGATGATTTCAAGAAAACTATAGTTGATTTAGAAGAAGGAGGGACGCAGCTGACTTTGAAAGAATTGGCACCTGTGCGACTGATCAAAAATAAATTTTATAACGATGTACAAGAATTGTATTCTAAATGTCCATCGGTTGATGATCTAAAAACACTTCTAGGAAGAGCTAGAGCGAAAAGAGGGATGTTTGAAGGAGATTTGGTGGAAGGAGAATTAGAAATTGGTCAAATTGCAAGCCTAATAAAAGATATTAAACCAGTAGCCGAAATTATAAATGATATGGTTACTGAATTTGAAAACGCAAAAAATAATATTCCTCAATTATAATATGAAAAAATCAATTTTAATCGTTTTTTTATTTTCGATTCTATTTACTACAAAAGCATTTAGCCAAAATTATAGATTTGAAATTTCAGAAGTAGCAATGTCTGTAAAGCAAGACGGAAAATGGAGTCCTTTTACACCATTTAGAGAAGCAAAGATTGTAGCTACTTTAGATTCTAAAAAAAATCTAATTGCGGTATATTCTGAATTGGTTCAGTTTTACAGAATATATGAGTATAATGACAAAGTAACTGTAGATGGAAAAGATATTGTTTCATTTAATTGTACTGATCAAGACGGAGAAAAATGTCGTGTAGAAATTCATACCAGAAAATCAAATAATACCAATCAATTATATGTTAGGCACCAAGGAAGAATTTTGGTCTATAACATGAAATATACAAAATAGAAGTTCCCCTCATAAGTGAGGGGATTTTTTTACCTTTGTGCTCAGGCATACTATTTGTTTGAATAAATTAATCTTAATAGATAAAAATGAAAAAAATACTACTGGCTATAAATATTTTATTTAGTGTTGTTTTGTTTGCGCAACAACAGACACAACAAAATTCAACTCAAACTCTTAATAGACCAAAACTTGTGGTTGGAATTGTGGTTGATCAAATGAAAATGGAATATCTATATCGTTTTGCTGATGATTTTACAGAGAATGGATTCAAACGTTTGTTGAATAACGGATTCACATTTCATAATATGCATTACAATTATATGCCCACTTATACAGCTCCTGGGCATGCTTCGGTTTACACTGGAACAACTCCGGCTAGTCATGGTATTGTAGGTAATGAATGGTTTCACAGAACCTTAGGTAAAGACGTATATTGTACTGATGATGCTTCGGTACAAACAATTGGTAATGGTACAGAAAAGGAAGGTCAAATGTCTCCCAAGAATTTGCAAGCAACTACTATTACTGATGAACTTCGTTTGGCAACAAATTTTAAAGGGAAAGTAATCGGGATCAGTATAAAAGATCGTGGGGCAATATTGCCAGCAGGACATTTTGCAAATTTTGCTTTTTGGTATAGTAAAACTGGATCTTTTATTTCAAGTACTTTTTATGGAAAAGAATTACCATCATGGGTGACTACTTTTAATAATGAAAAAAATTACGAAAGATATATTAATCAAGGTTGGGGACTTTTAAAACCAAAAGAAGTTTATAATGAAAGTCTTCCAGATGATAATCCTTATGAAGGTAAAATGTACAAAAAAGCTGCTTTTTTTCCTTATAACATGAAAGAAATGATGGATGCTAACGATGCAGGTGTTTTACGTACAAGTCCATATGGTAATAATTTATTGGCAGACTTTGCGGTAAGAGCAATCGATAACGAAGGTTTGGGAGCAGATAATATTACAGATTTTTTAACGGTTAGTTTCTCATCTACAGATTATGTGGGACATACATTTGGGCCACGTTCAATTGAGCTTCAAGATACTTATTTACGTTTAGATCAAACGATAGGTTCATTTTTACAATACTTAGATGTTAAGGTTGGGAAAGGAAATTACTTAGTTTTCTTAACTGCAGATCACGCTGGAGCAGAGAACGTAAACCATTTAAAAGACAACAAATACGAAGTAGAAAACATAAGTGAAAAGAATTTAGAAATGGCTATGGCCGAATTTTCTAAAACTTATTTTGGAGACGATTTGTTGCTAAATTACTCTAATTATAATGTATTTTTTGATAAAGAAAAAATTAAAGCTAAAGGCTTGGAATTGGTTAGGGTAAAGCAAGCATTCAAAGAGTTTTTAATGTCTCAAAAACATGTTCGTAGAGTGTATACTGAAGAAGAAATTCTTTCGCCTTCTGCAAACGATTATTATTTAAACTTTATGTTTAAAGGGTATGACCCTAATCAAAACGGAGATTTAATTATTCTTGATAAACCAGGTTATATTGAATATATTGGAACAGGTACTTCACACGGTACGCCTTACAGTTATGATACACACGTACCTTGTATTTTCTTTGGTTGGGATATTAAAAAAGGAGAATCTCATGAGAAAAAAGAAATAACTCAAATTGCTCCAACATTAGCACAAAAATTAAAAATCACTTTCCCAAATGCTACCGAAGCAAAGGTGATGACAGAAATATTTAATAAGTAAAAAAAGCCTCTTTAAAGGGGCTTTTTTATTATAAAATCTTTTTTGAAGAACCAATGAATTCTAAGACTTCAACTTTGTGAGAATTGTTTAATCCACTATCATCTCTTTGTTTTTGAAATTCTAAAAATGATGGAACATTTAAAACTTCTTTTTGGATTTCAGCATCAGTATAGCTTGAATTGTGAACAAAAGTTACTCCATCATCTTTTAAAAAAATACTATAGCTAAATTTATTACTATCTAGATTTTTAAAGTCATTTAAGAACTTTTCAATGTTTACTTTATTTGTTGCTACAAATTCAGGTTTCACTTGGTAGTAGACAGATACATTAATCATGATTTAATATTTTTTGATGGCTATTAAAACTCTAATCTAATTTAGCTAGGTTAATCTTTTTGAAAAGTTTTCCATTATTTGGGATGTAATAAAATCCGTCTTTTCCGTTTTTCTTAAACTCTTCTTCTGATTGGACTTTTGAAATCAATTTTAGCTTATTGTTTTCAAAATAATATATTCCTTCTTGTTTTGGTAATTTTCCTTTCCAATTTCTAGGGATTGAATCTGAATTGAATTTCATTCCATTAGTTTTAAAAATAAAATTTCCTTCTGTATAGAAGTCTGTATAAACCCAAATACCTTCTTTTCTGTAATCACTATACTCGTCAATTATAAACTCTAGGTTATTATAATGAATTATTGAGTCATTTACTAACTCACAATCATTATCAAAAAGATATAATTTGTTAGACTTTACTAATAAATTTGGATAAGGGTCTGATGCAGAATCACCAGCTATGTACACTGAGTATTTAGAATTTTTGATTAGTTTCTTTTGGATACTAAGTTTTGTAAAGTCTTCATCGTTGATTATTTTGTATGGTTTATCACATGAGTAAAAAACCATAATAAAAAACACTAAAAACTTTTCTATTTTCATATCTCAATATATTTACAATGATGATTTGTTGTGTAGTTTAATTTCGTTCTACATTTTCATCATATTTTAGAACAAATTTTTCCACTTTTTCATTGTTCAATGCACAGTTTTCTAAAGTGTTATCAGCTAATAATTTTTTAATCAATAATTTTTTAGTGAAAATATATGAAGCTGAAGTGAATGTGAGTTTTTGATCTAAAAATGTTATTTTGGTATAAAGTCTTGCGTATCTACTGTTGTGTATGAATTTTAAGAATACTATTTCATTTCCTTGTAAATCAAGTATTGATACATTATTAGGATCTGAATCATTAATTTTAAGGCATTCTTTGCCATCTATTAAAACAAAGTCATCTTTGAATTTTATGTCTTGGCTAAATCCAATGTAACTTAGTAATAAAAAGGTCAGGGTTAATAGGTTTTTTTTCATTTTTAGATAAATGTTATTACCTCACTTTTCATGAGATTTGTTATTATTAATAGGTGCAAATATAAATAAGTGAGCTATAAAGTTTTGATTATTTCAGGCTTTCTAACAAAGTTTCTAAATTGTCGATCGATGCTGTAAATCCTTCTTTGAAGCCCATTTCAATCATTTTTTCCATGCGTTCACGTGATTCATTGAAGATTGTAATGCATACATTCGTTTTGCCTTCTAGTTCAGTAAAAACATAATCCCAGTCTGAACCTGGTAATTGCGGGTTTTCATTTTCATCTGCAAAAGCATTGAACATTTTAAAATTTGTTTTTGGCTTTATAGCACTAAATTCTTGAATGGCCCAAAATTCCTGACCATCTGGACTTACCATAGCGTAAAATCTTTTACCGCCTTCTTTAAAATTCATGTATTTCGTTCTAGCTGTCCAAGGTTTTGGAGCTACCCATTGATCAAGCAGTTCTGCAGTAGTAAAGGCATCCCAAACTAATGAAAGCTCTGCAGCGAATTCTCTTTTAATGATTATTGTTTTCGCCTCTTTGTCAACGATGAAATCGAATAATAAGTTATTTTCCATTGTTATTTTTTTTAATAGTTGTTAATAGATTATCAAGTTGATTAAAACTGGTTTCCCAAATTTTTCGGTATTGTTCCAGCCAGTTGTCTATTTCTTTCATTTTATCAATCTGGAGAGAATAATAAATTTCTCGGCCTTGGTGTTCTTGTTTTACCAGTTCACATTCAGTCAAAATACGTAAGTGTTTTGAAACCGCTTGCCTTGTCGTATTAAAATTATCTGCTATAGCATTAGGAGTCATTGCCTCTATTGCTATTAAGGCGATAATGGCTCTTCTTGTGGGATCTGCTATCGCCTGAAAAACATCTCTTCTCATTGGTTTAAAATTAAATTACGAAACCATTCAGTTGCAAATATAAATGAAACTATTCGGTTGCGCAAATGTTTTTAAGTTTTTTTATTTTTTGAAATTGAAAGAGTAATAATTTTTTTTAAAGATTAGAAGGAATTATTTATTAGAATTATTCTGATTTTTCCTTTTTAGCAACCCAATTTGCAACCACTTCAGAAACTAATAAGCCAGATTCTTTCCATAAGTGGATTCCATCAATATATGTGTATTTAGAATTTGTAGTAGTTAAATCTAAGTACCCGTTTGTTAAAGGAACTATTTCTGAAATTACCTCGTTAAACTGAGGCATTAATTTTTGTTCTAATTTAAAAAAATCTGGATGTATAGGCATTCTAAGCAAATATACATCCCCATGTAATTTTAAAAATTGAATGGTTTTTTTCAAATATTTTAATCTGAATTCTGAAAGTTTAAAGTTTGGAAGATTTTCTTTTTTATAAGTATTTATTTTTTCATTTTTCCTTTTAGTAACTGATAATGAATCCATTTCTGCAGTTACTTCAAGCCATCCATCATCATGTAAGAACATGCTTTTGTCTGTTTGACTAAATAGTTTGTAATATTTGCCGGAAAATTTTTCAAATATGTATTCTAAATTTGGATTGATATTCACACTTGAGGTGTAAGCTAAACATAAATCATTTTCAGTAAAATTTTTTGAATCGTTCGGATTTTTGGTATTACTCGAAATACTCCATGGATCAACTGTTAGAATAAACAAACCATTTTTTGTATTTTCTTTAAGCTTCTTTTTTATACTGTTGTAATATACTATTCCATATGGGCTGTGGACTATAGTGAATGAATAGTTATAAATGTTTTTACTGAAATATTTTTTAAAAGCACTAGGTTGTAGTCCTTGTGCTGCCTTTGAAGTTCCAATTATTAAACTTTCCTGTTTAGGAGATGTAAATCTTTTATAGAAAGGATCACTATAACCATTATTTGCTCTTAAAAGAGTTATTGTAAAAAGAACAGTAATAATAAAGGTGAAAATAAATACTTGTTTAATTAATTTTTTCATAGCTTTAAAATTGGAAGTAAATAAATTCTTCTTTTGACCCAAAATGAAGCATAACCGTGTAAGCTATAGCAAGATAAAAACTCCATCTCATAATCTTATTCCATTGCAAGCCTATTTTAGCGATAGCATATTGTTCATCTCTTCCAACCCACTCAATAAACATTAAAAATGTAATTAATAATGCTAATCTTTTAGAAAGAATAGTTGGTATTGTGAAAAATGATATTGAAAAGATATTATAAATATAGTTAAAGGCATGAGTAATATTTTCAGCTCTAAAAAATATCCATAAAAAAGTGACCAAAGTAAAAGTGATACTAATTTGAATAAAATCTTTTAATGAAGGTAGATATTTTCCTTTGGCAACAATTTCAATATTGTTTCTATTGCTTTTAAATAGAATTGAGGGCATGATAAAAAGAGCATTTAAAATGCCCCAAGCAATGAATGTCCAATTGGCTCCATGCCAAAATCCACTTACAATAAAAATGATGAAAGTATTTCTTATTCGCATCCAATTTCCACCCTTACTACCGCCTAGTGGTATGTATAAATAGTCTTTAAACCAAGATGATAATGAAATGTGCCAACGTCTCCAAAATTCAGCGATATCTCTAGAAAAGTATGGGAAAGCAAAATTTCTTAATAAATCAATCCCAAACAATCTGGCAGTTCCTAAGGCGATATCAGAGTAACCAGAAAAATCTCCATAAATCTGAAAAGAAAAAAAGAATGCTCCAATAAGTAAGTCAATTCCTGAAACTTCAATAGAACTGTTAAAAGTTAAATTAACATATTCAGCACAACTATCTGCAATAACTATTTTTTTGAATAATCCCCAAAGAATCTGTCTTAATCCATCTACAGATTTTGTGTAATCAAACTTTCTTTCTTTTTTGATTTGAGGAAGTAGGTGCGTGGCTCTTTCAATTGGTCCAGCTACGAGTAAAGGAAAGAAACTTACAAATACTGCATAGTCAATAATGTTTTTTTCAGCTTTGATTTTGTTATTGTAAATATCAATTACATAAGATAATCCATGAAATGTGTAAAATGAAATTCCAACAGGTAAAATTACATTTATTAGCATTGGACTAATTTCCCAGCCAATTTGTGATACTACTTTAGTAAAAGATTCAGCAAAAAAATTGTAATATTTAAAAACAGCCAGAAAACCAAGGTTTGTAATGATACTAAGCCAAAACCAAAAACGCTTTCCTTTTTGATTCTCTGCATTTTGCATTTTTAACCCAGTTACATAATCCAACAAAGTAGAAAACATCAGTAAAAACATAAAACGCCAATCCCAACAAGCATAGAAAAAGTAACTTGCTATAAGTAATAAGACATTTTGAAATTTTACATTATTTTTTGCTACAAACCAATAGAGAATAAAAACTATTGGTAAGAAAATTGCAAAATTTAATGAGTTAAAAAGCATTTAGATGTCTATCCTTAAGTGATAATTAATTTAATAATGTAGCTTTTGGATACTCAAATCTTAGATATTTTGTAGCGACATTTTGTGCAAAAGTAAGGAAGATTATTATTTTTTTTTAAAGAAAGGTTTTTAAAATTTGATTTAGTAATCAAATGAAAGTGGTTTTAAATCTTGTAACTTAGGAAGCGGAGATATTTTTTCTATAGTTGTCTTTTTCTTAATTTTAGGATCATCAGACGGGTTGTAATGTGTAATTTTTGTTCCTGTTATCAAATTGTAGTCTACATAATCTACCAGACCAGGCCCGCCTCCATTTGCAGTATAGCCAATCAATTCAAAATTTCCGTTTTGATATCTAAATTTATGCTTAGTGTTACCTCTTATATATTGATTGGTGAATATTATTACCCTTTTTTTATTTGCAAATCTTCTAAATGAGCAGCTGTATTATAGTCGCCATCTGGGTAAATTTCCCATAACGTTTTTTCAGATGTAAATACGATTTCGTATTGACCATCACTTTTTTTAAACTTAATTTCCAATAAATGTGGTTTGTATTTACTTGCAGAGTCTTGTTTTACTGTAACTAAATCAGCAATTCCATCACGATTTAAATCACCTTCAATAGAGTAGATAGTTTTAGTATAATTGTTTTTTACTTGCTGACAGAATGATTCTCCAGTTGCTAATAATGAAAAAGCTAAAACGAAAATTTTAAAGTATTTGTTCATGTTTATTTTTGTCTGCAAGCGCATTCATGAAGTTTTTCAAGATAGTCAAAAGTTGCTTCGCATATCTTTTTTAAAGCATCAATGTTGATGTCTGATAGTTTTTTTATGTATATGCAGGCTTTACCCATTTTGAATTTGCCAAGATTGTCTAACAAATGTTTGTTCTCTTCTGTGGCTGAAAAAACATACAACGAAAACTCCGCTTTTCGTGGTGAAAATCCAATTAACGGCGCGTCACCTTCATGACCGCTGGCGTATTTATAATGATAACTCCCAAATCCAATGATAGTTGGCCCCCACATTTTAGGCTCAAAACCTGACCATTCACTCATTAATGCAATAAGTTGTAAGCTATCTGCCTTTTTTTGCTCAGTATCTACATACGAATTGATAAAGTCGATGACATGAACTTCTGTAGCTGTGGTTTTGTTTTTGGCCATAGTTGTGTTAGTTTATTACTTCAATTTCTTTGTTTGATTTTTTAATCCTAATTCTAATTTTTTGATATTCCCATTTATTCTCAATCTTATTCGCAACAATATCCATTTTTGCTTTTCCATTTGTTCCATTCACACGCACACTTATACTTGCAGTTTTATTGTCATTTGAGTAAGAAGAATTACCTTCTAAAATAGCTAAATTATCGATTGGTTGCAATTCTCCTAAACTTAGAATAACATTTTCGTTTTTGTTAGCCTGATTTATAGCGTTTTGATAAATTGATGGATCAGCATAAGTCTGTGCAAAATCAGATAAATCATTTATACTAGAAATAAGGATTATAAAAATTATTAATATAAATCCTGAAAGCGGAACAAACCATTTCCAGTTTCAATTCCACCAATTCCTTTTTACAACTAATTCATTATCCATAATTTATCGTTTGGTTTGTTTTTTAAAAATTCTTGCTCATTATTAACATACGAATTGATAAAGTCGATGACGTTGATTTCTGTAGCTGTTGTTTTGTTTTTTGCCATAGTTCTGATATTGAATTTAATCTGTGTTATATTTTATGCTTAATTTTCAAAGCGCCACCCTTCCAGAACAAGAGTTATAATTGCATGTGGCCAAGTTTCAAAATTCTGTAGTTTAGGTCTAATTGGAATTATACTGGTTGGTTTCCATGTTTGACTTATTGGTGTATACATAATTGCATTGTAATTTAGTTTTTTATCAAAAGGATTTTTAACTACAAGCATCGTGCTTATGTCTTTTCTATCTTTACTGTCCTGAGTAAATTCAATTTCAATTGTCTTTTTTGGATTGATATTTTTCTCAACTATTTTCATCGTTGAAATTGTATCTTTTGCAATTTCACATTCGATAAAAACTTTTTCTCCACAATATATTTGAAGTATTTTTTCCTTAACAAAATAAGGGCTTTCAGGTATTTCAGCTTTATATTGTTGAGTTTCATTTGCAGCAATTTCTAGTGTAAACGCTTTTCTGTTGTTTTGACTAAAATTATTTATAGAAAATAATAATGAAATTGCTAATGTTAAATGTATCTTCATATTATGTTTTTATCTAGTTTGTAAGTAGTTCAATTTAGGATTTATAATTGTTCAAAATCTTTTTTTGATTTCTTTTTTACACATTTCTTTTAAAGCAATAATTTTTAATTTGTTGTTTAAATTCAAATCATAATTCGAGAATTTAAGATTCTTAAGTGTTTTTCAAAATAGATTGTTTAGTAATTATTGCTAACCATTCTACTTACAGTTATGCTTTTTGTTCCTCGTTAAAAGAAAATAAATAACAAGAGTAATTACCCAAGTGATTAAACAGTCATAAATGAAATATTCTAATTTCCAGCCGCAATTTGGTGAGTCAGAACCTCGACACCAAAACTGGTAATAATACTTTAAAGGGAAACCAATATTTGTTACAGGTTTACCTAAATCACCGAGAGTAGTGGATAATAAAGAACACATTACTGTAATATATGATATTATAGCAAAAGCAATGATTGAGTAAACCGTTCCAATTAATATTTTCTTCATTTAATATTTTTCAAGGTCTTTAGTAAATGCATTTTCGTCTTTATATCACTTTTCTGAGTACTGAAAATATTTCCGTACAATAGGGTTAATTCATTTTTTGACTTATTGCAATGTTAAACATAAAAATGTAGCTTGATTTTATCTAAATAATTTTTCATTTTCTTTAGATAATGGATGAACTCCCATTTGATTTCTAATTATATTGGTTAACTCCCCGAAATTTTTAAAATAATTTTCAAATGTTTCTTTTTTAGTTTCAGAGCTTTTTAAAAAAACATTTACGGAATCTAAAGTTGTAGAAGCTTTAATTAATACATTATCGCAACCGAGATGAGTGTTTGAAAACATTACACTAAAAATATTTTCAATTTTTTCTTCAATTTCATTTATTGCGATCTCTTTACCGTTATTGATTTTAGTTAATTCTGAATGAAGATGATAAAATTCAGATGTTAATTTTGAAACAAAATTAAATTGTTCTTTATATAAATTCTCTCGCAAAGAGTTTTTTCTATTTTTAATAGCAATACTTAAGGTTACAATACTAATAATAAAAGTTGAAAATATACCAAACAAATAGAAGGTGTCTTTTAAATTTTCTGTTTTGATTTCTGAGAAATTAATCATTTTATTTAAACTTTATAATCAAATATACGTAACTACTATTAATCTCAACTTCTATAAAAACAAAAATCCCTAATCATTGATTAGGGATTTGTTGCTAGAACTCAAGTTCTATTTGGTTTAGTAGTAAATCATTGAAGTTTTCTTTTTGTCGTATCAAATGGGCTTTTCCATCTTTCCAAAGTACTTCTGCCGGTTTGTATCGTGAATTGTAATTAGAGGACATGCTAAAACAATAGGCTCCAGCATTTCTAAAACTTAAAATATCACCTTCTTTAATTTCAGCAATGCGTCTGTTGGTGGCAAAAGTATCGGTCTCACAAATATATCCTACTACAGAATAGAATCGTTCTTTTCCTTTAGGATGTGTAATGTTTTCTATATAGTGCTCAGAACCATAAAACATAGGACGAATTAAATGGTTAAATCCGCTATCAATTCCTGCAAAAACTGTCGATGTCGTTTGTTTTACCACATTTACTTTCGCCAAAAAGAATCCTGCTTCACTTACTAAAAATTTACCTGGTTCAAAGGCCAATGTAAGTTCACGACCATATTCTTTCTCAAAAGCCAAGAATCGTTTTGTTAGTTTTCTGCCTAATTCTTCCACATTGGTTTCAATATCACCTTTTTTGTAGGGCACTTTAAATCCGCTTCCAAAATCGATAAAATCTAGTTCTTTGAAATGTTTTGCTGTATCAAATAAAATTTCGGCAGCATATAAAAACACTTCAATATCTAAAATATCAGATCCTGTATGCATGTGAATTCCGTTAATGTGCATTCCGGTGTTTTCTACAATGCGAAGGATGTGTGGTAATTGGTGTATCGAAATGCCAAATTTACTATCAATATGGCCTACGGATATGTTCGAATTTCCGCCGGCCATGACATGAGGATTTATTCGGATACAAACTGGGGTTTTGGGATGTTTTGCTCCGAATTGCTCTAATATTGACAAGTTATCGATGTTGATTTGTGCTCCTAAAGCAGCTACTTCTTCAATTTCATCCATAGAAACACCATTAGGTGTATAAATAATGCTTTCTGGTGAAAAACCAGCGCGAAGTCCTAATTGTACTTCTTGAATAGAAACTGTGTCCAATCCTGAACCTAGTTGTTTAAAAAGTTTTAAGATAGAAATGTTAGACAAAGCTTTAACAGCATAATTTATACGAAGTTTTTCAACCTTAGAAAAAGCTGAAGTTAATCTATGATACTGTGATTCAATTTTGTGGGCATCATATACATAAATAGGAGCTCCAAATTCATTTGCAATTTGTAAAAGTTGTTGCGTTTCCATTTCTTTTAATTTTTGGCAAAAATAGGTTTATATAAATTTAGAATAAAATTATTAAACAAATAATATAAAAAAATAACAAAAAGTTATATTTAAGACAATTGATAAAAAATATATTTAAAAAATCACACAAAAAAGAAAGTGATTTTAAGTGTAAAATTGTTTAGGAATTTATTATTTTTGTTGCACTTTATTAAAGTCAAAAGATACATTATGAATTTACACGAATATCAAGGAAAACAGATATTAGCAAGCTACGGAGTGCGTGTTCAACGTGGTTATGTGGCGAATAACGCTGAGGAAGCGGTTGCAAAAGCAAAACAACTTACGGCAGAAACTGGAACAGGTTGGCACGTAATTAAAGCTCAAATTCACGCTGGTGGTCGTGGAAAAGGAGGAGGAGTGAAGTTGGCTAAAAATTTAGAGCAAGTTCAGGAAATCGCTGGTCAAATCATTGGAATGGATTTGATTACGCCTCAAACATCTCCAACTGGTAAAAGAGTTCATAAAGTATTAGTAGCTGAGGATGTATATTATCCAGGTGAAAGTGAAACTAAAGAGTTTTACATGTCGGTTTTATTAAATCGTGGTAAAGGTCGTAACATGATCATGTATTCTACTGAAGGTGGTATGGATATTGAAGAAGTGGCAGAGCACACTCCAGAGAAAATCTTTACTGAAGAAATTGATCCTGCTGTAGGTTTACAAGGTTTCCAAGCTAGAAGAATTGCTTTCAACTTAGGTTTATCTGGTGAAGCATTCAAAGAAATGGTAAAATTTGTTGATGCTTTATACAAAGCTTATATTGGTTCAGACTCTTCAATGTTTGAAATCAACCCAGTATTAAAAACTTCTGATAACAAAATCATGGCAGTTGATGCTAAAGTATCGTTAGATGACAATGCTTTATACCGTCACGCTGATTTAGCTGAAATGAGAGATATTACAGAAGAGCGTCCAATTGAAGTTGAAGCTAAAGAAGCTGGATTAAATTATGTTGACCTAGACGGAACTGTTGGTTGTATGGTTAACGGTGCTGGTTTAGCAATGGCGACTATGGACTTAATTAAATATGCAGGTTTCGAACCTGCAAACTTCCTTGACGTAGGAGGAACTGCTGATGCTAAACGTGTAGAAACAGCTTTCCGTATTATCTTAAAAGATCCTAACGTAAAAGCTATCTTAATCAATATCTTTGGTGGTATCGTTCGTTGTGACCGTGTTGCTCAAGGTGTTGTTGATGCTTACAAAAATATGGGTGACGATATTAAAGTGCCTATCATTGTGCGTTTACAAGGAACTAATGCAGAAATCGCTAAAGAATTAATCGATAATTCTGGTATGCCAATCTTATCTGCAGTACAATTCCAAGAAGCTGCTGATCAAGTTAAAGCTGCATTAAGCTAATAAAAGACACTTTTTGTCAAAATAATAGAAAAAGCCTTAGTGAAAACTAAGGCTTTTTTGTTACCTCATTGTAAATTTTTAAGTTTCCTTTATGATGAGTTAAGATAATGCTTCTTAAATTGTAATTTATAATTGTATTTTTTGTAATAAATTTCTCTCTTATTTGTAAGGTTGTCAAAGTTTTTTGAATTTCTTAAACAGATTGATAATGTGTCATTTTATAAGATTAAAAGTAAGTTAAGATATTGATTAACACTTTTTTGCATGGATATCTGGAGTAATTTTGAAATGTAATCTTAAACAAATAAAAAAAAGAAAACATGAAAAAATTAATGCTATTATTAGGTGTTTTATTATTGAATGTTACGTTTGCGAAAGCAAATGATGTATTGCCTGTTGATGACTATCCAAAAGCTGTAAAAAACATTACTAAGTTACTTGGTTCATTAACTATTACTGAAGAATTTGAAAAAGCTGAAACTATACGATTTACTGCAATGGTAAACAACAATGATGAGCTTGTTGTTTTACAAGTGAATACAAAAAATGAAGCTTTTAAAAACTACCTTGTTCAAAAGTTAAGCTATCAAAAAATTGAAAAGGGAATTATGACTGCAGGAAAGTTGTATTCTTTTGTGGTTACTTTTAAACCAGAATAGTTCTCTGACTTAGATAAAAATTAAAGGGCTTTTTGAGCCCTTTTTTATATTGTGTTTTGTTCTTGAGGTTCTTTGACTTCAGCCGAAAGATAATTGTAATCTGGATTATGATTGTCCCAAATTTTCCAAACACCTTGTCTTTTTTTTATAAAATAGGTTTGTTTGTTTAGTTTGTTGTAGTTTTTGGCAATTTTGTTGTTCTCGTCCAACCATTCTATATTCCAAAATTCATTGACTTGCGCGACTACTAAGTCATTATCTAGATGTTTGGTTTTGAAATCAAAAACTTCAAAATTTGATCTATTGTCCTCACTGTTTACTTTGTAATTTAGTTTAGCATGCCTTTCTAAATAATCTGAAATTCTTTTTTTGAAAGGTGCATCTTCAAAAACATATTCTGTTATAGGTGTCAAATCTACAATTGGAAGTTTTTGCATGCAAAGAAACTCAGAATGACAATAATTGTAGATTATGTCTTGAAAAAAAAGATCATTTATTTCTTCTTCAATAACATTTTTTTTGTTTGTCACCTCATTGATGATTTCCGATTTTGATTGATTTTTTAAGTAATTATTTAATGAAGAATATCCTAAAAAAATGGCTAGTTTATCTAATGTTTTTAGAAAACGTAAGTCTGGATTTTCTTTTGCAGAATAGTCGTCATTAAAAATTCGTTGAAGCGTAATACTAGATATAGTTGTACCTAGCTCATTTCTTTTCTTTCCTTGAAGATGTTCTGAATTTGAAAGAGTTTCAGCTATGATTTCAGAAAGTGTTATAAACTGTGCTCTCTTCCATTTTGTACAAACACCTATAGAACTATTTTTTACAATTTCGCAATTGCAAATACTCATCTTAAGCAAATCAATTATCGCTTTCATAGTAGATTTGGTTTTTGGTTGTTATAACTTAAGCTTAATTTATTATTGTGATTAAGTTAAGGTTTTTTTATGAGTATTTTTCTGTCAAATGTTTAGTTAAAGAGTTAATATTTTTGCAATATTAATTAATTAACTACGTAAACCAAAGTATTTTATGAAAAAAACAATCAAATCAGCAATTAAAAAGTTAGGATTTTTTCTTTTCGCTATTTTAGTATTTGTTTCTTGTGATAAAGATGTAAGTGATAACTCACAAGATGGAAAATTGATGGATGGTAAAGTCAATCTTCTCGATCCAGGAAGGTATGGTTGCGCCGAATTTTCTCCTGAGTATTTAAAATCTATCGATTTTACAACTCCAAACGAATATAGAGCACAATTATCTGTATTGCGTCCAGATTTAACAGCTTCACAAAAAAGTATTGCAAATACAACGGTATTACCTACAAGTTATAATTTACCTGCTCAACCAATTGGGGATCAAGGATCAGAAGGGTCATGTGTTGGTTGGGGTGTAGGGTATGCTGCTCACGGAATTACACGTTATATTAATAATACTGTTCATCAAAGTAATTGGGGTGGAGCTTCAAGAAGTGCTGCTTATGTTTACAATCAGATTAAAATTTCAAACTGTGGCTCAGGCTCATATCCTAATGACGCAATGAATTTAATTAAAAATCAAGGGCAATGTAGTAATTCACAAATGCCTTATGTAGCAGGAGGCTGTTATACGCAACCAACAACACAACAAAGAACATGGGCAGCAGGAAGAAAGTCGAATGGATGGTTTTATGTAAATACTACGTCTGTAGATGATATTAAATATTATTTAAGTCAAAATTATCCAGTAGCTGCTTGTTTTGATGTAAATCAGAGCTTTTATGACGCAAGAAACTATAATTATGTTTGGTCTTCGCTTTATGGATCAAGACAAGGAGGACACTGTGTTTGTATCGTTGGGTACAATGATGCTACAAGACAGTTTAAAGTTCAAAACTCTTGGGGATCTGGCTGGGGAAGAAGTGGCTACTTTTATGTGACTTATGATAATATTGCTAGAGGTGCATTCAATTGGTTAGGATGTATTTTGCCAAATACAGCTGCAAATTCACCTCAATAAATAAAGTGGTTATTTTTTTTACAAAAAAGGGTGTCAATTGACACCCTTTTGATTTTATTTAAACTTAGAAATTAGTTTTTATTAGTCTTATTTTTACCATTTTTGAATTTTACGTTCTGAACAACTGGCTCTTTTTTTTGAGTTGAAGATGATTTAGAATTAAAATTCTTTTTAAAGCTTCCTGTTTTAGGCTTGTCTGATTTTGGTTTGTCTGTTTTAGGATTGCTTTTTGAAAATGATTTAGCTTCTGCCTGATTTTTCTTTAATACTTCAGTAGGGTTTTTAGGATTATCTTTCGTGCCTCTTAAATGAATAACTAAACCATTCAAAAAATTACGAAGCACTTGGTCACCACATTCCATATACTTTGGATGATCATCATTACGGAAAAAATTTCCTACTTCACCTTTCGACATTCTGAAATCTACTAATTGCATGATTTCTACAATTTGATCATCACGTAATTGAAGCGCTACTCTTAGTTTTTTGAATATTTCGTTGTTATTCATATGCTATTATTTTAAAAGCCAAAGGTACGCTTTTGGAAATGCTTCTCGCCATAATTTTTCATTATGTTGGCCTCCTTCAATTACTTGAATTTCAATTTGACTAAAAGAATTAACCTTTCTTTTTAATAAATCAGTCATTTTATTTAGGTCATTAACCATGGCTTCATCTTCATTATCACCACATAAAAAATACATTTTAGTATTTATTTTAGGGCTATTTTCGGTTAGAGTATAGATTTCGTTACTTAACCAAAAAGAAGGGGAGAAAATTATTGCTTTTCCAAAAACATCAGGATATTTTAATAGTGCATAATATGAAACTAAGCCACCCAATGAACTTCCAGCAATAGTTGTTACTTCTACTTTTTTATTTGTTCTATAGGTTTTGTCAATTTGAGGTTTTAGAGTTTTGACAAGAAAATCTAGATAATTATCAGCATTTCCACCCCCGTATTTTTCATTTTTAAATGGCGTTAACTCTTCGATTCTTTTTTCGTTTCCATGTTCTATTCCCACTACAATTACTTCAGCATTTAGACTATCAAGAGTCTCATCGATATTCCATTCACCAGCAAAGGAAGTAGACTTGTCAAACAAATTTTGAGCATCGTGCATGTAAATAACAGGATATTTTTTTTTCGATTCAGAGTAGTTTTTAGGTAAATAGACCCATATTTTTTTTGAGGTATTGAGTTGCGGTGCTTCAATGGAGAAAGTAGAAACTTGTTTGCTGGCAGTACTTTCCTGAGAAATAGTATTAAGGAATGGGAAGAGAAAAGTTACAAAAAAGATTATTTGCTTCAACATATTTCAGATTTACATTAAAAAGTATAGTTTTGCTAAAAATAAGTATTTTATGGATTCATACGAAGAGAAAATTAGTTTACTGTCTGAAATGATTGCTTTTGCTGTGATCGATGGAGAATTACATGATCGTGAGTATGATTTTTTAAAGATGGTTTCAGAAGAATTGCAAATTGATAAAGAAACATTTTTGAGTTTGTTTGATAAAAGAAGTGAACTTAAAGTGATAAAGGATGAATTTCATAGGATATTACATTTTTATCGATTGGCTTTGTTAATGCATTGCGATGGTTTTTTGCATGAAAGAGAAAAAATTGCAATTAATCAAATTGGTATCAACATGGGGCTAAACCCTAATGCCATGAAAAGAGTGTTGCATTTGATGGAGAAATCTCCTGATCAAATGGTAGATGCACAAATACTATTGGGTGCTTTTCACGAACAGTTAAATTAAATTTTTTCCTGTAAAATTTTAATTTCATCACGAAGCTTTGCAGCTTGCATAAAATCTAGGTCTTTAGCAGCTTTCTCCATAGCTTTACGTTTTTCGCGAATTTTCTTTTCTATTTCGGGTTTAGATAGGTATTCACTTTCGGGTTCAGCAGCTTTTAAAACCTGATTTTCATAATATTTTGTAGAAACAGAATTTCCGCTTAAAGCATTTCCTAAACTTTTATTTAGAGCTTTGGGTGATAATCCGTGTTTTGTATTAAAATTGATTTGTTTCTCTCGACGATAATTGGTTTCATCTATAGTTTTTTGCATCGATGCTGTAATTTTATCAGCATACATAATAGCCTTACCATTAACGTTACGAGCCGCACGTCCAACAGTTTGAGTTAACGAACGATGACTGCGTAAAAAACCTTCTTTATCAGCATCTAAAATAGCAACTAAAGAAACTTCGGGCAAATCAAGACCTTCTCGAAGTAAATTAACGCCAATCAAAACATCAAATAAACCTTTGCGTAAATCTTGCATAATTTCTACGCGTTCCAATGTATCTACATCAGAATGAATATAACGACAACGTATAGATACTTTTGTTAGGTATTTAGTTAATTCTTCAGCCATTCTTTTGGTCAAAGTAGTAACTAAAACACGTTCGTCCACTTCACAACGTTGTTGAATTTCTTCAATTAAATCATCAATTTGATTAACGCTTGGTCGTACTTCAATAATTGGATCTAATAAACCAGTAGGACGTATCACTTGTTCTACATAAATACCTTCAGATTTTTGTAATTCATAATCGGCAGGCGTAGCAGAAACATACACTACTTGATTTTGTAAGGCTTCAAATTCTTCAAACTTTAATGGACGGTTGTCCATTGCAGCAGGAAGTCTAAAACCATATTCAACTAAATTTTCTTTACGACTTCTATCACCACCATACATAGCATGAACTTGCGAGATAGTAACGTGACTCTCATCAACAACCATTAAATAATCATCAGGAAAATAATCTAGCAAGCAGAATGGGCGAGTACCAGCATCACGTCCGTCCAGATATCTTGAATAGTTTTCAATACCTGAACAATAGCCTAATTCACGAATCATTTCTAAGTCAAAGTTGGTGCGTTCTTCTAACCGTTTTGCCTCGAGATGTTTACCAATTTCTTTAAAATAATCTACTTGTTTGACCAAATCCTGTTGAATTGCCCAAATAGCATTTTGAAGTACGTCTGGAGAAGTCACAAACATATTGGCAGGATATATATTTAATTTTTCATACTTCTCAATTACTTTAGAAGTCTTTGCGTCAAAAGCTTCAATTTCCTCTATATCATCACCAAAAAAGTGAATACGGAAAGGTTCATCAGCATAACTTGGGAAAACTTCTACTGTGTCACCTTTTATTCTAAATGTTCCCGGTGTAAAATCGGCTTCGGTACGAGCATATAAACTTTGTACTAATCGATGTAGAAACTTGGTTCTAGAAATTGTTAGGTCCCTTTCAATAGAAACTACGTTTTTTTGAAATTCTACAGGATTTCCAATACCATATAAACAAGACACAGAAGAAATTACAATAATATCTCTGCGTCCAGATAAAAGGGCAGAAGTGGTGCTTAAACGAAGTTTTTCCAGTTCATCATTAATTGATAAATCCTTTTCAATATAAGTTCCTGTAACTGGTATGAAAGCTTCTGGTTGGTAATAATCATAGTAAGAAACAAAATACTGTACCGAGTTGTTTGGAAAAAACTGTTTGAATTCTGAATATAATTGTGCCGCAAGTGTTTTATTATGGGCTAAGACTAAAGTTGGTTTTTGAACCTCTTGAACCACATTGGCAACAGTAAATGTTTTACCAGATCCTGTAACACCAAGTAGAGTTTGGTATTTTTCACCATTAAGAATTCCTTTAGCTAATTTTTCAATTGCTTGAGGTTGGTCTCCCATGGGAGCAAATTCAGATACAACTTGGAATTTCATTTTAATAAACGGAGTGTCTTGTGTTATTTTACCTTTCCATTTTTTGGCAGGAGCGTAAAGTTACAAAGTAAAATCTGAAAATTGAATTATCCTTTTTTATTATTCGATAAAATTAACGATTGCATCATTTACTTTTTCTGCTTGGTCAATACTTAAAAAATGACCAGCATTTTTTACGATTTCTGCTTTGCAATTAGATAAGTTTTCCTCTGCATTTTTTAAACTATTTTCAGAATTAATAACATCATTATCTCCAATAAGCAATAAAACTGGAATGGCTATTTTTTTTAAATCTTCGTTTGAAAATGGTTGTAATTGCAAAAAACTGGAATTGGATTTTGTGTGTTTATAAGATAAATAAAGCTGTTCTTTATATGTTGCATTTATTTTTTTAGGATAAAATGAAAAAGCATTTAGTGTTTTGTTTAGTTTTTTTCTAGATGGGAAAAATTTTAGAAACAAAGCAGATGAAGATTTGCCAACTTGATCAATTCCTTTAAATGTTTGTGCTGGACTTAATAATACTATTTTTTCTATTTTTTCATCTTTTTGAATCGCAAGTAAAGTGGCTATCCACCCACCTTTTGATGCTCCAATTAAAGTAATTCTTTCTAGCTTGTAATGATCAAAGATTTCATTGTACCATTTTATGATTTCATCTTTAGAGAGAGATTTTTCAAAAGGTTTTGATTTTCCTGCTTCATTTATAAAATCTATAGCATAGACACGATGTTTTTTTGAGAGTGCTTCAATGTTGGGAAACCACATGGTTGATGTGGCATCCATTCCATGAAGTAGTACTAAAGGAGTGCCTTTGTTTGGTCCAGTAATAATGATGTGCGCTTTACCAAAACTTGTTGAAATGTCTTCTTCCTGATAAGGTACATTCCAAAGTTTTAAGGATTTATTATAGCTTTTTATATATGCCTTTTTATGGTTCTTACTTTTGAAAACATATTCTTTTTCACGAATAGTTGCGCAGTTTATAAATAAAAAACATAAACTTATTTTTAATAGTAATTTTATCATAAAACAATTGTTTTTATAGTGTTTTAAAATTACTTAGGGGTCTAAAATATATTGTAATACTATTTTAGAAAAATGTATTATAATTTCAATCTTGAAAATTAATTGCCTTTTAAAAATTGTATTTATAGTATTCTAAAATTTGTATGAAATTTTGAGGTATTAATTATTTGTTATTTTCTTCGAAAAATACTTTTATGTCTTTGTTTTTTAGCCTTGAAGACAACCAAGCTTTAATTTTTTCTTTTTCTTTTATATCAATGATTTTATTACTGCTTAGTGATATTAAGTTTATTGATGTTATACTGTCATTTAATGTGTAATTCTTTGTTTTTGAAAATGAACATTCTTCAAATTCTGGATATAAAGTATTTATCTCTTTAAGTAATTGTTTGCCAATATTGTTTATACTGTCATTTTTTCTAATTTCCTTTTGTATATGTGCTTGTAGTTTGTTAACCTCAGTTTGTAGATTTTCTGATTTAGACAAAATGTTTTCTTTTCCGAAAGTAAGTGCTTTTTGAAATATAATGTTTTCTTTAGATATGCCAAAATCTTTGGCTTTAGCATAAATTTTATTTTTATAATCTTGATTTAAGATATTACCTGCAAAACCTAAAGTTATTGTTTTTTTTGAGGGATCAATACTGTTTTTTAAAAGGTAATTATCTTCAAATACAGAAATAGTTTCTATGAATTTTTTAGAGTTTTCAGTGAATTTTTCATTTTGCACTAATCCATAACCAAAATAAATACTTGGTACAATTGTTACAAAAATTATTAGTGACAATATTTGATTTACACGTCTTTTCTTCTTTTCATCAATTTGTGCACGAATAGGAAATTTTAAAAATTGGCAAACTAAAGCAGAAGAAAGGGCTATGAAAACAGTGTTAATTGTAAATAAATAAAATGCTCCAAAAAAATAGTTAAGATTTCCTGTAGCTAATCCATAACCTGCGGTACATAAAGGAGGCATTAAGGCTGTTGCAATTGCTACGCCAGGTAAGATGTTCCCTTTTTGTTTGCTACTAATTGCTACTATTCCGGCTAAACCACCAAAAAAAGCAATTAAAACATCATAGATTGTTGGACTCGTTCTTGCTAATAATTCCGAATGTGCTGTTGATAAAGGGCTTATTGTAAAATATAAAGAAGAAGCAATCAAACTTGCTAATACTGCAAAGCCAAAGTTTTTAAGCGCCATTTTAAACAAAGGAAAATCATAGGTTGCAACGCTATATCCCATACCGTTTATTGGTCCCATTAAAGGAGATATTAACATGGCACCAATTATAACTGCAGTGGAGTTTGTGTTTAACCCTATTGATGCTACAAAAATGGCAAAAACTAAGATCCAAAGATTTGTTCCTTTGAAGGTAATATCTTTTTCAACTTTTTCATGAATTATATCAAAATCATCTAGTTCTTTTTCTAAGTTCAAGTATTCAAATAGATTTTTCATATTCATTCGTTAATTAAGTATTACAACAAAAAGTAAATTATAAAAAAAATAAGACTTTTAAAAGTCTTATTTTTAAAGTTTAATCAGCCCTAAATTATTTAAAACGTAAAGCTAATGTAATTATATGGGAGTCAAGACCATTGTCTCGAGTGTAAAAGCCGTATCTCAATTCTAATGAATTAATTCTTTTTATATGAAAAATTCCATTTCCTGAATCCAGAACTCTATAGCTTGCACCTATCATATGGCTATTAAACTTAGATAAATCATAATCACTAGTATACAATTCGTCTAAAACACTATGCTTTTGAAAAGGTTTGAAATAATCAGCTGCTGTTTGTGTATAAAAACGATAAGGTATCGATATTGAAGTAAAAGGAGTTATCTTATAACTTGGTTCTAAACTTATTGTGTGAGAATTAATTCCCCAGTCGTCCCAATAATATCTGTAATAACTTCTTAAAACTATATTGTCTCCAAGAAAATAGTTTGCACGAACTCCAAAAGGAATTTTAATTCTTGTGTCAGGAAGTTTTTCAGATTTTACAATTGAAGGGTCTTCCATGAAATATACACGATTGAATTTTGTTGCCAAAAGTCCTTGTTGATAACCTAAATCTAATAAAAATGATGTTTGAAAGTTTTTATTGACTACTTGTGAAAACGCCAAGCCTAAATTATACGATGTTCTAGGTTTACTATCTAAGTGTTTGGCATCATTGTCAGAGGGGTTATTCCTTAGTTCAATAGGCAAAATTACTTTCCAAGTATCGAAAAATGCCATTCCTTTGACCGAGAATTCTCTGTTTTTATCCTTTGAGAGTTTTGTAAATCCTGCATTAAAACCAAACGATGTATAATCAAATTCTGCAGAACCAGAAATTCCAGCATTTAAGCTATAGTTTTTTTCTTCGTTATCAAAAGCATAATTAAATGACGGATACACTCTCACATCTTGATAAGATGCAGAGGTTACAGTATTAGGGTCAATTTTGTCTGAAGATGCTGATGTGTAACTGTCTACACCTATTTCTGCTACAAGACTATGTTTGTTGTTGTTCTTATCGTACTTAGAAACATGAACATCAATAGTTGTCGCAATATCTGTTAATTTTTCTGTACCTAACCCCCCAGTGACTGCCGAGTTATTTCCGTCTTGTGAATAATAACTAGAAATAAAATTTACTTCTTCAATTTTTAACTTTTGCTTTTTATAAGCTGAACTATCTTGAACTGTTTCTTGTGCTTTTAAGTTTCCAAAAATAAAAGCAAGCAGAGAAGCTGTAATGACTCTTTTTTTCATAAAAAATATAAATTAATTACAGCCGCAGCCACCACCTGTTTTACCTCCATTAGCACCAGAACTCGCTTCACGATATAACTCAAAAGTATTTTCGAACTTTTCAGATTTTTTTGATGAAAGCGCCATTTCGGCATCGTTTATTTTTGATTTTTCATACTCTTTTACAGATGTGCAACTGACACCAAGTAAAAACAGAAGGCATATTATAGGTTTCATAGTGTTTAGGTTAGGTTGATATTTTTTGAAAAATATTTTTTATCGTTATCGTCAATAATTATGCAGCCAATATTTTTAAGTTGATTTATAAAATCCATCCCAACTTCAATTCCCATGACTGTTACAGGTGTAGCTAATGCATCTGCAATTTCTGCATTTTGAGCAATGATAGTAACACTTTTTATTCCTCTAACCGGGAAACCCGTTTTTGGGTCTATAGTGTGGGAATATTTTTTATTACCAATCATTACAAATTTTTCATAATTACCTGATGTAGCTACTGCCGTATTTGTGATATTAAATGTAGAAAAAATTTCGTTACGATGGTTAGGGTCTGCAACACCAATTGTCCATGGATTACCATTTTCTTGATGGCCCCATGCTGATAAGTCTCCTGAAGCATTTACAATACCGCTTTTTACTTCATTTTCTTTAAGAATTTTTTTAGCCATTTCGGCGGCGTATCCTTTTCCAATACCTCCAAAACCAATACGCATACCTGCTTTTTTCAGAAAAACAGTTTTTGTTTCGCTATCCAGAATTATGTTTTTGTAATTGATTAACTCAACCGATTTTTTAGCTAACTCTGGATCTGGAAGTGATGTCATTTTTGTGTCAAAATTCCAGAATTTTTTATCTAATCCTCCGTAGCTAATATCGAAAGCTCCTTGAGTCATTTGAGAAATCATTT
Source organism: Flavobacterium terrae (assembly GCF_900142035.1). Taxonomy (GTDB): domain Bacteria; phylum Bacteroidota; class Bacteroidia; order Flavobacteriales; family Flavobacteriaceae; genus Flavobacterium; species Flavobacterium terrae. Next base: position 138,617 of record NZ_FQZI01000005.1, on the reverse strand, counting down.
GGCAACGCTGTATTAGATTAAAAACTTCGTCAGGAACTTCAATTGGTTTTATTCCTGCATTTTCATTAATCTGATACGTTATGCTTTCGTTTGAAAAAGTAGTTAATAATCTTTCAATGCGTCTTATTTCTTCTATTGCTAAATTAATTTTATTGGTACACCAATTTTCATCAGGTCCAATTACTGAAATCTCAAATCGATTTCCCATTAATTTTTCAACCTTTTTTAAAAGCATTAAGATTTAAGTTTTTCGATAAACTGCTCTAAAGTTTCACTTGGAAGTTGTTCCCATTTTTTGATAACCTCTCCTTTGTCATTTAATAATAAAATCATAGGGAATTGTCCTTTAGAATTGTATTTGTCAGCTAATTTTCCATTTTCGGCAGCTATTTCTTTTGCAAGCTGATTTTTCTTTTGACGAGGAAAATCTGCATTGTAAACTACCAGTTTTTCATCACTGAAGGTTTTAAATTGCTCAGTGTCGACATAGAATTTTTTAAATTTTACACATGGCGCACACCAGTCTGAACCCGAAAAGAATAAAAAAACATTTTTATGCTCGTTTTGAGCTTTTGTAAGGGATTGATCAAAAGTTAGTTTTTCTTGTGCGCTTACAGAAAATGTAGCAAGTAGGATTAAAATTTTAAATAGATTTTTCATATTTGGTCAAAAGATTCAATTAATAATAAATTACCAGTTTCATAACTTACAACAACCATACCATCTTCAGCCACATGATTGCTACTTCCAGTTCTAAAACCTATGGTTAAGGTATCATTTTCTAGCGGATAAAACAAATTTTTTGAATGTATACCTGTGACTTCTCCAATTGGGATTAAGGAAATAATACTGTCCTTAGTATACCATTTTTCGAATTTTTTTGGAAGTAAAAAAATTTTAGAATGGTCATCAATAATTACAATTTTTAATTGGTCTTTATAACGAATGATATTTGTTATGTTGGTTATAGTATGATCAGCTCTTTTTCCAGTTGCCCAGACAACATTTACAGCTTTATGACCTTTTTCTATAAGAAATTCGAAAGCTTTTTCTAAATCTGTTTTATTTTGATCTGGAGCATAGACAATGTCTAAAGGATATTGTTGTTCTTTAAAGTATTCTGGATCAAATCCACGATCAAAATCTCCTAAAAGTACATCTACTTTTATTCCTAAATTAAAAACTCTTTCTATGGCCGAATCAAGGACAACCACATAAGGAGACCATTCTAATAATTGACCTAATAATTCTTGAGAACATTCGGCACCATTAGCAATAATTAGAGCAGGCTCCTGATCGTCTCGAACAATATGATGTGATGACATTTAAGATGAGTATATAAAATACAAATGTATGAGAATTTATGGTCTTATTGAATCAAATAATCTCTACTGTCAGTTTCTCCCAAACTAAAATATCCTAAGGGATAATTATCTTTGTTGGTTTGATTTGTAATATTTCCCCTTAATGTTGCTGGAGGTGTTGCAAAAGGATTTCCGTTATTTGTTCCGCTTATTGCAATTAATTTGTTCATGTAATTGTAATAAGGATTTGAGACTCCTTGTAAATATAGTTTTAAATTTTGTCCAGGTTTAAGGTTGTCGTTTGCATAGAAACCAAACATTACATTTCCTTGAAAAAATTCATCACTTATAACACCATAATCAGGAGTTACATAATTAGGATTTTGAGCTCCAACCAAATAAAAATTATCTTCTGAGCCATTGTCTTGGAAGAAGAATTTGATTTGAACTATTTCTTCTCCTCCGCCAATTGGAGGAAGATTAGTTTGTTCTACGTATTGAATTGCAGGAGTAGCATATAGTTTATCGGTTGCTGTATAGGTTTGTCCTTCGTAAGTTATGTGTAGAGTGTATAATTCATTAATTACAGGTACAAAATTAGTACAATTATAAATCCCAGTATTTGCATCTTCAATAAAGTTAAAAACTACATTGCTACTATTGGTAACTGTTACTATAGCACCAGAAGCTGGCGGTACTTCATTATTGTAAAAATCACTGGTTTTAGTAAGTTTAATAGTTTGATTTTCTCCATTAGTTCCTTTAGGCCATTTTAGAACAGCATCAATTACTAATTTTGGGTCTTCGTTATTTAAATCAACATTTATTGTGTCTTCACAACTCAATTGCGAAAATGTAAGTAATAATAGTAGTATATATTGAATGTATCTTTTCATGATTTAATATTTAAAATTGTAGGATACTGATGGGATTATGCCAAAAATTGAAAGTCGGGTGGCTTCATTAACCCCTGTTTCATTGTTTTTGCCAAAACTAATTGAGGCAGCATTTTTTCTATTGTATAAATTGTAAATACTGAAAACCCATTCGCTTTTAAATTTCTTTTCTCTTTTTTGTTTGGTTGTAAGTGTTGCAGCAATATCAAGATGATGATAGGTTGGAAGCCTATTTTCATTACGTAACCCATAGCTTGGAACAGTTGCGCCTTGAAAAGTATAATATGATTTTGGAAAAGTAACAGGTTGTCCTGATTGAAGAGTAAAATTTGCTGCAAAGCTCAAACGCTTGTTCAGTTTGTAACTTGCTGTAACGGCTACATTATGTCTTTTGTCATAGGCAGAACGGTACCATTGCCCATTGTTTATACCAATTTCTTCTGGAGTTCTTCCGGGTGTTCTTTGTTCTGATTTTGATAAAGTATAGGCAATCCAACCGCTAAAATCTCCTGTGTTTTTTCTAACAAGAACTTCTAAACCATGTGATCTCATCTCGCCATTTAGGATTACTTGTTCAATGGCTTCATTTGCTATTAAATCAGCACCATCAATATAGTCTAGTCTGTTTTTAACTGTTTTATAAAAACTCTCAAGTTCGAGTGTGTAATTGTCATCATTGAAGTTTTTGAAATATCCAACAGCGACTTGATCTGCCAGCTGTGGTTTTATATAATTATCACTAGGAGTCCAAACATCAAGAGGAGTGGGAGATGCTGTGTTTGAAATCAGTTGTAAGTATTGCACCATTCGATTATAACTAACTTTAACAGATTGATTTTCATCGATCTCCATGGCTAATGAAATTCTAGGTTCAAAATTACTGTAGTTGGCTATTTTTTTGTTTTTACCAAAGTATTGCGTTGAAATTGGTTTTGCTTTGTCATAAACTTTTAAATCGGCATCATAAACTACAGGTTGGTTATTCTCATAATAGTTGATAGTAGATTCTCCTAAACGATAAAATAAACTATAACGTAAGCCATAATTTATCGAGAATATTTTTGATAGTTTTTGTTCTGCATCTAGATAAACAGCAGGTTCAAACGCATATTTTCTATCTAATTGTCTGTAATTAATTGATGAATTTTCGCTTAAAGGTTCTATTGTTCCAGGATTAAACTTGTAATAAATAGAATTAACACCGTAGCTAAGTTTCAATTTATCAGAAAGATAATGTTTAAAATCATATTTGAAATTATAACTTTCAATTCCTGATTCCCAATTAAAATCAACAAAGTCTAAAACTAAGCCATAATAGTAATTGCTATAAATAACTGATAGGTTTGAAAATAATTTATCAGAAAAAAGATGATTCCAACGTAAATTAAATGTTGAATTTCCATAAGTGTTGGTAAAGCTGTCGCTCAAAGTAAAAACATCTCTACCAAAATATCCAGAAAGGTAAATATTATTGTTTTTATTAAGCTTATAGTTCATTTTAGTATTCAAATCGTAAAAATAAGCCGAGTTTTGATTGTCAGTCAGTTTTAAGAACAAATGGGCATAAGAAGCTCTACCACCAATAAGGAAAGAGCCTTTTTCTTTAACAATTGGGCCTTCGGCCAAAATTCTAGTCGAAACAACTCCAACTCCTCCATTAACACTAAAGTTATTGCTATTTCCATCTTTTTGGTAAATGTCTAATACCGAAGATGCTCTACCACCAAATTTTGATGGAATTCCTCCTTTATATAATTTTAAATCTTTAATTGCGTCAGGGTTAAATACAGAGAATAACCCAAATAAATGTGAAGTGTTGTAAATTGTTGCTTCGTCAAGTAATACTAAGTTTTGATCAGCACCACCACCACGAACATTAAATCCTGATTGACCTTCACCAGCATTTGTAACTCCCGGTAGGAAAAGAAGTGACTTTATAACATCTACTTCACCCAATACAACAGGCATTTTTTTTATGGTTTGAATGCTGAGTTTGTTTACACTCATTTCTGGTTTCCTAATGTTCGCAATATTTTTTTGAACAATAGTAACTTCTTCTAGTTGTTTTACATTCCTGTTTTCTTCGATTAACGCAAAATTTTTATTAACGTTTTCGGTTAAACTAATTTTTTCATTGATAGTTATAAATCCAGAATAATCTACTGAGATATTATAATTTCCATAAGGAAGTGTTATAGAATAAAAGCCATATTCATTGGTTAAAACAGATGTCTTTGCTTCATTAATGTAGACAGATACCCCAATAAGTGTTTCGTTACTTTTTGAGTCGGTTATTATACCACTCAAAGTAAATTTTTCTTGTGAAAAGCCATTAAATGTTCCTAGGATAAGGATGAATAGAAGACTTATTTTTTGAAATGTGGACATTTTATTTTATTGAAGATGTTGTACAAATATCCGAATTTCTTACAAAAACATTTGTTAAAATAGGGTTAATAAAAAAGGCAGCCAAAGGCTGCCTTTTTTATTTTTTATAAAATAATTAATTCAATTTAGATAAAATAGAATTAAAAGTGCTGCTCGGTCTCATTGCAATTTCTGTAGCACTTTCAGATGGATGGTAATAACCTCCAATATTTTGAGGCTTTCCTTGTGCTCCAATTAATTCAGCGTCAATTTTTACTTCATTTGCTGTCATTTCTTCAGCTATTGGAGCAAATTTAGTTTGTAACTCAGCATCTTTAGTTTGATTCGCTAAAGCTTGCGCCCAATATAAAGCTAAGTAGAAGTGTGAGCCTCTATTGTCTATTTGGCCTACTTTACGGGCTGGAGATTTGTCATTTGCTAAAAATTTAGCGTTAGCCTCGTCTAAAGTATCAGCTAATATTTGAGCTTTAGGATTATTTTGTGTTTGTGCTAAATGCTCTAAAGAGGCTTGTAATGCTAAAAATTCACCTAATGAATCCCAACGTAAATAACCTTCTTCAACAAATTGTTCAACGTGTTTAGGAGCAGAACCTCCAGCGCCAGTTTCAAATAAACCACCACCGTTCATTAAAGGAACAATAGATAACATTTTAGCAGAAGTCCCTAATTCTAGGATTGGGAATAAATCTGTTAAATAATCACGTAATACGTTTCCAGAAACTGAGATAGTGTCTTTTCCTTCTCTAATTCTTTTTAAAGTTTCTGTCATTGCATCTTTTACATCCATAATACGAATGTCAAGACCAGTTGTGTCGTAATCTTTTAAATATTTCTCTACTTTTTTAATCATTTCTCTGTCATGAGCACGACCTTTGTCTAACCAAAAAATAGCAGGAGTATCTGATAAACGAGCTCTAGTAACTGCTAGTTTTACCCAGTCTTGAATAGGAGCGTCTTTTGTTTGACACATTCTGAAAATGTCACCTGCTTCTACTTTTTGAGATAATAAGACTGTGCCGTTTTCATCTTCAATTTTTACAGTTCCAGCAGCTGAGACTTGGAAAGTCTTATCATGTGAGCCATATTCTTCAGCTTTTTGAGCCATTAAACCTACATTCGGTACTGTTCCCATTGTTTTAGGGTCTAATGCTCCATTTGCAATCATATCGTCAACAACCGCTTGGTAGAAACCAGCATAGGTGCGATCTGGAATAATACAAACAGTATCTTCTTCTTTACCTTCAGTATTCCACATTTTACCACCATTTCTAGCTAAAGCTGCCATAGAAGCATCAACAATCACATCTGAAGAAACATGGAAGTTTGTGATACCTTTGTCAGAGTTTACCATTGCAACTCTTGGTCCGTTAGCTAAAACAGCATTAATTGCAGCTTTAACTTCAGCTTCTTGAGCGTTTCCTGATAATTTTTCGTATAAGTCTTGTAATCCATTATTTGGATTGATATCTAAAGATTTGAATAAATCTGAATATTTAGTGAAAACATCTAAAAAGAAAGTCTCAACAATTGCTCCAAAAATAATTGGATCAGAAACCTTCATCATAGTAGCTTTCAAGTGGGCAGAAAGCAATACGTTTTTTTCTTTAGCTTCAGCAATAGCTTCTTTTACAAAAGATTTTAGTGATGATAGGCTCATTACAGATGAGTCAATAACTTCACCAGCTTTTAAGTTTGAAAAATCTTTAAACACTTTTGTTGTTCCATCATTGCTAGTAAAAACAATTCTGAATTTGCTTTCTTTTTCTACTGTTGTTGAGTTTTCTGTTCCGTAGAAATCACCAGTATTCATATGAGCAACAGAAGTTTTACTGTCTGAAGCCCAAGTACCCATTTTGTGCGGGTTTTCTTTTGCGTAGTTTTTTACTGCTTTTGGAGCGCGACGATCAGAATTTCCTTCACGTAAAACCGGATTTACGGCAGAACCTAATACTCTTGAATATTTAGCTTTGATGTTTTTTTCGTCTTCGTTTTGTGGCTCTTCAGGAAAGTTAGGAACTGCAAAACCATGAGATTGTAATTCGGCAATAGCTTCTTTTAATTGAACAATTGAAGCAGAGATATTAGGTAATTTTATAATGTTAGCTTCTGGAGTTGTTGCTAAGTTCCCTAATTCGGTTAACGCATCTGGTATTTTTTGATCTTCTTTTAAAAATTCAGGGAAATTCGCTAGGATACGCCCTGCTAAAGAGATGTCTCTAAGTTCTATATCTATGTTTGCCGGAGCAGTAAAAGCTTGTACTATTGGTAAAAATGAATGTGTTGCCAGCATTGGCGCTTCATCTGTAAGTGTGTAATGAATTTTTGATTTTTGACTCATCGTTATCTTTTTTCGTATGAATAAATTGATGTTTTAAAAACAATTGCTTTTTTTTGAAGCATTGCAAATATAAGAAAATCAGTCTGAAAATGATGAAAAAGAAATTGTAAAAGACCGTTTTGCAAGATTGATTTTTTTGACAAAGTTGTAATGAGGAATTGTCAATTTTGTGGTTGAATTTTTATGAAATAAAAAAGCCTCGAGGATATCGAGGCTTTTTTTATGCATTTTAGAAAAAAGATTATCTTCTTCTTTCTTTGATTTTTGCTTTTTTACCAGTAAGATCTCTAAAGTAGAAGATACGAGCTCTACGTACTTTACCTCTTTGGTTCAATTCAATTTTTTGTAATGCTGGCATGTTGATAGGGAAGATACGCTCTACACCTACAGCTCCTGACATTTTACGGATTGTAAAAGTTTCAGTTGCACCAGTACCTCTTCTTTGGATAACTACTCCTTTGAAGAACTGAGTTCTTGTTTTTTCACCCTCTTTAATTTCGTAGTATACTGTGATAGTATCTCCAGCACCAAATACAGGGAAATCTTTTTTTGCAGTTAATTCGTTATTAACGAAATCTAATAAACTTGCCATTTCTTTGCTTATTAAAGTTAAATTCTGAGCAACATTCACGGTTTTCGCCAGAGGTTGGTCAAATGTGGATGCAAAATTAATAAATAATTATGAATTGTGAGTTATTAGTTTTGAGTTTTTTTAATATTTTTTTCAAAAGCTAAATTAAAGGATATCATTGAGTTATATGAGAATAAACTTATGATTCAATTTTTATTTATTCTTCTAGAAGGTCAGGTCGTCTATTTTTTGTGTGTTCATAAGCTTTTTCTTCACGCCATTTTTCAATATTGGCAAAATGACCACTTAGTAATACATCAGGAACTTTCATTCCTTTATATTCAGCTGGACGAGTGTAGATAGGAGGGGAAAGTAAATTGTCTTGAAAGCTATCAGTTAGGGCAGATGTTTCATCACTTAGAACTCCTGGTATTAGACGAATTAAGGCATCGCAAAATACTATAGCGCCAATTTCTCCTCCTGACAAAACATAATCTCCTATCGAAATTTCTTTAGTAATATGTAAATCTCTAACACGTTGATCCACTCCTTTATAATGTCCACACAAAATGATAATGTTTTCATACAAAGACATTTTATTAGCCATAGGTTGATTTAATGTTTCTCCATCAGGTGTCATGTATATGATTTCATCGTAATCTCTTTCAGATTTCAACTTCGTTATACATTCATCTATTGGCTGAATCATCATAACCATTCCTGCACCACCTCCAAACTGATAATCATCAATACTACGTCGTTTATCGTATGCATAGTCTCTTAGGTTGTGAAAATGAACTTCAACTAGTCCTTTTTCAATTGCTCTTTTCATGATTGAGCCTTCAAAAGGACTACGCATTAATTCTGGTAAAACGGTAATAATATCGATGCGCATGATTCAAAATTTGAGCAAAAATAGTTTAAAAGTTTAATTGGATAAAATTGTTTAGATAATATAAAAAACTAATTTTGGACAAATTACAGTTAAAACCGTTGCACTTACCTATGGATATCAAAGAAAATGTAAAGTTTGGAGAAGGAGTTATTAGTGGATATACTTCTATTTTTTTTGGTGTTCTCTCTTTTTTAGGAGTTTTTTGTTTTAAATACCCAGAATGGCTTACAACGCCTGAATTTAGAAATGTTTATACTGGTGAATCGATGAAGATACTATTAACAGCAGTAATTATAGCTTCTCTTTTTTTTGGTGTAATAAGTCTTATTAGAAGTAACCAAAAGAAATGGGCTTTATACGGAATGGTATTTTGTGTTTTAGCAATTGTTTTAGGAGGTTTTGATGTTAATCCTAGAAGTGTTAATATGACTAAAGTTCATTTAGGCTTGGATTGGCTAATTTTAGATTTGTTTTTAATGGCAATCATATTTGTTCCAATAGAGATTGTTTTTCCGAAACGTAAAAATCAACCTACTTTTCACGAAGAGTGGAGAACAGATTTAATGTATTTTATTGTTAGTCATTTATTAGTGCAATTCTTTGGTGTAATTACCCAGCAACCAGCAAAATTATTTTTCGGATGGATGGGATTAGATGGAATTCAAAATTTTGTTCAGAATCAACCTATTTTAATACAATTGTTTTTTGCCTTTTTTATTTCCGATTTATTTCAATATTGGACACATCGTATTTTTCATAGACATACTTTTTTATGGCGATTCCATTCCATACATCATTCAACAGAAAATATGGATTGGCTAGCAGGATCAAGAACACATTTTGTTGATATTTTCGTGACTAGGTCTATGGCTTTTGTTCCACTTTATATTTTAGGCTTTTCAACAATTACCTTTAATATTTATGTGATTTTTATGGCTATTCATGCAGTTCTTATTCATTCAAATACGCGAATCAATTTTGGTGTTTTAAAGTATATTTTTGCTACACCTCAATATCATCATTGGCATCACTGTAAGGATTCTGAATATTATGGAAAAAATTTTGCTACTATCTTTCCGTTTATCGATAAATTATTTGGAACTTACTATTTACCAAATAATGTTTGGCCAGAAGACACAGGTTTACTCGAAATAGATTTTCCTAAAGGGTATGTAAAACAAGCGGTTTATCCCTTTACAAAAAGTCCTTTCGATAAAGATTTAAATATGGAAGATTATGATAAGTCTAAGAGATAGAATTATACTCCAAACTGTTTTAAATGATGATCAAGGTGTTTCCACATTAAGGTGTCCCACTCCTGAGTAGTCATTTTTCCCCAAAATGGATGTTTTTCTAATTTTATAACTTTTGTGCCGTCTTGAAATTTTCTTGTTTTTTCAATTAACTCTTGCTTTGATTTTTCAAAATCATAACTTCCAGTAAAAATAAATTCTTTAGCAGTTGGACTACCTTTTTTGAATTCATTGTTTAAAACAGATTTTTTGAATAAACGTCCAAGCCAACCCAAATAAAAAGGCATTTTTAGTACTAAATCTCCAAAAACTACATCTATAGGAGCAATGGTGTGTTTTAGCATTTGGTCGACAGACATTTTACCCCATTGAGCAGCTGTGGTTGGAGTTAATTTTTCAATTCGATTAATTAATTCTTGGTTATCATTTAGATTAAAGATACTCGGCATAATTTATATTTTGGTTGCGGTTAATGAAAATACCATTGGGATTTTATTTTGTAAATGTTTGATTCGATATCTTCTAGGTTCAAACTCTTCTGTTTGATTAAAACAATTGTAAGGCGAATAATCATATTCATTAAATGAATTGATTTCTAATCCCGATTGAATAAGAGCATTTAAAACTTCACTTGTTGGATGATTCCAAGTTATGGTCTTGGTTTCTAAAGAAGCATCTTTATTGGCATAAGTTCCTGTTTCTTCTTCAATAATAGGTTCAACATTAAAATAGCTGTAAAAGACTTCTTTAAAATCATTGTCAAACATCCAAACAATGGGATGAAAATCAGCTAAAATGAATTTTCCTTGAGGTTTTAGAAAACGAGAAATAACATTTGCCCATTTATCTAAATCTGGAAGCCAGCCTATTGTTCCGTAACTTGTAAATATAATGTCAAATTGTTCATCTAAATGATTTGGTAAATTATAAATATCGCAACAAATAAATTTTGCATCTAAATTTAACTGCTTGTTGAATTCTTTTGCTTTTACGATTGCTTTGTCTGATAAATCAACACCAGTGGCATGAGCGCCCATTCTAGTAAAAGAAAGTGTGTCTTGTCCAAAATGACATTGTAGGTGTAAAATAGATTTTCCTTTTATATCTCCAAGGAGATTTAGTTCGATGTCATTTAGAGAAGTTCTCCCTTTTAAAAACTCATCATTTCGGTAAAATTCCGAATCTACATGAAAGTCTGTCTTTTCGTTCCATGTTTTCTTATTTATCTCTAGGTAATTTAAATCATTCATTATAATGTGTATTCCATTTGTATGTCTGCTCTTTCGTAATCTGTTTCGTCCATTGGGACTTCAATAAAGTTAAATTTAGAATATAAGTTTAAAGCAGGTTTTAATTTTCTGTTGGAAACCAAAAATATTTTTTTTGCATTATTCTGTTGGGCAAATTCAATACAAGCTTCCATTAATAAATTACTCAACTTCATTCCTTGAAACTTTTTGTCTACAGCCATTTTAGCTAGTTCATAAGTTTCTTCATTAGTTTTTATCATAGCAACTGTTCCGGCTATTTCATTATCTATAAGGCAAAAGAATATTTCCCCTTCTTTTTCAATAATGTCATTTTCGATGTTATTGAACGTTTCTAAATCATGTGGTTCCACATAAAAGTATTCTTCGAGCCAAGCTTTATTTAATCTTATAAAGTCATTTTTATATTGTGAATTGTAACCAATTATTTTAATTTCCATTTGAATATAAAATCGTAATTTTGTCATTCAAATTTAATTATAATTACGATGCAAGACGGTATTTACGCAAAATTTAATACTTCAAAAGGGTCGATTTTAGTAAAATTAACTCACGATTTAACACCCGGTACGGTAGGAAACTTTGTAGGTTTAGCTGAAGGGAATTTAGAAAATTCAGTAAAACCACAAGGACAAAAATATTACGATGGTTTAAAATTTCACCGTGTTATTCCGGATTTTATGATTCAAGGAGGATGTCCTCTTGGAACTGGAACTGGCGATGCAGGTTATAAATTTGATGATGAGTTTCATCCATCATTAAGACATGATAAGCCTGGGATTTTATCTATGGCTAATGCTGGTCCTGGGACAAATGGTTCTCAATTTTTTATTACACACGTTGCTACGCCATGGTTAGATGGTAAACATTCTGTTTTTGGACATGTTGTTGAAGGACAAGATGTGGTTGATGCTGTTGCGCAGGGCGATGCTTTAGAAAGTGTTGAAATTATAAGAGTTGGGGCTGATGCCGAAAATTGGAATGCTATTGAGGCTTTCCGTACTTTTGAAGGTTCTCGTTTGAAAAGAATAGAAGAGGCAAAACGCCAAGCAGAAGAAGCTATGGAAAAATTAGCGGCTGGTTTTGAAAAAACAGAAAGCGGCTTGAGATATAAGATTATTCAAAAAGGTAATGGTAAACAAGCTGAAGCTGGTAAAACTGTATCGGTGCATTATCAAGGTTCGTTAGAAAATGGAAAAACATTTGATAGTTCATATGCTCGTAAAAAGCCAATTGAATTTCCTTTAGGAAAAGGTCATGTAATTGAAGGTTGGGATGAAGGTATTGCTTTACTTCAAGTAGGTGATAAAGCACGTTTTGTAATTCCAGCTTATTTAGGTTATGGAGATAGAGGAGCAGGTGGAGTTATCCCTCCAAATGCAACTTTAGTTTTTGATGTTGAATTAATGGATGTAAAATAATCTATTATTTTCTATATAAGTTTTGACAAAGCTGCCAGTTAGGCGGCTTTTTTTGCATTTAATGTTAATTTTTGCGTAATAAATAACCTACAAAATATTTTTTTTCTATTTTTAGCAAGTCAAATATTTGCAAATAAAAAAGACAACAAACTTTAAAATTTAAAATGAGAATCATGAAAAAAAATGAAAATTCAAAAAAGCCATTTTTTGCTAATTTCTTAGAAAATCAAATTTCAAAAGACGAGCAAAATGCGGTTCAAGGTGGGGCAACAAGTGTTTTAACTGACAATGTTCAAACTATGAAATATCCTTCTGATAGCGAAGATGGACCAGGGAATCCAACTAAACCAATTTATGATACTGCACAAACTATGAAGTATCCTTCTGATAGTGATGAGGATTACTCTGAAATTTAATTTATAAATGTTGAGCAGTGCTTTAGTACTGCTCAACTATTTTTTACTTATGATTTTATGTATTACTCACAGCAATGACTTTTATACGATAGATATAGTTATTAATAAACTAAAAGAATTGGGGGTAGAAGTATTGCGTTTTAACTCTGATGATTTTTCATATAAAATCAGTTTTGAGTATAATAACTTTTCAGGACAACAAATACTAAAATTGAAAGGTTCAGATTTTGAAATAACTTCTGATAAAATAAAAGCAGTTTGGTATAGAAAACTTTGGAATGTTTCAATTCCTGAAAATCTTGATGATAACTATAAAAAAATTTATTATCAGGAATACAACACAATGAGAAGCATTTTTTTTGAATCTTTAAAAAATGTGCCTTGGATAAATCCCATTCAAATAGATCATGAAATTGCTGATAATAAATTAGAGCAATTAAAGTTGGCTTCAGAAGCTGGTTTGCTTGTGCCAAAGAGTTTATTTACGAATAATTCAGAAGCAGTTAGAGATTTTTTTTACTCAGAATGTAATAAACAAATGATTGCAAAACTTCATGGGGCTTTATCAAGGAGTATGTTTGGAAATACACCTTTTTTTCCAACAACGCTTATTCATGAAGAGGATTTAGAAAATTTAGATTCTTTAATTTATTGTCCAATGATTTTTCAAGAGAAAATCGAAAAGGAATATGAATTAAGAATTATTTATGTAGATGGTGATTTTTTCACAGGAAAAATAAACGCACAAAATTCAATAGCAGGGTCAACAGATTGGAGAGCTGCTAATGATACTCGTCCTACATGGGAAAAATATGAATTGCCCTTAGAGATAGGGAATTCAATAAAAAAAATGATGAATACAATGAATCTTTTTTTTGGTGCAATTGATATGATTCGTCAAAAAAATGGAGAATATATATTTTTAGAAGTTAACCCTCAAGGGGAATGGGGAATGCTTCAAAGAGATTTAGGTTTGCCCATTGGGGAAGCAATAGCTATAAAAATGGCAAATAGAATTGCAAAAAATGAACTTGAAATAAACAATAAAAAACATAGTATTACTGCATAATGAAAAAAGTATTAATTATTACCCATACTCAAGATAATGAATGTATTGAAGTAGTTTCAAAAAAAATTAAAGAGTTAAATGGTTTACCTATACGTTTTAATGTTGATGAATATCCTTTAAAATATAGTATAAGTTCATGTTATGAAAATAACGAGTGGAAAGTGTATTTAGACTATCAAGGAGTTAGAGTGTCTATTAATGATGTTGAAGCAGTTTGGTATAGACGTAGTCATAATTTAGGTGCTGGACTATCAAATGTTTTAGATAAAGAATTTGTGAGTAGTGCCTATGGAGAAATTAGAACTACATTATTTGGAATGCTAGAAAGTTTAAATTGCTTTCAGATAAGTAAATTCAGTCAGTATAGACGATTAGATAGTAAAGAGGAACAAATGAAAATTGCAACTCACTTAGGCTTGAAAGTTCCTGAGACTTGCATTACAAACAATCCACAAGAGGCTAAAAGATTTGTACAGGAAAGACCTAATGGAGTAATTTCTAAAATGCAAAGTTCTTTTGCAATTGTAAAAGATGGAATTGAGAATGTTGTATTTACAAATGTTGTAAAAGAAGAAGATCTTGACAGTATTGATTCTTTACAATTTTGCCCAATGCAGTTTCAGGAAAAGTTAGAAAAGAAACTTGAACTTCGAGTAACTATAGTAGGTGATGAGGTATTTACTTTTGCAATTGATTCACAGAAATCTGAAAATGCAAAAGTAGATTGGAGGAAAGAAGGGAATGCAATGATTGCAGATTGGGTTCCTTATGAATTGCCATTAGAAATTAAAGAAAAGTTGCTTCAAATGATGGATATTTATCAGGTTAATTATGGAGCTATTGATATTATTGTTACTCCAGATGATGAATATTACTTCCTTGAAATTAACTCGGCAGGTGAGTTCTTTTGGTTAGATAGGCTAATTGACGGAGCAATTTCTGAGCAAATTTCGAAAGTTCTTCTAGGGAATGTTTATAGGAGATATACTCCAGTTCTTGAAGAGAATTTTTCAAGGGTTTAAAATGAATAAAAAAGTTTGTTATATTTACTCCTCAATCCAAACAAAAAGATATGAAAAGTAAAGTTTTATTAGTAATTGCTGTTGTAGGAGCATTTGTTTATGCATGTTCTCCAAAAGTAGCAACTACTGCACAAACATCTGAAGTTAAAAAAATAGAATTAACTCCTGAATTAGCTGAAGGAAAGTCATTGTATGAAAATAATTGTGGTAAGTGTCACAAATTATTTGAGCCAACAAAACATACAAAAGAAGACTGGGTTCCTACATTAGACAGAATGGCTAAGAAAGCTAAAATTACTGATGAACAGAAAGCATCAATTTACAATTATCTTGTTGCTAACTTATAACATAAAATAAAAAAAGCCCATTAAGGGCTTTTTTTATTTTCTTGCTGTAAATCCTATCGGAATCATTAACTCTCCTTTTTCAAATTTATTTATATAGAGAAGCACTGGTTGTTTTTGGCCTTCCCAAGTAATTTCAAAAGTATCGATCATTCCTGCTCCCATATCAGATCTTTTGGTTGGAAAAGGACAACATGGATCCTTTTTTACAAAAGTAATTTTTTCACCATTAGGTCCTGCCAATGCATTTAAAAATCTAATTTGATTGTTATTTGCGTCTTCTAGTGTAGTAAAACCTACATTAACAGGATAATCTTCATTATAAGCATACTTTTTACTTGTTGCTTTTTTGGTAATTATAAAACTATTAAAGGTTTCGTTTAAAGCTGGCCCAGGAATAGAGTCATCTATATTTTTAATGGTTGATCTAGTACTTATACACGATGTAAAAGAGATAGAAATAAGTAGTAAAATTAGAATTCGAAATTTCATTAATTGCTTTTCTTTAATAGAATTTGATAGACTCATAACAAATATAGCAACATTCTTTTACTTTTGTAAAAAATATTAGCATGGATTTTATTACTCAAACATGGCATTGGTCTATATCCGGTTTTTTGATTGGTATGGTAATGTTAGCATTAACATATTTCGGAAAAGCTTTCGGAATGTCTTCTAATCTAAGAAGCTTATGTTCTATGGCAGGTGCTGGAAAATTTGTTTCTTTTTTTAATTGGGATTGGAAATCTCAGCGCTGGAACTTAGTAGTTGTTGTAGGTGCTATGTTAGGTGGCTATGTTGCTACTCATTTTTTATCTGATCCATCAAATGTATCAATTAATACAACTACAATAAGTCAATTAGCAGCAATGGGTATCGATGCGCCACATGGAAAATTAGCTCCTGATGCCTTATTTGGAATGGAAATTTTTAGTTCACCTAAAATGATTGCGATTTTATTAATTGGAGGTTTATTAATAGGTTTCGGTTCTCGCTACGCAGGTGGATGTACGTCTGGACATGCAATTTCTGGATTAAGTAATTTGCAATTACCATCATTAAAGGCAGTAATTGGTTTTTTTATTGGCGGATTGATAGTTTCTCATTTTGTTTTACCTTTAATTTTTAATTAATCATGAAGTTAATCAAATTTTTACTTGTTGGTTTTTTCTTTGGAATTGTTCTAACAAAATGCGAGGCGGTTTCATGGTACAGAATTTATGAAATGTTTCAGTTTCAATCATTTCATATGTTTGGGATAATTGGAGTGGCGATTTTTACAGGAGTTATTGGAATTCAAATTATAAAAAGAAAAAATCTTAAAGATGTTGATGGTTTGCCAATCGAAATCTTAGATAAAGAAAAAGGATCAATTAGATATTGGCTTGGAGGTACTCTTTTTGGTTTAGGATGGGCTCTTGTAGGCTCTTGTCCAGGTCCCATATTTATCCTTATTGGAGCAGGATTTATGAGTGTTGGAGTTATTTTAATTGGAGCTTTATTAGGAACTTTTTTATATGGAGTTTTAAAAGATAAATTACCTCATTAATAATTTTATAGATTAAAAAAAGGCTTGTCATTGACAAGCCTTTTTTTATTTTTTATTTAAACTCAAAATTCCTTTAGTGATTAAAAATTGTGCAACAATATAAGTTATCATAATTAAAAAGCCTGATTTTGGTAGTTCTGAATGAAATTTATTTATTGCTAAAATACTATCAGAAGAAACAAAAATTAAAGCACCCAATAGAACTGTAAGATTATTAGGTTTTTTCCAATTAAAATATCCTTTTATAGCCATTAAAAGCATAGTTGAGATTGTAATTGCATAAACAGTAACCGGAATTTTTAAATCTCCCAAACTAGGGTAGAGAAGTGATAACATCCCAAAAAGATAGATTCCAACAATTACTAATCCTATCCAAAACAATTTGTTTGTTGAGGTATTTTCTTTTTCTTGTTTTGTAAATAATAATATGAATATAATATGTGCAACCAGGAATGAAACCAAACCAAAAATAAAATACAATTCGCCTTTATCCGTAAACATTAAAATTATATCTCCAATCCATGAAAAAACCAAAGCCGAAAGCAATAGGTTTTTGGTTTTAAAATTTTCAGATGAATAGGTTTCTAAAATTAAAAAAGGAAGTAAAACAGGCTTCAAATACCAAGCAATTTCATCTTGGCCAATAAATAATAGAATAAGATAAAACACACTTATTCCAGTAAAAATCTTTAAAAAATTACTCATAAAATTAGCTTAAGGCAGGTTGGTTCTGGGTTTCTTTAAATTCTACAGTTACAAAATAGATGCTTATTAAAAGGCATAAAGTCAAATAACTCATGACAATAATTGTTCCATACGGAATTAGATCGTCAATTTTAAACCAGCTTCCTGTTAAATAAACTATCGCAATTGCAAAAGCATAACGAATTCCTTCATAGACAAAAGCGTATTTATTTTTATCCATCAATTCAGAATAGCTGTAAACCGTTACAAAGACGAATAAACCATAAATAAAGATGCCTGGAATTCCAATTATAGCAATATTGTCGAAAAAGTAACTAATAAGTAATAAAGTAAGAAGTAATTGAGCAATTGACCAACCAATCAATGTTTTACTATTATTAGTTCCAAATTTTTGAAAGTTGTAAACATTGTCAATTTTATGAATTGGATATTTTTCATCAAATCCTTCAGGACGCCACCCAGTAGGCATAAACCATATTCTTAATTTATCCGAAAATTTTTCTGCACGCCAAGCATCTCTAATTAAAACCCATAAATGTTGAAAGTTGATTTTAAAAGGATTCCATGTTTCTGCTGGTCGAGTAATTCCAAATACAGCTGGAACTTCAGATAATTCTTCTTGAAAAGTACCAAATAGCTTATCCCAAATTATAAAAACCTGTGAATGGTTTTTGTCCATATATTCAGGGTTAATCGCATGGTGTACTCTATGATGTGAAGGAGTTACAATGATTTTTTCTAAAAACCCCATTTTGTTGATGTATCTGGTATGGTACCAAAACTGAACAAAAAATTGAATAGGAAGTGTAATAGCAATTACTTTAGCAGGAACTCCTAATAAGGCTGCTGGTAATAAAAGGAAAGTAAATAAATTGAAAAATTGAGAAACCGATTGGCGTAAAGCACATGATAAGTTAAACTCTTCACTACTGTGGTGAATTGCGTGCTTATTCCAAAAAATGTTTATTTGATGTGCCCATCTGTGCGTCCAATACCCTTGAAAATCTATGGCTATAAATGCTACAATATATGCTAAAGCTGATTCTTGAATAGTGAATAAAGCCATTTTTGAAACCATCCACTCATATGTTAAAATGGTAATGCTTAAACCTAAAACATCTTTAGTAGCATTAGTAACTCCGGAACTTATACTCGAAACACTATCCATTAGTGGAGCATGATCAACTCCTTTGAAATAGCCATAAAGTTTTTCAATAATAATGAGGGCCAAAAAACATGGCATTGCAATGATGAGTATTTTTCCGTAGACTTCCATATTTACTTTACAATTTAAAAGTGAAAGATATGGAGAATTTAACTTTTAACAAATTATTTGTTAAATAATTTCGGCACTTAAACCAGCATCAAGAAGAGCTGTGCATTGTGGTTTTAATTCATCAAATGATCCAGTTTTAACACCACATTTACCTGTGTAATGTACTAATAGAGCGCATTGTTCTGCTTGAAGTTCTTCATGGTTGCATACCTTAATTAAGGTATCTATTACATGATCAAAGGTGTTTACATCGTCGTTGTATAAAATAATCTCGTGGTTAGTAGCAACTAACTCTAATACTTCTAATTCTTCTTGTGTTTTTTCAATCGTTCCCATTTGAATTTGGTTGTATTTACAGTATTACTAATTTACATATTTTAATGATACCCAGTTGTTTCGGTTTATTTTTTTAACAAAAGTTAACCCTTTTTCTGTACAAGAAGCATCTATGTGAGGGATATCTTGTTCGTAAAATCCACTAAATAAAATTACACCATTAGGGTTTAAACAATCTACATAAGTTTGCATATCGTTTAACAGTATGTTTCTGTTAATGTTGGCAATAATTAAATCATATTTCTTGCCTTTTAAAAGAGAAGCATCTCCTTCGTAAACAGAAATGTGTTTGCAATTATTACGTTCTGCGTTTTCGATAGAATTTAAATAACACCAGTTATCAATGTCTATAGCGTCAATAGGTTGAGCACCTTTCATTTCTGCTAAAATTGCTAAAATTGCTGTTCCGCATCCCATATCGAGTGTTTTTAAACCTGCTACTTCCATTTCTAATAAATGTTGTATCATCATGTGAGTTGTTTCATGATGTCCAGTTCCAAAACTCATTTTTGGCTCAATTACAATATCGTATTGGGCATCTGTTTTAGGGTGAAAAGGAGCACGAACATGGCATAGACCATCTACATCAATGGGGTCAAAGTTTTTTTCCCATTCAGCATTCCAATTTTTTTGCTCAATTTCCTCGATTGTATAACTGATTTTAAATTCAGGATTGTTTAGGATGTAAATATCTTCCAGAATATTTTCGTTCCAATTTTCCTTTGGAATATAAGCCGAAAATCCATTTTCAGTTTCAATAAAACTATCAAAGGGAAGTTCTCCTAATTCAGCAATTAAAATTTCTGATCCTAAATCTTTTGGTTCTACTTGAAAATGGTAGCCTATATATAAGTTTTGCATTGATTTATTTTTTTGCAAATGTAGTGATTACTTCAGATTTAATTAAACGCAAAAGCCAGAACATTTGCTCTGGTTTTAAATAAAAAACACACAACGAATTAATCAATAATTACTTTTTTTATAACTCCTTCAGATGTTTCAACCAAATATATTCCTGAATTAAGTTGAGAAGTGTTTATTGTTAATGCATTTTTATCTGATTTAATTAGTTTTCCTGTAAAATCGTACATTTTATAATCGGCAATCCTATTAAAATATACTATTCCTTTTTGACTTGGGTTTGGGAAAATCACAAAGGTCTTAGGTTCTATATTAAATGTATTGTTTGAAAGATTTGTAGTGTTTACTTCAAATAAAGATATAGTTCCGCTAATTTCATTAGCAACAGCGACATAGTTTTTACCAGTTGTTGTGTTTTCAGCTTTTATAAAAATAACACCTTCAGGACCATTATCACCACCATACGCAGATACATTTCTACTGTTTTTATAATCAACAAATTTGACATCATTGGGGTTAGTAATATCATAAACCATAACACCACCAACTCTTTCAAGTGTTATGAATGCAAAAGTATTTCCGTTAAGTTCTGCTAAAGTAATTCCTTCTGGTTCAGGACCTTTTGCTCTACTTCTTCCTTTTTTTACATTGTCGCTATGATCAGCATTAAATAAATTAGAAATTGAAGTGTTCAAAGCAGTATATCTTTCAAAATCATCACCACTATCATAGACTAATGTTTTTGTTTGAGTATTAAATATTGAAAAAGAACGAGTACCCAAACAGTATAATTCTTCATAAGCAGCATCTGCATCTGTGTTTCCATTAGCATTTGTAATTCTCATTCTACCTGCATTATTGTTTGCTTTAAGCATAGTCGAATTAGGAAAACTAGTTGCATCAAGAGCAACAGCGCTTATAGTTGTTCTTTCAGTAAAAGCTGTATATTCTTTTTCATCACCTTCATTTGCAGTAACTAAATAATTAGTTCCATCAACAATATAGTTTGCAACTCCATCTGGAGTATAGTAAGCTTTTATTGGCCAGTTGGCTATTAAAGTTTGATTGTTATTATCTGAAATATCCATTCCGTTTCCTGGAATACTAACATCCTTTGTTCCTAATGGCCATATATCTGTAATGGTGTTTGTATTCAAGTTAATTTCGGCAATAGCATTGTTTTCTTGAATGCTTACCCATGCTTTTTGAGAATCAGAGCTAATAGTTATGTATTCAGGCTCGAAATCTTGAGATAATGTACTTGAAGACTTTACTTTACGTATTCCAGAAGCAATAAGTGTACTTTCTGTTGAATTATAAGCTGTAAAGTCTAGTGTTGTTACATTAGCTTGAGACAATGATGGAATTCCTCCTGTTATGTCTATAATAGAAATTGTTCCTTCTGGGTCAACAGTATAGTCGTTACTTGGCTGACCTTCGTTTGCAGTCATGACTTTATTTCCATCAGGTGTAAAAGTAATCATGTCTGGCAGAGCTCCTACTGTAACTTGTTTTAAAAATATTCCATTAGTGTCAAAAAATACAACTGAACCATTTAATTGTTCGTTTGCATTAGGTGAAGCAATAGCTACAATTCCATTTTTTACAGCAACACTAGTGATTCCACCATAAGGAGTCATATCTATCGAATTAACTAAACTTAAATTTGTTGGATTAGAAAAGTTTATAATGTCAAGTTTTTTTGTAACAGAACTAATAGTAAATAAACGTTGAGAAATGGGATCGTGAGCAACAATTTCGCATGTGCTTGAACTCGAACCAGATGGGTCAAAACTTCCAACGTAATCTAGCGTTATATTGTTGTTTGCAATGGGAGCTGTGGTTTCATTGTCTTTAATATAAATTGTAGTATATCCGTTTGTTCCTACGGTTAATCCAGTTGGATTTTCTAACGTTAAAACAAAATATTCAGCATGTTGCTCAACAATGGCATCATCAATTATTGGGATGGTGATTGTTTGTGTAGTACTACTTGCTGCAGAAAAGTTTAATGTTTGGGTGCTTAATGTAAAGTCACTTGAATTAGCAGTACTAAAAGGAGCTCCTTTTACAACCAGTTGAACAGATGAAGTAGAAGGATTGGTAAGGTTTAAAGTTACATTCAAATTCCCTTGGTTTTCATTGGTTACAATGAAAGTTGAAGCAAAAGCGATTTGAGTTTGGGCTTGAACACTTATTGCTAATGTTAGTATAACAAAAGTTATTGATTTGATTAGAAAAAAGTAAATTTTAGACATATTGTTTGGTTTGTTAATTTCAAACAAAAGTCAGTGTTGTATATTAAGTTAGGTTTAAGTTGTGAATATTAAAAAATTAACCAAAGTTTATGTTTAAGTTACCATGTTTACTTATAGTAAAATTTGTACAAAAACAGAATCTAGCCATCTATTAAATTTAAATCCAGTTTCTTTAATATTTCCCACTTCTTGAAAACCTAGTTTTTTATGAAAAGCAATGCTTCCAATATTTTCAGAATCTATTACGCCAATCATTGTATGAAGTTTTTGATTTCTTGCAATTTCAATTAACTCTTGTAAAAGTAATTTACCAATGCCTTTACCATGAAAATCTTTGTGTATATAAACTGAATGTTCTACAGTAAAACGATAGCCAATTTTGTATCTAAAAGTCCCATACGTTCCAAAGCCAACAATTTTATTTTCCATTTCGGCCACTAAGAATGGAAAATCTTTTTGAACTTTTTCATTGAAAATAGTTTCTTGTTCAGATAAAGTTCTAATGTCATAATCCCAAATAGCTGTTGTGTTTAATATTTCATAGTTTACAATTTCTAAAACTGAAGACATGTCTGCTATGGATGCTTTTCTGATTGTAATTGACATAATTATAAAAATTGGAAGTGTAGATTAATTTTAGTAAATTTAAGGTGTTAACTGCACTAAATGGGTTTGAAATTACATAATATTTCAAAAGTACTAATAATTATATACTTTGGAAATCTGTTATTATACAGTTTTTCTTCAATCTTTTCATTTGATTATTTCGAAAAAATATTTTGGTTTATAAGAATTCCCATATTGGTTGTTTTGTATTATACAACTTCAATGAAAAAACAAACGTTATATTTTTTAGCATTAATTCTATATCAATTAGCTTCCATTTTATTTGCGACAAGCAATCCTGCATTTTTTACATGGGCAAGTATTAGTTCTTTGTGTTTTAAAGTTTGCCTTTGTTTTCTTGTAGTAGATTTAGTAACAAAAAAAATTAAGATAGCTGTTGCAGTTGCTATGATTCCCTTTTTTGTGTTATTTCTTTATGTTATTGATTTTGTTGTTTTGAGTTTAGGAGACACATACATTATTTGGATACTAAATACACTTCTGACTTCTTTTATTGTTGGTATAGCAGTAATTTATTATATCAATAATTCTGACAAAAAAGGATATTGGTTGCTTATTAGTGCTATTCTTTTTGTAATTCAAATTGCTGCTTTTTTTGTAAATAAGTTTTATGTTAAGAATGAAGCTATTTATCAAATCGTAATACTTTCTTATGGTGTTTCTCATTTTACTTTTTATAAGTTTTTAGTAATAAAGGAGTATGAACGCATTCCTTATCACAACAATTAACAATTTGTTTAATAGATTACTTTGTATATTTGTGAACCTATTATTTAAAGAATGATTTACCCAAAAATACCTTTAGCACAAAGCATTATTCAAATTTTTAAGTCTAAAGGAATTGAACATATAGTAATTTCTCCAGGATCCAGAAACGCACCGTTAACAATTGGTTTTACAAATAATTCGTCTTTTACTTGTTATAGTATCGCTGATGAACGATGTGCCGCTTTTTTTGCTCTAGGAATCGCACAACAATTGCAAAAGCCTGTAGCAGTAGTTTGTACGTCGGGATCGGCTTTACTTAATTATTATCCCGCAGTTGCTGAAGCTTTTTATAATCAAATTCCTTTGATTGTTATATCGGCAGATAGACCTCATGATAAAATTGACATTGGCGACGGACAAACCATACGTCAGGAAAACGTATATGCCAATCATATTTTGTACAATGCTAATTTGCTGGAAGAAGCATCTGAAGAAAACGATTTAAAAATTCAGGAAGCTTTATTTTTAGCAACTTCAAAAAAAGGACCGGTTCATATTAATGTTCCTTTTGAAGAGCCTTTATATGAAGTTGTCGAAGAGCTTTTGGTAAAGCCTAGTTTGGTTAATTTGGTTCCAGAAAAGAAAGAAAAACCTAATTTAGATGAGTTTGCTGCTCTATGGAATCAATCATCTAAAAAAATGATTCTGGTTGGAGGTAATGATCCTGAATCTGTTGACCAAAAGTATTTAGATGTTTTAGGAAAGGATTCTTCAGTTGTGGTAATGACCGAAGTGACTTCAAATGCGCATCATGATAATTTTATCACCAATATTGATACTATAATAACGCCATTTACGGATGAGGATTTTAAAGCATTTCGGCCAGAAATTTTAATCACTTTTGGCGGAATGATTGTATCAAAAAGAGTGAAAGCTTTTTTAAGAAAGTACAAACCGCAGGAACATTGGCATATAGATGAATTACGTGCTTACAATACCTTTGATAGTTTGACTCAACATTTTGAAGTATCTCCAAATAGTTTTTTTGAAGAATTTTTGCCTAAAACAATTACATCTTCATCAAACTATCAAACTAATGCACTGTCAATTAGGAATGAAAGGGCTTTTAAGCACTCAGATTACCTAAAATCAATTGAGTTTTCGGATTTAAAAGTGTTTGAGAAAATTTTGTTGGCAATTCCAGTAAATGCACAATTACAAATAAGTAATAGTTCTCCTATTCGTTACGCACAATTATTCCCTATAGATAAAAACATTTCGGTTTTTTGTAATAGAGGGACAAGTGGTATCGATGGGAGTACATCAACTGCAATTGGAGCTTCTGTTGTGAATAATAAGCAAACGATACTAATTACAGGAGATATAAGTTTTTTGTATGACAGTAATGCATTGTGGAACGAATACATTCCAGAGAATTTTAAAATCATTTTGATTAATAATGGAGGCGGAGGTATTTTTAGAATTTTACCAGGTCACCAAGAAACGAATACTTTTAATAGATATTTTGAAACTTCTCATTGTTTAACTGCAGAGCATTTAGCGAAAATGTTCCATTTTGAATATCATACTGCTTCAGACAATATTTCTTTGGAAGAAAATTTGAGTGATTTTTTTAATCGAAAATCAAAATCCATTTTAGAGGTTTTTACTCCAACAAAAATCAACGATCAAATTTTATTGAACTATTTTAAAAAGTTAAAGTAGATAAGTTGTTTTTTTTTTTTTTTTTTAAATAATTCATTATTAGTTTTTTAAATGTTAAATTTGAAATACATAAAATAAAAAACTATACAATTATGAGTAAAAAAGATGAATTAATTCTAAAATACGCCGCAGACTTGAAAGAGAAATGTGGTGTTACCCCAGACATGGGTTTATTGACTAAAGTTGTAGTAGGATGCGGACCATCAATTTACAATCCTGATGCCGCGACAGTTTCAGGTACTCAGCAATCTGAATTAGATACTGTAAAAAACAATTTTTTGATTAAAAAGTTGGGTTTAAAGGATGGACCTGATCTTGACAAAGCGATTGATGCTGTTATTGAAAAATATGGAAGGTCTAATAAAAATAAATATAGGGCAGTTGTTTATTATTTACTAGCTGTTCACTTTAAAAAGGAAAGTGTTTACAAGTGATAGTAATGTTTTATATAGAAGCCACGCGTTAGCGTGGTTTTTTTATTGATTTAAGTTTGTACCTTTGTCGCTTTATATTTGGAAAATGATTGATATAGGAAAATTTAATGTTCTTAAAATAGCACGAACAACAAAAGTAGGTTTGTATTTAACAGATGGTGAGAATGATGTTTTATTGCCCAACAAGTATGTGCCAAAAACATACGAAGTAGGTGATGAACTTGAAGTTTTTGTGTATTTAGATCATGAAGAAAGACCAGTTGCTACAACATTAGAGCCATATATTTTCTTGAATGAATTTGCGTTGTTAAGAGTGAATTATACCAACCAATTTGGTGCTTTTATGGATTGGGGAATGGAAAAAGATTTATTCGTTCCGTTTAAAGAGCAGGCACGACCTATGGAGCAAGGAAAACGCTATTTGGTTTACATGTATATTGATGAGAAAACCAAAAGATTAGTAGCTTCCAGTAAAACTAATCAGTTTTTAGATAACAAAGAAATTTCTGTTGAAGTAGGTGAAGAGGTAGATTTAATTGTTTCTCATATTACCGAAGTTGGTATCAATGTAATCATAAACGAAAAGCATAAAGGTCTCTTGTATAAAAATGAAGTATATGATGATTTGAGAACAGGTGATCGTATTATTGGTTACATAAAAAATATTAGACCAGATGGGAAAATAGATGTTTCTGCAACTAAGTTAGGTTTTGATAAAGTAGAACCAAGTGCTCAATACATTTTAGATGAACTTAAAGCAAGTAGAGGTTTTTTACGTTTAAATGATGACTCACACCCTGAGGATATCAAGACAGTACTTAAAATGAGTAAAAAAACATTCAAAAAAGCAATAGGTACACTTTACAAGCAAAAGCTTATTGATATAAAAGAAGACGGAATTTATTTAATTCAAGAATAATAACAAAAAATGCCAACCTTTAACCAGTTGGCATTTTTCTCAAATTACCTCAATTTTACTCTTTGAAGTAACCGATAACATACGTAAAGTGATAATAACATCTTTACTAATCAAAAAATTAAATAAACTTTTCGGAATAATTTCTTTCACTAAAGGTAATCGTTAACATTAACCTTCTTCTTATTCCATTTTTTTGTTCTTGTCTTAAAACAACTTGGGGGGATTGTCTAGTACAAAATCAATATTCGCTTTATTAACTGTGGTTTATTAATAATTTTAAGGACTGAAGTCTTAATTATGGTTTACTAATCGAATCCTTTGGTTCAACCATAGTTGCTACTGTATCAACTTGAGTACTATCTACAACCTCTTGTGTTATTTCCTCAGTGGGCATTTGTTCTTGAGTAGTTTCTTCTACTTTTTTGTTACAACTTGTAAGCAATGCACCAAATGTAAGAGCGACAATTAAAACAGATTTTCTCAATAATTTCGTTTTAAATTAATAAATCAGTGAACTTATAAAATCAACTTGCAATTTGTTGATTTTCAGTTATATAAAAATAGTCATTTTTTAAATCATAAAAGTAAATATTCTTCGTTTTTTTTCAATTTTAACATTTCGATTAAAACTTGTAAGATTTCTTTTTATAACACTATTTTAGTTAGCGTAAATAATTTAATTTTACCATGAAATTGAATTAAAGTTGAATATGCGTTAGGGATTGCAGCTAAGTGCCTTGCACTGCAAAAAGCCCGACCACGACAAAGACGTGGGAACGCCCAAATAATATAAAAAATGAGTAAAATAGAGTGGAAAACCGCTAGAGAGTTTGAAGACATTACCTATAAAAAATGTAATGGTGTTGCTAGAATTGCATTTAACAGACCAGATGTTAGAAATGCTTTTAGACCTAAAACAACTGCCGAATTATTAGTAGCATTTCATGATGCACAAGAAGACACTTCGATAGGAGTGGTTTTGTTATCTGCAGAAGGACCATCTAGTAAAGATGGTGTTTGGTCGTTTTGTAGTGGAGGCGATCAAAAAGCGAGAGGGCATCAAGGTTATGTAGGTGATGATGGTTACCACCGATTAAATATTCTTGAAGTGCAACGATTAATTCGTTTTATGCCAAAAGCAGTTATTTGTGTAGTTCCAGGATGGGCTGTAGGAGGAGGACATTCTCTTCATGTAGTTTGTGATATGACTCTAGCAAGTAAAGAACACGCTATTTTTAAACAAACAGATGCTGATGTAACTAGTTTTGATGGAGGATATGGTTCTGCTTATTTAGCTAAAATGGTTGGACAGAAAAAAGCTCGTGAAATTTTCTTTCTAGGAAGAAACTATTCGGCTCAGGAAGCTTTCGAAATGGGAATGGTAAATGCTGTAATTCCTCACGATGAATTAGAAGACACTGCTTACGAATGGGCACAAGAAGTTTTGGCAAAATCACCAACGTCTATTAAAATGCTAAAATTTGCCATGAACTTAACTGACGACGGTATGGTGGGTCAACAAGTTTTTGCTGGTGAAGCAACACGTTTAGCCTATATGACTGAAGAAGCAAAAGAAGGTAGAGATGCTTTCCTTGAGAAAAGAAAACCTAACTTCGAGAAAAAATGGTTGCCATAATTTTTTAAAGTATGAACATTTTATATTTTGTTATTTTAACAGTCTTTGCTTTATTCCTTGTTTGGTCTGGTTTTATGATGTTCGTTAATCCTGAAAAGGTTAAAAGAATTATAGCTTTAGCAGGAAGTACATTGTTCATCAATTATGCCGAATTAATAACTAGATTAATTATAGGAATTTCTTTTGTGTTTGTAAAAACAAAATACGATTTTGTTTATACGTATGTTGGGTATTTTTTAATTATTTCTGCTCTAATTTTAATGCTAGTTCCTATTAAAAAGCACAATAAATTTTCAGTCTATGCATCCCAAAAATTGAAGCCAATATATTTAAGTTTTTTTGCGCCAATTTCTATTATAATGGGAATATTAATAATCTATGGAATTTTATAAAAAATGATAAAATCTTATATTGAAGCAGCTCGATTACGTACGTTACCATTGTCTGTATCGGGAATATTAGTAGGCAGTTTATATGCTTTAGCAAACCCTACAAATGATATTTTAACTCCTACCCAAGTTTTTAACTGGAAGATTTTTGGTCTTTCAATATTAACTACTATTGGTTTTCAGGTATTGTCAAATTTTGCCAATGATTATGGTGACGGTGTAAAAGGAACTGACAACGATGAAAGAGTAGGACCGCAAAGAGCTATACAAAGTGGTGCTATATCACCGCAAGCAATGAAAAAAGCAATGTACATTACAGCATTGCTAACCTTTATTTCGGCAGTGCTTCTAATATATGTTTCGTTTCATGATAAATATCTATTATATTCATTATTCTTTTTAATTTTAGGAATAGTAGCTATTGCTTCAGCAATTAGATATACAGTTGGAGATTCTGCTTATGGCTATAAAGGGTTTGGAGATGTTTTTGTTTTTGTTTTTTTTGGGTTAGTAAGTACTCTTGGTGTAAATTTTTTATATTCTAAACAATTCGATTGGCAATTGGTTTTACCAGCAGCTGCAATTGGTATGTTGAGTACAGGGGTTTTAAACTTGAACAACATGCGTGATGAGATTTCAGATAAGAACTCAGGTAAAAATACACTAGTAGTAAAAATGGGAGGGAAGAATGCTAAGTTCTACCACTATTTTCTTGTAGGAGGAGCCATGTTATTAGTTCTTGTTTTTGCTGCTATATATAACGGAATAGGTTTTAGATGGGATCAATATGCTTTTTTAGTGGCTTATTTTCCTTTGTTAAGCCATTTAAAAACGGTGTATTATTGTGATGATAATCGTAGATTGGACCCACAACTTAAAAAGTTGGCAATAAGCACATTTTTACTATCTATCATATTAGCAATGGTTTTAATTTTTTAAATCAAAAATTATGAAAATCACTTTCTACGGTCATGCATGTTTAGGAATTGAGGTGTCTGGTAAACATATTCTAGTTGATCCTTTTATTACAGGAAATCCTAAAGCTTCTCATATAGATATCAATTCGATTAAGGCCGATTATATTCTTGTTACTCATGCACACAATGATCACGTACTCGATGTTGAGGTAATTGGTAAAAGAACTAATGCTGTAGTGGTTTCCAATTATGAAATTGCAATGCATTATGCCGCAAAGGGTCTTAAATACCATCCAATGAATCATGGAGGAAGTTGGGATTTTGATTTTGGAAATGTAAAATATGTAAATGCAATTCATACAAGTTCATTTGCTGATGGAACTTATGGAGGTAATCCTGGAGGTTTTGTAATCGAAGGAGAACATAAAAACATTTACATCGCAGGAGATACCGCATTGACTTTCGATATGAAACTTATTCCTATGCGAACCAAACTTGATTTAGCAATTTTACCAATAGGTGATAATTTTACAATGGATATAGATGATGCTATTGTAGCATCAGATTTCCTTGATTGTGATAAAGTGCTTGGTTACCATTACGACACTTTTGGTTTTATCGAAATTAACCATGAAGAAGCCATCAAAAAGTTTTTTGATGCGGGCAAAGATCTTATGTTGCTTGATATAGGACAGAGTATTGATTTATAGGAGCTATTTCCCGCTGTCCACTGTATCTTTTTTGTTCATTTCGACTACGCACAATGAACTTAAAAAAGGATGCCGTTTCCATCGGGGCTAGTAAATTATTGCAAACTGGCATTTAAATTGCTGGTAAATACCAAAAACAAAACAATGAAATTTAAATTATTTTCAATTTTTATACTTTTTTCAGTTGGTGTTGCTCAATCACAAGATGTAAACGGATATTGGGACAACCAACGAATAACGAATAAAGAAATAAAACTATCAGCGGGAGATAAAATCATTATCAAATCTGAAGATTTTCCTGTTGGAACTACCGAATTCGTCTATCGCATTACACTTTTAGACGAAAATCAAAAAATGGTTGATGATTTGGCATCAACACTTAAAGCCATTCCAGATCCTTATTTTATAGGTAAAGGAACAGGAGGAGCCTTGTCATTAGTATCGTCTATTTCTGGTTCAGATAAATGTATTTATGCCGTTTTTACTGATGAAGCAAAAGCAAATGAATTTTCTAAAAATTCTGATTTTAAAACAGCTTGTTTGTATCAACCCAATCCAGTAAGTAAAGACGCTAAAGTAGTTTCTTCAAAATCAACTTGTATTAAAGAAGAAACTAAAAATGTTTGGTTTGCATTCGAAAATAAAAACTGGCTGATGAACGAAAAAATTGTTCTTGAAATCGTGCCATGGGTAGATAATGTAGCAAGCCGCGGATGGTCACAAAAGAATAAGCAAGTGGTTTTAACTTCAGTTTATTCTATTGGGGTTTTACAAACAATGAATGACTCTAAAAAGTCTGAAATAGGATACAAAACAGTTGATTTAATTTCGAAAGCATACCGTTTTGAAGATTTTCAAAAATTGGCTTCAGAAGAAAAGAAAATAGTCATTCAAGAATCAGAAGAAAAAGCATTCAATGCTTTAGGGATTTCGTCTGTTTTTAACGATATCATATGTAAAATGGCCTTAAAACTGGCTAAAGAAGGTAAAACAGAAGAAGGTATTGACTTGATCAATAATAAAATTATTGCAAAGCCTAGTGCAACTGCTTTAAATTATAATACTTTGGCGGAATTATATATTCAGTCGAATCAATTTGATAAAGCATTAAAAGCTCTTAAAACCGCTGAAAATTTAGACTCAAGTGAATTAAAAGTTCAAATGAATTTGGCTCATGTTTACATGTTTATGGATGAGGTTTCTAAAGCCAAGGAAATTCATAAAAAATACATGAACCAAAATGTTTCTGCAAAACAAACATGGAAAAACAAGGCTGTGAACGATTTGGATAAATTCAAAAAAACGAATCTTCCACAGGACAATATTCAAAAGATTTGGAGACTTTATAACTAGTTTTTCATAAAATGAAAGCTTCATATAAGAAATATGTTTTAGATTTTAAAAGACCTTCAGGAACTTCTAGAGGTATTTTAAACCAAAAAGAAACTTGGTTTCTTATAATTGAAAATCAAGGTAAGTATGGAATAGGAGAATGCGGAATTCTGAGAGGACTTTCAGTAGATGATAGACCAGATTATGAAGAGAAGCTACAATGGGTTTGTGAGAATATTTCATTGGGTAAAGATTTGCTTTGGGAATCATTAATAGAGTTTCCATCTATCCAGTTTGGTGTAGAAATGGCTTTTTTATCGTTAGAAAATGATGATACTTTTGTTTTATTTCCATCAGAGTTTACTTCTGGTAATAAAGTTATCCCAATCAATGGTCTTATATGGATGGGAGAGCAGTCTTTTATGAAGCAGCAAATTCAAGAAAAAATAGATCAAAACTTTACCTGTATTAAACTTAAAATTGGTGCTATAGATTTTGAAAAAGAGTTAGAACTTCTGAAGTTTATCAGGCAAAACTTCACTTCAAACCAAATAGAAATACGAGTAGATGCAAATGGTGCTTTCAAACCAGAAGAAGCGATGGATAAATTAGATTTGCTCTCAGAGTTAAGTATTCATAGTATTGAACAGCCTATCGCTAAAAAACAAATTGAAGTAATGACAAAATTATGCCATGAAACAAAATTACCCATTGCATTGGATGAGGAACTAATAGGTGTTTTTAGCTTTGAGAACAAAGAAAATCTACTAAAAAAGATACAACCTCAATATATAATTTTAAAACCAAGTTTTGTTGGAGGGATTAAAGGAACTGACGAATGGATCGCTCTAGCAGAAAAATATAATATTGGATGGTGGATAACTTCAGCATTAGAATCCAATATTGGACTTAATGCCATAGCGCAGTATACTTTTACAAAAGATACTAATATGCCCCAAGGGCTTGGTACTGGTTCACTTTTTACTAATAATTTTGAATCTCCATTAGAAGTTGTAGATGGTAAATTACGATATTCAACCTCTATACCTTGGAATATTGATGTTCAGAGCTTTTTGAAATAACTACTCTTTTCCAGCATTTAAGCTGTCTTGCCAGTCTTTCAAGTCCTGCCATTTTCCTTGATAAGCTAGTAATGCTTGTTTAGCCCATGTAGAAGGGTTATGAATAAAAAACCTTTCGCCAGCTTCAATTAATATTTCTTTAGATTTTTCTATAGGAGTTTCAGATAACGCTTTCCAAGTCTTTATTCCAGCATTATGATATAGTTCTTCTATTTTAGGGCCTATGCCTTCAACTATCTTTAAATCATCATGTTTTATTTTCTTGCCATAAACCGAAGCAGCTAATTCAGCATCAAAAGGAATGATAAATTCAGGGGTACTTACAAATGAATGACTTATGTGTTTGTTTTTTAAGTTTTCAATTTCAGCTTGTAATTTGTTATTTTTAGAAATGCATTCGTTTAGTTCAATTTGTAAATTAGTAGAATTAGCTCTTGATTCTTCTTTTTGTAGTAAATACAATTGATTGTTTAGTTTTTCATTTTCATCTTCATAATCTTTTAGCTTAGATTTTAGATTAAGATCACTACCACCTGCTGTCATCTTACCTAATAAATAACCTAGAAAGGCGCTAATAAGGCCTACTAATACTGGTATTAAAAAACAAGGTATACTCATAATATTGCTATTTTAATGTTATAACAGTTCTTCTGTTTTTTGCTTTTCCTTCTGGAGTCAAATTATCAGAAATAGGTTCGTCTTGCCCTTTTGAGTAAGTTTCTATTTTAGATTCAGACATTCCATTTTTTATAAGATAATATTTAGCAAAATTGGCTCTTTCAAGTCCCAATTCAATATTTCGTATTCTATTACCACTATTGTCAGTATGACCAGTACAAATTATTTTAGAATTAGCGACATTGTCAATATATTTTACAATTTCGGCCATGCTTTCTCTCTCAGAATCAGATAATGAAATTTCAGTTTGATTTGAATCAAAATTCAACACTAAAGGAGTAGATGAGTATTTGTCTTTAATTTCGTTCCAATTTTCAGCTTTGACAAAAGATTGTGTTTTGCTTAATTTAAAACTGATAGGGCCAATGACTCTTTTTTCGACTATTTTTAAATTATTTTTTATTTCTCCATTAATTTCAAATCTGTTGGACGGAATTCCTTTAGATATAAAATAATTTTTTACATCGTTTGCTCTCGCAAAACCAAGGTTTGGAAATGCAGAAGTGTTTTTTTCAGTAATGTTTGTGTATCCCGTAATCTCTAATCTAATTTCTTTGTTTTTAGATAGATATGATTTTAATTTTTCAATTCCAATATTTATGCAAGAGTCAGTGGGAGGAGAATAATTGAATCTATCTTTTTCAAAGTTGAAGTTCGTTTCACACGAATATTCTAAGGTTTCATCAGAAAACTCGAATTTCTTTTCAAAACTATTGATTGATTTAGGAGTTACAATCTTGTTTTCTTTAGAGTCAGTCATTTTGCATTTTTCACAACAAAAGCGAGGATATAAAAAACATCCAATAACTATAGTTATTATAATGCCTAATAAATAAAGTTTTGTTTTAGACATAGTTAAGTGTTGTTTTAATGTTAATTCAAATTTAAGAAATTATATGTTTAAATGATTTGTTTTTAATATATTCGCAAAAAAAACCAAAAACCATAAATAATGAGAAATAACTACATAGTTTTTTTTGCTTTTTTATCATTTGGGGTTTACGCTCAAAAAAATCAAAATAAAATTGCGTATTACAACACTACAAAAGATGAAGCGGTTTTAAAATTCATGGATTCTTATGGGCTTGATGCAAATACCACTTTTCTTCCCAAAAAAGAAACAGTAGATATTTCAGGAATGAGTCATCAGAGACATCAGCAATACTTCAATGGATTAAAAGTTGAATATGGAACACTTATTACACATTCTCGCAATGGTATAGTTGAAAGTATTAATGGAGAGTTGTATAATGCTAAAGGTTTAAAAATTGAACCTTCAATAACTCCAGCTCAAGGATTAATTTTAGCAAAAAAGAATGTAAATGCTGAAAAGTATTTATGGGAAGAAGCGGAATCTGCTAAAGAGTTAAATTATGAAATGCCTAAGGGAGAGTTGGTTATTTTTCCAAAAATAAATTCAGATGAAATTAGATTAGCCTATAAATATGATATTTTTGCTATTTCACCTACTTCAAGAAATGAGGTTTATGTAGATGCTCATACTGGAGAAATTCTCTTTAAGAACCCTATAATCAAACATCTAAGTTTGGAAAGTGAAAATTCAAATATTAAAGTAAATAAAGTTACTGATCAATTTGAGCAAATGGTTGCAACTACTGTACCTACGAGATATAGTGGTAATCAATCTATTGAAACTACTTTTAATGCGGGATTAAACAAATATGTACTTCAGGATAATACAAGAGGTAATGGTATTGTGACATATAATGCAGGAGGAACAAATAGTCATGGTACTACTCATTTTACAGACACAAATAATACTTGGAATACGGGTAATTATGCAACAAATTCATCAACTAAAGATAATGCGGCACTAGATGCACATTGGGGAGCTGAAAAGACATATGATTTTTGGAAAAATATTTTTAATAGAAATAGTTTTGATGACAATAATGCACAAATAAGAAGTTACGTACATTATGATGATGCGCCAGCTACTCCAGGACCATGGGCAAATGCTCATTGGAATGGTAGTACAATGGATTACGGAGAAAGTTCTACAAAGCCATTTACGGGATTAGATATTTGTGGGCATGAGATAGGACATGCAGTTTGTAGCTATACAGCTGATTTAGTTTATGCTAACCAATCTGGTGCAATGAATGAGGGTTTTTCTGATATATGGGGAGCATGCATTGAACATTATGGAAGAACTGGTTCTATGGGAGGAACAATTAATTCGAATGTTTGGATTGTTGGTGAAGATATTACAACAGGTGGTTTAAGATCAATGTCTAATCCAAATAGTAAAGGTGATCCAAACTGTTATAATGGTACAAATTGGTACACGGGTACAGGTGACAATGGAGGAGTTCATAAAAATAGTGGTGTTCTAAATTATTGGTTTTATTTATTAACAGTTGGAGGTTCAGGTACAAATAATGCCCCAATAGCTGAAAGAGATACGTATTCTGTTACAGGTATAGGTATGTTAAAAGCAGCTCAAATTGCTTATTTTACTGAGAGGGATTATTTAACACCAAATTCAACTTATTTTGATGCTCGTGATCTTTCATCAACGGTTGCTAAAAACTTATTTGGTTGTGGTTCAGCAGAACATATAGCTACTGTAAATTCATGGTTTGCAGTAAATCTTGGTTCTAAATATACAGATTTGGATTTAAATTTAAGTTCTATTACCGGAGATTCTAATGTTGCTTGTGGTGCATCTCATTCATTTTCATTTGATTTGCAAAATTTTAACTCACCATCGATATCTTCAGCAGCTATTACATATTCTGTTGATGGTGGTACTCAAATATCAATTCCTTGGACAGGTTCTGCTTTATCTGTTTGTACCAATCCAATTCAAAACTACACAGTTGCATTGGGAACTTTATCAAGAGGAACTCATGTTATATTAGTTACTGTAACCTTAGCGGGTGATACATATTTAAATAATAATTCTAAAACAGCTTATGTAACGGTTAAT
This sequence comes from Flavobacterium terrae, assembly GCF_900142035.1. Lineage (GTDB taxonomy): Bacteria > Bacteroidota > Bacteroidia > Flavobacteriales > Flavobacteriaceae > Flavobacterium > Flavobacterium terrae. Next base: position 102,337 of record NZ_FQZI01000005.1, on the reverse strand, counting down.
GACAACGGAGTAATTAGTGCAACGAACACTTTTGAAAATACTTCAGATGCATTAGTTTCGATTGATCAAAATGGTAAAACTAATTCTGTTTGGGAAAGAGGGAATGTTAATAAAACATTATTAACAAATGCAGTTGATGGATCAAAGGTGTATGCTACTAAGTTAACTGGAAATTATCCTGATAAAACAACATCTTATCTTGTATCACAGTGTTATAATTTATCTAATGTTGTAAATCCATCGGTAAGTTTTGACATGGCTTTTGATTTAGAATCAAATTGGGACATCATTTATTTCGAGTATTCTACAGATTCAGGAGTAAGTTGGAATGTTCTTGGTACTTCAGCAGATTCAAATTGGTATAATAGTTCTCGTTTACCTAATGGAACAGATTGTTTTAATTGTATAGGTAAACAATGGACTGGCGACTATGCTACTGCTCCTTCTGGTGGTACTGGAGTTAATGGTAATAAGCGTAACTATTCACATAGTTTAACTTCATTAGGGAATCCTTCAAATGCAATTTTTAGATTTACTTTTGTATCAGATGATGCTGCAAATCAAGAAGGTGTAATAATTGATAATTTTGTTGTTCAAGGTACATTGTCTAGAGAAGAAAATAGTTTTGAACAATTTGTAGTTTATCCAAATCCTTCTAAAGGCAAATTTAATGTAGTTCTTTCTAGCTCTGATGAGGTTAAAGTAGAGGTTTTTGATATTAGAGGACGCTCGGTTTATAATAAGTCATATCAATCTGACGGAGCTGTTTTCAATAAAGAAATAGATTTAAATACAATATCTTCTGGTGTATATATTTTAAATATAGAAAGTGCTGGTAAAAAAGAAGCGAGAAGAATTATTATAGAATAATATTTAATAAATCGTTATAAATAATAAAATCCCGCTTTAAAGCGGGATTTTTATTGAATAAATAATTATACTTAGTTATAAAGAGTAAGATGTCTGAATTTTATTTTAGTCCAGGGTTTAGCTTTTCTAGGCTATTTGTGTTAATTACTCTCTTATTAACATTAATTCTTTTAGTATGTTTTCGCAAAACAAGATAGCATCAACTATATCAGATTTATCTGCAAAAGGAGTTAATGTTCTTTCAAAAGTTTCTGTTTCTGAAAGAAAAGTTCTTATTGTTTGTTGTTGCTTGTCTAATATTTTGTTGTTTTCTGGACTATCAGGAATTCCTACATCGTTAATCGTAACACCTCTTTTATTTGTTAAGGCGATGAAAGGTAGTTTATTAGTTATAACTTTTATTCTTTCAACATACAAATCAACTAAATCACCTTTTTGCATACCGTCAAGTTCACCTTTTTCGTGATATTTTTTAAGTACTGCTGAAGGGCTAATTATACTTTTTGAAATAGTTTTGCTTTGTGCATTAATAGTGCATGTAGGGATAGCAATTAGTAATGATAAAAAAATAATTTTTTTCATGTTATCAGATTAATTTTTTAAAATTTTCTATTTGATTTAAAAAAATAAAAACCAGTACTGTTGCATAATAGATCTTAATAATAAGCCATACCTTGCCAGTAATAGTTTTTTAAATCAGCGAAAATTAGATGTTCTGTGTAATAATTTTGTGAATTGTATTTTACTTTGTTACAAAGTTAGATTACCTTTAACTACTAAATATTGACGACGGTCAATAAATAAAAAATATTTACCTATGACTTTTATACTTTCAAAATATTCATTTAAGAGTAATGAACTTTTAGATAATGTTAAGCCAGAATCTATGTTGGAATTGGAAGAAATTAAAAGCTTAGAATCGTTTTCCAAAAATGATATTTTATACGAAGAAGGAAGTGAGCCTAAAGCAGTTTATAGACTTACTAAAGGAAAGGTTAAAATTGAACAGCTTAATCAAGATGGTAAAACAAGAATAGTATATATATATACACAGGGAGAATTTTTTGGTTTCAGACCATTGCTCAGTAATGAAAAACATCCGGTAACAGCAATTTTTTTGGAAGAAAGTGAAATTGAAATTTATGAAGGAGAAAAATTTATTGATATATCAAAAAGGGCTCCCAATTTATCTTTTAATTTGGTTAAAATTTTAAGCTTTGAGTTTAATGTTTGGGTAAACATAATATCTTCCTTATCTCATAAATCTGCTAAAGAAAAAATAGCACTCATTTTATTGATTTTAAATGAAAAATATAGAGACGAAAATGAAAAATCTGAAATAACCATTACAAAATCTGATATTGCGAGATACTCAGAAACATCAGAAGAAACAGTGGTTAGAGTAATTGGTTTTTTTGAATCTCAAGGGATTTTAGAAAATAATGGACGTTCTATAGAAATTATTGACACTAAATTATTATCTATTATAGCTGAAGGTTTTTAATAATATTCTAAAAATAAAAACCCTGTAAAATTAATTTTTTACAGGGTTTTTTGTGGAGTCGGAGAGAATCGAACTCTCGTCCAAACAAGCAATCAAAAAGCTTTCTACATGTTTAGTTCTTGATTAGATTTTCGACAAAAGGCGATGCCAAGAACAGCAACCTCATGCTTAGCTTTATAAGTGTCAAGAAGGATTTAAAGCATTACCTTCTCTAGGTTTACTTTTACGGTTCCCCTAAATCAACCGCCATAAACCAAGGCTTTTGAGGAGAATCTAGCTTCCCGACCTGGTCGGGACTAGGCAAATCGTACTATAATTCGGATTAAGCAGCTAAAGCGTAATTATTTTCGCCGTTTAAAAGTTTGAGACATTATATTAATGAGCAACACCTCAATGCTCAACATGCTTACTGATTAATTCCACTCGCTGTCAAAACCAGTCGACCCCAGTATTCTGCAAAAGTACTAAATTTATATCAAATTTTATTCCAAACTTTCTTCCCTGCTTTTTATTTCAAAAGGATAATTACCAAATAATGAAGAAAGAAGTTTTAATCGATAAGTACATCTGGTGTATTTGTTTGATAGACAGATAAGTGTTGCTTTTTCATCTTTTAATTTGATGTATGCAGAAGTGTTGCCATGCCACCAACCATTATGATAAAACATTTTTTTTCCATCTTCCCATTCAAAAAGTCTAATGCCTAAACCATAATTTCTTGTTCCTTTACTTTCATAACTGTAACCTTTAAATATTTCCGAAAGTAATTCTTTGTTCAAGAAAGAGGGACTATAAGTAGCCATATCAAATTTTAGTATATCTCTTGGAGTTGAGTAAATATTTTTGTCACCATAAATATCATCCAAGTAATTGTAGGCATATCTTATTTTATTCCCTTTATATGAATGACTAGCTGTTTTTGAATCTTTCTTTAAATCAAAAACAAAGGTGTTCTTCATATCAAGAGGCTCAAAAATTAATTCTTTCATGGCTGTGCGATAATCCATTTTAGTTACTTTTTCAATAATCAAGGCCAGTAAAGCATAATTTGTATTGCAATAACTAAATCTAGAATTGGTCTTAAATTCTAGGTTTACATTAAATTTATTTATAAAAGGGATTAAATCACTATTTCGTAAAGTATCTCGTTTACTCCATTCACTACTCTTATCTGTAAAATAGCTGTAATTTCTAATGCCGCTTCTGTGGTTTAGTAAAGTTCTAACAGTCACATCTTCATATGGTAAATCATCAAGAATGGTATTTACTTTTTGGTCTAGTTTGATTTGTTTAGAATCAATAAGAAGCATTATGGCAGTAGCTGTTAACACTTTACTTAGAGAAGCTATATGTATTGGAGTTTCTGCTGTTATTGGTTTCTTTTCTTCAAAGTTAGACATGCCTCTATAACTTTCGTAAATTATATGTCCATTTTTTGCAACGAGCATACTTCCTGAAAAATTATTAGGGATATAAACTTTCTTATAAAACTCTTGAATTGTATTTTGTAATCTTTTTTCTTCTGTTTTGTTAATCTTGGGAAGATTGTTTTCAAAAGGGAGCATCGCATAAACGGATCCAACTTTAGTTTTCTCTTTTTTTAATTTAATTTCCTTTTTTTTCTCACTACATGAAGATGAGATAATTAAAAAAAACGATAGTAGGATAATATTTACAGTATATTTATTAGTCATTTTTCAAAGGGTAAGAAGCAAATATATATAAAGTATGAAGGAAATAAAATACGGTAAACAATTTTATTTAGGGTTGTAAAAGATTTTTAAAGTGTTATATTTGTAACAATTGATATATTATTAGTTATAATAATCAGTTGTCTTAAAATCAAATACTTATATGAAATTCGGTTTAATTAAAGAAAGAAAAAACCCTCCAGATAGAAGAGTAGTTTTTACACCTGAGGAATTAGTAAAACTTAAAAATCAGTTTCCTATGGCTGAAATAAAAGTAGAATCTTCAGATATTAGAATTTTTCCTGATGCCGAATATTCAAAATTAGGATTTGAAGTTAGTGAAGATGTTTCTGATTGTGATGTTCTAATTGGTGTAAAAGAAGTACCAGTAGAGGCTTTAATCCCAAATAAGAAATATTTTTTCTTTTCTCATACCATCAAAAAGCAGCCATACAATAGAAAGCTATTAGTGGCTTGTTTAGAGAAAAACATTGAGTTAATTGATCATGAAACTATTGTAAATGCCTCTAACCACCGTTTGATTGGTTTTGGACGATATGCTGGAATTGTAGGCGCATATAATGGTTTTAGAGCTTTTGGAATTAAATATGAATTGTTTAATTTACCTAAAGCAGAAACTTTACCAGATAAAGTAGCTCTTGTAGAACGTTTACGTCGTCCTATGTTGCCACCCATTAAAATTGTTTTAACTGGTCATGGTAAAGTAGGGATGGGGGCTAAGGAAATACTTGATGATATGAAGATCAAGCAGGTTTCTATTGAAGATTATTTGACAAAAACATATACTCAACCAGTTTACACTCAAATTGATGTATTAGATTACAACAAACGTAAAGATGGTAAACCTTCTGATAAAAACGATTTTTATACAAATCCACAAGATTATATTTCAGATTTTGAACGTTTTACAAAAGTGTCTGATGTTTTTATGGCTGGACATTTTTATGGAAATGGAGCTCCAGTAATTTTAACTCGTGATATGTTGAATGCTGCTGACAATAAAATTAAAGTTGTCGCAGATATTTCTTGTGATGTGGCAGGTCCAATAGCTTGTACATTAAGAGCATCAACTATTGCAGAACCATTGTATGGTTATTATCCTAGCGAAGATAAAGAAGTAGATGTTAATCACCCTGCAGCAATTGTGGTTATGGCGGTTGATAATTTACCTTGTGAATTGCCTAAAGATGCTAGTGAAGGATTTGGAGAGATGTTTTTGGAACATGTAATTCCTGCTTTTTATAACAATGATAAAGATGGGATTTTATCAAGAGCCGTAATTTGTAAAGATGGTAAACTAACAGACAAGTTTAAATACCTTCAAAATTATGTTGATGGTAAAGAATAAGATTTATAAAAAATCGATAATCAAAATACTAAAACTAAACTTTAAAGCCTCAATTTTTGAGGCTTTTTTATTTCTTTTGACATTGATAAAAAATCTGTCTAAAATAGTAGGTCATCAGTTAAAACTGAATTATTTTTGAGAAAACAAACAACCCAAATGAAAAGAATAACCCTTTTATCGATATTAGTTTCTTCTTTAGGATTTTCACAAACTTCAGATGAAGAACAGTTAAAAGCCATTTACAATCAAGCCTTAACTAATTCTAAATGTTATGCTCAATTAGAGTATTTGTCAAACTCTATTGGTCATAGATTGTCTGGATCAATTGGTGCTGAAAAAGCAGTTAAATATACTAAGCAGCAAATGGAAGAATCTGGTGCTTTTGATAAAGTGTATTTGCAAGAAGTAATGGTTCCAAAATGGGTTAGAGGAGAAAAGGAAGAGGCATATATTAAAATTAAAGGGAAAAAGATTCAAGTTCCTATTTGCGCTCTAGGAGGAAGCATAGCTACATCAAAAAGTGGAGTTACAGCAGAAATTATAGAAGTACAATCCTTAAAAGAATTAGAACAATTAGGCGCAGAAAAAATAAAAGGGAAAATAGTTTTTTTTAATAGACCTATGAATCCAGCTAATGTAGAAGCATTTCATTCCTATCGTGATGCTGGTGATCAGAGAAGATCTGGAGCAAAAGAAGCTTCAAAATATGGAGCTGTAGGGGCAATTGTTAGATCGTTAAATTTTAGATTGGATGATTTTCCACATGCAGGCGGCACCAGTTATGGAGACATACCCAAAGAACAACGAATCCCGACTGCTGCTATTAGCACAAATGGTGCTGAAATATTGAGTAAGCAGTTAAAACAAAATCCAAATTTGACATTTTATTTTAAACAATCATGTTATCAAGAGAGTGATGTTTTATCATTTAATGTAATTGGAGAAATTACAGGAACTGTAACGCCAGAAAACATCATAGTTGTTGGAGGTCATTTAGATTCATGGGATTTAGCCGATGGTTCTCATGATGACGGTGCTGGTTGTGTACAGAGTTTAGAGGTTGCAAATGTCTTTAAAAATCTAAGCTATAAACCTAAAAACACTATTAGAGTAGTGATGTTTATGAATGAGGAGAATGGGGGGCGAGGAGGAGATAAGTATCAAGAGTTGTCTTTAAAAAATAATGAGAATCACATTTTTGCCATGGAAAGTGATTCAGGTGGATTTACACCAAGAGGGTTCTCATTAGAAGCAGATGATACAAGTTTTAACAAAATTCAAGATTGGAAAACACTTTTTGAGCCTTATTTGATTCATAGTTTTATCAAAGGCCACGGAGGTTCAGATATTCAGGATTTAACTTCAAAAAGAATTGTAAAAGCAGGATTGCGACCAGATTCTCAGCGTTATTTTGATTATCATCATGCAGCTAATGATAAATTTGATGCGGTCAATAAAAGAGAGTTAGAACTTGGTGCAGCTACAATGACTTCGTTGATTTATTTAATAGATAAGTATGGGATTTAGATATAAAAAAGTCTGACTACTATGTCAGACTTTTTTTATGGGTTTATTTGAATATAAGAATTAATTAACTCATCGCAAAATCCAGTTTTTTTAGGGACTAATTTTTTGCAGGCTTCGATATTATCATAGGCTGATTTAGCATTCGCATTATTACCATAAAGTATCATATATGTCGCTGCTTGGATAGAAAGATTGAAATTATCACTCTCATCTTTTATTTGTTTTGAAGATTGTCCTAAATAAAATTGGCCTATGCCACTTTCTAAACCATTTTTCATTAGTTTTAGATGTGCTAATAGTGAAAGTGCTTTAAAGTTGTCAGGATCAATTTCACGGGCCTTATTACACCAATTTTCGGCTTCTTCAAAATCATTTTTATATAAATAGAGATATGCCATGTTGGTATAATCATTTATTGATTTTTGATGCTTAGAGGTTTTTTCTATTTTTTCTTTCAATGTTTTTTCAAAATTAATATCATCTTTTTTGGTTAAATATAAAGTTTGTAATAATTCATAAACTTCATCAGAATTAAAATAGCTTGTTCTTTTTGAATCAGGGAAAATAGTAATTGCTTTTTTTGCGTGTTCAATAGCTTTTTCGTTTTCATTAGTAAAGAAATATAGCATTGCAAGGCTTTTGTTTGCTGAGTACGGATTTATTTTCTTTTTAATTAATAACTCTTGAAAATCTAATTTTAATTGATTGATTTTTTTAATTTCAAATTTGTCATAATCCCTAATTACATTGTTGTCGGGTGTTGTCTCAAAGGTTAGCATTTTTACAGTCAACCCTAAAATATCCATCATTTTTTTTAGATATAGTATTCTTTGGTTTTTTTGATGTAGAGCAGATGCATTTTCAATGCTTTTGTAATCAAATAACTCAGTGTAACTTTTTTTTCTATTCTCTATTTTTTTTGATTCATCAAAAACTTTTTCCATGTTTTCGAATATTACTCCCAAGCTAAAAAATAAATAAGCTATTTCTGGGTTTTCATTTTTTGGATCTTCTAAAGCTGTTGAACATACTTTTTTTGCTTTAGAAAACTCTTTTTTTTGTATCAAGAATATTGGATAAAAATTTAGTGCAATAGAATCTTTAGGATTTATTTCTAATGCTTTTTCTATGTCTTCAATTGCATTCTCTTTTTCTAAATTCATTTCTAAAATTCCTTTGAAAGAATAATAGAAGGCACTATCTTTTTTTGTTTTGGCTTTTAGTGACCAATTTTTGAGTGATTTTGTAAAATAAATTTTAGCCAAAGAACCGTTTCCGGTGTTAGAATAATAATTTGCAAAATTGCTTAGTGTTATTGCGTTAAGTGAGTCTTTGGCTAATTCTGTTTGTATTTTTTTTAAATAATCATCATTGTATTGAACTGGTTTTATTTGTTCAAATTGTGCAGTATCGTAATTTCCAACATTATATGAAATATTTTTGTTTATTTCAAAGATTTCTTTTGTTAAGCCCAAGAATTCTATACGATCATCAGAATTAAACTTTTTTTTAAAAGTATAGGTTTGGCTAAAAAGGTTTTGATTGAAAATTAAGATGAATATCGTTAAAAGTAGTTTATTGAGCATAAATAGTAAGTTTACACAAAGATGAGAAAAAACTGTTAATCTGATGTATTTGTAATATACTATTGTTCAAAAAGAAAAGCGCCAAACGGCGCTTTTCTTTAATAAATTACTTCCACTCAATTTTTCTAGAGAAATACATTACTGCACCCAGGATTGCAAATAATCCTATGCTTCCTACTAACAATGCATAGCTTTCTAACTGAATAATTACATAGATAAAAGTATATAAGGCAGTTAATGCAATCGCAATAAAACCAGCAAATTTATTGTTGAGCATCGATCTTGAATACAATCCAATCATAACAACTACAGCTAATCCAGCAATTATATAAGCTAATGTAAAACTCGAATGTTCAGTAATTGAAATTAGTAAAGTGTAGAACATAATTAAGGCCAATCCAATCATCGAGTATTGAAAAATATGTATACTTATTTTACTAATAGATTGAATTAAAAAGAATATTAAGAATGTTAGCCCTATAACTAAAAAACCATATTTTGATGCACGTTCGTTTTGTTGGTATTCATCAACGGTTTCGATGAATTTTGCTCCAAAAGCATATTCATTTAGGTTCGGAATTTTTTCAAGATGTTGTTGTGAAAAAGCTCTGTTTATATCAAGAATCTTCCAATCAGCATGAAAGCCTTTTTTGTTAATCGTTTTTGTAGTGTCATTTGCAGCAAAAGCACCTTCAAAACTCGGTGAATCCCAATCAGAATCTATACTAACCGTACTTTTTTTACCAATTGGAATAAACTTGATACTCTTACTTCCGTTGTATTCCATGGCAAATTTGAAGTTTAAAGCATTGTTCTTACTTAAAGTATTGTAATCGAATTTATCTGATTCTAAAGTACCATAGAAATTATCTTCATCTGATTTAGATTCAAAATTCATTTTTTGATTGTTCAATGCAATGTTTAAATCGCTTTTTAAACTTTTTAAGTTTGTTGTTTTTACTACTATCGAAGCTTGATTCCAAAGTAAATCTTCGGCTTTGATACCAAGCTTTTCAAAATTTAGTTTACCAAAGTTTCCTTGAAAATTCATATTGGCAGTAAAAACTACATTGTTGTAAATCCCACGTTTTAAAGATGTGTTCTTCTTCGTGTTTGTTTTGTTGCTAAAGTTTTCCGGAAAGAAATATGCATTTTTAGTTGTTACTTTCTTTTCAATAGTTACTGTTCCAGTTTTAGGATTGGTAATATTGTATTCGTCATACGATTTGTATGGAATTTTTAAAATTGGTCCATAAAAATAAATGTCTTTTCCCCAAAGGTTTGATACTTCTTCTACGACTTCTTTTTTACGATTTGAACGCTCTGAAATCAAATCTTTTACAAATGCTAATGGGATAAGTAGAATTAAGGTTAGAAAGCCTACCATAGCCATTTTTACTGTTGTTGACTGAAAAAAACTGTTTTTTTGTTGATTGAATTGTGTTTCCATTGTTATTGATTAAAAGGGTGTAAACTGTTGAATTTATTATCGACTATTATATAATAGAAGTATGCTATTGGAATATTGCTTACAAGGATTAGTATCCTGATAAGAATATCTTCTTTATTTGATTTTGAATATAATTGGTATAGTAAATTGAGTAGTACTAATATGTTTAAAATTACTGCTGCATATACATAGAAAAAACCAATTACTATAATGTTAAAATTTTGAAAAATCATATAAGAAATAAAGAGTAATGTGCCAATACCAAATGAGCCTAAAGCAAATATGGTTGAAAAGGGAATGTTTTTAATTGTTTTCATTTTACATATTTAAAAGAACTTTGAAATTCAAAGTATATAGTTAAAAAATAGATTAGGTTTTAGATATTAATTTTTCAAGGGCATCGATATGCTCCTGAAATGCTTTACGACCTTCTTTTGTGGCTTTGTAACTTGTGTTTGGTTTTTTACCAATGAACTGTTTTTCTACAACAATATACTTTTCACCTTCCAATGCTTTTGCATGGCTGGCTAAATTTCCATCAGTAACACCAAGTAATTCTTTTAATGTGGTAAAGTCGGCACTTTCATTAACCATAAGTACAGACATGATACCTAAACGAATTCGGTGATCAAAGGCTTTGTTGATATTTTGAATTATGTTTTTCAATTTTTATATGTGTCAACGACAGTTTCTAAAATATTAGAATCTGCTAATTGTGATGGTGCAACAACATTCTCTTCTAAAGGTATGTTATTACCATATCTTTCTTTCATGATTTTAATTACTTTTGGGTCTGATAAATTAAAATCTTTTAGTTTTTTAAATGGACAGATTTCTATTCCAGCTCCATTTTTATATACTTTCCAAACTAATTCTGAACAATATATTTTTTCATCAGACCATTCAAAATACAAATCATAATCAGCATTAAGCATTTGAAAGCCATAATCTTTCATGTTTTTAACTTTAGTAGTGTCTAAAGAATTAGGTTTTTTTAATCTTTTAATTAAATATTCGAAATTCTTTCCATGCGAAATCCAATCTGTTAATGGAGTTATCTTTACTGGTTGAACAGCTTCAAGAACATGACTTTTTCCATCCATTTTGAAAATAATCCCACAATGTGAAAATTTAGAATTCGTTGCTAATCTGACAGCTTCACATTGCGCAGATTCCGATGTTTGAAAAATTATATCTCCATCTTTTAAGTCCTTAGAAATATTTTTATTTATTGTAGAGAAAGCTTTATCAACTTCTCTTGCACAGTAATATCCATAGGCATAAATTATTGCTAAAAATACTAAAACTCCAATTACTACTTTTTTCATTTCCTATCATATTTAAAATGCATCATTCCACCATAAATAATATGACACAAACCAAATCCGATCGCCCAAAAATACAAACCAAATCCTGAAAATTCAACGGCTAATAATCCTAAAATGATCTCAGTAATGCCTAAATATCGTACATCACGCAAAGTATATTTACTAGCATTTAAACAAGCCAATCCATAGAACAATAATGTTATAGGTGCCACCAAGCCGTAATGTCCATGACGAAGTAGGAGTAGCGCAAAAATCCCTCCTGTTACTAACGGAATCAAAAAATTTATTAAAAGTCTTCTTGATGAAGGGTTCCAAACGCTTTCTTCTAATTTTTTAGCTTTTCTAACAGTCATTACATAAGCTGTAAGCAAAGAAGCTGTTAATACAACTAATGCCGTAATCACAATTTTTTTGAATGTATCGCTTTCTAGTGTTACATATGTTTCATAATGGTTTAATAGTAGACCATTTACATAAATTGCTCCTAAAATGGCATAAATCCCTGCAAGAACTCCAGATAATCCACTCAAAGAAATAAATTGTGACGATTGTGACATCATGTTTTTGATGTCTTTTATGTCTTTTAAATAATTGTTAGAATCCATGTAATAACAGATTTTTGTTTTCTGATTTAACTTATGAGCCAGCAAACGGACTGTTGAAAATACCTACAGCCAATTCAATCCATATCAGCAAAAATACAATAACAAATATTGCTATCATTGCTAATTTGTATGTTTTGTTAGAAATTTTTCTAGAAATAAATTCGGTTGCAAAACCTAAACTAAGTATTAATGTCCCCATAATGATAAAGTCTCCAATACTCCAATTAATTTCAGATGTAAATTGCATTCCAATAAGCGGAATAAGTAATAACAGCAATGTTGCTCCTATTACATAAAGTTGATTTTTGTTTAGCATAATTTTATTTTTAGAAAGAACTTTGAATTACAAAGTAAATTAAAAATTTAATGCAGAACAAATAAATTTTAATTTTTTTAAGAAAGAATTATTGAAAGTAGTTGTATTCTATTTTGATAGTTTTTTCAGTTTTGTCTTTAATGAATTTGAATGTACTTAACTGTTTTTTATCATTTAGTTGATAACTACCAGATAATTTAAAGTTGTCTTTGTAGTCTTTTGCATCATTTGATTCTGAAGTGAATCTTTCATATAACTTGTCATTCTTTTTGATGACTTTTATCTTGTAATGTTGTAAAACTTCTTCTTTTTGGTAGGAGATAAACTCATAAATAAAAGGGTTATCTTCTTTTTTTGAGTAGCATTCTTTTCGTATTATTTCGTCGTTGTAAATGGTCGATTTGCAATTGTTTTCAAATTTAGTTTCCACAACAGTATTGTGATATGCTAAATTGTCATCATTAGTTAAAGTAAATTTTTTCTCAAGAAGTTCATTATTTTCTATCCAATATAATTTTGTTTCTTCACCATCATCTTTTTTTGAAGTGATAATCATTTTGTCATTATTGTAGCTTACTTTTTTAACTACGATGCCTTCAGTTATATCTTTTAGTATTCCGTTTTCATAATTAAACAGTATTTCCCCTTCTAATTTTCCATTTTCTTTAAACAGCTTTAGGGATAAAGGTTGCTCTGCCTCATTAAATTCATAAGATCTGAATAAAATTTTCTTTCCTTTTTTTTCTGAAAAGAAAACATTGATTGTTTTGACCTTGGAATTATCTTGTTCGAAAAACTTTAATTCACGAACTTCATTTACAATAGGATTTGAATAGATTTTAAGAAATGTATTCATTACTGTTTTCGAATTGTCAGTAATGATGTTCTTTTTCAGAATAGATTCAAATTCTTTTTTATTTTTTCTTGCATTTATAATGTAAGACGATTCTTTTTTTACTTTTAGTTGTTTGGCAAAAAATTCTGTTGATTTTTGAAGACCAGATTCGGTTTGAATTTGCTCCTTTATTTTTCCATTCCAAAAAGCTTTCGATTCATAATTGTTTTTAAAATCACTTACATCTAATGTTTGATTGTTTTCAAAAACAATGAAAGAATGTCTGGATATATTTATGATTTGAACTTTGTTTTTATCAAAATTGTTTTGAAGTTCTTTTTCTTCTCGAATGTCTTTATATCCAGCAGTATTTTGTCCTAATACATTTATAAGAAGTAAAGTAGGTTTTCCTTTTGAAATGTGTATGGTATCTACACTTGTAGTATTGAAATCAGCTGATTTTGCTGGTTGAGCAACTTCTTCTGAAGGTGTAATCTTTTTTGTTTTTTTTGATTGTTGGCTTTGTGCTAAAGTTGAAAAAGTTAGAACTAAGCTTAAAATTGTGGAGAATAAAAATTTCATGATTGCATTTAATTATAAATCATGCAAAAATAAATATTTTCTTACAAATAATAACTTTGGTTTTTGTTCGTTGTCGATTTTTTTTAATTTTAATCGAAAATAAAAAAGCCCTGAAGAATCAGGGCTTTTTTTATTATATTTTGAATATTCCTCCTACAGCAATAATTCTCTGTACGAATGTAAAATGTTGTGAAGCTTTATCTTCATTACTTACTGTGGTTCTGATGTTTTTCATATCAATATAACCAGTTTTTAACTCTCCTTGTACATAAAAATATTTAAAGAAAGTAAAGTTAATTCCGGCTTTTGCAGAGAAACCATATCCGGAAACATGAAAATCATCATGACGCTCTTTTCCTAAAAGTGTAGCATTTGTTTTAGGATATAAAATTCCTACTCCTAAACCTCCAGTTAAATTAATTTGAACTTTATCAGTATTTGGTAAACCAAACAATTTAGAAATATCATCATGTCTAGAAACCTCGGTATTCACATAGTTTAAACCATCTGTATGTTCATACATTAAAAATGCAGGACCACCAACTGGTGTAACCCCATTTTCATAACCTCCTTCTTGAGCACCACCTTGAGACATATCTACAGGTGTATTATTATAATTTCCATTATATATATTTCCAGGCGCATCTGAAGGTAAATTAATATAACCAGAAACATTAGCAATTTGATACTGACTCATTACATACTTCATATGATCCCACCCAATTGAAACGCTGTAGTGATCACTAAAGAAATATCCAAATCTAAAATTAGTCTGAGGAATTGTCATGTTTACAGGATTTATATAATCAATATGCCATCCTTTTGGTTTATCATGAGCAACCATATCATGAACGGTAAAGTTGTAATCTTTTCCTCTAAAGTTTACATCAGATCTACTATAACTATCTCTGTTTCCACCCCATGAAATAAAAAATTTTCCTTTGTTGTGTGCTGTGTATTTTTCAGGATTTTCTACTGTTTCTTGCGAAAAGGTGTACTGTGAAAAAACACAAAAAGTTAGTACAGCCATTAAAAATGGTTGTTTCATTTTTGCTTAAAAAAGATTAAAATTGATTTACAGTTTGACGTATAGCAACAAGTTTCTTCATTAAATCTTCAAAATAATCTAAATGAAGCATATTTGCACCATCACTTTTTGCATTTGCTGGATCAAAATGTGTTTCGATAAATATACCATCAACACCTACAGCGATACCAGCTTTTGCAATAGTTTCAATCATGTCTGGACGACCACCAGTTACACCTGCCATTTGGTTAGGTTGTTGTAAAGAGTGAGTTACATCTAGAACAGTTGTTGCAAGATTTTGCATTGTAGGAATTCCACGGAAATCTACAATCATATCTTGGTAACCAAACATTGTTCCTCTATCAGTAACCATAACGTTCTCGTTTTGACAATCTAATACTTTTTGAACAGCATGTTTCATGCTTTCAGGACTCATGAATTGCCCTTTTTTAAGGTTAACTGTTTTTCCAGTATTAGCAGCTGCAACTACTAAATCTGTTTGACGTACAAGAAAAGCAGGGATTTGTAAAACATCTACATATTCTGCGGCTTTTGCTGCATCTTCATTTGTATGAATATCAGTTACGGTTGGAATTCCAAATTCCTTCCCAACTTTTTGTAATATTTTTAATGCTTTTTCGTCTCCAATTCCAGAAAAGCTATCAATTCTTGAACGATTCGCTTTTTTGAATGATCCTTTGAAAACATATGGTATTTTAAGATTATCTGTGATGCCTACTAATTTTTCAGCAATACGCATAGCCATTTCTTCTCCTTCAATAGCACAAGGACCAGCTAATATAAAAAAGTTCCCGCTATCTAAATGCTTGATGTTAGGGATGTTGTGTAAGTTCATGATGTTTGAAATTTTTTGCAAATATATACTTATTCTTTCGAAATTGATTGGTTTTGAGTCATAATAAAATGTTATTAAAAGTAAAAAAACTCCGACCCTAAAGCCGGAGTTCCAACCAACATAAGTATGTCATGTATTAGTGTACATTTGACATATCTACTTTTCCTGAGCCTTTTTTTACCATCAACATAAATGGTATGCAAAGCAGAAATAAAATACCTAAATAAAGAAATACATCCATATATGAAAGTACAGTACTTTGTTTGATAACTGAACCTTCGATTGCTTTATGTGCTTTGTCAAGAGCTTCATTTGCAGTAAAGCCTTTTGACATAAATGACATTTGTAACTGCTGGATTCTTTGCTGTACTTCAAATTTTGTAGCATCTAAGTGAGAAATTAAATCTACTCGATGTTGCTGACCAAATCTTGAAATAAATGTTGTAATTAATGCAATACCAAATGATCCTCCTAGTTGACGCATCATTCCAGTAAATGCGGCTCCTTCACCGATTTCTTTTCCTTTAAGGGTTGAAAGTGCCAAAGTTGTTATTGGTACAAATAGTAATCCTAATCCAATTCCTCTTAAAATTAGAGGCCAAAACATGTGTTCGGCACCAGTATCAGGTGTCATTACATTGTGCATCCAAAAAGTAAATCCGAAGAAAATCAAGAATCCTAAAGAAACTAAATAGGCTTGTGGGACTCCTTTTTGAATTAATTTACCAATAATAGGCATCATAATTCCTGTCATAATAGAACTTGGAATCAATAACAAACCAGCGTCGGTAGCTGTCCAACCTAAAATGGCCTGAGTATAAATTGGCACAACAAATGTTGTTCCGTATAATCCAAAACCAAGAATGAAACACATGATAGTTCCTATTCGCAAGTTTTGGTCTTTTAGTACTCTAAGGTTTACAATTGGATATTTATAGGTGAGTTGTCGCCAGAGAAATAATATCAATCCAAAAAATGAAACTATGCTTAAGATTACAATAGTTGTGTTTTCAAACCAGTCATCTTGCTGACCATGTTCTAAAACGAATTGTAATGACCCAATGAAAGCTGTTAGGAAAACAATTCCCCACCAGTCAACTTGGTTTGCTTTCAGCTTTTCTCCGTATTTAGGGCTTTTTACAAAAGACAGTGTTAAGAACGTTGCAATGATTCCTAAAGGAATGTTGATATAAAAAATGTAAGGCCATGAAAAATTATCTACTAAATAACCTCCTAATGGCGGACCTAATGTTGGACCAATAATAACACCCATTCCGTAAATGGCTTGCGCCATACCTCTTTTTTCAGTTGGATAACTTTCGGTTATAATGGTTTGTGCCGTAACTAAAAGAGCTCCACCACCCATACCCTGAATGAATCTAAAAATTACCAACTCCCATATATTGCTTGCATTACCACATAAAAAGGAAGAAACGGTAAAGATTATAATTGACGCAGCAAAGTAATTTCTTCTTCCAAATTGTTGTGATAACCAGCTCGTCATTGGAATAACAATTACATTAGCGATTGCATAAGCAGTAATTACCCAAGCAACATCTGTTAAGGTAGCACCAAGACTTCCTTTCATGTCGTTTAATGCCACGTTTACAATGGTGGTATCAACAACTTCCAAAAGAGCGCAAAGTACTGCGGTTATTGTTATTATGACTCTTCTAAAGCCATATTCTACTAAATCATCTGTTTGTGTAGCAGCCATATTATTTTACATGTACATCAACTTCTACGTTCATTCCAGGACGTAATAATTTTACTTTTTCAACATCATTATTAGCTGTTAATTTAATTTTTACAGGTAATCTTTGAATTGTTTTTACGAAGTTCCCTGTTGCGTTGTCTGGAGGCAATATTGAAAATTTAGCTCCTGTTGCTGGAGAGAAAGAACTTACTTCACCTTCAAATTTAGTTCCAGGATAAGCATCAACTTTGATTCCAACTTTTTGTCCTACAACCATTTTGTCTAACTGAGTTTCTTTAAAATTAGCTACAATCCAAGTGTCTTTACTGTTTACAATGTAGAATAAAGATTGGCCAGGTTGAATCATTTGACCAGGTTGTACTTTTACGCTAGAAACTTGACCATCTGTCGCAGCAGTTATTACTGTATAACTTAAGTTTAATTGAGCTGCTTCTAGAACAGCTTTTGCTCTTTTTATGTTAGCCGATGCAACACCAGTTTGTTTACTAGCGACATTTGTTTTTGACGCCACCGCTTCACGTTGGTGAATGTTTGCATTACGTTGTTGTTGTAATATTTCTACTTGCTTTTCTGCTTCTTGTTTTGCAGCTAATGCTTGTTCGAATTGTTGTTTTGTAATGGAATGATTTTTATACAAATTTGAATAACGTTCAAAATCATTTGTAGCTCTTTCTAATCTAATTTTAGCAGCATCAATACTACCAGAGTTTGATTGAATCGTAGCATCAGTAATAGAAATATTTGCTGCTGCTGCTCCTACATCTGCTCTAGATACTTCTAATGTATTTTCTGCAGCAACTAAAGCAGCTTTTGCTTCTTCAACTTTAACAATAAAATCACTGTTATCGATAACTAATAATGTGTCACCTTTTTTTACAAAATCGTTGTCTTTAACTTTTACATCAGATATATATCCAGCAATTCTTGGGATAATTGGACTCATATTTTGTTCAATCTGAGCATCATCTGTTTCTTCATGAGCTTGGGCATGCATGTATTTAAATACGCCATAAATTGTTCCTAGTGTTACTAAACATGTTAGGATAATGACAAACTTTTTATTTGATGGTTTTTTATTTTTCATGATAGTACTATTTTATTTTTGTGTCAAATTGAATGAGTTAATTAGCTTTCCAGAAGCAAATTGTAATTGATAATATTTAAGAGCAATATCAGCTTGTGATAAGGCTAAGTTTATTTTAGTTTGTAACTGTTGTGTGTCGGCTTCTAATAAGTCGTTTGTTGTAGATAAACTATTATCGTATTTGTCTTTCACAATACGGTAATTTTCAGCTGCTTGTTCTACCGCTTGTTTGTATACTGCATTTTGTTTTTCAGAAAGATTGTAATTTTCTTGAGCTTGTTGAACTTCTTCTTTGATTTTATCATTCATCATAGAAACAGCAGTCTTAGCTTGTTCAGCTTTCGATTTTGCTAGTTTTACTTCTTTTCCATTTTTGAAAATATTTGATAAATCATAGTTTACTCCTACACCAAAATTCATAGCGTTAGTTACTGTCAATACATTTTTTAAATCAAAAGCAATGTAACCACCCATTAAAGCAATTGAAGGATAATAGCCACTTTGAGATGCTTTTACATTTGCTTCAGCAGCTTTTTGTTGGAAACTTAAAGCTTCAAAATCACTTCTTTTTGCTTCTACATATGCATTTCTGTTTAAAACCATGTCGTTTTTAACAGCTTCGATGTCGATATCTACTATGGTATTTTCAGGTAATTTTAAAAGAGTTACTAATTGATAATTAATGACATTGAAATTCTTTTGAGCATTATCCATTGATAATTGGATATTAGACTCTTGTAATTGGGCTTTCAATAAGTCATTTCTAGCCATTAATCCGTTATCAACCATAGCCGAAAAATCTTTAGTTCGCTGTTGTGCACTTTTAAGATTTTCTTTGAATAACTCTATCATTTCTTGTGATTGATACAGTTTTGCAAAAAGTTCTACAACATAAAGACCTATCTCTTCTTTTGCATGAATACTATTTGAAGCTTCGGCCTTATACATATTTTCTGAAGCATCGATTGAGTTTTTTAACTTGAAACCGTTAAATAATGGCATAGAAGCATTGGCTTGTCCAAATAAAAGTTGATTCACTTCAATTCCTTTTCCACCAGATCCAGTACTAAATGCAGAAGTCACATCAGCATTTGTAAGACGCATGTATTGCCCAGAAATCTTAACAGTTGGATATTGATTGTTTTTAATCGTTTCCATCTCTAGTTTTGCAGTTTGGGCTTTTAAATTTGATAGTGTTGTTTGATCACTTTTTGTAATCGCCAAGCTAATTGCTTCTTTTAGGGATAACTTTTTTTTCTCTTGGGAATACCCAGAGAACATTACCAAAAGGGTAATAATGATTGTTATTTTGTTATATTTCATAGGTTAAGAGGGCTTTTATTGTTTGTTTTATATGACGAGTAAGCTCTGAATTGATATACGCTTCAAATTCTTCTTCGGTATTCAGGTTCATTATATCTTTAAAAAAGGGTTTATTCATTTGGAAGTGAAAATAAGTCCCCATAATAGTTGTAGGGATTAATTCTATATTGATGTCAGTTCTAAATAAACCTTTTTCTTGACCTTCGGAAATCATGTTTTTTAGAATAGCTAAATTGTATTTTTTCATTTCGTTGAATGAATCACAATTAATTATCCTTTTTCCTGATGAAATTTCGAAATGAATGATTTGATACATTCCTTTATTCTTATTGATTCGTTTGATATACAATTCAATTAGACCATCAATTTTTTCAAGAGGACTTAGATCTTGTTGGTATAAGTTTTCCATTTGTAATCGCATATCAGAAATACGATATACAATCAATGATTCAAGAAGTTTTTCCTTTGAACCAAAGTAATAGGAAATCATTGCTATATTAATGTTAGCAATTTTTGCAATATCACGAACAGAAGTTCCGTCATAGCCTTTTTCTGCAAATAGCTTTTCAGCTACTTGTAAAATTTCTAATTGCTTTTCGTTAAAATCTGTCATTTTAATTTAATCTTAAATTCGAGTACAAAATTAAACACTTGTTTAAATTAAACGTTTGTTTAAATTAATTTTAACTTTTTTTTAACAACTATTTTTTATCAATGGTAATTACTAAAAAGCCCGTCAATTAAGTAAGACAGGCTCGTTTTGTTTAATTTTTAAGAATGTGTAAAAGTAATCTTTATCTTAATTTATTTATAAAAGTTGAGATGTTTTCAATAGGATGATCTTTTATAAATTTAATAAATGAGCTTCCAATAATTGCTCCTTTTTGATATTTGATAGCTTCAGTAAAAGTCTCTGAATTTGAAATTCCAAATCCTACGATTTGTGGGTTCTTCAGTTTCAAATCGGATATTTTTTTGAAGTAATTTTTTTGAACATCACCAAAAGAATTTTGACTACCAGTTGTACTCGAACTACTCACCATATAAATGAAACTATCTGAAATTTGGTCTATTTTATGGATTCGTTCGTCTGAAGTTTGAGGTGTAATTAAGCATATGTTTTTTAAGTTGTATTGCTCAAAAATAGTTTTATAATCTTGTTCAAAAACATCCAAAGGCAAGTCAGGTATAATCAATCCATCAATACCAACTTGAGCACATTTTTTACAAAATTCTTCTATACCAAACTGCAAAATTGGATTAAAATACCCCATTATTATAAGAGGGATTTCAACCGTTTTTCGAATGTTTTCAAGTTGTTCAAAAAGCAATTTTGTAGTCATTCCATTCTCCAAAGCTATAGTTGAACTTTCTTGAATTGTTGGGCCATCGGCCAATGGATCACTAAAAGGCAAGCCTATTTCAATCATATCGACACCACTTTTTTCAAGTTCTTGTATAATGGAAACAGTGCTGTTTAGTTCTGGGTAACCAGCAGTAAAATAGATAGAAAGTAACTTCTTGTTTTCTTGTAATTTTGTGTTTATTCTATTCATGTTTTCTAAATCTAATTTATTACTGATTAAAGCTCAAAATAGTTGATGTATGTATTCAAATCCTTGTCACCACGACCTGATAAATTGATCACAACAATATCATCTTTTTTAAATTTCTTTTGGTCTAAAACTGCTAAGGCATGTGAACTTTCAATGGCAGGAATAATGCCTTCAGTTTTGCACAAATTTAAGCCTGCTGCCATGGCATCATCATCCGTAATAGCTATAAATTCGGCTCTTTTAGTGTCATGTAAATGCGCATGTAATGGTCCAACACCTGGATAATCTAAACCAGCCGAAATAGAGTAGGGCTCTGTAATTTGTCCGTCTTCAGATTGCATTAATAAAGTTTTACTACCGTGAATGATGCCTATTTTGCCTAAAACAGAAGTTGCAGCACTCTCTCCTGAATGGATTCCTTTTCCAGCTGCTTCCACAGCAATTAAATTTACCTTTTCTTCATCAAGAAAATGATAAAATGCTCCAGCGGCATTACTTCCTCCGCCCACACAAGCTATTACATAATCTGGATTTTCTTTGCCTTCTTTTTCATGTAATTGTTTTTTAATTTCTTCAGAAATAATACTCTGAAATTTAGCAACCATATCAGGATAAGGATGCGGTCCAACCACAGACCCAATAATATAAAAAGTATCAATAGGGTTATTAATCCAGTCTCTTATGGCTTCATTTGTAGCGTCTTTTAAGGTTTTGGACCCTGAGGTTGCTGGACGAACTTCTGCACCAAGCATTTTCATTCGAGCTACATTAGGAGCTTGACGCTGAATGTCTATTTCTCCCATATAAACGATGCATTTTAAACCCATTAAGGCACAAACAGTTGCTGTCGCCACTCCGTGTTGACCAGCTCCAGTTTCGGCAATGATTCGTGTTTTTCTTAGTCGTTTAGCTAGTAAAATTTGACCAATTGTATTGTTGATTTTATGAGCTCCTGTATGACATAAATCTTCTCTTTTTAAATAGATTTTAGTGTTGTATTTAGCCGAAAGTCTCTCTGCAAAATAAAGAGGAGTTGGTCTTCCTACATAATCTTTTAGTAATTGATGGAACTCTTTTTGAAATTCAGCTGTTGCAATAATATCAAGGTATTGCTTGCGTAATTCTTCTACATTAGGATAAAGCATTTCTGGAATGAATGCTCCTCCAAATTCACCATAAAATCCATTTTCATTAACTTGATATTTCATTTTGTAATTCTTTTATTAATTGTGTGTTTTTTAGTCCTGGTTCTATTTCAAATTTGCTATTCACATCGATAGCGTGAATGGGTAAATTCATTTTTTTAATTTTTTCTATCTCCTCTACACCAATTCCTCCACTTAAGAAGAATGGTTTTTTAGAAGGATAATTTTTCAAAAGATTCCAATCAAAAGAAACTCCGTTACCTCCATGATATTTTCCTTTTGTATCAAATAAAAAGTAATCACAAACCGATTCGTAAGGCTCTATGGTATCAAAATTGAAATTTTCGTTGACAGAAAATACTTTGATTACTTTAGCACCTGTTTTTTTAAAAGCTTTGCAGAAACTTGGTGTTTCGTTTCCGTGTAGCTGAACAAATTGTAGATTATATCTTCTAATTTTATCGAGGATGTCATCTAAAAAGGCATTTACAAAAACACCTACTTTTTGAGTAGATTTAGACAAAATAGGAAGATTACCATCAAAATATCTAGGTGATTTTTCATAGAAAATGAACCCCATATAATCAGGATGCAATTGAGCAACATCCTTGATGTTTTCTTCATATTTCATACCACAGATCTTTAGTTTCATGGCCTAAGAAATTAAAATATTAATTAATTCTTTAGCAGCTTTACCAGGGTTTTCTGTTTTCATAAAGTGTTCACCAATTAAAAATCCTTGGTAGCCATATTGTTGTAATTCTAAAATGGCTTCAGTTGAATCGATACCACTTTCTGAAACTTTAACAAATTCATCTGGAATATGAATGGCTAATTCTTTGCTGTATTCTATTGTTACTTCAAAAGTTTTAAGATTGCGATTGTTTACGCCAATCATATCAATACTTGGCATGATTGATTTGTCCAATTCTTTACGGTTATGAACTTCAAGTAAAACCTCTAGACCAAGCGACTGTGCAAATTCAGAAAGTTGTTTGATTTCAGTTCTATCCAACACCGCTGCAATTAGTAAAATAGTATCTGCTCCAAATGCTTTGGCTTCCAAAATCTGATATTCATCAATAATGAATTCTTTTCTCAAAAGCGGAATGGTTGTTGAGGCTTTCGTCAATAGTAAATCATCTAACGAACCACCAAAATATTTTCCATCTGTCAACACCGAAATCCCTGAGGCACCAGCATTTTGATAACCAACAACAACTTCTTCAACTGAAAAAGAATTATTAATGATTGATTTTGAAGGAGAACGACGTTTGTGCTCGGCAATGATTCCTATAAGATTGTTACGCAAGTTTTTGCTTAAGGATTGAGTTCTTGACCCAAACAATGCAGAATTTTCCAATTGAGAAACTGGAATCAATGCTTTTTTGAGTTCAACTTCTCTTTTCTTGTCAAGTATTATTTTATCTAAAATATTCATGATTATCGACTTAATTCTTGTAGTTTTTTTAGTTTTTGAAATGCTTTTCCGCTTAAAAGACTTTCTTTAGCTAATTCAAATCCTTGGATAGGATTTAGATTTTTAACTGTTGCAATCGCCATTCCAGCATTAGCACAAACCACATTATTCTGGGCTTCTGTTCCTTTTCCTGATAGTATATCAATAAAAATTTCTGCTGATTTTTCTACAGTTACTCCGCCTTCAATTTCTGTTTCGTTTAATTTTTGAAGCTGAAAATCTTCAGGTTTTAGTATTTGATCATAGTTTTTGGAAATGATTTTAGTATTGCCTGTTAATGAGATTTCATCATAACCATCTAAACTGTGTAAAATGGTAAAGTTGGTTTCAGTGTTTTGGTACAAATACGCATACATTCTAGCTAATTCTAAACTGAATACACCTACCAACTGATGTTTTGGGAAACTTGGATTGACCATTGGGCCTAACATGTTGAAAAAGGTTTTTACAGCCAACTCTTTACGAATAGGGGCTACATTTTTCATGGCAGGATGGAAGAGTGGTGCGTGTAAAACACATATTCCTGCTTCGTCCATACTTTTTCTAAGAAAATCACTATCGTTACTGAATTTTATACCTAAAGTCTCCATGACATTACTTGATCCAGAAATTGAAGAAACTCCATAATTACCATGTTTAGCCACCTGAATTCCAGCTCCAGTAGCTACAAATGAAGCTAGTGTCGAAATATTGAATGTGTTCTTTCCGTCACCACCTGTTCCGCATAAATCAATCGTATCGTAATCCGACAAATTGATTGCAACGCAAAGTTCTAGTAAGGCTTCTCTAAATCCGGCAAGTTCATCAATGGTAATACTTCGCATCATATAGACAGTTAAAAAACTGGCTATCTGCGCCGGATTGTATTGCCCGTTGGAAATGTTGACCAATGTCTGCTTCGCTTCTTCCTTAGTCAGCGTTTCATGTTGTATCAATCGGTTTAATAATGTTTTCATCTTTGTTTTGGTGTTTAGTGTAAGGATGTAAAAGGCCAGGGCTAGTAATTTTACTATCCATAAATATTATTTTAATTATGTTTCACTAATTGCTAGTCAATATGACTAAGTACTAAATACTAGTTACTAAGGACTAAGAGCTATGCACTCAAGAATTAACCCAATTTTCAAGAATTTGCTTTCCATTGGGAGTAAGAACGCTTTCGGGATGATATTGAACACCCCTTACATCGAACGTTTTGTGTCGTAACGACATGATTTCTCCGTTACCATCAACCGAAGTGATTTCAAGTGTTTCTGGAAAATTCTCTTTGGAAACTACCCACGAATGATAGCGTCCCACTTCGATTTCTTTTTCTAAACCTTTGAAAAGGACTTCATCGTGAACAGTGATGCTAACTTTTGTAGCCACACCATGATATACTTTTTCAAGGTTGATTAAGCTTCCGCCAAAAACTTCTCCAATTGCTTGTTGGCCAAGACAAACACCAAGGATACTTTTAGTAGGAGCGTAGGTTTTAATGACTTCTTTAAGTAAACCTGCTTCATCAGGAATTCCCGGTCCTGGTGATAACAAAATTTTATCAAAAGATTTCAATTCGTCTATATAGAATTCGTCATTTCGGAATACAGTTACTTCACAATTCAAATCTTCCAGATAGTGAACTAAATTATAGGTGAAGCTATCGTAATTATCTATGACTACTATTTTTTTCATTTTTTAAATTTTGTTTGTTAACTAAATAGTTTCGGCTAATTCTAAGGCTTTATTTAAAGCGCCTAATTTGTTATATACTTCTTGCATTTCGTTTTCTTCACTCGAATCGACAACAATTCCGGCTCCAGCTTGATAATGCAATTCATGATTTTTACTCAAAAAAGTTCTAATCATAATGGCATGGTTAAAGTTACCTTCAAAATCCATAAAACCAATAGCGCCTCCATAGAAATTTCGGTTAGTATTTTCTATAGATTCAATTAATTGTAAAGCTTTATGTTTTGGTGCTCCTGAAAGTGTCCCAGCTGGGAATGTATTGGCAACAACCTGCATTGTAGTTGCATTATCATGTAATTGTCCAGAAACTTTGGAAACCAAATGAATTACATGGGAAAAGAATTGCACTTCTCTGTATTTCTCAACTTTTACTTGGTGTCCGTTGCGACTTAAATCATTTCTGGCTAAGTCTACGAGCATGATATGTTCACTATTTTCTTTTGGATCTTCAGATAATTGTTTAGCTAAAATGGCATCCTGTTCATCATTTCCTGTACGTTTGAAAGTCCCTGCTATTGGGTGAATCTCCGCTTTTTTATTATTGATGACTAATTGAGCTTCGGGAGAAGACCCCATAATTTTAAAATTACCATAATCGAAAAAGAATAAATAGGGTGACGGATTAATACTACGTAAAGCTCTGTATACATTGAATTCATCGCCTTTGAAACCTTGAGTAAATCTTCTTGATAAAACCAACTGGAATACATCACCACGCTGACAATGTTTTTTGGCCAAAACTACATTGTTTTTGAAGTCATCATCTGTTAAGTTGGAAAAGGATTCTCCTTCTTTGCTAAACGAATAAGAAGCAAAATTTTTAGATTGAATTAATTGTTCAATTTCGGGAATGTTATTCTGCTTGTCAATACTATGGCAGAAAATATAAGCCTCATTTTTGAAATGATTAATGGCAATTATGTTCTGATAAACGGCATAATACAGATCGGGAATTTGTAAATCGTTAGTTCTTTTTGTAATACTTACTTTTTCAAAATAACGAACAGCATCATAACTGGTAAAACCAAATAATCCATTGGTGATAAATTTAAAAGCGTTTTTTTCCGATTCAAAACGCGAAGCAAATTCCTGAATGCTTTCTGTAACAGAGGTTTGGTTTTCGATTAGTTTTTTGGTTGTACTTCCATCAGGAAGTGTTACAGAGATACTTTCGTTTTCTACTTTAATGCTTGCAAATGGATTGCAGCAAATGTAAGAAAAACTGTTCTCATTGCTGTGATAGTCATTACTTTCCAGCAAAAGGCTATTCGGGAATTTATCTCGAATTTTTAAATAAATACTCACCGGAGTAATCGTATCGGCAAGAATTTGTTTGTGATATGTATGTAATTTATATTTCATGATGCTTCGGTTTTGAGAATAAAAAAAGGCTTGTCGTGATTGACAAGCCTTTTTATCTATTTTGATTTTAAAAATACAGATAGGAGGATTCGCTCACGATTTTCGACGTAAGTAATTCCACCACCAAGTATTGTTTAAAATATTGTTCATTTCTGTTATTGTTTTACAACGTTACAAAGTTATAGAAATGATTTTTGAATACGCAAGTTTTTTATGTAAAAAATTTTATTTCTAAAACATTATTTTTTTAAAATTATAAAAATAAGATAATAAATTATTGTTTTACGATAATTAATTGTTACATTTGCTTTGTTGAATTTAAAAAGATATTTATGAAAGTAGTTCGAATAATAGCTTCTTTTTTATATGTTGTTACTAAAATTGTCGCTTTTTTTTATTTATTGGTTGCTATTTATGCCTTGATTAATTGTGTTTTTGAAGGCCCTTTTTTCGAAATAATGGAAAAGAACAGATATGCAATTAATTTTCCTTTTACAAAGCAACATTTTTTATTGGGGTCTGAATATACAGTTGCTTATGTTTCGGAAATGGTCTTAGGTTTGGCTATTTATGGTTTGTTTTTTTTGGTTTTGAGTAGTGTATTTAAGACCTTTAAGCAAGAACGATTATTTACAGTGGATGGATTGAAAAACTTGAAACAATTTTATCAGTTCAATTTGATTTTGTATCCAATTTCAGCAATTATTTGGTCATTGTTTAGTGTAGAAGATTTTCCATTTTTTGCCATGATTGTAGCTCATGCAATAATGGGAATTTTTATATTTTTTATGGCTGCTATTTTTCAACAAGGTTTGAATTTACAAAACGAACAAGATTTATATATTTAAATATGCCAATTATAGTTAATGTTGATGTAATGCTAGCTAAGCGTAAAATGCAGTCTAAAGAATTGGCAGAAATTCTAGGGATTACTCCTGCAAATTTATCTATTCTGAAGACTGGAAAGGCAAAGGGTATTCGATTTGAAACGCTTGAAGCGATTTGTAAAGCCTTGGATTGCCAGCCTGGAGATGTGTTAGAATACATCAGCGAATAAGCATCATTTTATTAGAGTTTTAACTATCGGTTTTTTTGACCGACAGGGTTTCTTTTGTCTCAATTTTTCAAAGCAGAATTATATAATTTTTAATCAATAATCATCACCCGAGGCGTAGCCAAACTTTTTGGAGCGCATCGGAAAAAAATCAATCAAAAATGAACAGTTTAATCATCAAAAATCTCCAAAAAAAGTATAAAAATGGAGTAAAAGCCATTGACAACATTTCGCTTGAAATAGACAATGGAATGTTTGGTTTGTTAGGGCCAAACGGAGCAGGGAAATCGTCGTTGATGCGAACCATTGTAGGTTTGCAATCTGCAGATGAAGGGCAAATTTTCTTCAACGAAGTAAATGTTTTAGAAAACCCCGAATTCATTAAAAAGCAGTTAGGTTTTTTGCCACAGGATTTTGGAGTATATCCTAAGGTTTCGGCGTATGATTTATTAAATCATCTGGCTATTTTAAAAGGTGTCACCAATATAAATGATCGAAAAATTCAGATTCTTTCCTTATTAGAAAAGGTGAATTTGTCATCGCATCGCAAAAAGGAACTAAGTACGTTTTCTGGTGGGATGCGTCAGCGTTTTGGTGTGGCACAAGCCTTATTGGGTAACCCAAAAATTATTATTGTAGACGAACCCACAGCAGGTTTGGATCCAGAAGAACGAAACCGTTTCAATAGTTTATTGAGTGAAATAGGAGAGGAACGTATCGTAATTCTTTCAACACATTTGGTGGAGGACGTTCGTAATTTGTGTTCGAACATGGCTATAATGAACCAAGGAAAAGTACTTCTACAAGGTAATCCAGAAGAACTTATTCAGTCTTTGCAAGGGAAAATTTGGAGAAAACAAATCCAAAAAGAGGAGTTGATATCATATAAAAATAAGTATCAGGTTATCTCTTCACAATTTACAGCTGGGAAAATGAATATTCATTTGCTTTCGGATAATAAACCGTCAGGATTTCAAGAAGTGAATCCGACTTTGGAAGACGTATATTTTGCAACGTTGAATCAAAAATCTTTAGTGCTATGAAAACAGTTTTTAAATTTGATTTGCAATCCTATTTCAAAAGATGGGGATTTTACTTGGTCCTACTTTTCATTTTCATTTTTGGAGTTTTTGGCGGACAAAATGCTCGTTTTTCAGTAGGTGAAAATGTGTTTTACAACTCTTCATATCAAGTTAGTTTTATTACAGCATTTATTAGTTTAACTACGATTTTTTTTAGTACTCTTTTTACAGCACAATTAGCAATTAAAGAAATCGATAACCGTTTTGAACAAATCTATTTTAGTACTCCCATCGATAAAATGCAATTTTTAGTTGGACGTTTTATTTCTGTTTTAAGCTTGAGTCTTTTATTGACATTGGTTTTGACGATTAGTTTTTTTATCGGACAGATGAGTAATAAAAAAATGATGGAAAGCGGTGAATTTCATTTAATGTATTATGTTGTTCCAATGTTTTATTTCACAGTCGTCAATACAGTTTTCGTTACTTCTGTTTTGTGTTTAGTAGCATGGTTTTCAAAATCAAAGATGTCGATTTATGTTGGGGGTTTGTTACTTTATATTTTGTATATGGTGGCTTTATTGTTTTCAAGTTCACCATTCATGGCACAAAGTTTACCACAATCAGAAGAAACAAAATTTATTTCAGGAATTTTGGATCCGTTCGGAATGTCAGCCTTTTTTAATCAAACAGCGCATTGGACGGTAAGCCAAAGAAATTTTGAAATAATTGGTTTTGACGGCGTTTTCATCTGGAACCGATTAGGAATCCTTTTAATTTCAATATTGTTACTTTTTATTGCTTTCAAAAAATTTTCTTTAACAAAAAAGTCCAAGCTTAGAAAAAATGTTTTGATCACTACAAATGAAGATTCAGAAAACGTTCCTTTTGCTTTTATCGAAATTAATGAAGGCTTGCATCTTAGAATCAAGTCGTTGTTTACGTTCGTTAAAATCAATCTGATTTACATTTTTAAAAGTATTCCATTCGTGTTAATTGTCATAGCATTGTTATTTGCTGTTGGGATGGAGATGTATGCAGAAATTGAGAAAGGCATCCGAATTCCTCAAAAGTATGCCACTTCAGGCTTAATGGTTTCTACGATTATTCAGAATTTTTATGTAATGGGAGTGATTGTTGTTTTATTTTATTCTCATGATGTTTTTTGGAGAAGCAAGAACGCTAATTTCAATCTTATTGAAGAGAGTACTTATAATGTGAAAATGCAATTCTGGGCACATTGGTTTACACTGTGGTTTGTAATAATGAGTTTTTCAGTGGTTTTAATTGCAGAAGGAATTACTTTTCAGTTTTTATATGGTTATTCTATTTTGCAATGGAGTGTTTATGCTAAAGTGTTTTTATTTAATTCTTTACCGTTATTTATTTTAAGTGGTTTTTTATTGGTTATCCAAAGAATAATTTCTAATAAATATGTTGCGCTTGGATTGGCTTCTTTATTTGCTTTTTTAATGGCAACACCTCTCGGAAAGAAGCTAGTTACTTTTCCTATTTTAAAGTTTTTATATAGCATAAGTTTCGATTACAGCGATATGAATGGTTTTGGAGCTTATGAAAAAGCGTTTATTTATAGATTGTTGTTTGGTTTTGTATTGTTATCTATCTCATTTTACTTAATTCATCTTCGAAAACTTCATTTTAAAAAAGGTAATATATATCTTATATTGTTAGGATTAAGTGCTTTTGGACTTAGCCAGAAAATAAATGACGGATATATTTCTAAAAATGAAAATTTAGAATGGCAAGCTCAAGCCAATTATGAAAAACAGTTTAGGAGTTATCAAAATTTGCCTCAGCCAACAATCACTGATGTTAAAACTACAGTTGAATTATTTCCTGAAGAAAATTGCTATACGATTGAGGGAACTTATACTTTAGAAAACAAAACAGAAGCGAAAATTAATAAAGTTCTTATCGGTTTTTCAGATGGTTTTGAAATTAAAAAAGCGGATTTTCAATTTAAAAATGAACTTCATTTGGTTACAAATCAACATCAAATTTTGAAACTTAATCAACCGATGCTACCAAAAGAAAGAGCGAGTTTTAGTTTCAAATTAGCCTATCATTGGAAACCAGTAAACGGTCATCAATCGTTTAATGCTATTGTTGGAAACGGATCTTTTATGCGAATCAGTCGATATTATCCACAGCTTGGTTATGATTCGGATAATGAAATTCAAGAAGATAGTATCCGTAAGCAATTTGGATTGGGTAAAAAGACAGTTTCAAAAGCTTTTAATGCTCCCAAAACTCCTAATAATGATTTTATCAATTTGGATATGATAATTAGTACTTCTAATGATCAAACAGCAATTGGGATGGGAGAACTGGTTAATCAATGGAAAAAAGGGAATCGAAATTATTTTGAATATCATGTTAGCCAAATTCCTTTTCGTTTTGCGGTTTCATCTGCAAAATATTCTATAAAAAAAGAGCATTATAAAGGGAAGAGTTTTGAGGTGTATTATCATCCAACACATTATGAAAATGTAGAGCACTTAATTAAAAATGCAAAGTTAACAATGGATTATTGTGATACGAATTTTGGGTCATATCCTTTTAAAATTATTCGTTTTGCTGAAGTTTCAAGTTTTACAAAAGGTTTTGCTGCTACAGCTTATCCAGCAACAATTTACATGACTGAGGATATGATTTTTCACAGTAATATAAAAGCAGACAAACAGCAAGATGTAATTAATGAATTGGCAGGTCATGAATTAGCCCATTTGTGGTGGGGAGGCAATCAAATTTATCCTGATAATCGTGATGGAGCTGTGATGTTGACTGAAACTTTGGCCATGTATACTGAGATGATGCTTCTCAAAAAAATGTATGGTAAAGAAGAAATGCTCAATAGAGTCAGAATGCATTTAGATATTTATAATAATGAAAAAGGTTTTTATAAAGAAATACCATTATATCAGGTAAGACCAGATGATCGTCATATCTCTTACTCAAAAGGTACTGTGGTAATGTATCTTCTTAGTGAAATGATTGGTGAAGAAAAAGTGAATCAGGCTTTAAAACAATTTTTATTAAATAATAAATTTCCAAATAAGAACCCAATATCAACTGATTTAATAAACGAATTGTATAAAGTTTCGCCAAAAAAGTTTCATCAAAAAATAGATGAATTATTTAAAATGAAAAGTAAACTGTCGATTTAAAAATTGATTTCGTTATTTTTTTTATTATTCTAAGTTGTTGTCTTTAAGTGTTTTATGTTTTTTATTTTGAAAAATTATTATCTTTTGTTTGGAGTGTATTATAAAAATGTTATACGTTTGCAGTATTCAAAAGAGAATAAAGAAATAATGAAAAATCAGGTTTTAAATATGATGATGTGTATGTGCTGCTCAGAAACTGAGGGGTTATATGCTACACGTTAATGTTTGAAACATTTACAATATAAAAGCAAAAAACTCCTCAAGCAATTGAGGAGTTTTTTTTTTTGAATAAATAATTACCAATAAAATTTAAATGAATACAATAATTATCATAACGACTTTACTAACATCTGCAGCTTGTATGATGATGTGTTGTTGTATGCGAAACTTCGCAAGAGGACGTCTATTGTATTGTTTAAAGTAAATAATATATTCATAAACGAAGCCTCTTGATTCCAAGAGGCTTTTTTTATCCCAATTTTTAAAATAACAAACAAAATCAAATGAATAATTTTTTAGAGCAATTAGAACAAAAAAAGAGTCTTGAGGAAGGATTAAAATTCCTTTCAGACAATTTTGAAGATAAGATTGTTTTTTCAACAAGTTTTGGTATCGAAGATCAGGTAATTACTGATGCTATTTTTAGTCAAAAATTAAAAAATATCGAGGCTTTTACATTAGACACTGGAAGATTGTTTCCAGAGACATATGCAGTTTGGGATAAAACATTGTTGCAATACAATCAACCTATTAGAGTGTATTATCCAGATGCAGATCATTTAGAAAAATATGTAAATGCAAACGGAATTAATGGATTTTATAATTCGGTAGAACTAAGAAAAGAGTGCTGTAATATTAGAAAAGTAGTACCATTAAAAAAAGCTTTGAAAGGAGCTAAAATTTGGATTACTGGATTACGCGCACAACAATCTGATAATCGTAATGATTTAAAAATTATTCAGAGGGATGAGCAAAATCAATTGTACAAATACAACCCTTTGCTACATTGGACAACTGATGAAGTAGTGCATTATTTAAAACAAAAAGGAGTGCCTTACAATACCCTACACGATCAAAATTTCATTAGCATAGGTTGTGCTCCTTGTACCAGAGCGGTGAGAGAGGGAGAAGATTTTAGAGCTGGCCGCTGGTGGTGGGAAGATCAATCAAAAAAAGAATGTGGATTACATAAATAAAAAACAAAATAAAGATGAGTCATACTAACGATTATTTGGAACAATTAGAAAACGAAGCAATTTATATTCTTCGTGAAACTGCTGCTCAATTTGAAAAACCTGCATTGTTGTTTTCGGGTGGAAAAGATTCTATTGTTTTAGTTCATTTAGCATTGAAAGCTTTTAGACCTGGAAAATTCCCTTTCCCATTAGTTCACATAGACACGGGGCATAATTTTCCTGAAGCGATAGAATTCAGAGATAAATTGGTGAATCAAATTGGAGAGAAATTGATAGTGGGTAATGTTGAAGAAAGTATCAAAAAATACAATTTGAAAGAAACTGCTGGACGATTTCCTTCACGTAATGCATTACAAACATATACTTTATTAGATACAATTCAGGAAAATGAATTTGATGCATGTATTGGTGGTGCAAGACGTGATGAAGAAAAAGCCAGAGCTAAAGAGCGTATCTTTTCAGTTCGCGATGACTTTGGTCAATGGGATCCCAAATTGCAACGTCCAGAGTTGTGGGATATCTTAAACGGAAAAGTTCAAAAAGGACATAATGTTCGTGTTTTTCCAATCAGCAATTGGACCGAGTTAGATGTATGGAATTACATTCAAAAATATAACATAGAATTACCAAGTTTATATTTTGCTCATGATAGAGAATGTATTGTTCATCAAGATAAATTAGTCGCTACTTCACAATTTATTCAACCTCAAGAAGGAGACACAGTAGTAGTTGAAAGAGTACGTTACAGAACAGTAGGAGATATGACTTGTACAGCAGCAGTTCCTTCTCAAGCAGCAACGATTCAGGATATTATTGATGATATCATACAAACAAGAATTAGTGAAAGAGGTCAAACACGATTAGACGACCAACTCTCGGAAGCTGCCATGGAAGACAGAAAAAAACAAGGATATTTTTAAAAAAGATAAAAGAAAAGAAGTGAAGGAGTTGTACAAACGAAAAGAATAGTAACAACTCATCATTCATAACTTATAATTCATAACTCAAAATGAACACATTACGATTTATAACAGCAGGAAACGTAGACGACGGTAAAAGTACTTTAATAGGGCGTTTACTTTATGACTCTGATAGTATACATACAGACCAACTAGGTGTTTTACAAAAGCAAACGAAACAAGAAGGAGTTGACATTGATTTGTCATTAATCACAGATGGCCTTCGTGCAGAACGCGAGCAAGGAATCACTATTGATGTAGCTTATAAATATTTTTCAACTAAGAAAAGAAAATTCATCATTGCTGATGCTCCAGGACATGAACAGTATACTCGAAACATGATTACTGGTGCTTCAAATTCCGATTTGATCATCATTTTAGTCGATGCTCGAAATGGAATTACAGAACAAACAAAACGTCACGCAAGCGTTGGTTCATTAATG
Organism: Flavobacterium terrae; assembly: GCF_900142035.1. GTDB lineage: Bacteria > Bacteroidota > Bacteroidia > Flavobacteriales > Flavobacteriaceae > Flavobacterium > Flavobacterium terrae. Next base: position 67,531 of record NZ_FQZI01000005.1, on the reverse strand, counting down.
GGAATCAAAAAAGCTATTATAGCTATTAATAAGATTGACTTGCTGAATTATTCAGAACAAACTTTCAATCAAATTCAATCGGATTTCGAAACAATTAAAAAAGAATTGAATTATGATGAAGTAATTTATATTCCTGTGAGCGCTTTGGTTGGGGACAATATTGTTAGAAAATCAGAAAATACTCCTTGGTACACCGGTAAAGCTCTTTTAGAAACTTTAGAATCTGTAGAGATTAATACTACCAAAGATTTGGCTTCACGTTTTCAAGTACAATGGGTAATTCGTCCCAAAGATGAAAAGAATCACGATTACAGAGGTTATGCAGGTTTAGTATTAAGCGGAACATATAAAGTGGGAGATTTAGTGACGATTCTACCTTCTAAAATTGAAACCAAAATTGTCAAAATAGAGAAAAATTTAGAAGAAATTAATGAAGGTGTAGCAGGAGATAATGTCGTTTTGCATTTTGAAAAAGATGTAGATATCAGCCGTGGTGATACAGTGGTTTTAAGCAATCAGCTTCCTTTAGAATCAAACCAAATCACTACTTGGATTTCTTGGTTGGATAATGCTTCTTTACAGGTTGGAAAAACATACTTGTTGCAACACCGATTTAAAAATGTAAGGGTTAAGGTGCAAGAAGTAAACCGTAAATGGAATGTTAATCAATGGCAATTTACAGAGGGCGATACGATACAGTTAAATGATATCGCACAAGTAACTCTGAGAACAAATCAACCGTTGTTTTACGATGCTTTTGATAAAAATTCAAAATCAGGTAACGCGGTTTTAATAGATGAAACAAGTTATAATACCGTTGGTGCTTTAATGTTTTTGTAATATGTCATATTCAATTTACTTAAAAAATCAAGAAAGGGTCAGAAACCCAATCAATAAACGAAATGTTGAAGATTGGGTGGATGAATTAATCAATTGGTTGTTTGATATCAATCAGGAGTACAATAATTATCGGTTTTTTCAGAATAAAGAAAAATTACTCCAAATCAAACTTCAAAATATTTTGGCTAAAACAGTCGAAGATACAAATCAAATAATAGTGTATTCCAATTACTTTTTCGAACAACTTGAACAATTACATTATGTTTTGGATAATGATTTGGAAACCATAGTGAATTTTGATCCTGCGGCTAAATCCAAAGAAGAAGTGTTAATTGCTTATCCTGGTTTTTTTGCCATCACGGCGTATAGGATAGCAAATGTGTTTTGGAAATTAAATGTGCCTATTATTCCAAGGGTTATTTCGGAATATGTACACGGAAAAACAGGAATAGATATCCATCCAGGAGCAGAAATTGGAGAAAAGTTTTTTATAGATCATGGAACCGGGATTGTGATAGGTGAAACTTCTAAAATTGGTAACAACGTAAAAATTTATCAAGGAGTGACCTTGGGAGCTTTATCGGTTTCTAAAGACAGCGCTTCAGAAAAACGCCACCCAACCATTGAAAATAATGTCACCATTTATGCCAATGCAACCATTTTAGGAGGTAAAACTACAATTGGAGCAAACTCAGTCATAGGGGGGAATGTTTGGTTAACGAATTCGGTTCCAGAAAACTCTTTGGTTTATCATAAAAGCGAGATCGAGATTAAGAAAAAAAGCGAATTTCCTGAACCACTTAATTATGTGATTTAAAAAATAATAACAACACAATAAAAGATTTAATATCATGAAAGCAAATACTATTTTAGAAACAATCGGAAATACTCCAGTAGTAAAAATTAATAAGTTATATAAAAACCAAAATGTCTTTCTAAAATTAGAAAGAAACAATCCAGGCAACAGTATCAAGGACCGTATTGCTCTAGCCATGATTGAAGATGCTGAAGCCAAAGGAATTTTAAATGCTGATAGTGTAATTATTGAACCTACTTCTGGAAACACCGGAATTGGTTTAGCATTGGTGGCAGCTGTAAAAGGATACAAAGTAATCCTTGTAATGCCTGAATCTATGAGTATAGAACGTAGAAAATTAATGGAAATCTACGGAGCCGAATTTGATTTAACCCCTCGTGAAAAAGGTATGAAAGGTGCTATTGAACGTGCTAACGAATTGGTAAGCCAAACACCAAATGCATGGTCACCTTCTCAGTTTGCCAATCAAGCGAATGTTGAAGTACATAAAAAAACAACAGCACAGGAAATTCTTGCTGATTTCCCTGACGGATTGGATTATATCATAACTGGAGTAGGTACAGGTGGACATATAACTGGTGTTGCTTCAATAGTTAAAGAGAAATTTCCAAACGTTAAAGTCATTGCGGTTGAACCGGAATTGTCACCAGTTTTAAGTGGTGGTGCTCCGTCTCCACATCCAATTCAAGGTATTGGAGCAGGTTTTATACCTGAAATATATCAAGGTGATTTAATCGACGAGGTAATTCAGGTAAGTAAAGACGAAGCTTTTGAATATGCAAGAAACATCGCAAAACAGGAAGGAATTTTAGTAGGAATTTCTACTGGGGCTTCATTGGCGGCTGTGGCTAAAAAAGCGGCGACTTTACCTGATAATGCTACGATTTTAACTTTCAATTACGATACCGGTGAGCGTTATCTGTCTATTGAAGGGTTGTTCTAATTCTTAAAAAATAATCATTTAAATAATAGTGTTTTATCGTGTCTTAACTGGCTCGACAGGGACTACTCATACCTAAAAATAATGGAAAGAAGTATAAAACATACAGGAAAAGTAATCTTGGCAGGCGCAGGTCCAGGTGATCCTGAACTCATCAGCCTCAAGGCGTTGAAGTACTTGCAAAAAGCTGATGTGGTCTTGACTGACCGACTAGTTTCGCCTGAACTTATTGATGAATATGCTCGTAAAGAGGCTGAAATTGTGTATGTGGGAAAACAATGTTCAAAGGGAGTTTGGACGCCGCAACAAGATATAAACGAGTTAATTGTTCTTTTTGCACAACAAGGAAAATTGGTACTTCGATTAAAAGGAGGTGATTCGACTTTGTTCTCAAATATATTGGATGAACTTCAGGTTTTGGCTAAAAATAACATTCCTTACGAAATTATCCCTGGAATTTCAGCTGCTTTTGGTGCTGCTGCTTATACTGGTATGCCGTTAACCGCTAGAGGATATTCCCGCGGACTTCGATTCCTGACTTTGTATGATTTAGAAAATGTTGAAAATAAGCAATGGGCTGAGTGGGCTTCAACAAATGATACTTTAGTTTTTTATATGAGTGGCCAAAAATTAGATGTATTAGCCCAAAAATTAATTGCTCAAAATATTGACTCAAAAAAAGGAGTTGCAGTGATCCAGCAGGCAACAACGCCTAGCCAAAAGACTAAAGTGTTTTCGTTCAATGAAATATTAAATGGTCCAATTCCTGAATTTGAATATGTTCCAACTTTAATCATTGTAGGAAATGTAGTGTCACTACATCAAGAGTTTGCTTGGTTCAAGGAAAAATCAGTAACCGAATCTTATTTCGATAATCACAAAACCATTTATCAAAATGCTATCTGAAACAAAACATAATTTATTAGAACAATTGGTGCAAAATGCGACCAATGAAGAGCTTATCTATGCTAAGGGTTTTTTAGCGGGTTATTTAGCTAAGAATTTTGGAATCGAAACAACAGGAAATGTCCCTGTAATTCAAAATAATGTTCCAGCAGTAGTGGTTAAACCGTTAATTGTTTATGGTACCGAAACGGGAAATTCTAAAAAAGTAGCTTCTCAAATTCAGGCAACTTTCAAAAAGAATAAAATCCAAGCGAAAAGTGTCGATGTAGCGCAGTTCGATTTGACAAAGCTGCAAAAAGAAACACATGTTTTATTTGTAATAAGTACACAGGGTGAAGGCGAGTTTCCTCAGAATGCTGTTGGGTTTTACGAAGCGGTAAAAGCATTCAATGGTAAGTTGGATAAATTGTCGTTTGCAGTATTTGGTTTAGGTGATTCTTCGTATCCTCTGTTCTGTAATGCTGGAGTTTTATTAGATGAGGTTCTGGCTGAAAAAGGAGCAAAACGTTTATTGCCTTTAGTAAAGGCAGATGTAGATTACGCAAATTTGATTCCTACATGGGAAAGTGATTTGCAAAATGCTTTCAATACTAATGGAACAACAGCTGCTTCAGTAGTAAAAGCAGCAGTAGCAAGTTCTTCGCACAAACAAAATTTTACAGGCCAAATCACTCATAAGATTGTATTAAATGATAGAGGTTCCAATAAAGAAACGTATCATTTAGAGATTACTCCGAATGAAGAAGTGACATACGAACCAGGTGATGCTTTGGGATTAATTCCAAAAAATAATGAAACTGAATTGTTGGCTATTACAAATCATTTTGGTATATCCGATATAGCACAACTCCAAAATAAAAACATTCGTGGTTTGTCTAAAAAATCACTGGAAGCCCTCGGGAAAATTTGGGATGTTACAATTGAAGAAGAGAAAGCAGATTTGGTTGATGTAATTAAAAAATACCAACCTGAGAAAGGAGCACTTGAAGATTTATTGGCTGTACTGCATCCTATTGCGCCTAGATTGTATTCTATTTCATCCGCTTCGGAAGCACATGATGGGCAGGTTCATTTGACGGTAAATTTGAATAGTTTCAAAGTGGGTGATGAGTTAAGAACAGGTTTGACTTCTCAGTTTTTAGCGGATTATCCTTTGGATACTGATTATGATTTCTATATCCATAAAAACAATAATTTCCGACTCCCAGCTGATGATAGTGATATCATTTTAATTGGTCCAGGAACGGGTATTGCACCGTTTAGAAGTTTCTTGGCACAACGTGACGTAACTGGTGCTGAAGGTAGAAATTGGTTATTCTTTGGTGAACAACATTTCGCTTTAGACTTTTATTACCAAACTGAAATTCAGGAATGGTTAAGTACCGGTGTATTAACGAAGTTAAGTACAGCTTTTTCTAGAGATCAGGAGCGTAAAATTTATGTGCAAGATCGTATCAAAGAAAATGCAGCCGAATTCAATTCTTGGTTGGAAAGCGGGGCCTCGATTTATATCTGCGGACAAAAAGACCCTATGAGTAAGGATGTTGAAAATACGATTATTGAAGTAATCGCTACACAAAGAAACATATCTATAGAAAAAGCAAAAGAAGTTTTAGATCAATTAGAAGAACAAGGTAAATATCAAAAAGACGTGTATTAATATGCAATATACTATAAGCTATAAGCAATATGCCTAAAGCTTAAAGCGTAATGCCTAAAGCCAATAAAAAATGAGCGAGAAATTATCACCAGTAGAATATATAAAAATTAACAGCGACGGATTAAGAGGAACGCTAAAAGAAAGTATTGATATCGATAACCACACAGGAAATGTACGTCCGGATGATGAGACCTTAGTAAAATTCCACGGAATGTATGTACAGGATGACCGTGACCGAAGAGTAGAAAGAGCAGCAAAAAAATTAGACAAACTGTATTCATTTATGATTCGTCTTCGTATTCCTGGAGGAGTGATTAATGCTGATCAATGGTTGGCAACCCACGAAATATCGGAACAATATGGAACTGGAACTTTAAAAATTACTACACGACAAACAGTTCAATTGCATGGTTTGTTAAAACATCAATTGCGACCAACTATTCAAGCGTTCAATACAGCAAAACTGGATTCAATTGCAGCATGTGGTGATGTGAATAGAAATGTGATTGTGAGTTCGCATCCACAAATTTCGCCTATCCATAAACAGATTTATGAGTATGCCGACAAGATTTCGACTTTACTTCTACCAAAAACACAATCGTATTATGAAGTGTTTATTGATGGAGAAAAGATTTATGAGCGTTCATCTGAAGCTGATCCTTTGTATGAAGACCGTTATTTGCCTAGGAAATTTAAAATCGGTATTGCCATTCCACCAAGTAATGATGTCGATGTGTTTACCAATGATATTGGTTTAATTGCTATTATTGAAAATGATGAATTGAAAGGGTTTAATATTGCTATTGGCGGCGGATTGGCAACAACCCACGGTAATCCTAATACGTATTCACGCTTAGCTACCATCATTGGTTTTACAGATACTGAAGAAAAAACATTAAAAGCAGTTTATGAAATTCTAACAGTACAGCGTGACTTTGGAAACAGAGTCGATAGAAAATTGTCTCGTTTGAAATATACTGTGGATAAACTGACTGTTGAAGGTTTTAAAAAGGAATTGGAAAGCCGTATCGGATTTGAATTCGAACCAGAAAGAGCTTACAAGTTTACTGAAAGAAGTGACCGTTTTGGTTGGGAACAAAATCACCAAGGAAAATGGTTTTATACGCTTTTTGTAGAGCACGGAGTTGTACAGCCTTATCAAAAACAGTTTTTATATGAATTGGCTCAATTGAAAATTAACAACTTTATTTTTTCAGGGAATCAAAATTTGATTCTAGGAGAAATTGAAGATAAGAACAAAGTTAAGGTTGAAGCATTATTGGTTGAGCATGACATCGAAAAACAGGTAAGTGCTTTGCGTAAAAATTCGATGGCCTGTGTAGCATTACCAACTTGTCCACTAGCATTGGCGGAAGCACAACGTTACCTTCCGGAATTGGTTACTAAAATTGAGCCTTTGTTAGAAAAGCATAGTTTAACTAATGATGAAATTACAATTCGAATGACGGGTTGCCCTAATGGATGTGGTCGTCCATATGTAGCCGAATTAGGTTTCGTAGGCACTGGGCCAGAGCAATATAATTTCATGTTGGGTGGTGACCGATTCGGGGAAAGATTAAACAAAATTTATAAAGAGAAACAAACAGAAGCGCAGATTCTAGAAGAAGTTGATGTTTTATTAGGAAGATATGTTGAAGAAAGACTGGATTCAGAAACTTTTGGCGATTATACTTATCGTGTGATTTTAGAAAAATGAAAAAAATAATTTTGCTTACAGTTTTATTATTTCCAAAGCTTTTATTGGCACAAAAAAATATAGAAAAACAACAGCTTATCTGGTATGGATATTATAATACATTAAAATTTAATGAAAAATGGTCTTTGTTGAGTGAAATTCAAGAGCGCCAATTTTATAATCCAACAGCGCAACATCAGTTGGTTTTTCGATCAAATTTGGAAAGAAAGTTGACAGGTAATTGGAATGCATCAGCAGGAATAACTTATTTTTTACAAAACCCAAATGATCCTGAATCTGAAAGCAATCTCACAGTTCCAGAATTAAGACCAGATTTTGGATTTAACAATAAGCAAAAGCTACGTTTTTTAACTATAAATCATCGTTATAAAGCCGAGGCACGTTTTTTTCACGATGTTGAAAACAATCGTTTAGTTGGAGGTTATCGTTTTTCTAATTTTAGATTTAGATATCAATTAGGAATTGATTTTCCAATTTTAAAAAATGAAGGAGACGAAAAACTAATCGTAAAAGTAAAAGATGAGGTGATGTTTAACATGGGTAAAAAAGTTGTTAAAAATACTTTTGACCAAAATCGAATTTATCTAGGTCTAAATTACAAATGGAATAAATCATTGGCTTTTGAAGTTGGCTATATGAATTGGTTCCAACAGTTAAATACAGGAACAGATTTTTATAATAGAGACATTTTGAGACTATCAATTTTTCACACAATCGAATTAAATAAAAAGAACAATGACTAATACTCTATTTCCAATATTTTTAAAAACTGAAACAGCACGTTTTTTGATAGTAGGTGGTGGCAATGTGGGTTTAGAAAAAACAGAGACTTTGTTACGCCAAAATCCTAATGTTAGCATCAAATTAATTGCTATAGAGATTTCTTTAAAGGTGAAGGAAGTTTTAGCTCAAAACCCGCATATTGTTTTTCATGAGCGTCCTTTTGAAGAGAATGATTTAAAAGAAACTGATTTTGTTATAACAGCGACGAATGATAAAGTTTTAAACACACAAATTAAACAAAAAGCAAATCAACTAAAGATATTGGTTAACTCTGCTGATCAGCCAGATTTATGTGATTTTTATTTAGGATCAATTGTAAAGAAAGGGCATCTTAAAATCGCCATTTCGACCAATGGAAAGTCACCTGTATTGGCCAGAAGATTGCGCGAACATTTAGAAGATACTATTCCAGAAAATATTAATGAAAGCATCGAAAATTTAAATGCTTTTAGAGAGAAACACAAAGGTGATTTTCAGAGTAAATTAGCTTCTTTGAATCAAGTGACTTCAGTTTTAGTAGATCAGACAAATTCTACTAAGAAGGAACAAAATTATAAAAAACTAGTTTTTCAAATTGCAGGTATTTTTTTAGCAGTATTTTTTGGATATGGTTTATCTACAATAATTTCTGTAACCGATTTGAATCATTTAGCTAGTAATATCCCTCAAGCTTTTTTTGCTATGATTGCTGTTGGATTTTTTGCACAAATTGTAGATGGTGCTGTAGGATTGGGATATGGCGTGACTTGTGCTACAAGTATGATGCTTTTTGGTATAAAATTACCAGCGATTAGTGGTAGTATTCATACAGCCGAAATGTTTTCAAGCGGTATCAGTGGTTTTTCGCATTATAAATTTGGTAACGTAAATAAAAAACTATTGTTTTGGTTGGCTATTCCTGGTGCTATTGGAGCCGTAAGTGGTGCTTTGTTGTTGATTTACTTAGGAGATAAGTATGAAACAATTACTTATGGTGTATTAGCGACTTACACAATGTTGATAGGCATTCGGTTGATAGTGATTGCTTTTCGTGAAAAGATTGATAAAAAACAAGTGAAACATACTGGTGTTTTAGGTTTTTCAGGAGGTTTTTTTGATGCTTTTGGAGGAGGAGGTTGGGGACCTATTGTTACATCTACACTCTTGGCAAAAGGGAGAAAGTCAAAATATGTAATTGGAACAGTAAGCTTAGCTGAGTTTTTTGTGACTTTGGCTGCATCAATTACTTTTTTTGCTTCTTTAGGAGTTAGTCATTGGTATATTGTGGTAGGTTTAATTTTAGGAGGCTCTCTAGCAGCTCCTTTGGCCGCAAAGCTAGCAGGAAAACTTCCGCAAAAAACAGCTATTTTACTAGTAGCTTTTTTAGTTATTGTGTTTAGCGTAAGAATGTTACTCAAAATTGTATAGATTTTCTCTTACTATATTCTAATTCTGAATATAAATGAATATCATATAAAAAAACTCCTGAATAATTCAGGAGTTTTTTGCTTTTATTGGAAATCAAATCAAGGATAAAGAGATTTATTTCCGTTAGCAATGATATTGCTTCCAAGTCCTGAAAAAGATACTGAAAAAGAACTATAGCTAAAACTTAAAGAACCGGTTGGAGTACATAAACCTAGTGCATATCTACATTGACCATAACTACCAGTTTCTTTTGTTACTTTGCTTTCGCTTCTAGCTGAGCCTAAAGACATTGACCCCCAATCGTTAACATCTGTATTAGATACAGTTGAACCGCTATAGTAAATTGTTATTTGATAACCAATTTCTCCACGGTCTGATCCCCAAAGCCAAGTAGCTGTCCACCATTGTTTGTACCATTTTGATGCAATTTTTGATTGACCTTCATTAGAAACCTCAGTATTTCCTTTAGGATCCATAATTATTAAGCCACTTAGTACATTATCCCATACAATTCCTGAGTCTCTGTAAACACAAAATGATGTGAATTTTTGGCCTTTATTTAACCAAGTTATTTCAAGTAAGTTATCATTTGGTTTTATTTCATTAACAACAACATCTTTAATGTTTTTTTGAGTTGCAGTTAATTTATCGCCTGAGTATATTTTTTTCATTTTAGCAATAACAACCGTTTTTACATCTTTAATATTTCCAAAAGCTATGGTATTCTCATTACTAGATAGAACATCATGTGCTAGCATAATTCCTTTGGCTGTATTAAGCTTACCTAAAACAACAACTTGATCAATTTGTAGATCACTATTCAGATACTTTGAAAGATTTGCTTTAGAAAGATCAATTTGGTTTTGAACAGTTTGAGGTAATTCCTGTGAAGAAACAGGAGTTAATTCTTGCTTTAAACTTTCGATTGATTGTTTTTCATTAGAACTTTTTTGCGCGGTGTCGATACTGTCATCTTGGCAACTGTTGATTATTAGAGCAGAAAGCACTAATAAACCTTTAAAGGCATTTACAAATTTTGTTTTCATTTTATTTGGTTTAAAATTAATATTGTAGTAAAAATAGTACAAAATTTTAATAAAACATTTAAAATGAATTAATTAACTTTTTAATAATTTTAAATATATACTTCAATGTATTTAAAAAAGAAAAAAGCCGTTCATCAAGAACGGCTCTTTTTTTGGGTCAAATCTGAGTTTGATTAGTATTTTAAGCTAACTTTTAATTCAAATTCATCATCAATTGCTTTATCAGCTAAAGCACCAAAGTTTTTTGAAGCGTATTTAATATCATATTTAGTTCTGTCAACCATTACAGTTGCATTAGCAACACCTTTGTTAGCAACAATATCAAAAGTTACTGGAGCAGTAATACCTTTAATTGTTAAGTCAGCAGTAACTGTGTAAGTATTAGCAGATTTTGCACCAATTGATTTAAAAACTAAAGTTGAAGTTGGGAATTTTTCAACAGCAAAGAAATCATCATTTTTTAAGTGACCATCTAATTTACCTTTATACTCACCTTGTAAATCAGTAGTGTTAATTGAAGTCATGTCTACTGTAAAGTTTCCACCAACTAATTTTTTTCCGTTAAAAACTAAAGCACCTTCTTTTAAGTTAACATCACCATTATGTTGACCACCAACTTTTTTAGCTAACCATAATACTTTACTTTTTGAAGCGTCAACTTTTTTTGTTGTTTGAGCTGTTGCTGTTAATGTTCCTAAAGCAACTACTAATGCTAAAGCGATTGATTTTAAATTTTTCATGTTTAAATTTTGATTTAATTAATAATTATAATTTGATAAATAATTCTTCTTTTGATTTTCTTACTTTTTTTGCATGTTGATTAGCGTCTTCTTCATGACGATATCCTACTGTTGCAATAAGAGTAGCGTTTAAACCTAATGCGTTTAAACCTAAAATTTCATTCACTTTTTCTGGTTCAAAACCTTCCATAGGAGTTGCATCTATTTTTAGTTCTGCCGCAGCATTTAAAAGGTTTCCTAATGCTAAATAAGTTTGCTTTGCTGTCCAAGTGTTTTTTACATCTTCAGGCAGAGAGGTGATTTTAGATTTCATAAAATCTCCATAACCAGCAATATTTTCTGCAGGAATTCCTCTTGTTTCTGCTATATTTTCTAAATAAGTATCTATTTCTTTTTCACCAACATTTATGATGTTTGCAAAAACAAATAGGTGAGAGGAATCTACTATTTGAGATTGTCCCCAAGCAGCAGGCTGAAGTTTCGCTCTTAATTCAGGATTTTCAACAATTAAAACTTTATAAGGTTGTAATCCGTATGAAGAAGAACTTAATCTAATTGCTTCTTTTAAAACTTCTAAATCTGTATCTGAAATTTTTTTACTTGCATCAAATTTTTTTGTTGCATAACGCCAATTTTGGCTTTCTATAAATTTACTCATGGTATTAACTTCTGTATTTTTCTAATAAATTATTAAATATTTCCAACTCTTCGCTGGTTAATTTGGAAGCAAAATAATTTTCATGTTCTATTGCTTTAGGATCAATTTCTGCTAAAACATTTAAACCTTTTTCTGTTATTTCAACTTCCATTTTTCTTCTATTGTCGGGACAAACTTCTCGTGTAACTAATTCTTTCAATAATAATTTGTCTACTAATCTTGTTGTGTTGCTGGTTTTTGCAATCATTCTCTCTTGAATTGTACACATGTTAGCTGGCTTTCCTTTTTGACCTCTCAAAATGCGTAACACATTATACTGTTCTGGAGATAAGTCAAAAGGTTTTAAAATTTCATTAAAATGATCTGTTACAACTAAATCTGCAAACATGACATTAAGTACTGCTCTTTTAGCTGCATTTAAGGTTACTGTCGATTTTATGATATCTTCAATTTTCATATTTGTAGTTACAAAATTTGTACGTACAAATGTATAAACTTTTTTTATTTGTATATACAAATGTGTATTAAATATTTGTTAATTTTTATTTTGAGGCTTTTAGATTGTTTAATTTTAATGAGCTCAAAATATTTAAATATGAAAAGAATTGGTTTATTGTTGTTGTTCATATCATCATTTGCTTTCTCCCAGCAAAGTAGTCAGGAGTATTTGAAATCATCGATTCCTATAAAGGAGTATGTTAAAGACGGTATTACAGTAAAATCATTTGATTTTAACTCATTTGAGCCTTATTTGCATCAAAACGATGAAACAACATATGTTATAAATTTTTGGGCAACATGGTGTCTGCCATGTGTAAAGGAGTTACCTTATTTTGAGCAATTAAATGAAAAATACAAAGGTCAAAATGTAAAAGTAATTTTGGTTAGCTTGGATTTGCCTAAAAAAGTAGAAAGTAATTTGATTCCCTTCATAAAAAAGAAAAATTTAAAATCGGAGATAATACATTTAAATGATCCTGATGCAAATACTTGGATCGAAAAAGTAGATAAAAGTTGGGCAGGTTCTATACCTGCAACAGTGATATACAATAAAAATAGTAGAGTTTTTGCCGAAGATTCCTACTCATCACTGAAAGAATTAGAAGAAGAATTATTAACAATCATTAAAAAATAAATTATGAGAACAATTAAAATGCTTGCCTTAGCTTTAGTGTTAGGATTAGCTAGTGCCTTTTCTATTAATTCAGGAGGTTATCAAGTAGGAGATGTGGCTACTGATTTTGCATTAAAAAATGTTAACGATAAAGTGGTTTCATTAAAAGACTACAAGGATGCTAAAGGATTTGTGGTAATTTTTACATGCAACCATTGCCCATTTGCAAAAGCCTATGAAGATAGAATTATAGCTATTGATAAAAAATATAAAGATTTGGGCTATCCTGTTATAGCAATAAACCCTAATAATCCTGATGTTCAAAAAGATGATAGTTTTGAATTGATGAAAAAAAGAGCAAAAGAAAAAGGATTTACATTCCCTTATTTATTTGATGAAGGACAAAAAATATATCCTCAATATGGAGCAACAAAAACGCCTCATGTTTATTTACTCCAAAAGACAAGTAAAGGAAATGTTGTAAAATATATTGGCGCTATAGACGATAATTATGCTGATGAAAGTGCTGTTAAGACCAAATACCTTGAAAATGCAATCAACTCATTATTGAAAGATGAAGAAATTGCTGTAAAAACAACTAAGGCTATTGGATGTTCAATTAAAGCATAGTATTTTTGATAAAAAATAAAGCTATGAATTTGACACAAGAAGATTGGTGGAAAAAGCTTCAAGAAGACGATAATGCTGTTATTCTTGACGTTCGTACAGAAGATGAATGGAATGATGGTATTATTCCTAATGCAATTAATATTGATATTTATAAAGGACAAGGTTTTATATACCAAGTGGAAGAACTTGATAAATCAAAAAACTATTATGTGTATTGCAAAGCAGGAGGAAGAAGTGCTCAAGCTTGTAGTATCATGAATCAAATGGGTTTTGAAACTACTTATAATTTAATGGGAGGATTCTCAGAATGGGATGGACCTGTTGATATGCCAAAATAAAAAAAGGGAGCTTTTTGCTCCCTTTTTTTTATTCAGATAATTTTTTGAGCTGATTTTTATTTTTGATGGTGATTTTCTTTCCCGTTAAATCAACCCATCCATTTTTATTGAACTCAGATAGTAAACGAATACAACTCTCAGTAGCGGTTCCTATCATTCCTGCCAATTCTTCTCTAGACAATTGAATACGCAAAGAACCATCTTCGTTGTTACCAAAAGTATCTTCAAGATAAAGCAAAGTCTCAGCTAAACGTTCTTTTACACTTTTTTGTGCCATAGAAACCATGTGATCATCAGCTTCTTTTAAATCACCACAAATCGTTTTCATAACATTCATAGAAAATTGATTGTTCTGATTAAAAAAATGTAGTATTTCACTTTTTGGTACAAAACAAACTTCCATGTCCTCTAATGCAACTGCACTTAAATTAGCGGGCTCTTCGCTTATCATAGAACGTTGACCTAATAGTTCACCAGCTTTAACCAATTTTACAATTTGATCTTTACCGTTGGCGCTCAATTTTGTCATTTTACATACACCATCTTTTACACAAAAAATTCCATTAGTCATTTCACCCTCTTCAAAAATAAGTTCTCCTTTTTTGATGGTGTAGGATGTTTTGCATTCGGCCATTCTTAAAAGTTCATCTTTAGATAAAGCTTTTAAGGAACTAAACTGTCTAACAATACATTGTTCACATTTACTCATGGTACCTCGTTTGAATTGCAAATATATTTAAAAGTATGATAAATATCATAGATTATCCTTCTAGCTATTTTGAAATTTGTTCTAGGTAAATGAGCAAATTTTATGAGTACAGAGAATTGTTTCCATTGTGGTAACGAGGTAGTGAAGCGCGACGAAATTATTTTTGAAGAAAAATCGTTTTGTTGTGTCGGTTGTAGGACAGTATATGAGATATTTAGCCAAAATGATTTAAGCTGTTATTATGATTTTGAGAAATCACCCGGAGCGACACCACTAGATATTAAAGGGAAGTACGACTTTTTAAATGATGAAAAAATTGTTTCGAAATTATTGGATTTTGAAGAACAAGGAACACATATTGTTTCATTGTACATACCGCATATTCACTGTAGTTCGTGTATTTGGATTTTGGAGAATTTACAAAAACTCGACAAAGGAATAGTATCTTCTCAAGTAAATTTCCACGAAAAGAAAGTAAGAATTATATACGGTCCAGAAGAAACCCATTTAAAGAAGATAGTTGAATTGTTAAGTACAATAGGCTACGAACCTTACATCAGTCTAGAAAATTACGAAAACAAAAAGCCAACAATTGATCGGACACTTATTTATAAGATTGGAGTAGCATTCTTCTCATTCGGAAATATAATGCTATTATCTTTTCCCGAATATTTTGAAGTTGGTGAGTTTTGGATTGAACAGTACAAAGGTTTTTTTCGATGGTTGATTTTTGCTTTGGCTTTACCGCCTTTTTTCTATTCGGCCTCAGGATATTATGTTTCCGCTTGGAAAAGTATTAAATCCAAAATGCTCAATATCGATATTCCTATTGCTTTGGGAATTGTAGTAATGTTTGTGCGAAGTACTATTGATATTTTTTTCGATTACGGACAAGGGTTTTTCGACAGCATGTGCGGACTAATTTTCTTTATGTTACTAGGGAAATTATTTCAGCAAAAAACTTACAATTTCTTATCATTTGAAAGAGATTATAAATCGTATTTTCCTATTGCTGTAACCAAAGTAAATTCCGATGGACAGGAAGAACCTATACAAATTTACGACATTGTAAAAGGCGACCGGCTACTAATTAGAAACCAAGAACTCATTCCTGTCGACGGAATTCTGATCTCACCTGAAGCTTCAATCGATTATAGTTTTGTAACTGGTGAAGCCATTGCAATTACCAAAAAATCAGGAGATAAAATATTTGCCGGTGGAAAACAAATAGGAAAAGTCATTGAAATGGAAGTTTTGCATTCGGTTTCGCAAAGTTATCTCACTCAATTGTGGAGTAACGATGTTTTTCAAAAAAGAGTAGAGCAGAAGTACAAAAATGTTACAGATACGATTAGCCGGTATTTCACACCAGCTTTACTTTTATTAGCTTTTGCATCTTTTGGATTTTGGGTTTTCAAAGAGGTGGTTACTGCTTTTAACGTTTTTACAGCAATTTTAATAGTGGCGTGTCCTTGTGCACTGGCCTTGACTGCTCCTTTTACTTTAGGAAATGTACTCCGAATTATGGGTTATAAAAAACTCTATTTAAAAAATACTACGGTCATTGAGCAATTTACTAAAGTAGATACCCTAGTTTTTGATAAAACGGGAACGATTACCACGAATAAAAAAACAGCTATTACGTATGAAGGGACTGAACTAGATTTATTGGAATTAAAACTTCTGAAAAATGTACTTCGTGGGTCTAATCATCCTTTAAGTAGAAGATTGTACGATTTTATTCCTAATCAAGATAAGCTGGAAGTTACTCATTTTGAAGAAGTCACAGGGAAAGGAATTTTTGCCGAAATCGATAATCATTCTGTAAAGTTAGGCTCTTCGCAGTTTTTGCAACATATGAGCGAAAACACGCATAAAAAAACAAAAGTTCATGTAGAAATTGATGCTGTTTACAAAGGCAGTTATGTATTCAATAATCAATATCGGGAAGGTTTAGAAAAACTATTTGAAAACTTAGCGAAGAAATATAATCTAGTAGTGCTTTCTGGTGATAATGATGGAGAACGTAAAATTCTCGAAAAAATGTTGCCTCAAGCCACCATTTTAGTCTTCAATCAAAAACCAGAGCAAAAATTGGAATACATAGAAAACCTTCAAAAACAAGGCAAAAACGTCATGATGATTGGCGATGGGTTAAATGATGCTGGAGCTTTAGCACAAAGCAATGTTGGAATTTCAATCTCCGAAAATGTGAATGTATTTTCTCCAGCTTGTGATGGAATTTTAGATGCTTCTCAATTCTCAAAAATTGATTATTTCCTACGTTTTTCCAAAAATGCCATGAAAACGATTTACATGAGTTTTGGATTGTCGCTACTTTATAATGTGGTGGGGTTGAGTTATGCTGTAAGCGGAAATTTGTTACCCATAGTTGCAGCAATCATTATGCCCTTAAGTACTGTAACCATTGTAAGTTTTGTGACTTTAATGAGCAATTTTTATGCTAGAAGATAAACTTAATAATAAAATTATTAGGCATGATAAATGTCATATTTTATCCCGAAAGCTCAAACTACTTTTGAAGTATAAAATTTAAGGTATGAGTGTTATTTATCTATTAATCTGCATCAGCATCGTGCTGGCGGTTACATTTCTCTACATTTTCATTAGAGCTGTAAGAAGTGGCCAATTTGACGATGACTACACCCCTTCGGTACGCATGTTATTCGAAGATGAACTAAAAAAGAGTAAACCCAAAACAGATATAAATTCAGAAAATCAAGACTAATTATGGAAATGCAACAATTTTATTACGATAACAAAATTGTAAACAAGTTCATTTATGCTACGATAGTTTTTGGTGTGGTAGGAATGCTAGTTGGATTATTATTAGCCACTATGTATCTATTTCCTAATCTCACCGATGGAATCTCGTGGTTAAGCTATGGCCGTTTACGCCCGTTACATACTAATGCAGTAATATTTGCCTTTGTAGGTAATGCTATGTTTGCTGGATATTACTATTCAATTCAGCGACTTTTAAAAACCAGAATGTATAGTGATGTTATGAGTAACATCAACTTTTGGGGATGGCAGTTAATTATTTTAGCGGCCGCTATTTCGTTACCATTAGGCTACACAACTTCAAAAGAATATGCCGAATTAGAATGGCCTATTGATATTGCTATTGCTGTGATTTGGGTTGTCTTTGGTATTAATATGATAATGACCATTTTACGTCGTAGAGAGCGTCATTTGTATGTGGCTATTTGGTTCTACATTGCTACTTTTGTGACAGTTGCTGTTTTACACATTTTTAACAGCTTAGAATTACCCGTTAATGGTTTAAAATCATATTCAGTCTATGCAGGAGTTCAAGATGCTTTAGTGCAATGGTGGTACGGACATAATGCAGTGGCATTTTTCTTAACGACTCCATTCTTAGGATTAATGTATTATTTTATGCCAAAAGCGGCTAACCGTCCAGTATATTCGTATCGTTTGTCGATCATTCACTTTTGGTCGTTAATCTTCTTATACATTTGGGCTGGACCTCACCACTTATTATATACCTCTTTGCCTGATTGGGCACAAAATTTAGGTGTTGTTTTTTCAGTAATGCTTATTGCTCCATCTTGGGGAGGTATGATCAATGGATTGTTAACCTTAAGAGGAGTTTGGGATAAAGTTCGTACCGATGTTGTATTGAAATTCTTCGTAATAGCAATTACAGGTTATGGAATGGCAACTTTTGAAGGACCAATGCTTTCATTAAAAAACGTTAATGCGATTGCTCACTTTACCGATTGGATCGTGGCTCACGTACACGTAGGAGCTTTAGCTTGGAACGGTTTTATGACTTTCGGTATCATCTATTGGTTGTTACCAAGATTGACAAAATCAGAATTGTATTCTCAAAAATTAGCCAATTTCCACTTTTGGATTGGTACTCTGGGAATCGTAATGTATGCCTTACCCATGTATGTGGCTGGATTTGTGCAAGCTCAAATGTGGAAACAGTTCAACCCAGACGGTTCTTTAGTATATGGTAACTTTTTAGAAACAGTAAACCAAATTATGCCAATGTATGCCATGCGTGCCATTGGAGGAACAATGTATTTAATTGGAATGTTGGTGATGGTTTATAATGCTTACAAAACAGTTGCTAACGGAAATGCTGTAGAAGATGAATTAGCAGAAGCGCCAGCTTTAGCGAAAATTGCTCCGTACCGTCTTAAAAATGAAAAATTCCATGGATGGTTAGAAAGAAAACCTATTCAGCTTACCATTTTAGCTACCATAGCTATTTTAATTGGAGGTGTTATACAAATTGTACCAACCATAGTTGTGAAATCAAATATTCCTACCATTTCAAGTGTAAAACCATATACGCCATTAGAGCTTGAAGGTCGTGACTTATACATCCGCGAGGGTTGTGTGGGATGCCACTCTCAAATGGTTCGTCCTTTCCGATCAGAAGTAGCGCGTTATGGTGAATATTCTAAATCAGGGGAATATGTATACGATCATCCATTCTTATGGGGTTCAAAACGAACTGGTCCTGACTTGATGCGTGTGGGTGGAAAATACAACGATAACTGGCATTTCAATCACATGTGGGATCCGCAAAGTACATCATCTGGTTCAATTATGCCAGGATACAAATGGTTGTTCGATAATAAGCCAGCTAATTATTCTGACATTGAAAAGAAAATGAGTGTTATGCAAACTCTTGGCGTGCCTTATACAGATGAAGAGGTGAAAAATGCTAAAGTTTCAATCGCCACTCAATCGGCAAAAATTGAAGAGAATTTAAAAAATGACCCTGACTTTGTAAAAAGCTATGAGCAAAGTGAGAAAAATGCAAAAGCAAAAGGTGAAACTTTTGTACCAATGAAAGATCGTGAAATAGTCGCATTAATCGCTTATTTACAACGCTTAGGAACTGATATTAAAGTAAAAGAAACTCAAAAATAAGAAATCATGTTAAAGTTTATTAAACACAATATGGAAACAATTTCTGGGATAGAAATTTATCCAATCATTTCATTGCTGATTTTCTTTTTATTCTTCGTTGGATTGTATTTCTGGGTGTTTACTTATAAAAAAGAGAAAATCAATCAGTTAAGCAACCTGCCATTTTCAGAAGGAACTTCAGATGAATTTTTAAAATTATAGTCCATGAAAAAGTTATTTCCCATATATGTAAGAATTCCGGTTTTTTTCACATTGTTTTTCTTAGCAACGGAATTCTTTATCGATTCTGGAGACCGCCCTGCATTTGTCAAGTATCCTATTTTGATATTGGTCTTATTAATGTTCTTGTTGGTTTTAATCGCAGTCGAATTAGTTGTAAATGCAACAGATAGAGTGATTGATACTTTATTAACTGAAGAACAACGTAAAGCAAAAGAAATTGAAGACAATCTTCCTTTTACAGAGACACAATTCTATAAAGGAATTATGCAAAAACTTACTCGAACACGTAAAGTTGAGGAAGAAGGAGAATTGCTTTTGCATCATAATTATGATGGCATTCAAGAGTTAGATAATGTATTGCCACCATGGTGGGTGTATTTATTCTATGCTACTATTGCTTTTTCATTTATTTACTTGGTTCGCTTTCATGTTCTAGGGCATGATGATCAAAAAGCCGAATTTGATAAAGAAATGGCCGAAGCTAAAATTCAAGTGGAAGAATACAAAAAAACAGCACCTGACTTAATGGATAAGGATAAGGTTACTCTATTAACAGATGCTGAGAGTATCAATGCTGGTAAAGCTATTTTCCAAACCAATTGTATTGCTTGTCACAAAGCTGATGGAGGAGGTGCTATTGGTCCAAATTTAACAGATAAAAACTGGATATTAGGTGGAGGAATCAAAAATGTATTCAACACTATTATGGAAGGTGGGCGTTCAGGTAAAGGTATGATTTCTTGGAAAGATCAAATTAAACCATCAGATATTCAAAAAGTAGCCAGTTATGTTTTAAGTCTTCAAGGAACAAATCCAGCAGGAGCAAAAGAACCTGAAGGAGATATTTGGGCAGAAGAAGGAGCTGCAATGCCTAAAGAGGTAAAAGCATCAACAACAGTTGACTCAACCCAAACAAAATAATAAATTTTTAATGTTGTCACTCTGAGTTATGTCGAGGAGTCTAGATAGACTCTTCGGCAAGCCAGAATGTAAAAAGAGAAAAAAATGGCAGCCAATTTACCAGACGATAATTTTAGAGATTCCATAGCTACTATTGATAAAGAAGGCAAACGTGCTTGGATTTTTCCTAAAAAGCCAAGTGGAAAACTATATGATAGAAGAAAATGGGTGAGTTATTTTTTACTGGCATTTCTTTTTTCAGCACCTTTTATTAAAATTAACGGAAATCAGTTTTTATTATTTAATGTTTTAGAACGTAAGTTTTCCATCTTTGGATTTCCGTTTTGGCCACAAGATTTTCACTTAGTTGTTGTCTGTATGATAATTGGAGTGGTTGGTTTAGCCTTATTTACGGTTGCTTTTGGTCGTATTTTTTGCGGTTGGATATGTCCTCAAACTATTTTCATGGAAATGGTTTTCCGAAGAATAGAATATTGGATAGAAGGTGATCGAGGCGCTCAAATCAAATTAGATAAACAAGCTTGGGATGCCGAAAAAATTAGAAAGCGAGTAACCAAATGGTTTGTATTTTATGTGGTTTCTTTTTTGATTGCTAATGTCTTTTTGGCGTATTTAGTTGGTAGCGATCATGTTTTAGATATGGTTCGACAAGGACCATTGTCTAATACCAATACTTTGATAGCCTTAATCATATTTACCTATGTGTTCTATTTTGTTTACGCTTGGTTTAGAGAACAAGTTTGTATTATAGCTTGTCCGTACGGTCGTATGCAAGGGGTTTTACTCGATAATAAAACGATTAATGTGACCTATGATCATGTTCGTGGGGAAGGTGAATCAGGCAGAGCCAAATTTAAAAAAGGAGAAGATAGAACATTAACAGGTAAAGGAGATTGCATCGATTGTCATCAATGTGTAAATGTTTGTCCAACAGGTATCGATATTCGTAACGGAACACAGTTAGAGTGTGTGAATTGCACAGCTTGTATAGACGAATGCAATACGATCATGAAAAGCGTGAATTTGCCTATAAATTTAATTCGATACGCTAGTGAAGATGAGATAGTGAAAAAAGAAAAATTTGTTTTCACGAATCGTATGAAAGGTTATGTTGCAGTATTGTCAATTCTTATTGGAATCTTCATCGGAATGTTGTTTTTACGTAATGATGTAGAAGCAGATGTTCTTCGATTACCAGGCCAATTGTTTGAGCATAAAGGCGACAAAATAAGTAATGTGTTTACGTATAAAATAGTCAATAAAACCATTCGTGATTTCGACAATGTTCATTTTAAATTGGTAGATCAAGAAGGCCAAATCAAATTGGTAGGTAATCAATCGTTTCCTTTGAAAAAAGAAGCCATGGCACAAGGAACTTTGTTTATCATAATTCATCCTGCATTTTTAAAAGGGGATAAAACCAAAGTCAAAATTGAAGTATACAACAATAATGAATTGTTAGAAACAACTACGACCAATTTTTTAGGTCCTAGAAGTTTTAATTAATTCAGACAGAATGATAATAGACGAAAAGATGATAGATAGACAGAAATTACGATAAAAAGATAAAAGTAAAATAAGGGTTTTATAGTCTATTATCTATCTGTCTATTATCTATTCTCTAATAAAAATAAAATTATGAAAGCAAATTGGGGCACAGGAATCGTAATAGCATTTGCATTGTTTATTACGTTCATTTTGTACTTTGTTTTTAAAGTGCAAGGTGATATGAAGTACGACCATGAAATGGTTACCGAAGAATATTATAAAAAAGAATTAGGCTATCAAGAACAATTAGATAAAGCACAAAATGCCTATGATCTTGCAGAAAAAGTAACAGTAGTAACCAAAAGCGAAGGATTGCTAATATGTTTTCCAAAAGGGTTTGATTACAAAAAAATAAAAGGAAATGTGTCCTTGTACCGACCGTCGAACCAGAAATTAGATTTCGATATACCTATATCGTTATCTTCTTCAAATTTGCTCATACCTAAAACAAAGTTGGTAGGCGGTCGCTGGGACATTGCAATCGATTGGAAGTATCAAGGCAAAGGATATTTGAATAAAGAGAAAGTAAACTTATAAAAAGAGAAAATAGATGAAAGACTTAGAGATGATAGATATTTTTAATTGTCTTTAATCTATTAGTCTATTGTCTCTTATCTTAAAGAACATAAAATGATCTATTCAGCACTCATATTAGGTTTAATAAGTAGTTTGCATTGCATGGGCATGTGTGGCCCTATTGCGATGATGCTACCTGTAGACAGAACTAATGAGGCTAAAAAAGTAACACAAATAATGACCTATCATTTAGGTAGAATAATTTCCTATTCCATTTTAGGACTGTTTTTTGGTTTGTTGGGACGAGGACTTTTTCTTGCTGGATTTCAGCAAAAAATGTCAATTTTAGTTGGTATTTTAATGATAACAGCAGTTGTAGTGCCTGAAAAAGTCTTCGCCCAATATAATTTTTCAAAACCAGTGTTTAAGATTATTAGTCAAGTAAAAGCCAAGCTGGGAGCACAGTTTAAAAAGAAAACCTATGGTTCGTTATTCACTATTGGGTTGCTCAATGGTTTTTTACCCTGCGGATTAGTCTATGTAGCGCTTTTTGGAGCCATTGCGATGCAACAAGTTCATTTAAGTGTTTTTTATATGGCTTTGTACGGAGTAGGAACCATTCCTTTAATGAGTTTGGTAGTTTATGTTTCAAATGTAATGACACTACCCGTTCGCAATACAATTCAGAACCTAATTCCTTTGGTGATAATAGGAGTAGGGGTATTGTTTGTGCTAAGAGGTATGGGGTTGGACATTCCGTTTGTATCACCAAGCAATGTGAGTTTGTTTGTGCAAAACACACCGCATTGCCGATAAATTTTTATTTGTTGCAAAAGAAACAAAAGTTAAGTTTCTAATTATAAGACAAAAGTAATATAAAGCATTGCAACTCTTTTACGTAGTGTAGAAACGAAATTCGTAAAAAATTCCGAATCCTTGTAGGAATTTTAGAATTTCAGTTCCGGTTTTGACGAAGTCAAAAACACCTTGTAAAAGTGTCCTTTCTTTTGGTTCGTTTTCTTTGGACAAGCAAAGAAAATGAACATGAAAAAATAACTAATTAACAATTTTAATACTATGGAAAGACACAATTTACTAAACGAATTCCCAGAATTCACTACTAAAATTCACGATTTAAAAACAACCGACAATCACTTTAGAAAACTTTTTGACGAATACCACGAAGTGGAACACGAAATTCACAAATACAATTCTGGTGCCGAAGTCACAACAGACGAACACCTGCACGAGCTTAAAGCCAAGTTATTGTTTTTAAAAGACGAGATATTCATCATGTTGAAAAATTAAGTCAAAAGCCCACTTATACAGTGGGCTTTTTTTTTATAGTTAAATAATTTTTTTGCAAAGTGTACTGAGCTTTTATAGGTACAACTGAGCCTGTCTTATACAAGCTAAAATTTGTGTCTAATTTTATATTTTCATTTTTTAGGCACAAAAACCGTATCTTTTTTATAGAAAATATTTTTTTAGCACGGAGTTGTATTTGAACGATTTATGCTTATTTTTTTCTAATTGTTCCTGAGCCAAATTCGGTTTTACCATTATTAGAAAACAATTTGAAATAACCAGCTGTAGGAACTAATTTTTTACCGTCAAAAATCACCCCTCGCATATCAACTTGTAAATTGTAAATACGAATTTCATTATCAACTTTGTCAACCGTATAAAAACCTTTGGCAAACCAACGCATTGTATTGGCCATTTCTGCATCTACTTCGTTTAAATAATTTTCGTGTATAGGAAAAGAGTGAACTTCATTTTTTAGACCACCTAACAATGAGTACTGTTGCATATACAAGCTATCGTTTGTTTTTGCGATTCCATACCAGTTAAGGTTAGCAATGCCAACGGGCATAGTTAGAAGTTCTTTTGTTGCTATTTTTTTTTCTGAAAAAGAGCTGTAAAACTTTTCTTTTACCATTTCCTTATGAACCAGTGTTAATACTAAATACGAAGTGCTAAACCACAACCCGTATTTAGCATACTTACTACGATCATTAGTGTTAGAATATATTTTAATACTTAGTATAAGCCCTAACAGTAAAGGAAGTGTGTAAACTGGATCAATTACATTTACACTATCAAAACCAAAACGGGTATTGCTAAAAGGTAAAAATAATTGCGTTCCATAAGCAGTGAATGCATCTAAAAGCATGTGTGTAAACAAACACAACCACGTAAAAAGATAAATTATTGGATAAGAAATTGTTTTAAATAGATTTAGCTTCTTGAGCCCAAAAGAAAGAAATAATGCGCCTAAAAAACTAAAAAGTATTGAGTGACTATAACCCCTATGAATACTAAGCATTTCATAAGGACTATAAAATAGACGTAAGGCAACATCAAAATCAGGAATCGAACCAATAACAGCGCCGTATAAAGCTGCCTTGGAACCAATTTTTTTACCTAAAACAACTTCGCCTATTGCTGCACCTAGAACTGCTTGTGTAATACTATCCATTTGGATTTACTTTAAAAGACCAAACTTACAATAGAAATACTTTTTATTATAATATTAATTGAGAATCTATATTGTAATCGATAATAACTGGTTATGAGTTTCACTATAGTTATGGTATGGCTAAATGATATATGAATGAAACAAAGATTAAAGAGGGTAAATAAAGAAGCTTATTTCTACTCAATAATTAATTACCCAATATGACTTTAGCAAAGGTTTCGCTGTCACCATTAAATACATCAAAGTCGTTAGTGTAGTTATCTAATGAATAACTTTGAGTTTTTTGCCATATCGTCCATGAAGTTGTTTTCCAAACCGATGGAACCGCAGCAGATACACCTGGATTGTAATCGGCA
Organism: Flavobacterium terrae; assembly: GCF_900142035.1. Classification (GTDB taxonomy): domain Bacteria; phylum Bacteroidota; class Bacteroidia; order Flavobacteriales; family Flavobacteriaceae; genus Flavobacterium; species Flavobacterium terrae. The sequence continues at coordinate 42,243 of NZ_FQZI01000005.1, read as the reverse complement.
ATCCATAGTTTGTAATTTGCAAAAGCGGGATCTTTAATTTCGGCGTTACCAATGTTGGTGTCTGTATACAAAATGGGTTTTCGTCCTGTTTTTTGTTCTAAAATGGATAAAAACTGAAGCAAGTTTTTTTGTAGATTCGATTTATTGCAACCTGCATCAATACTGTTTTCTTCAAAATCTACAATAGGAGGAAAATCAGTTGAAGATAAATTACCAATGACGCTTAGATAATAATTAGCCTGTAGTATTGGATCATCGGCACAATGGTAAAAATGATAAGCACCTCTTACAAAACCACGCTCTTTAATCATGGACCAATTACTCTTAAAATCTGGGTCTGTATACGTTAGTCCTTCTGTTGCTTTACAAATTACAAAATCCAACTGACTTCCTTTTTTATTCAAATAATCAATTTCATCGCCTTGAAAATGAGAAATGTCGATACCAGATATGGTCGAATCAATATTTTGATTTTTAGGGATTGCAGATAAACAAATCAATGCAATAAGCAAAAGTGTAATTGAGAATTGATAATATTTTGAAATCATTTGGTGTAATTATAAGTTTCAAATATAATCAAATGAGTTTTTTCTTACAATTATGATTTTAAGCAGATGATTATTCGTAATGAAATTAAGTTTTTGCTGTAAAAAACTTTGTGGTTTATTTTTAAACACAAAAGCTGTGGCAAAATAGTTTGAATAATTTTTTTGCAACAAAAAGTGTTTCAAAATTTTTGGAATAATTTTTTTGAAACAGAAAAGTAGTTGACTTTTTTTTTCTAGCACGGATTATACTCGAGCGAAGCGAACAGAAGAAGTAAATTTGTGTTATAGAGGTGTTAACCGATGTCTATTATTTTTTCAAAAACTTCAATCGTATCGAAATGAACAAAAGGATAACATTTTGCCGAAATGATACTCAAGTTCTTCTGCAATTCACCTTCATTTCTGTATTTTTCTAATGCAGGAAATACAGTCTTAAGTTTAGATTCCAAATCATGTCCTTGAAATTCAAGATACCAAATTGGAATCAAAAAATCCATACCATTAAGAAATTTTACTGTTCTTCTATTTTGTTTAAGTTCTTCTGATATTTGGAATTTATTGTAGAATTTCTCAAAAAACCAGTCTACTGCTTTTTCAGCTAAATCTTTTTCATTACCTAATTGATATTGATTATAGGTTTCATCCAAACCAAGTTCACCATGAACATTATGAGCTTTCAGTTCCATCAATTGCATTACTAAATAGATTGGATCATAAACATAGTTTTCAATGCTATATCTGATATTTTCACCATGAACTTTTATATAATCGCTATCTTCATTTACTTTGTCCCAATCAATTATGCCAAAAAATGACTTGTTTTCAGATTTTCTGATTGCATCTACGGTTTCGATTACTTGAGAACTGCTACCTTTTCCATAACCATTAGAAATGAAATACAACTTAAATGGGTATTTCTCATATTGTGATCTCTTGTCAAAAATTATTTGATAATAAAATCTATCAGTTGGGCTTTCTACAAATACTTGTTTGTGATTTTTATAATCTATGTTTAATGTAGGAATGAAACTGGTAAGCATTTTTAATGCTTCGTCCTTCGAAATTTTTTTTAATGATGTGTCTTGGCCATTTGAAATCTGATATATATTATTCTCATTTAATAATGCAATAGTTGATGGACTATGTGTTGTAAAAATTACTTTTATACCAAAGTTTGTGACAAACGTTTTTTCTAATACATTTATCAAAAGATTAGACATTTCTGGATGTAAATGAGCATCAGGCTCATCTAATAAAATTAGGTCTGGAAAATTTAAATTTCTTCCATAATATTCAGAAGTAAAAAGTTTTAATATCAAACCAATAATTACTTTTTCACCTGAAGATAGATCATTAAACGGTATTTCTTCTGAAGTTGACTTCTTTAAAAGTGTGAAATCGATAGTGATATCTGTACTAAACTCTTTCTTTTCTATTCCTTTAAAATAAAAATCCAAGCCATTGGCCTCCAAGATGCTATTAATAATTTCCCAAGGTTGAGGGAAAGATTGAATAAAATCTTCATCTGAAATTGAGTCGTTTTCTTCGCCATCCTCTTTTTTGAAAAACCAATTTTTACGATTTATATCTCTTCTTTTAGCATAATTATAGAATATATACTCTATTTGGGAGCTGAATAACTCGTTTTTGTCTATTAGACTTTCGTCTATTGGTAAATTAAAAAAATCCAATTCTGTAAGTGCTTCGATTGCTTTGCCTGATTTTTCGCTAAGATGTTTAATGAAATGAAAAAGTTTCTCGGTTCTATTGTTGTAAATTTTTCTTAAAACATTATTTTCATCTGTTTTTGTTATTCTTGTAATGGTTTCAATATTTCGATTCAAAACTTCTGAAACGTTGATTTTTAACAATTCTAAATATTCAGGCTCATCAGATAGGATTTTGCTTAAAATTGAATATTTAATTTTACTTTGCAAATTTTTATCTAAAATGTATTCTAATAATTTAATATTGTTTCCATTTAAATTTTTAAAATCATCTAGAAGTTTTTTGACTACCGATTTCCATTCGTCGTATGAGATATTTTTAAGATTATCTTTTATAATACCTTCAAATTGAATTCTTTCTACTTCAGGCGAAAGACTTATTCTGATGCTTGAAACTTCAGGAGCATTTTTGAATTTAGTGAAAATTAAATTTAATAATTGAGATTTTCCGCTTCCATTCTTACCAGTAATAACTGTCAGAGAATCTAATTCGTCACTTTCAAATGGATGTAATGATTTGTATTTATCGAGTAAAGTTATCTTCATTTTTTTATTGTTGCAATTTTTTTAAATATTGTCTATATCAAAAATACACACAACTCAATAAAATAAGCTGGATATACTCTTTACCCCAAATCTACAAAATGAGTTTCAGTAAAACCAAAATACTTATAAAAAAAATCTTGTTAAACAGTCATAGAAAACAACTGTGTTTGAGGTGCTTTGCGTTTCAATCGTAAGTCAAAAGCCATGCAAATGTTGCGTACAAACGGTTTGCCTTTTTCGGTAACGGTGATCGCGTTGTGTTGCAGGATAAGTAGACCATCGTGCTCCATTTCTTCTAGTCGAGAGAGTACTTCGGGTAGTTCAGGAAAATATAAATGCTTTTCATCCCATGAAGTCGTAAACTGGCACATTAAGTTTAAAATGTGTTGGCGTATGATGAGGTCTTCTGTTGATAAAATATGTCCACGATATACTGGTATTTCGTTCTGTTCTAGTCGAGCATAATAGTCTTCAATATTTTTCTCGTTTTGAGCAAAACTGTACCAACTATCACTTATAGACGATGCTCCTAATCCTATCATAAGTTGAGTTTTTGATGCCGTGTAGCCCATAAAGTTGCGGTGTAATTTCCCTTCTCGAAAGGCTTCGTACATACTGTCATTTTTCTTTGCAAAATGATCCATGCCTATCTCGTGATAGCCTTTTTTTGCTAGTAGCTGTTTGCCTATTTCGTAGAGTTTGCGTTTTTCTTCGTCTTTTGGTACATCTTCATCTTTAAAGCCGCGTTGGCCATTGCCTTTTATCCACGGTACATGCGCGTAACTGTAAAATGCTAGTCGGTCAGGGGAGAGGGATTTGGTTTTTTCTATGGTGTCTACGATATTTTCGATGCCTTGAAAAGGTAAACCAAAAACCAAGTCATGCGAAATAGAGGTGTAGCCTATTTCTTTGGCCCAAAGCGTTACTTTGGCTACATTATGAAACGGTTGCATACGATGAATCGCTTTTTGAACGGTTTCGCTATAATCTTGCACACCATAACTTACTCGGCGAAAGCCTAAATCGTATAAGGTTTGTAAATGCTCTCGTGTAGTATTGTTAGGATGGCCTTCAAAGCTAAATTCGTGTTCAGGAGCGATTGTAGCTTTACTGGTAATACCATTAATCAAGCGTTTTAGATTATGACTAGAGAAAAATGTAGGTGTGCCACCACCCAAATGAATTTCTTTTATGATAGGTTTTTCTGGAAACAACTCGCAATACAATTCCCACTCTTTTAGGACGGCTGTAATGTAAGGATCTTCGACCTCGTGGCGTTTGGTAATGCGTTTGTGACAACCACAAAAGGTACACAAGCTTTCGCAAAACGGTAAATGGATATACAAACTGATGCCTTCGGTGGTATTACTTTCCTTAAAAGATTGTATTAAGGTTTGTTTCCATTTCTCTGAAGAAAAATGTTCTTCTTCCCAATACGGCACGGTAGGGTAGCTGGTATATCTTGGTCCTGGAACGTTGTATTTTTGAACTAATGAAGTGGTCATAATGATATGATTTTACAAATTCAAAAATACTTTGAGTTATTTGTATTAAAAATGATAATTGTCATACTTGTAGCTGAACACTGAGCGTAGTCGAAGTGTTGTTTGAGAGGTAAAGTTTTATTTTTTATGTAATTATGTTTCGGATTTGGTCAAACGCCCATTTTAAAAAGGTTCTTTGTTTGATTGACGCACACTGAGCGTAGTCGAAGTGTGGGCTAGCTAAGAATAGTAAATAAAAAAAGAGGCAAATGCCTCTCTTAAATTATATAACTGAATGTTTTAAACTGTTCTTTGAACTACTTCAAATATAGCTCCGTCTTCACATTTTAATGTTTTTGAAGGATATTTCATCAATAAAGCGTAATCGTGTGTCGCCATGATGATGGTTTTACCGTTTTGGTTAATTTTTTTCAAAACTTCCATAACTTCCATACTCGTTTGAGGATCTAGGTTTCCGGTAGGTTCATCAGCAAGAATTAACTCAGGATCGTTTAGTAAGGCTCTAGCAATGGCAACGCGTTGCTGCTCTCCTCCAGACAATTGATGTGGCATTTTATTCGCTAGATTTTTCATTCCAACTTTGTCCAATACTTCATCAATTTTATCTTGCATTGCTCCTTGGTCCTCCCAACCCGTAGCTTTTAAAACAAAAAGCATGTTGTTGTTTACGCTTCGGTCTGGTAATAATTTAAAATCTTGGAAAACAATTCCTATTCGTCTTCTTAAAAAAGGAATGTCATCATCAACTAAACCATTCAAATCATAGTCAACAATAGTTCCTTCACCATGAGTTAAAGGCAAATCGGCATAAAGTGTTTTCATGAAACTACTTTTTCCTGAACCTGTTTTACCTATAATGTACAAAAACTCACCTGGACTTACTTTAAGATTAATATCTGATAAAATTTTATTTCCTTCTTGGTATATATTAACGCTGTTTAACGATAAGATGGTTTGCGACATGATTTTTAATTTATTTCGTAAAAGTAATAAGTTAACGAACGTATTCAAAATAAATTTTATCAAATCAAGGAAATAGATACTAAACCCATTTTTTCCTCGTTTTTAAATTGAGAAACCTTATTTTTGAGAATTAAAATTTTTCTTCATGCACAAATTCAAATTGTCACTCTTGTTAGTTCTTTTTTCTGGTTCAAGTGTCCTTTTTGCACAACAATCTGAAATTTACACGAACAGTTTAGTAGACTACAACAAGGCTCTTACTTTATACAGAGACAAACAATACCAATCGGCACAAATTATTTTTGAAAAAGTAAAACAAAATGCAACTAACGAACTAGAAGCAGATTGTAGTTATTACATTGCAAATTGTGCTATTCGATTAAATCAGTCGAATGCAGAGGAGAAAATGGAGTATTTTGTGAAAAATTATCCAACAAGTTCGAAACAAAACCTAGCATATTCTGAAGTGGCGATGTACTATTTTGAGCAAGGGAAATATCCTCAGGCGCTTGAATGGTTTGATAAAGTCGATGAATCTAGTTTGACACAAGACGAATTAGAAAAGTTTAATTTTTACAAAGGCTACAGTTTTTTTAATTCGGGAAGAAAAAAAGAGGCTTCACAATATTTTAATAAAGTAATTAATTCTAAAGAATTTGGTTCTCAAGCCAAATATTATTTAGGATTTATGGCTTATGAAGGTGACGATTACAAAGAAGCTTCAAAGTATTTTGATGAAGTTTCGGGAGAAGAAAAATACAAAGAGAAGTTGTCTTACTTTCAGGCGGATATGAATTTCAAACTTGGAAAATTTGAAGAAGCCATCAAGTTGGGTAAAGCGGCAATGGCTAAATCGAATGAAATTGAAAAATCGGAACTAAATAAGATTATTGGTGAAAGTTATTTCAATTTAAAACAATACGACAAATCGATTTCTTATCTTAAAGAATACAAAGGAAAAAAAGGGAAGTGGAACAATACAGATTATTACCAATTAGGGTATGCGTATTACAAGCAAAATGATTACGAGAATGCAATCACGCAGTTCAATAAAATTATTGGAGGTAATGATTTTGTAGCTCAAAATGCTTATTACCATTTAGGAGAAAGTTACTTAAAAACAGATAAAAAGCAACAAGCTTTGAACGCATTTAAAAATGCTTCGGAGATGAGTTTTGATTCTAAAATTCAAGAAGATGCGTATCTTAACTATGCTCGTTTGAGTTATGATATTGGAAATTCGTACCAGAGTGTGCCAGATGTTTTAAATGGTTTTATGGCCAAATATCCTAACAATCCTAATAAACTAGAAATAGAAGGATTATTGGTTAATTCATACATAACTTCTAAAAATTACAAAGAAGCCTTGACTTTGTTAGAAAAGAACAAGTCTTTAGGAGCAAAAGGAGCATATCAAAAAGTATCTTTTTACAGAGGTATCGAATTGTTTACTGATGGGAATTATAAAGAGGCTTTAGCCATTTTCAAAAAATCGATTGCAGAACAAAAAGATGCTAAGTTTTCGGCTAGAGGTACTTTCTGGAAAGCAGAGACTGAATATGTATTGGATGATTTTCAAAATGCTTTACTAAGCTTTAAGCAGTTTGCTAATTACCCTGAGGTAAAAACAACTGATGAATTTAAAAACATTGACTATAATATTGCCTATTCACATTTCAAATTAAAAGAATACGATCAAGCTGGAAATTATTTTGAGCGTTATACAGAAGTGTCTCGAGATGATAAAACGCGTTTAACAGATGCCTATTTGCGTTTAGGAGATTGTCGTTTTGTGACGTCTAAATACAATCCTGCGCTTGAAGCTTATGATAAAGCAATTAGTTTAAAAACCTTAGATGCTGATTATGCGGCGTATCATAAAGCGATTTGTTATGGTTTTATGGGCAAAAACGATAAAAAGATTTCCGAATTCAATCAGTTTATTAAAAACTATCCTAAGTCACAGTACCGTGACGATGCCATGTTTGAATTGGCAAACACGTATACTAGTGTAAATGATACAGCTTCGGCAATTAAAACGTATGATACTTTAATCGAAGAATATAAAAACGGAAATTATTCGGCAAAAGCAATTCTTCGTCAAGGACTTATTTATTATAACGGAGATAAAGATGATTTGGCTTTAACCAAATTTAAAAAAGTAGCTTCAGAATTTCCTCGTACAGACGAATCGTTAGAAGCAGTAAAAACTGCTCGTTTAATTTATGTAGATAAAGGTCGAGTTGATGAGTATGCAGCTTGGGTGAAAACCTTAGATTATGTTGAAGTTTCTGATGCCGAATTAGATAACGATACTTGGGAAGCAGCCGAAAAACAATACTTGCAAGGAAATACTAGACAAGCTATTTCTAATTTAAATAGTTATGTTTCAGGGTTTCCTAACGGATTACATTCGTTAAAAGCTAATTTTTATTTGGCCGAGTCTTACTATAAAGACAGTCAATCAGCTAATTCTGTTAAACATTATGAGTTTGTGGTGTCTAAAAATAGAAATGAGTACACAGAGCAATCGTTAACCAGACTTTGTGAGATTTTTGTCAAAAAAGGTGATTACGATAAAGCAATTCCTGTGTTAAGTAGATTGGAAGTTGAGTCTGATTTCCCTCAAAACAAAACGTATGCACAAGCTAACTTGATGAAAGCATATTACGAAGGAAAAGATTATGCAAAAGCAGTTGTTTATGCTGATAAAGTATTAGAAAATCCTAAAACAGACGATAAAATAAAAAGTGATGCTCAAATTATAATCGCACGTTCTGCCATTAAAGTAGGTGATGAAGTAAAAGCTAAAGAGTCGTATGCTAAATTATTGAAAATTGCTAAAGGAGAATTAGCTGCAGAGGCATTGTATTATGATGCTTACTTTAAAAATAAAGAATCAAAATTTGAAGCATCGAATACTGTAGTTCAAAAATTAGCAAAAGACTATTCAGGTTATAAATATTTTGGTGCCAAAGGTCTAATCGTGATGGCTAAAAATTTCTACGGATTAAAAGATAGTTTTCAAGCAACTTATATCTTGGAAAGTGTGATTAAAAACTTCCAAGAGTTTTCAGATGTAGTTGCAGAAGCACAAACCGATTTGAATGCTATCAAAGCAGAAGAAGCAAAAACAAATTCGTCTGTTAAGTAGTTTAAAATTTAGTTGTTTAAAGTTGGACACTGAGCGTAGTCGAAGTGTCATTAAGAATAAAATCTATGAATAAAATCAAAATATACACATCGTTAGTAATTGCTTTAACTTTTTCTCAAATACTTTCTGCCCAAAAGAAAGACGAGAATATAGGAACAGAAGTTGTAAATGTAGTGAAGCCTTATTCACCAACAGTTTCTGATGCCTTCAAAGTAAAAGAAGTACCAACTTTAGATGATAACGAAACCTCAAAAAAGGAAGAAGTAAAATACCAAATTTTCTCATTCCCCGTAGCTTCTACTTTTACACCTGCAAAAGGAAAAGCTGCTGGTGTAGAAAAAGCAAAACAGGAAAGATTATATACTAATTATGTTACGGCTGGAATTGGCAATTACTTAACTGCGAATGCCGAGTTGTTTTTAACGCATAAAATAGATAATTATCAATATGTAGGAGGTAAAGTAACTCATTTGTCGTCACAAGGAGGAATTAAAGGTGTAAAGCTTGATGATGATTTTTTAGAAACCGGCATTAATGCAATGTACGGTTATAATAGAAATGAAATTGATTTTAAAGCCAATTTGGGTTATAAAACAGAAATGTACAATTGGTATGGAGTACCAGTCGAAAGTCCAAATTATGATCCAGTATATGATTTATTAATCAAACCTAGTCATAGATACTCTACTTTGTCTTTAGGTGGTGATTTAGGTATTTCAAAAAGTTTTTTTGAAAAAGTAAATGTTGGATTTATATCATTTACAGATAATAAAAAATCGTCAGAAAATAGATTTATCATTAAACCTGTATTTAATTTTGACATAGGAGAATCAGCAGTAAAAGCTAAATTTGGTTTAGATTATTTGAATACAAAATTTGATTCATCTTATCAATTAACCGCTCCTGTTGATGATACGAGTTATAAAATTGAAAAATCTAATTTTATTGTAACAGCTAATCCAAGTTTTAAAATATTAAGAGATGATCTGTCTATCGAGTTAGGTGCTGAATTTGCTTATTTCTCAAGGATGAAGGATGTTTATGCAGGAATTAAAAACAATACCAAAAGCGATTTTTTCATCTATCCTAAAATCAACGCTTCTTATAAAGTAGTAGGTGATTTAATGGTTTTTGTGGCTGGTGCAGAGGGAGGATTAAGACAAAATTCCTATGCTGATTTTGCTTCTGTAAATAAATTTTTATCACCAACATTGCTAATTGAGCCTTCAGATAATCAATACAATGTGTATGCGGGTTTAAGAGGTAAGTTAACGAGCGCAGTGGCTTACAATGTAAAAGCTTCTTATGATGCAACTAATAGCAAGCCTTTATTTAAAACAAACCCGTTGTTATCTGATCCTTCAACAAATTATAGCTTTGGTAACTCATTTACTGTAGTATATGATAATGTAAAAACACTATCGTTTTTTGGAGAAATCAAAGCAGATATTAATAAAAATGTAACTTTTGGAATTAACGCAGAAGTTTTGGATTATGGGACAAAATTTGAAAGAGAAGCTTGGAACTTACCAACAGTTAAAGGATCATTAACCGCCGATTTTAATATTGGTAAAAAATGGTATGCTGGAACACAACTTTATTTTGTAGGAGAAAGAAAAGATGAATTCACAAGTTTTTCAGGTTTTGCAACACCAGATGAAACTCAAACGTTAGATAGTTATTTTGATATCAATGCGCATATTGGGTATAAATTTAATGATCGATTTACATTTTTCTTAAAAGGAAATAATTTAGCAAACCAAAACTACAACCGTTGGTTGAATTATCCAGTACAAGGAGTTCAGGGTATATTCGGTGCGAGTTATAAATTTGATTTTTAAAAAAAAATATTGTTTTAAAGAGAAGGTCTTTGAGCTTTTGCGAAGTACAACAAATAAAATCGTTTAAAATTTACGAATCCTTGTAGGAAATTTAGAATTTTATTTGTGATTTTGTGAAACAAAAATACCTTGCAAAAGTCTCCTTTCTTTTGGTTCGTTTTCTTTGGAGAAGCAAAGAAAATGAACATAAATAAAACAGTATGACTCTTAAACAAACAATTCATCAAAAATACCTCCAAATCGTTCAGGATAAAATCGATGTTTTTCAAGACATGATTGAAGGATTAATGCAAGATTCTTTAAACGATGCAAAAGGTTCGGCTGGTGACAAGCACGAAACGGCATTGTCAATGATGCATTTAGAACAGGAAAAGCTTTCTTCAAAACTTCGAGAAGCGATTGAATATAAATCAATTTTAGAAAAAATTGATCCAACACAAATTCATCAAAAAGTAGCTTTAGGGAGCCTTGTCAAAACAAATAAACTAACAGTTTTTGTAAGCTGTGCTTTACCTAAACTTGTCGTTGATGGGCAAACCATTTTTGGTATTTCTCCTCAGTCACCCTTAGGTCAAGAACTTTTTGGGAAAGACAATAATCATGCATTTAATTTAAACAATGTTCCATATCAAATTTTAACTATAGAATAATGAAAAAAAATATCCTGTTTTTCTTTTTAATAAGTCAGTTTCTTCTGGCTCAAAAGCAAAAAGCCGATTTAATAATTACCAAAGCCACTATTTATACTGTTAATAAAGATTTTTCTAAAGCAGAAGCTATGGCGGTAAAAAATGGAAAAATTATTGCCATTGGAACAACTTCTGAAATTCAAAAAAAGTACCAAGCAACAAAAAATATTGATGCTTCAGATAAATATGTCTATCCCGGATTTTATGATGCTCATGCCCATTTTTATAGCTTTGGATTAAATCTTCAAAAAGTTGATTTAAGAGGAACAAAAAGTTACCAAGAGGTTTTAGATAGAGTAGTAAAATTTCAAAAAGAAAATAACACAGATTTTATCACAGGTCGAGGTTGGGATCAAAACGATTGGACTGTAAAAGAATTTCCAACAAAAGCAGAATTGGATAAATTATTTCCAAACATTCCAGTTGTGTTAACTCGCATTGACGGTCATGCACTTTTGGCAAACAGTAAAGCTTTAGAATTGGCTAAAATTAGCGCAACAACTAAAGTAGAAGGTGGGGAAATTCAAGTTATAAATGGAGAAACTACAGGAATTGTTGTAGACAACCCAATGGATTTGGTTTACAATATTATTCCTAAACCAAAAGTTGAAACTCAAATCAAAGCCTTGAAAGATGCTGAGAAAGTGATGTTTGATTATGGTTTAACGACTATTAACGAAGCAGGTCTTGAAAAAGATATTATTGACTTAATAGATACATTACAACAAAGAAAAGAGCTCAAGATAAATGTATATGCAATGGTAATGGCTTCTCAGGAAAATGTCGATTTGTATACACAATTAGGTCCATATCAAACTGATAATTTAAATGTACGTTCGTTTAAATTTATGGGAGATGGAGCGTTGGGTTCTCGTGGAGCATGTTTGCATAAACCTTATAGTGATAGACCTAGTCATTACGGGGCTTTATTGTCATCAGTTGAAGATATTAAAAGAATCGCAAAGCAAATTGCTGGATCTGATTATCAAATGAACTCTCATGCCATAGGTGATTCAACAAACACTGTTTTGCTAAACATATATAAAGATGTTCTTAAAGGGAAAGAAAATCGTAGATGGAAAATTGAACATGCTCAAATTATGCAAGAAAAAGATTTTGATTCATTTAGTTTAAATATTATTCCTTCGGTTCAGCCTACGCATGCTACGTCTGATATGTATTGGGCAGAAGAAAGAGTAGGTAAAGAGCGTATTAAACATTCTTACGCTTATAAAAAGATGTTAGACAAAGCAGGAATAATTGCTTTAGGAACCGATTTTCCTATTGAAGAAGTGAATCCTATGTTAACTTTCTATGCAGCTGTGGCGCGTAAAGATTTAAAAAATTATCCGGAAGGAGGTTTTCAGCCTGAAAATGCACTTTCTAGAGAAGAGACTTTGAAAGGAATGACCATTTGGGCAGCGTATTCAAACTTTGAAGAAAATGAAAAAGGAAGTCTTGAAGTAGGGAAATGGGCTGATTTTACCATTTTCGATAATGATTTATTAACCGAAGATATTGACGCAATCCCTTATGTAAAACCTGTGAACACTTTTATTAAAGGCATCCAAGTAAAATAATTCTTATTAGTATAGTAATAAAAAGCCAGTCTATAGACTGGCTTTTTTGTTTTAAAAATTACAGTTTTTAATTATTGAGCTTATATTTTTAGTGTTTAAGTTTTATTTATAACTAATAATTTATATTTTAATTATAATTTATAACTAAAAATTATTTTATTGTTTAAAATTAAAACATTAATAATCATTTTTGCTTCAGAAATAAAATAATAAGTAAAACCTAATTATGAACTCATAATTCATAATTTATAATTCAAAAGAATATGTGTGGAATTGTATGCGCCTTCGATTTAAAGCAAAAATCAGAATCATTGCGACCTCAAGTTTTAGAAATGGCTAAAATCATCCGTCATCGTGGACCAGATTGGAGCGGAATTTTTTCTAATGATAAAGCTATTTTAGCTCATGAGCGTTTAGCGATTGTAGATCCGGCTTCTGGTAAACAACCTTTGTTTAGTACAGACGGTAATTTGGTTTTGGCTGCAAATGGAGAAATATACAACCATCGTGATTTACGCAAACAATTTGAGGGCAAGTATGAGTTTCAAACCCAAAGCGATTGTGAAGTTATTTTGGCTTTGTATAAAGAAAAAGGTCCAACGTTTGTCGATGAAATGAACGGAATTTTTGGCTTTGCTTTGTATGATGTTGAAAAAGATGAGTATTTTATTGCTCGCGATCATATGGGAATTATTCCATTGTATATTGGATGGGATAAACATGGCACATTTTATCTAGCTTCTGAATTAAAAGCTTTAGAAGGATATTGTTCAAAAATTGAATTATTTCCTCCAGGACATTATTTACATAGTAAAGATGGACAGCTAGTAAAATGGTATGATAGAGAATGGACAGACTATGATGCAGTAAAAGAAAATGAAACTAGTATTCAGGCTATTCGTGAAGCTTTAGAAGCAGCAGTACATCGTCAACTGATGAGTGATGTGCCTTATGGAGTGTTACTTTCAGGTGGCTTGGATTCTTCTATAACTTCGGCTATTGCCAAAAAATACGCTAGCCGTCGCATCGAGACTGATGATAAGTCAGAAGCTTGGTATCCTCAATTGCATTCTTTTGCTGTTGGTTTAGAAGGATCTCCAGATTTGGCTGCTGCTCAAAAAGTAGCTGATCATTTAGGGACAATTCATCACGAAATTAAATTCACCATTCAGGAAGGTTTAGATGCGATTCGTGATGTGATTTATAACTTAGAGACCTATGATGTAACTACAGTTCGTGCTAGTACGCCAATGTATTTGATGGCTCGTGTTATTAAATCAATGGGTATTAAAATGGTTTTATCTGGTGAAGGTTCTGATGAGTTGTTTGGCGGATATTTATATTTTCATAAAGCACCAAATGCTAAGGAATTTCATGAAGAAACAGTTCGCAAATTAAGCAAATTACATATGTATGATTGTTTAAGAGCTAACAAAAGTTTAGCGGCTTGGGGAATTGAGGGTCGTGTACCGTTTTTAGACAAAGAATTTATGGATGTGGCAATGCGAATCAACCCGCAAGATAAAATGATTAACGGAGAGCGTATGGAAAAGTGGGTACTTCGTAAAGCATTTGAAGATATGTTACCGGCAAGTGTAGCTTGGCGTCAAAAAGAACAATTTAGCGATGGAGTAGGCTATAGCTGGATCGATACTTTGAAAGAAGTTGTGGCTGAAGCAGTTTCTGATGAACAATTAGCAAATGCTAAATTCAGATTCCCAATCCAGACTCCAATGAATAAAGAGGAGTACTATTATCGTACAATTTTTAGCGAACATTATCCTAGTGATACTGCGGCTCTATGTGTACCACAAGAAGCTAGTGTGGCATGCAGTACAAAAATTGCTTTAGAATGGGATGAAGCTTTTAAAAAATTAAATGATCCATCTGGTAGAGCTGTAGCAAATGTTCATGAAGAAGCTTATGAAAATGAAAAAGTTGTGTTGTAAATAATTAGTTTGATTAAATTTACTTCCATATAAATTCACACTACGCTGAATAGGAAGTTGAAACCTCAATTGCATTTTGTTATTGAGGTTTCATTTTTATGGTAAAAATCAGTTTTCTGGATTTTTTTGACTTTCAAAAAATCCATTTTAAGGCTTTTATATCGATTTTCTTATTTTAGATATTTTTCAAAGCAATAAAAAAGTATTGAAATCAAGTTTAAGGCTATTTTTAAGCGATTTAAGCAATTATCTTATTATTAACACTTGTTGATAACTTAGAGCTGTTTTAAGGTTTTTTTGTGTAAAAAAAATCTCGGTTTCATTATATTTGCTTGTTATACAAAAAAAACAATTCTGAAAAAGATATTATGAGCGAAGAAGTTAAAAAGAATAATTATTCTGCCGACAGTATTCAGGCCCTTGAGGGGATGGAGCACGTACGTATGCGTCCATCCATGTACATTGGTGATACTGGGGTAAGAGGTTTACATCACTTAGTTTATGAAGTAGTAGATAACTCAATTGACGAAGCTTTAGCTGGACATTGTGATACTATTTCTGTAATTATAAATGAAGATAATTCCATTACTGTAGAAGATAATGGTCGTGGTATTCCTGTAGATATTCACAAAAAAGAAGGTGTTTCTGCCCTTGAAGTTGTAATGACTAAAATTGGTGCAGGAGGTAAGTTTGATAAGGACTCGTACAAGGTTTCTGGAGGTCTTCACGGAGTAGGTGTATCGTGTGTAAATGCGCTTTCTGATCATTTACGTGCGACTGTTCATAGAGAAGGTAAAGTTTATGAGCAAGAATACGAAAGAGGTAAAGCTTTATATCCAGTTAAGCAAATTGGAACAACTGAAAAAAGAGGTACGATTGTTACTTTTAAACCAGATGGTACAATTTTCCAACAAACTTTAGAGTATTCATATGATACTTTAGCGGCTCGTATGCGTGAATTATCTTTCTTGAACAAAGGAATTACAATCACTCTTACAGACAAACGCGATATCGATGATAAAGGAGTTGTTAGGAGTGAAACTTTCCATTCGAAAGAAGGTTTGAAAGAATTTGTTAAGTTCTTAGATGGAAACCGTGTACCTATTATTGGTCACGTTATTTCAATGGAGAATGAAAAAGGAGAAATACCTGTAGAGGTTGCTTTGATTTATAATGAAAGTTATGCTGAAAACATCTTTTCATATGTAAATAATATTAATACTCACGAAGGGGGAACACACTTGCAAGGTTTCCGTATGGGATTGACTCGTACACTAAAGAAATATGCAGATGCTTCTGGGTTATTGGATAAGTTAAAATTTGAAATTTCTGGTGATGACTTCCGTGAAGGTTTAACGGCAATTATTTCTGTAAAAGTTGCTGAACCACAGTTCGAGGGTCAAACAAAAACCAAATTAGGAAATAGAGAAGTAGTGTCTCCTGTGTCTCAAGCGGTAGCAGAGATGTTAGAAAACTACTTAGAAGAAAATCCTAACGATGCAAAAATCATTGTTCAAAAAGTTATTCTTGCTGCTCAAGCACGTCATGCTGCTAAAAAAGCGCGTGAAATGGTGCAACGTAAAACTGTTATGGGCGGCGGTGGATTGCCAGGTAAATTATCAGATTGTTCTGAGCAAGATCCACAAAGATGTGAAATCTTCCTTGTCGAGGGAGACTCGGCGGGTGGAACGGCAAAACAAGGTCGTGACCGTGCATTTCAGGCTATTTTACCATTAAGAGGTAAGATTCTAAATGTAGAAAAAGCAATGCATCACAAAGTGTTTGAAAATGAAGAGATTCGTAATATTTTCACAGCTTTAGGTGTAACTATTGGTACTGCAGAAGATAGTAAAGCTTTGAATCTAGAAAAACTACGTTATCATAAGGTAGTGATTATGTGTGATGCTGATATCGACGGTAGTCACATTTCTACCTTAATATTGACTTTCTTCTTCCGTTTCATGAAAGAATTAATAGAAGAAGGTCACGTATATATTGCTACACCTCCTTTATATTTAGTTAAAAAAGGAAATAAAAAAGAATATTGTTGGACTGAAGCGCAAAGGGATGTGGCTAACGAAAGAATGGGCGGAGGAGCAAACATTCAACGTTATAAAGGTCTTGGAGAGATGAATGCTGAGCAGTTGTGGGAAACAACTTTAAATCCAGAATATAGAACATTACGTCAAGTGAATATTGATAGTTTAGCAGAAGCTGATCGTGTATTCTCTATGTTAATGGGGGATGAGGTTCCGCCACGTAGAGAGTTTATCGAGAAAAATGCAGTATATGCTAATATTGATGCTTAAGAAATTAATTTAATCAACCAAAAAATACATAAAATGAAAGTTACAATAGTTGGAGCTGGAAACGTAGGTGCTACATGTGCTGATGTTATGGCTTACAGAGGAATTGCAAGTGAAATTGTTTTGCTTGATATTAGAGAAGGTTTTGCAGAAGGAAAAGCTTTAGATATCACTCAATGTGCTACAAATACTGGTTTTAATACAAAAGTAACAGGTGTTACTAATGATTATTCAAAAACTGCAGGAAGTAATGTAGTGGTAATCACTTCAGGAATTCCTAGAAAACCAGGAATGACTCGTGAAGAATTAATTGGAATCAATGCAGGTATTGTAAAATCGGTAGCAGAAAATTTACTAGCACATTCTCCAGAGGCAATTTTTGTAATAGTTTCAAATCCAATGGATACCATGACTTATTTAGCATATAAGTCTTTAGGATTACCTAAAAACAGAATTATAGGTATGGGTGGTGCTTTAGATAGCTCACGTTTTAGAACGTATTTATCTCTTGCATTAGATAAACCAGCTAATGATATTTCGGCAATGGTTATTGGTGGTCACGGAGATACAACTATGATTCCTTTAACACGTTTGGCTTCTTACAACGGAATTCCAGTTTCTCAATTTTTATCACAAGAGCAATTAGATAAAGTAGCGGCTGATACTATGGTTGGTGGTGCGACTTTAACGGCGTTATTAGGTACTTCTGCTTGGTATGCTCCTGGAGCTTCTGTGGCTTATTTAGTAGATTCTATCTTAAACGATCAAAAGAAAATGATTGCATGTTCAGTTTTTGTTGAAGGTGAATATGGTCAAAATGATATTTGTATAGGAGTACCATGTATCATTGGTAAAAATGGTGTTGAAGAAATCATCGATATCAAATTAAATGATGCCGAAAAAGCGTTATTTGCTAAGAGTGCTGATGCGGTTCGTAGTATGAATGATGCCCTAACTACAGTTTTAGGATAATCTTTTGAAAATAAATAAAAAAAGACTGCTTTTTTGCAGTCTTTTTTTTGATATTAATCAATAAATAAATTGGTTAATCACATTCAGAATTATATATTTGCACGTTTTCTAAAATTGGGGCAGTGTCTTTGTGTCTCATTTATATTAAACTAACCAAAAACAAAACAAAAAAGAATTAATTAATTTTTACAAAGAATGCAGAATAGAGGACTTATTAAATTTTTTGCAATTTTGTTTGCAGTGGTAAGTATTTACCAGCTGTCGTTCACCTTTGTGGCAAACAAAGTTAAAAGCGATGCAAAAGCATTTGCAAAAGGAGATCAGGAAAAAGAAATCAAATACCTTGACTCAATTGGAAAAGAAAAAGTATTTTTAAACTATTTCACTTACAATGAGGTTGCTGATAAGCAAATAAACAAAGGTCTTGACTTAGAGGGAGGTATCAATGTTACTCTTCAAATTTCGGTAAAAGACGTATTAAAAGGTTTAGCAAACAATACAGCTAACCCAGTTTTCAATAAAGCTCTTGCTGATGCTAAAAGAAATCAAAGAGGAAATCAATCATATTTAGATGCTTTCTATGATGCTTTTGAAGCAGCTTCAGCGGGTTCAGGAACAAAATTAGCTTCGCCTGATGTTTTTGGTAACAGAAACTTAGCAGATGAGATTAATTTTAATATGTCTGAAGATCAGGTTAAAAAAGTAATCAACAAAAAAGTTGATGAGTCTGTAGAAAGTGCTTTTGGGGTATTACGTGAGCGTATCGACAAATTTGGTGTTACTCAGCCTAACATTGTTAAGTTAGGAAACACGGGTCGTATCCTTGTAGAATTACCTGGTGCTAAGGATGTTGATAGAGCTAAAAAATTATTATCATCTACAGCTCAATTAGAGTTTTGGGAAACTCTTAAAGTTGAAGAAGTAGGTAACTACTTAATGACTGTTAATGAGGCTTTAAAGAAAACTGAAAAAGCGCCAGTAGCTGAAGCTGCTAAAGCAACTTCAAATATTGATTCATTATTAGTTGATAAATCAAAAGATTCTGCTGCTGCAAAAAAAGGAAATAATCCTTTATTTGATAAATTAATGCCTATTGGTCAAAGTGGTCCGGTTTTAGGGATGATAGCACCAAAAGATACTGCTGCTGTAAATGCTTATTTAAAAAGAGCAGATATTAAAGCATTATTGCCTACTAATTTAGTAGATGCAAAATTTGTTTATGGTAAGCCTAGAACTGATGATGCTGAATTTGTTGAAATGTATGCATTAAAAGGTAATAGAACTAATACACCTCCAATGAGTGGAAGCGTTCTTGTGGATGCTGCTGATTCATTTGACCAAATGGGTAAACCATCGGTTACAATGCAAATGAATGGTAAAGGTGCTAAAATCTGGGAAGAATTAACAGGTAGAGCTTATTCACAACAAAGTAATATTGCTATTGTTTTAGATAATATCGTTTATTCTGCACCGGGTGTTACTTCAGGTCCAATTGCAGGAGGTCGTTCAGAAATCTCTGGTGTATTTACAGTAGAAGAAACTAAAGATTTAGCTAACGTTCTACGTGCTGGTAAATTACCAGCTGCTGCAGAAATCGTTCAATCTGAAGTTGTAGGTCCTTCATTAGGTCAAAAAGCTATCGATAACGGTACTACTTCTGCTATCGTAGGTTTATTATTAGTAATGGTATGGATGTGGGTTTACTATGGTAAATCTGGATCTTATGCGAATATTGCGTTAGTAGTTAACTTATTGTTCTTATTTGGTATTTTATCAAGTTTAGGTGCTGTTTTAACATTACCAGGTATTGCAGGTATTGTTTTAACATTGGGTACAGCGGTAGATGCTAACATTATTATTTACGAAAGAGCAAAAGAAGAATTAAGACACGGATTAAGTTTAGGAGAAACGGTTAAAAAATCATTCTCTTGGACAGGAGCTATGCGTTCAATCATTGATGCTAACGTAACACACGTTTTAACAGGTGCTATTTTATATACTTTTGGTTCAGGACCTATCAAAGGTTTCGCAACTACTTTATTAATTGGTATTGTTACATCGTTATTTACATCAATTTTTATCACTAGAATTTTCTTAGATAGAGCTGTAGCTAAAGGTGAAAGTTTATCATTCACTACAAGCTGGTCTAAAAACTGGTTTACAGGATATCATTTTGATTTCTTAAAGATCAAAAAATTCTCTTACGGATTCTCATTGGCTGTAACTGTTATCAGTTTAGTTTCAATATTCTTTGTAAATGGATTAGATGAAGGTGTAGATTTTGTTGGAGGTAGAACTTTCCAAGTAAAATTTGAAAAGCCTGTTGATGCTGCTACAGTGTCAGATGAACTAGGTAAAGTATTTGGAGTACCTGCTGAAGCAAAAGTATTTGGTGATTCTGACCAATTAAGAATTACAACTAAATACAAAATTGAAGAAGAAGGTGTTGCTGTTGATGAGGAAGTAAACAAAATGTTATACCAAGGTTTGTCTAAACATTTCCCTGGAATGGATTATAAAACTTTCATTACACTTACTGAAGGTAAAAAGTTTGGAGTTTTATCAGGATCTAAAGTAGGTGCTGCTATTTCTAACGATATTAAAACTAACTCTTTTTGGGCAGTTTTAGGAGCTATGTTAGTAGTTGGTTTATATCTAGTAGTTTCATTCCGTAAATTAGGGTATTCATTAGGAGCTATCGCTGCAGTTGCACACGACGTAATTTTCGTTTTAGGAATTTACTCATTATGTTATAAATTTATGCCATTCCATATGGAAATGGATCAGCATTTTATAGCTGCAATCTTAACGGTTATTGGTTATTCAATGAATGATACAGTAATCGTATTCGATAGAATTCGTGAGTTCTTAGCGGGTAACTTAAAAGGAGATTTTAAACATATTGTAAACGAATCTATTAATACTACATTGTCAAGAACAATCAATACTTCATTAACAATGATTTTAGTATTAGCTATCATGTTTATTTTTGGTGGTGAGTCAATTAGAGGATTTATCTTTGCTATGTTAATAGGTATTGTTGTAGGTACATATTCATCATTGTTTATTGCAACTCCAGTATTAGTTGATACTTTATCTAAAAAAGATAAAGAAGAAATTGAAAGAAGACATGCTGAATTAAATAAATAATTCAAAGTTTTTAATATTTTAGAAGTCCCGATTATTTCGGGACTTTTTTATTTTTAGTTATGGAAGGAATAATTAATTGGAATGATTTTGAGAAAATTGAAATGAGAATAGGGACTATTATTGATGTCAATGATTTTCCAGAGGCACGAAAGCCTGCATTTCAATTAACAATAGATTTTGGAACAGAATTAGGAATTAAAAAATCATCAGCTCAAATCACAAAAAGATACTTAAAAGAAGATTTACTCAATAAGCAGATTATAGCAGTTGTAAATTTTCCTAAAAAACAAATAGGGTCATTTATGAGTGAATGTTTAGTTTTAGGTTCCGTTGGAGAAGATAATGATATTGTCTTGCTTACAAGTGATTTAAAGGTAGCAAATGGGCTTAGGATTGGATAATAAAAAAGCCCAAACAAAGTTTGGGCTTTTTTATTAAATATCA
Source organism: Flavobacterium terrae (assembly GCF_900142035.1). Taxonomy (GTDB): domain Bacteria; phylum Bacteroidota; class Bacteroidia; order Flavobacteriales; family Flavobacteriaceae; genus Flavobacterium; species Flavobacterium terrae. The sequence continues at coordinate 20,869 of NZ_FQZI01000005.1, read as the reverse complement.
TCAAAATCGATATCTGTAAAATTGTTTCTAGGTTCTTCTTCTGATCTTTCAGAATAATATTCCTTTTTGAAATCTTTTTGGTGTCTTTCAGAAATTACTTCTTCTCCTTTTTGTTTAAGAACAAAATCAGTCATTTCTCCTAGGATATCAGTAAAAGCAGCAAAATCTTCTTTATACAAGTAAATTTTATGCTTTTTGAAGTGAAATGAACCATCTTCTTCAGTAAATTTTTTACTTTCAGTAATAGTTACATAATAATCATCAGCTTTTGTAGAGCGCACATCAAAAAAGTAGGTTCTTCTTCCAGCACGCAAAACTTTAGAAAAGATTTCTTCTTTTTCTAACATGTCGTGTTCGTTCATATTCATTCTATCAGATAGGTTTATTGTTTCCCAAATTTGAAAAAAAAAACACAACTAAACAAAAAATTACTGTAATTCTTTTTCAGCAATTTGTTTTAAAAACAATTCTTTATAGTATCCTTCTTTGTTTACTAGTTGATAATGAGTGCCTTGTTGTGTTATTTTGCCATTGTCTAAGACTATAATTTTATCTGCATTTTTTGCAGACGACACTCTGTGGCTAACTATTATAGTTGTTTTGTTTTTGCAAACTATGTCTAAATTGTTCAGGATAGTTTCTTCAGTTTCTGTGTCTACCGCAGATAGGCAATCATCTAATAATAAAATTTCAGGATTTTTGATTAATGCTCTGGCAATAGAGACTCTTTGCTTTTGTCCACCCGATAGAGTTATACCTCTTTCTCCTAAAATGGTATCATATTGATCCTTAAAGTTAATTATATTGTCATGAACATCGGCATATTTAGCAGCTTGTATAACATCTTCATCAGTTGCGTTTTCATTACCAAATTTAATGTTGTTCTTTATGGTGTCAGAAAATAAAAAAGCATCTTGTGGTACAACTCCAATGGAGCTTCGTAAATTATCTAAGTTTACTTTTTTAAGATTTATATTATCTATAGTTATGTTTCCTGAAGACGGATCGATTAATCTGCTTATTAATGAAAGTATTGTTGATTTTCCTGAACCAGTTCTACCTATTATAGCTAGAGTTTCTCCTTTTTTTACTTCAAAGGAAATGTTGTCCAGGGCTTTTATGTTGGTATCTTCATAAAGTAAAGTTACATTTTCAAAAGCAATATTACCTTCAAATGTCATCTTTTCAGAGATTTCGTTTTTAATGTCTGGTTCAATTTTTAGAAATTCATTAATTCTTTTTTGTGATGCTTCTGCTTCTTGTACAAGGGAAGATACCCATCCTAATGAAGCAACGGGCCAAACTAGCATGTTGATGTATAGAATAAATTTTGCAATAACTCCTATGTTATTTATTGAGCCATTTATGTACATAAAACCTCCAATTGATATGATTAATAAATTGCTTATTCCAATTAATAATAACATCAAAGGACCAAAATAGGCTTGAGTTTTTGCTAGTGTTAAACTCTTTTCATTACTTTCTTGGGCAAGATTTGAAAAATCATTTTGTTTGTAATTTTCTATACTGTAAGATTTTATCACCCTTACACCAGAGAAGAATTCTTGAGTAAAACTTGAAAGTACAGATAAGTTCTTTTGAAATTCAGTACTTTTTTTATTAATCTCAGAGCTGAGTTTGAAAATAAAATAGGACAGAATAGGTAAGGGGAGTAATGTGATGAAAGTAAGTTTTGGAGAAACTCTATACATATAGAATATTACAACAGAAAATCTTATAAATGTATTTATGGTGTACATTACTGCTGGACCAACATACATTCTTACTCTTCCAACGTCTTCACTAATTCTATTCATTAAATCACCAGTTCTATTTTTTTTATAGAAATTCTGACTTAGTCTTTCGTATTGTTTGAAAACTTCATTTTTTAAATCAAACTCAACATGTCTTGACATTACTATTAGTGTTTGACGCATTAAGAACGTTAAGATTCCTGCAATTAAGGTTGTTGCGATTATCCAAATAATATTGTTGAGTAGTATTTTTTTTACAGATTCAATATTTGAACCTTCAGTTTTTAAATGTGATTCAATTGTTGCTATAGAATCACCAATTAACTCTGGTGTGTAAAGTGAGAAAATTTGTGCAATTATTGTTATTATGATTCCTCCAATAAAATGGGTTTTGTATTTAACAAAATAATGATTTATATAGCTTAACTCTTTCATTGCGATAAAAAAAACACTTAAATTAAGTATTTGTTGTTTAAAATTAACTAAAATATTAAATTTAATAACAAATGTGTAATTATTGATTTACTAAAATTATATTAATATTTTGTGTTATTATTGCAAACTTTTAAATTAAAAGCGTAATTTTGCACCGACTTTTTAAAAAGTATAAAATAAAAAACACACTATAAATTATGATTACTGAATCTTTAAAAGCTAGTGAGCTTCACAAAATTGACCCAGTATTTGGACAAATATCATTTGATAATCACGAACAAATTGTTTTTTGTAATGACAAAGATACAGGATTAAAAGCAATAATTGGAATTCATAACACAGTTTTAGGACCGGCTTTAGGAGGTACAAGAATGTGGAAATATACTAACGAATGGGAAGCGTTAAACGATGTTTTACGTTTGTCAAGAGGTATGACTTATAAATCTGCCATTTCAGGATTGAATTTAGGTGGAGGTAAAGCGGTAATCATTGGAGATTCTAAGGTGGATAAAACACCCGAGATGATTGCTAAATTTGGTCAATATGTTAATTCTTTAAGCGGAAGATATATCACTGCAGAAGATGTTGGTACGACTACTGCTGATATGGACTTAATCCGTAAATATACTGAGCATGTAACAGGTATATCTGAATCTATTGGAGGTTCTGGAAATCCTTCACCAGTAACTGCTTACGGTGTTTATATGGGAATGAAAGCTGCAGCTAAATATAAATTTGGTTCAGATAATTTAGATGGTAAAAAAGTTTTAGTTCAAGGTATTGGTCACGTAGGAGAAACTCTAGTTGACTATTTAACTGCTGAAGGAGCTAAAGTTGTAATTTCGGATATCAACGAAGATCGTTTAAAAGAAATTGGTAATAAATATGGTGCAAAAATCTTCACTGGTGATGATTTGTATAGTGCAGATGTTGATATCTATGCGCCATGTGCTTTAGGAGCAACAATTAATGACGATACAATTAGTCGATTAAAAGCCCAAGTTATTGCTGGAGCAGCTAATAATCAGTTGGCTAATGAAATTAAACACGGTCAAATGTTAAAGGATAAAGGAATTTTATATGCTCCTGACTTCTTGATTAATGCTGGTGGAATTATCAATGTTTACGCCGAAATTGTTAAGTATGACAAAGCTGAAGCAATGCGTAAAACAGAAAATATCTATAATACTACTTTAGAGATTTTTGATTTTGCTGAAGCAAATAATATTACTACTCATGAAGCTGCTTTCAAAATCGCTCAAAACAGAATTGATTTGAGAAAGAAAGAATTGGCAAAATAAAACTAGAAACAAAAAATTAGAGTCTTAATATTTTAAGAGTCAAATTTTAGATAAGTCTAGTAAAATTTAAATAAAATTGTACTTTTGTGAAGCGAAAGAATTTCTTTCGCTTCCTTAATTTTTAAAAGTTCTTATAAGTGCTAAACAGAAGACATATTCGAGTAAAAGTGATGCAAACTCTTTATTCTATGCATCAAAATCATTCTGATAATCTTGAAAAAGAAGAAAGATTCTTATTTCAAAGTATTGAAAATGTACAGGATTTGTACCTTATTTTAGTTTCTACACTTGTAGAAATGAAAAATAAAGAAGAAGCTTTTATCGAAATTTCTCGTAACAAGCATTTAGCAACTAAAGAAGAAAAAAATCCAAATTTAAGATTTGTTAATAACAAAGTATTAAATGTTTTGTCTGAAAGTAATTCACTTTCTATTGCAGTTGAAAATCGTAAGATCAATAACTGGAAAGTAAATGACGAATACATTCAAATTCTTTTAGATGAAGTTAAAGAGAGTGAATTGTATAAAAGCTATATGAACAAAAATGAAAACTCATTTGCAGATGATTTGAGTTTTATTGTTGCTGTATATGCTGATATTATTGCTCCTAATATCAAACTATATGAATATCTTGAAGATCAAAAACTAACTTGGATTGATGATATTCCTTTAGTAAACACTTTGATTTTAAAGCAATTGAAGTCTATAAAAGACGAAGAACATATTTTTGTTGTGCCAAAATTGTACAATGATGTAGATGATAAAGATTTTGTTAGTCAGTTATTTAGAAAAACAATTTTGAATAATGATACACTTGCAAAAGAATTTGCAGACAAAACTCCAAACTGGGAGTCAGAGCGTATTGCAGAAATTGATTCTATAATATTGAAGATGGCAATTTGTGAGTTTTTGAAGTTTCCTTCTATTCCAGTTAAGGTAACAATTAACGAATATTTAGAATTAGCAAAAGAGTATTCTACTCCAAAAAGTTCTATATTTATCAACGGAATTTTAGATAATTTAATTAAAGAATTTACCGCTGCTGATAAGCTTAAAAAAGTAGGTCGCGGATTAATGTAAAAAACTATGAATAACAAGGTGATAGGTTTTGCAGCTTTAGTTTTTGTTTTAATGGCTGTATCCTGTAAAGAAAAAGACCAGTTTTCTGAGATAAAAATTGATGAAAAAAACAATATGGTTATTGCAAACGATGTTGTTACTGGCGAAGTGACAAAAATTAAAACTACAATGAAGCCAGAGGATTATCCTCAGATAGAGATTGAGAACAAGGGTGAGTTTGATTTTGGAAATATTAACGAAGGTGACAAAGTTGAACATGTTTTTAAGTTCAAAAATGTTGGAAAGAAAGGTGATTTAGTTGTGGTAGATGCACGTGCAAGTTGCGGATGTACAGTTCCAGAATGGACAAAAGAACCATTAAAGGTTGGCGAGTCTGGAGAAATAAAAATTGTTTTTAATTCTGCGGGTAAACCTGGTCAACAAAGTAAAACTGTGACTTTGACTACTAATACAGAGTCAGGTCACGAATTAATTAAATTTAAAGCAAATGTAATACCAAAAGCAAAATAAAATGGCGCAACTAACACAATTTTTACCTTATATATTAATGTTTGTCGTTATCTATTTTTTTATGATAATGCCACAACAAAAGCGAATTAAAAAAGAAAAAGAATTTGAAGCATCTTTGAAAGTTGGAGATAAAATCGTTACTAAAAGTGGTTTACACGGTAAAGTTTCTGAAATGGCAGAAACTACTATTGTTATCGAAACTATGTCTGGTAAATTAAAAATTGAAAGATCTTCAGTATCTAACGAATTAAGTGCAGCAGCTAATAAGAAATAATAGCATTTCATCTTATAAATAAAAAAGTCCCGATTTCGGGACTTTTTTATTTATCTGTACTTATCATTTAAACCAATGCCTTCGATAATCATTGGTTTTATTTTTTCGAGCCTTGCTAGCTTAGTCTTTTCCTGTTTTGCAGTATCAATATACTCCACAAACTCTTTTTTCTTTGTTAGTGTAAACTTTTCGAAGTCAGAATTTAAATTTTCTTGGTTTAAAAAATCTTCAAAAAAAACAGACATAACTAAAGGAGATTTTTCTGCTTTATGAACTCTGCCTTCTTTTTCAAGCTCTATAGCTTCGCTTATATACTCTAATATTTTTTTTTCATCAAGTTCCTCTGATGAGTTAAATCTCCATTGTCGAAGGGCTTTAGTAGTTTCATTTCCACTAACTAAAATATTTAAACTGTCTTTTAAAAAAACGCCATTGAAAAACCAAAGACCAAAATAGGATTTGAAGCCGCCTATTCCTAATACGTTTTTATTATTATAAGTATATACAATCCCTCCCCATTTCACTGTTTCGACTAAAGGAGTTTTATTAATTATTGCTTTTAATAGATCAATTTCTTTTTCCCACAACTCGTTTTGTTGCCAAGTCTTAGTTGATTTGTCCATTTTTTGCTGTTACTTTATCAAATGATTAAAACTAAAGTATTAAATATACTTTAATCTATCAACTATTATTAAAAATAAGCAAGTTTACAGTCGATCAACTCATAGATTTGCCAAAACCAACTGTATCTCGATATAATTGTGGAGAAATTGCAGTGTTGTTTTTAAAAAAACGACTAAAATAATATTCGTCATCATAGCCTAAATTGTGCGCAATTTCTTTTATTGCTTTATTAGTCAAATACAATTCTCTTTTTGCTTCAATAATTATTCTTTCTGAGATTAAATCAGTAAGTGTTCTGTTAAAATGGTTTTTAGTAATTCTTGCCAAGGCTTTTGGAGTAATGTTTAACAGGTTGGCATAATCACTTGCAGATCTTTTGGTTTTATAATGAATTTCAATGTAATTTTTTAAATTCTGCAATATAAAAGGTTCTTTGTTTTCTGAGACAATGATTTCTGATTCGGATTGTTGTTCTGATTTTAAACGTGAAGCCGTGATTAAGTATATTTTTAGATAAGAAACTAGTAATTCGTACTGAGCTAAAGCCTTATTATTCATTTCGGCTTTTATTTGTGTCAAAAGCATATCAAAAGTGCTTGAAGCAGTATCGTCAATTTTAACGAACGGCGGACTGTATATGTTGTTGAATAAAATTCCATTACAGGCTACTTCTTGTTGGTGTTTGTGTATACAGAAGAAATCTGGGTGGAAATTTAAAACTACACCTTCTATTTTTTCATTGTTTTGAAATAGGAATGGCTGATATGGAGAAAATGCAAATAAAGTATTAGAATTAAAGTTGTATTCAGAAAAGTCTGCTTTCACTGTCCCTTTTCCTTTTTTAATCCATATAAGTGAAAAATGATTAAGTCTTTGTAGCTCTTCAAATGGATTACTATCAATAAATGAAGAAATTTTAAAAGCTAAATTTCCAGTTTGAGGGTTAATCAAAGTCAGATTATCTTCGTTCATCATCAATTTTATTTATATAATTTTCCTGTCTTTTTCGTTAATAGGTAAGTCATTAATGCTTGCAAATCTTTTTTGCATCAATCCATTTTCGTCAAACTCCCAATTTTCATTTCCGTAAGCTCTCCACCATTGGCCATCAATATCTTGGTATTCATATTCAAAAAGAACTGCCATTCTGTTTTCACGAAAACCCCACAATTCCTTTTTTAACTTATAATTGATTTCTTTTTGCCATTTTCGTTTTAAAAAAGCTTCAACTTCATCTCTACCATTTATAAATTCAGTTCTATTTCGCCATTGTGTATCTATGGTGTAAGCTTTAGCTATTTCGTCTGGATTTTTACTGTTCCATGCATCTTCAGCAAGTTTTACTTTTTGTAAAGCTGTTTCCAATGTGAAAGGAGGTAAAGGTAGCCTTTGTTCTATATTTTCCATATTTATTTGTTTGAAAATATGCGAACCATATCCAAGTATGGTTCGCAAAAGTATTAATTAAATTGCTTGAGCTATGGGAAAGTCAACGGGAACTTTTGTTAAATTATGCAAGTAATTCATGGCAGTTTTATCACTTACAAGAAGGATTAAATCGACTAAATTTTCTTCGGTATAATTTGCATCAAAAAAAGCTTTAATGTTTGAGTCATTTGCATAGCCTCTGTTTTTTGTGATATCTGCTGCAAGAACGATTAATGCATTTAGTTTACTATCTGACGATTTACCGTGTCTAATTTCATTTAATTGTTCATCGCTAAAACCATTCATTTTGCCTAAGACAAGATGAGCGCTTTGACAGTAAATACATTCGTTTACTTGACTTACGATTAGGTTTACGGCTTCTTTTTCTTTGTTTGTTAATGATGTTTTAGCATTTTGATAAGCTAAAAATCTTTCTAAACCATTTTTTGAATAAGCAATGGTTGCGTATAAGTTAGGTACAAATCCTAATGCTTTATTTAAATTATCAAAAATTGCTTGATTAGCTGGTGCTACTTCTTCTCTTGTAGGAACTTTAAATGTTGTCATTTTTTATGATTTTTAAATTCTTTGTCATTATTGACATTGCAAAGTTGTGGCTTATTACTGCTTCTTTAAATGGATATTTAACGCTTATTGATGGACAATTTTCCATCGAGCATTATTTTATTTCCTAATAGTATTGTACTTATTTTGGAGTAAATAATTTTTAAAATAATATCTTTGTAGTGATTTGAATTTTGCAAATATGGAAAATGTAAGCATTAGAGATTTTTACAAAGAAATTTGTGGAGACAGCAGTTGTCAACTAGACAGCTTTTTAGATAGTAAAAGCACAATGGATTTAGGTCATTTCAATGTTTTTGACATTGTTAAATTCTATTATTGTGATAGAAAAAAATCAGAAATGACATACAATCGCAGGTTGTATTACAAGATAAGTTTAATCAAAGGTAAAAACCTCGTTGAGTACGCAGGTAAGCAAGTACTTATTGAAAAGCAAGGTATATTGTTTGCTACACCAAAAATTCCATACAGATATATTCCACAAGACAATAATCAATCTGGTTTTTTTTGTGTTTTTACAAAAGAATTTATGTCTAAATCTAAGACAGGATTGTTAATTGATGAATTGCCTATTTTTCTTCCAAGTAGTGATTTTATTTATCAATTAAGTGATGAGCAATATCTTGAAATTGAAGCCATATTCAAAAAAATGGACACTGAATTATCTTCGGATTATACATTTAAATATGATTTGCTACGAAATTATGTTTTGGAACTAATTCATTCAGGTCAAAAACTAAAACCAATTGAGAGTATTGTGAGTAATACTAATGCGGCTGGTAGAATTTCGTCTTTATTTATTGAGTTATTAGAAAGGCAGTTTCCAATAGAAAATAATGCTCAAGTTATTCAGCATAAAACTCCAGTTGATTTTGCTAATGCTTTAAGTATTCATACAAATCATTTGAATAAAGTTTTAAAAGAAACTACAGGAAGAAGTACTACAGAAATTATTAATGGTAGAATTGCAGAAGAAGCAAAGATTCTGCTAAAACAAACACATTGGAATGTTTCGGAAATTGCTTTTGCATTAGGTTTTGAAGAAGTAGCACACTTTTCTAACTTTTTTAAAAAGCACACTGCTTTATCTCCTTTGAAGTTTAGAGGATGATTTGAATTTTACAAATTAAAGATTGCTAATTGTAATAAGCTTATTTGTTAAAGTCATGATATTTGTACTTTAATTTTAAAGTAAACAAAATGACTAAAGATTTAAGTAAAGTTGCCTTGGTTACCGGTGGAAGTCGAGGATTAGGAAGAGATATGGTTCTTCAATTAGCAAAGAGAGGTTTTGACATAATTTTTACGTTTAATACTAACGCTGAAGAAGCAAAAAAAGTGGTTACAGAAATAGTAGCTATAGGAAAAAAAGCTGAAGCGCTTCAATTAGATGTTGCCGATTCAAAAAGTTTTGATTCTTTTGTTAATCAAGTAAAAGCAACACTTAAGGAAGGTTTTGGAACAGATAAGTTATTTGCTCTAGTAAATAATGCAGGGGTTGGAACATATGCAAGTATTGCCGATACTTCAGAAGAAATTTTTGATAGCATGGTTAGCATTCATTTAAAAGCCCCTTACTTTATTACCCAAAAACTTTTGCCAATCATTACTGATGGAGGTGCTATAGTTAATATTTCATCTGGTTTAGCAAGATTTAGTTATCCTAATTATGCTCCATATGCGATTATGAAAGCGGCTATTGAGAGTTTATCTAGATATCAAGCTCAAGAATTTGGTGCTAGAAAAATAAGAGTGAATACTATTGCTCCTGGTGCGATTGCTACAGATTTTGGAGGAGGAGCAGTGCGTGATAATGCTGAATTAAATGCAATGATAGCAAATACAACTGCATTAGGTCGAGTAGGTTTACCAGACGATATAGGAAGTGTGGTTGCATTTTTATGTAGTGATGATGCTAAATGGGTAAATGCACAGCGAATAGAAGTAGCAGGAGGGGTTCATATTTAATTTTTTAGAATTCTTATCATAAAAAAGAGCAATATTTAATTGCTCTTTTTTATAATCTCTTTATTGTTTCTGCTCCATTCACTCCACGAACCTACATAAAGATTTGGGATTTCAATTCCAGCATAATCTAATGCTAATAAAGTATGGCAAGCAGTAACTCCAGAACCACAAAGGATAATGATGTTTTTTGGATTGATTTCTTGAAATATTGATTCATATTTCCTCTTTAATTCATTAGGATTTAGAAATAAACCATTTTCGTCTAAATTCTCTGTGAAAGGAATGTTTATTGCTCCAGGGATGTGCCCAGCAATTAGATCAATAGGTTCACTTATACCATCATATCTATCTTTGTCTCTAACATCAACGATTAAATAATTTTTATTATATGTTGCATTTTCAACTTCTTGAATAGTAACAGTTGGTAATTGCCAATTTTCAATTGCATAGCTTTCATCTATTTTTGCTGGAGATCCGTGACCAGATTCTAAAGGGAAATTGTTTTTTTTAGCGTAGTCAAAACCACCATTTAAAACTTGAACCTTTTGATGTCCAACAGATTTTAACATCCACCAAAATCTCGCTGCAGCATTAGATCCTTTTTTGTTATCATAAATGATTACATGTGTGTTTTTAGAAATTCCTAATGAGGTTAATGTATTTTTGAATGTTTTTATATCAGGTAAAGGATGTCGACCACCATTTGCAACATCACTTTTGATATCTGCTAGTAGAGTGTTAAGATCTACAAAAGAAGCCCCCTCTAAATGTTCTAATTCAAAATTATCTTTGCTGTTTTTTCCATTACTTACATCAAAAATTTTCACATTAGAATCCCCTTTAATGTTTACTAACTCTTCAATTTCAATTACTGGAGATATTTTCATTATGTTATTTTTTTTGCTTGCTTTTGCTCTAGGATTAAATTCTAAACATAACTCTAACCAATACTGTAAATCTTTTGAGCTTTTATGTCCGTTTTCAGTTACGAAAATGTATCCTTTCATAGCTTTTCCTGTAAATTCCATAGGAATTACATTAGGCATTTCTAATGCTTTTTCATAGACTTCTTCACCAATTCTACAAAGTAAAAAGTCTTCTCCACTTTCTTTGTCAATATGTGATCCGCAACACATTTTATCGTCGACCATAAAACAAACTCCACTAAACATTTTCTTTTCATAGAAATCAGCGTTCTTATTTTGGAAAAACGTTCTAATTCTTTGTACTGTGTTTTCGTTGAAAGCCATGAGTTGAAGTTTAGTTTGTTATTATTTACTTGGCTAATAAATCTTGCCTTAAAAGAATTTATTTTCTAATAAATTAAAACATCTTACTACTAATAATAATGTGAATTTACTACAAAATTTGCAATCTTGTTAAACGCTTGGTAGCAGCACTAATTATATTTTCAAATATGATCCAAATCAATTTTATGTAATTCTGCTTCGGAAATATAATTGAAATTTTCGACTAGAAATACTTCTGTTAATTCTATATTATTAGGATTGATAATTAGTTCTATAATTTCATCTAATAATTGAAATTTATCTTTAATATTTTCATTTATTTCATCTACCATCAAAACATGAAAATAAGCTAAATTGAATCTCGGATTGCATTCCAACCAACCTGAATTAAAGTTTAAGATTTTATAACTTAAAATTTTATAATTTAATATTTTGGGAAAAATAAAGTTAATTTGATTATTACTTATAAATGTTAAATATTCTTCATCAACATTTTTCTTTTTTAAGAAATTATGGATAAATGAAATTGTTTTTTCATTTAGTTCTGTATTATGATAAAATTGTCCATTTAAAATATTCTTTATGTCTTCTTCAATAGAAAACTTTTTAATATCTCGTAATTTAAATGCAATTAAAAGTGATTCAATTTGTTTAAGTCTTAACAGAATAGTTGGGAAATCCTTTAATGATTCGAAATTCCACTCAAGGTTTTCTGGAGTTAATTCTACAAATTCTATGATTTTTTCTACTAAGTTAATCCCTTTTACCATTCTGTTTTGTATTATTGCTGCCAACGTTCAGTGGCTTGGCGCTGTATCGGCTGCGTGGAACGATTATTTTTTGTTAAGATATGATTTTCCAGCTGAAAATCGAACTTTGTTGTTAAGGTAAAAGTAGTTATTGTACTAAACAACTGTTATAAGCCTTTTTTTATTTTAGGTTCAATTTTTCAATTTTATTTCCGATTGTAAACTCTTTCATTTCACTTTCTAAATTGCTAAATTCTTCTTTCACAACTCTCTTAATAATTTGTCCATTTTTTAATAAAAATATTTCATCGCAAGTGTCGTTTAGTGTCGAAAAAATGTGAGAAGAAATTATAATTGATTTTCCCATTTCTTTCAATTTTTGAATTATTTCAGTAATTATTATATTACTATGAATATCAACACCATTAAATGGCTCGTCTAAAATGAATAATTTATTTTCTTGTAATAATATTGCTGTTAATGCGAGTTTTTTTTTTCATGCCAGTTGAATATTTTACTGCATATTCATTTAATGGTAAATCGAATATATTTTTTTCTTTTAGATCGGTGTTGGTTACATTTCTAGCATTGCATAATAATTGAATATACTCTTTACCTGTTATTTTTGAAAAAAAGTAAGGTTCAGTTTGTAAATAGCCAAGAAAATCTTTAAGTTTTCCATATTCACAATTGATTGTTCCATTATGTTTTCTAATCCAGCAATACATTTGAACAATGTGGTTTTTCCTGCACCATTTTCACCAACAATTCCATAAACTTTTCCTTTTTCAAGGTTTAAGTTAATGCCATCTAATACTTTTTTTGTTCCATACGATTTAGATAAGTTTTCAATAGTAATCATTGCAATATTTCTTTTAGTTTTTTTGTTGATTGAATGTACAAGTAGGGGATAATTAGCAATAATAATGGTGGAAACCACAATGTTAATGCGAAGACAATCCCAAATTTAATATTTAATTTTTCTGGAAAGACTGAATATTTTGCTAACATTGTTGTGAAAATAAACAAATATCCTAAACATTGAAAACCCAATATTATATCAATTTTTGTAAAAAAAAATACAGATAAACTTATTAATATGGGCAAACTCAAAATTGTTGAATAAAGTATGATGTTTTTAAATTTGTACATAATAAATTCTTTTGGAGTCAATGAAAATATCCAAACATAAAATTCGTTTTCAGAATTTGTATAATAATTAAGACAAGAAAGCAAAACCAGAATTAACGAAAAAAGTCCCAAATTGAAATTACCGACACTTATTGACATAAATGTCAGAAAGTAAGCAAAGAAATAGAGTAAATAATTTGTTCTAAAACCAACAACAAACTCAAAAGGATGTTTATAAAAAGGAGTTGGTAACGTAAAGTTTGTTTTGTTTTTTAAATCAACGAACGTTAAAAGGCAAATCGAAATTAAAAGTAAAATAGAAATCAAATATTTTTCTTTATAAACCAAAAAGATAATAAAAGGTATCGAAAAAAATAAGTTCTCAATTAGTTTTAATTTAATAAATTCAATTTTTGGATAACAAAGTTTCAAAAATTCGGTTCTATTTATTTCATTCATTTTTATTACCAAACTCAAAGACAGTGCGATATAAATGTATTCGCCATATTGAGTTTCTTCGAATAATTTAGTTGAAAATCCGATAAATGCGAAAACACCAACTATATATCCAATTATAGGTTCAATTCCCCATTCTGTTAATTGTCTATTTAGCATTTTTAATTGTAAAGTAAAATATTCTTTCATTGTTAGATGCGCTAAAATGGCTGATAACTTGTTTTTACAGGTGTGATAAACATATTGTGTTCACTATGAAACATAAGCTAGTTATCTTACATAAAAAACCCGACGGCCATAAGTCGTCGAGTTTTCCTGACAGTAAACCGATGTAAACTGGCATATTTTGTTTCTATGCCTTTTTTAATATTTTCATTGTCAATAAAGCAATATCTTCAGTAACCTTTGTTGGTGAATTACAGTCGCAATTACTTAAACCAATAACATAAATATCTTCGCTCGGAATATAAACTCCCATTGATTTAAATCCAAACACACTTCCACCATGTTTTCTTAATTGTACTCCGTTTATTTCTGATAAATGCCAACCATATCCATAACTTAATTCTTGTCCGTCATTTAATTTGTATTTTGTGAATGCTTTTTTTATTGTTTTTGGATTAAGCAGCAAATTCTGATTTAAAGCATTTTGCCACTTCAACATATCTACTGTAGTTGACATTAATGAACCTGATGAAAATGGGATACTCAAACTAATTTGTGTTTTATTGACATATCCATTTTCTTTTTTATGATAACCGTAAGCTCTTTTAGGTATAATCTTTCTATCACTTGCATAAAATGATTTGGTCATTCCAGCTTTATCAAATATGTTTTTTTGAACAAAATCCTCGTAAGTTTCCCCCGAAACTAATTCTATAATATATCCTAAAATTATATATCCTGAATTACTATAGTAAAATTTTTCTCCTGGAGCAAAATCAACAGGTTCATTTTTAAAGAAATCAACTATCATTTTTGGGGTCATTTCTTTTTGTGAAATTTCTTGTAGTGATTTCATTTTTGTAAAGTCTTTAAGGCCAGACGTATGAGTTAATAAATGATGTAAGGTGATTTTATCCCCCATTGGATAATCAGGAATGTATTTAGAAATCGGGTCATTCACGTTTAATTTTCCTTTTTCTTCCAATATTAAAACAGAGACTGCTGTAAATTGCTTTGTGATTGAACCAATTTGAAATATATTTTCAGAAGTTAGATTGAAATCTAATTCTATATTTGCTTTGCCAAATGCTTTTTGATAAATAGGTTTTCCTGATTTTGACACCAAAAATTCACCACCTGGTCCATTTTTATCTTTAAAGACATTGAGAAGTAAACTATCAATTTTAGATTCTAGATTTTGTGCATAAACAGTATTGAAAGTACTTCCAATAATGATAAAGAAGATTACAAATAGATGGATTGAATTGAATTTAATTGTTTTCATTTGATTTTTTTGATTGATGATTTATTCGAAATTTAGTTGTTAATTTTTATGTTATCTTGAAATCTGTAACTAATGCTATTCCTGACATAATAAAAATACTTATCATGTAAAAGCTCCTTCCTTAATGTGGTGTAAGACACTACTGTAAAGCAATATAAACACCCATGCTAATTCCTATTAATAGTAGTCTAAGATTTAAAAGAATAACTATTTCTATTAAAAATACTTGCATCAGTACTTTGCACTAGACGTTCTTTATTTCTTGTTGATAAATAAGGTAAATAAAGCCCAAAATTGAGGAAAATAAACTTAGTGGAATTTAAATACCTTCTTACATGATTTTTTGATTTAAATTGATTAGTAATAATTGCGTTCATAAACTATGACGACAAAAGTTTTATTTTGGTTACATAATTATTAAAATATCTTTATTTTAAACTTTTAACCTAATTGAGCATCTCGTCTTATGATTAAATGTCTATTATAAACAATCAACATTATAGTAACCAAATAATCGAGGGAAACTCAAATGCATCACTGTATTAGTAAATCGATATAAGGATTAAGTGTTTACTTTGGCTTATAAAAGGGTAATGAACTTAGAGGAAGCAGAAGAAGCCCCTAGAGATGTTTCAAAAAATAATAAGTCATTAAACAAATTTAAAGGATGCTCAAAATTTTCTATCTGAATTTCAATATCATTTATAACACTTGTTTAGATTATTTAAAAAGAGAAAAAAGGAAATAGTATTTTCTATATTTAAGATTTTAGTTAGCAATAAGTAAAAGTAATTAAAACTGTTTTAGAAAATATTGATGAAAAAGAAAGAATTCAAAAAATTCAAGATTGTTTAGAATCATTACTTAGGAGAAGCATTTTACTAACAATATATTATTTTGATGACCTATCTGTAGAAAAGATTGCAAAATAATACAATGTAGCGCAATAAAGGTAAAATAAAACTTTTTAGAAGTCGAAAAAAAAGGTTTCTTTTAAAAGAGAGATTAAAACCACAAATACGAAGGGCGGAATTAACCACAAAACATTCTTTGGAACACGAAAGGCCACCTTTTGGGTAGGTACTGTTGTGCGTTCGTATTTTTTAAAATTGTTTCTCAAATGTTTTCCCGTTGAATTTATAAAAACCACCTTCTGCCATTCCAAAAAGCAAGTTTTTGTTTTGGTCTTCATAAATGTTATATATCATTTGAGATTTCAATTTTGTGTCAATTTTATGGTTTGTCAACGTTTTACCGTCATATTTCCAAGCTCCTGAATCTCTATCTCCAAACCAAATATTTCCTTGACTATCTTCTGTAATAGCAAAAACGGCTTGTAATCCTGTGTTTTTAGTAAACTGTTTATTTAGGGAATTCGCTTCAAACTCATTCATTGGGATTAATTTTCCTTCCTCTTTGGAGAAGTTAATGATTGAGTTTCCATTTTTAAGCATAACGCCAATTCCATTATTTCCAATCCAAAGTCTGCCTTGGGAATCTTCAAGAATACTTCTTACATGCATTTTTTCAGAATCTTCCGTAAGTCTAAGTGTTTCATCATTAATTATCGTAAACTCACTGCCGTTGTAGCCAAAAACACCCGCATAAGTGCCAAACCAGATCATATCATTCTTTCTTTTTGAAATACTGGTTACAGCATATGTGCTTCCGGAAGTTATATTTTTAGGATTAGGAAAGGGTAAATAATTTAATTTTTGACCATCACATCTATACACACCTTGTCTTGTTCCAGCATCAAACCATAAGTCAACATCTGTTTTCATCCATTCACTTTCCGAATTTCGAATTACAGTGTGTTTCTGAACAGTTTTACCATCATAACTACTCACGCCATTTGTCGTTCCAAACCAAATAGTTCCGTTCATGTCTTCCTGAATTGAACGAATTTGATTGTCAGATAATCCTTCATTGGTTGTAAAGTATTTAAATGATTTTCCATTATAAAAGGTCACACCTTCATTATGACTTCCAAACCAATAATTGCCTTTACTGTCCTGAAAGATAGCACGTATTGCAGAAGTAAACTTTAAGGTGTTGAAATTTGAAATGGCAACTAATGTAGGATTGTTTATCTCCTTTTCTGTTGATTTCTTTTCAGCACAAGAAAAGTTTAGAATCAATATGAGTAGGATGTAAATCAATTCTATTTTTTTGTTCATTTCGGGTTTTCCTAATATGACGCTCAACGTTTTGCAGCTACCCGAAGGGCGGGACTTTTACCACAAAACAGGATTTGAAAAACTAAGATTTGATTAACCACAAAACTGTCTTTGGAACACGAAACCCCGACTATTGCAAATGTGCTGTTAGCGGCTGCTTTTCTTTCAGTTTCGAATATATTATTCATTTGTTTCCTGTCTGTTGAATGGAAATAGAACTGCTGCTGCAATTCCGTAAAACGCTAACCAATGACCTGAAAACCCTCTCACTTCATTTGCTTTAAAGTGATGATATTCTTGTTCAGTCAAGGTCTTGATTAGCTGTCCGTGATTATGTAAAATATATTGTCCGTCCTTAATGTCTGTTACACCAAGTTGGGAAGTCATAAACAACATAAAATTTATTATGGCATAAAAGAAACCTCCAATTGCAATTATTGTCAGCCAAGTTGGAGTTTGTCTGAAGATAATTTTAAAAAATGCAAAAGGGTTCATTCTATTCAGCATTCCTGATTGTTGGTATGCTTTAAGTTCTTCATTTTTTTTCAAGTCAAGAACTGTCGGAAGCCAGACAACAAAAATACCTATGTGTAAAACCCAAACAAATGGAACTTTGTCTGTAATGTCAAAGTCGGCAAGTGAAAGTAAATGAACAATTAGTCCTAATGTCCAACCCGTAACTGCAAAATAAAATAGAAATCTCTTCATTGTTTGTTCGTTGATTTATTGTCTGTTGTGTCGTCTGCTAAAGTTGCCGCTAACGTCCCGCCGGCTTCACGAAGTGGCGAACTTCGGGACGATTTATTTTCCACTAAGATAAAATTTTAAAGCGAAATATAAATATGGATTTACCAATATTCTCGCCATTGCGTGAAACCGCTGTTAGCAGAGGTTTTTATTTAAAATTTCTCTATCTTTTTCTGAAATGTCCACAATATTTAGAGTTAATTTGGTTCCAATAAAGTATTTGTTTTGTATTTGAATTTTCAAATTTTGATTGTTTAATATAAATTTAGTTATTCTGAATTTACTAAAATAAGAGTAATTACTCTCTTCTTGATATTTCAAAATGTAAGGATTAAGAGGATATGAGTTTCCACTAAACATATAAATTTCATTTTGGGTAAAATAAAATTTGCAATAACTGAATTCACTTCCGAAATCAACTAAAAAATTTCTACAAACTGATGAATGCACTTTAAGTTCATTAGTTTGTTCAATATTTTGATTAAGATTATCTGAAACTTTTTTTCTGTCTTTAGCTTTGTCAATTAAGATTTTGATTGCACCCAGAACAATAGTGATAATCATTATTATTTTCAATATAATCTTAATATCCATTTAGTTTTTTTCTGTTATGTTCGGTTTTTTTAAAATCTCTGCTAACGGTTCTCAGCTATACGCAGGCAGGGCTTTTTACCACTGAACTTCCTACGAAGAACTGAACTTTAAATTTAGCATTTACCTGTCCTACGAAGCACGAAACCCCTGCTTGCGTATAGGTGATGTTACCGCCTAGTGCTTTTTTATTCAGGCTTATATGGTCCGAGAAATTTGTCTCCATTAAAATGCACTAAATGGTCTGGATTATCTGCAATCCAAACTTCTGTCTCCCAAGCAATATCTGTCATAAATTGCCTAAATTTTGGTCTGTTCAAAAATGCCGTTACATAAACAATGTCAGCTTTGCAGTCTTTAGTAAGTTTTTGAAGTTGGATTAACCTAAGCTCGCTTATCGGTCCCGAAGAGTGAACCGCTTCAATCAAGTAGAGCCAATTCTTTTTCTTTGAGTAAGCAATTACGTCTGGCAATTCTTCGTGTGAAATTTCAAAGAAATTCAGTTCTTCAAGTTTCTCTTTTTCAAGATAAAGATATTTGTCAGAGGTGTCTCCTACATAAAGCACTTCAGCACCGTGTCCATATCTTGGTAAAAAGTCTTCTATAATTGCTTTTTGTAAGTCGTTATGTTCTCCTGCGGAAAAAGTCAGTTCGCCACCTGATGGAAGTGTAACATTAACTTTTGCGATTTCTCTTTCCCTTTTCAGTTTTTTGCTTAACGGCTCAATATTCTTTAATTTTTCAGACACCATTTTCTTCCAATCTTTTGAGCCGAAATTTCTTATTAGTTCAGCATAAGTGGGATTGATTGAATAGCCACGTGTTGAATCGTTGGTCGCTGAATTTGGGCTTGATTGCAAGACAACTTCTGCAACTGTTAGTAGTTTTAGGTCTTTTCTCCGAATATCATCATAAGAACCTGAACTAATATTCTCTCCAAAATGCTTGTTTACATAAATGATAATGTCTCTTGTTTTGAGAGCGTAACCACTATTCAAATCTTTTGCTTTTTTGAAGTCTGCAATCTTTTTAATGTCGCCACTTGCTAAAAATGCAATTGCCATTCTTTCCAATCTTCTTGGCGTGGCATCTAAAGGAATCCCAAAAGTGTCAAGGATGTAAAGCGTGGTATTTATCAGTTCCTGAACCTGTGGTGCTTTTTCACTAAATGTTTTTGAATTATCGGGACTGATATACTGCTTCATTCTCAAATAATTTTAATTGTTCGTTTTCTGTTATTGTATAATGATTTTCTACTTCGTCCATCAAGTATCTTTTGATATTTAAAGCCAAATGATATGCGAAATTTGGAGCAACAGCGTTGCCAATTTGATTGTATTGATGAGTTTCTGTACCTGAAAACTCAAACCAATCGGGAAAACTTTGAAGTCTTGCAGCTTCACGAACCGTAATTCTACGTCTGCGACCGTCTTTTAATCTCACTCGGTGCATATCTCCCGTTGCACCTGCTAAATTTCTGCAAGTCAACGTTCTTGCTGGTCTGTCTAAGTATAAATCTCTTGGGTTGATACATTTTGAGGCTTTTTCATAATTCGCAACGTATCTGTCCATAGATTCTGTGAAAAACTTAGAGTCTTCACCATATTGAAAGGCAAGTTCTCCTAATGCTTGACCTGCTGTTACTTTTCGATTTACTTTTTTCGGAAGATTGATTTTTTGTTTTGAGCCAATGACAATTACTCGTTCTCTGTTTTGTGGAACTTCATAGTTTACAGCATTTAAAAGGGCGTAATTGATGTAATAACCTAAACTTTCAAGTTCTTCAATCACTTCTTTTAAATACCACTTATTTTTGTAAAGCATTCCACGAACATTTTCGAAAAGCAACACTTCTGGGTCAAGCTGTCTTATTGCTGACAGAAAAATTGGAAATCCGTCTCTTGAATCTTTTAAGCCAAGCTGTTTTCCGCCTACACTAAATGGTTGACAAGGTGGGCCGCCAATCACAATGTCAGCTTTCGGGTAAATTGTTTCAATTGTCAACTTTTCATTGAAGCACTCTCCAATTAAGTTTTTGTTGTATGTATTGGTTGCTTGTTCGTCCATTTCATAGCCAATAGTTTTAAATCCATTAGCTTCAAAACCAAGGGAAAGTCCACCGCAACCCGCAAAAAGGTCAACCACTGTTTTATTCAAATCAGTGTCAATCCAAGGTTTCAGTTTTTTATTTATTTCTTCCCAATATTCCATTCTTCAAAGGTACGAATTTTTGTTGTGTTTACGGTTTTCTAGCATTGGCGGTAACGTCCCGCCGGCTTTGTGAAGGCGGGGATTTTTGTTACTGATGTTTACAAATATACCGAAAAGTTTGAAAGAAAAAACTTGAAATAGAGTAG
>NZ_FQZI01000002.1 GCF_900142035.1 Flavobacterium terrae | reverse complement strand
GACCTGCCTTCGACAGATTACTGGTTTGTGGTGTTTTACCAAGAAAAAGGACAAAACAAAGAATTTAAATCCCATTTCTCTTTAAAACGATAAATAATGAACTTTAAAAAAATAGCACTTTTAATAGGTTTGGTTGTTTCAAACTTTTCTTTTTCTCAAGAAGGAATAGCTGTTTATTCAGACTACCTATCAGATAATTATTACTTATTGCATCCTTCAATGGCTGGAGCAGCAAATTGTTCTAAAATTAGATTAACTGCACGTCAACAGTGGTTTGGAAACTCGGATGCGCCTGCATTACAAACAGTAAGTTTTAACGGAGCAATAGATCAAGATGGTAAATCAGGAATTGGTGTGATTTTATTTAATGATAAGAATGGATATCATGCTCAAAAAGGAGTAAAGGTAACTTATGCTCACCATATTATGTTTTCTAGAAGTACTACGGATTTAAATCAATTATCTTTCGGTTTAAGTGGGGGATTGGTTCAAAATCAATTAGATGAGACGACCTTTTTAAGGGATCAAAATGATTTTGATCCGATTATTGCTGGTATTTTACAGCGTTCTTCTTATTTAAATGTTGATTTTGGGGCATCTTATAATGTGTTTGATTTTTATGCACACGTAACTGTTAAAAATGCTTTATTTCAAAGTAGAGGTTTGTATACTAAATATGAGTCTGATAATTTGAGAAAATATTTAATGAGTTTTGGTTATAACTTTGGGAATTCAAGAAAACTTCTTTTTGAACCATCAATATTATTTCAATTGACTGAAAGAACTAAAGAAAAAGCGTTAGATGTCAATATGAAAGTTTATAAGCCAGTAGATTTTGGAAAAATCTGGGCAGCTCTTTCTTATAGAAGAAGTTTTGATGGAGCGCAATATGTTGATGGAACAGAAATCAAAGATCAAAAATTACAATATATAACTCCTATTTTAGGTGTAAACTATAAGAAGTTCATGTTTGCTTATACATACTCAAATGTAATGGGTGATATTAAGTTTGATACTGGAGGTTTTCATCAAATTACACTGGGATATGATTTTGGTTGTAAGAAAGAAAAATACGACTGTAACTGTCCAGCAATTAATTAATAATATATGTCCCGATTTATTCGGGACAATTTTTTTAAATCATGGTAATAAAAGAAGTTAACGGAAAATATCCTAATATTCCTGCTGATTGTTTTGTTGCAGAAAATGCGACTATTGTTGGAGATGTTACTATAGGAGAGTCTTGCAGTATATGGTTTAATGCAGTTGTGAGAGGTGATGTTAATTTTATCAAGATAGGAGATAAAGTAAATATTCAAGATGGAGCAGTTATACATTGTACATATCAGAAGCATCCTACTTTAATAGGAAATAACGTTTCAATTGGTCATAATGCAATTGTGCATGGATGCACTGTCCATGATAATGTATTGATTGGAATGGGGGCTATTGTTATGGATAATTGTGTAATTGAAAGTAATTCTATCATTGCGGCAGGATCAGTTGTTACTCAAAACACAATTGTTGAATCAGGTACTATTTATGCTGGTATACCAGCTAAAAAGGTCAAAGATATTGACCAAAGTGATTTTGCAGGCGAAATTGAGCGAATTTCGAACAATTATGTGATGTATTCCAGCTGGTTTAAATAAAAGTAACTCGATTAATAGCCCCGATAGTAGCGACATCCTTTTTTGTAGTCTGAGGTTTTCGAAGACACCAAAAAAGATATAGCGGAAAGCGGGATGTAATTTGTGTAAAAGGATAAGGTCTTTGCTTCTAAAAATCTTTATAGGATACATTGTTAGAAAAACCTAAAATATTTTTTAGCACTTTAGGATCGCTATTTGCATAGAAGATGTTTTGACTTTTATGCTCATTAACATTTAACAAATCATTTTTTTCTAAAACTGCTTTTGTTTGTTTTGCAACGGCTTGCCCTGAATCTATAATTCTAACATGTTTTGGAATGATTTTTTCTATTTCAGGGATTAGATAAGGGTAATGACTACATCCTAAAACCAAATAATCTATGTTGGCTTTAATCATCGGGCGGAGGTATATTTTTAGAAGATTACGCATTTCTTCCGAGTCAATTTTACCTCCTTCTATTAACTCAACTAAACCATAGCCAACTTGTTCAAGAATGTTAACATTAGTTAAGTTCTCTACTTGCTTGTTAAACAATTCACTGTTTAGAGTTCCTTTTGTGGCTAAAATTCCAATAGTTTGTGTGCTAGATTGATTAGCTGCAGGTTTTATTGCAGGCTCTATTCCTATAAAAGGAACGTTATATTTTGTTCTTAACTCATTTATAGCATTAGTCGTTGCTGTGTTACAGGCTACAACAATAATTTTGCAGTTTTGTTCTAGCAGAAATTCTACATTTTTTGCAGATAAATCTATTATTTCTTGCTTTGTTTTTTTGCCATAAGGGGCGTTTTTACTATCAGCTAAATATATTGTATCTTCATTTGGAAGTAAATTGTGAATTTCTTTCCAAATTGAAGTGCCGCCAATTCCGGAATCAAATAAACCAATAGGTTTTGTACTACTCATAAAACAAATGTAAAAAAAAACTGCGCTAGTTTTTAGCGCAGTTTTTAAAAAAATATTGTAAGTAATTAGAATTTTAATTCTTTTTTCACATCTTCGAATAAATTTGGCCCATCAGCTAAGATCAAACTTGCAGAGTCCATCACATATTGATATCCTTTTGCTTTTGCTACTTTGATGATAGCTGCTTTAGCTTTATCCATAATAGGTTTAACAATTTCCATTTCTTTGTCTTGTAATTGTTTTTGAGCAGAATCTCTATATTGTTGGATGCGTTGTCCCATATCTTGCATTTCTTTAGCACGAGTCTCGTTTATAGCATCAGTTTGAGTGCCAGCTTCACCTTCGTACTTTTTCATTTTTGTTTGGTATTCTGTTACCATTGTAGAATATTCACCATCAAAAGTCTTGCTTAATTTTTCTAACTGTGCTTTTGCAGATGTCATTTCTGGCATTTTTGACAATAAATCATTTACATCTATATGAGCTGTCTTAGCTTGAGCATTCATTTGGCTAGCTCCTAACATCATTACTGCTGCAATAAGTAAAGTTTTAATCTGTTTCATCATTTTTAGTATTAGTGTAATTAATTTCTAATTTTTGTTCTCTATTTTAATTTGTTTTAGTCTCTTTGGCTTTTTTTGCCGCAGCTTCTCTTTCTTCTTGTACTTTTTTCTTTTTTTCTTCTAACGCTTTTTTTCTTGCTTCAAAAGCTTTTTTATTATCTTCAATTGTTTTTAATCTAGCTGCTTCACGTGCTTTTTTTATTGAGTCAAGTGCTATTTTTTTGTTTTCAACTTTGTTAAAGTTTTCTAATTGAGTGTCAATAACAGGTTGTTTTGAAGATGTAGAATCAATTGTTGTGCCAGTTTTTTTACCTGCACGTTCTTCAAGAAGTTTTTTTCTTTTTTCCTCGTATTCTCTCTTTTTTTGTGCTGCAGAATTTCTTCGGTCTTCTATCACTTTATTACGAAGCGCTTTCTTTTCGTCAAGAAGTCTTTGTCTTTCTGCTAAGCCAGGGTTGTCTGCAATTTCATCTTGTTTTTCTTGCTTTTCTTCGAGTGCTTTACGTTTTTTATTGCTAAGCTCTTCTCTTTTTTCGGCACGAGTGATTACTCGAACAATTTGATCGCTAATATCAAATCTTTTTGCAGAAAAAAGCATAGTCAAGTCAGATGATTTATCAAAAATAAAATCATATTGTTTAGCTTCGGCAATATCTTGTACAGCATTGAAAACTTGATCTTGTACTGGTTTTATGATTGATTCTTTTTGTATAGCAAGATCCCCGCGTGGGCCAAATCTTTTTTGCTGATAATCTAATAATTCAGCTTCAAGAAATTTGATTTCTCCTTCTCTTTCTTCTATTAACTCTTTTGTAAGTAAGGCTTTTTCATTCTTAAGCCCTTCTTTAAGTTTACTGATGTCATTTTTTTTGACTTCTATATCCTGCTTCCATTTTTGAGCTTTTTGCTCTAATTGTGTTGCAGCTTCTTTGTAGTCAGGAACATTCTCTAGGATATAATCCATGTCGATATATCCAATTTTTACACCTGCTTTACTTTGTGCACTAGATAAATTTGTAGCTACAATAGTAATAACGAATAAAAATATTTTTTTCATAAAACAGTATTTAAATGTTCAAAGACTATTCAAATATAATTAAAATTGTTGACCAATTATGAAATGCGTTTCCCAGCCATTTTTAACATTTGTTCCAGGTATTGCATCAAAACCATGACCAAAATCAATTCCCAATAACCCAAATGCAGGCATGAAAACTCTTAAGCCAACGCCTGCTGAACGTTGTAAGTTAAATGGATTGTATTTTTTAAAGTCAGGGTAAGCGGTACCACCTTCCAAAAATGTTAATGCATAAATAGATGCGGCTTGTTTCAATGTAATAGGATAACGTAATTCTAATGTAAATTTATTGTATATAGTAGCTCCAATTTGTTCTCCATTAGAATTTACTGGCGTTAATGAATTGTTAGGGTAGCCTCTTAGTTGGATTGTTTCTCTACCATCCATAGAGTAATTTGCCATTCCGTCTCCACCTAAATAAAAACGTTCAAATGGAACCAGTCCTCTTGCTTGATTATAAGCTCCCATAAATCCAAATTCTCCAAGTGTGCGAAGTGTAAGTTTTTCATAGATAGGAGTAAACCATTCAGCCTTAAATTTAATTTTGTAGTATTCCAACCAATTAAATTTCTTTTGATCCACTTTTGATATATCAGCATCAGCTTTGTCGTAACTGTCAACTGCATAGTATCCTGTTTGCCCATTGCTATTGGTTCCAAATGCTATATAATCTCCTTCTTGAGCTGTATATCCATTGTCGTTTTCAATTGGGTAGATTCCTAATGTTGAAGTATATTTTCTTTTATAAGCTTCCTCATTTTTTAGATTTGCATAATCAACTCCATTAAATAAAGAGTATGGTAACGTAAATTTACCCGTTAAACTGAATTCAGAACCATAAGTTGGAAATATAGGGTTTAAACCTTTGTTGTTTCTACTTAATCCAACAGTATAAGAAAGGTTTCTTGAGTTTCCGTTTCCAAATGTGAATAATCCAACATTATAATTTTTTAAATCATAGTGTTGATAACTAATTGCTTGTGATAATACGAAGAAATCATCAGGAACTTTTAATCTTTTAGCTAAACCAATTGAAGCAGTAAATATATTAAAGCTTTTTGTTTTGTCAACTCTACCAGTTGCAAAGTTGTTTGAAAACTGTTTGCTATAAGAAAGTGAACCTGAAAACTGCACAGGCTTTTTTCCTCCGAACCATGGTTCAGAGAATGAAAAACTATAGGTTTGGAAATAAGTACTAGCTTGTAATCTTAATGCTAATTTTTGGCCATCCCCCATTGGTAGAGGTTTATAAGAATCTTTTTTGAATATATTAGATAAAGCAAAGTTGTTAAAAGATAATCCTAAGGTGCCAATAAATCCACCGCCACCATAACCTCCTTGAAGTTCTATTTGACTAGCTCCTTTTTCTACTAAATTGTATTTTATGTCTACTGTTCCAGCTGCAGGATCAACATTTTCGAAATCAGGTTTAATAGCTTCAGGATCAAAAAAACCAAGTTGTCCTAATTCGCGAATAGTTCTAACGAGAGTTTCTTTACTATATACATCGCCGGGTTTTGTACGTAATTCACGATAAATTACTTTGTCATTTGTTTTGTCATTTCCTACAACAGATATTTTATTGAAATATGCGAGCGGTCCTTCCACAATTCTAATTTCCATATCAATAGTGTCATTAGCCGTGCGAATTTCTACTGGATTGATATTTGAAAATAGATAACCATTGTTTTGATATAAGTTGGTTAAATCATTACCGTCAGGTTTAGATTGATCTGCAATTCTCTTTTGTAATAATATTCCGTTGTAAGTGTCGCCTTTTTGTATCCCTAAAACTCTTGATAAAACTTGATCAGTGTAAACAGTATTACCTAAGAAATCAATATTTCCAAAATAATATTTGTTACCCTCTTCTATGTTTAATTTAATTGTAACGTTGTTTTTTTCTTTGTTGTAGTTTACTGTGTCATATTTAACACGAGCATCTCTAAAACCATTTTCTTTATACTTATCAACAACTGATGCAAGGTCTTCTTTGTATTTTTCTTTTATGTACTTTGAAGATTTAAAAACATTTAGAATTCCTTTTCTAAAAAAACCTTTTTGTTTCGTATTCTTCATTGCATTCCTAACTTTTGCATCTGTAAGTTGTGAATTGCCCTCAATAATAATCTTTTTAATCCTTACTTTCTTTCCTTTGTCAACATTTACAAGCATATTAACATGGTTTATAGTAGAGGTATCTTCAACAGTAGTTATGTGTACTTTTGTATTAAAATAACCTTCCTTTTTATATTTGTTTTCAATATAATATTTGGTAGTTGTGAGAAGATTTTCGTTTACAATTTTTTCTGGTGTTAAACTGTTATCTTTAATTAGACTTTCAACGGCGCCTTTTTTAACACCAACAATTTTAACTTCTTTTAATTTTGGCAGTTCAGTTAAATGTAAATTTAGAGAGATACTATCACCTTCAATGTTGTCAACATAAAAGTTTACATCGTTATATAGACCTAAACGCCAAAGTTTCTTTATTGAGTTGCTAATTTCTTCGCCAGGGACTGTTATTTTTTGACCTTTTTCAAGACCAGCAAATGTAACAATGGTTTGCTCATTATAAGTTACCTTGCCGGTAACAGTTACTTTTTTCAATATGTAAGGCTTGCCTTCTTCAAAAGAAAGTCTGTCTTGAGCATTTACGTTATATGAATGACCGAAAAATATGAATAACAATGCTAATTTAACACTGTTTTTTATACTTAATAATTTATTTAATTTGTTCACTTGTTTTTCCAAATCTGCGTTCTCTTTTTTGATAGCTAATAATTGCTTCATATAAATCCTCTTCTTTAAAATCAGGCCACAATACGTCTGTGAAATAAAATTCTGCGTAGGCAATTTGCCAAAGTAAAAAATTACTTATACGATGTTCACCACTTGTTCTTATTACTAAATCGACATCTGGTAAATTGTGCGTGTAAAGATGATTATTTAATATCGATTCGTCAATACCATCAATTGAAATTATATTATTTTTAACTTTATCTGATATTTTTTTAACAGCATTTAAGATTTCTTCTCTTGAGCCATAGCTTAATGCTAGAGTTAGAGTCATTCTACTGTTATTTTTTGTTTTGTCGATTACCTCCATTAATTCTTTTTGAACTCCTTTAGGTAAGGTTTCTAAATTGCCTATGGAATTTAGTCTTATATCGTTTTTAACTAAAGTTTTAAGTTCTTTTTTTAGAGAAGAAATTAGAAGTTTCATTAACGTTTCTACTTCAAGTTTTGGTCTATTCCAATTTTCAGTAGAAAAAGCATAGAGAGTAAGGTTTTCTATGCCTAGGCGAGCACAAGCTTCAACTGTAGTTCGCACAGATTTTGTCCCATTTTCATGGCCAAAAGCACGTAGCATACCCTTCTGTTTGGCCCAGCGACCATTACCGTCCATTATTATGGCCAGATGTTTAGGTAGGTTTTCTGTGTTAATTTTGTTTAATAAGCTCATTCTATTTATCAGAACAAAAACATGGTTTTTGTCCAAAGGTATATGTTAATGTTGCTCCGGTAAATACATACCAGTCTTTACTATTTATGTTTCCAAATGCATATTGCTTCAAAGTATTGTTTTTAGGTAAGCTGCCATCAATATCATCTGTGAATGTGTATCTAGCCCCACTTTCAATACCTAAAACAAAACTGTCAGAAATTTTCATTTTAACACCAACAATCATTGGTATAGCCAATTTCCCTTTATTGTCTTCATTGAAGTATTTTTTATTAACTACATATAAGTTGTCGGATAAAAAATAACTTAGACCTGATGAAATGTATGGTGTGGCAATAAAACCAGTTTGGTGCAGGTCGAAATCGAAAAAATCAAACTCAAAACCAGCTGAAAACTCTGTTATAGTATTTTTAAATTGTAACCCTCTTTCTTTTCTTCCTTCAACTTCAGAGTCTAGATCATTACCTGAAATTTTAGCATGAATGATAGATGCTCTCCACGAAAATCTTGGACTTTTATTCCATTTGTACAAAATACCAAAAGCAGGTTCATTGGGTGAAATGTAGGTTGTTTTTCCAACATCCCCAATAAAATTACTTCCTCCAGCAAAAACACCTAACTCGTGAATTTGTGACTGGACAATATTATAGCTTAATAATAAGGTGATTATGTAAAAAAAGTTCTTCATTTTTATAACAGGTTGCAAATATACTAATTATGGGCACTAAACAAAGTAAAACTTTCATTCTACAATAAAAGTTCTGTATTTTTATTTTAGTTAAACGAAAAAGAAAGTGTTGTAGTATTTGTCTATGTTTTAATTACGTTTATCTTCACCAAAAAGAAGTTTGTTTCTTAAAGTTTTTAGAAATGTTTCTTCAGTGATTTCTACCATATTAATTTTAAAAGGTGTCTTTTGAATTGTAAGTACACTCTCATTCTTTACAGAGGTTATTCTTGAGTCTAATGAAACCAAATAATTTTCCTCTCGACCAGTTACTTTAAGTTTTAAAATAGTGTTGTCAGGAATTACCATTGGTCTTGCGTTTAGATTGTGAGGAGCAATAGGAGTAATTACAAAACTTGCAGTGTCAGGAGTTAAAATAGGTCCTCCACAACTTAACGAATATCCAGTCGAACCTGTTGGGGTAGAAATGATAAGACCATCAGCCCAATAAGAAGTAAGTAATTCGTCATTAAGGTATGTCTCAATAGTAATCATTGAAGTGGTGTCTTTGCGACTCACTGTGATTTCATTCATTGCAAAATTTATCTCTTGTAGAGATTCAATTTCAGGTGAACTCGTTACACTTAGCAATGTTCTTTGAGAAATCTTATATTCTTTATTAATAATTAGTTTTAAAAAGCGCTCTATATTTTCTTGTTGAACATTTGCCAAAAAACCTAATCGTCCTGCATTAATACCAAGGATAGGAATTTCAGAGTCTCTGACATAAGTGGCGGCTCTTAAAAAAGTTCCATCTCCACCAATACTTAATAACATATCATATGTATTGTCTAGATCGGTGTGGTTTGAGAAAGTTGGCAAGTCAATTGTGATAGCCTTGTTTTCTTGCAACATTTGTAAAAAGTTTGCTTCAATTGTAAAGTCAACCTTATTTATTTCAAGAAAATGCAAAAGTCGCTCCATGATGGGCGAAGTAGTGTTTTGATAAAATTGTCCAAAAATCGCTACTTTCATAAATTACATATTAAGGTATCGGTCTAAATAATCAGAACGTTCTTTTAAGGTTTTTAAATAATCATCTTCTTGATGTTCAGAAATGATTTCGTATTCATAGCGACGAAAAGTTTGAATGATTTCGTTTATTCCACCTTCGGCAATTTTAACTGTTATTTGAACTTTGTCAGTTTCTATATTTGATAAAAAAGCACCTAATACTTTGCTGTTATTCCCTTCAATTATTTGTGCAATTTGACTAAAAGAGTAGTCGTTTATTCCTTTTTCAACAATAATAACAGCTCCTAATTCTTTTAAGAAAGGAGTTTCATTAAATACCTTTATTACATCTTCTAGTTCATAATATCCAATAAAATTGTTTTGATCATCAAGAACAGGGAGTACTGTTGTTTCGTTTTTAGCAAAATCATCTAGAACGTCTAGTAAAACAGAATATTTTCTTGTAAAGAATCCTTCAAAAGTATATTTGTAATCGGATAATCTTTTTGAAGAATCGAAGTTTTCTATATCTTCTGATGATACGCTGCCTATAAAAATGCCATTTTCTAAAACGGGGAAGTGAGAAAAGGGTAAATCAAGAAAAAAATCTTGGACAACAGCAATACTTTCCTGTATGTCAAGAGGTTTTAAATCTTGTGTGATATAGTCTGCTAAATTGGTCATAATGAATTGTAGTAATCTCCTGCAAAATAATTAAAAAATAAGATAACAGCCTTGTTTAAGTTCGTATTTTTGTCAAATCATTTAAAAATGACGTCAAAATGACAAGTAATAACTGTAAGTTAAGTGTAAATATTAATAAGATTGCCACTTTAAGAAATTCCCGAGGAGGTAATACACCAAGTGTGGTTGAAGCTGCAAAAAGAATTCAAGGGTTTGGCGCACATGGTATTACAATTCATCCTCGACCTGATGAAAGACATATTCGCTATCAAGATGCAAGAGATCTAAAAGATGTAGTTTATACCGAGTATAATATTGAAGGAAACCCCCAGCATAATTTTATTGATTTAGTGTTAGAGTGTAAGCCTACTCAAGTTACATTGGTGCCTGACGCTATTGGTGCGTTAACTTCGAATGCAGGATGGGAAACAATAACTCACCAAGCTTATTTAAAAGAGGTAATTGATGAGTTCAAAAGAAATGGAATCCGTACATCTATATTTGTTGATCCAGTGTTGCAAATGGTTGAAGGAGCAAAAGAAACAGGAACCGATAGAATTGAATTGTATACTGAGGCATTTGCGCATCAGTATGGTTTAGGAAATAAGGATGGAATCCTTCCTTATGTAGAAGCGGCAAAATTGGCAAATGAGTTAGGTTTGGGGATTAATGCAGGGCATGATTTGAGCTTGGAGAATATTCAGTTTTTTAATCAAAATATTCCAGGATTAATGGAGGTTTCTATTGGTCATGCTTTAATTTCTGA
This sequence comes from Flavobacterium terrae, assembly GCF_900142035.1. GTDB lineage: Bacteria > Bacteroidota > Bacteroidia > Flavobacteriales > Flavobacteriaceae > Flavobacterium > Flavobacterium terrae. The sequence continues at coordinate 791,982 of NZ_FQZI01000002.1, read as the reverse complement.
GTCTTTGTATTTAGGATTGGAGAATGTGGTGAATATGTATTTGCAAAAACTTAAATAATATGTTACTGCATTCAAATATAATAGGAGAAGGAAGACCATTGCTTATTATTCACGGTTTTCTTGGTATGTCTGACAACTGGAAAACGCTTGCTTCTCAATATGCAGAGCAAGGATTTCAAGTCCACACTTTAGACTTGCGCAATCATGGTAAAAGTTTCCATTCTAATGATTGGGGGTATGATTTTATGGTGCAGGATGTGGTGGAATATTGTCAATTTTATCAATTGCAAAAGGTAGATGTAATAGGTCATTCAATGGGAGGAAAGGTAGTCATGTTGTTAGCGACAAATTATCCTGACTTGGTTGATAGATTAATCGTTGCAGATATTGGTCCGAAATTTTACGCACCCCATCATCAAACAATTTTAGCGTCATTGAATGCTGTCGATTTTTCTAAAAAACCTTCTCGAGCAGAAGTTGAAGAAATTGTTTCGGGATATATTCATGATTTTGGAACACGTCAATTTTTATTGAAGAACCTATATTGGAAGGTGCCTGGACAATTGGATTTCAGATTTAATTTGAAAGTTTTTACTGAAAATACTTCTGTGATTGGAGATGCTTTACCATTCGAAAATCATTTTGAGAAAGAAACTTTGTTTGTAAGAGGAGATAAGTCTGATTATATTCTAGATTCTGATTTTGAGACTATTTATCATCATTTTCCGAATGCTAAAATTGAAACTGTTTCAAATGCAGGTCATTGGCTTCATGCCGAAAATCCAAAAGAATTTTTTGAAAAAACGGTACATTTTTTGAAGAGCTAATCGAAAATATTAAATAAAATGAATTTATTAAAAAAGCTACTTATTTCAACAATCATTGTATTGTTATTATCTTATTTTTTAAAGCCTGGAGTGCAAGTAGATGGAATTACAACTGCCTTGATCGTTGCTGTGGTTTTAGGTCTTTTGAATACTTTTGTTAAACCAGTTTTGGTGTTCTTTACACTTCCAATTACTTTTTTTACATTAGGATTGTTTCTGTTGGTAATTAATACAATAATGGTTTATGCTTGTGATTACTTAGTTGACGGATTTGAAGTAAACAGTTTTCTTACAGCAATGCTTTTTAGTATTCTTTTGTCGGTTTCGCAATGGATACTTTACAAGTTTATAAAAGACTAAAAATTAACGATTTAAATTTGAGTTAAATAAAATTTGTTGGGTGGTATAAATTATGTAATTTTGCCACCCAAATTTAGTATGTAAAAAACGTATATAATGAATATTACAAAAACCAATATCGATGCGTTAAACGCAGTGGTAACTGTAGAAGTTGCAAAAAATGATTACGCTGATAATGTAGAGAAAGTTTTGCAAAACTACCGTAAAAGTGCTAACATTCCAGGTTTTAGAAAAGGAGCTGTGCCAATGTCTTTAGTGAAAAAACAATATGGTAAAGCTGTTTTAGCTGAGGAGGTTAATAAAGTATTACAAGAAAGCTTAAATAAATTTTTAGTTGATGAAAAGTTAGATATTTTAGGAAATCCTCTTCCTAAATTCACTGAAGATTTCAACTGGGAAGCCGAAGATTTTAAATTTGAATTCGAATTAGGTTTAGCACCTCAATTTGATGTTAAATTAGAGGGTAAAAACAATTTAACATATTTCAAAATTGTTGCTGACGACAAAATGCTTGATGAGCAAGTTGTAAGAATTCAAAAACAATTTGGTAAAATGATTTCTAAAACTGAAGTTGCTGAAGGAGATGATATCCGTGGTACTTTTGTAAACGAAGAAAAAGGAATCAATGCACCTGCTCAAATTACTTTAGATATTTTCAAAAGTAAAGCAGCGGTTAAAGCATTCATTGGCAAAAAAGCTGGTGATGTTGTTACTATTGGAACAAAAGGATTATTTGACGATGATCACAAATTAATGGATTATTTGCAAGTAGGTCATGATGATGTTCATGGTTTAGATATTAATGTAGATTTCAAAATCGAAGAAGTAACAACTAGCGAGCCTGCAGAATTAAACCAAGAATTATTTGATAAATTATTTGGTGCTGGTGTTGTATCATCTGTTGAAGAAGTAAAAGCTAAAATTAAAGAAGATGCTGAAAAGCAATTTGCTCAACAAGCAGATCAAAAATTCTATAATGATGCAACTTCATTCTTAATTGAAAACAACCAAGTTGAACTACCTGCTGCATTTTTGAAAAGATGGATTCAAACAGTAGGTGAAAAACCACTTTCTGCAGAAGAGGCAGAGGCTGAATACAATAAGTCTGAAAACGGTTTACGTTACCAATTAATTGAAAGTAAAATTATTACTGACAATAATTTACAAATCAACTTTGAAGATTTAAAAGCACACACTGCTGACGTTATTAAAAAACAAATGGCTCAATTTGGTCAAACAAACCCAAGTGATGCTGATGTAGATGGAATCGTTGCGCGTGTAATGTCTAATCAAGAAGAGGTGCGTCGTTTGTCAGAACAAGTTATGAGTGAAAAAATGCTAAACTTGTTTAAAGAAAAATTAAACGCAAAAACTAAAGAAGTTTCTTTTGATCAGTTTGTTAAAGAAATGTACGGAGAATAATTTTCAAAAAATCATTATATTTGAGCGTCAGATTTTAAATTTGACGCTTTTTTTATAGACAAAATGACATATTTTCAAAAAGGTACGAAATTTGCTACATTGTCTTAATGATTTAGATAAACAACCTCTTAAATACGTTAGCATGAACTACGGTAAAGAATTCAAAAAATTTGCAACAAAGCATCACGGAGTTAATAGTATGTACTATGACAAAATTGTTGGCAGTATGACTCCGTATATTATAGAAGAGCGTCAATTGAATATTTCACAACTAGACGTTTTTTCACGCTTAATGATGGACAGAATTATCTTTCTTGGAACAGGAGTAGATGATTACATGGCTAATATCATTCAAGCACAGTTATTGTTTTTAGAAAGTGTAGATGCTTCTAAAGACATTCAAATTTACATAAACTCTCCTGGAGGGAGTGTGTATGCTGGTTTAGGTATTTATGATACGATGCAGTATATTAAGCCAGATGTAGCAACTATTTGTACAGGAATGGCAGCTTCTATGGGGGCGGTTTTATTGTGTGCAGGGGCAGAGGGTAAACGTTCTGCATTACCTCACTCAAGAGTAATGATTCATCAGCCATCAGGAGGTGCACAAGGTGTAGCTACAGATATGGAAATCAACTTAAAAGAAATGTTGAAATTAAAAGATGAACTATATCAAATCATTGCAAAACATTCAAAACAAACGTTTGATAAAGTATATAAAGACAGCGAACGTGATTATTGGATGATTGCAGATGAAGCAAAAGAATACGGAATGATCGACGAAGTATTAAGAAGATAATTCAGGTTTAGTTTTCTTTTCAGTTTTAATGCTGTCAAAAAAACTTCACTGCTTACCAAATAAAAATGGCAAAAGAAATATTAGAATGTTCTTTCTGCGGAAGAAAGAAACCCGAAACCAACCTTTTGATTGCTGGAATCAATTCGCATATATGTGATCGTTGTATTGAGCAGGCTCATGGAATTGTTTTGGAAGAATTAAGAGCAAACGGTATTGCAAAAAACACAACCGATTTAGTTTTAAAAAAACCAAAAGAAATCAGAGCTTTCCTTGATAAATATGTTATTGGTCAAGATCAAACAAAAAAAGTCATGTCGGTAGCAGTATACAATCACTATAAAAGATTGATGCAGCAAGATCATGGTGATGATGTTGAAATCGAAAAAAGTAACATCATTATGGCTGGGCAAACAGGTACAGGGAAAACTTTAGTAGCTAAAACTATTGCGAAAATGCTTGATGTACCTTTAGCAATTGTTGATGCAACAGTTTTGACTGAAGCAGGTTATGTGGGAGAAGATGTGGAAAGCATTTTAACAAGATTGTTACAAGCTGCAGATTATGACGTTACTAAAGCAGAAAGAGGAATTGTATTTATTGACGAAATAGATAAAATTGCTCGTAAAAGTGATAATCCATCAATTACAAGAGATGTTTCTGGTGAAGGAGTTCAACAAGCTTTATTGAAATTATTAGAAGGTACAGTTGTGAATGTTCCACCAAAAGGAGGGAGAAAGCATCCTGATCAAAAATTTGTTGAAGTAAACACTAAAGATATTTTATTTATCGCTGGTGGAGCCTTTGATGGTATTGAACGTATAATCTCAAAACGTTTGAACCGACAAGCAATGGGCTTTAGTGCATCTAAAGAGACAGATAAAATTGATGAAACTAATTTATTACAATATATCATACCAAAGGATATTAAAGAATTTGGTTTGATCCCTGAAATTATTGGTCGTCTTCCAGTTTTAACACACATGGATCCATTAGATAGAGCTACATTACGCGCTATTTTAACAGAACCTAAAAATGCTTTAATCAAACAGTATAAGAAATTGTTTGGTATGGATGGGATTGAATTTTCAATTACAGATGAAGCTTTGGATTATATTGTAGATAAAGCCTTAGAATATAAACTTGGAGCTAGAGGTTTACGTTCTTTGTGTGAAGCAATCTTAACAGATGCAATGTATGAAATTCCTGGATCTGATGAAAATGAATTAGATATTGACAAGCATTATGTTGAAGAAGCTTTGACAAAAAATTTATTAAAAAGATTAGAAATAGCATCATAAAAAAATCCCGCTTCAAGCGGGATTTTTCATTTAAAATAATAACATCCTTTTATTTAAGTATAACAAACTCAGTTCGTCTGTCTGCTTCAAAATCATTCTCATTACAGTTGTCACCGCAGTTTGATAATGGTTGTGATTTACCAAAACCTTTAGCTAAAAGTCTTGACGTATTGATTCCTTTTTTTACTAAGTATTTTTTAGTTTCTTGAGCTCTTTTTTCAGAAAGTGTCATGTTATATTTTTCACTTCCTCTTGAATCTGTATGTGCGTTAATAGCAATTTTCATTTCAGGATTTGCTAATAAAACGTCAACAATTTTGTTTAAGGATAAAGTTGATTCAAGTTTAAGGGTAGCTTTGTTGTAATCAAAATAAATATTCTCAATAACTATTGCTTTTTCTGTTATTTCAGCTTTTTTCTGTTGCATTTCAATAGTAAGCATTGAGTTACTGTTGTCTGTTGAAAAAGGTTTAGATGAATCTAAGTAACCATCTTTTTTAGAAACAATTGAATAGTTTTCAATAGGAGAGACTTCAAAACTGTAATTACCTTCAGGAGAGCTTTTTTGTGAGCTTATTTCCTGTCCTTCCTCGTCAAGAAGTGTTATAGTTGTATTTGGTAAGGCAATTTTTGAGTTTTCTTCGATAGTTTTTCCTTCTATTTTTATAATGTTCTTTTGTAAATCAAACATATAAATATCATAAGAACCAAGCCCTGAATCTTTATCAGAAGAAATGTATCCTTTGTTTTTAGAAGCTAATATAAAAGCAACATCATTAGCGCTTGAGTTTATTGTTTTGCCTAGGTTTAAAGGAGAAGAAAAACTATTTTTCTTTATTCTAGAAACAAAAACATCAAAATTTCCATATCCATCATGACCTGTAGAAGAGAAGTACAATTCTTTTTCTGTAGAAACATAAGGGTATTTTTCATCTCCAGAAGTGTTTACTTTACTTCCAAGGTTTTGTGGATTTACAGGCATCCCATTTTCTTCGATATCTGCTACATATAAGTCAAATCCTCCTTGTCCACCCGGCATGTTTGATGAAAAGTATAACTTTTTTCCGTCTGGTGAAACACGTGGATCTTCAATAGAATACTCTGCACTGTTAAAGCTGATTGCACTTTCTTGAATCCAAGTACAACGACATTCTTCGTCAAAGATTCTCTTGTATAATTGATAGTTTTTTGGATTTTTCTCGTCACTTTTAGTATAGTATACTATTTTTTCATTGGGAGAAAATGTCAATCCTCCTTCATTACCTTTAGAGTCTAATACTGATGCAAAGAAGTATGGTTTAGATAGATTACCATTTTTATCTATACTCATGCAGTACAGACTGTTGTAAGGTAAATTAGTTTCAGAGTCTTTTCCAGCACCTATTGCTCCAGTTCTTCTAGATGAATACATGATGTATTTATCCATGAAAAAAGTTGATCCAATTTCTGATTGTTTGGTATTAACATTAGTACTGCTAACACTATATGTATCTTTTAATTCAGAAATAGTTTTTGTTTTGCCGTAGCTTACAGGAGTATCAGGTAAAAAAGAACCCTGAGCGTTTATAGTAGTATTAAATAAAAAGAACAATACAATTGAAAAAGTTGTCTTTTTCATAATTTTAATGGGTCTGTGTTTGTGTTTTTGAAAAATTTCGCACAAAACTACAGGTGTGACTGAGTTTTATTCAATTTAATTGTTGAAATACACAAAAAAATCGATGAAATGCACTTTTTTGATTTTTTGAAAAGCTTTTTTGCCTGAAAAATAGCCAATTAGCTGTTTTGTAATGAAAGAAGTTGTTCTAAATAATCTCGATTATTTGAAAGTCTAGGGATTTTATGTTGGCCACCTAACTTGTCTTGATTTTTTAACCAATCATAAAATAAATTTTCACGAGCAATGTTTATTGTTAGTGGATTGAGAGTCATGTTGTTATATCTCTTTGCTTCGTAGTCCGAATTTAAGGATTGAATATTTTGGTCAAGTAATTCACTAAATGTAGACAAATCTTCTGGTTTCTTTTTGAATTCTATAATCCACTCGTGAGCTCCTTTTTCTTTTCCATTCATAAAAACAGGAGCAACTGTATAATCGACTACTTCGGTATTGGTTAGTTTACAGGTTTTAGCTAAAGCTTGATCCGTATTTTCAATCATTAATTCTTCGCCAAAAACATTAATATGATGTTTAGTTCTACCTGTAACTTTAATACGATATGGTTTAAGAGAAGTGAATCGAACAGTATCGCCAATAAGATATCTCCATAAGCCAGAGTTTGTTGTGATAACCACAGCATAGTTTTTATTCAACTCGACTTCTGCTAAACGGATTACTTTTTGATTTGGTGTGCCAAATGTATCCATTGGAATAAATTCATAAAAAATCCCATAATCTAGCATTAACAGTAAATCGTTCGAATTGTTTAAGTCTTGAATAGCAAAGAAACCTTCCGATGCGTTATAGATTTCATAATACTTGAACTCATTTTTAGGTAATATACTTTTGTATTGCTCTCTGTATGGATCGAAACTTACACCACCATGGAAATAAACTTCAAGATTAGGCCAAATTTCAAATAAATTAGTTTTCTTAGTTTCTTCTAAAATTTTATTCAATAAAACCAACATCCAAGAAGGAACACCAGCGAAACTGGTTACATTTTCTCTTTTTGTCTCATTTACAATTGCCATTAGCTTGGTTTCCCATTCACTCATTAATGATGTTTTGTTGCTGGGTGTACTACTAAATTCTGCCCAAAAAGGCATATTATCAATTAAAATGGCCGACAAATCTCCAAAATAGGTGTTGTTGTCTTCGTACAATTGTTTGCTTCCTCCTAGTCTAAGGCTTTTTCCAGTAAATAATTGTGATTCTTCGTTGTTGTTAAGATAAAGGCAAAGCAAATCCTTTCCAGCTTTATAATGACAATCTTCAAGAGCTTGTCCACTTACAGGGATAAACTTGCTTTTTGCGTTTGTAGTTCCGCTCGATTTAGCAAACCATTTAATTGGTTCATTCCAAAAAACATTTTGTTCTCCTTTTCGAGTTCTTTCTATAAAAGGTTCTAAATCTTCATAACTCGATATTGGAACTCTTTCTTGAAAAGTATGATAGGTTTTTACAGAACTAAAATCATATTGTTTGCCTAATACGGTATATTCAGTTTGACGAATTAAATTCATAAGTAATTCTTCCTGAACTTCATTAGGATATTTTAAAAACAACTCTATTTCGTGAATGCGTTGTTTTAAAACCCAAGAAGCAATAGAATTTATTATAGGTAGAGGCATTTTTTAATTATGAATTTAACGTTATGAATTATAACTTTACCAAAAATAGAAATTAAATATAAAATATAAAATCAAAATCACAGATGATTTACGAAGGAGTTTTAACCAAAATGCAAACCGAATTTGCCAATCCAATTCAATATTATTTAGTTTTTGAAAACAGCTTTTTAAATGTAAATCAGTTACTTGGAAAAGAATTGGAAATTTCTTTTCAAGGCTATCAATGTTTAGAATGTGGAAAAAAGAAAAAAATATTTCGACAAGGATTTTGTTATGACTGCTTTATGGGCAGCGCTTCGGCTGGAGATTGGATTATGAAACCCGAATTAAGTACTGCTCATTTAGATATTGAGGATCGTGATTTAGAATATGAAAAAAAGGTTCAATTGCAACCTCACGTTGTTTATTTGGCGGTTTCGAGTGAAGTTAAAGTAGGGGTTACAAGAAAGACTCAAGTACCAACTAGATGGATTGATCAAGGAGCTGAACAAGCCATTCCAATCGTTGAGGTTCCTAATAGGTATTTAGCGGGTATCACTGAAGTGGCTTTGAAAGATCATTTTGTAGATAAAACCCACTGGCAAAAAATGCTTAAAAATGAAGTGCTTAAGACGGATTTGTATGACGAAAGGTTAAAAGTTAAAAAATGGCTTCCTAAAGAAGTTGAAGAATATTTTGACACAACTAAAGAAGAACTTTTCGAATTGTTTTATCCTGTATTACAGTATCCAAATAAAGTTGCTAGTTTGAATTTAGATAAATCAACAGTTTACTCAGGAAAGTTGTCTGGTATAAAAGGGCAGTACCTCATTTTTGAAGATGGCACTGTTTTTAATATTAGAACTTTTGAAGGATATGTTGTGAAGATTGAAATATAAAAAAGCTCCTTTACAGGAGCTTTTTTATTATGGTGTTTGTTGTGCAGGTTTTTTCTTTTTAAATAAACCTTCAAGAACTTGATTGGCTGTGTTTTTTACTGCATCTTTTTTTGGTTCAGTAGTTTTAGTGGTATCGGCAGTATTCTTTTTGCCGCCTAAAATGTTACTTAAAGCTCCTGTTCCTTGGTTTAGAAGCTTGTCTTTTTGCATTTGTACGATTTGAGAAGCTAAATTTGTTGTAGCTTGTTTCATATCAGTACTTATTTTTGGACTTTTGAAGTTTCCAGTCATTAATGCTGTGATAGGAACACTTTCAATTTTTGCCTGATCAGCTGGAGTTAGTTTGCTTAGAAGTTTATTAACATCTCCGCCTAAATATTTTGCAGGGACATCCATCTTGATGTTGTATTTCATATTTTGGTCAAAACCATGAGCTCCTCCAACTTCTGCATTAATGTCTTCGTATTTTATTTTAAAAGGTTTCACTACTACTTTACCTTCATCAAAAGAAATAGCTGCTTTAATGTCGTTTAAATTCAGTTTTTTCATATCGATAAACTTAAATTGAGAAGTTAATGCTGTAAGCATTTCAGAATTATTAGAGTTTATAGAAGATGATAATAGTTGGCCCAATAAATCTCCAGTAAGAGAAGATAAAACAGGAGTCATTTCTACTGAATCAAGATTACCGTTAAGTTTGATAGTAGAATTTAATTTACCACTAATTGCACCTGCAATTGGAGCAATAGCTTTAAGCATGTCTAATTGTGTAAACGATTTTCCAATATCAACTTTGTCTAAGTTTAAGTTCATATTGAATTTAGGTGTTTTTTCTTTGGTAGAAACTACCCCGTTAAATCCTATTTGTCCGTCAAAAATATCTGTTCTTACATCCTGAAGAGTTACTGCTTGATCTCTTATGATCATTTTTCCAACCACATTTTTCAGGGTTAAATTGTCATAAACAACAGTATTTGCTTTTGCACTAACAGCACAATCTAAAAACGCTGGAATTTTTACGGCTTCTTTTTTCGCTGTACTTCCTGAACCTGATTTTGATGAAGATTCTTCTGCAGGTTTTTTAGCAGATGCTGATGCTGGTTCCATGAAATCTGCAATTAAAAACTGATTAGAGTTCATGTTGAAGTTTCCTTTCAGAATTTGGTTTCTAAATAAAAAACCATAAAAATTATCTAATGTTCCGTTCACATGAATGTCAGAACCACCAGTTTTCATGTCTAACTGGTTTAATTTGATTTGACTAGTATTGAAAGCCACAGCAGCTTTTTGAATTTGAACTGGTTTAGCCATTTCTGGACCAGCATAATTAAATCCAGTTAATGTCATCATACCAGAGTTTTGTATGTTTTGGTATTGACTTTTTTCTACTGATTGCATATCGAATTTAGTCGTTACATCTGCATTTAAAATTCCAGATAAAGGTTGGTCTAATTTTACAGGATACGCTTTAGAAAAATTAGAAAGATTAATCGTTCCCTTTAATGATGCATTTACTAATGCGTTTGTTATGGCGTTTCTAATATTTGCTTTGGCACTAAAAACGTCTTGATCAATTTTAAATGATAGCTTGTCAAGGTTTACATAAGTATCTTCTATTAATCCTGTTTCGTTGATTATTTTAGTGTCAATTATAATGTTTTGTACCGATTTTGGTAAATCAGGGTATTGGAATGAAGCATTGTTTGATGCGATAGCAATGTTAAATTTAGGAACTGTGTTGTCTGTTAATTGTCCTTTTACTTTTCCGTTTACTGTAAAATCGCCCGAAGTTTTTACTGTTTCAATGTTGCTTGCATAAGCTGCTGGAATTAATCCTAAGAAATTTTTAAATGATGAAGTAGGGGTTTTGAAAGTTAAATCATAATCCTGTCCTGATTCTAAAAGTTGGATGAATCCATTAAATTCTAGAGGGAGCTCATTAATCTTGGCTTTATTGTCTTTAAAAGTGTACTTGCTTTTCTTTAAATCGATACCTAAAATTGCGTCAAGACTAATCGCTACATTTTTCATGTAGGTCATCTTATCCATGTCTAACGATATTTTAGTAGTCGATTTAGTATCCAAGTCTAAAACTTCCGAAGCAAAATTTCCTTTTCCAGTATGGTTTAATTCGCTTAAAACCAATTTAATTTTAGAACGCTCATCATAGTATTTGAACTTGAAGTTTTCAACTTCATAATTCTGAATGTTCATAGCAAAAGGTTTGCTTTCTTTTGTTTCTTCTTCTTTTGGTTTGTTGTCTTTAATGGCAATATCAAAATTTCCAATACCATCTTTATTAAAAAGAATATTTGCCTTTCCATTTTTTACAGAAATTGCCTTTAAGTTCATTGGCTCGTTTTCACCATTAAACAATTCAGTAACCGACATTTGAAGGTTTAATTCCTCAAAAGCAACTAAAGTATCTCCCACAAAAGGTGCTTTGTTTATGATAACAAGCTTTTCTATTCCCATATTTGCATTGGGGAAGTTTTTAAATAAACTCAAAGTAGCATCGTCAAAAGTTACCTTTGCATCAACATTTTCGTTAATACTTTGTTCGATTTTTGCTTTAATCTGATCTTTAAAAAAGATTGGAATAGCGGCTAAGGCTACGATGGTAACTAACAGAAAAACACCTATGCCTATAAAAATTTTCTTTTTCATTGCTATTGAATTTATGTTTTAGAATTGGGTTTTTTTAAGATTGTACTTCTTACAAAAATAACATTTATGACGTATTAATGATGTAAAGTTTTCATAAAAAAATCCGTTCTAAATTTAGAACGGATTTGTGAGTTGAATAGTATTTAGTTTAGTTGATATTTACTTCAAAAGGCATAATGGCTTGCACACCTTTTTTAGAATTTAGACTTTTTATGTTTTGAATCATTTGGTAGTTTTCTTCGCCTAATTCTTCTTTAAGGATCATTTCAGTCGATTGGAATAAACCTAATGAACTAAAGAAACCGTTTCCACCAAATAAATAATCGATATCTTTTTCATATTCTGGAAAGTCGATTGTAACAAAATCTTTCGCTTTCACTAATGATGCTGCATAGGCTATGGCATCGTCCATACCACCAATTTTATCTACCAATCCTAATTTTAATGCATCTGTTCCGCTCCATACTCTACCTTGCGCAATAGCATCTACTTGTTCAAACGTCATTTTACGACCTGCAGCCACTCTGCTAACAAATGTTTTGTAGATATTTTCTACACCTTCTTGAGTGAAGTTTTTGAAATCATTGTCTATTGGTTGGAAAGGATCGTAACCGCCAGCATTTTTATGGGTTTCTACCATTTCAGAATTGAAACCATATTTTGTAGCTATGCCATGTAAATTTGGCAGCATCCCAAATACGCCTATAGATCCTGTAATTGTTGATGATTCCGCAAAAATTTTATTTGCATTACATGAAATGTAATAACCGCCAGAAGCGGCTAAGTTACCCATAGAAACTACTACTGGTTTTACTTTTTTTGTCAATTCGATTTCTCTCCAAATCAAGTCAGATGTTAAGGCACTTCCTCCAGGACTGTCTACTCTTAAAACAATGGCTTTAATATCGTCATCTTCACGAGCTTCTTCTAACGCACGACGCATAGAACCTTCGCCAATTTCATTTACATCTCCTTCGCCACTTTTAATTTCGCCTTGCGCATAAATAATCGCAATTTTATCTTTACTTGAAAAAGTTTCGTCTTCGATTGTGCTTTCTGCATAATCTAAAATAGAAATTTTATTATAATTTTCTTTTTCATCTTTTATACCAATTACATTTTTGATGTAATCATGGTATTTGTCTTCGTAAGCAACAACGTCAATTAATTTGTTGTCTAAAGCTAATTGTGGTGTTCTTGCAGACAAATCAGAAGCAATACTGTTTAGTTTTTCAACTGAAATATTTCTTGATTTAGAAATATCTTCTACAATTGAGTTCCAAATTGAATTTAAAAATACTGTGATTTGTTCACGGTTTTCTGGGCTCATAGAGTTAGTTAAAAATGGCTCAACAGCACTTTTGTACTTTCCATGACGGATAACTTCCATTTTGATTCCAGATTTATCTTGAAAATCTTTCATGTATAAAATTGAACTTGAAAGACCTTTAAAGTCAAGCTCGCCTACAGGATTCAAAAACACTTTTGAGGCAACAGAATTTAGGTAATATTCCTTTTGTGACATTACATTGCTATAAGCTACAACAAATTTGCCTGATTTTTTGAACTTTTCTAGTTCATCACGTAGCGCTTTTGTTTGTGCAACGCCGAGATTAAGTGGGTTGTTAAGTATAGAAATCCCTTCTATTTTATTATCGTTTGCTGCTATTTCAATGGCTTTTAATACATCTGATAAACCATCTTTTTTGGCTTTGTCATTTAGGAAAGGCATATCTTTATAGTTGAACTTTCCTCCATAATCGTTTGTGACTTTAGCTAAATCTAATTCAATAACCGATTTATTTTTTACTTCAACTTTTTCTTCTCCCCCAAATACTAATCCAAGGAAAATTATTCCAACGAAAAATAAAAAGATAAAAACAAAAATCCCGATAACGGTAGATAAAATATTCTTTAAAAAATTCATGTTATATTATTTTTTACTGATTAGTAGCTTTTTTTAAAAAATGTTACATAAAAAATAGTTATTAACAGCTTCAAGAATATCTTCTAATTCTACAATTCTTTTTAGTTATTTTGTGCCAGTTATGAGTGGCCAAAAAAAGGTAGTTCTTTCTTTAGGAAGTAACATAGGGAATAGATTAGAAAATATTCAAAATTGTATCCAATTAATTCATGAGAATATTGGGTTGGTTTTGCGTGTTTCAAAACTTTATGAATCTCCAGCGTGGGGGTTCGAAAGTGATGCTTTTTACAATTGTGCACTACTCATACATACTTCTTTTTCTGCCGAAAAAATTTTAAAGAAAATAGGAGTTATTGAAAAAGAATTAGGTAGGGTTCGTAAAAAAACAGAATCTTACGAGGCAAGAATTATTGATGTTGATATAATTATGATTGAAGATTTAGTAATTCAATCTGAACATCTAATTATTCCGCATTCTCAAATGCAAAATAGAAAGTTTGTTTTGCTTCCTATGCTAGATTTGAAAGTTGATTACCAACATCCAGTTTTGCATCAATCAATAGAACAACTTTATAAAAATAGTAATGACACTAGTGAATGTGTTGCTGTCGAGGATTTGATTTTGCCAACAAAAAAATACAGCGTTAACTTACTCAATTATATTGCTATTGAAGGGAATATTGGAGCAGGGAAAACTACTCTAGCTGCACGTATTTCAGAAGATTTTAATGCGAAACTGGTTTTAGAACGCTTTGCTGATAATCCTTTCTTGCCTAAGTTTTACAAAGATCAAGGGCGTTATGCCTTTCCATTAGAGATGTCTTTTTTAGCTGATCGTTACCAACAGTTGGCAGACGATTTGTCTCAATTCGATTTGTTTAAAGATTTTGTAGTTGCTGACTATCATATATTCAAATCTTTGATTTTTGCTAAAGTAACGCTGCAAGAAGATGAGTTTAGATTGTATAAAACATTGTTTGATATAATCTATAAAGAGATGCCAAAACCTGATTTGTATGTTTATTTATATCAAAATACGGATAGACTTTTAAAGAATATCAAGAAAAGAGGTAGGAGTTATGAGCAAGAAATTCCTGCTGAATATCTAGAGAAAATTAATCAAGGCTATCTTGATTACATAAAAACACAGACAGACTTAAATGTATTGGTCATCGATGTTTCTGAATTTGATTTTGTCAAAAAGCAAACAGATTACATTAAGATTCTTGATGCAATTCAGGAGAAACTGGATAGTTAAACTGTTTTAAGTTTACAAAATAAATCCCAAATTACAATTCCTGTGCTTACAGAAATATTTAAAGAATGCTTGGTTCCTAATTGTGGAATTTCAATAGCGCCATCGCATAGTTTTACAGCTTCTTGATTTACACCAAAAACTTCATTGCCAAAAATTAAAGCGTATTTTTTATTGTTTTCAGCTTTGAAGTTATCCAGAAAAATAGCTCCTTCAACTTGTTCGATTGCAAACACATCAACGTTTTGCGATTTTAAATCCTGTATTACTTCAAGTACATCTTTCTTGTATTCCCAAGTTACAGTATCTGTAGCGCCAAGAGCAGTTTTGTTGATTTCTTTGTTTGGAGGAGTGGCAGTAATACCGCAGAGATAAATCTTTTCAATTAAAAAAGCATCTCCTGTTCTAAATACTGAACCAATATTGTGTAAGCTTCTAATATTGTCTAGAATTACAATAATTGGAGTTTTTTCTGCTTGTTTAAACTCATCGATAGATTTTCGCTCTAATTCGCTATTCTCAATTTTTCTCATGCCACAAAAATAAATAAAAAAAGCTCCCTTAAAAAGAGAGCTTTTATATAATAAGTAAAATTAATTAGCTTTTTTGAACATCCATTGCTGGTTTAACAGCTGGAGCATTTACAGTTCCTTTAATAGTTAAAACTTTTGAAGGATTTACTGTAGCATTAGAAGTAATAGTTACGTTTTTAGTGAACGCTCCAACTCTGTTAGTGTCATACTTAACACCAATAACAGCTTTTTGGCCTGGCATGATAGGCTCTTTAGGGAAAGTTGGAACAGTACAGCCACATGAACCTACAGCATTGCTAATGATTAATGGTTTATTGCCATTGTTTGTTAAAACGAATTCGCGTTTTCCATCAGCATTTTGTTCGATTGTTCCATAGTCAATAGTTTCATTTTCAAAAACCATCCCTACGCCATCAACCTTAGGTAAAGCCTCTGCTTTAGCTTTTTTAGCTTTTTTCTCAATTTTAGTTTTTGCAGCAACTTCTTGTGCATTAGCATTAAAAGTTCCAAAGAAAGCTACAGCAGCAACCATTAATAATATTTTTTTCATAACGTAATTTTTTTGTTAAGTAACAAATGTATAAATAATTTTAATTGACAATTAAGATTAACTCTAAAATTGTTGTTAAATATTTTAAACAAATATTAGGCCAAAAATGGTTAAATTCGTCGCCAATAATTAAAAAAGTAAGTTTTGTCAGCAAAAGAAAAAGCACCAAAGGAAACTCCATTAATGAAACAGTATAATGAAATCAAGGCTAAATACCCTGATGCTTGTTTATTGTTTCGTGTGGGGGATTTTTATGAAACTTTTGGAGAAGATGCTATTCGCGCTTCTAGAATATTAGGAATTACACTGACAAAACGAGGTGCAGGAAGTGAATCTGAAACAGCATTGGCAGGTTTTCCACACCATTCTTTGAATACATATTTGCCAAAATTGGTAAAAGCTGGACTTCGTGTTGCAATTTGTGATCAACTAGAAGATCCTAAAATGACTAAAACTATTGTAAAACGTGGGGTAACCGAGTTGGTTACGCCAGGTGTTTCTATGAACGATGAGGTTTTGGTTTCAAAGTCTAATAATTTCTTAGCTTCTGTCTATTTTGGTAAAAAGCAATTAGGAGTTGCCTTTCTTGATGTTTCTACAGGTGAGTTTTTAACATCTGAAGGAAATGCAGAATATGTAGATAAGTTATTGCAGAATTTTAGTCCAAGTGAGATTTTAGTTCCTAAACAAAATAAGAAAGATTTTCTTGAAGCTTTTGGTGATAATTTTCATGCTTTTTATTTAGAAGATTGGATTTATAAAGAAGATTATGCTAAAGAAAGTTTGATGAATCATTTTCAGACCAATTCATTGAAAGGATTCGGGATTGAAGAATTAGCACATGGTATTATTGCTTCGGGTGCTATTTTGTATTATTTGTCAGAAACACAACATAATAAAATTCAGCATATCACTTCTATTCATCGAATCGCCGAAGATGCCTATGTATGGATGGATCGATTTACCATCCGTAATTTGGAATTATATCATAGCTACAACCCAAATGCAGTTACTCTTTTAGATGTGATTGATAAAACGCTTTCGCCAATGGGAGGAAGATTGTTGAAAAGATGGTTGGCACTTCCGTTAAAAGATATCAATAAAATTACTGGGCGTCATGAAGTGGTTGCTTATTTGAAGGATAACCAAGAAGTCTTACAGAAAATTCAATACCAAATCAAACAAATTTCAGATTTAGAGCGTTTGATTTCAAAAGTAGCAGCAGGAAGAATTTCTCCAAGAGAAGTGATTTATCTAAAAGAATCTTTAGACGCGATAGTGCCCATTAAAGAATTGGCTTTGAAGAGTCCACAAGAAGCTGTGAAAGTGATTGGTGATAGTTTACATGCTTGTGATTTGCTTCGCGAAAAAATTGCAACAACTTTAAACCAAGATGCGCCCGTTGCTATTAATAAAGGGAATGCAATTGCTTTTGGCGTGAATCCTGAATTAGATGAATTGCGTACGATTTCAAATACAGGAAAAGAATATTTAGAAGGAATCGAAAAAAGGGAATCTGAAGCTACAGGGATTCCATCATTAAAGATTTCGTTTAATAATGTTTTTGGATATTATATCGAAGTAAGGAATACACATAAAGATAAAGTACCATCTGAATGGATTCGTAAACAAACCTTAGTAAATGCTGAGCGTTATATTACAGAAGAATTAAAGGAGTACGAGGCTAAAATCCTTGGTGCTGAAGAAAAAATACATCAATTAGAAACACAATTGTTTGAACAGTTGGTGGCTTGGATTGCAACTTACATAAAGCCAGTGCAACACAATGCTAATTTAGTGGCACAGTTAGACTGTTTGTCTTCTTTTGCTCAACAAGCTATTGATCATAATTATGTTTGTCCTCAAATTAACGATTCTTTTGAATTAGATATAAAAAATGGGCGTCATCCCGTAATTGAGAAACAATTGCCAATTGGTGTACCTTACATTGCTAATGATGTATATCTAAATAGAGATTCACAACAAATAATAATGATTACTGGGCCTAACATGTCGGGTAAGTCGGCAATATTGCGTCAAACGGCTTTAATTGTGTTGTTGGCGCAAATGGGAAGTTTTGTTCCGGCAGATGCAGTGACTATGGGTGTGGTGGATAAAATATTCACTAGAGTAGGAGCAAGCGATAATATCTCAATGGGAGAGTCGACATTTATGGTGGAAATGAATGAAACGGCTTCTATTTTGAATAATATCTCTGATAGAAGTTTGGTGTTGTTGGATGAAATTGGTCGTGGGACTAGTACATATGATGGAGTTTCAATTGCTTGGGCAATCGCAGAGTTCTTGCATGAAAATCCAGCACAGCCTAAAACATTATTTGCGACGCATTACCATGAGTTAAATGAGATGACTGAGAGTTTGCCTCGAATTCAAAATTATAATGTATCTGTAAAAGAATTAAAAGATACGGTTTTGTTTATTCGTAAACTGGAAAAAGGAGGAAGCGCACATAGTTTTGGTATTCATGTAGCTAAAATGGCTGGAATGCCACAAACAGTGATTCAAAAAGCAGGAAAGATATTGAAGAAGTTGGAAAAGAATCATTCGGGAGAAGTATTGAGTGGAATAAAACCTCAAGATGAATTACAATTAAGTTTTTTTAATTTAGATGATCCTTTGTTGGAAGAAATTAAAGAAGAAATCCAAAATTTAGATATCAATACGCTTACTCCTGTTGAAGCTTTGATGAAATTGAATGAAATTAAACGAATGTTGTCAAAAAAATAATTTTGTAAATAATTACATTTCAAGAGCTTAAAAAAAACATGTAATTTTTTTTCAAAAAGTTCTTGCAGAAGTAATTTCTTGTTGTATATTTGCACTCGCAATACGGAACAAGTATGGCGAAGTTCTTAAAAAACGCAATGCGAAAATAGCTCAGTTGGTAGAGCGCAACCTTGCCAAGGTTGAGGTCGCGGGTTCGAACCCCGTTTTTCGCTCGACTACCAAGTTAAAATATATTTGCTCGAGTGGTGGAATTGGTAGACACGCTGGACTTAAAATCCAGTGAACATTTCGTTCGTGCGGGTTCAAGTCCCGCCTTGAGTACAAAAGCCTTAAACATTGTTTAAGGCTTTTTTGTTTTTGAAATGTACCGTTTTTTGGTGATTAAAATTATAATCAGCATAAATAGGCGCTTTCTTGCTGTTTGTTGATATTTTGTGAAAACAATCTTTTTAAGGTTCTCTATTTGCCTTTATATTTGCTTCATGGCTACCTTTGTAATTAGTAAACGATTAGACGAAAACTATAAATTTGAATTTGTATCCCGAAAAGGGAAAACAATTTTGACTAGCGATAGTTATGAATTGCGTTTTGAGTGTGAAGAAGATATTGAAAAACTTAAAATAGCTTTAGACTCAGCCACAATAATGCGTTTTAAAACGTCTAGTGGTAAATTTTACTTCCGATTAATTATCGATAAAAAAGAAATGGCAACAAGCCGTAAATATACTACACAATTATTGATGCAAAGAGGTATTGATGAAATGATGCGAGCAGCAACTGCGGCAGAAGTTTTAGATTTTGCTTCAAATGATTTTGTGTTTCCTGAAATAGAAGCTTTTCAAGATTAAAAATTCTTAAAAAAATAAAAGCCCCGCATTGCGGAGCTTTAACTAAAAATATTAGAAATTATCTAATTATTTTTTTACTTCTTCAGTAGCAGGAGCAGCTTCAGTAGCAGCAGCAGCAGCTGAATCAACAGCAACAGCAGCAGTATCTACAGTTTCAGCAGCAGCTTCAACAGCCTCTTCCATTACTGGAGCTTCAGTAGCTTCAGCAGCAGCTTGATCTTTACAAGAAACTAATACAGCAGCAACGAATGCTAAGCTTAAAACAACTTTTTTCATCTTACTTAATTATAAAAGGTTAATTATTAATTCGTGGCAAAGATATAAATTTTTTGATATGAAATATTTTTTTTCAAAAATTTTTTCAAAAATTCAAACTTTTACCGTTGCTATGTATTTTACAATTTGTGTGCCAAAAAAATAAGCTAATTACTTTTAAAAATAATTAGCTTAAATCATTTTTTTTTAGAGGGTTATTTTGTTTTTTTCTTTGTCTTGTTTTTTACAATTTTTAACTCCTCAATTATATTTTTTGCTCCAGCATATTTATCAATAATGAATAAAATATATCGTGCGTCTACCATTATGTTTCTACATATCTCAGGACTATAATAAATGTCGCTCATTGTGCCTTCCCATACACGGTCAAAATTACATCCAATAAGATTTCCATTGGCATCTAATGCTGGAGATCCTGAATTACCACCCGTAGTATGATTTGTTGCGATGAAAGCCACAGGAACTTTACCGTTCTTATCAGCATATTGTCCGTAATCTTTATTGTTGTATAATTCGATAAGTTTCTTTGGAACATCAAATTCATAATCGCCAGGTACATATTTTTCCATCACACCGTCTAAA
The DNA here is from genome assembly GCF_900142035.1 of Flavobacterium terrae. GTDB lineage: Bacteria > Bacteroidota > Bacteroidia > Flavobacteriales > Flavobacteriaceae > Flavobacterium > Flavobacterium terrae. Next base: position 771,718 of record NZ_FQZI01000002.1, on the reverse strand, counting down.
TAAGTAACAGGAGAATAGGTTACAGCATCAGAAGGTTTGTAGCCTTTTACTTTTCCGTAAGTTACACGAAGTGTGCTGTTTGCGTCAGGGAATATGCGAGCCGATTTTGGACTTAATTCCATAATTGCTTTCATGTAGGTACGTTGTAAAGCAATGTTTTTCAAATTCATTTCATTGAACTTAGGCGCTACATTTTTATCAAAAGCTTCAGCGATTGATTTTACTAAGGCATAGCCTTTGTCTTGGTTGATTTTTTCGATTACCGACTTAGCGTCTCCATTCAATAATTCTTTTAAACCATCATATGAAGTTAATTTTGAATTTTTGAAGATATCCGTTGCTAATTCTGTTGCATTGATATTGTTTAATGATATTGGTAAGAATTGTTTGGGTGATTTAGTCGCATAAATATTGATCAATTGTTCAAAAACTTTTTCATCAACATTTGCATTGAAATCTTTGTAAAGAGATTCAAAACCATTAATTAAATTATTTTTTCTATCATTAAATGCTTGTTCGCCTTTACTGTTTAAAACTTGTTCTAACTGGTATAAGCGGTAACCAAAAGTTAATATTTCGCAATTACGCATAACTACTTCTGTATAGTAATCACGTGCAATAGCATATTCACGTATATTGCTATAGTTTGTTTTAAATTCGTTTAATAAGTTTCCGTATTCTGCTTGTTTGCCTGCTTTGTTTATTTTTTCGGTTAATCCAGCTTCAAATTTTTGTTTGACAGCAACTGCGTTTGTTTTATTTAAACCTTTAGTCTCGCCAATCCATTTTTTCCAATAATTGGCAACCGAAGCATATTTTGAAGCATACTGAATTTTGATCGCAGGATCTTTACGCATAAATCCGTCTTGTACTTTTAAAGCAGCATCACGAACCTCAATTTTTGCTGGATTCAAATCATTCATGATTTGCTCAACAGCATAACTTGGTAAGTATTCCTGAGTTCTTCCAGGATATCCCATCACCATTGTAAAGTCGTTTTCTTGGATTCCTTTTATAGAAATAGGGAAGAAATGCTTGGGAGTATAAGGTATATTGTCTTTAGAATATTCAGCTGGGCGGTTGTTTTTGTCAGCATAAATTCTGAATAAAGAAAAGTCGCCAGTGTGGCGTGGCCAAACCCAGTTGTCTGTGTCAGAACCAAATTTACCAATCGAGCTAGGAGGTGCTCCCACTAAACGAACATCGCGGAAAGTCTCTGTTACAAATAATAAGTATTGGTTACCATCGTAAAAAGTTTTGATTTGATTTTCTTGCCAAGATTCTTTTGTTGAACTTTTGATGGTTTTTGCAATATTTTCTTGGATTGTTCTTTGTTTTGAAGCTTCATCAGATATTGCAGCAACGCCTTCCAATACTTTTGTTGTTACATCTTCAATACGAACAATAAAGGTTACAAATAAATCTTTGTTTGGAAGTTCTTCTTCCATTTTATAAGCCCAAAAACCATTGGTTAAATAATCGTGTTCAACAGTTGAATGGCTTTGAATATTGTCGTAACCGCAGTGGTGATTAGTTAAAATTAATCCTTTTGGAGAAATTACCTCGGCAGTACATCCTCCGTCAAAATGAGGAACAGCATCTTTTAAGCTTGACTTGTTAACCGAGTAAATGTCTTCGGCAGAGATTTTCATGCCTAAATTTTTCATTTCTGTTTCGTTCATCCCTTTTAGAAGAGAAGGAATCCACATTCCGCCTTGTTGCGCAAATGTGGGTAAAACGAATAAAATAATAAGTAATCGTAAAAATTTCATTATTCTAATTTTTGATTTTGAGTTTGCAATGTACGATTTTTATAAAAATCGACTTTTTTATTTAAGGTTTTGTTAAGAAATATAAGCTTTATCGGTATTCATATGGAGGTCTAGCTCCCATTGGGGGTTTAAAAATAACCCCTTTATTTGTTAAGGTTAAAGAGAAATTATCTTCTTGATTTTCAGAAAATATTAGGGCGATGGTTCTTGTTTTTATTTTTGAATTTATATTTTCTATTTCACTTATTTTATATGATGAAAACTGAATAGGTTCATCGCCAAAATCACAATAAATTATTTCTCTTTTTGAAAAATCAACATAGGCATGATTTTTATTGTCTTCGAATAACTGTTTTTCCTCAATAAAAGCTTGAACTTCTTCTACAGAACCGAAAGGGATTATTTTTTTTGATGAGTCTGCATAAGAGTCATCAGAAACAATTTCATAATCAATTGCGACAAGATTAATAGAATTTTTATTTATTGAAAAATAGAAATTGTATATTTTTCTGTTGTTTTTTGAAATACCATACCCAATAAAGTTGCATTTGTTTTTTATCTCTTTGTGAGACTCAAATTTTTCCTCGGAAATGTTTACATAGTCATTGTTAAAATCTTCAAACAAAAATTTGTTTTTATATTCTTTATAGAAAAAAGCTTCTTTTTTAAATTCCAAATCTCCCAAATATTCTGGCGAATCATTCGATTCGATTGTAGTGTAAATTTTACTTTTATACCAATCGATATGTTTTGCTATTGAATAGTCAAATAAAAGGATTGGATAATAACCATCTTTAAAGGAAAAAAGGCAACCTATTTTAGGATCAATAAAAGGATCAATCTTTTTAGGGTTATTTGAATTAAAAGCAATTATGAATTGTTCAAATAGTTTGTCTATGTTTTTGTCTTTAGGCTCAACAAACTTTTGTACTTCATCAATTTTATTTGTCTGAATAATATTTTCTTTTTCTTCTTTTTTGCAAGAAATTGTAATTAGAAAGAATATGAAAATAATTCTTTTCATAGCTGGCTTATAATAATTGTTTAAGTATTTTATCAGTAGCTCCTTTATTCATTTGTACAAAAGTGCTGCAAATATGTCCTTTTTCATGGCGCTCATCAGGATTTTGTACTAATAAGTCAAGGGCTTGATTCATTGTTTTTTGATCATTTATAGAAATACATCCTTCTTGATGAACCAAAGCTGTTGCTTCAGCAAAGTGAGAATAGTTAGGTCCAATGACAATAGGAATGCCAAAAGTTGCAGGTTCTAGAATATTATGAACCCCTGGATTGCCAAAACCTCCTCCTACATAAGCAATATCTGCATAACTGTAAATTTTAGTTAGAATTCCAATCGTGTCAATGATGAATACATCATAGTCCGCAAGATTTTTCCCTTCCATTTCAGAAAATAACACTGTTTTTTTTGCAATTTCAGATTTCAAATTGGCTATTTGATCTGGTTTGATATTGTGTGGTGCAATAATGAATTTTAATCGGTGAGAAGTTCTGTTGATGTAGTTAACCAATAGTTCTTCGTCTTTAGGCCATGAACTTCCAATTACTATAGTTGTCATTTTAAATTCATGTGATGGATTTTTGCAAAAAGTTTCGATGAAATCTAAAGTATTTTCTTTTTCTAAAATAGCGACTACGCGATCAAAACGCGAATCTCCAGAAACTGTGACATTAGTAAAGCCAAGACTTTGTATTAGCTCTTTTGAAGTGTTATTCTGTACAAAAAAATGATTAAAACTTTTTAAAGCATTTTTGTAAAACCCACCGTACCATTTAAAGAAGGCTTGTTTTTTTCTAAAGACTCCAGAAATTAAATAGGTTTTTATGTTCCTGTTTTTTAGTTCATTTAAGTAATTAGGCCAATATTCGTATTTGATGAAAAAAACAATTTCAGGATTTACGATGTCTAAAAAACGTTTTGCATTCGACTTAGTGTCTAGTGGAAGATAAATAGTCACATCAGCAACGGTGTTGTTTTTACGAACCTCGTATCCAGAAGGGGAAAAGAATGTAAGGACTATTTTGTGGTTAGGAAATTTAATTTTTACTTTTTCCATAACTGGTAATCCTTGTTCGTATTCACCTAAAGAAGCAGCATGAAACCAAATGGTTTTGTCTTCTTTAGAAAGTTTTGTTTGTAATGTTTTGAAAACATCTTTTCGACCATTGACAAACAATTGAATTTTTGGATTAAAAAGTGCTACTATCTTGAGTAACTGTTGTACTACTTCTGTCAGTAAAGTATAAAGAAAAAACATAGTTTGTATTTTGTGTTGCTAAAATACATTAGTTTTCTAAAACTTATTAAAAAAGGTATTAAATTAGTAGATTTGCATTCTAAATTTTAGTTCATGAAAAAGCTACAAATGGTTGACTTAAAAAGTCAATATGATAAAATAAAAGACGAAGTAAATGCCTCAATTCAAGAGGTTTTAGATACTACAACATACATAAATGGTCCGTTAGTGCATCAGTTTCAAGCGGATTTAGAAAAATATTTAGGTGTAAAACATGTAATTCCATGTGCTAACGGTACTGATGCATTACAAATTGCGATGATGGGACTTGGTTTGAAACCAGGAGATGAAGTAATTACTGCCGATTTTACTTTTGCGGCTACAGTTGAAGTGATTGCGTTATTGCAGTTAACTCCAGTTTTAGTGGATGTTGATATGAATAACATGAATATCTCTATTGAAGCTATCAAAAAAGCAATAACTCCAAAAACAAAAGCGATTGTCCCTGTGCATTTGTTTGGACGTGCTGCTAATATGGACGCAATTATGGAAATTGCAACTGAACATAATTTGTATGTAATTGAAGATAATGCTCAAGCTATTGGTGCGGATTATACTTCAAAAGATGGTACTAAGAAAAAAGTTGGAACAATAGGACATGTAGGAGCAACTTCGTTTTTTCCGTCTAAAAATTTAGGATGTTATGGAGATGGAGGCGCAATTTTTACTAATGATGATCAGTTGGCTCATATTATTCGAGGGATTGTAAATCACGGAATGTATGTGCGTTATCATCATGACGTTGTTGGAGTTAATTCTCGTTTAGATAGTATACAAGCTGGTGTTTTAAAGGCAAAATTACCTCATTTAGATACCTATAATAAAGCGCGTCAAGAGGCTGCACGTAAGTATTCTTTGGCTTTAGGAGTGAGTTCTAATGTTTGGGTGCCAACAATTTGTGAAGCATGTGATTGCCATGTTTTTCATCAATATGTATTTAGAGTTTTAAATGGTAAGCGTGATGCTTTATTAGAGCATTTACAGTCTAAAGGTATTCCGTGTGCAATTTATTATCCGATTCCACTACATAGTCAAAAAGCTTATGTGGATGCTCGTTATAAAGAAGAAGATTTTTCAGTAACAAATCAATTAGTTAAAGAAGTTATTGCTTTGCCAATGCATACCGAGTTAGATGATGAGCAAATTAAATTTATCACAGATTCAGTTTTAGAGTTTTTAGAGACAAATAGATAAAAGACAAATAGATAAAAGACTTTTAGGAACTAGAAAATCTATTATCTAAAAGTCTATTATTTTTCATCTAAATTAAAATGAAGATACTAGTAACAGGAGGTTTGGGTTTTATAGGTTCTCATACCGTTGTGGAATTGCAAAATGAGGGTTTTGAGGTTGTTATTGTAGATAATCTATCAAACTCTTCAGTTGATGTTTTGCAAGGAATAGAAAATATTACCGGGAAAAAGCCTGAATTTGAAAATTTGGATTTGCGAGAAAAGCAATCGGTTCAAGATTTTTTTAAAAAATATAATGATGTTAGTGGTGTAATTCATTTTGCAGCTAGTAAAGCTGTAGGAGAAAGCGTCGAAAATCCTTTGTTGTACTACGAAAATAACATCAACTCTTTGGTTTATTTACTGCAAGAGTTACAGAGAAAAAATGAGTCTTCGTTAATATTTAGTTCTTCTTGTACTGTTTTTGGTCAGGCTGAAATAATGCCAATAACTGAAAATGCTCCAGTTCAAAAGGCAATGTCGCCTTACGGGAATACTAAGCAAATAGGGGAAGAAATTATTATAGATGTATCTCGGGTTTCTTCTATAAATGCGATATTGTTGCGTTATTTTAATCCAATTGGTGCACATGAATCGGCTGAAATTGGTGAATTGCCTCTAGGAGTGCCTCAAAACTTAGTGCCTTTCATAACACAAACTGCTGTGGGTTTGCGAAAAGAATTATCTGTTTTTGGTAATGATTATCCAACACCAGATGGGACAGCAATAAGAGATTATATTCATGTGGTCGATTTGGCAAAAGCACACGTGATAGCTTTGAAGAGGTTAATAGAAAAGAAGAATATTGAGAGAGTTGAGACCTTTAATATTGGAACAGGCAAAGGAAGCTCAGTATTAGAAGTTATACAGTCATTTCAAAAAGTTACAAATCATAAGTTGCCATATAAAATAGTAGGAAGAAGAGACGGGGATGTTGTTGAGGCTTATGCAGATACTCAAAAAGCTAATGAGATTTTGGGATGGAAAGCAAAATTAACACTTGAAGATGCTTTAAGTTCTGCTTGGAAATGGGAACAAAAAATTAGAAAAGTTCAATAAAAAAAAACCGAGCATTGCTCGGTTTTTTTTATTTATTGAGTAGTCAAAAATTATTTTTTAACTTCTTCAGTAGCTGGAGCAGCAGCAGCAGCAGCTGAATCAACAGCAACAGCAGCAGTATCTACAGTTGTAGCAGCTGAATCAACAGCAACAGCAGCAGTATCTACAGTTTCAGCAGTAGCTTCAGCAGCAGTATCATTATTTTTGCAAGATGTCATTAAAGCAGCTACGAAAGCTAAGCTTAAAATTGTTTTTTTCATTTCGTTGTAAATTAGAATTAATAATAATAATATTTTCGGGCGCAAAATTATAAAAATATCTTATCAAAAAAAATTTTTTTTCTTCCCAGTAAAAAAAAATTAAAAAAACCTTTAAAATCAAGGTTTTAGAGATAAAAAAAATCTGCACTATGGCAGATTTTATTTTTTATAGAATGATAAAAAATTATTTTTTCATTTCTTCTTTTACTGCTTTTGCTCCTTCTTCCACTGTAGCGGCTCCTGCAGCAGCAGCGTCTTTAGCAGCGTCTTTTACTTCTGTTGCAGCTGAGTCCATGGTTGCAGCAGCTGAGTCAACAGCTTCTGTCATTTCAGTTCCAACAGCATCAACAGCTTCAGCAGCTTCGTCTTGAGTTTTTTCTTTGCAAGATGTCATTAAAGCAACAACTAGTGCTAGGCTAAAAATTGTTTTTTTCATTTTTTGTAGGTTTTAGAATTAATAATGAATCTATTTAACGCAAATATTAAGTAAAATATTTCAAAAATCCAAATATTTTAATAATTATGCAGAGATCATTGTTAAGAGATAGGTTAAAACATTACATTATAAAACTAATTCGTGGTAAAGTTTCTGAAAAGTCATGTCTAATTCAAAGCTGAATCCTGGATGTGGTCTTGAGATTTGAATACTGGAGCTTCGTACTGCTGTGAGCCAACGAAAACGTTCTGCAACATCTAATTGTGCAATGGGTCCTCCATCCGGACTTCCTGTTGATATTTTGCAAAAAGAAAACATGTTTTCTTCTAACTGCTCTAAGTCGAAATCCGCACACAACATTCTAATTTTATCCGACGGAATAACATATTCCATGCGAAGGTATTTTTTTTGTTTGCAAAAAAGAAGCAGTCCAATGTTTAGAAATTCTTCGCGTTCCACCCTTGGCACAACACGAATTACGGCATATTCATATAAGTACTTTTCGTGCATCTTGGGCTTGTTTTAAGAATAAATCGGCATTTTGTAAACGGGTCATCAAGAACTGAAAATAAACGTTTCTGATTGCTTCTGGAGTAATGGAATGGTCTTCCCAAAGTAACCAATCTTCAGGAATTAGTGCTACAATTTTACGCAGTACATCTTCGTTTAATTTTGATGTAAATTCCTTATGAGCTTCTTCTAATTTTGTTGCTTTCGGTAACAAAACATGATCTTTGATTAGTGCAAAAGGTGTAATGGCGCTGGCTTCCCAATTATTCCATGAATGATGAAAGTAAAATGAAGCACCGTGGTCAATTAACCACAATTCTTTGTGCCAGATTAACAGGTTGGTGTTACGGAATGTGCGATCTACATTGGTGATAAAAGCATCTAGCCATACAATTTTTGAAGCAAGCAATTCGTCACAATCATTCACTGAGGCATCATACGTGATGGCTCCAGACAGATAGTGCAAACCTAAATTTAATCCTTGGCTGAACTTTAATAAATCCTGAATTTCCTCATCAGCTTCAGTACGACCAAAGGCTTCATCTAAAGTGGCAAAAACCAATTCTGGAACTGCTAAACCTAAATAACGGGCAATTTCCCCACCTAATAATTCGGCAATTAAGGCTTTTATGCCATGCCCAGCACCTCGAAATTTTAATACATATTTGAAATCATCATCGGCTTCTGCCAAAGCAGGCAATGAACCACCTTCCCGTAAAGGAGTGATGTAACGCATAACGTTAATTTTTCGTAAAGCAATTGGAGTCATAATAGAAATCTTCTGAAACAAATATATTACTAAAATAAAAAACTCCGACGTTTTAGCATCGGAGTTTCTATATATCTATGTTGTAGATTAAGCGGAAATCGTTTCAATTTCTTTGTTAATCTTATTAACTAAACCTACAAGCACTTTTCCAGGACCAACCTCAGTAAAGCTAGTTGCTCCATCTGCAATCATTTGTTGTACAGATTGAGTCCATTTTACTGCTCCAGTTAATTGAGCAATTAGATTTTTCTTGATTTCAGATGGTTCAGTTACTGCACTTGCTGTAACATTTTGATAAACAGGGCAAGACGGGGTGTTGAAAATGGTTGCTTCAATAGCAGCAGCAAGTTTTTCTCTTGCGGGTTCCATCATTGGTGAGTGAAAAGCACCGCCAACTGGTAAAATTAATGCACGTTTTGCTCCTGCTTCTTTCATTTTTTCGCATGCAACTTCTACCGCTTTTAATTCTCCTGAAATTACTAATTGACCAGGACAATTATAATTTGCCGCTACTACAACTCCGTCAATAGAAGCACAAATGTCTTCTACTACTTTGTCTTCTAGGTTTAAAACAGCGGCCATAGTACTTGGAGTAATTTCACAGGCTTCTTGCATAGCCAATGCTCTTTGAGAAACTAATTTTAAACCATCTTCAAAAGATAATGCTCCATTTACAACAAGTGCAGAAAATTCTCCTAGTGAGTGACCAGCAACCATATCTGGCTTTACATTTAATACTTTGGCTAAAATAACGGAATGTAAAAAAACGGCTGGTTGTGTTACTTTTGTTTCTTTTAATTCCTCGGCAGTACCTTCAAACATAATGTCTGTGATACGGAAACCTAAAATTTCATTAGCTTTTTCAAATAACTCTTTTGCTAATTCAGATGATTCGTATAAATCTTTACCCATTCCTGTAAATTGGGCACCTTGACCAGGAAAAACGTATGCTTTCATTATATTAAATTATAAATTGATTTTGTTTTATTTGTAAAAGCAAAAATACACAAATTTTGTACTAAAAATGACTCTGAATTTTCTGTGTATTATTAAATGATTTTAATGAAATAGTGATTTATTAACAGTAAATTATACATTTACTTATTGTATTAAATGTTTAGTTTGTATACTTTTGCGCCAAGTATGAAGGGATTTTTAAAATATATCTTTTTCTTTTTAGTATCCTTGTTGATTGGAAATGCAGTATTTGCTTATTCGACAAAGGATGATACTTCGTTACTAAATATTGATCAAACAACACCATCAGGTGTAAAATTTTCTGAGTTTAGTTTAAGAACTCATTACAAGCATTATGTTTCAACGTTAGAAAGTAGTAGAGATGTAATTGAGATTTCAGAAAATGAGAATGATACAGAAGATTACCATGTTCCTTCTCAGTCGTTTGCTTCACCAGTTTACTATTTAAATTTCTTCTCTGGAATTCTTTCTGGAAATTATGATATTGTAAAAAAGAACGGACTTAGCTCTTTTAAGTTCATGTCGTACTTATCGACAATTGATTCTTTACACATTATTTTCTGTGTTTACAGAATTTGATTTTTCACAATTAACATCATTTTTTAATAATTAGCATCTATAAGTATGTCTTTTTTTGACTGCTTTAAGATTTGATTATTACCCGAAATTATTTCCATTTATTTATTGTTTATTATTATGGCTAAAAGAATTTTAATGCTAGTTAGCTTATGTGGCTTATTGTTTAATGCTAGCTGCAACAGCAAAAAAGAAGAAAAAAAAGAAGAAACAAAATTTTTAGTAACTAGTCCTGTTAAAAAGGATACTTTAATTACTAAATCATACGTTTGCCAAATCCAATCTATCAACCATATAGAGCTTAGAGCTCAGGAAAGAGGTTATTTGCAAAAGATTTTCGTTGATGAAGGTCAATTTGTAAAAAAAGGACAATTGTTGTTCCAAATTATGCCTAATCTTTACAGAGCTGAAGTACAAAGAGCACAAGCAGAAGCTAATTTTGCTCAAATTGAATACCAAAACACTAAGAAGCTTTCAGATAAAAATGTAGTCTCTCCAAACGAATTGGCTATGGCAAAGGCCAAATTGGATAAAGCTAACGCTGAATTAGCTTTAAATAAAGTTCATCTACAGTTTACAGAGATTAGAGCTCCTTTTGATGGAATTGTAGATAAATTTCACGTACGCTTAGGTAGTTTGCTTGAAGAAGGTGAACTACTAACAAATATGTCTGATAACAGTAAGATGTGGACGTATTACAATGTTCCTGAGGCTGAATATTTAGATTATAAGTCTAAAGCAAGTACCAATGTTAAAACAAAGGTAAGTCTATTAATGGCTAACAATGAAATTTTTCCCTACACAGGCGTAGTTGAAACTATCGAAGCCGACTTTAATAACGAAACAGGTAACATTCCTTTTAGAGCTACATTCCCTAATCCTAAGGGATTACTGCGTCATGGAGAAACAGGAAGTGTACAAGTGAGTCTTCCTCTTAAAAATGCTTTGTTGATTCCGCAAAAAGCCACTTTTGAAGTATTAGAGAAAAAGTATGTGTATGTAATTGATAAAAACAATGAGGTGAAATCAAGAGCTATTACAATTGCTGCTGAATTACCACACATATTTGCTATTAGCAGTGGTTTATCTGAAGGAGATAAAATTCTTTTGGAAGGATTAAGACTAGTTAAAGAGAATGAAAAGATTGAATTTGAGTTTGTTAAGCCACAATCTGTATTGTCTCATTTAGAACTATACGCCGAATAATTTAATCGTAAATAAAGAGAAAAATGTTTAGCAAATTTATACATAGACCTGTATTTGCGATTGTAATTTCAATCATAATACTTTTTGTAGGGTCATTGGCAATCAAACAATTGCCAATATCTCAGTTCCCCCAAATCGCACCAACCACGGTAAACATATTTATTGCTTACCCAGGAGCTAGTGCCGATGTTTTAGTTAAATCAACGCTTATTACACTTGAAAATTCCATAAATGGTGTTGAAGGAATGCGTTACATGGCTACAGATGCTACTAGTGCTGGTGAAGCTACCCTTAGAATCATTTTTGAACCTGGAACAGATCCCAATCAAGCTGTAGTTCGAGTAAAGACTAGGGTTGATCAAGTAATGCCTCTTTTACCTGAATTGGTTCAGCGTGAAGGAGTAGTAATTACACCTATCCAGCCAAGTATGTTGATGTACGTGAATTTATTTTCAAAAGATAAGAGTATCGACGAAAAATTCTTGTACAACTATGCTAGTGTTAAAATGATTCCTGAAATCAACCGATTAAAAGGAGTTGCTCGTTCGCAAATATTAGGAAGTAGAACCTATGCTATGCGTGTTTGGTTAAATCCAGATCGTATGAGAGCTTACAATATTTCTGTAGATGAAGTAATGGATGCACTTGGTGAACAAAGTATCATTGGTCGTCCAGGACGTATTGGACAAAGTTCGGGTATTGCCGCGCAATCATTAGAATATGTATTAACATACAAAGGAAGATATAGTGAGCCTAGTGAGTATGAAAATGTAATTATTCGAGCTAATTCGCAAGGAGAAAGCATTCGTTTAAAAGATATTGGAAAAGTTGAGTTAGGAAGTGAATTCTTTGATATTTACTCAAATCTAGATGGACATGCTTCAGCAGCAATTGTATTAAAACAAAATTATGGAAGTAACGCAAGTGATGTAATTAAGGAAATTAAAGCCAAGCTTGAAGAAATGAAAAAATCTTTCCCTCCGGGAGTAGATTATAAAATTAGTTATGACGTTTCACAGTTCTTAGATGCTTCAATCGAGCAGGTAATAGATACATTACGTGATGCCTTCATTCTTGTGGCTTTGGTAGTGTTTGTTTTCTTAGGGGATTGGCGTTCTACTTTGATTCCTATTTTAGCGGTTCCGGTATCGTTAATTGGAGCTTTCTTTGTAATACAGTTCTTTGGACTTTCAATTAACTTAGTGACATTGTTTGCATTAGTACTAGCTATTGGTATTGTGGTCGATGATGCCATAGTCGTCGTGGAGGCGGTGCATGCCAAGTTTGAAGAAGATCCACATATTACACCATACAAAGCTGTTAAAAAAGTATTAGGAGAAATAAGTGGTGCGGTAATCGCAATTACTGCGGTAATGGTTTCGGTATTTTTGCCAATTTCATTCATGAGCGGTCCAGTAGGAACTTTCTATCGTCAATTCTCGATTACAATGGCGAGTTCAATTGTGATTTCGGCACTAATCGCTCTTACGTTAACGCCTGTTTTATGTGCTATCATGTTGAAAAATCATCATGGTCATGAACGCAAAAAGAATATATTGACAAAAGCATTAGATAAGTTCAATATGGCATTTGATAAAATGACAGGTAAATATGTAGCCTTATTGAAATCAATTGTTAGTAGAAGAGTTGTAACTTTTGGAGTGCTATTAGTGTTTTGTGCTGGTACTTTCTATGTGAACAAAATTTTACCTTCTGGATTTATTCCAAGTGAGGATCAAGGTACTATTTATGCTATTATTCAAACGCCTCCTGGATCTACATTAGAAACTACAAATCAAGTTTCACAAAGACTTCAAAAAATATGTGAAAAAGTTGATGGTGTTGAGTCAGTATCTTCATTAGCAGGTTATGAAATTATGACGGAAGGTCGAGGATCTAATGCAGGAACTTGTCTTATCAACTTAAAACCATGGGATGAGCGTGAGCATACTGTAAAAGAGATAATGGAAGATTTAGAAGAAAAGTCTCATGGATTAGGAGCTATTGTGGAGTACTTTGAGCCACCAGCAATCCCAGGATTTGGTTCTTCTGGAGGTTTCTCTATGCGTTTGTTAGATAAAAATACAACTACTGATTACCAAGATTTTGACAGAATTAATAAAAAATTCATGGAAGATTTAGGTAAGCGTAAAGAGTTAACTGGATTGTTTACATTCTTTGCGGCTAATTATCCTCAATATGAATTAGAGATTAATAATGACCTAGCAATGCAAAAAGGAGTTTCTATAGGGAAAGCTATGGAGAACCTTAACATTATGATTGGTAGTACATACGAACAAGGTTTCATTAAGTTTGGCCGTTTCTTTAAAGTGTATGTTCAGTCGGATCCTAAATTTAGAAGACTTCCTTCAGACATCCTAAACATGTTTGTTAAAAACGATCATGGAGAAATGGTTCCGTATTCAGCGTTTATGACACTTAAAAAGGGGCAAGGACCAAATGAGATTACACGTTATAACATGTATAATTCATCGGCTATTCAAGGTTTACCTGCTGAAGGCTATACCACTGCCGATGCTATTCAAGCAATACGAGAAGTAGCTCAAACATCATTACCAAAAGGATATGATATTGCTTGGGAAGGACTTTCGTTTGATGAATCAAACAGAGGTAACGAATCAATCTATATTTTCTTAATTGTGTTAGCATTCGTATACTTTGTATTAGCAGCACAGTATGAAAGTTTCATTATTCCGTTATCGGTAATACTTTCTCTTCCTGTAGGTATTTTTGGTTCTTTCCTTGTACTACAGTTAATGGGCTTAGAGAATAATATTTATGCCCAAATTGGATTAATCATGCTTGTTGGATTACTCGGTAAAAATGCCGTGTTAATTGTTGAGTTTGCCATCCAGAAGCGCAATGAAGGATTTACGATTCTAGATGCGGCTATTGAAGGAGCTAAAGTTCGTTTCCGTCCAATTTTGATGACATCATTTGCGTTCATCGCCGGATTAATTCCATTAATCATTGCAACAGGAGCTGGAGCAATTGGTAATAGAACCATTGGTGGTGCAGCTCTAGGAGGAATGTTATTTGGAACTATTTTCGGAGTAATTATTGTTCCTGGTTTGTATTACATTTTTGGAACATTAGCAGATGGTAGAAAGTTAATTAAAGATGAAGAGGAAAGTTCTTTAACAGAGAATTTTGTTCACATGATAGATGATTTTAAAACAAATAAACACGACGAAGAAAATGATGAGAGTAAATAAAAATTTTAAAATTTCGTTAGTAGCTTCTGCTTTAGTTTTGTTGACTATAATTAGTTGTAAAACTCCTGATGTTGCTAAAAGAAATGAAAATAAAAATATGCCTGAACAGTTTGCGACTGTTCAGGATACTGTTAATTCTGCAAAAATTTCATGGAAAGAGTATTTTAATGATACTTACCTGCAAGCACTAATTGATGAGGCGTTGAAAAATAATCAGGAACTGAATATTACAATGCAAGAAATTGAAATTGCAAAAAATGAAATTAAAGCACGAAAAGGAGAGTATCTTCCATTTGTTGGATTAAAAGCAGGAGCGGCAGTTGATAAACGTGCTCGTTATACCAATATTGGTGCAATGGAGGCTAATACCGAAATTGAAGAAGGAAAAGAAATGCCTGAGCCTTTACAAGATTACAATATTGGAATAGTTGCCAATTGGGAGTTAGACATTTGGAAAAAGCTTCGTAATGGAAAAAAAGCAGCTGTAAATAGATATCTTTCTTCAGTTGAAGGTAAAAATTTTATGGTTACTAATTTAATTAGTGAGATTGCAAACTCTTACTATGAGTTATTAGCTTTAGACAATCAATTACTGATTGTTAATCAAAATATTGAAATTCAAAGTAATGCTTTAGAAATTGTAAAAGTTCAAAAAGAAGCTGCTCGTGTTACTGAATTGGCAGTGAAAAAATTTGAAGCTGAGGTATTTAAAACAAAAAGTCTTCAGTTTGAGGTGCAACAAAAAGTTGTTGAAACAGAGAATAAAATCAACTTTTTAGTAGGTAGATTTCCGCAACATGTAGATAGAAGTACAGTAGCGTTTAATGATATTTTGCCAAATATTGTGCATGCAGGAATTCCATCTCAACTTTTAAAGAACAGACCTGATATTCGCCAAGCAGAATTTGAATTAGAAGCTTCTAAATTAGATGTAAAGGCTGCAAGAGCTAGATTTTATCCTTCTATAGGTATTACAGCAGGAATAGGTTATCAGGCTTTTGATCCTAGTTATGTTTTTAAACCAAAATCATTACTATATTCTTTAGCTGGTGATTTAGTAGCACCGCTTATAAATCGTAATGCAATAAAAGCAAGTTATAATACTGCAAATGCAAAACAAATTCAGGCAGTTTATAACTATGAACAAACAATTTTAAACAGTTATGTTGAGGTGGCTAATCAAGTTTCAAAAATCAGCAACTTAGAAAAAAGTTATAATTTAAGAGCTCAACAAGTTGAGGCGCTTACGGCTTCAATTTCGATTTCAAACGAATTGTTTCGTTCTGCAAGAGCAGATTATATGGAAGTTTTATTAACGCAACGTGATGCACTAGAATCGAGATTTGATTTAATAGAGACAAAAATGCAACAGCTTAATGCTATGGTAAATATTTACAAAGCACTAGGTGGTGGTTGGAATTAAAAGGGTACATTTGAGTTAGTTATAAAGCCATTATACATTATGTATGATGGCTTTAGTTTTTATTTAAGCTTTTCCAATACTCCTTTACGTTTTACGATGTTTTTATAATCCCATTGAATGTTTCTGCTTTTTTCTAGCCATCTTTGTAATTCGCTAGAATTAATTTGACTCGCTTGGGTATAAAAAATGGATGCATCTTTAAATTTACCAGTTCCTGATTTTAGTTTTTCTTCATCAAAATCTGCCCCACTCCAAAACATTAATCGAATACCAGCTTTTTGTTTGCTGTAACCTACAATAGGATTTCCATCTAAAAACCAGACTGGGTGAGCGTGCCAAATTTTGCTTTCAGCTTCTGGAATACCTTTGTTTATTTCTTTTTCTAAAGTTTGACAGATGAATTTTTCCTCAGGTTCTTGTTTGTCATTATATTTTTGGATTTCTGAATTCATTAACTAGTATTTTAATTAAAGTTAAGGAAAATATGTTGTAGTAAGTACGAGTTGTTTTTCGAGATTTGAATTATATTAATAAAAAAAGGCAGCACTTAAGTGCTGCCTTTTTTATATAGTAAGTATATCTTAGAAGTTATATCTAACTGATAAATTCCATGTTCTTCCAAAACCTAAATAAGCATTGTTTATTTTAGAAACTCCTTTGTAGTTCCCAAAAACTTCACCATAAGTAGTACTTGTAGTAGAAATTTGTTGGTTGTTACCATAACTTGAATTAGATTCCATTATGTAGTTTCTGTCAAGCGTATTGTCTAAATTGAAACAAATATTTAATTTATGTTGGTTTTGTAATGCTAAAGTATAATTGATAAAAGTATCAAATACTAAATAACTTGGTAGTTCAACTACTGAGTTAAAATAGTTGTTTTCGTAAGTAACAGGGTCAAATCTTTCAATAGGAGCATTAGTATAAAAACGATCATTGTATCTACCTTTTACACCAAATTGAAGTCCTTTTGCAATAAAAGTTTTTACTCCCAAGTTAATCATAGTTTGAGGAATCCCTCCAACATTATTGTCTTTTACGAAAAGAGTATCTACTTCATCTCTGTCATAATAAGTGAATTTAGCATCAGATGTGTATTTCCATTCTCCATAAGAAAAAGAAGCATAGATGTCTATTTTCTTAGTTGGTTTAATATTTAATTCAGCTTCAACACCATAATTTTTACGGTTAATATCTGTAGTCGCTCCTAAAAATCCTGAGAATTCACTTGCATAAGGAATTGTCGAATCTTCATGATTTGCATAATAACCGTTGATTTTAAAAGTAGCAATTGAAGATGTAAATCCGTATCCTGCTTCTGCAGAATAAAATTGCTCATTTTTAAATTGTTGATTAGGAATTTCTGAATAACTTGAGAAAATATTAGTGTATATAGGTGCTCTAGAAACAATACCACCATTAATCCATAAATTGTGTTTGTCTGTAATATTAAAGTTAGCTCCTAATTTTACATTATAACCATCAATATTAACAGAGCTTGAGTTCTTACTCTCGTTAGTAAGTAAGTTGTTTGATTTACGACTTAAAAATTGTCTGTTAAAACCTCCTTGTGCTAATAAATTAACCTTTTTGAAGTTAGCTTCTAATTGAGCATAAGCACCTAAGTAGTCAATTTTTGATGTGTAATCATAATTTACTTTCTTTTCATTGCCTACTTTTTTGAATATATTCCAGATGTTACTTTCTGTTGAATAACCATTTGTTACATAGTTTTGATACGCATTAACTGTTGAAGTAAGTTCGCCATAATTATTGTTAATAGCATATCCATCAGCTCCAAATAAGTTTTCTATTGTTCTGTAATTTTGGTAAGAAGTTTTACGATAATCAATACCAGTATTTACTTTGAAAAATTTCCCTAATTGTTTGTCTATATTGACAATTGAACCATATGAATTGATTTCTTTATTGTTGGCAATTTGAGAAACACCTGTGTAGGTTTGTTCTCCAACAATTGAATTTAGATATAAACCATTTATTGCATCTCTATATCCATTAATGCTAGGGTCATATCTAAAGTAAGAAAGTTGTCCGCTATTATATCCGTGTATAAAGTCAAAATCTATTTGTGCAGTATTATTTAATACTCCATTTTCTGAAGTTAAATAGGGTGAACCGTTAAATACAACATTGTCTCCGTTCAATCTAATATCACTAGATTTTCCTTTTGTACCATAAGCTTTAACAGATAATTGATCTGTATTGTTGAATTTATAATCCCATTGAAGGGTAGCCATTGGTTTATGACTATTATTGCTTTGAGCAGTATAAGTATCATTATTGTAGTAACCCCAATCTTTGTTGTAATGAGAATTCATTTTTTCTTCGTTAGCATCAAAATATTGGAAAAGTGCAATTGGCGTATTTCGTTGGTTATGCCATTGAGGAGTTCCTAGTAATTTAAACTGAAAGTTATTTTTATTATTTTCATAACCAAATGCAATAAAATAACCTGTAGCATTAAAGTTAGTATTGTTAACATAACCATCACCAGATACATTGTTTAACATGAAATTGAAACCAAATCCATTTTCCATTTTTCCAGTACCATAAGATGCTCCAAATTTTCTATATCCGTTGTTACCTGTTGAAGTAAACAAACTTCCACCTCTTGGAGAAAATGCATCTTTTAAAATAAAGTTTACAGTTCCAGCAACCGATGAATTCACAAGTTTTGATGCTCCTAGCCCCTTTTGCAACTGAATTGAAGTTACTGCTTCATTAATTGTCATTAATCCAGTCCAGTCTACATTTCCTGTTTCAAGGTCATAAAGAGAAATACCATCAACCATAGGGGTTAAATTGTTTTGGTCAAATCCTCTAACTCTAAGTTGTGAGTCTCCAAATCCACCACCCATTCTTGAAACATAAGCTCCAGGCATATCACTTACTAATTCAATGAAGTCTTTATTTGAAGCTTGAGTTTGAATGTCTGATTGAAATAAAGTTGAAGAAGCAATTGGTGATTTTCTATTTTCAACAACATCGACAATTGATGAAGTGTTTTCAATTTGTTTGTTGATGTCATTTTCTAAGAAAATAGTTTCTAAGTCAATTGTCTTTGAATCTTTAAGAGAGACTTGGTTAACTACTATGAATGTTGTTTTGTAATTTAGAAAACTAATCTTGATACGATTTTCAGTTATATTAGTTTTTAGACTAAATGTACCTGTCATATCTGAGTATGAAGAGGTCAATTCGTTATCACCTTCATTTGGTAGAATTGAAATTTTTGCACCATAAATATTCTCAAAAGTATTTGAGTCTTTAATGACACCTTTAATTGTTATTGTATTTTGTCCAAATGTTGTGAAAATGGACAGAAAGAATAGGATTAGATAAAAAATGATTTGGCTTTTTTTCATTTGTGTAAGTAATTAATTTTGGGCGGCAAAACTAAGGATTGTTTTATTTACAGAAAAAAAGCAGCTCTGTTTACGGGCCTTTAGAAATTACTATATCGTTTTTTTAACTGGCTTTATTGAGATAATATATAAAAATGGTTAACTTTTTTTATTATTCTTTCAGGTTAAATGTTAAAGATTTTTGAGGTTCCCATTTCTTTTGTTTTTCATAGTATTGTAAGAATAGTTTTAGGAAACAACAAAAAAATGTTATAAAAAGAAGGTAATGTGTGTTGTGCTGTTATTTTTTAATCTTTTGTTTTTTTGGTATTTGAATTAATTAATAAAGCCAAAAAGCTTTAAAAAGAATAAAACTTTTTGGCTTATTGCTACTTAACCATTTTAATTTATTGCTTAACCAATTGTAATTCTATATCTAATTTTACATCTTCACTTACTAGAACGCCACCAGTTTCTAGAGCCGAATTCCAGTTTAGTCCCCAATCTTTGCGATTTACTTTGCCAGAAATATTTAAACCTGCTTTAGTATTTCCCCAAGGATCAGTCATTAAACCACTGAATTCTGCTGGTAGTTTTACAAATTTGGTAACGCCTCTCATTGACAAATCACCAGCGATTTCATAGTTCTCATTATCAATTTTTGTTAGTGAAGAAGCTTTGAATGTCATTTTTGGATGATTTTCTGCATCAAAGAAATCAGCGCTTTTTAAGTGATTGTCACGATCTGCATTGCGTGTATCAATAGAATTGATGTCTGCTGAGAATTCGATATTCGATTTTGTGAAATCATCACCTTCTGTTACAATGTTTGCATCATAGTTTTCAAATTTTCCAGATACATTAGTAAGCATCATGTGTTTTACTTTAAAACCTACTGTTGAGTGTGTTGGATCTATTGCCCATTTTGTTGTTGACATAATTATTATTTTTTAAATTTTATTATTCTAATTTGATACGACAAAGTTATGTTGAGGTTGGTGTTCAACTACTTAACCTAGATTAAGAAATTTTAGATATGCATTGGAACTTCCATCAATAAAAATTCTGCATCAGAATCTGCTTTAATGGTTAAATTTTTAGTATTCCAAATTCCTAGACCATCTCTTTTGTTTAAGGCTTGTCCGCCAACAGTTATATCTCCATTTAGTACAAAAACATACAATCCGTTACCTTGTTTTTTAAAAGTATATTCAGTTGTGAAATCTTTATCGAATTTACCCAAGTGAAACCATGCATCCTGATGAATCCAAACTCCTGCATCATCTGCGTTTGGAGATAAAATCTGTTGTAATTTATTATGACGATCCTCTTGATTTAACGTGATTTGATCATAGCGTGGAGTAACCCCTTTTTTGTTAGGAATAACCCAAATTTGGAGGAATTTTACAGCTTCATCTTCATTTTTATTGTATTCGCTATGTTGTACTCCAGTTCCTGCACTCATAACCTGAATGTCGCCATTTTTGATCACAGTTTTATTGCCCATACTGTCTTGGTGCTCTAAATCACCTTCAAGCGGAATACTAATAATTTCCATGTCTTGATGAGGATGTTTACCAAAACCCATTCCAGCCGAAACAGTGTCGTCGTTAAGTACTCGAAGTACCCCGAAATTCATTCGCTCTGGATTAAAATAATTAGCAAAACTAAAGGTGTGAAAACTTTGTAACCAACCATGATTAGCATTACCGCGTGTGTCTGCTTTGTGTAAAACGATATTTTCCATAATTTTTGAATTTGTGTTTTGGATGTGATTGAATCCGATGGCTTCTTTTTCGGATTCGGTAGTTTTTTTAGCTAAAGCAGTTCCTGTTAGAATTGCTCCGCTACCTAAAGCTACTTTTCGGATAAAATCTTTTCGGTTCATAACTTGTTCATTTTGATAGTACAAAGTTATATCAGGAGGTAGGGTTAAGTACTTAACCTAGATTAAGAAATGTTTTTAGATCAAAAGTCGAAAGTCGAAAGAAGAACTTCCTTGTTTTAGAATTATTTCTTCAAAAGTCGCGCTTTCATTTTACTGAAAAATTCAGGAGTTACTCCTATATAAGAGGCAATTTGCTTTTGAGGAATGCAATGTGCCAAATCGTTAAATTTTTTAAGGAATTTATCATAACGAGCTTCGGCAGTAAAGCTCATGTTGTCGATAAGACGTTGCTGGCTCGCAACTAAAGAGTTTTCTATGATAATGCGGAAGAAACGTTCTAGTTTAGGAACTTCCGAATACATTTTTTCTTGATTTTCTTTAGATATGGCAAGAACTTCAGCGTCTTCGTTCACTTCGATGTATAATTGGCCTGGGCGTTGTGATAGAAAACTATACATATCGGCAATCCACCAACCCGGACAAGCAAAACTTACTACATGTTCGACACCATTTTCATCCATGTTATAACTACGAATAATACCTTTGGTTACAAAATAGGAATGGGTACAAACTTCACCTGATTTAAGAAGTATGGTTTTAGCTTTGAATTGTAAAGGTTCTGTAAAAGATAAAACACGTTCCTGCTCTTGTGAAGTGAGTGAAACGTGTTTTGCTATGTTTTCTAGAAGAAGGTTCAAGAACTATTTTTTTGTTTTTTCGTCAACCAATGCAAAATCAGTTGCTATAAATTTATCATTTTTGATTTCGCCACTAACTTTTGCTTTTCTCACAGCATTGCAAAATCCATTTTCAGCATGTGCATCCCCATGTTGGTCAATCTTTGTTCCTTCTACAAAGTACGAATGGCCATCTATTTTTACGGCTAAATCACAACCTTTTTTTGAAGTCATCCCAAAGTTACATTGACCGCAAGAAGCTTCGACAACTTGGTCTTTTATTTCTTTTTTCTCTTGTGCACTTACACTAAACGATACTAGCGTTAGTAACAGTAAAACTATTTTTTTCATGATTATGATTGTTTTGATTTTTTATTTCACATCTTCGGGGTCCGCATTTCATACGATGAGGACCACATGAAGTGAGAGTAAAGATAATAAATAATGTGAGAATTATTTTTTTCATATCATAGATTTGGTCTTACTAAAGTACATTATTTTAGGCATTAAATAGTGTTAAATTAAAAAACCGATGCTATTTGTAAACATCGGTTTATATATTAATGCATGTGATCGTCTTCGATTTCGAATTCGGCGTCTTTTTCCCAAATCTCCATTTCACAAGGTTTACAGTTGAATTTTAATTTATATTCTAATTCTCCTTGTTTTAATACTAATGGTTCTTTGACTTTTTTATCCATATTTTCACGATGGTATTTCGGACAACGTTCCAATTCGTATTTGATGCAATATTTAGTAGTCATTACACGAGATTTTCCTGGATCCCATTGTAATTCGAATGCTTTTTCGATTTCAGTAACTCCGTGGCGTTCGTAAAATTTACGAGCTGTTTTATTGGCTACGTTATATGTGAAATCTAATTTAGTTTCAGGATAAGGATGTGACGTTTTTTCTAATTTATGTTCATGGCGAACATAATTTTTCAAACGAGTTTCAGACAATTGTTCGTAAACATTTCTTCTCATTTCATTGATTTTTGAAATAGGAAGGAACCAGTTTTCAGTGAATTCAATTGTAATTTCATCAGCCGTGTAAGGAGTGAAGCCTGTTTTTCCTAAATTCACTTTGAATGTATCTTCTAACGACTGGTCGTTTTTTGTTTTTTCTTTCGGATGAACTAATTGTACTGTACTTACATTATTATCTTCATCAGTTGCGATTAATTCAAAACCATTTTCGTTTTCTTTCAATAATAATGAGGTACTGATTTTTCTAACAGCACTATCTTCTCTTTCAACTAATTTGATGAATGCAGCGTCATTGTTACGGTAAATTTCAGTTCCGTTAGCAATTTCTTTTAAGACGTTTGGATAAACAATGCCGTTTTCAACTTTGTTTACGTAAATGCCTTCGGCTTCATTATTTTCGTTGATGTAGCAAAGTCCGTCACCATTGTTTAACAATTCACCGTTTTCAATAACATAAGAATTGCCAATAGTTTCGACTAATTTACCAATGAATTGTCCTTTTGATTTTGGACTTTCCCATGAGCCAATCGATTGATGTCTTTCGTTTACGAAATAGTCTGTATAACCACGATTGAAAGTACGTGTCAATTCTGAATCAAAAGTATACGTACAAGTTCCAGAAGAAGATTTGATGTATTTATCACCGTTTTCGGCTAAGAAAGCGTCTAGTTTTTTACGTAAGTACGAAACATTATTTTTTACATAAACGATGTCTTTTAAGCGTCCTTCAATTTTGAATGAGCAGATACCAGCTTCAACCAAGTTTGGAATTTGGTCAGAAACATCAAAGTCTTTAATAGAAAGTAAGTGACTGTTTCGGATTAACGTTTCTCCGTTTCCGTCAATTAAATTGTAAGGTAAACGGCAGTTTTGCGCGCAAGAACCTCTATTGGCAGAACGTTCTCCATTTGCCACACTCATATAGCAGTTGCCACTGAATGAAACGCAAAGTGCTCCTGTAACGAAGAATTCCAATTCAACATCAGTAGCTTCACTGATTTCTTTGATTTGGTGTAAATTTAATTCTCGGGCTAAAACCACACGTTGGATTCCTGCATCGGCCAAAAACTTAATCTTTTTTGGATCACGATTATTTGATTGTGTACTAGCGTGAAGGGCAATAGGAGGTAAGTCTAATTCCAAAAGCCCCATATCTTGAATGATAAGCGCATCTACACCTATATCGTATAATTTCCAGATTAACTGGCGACAAGTTTCTAGTTCGTTGTCATATATAATGGTATTGATAACCACAAAAATCTGTACATTATATAAATGTGCATATTGAACCAATGCCGCAACATCTTCTATAGAATTGTTTGCATTTGAGCGTGCGCCAAATTTGGGAGCACCTATATAAACGGCATCGGCACCAGCATTTATCGCTGCAATACCAGTTAATAAATCTTTTGCCGGAGCTAAAATTTCTATCTTCTTCTTCATTTCTAAAAACTTATTTTCCGAATATTACCGAAAAAATGAGTGCAAATTTCCGAAAAAAAAATAAGCTTACGAATTATTGATTCATTTTTTGGCTAAAAGATGTTGTTTTTAAGAAAATTACTTCATTGTCAGCCGAGTAAGTCGGTTTTTTATGCGTTCACTTTTACTAAAGTGGCAGTGTTTTTTGCTTTTTCAACAATTTCTTCAATTGGTGTATCAAGTGAATCATTTACTAACACAACTCCCATTCTTCTGAAAGGTCTTGAAGTTGGTTTTCCAAAAATTCTAAAATCGGTCTTTGATAAACTCGCTACTTTTTCGATACCATCAAATGTTGGATTATTTGAATTTTCAGTTGCTAAAATAACGGCACTTGCTCCAATTTTTTCCTGAGTGATTTCGGCAATTGGAATACTTAAAATGGCACGTAAATGCAATTCGAATTCGTTGAAATTTTGTGTTTTGGCTAACGTCACCATGCCAGTATCGTGAGGTCTTGGTGATAATTCTGAAAAATAAACACCTTCATCAGTTAAGAAAAACTCCACACCAAAAAGCCCTGCACCACCTAAAGCTTCAGTAACTTTTCGAGCCATGTCTTGAGCTTCTATAATATCTTTTTCTGAAACTTTTGCTGGTTGCCAGCTTTCCTGATAATCCCCACGTTCCTGGCGGTGACCTATAGGTGCGCAGAATAACGTAGGATGATTGTTTTGAGTAACTGTTAACAATGTTATTTCTGAATGGAAATTAACAAAAGCTTCTACAATAACTTCTACAATATCGCCTCGCGAACCTTCTACAGCATAATTCCATGCTTTTTCAATATCATTTTCAGATTTTATGGTTGATTGCCCTTTTCCAGATGAACTCATTAGTGGTTTTACTACACAAGGAATACCAACTTCCGTAACAGCTTTTTCTAATTCTTCTTTTGTTGTGGCATAACGATAATTTGCAGTTCGTAATCCTAAATCTTTGGCTGCTAAATCACGAATGGCTTTACGGTTCATGGTAAAATTTGCAGCTTTAGCCGAAGGAACAACAGTTATGCCTTGTTTTTCGTAGTCGTAAAAACGTTCGGTGCGGATAGCTTCTATTTCAGGAACAATAAAATCAGGATTATGCTTAGCTACAATTCGGTCTAGTTCTGTTCCATCAAGCATGTTAATCACTTCGTGTTCGTGAGCCACCTGCATGGCTGGTGCGTTTGCATAACTGTCTACTGCAATGACATATTGACCAATACGTTGTGCAGCGATTACAAATTCTTTTCCTAATTCTCCTGAACCTAATAATAGTATTTTCTTTTGCATTTGTTGTGTTGTGGATTGTGGTAATAAAAAAGCCCCAAGTTTCCTTGAGGCGTGATATTATGATAAAGATTCTTTGATTCTCTTTATAGCTTCTCTAAGTTGTTCTTCACTGGTTGCGTAAGATAGTCTGATGCAGTTTGGATTACCAAATGCGTCTCCAGTTACTGTTGCTACATTGGCTTCGCCTAATAAGTACATGGCAAAGTCATTGGCATCTTTAATTTCTTTTCCTTTTAAAGTTTTACCAAAATATTCAGAAACATCAGGGAAGAAATAGAAAGCACCTTCTGGCATCGTTAATTTAAAACCTGGGATTTCAGATAGTAATTGGTATACAATTCCTCTTCTGCTTTCAAAAGCATCCACCATATATTTAATAGCTGAAGGAGATGCTTCAACAGCAGCTTTAGTAGCGCGTTGAGCAATTGAGTTGGCACCACTAGTTACTTGTCCTTGCATTTTGATACATGCTTTAGCGATAAATTCAGGAGCACCTAAATAACCAATTCTCCATCCCGTCATTGCAAACGCTTTTGCTACTCCGTTAACAGTAATAGTGTTGTTTTCCATTCCTGGAATTGAACCTATACTGCAATAGTTACCAGTATAGTTAATATGTTCGTAGATTTCATCAGAAACTACATAAATATTTGGGTGTTTTTTTAATACATCAGCCAATACTTCTAATTCTTCTTTGCTGTAAACAGAACCTGAAGGATTACAAGGAGAACTGAACCACATCATTTTTGTTTTTGGTGTGATAGCAGCTTCTAATTGTGCTGGAGTCATTTTGAAGTTTGACTCCACAGAAGTTTCAACTGGTACAGGAATTCCGCCTGATAATTTTATAATTTCAAAGTAAGAAACCCAGTAAGGAGCTGGAAGAATTACTTCATCGCCATCATTCAACATTACTTGGGCAACATTGTAAAGCGATTGTTTTGCTCCCGTAGAAACTACGATTTGAGCAGGCGTATAATTTAAATTGTTATCTCTCTTGAATTTATTACAAATGGCTTCTTTTAAATCGGCATAACCTTCTACAGGAGGGTAGGCTGAATAATTGTCATCGATAGCTTTTTTAGCAGCTTCTTTAATAAAGTCTGGTGTGTTGAAATCAGGTTCGCCTAAACTTAAACTGATAATGTCTTTTCCTTGAGATTTTAATTCTCTGGCTAAAGCAGCCATGGCTAAAGTTTGTGAAACGGCTAGGTTGTTAATTCTTTCCGATAAAATTGTACTCATTTTAGTTTGAAAATTGTGTTGTGTGTTTATTTATGCTAATTGTGGTTTTTGTCCTAATTCTTTTAAATGACGGAAATGAGATGCTATTGCAGCTGTCATGGTTTTGTATTCGTAATACGGTAAGTTGCATTCTTTTGCTGTTTCTTTAACTATTTCCGCAATTTTACCATAATGAATGTGGCTAATGTGAGGAAAAATATGGTGTTCGATTTGGTGATTTAGTCCACCTGTATACCAATTTACTAACCAATTTTTAGGAGCAAAGTTCACAGTTGTAAACAACTGATGAATTGCCCAAGTATTTTCTAATTCGTTTTCATCATTAGGTTCAGGAGTAACTGTATCCTCAATCACGTGAGCTAATTGAAAGATTATACTTAAAATTAAACCAGCTGTGTAATGCATAATTACGAAACCAATTAAAACTTTCCACCAAGGGATACCTAATACCATAGGTATTACTAACCAAATTGAAAAATAAATCACTTTAGTGATTACTAATGTTGTCCATTGAATTGCAGGACTCTTGAATTCACCATACGATAATTTACGTTTTAAATAACGTTTCATTTGAAGGAAATCAGTGGTGATAGCCCAGTTGAAAGTCAATAATCCATAAAGGAAAACTGAGTAATAATGTTGGAATTTATGAAAACGATGCCATTTTGCCGTTTTACTAAAACGCATAATTCTTCCAGCTTCTAAGTCCTCATCATGTCCCGGAATATTGGTATATGTGTGGTGCAAAACATTGTGTTGTACTTGCCAGTTGTAAACATTTCCTGCAAGGATGTATATACTTCCTCCCATAAATTTATTTAACCATTGTTTTGAGGAATATGAACCATGATTCCCATCATGCATTACATTCATACCTACACCAGCCATTCCAATTCCTATAACTATAGATAGTAATATATGTGCCCAAAAAGGTAGATCTAAAGTTAATATCAAAAAGTAAGGGCTCAAAAACAAAGCAAACATAACTACAGTTTTTAAATGTAATTTCCAGTTTCCTGTTTTTTGTATGTTGTTCTCTTTGAAATAGTTATTAACTCGAGTATTCAATGTGCGAAAGAATTTCATCGAGTCTGTTCTAGAAAAAGTTGGAATTGTTGTATTCATATTTTTTGCAATAAGCGCCAAAGTTAATGTTTAATAAATTGAATTGATACTCATTAACACAAATTTTAACCTCTAAATTATGTAATTTTGTGAAAAATTTGATTTATGGAAGAAATACTAAAGTATTTTCCTAATTTGTCTCAAGAGCAAATTGCTCAATTTTCAAAATTAGAGGCTTTATATTTAGATTGGAATGCCAAGATTAATGTCATTTCTAGAAAAGATATTGAAGAATTATATATTAAGCATGTATTGCATTCTTTGGCAATTGCTAAAATTCAGGAATTTAAAGCTGGAAGTACAATTTTAGATGTTGGTACAGGGGGAGGTTTTCCTGGAATTCCATTGGCGATTCTTTTTCCCGAAACAAAATTTTACCTTATTGACGTTATTGCAAAGAAGATAAAAGTAGTTAATGAAGTGGCTCAGGCCATTGGTTTGAAAAATTTAAAAGCTGAACAAAAAAGAGCAAATACTGTAAATGATAAATTTGATTTTATTGTTAGTCGTGCAGTAACTAATATGCCAGATTTTGTAAGTTGGGTGAAAGGAAAAACTAAAAAAAATAATGCTCATTCTGAAAGAGCTAATGGTATTTTATATTTAAAAGGTGGTGATTTAACAGAAGAATTAAATGATTTTCCAGAAGCTATACAATATAATATATCTGACTTTTTTACTGAAGATTTTTTCGAAACCAAAAAAGTAGTGTATTTGCCATTATAAAAAAGTCCCGAGTTTATCGGGACTTTTTATTTTATTATTCTTTGATAATTCTTTTAGTGATTTTTGATCCTTCGGTTTCTATTTGTAAAATATATGCTCCTTCAGATAAGATTGAAATTTCTAAATGAATCTGATCAGAATTAACATTTTTAATTTCTTTATCCTGAATTACTCGGCCTCTTAAATCTATTATCTTCGTTCTAATTTGACTTAAAGTAGTTGGCGATTTTATTGTAATAAAATCTTTTGAGGGATTAGGATATATACTTAATTCTAATTGTTGGAATTGATTTGTACTTAATGAAGGCTCTACTACAACTGTAAAAGGAATGTTAGAGGGAATCATCATTCTTGAGCAATCGTTTGTGAAAGTAACTTGAGCTTGCCAAGTTCCTTCTTCAATACTATTATCTTGAATGTTCAATATTGTAGGGTTGCTACTTCCTCTAGAAGCCCCAGTTGGGTCAAACCATTCTATAGTTCCGCTGTATAAATTAGAAGGAATTTGTAATTCTAAGTTTGAACCTTGAGGTACAGTTGCGCTATTTGCTGTTGTAAAACCATTATTGTTTAAACTATATTGAGTAGCACTATTTAGATTAGGATTTGGAGGGTAAATTGTCACTGTAACTGGAATTACTTTAGTAGGAAATCCAACAGGAGTAACATTTATAGTATAAGTCCCTGGAGCAATATTGCTCACAGACATATTTACTGTCCCATTTGCTGAAATCGAATTTGGTGTAAACGTTACTGATGAACCAGTTGGGTTTCCTGTAGCTGTAAAAGTTGTTGGAGTAGGTAAACATCCATGAATGTTGTTATAATCAAAAGTAAAATTTGCATTATTTCCAGTACATGTGCTTGTGCTGTTTGAACTTACAGTATTAAAGTCAAAGTCAGGTTTAACAATTTCACACCAAGCAAAATCAACATTTCCTTGAGTCAATTTAACATGTCCTTCATTTGTAGGTGGCATATACCAGTTTTTAAATGGAGTAGTGTTTGTAGTTGTGGTGTTTACTCCATCCCAAGGCGTATCAGCTGCGCCTAAATTAATATTGAAATAATAATTAGGTTGATTGTTGTTAATGTTTCCGCCAATATTTAATCCCATAGAACTTACTGCAGGAATAAAACTAAAATAACCACAACGCATTGAGTTTAGGAAATTAGTTAAAATTGGATCTCCGCCTAAAGAGTTTGCTAAAGCGAAAATGTCAAATAATCCGCCCGGTGAAGAATCAACCCCGTTTGTATTTGAACTTTGTTTTGCAGTCGCTATAAATGTATCTTGAGTTACCCAAAAGAAAATCTGAGCTTGAATAGATACATTTACTATTTGTTCCTGAACATTTGCATTTGGCATATATTCACAAAAGGTTTGTGCCCTAGTATTTAATCCAAACACTGTTCCTGTGTTTATATTACTGTTTATTAAGTCAAAACCTGGATTTACATCATTGTTGTTAATGTCTTTAAATTTTGCACTTAAACCGCTTCCGTTAATCATAGAAATATTTCTTGTGTTTACAGGAAATCCCATAGTATTCATTCTGTTTTGGAAATTATTTCTAAAATTTTGTGCACCAGTTGGTAATAAAGGGAGGCCTGTAGTTGGAACACGAGGATCATCAACACCCACAATACTTGTAGTGTGTGCGTCAAAATGATCAACTAGCATTTGCTTTGCAGCAGGAGAACGTAACATGCCTTCAACTAGAGGTTTTACTGCGTCAACATCTCCATATCCATAGGCAAAGTAATTAAATAAATGTTGAAGTCCTATTGGTACATTGGCTCCGTAGTGTGGAGAGTCAAATGAAATCCAAAGTCTTGTTTGATGATTTAGAGAGTTTAGTTCCATAAAGCGTAATGCATATCTAGAAATTAATCCTCCCATACTAGGACCTATTACTACATTTTGTTCATTTCCTGTTTTTTGGTTGTTAATTAATTCGATAACAGTAACTAATGAAAGTGCATTTCTTTCTATAAAATCAGCTCCTCCATCTATCGTATTGTTAAGTGCATTAATATATGTGGGAAAGTTTACTACAACTACATCAAATCCTTCTTGATTTCGTATTCTATCACCAAGATTTTGTGTAATTCCCTCTGCATCTGTATAAGTTAAAAGGTTGTATACAGCAGTAATGTTTCTGCTATCTGAAGGGTCAAAACCATCTACTATAAAAATAGGTTTATCTAATACTCCGTCTGGGCTTAAAAATACTTCATATTCGCACTTTCCTGGAGATTGATCCGTAGCGCCATAAATTGCTAGATCTGGATTTCTTGTTGATGTGATTAAGCTTGGTGATCTTCTGAAAAGTCTTGCCGTATCTTCGTTTGAGTAACTAACTTGAAGTGTTGATTTTCGTATTATTGTTTCTCCATTTTCTAATTCGATTTTGAAAGAAATGTTCTTTGTTCCTTCAGTGTTGTAGTTTACAGAAATGGGTTTGTTGATTTCAGAAATGACATAGCCTTTGTTGTCATCAAAGTTAATGCTAATGTTTTTTATATTGTTAGAAGTTGAATTTACAAACATCTTATCATCAAGAATAAAAGTTGTTTGTAATCCTTTTTTTCTACTAGTTAGAGGAGCAATAATTGTGTTTGAATATTTACTAAAAACATAGTCAGAAGATAAACGCTTGGCTTTATTGTTCTCTATTTTAATTTTGCCATTTTCAAAAGCTTCTTTGCTTATTGTTTCAAATTCAGTGTGAATGAGTCCTATTTTTATGGTTTCTGAAGTAGTTTCTAACTTCATTTGAGATTTGATGTAGTCAGAATTGTTAAATCGGTTTAGCTTGTCAGAAATTGATAATTCTTGGTAAGATTGGTAAAAGCCATACATTCCATAGCTTTCGTTTTTTTGGCCTAAGATTGAAAAAGGCTTGGGATTGGTTAAGAAAATTTTTGTTTTCATGCCTTTCTGACTAAAATCAGAAAAGTCGATTTTCTTCTTGCTTTGAGCCTGGATAATAAAATGGCAACAGCAAAGAAGCAAAATCAAGCGATAATTTTGTTTCATTGGTTTTTGGTTTAGTTTGTTTAGTTGTTTTTTGTCTATTTTATAAAAAAATAGTTAAAATTATATGCATGCATAATAATTTTTGATTCCCAAATTATAAATAATATAATAATTAACAAAATTATTAGTACTAATTTAGATGCAAGGAAATAAAAAAGGCCGCAATTTGCGGCCTTTTTAAATATTTGGTTTTTAAGTTTTTTAACCTAAAAACGGATATCTGTAATCTGTTGGAGTAACAAATGTTTCTTTAATTGTTCTTGGAGAGACCCAACGCAATAAGTTTTGAGCAGAACCTGCTTTATCGTTTGTTCCTGAAGCTCTCGCTCCACCAAAAGGTTGCATTCCTACTACAGCTCCAGTTGGTTTGTCGTTGATGTAGAAGTTTCCAGCGCTATTTTGTAAAGCAATAGTGGCTTCTTCAATAGCATAACGATCTTGACTGAAAACTGCGCCAGTTAAAGCATACTCAGATGTTGAATCAACTAATTTTAATACATCAGCCCAATCTTTATCTTCATAAATATAAACAGTTAACACTGGTCCGAATAATTCGGTTTCCATTGTTGTGTATTTAGGGTTTGTAGTTAAAATTACAGTTGGCTCAATGAAATAACCAACAGACTTATCGTAATTACCTCCAAAAATAACCTCTGCATCTGCGTCTGCTTTTGCTTGGTCAATATATTTGGCTAGCTTATCGAATGATCCTTCATGAATTACAGCAGTAACAAAGTTGGAGAAATTTTGAGGGCTTCCTTGTTTTATTGTTGCTAATTCTTTACCCATTTCTTCTTTAATTGCAGGCCAAAGACTTGTAGGGAAATAAGCTCTTGAAGCGGCAGAACATTTTTGTCCTTGGAATTCAAATGCACCACGAATTGTATTAGCAACTACTTGTTTTACATTAGAAGATGGGTGAACTAGAATGAAATCTTTTCCTCCTGTTTCTCCTACAATTCTTGGGTATGTTTTATAAGTATGGATGTTTTCTCCAATTTTTTTCCATAATTCTTTGAATACGAAAGTGGATCCAGTGTAGTGGATACCTGCGAAATCTGGTGAAGCTAAAATTGTATCAGTAATCATAACTGGGTCACCAAAAACAACATTGATAACACCGTCTGGAACTCCAGCTTCTTTAAATACATCAATGATAACTTTTGCAGAAAATACTTGGCTGTCTGATGGTTTCCAAACTACAACATTCCCCATTAACGCAGCACTTGCTGGTAAATTAGCCGCGATTGCAGTAAAGTTAAAAGGTGTAATTGCGTAAACAAAACCTTCTAATGGTCTGTATTCAACACGATTCCATACATCAGAATTTGATGATGGTTGATCTTTGTAGATTTGAGTCATAAACTCAACATTGTAACGTAAGAAGTCGATTAATTCGCAAGCGGCATCTATTTCTGCTTGATGAATTGTTTTTGACTGGGCAATCATAGTTGCTGCATTTATTTTTGCTCTGTATGGGCCAGCAATTAATTCAGCTGCTTTTAAAAAGATTGCTGCACGCTGTTCCCATGCCATGTTAGCCCATTTTGTACGGCTTTCTAAGGCATTCGCAATAGCTTTTTCTACGTGTGACTTTTCAGCTAAATGATAAGTACCTACAATATGTTTATGGTCATGAGGAGGAGTCATGTTACGGGTGTTGCCCGTTCTGATCTCTTCGCTTCCTATATATAATGGAACGTCGATTTTTTCATTCCACATTGCATTATATGCTTTGTGAACTGCCACAGTTTCTGGTGAATCAGGTAAGTATGATTTTACGGGTTCATTTACCGCTTTTGGTATATTAAAAAATCCTTTAAGCATTTTTTTTATTTTGAAAATTAGACAATTGTTATGTTGATTTTGAGTACAAAAGTACAAAGGTTTTTTGGATTAGCCCAGACAGAAAGGTAAAGCTTTGAAGTGAAATTTTATACAATAATTGAACTTCCTTACATTAATTTAAAGCAAAAGGAGCATTTAGTTTAAATGAAGGAACAATAACGATAAATGATCTGGTAGAAGTGAAGTTAACCATTTCAAAGTGTCCTTTCATGCTTCCGTGAGGAGAGCAAAGTAAACAGCCAGAACTATACGTGTGAATTTCACCAGGTTTTAAAACGGGTTTTTTTCCAATAACTCCTTCTCCGTCAACAGTTTCCATTTCATTGAGAGCGTCAAAAATTTCCCAATGACGAGCCATTAGTTGAACAGAATCTTTACTGTGATTTTCAATTGTAATATGATAGCTGAAAGCAAAATGCATCTTGTGGTTTTTGAAGTAAGTTCCTTCAAAAGTAGTCATAACTGAGATTTTAATACCTCTTGTAATTTGAGTAACCATAAAGTGCAATTTCTACATTTTCACAAAGTTATGAATTTATTGATAAAAAATATTAAATGAAATCATAAATTTTAGTTGGTGATGTTTGTAGAATTAGCATCCCCTTTACCAATGATTCTATCATATCTTTCACCGTTTGCTCTATAATATACTAAAGCTGTATAATTATTTTCTGTTTCATAATAATTACCATCAATATCGTTCGCAGCATCTACTTTTTGCTTTCCATCTGTTAAGGTGTAGTCATAGTTATTGAACCCTTGTTTTATTAAAATGGCTTTTTGAAAAATACCTTTTTCAGTATTGTATTCCATTTTGTTTTCAGAATTTAAAACATTGTTGTTAAACATTCCAGTAACATAAATATTTGAATTAGCAGCATATTCTGGAGCGAAAAGAGAAAAATATACCCAAGTATAATCTGCTTCTACATCATTGTTTTGTGCTATTAAGTTTCTAGGTTGAAAATTACCATTAACATCTGGGAAAAATGTGTATCCTTTATTTTTTCTGGGAGAGTCTGTGTATAAAAACGTGTTGTACAAACCACTATTACTATCAACTTTTGCGATAGTATTAGTTGCAGCTCTTATTTCTTTGTTGTCAAAGTATAGGTATTCATTGCCAGCAAAAAACTGAGTCTCTTGATTATATCTAAAAATTAAGTCGTTGCCAATTGTATATTGAGGTTTTACATTAACGATGCAATTGTTCCATTTCCCATTTTGAAAAAGAATTACTTTTATGTTTTGCATTGGATTTTGAAAGATGAGACTTGTAGATTTTATGCTAAACTCGACATTATGCATCTTTTTATTGTCAGATCCTGTTCTAGATCTTTTTATTTGCATAGGAACTTCTGTTAATTCTTCGTATACAACGAATTTTTTCGAAAAAATTAAATCTCTTGTACTATTGTATATGGATAAGAGATAATTACCGCTTTTTGTTAACTGGCAAAAGTTGTTTGGGAAATTTAATCGATAATGCGAATAAAGTTGAAGCGTGTTAAATGAATTTTCGTAATCTTGAATACGTTGATTGTCTATTCCGGAAATATATTCTGCCTTAGCTAAATCTGAAGGAGTCCAATTATAGTTATAATGAGTTACTGTAAAATAATAATCTTCTTCGTTGCCATACAAATCGTCAAAACTAAACTGAAACGGTTCTCCTAATCTAAAAAAAGGATAAACATTATTAGTGTTTTGAGTAAATGTTACAGTTTTTATATTGAATGGTGGTTGTGTTTCAGTTACCTGTGCGGTTAATTGATGTCCCCAAAAAACGAAAGCAATAAAAAAAAAGATCCGATGCATTATTAAATATCTGTATTTAAGTAAAGATATAATTTTACAACGAATATTGTGCCAATAAATTATTTAAAACAAACTGGAATAATTTCTCCTTTTGCTAAACAATATTTTTCAACTAGTTCAGATGAAAGTTTAGATGTATAGTCCTCTTCGACAACCTTAAATCCTATACTTCTTAATTTGTCAAAATAATCTCTTCCATATACACGAACATGATCGTATTGACCAAATATTTTTGCTCTTTCTTTAGGATCAGTAATAGTGTCATCACTAAAAGTAGTAGCTCTGGATAAATCCTGCGGAATCTGAAAAATTCCCATGCCACCTGGTTTTAAAACACGATATAATTCTTGCATTGCTGTAGTGTCATCTGGAATGTGTTCTAAAACATGGTTGCAAAAAATGATATCATAAGAGTTGTCTTCAAAAGGTAAGTTGCAGATATCAGCTTTTACATCTGCCAATGGTGAAAACAAATCGGTTGTTGTGTAATCTATATTTTGTTGTTTTTTGAAACGTTTGTAAAACTCTTGTTCTGGAGCAAAATGTAATACTTTCTTTTTTGCTGTTGAAGAAAAAAAATCGGTTTCATTTTGAAGGTATAACCACAATAAGCGATGTCTTTCAAGAGAAAGTGTACTAGGTGAAAGTACATTGTTTCGTTGAGATCCGTAGCCGTATGGTAAAAACATGCTAAAGCTTTTCCCATCGATAGGATCTGTAAATTTATTTCCTTTAAGTAAAAAAGCTAAAATAGGACGAATAACAATACTAACTCTAATCAGAATTGGCCTTGGAATTGTGTTCAAAAAGAATTTGAATATTTTTTTCATTATAATACTAAAGGTGCTTTTCTAAATTCATCTTCTTCATTAGATGTTATTCCTAATGCTTTGTAGATGTAAGCAAATGTTGATAACAATTCAGGTTTACCATCAATGATAGCAACATCGTGTTCAAAGTGAGCCGAAGGTTTGCCATCTGCAGTAGTAATTGTCCAGCCGTCTTTGTGTTGTTTAATGTTTTTTGTTCCTTGATTAATCATTGGTTCAATAGCTACTACTAATCCTTCTTGCATTAGTTTTCCACGTCCTTTTTTACCATAGTTTGGCATTTCAGGAGCTTCGTGCATTGTACGCCCTAATCCATGGCCAACTAATTCACGAACCACACCGTAACCATGGCTTTCGCAATATTTTTGAATGACATAACCTACATCTTCTGTTCGGTTACCAGCCTTTAATTCACGAATACCAACGTATAATGATTCTTTTGTGGTTTTTAATAACATTTTTGTAGCAGTTGCAACTTCACCTACCTCAAAAGTATAGGCATGGTCCCCGTAAAAACCATTTTTTAAAGCACCACAATCTACCGATATAATATCGCCGTCTTCTAAGGGTTTATCATTAGGTATGCCGTGAACCACCTGTGAGTTTGGACTCATGCAAAGCGAATTTGGGAAACCGTACATTCCTAAAAAAGCAGGAGTAGCTCCGTGGTCACGGATAAAAGCTTCTGCTAGTTTATCTAAATAAAGAGTACTTACTCCAGGTTTGATCTCTGAAGCTAACATTCCTAATGTTTTTGAAACAATTAATGCACTTTCGCGCATCATTTCTATTTCTTCTCTTGTTTTTAAAATTATAGAACTCATATATCTAAATAAGGCTGCAAAAGTACAAAAATCTCAGAATTAATAATTAAAATATCTGGAATACGATTTACTTTGAGTTTGTTCTTAAAATCATAATTTTTAAGGTATTGCTATATTTTTAGATTAAAGGCTCAGATTTCCAAGTGATTGATAAAGTCCTATGAAAGCGTTGTACAATCTGTTTTCGATGGCAATATTGTTTATTTGGGCACTAACTAATGAGTTTTCTCTTGTGTTTATTACAAACAATGAACTTTCGCCAATTTCAAATAATCTATCTTCTGCTTTGAGCATTTTGTCAAAATCATTGACTAAGCTTGTGGTGTATTCGAATTGTTTTTTGAGAGAAATAATTTCTTGTTCTTGGGCTTTAATTTTGTTTTGTAACTGAAGACTTTCGAATTGACGACTGAATTCTGAATCTTGAATTTTAAGTTTAGCCAGTTTCAAACTTGCTCTTTCTTTTCTTAAAAACAAGGGCATACTAAAATTAAGGCTAATTTTATAATCCTGAAATCTGTAATCAGAAAAATAACTGGGTTCAGATAAGTAATTGTAGCTTAAGTCTAATTTAGGCAGTAAAAAGTTTGCTTTTAGTTTTCTGTCTATTTCTAGCATGTTTATTTTTGTGTTCCAAGCTTTGATTTTGGGATGGTTTTCAACTTGAAACTGTTCAATGCTATTTTGATTTAAGGTTTCTTGAATAGTGTTAGTAAGGTTTGTCTCAGGGATAATACTTTCGTCAATTTCTAATGGGATATTATCAATTGTCCAAATATAATTGGATAGAGCCAATCTAGCTTTAGTTAGCTTTAAGTTAGAATCTTCAAGATTTAATTTTCTGTTTTTTACTGTTATTCCAGCCTCAATACTATCAATTGCGGGTTTGTCACCTTGTTCGATAAGTTTAGTAACTCCATCAAAACGAGTTTGAGCATTTTTTAGATAGTTTTCATACAATTTAACTTCAGCGTAATTTTTTTTCCAATCAAAATAACGAAGAGAAGCCTCATGGATAATTTCTAAAGCTTGTAAATCTCTTTCGGCAGTGTTTAGGGTTTGTGCTAATTTGGCTTTACGAATATCAGCCATTCTTTGATTTATAAATAGTCCTTGACCTACAGGAATTGAAATTCCTACTGAGGTTAACCCATTATTAGGAGTTGTGTTTTCAGGGTTTACATAAATACCTTCGTTGTTGTCAAAAGCAGCTTTTAATTCAATTCCATACCAAGTAGGGATTTTAAAACTTCCATTAAACAAGGAGTAATAGTTTTTGTCCTTGAAGTTTTTTTTATCAAAATCAACATCAATTTTAGGATCAAAAGCACCTCTTGCTTGCATTAATTGTGCTTGTGCTTCTGATATATTCAAATTAGCTTGTTTTACTAGTGGATGGTATTTTTTTACGTAACCTAAGAATTCGTTGTATGTTAATTCTTTAGTTTGTGAAAAACCATTAAAAGCTAGAAAAACTATTGCGATAAGGAAATTACTTTTTCTTTTCATCTTTCTTACTATTTTCACCAGTATAAAAATTTGGAGGAAAACCATTTAAAGTTCGCCATATTTCGAACCAAATAGGTACATCGTTAAGCAATGCTAAAGTTTGAGCTCCAGCACCAATACTTAATAAATCAGGCCATTTTTTATCTTTTGAGTCTGGAGCAATTAATACACGATATTTTCCGTTTTCACTAATAAAATTTTCTTTTGCTACAATAATACCTCCAAAAGTTCCGTAGGAAGCACCGGGCCATCCGCTGAATACGATTGTAGGCCATCCATCAAACCAAACACGGATTTTTTCTCCTTTCTTTACTAAAGGAAAGTCAATGGGATCAATGTAAGTTTCCACAGCAATTTCAAAATTGGCTGGCATAATAGTTACTACAGCTGTTCCTTCTTTCATTGTTTCTCCCACACCTGATTGAATGGCACGGTTTACATAACCGTCTTGTGGAGCCGTGATGTAGTATAGACCGTTGCGTATTTGATAATTTTTGTATTGATTTTTTAATTTATTTACTTGGGCTTCTGTGTCGAATTGTGAGCTTATGGCAGATTGTTTGTCGCTACTTGCTTTAGCTTTTTTTTCAGAATATTCAGCAGTAATTCGACTCAATTCCATTGTAGCATTTAAAACTTCATTTTTACTTGCAATATATTTGTTTTCAGAAGTGATTATTTTGGCTTCAGTATCTTGTAATTTCATTCTTTTTTCCTCCACATCAGAAAGAGGTTTTAATCCCTCTTTGTTTAATGTGATTGAACGGTTAAATTGAGTACGTGCAATTTTTAGTTGGGTTTTTGCTGCTTCAAACTCAATACTATCACTTTTTACTTTTAGATGTGCTTGACGTAATTTGTTTTGAGCTTGACGTAATTTTAAACTTCTTTCGTTTTCTATTGCATTTATTTGACTATCTAATGCTTTTGCTTTTTCTGCATAGGATTGTACTGCACCTTCTTTTGCCTTGACTTGGTTGCCTGTATTTTCAACTAAATTAGGATCAAGATAGTCTTCTTTGATTTCTGAAATGAATAAAATTGTATCACCCTTTTTTACAAAATCACCTTCTTGTACAAACCATTTTTCTATTCTTCCTGCTATGGCAGTTTGAATTTCTTGAGGTCTTTGATTGGGTTTGAGAGTTGTTACAAAACCACTCCCTTTAATGTTTTGAGTCCATGGTAAAAACATAAGTAAAACAACTAAAATAGCTGTTCCTGCTAATATTTTTTTGATGATTTTGTAGTGTCTGTTATCAGCAAAAACTTTTGCCGATTGATATTTAGTGATATCGACATACTTTTCAATTCTATTGTTAGTGATGTTTAACATACTTTAATTTTTTTACTCAGTTGTTGATTTGTTTAATAAAACTGTTCTGTCGCATTTTTGTTCCCAATATGGGTCTTTTGCAATGACCACTAAAGACCATTTGTT
Organism: Flavobacterium terrae; assembly: GCF_900142035.1. Classification (GTDB taxonomy): domain Bacteria; phylum Bacteroidota; class Bacteroidia; order Flavobacteriales; family Flavobacteriaceae; genus Flavobacterium; species Flavobacterium terrae. The sequence continues at coordinate 731,856 of NZ_FQZI01000002.1, read as the reverse complement.
TTCGCTACTTGTTAAAAAATCAATAATTTCTTTGGCTGTATTTTTATCTGACTTGTCTACTGGCTCTTCAAGAAATAAAACTTGTGGGTCATTAATGATGCATCGAGCCAAGATTATTTTTTGAATTACTGATGAATTAATTTGTTTTCCTTGAGGAAACAAATGTGTGTCTAAGCCTTTGGGTAATGTTTTGATGACTTCAGTTAGCTTTACTTGTTCTAAAGCATTATGAACTCGATCAAGGGTGATTAATGGATTGTTGTTTGTGATATTTTCAAAAATAGTTCCATCAAAAGGGGTTTCATTTAATGTTATCATTCCAGTTTTTGAACGATATTCTTCAATTGATAGAAGTTTTAAATTAGTGTTATTTATGAAAATAGTTCCTTTGTCAGGTTCAAATAGACCCGCTAGTAATCGTAACAAGGTTGTTTTTCCTGAGCCATTTTCTCCTTTTAAAAGGACTTTTTCTCCTGCTTTAATTTTAATATTTACATTAGAAATTGTTGGTAGACTGCTTTCTGGATAAGTATAAGTTATTTCTTTAGCTTCAATGTCAATGGGGTCATTGTCTGATAATAAATATTTTGAATTTTTATTGTCTTCCTCTAATTCTAAATCAGCGACTTGACCAATTTTTTCTAAAGAAGTCAATACATCATAAAATAACTCTAAGCCTGAAAATAGTTTTTCAACTGCCCCAATTATGGATAGAATTACTATTTCGGCCGCCACAAATTGACCAATATTCATTTGTTGATTAAGTACTAAAAATCCTCCTACTATAAGCAAACCAGCGGTTAATAATACTTTAAATCCAATAAGCTGAATGAATTGTTTTTTTAATATTTTAAAATGTTTTTCTCTGTATACTAGGTATTCATTTACTATAAAATCATTCTTCGAAAGAGAGAACTCAAAGGCATTTTTATTTTTGAAACTTATGTGATTTCGAGCAATTTCTTGGAGCCAATGTGCTACTTTGTATTTGTATTTAGATTCCTTTAAACTAGTGTTTAATCCAATCTCAAAGTTTAATTTATAAATATAGTATAGAAGGAATAATAATATTAGTCCAAAAAATATAAAAAATGAGTGATACAACGAAAGTAATATAATACCAAAAAGTATTTGTAATAATGCAGTAGAGCTGTCAAGTAAAAGTTTTGAAACTCCTTTTTGAATGTTTAAAGTGTCAAAAAATCGATTTGCTAGTTCTGGAGGATATTGATTGTAATATTCTTTTTGTTTGATTTTTGGAAATCTAAAAGCTAGTTCAAAAGAAGATCTTACAAATATTTTTTGTTGTAGATTTTCTGATATTCGAAATTGCATTACTTTTAATAGACCTACTAAAGCAACTCCTATTACTACAATTACAACAAGCACTATCCAAGAAGTGCTTATTTTTCCAGCTTGTATAAAGTTAATTATTGATTGTATTCCTAGTGGTAAAGAAAGACTTATAATACCAGCAAAAATTGCATATAAGAATATTTGATAAATATCTTTTTTATCAATTTCAATTAGTCTTTTAAATCGTGTTAATGGTTTCATGATAAAGTCTTTTTAACTAATTCAATATAAAATTGTGTTACATCATCATTTTCGTTAAAATTAGTTATTGTTTTAAAATGTTTTTTGATGTATTGTTGGTGTAAAGCTCCTTCTACAACTGATGATGCTAAACTTTTCGCATATTTGTAATTAGGGTTTACTTCTTTAATTATGTCAATTAATCGGTTTACTACTCTTTTATACACTATAAAGAATCCTTCTTTGTTTTCTTCATCAACTTCTTTTGTTAAGAATGTTTTTGTAAACTCTGAAATAATTATTCTGTTTAAAATTTCCTCGTTGATATGAGGAGTATCTAAATCGTCAGTAATATTTTGTGTTACAATTAGAATGGCTTTTTCTAATTTTTCAACTGGATTATTGATATTGGTAATTGAAAAAACCAAATTGTAATCTATCCAAGTCCAATACCAAGATGATAGGTATAGTAATAGTTTGTGTTTGTTTTCAAAATAGCGATAAATAGAACTTTCATTGGATTGAATTCTATCTCCCAGTTTTTTGAATGTAAAAAGTTCAAACCCTATTTCATCTATTAAAAGGATACTGTTTTGAATTATTTTTTTTCCTAAATCTGAAGTTTCAGGGTCTTTTACATACAACTTATCGTTGACAGCAATTTTTATATTTGAAATTAGATTCTTCATTGCTAATTTTATTTTGACAAACATACAAACAATATTAATAGTATTACTATCAATTCAGAAAGTTTAACTTTTGTTTAATGAAAAAGCCACTTAAAAAGTGGCTTCAATTAATTTTATATTTATAAATATTTAATTCTCGTATGTATGTTTGTAAGGTTGTTCAGTAATTATCTTGAACATGTCTTTTTCTAAAGATTCTACTGGAGATTCAACAATTCTGTTAAGTTCTTTATTGTCTTTGTAAAAAATGAATGTTGGTACATTTGTGATATTAAGTCCTTCTTCATGTTTTTCTGGAGTTGTTTTAGACTTATCTACAGTTATGAGTTTTACTTTAGACAAATCAAAATCAATATCATTTAGAATTTTGTAAAAACGAGGAACTTGTTGTTTGCTATCGTCACACCATGTTCCCATGAAAATAGTGATTGTATAATCTTGATTTATATTTCTAAGAGAAAATAATGTTTCTTTATTTGGTACATATGATTTCTCTTCAGGATTAAACCAATTTGCATAAGGTTCTTGTTGTAAGTCTGATTTTGAATGTTGACCAATTAGTATTATCTCTTTTGGTTCTTCAGTTATAACTTCTTCTTTAATATCTTTAGATAAAGCCACAGTATCTTGTAATTGTTTTGTCTTGCATCCAATAAATAATATCGAAGTAAGGATTAATAAAAATATCTTTTTCATAGTATTATAAAAGTGAATGTTGTGGCATAGCTTCAGGCTTCGCAATCCCCATTAATTCAAGTATTGTTGGCGCAATATCTCCTAAAACTCCATCTTTTATGTTTTTCAATTCTTTATCTATTAAAATTAAAGGAACAGGATTTGTAGTGTGCGCAGTATTGGGAGTTCCGTCTGGATTTACCATAGTATCACAATTTCCATGGTCAGCAATTAGTAATGTTGTGTAGTCTTTTTCTAGTGCAGTTGTTACAACTTCTTTTACACATTGATCAACAGCTTCACAAGCTTTTATGGCTGCTTGCATGTCGCCGGTATGACCCACCATATCTCCGTTAGCAAAGTTTAAACAAACAAAATCAACTTCACCTTTTTTTAATTCAGATACAAGAGCATCTTTTAATTCGAAAGCACTCATTTCAGGTTGTAAATCGTAAGTTGCTACTTTTGGAGAATTTCTTAAAATTCTAGTCTCACCCTCAAAAGGTTCTTCTCTACCACCAGAGAAGAAGAAAGTGACATGTGGGTATTTTTCAGTTTCGGCAATACGAATTTGTTTTTTACCTGCTTTTGAAACAATTTCTCCTAAAGTTTCGGTGATATTGTCTTTGTCATAAATTACATGAACATTATTATAAGTGTCGTCATAATTAGTCATTGTAACATAGTACAAATCTAGTTTGTGCATGTTTTGCTCATGCATGTCATTTTGAGATAGTACTTCTGTTAACTCACGACCTCTATCGGTACGAAAATTAAAGAAAATAACGACATCGCCATTTTGAATAGTAGAAATTGGTTTGTTGTTTTCGTCTACAATAACTACTGGTTCGATAAATTCGTCTGTAATATTGTTGTTGTAACTATGAAGGATACTTTGTTTAGCATTTGTTGCTTGAGTCCCAATACCATTGACAACTAAGTCATAAGCTTTTTTTACGCGCTCCCAACGTTTGTCTCTGTCCATGGCGTAATAACGACCAACAATGGATGCTATTTTTGCAGATGATTTTTGACAATAGCTATCAAGATCCTCAATATGATTTATACCAGATTTTGGGTCAACATCGCGACCGTCTGTAAAAGCATGAATAAATACATTGTTTAATCCAAAATCTTGTGCCGAATCTAACAATCCTTTTAAGTGATCTGTGTGGGAATGTACTCCACCATCCGATACTAATCCTAAAAAGTGAACAGGTTTGTTATTTTGCTTTGCATAAGTAAAAGCATCGTTTAATACTTTTTCTTGATTTAGGGTTTTGTTTTGTACGGCTAGATTTATTTTAGCAAGATCTTGATATACAATTCTGCCAGCACCTAAATTCATATGACCTACTTCGCTATTTCCCATTTGACCTTCAGGTAAACCTACGTTTAGTCCATCTGTGCGAAGAGTTGCGTTGGGAAATTTTGTATATAAACTATCTATAAATGGAGTATTAGCATTGTCTATTGCTGATACTTTTGGATCTGGTGATTTTCCCCATCCATCAAGTATCATTAAAATTACTTTTTTGTTCATATTAAATTGTTTAGCCCTGATAGCAGCGATATCCTTTTTGTGGTTGTTGAGGTTCTCGACATAACCACAAAAAGATAAAGCGTATAGCAGGAAATAGCTCCAAAAATAGAAAATTATATCCAGTTTTTTACTCGGTTGAAGTCTAAAAAATAACGAAGACTTACCGAGAAGGTATGACTTAAGTTATCGTCCCATAAACCGTTGAAGTTTCTTGAGAAATCTTTGTCTATTCTTGATAATCCTCCGTTAAAATTTGCCGAATTGTTTCTGTATAAAATATTTAGTTGACTACCAGGAGCAATCCACCATGAGTAGGAACAGTCTAAATTCCATGAGCTAAAATCTTGACTTCCTAAATCGCTATAATTAGTATAACTTAAGCTTCCATCATCTTGTAATTTCTTAAAGTCTTTGCTTTCAACATAACTCCAATAATATCTTGAATTAATATTGATTGTCATTTTGTTGTTGATTGCTATTTTACTTCGTAAAGAAAGGGTTGAGGTTGTTACGTGTCTTTTTTCGAAAATGATATCAGAGCTATTATCGTATAGTCCAATGGTGTTTGCTTCTTTATAATAGTTATACCCTAATACCATCGATATTTTGTTGCTAAAACGATAACGAGGGCTTAAATCGAAACCATAACTATATCTATTTAGTTCTGATGTTGTTCCCACCCAAGGATTAAAATCTAATGCAAATTTTTTATTGTAATTTGATGAAAAATACAACCATGTTTCATAGTATTCTGGAAGTCTTACATAGCGACCTTCGGTTTGAGGCATATAAAAGTCGAATACTTTTCTTGGTCTTAAGAATAGACCTCCGCCAAAACCATCATTGTCTTTTGAAGTAGCATTGAAATTAAAATTAATATTTCCAGCTTGTAATTTTCCAGTAGTATTTTCAAATTGAGCATTGACATTCATGTTAGTGTTGAATGAATTGAGGATACTATTAGGTTTTAAAATTCTGTAATTTATATTTCCATAAGTGCCAAGGAAGTTTGTTTGAAAATTTATGCCTAAATCATTATTATCAAATTTCTTAGTAACATAATTACCAGTAACACTAAATCTAACTTTTCCGCTTGTTTCACCAAAACTAAGTGAGGTGTTAACTCCTTCTTTGTTAGGGTCATCTCTAAACTCGTTTACTTTGCTGTATTTAAAATCTCCAGAAAGATTGTAGGTGTTTTTTTTAGTGTTTAGATCAAAAACCAATGCTGAAACATTAGCATCTCTAAATTCTCCATTTCGAGTTACATTAGTGTTTATAAATGTAACCGAGGAGTTTTTGTTGAATCGCTGATCTAATGTAATGATGTTGTAGTTAGATAGAGGTTCGACTATTTGTTTTCTTCTTTGCTGTGTTACTGTGTCAAGCATTGTAATAGATGCTTTTTCTGTAATCGCATTAAGAAATCCTATTCCTAAGCCTTGTTTAGTTCTTCCAGATATTTTTATTGCATTAAGTAAATTGATTCTTTCAGGATATTTGCTTTCTATTATTTCGTCTTCACCTTTTATTTGGTTTACTTTTCCACCTCTAAGTGATGGTCTTCCTCCAATACGTCTTGAATAAAATAAATTTCCTTTGTTGAATAAATCTGTTCCTTCAGTAAAGAATGGTCTGTTTTCATTTAATTGTTGTTCGAATGGACCAAGGTTTAGAATTTGATTGTCAAATGCAGTTTGGCCAAAGTCAGGCACCAATATAGCATCTAAAGTAAATGCATCACTTATACCATATTTAATATCCATTCCTAATTTTAATTCTGTTTTTGAACCATTTATTTTGTTACTGTTTTCATAAACTGATGCGTATGGGAAAAAGAATAATCGAGTTGGTGTATTAATGTCTTTAATCCCTTCTAATATTCCTGATTGTTGTTCAAAAGAGCCTTTATTGTTGTCGACATAGTTCCAGGTATATAATTGTCTGTATCTGCGTAATTGTCTAAAAAACTGAATTCCCCAGATTTTATCTTTATCTTTTGAAAAGCGAAGGGCAGAGTAGGGCAGTTTAATTTCTGCACACCATCCTTGATCAGTAACTTTTACATTGCTTTCCCAAATGGCATCCCAAGAAGTGTCTTCTCCTGTTGTTGAATTAGCATTTGCATCCCATTGTACTCCAGCTGCAGTAACTAAAAATCTAAATTCTTGTTGTCCGTCATTATAACCGTTGACACTTACGCCAAAGAAATCTGTAGAACCATCATCATCTCTTTGAGTGATTTCCCTCATTATTTTTTGGGGTTCATCGTCATACATCATTGCGCCTACATATATAGCATCATTATCATAAAGAACTCTAACTTCAGTTCTTTTTTCATGGGCTAAAGGTTTTCCATTATCAGGGTTATGCATTATGAAGTCTTTCGCTATTTCGGCACTTTGCCATACAGATTCATCCATAATACCATCTAAAGTGATTTTTTCGGATGTTCGAGATGCACTTAACTTCTTTTTTTCTGTTGAAAGGTGTTTTTTTTGGTTTTCACTTGTCAATTCTGTTGATGAGGCATTTTGACTAAACACGAAACTAGAGCATAACAATGTGCAATAAGTTGTTATTTTATGAAACATACTGTTCGTTTATTTGATTTATCAAATTTAACAAGAAACTGTAGCTGAGCCCTTTATTTAAGAATAGTTTAACTATTTTTTTGGTTTTTAAAAAATCGATGAAGTGTTAAATTTCATCGATAAAGTGCAAAAAAATTTGGATGGTATTTTTTTTTTACTAATATTTGTCCTCAATGAAAAACAACACAAATAAAAGATAATCAATGATTTACAGAATTCTGCCCCTTATTTTGTTATTCTTAATGTCTTTTGCCCCAAAAGCTACGAATACTACTAAAACTGAAACTGACCCTAAATTACTTGCATCAAATAATGCAGTAACATTGTCTGCTAAGATTGAAATGATCTATAGCTCTTTAGATGCTAATAACTTTTCATTGCCTCAATTAACATGTTTTCAAAAAGCATTACAAGGCTTTTATGCTTTGAAAGAAAAAGGACTTATTGAAAAAGATATCATTACTGTTATTGATTTTAGTTTGTCTTCTACTAAAAAAAGATTATGGGTTATAGATCTTGTTTCTAATAAGGTTTTATATAATTCTGTTGTTTCTCACGGAATGAAATCAGGTGGAGAATTTGCAAATAGTTTTTCTAATGAAATGAATTCTAATAAAAGTAGTTTAGGTTTTTACACTACTGGAGAGACTTATCAAGGCAAGCACGGTTTGTCATTAAAATTAGATGGTCAAGAAAGAGGAATTAATTGTAATGCAAGAGCAAGAGCAGTTGTTGTTCATGGAGCAGGTTATGCAAACCCATCGATTTTAAGAACTCAAGGTTATTTAGGAAGAAGTCAAGGTTGTCCTGCAATTCCTGAAGGTTTAAAAAATGAAATAATCCAAACTATAAAAGGTAAGTCTTGCTTATTTATCTATCACCCGAGCAGAGCTTACGACATCACTACTAAATTGGTTAGTCAATCTTAAATATAAATCAGAATCAAGTCGGTAAACATCATTACGAAATTGTAACTGACCTTTCTTATACCAAGCTGTAAAATATTGAAAGTGAACTTTAAAATCACAATCAACTTTTACAGCTTGTGTTTTTTTAGTTTTCACGATCGTGTCAATTTTTACAGATGAATATCTTTTAGGGTTCTTTAGTAGATATTCTGCCAGCGGAAGTGGTTTTTCGATACGAACACAGCCAGAACTTAAAGCACGGTAATTGTATACAAAATAATCACGATGATTTGTATCGTGCATGTATACTAAATGATTGTTTGGAAAGTTTATTTTAACTACTCCTAATGAATTATTGTATCCAGGTTCCTGAACATATCGATATTTGTTAGCATCTTCAGGCTTCCAATCATTTGGAGATATTTCTTGATTTTTATAATTAAAAATTTTTATTCTAGTTCTAGAAAAATAGCCTCTACTTTTAGTCGCATCTGGCACTAAATCTTCTTTAATGATTGTTGGAGGAACGGTCCAAGTTGGATTGAAAACAATATTGGAAATTTTTGAAGATAAAATTGGAGACTTTCTTTTTGGTGTCCCCACAACTACACGGTATTTGTTAATCGTGTCTTTATTGTCTACTACAAACAAATAATAATTAGGAATGTTTACTCCTAAGTAGCTATTGCCTAAATCAGAAGGATACCATCTCCATCTTTCAAGATTTGTAATTATTTGTTGTTTTCTGGTCTCTTTGCTAATATTTAGAGCTTTTAGGGTCAAAGCACCAATGGCTCCGTCGGCTTCTAAGCCATGTCTATTTTGGAACTTAATTACTGCATTTTTTAAATCAGTATTGTAAGTAGTATTTGCCAAAGTATCGTCTTTGTTTAAGTCACCCCAATAACGTAATCTTTCTTTGATTTTTGCTATGATTTCGCTCTTAGTGTTGAGTTTAAATTTTTCTTTAGTAGCAATCGTGTCGAAGTTTTCTTCTGGCATTGATTTTAAAAGAGATAGAGCTTTTTTTAGGTTCTTGTAAATAAAATGAGTTGGCTTATGGCTTTCAAGAGTACTATCTATTTTATTTTTTTGAAGTGCTATCGAAAGAATTGAGTCTGGTTGAATTTCTTTTTTTTCAATATCCCAATCATTGTATATTTCTCTTGGATTTATTTTTCCGTTTTTTAGATCCGATAGATATTTTATGTATGATGTAGTTAGTAATTCGTGATATTCATCTTTGATTTCAGGTAATGAGTCAAGTTTTTGTTCAAGTTCAATAAGTTTACTGTATTGGTAATCTTCAGGAAGTAATCCTTCATTTTCTGAATTTTTTATGGCTTCAATGAGACTGATTCTATTTTCTTTTACTCCCCATCCTTCTTGGATTTCCTCATTTTTTAAAGCGTCATCAATATATTCATCAGTGCTTTTAGGGCCTGCATTTCCGCAGCCTACATATAGGAATAAACAAAAAAAAATAATACTTAAATACTTCATGGGTTAGATTTGTTTATACATTACATAATGTAATCCGACTCCTTCAATGTCAAAAAGTGAGCCAGAAATCTGATATCCTAAAATTTTGTAAAATTTTGCAGCACTTTCTCTCGCATTAAACCATATAAGATTAGTGTTTGCGCTTTTTGCATAATTTTCGATTTCATTGACTAATAATCTTCCGTAACCTTTTCCTTGGTGGTCTTGAAGAATAGCCATTCCTCTGATTTGTAATTGATTAGATTCACTAAAAATAAGATTTTTATTTTCAAAAACCGAAATTACACCTATTAAATCTGTATTTGTATACAAGCCAAAGTGTTTTGTGCTAGGTAAATCATCTCCATCAAAAATACATGTGCTTATTGGTTTTCCTGGCCTTAAAACAGGATGGCGAACGATGTGTGTCTGAGTAGACTGTATTGACTTGATTTGTATCATGGAAAGGCAAATTTAATGTTATTTATATCATTATTGTAAAAAGGCTATTGTGCTTGCTCGATTTTTTTATTCATTTTATCGGAAATTTTTTTTCAAAAAAGTTTGCATTAAAGAAAAGTTATTATTTATATTTGCACCCACAAATGCGGAAGTAGCTCAGTTGGTAGAGCTCCAGCCTTCCAAGCTGGTTGTCGCGAGTTCGAGCCTCGTCTTCCGCTCTAAAAACAAGATAAAGTTTTAAAAATTATCACCTGCGGAAGTAGCTCAGTTGGTAGAGCTCCAGCCTTCCAAGCTGGTTGTCGCGAGTTCGAGCCTCGTCTTCCGCTCTAAAAATCCCAAGCTTTGTTTGGGATTTTTTATTTTACTGTGCAAAATTCTGAAGCTTTGCTTCAAATAAAAAAGCCTCAAAATCATTTTTGAGGCTTTTTATTTATATGAAATTTAAATTCTCACCAGGAGACATTTCGACAGGAAATTCATTTTGTCTAAATAATCTTGCGGTTAATTCACCTCTTATAATAACATTATTGTCATAAATTTCTAACCAACTACCTTCTCGCAATCCTAAAACTGGAATTGAACTTTGTTTGTGGAATTCATTAATTCTTGTCTCTCGAGTCTCTCCCATATGAGTTGATCCTTCAAGAGGATCCAAGTAATGTGGATTTAAGTTAAAATTTAGTATTCCTAAAGTGTCAAAGCTTTTAGGAAGTATAATAGGCATGTCATTAGTAGTATTCATGGTTTTACCGCCAATGTTGCTTCCGGCACTTGTGCCAAGGTATGGAGTCCCATCATTTATAACTTTTTTTAAAACATCCATTAAGTTGTTATTGTATAGTTCCGAAACTAACAAAAACGTATTACCGCCACCAGTGAATATAGCTTCAGCTTCTTGAATTGCTTTTTCTGGATTTTCAAATTCATGTAACCCTCTAACGTTAATGTTTATTTTAGAAAATGCTTCGCCAACCTTCATCGTGTATTCTTCATGTGAAATTCCACTTGGTCTTGCATAGGGGATGAATAACAGGGTGTTTACGTTTTCAAAATGTTTTTTGAGCGTTGGAAGTAAATATTCTAAATAGCCACCTCCGTATAAAGTAGATGTACTTGCAAGTAAAACTTTTTTCATTTTAATGTAATTGAAGTCCAAATTTAAAAATTATAATTAACAAAAAATTACCAAGTCATTAATAATAAATTGGCAGACAACACTTCTATTTTTACCACATAAATTAAATTATGAAGCATCTATTAGCCTTTTTATTGGTTGGTTTTTCTCAATTGGGTTTTTCTCAATGTGAGTTGAAAGGAAAGATAATTTCTGATATTTTGGATGTTAAAGATGTTATTGTTTTTAATTTTACGACTAAGAAAGATACGGTTACTGATGCTAAAGGGTTGTTTTTAATAGAAGCAAAACCCGGTGATGTTTTGATTATTTCATCACCAAAATTAGAAGGTTTAGAAATTGTTTTGAATCAAAATTCTTTTAAAATGAATCCATTGATTATTGAGGCGCTTTCTAAAGCTAATGAATTAGATGAGATTCAAATCAGTAGAATTTCGGCAAAATCTTTAGGTATTATTGGTAAAAATGTGAAAGAGTATACTGTTGCAGAGAGAAGGCTTAGATCTGCCAGTACAGGAGGGCCGGTCGGGATGATTTATAATTTAATTAGTGGCCAAAAAAAGATGTTAAAAAAAATTGTTGAGGTCGAAAAGTATGAGTTGAATCATGAAAAGCTACTTAGGGTTCTTACAGAAGATTTTTTCCTGACAACGTTAAAAATAGCGAAAGAAAACCTTAATGGATTTTTAATTTTTGCATCCGAGGATATGGAAATTGCTAAATTACTTAAAGACAAAAATTATGGTAATTTGAAATTTAAGTTAGTTGAACTGGCTTTCAAGTTTAAAGAAATACAGAATGAGAATTAAACTACTGCTACTTTTTTTATTTACTCAAATGAGTTTTGCTCAAAATGGTTTAAAAGGAAAATTGGTTTCTGATATTGCTAATTTAGAAGGTATTTATGTAGTTAATTCATCATTAAAAATAAATACAATAACTAATGCTCAAGGAGAATTTATTATTGAAGCTAAACCAAATGATGTTCTGGTTGTTTCTTCTCAATTAATAGAAGGTATTGAAATCAAACTGAACGATAATTCTTTTAAACAAAGCCCCTTGATTATAAAAGTTAAGGCAAAAATCAATCAGTTAGATGAAATTGAAGTAAATAAATTCACCACGAAATCATTGGGGATTGTTTCTAAAAACGTAAAAGAGTATACTCCTGCAGAAAGAAGGTTAAGAACTGCTGAAAAGCTAAAATGGTATAGTCCACTATTAATTCCTTTAGGAGGTATGCCTTTAGACGGATTGATAAATCAAATTAGTGGACGTACTAAAATGTTGAAAAAAGAATTAGCGGTTGAAAAGAAAGAAAAACAGATTGAAAAATTGGATTTATGGTTTGACAACGATTTTTATTCTCAAAAACTCAAAATTCCAACAGATTATATCGAAGGGTTTAAAATATTTGCCTTAGACAAAGTCGATTTATTAAATGCTATTGATTCAAAAAATAAAACTCTGGCTACATTTTTGTTAGGTGAAATTGCTGTTGATTTCAAGAAAATGACTTTTCCAGAAAAGAATTAATACTTTTATAGCATGAAAAAAATCCTTCGTATATTGTTTTTAATGATGTTTTTTGCATCAATAATGTCGTTTGCAGCACATAAATTTTATGTAGCGATTTATCAAGTGAATTATGCGCAAGACAAAAAGATGATTCAAATTACCTCTCGAATTTTTGTTGATGATTTAAATTCAATTCTTAAAGAAAAATACAAAAAAAGAACATTATTGGGAGAAGCAAGTGAATCTGTTGATGATGTTGCCTTAATGAAAAAATATTTAGCAGAAAACTTTGTGCTTAAAGTGAATGGACAAACTAAAGTTGTAAATTTTTTAAGCAAAGAAATGGAGGGGAATGTTCTTATTTGCTATTATAATGTTAAAGACGTTTCAAAGATAAAAACCTTAGAAATTCAGAACACAGTATTATTGGATTTTACTAATGAGCAACAAAATATTGTACACACAAAAATCTATGAAAAAAAGCAAAGCTTTCTTTTTACTTCAGAAAATGTAAAAGGAATGTTAAAAGTTTAGTGTCTTTTTATTCGTGATTGAAAAATAAGCTACATTTAGCACCTCAAATTAAGGTTTCCGTATGAAAAATTTTAATCTATTCGTAGTAGCTCTTGCGTTAAGTATTAATGCGTTTGCACAAACTCAACAAGAAAGCCCAAAAGTAAAGCAACAAGGGCACGAGGATACAAATAAATTCAGACAAATGTATGATTTAATGGCTACGCCAAACATGTATCGTACAGCTTCTGGAGCTCCAGGTCCTGAGTATTATCAACAACAAGCAGATTATAAAATCGATATTGAGCTTGATGACAAGAACGCAAGACTTTATGGCGTTGAAACAGTAACTTACACTAATAATGCTAAAGAATCTTTAGATTATTTATGGGTTCAATTAGATCAAAATCTTTTTGCTAAAACTTCAAAAACTCCTCTGGTTCAAAATAATAGAGTAGATTCAGCAATTAGTGCTAGAGGGTTTTCAAGAACTTACCTTGAAGAAAAATTCGATGGCGGATTTAAGATAGATTATGTTAAAGATGTAAAAGGCGCGCCAGTTTCATATACTGTAAATGAAACGATGATGCGTATTAACCTTGATAAACCTCTAGCTCACGGGCAAAAGTTTACTTTCTCTATTAAATGGTGGTACAATATTGGAAACTATATGGTTGATGGTGGACGTTCTGGATATGAACAATTTGAAGACGGAAATCGTTTGTATGTTTTAGCTCAATTCTATCCAAGAATGGCTGTTTATAATGATGTTGAAGGATGGCAAAATATGCAATTTTGGGGGCAAGGAGAATTTGCACTTCCTTTCGGAAATTTTGAAGTAAATATTACCGTTCCTTCAGATCATATTATGGAAGCTACAGGTACACTAATGAATAGAAGCGAAGTGTTTACTGCAGCGCAAGTTAAAAGATATGAGCAAGCTCAACAATCTTTCGATAAACCTGTAATCATTGTTACTCAGGACGAAGCAATGGTTTCAGAAAAAGGATTTTCAGATAAAAAGAAAACTTGGAAATTTAAAGCCGAAAATGTTCGTGATTTTGGGATTTCTACTTCTAGAAAATTTATCCATGATGCAATGGCAGTAAAGCTTGGAGGTAAAACAGTGATGGCAACTTCGGTTTATCCTAAAGAAGGAAACCCACTTTGGGAACAATATTCAACTAGAGCAGTAGCACATACATTAAAAAGTTATTCATCAAGAACTTTCGATTATCCTTATCCAAAAGCTGTTTCTGTAAATGCACAAGATCAAGGAATGGAGTATCCTATGATTTGTTGGAATTTTGGACGTCCTGAAAAAGATGGAAAATATTCTGATAGAGTCAAGTATGGAATGTTAGGAGTTATCATTCATGAAGTTGGTCATAATTTCTTCCCAATGATTGTGAATTCAGACGAGCGTCAATGGACATGGATGGATGAAGGATTAAATACTTTTATGGAGTATCTTGCTGAAATCGAATGGGAGTCTACTTTCCCTGTAGATCGAGGTCCTGCTAAATTGATAGTTCCTTACATGAGTGGTGATCAAAGTTGGTTAGAACCAATTATGTCTAACTCAGAAAGTATTACCCAATTTGGGAATAACGCTTATGGAAAACCTGCAGCAGGATTAAATATTTTGCGTGAGACAATTATGGGACGTGAATTATTTGATTATGCTTTCAAAACATACGCAAATCGTTGGAAATTTAAGCACCCAACACCAGAAGATTTCTTTAGAACAATGGAAGATGCTTCAGGAGTTGATTTAGATTGGTTTTGGAGAGGGTGGTTCTATACTACAGATTATACAGATATTGGAATTAAAGAAGTTAAACAATTCTTTGTGAGTAATGAAGCGCCTGCTGGATTTCAAGCACAACAAGCAACTAGACGTAATCGATTTAGAAATTCTGGACCAATGGTTTATATGATTGATGGTAGCAGTGCTGATATGAAGCAAGAAATGAGTAAGCCATTAAACGTAAAAGATGTAAAAACGTTAGATGAGTATGTAGAGAAAACTTTCACTGCTGATGAAAAATCAAAATTACAATCACCTAAATATTTCTATCAAGTAACATTTAATAAACCGGGAGGTTTAGTAATGCCAATTATTGTTGAACTTACTTTTGAAGACGGAACGACAGAAAATCATAAATTCCCCGCTCAAATTTGGACAAAAAATGATGCTGAAGTTTCAAGAACTTTTGCGACTAATAAAATAATCAAAAAGATTATGGTTGATCCAAAAGAAGAAACAGCAGATATTGATGTTGCAAATAATGCATGGCCTAAACAAGAAGTTGCTTCTAAGTTTGATGAATCTAAAAATTAAACTTTGTAACTTTGTAAAATAAATTTTAGAATATAAGATTATGTTTGGTATTGGCGGAGGAGAATTAATTTTAGTCATTTTTATAGCATTGATGCTATTTGGATCTGAAAAGATTCCTGACATTGCACGAACTTTAGGAAAAGGAATGGCGCAATTAAAAAATGCAACTAATGAAATAAAATCTGAGATACAAAAAAGTGCTGATAATCATGAAATAGGAAGTCTTACAAGAGATTTTAATGCCGAAGTAGAGCAAGTTAAACAAGGCTTTAATAAAATGGTTGATGATGAAACAGCAAAAATAACAGGAGATAATAATCCCCTTGATATCTCTAAAGAAATTAACGAAGTCAAAGAAAATTTTGATGACCTAACTGGTCCTATTAAACGCCAAATGTAACTTGGAAAAAATAATTCAATTAGACAGAGATTTATTAGTATACCTTAACGGATTGGGATCAGAAACTTTCGATCCGTTTTGGCTTTTTATAACAAAGCAACTACACCTTACACCGTTATTTTTATTTGTTTTTTATTTGGTCTATAAAAAAGTAGGAGGTAAGAACTTACTTTTAATAATAGTATCAATGGCTGTTTTAATAACGTTTACTGACCAATTTACAAATCTTGTGAAAAATACAGTACAACGCATCAGGCCTTGTAATGATGAAGAGCTTAAAAATATAATAAGAGTTGTAAAAACTGCGGGATCATTCAGTTATTTTTCGGGTCATGCAGCTAGTTCAATGGCATCTACAGTTTTTGTCTTTATGATTTTGAAGAAATACTATAAATATGCAATTTCACTTTTTTTATTTCCTTTAATATTTGCTTACAGCCGAATTTACTTAGGGCTTCACTTTCCAGGAGACATTCTTTCAGGTTATCTTTTTGGGGCGATTTCAGGATTTACTTTTTATAAAATTTACATTGAAGTAAAGAAAAAATATTTACCTCAATTATAATTTATAACTAAGACTAAGCATAAAAACTCTTGGTAAAATGTAAGTTTGCTGTTCTGTTATTAAATAATCCGAAAAAGAATTATTGGTTTTAATTTTATTGTTAAATAAGTTATTAGCAAATACTTCAATTCGCAAAGGACTATTTTTCTTTTGGTAACTCAAAGAAGTGTTGGCAATTTCAAAATAATTATTTTGCTTTGTGCTTGAGTTTTTGAAGTTTTCATATTCAAACTTAAACACAAATGATTTTCTAAAAGGTATTTCTATATCTGCATTAAATTCATTAGTTTCAAATGATGAGTTAGTTTGACTTTTAAATTGATTAAATCCTTTTTTATAACCAATTTCAATATCTGGCCATTTTTTATAAGTTGTTCTAGCTGAAATGCCTAAATTTTGGCTGTTGCGTTGTACCGTGTTGGTTAAGTTGTTTATTTTTTGGATGTATTCAAACCAATTTAGACTTGTTGAAAATTTTATAGTGAAACGATATATCTTTTTCGAAAGCATACCGTAAGCACGCCATGAAGTTTCAGGATTATTTGTCAAAATTGGAGTTGTAAATTGATTAATTCCAGAAAGCTCAATTTCATTTCTTATTGTTTTTGTTTTTTTGTTAAAATTTACAATTGCATTAATCATGATTCCTCTATACATATTTGATTTAGAGTATCTTAAGTTTGCATTGTGAAATTGTTCATTGTTTAATAAGGCATTACCTTTAAATACTAAGTTATAGTTTTGAAGTGTGAACTGGTTTGCATATTGTGAAACTTCTGCAAATGAGTTACTTAATTTGTAGCTAAAATTAATTGACTCTGCTTGGCTAAATTCATAATCACTATTAAATTGAGGTTGAATTAAAAATTTAGATATATGATTACTTGTTTCTTGTTTTGTGTTTAAATCATATTGATGAAAATATACACCAGGTTTATTAGTCCATTTGCCAATTTTAAATTTATATTCAAGCCCTAAATAGATGTCATTTAATGTGTATTTTATTGAGTTTCCAAATCCGTTAGTGCTAAAATCATTTACAGAACCATTGGTTAAAAGTTGCTTTTCATTTGTGTTCAATTTTGATTGATCATAGTTATTTCCAATAACAGAATACAAATGATTAAAGTTGTTTATGATCCAATAATGTTTAAAAAGAGCATCTATGCTTGTATTGTTAACTTTTTTGGTTTGTTCCAAAGTATATTCGACATCATTTTGAAGCGGAATTAATCCTGTTAAAAATGGCTGATTGGTAAACCAATGTGTGAATGGAGTGTTTTTTTCGATAGCATTGTTCATTACAAAAGTAGTCGTGTGATTTTCATTTATACTTTTGTGCCATTCAATGTATTGTTTTAGTGATTGGTTGTCTGCGTTATTTAGACTTTCAAAAAATGAAGAATTATTATTTGAAACAGTGTTTATGTTCGACTTACCCTTGTTGTTGCTTGCTTGCAACTGAATATTGTAAAACCATTTTTCGGTGTTACTTGGAGAATAGTCTAATTTTGTATTTACAATTCCTAAAGTAGATTTTGTTTCTCTTAAATTCGTGCTTTTCTCAAAAGTTATAAAGTTGTTTTGAATATACTGGTTACTGTTGTTAGAAAAACTGCTGGTAAATCCTTTAGAAAAAATTCCGTAGCCAGAAATTGTTGTTTTATTGCTAGCTTCAATACTATAATTTAAGGCACTAAAATTTGATTTGTTGCTCAAAACATCTGTATTGTCAGAGGCAAAATTATATAGGTTAGTAAACGATTTTCTTCCCGATAAAAAACTACTAAAACCACCATCAAATCGCATTAAATCTTCAAAGGTAAAAGTACTTTTACCGATGTTATTACTATCACCAATAAAGCTAAAATTTGTTTTTGGGCTGTAATAAAACAAACCAGCATGGGCTAAATAAAACCCATTGTCATTAGCTATTTCTGCGCCAGCTTCAATGTCGCCAAAAATAAATTTCTTTTTGTTTTCTTTTAGTTTTACGTTCATGGCAAGATCTTCACTGTCCGAAACCTTTTTCATGAATCCTACTTCGTTAAAATGATCTATGACTTCAATTTTGTCTAATGCATCTGCAGGAATATTTTCAACGGCTAGTTTACTACCACCACCAAAAAAAGATTTTCCCTCCACTAGCATTTTAGTCACCTTTTTTCCTTGAACAGTTACTGTTCCTTTCTTATCTACTTCTACTCCAGGAAGTTTTTCAAGGATTTCTTTCATTTTGCGTTCGTTGCCGTTTGCAAAACTTTTAACATTAAATGTCATGGTGTCTTTTTTGATTACAACTGGCTTGTATTCGTGTTTAATGACTATTTCCTTGAGTTGTTGCCCAGTGCTTTTTAAAATGAAATTATGTAAAGTTATAGTTGAATTAGGTTCAATAATGATCACCTCTTCCTTATAGCCTATATAAGAAACAGTCACTTCATATTTTACTTCTTTTTCTAATTCTAAACGATAGCGACCTTTGTTATCTGCTATAGCAAATTTTAGCTGTGCCTCTTTGGTAAAAGGATTGGCAATAATATTAGCGTTTTCTAGCGGTTTGTTTAAGGTGTCAGAAACTATGCCTGTAATGGTTTTGGTTTGAGAAAAACTAAAAAAAGTTGACAATAAAAGAAAAATTAATATACGCATTACATTCCCATTTGTGCTTTTAATTTTTTCTCGTATTCTTCTTGTTTAACAAATTTACCTTTTGGGATTTCGATTTCAATATTTTTTTTAAAATTTAAATTAATCTTATAAGCAGTCAATGTAGTGTATCCATCTTTTATTTCTAATATTAACCCAGGTAAGTTGTTAAATTCTTTAGGGCCAAAATTATAAGGTAATGAAGGAGCAAACCAAGCTGTGATTGTTTTTGTTTTATCTTTTCCATCACGCGCAATGTAATTTATTTTCTGAGTTGCCATATAGCACAAAATACCATCAATCATTTTAGATTCTTTTGTTATTTGCCACTCTGAAATACTGCTATTTTTTTTTACAAGAGTTCCATCATTTTTTTTTATGATTAATTCATTTTCTGTTTTATTAAAAAATATTTCTCCTGTTAATGTGTATATTAAAGCAATGTTTTGAATTCTGTATTCTTGTGATTGTGTGTCTGTTATTTTTTGTTTGGGATCTAAAAAAAAGTGAGATTTTTCATTATTGAATTCTAAAATGAATTCCTGACTTGCTAAATTTTGTTTTATTTTTCTGAACAGGTCTAAACCTGATGTATTTGATGTTTTTTCTGGCTCTGTCAGCCCTATTTCATTTATTTTATAATAAACGATACCTTGATTTTTTTGAGAAAAAAGAGTATTTACAATTATAGAAAATAATATGATTAAAATATTTTTCATGAATTTATTATATTAATAAAGAGGAATCAAAGATTCCTCTTTTAAGTTTTTTAATTTAACATACAGTTATTATATACTGCTTGGTAAACCATTTGAGATTGTTCTTGTGTTAATTCATAAAAGGGATCAGCAAAATAATCAAGAAAATCAGCTGCTACTTGAATGCAATCATCATGTCTTTGTCTTTCTACTTCTTTAGTAGTATTCTCAATATTAACTTCAATCTTTGGTATTTCAATTGTATTTGCCATACTAGTTCCTGCAAAAGCTACCAAAGCGATAGCTGTAAAAAGCATTTTTTTTATTTTTTAGGTTTTAAAATAAAAATTAGTTTTTAGATAAATTATCAATCAAATTTTTCATTCTATCTTCATAAATTTTATTAAACTCTTCTTCTGATATTATTTTTTTATCTACTTTTTTTATTGTCATTTCTTGATTAAGACTTAAATCAATTTTGTTGGCTAAGTATGTAATCCTACCATCTTGTAACTCCAGAATTAATCCAGGTAATCCACCAAATTCTTTTGGGCCATTTTGAAAGGGTAATTTTGGACAATACCAAGCGATAACCTCATATTTTTTTTCTTTTTTTAGTGGTAAACTTTTTTGTTGGGTTGCTTTAAAACATAGATATCCATTTATATATTTGGTTTCATTTATTAGATTCCAATCGTTGTTTAATTTGGTTTTAACATAAAAAACTTCTTGTGAAAAATTAATAATTTTTATAATTTCTAATCTATTTTTTTTTAGAAATTCACTTGTGCCAGCTAAATTTTTAGCTGTTTTATCTACTTTTTCATTAAGGCCTAAATTGTTTATTTGATGATAATATGATTGGTCGTTTTTAATTATGAGTTGATAATTTAATCTTTTAAGTGCTTCATCAACACCTTGAAATCTATTTGAAATCTTACTTTTTTTTACATCATCATTATTTTCAAAAGAACCACCAGTTGGTATTACAGTGTAATTAACTTTGCAGTTGTTTTGTGAAAATAAATTATATGAATTAATGATTAAAAATATAATGATTATTTTTTTATAAAACAGGAGATTGTTTACAATCTCCTGAAATTTCAATTTAAGTTTAATCATTATCTTAGTTTCCAGATAAGCATTCTCCATAGGCTGCATTTGCTTCACTAGTGCAATCTGCCGCATCCATGCCAAGATCTGCGCACTCATCATATGTTTCCATATAAACTTGCATACATGGTTTTGTTCTTATTAGATCTTCTTTTGCATTAACAATACTAGTTCCTGCAAAAGCTACCAAAGCAATAGCTGTAAAAAGCATTTTTTTCATTTTTAAGTTTTTTTAAAATTTATAAAAATTTATTTGTTCGAACTGGACAAAAGTGAAAAAAAAAAAACAAATTTTGAAAGAAAAAGAGTAATAATTATATATTTTTTAACAAGTAAAAAAATAAAAGTTTAGTTTCTAGTATTTTACAAAACTCGACTTACTGTCAAACCATCTCTTATAGGTAATAATACAGTTTCAACTCTTGGATCCTCTTTAAGTAGCTGGTTGTATTCTAAAAGGATTTTAGTGCTTTTGTCATTTGCTTTTACTTCTTCAAGAACTTTACCACTCCACAATACATTGTCTGATAAAATTACACCACCTTTATTCATTAAAGGTGCTATCATGTGAAAGTAATTAATGTAATTTTCTTTATCAGCATCGATAAATACCAAGTCAAACTTTTTATTTAATGTTGGTAGTATATCTAATGCATTTCCTAAATGTTGATGTATTTGATCTGCCCAAGGTGATTGATCAAAGTATTTCTTTTGAAAATCCACCAATTCTTCGTTATTGTCAATAGTATCTAATTCTCCATTATCGGTCAATCCTTCAGCAAGACACAGTGCTGCATAGCCGGTATAGGTTCCAATTTCTAAAATGTTATTTGGTCTAATTAATTTAGAAAGAATACTCAAAACACGACCTTGAAAATGTCCACTTAACATTCTTGGCTGCAATATTTTTTGGTGCGTTTCTTTGTTTAAACGAGCTAATAAATCGGGTTCATTTTCGCTGTGATTTGCAACGTAATTTTCTAAATCTTCTGAAATGAAATGCATATTCTTGAATACTAAAAGTGATACATTAAGCTTATCGAAGTACAAAAGTACAAATACTATAATAAAAAAAGCGAGAAGTTTTATTTCTCGCCTTTTCAACTCTATTTAACCAAACTCTCAATTATTTTATAAACAGGTTGTATAGATTTGGAGTGTTCTATAGTTGGACCTGCAACCCAAACTGTTTTGTAGGTGGCTTGTGTTGCAGCTTTAGTAACAGCATTATTGCCTATCATGAAACGAATAAGCTTTGCCCATTTTTTTAGACGTTTATTAGTATTCAGGAATCGTTCTAGCCAATTTAATTTAGTTCCTATTTTCTGAACATAAGGTGTGTTTATTACAGTACAAGGAGTTCCAGAAATTTTTTCTGTCATTACAATATCTTTAGCGCCATAATCAACACAAGCTTGTTTGTATTCTTGAGAAACATTTGATTCAACAGAAGGAATAAATAAACTGCCTATGGATACACCTATAGCTCCAGCAGCAATCATTCTATCTAAATCTGCTTTGCAACCCACACCACCTGCAGAAATTACAGGCAATGTAGTTTTCTCATCAAGTAATTTAATTAATGCTTCAGGGTCAATATTTCCTCGATGGCCTCCAGCTTGATTGTTTACTGCAATTAAAGCGTCAGCTTTCAAGCTTTCTACTTTTTTTGCAAAACTTAAATCAGTCACATCACAAAAAACTTTAACGCCTGCCTTATGAGCTTCACGAATAGTTTCTTCGGGACTTCCTAAAGAAGTAATGATGAAATCAACTTTTTCCTCACAAAGAACCTGTAATTGGTCTTTGTATTTAATATTGGATTTATTTACGATTAAGTTAAACCCAAAGCTTCCACCTTCAACTTTTGCAGCTTTTAATTCGGCGATTGCAGCTTTTAATTCTTCTAGGGTTCTATAATTTAGTGCTGGTATACAACCTGCAACTCCTGCTTTCATTCCTTCTATCACCATCGCAGTGTTTGAAACCAAAAACATTGGCGCCATGATTACAGGATGTTTAATGTTCAATAACTCTTTTAAATTAGGTTTTGTCATTATTAAATCAATTTTATCAAAGATATAAAAAAATTATATGCGCGCATATAATTTTAATAATATTTCAAATCTTCTTATCGATATTAGGATTTCAGAATTGTTATCTTTGCAGCATGCAAACGGAAAAGAAAGACATACGATCATTATCTAAAGAACAACTTCGTGATTTTTTTGTTGCGAATGGTGATAAAGCATTTCGCGGAAATCAAGTGTATGAGTGGCTTTGGAGTAAAAGCGCTCATAAATTTGAGGATATGACCAATGTTTCAAAACAAACTAGAGAAATGTTGGAAGCTAACTTTGTAATTAACCATATTAAAGTGGATCAAATGCAACGTAGCGAAGACGGAACTGTTAAAAATGCGGTGCGTTTGCATGATGGTTTAGTTGTTGAATCTGTTTTGATACCTACTGAAACTAGGACAACGGCTTGTGTTTCTAGTCAAGTGGGATGTAGTTTGGATTGTAATTTTTGTGCAACAGCTCGATTAAAACGCATGCGTAATCTTGAACCTGGAGAAATTTACGATCAGGTGGCAGCCATTGACTCAGAGAGTCGCTTGTATTATAATCGCCCTTTATCCAATATTGTTTTCATGGGAATGGGTGAGCCGTTGATGAATTATCCAAATGTGATGAAAGCGATTGATAAAATTACATCACCAGAAGGATTAGGAATGTCTCCAAAAAGAATTACCGTTTCAACATCTGGTGTTTCCAAGATGATTAAAAAAATGGCTGATGACGAAGTGAAATTCAAATTGGCGGTTTCATTGCATTCGGCAGTCGAAGAGATACGAAATCAAATTATGCCATTCACAAAAAGTTTTCCTTTACCTGAATTAAGAGAAGCATTGGAGTATTGGTACAAAAAAACCAAAAGTAAGGTGACTTATGAATATGTGGTTTGGAAAGGAATCAATGATGATAAAAAATCAATAGATGCTTTGGTTAAGTTTTGTAAGCATGTGCCATGTAAGGTGAATTTGATTGAATATAATCCAATTGATGATGGTGAGTTTCAGCAAGCTTCGGAGGAATCTATAAACGCTTATATTAAAGCATTAGAATTAAATGATATTATTGTAAAAGTACGCAGGAGTAGAGGAAAAGATATTGATGCTGCTTGTGGTCAATTGGCAAATAAAGAAGCATAAAAAAATCCCGAGATTTCGGGATTTTTTTATTTTTAAAACTAAAATTTAATTCAAAATGATGGTGTATTGAACTCCATTGTGAGTAAATATAGCGGTATTGTCACAATCCCCATTTCCAAAGTCTAAAGTTGAAGTTCCATATCCTTGAAATTGAATAATACCTTTTACAATATTTGGACAATTTAATTTTACAATTAATGGAGAAGTAATTGTACTAGTCATAGACCAGCCAGAAGTAGTTGAATTTGTGTTCCATTGTCCAGTTACGCTGTAAACATTGTCTGTATATTCTGGCGTAGTTTGACCAGCAATAATTTCAGTCGCTCTAGAACCAGTTCTGTGAAATACATTTCCGCTTGGGAATGTTGCTGTAAAATCCATATTCATAACTACGATTGCATGAGTTTCAGGATTTGCTGCAGAAGTACCCCATGAAATTGTAAAAGTTTTATTTCCAACAATTTTAATATTGTTATGATAAAAATTATCAAATTGGTAATTAATAGTATGTGAAGTTGCATTAGGCTGGTAAACAAAAGTAATAATGATTTTTCCTTTTAAAATATTTCCATTTGGTAATGGACATCCAGTAGTTCCAAAGTCAACGGTTTTAGTAATTGTTGTGCCAGGAGTTATTACAGTTCCATAATCAGGAACTCTAGTCATGGTAGCACAATTTGGTGCAAAAGTAGCTTGTTGTGTACTTTTTAATGTGATACCATCTTGGGTTGTTAATTGCTCTTCAATAATAGCAGAAATATCAGATCCAGCTGCATCCATTTTAGCATTCACTTTTGCATCTTCTGCAGTCATGGCCTTATTGTCATTTTCATTATCTTTTGTACAACTGTAGAAAACTACTGATAAAAGTGCTGCAAGAATTAAAATTTTAGTTTTCATAATTTAAGATTTTTTTAAGGTTTTGGGTATTTGACAGTTATAACGTAAAAAGGTTTAAATCAAATATAAAAATATTTTTGAATTATAAAATTTTCAATAGAAATACTATCTTTGGTTTCCGATGGATATTTCTTCGAAAATAAAAAAACCAATACTTCATGAGATGGAGCTTTTTGAAAAAAAGTTTCATTCTTCAATGTCTTCAAAAGTTGCTCTTTTAAATAGGATAACCTATTATATAGTAAACCGTAAAGGAAAACAAATGCGTCCTATGTTTGTTTTTCTTACCGCCAAGATGATTTCGGGAGGTGAAGTTCTAGAGCGTACGTATAGAGGAGCTTTAGTAATCGAATTAATTCATACAGCCACTTTAGTTCATGATGATGTGGTTGATGATAGTAATAGACGTCGTGGTTTCTTCTCAATAAATGCTTTATGGAAAAATAAAATTGCTGTTTTAGTTGGAGATTATTTACTCTCAAAGGGTTTGTTACTATCAATAGATAATGGAGATTTTGATTTGCTTCGAATCATTTCAGTTGCAGTACGAGAAATGAGTGAAGGCGAATTACTTCAAATAGAAAAGGCTAGACGACTGGATATTACAGAAGAAGTATATTACGAAATCATCCGACAAAAAACGGCTACACTTATAGCCGCTTGTTGTTCGCTTGCTGCTTGTTCGGTTAAACCAGATGATTCAGAACTGGTAGAACGCTTGCGAAAATTTGGAGAGCTAATAGGAATGGCTTTTCAAATTAAAGATGATTTGTTTGATTATACAGAAGAAGCTATTGGTAAACCAACAGGAATAGACATCAAAGAGCAAAAAATGACGCTTCCTCTTATCCATGTATTAAATAACTGTACTTCTAAAGAAAAAAGTTGGCTTATAAACTCTATCAAAAATCATAATAAGGATAAAAAGAGAGTTAAAGAAGTTATTGCTTTTGTAAAAAATAATAATGGATTAATTTATGCTGAGAAAAAAATGATAGAATTTCAGCAAGAAGCCCTTAAACTCATAGAATCCTTCCCAGATTCCCCTTATAAAGACTCCCTAGTTTTAATGGTAAATTACGTGATCGAAAGAAAAAAATAATTTTTTTTTATCCATCATGCAACCTTTTTTTATTCATTCTCGTCTATGTAAATAGAAGGGTCAATGTGATATTCCTTATATTAAAATTTGAAGCCAAAATAAAGTGAAAGTTGTCAATTTACATCACGAAGAAAAAAAATTGATCGAGCAAGCTCTTGCAAATAATCGCCATGCTCAACATCAATTATATACTCAGTTCTCTCCCAAAATGTTGGGAGTGTGCAGACAATATATAAAAGATTTGCAACTGGCAGAGGATGTAATGATTACAGCTTTTATGAAAGTCTTTACAAATCTTCAAAATTTTGAGCATAAAGGAAGCTTTGAAGGCTGGATAAGACGAATAATGATTAATGAATGCATCTCTTTTATTAGAGCAAAGAAAGAGGTGAAATTCATGGATGATGAGTCTTTTGTAGAAGATAGTCATAATTCAATAGAAAGTCAGTTGTCTCTCGATGATTTACAGTTCTTAATAGACAATTTGCCCGAAGGTTACAAAATGGTATTTAATTTATATGTGATCGAAGGATTCAAGCATCAAGAAATTGCAAAAATGTTAGGTATTACTGAAGGAACATCAAAATCACAATTGTCAAGAGCAAGAGAAATGCTGCAAACCCAAATCCAAAAACTTAAAAATTACAGTTATGGAACCGAATAAGTTAGAAAATGAGATAAGAGAAAAGTTAGGCAAAAGAGAAATTCAACCTTCTGCTCAAGCTTGGGATAGACTGGACGCAATGCTTTCGGTTCAAGAGAGTAAAGTTGAAAAGAAACCCTTTCCTTGGATGCGAATTGCCGCTGGAATAGTTCTTTTTTTAGGAGTAAGTTATTTTTTCTTGAATTCTAATGAAGAAAAAATACTACAGAATAATTCAAATGTTATTGTAAACAAAGAGGTTAATGAATCTTCAAATGATGAAGTTGGTAAAACGAATATAATAGAATCTAATAAGACAATTATTGATGAAAAGAATTCTTCGGTAGCTTATTCTGAATCAAAATCAAAAGTTGAGGATCAAAATGAAAAAAGAAAAAGATTCAATAATTCAATAAGTAAAGGTTCTTTGCCAATTGAAGAGAATGATTATCAAGTAGCTAATTCAGATAAAAAAAATGATATTAAAAATATTGAGGAAAAAAGCGAACAAAAAATTATTCAAGATAATAACGAAGTAGTGGCTGAAGTAAAAACACCAGCAGAAAAGCCTAAATTAAAAATTGATCCAAGTACGCTGTTAAATCAAGTGGATGGAGAAATTCAGCTTACATTTCGTCAAAAAGTAATGAAAACAGTCACAAAAGGATATAAAGAAGCAAAAGAAGCTGTGGTCAGCAGAAATCAAGAATCATCAATTAATCATTAATCAAAAAACGAACAGTATGAAAAATTTTATTATTTATTTGAGTATTTTAATTTTAGCATCTACCGCTAAAATGTTTGGTCAAGAAACTTTTGAAGAAAAAGCTAGAGCGATTGCTAATCGTATAGAAAAAATAACAAAAGAAGAAAAGGTTTTCCTTAAACTTAGAGTAGAAGAAGTTAATAAAGAACTTGAAAAAGGAACTATCAACAGAGAACAAGCTGATGAAAAGAAATTAAAATTAGCTGAGGCAAGTGCTTTGAAAATAGAAAGTCGTGTAGCTGAGGAGGAAACTAAATTAACAACACTTGTTAAGGAAAAAGTAGAAGGAAGAATTACATATTTAGATACAGTAAATCCAAAAAAACAGGCTTTTAGTGTTATATTTAATAACAAGAAAGATACTGTAAAAGTTTCTGAAAAGAGAACAACATCTCAATTTGTGTTTGCCTTAGGATTGAATAATCTCATAACAAATAATTCAGTTGCGCATTCAGATTTTAGATATTTAGGGTCACATTTTTATGAAATTGGAATTTCGTACAATACTAGAATATTAAAAAATGACAATTTATTGCATTTTAAATATGGATTATCATTTCAACACAACAACTTAAGACCTACAGATAGCCGTTATTTTGTTGAAAATGGAAAGCAAACAAATTTGCAATATTCATCTACAAAGCTGGATGATTCGAGATTTAAAAATTTGAATATTGTATTTCCGTTATATTTAGAGTTTGATTTTTCAGGTAATAAAGATTATAATGATAAACCATTTTTTCAAATACATAAAGGAGTAAGAGTTGGTCTAGGAGGTTTTGCAGGTTTTAATGTAAAAACGAAACAAATTTTAAAGTATGAAGAAAATGGACACGATTATACTCAAAAAGAAAAAGGAAGTTTCAATACTAATGATTTTGTTTACGGACTTGGAGCTTATATCGGGTATAAAGAAACAAGTTTATATGTTAAGTATGATTTAAATCCATTGTTTAAAAATAATACAGTTGATCAAAACAATATTTCTCTAGGAGTACGATTTGATTTTAATTAATTTTATTTGGCATAGTTATTGAAAAGTGTTTCAGAAATGAAACACTTTTTATTATTAATTATAGTTTAACATTAATTTTTGGTATATTAGAAAACTAAAGTTAAATTTGTTTCCCTTGATTAAAAACAAATCACAAATGAGAAAGACACTTTTATTATTGCTGTTAACTTCTGTTGGAGTAGCAAATGCTCAGAAAATGCCTGGAATATATGGCGAAAACAACTGGTTTAATGGCTGGACAAGTTTCAAACCTAAAACTGCTGATTATTCTCCAGCTACTCAAATTTTAACTGGAGTTATCAAAGAAAATACTACTTTATTAAAAAGGAATACTTATTTGCTTATGGGTACTGTTTATGTGCCAAGTGGAGTAACCTTAACAATTGAACCTGGAACGGTAATTAGAGGAGATAGTGACTCGACAGGTACCTTGACTGTTGTTAAAGGTGGGAAAATTATAGCAGAAGGGACTGTAACAGACCCTATTGTTTTTACATCAAATAAATCAGCATCAGACAGAAAAGCTGGTGATTGGGGTGGTGTAATTATTTACGGTGATGCTCCCTTAAATAGACACGGAGGGTTAATTTCTTCAATCTATGATTCAAACCCATTGTATAATGTTTTTGGAGGTAATGATGATAACAGTGATTCTGGAATATTGAAATATGTTCGTATAGAATTTGCTGGTAAAAAAATTGACTCAAAAACGATGCTAAACGGTTTAACTCTAGGAGCAGTTGGTAAAAAGACTAAAGTAGAGTTTGTTCAAATCAGTTTTGCAAAAGATGATGCAATTGAAGTTGTTGGTGGGAACGTAGATTTAAGTAATATCATTTCTTACAGAAATAGTGATGATGATTTCGATTTCTCTATGGGAATTCAAAGTACAGTTAATAACAGTGTTGTAATCAGAAGTCCATTTATTTCAGATAACACTCGTTCTAGAGCTTTCGAAATTGATTCGTATGATAAAGTAGAAAACTTTGATCCAACAAAAAGAAAAACTGTAATTAAACTTAATAATGTTACAATCGTAAATAACGATGATAATAGTGTTGGTTTAGTAAAAGAAGCTATTTCATTAAAATCAGACTCATTTTTAGAAATGAATAAATGTGTGGTTTCAGGATTTGCTAGTTTCCTTGCTTTAGATGATAAATATTTAGAGGCAGATAATTACAAAAAGATTACTGTTAAAGATTGTATAATTGATAGTTGTGTAGAGGCATTTACTAACGAGGCACTATTTAAAAACGATCAAGTTAATAATTGGTTCTTACAACCTAGTATGTTGAATAGAGTTTCAAAAGTAGGTTTGACAAATTTCTTTAAAAGTAATGACGAAAAGAAAAGACCAGATTTTAGATTAAAATAATCAAAATATAAATAATTAAAAGTGCTCTATTTAGAGCACTTTTTGTTTTTATGAAAGTTGTATATTTGACGACATTTAATTCTGATGATTTCCAAAAATACTATAGATACTGTTTTTGAAACTGCCCGTGTAGAGGAGGTTATTGGTGATTTTGTGCAACTCAAACGTGCAGGGACTAATCTTAAAGGACTTAGTCCTTTTTCTGATGAAAAGTCTCCTTCGTTTATGGTTTCTCCCGTAAAACAAATTTGGAAGGACTTTAGTTCGGGTAAAGGAGGTAATGCTGTTACTTTTGTAATGGAACACGAGCATTTCTCGTTTCCTGAAGCTATTCGATATTTAGCAAAAAAATACAATATTGAGATTGAGGAAACGGAAAGAACTTCTGAAGAGCAGCAAGAGGCTTCCGAAAAAGAAAGTATGTATTTGGTTTCTGAATTTGCTCAAAAGTATTTTCAAAACACTATGTATAATACTGATGAAGGTCAGGCTATTGGACTTTCATATTTCAAAGAGCGTGGTTTTACTTCAGATACCATTAAGAAATTTGGATTAGGTTATTCTCCTGAAACTTGGGATGCTTTTACAAAAGAAGCCTTAGGTCAAGGGTATAATTTAGAATACTTAGAAAAAGTAGGATTGACCATCTCAAAAGATGAGAAGCAATTTGATAGATTCAAAGGACGCGTAATGTTTCCTATTCAAAGTATGTCTGGTCGCGTATTAGGTTTTGGAGGCCGAATTTTGACTAATGATAAAAAAGCAGCAAAATATCTTAATTCGCCAGAAAGCGATATTTATCATAAAAGCAAAGTGTTGTATGGTATTTATCATGCAAAACAAGCAATTGTAAAACAGGACAACTGTTTTCTTTGTGAAGGATATACAGATGTAATTCAAATGCATCAAGCAGGAGTTGAGAATGTTGTTTCCTCTTCTGGGACTGCATTGACTTCAGATCAGATCAGGTTAATTAATAGACTTACTAAAAATATTACGGTATTATTTGATGGTGATGCAGCGGGGCTAAGGGCTTCAATACGCGGTATCGATTTGATATTAGAGGAGGGCATGAATGTAAAAGTTTGTACTTTCCCTGAAGGAGAAGATCCAGATAGTTTTGCTCGTAAAACACCACATGAAGAATTGTTAAGATATTTAGACGAAAATGCTAAAGATTTTATTCAGTTCAAAGCCTCTTTATTGATGAAGGATGCTAAAAACGATCCTATCAAGAAAGCTGATCTTATTAGGGATATGGTTATTAGTATTTCTAAAATTCCTGATAGAATAAAAAGAGAAATTTATATTCAAGAGTGTTCTCGTATTATGGAGATTTCAGAAGAAGTTCTTTTTAATACATTGGCACAACTTATGCAAAAAGATATTTCAGAAGCTAATAAGAAATTTGTTCAGGAACAAAAAGCATTTGAAGTTCATAAAAATGAAACAGCTTCTGTTTCTGCTAAAGTTGATATACAATACGAGCTTGAGAAAAAAATTATCCAGATATTGCTTTTGTATGGTGATTTTGAAGAGGATTTTGAAGATTTTTTATGGAAAGCTAACGATGATGGTGAGTTAAAGGAAGTTAGAGAAGTGAACAAATATAAAGTTTTTCAAAGGGTTTATTTAAGTTTGCAGGAAGATGAGGTCGAATTAGCAAACCCTGTTTTTCAATCCATATATAATAATTTAATTGCGTATTTCAATCAAGATAAAAAGTTTGAAATAGAGCAGTATTTAATGCAAGTTTCGCCTGAGCTTTCTCAAGAAGTTACTTCTATTTTAATGGCAGATGAAAAAGATATGCTTCATAACTGGGAAGCAAAGCAGATTTATGTTAAGCTAAAAGATAAAACAGTCTCTCAGTATGTAACCGAAACTATTTTATCATTGAGATGGTTTTTAGTAAATAAAATAATTGAAGAAATAAAAATGTCACTCTCAAATACAATTGAAAGTGACAATTCTGAAAATCTTTCTATGGTGATGGATTACTCTAAACTTATAAATAACTTCTCGGTTAAATTAGGAAGAGTAATGTCACGTTATAGTTAAACAATTTCTAGCGTCTTAGCTTTGTTTACTAAATCTACTAAATTAGTTACATTTAGTTTGGCTAATAGGCGTAATTTGTAAGTACTAATAGTTTTTTCATTAAGATTTAGTGCTTCAGCAACTTCTTTGTTTTTCTTACCGTTAGATAAATAGCGTAATACTTCAATCTCACGGCTTGATAATTTTCTATACAACCTTTCAGATTTAGCCTGTTTAGAAATAAGTGCCATGTTTTTCTTGACAGCTTCACTAAATATTACTGCGCCTCTGTTTACTTTAATGATAGTCGAAGCTAATACATCAAGTTTCTCAGTTTTTTCTACAAACGAAGAAACGCCTGCTTTGATTGCATTTGGAGCATAAATTTGCTCATTTAGATTTGAATAAAGAACAATTTTTACTTTTGGATAATCTTTTAATAGGGCTTTTATGAGATTTATGCTAGAAAGTCCTTCAAGTTCTAAGTCCATAAGTAGGACGTCAATATCCTTGCGTTTTAGCATTTCCTCAACCATATCAAAATTATCAACTATTCCAACTAAGGAAATGTCAGAGTGTTCTTTAAAGTAAGATTTTATGCCATAATGTACAACTGGATGGTTGTCTGCAAGACCTAATTTTACCATAATAAAAACTTTAAATTAAAACTAAAACGAATAGTAAAGATAATTAATATTTTTGTAAATAACTGGGAATCAAGTAATAAATTACTTATAAATTTCTGGTATTTTACAAATAGGAATGGGGTTCATTTTGTGTTGATTTATAGTGTTGAGTTTCTTGTATATTTCAAATACAGTTTTCTCTCTACCGATAAAATCTTCAGCTTTTTTTCCTTGTTCCAATTGTGCCATGGCCCACTCTAATTCTTCATAACTAGCACCTAGTTGATCTTCGTCGCTTCTGTCATCACCAAATAATCCATCAGTTGGTGCTGCTTTTAAAATAGAGTCGGGAACTTGTAAGTAAGATGCTAATTGTCTTACTTCACTTTTTAGCAAATCTGCAATTGGACTAAGGTCAACTCCACCATCACCATATTTTGTAAAAAAACCAACGCCAAAGTCTTCTACCTTATTCCCAGTTCCTGCTACTAAAAGGCCTTGAATTCCTGCTAAATAGTATAAGGTGGTCATGCGTAGACGTGCTCTGGTGTTAGCCAGTGATAGGTTGAGTTTTATCTCATCGTTTGTTTTTGGAATTTCAATTTTCATGCTTTCAAATACAGGAGTTAAATCAACTCTTGTGTCTGTCACATTTGAGAATCTTTTTTTAAGCTGAGCAATATGCTCTTGAGCTCTGTTTACGTGGCTTTCTGCTTGATGAATAGGCATTTCAACACATAAAGTAGTTAGGCCGGTTTGTGCACACAAAGTCGAAGTGAGAGCTGAGTCTATTCCTCCAGAAATTCCCACTACAAATCCATTAACTTTTGCGTTTTCTGCATAAGTTTTGAGCCAATTAACGATATGTAGGTTAACTTTTTCAGTGTCAAGCTGAGTAATTTTTTGCATAGGCATAAATTCTTTTCAAAACGATGTATATTTGCAAATGTAATACTTTTACTCAAAAAAGTATTCAAAAAAACGTAAGAAATAAATTACTGTTATAATTTATGAAGAAATTTGTAGTATTTGCTTTAGCTAGCATAATTTTAACATCTTGTTCAAAAAACGATAAAATAAAAGCAGAGGCAGAAGATATTCCGGTTGCAATTGAAGTTGATCGTTATGACAAAGCTTTTTTTGGCACAAAACCTCAAGATCTGCAAAAACTAAAAGCGAAGTATCCTTATTTTTTTCCAACTAATGTTTCTGATTCGGCAATGATCGAAAAAATGACTAATCCGTTATGGAGAGAACTTTATAAAGAAGTGGAAAAACGTTATGATAACTTTGATTTAGAAAAAGAAGGGATCGAAGATTTATTTAAATACATTAAATTTTATTATCCTAAAACAAGAACGCCTAAAGTTGTGACTTTGATACATGATATGGACCCACAATACAAAGCAATTTATACAGATAGTCTTGTTATTGTATCACTAGAAATGTATTTGGGAAAAAATCATAAATTTTATGAATACCCAGAGTATCTAAAAAAGACTTTTGAGCCTTCTCAAATTTTACCAGACATTGTACAGAGTTTTTCATATGGAAAAGTAAAACCACCCATGGAAAGAGATTTCTTGTCACAAATGATTTATGCTGGTAAGCAATTGTATTTAAAAGATATATTACTACCAGAGTATTCTGACGAAGATAAAATATGTTACACTGCTGATGAAATAAAATGGTGCGAAGAGCATGATGTTGATGTTTGGCGCTTTTTTATCGATGAAAAATTGTTGTATAGTACAGATTCGAAATTATTGCCAAAATTTATCGAACCAGGACCATTTTCTAAATTTGGATTGGTCAATGATAACGAAACACCAGGACGTGTTGGCGCATGGATAGGTTGGCAAATTGTAAGAGCCTTTATGGATAACAATGATATTCCTGCTCAACAAATGTTCTTAATGGATGCAAAAGAAATATTTCAAAAATCTAAATATAAACCTACTAAATAATGGGAATCAATAAAACATCAGATATTAAATTTAAAATAGCATTAGACGAAAATCAAATTCCTGAAAAGTTGTATTGGACAGCAAAAGACGGAGGAATAGAAAATGAAGAGGCTAAAGCAATTATGCTAAATATTTGGGATAGCAAAGCCAAAGAAACGATGCGAATTGATTTATGGACTAAAGATATGCCGGTCGACGAAATGAAAGTATTCTTTCATCAAACATTAGTTGCAATGGCAGATACATTTCAAAGAGCTACGGCCGATGAGAAAATGAGTGACACAATGCGAGATTTTTGTGATTATTTTGCAGAAAAACTAGAGTTAAA
This sequence comes from Flavobacterium terrae, assembly GCF_900142035.1. Classification (GTDB taxonomy): domain Bacteria; phylum Bacteroidota; class Bacteroidia; order Flavobacteriales; family Flavobacteriaceae; genus Flavobacterium; species Flavobacterium terrae. The sequence goes on along the minus strand of NZ_FQZI01000002.1, from coordinate 697,053 downwards.
AAAAGAAGATTAATAAAAAGAAAGGGTTCTCAACGAGAACCCTTTCTTTTTATACAAAGCTATTGTTTTTAAAAATCTCTTGATTTACAGAATCTATATATTCTAAAACAGCATCTCTACCTGTTGCTTCAAGTGATGAAGTAACAAAATGAGGTGGCATTTCTTCCCAATTGTTAGCCAATAATGATTTTCTGTAAGAGGCTATGCTTTGGTCAATTTTTACACGACTTATTTTATCTGCTTTAGTGAAAATGATGCAAAAAGGCACTTCAATTTCTCCAAGGTAGTTAATGAACTCTAAGTCAATTTTTTGGGCTTCGTGTCTAATATCGATAAGTATAAAGGCGCAAACTAATTGTTCTCTTTTTTCGAAATAATCGGTAATGAATTTTTGAAATACTTCCTTGGTTTTTTTAGAAACACGAGCGTATCCATAACCTGGTAAGTCAACTAGAAACCAGTTATTGTTTATTTTGAAATGGTTTATTAATTGAGTTTTACCCGGTCTCGCAGATGTTTTTGCCAAATTTTTATGATTGGTCAACATGTTAATCAAAGATGATTTTCCTACATTAGACCTTCCTATAAAAGCATATTCGGGCAAGCGATCCAAAGGACATTTGCTCACATCAGAGTTGCTAATAATAAATTCGGCGGTATTGACTTTCATTATTCTTTATGTTCGGCTTTAGTTTCAAGCCATTCTTCTAAAATTTTATTAAACTCATCAGGATGTTCCATCATAGCTGCATGACCACATTTGTCAATCCAGTATAGTGTTGAGTTGGGTAAAAGCTTGTGAAACTCTTCTGCAACATCTGGTGGAGTTACTTTGTCTTGTTTACCCCAAATAATTCCTGTAGGAACATGCATTTTTGGTAAATCTTTTGCCATGTTATGACGAATAGCGCTTTTAGCAATCGTAAGTGTTTTAATCAATTTGATTCGATCATTTACTGTTGCATATACATCATCAATAATTTCTGGAGTAGCAACTTCGGGGTTGTAAAAAACATCTTGAGCTTTTTTCTTGATGTATTCATAATCGCCTCGCTTAGGATAACTATCTCCCATAGCACTTTCATATAAACCTGAACTTCCGGTTATAACTAAACCACAAACTCTTTCAGGATACATCTTTGTAAAATATAAAGCAATGTGACCTCCAAGTGAGTTTCCAACAAGTATTACTCGATTAAAACCCTTGTGATTAATGAAGTTTTTAACATATATTGCAAACGATTTTACATTCGTTTTTAAAATGTTTTGAGAGTATAAAGGTAATTGAGGAATTACAACTTTATAGCCTTTGCTTGGGAAGTAGTTTGCAACTCCGTCAAAATTGCTCAATCCGCCCATTAATCCATGTAAAATAATAATGGGTGTTCCTTCACCAGCTTCAAAATATTCGTATTTACCGTCTTTTATTAAGTTACTCACTTTGGTTTTTTGATATTGTTTATTACGCAAATATAGGATTAAAAAGTCAAATACGTTTTTTAGAATAATTTTCAATTTTTATGTTGATAAGTTAAGTGTTTAGTAATCAGCCAAATGATTGGATTAGCGTCACTGTCTTTTTTGAAAAAAAATCAAAAAAGCATTTTAAAAAGAGTATTTTATTGCGAATAATTTCTTAAAAAGAAAAAATTACACAAAAAAATATCTTAAAGTTAAAAAAAGACTCTTTTTAGAAAAGTTTCTTTTTGAATAGAAAATGGTAAAACTTATCAACAAAGTGGTAATTTGTGGTAAAATGTGGTAAATTATTTTCTACATTTGTACAGTATCATACAAAAATTGTAACTACTTGAATACCATTGTTGGAACATATGAATGTAAGGCTGATTCTAAGGGAAGGTTAATGTTGCCTGTCGCTTTGAAAAATCAGTTGAATTCATCTTTGCAAGAAGGCTTCGTTTTAAAACGATCGGTTTTTCAGCAATGTTTGGAGTTGTATCCCATGGCAGAATGGAATGTAATGATGCAAAAAATAAACAAACTGAATCGATTTAATAAAAAACATAACGATTTCATCCGTCGATTTACTGTAGGGGTTAGAATGGTGGAGATTGATTCGACAGGGAGATTGTTAGTTCCTAAAGATTTGGCTGTTTTTGCATCTATTAATAGCAGTGTTGTGTTGTCATCGGCAATAAACATAATTGAGATTTGGGATAAAGATTTGTATGAAAAAGCGGTTGATGATTCAGATATAGATTTTGCAGATTTGGCTGAAGAAGTAATGGGTAATAATGATGACGACAATGGAATATCATAATCCAGTTTTATTAAAAGAGACAGTTGATGGTTTAAATATTAAACCTGACGGTGTTTATGTTGATGTTACATTTGGTGGTGGTGGGCACTCGAGAGAAATACTATCTCGATTAGGCGCTAATGGAAAATTGTTTGCTTTTGATCAAGATGAAGATGCATGGCAAAATGAAATTGATGACCCAAGATTTGTGTTAATAAAAGAAAATTTTAGATATATAAAGAGGTTCTTACGATTTAATGGTGTTAAAACCGTTGATGGAATTTTAGGTGATTTAGGGGTTTCTTCGCATCAGTTTGATGTGCCGGAAAGAGGTTTTTCGACTCGATTTGATGCGGAACTTGATATGAGAATGAGTAAGCGAAATGAGTTAAGTGCCTACAGAGTTGTGAATGAATACGATGATAAAAATTTACGCCGTATTTTTTTAGAATATGGAGAGCTTAAAAATGCAGCAGCGCTTGCAAGAACAATTGTTGAAGAAAGAGAAAAAGAAGCTATAGTTAATACTGAGGATTTAAAGCAAGTTTTGAGTAGATTTTTACCAGGGCATAAAGCCAATAAAATTTTAGCTCAAATATATCAAGCAATCCGAATAGAGGTAAATCAAGAGATGGAAGTTCTTAAGGAGTTTTTGGAACAAACAAATGAGCTTTTAAATTCTGGAGGTAGATTGAGTGTTATATCTTATCATTCCCTAGAGGACAGGTTGGTGAAAAGATATATTAAGAATGGAATGTTTGAAGGTGAACCAGAGAGAGATATGTTTGGAAGATATGAGGTTCCTTTTAAAAATATAGGAAAGTTAATTGTTCCGTCAGATGAGGAAATAGCAATTAATAATCGAGCTCGAAGTGCTAAACTAAGAATCGCTGAAAAATTATGAAAAACAAGTTTTACAGCATATTAAAAGCAAGGTTTTTAGTCAATGAGGATGCAACAAAAAATTGGGGATTCATTGTCTTTTTAATTTTCCTAGCAATCATAATGATTGCAAATACACATAGTTATGAAGGAAAAGTATACAAAATTGCTGAGTTAACTAATGAAGTAAAAGAATTAAGATCTGAGTTTGTTGATAGAAGATCAGAATTAATGAAAATAAAAATGGAATCGACAGTAGCGCAAGAAATGATTGAAAAAGAAATTTTCCCATCGTCTGTTCCTCCAAAAAAAATAAAAGTAGCAAAAGAAAAATCAGCTTGGGATAAGCTATGGCAGTAGAAAATAGAAACATATTAAATCGTATCTATATTGTTGCATTGATTGTTTTAATCATGGTAACGGCTGTGGGTGTTAAACTTACTAATATACAGTGGGTAGAAGGTGAGTATTACCGCAAGCTGGCAAAAGAAAGAACAATTAAAAACTTTGTTATTCCGGCAAATAGAGGTAATGTGTATTCTTCAGATGGAAGTTTATTGGCTACGTCAATTCCAGAATATACAATTCGATTTGATGCTTTGGCGCCATCACAAGAAAATTTTGACAATCACATAGAACAATTGTCTGACTCTTTGCATAAGTTACTAAAAAACAAGTCAGCATATACTTATTTAAATGAGTTTAGAAAAGCTAGAGCAAATAAAAACAGATATTTTTTAGTAGCCCGTGATTTAAGTTATACACAGTATATGACTATTAAAGGTTTTCCGCTTTTTAGTCTTGGAGCATATAAAGGTGGAATGATTACTGAACAAAAAACTGTCCGTGAACATCCAATTGGAAAAATTGCAAAGAGAACTATTGGTTATGAAAGATATGATGAAAACGGAAAATTATTGCCTGTAGGTATCGAAGGGGCTTTTGGAAAATATCTTAATGGAACAGATGGCAGAATTTTAAAGCAGAAAATTGCCAAAGGACAATGGAAACCTATTCATGATAATTATGAGGTTGAGCCAAGAGATGGATATGACATAGTGTCTACCATTGATGTTTATGTACAAGATATAGCCCATCATGCTTTGTTAAAACAACTACAAGATTATGAAGCAGATCATGGATGTGTTGTAGTAATGGAAACAAAAACAGGAGCTGTAAAAGCTATTTCGAATTTAGGAAGAGCCACTGATGGATCATATTATGAAACCATTAATTATGCTGTGGGAGAATCACATGAGCCTGGATCTACATTTAAACTAATAGATTTAATTGCTCTTATTGATGATGAAAAAATAGATACTGGGAAAGTTTACGATTCTAAAGGCGGAGATATTGTTTACAAAGGGCGTCACGTACGTGATTCTCATGAAGGCGGTTACGGAAAGATTTCATTGGCCCGAGGATTTGAGGTTTCGTCAAATACAGTTTTAGTTCAAGCAGTTTACGAAAATTATAAAGATAACCCAAAACAGTTTGTTGATAGAATTAATAGTCTTGGTTTAAATAAACCACTGGGATTACCATTTAAGGGAGAGGGAACTCCTAAAATACCACAACCTGGTCAAAATGGCTGGAGTGGGATTTCCCTGCCTTGGATGGCATTTGGATATGGAGTTTCAGTAACACCGTTGCAAACATTAGCATTATATAATGCTGTGGCTAACAATGGAGAAATGGTTAAACCAATTTTCGTGCAAGAGGTTAAAGAATGGAATAAGACAATTAAAAAATTTGATAAGCAAGTAATAAATCCGAGTATTTGTTCAGAAGAAACTTTGAAGAAAGTGCAAGCGGTTCTAAAAAATGTAGTTAAAAAGGGAACTGGCTCTAAATTGTATTCTAAAGATTTTTCGATGGCGGGTAAAACAGGAACTGCACAGGTAAATTATCATAAAGGAGATGAACACATGTATTATGCTTCTTCTTTTGTTGGGTATTTTCCTGCCGAAAATCCTAAGTATTCTTGTATAGTGGTGGTTCATAAACCCAATACATTAAAAAATAATTATTATGGAGCAGATGTTGCTGGACCAGTTTTTAAAAGAATTGCACAAAAAGTATTTACAGATGTTCCTTCAACAAACGAGATAAAAAATCTTAAGAAAAAGTTTAAAGATCAAGAAGGTAATTATTATGCATACAATGCAAAATTAAACAAGAAGCCTTCGGTTATACCCAACTTAAAAGGAATGGCAGGGATGGATGCAGTAGCATTACTTGAAAATTTAGAAATGAAAGTAAAAGTTATAGGGATTGGTAAAGTTAAAAAGCAATCTATATTACCTGGTCAGCCAATTATTAAAAACAACACCATAATACTTGAATTATCATAATGAAGCTTAAAGACGTTTTATATAAGGTAGCGATAGAGGCTGTACATGGTTCGACAGATGTTGAAATCAGTGCTATTCATTTCGATTCTAGAAAAATTGAAAAGGATGATGTTTTTGTGGCTATTAAAGGAACTGTTTCAGATGGTCATGAGTTCATTGATAAAGCAATTTCATTAGGTGCTTCAGTGGTTGTTTGTCAAGATTTACCAAATAATTTGTTATCGCAAATTGTATATGTTGTGGTGAAAGATACAAATGATGCATTGGCTCATTTAGCAAATAATTATTACGACAATCCATCTTCTAAATTACAACTAATTGGTGTAACTGGAACAAACGGTAAAACTACAATAGCATCTCTTTTATATCAGTTGTTTAAAAAAGCAGGTTATAAAGTAGGTTTGCTTTCGACTGTGAAAATTTTAGTTGATGAAATAGAATATAAAGCTACTCATACTACTCCAGACTCTTTAACGATCAATTATTACATCAATGAAATGGTTCAAGCTGGCTGTGAGTATTGTTTCATGGAAGTGAGTTCTCATGGTATTCATCAAAAAAGAACCGAAGCACTTGAATTTAAAGGAGGAGTTTTTACAAATCTTTCTCACGATCATTTAGACTATCACCCAACGTTTGCCGAGTATAGAGATGTAAAAAAATCATTTTTTGATCATTTACCAAAATCAGCATTTGCTCTAACAAATATTGATGATAAAAATGGTGCGGTTATGATTCAGAATACTCAGGCTAAAAAGTTGTCATATGCACTAAAAACTTATGCTGATTATAAAGCAGTGATTTTAGAAAATCAATTGTCCGGATTACAGCTTAAAATTAATGAGCAAGAAGTTTGGACACGTTTAATAGGGAACTTTAATGCGTATAATCTATTGGCAATTTACGGAGTTGCTATAGAATTAGGAATCGAAAAAATTGAAGCACTTCGTTTGCTTTCTGAGCTAGAAAGTGTTTCTGGGAGATTTCAATATATCGTTTCAGCTCAAAAAATTACAGCCGTTGTAGATTATGCTCATACGCCTGATGCTTTAGAAAATGTATTGAATACAATCAATGATATAAGAACTAAAAATGAAAAACTAATAACTATTGTAGGTTGCGGAGGAGATAGAGATAGAACTAAAAGACCTATAATGGCTAAGATCGCAACAGAACTTAGTGATAAAGTAGTCATCACTTCTGATAATCCAAGAACGGAAGATCCTCAAGCGATTATTGATGAAATGGAAGCAGGAATTAGTCCTGAAAATTTCAAAAAATACGTTTCGATTTTAGATAGAAAACAAGCTATTAAAACGGCTTGTCAAATGGCAGAAACCAATGATATAATAGTAATCGCTGGTAAAGGTCATGAAACTTATCAAGAAATTAACGGTGTTCGCCATGATTTTGACGATATGAAAATAGTAAAAGAAATATTAGAGCAACTTAACAAATAACCATAGAGGTATGTTATACTATTTATTTGAGTATTTAGACAAAACGCTAGACGTTCCTGGAACAGGGGTTTTCCAGTATATTACTTTCAGATCGGCCTTGGCTATTATAATGTCATTGCTATTGTCTACCATTTATGGTAAAAGAGTAATTGGTTTTTTAAGACGTCAGCAAATTGGAGAAACAGTTCGTGAACTGGGTCTTGAAGGGCAAACTCAAAAAGCAGGGACGCCTACTATGGGTGGTGTTATCATTATATTTTCGACTCTAATTCCAGTCTTTTTACTAGCAAAACTGAATAATATCTATGTGATATTGTTAATTGTGTCCATGTTATGGATGGGACTTATAGGCTTCTTGGATGATTATATAAAAGTATTTAAGAAAGATAAAGAAGGTTTAAAAGGTATTTTCAAAGTTATAGGTCAAGTTGGTCTAGGAGTTATTGTTGGTGCTACGTTGTACTTCCATCCAGGAGTGACTGTAAGAAAAGATACTCAGACAGCTAAAATTGTGGTGAATGCTGCTCAAAACACTATTAATCCGGTTTCTCTTCAAGAAAAATCTACAGCGACAACAATTCCATTCTTTAAAAATAATGAGTTTGATTATGCTGAATTGTTAGCATGGACAGGTGATGGATATGAAAATTGGGCATGGTTAGTATTCATCCCGATTGTAATTTTTATCATCACTGCAGTTTCAAATGGTGCAAATTTAACTGATGGTATTGATGGTCTCGCGGCCGGAACTTCAGCAATATCTGTAATTGCTCTTGGGGTTTTTACTTTCGTTTCAGGTAATATTATGTTTTCTAACTACTTGAACATTATGTTTATTCCAAACTCTGGGGAAATGACTGTCTTTATAGCGGCTTTCGTAGGTGCATTGGTCGGATTTTTATGGTACAATAGTTATCCAGCGGCTGTCTTTATGGGAGATACGGGAAGTTTAACTATTGGTGGAGTTATTGCAGTTTTAGCAATTGCAGTTCGCAAAGAAATGTTGATTCCTGTTATCTGCGGAATATTCTTAGCCGAAAATTTATCGGTTGTTCTACAAGTAGCCTATTTTAAATATACAAAGAAAAAATACGGTGAAGGTCGACGCATTTTCTTAATGTCTCCTTTACACCATCATTATCAGAAAAAAGGATACCACGAAAGTAAAATCGTTACCCGATTTTGGATTGTAGGAATTCTGTTGGCAATAGTATCAATTGTAACCCTAAAATTAAGGTAATATATGAGATTAGTAGTTTTAGGAGGAGGCGAAAGTGGTGTAGGAACCGCCATTTTAGGGAAAAAGAAAGGATATGATGTATTTCTGTCCGATTTTGGAAAAATAAAAAACAATTATAAAGAAGTTTTACTACTTCATAAAATCAAATTTGAAGACGAAAAGCATACAGAAGATTTGATTCTTAATGCAAATGTGGTGATGAAAAGTCCAGGGATTCCTGATAAAGTGCCAATCATCAAAAAGATTAAAGAAAAAAATATTCCAATAGTTTCCGAAATAGAATTTACCAATCAGTTTACAGATGCCGTGACGATAGGAATAACAGGAAGTAATGGTAAAACAACAACAACAATGTTGACATATCATTTGCTAAAACAAGGAGGATTAAATGTTGGTTTAGCAGGGAATATTGGTAAAAGTTATGCTTGGCAGGTTTCAGAAGGTAAGTATGATTCATATGTTTTAGAGTTGAGTAGTTTTCAACTAGACGGAATAGAAACTTATAAGCCACATATAGCAATCATAACAAATATTAGCCCGGATCATTTAGATAGATACGAATACAAATACGAAAAATATATTGCTTCTAAATTTAGAATAACCATGAATCAGACAGAAGATGATTTCTTGATTTATGATGCAGATGACGAAGCAATAGCAAACTGGCTCAAAAACAATAGTACAAGAGCAAAACTAGTTCCATTTTCTATTTCAAAACCATTAGACTTTGGAGCCTTTTTAGAAGAAAATAATATAAAAATAAATACGACAAACGAGAATTTCGATATGCCAACATCACAATTATCACTAGAAGGAAAGCACAATGTAAAAAATGCTATGGCTGCAGCAACTGTTGCTCAGTTATTAAAAATTAGAAAAGACACAATTCGTGAAAGCCTTTCTGATTTTCAAGGTGTAGAGCATAGATTAGAAAAAGTGCTTAAAATTCAAAACGTTCAATATATCAACGATTCTAAAGCAACAAATGTAAACGCTACTTTTTTTGCATTAGATAGTATGACAACGCCTACAGTTTGGATTGTAGGAGGAGTAGATAAAGGAAACGATTACACTGAATTATTGTCTTTAGTAAATGAAAAAGTTAAAGCAATCATTTGTTTAGGAATCGATAATGCAAAGCTTATCGAAACCTTTGGTGGTGTTGTAGATGTTTTAGTTGAAGCATCTTCTATGGTTGAAGCGGTAAGACAAGCGTATAAAATTGCAGAAAAAGGAGATACAGTATTGTTGTCACCCGCTTGTGCAAGTTTCGATTTATTTGAAAATTACGAAGACAGAGGACGTCAGTTCAAACAAGCTGTACAAAATTTATAAGTTTTTTAGTTAAAGTATAAATGAAAACACTGATACATAATTTAAAAGGAGATAAGGTGATTTGGGCCATGGTTGCGCTATTGGCCCTAATCTCGTTTATTCCTGTGTACAGTGCTAGTAGTAATTTAGCGTATCAAAAACATGGTACAGGTAATACGTTGGTGTATTTAATCAAACATCTTGTTCATTTATCAGCAGGGTTTTGGATTATGTATCAAGTACAAAAAGTGCCTTATCATTACTTCCGAAGTCTGTCTAGAGTGCTTTTGCCATTTGCCTGGATTTTATTGGCTTATGCAATGGTGAAAGGGACAGTTATTGAAGGCGCTAATGCAAGTAGATGGATTCAAGTGCCGTTAGTAGGTATCTCTTTTCAGCCATCAACATTTGCTGGAATGATTATGTTTCTATTTGTGGCTAGGTATTTGTCTAAAACCGAAGTAGAAGATATGACTTTCCAAAAATCATTTGTAGAGCTTTGGATACCTGTTTTTATAACGCTTGCGCTTATTTTGCCTTCTAACTTCTCGACTACAGCATTAATATTCTCAATGATTTTGATGCTAACCTTTGTTGGGAATTACCCAATAAAAAATATTGCTATAATCGTTGGGATGGGAATTGTATCATTTGCTTTTTTTATTCTTGTGGTAAAAGCATTTCCAGGAGCATTTCCAAACCGTGTTGACACTTGGATAAGCCGTATAGATAATTTTGCTTCAGATAAACCAGGGGAAGATGATTACCAAATAGAAAAAGCTAAAACAGCTATTGCTACTGGTGGTGTTTATGGATTAGGCCCCGGGAAAAGTGTTCAGAAAAACTTTTTGCCTCAATCTTCTTCCGATTTTATTTTTGCCATTATTGTAGAAGAACTTGGTTTATTTGGAGCCTTTTTTATAATCACAATTTACCTCATTTTGTTTGTAAGGTTCATAATTGCATCCTACAAAGCACCTACTATTTTTGGAAAACTTGTTGTGGTAGGATTAGGATTTCCTGTGATTTTTCAAGCTTTCATTAATATGGGTGTGGCGGTAGAGTTGTTACCTACAACAGGACAAACACTACCGTTGATAAGTAGTGGAGGAACGTCGATTTGGATGACTTGCGCGGCTTTGGGTATTATTTTGAATGTAACGAAAAAGGAGGAGGAAATAGCTAAGGAAAATATCGAAAAGCAAAAACGAGAAGAAGCATTACAACGAATTATTGATAGAGAATTATCGGAAGAAATTAAAGTAGAAGAAGAAGTTAATGAAGATTATTCAATCGAAGAATTGAACAATCCTATGAATGCTGTTTTAAACAAATAGATAATGAAAGAGAATCCAAAATTCATAATCAGCGGAGGAGGAACAGGAGGACATATTTATCCTGCTATTGCTATTGCTAACGAATTAAAAACTCGTTATCCAAAAGCTGACATTCTATTTGTAGGTGCTAGCGATAAAATGGAAATGCAAAAAGTTCCCCAAGCAGGCTATCCTATTAAGGGTCTGTGGATTGCAGGAATACAACGAAAATTAACATTGCAAAATGCAATGTTTCCGCTGAAATTGGCCTCAAGTTTGATGAAGTCATTCGGAATTATAAAAAGTTTCAAGCCAGACGTGGTTATAGGTACTGGAGGATTTGCAAGTGGTGCAGTTTTAAAAGTTGCTTCAATGTTAGGTATTCCAACTGTAATACAAGAACAAAATTCATATCCCGGAATTACTAATAAATTGTTGAGTAAAAAAGCCAACAAGATTTGTGTGGCTTATGAAAACTTGGAAAGATTTTTTCCAAAAGAAAATATGATTTTAACAGGAAATCCAGTTCGTCAGGATTTGCTGTCGGTTAATGATAAAAGAGGAGAAGCTTTAGAGTGTTTTAAACTTGATGCTACTAAAAAAACATTGTTGATTTTGGGAGGAAGTCTTGGTGCAAGACGTGTTAATCAATTGATTGCTAAAGAAGTTGATTGGTTGTTATCACAAGGAGTCCAAATTATATGGCAATGTGGTAAGCTATATTTTGAAGAGTACAAACATTTTAATGATAAGGCTGGTGTTCAAGTATTGGCTTTTATTGATAGAATGGATTTAGTCTATGCTTCGTCAGATGTGGTGATATCTCGTTCTGGTGCTTCTTCAGTATCTGAATTATGTTTGGTAGGGAAGCCAGTTATATTTATTCCTTCCCCAAATGTCGCTGAAGATCATCAAACAAAAAATGCGCAAGCAATTGTTGATAAGCATGGAGCAATATTGCTTAAAGAAAAAGAATTAGATGAGCAATTTGAAGTTGTATTTGAAGCCTTGTTAAATGATAATGGGAAGCAACAAAGTTTAAGTGAGAATATAAAAACATTGGCTATGCCAAATGCAACGAAACAAATTGTTGATGAAATAGTAAAATTGATTAAATGAATTTAAACCAAATACATAACGTCTATTTTATAGGAATCGGAGGAATTGGAATGAGTGCCTTAGCGCGTTATTTCAAGTTCATTGGTAAAGAAGTTATGGGGTATGATAAAACTCCTACTATGCTTACTGATGATTTGATTGCAAGTGGTATTGAAATTCATTTTGAAGATAATATTGATTTTATTCCAAAGGATTGTAAACCAGAAAATACATTGGTGGTTTATACACCAGCTATCAAACAACTTTCTGAATGGGATTACTTTAAAGAAAATGGATTTACAATAAAAAAGCGTGCAGAAGTTTTAGGAATCATTACTAAGGATACGTTTTGTTTTGCAGTTGCTGGAACGCATGGTAAAACTACAACCTCGAGTATTCTAGGGCATGTTTTGTATGAAAGTGGTTTAGATGTTACAGCTTTTTTAGGTGGAATTGTTGAAAATTACAACTCAAATTTAATTGGTTCTGGAAAAACAATTACTGTGGTTGAAGCTGATGAATTTGATAGATCTTTTTTACATTTGCACCCCAATATTGCGTGCATAACTTCAATGGATGCTGATCATCTCGATATCTACGGTGATGACGCGTCTATAAAAGCTTCTTTCAAAGAATTTGCTGATAAAGTTGAGGATAAAAATAACTTATTTGTAATCAGTGGTTTGCCGCTTGATGGAATAACTGTCGGGGTAAATGATGATTCTAAATTTGTTGCGCATAATATTAGGATTATAGATGGATGGTATGTTTTTGATGTAACAACATCAACCGAAGAAATTAAAGATATAAAATTTGGATTACCAGGGAAGCACAACTTAACCAACGCGTTGCTTGCTTTGGCCATGGCTCGAACTTACGGAACCCCAACCGATTCCATTGTCAAAGCGTTAGCAACATTTAAGGGAGTAAAACGCCGTTTTTCATTCCAAATTCGTAAACCAGATTTTGTGTATATCGATGATTATGCACATCATCCTACCGAGATAAATGCAGTGCATCAAGCGGTTAGGGAGTTGTATCCTGGAAAAAAAGTGTTGGCTGTTTTTCAACCGCACTTGTTTAGTAGAACAAAGGATTTTGCTGATGATTTTGCAAAAAGTTTATCTCAATTTGACGAGGTATTGTTAATGGAAATTTATCCAGCTCGCGAATTACCTATGACAGGAATTACTTCGCAATGGTTATTGGATAAAATAGATAATTCAAATAAAAAATTAGTTCAAAAAGAAGAACTTATAGCATTGTTAAAATCATCAGATTCACCAGTTATAGTTACTATAGGTGCTGGTGATGTAGGAGAAATGGTGCCAGAAATTAAAAAAGCTTTAGATGCGTAAAAATTGGTTAATAAATATTCAGCTGATAGCCATTTTTGGAGTGGTGGTTTTTCTGTATTCGTTTACCTCAAAAAGAAACGAAATGAGAAAAATTTCTAAGCCAGATATCGAATTTGTCAATTCTGAGAGCCCATTTGTTACGCATGAAATGGTTAATAAGTTGTTGATAGAAAATTTTGGAGGTACTTCCAGTATTAAAAAAGAACAAGTAGATTTGAAGCGTATAGAGCAAACTATCAATAAACACAGCATGATAGACAATTCTGAAGTGTATGTGAGTGTTGATGGCAAGTTGAAAACAATAGTAAAACAAAAGACCCCAATCGCTAGAGTTTTTAATGATAATTCTTCTTTTTATATTGATTATAAAGGAGATAGGATGCCGCTTTCAAATAATTTTAGCGCCAGAGTGCCACTTATTTATGGTGATGTTGATAAAGCCTTAGATAAGAATTTTGTCGCCTTGTTGAAAAAGGTTTATTCTGATGATTTTTTGAAAAAAAATATCATTGGGATGACTATAAACGACGACGGAAGCATTGTAATGAAGAATAGAAATTATAGTTATGATATAATTTTCGGTAGAACCATACACATGGATAGAAAATTTGATAATTATAAAGCGTTTTTTCAAAAAGCAGTACAAGACACATTGATTTCTTCGTATTCGAAAATCAATTTGAAGTTTACAAAGCAAGTGGTTTGTACAAAAGAATAGAGTATGGAAAGAGAGAATATAGCAGTAGGACTTGATATAGGAACAACTAAGATTGTTGCTATGATAGGCAAGAAAAATGAATACGGAAAGCTAGAAATTTTAGGCGTTGGTAAGTCTAAAAGTCTCGGTGTGGCTAGAGGTGTAGTAAATAATATTACACAAACAATTCAGTCTATTCAAGAAGCTATTGCTTTAGCAGAAGAAGATTCTGGATTTAAAATTAAAGATGTAGTAGTTGGTATTGCGGGTCAGCATATTCGTAGTATTCAACACAGTGATTATATATCAAGACCTAATTCTGAAGAAGTAATTAGTGAAAAAGATATAGATGTGCTAATTGGTCAAGTTCAAAAATTGGCTATGTTACCCGGAGAAGAAATTATTCATGTATTACCTCAAGAATTTAAAATTGATGGACAGTCTGAAATAAAAGAGCCAATAGGCATGTATGGAGGTCGACTTGAAAGTAGCTTCCACGTTGTGGTTGGTCAAGCTTCATCGATTAGAAACGTTGGTAGATGTATTAAAAGTGCTGGGTTAGATCTTTCTGGTTTAACTCTTGAACCTTTGGCTTCTGCAGATGCGGTATTAAGTCAAGAAGAAAAAGAAGCTGGTGTAGCCTTAATCGATATAGGAGGTGGAACTACAGATTTAGCAATTTTTAAAGATGGTATCATTCGTCATACGGCGGTTGTGCCATTTGGAGGTAATGTAATTACCGAAGATATCAAAGAAGGTTGTTCAATTATTGAAAAACAAGCTGAATTATTGAAGGTAAAGTTTGGTTCTGCTTGGCCAGGAGAAAATAAGGATAATGAGATAGTTTCAATTCCGGGATTAAGAGGAAGAGATCCTAAAGAAATTTCATTAAAAAACCTTTCAAAAATAATACATGCTCGTGTAGTTGAAATTATCGAGCAAATTTATACTGAAATAAAAGCGTATGGTCATGAAGATCCACGCAAAAAATTAATTGCAGGAATTGTGTTAACTGGGGGAGGATCTCAGTTAAAACATATCAAACAATTAGTAGAATATATAACAGGAATGGATACTAGAATTGGATACCCTAATGAACATTTAGCAGGGAATTCAAACGAAGAAATTTCAAGTCCGTTGTATGCGACTGCTGTTGGTTTAGTGATGAATAGTGTTCGTAATAACACCATGAGTGCGGTTCCGCAAGATAATTATGTTCCTGAGCCTGTTTTGGTGCAAAAACCAACAGTTGAAGAACAACAAATGATTCAGCAGGAAGCTGAAAGGGTTATAGAAGAGGCTAGAACTCATTCTAAATCGACTGAAACAACGATTAGAAAATCGTTTTTTGACAGATATATTGATAAGATTAAAGATTTTTTAGATAACGCTGAGTAATCAGAGTTATCACAAGTAACACAAAATAATAAACCAAATAGTATGGAAAGCAACTCAGAATTTGGAAGCATCTCTTTCGATTTACCTAAAAATCAATCGAACGTGATAAAAGTTATCGGAGTAGGTGGTGGAGGTAGTAATGCCATCAATCACATGTTCAAGCAAGGTATCAAAGGAGTAGATTTTATCGTTTGTAATACTGATTCTCAGGCATTACAAAATAGTCCTGTGCCTAATAAAATTCAGTTGGGAGTAAGTCTTACTGAAGGTTTAGGTGCTGGTGCAAATCCTGATGTAGGTCAGCAAGCTGCTCTAGAAAGTATCGAGGATATTGAGAAAATGCTTGACAGCAATACTAAAATGGTTTTCATTACAGCTGGTATGGGTGGTGGTACCGGTACTGGTGCAGCTCCTGTTATTGCTCAATTAGCAAAAGAAAGAGAAATCTTAACTGTCGGTATTGTAACAATTCCTTTCCAGTTTGAAGGTAAAATTCGTTCAGAGCAAGCACTATTAGGAGTTGAAAAATTAAGAAGACAAGTTGATTCACTTATTGTAATCAATAATAATAAATTAAGAGAAGTGTACGGAAACCTTGGATTCAAAGCAGGTTTCTCAAAAGCTGATGAAGTGTTAGCAACTGCGTCTCGTGGTATCGCAGAAGTTATTACGCATCACTATACTCAAAATATCGATTTAAAAGACGCTAAGACTGTCCTTTCAAATTCAGGTACTGCAATAATGGGTTCTGCGGTTGCTGAAGGTGAAAACAGAGCAAAAGATGCTATTATTGCTGCATTAGATTCTCCGTTGTTAAATGACAATAAAATTTCAGGTGCTAAAAACGTATTGTTGCTTATCGTTTCTGGAACTAATGAAATTACTATCGATGAAATTGGAGAAATCAATGATCACATCCAAGCCGAAGCAGGTTTCAATGCTAATATAATCATGGGAGTTGGTGAAGATGAAACTTTAGGTGATTCTATTGCGGTTACTATCATTGCGACTGGTTTTTGTGTAGAGCAACAAGCAGAAATTGTAAATACTGAACCTAAAAAGATAATTCACGCTTTAGAAGACGAACAAAAGTTAGTGCAT
Source organism: Flavobacterium terrae (assembly GCF_900142035.1). GTDB lineage: Bacteria > Bacteroidota > Bacteroidia > Flavobacteriales > Flavobacteriaceae > Flavobacterium > Flavobacterium terrae. The sequence goes on along the minus strand of NZ_FQZI01000002.1, from coordinate 680,575 downwards.
AACTTAACTCAAAAATTTGAAGCAAAAGGATTCGATTTTTCTTTAAATATGCCTTCTGCTAATCCAGTAGCTGAGCAAGCTCCTGTTGTTGAAGATAAAATTGTTTTTTCTTTAGAAGAAGAAGTGACAACTCCGGATTTAGTGGAGCCATATTTTACAATGGATTTAGTTCCTACAACGGAATTTATAAAGAATTTGGATGTTACTTTTGAAATAGTTTCGGCTAATCAAATCAAAGAAAATGAGTTTTATTTTACTCCACCAGAGGTAAAAGAGATTGAAGTTGTGGATCCAAAATTTGTGGCTCATGACGAAGATCAGTTTTCATTAACATTCGATTTGCCAATTGCTCACAAAGAGGAATCAGTAAATACCGATAAATTAATTTTCGATTTAACGAACGAAATTAAAGATATAAGAGTAACAGATGCAGTAGAATTTGTTCCTGTTACAGAAGTAACTCAAAATGGTGTTATTCGTCATTCGCTTGAAGAGTATATGGAAGTTGAAAACCAATTTATTCAAGCAAAAAAAGAAGAGCCAGTAATTGAAAAAACTCCTGAAGAGCTTAATATCACAATGAAACAAGTAGAGCCAGTTGCACAGCAACCAGTTTCAAATCCTACTTACGATATCAACTCACCAGTTGAAATGTCTATCGAAGATTCATTGAAGTTAAGAGCTGAAGAACGTCGTCGTAAAATGAAAGAGTTCAATTACAAGTTTCATAATAACGCTGCTAGAGTAGACGAGTACGAAAAAGTACCGGCTTACAAAAGAATGGGGATTGATTTAACAAACAATCCACTTGATAATAATAGATCAAGAATGTCTTTAGGATTAGATAGTAATGACGATGTTCAGTTACGTTCTAACAATTCATTCTTACACGATAATGTAGATTAACTATTTCAAACCAAACCTATGTAACCCGAAATTTCTGCTGATTTTTCGGGTTATTTTTTAATTTCGCATGACTAAATAAAACTTTATAAATACCTTTTAGAAATTAAATTCTAAATACTAATACTTACTATCATTATGAGTTTATCAGCAAAAATAATGGATGAAATGAAAAATGCTATGAGAGCTAAAGATACTGTAGCTTTAGAAGCATTAAGAGCAATAAAATCAGCAATTTTATTAGCACAAACAGAAAGCGGAGCAAAAGAAGATTTGTCTGCTGATGATGAAATCAAATTATTACAACGTTTAGTTAAGCAACGCAAGGATTCTGCGACTATTTATACAGAACAAAATCGTCCTGATTTAGCTGAACCTGAAATTGCTCAGGTAGCTGTTATCGAAAAATTCTTACCTGCACAATTGTCAGAGGCTGAAGTAGAGGTTGCAATAGCTAAAATTATTGCAGATGGTGGTTTCTCTGGAATGGCTGCTATGGGTCAAGTCATGGGAGCAGCTTCTAAGGCTCTTGCCGGTCAAGCTGACGGTAAAACAATTTCAAATATTGTAAAAAAGCTTTTAGTATAAAACACTTTAAAGTCAGAATTCTAAATTTAGAATTCTGACTTCTATAAGGCTACGTAGTTCAACTGGATAGAATATCAGATTTCGGCTCTGAGGGTTGGGGGTTCGAATCCCTCCGTGGTCACAAAAACTTTCAGTTCAATTTTATGGAACAAGATCAAGGACAAGGTATTTGGATAATAATAATTTTTGCTTCAATTCTTTTCTTGATTGTGTTTGTGTATGCTTTTAAATTTTTAGAATACGTATTTGCACAATACTTTTACAAGCCTTTTTATGTACATTTTTATCCTTTTCCAAAAAGGATTGATGAAGAGCAGAGAAATATAATCCATCAAAATTTTTCGTTTTACAGAAGGCTTTCATCAAAGAGAAAAAAATATTTTGAGCATAGAGTTGCAGTTTTTATTAAAAATTATCATTTCAAAGGGAATGGTGGTTTAGTTGTTACTGATGAAATGAAACTTTTAATTGCTAGTACTTCTGTCAAATTGACTTTTGGAATGAGAAGTTTTATTTATAGTGTATTTGATAAAATTATACTGTATCCTGACATTTATTATTCTGAGAAAAATGATGTGTATCATAAAGGAGAGTTCAATCCTAAATATAAAGCATTAGTTTTTTCATGGAAACATTTTAAGGAAGGGCTTGATATTTCAAATGATAATTTAAATTTAGGACTTCATGAATTTTCCCATACTCTCCATTTTGAGTGTATGAAAACAAGTTCTGTCTCAAATGATATTTATGTGGAAAATTATCAAAAATTACTAAGCACTATAAAAGACTCTGATTATAAAGAGCAACTAAGGAATTCGAATTACTTTAGGGAATATGCTTTTACAAATCAGTTAGAATTTATGGCAGTTATACTCGAAAATTTCTTTGAAACTCCAGATCAATTTAAAAATGACTTTCCAGAATTGTTTTTAAGTGTAAAGCGAATGATCAATTATTCAGAAGCTTAAATGACCAATTGTTCTAAAATATTGTTAAATAAAAATTAATCATTTAGACATATAAATAATAACGAGTAGTTTTGTTAATAAATCCCAAGATTGACATAAAATTACACACGTATTATGAAATTTAAACATATTGTATACTTATTATTGGCAGTTGTTTTAGGCGGAATGATTTTCTACAGAGTATCTGCAAACAACGCTAAGGATAATGAAGGAGGAAAAGGAAAGGGGAAAGAAGGAGATAAAAAACCTTCAAAAGTTTCCGGAATCGTTTTAAAACCACAAGTCTTTTCAGATAATTTATCACTTTCAGGTTCTATTGAAGCTAACGAGCAAATTGAAGTTCGAAGTGAGGTCAGTGGTGTTGTAGAAAGTATCAACTTTCAAGAAGGAAGTTATGTTTCTAAAGGCCAACAATTATTTAAAATTAATGATTTAGAACTTAGAGCTCAACTTTCTCAAGCTAGAACAAAACAAGCCTTAGCATCAGAAAATGAAAGAAGAGCCAGATTGTTATTGCAAAAAGAAGCCATCAGTCAGGAAGAATATGATATTGCTAGTGCCGATTTTCGTTCTGCACAAGCTCAAACTCAATTAATTCAAGCTCAAATAGCTAAGACTTCAGTCAAAGCCCCTTTTTCTGGTAAAATAGGATTGCGTTATATTTCAAAAGGGACTTATGTGACTCCAACGACAGTAGTAGCAAATTTGGTGAATACCACTCAAGTAAAAGTTACTTTTTCAATTCCAGAAAAATATGCAACTCAAATGAAAGTAAACACAAATCTTTCGTTTACTACTTCAGGCTCAAAAGAACAGTTTACAGCTAAAGTATATGCAATCGAACCAGAGATTGAAGAGGCAACACGAACCCTTAAAATGCGCGCAGTTGCACAAAATTCTAGTGGTAAATTAATTCCAGGAACTTTTGCAAATGTATCACTGCCTTTAGAAAATATTAATGATGCCTTATTGGTGCCAACAGAGGCATTAATACCAGTACAAAATGGTAAAAAAGTCTTTGTTTCTATTAATGGAAAAGCAAAAGAAGTTATGGTAGAAACAGGAGCCAGAACAGATAAAGATGTTTTAGTGTTAACTGGTTTAAAAGCAGGCGATACAGTATTAACAACGGGTGTCATGACTTTGAAAGATGATACACCAGTTCAAGTTAACATAAAGTAAGATAGCTATGAGTTTATCCACTTTAAGTATTAAAAGACCCGTTTTAACAATCGTACTCAACTTAATGTTGATACTTTTTGGAATTATAGGGTATACGTTTTTAGGAGTTAGAGAATTTCCTTCAATTGATCCTGCACAAATTTCAGTGCAAACAAATTATTCTGGTGCCAATGCTGATATTATTGAGTCTCAGATTACAGAACCTTTAGAAAAAGCAGTTAATTCCATTGACGGAATTAGGAATATTTCGTCTTCTAGTAGTTCCGGAAGAAGTAATATTAGTATTGAATTTAACTTAGATAAAAATCTTGAAGAAGCTGCAAATGATGTTCGTGATAAGGTATCACAGGCAGTTCGTAGTTTACCGCAAGATATTGACGCGCCACCTGTCGTTTCAAAAGCTGATGCTGATTCTGAACCAATTATCACAATGACAGTGCAAAGTGATAATAAAAATGTTTTGGAGTTAACAGATTATGCTGACAACGTTTTGTCACAACGTTTACAAACTATACCAGGAGTAAGTAGTGTGCAAATTTGGGGTATGCGTAAATATGCTATGCGATTATGGATTGATCCCAATAAATTAGCTTCTTACGGGTGTACTGTTGCCGATGTACGTTCGGCATTGAACAAGCAAAATGTGGAATTACCATCAGGTAAATTAACAGGAGCTAATACTGAATTAACAGTAAAAACTATTGGTAATATTTCAACAGAAGAAGGCTTCAATAATATTATTATCAAAGCTGAAGGAGATAAGATTGTTCGTTTTAGTGATATTGGTAAAGCGGCTTTAGAAGCTGAGAATCTAGAAACCAAACTATCTGATTCGGGCCAACCGATGATTGGTATGGCGATTATTCCGCAGCCGGGAACTAATTATCTGGATATTGCAGAAAAATTTTATGAGCAATACGATCAATTGCAAAAAGATCTTCCAAAGGATTTTAAACTGAATATTGCCATCGATAACACAGTTTTTGTTAAAAAAGCAGTATTAGAAGTGGCAGAAACTTTATTGCTTTCAGTTATACTAGTAGTGTTGATTATCTATTTGTTCTTTAGAGATTGGGCTATTGCATTCCGACCGTTAATTGATATCCCAGTTTCTCTTATTGCCACATTCTTTATTATGTATTTGTGTGGATTTTCAGTAAACGTACTAACATTATTAGCTATAGTTCTGGCAACGGGATTAGTAGTAGATGATGGTATTGTAGTTACCGAAAATATATTCAAAAAAGTAGAAGAGGGGATGTCGCCCATAGAAGCGGCTATCAAAGGTTCTAATGAGATTTTCTTTGCAGTAATCTCAATTTCAATAACGTTAGCAGCAGTGTTTTTACCAGTAATCTTCTTGGAAGGATTTGTGGGAAGATTATTTCGTGAATTTGGAGTCGTGATTGGTGCAGCCGTTTTGATATCAGCATTTGTATCGTTAACACTTACGCCAATGCTGAATGCCTATTTGATGAAAGGTGGTGAACAAAAAAAATCTAAATTTTATAATCTAACAGAGCCTATTTTCGAAAAAATGAATTCTGGTTATGCAGAAGCGTTAACTGGTTTCATGAAAAAGAAATGGTTAAGTTTCCCGATTTTGATTGTTTGTTTCGGATTGATTTATCTATTTTTTAATGTTTTGCAAAAGGAAACTGCTCCTTATGATGATAGAAGTTTCTTAACAGCTCGCGTTTCTGCCCCTGAAGGTTCTTCTTACGACTATATGGATCGTTTTATGAATGATTTGACAGAATTAATCAATGATTCGATACCTGAAAAAAAGGTAAGCTTAATTGTTACTTCGCCAGGATTTGGTTCTTCATCTGTAAATAGTGGTTTTGCAAGAATTGCTTTGGTACAACCAAATGAAAGGGATAAATCACAAAAGGAAATAGCTGAGAAATTGACTAAATGGACAAAGCAGTATCCAGAGGCAAAGGTTTCGGTTTCAGAATCACCTACCATAGCGGTGAATAGAAGAGGTGGTTTCCCTATTCAATTTGTGATTCAAGCTCCTAATTTTAAAAAGTTAGAAGAAAAAATCCCTCAGTTTATGGAAGAAGTATCAAATGATCCAACATTCTCTAATTCTGATGTAAATCTAAAATTCAACAAACCAGAAGTTTACGTAACCATCGACAGGGAAAAAGCACAAAGTATGGGTGTTTCTGTTATTGATGTAGCACAAACCTTGCAACTTTCATTAAGTGGTCAGCGTTTTGGATATTTCATGATGAATGGAAAACAATATCAGGTAATGGGTCAATTTGACAAAAAAGACCGTAATGCGCCAATGGATTTAACTTCAATCTTTGTAAAAAATGATAAAGGGCAATTAATTCAATTAGATAATTTGGTACATATGGAAGAACAAAGTAGTCCTCCTCAATTGTATCATAATAACAGATATATGTCGGCTACTGTTTCAGCTGGTTTGGCTCCAGGAAAAAGTATTGGAGATGGGATAGAAGCTATGGAACGCATTAAAGAAAAAATATTGGACGATAGTTTTACTACAGACTTGAGCGGAGAATCCCGTGACTTTATGGAAAGTAGTTCAAATACTTCTTTTGCCTTCGGATTAGCATTGTTATTAATCTTTTTGATACTTGCAGCGCAATTTGAAAGCTTTATAGATCCTTTCATAATTATTTTAACAGTGCCTATGGCTGTTGCTGGAGCGTTATTCTCATTATGGCTGTTTGGTCAAACATGGAATATATTTAGTCAAATTGGTACAGTAATGTTAATTGGTTTGGTAACCAAAAATGGAATTTTAATAGTAGAATTTGCAAATCAATTAAGAGAAGAAGGGAAATCAAAATATGAGGCAATTATTGAGGCTTCAGAATCGCGCTTACGACCTATTTTAATGACGAGTTTAGCTATTGCCTTAGGAGCACTTCCAATTGCTATGTCTTTAGGAGCTGCGTCTACTAGTAGAATAGGAATGGGAGTTGTAATTGTAGGTGGAACATTATTTTCATTAGCGTTAACCTTGTTTGTGATACCCGCTATTTATTTAATGTGGTCAAGAGAAAAAAAACACCGACCAGAATTTGATAATATTGAACAATATGAAAAGGCTTAAAATGATGAATAAGTTTTTGATTTTAATACTATTTTTTGTTTTTGTTCCAAAAGTAGTTGCTCAGGAAGTTTTGACAGTAGATGAGGCTGTGCAAATTGCATTAAAGAACAATTATGATATCAAGATTGCTACAAATGAATTAAGTGTTGATAAAGAAAATAACAGTATAGGAAATGCGGGTATGTTACCGCAAATAGATGCTTCTCTCACAAAAAATAATAGTATTCAAAACTCAAAACAAGTACAAACTAATGGAGATGTTAGACAACTCGATAATGCTAAAAATAACCGTTTAGAATATGGAGTTAATTTAGGTTGGACAATATTTGATGGTATGAGAATGTTTGCTCGTTATGACCAATTGAAAGAATTAGAAAAGCAAGGCGATGTTCAACTAAAATTGACTGTTTTAACAAAAGTTAGTGATGTTATGATTACTTACTATAATTTAGTGCAACAACAACAGTTAATAAAAGCTTTAGATACTACAATAGTAATTTCAAAACAACGATTAAAGACAGCTGAGAACCGTTTCACAATTGGTAAAGCATCAAAGTTAGAAGTTTTAAATGCACAAGTTGATTTAAATACTGATTCTTCTACTTTATTAAAGCAGAAAGAATTTTATGAGACGACAAAAATTCGTTTAAATGAGATTTTGGCAAGAGATCTTTCTACAAATTTTCAAGTAGTTGAAGATGTCGTTGTAGATGATAATTTACAATTGGCCGAATTAAAATCATTAACAGAAAAACAAAACTTACAACTACAGCTGGCTTTGATCAATAAACGAGTGGCTGAGTTAGAATTAAAACAAACTAAAGCCACTAGATACCCGACAGTACGATTGAATACAGGGTATACATTTGTAGAAACCGAAAGTAGTTTAGGCTTTACTTCTTCAACATCAAGTAAAGGGTTGAACTATGGTGTTACTGCCACGATGCCTATTTTTAATGGTTTTTCTCAGAATAGAAATGAAAAGATTGCTAAAATTCAAGTTGAAAATTCATCATTGGTAGCTCAACAGCAAAAACAATCAGTAAATGTTCAATTAGCATCGGCCTATCAAACTTATTTGACTAATGTTGAGTTGGTTAAACTGGAGGAAAGTAATGAATCTATTGCGAAAAAGAATATGGAGATTACTTTAGATAAATTCAAAATTGGAACGGTTCCAACTATAGAGTTTAGGAATGCACAAGAAAATTACATCAACGCGATTGCAAGAAATAGTAGTGCTAAATTTCAAGCGAAGATATCCGAAATTGTATTGCAACAAATAGCAGGAAATATAAAGTTTTAATAAAAAAGGCGCTTAATTAAGCGCCTTTTTTAAGTTTTATAGTGATGCAATTTTTTTTAAATCGGAAATGGTTTGTATAGGATTTTCGGCATTAAAAACGAAGCTTCCAGCTACTAAAACATCTGCGCCAGCTTCAGCCAATTGTTTAGCATTCTTGCTTGTTACACCACCATCAATTTCAATTAAAGTTGAAGCGCCATTACGAATAATTATTTCTTTTAGCTGTTGAACTTTTTTATATGTGTTTTCAATGAATGACTGTCCACCAAAACCAGGATTTACACTCATGATACAAACTAAATCGATGTCTTTAATAACATCTTCTAGTAAAGAAACATTAGTGTGAGGGTTTAAGGCTACTCCAGCTTTCATACCTTCTGCTTTTATAGCTTGCAATGTTCTGTGTAAATGAGTCGATGCTTCGTAATGAACCGTCAATACATCAGTACCTAATTTTTTAAAAGTAGAAATGTAGCGGTCAGGATCTACAATCATCAAGTGTACATCTATAGTTTTTTTTGCATGTTTGTTAATAGCATCCAAGACTGGCATTCCAAAAGAAATATTTGGAACAAAAACACCATCCATAATATCTATGTGGAACCAATCAGCTTCACTAGAGTTAATCATTTCGATGTCGCGTTGTAAATTAGCAAAATCTGCTGCAAGAACAGACGGTGCAATAAGTGTGTTTTTCATTTTTGAGATATTGTTGTTGTGTTGTGTTTTGTGTGGCAAAGATAGCTTTAAGTTTTAAAAATTTAAAGCCAATAGTATTTAAAAAGCAAAACTCCGGACTCGAGGCAAAGCCGAACTGAGCGAAGCTAAATCAGCCGGAGTTTCAATGGTCAAGATTTCTCAGCTAAACCCGAGGCGAAGCCTAACAAACTGGAGTTTTGCTTTAAAAAGCAAAACTCCGGTAATCAGCCGGAGTTTCAATCATCAATCAAAAAACGAACAGTCTTAGACTGTTGTTACTGTATATAATTTTCTAATTATAATCGTTGCAATAATGCAAAATTAAAAAAAATTAGAAAATTTGAACTATCCAAGATAAGTTTTCAAGATTTTACTTCTTGAAGTGTGTTTTAATCTACGGATTGCTTTTTCTTTAATTTGACGAACACGCTCGCGAGTTAAGTCAAAAGTTTCACCAATTTCTTCAAGTGTCATAGGGTGTTGGTCACCTAAACCAAAATACAAACGTACAACATCTGCCTCACGTGGAGTAAGAGTTTCTAAAGAACGTTCAATTTCAGTACGTAATGATTCGTGGATTAACTCTCTATCAGGATTTGGAGATTCACCAGAACGTAATACGTCATATAAGTTTGAATCTTCACCTTCTACTAATGGAGCATCCATAGATAAATGACGTCCAGAGTTTTTCATAGACTCTTTTACATCATTTACGGTCATATCAAGTTCTTTTGCAATTTCTTCTGCAGAAGGAGCTCGCTCGTTAGATTGCTCTAATAAAGCGTACATTTTATTGATTTTATTAATCGAACCAATTTTATTTAACGGTAAACGTACAATACGAGATTGTTCTGCTAGAGCTTGTAAGATAGATTGACGAATCCACCATACGGCATACGAAATGAATTTGAAACCACGTGTTTCATCAAAACGTTGAGCAGCTTTAATCAAACCTAAGTTTCCTTCATTAATTAAGTCAGGAAGTGTTAATCCTTGATTTTGATATTGTTTAGCTACTGATACTACGAAACGTAAATTTGCTTTTGTTAATTTTTCAAGTGCTCTTTGGTCTCCTGCTTTGATACGTTGTGCTAATTCTACTTCTTCATCTGCAGTAATAAGGTCAACTTTACCAATCTCTTGTAAATACTTGTCTAAAGACGCTGTTTCACGGTTGGTAACCTGTTTTGTAATTTTAAGTTGTCTCATGAAGTTTCTCCTCCAAATTTAGGGTTGTGAGATAGTTGTACGTAATGAGTTGCAAAAAAGTTACAAAAAAAGTTACAAAAAGTTTATTTTTTTATTTTTTAAAAAATTGAAATTCTTTTACTTGATTTTTTTTGAAAATATTTCCGTTTATTTGCCAAAAATTTCCCCAAATGAATTTATATGCTAAAATGCTGATTGTTTTATTGTTATCAGCTAAAATGTTTGCCCAAAAAGATACTGGACCAACATCAGATGATGTTAAAATTGCCAAAGATTTACGAGATAGTTATTCTAAAGATGATGTCGCTATTCTGAAAAGTGTTGAAAATGTCAGTTTCGCTATAAACAAAGAAAAGAATGGAGTAACTGTCAATAATTCAATTAGTGAGTTGTTGATGAATATAAACCATCGAGCTGATATTAGTAAGTATGAGTTTTATGATAGTGCTTCAAAAATCGAAACTTTTAATCTTAAGTACCGTAACGATAAAATGGCTAATTATCCTGTTAAAGATGAATTTTATAAGGATAAAGATTTGTTTTATAATGATGCCAGAGTTAAGCATGTAAGTTTTGATTTCCCTGTCCAAGGGTATACATACAAATATGAAATGCAAAAAAAATATGATGATGTTAAGTATTTTACATCAATATATTTTAATGATGAATTTCCAATTGTAAATAAAACAATTAATATAACAGTTCCTGATTGGCTAGATATTGAATTTAAAGAATTTAATTTTGAGGGTAAAAAGATTATCAAAACCCAAAAGAAAGATTTAAAATCTAAAGCGACAGTTTATACCTTTTCATTAGAAAATGTTCCCGCAATTTATAAAGAAAAAGATTCTCCTGGAAAAACATATTTATATCCTCATATTTTAATCATAGCAAAATCTTTTAAAAACAATAATAAAGAAGTTGTTTTGTTTAATTCTACAGCAGACTTATATAAGTGGTATAAATCATTAGTTGATTCGATGAAGGATGATTCTTTAGCTTTTAAAAGTAAAGTTGATGAGTTAACTACTAATGCAAAAACTGATGAGGAGAAAATAAAAAACATATATTATTGGGTACAAGATAACATAAGATATATTGCCTTTGAAGATGGAATTGCAGGATTTAAACCTGATGAATCAAATAATGTTTTTCAAAAGCGTTATGGAGATTGCAAGGGTATGGCTAATTTAATAAAGCAAATGCTCAAGCTTGCGGGTTTTGATGCAAGATTAACTTGGGTTGGAACAAAGCATATTGCTTATGATTACAGTACACCTTCATTGGCGGTTGATAATCATATGATTTGTACACTTTTTTATAAAGGAAAAAAATATTTTCTAGATGGAACAGAAAAATTTAACTCGTTTGGTCAATACGCTGAAAGGATTCAGAATAAAGAAGTAATGATTGAAGATGGAGATAAGTTTATTATTGAAAAAGTTCCAATGTGTAAACCGGATTTTAATAAAGAAATCTATACTGCAAATCTAATAATTGAGGATGAAAAACTTAAAGGGAGTGTGTCTAGAAAGTATGAAGGAGAAGGAGCGGCACAATTTTTAGCCATTTTTAATTCTTTTAGAAAAGACAAAAAAGAAGAAACTTTAGAATACTATTTGTCTAAAGGAGATAAGAATATTACTGTAAATAATATCAAAACTTCAGATTTAAAAAATAGAGATCAAAATCTAACAGTTGATTACAATCTATCTGTTTCTAATAAGGTTACTAGTTTTGATAATGAAATTTATATTGATTTAGAATTCATGAATGAGTATAAAAATCTTGAATTTTCTGAACGTAAAACAGACTATGAATTTGATTACAAAACATATTTTGTTTCGAACGTAGTTCTTACTATTCCTCAAGGATATAAGGTTACAAAATTACCACAAGATTTATTGATTAAAGAGAATGATTTTGATGTTAGTGTTACTTATAAAATTATTGGTAATACTATTGAGTATAAAAAAACTTTTGTATTCAAAAATGCAGTAATCAAATCTGCCGATATGAATAAATGGAATGAATTCAATAAAAATTTAGTCAATAATTATAATCAACAAATAACGATTTCAAAATAATGAAAAAGAATATTACCTATTTATTAATACTACTTTCTTTTACTGTTTTTGCATAAGATAAAGATGAAGTGAAAGAATTTTTCTGGGGTAAAAATGATATTTACAGTAATGTAAATACAATTCCTGATAAATGGAAAAATGAATCTGCTGTTGTAATCTATAAATATGAAAATCATGATTATCATAATTATAGAATTAATGTTACATACACTTCAGGAGTTAGAAAAAAAATAATGTTGTTGGATGAAGCAGCAGTAAAAGAGTTTTCGGAGTTTTCTTTTTTAGATAAAGTTTACTCAGATATTGGATATGCAAGAAAAGCAGGTGCAAATATACTTGGGGTTAAAATTATCAAACCCAATGGTAGTGTTGTAGAAATTGATGTAGATAAAGAAACGAAGTTAATTGATAATCAAAAAAAAATAGCAATATCTAACCTTGAAGTGGGTGATATTATTGATTTTTATTTATTCTCACAGGAAAAATTTAAGTCAGATGGGAGTTCAAAATTTCCTAAAGTTGAAAGAGTATTAGGAGATGAGTACCCTATTATGAATTATAAGCTTAATTTTTTATCTGAAAATGATTTCTTTATTAATTTCAATTCTTATAATGGTGCGCCTGAATTGAAACAAGTAAAGGCAGAAAGATCTAGTGATCGAAAATTTGAATTAGAAGCTAAAAATATTGAAAAAGAAGAATTTTCAAAATGGTTGTATCCTTTAGTAGAATTGCCAAGTTATAAATTCCAGGTTTATTTTGCTAAAAATGGAGGTGATAGAAACGGAGCTGATGCTTTTCTTTCTGATAGAGAGAAAGATATTAAGAAAACTGTTGATAAAGATGAGGTGTTCAAGAAGTATAGACATTATCTTTCAGGAAATTATTATTACAATGGCTCAGTACATGAAGATCCAAAAAAGTTTTTTAAAGATAAAAAATTTGGTAGTGATGAAGAAAGGGTTCGAGCTCTTTATTATTATGCAAGATATTTATATTTAATAAGACCTATTGAGCTTAGTGTTGCTGGTGAAGCTAATCTAGGTAAAGAGTATCGTTATATGCAGACAGGTTTCAATACTCCTTTTTATAGTGATGAAGATTTTTTTAACTATTTTATTGCCTTTTTAAAAAGTAATAATATTGATTATGATATTATTTTAGGGTCTGCAAGATATAATGGGTCAATTAAAGACTTGTTGATTAAAGATAATCTTACGCCTGTATTAAGAGTTAATACATCTACACCTCTATATTTGGAATACTTTACACCATTTTCGGGTATAGATTATTTAAATTCTGACCTTGAAAATTCAAAAGCTTTTCTTTTAATGGGTATTGGATCAAAAAAAGAAGATGGAATTGAAGAAATTATATTGCCATCGAGTACTATAAAAGATAATGTTTCTAAAACTATTTCAGTTATTTCATTAAATGATGATTTAACTAATTTTAATGTAAATCGTGAAGTTTCTTATTCTGGTCATTTTAAAGCTGACGAGCAAAAGGAAAAAATACCTTTTTATAAATATGTTGAGGAGGATAATAAGTTGTATGAAGCTTCAAAGAGATATGGAATCCCTAAAAGTAAGGATGAAATAGAGAAAAAGGGGATGAAAGCTTTAATTAAAAAACTAGAAGAAAATTTTAAAGAAAAGCATACCAATTCAATATCCCAAGAATACAAAGCCAAGGTAGAAGATTATTCTTTGGCAATAATAAAATCTGGAAGAAACGGTGTTAAAGAACCTTTTCAGTTTAATGAAGAATTTAAAATTAAGAATGATTTTATTAAAAAAGCAGGTGATAACTACATCATAGAAATAGGTAAATTTTTGACATCTCAGATCGAAATTGATAAAAAAGAAAAGGATAGAAAAAATGATATCTATATGCCTTATCCTAGAGCTATAGAGAATCAAATAACATTTGAAATTCCTCAAGGATTTACTGTTTCTGGTCTTGAAAAGTTAAATAAAAGCGTTAGTAATGAAACAGGTAGGTTTATTAGTACTGCTATTGTAAAAGATAATAAGTTGGTAATTGAAACTTCTAAGCACTATAATAATTATTTTGAACCTAATAGTAATTGGCTTAAAATGATTCAATTCTTGGATGCAGCTTACCAGTTTACACAAGAGAAAATTTTATTGAAAAAGATTTAAAGAAAAGGGCCTAGTAAAGGTCCTTTTTTCTTTTTTATGTTATGAGGTTTTATAAAAAAACCCCGCTCATAGAGCAGGGTTCAACCTATTGAATTAATTTGAATTAATTAACCTTGAGGATTTTCTTTTTTATCTTCTTTCTTCTCTTCACGAGGTGGACGAGGAAGTAATTGTTTTCTTGAAACTTTTTCTTTGCGAGTTTTAGGGTCAATACCTAAATATTTAACTGTAAACACATCACCAAGATTAACAACGTCAGAAGGTTTCTCTGTACGTTCCCAAGCTAATTCAGAAACGTGAAGTAATACCTCATTACCTGGCGCTTTAGTATATTCTACTACTGCTCCAAAATCAAGCATTTTAGTTACTTTCACTTCATACGATTCACCTACTTGTGGTTTGAAAATGATAGAATCTATTTTAGCTAAAACGGTATCAATTCCTTCCGGACTTGTTCCTAAAATTTCAACAACACCTTGTTCGTCAACTTCGTTGATAACAATAGTTGTTCCTGTTGCTTTTTGTAATTCTTGGATAACTTTTCCACCAGGGCCAATTAATGCGCCAATGAAATTTCCAGGGATAGTAACAGTGATAATTTTTGGAGCTTTAGGTTTTACAGTAGTATTAGGTTTCGCAATTGTTTCGATGATTTTACCTAAAATATGTAAACGTCCATCGCGAGCTTGCTCAAGAGCTTGCTCCATAATATCATAACGTAAACCATCTATTTTAATGTCCATCTGACAAGCAGTAATACCATCAGCAGTACCAGTAACTTTAAAGTCCATATCTCCTAAATGATCTTCATCACCTAAGATGTCTGATAATACTGCAAATTTTTCTCCATCAGTAATTAATCCCATAGCAATACCAGAAACTGGTTTTACCATTTGTATACCTGCGTCCATTAATGCTAAAGTTCCAGAACAAACTGTTGCCATTGAAGACGAACCGTTAGATTCTAATACTTCAGATACAATACGGATTGTGTAAGGACAATCATCAGGAATCATGTTTTTAAGGGCGCGTTGTGCTAAATTTCCGTGACCTACTTCACGACGTGAAGTTCCTCTTAATGGTTTTGCTTCGCCAGTTGAGAATGGAGGGAAATTATAGTGTAAGTAAAAACGCTCTTCACCTTGTTCTGATGGTAAGTCAATTACGTTAGCTTCTCTAGAAGTTCCTAGAGTTACTGTTGCTAATGCTTGAGTTTCACCACGTGTAAAGATTGCAGATCCATGTGCAGATGGTAAGTAATCAACTTCAGACCAAATTGGACGGATTTCAGTTGTTTTACGACCGTCTAAACGGATTCCTTTTTCAAGAACAACGTTTCTTACAGCTTCTTTTTGAGTTTTGTAAATGTATTTTGAAACTAATTCTGCTAAATCAGGGTTTTCAGCATGTTCTTCTTCAGAGAATAATGCTTTAACTTCTTCTTTGATTTCAGCAAATTTTTCGCCTCTTTCACTTTTTGCAGAAGCTTCTTGAGCTACAGCATAATATTTGTCATAAGATGCTGCTTTAACTTTAGCGTAAACTGCTTCGTCTTTTTTCTCAGCTTCGTATTCTCTGTAAGCTGGAGAACCAACAGCAGCTCTTAAGCGCTCTTGTGCTTTGATTTGGATTTTGATAGCTTCATGAGCAAATTTAATTGCTTCAATCATCTCAGCTTCTGAAATTTCTTTCATTTCACCTTCAACCATACAAACAGAATCGTCAGAAGCACCAATCATCATATCGATGTCTGATTGCTCTAATTGTTCTTTACTTGGGTTGATTACTAATTTTCCGTCAACGCGACCTACACGTACTTCAGAAATTAAGTTGTAAAATGGAATATCTGATACAGCAAGACATGCAGATGCTGCTAATCCTGCTAATGCATCAGGCATAACGTTTTCGTCATGAGACATTAACTGGATCATAACTTGTGTTTCTGCATGATAATCATCTGGGAATAATGGACGTAATACACGGTCAACTAAACGCATTGTTAATACTTCGCTATCGCTAGGACGTGCTTCTCTCTTGAAGAAACCTCCAGGAAAACGACCAGCAGCAGCAAATTTTTCACGATAATCTACAGTTAATGGTAAAAAATCTACTCCAGGATTTGCAGTTCTTGCAGATACTGCGGTTGCTAAAAGCATTGCATCGCCCATTCTAACAACCACAGACCCGTCAGCTTGTTTGGCTAATTTTCCAGTCTCGATTGTGATACTTCTTCCGTCACCTAAATCGATAACTTCTTGGAACACTTTTGGAATCATAAAATGTAATTCTAAATTAAACAAAGGGTTTTAGTTGTGTTGTTGTGTGTTGTGTGTAGTTGTCTGAAACCCAATGAAAAACCAAACTTTTTCTGTAACAAATATATAAAACAAAAAGAGGCGCGCAGGCACCTCTTTTATTTTGATTATTTTCTGATGTTTAATTCTTTGATAATCGCACGGTATCTATTGATTTCCGTGTTTTTCAAGTAGTCAAGAAGACTTCTTCTTTTACCTACTAATTTCACTAACGAACGCTCAGTGTTGTAATCGTGACGATTTCTTTTTAAGTGCTCAGTTAAGTGGTTGATTCTGAAAGTGAATAAAGCGATTTGCCCTTCAGCAGAACCAGTGTTTTCAGCTTTTCCTCCGTGTTGAGCGAAGATTTCAGCCTTTTTTTCTTTAGATAAATACATGCTAATATTATTTAAATGATTATTATGTAGATTGAGGTTTTCTCAATACGAGTGCAAAGGTATACCTTTTTTTTGAAGTTGCAAACTTTTGTTATTTTATTAAAATAATTTAGCAACTTCTTGATTTACAAATTCTAAAAATCGCTCGTCCGCTTCAGTGAAAGGGTTAATTACATGACTATCAATGTCTATTTGGCCAATATTTACTCCGTTTACAAACAATGGAACTACAATTTCAGATTTCACAGTAAAACTACATGCAATATAATTGTCTTGTGCAGAAACATCTGGAACCACAAAGTTGGCATTTGACTCTGCTACTTGACCACATATTCCTTTGCCAAATGGAATCACTGTGTGATCTGTTTCAGCACCTACATAGGGACCAAGATGTAAGGTTTTTGCTTCATGATTAGCAAAATAAAATCCTACCCAGTTGTAATAACTTATATTGTCTTGTAATAGTTGGCAAATGTGTAATAATTTTTCATCTCTAGTTAAAGAGGTGTTTACTATTTCGGTTATTTTGGGTTGTAAATCTTGAAAATTCATTGTATTAAGTTTTGTGCAAAAGTAATTAACCCTAATTTTAATTTTTATATAAATTTGTTAAAAAATAGTTTTGAATAATTACATACAAGAATACAAGCCCTTTTTGTTGTTTTTAGCTAAGTTTTTCATTTCGTACTTATTGCTCACTGTAATGTATCAAGTTTATCTTAAAAGTTACAATGGTAATAGTGTTGATGGTATTACTTCTAATGTTTCTTTGCTTTCCGAAAAGTTGTTACAAGCAATCGATGAAAACGCTAAAATGGTTAAGGATACTAGAGGAGAATATTTTCTTGTAATTTTTAATAATAACTATGTAGGTAGAATAATAGAAGGTTGTAATGCGATTAGTGTAATTATTCTATTTGTTTCTTTTATTGTTTCTTTCTCTACTACTTTTAAGACTACTTTTTTGTTTGCTTTAGGAGGAAGTGTTTTGGTTTACTTATTAAATGTGTTGCGCATTGTTTTTATCATCATAATTTTGGATAAATATCCTGGGAATGAACATATAATTCATGGTGTTGTTTTTCCTTTAATTATCTATGGAATTGTTTTTATGCTTTGGCTTTTATGGATCAATAAATTTTATAAATATGCTTCAAAAAAAGCTTAGTAAGAAGGAGCAAATTCCCTTGTTGATTTTTTTATTAGGTCTATTGGTTTCGATAAGAGCCTTTGAAAATGATTGGTTCTATGATCCTTTTATAAATTATTTCCAAGCTGAATTTTCGCATTTAAAGTATCCTAATTATAATGAATTGCTTTTGTTTGTGAATTGGGGATTTCGTTATTTTTTAAACTCTGTACTTACTATAGCAATCATTTATGTGATTTTTCAAGAATTGCAAATGGTTAAATTTTCAGCATTTCTATTGACAGTATTTTTAATCTTGTTATTGTTGGGGGTGTTCGTTTTACTTCATTATTTTGATGAAAATCAAAAAATGATTCTTTTTTATGTTAGAAGGTTTTTGATACAACCATTGTTTTTAATTCTTTTTATACCAGCGTTTTATTACCAAAAGAAAAGTTTATAAATATTTCCTTAACTTTATAGTAATTAGTCTCTTGAAAGATGAAAATTATAAAGTACTCTGGTGATATTGTAAATTTTGAAAAATCCAAACTAGAAAAATCTTTACTCAAGACGGGAGCGAGTCAATTTACAGTTGAAAATGTGTTGAATCAGATTGAAGGAAAACTTTATGATGGTATTACAACCAAGAAGATTTATAAAATAGCATTCGATTTATTAAAAAAAGCATCAAATGTTAATGCTGCTAGGTATAATTTAAGAGCTTCTCTTGAGTTGCTTGGGCCAGCAGGCTTTTATTTTGAGAAATATATTTCATGGTTGTTTAGAGAAGAGAAATATTCAACCCTCATTAATTTAAGTTTGGAAGGAAAATGTGTTTCGCATGAAGTAGATTTAGTAGTTCAAAAAGATTCTGAGGTTAAAATGATTGAATGTAAGTTTCATTCTAATAGGAGTATAATTTCAGATGTAAAAGTACCAATGTACATCCTTTCCAGATTTAATGATTTGAAAGGTAAAACACATTTAATTTTTGAGGAACCAACTTCTATTAATGGATGTCTTATAGCTACCAATAATCGGTTTTCAGATGATGCTGTAAAGTTTGCAGTTTGCTCAGGTCTTGAGTTGTTGAGTTGGGACTATCCTAAAGGGAATAGCCTAAGGAATAGAATTGAAAATACTCGTCTTTATCCAGTTACTTGTCTAACAACGCTTTCATTGGCTGAGAAAGAAAAGCTTCTTATGCTGGATATTTTAGTAGTTAATCAATTAAAAGAGGATACAGAGAGTTTATCATTTATTGGTTTGAGCCAAAAAAGGATTAAAAACATTTGCAAAGAAGTTTCAGAATTGTGCATTTAAAATAGTACTTATGAAAATACATTTTTTTGGAGGAGTAGGGACCGTTACAGGTTCAAAAACATTAATTGAATCTAATGGAATTAGAATCTTAGTTGATTGTGGCTTGTTTCAAGGGAATAAAGAAACTAGGCAGCTTAACTGGGAACCTCTAGATGTATTGCCGCAAACAATAGATTATGTTTTACTTACACATGGACATTTAGATCATTGTGGCTGGCTGCCTAGATTGGTCAATCAAGGATTTGAAGGGAAAATTTATTGTACAAGTCCAACTAAGGATATCTCAAAGTTAATTTTGTTGGATTCTGCTAAAATCCAAGAAGAAGAGGCCGAGAAAGCAAATAAAGAGCATTACTCAAAACACAATCCTGCACAGCCATTATACAAGGTTGAAGAAGCACAAAGAGTATTTCCTTTTTTTAAAGTTATCTCTCCAGAAAAAGAGTTTGATTTAGATGCCGAAATAGCAGCTAGATTTTTTTATGCTGGTCATATTTTAGGGGCTTGCTCTATTGAATTAAAGCTTGAGGGGAAAACATTAGTTTTTTCTGGAGATATTGGGAGAGATAATGATGACTTGCTTTTTGAACCTAAAAAACCCAAAAAAGCAGATTATGTATTTTTAGAAAGTACTTATGGAGATCGTTTGCATCCTGATAATAATCCTATGGAGGATTTGGAAAGATGCATTAATGAAACTTTTGCCAGAGGTGGGAATGTGATTATTCCCAGTTTTGCCGTTGAACGAGCCCAAACAATTATGTTTTTAATTTGGAAATTAAAAACACAAGGAAGAATTCCTGAAATTCCTTATATTATTGATACTCCAATGGGAATAAAAGTAATTGATTTGTTTACAGAAAATCATACTTGGCATAAGCTTAAACTAGATGAATGTGAAGCGATGTGTAATATGTTTCAACTAATAACCAATTTTGAAGAAACTATTGAAACTATATATAATGATCAGCCAAAAGTGGTGATTGCTGCTAGCGGGATGGTTACAGGAGGGAGAGTTTTGAGTTATTTGGAAAGATATATAATTGATGCTAAAAATACAGTTGTCATAGTAGGATATCAAGCCGAAGGTACTCGCGGTCGAAAATTAATTGATGGGGCAGATGAGATAAAAATGTATGGGCATTATTATCCAGTAAATGCTCAAATTATGGAAATAGAAGGATTATCTGCTCATGGTGATCAAGAAGATTTACTTCAATGGCTTTCCGAATTAGAAGAGAAACCAAAGACTGTTTTTTTAGTTCATGGTGAGGCTAAAGCTTTTGTTGCTCTTAAAGCAGAAATTGAATCTAGGTATGGCATCGTATGTGAAATTCCATATTTGAAACAAGTTTTTGAAATCAATTAACAACATTTTATAATAAATCTTTTAAAAAATGTATACTTTTGACCCTGCAAAATAATATGAAGATAAAAGCACACATAGCAATCTTATTATCTACACTTATATTGGTTTCCAATGTAGGGCTGGCTTTTAATGTGCATTATTGTGAAGGGAAAATTTCAGGTATAACATTCAACTATAAAACTGAAGAACCTTGCGTTGAAGAAAAGCCATGTGTGGTAGAAAAGTCATGTTGTGCTAAGCAAAATACTCATGATGAATGCTGCAAAAATGATAAGGTAGATATTAAGAAGACTGCTTCAGAAAATGTTTTAGTTAAGAGTTTTCAGTTAGATTTATCATCATTTATTCCAGCTCAGGAATATAATTTTTCACAATTTGTTGTATTAAAAGAGTTTGTGCAAAAAAGCGAAAATCCTTCGTTTTATTGTGATACAAATGCACCTCCACTATATAAACTTTACTCACAATACATTTTTTACGCCTAATTTATTTGTGATACAATTTGTTCTTTAAGAACAAACTGTTAAAAGGAATCATTTCTAACAAATAAATTAAAATACAATGAAAAATATAATCATGTTTTTTGTTGCTTTCTTTTCCATAAATGCTTTTGCACAAGTTCAAGATACCTTACAGACAATTAAGGTTGAAGCAAAACGAGGGAAAGTTCAAAAATCATTACTAAAAGCAACGAATACTACTGTCTTAACAAGCAAAGAACTCTTAAAAGCTGCTTGTTGTAATTTGGCCGAAAGCTTTGAAACAAATCCATCAATCGATGTGAATTTTTCCGATGCTTTAACAGGAGCTAAACAAATAAAAATGTTAGGACTTACAAGTCCTTATTTACTAATTGCCGAAGAAAATATTCCTTCTGTCCGAGGAGCTTCTCAGGCTTTTGGATTGTCTTTTACTCCAGGTACTTGGGTCGAAAGTATTCAGATCACTAAAGGTGCTGGAAGTGTTATAAATGGTTACGAAAGTATCTCGGGACAAATTAACACTGAACTGTTAAAGCCTCTCAAAGAAATTCCTTTTTACCTCAATGCTTATGGTTCTTCGGATTCTCGATTTGAATTAAATACGCATGTTACACATAAATTAAACGATAAATGGGCTACAAGTTTGTTGCTTCATGGAAATATGCGTGTTGCTAAAAATGATATGAATGATGATGGTTTTTTAGATAATCCTCTAGGAAATCAAATTAATGTAATGAATCGTTGGCAGTATGCTAATCCAGAAAAAGGATGGGTGAGTTTTTTTAATTTCAGATACATGAAAGATGAAAAACAAACTGGAGAAATGCATTTTGATCCTTTGAAAGATAAGCTTACAGCAAATGCTTGGGGCTCTGAGATAAACACAGAACGTTTCGACTTTTCATCAAAAATAGGTTACGTTTGGGCAGATATGCCATACCAAAGTATTGGTTTTCAAAATGCATTTACTTCGCATGAACAAGACTCTTATTTTGGGATAAGAACATATGATATTAAACAAAAAAGTTTTTATTCTAATTTGATTTTCAATTCGATTATCAATAATACAATGAATAAATTTTCTACGGGTTTAAATTTCACATCAGATATTTATCAGGAATTTGTTGATGTGACTGATGTTGGTCGAAAAGATAATTCGGTAGGAGCCTTTTTTGAGTATACTTATGATAATGCGGATAATTTTAGCTTCATTCTAGGAGGTAGAGTAGATTATCATAATCGTTTAGGTGTTTTTGCGACGCCTAGGTTACATGCGCGTTATAATCCATGGAAAGATGGTGTGCTTCGTTTTTCTGTAGGACGAGGTAAAAGATCAGCAAATATTTTTGCCGAAAATCAGCAGTTTTTTGGTAGTTCAAGAGAGTTTGCTATTTCAAATGCAAATGGTAAAATTTATGGTTTGGATCCAGAAATTGCTTGGAATTATGGAATTGGCTTCTTGCAAAAATTTGATCTGTTTGGAATGAAATCAGATGCATCTCTAGATTTTTATCGTACCGATTTTCAAAATCAAGTTGTTGTAGACGTTTTTCAGTCGAATACTGAAGTGAATTTTTATAATTTAAATGGAAAATCATTCGCTAATAGTCTTCAAGTAGAGTTTAATACTGAAATTATTAAGCATCTAAACTTCCGCTCGGCTTATAAGTATTATGATATAATGACGACTTATACTTCAGGAGATTTTCAAAGACCATTACAGGCGAAACATCGCTTTTTTACTAATTTAGAATTTGAGACCCATATTAAAGAAAAAGGACAACAATGGCGTTTTGATTATACATTGAACTGGATAGGGAAGCAGCAATTGCCAAATACGGCAGGTGAATTTTCTCAATTTTCTCCCTCATTTATTGTAATGAATTCACAAATTACTCGTACTTTTTCATCAAGATTTGAAATGTATGTTGGTGCAGAAAATCTTGGGAATTACAGACAAGATAAAGCGATTGTGGGAGCTGGAAATCCTTTTGGAACAAATTTTGATACTTCAGTAGTATATGCGCCAATTTTTGGTAAAATGTTTTATGCAGGTTTGCGATTTAAAGTAAAATAATAAATTTATAAATATGAAAAATATAGTTTTAATGATGATGTTAATGATAGGTTTTACATCTTCAGCTCAAGAGACCCGAGGCAAAGCCGAATTGAGCGGGGCTAAAAAAAATAAAAATGCTAAATATAATGTTGAAGTAAATGGTAACTGCGAAATGTGTAAAAAGCGCATTGAAAAAGCAGCTTTTTCAGTTGCAGGAGTAAAAAGTGCTACATGGCATACAGATGATCATATGCTTTATTTAATTATTAATGAAGAAAAATGTGATGTGAAAAGTGTTGAAAATGCTATTGCTAAAGTAGGACATGACACAAAGAATGTTAAAGCAACTCAAGAGGATTATGATAAACTCCACGGTTGTTGTCAATATGAAAGAATAAAATAACAGTATAAAGCTTTGATTTTTTATCAAAGCTTTTTTTTAATAAAATGTTAACGACATTTTTTTGAGCTCTATAATTAAGTATATTCGCAGCATGAAGTTTTTTACCAAAATAGTTTTAGTAATATTTATTTTGTTTCAATTTTCTTCGGTTATCATATGTATAATCAATGAGAAAAATGAATCAAAATTTTCATATACTATTACTGAGGAAGAAGAACAGCATAAAAATACTAAGCAAATTATATCAGAATATATAATAGAGAGTGAAAATTCTGGACACTTATTTACAGAGAAAGCTTCAAAAGAAATTCCAGATTTTTATTTGCTAAAAAACTACAGAGTAAACTCATTTATTGACCTTTTGCCTCCAGAGCAAGTTTAAAACATAATTGATAGCCACAAGTGTATTTTGTGGTAAAATATGGTTTTAAATTTTTAAGGTTATGACAAAAAAGATAAATATTTTTGGAAGCCTTGGTTCCGATTTGCCTTCGGGATTAGTGGTATTTCTTGTGGCTTTGCCTTTGTGTTTAGGTATTGCTTTGGCATCTGGCGCGCCATTATTCGCTGGAATAATTTCAGGAGTAGTTGGAGGGATTGTAGTGGGTTACTTAAGTAAATCACACTTATCCGTTTCTGGGCCTGCAGCAGGGTTAACAGCTATCGTGTTAACAGCAATAACTGATTTAGGAGGATTTAATGTTTTTTTACTGGCGGTTTTAATTGCTGGTTTATTGCAAATTGTTTTAGGATTTTTAAGAGCGGGTTCTATTTCAAATTATTTCCCAAACAATGTGATTGAAGGTATGTTGGCCGGTATTGGGGTTATTATATTTCTTAAGCAAATTCCTCATGCTTTTGGTTATGATAAGGATTATGAAGGTGATTTAGCATTCTTACAGCCTGATGGTCAAAATACATTTTCAGAGATTTTTTCAGTTGTTGGAAATATTCATTTAGGAGCGACAATAATTACAATTATTTCGTTGACAATATTAATTGGGTGGAATAAAGTACCTTTTTTAAAGAATTTAAAATTGGTTCCAGCTGCATTAGTGGCTGTAATAGTTGGAATCATTGTCAATCAGGTTTTTATTGCTTCTGGTTCGTCATTGGCAGTACTACAAGATCACTTGGTGAAATTACCAGTTCCTACTTCTTTTGATGAATTCAAGCAAAGTTTTACATTGCCTGATTTCACTGCTTTCACCAATCAGAAAGTTTGGATTGTTGGAGTAACAATTGCAGTAGTAGCCTCTATTGAGACACTTTTATGTATCGAAGCAGCTGACAGGATGGACAAGCACAAACGTTATACAGATACAAATAATGAGTTAAAAGCACAAGGAATTGGAAACATGATAAGTGCACTTTTAGGAGGATTGCCAATGACTTCAGTAGTTGTGAGAACGACAGCAAATGCAAATGCAGGAGCCGAAACTAAAATGTCAGCCATTTTTCACGGTATTTTATTGATTGTTTGTGCAGTTGTAATTCCATCTGTTTTAAATATGATACCTTTAGCAACTTTAGCTGCGGTATTATTATTGGTAGGGTATAAATTAGCAAACCCTAAAGTGATTAAGCATTTTTATGAAAGAGGAAAGTATCAGTTTATTCCTTTTATAGCAACGATGCTAGCGGTCGTTTTCACTGATTTATTGAAAGGTGTGGCACTTGGCTTGATAATAAGTGTTATTTTTATTTTGAAAGGGAATATGCAACGAGCTTATAATTTTAGAAAAGAACAATATCAAGACGGAGATGTAATCCATATCGATTTAGCACAAGAGGTTTCATTTTTGAACAAAGCGGCCATAAAAGAAACTTTAGCGTCAATACCTGAAAATTCTAAGGTAGTTATTAACGCCTCAGATACCGTATATATTGCACACGATGTTTTGGATTTAATTAAAGAATTTAAAAAAATTCGTGCCAAAGAAGAAAATATAAAAGTTAAATTAGTAGGCTTTAAAGAAGCTTATGAATTAGAAAATTCTGGAGAAGAAGGAAAACACATTTACGTAGAACATACAACAAAATAAATAATACAATGAGAACTTTAAATAAAGAATTACAATCACAAATAACACCAAGAAAAGCATTAGAACTTTTACAAGAAGGAAATGGAAGATTTGTTAATAATCTAAAACTACATAGAGATCTTTTAGAACAAGTAAATGCAACAAGTGATGGGCAATGGCCATTTGCAACAATTTTAAGTTGTATTGATAGTCGCACATCGGCAGAGTTAATTTTTGATCAAGGATTAGGGGATGTTTTCTCAATTCGTATTGCAGGAAATGTAGTAAACACTGATATCTTGGGAAGTATGGAATTTGCTTGTAAAGTAGCAGGTTCAAAACTAATTGTGGTTTTAGGACACACTAAATGTGGAGCTGTAAAAGGAGCTTGTGACCATGTTGAAATGGGTAACTTGACAGAACTTTTATCAAAATTACAGCCAGCTGTATATGAAGAGCAAAAAACTAAAGAAGAAAGAACTTCTAAAAATTCTGAATTTGTTGAAAATGTAGCGCAGATTAATGTAAAAAGAACGGTTAAGTCAATTCTACAAAGAAGTCACATTCTAGCGGAAATGATTGAAGCAGGAGAAATTGGAATTATTGGCGCAATGTATAATATCGAAACTGGTGAAGTTGAGTTTTATAACGATACAGAATTTGTAAAATAGACTTTATTAGTTGATAAGAAAATGAGTGATTTTTATAAAAAAATATTAGAAAACAATAAAAAGTGGGTTGAGGATCAATTAGCTATTGATCAAGATTATTTTAAAGATTTATCAAAAGGTCAAAATCCCCCTTTATTATGGATAGGTTGTTCAGATAGCCGAGTTCCAGCAAATGAAATTATTGGAGCTAAACCTGGAGAAGTATTCGTTCACCGTAATATAGCCAATATGGTTGTACATAGTGATATGAATATGTTAAGCGTATTAGACTATGCAGTAAATGTTCTAAAAGTTTCACATGTTATCGTTTGTGGTCATTATGGCTGCGGAGGTGTTAAAGCTGCTATGGGAAATAGTTCATATGGAGTTATCGATAACTGGATTCGTCATATAAAAGATATCTTTAGGTTCAATAAAGAAAAACTAACTCCAATAGAAAATGAGGAAGAACGATTTAACAGATTTGTTGAATTAAATGTAAAAGAACAAGTTCTAAATTTGGCGAAAACATCTATTGTACAAACCGCTTGGAAAAACGGTCAAGAATTGTATTTACACGGATGGGTTTATGGTTTAAACTCAGGTTATGTAACCGATTTAGAAGTGAATTTTTCTAAAAATGATGACTTACACGAGTTGTATCAGTTAGATATTTAAGAATTATTTATTATTTAAAATAAAGGCGATTGTGCTAAATGTAGTACCTTCGCCTTTTAAAAATTACTTTTCACCGAATGGAAGACTTCAATTGGTTACAATTACTTAACCCAGAGTTCTATATTTTATTAGAATTTGGAGGTATTAAAATAGGTTTACTAGTTGTTTTATTTATTGTTTTTGCAGAGACTGGACTACTTGCCGGGTTCTTTTTGCCAGGAGATAGTTTGTTGTTTTTGGCAGGTATTTACAGCGAAACTTTAATGCACCAAATATCCTTAGGCAATGATTTCTTAAACGTAACAGTATTTGCTTTATTAGTCTCTATAATGGGAATTTTTGGCAATATGGCAGGATATTGGTTCGGAGCTAAAAGCGGTACATATCTTTACAATAGAAAAGATTCCTTTTTGTTTAAAAAGAAATACTTATATCAAGCTAAAGAGTTTTTTGAAAAATATGGTAACAGAGCAATTGTTTTTGCTCGTTTTTTGCCCATCGTAAGAACATTTGCTCCTGTTATAGCAGGAATTGTGTCTATGGATAAAAAGAAATTTATGTTTTATAACATTATAGGATCTTTTTTATGGTCTTTTTCAATGATCTTGTCTGGACACTATCTATATCAGTTGTTCTTAGATCAATTTAATATAGACTTAAAACACTACATCGAATTTATAGTAATTGGAATTGTAGCTTTTACGACTTTCCCGGTACTTTGGAAAATATTTAAAAAGCGAGTTCATATCGAATAAATTAAAAAATACAAAATGAATAATATTATTAGACTCAGAGCAGTTGTTCTTTTTTTAATGATATTCTTAAAGGGTTATTCTCAACAAATTTCAAACAATACTAATGTATGGTTGCATTATTCAGGGAAAAATAAATTCTCTGAAAAATTATCTTTTACATTAGAAGCTACAATGAGATATGCCGATGGTTTTTCTCAAAAGCAGCAATGGTTTGTTAGACCATCATTAGATTATCAATTTTCAAAATCATTTATAGCAAGTGTAGGGTATACGTATTACGATACTTATGTATACGGAGAAATCCCTATGAACAAAATGACCACTCCTGAACATCATGTTTGGTTACAGGGAACTTTTACTCATAATTTAAACGATTTAAAGTTTACACATCGTTTGCGTGATGAAAATCGATTTGTTGGTATTGCAACCTCAAATAGTCAGGGAGAATTAGAAATAGCAAATTACGAATACCGCAACAGGTTAAGGTATATGTTTTTGTTAAATCATCCTTTGACAAAAAAAGAAGGAAAGGCCAAGCTTTTTGCTGTTTTAGGAGATGAGGTTTTTATGAATATTGGAGTAAAAGAAGCAAAAACAGTAGTGCAACAAAACAGGATTATTGCTGGTTTAGGTTATAATTTTAATGCGCATCATCAAATACAGATAAATTACATTCATCAAAATATTTGGAATTTGAAAAACACCTTACTAGAGGATAATCCAACTTTAAGAATATCTTACATCACCAATTTTGATTGGTACAAAATGAAGGAATAAATAAAACCCCGATTACACAATCGGGGTTTTATTATTTTATGCATCAGGAATTTCGGGTTCGACTAATTTTTTTAATTTTTCAAGAGATTCTTGCCATCCTAAATAACACATTTCACTAGGGATAGCTGAAGGGATGTTTTCTTGTGAAATTTTTATTTCGGTACCACACATAACCTCTTTTATCCAAACCGAAGTTGTCATTTCGCCCGGTAAATTTGGATCGTCAAAAGTATCGGTATACTTTATAAATTCATTAGATTTAAGTTCAATGTATTTCCCTCCAAAGGAGTGACTGTTCCCAGTTGAAAAGTTGATAAACGACATTTTAAAAGTGCCTCCTTCTTTTGGTTCCATGTTGTGTACCACACATAAGAAACCATAAGGTGGTAGCCAAGATGCTATTGCTGCTGCCTCTGTAAAAGCGCGATATACTTTTTCAGGAGTTGTCGTTAGCACTCTATGTAATGATACAAAATTGTCTGCCATAATAGTTTGTTTTTCTCATTACTAATTTACGGAAAGCTTTTATACGGTTTCAAAATTTTATTTTTTACTTATAAAATAATTATACAACTGTTTATGATGAAAAATATTAGTTTACTGTAATTGTATAATTATTTGAAGCAATATCCTCACACATTTCATTAGAACCATTTTCGCTGTAATTAGGCCGAGCTTTTATTTTTACAGTAAATGAATATGTTCCTTTAGTGTTAGGAGCTCCATAAAAATTAACTGCATTACTGTTAAATTTTTTATAGTTTATTCCAGGAGGAAGGCTACCTTCTATTATAATATCTGAGATATAGTAATAATCTGTGTTGGAGTTAGCCATTTCAAAATAAATATTGTCGTTGTATTGTTGAAAAGCAACTGCAGGATTCATTTCTTTTGAAATTAGATTAGGTCTTATGCCTAAAAAGCAATCTGTTGAGTTTTTATCGCAGTTTGCAAATACTGTAATTATAAAGAAAAACAATGATAACTTGTAAATTGTAATTTTGTTCATTCGCTTGTATTAGACTTAAAGTTATTAGTGCATTTTTTTAAAAATATAAA
The DNA here is from genome assembly GCF_900142035.1 of Flavobacterium terrae. GTDB lineage: Bacteria > Bacteroidota > Bacteroidia > Flavobacteriales > Flavobacteriaceae > Flavobacterium > Flavobacterium terrae. The sequence continues at coordinate 650,968 of NZ_FQZI01000002.1, read as the reverse complement.
ATCCAAATAACGTTTGCTCGATTGCAAGTATGGATAAAATGATTGCTGGAATATTTGTTAAACTCTTTTCTATATTGTTTAGATCTTGATTATTAATAACTGATGTTGAAATCTGTAAAAGAAAAAGTAAAATTGCTGAAATTAATGCATGAAAAATAAAAATTTTTAGATTTATTGCCCTTCCATTTTTGAACAATAATAAAGAAGTTATTATTGGAATTATTAGGATTATAATCGCCGAAATTAATGAAAAATAAAATGATGATAAAATTGTGATATGTCTTCCAGGTATGACTGATGAGGTTATATTTAAAGGGTAGATAAATAGTTGAACACTTAGTATTATAGTTAAAAACGTTATTATAAATATTAGTTTTTTCATTTGTTTTTTAGAGCTTTAAGTTGACAATTTTTCGTTATATCAAAAAAGCTGCCCTAATAAAAGAACAGCTTTTAAATTATAAGATATTAATCTTTCGATTACATCATTCCTGGCATTCCGCCACCCATTGGCATTCCACCACCAGCGTTTTCTTCTTTAATATCGATTAAAGCACACTCAGTTGTTAAAATCATACCAGAAACTGATGCAGCGTTTTCTAAAGCTACACGAGTTACTTTTTTAGGATCAATGATTCCTGCTTCAAGCATATCTACATACTCGTCCGTTTTAGCATTGTAACCAAAGTTGTCTTTACCTTCAGCTACTTTTGCTACTACTACAGATCCTTCTAAACCTGCATTTTCAACAATTGTTCTTAAAGGAGCTTCGATGGCACGAGCTACTATTTGGATACCTGTAGCTTCGTCTGCGTTTAGCGTTTTAATATTTGCTAAAGTAGCTTTCGCTCTCAATAAAGCTACACCACCACCAGCAACAATTCCTTCTTCAACCGCTGCGCGAGTTGCATGTAATGCATCATCTACACGGTCTTTTTTCTCTTTCATTTCTACTTCAGAAGCTGCACCAACATACAATACAGCAACACCACCAGCTAATTTTGCTAGGCGCTCTTGTAATTTTTCACGATCATAATCAGAAGTAGTTGATTCCATTTGAGCTTTGATTTGGTTCACACGATTTTTAATCATTTCGTTGTCACCAGCTCCGTTAACAAGCGTTGTATTGTCTTTATCGATAGAAACTTTTTCTGCTGTTCCTAACATTTCTAAAGTAGCATTTTCTAAGTTGTATCCGCTTTCTTCAGAAATTACTGTTCCACCAGTTAAAATAGCGATATCTTCTAACATTGCTTTTCTGCGGTCACCAAAACCAGGAGCTTTTACAGCAGCGATTTTTAAGGCACCACGTAATTTATTTACTACTAATGTAGATAACGCTTCACCATCAACATCTTCTGCAATAATTAATAATGGTTTTGATGATTGAGCTACTGGCTCAAGTATTGGCAATAATTCTTTTAAAGAAGATACTTTTTTGTCGTATAATAAAATGTAAGGTCTTTCTAATTCTACCTCCATTTTTTCAGTATTCGTTACGAAGTAAGGAGACAAATAACCTCTGTCAAATTGCATTCCTTCTACCACATCAACGTATGTATCAGTTCCTTTTGCTTCTTCAACAGTTATAACGCCTTCTTTTCCGACTTTACCAAAAGCAGTAGCGATTAAATCACCAATAACATCATCATTATTAGCAGAAATCGAAGCTACTTGTTTGATTTTGTCAGTAGATGAACCTACCTCTTTAGCTTGTTTTCCTAAATCAGTAACGATAGCTTCAACTGCTTTGTCGATACCACGTTTTAAATCCATTGGATTGGCACCTGCAGCAACGTTTTTCAAACCTTCTTTAACGATAGCCTGAGCTAAAACTGTTGCAGTAGTAGTTCCATCACCTGCTAAGTCATTGGTTTTTGAAGCTACTTCTTTTACCATTTGAGCTCCCATGTTTTCAAGAGCATCTTGTAATTCTACTTCTTTAGCTACAGAAACACCATCTTTAGTTACTGTTGGTGCTCCAAACGATTTAGAAATAATTACGTTACGCCCTTTAGGCCCTAATGTTACTTTTACAGCATTTGCTAATGCATCTACACCACGTTTTAATCCATCACGTGCTTCAATATCAAATTTTATGTCTTTTGCCATTTTATTGATTTATTTGTTGATTCGTTAATTTGTTTTTTGATTAAATGATTGCTAGAATATCTTCTTCGCGCATAATTAAATAATCTTTCCCTTCAAATTTTAAATCAGTTCCAGCATATTTTCCATAAAGAACCGTATCGCCAACCTGAACTGTCATGGGTTGATCTTTTTTTCCGTTTCCTACAGCCACCACAGTTCCTTTTTGAGGTTTTTCTTTTGCGGTGTCTGGGATAATAATTCCAGAAGCTGTTTGTGTTTCGGCAGCTGCTGGTTCCACGATAACGCGGTCTGAAAGTGGTTTAATGTTTAATGCCATAATTATATGTATTTATGTTATTATTTTTTGATGCTTTTCTTTTTTCAGAAATTGTGCCAAGTCAAAAATGCTGACAAATTTACTAAATAAAAATGCCAGCACTGACAGGCTGGCATTTTGTATTATTGTATCCTAAAGATTATTTTTTAGCTTCCTCAGTAGCTGGTTTTGTTGTTTCAGCTGGAGTAGTTGCTTTATTTTCTGTAGCTGCTGGTGCAGAAGAAGGAATTGCAGGAGTTGTTACTGCGCTCTCATCAATTACTTTTGAACCATTATCGCTATTACCTCCATTAAAGCTTAAACTTGATAATAAAATCAAAGCGATTAATGTAGCTCCTAAATACCAAGTACTTTTATCTAAGAAGTCTGTTGTTTTTTGTACTCCACCCATCATTTGTGAACTTCCGAAAGTTGAAGATAATCCTCCTCCTTTAGGATTTTGAACCATAATTACCACGACTAGTAAAAAACAAACTATAGTGATTAAAACTAAAAAAATCGAAAATGTACTCATTGTTAACTATTTGTTATTTTGTTGTAATTCTTTAATGTCTAAAATTCGGTTTGCAAATAAACTACTTTTTTCTGGATATTTCAAAATTAATATTTCATAAGCTTGTATTGCTTTGCTGTATTTTTTTTGATCAAGGTAAACTTTTGCTAAAGTCTCTGTCATTAAGTACGATGTGTCCTCAGTTTTTGTGGTGTAAGTAGGAGGTGGTACGTCTTCTTTGACTGGTGGGATTTTAGGGTTGGTTTCTATAAATTTGTCAATTATTTCAAGTTTAGAAGTTAAACTTTTTTCTCCACTAGTTTCGTTAGTATCTTCTTCACGAACGATAGGTTTTATTTTTGACAATTGAAGCCATTCTTGAAACGAATGTTTTTCGTTTTGATTGAATGTAACAGGTGTTTCTACTTCTTTTGCTTTTTCGGAGATTTCAACTTCAGCTTCTTGAACTATAGTTTCAGTTTTTTCGTTAATTGTTTCTTGATGTTGTTCTGCCTCTTGTATAGATGATAAAATGGATTTTTCTAAAGTATTTTCAAAAACATCTTCCTTAATGTCGATTTTAACTGCAGAAATATCATTATTCTCAATAATATCTTGGGTAACAATATCTTCTTCTTTTTCTTGAATAACTTCTGGCAGAATTTCAGAAAAATGTTCAGAAGTTATAAAGTCAAATAAAACTGTTCTGTCTGTTGTGTAGGCAGCTGTTGTTTTTAAAGTATTGTTGTACTTAAAACTATCTTGTTTGTGTAAACCCTTTAAATAAATGCTTCTGGCACTTTGAAAATAAGGGAACTCTTCGATGATTTTACTTAAATCATTCGTCTGATTTTCTGTAATAGCATCAGGTTTGTTAAGCAAATATGTAAATTCAGTAATATTCATGATTTTACCATTTGGCTAAAGTATCATTAAACATATCTTGGGTGATACGTTCAAATATTTCGTCTAAAGCGGTTCTTAATTGTGAACCAGTAAGTTGTTGTTCTCCTGGATAATCATAAAAAAACGAAAAACGTTTTTCGAAATCATCTTCGGATTTATTTTTATTCGAAAATCTTAGATTTACCGAAATTGTTAACCTGTTTTGTGCAGCAGTTAAATCTGCAGTAGAAGTCATAGGGCTAATTCTATAATCTACAATTTCACCTTCGTAAACTAAATCTCCATCAGTATTTGTAAGAGTTAGATTCGTTTGATTTTGAATTAAATCTTGTAAACGTAAAGTAAAAGTACGTTCAATACCAGGTTCTATTAATTCTGATGTGTTTTGGAAATAATTAACTTGAAATGTTTTAGCATCAATTTTTCCTGTTCCTGTAAAGTTGTATACAGAACAACTACTTAAAAGAGTGAAAAAAGAAGCAATGAATATGTAATAGATTTTTTTCATGGTAAAGCATCAAAGATATTAAATTGAAATTACAAATCGAATTGTTTAATTTTTCGATATAATGTTCTTTCTGAAATTCCTAGTTCATCTGCGGCTGCCTTACGTTTTCCTTTATTTCGTTCTAATGCTTTTTTGATGAGTTCTATTTCTTTTTGATCTAAACGTAATGAATCTTCTTCTTCAACAGTGTCAGCAAAAATATAGTTCTCGTTATCGTCTTCTTCAATATATTCTTCCTCTACCTGATTATTTGTGTTAGGTAGTACAGATACTATTGGTTCTTCATCAAAAATGATTTCACTATCATTTCCTTTAGAAGTTCCGTAAACCTTTTGAATTAAGTTTGGATTTATATCTTGAACTTTGGCACCATTTTTCATTAGTTCCAAAGTAAGTTTCTTCAAGTCGTTCAAGTCACTTTTCATGTCAAAAAGAACTTTATAAAGAATATCTCTTTCTGTAGCAAAGTCACTTTCAGATTTTTTCCCAATTACAGAAGGTAAGTTACTTCCTTCACTTGGTAAATAAGAAGTTAACGTTTGCAATGAAATATCTCTGTTGGTTTCTAAAACTGAAATTTGCTCAGCCACATTACGTAGTTGACGAATATTTCCACCCCAACGGTATTTTAATAAATAGTTTACAGCCTGGTCTTCTAACTTAATAGGAGGCATTTTGTATTTATGTGCAAAATCTGAAGCAAATTTTCGAAATAACAAATGAATATCGTCTCTACGTTCACGAAGAGGAGGTAAGCCAATTTCTACTGTGCTCAAACGATAGTATAAATCCTCACGAAATTTACCTTTTTCTATGGCGTCAGCCATATTTACATTGGTTGCTGCTACAATACGCACATTGGTTTTTTGAACTTGAGAAGAACCCACTTTAATGAATTCGCCATTTTCTAAAACACGTAGTAAACGTACTTGAGTAGTTAAAGGTAATTCACCTACTTCATCTAGAAATATGGTACCACCATCTGCCACTTCAAAATAACCTTCACGCGTTGCGGTTGCGCCAGTAAAGGATCCTTTTTCGTGACCAAACAATTCACTGTCTATCGTTCCTTCAGGAATAGCTCCGCAGTTTACAGCAATATATTTTCCGTGCTTGCGATGGGAAAGCGAATGGATTATTTTAGGAATACTTTCTTTACCAACACCGCTTTCTCCAGTTACTAATACAGAAATATCCGTAGGAGCTACTTGAATAGCTTTCTCAATTGCACGGTTTAATTTCGTGTCGTTACCGATAATCTCAAATCGTTGTTTTATGGCTTGAACTGATTCCATTTGTTTTAGGCTAAGTTTATTTTAAACTTTTTTGGATATTTAAAGAATTTATTAAACTCCTAATTTCTTCAATTTTTCTTTTTTCTTGTTGGTTTTTGTCTAAAGCAATTGCTTGATATTCATTTGTATATATTAAAAACCAGTTTTTAGTTTCTTTTACTTTTTTTAATTCATTCCAGTTGTACACATTTTTGAAATTTTCACCTTCTATTTTGAATTCGTTCATGTTAAAAACATAATTTACGTTTTCAAAAAACCTTCTTTTATCAGAATGTGCTTTTCGAGCCGATTTTTTTAAAGAGTTCCAAATAAAATAGGGCACTAGAATAATAATTAGAATTGGAAGAAATTCTTTTAAATCTATTTGAGAATTATTGTTGATATTGTAAGGGTTAATTATGTTCATCGTAAAGTTAAAAATTACTACAAAAGCGATTAAAAAAATAAAATATTTTAATTTACTCGTAATAATGACTAGAACGTTTGCTTTAACTATCTGGTCCGCATCTAAACTTTGATTTATAACTATCTCTCCACTCATATTTATTTAAGTTTTTAATCTCAAGTGTTGGATTAATTACTTTGCATTTCACTATATCCAATTGCTTCTCCAATCAATGTTGCAGTAGTGCAATCAGAAATTTTTACCAATACGAAATCTCCTGGCTTATAATTTTCTTTAGGGAAAACTGTAACCACATTTTCTGAATTTCTTCCAGACCAATGTTTGTCAGATTTCTTAGATTCTTTTTCAATTAAAACTTCTACAACTTGATCTTTAAAACGAGCAGTACGTTTTGCGCTTAATTCTTGTTGTAAATCGACCACTTCTTGTAAACGACGCATTTTATCAGCTTCAGGAACATCGTCTTCCATTTTACGAGCCGCTAAAGTTCCTGGTCTTTCAGAATAAGCAAACATATAACCAAAGTCATATTCCACATATTCCATCAAACTTAAAGTGTCTTTATGATCTTCTTCAGTTTCCGTAGGGAAACCAGTAATCATATCTTGTGAAATCGAACACCCAGGTATAATACGTTTGATTTTGTCAACCAATTCCATATATTCTTCACGAGTATGCTGGCGATTCATTTCTTTTAAAATTCTAGTACTTCCAGACTGTACAGGTAAGTGAATGTAGTTACAAATGTTATTATATTTAGCAATAACGTGTAACACTTCTTCGTGCATGTCTTGAGGATTTGAAGTCGAAAAACGAAAACGCATCTTAGGGAATTGTATAGCACACATTTCTAACAATTGAGCAAAATCAACGGCAGTTGCTTTTTGCATTTCAGTTGCTTTTTCGAAATCCTTTTTCAATCCGCCACCATACCAAAGGTAACTGTCAACGTTTTGACCTAAAAGACAAATTTCTTTGAAACCTCTGTTCCATAAATCTTGTATTTCTTCAATGATAGATTGGGGTTCACGACTACGCTCACGGCCTCTAGTAAAAGGTACAACGCAAAACGTACACATATTATCACAACCTCTTGTAATAGATACAAAGGCATTAATTCCATTAGAGTTTAAGCGTACAGGTGAAATGTCTCCGTAAGTTTCATCTTTTGAAAGGATAACATTGATGGCATCACGACCTTCTTCAACTTCTTTTAAAAGATTAGGTAAGTCTTTATAGGCATCAGGGCCTACAACCATATCAACTATTTTCTCTTCTTCAAGAAATTGACTTTTTAAACGTTCAGCCATACATCCTAAAACACCAACCTTCATTCCAGGGTTAATGCTTCGTTTTACAGCATTATATTTTTCTAAACGTTTGCGAACAGTTTGTTCTGCTTTGTCACGAATTGAACAAGTATTAACTAAAACTAAATCGGCTTCTTCCAGCTTTTGAGTTGTATTATAACCTTGTTCTGTTAATATTGATGCTACGATTTCGCTATCTGAAAAATTCATAGCACAACCATAACTTTCTATAAAAAGTTTTTTTGTATTTCCTTCTTTTTCTTGTAAAACTAGGCTAGTACCTTGTTTCTTTTCATCAATTTCCTTTTCCATAAATTGCCTTTGCGTAAAAATGTGCGTGCAAAGATAATACTAAATTTGATTTTCTGACAAGATGTCAGATTTCTTTAACATTATTTAAGCTTGTTTGTACTATATATAAATAGGTGTAACATCGATAAAAGGGTTTCTTTTGACCTAAATATTTTTTCAAAAAGATAATATTTAAAAAAAACCCATACTTTTGCCGAAGAAATAAAATTGTAAATGGCAAAGAATTTAGTCATCGTTGAGTCGCCTGCAAAGGCAAAAACTATTGAAAAATTTTTAGGAAAAGAATTTCAGGTTGAATCGAGTTATGGTCACATCGCTGATTTACCTTCTAAGGAAATAGGAGTAGATGTAGATAATGATTTCAAACCAAAATATGAGGTTTCTCCTGATAAAAAAGCTTTGGTTAAAAAACTCAAAGATTTATCTAAAACTGCCGAAATGGTTTGGTTGGCATCCGATGAAGACCGCGAAGGGGAAGCTATCTCTTGGCACCTAGCGGAAGAATTGAAATTAGATCCCAAAAAGACTAAACGTATTGTTTTTCATGAAATTACAAAATCTGCTATTCAAAAAGCAATTGAAAATCCACGTGGAATCAATTATGATTTAGTGAATGCGCAACAAGCTCGTCGAGTATTAGATCGTTTAGTGGGTTATGAATTATCTCCAGTACTTTGGAAAAAAGTAAAAGGAGGTTTGTCTGCTGGACGTGTTCAATCGGTTTCTGTACGTTTAATTGTAGAGCGTGAGCGTGAAATTCAAAACTTCAAAGCAGAAGCATCTTATAGTATTACAGCTGAGTTTACAAATGAAGCTGGAAAAAGCTTTAAAGCAAAATTGCCTAAAAATTTTGCAACAAAAGCAGAAGCTGAAAACTTTTTAAAACAAAATATTGGTTCTACATACAAGGTGGGGGATTTAGAAACTAAGCCTACAAAAAAATCACCTGCCGCTCCATTTACAACATCTACGTTACAACAGGAAGCTGCTAGAAAATTGTATTTACCAGTAGGTATCACAATGCAAATAGCACAACGTTTGTATGAAGCGGGATTAATTACTTATATGAGAACAGATAGTGTGAATCTTTCTCAGGAAGCTATGGCTGCTGCACAGGCTGAAATTACAAGTTATTATGGTGCAGAATATAGTAAGCCTAGAAATTTTAATACAAAATCTAAAGGAGCACAGGAGGCTCACGAGGCGATTCGTCCTACAGATATGACTCGTCATACAATTGATATAGATAGAGATCAAGCACGTTTGTATGATTTAATCTGGAAGAGAACTTTGGCTTCGCAAATGAGTGACGCTCAATTAGAGCGTACTAATGTGAAAATTGAAGCGAACAATCATAAAGAAATATTTACTGCTACAGGAGAGGTTATCAAATTCGAAGGATTCCTTAAAGTGTATCTGGAAGGACATGATGATGAAGATGAACAGGAAGAAGGAATGTTGCCAGCATTAAAAGTCAATGAGACTTTAAAAAATAATTATATTACAGCTACTGAGCGTTTTTCAAGAGCAGCTGCAAGATATACCGAAGCTTCTTTGGTTAAAAAATTAGAGGAATTAGGAATTGGTCGTCCGTCAACGTATGCGCCAACTATTTCTACTATCATCAACAGAAATTATGTTGAAAAAGGAAACTTTGAAGGTCAGGAACGTCAATACAATCAAATTACTTTAAAAGCTGGTGATGTCAAAGCACAAGTTTTAAAAGAAAATGTAGGTTCTGATAAAGGTAAATTGGTGCCAACAGATATTGGTATTATTGTAAATGACTTCTTGGTTAAGAATTTTGAAACCATTTTAGATTATAATTTTACTGCCAAAGTTGAACAAGATTTTGACGAAATCGCTGAAGGAAATATTGAGTGGTCAAAAATGATGAAGGATTTTTATAATCATTTCCATCCTAATGTTCAAGATGTAGAGAAGAATGCAGAAAGAGAAAGTGGTGAACGTATATTAGGGATTGATCCAAAATCAGGCAAGCAGGTTTCAGTTCGTTTAGGTAAGTTTGGGCCAATGGTTCAAATTGGTGAGGCAGATGATGAAAATAAACAATTTGCAAGTTTGCGAGCTGAGCAAAATATTAGCACTGTTACTTTAGAAGATGCTTTGAATCTATTTTTATTGCCTAAAAACTTAGGTATATATAAAGGAGAAGAAGTTGAAGTGAATAATGGTCGTTTCGGTCCGTATGTTCGTTTCGGTAAAACTTTTATTTCATTACCTAAAGGAGAAGAACCTTTAGATGTGACTTTAGAAAGAGCGCAAGAATTGATTGATGAAAAGAATCAGGCTGATGCTCCAATTGGACAATACAAAAATATGGATGTTCAAAAAGGAGTGGGTCGTTTTGGACCATTCATTAAATGGAACGGAATTTTTATCAATGTAAGTAAGAAATATAATTTTGATAATTTATCAGCTTCAGATATTGCCGAATTAATTGAAGATAAATTACAAAAAGATATCGATAAAGTAATTCATAATTGGGAAGAAGAAGGAATCCGCGTTGAAAAAGCACGTTGGGGTCGTTCTGTAATCTTAAAGGGGAAAACGAAAATCGAATTGAATAAAGATATTGATGCTTCGGCTTTAACTTTAGAAAAAGTAAAAGAAATGATCGAAGCAAAAGCTCCTGCAAAAAAAGCAGCAGCTAAAAAGTCAACAGCAAAAAAAACAACTGCTAAAAAGAAATAAGAAATGGTTTTTGATTTTTTTCAACCACATGATGCTAATTTCTTGGATTTTATCAATGGCTTACATAATCAAGCGTTGGGTAAAAAAGTTGTTTTTAATACAGAATATGAGTTTCCAAGTTTTAATGAAGTTTCAATAGCTATTATTGGAGTTTTAGAAAATAGAGGTCAAGAGGGAAGAGATGGTGGAGTTGACTTGATACATATACGTAAAGAATTTTACAGTTTATTTCCGGGTAATTGGCAATCACAAATTATTGATTTAGGAGATATTGTAGCAGGTGACTCTGTTGAGGATACTTATTTTGTTGTTAAAACTGCAGTTTCTCATTTGATTAAAAATAAAATCATACCTATTATAATAGGAGGGTCACAGGATTTGACGTATGCTATTTATAGAGGTTATGATCAATTAGAACAAATGGTCAATTTAGTTTCGGTTGATAGTAAATTTGATTTTGCAAAAGAAGTAAGTTCTCCTTCAGATTCGTATTTAACAAAAATGATTGTTGAAGAGCCTAATAATCTTTTTAATTATAGTAATGTAGGATATCAAACTTATTTCAATTCACAGGAAGAAATCGATTTAATTGAGAAGCTTTATTTTGATGCCTATCGTTTAGGGGAAATATCTAATGATTCTACAATTGCTGAACCTGTTTTTAGAGATGCAGATTTAGTTAGTTTTGATATAAGGTCTGTAAAGTCATCAAATTCTGCTAACTTTGTAGACTTTACACCAAATGGTTTTTCAGGAAAAGAAATATGTGTTTTATCTAGATATGCTGGAATAAGTGATAAAGTTTCTTCTTTTGGGATATTTAATCATAATAGTACTAAAAACGAAGCGGTACTTATTGCGCAAATCATATGGTATTTTATTGAAGGGTTTAATTATAGATCAAATGAGTATCCTTTTGGAACGAAAGAGAACTATATTAAGTACATTGTGACTTTAGAAGAAGAGGTAATTTTTTATAAAAGTAATAAAACTGACCGTTGGTGGATAGAAATACCACTTATATCGGGAGTACACAATAAATTAAAAAAGTCTACGTTGTTGCCTTGTGCTCACAAAGAGTATTTGGCTGCATGTAATGGAGAAGTGCCTGAAAGATGGTGGAAAGCACAGCGAAAAAATTTAATATAAATCAACTTTTTAACAAGCTTACTAATCTAAAAATAGTCTAAATTGATTTTTTTAAGATTTTTTTATGATTAACTATTGTTTTTTAGAAAATAAATAAATAGGTTTACGGCCTTAAAACTTATGAATACATACATAACCCAAATTTATATGAAGAAGTACATTTTATTAGCAGTATTGATTTCATTTTTATACAGCTGCGGATCAAAAGACAATGGTCAGCTAGTTGGTGTAAAAGGAAAAGCATGGCATCCTGAGAAACCTTACGGGATGACATTGATTCCTGGTGGAGCTTTTATTATGGGTAAATCAGATGATGATTTAGCTAATGTACAAGATGCGCCTACTAAAACCGTAACTGTTCGTTCTTTTTACATGGACGAAACAGAAATTACTAACAGTGAGTACAGACAGTATGTTCACTGGGTAAGAGATTCTATTGTTAGAATGCGTTTAGCTATTGCTGCTGATGAGCAAGGTGCAGGTGCGGCTGATGGTAAATCTTCTAAAAAAGGCGGAAGCATTGGTGATTATGCATTTTTAGATTCTGACACTACAAACATGAGTGTTTATGACAAATACATGTATGATAACTATACAAGTATGGGTTCAGGTAATGATCCATATGCTGGTAGAAAATTAAATAAAAAGGTTCCTTTAAAATGGAAAACTAGTGAATATCCTGATGCAAGTTATACTGAAGTAATGGATTCTATGTATATCCCTGCTGAGGAAGCTTACAATGGTTTAAGAACTATTGATGTGAACAAATTAGTTTTCAAATACAAATGGATGGATATTCAAGCTGCAGCTAAAGCTAAAGTTGGTAAGAGAAAAGAATTTATTCGTCAAGACTCTTCGATGGTGTATCCTGATACAACTGTATGGATTAAAGATTTCGCTTATTCTTATAATGAGCCAATGCATAATGATTATTTCTGGCACCAAGCTTATGGAGATTATCCAGTAGTGGGTGTGAATTGGAAACAAGCTAAAGCGTTTTGTGCATGGAGAACATTATATCATAATGCGGAAAGAAAAAGACGTCACCAAAATAATGTGAGTACTTATAGACTTCCAACTGAAGCTGAGTGGGAATATGCTGCTCGTGGAGGTTTAGAGTCTGGAACTTACCCTTGGGGTGGTCCGTATGCTAAAAACGATAGAGGATGTTATTTAGCAAACTTCAAGCCGGTTCGTGGTGATTATGCAGCTGATCAAGCTTTATATACAGTAGAAGCTGATGCATACGAAGCTAATGATTATGGTTTGTACAATATGGCAGGTAACGTTTCTGAGTGGACAGAATCATCATATGATCCTACAGCATATGAGTTTGTTTCTACAATGAATCCTAACGTTTCTGATCAAAAAAATATGCGTAAAGTAATCCGTGGTGGTTCTTGGAAAGATGTTGCTTACTATTTACAAGTAGGAACACGTGATTTCGAATATGCAGATTCAGCAAGAAGCTACATTGGTTTCCGTACAATCCAAGATTATATGGGTACAGATGTAACTGGTAACGCAAAATAATTTAACCAACTTTATTTTATATTTTAACTTAACTTAAATTTATTTATTATGGCAATTTTAAGCAAAAAAGCAATGAACTTCGCTTACGGTATGGGAGCGGCAGTAGTAATTATCGGTGCATTATTCAAAATCACTCACTTTGAAATAGGACCGTTAACTGGTACATTAATGTTATCTATTGGGTTAGTTACTGAAGCATTAATTTTTGCTTTATCTGCTTTCGAGCCTGTTGAAAAGGATTTGGATTGGTCTTTAGTTTATCCAGAATTAGCTGGAGGTGAAGCTTCTGACAAAAAAGCGAAAAAAGAAGATCCAAAAGATGCTCAAGGATTATTATCTCAAAAATTAGACGCTATGTTAAAAGAAGCTAAAATTGACGGTGAGTTAATGTCTAGCTTAGGAAATAGTATCAAAAATTTCGAAGGTGCTGCTAAAAGTATTTCTCCAACAGTAGATGCTATGGCAGGTCAAAAGAAATATGCTGATGAAATGTTGGCAGCTGCAAGTAACATGGAATCATTAAATAGCTTATATAAAGCTCAATTAGATAGCGCTTCTCGTAATGCTGAGGCTAACAAAGAAATCGCTGAAAATGCAGCTAAATTAAAAGAGCAAATGCAGTCAATGACAGCAAACATCGCATCATTAAACAATGTTTATGGTGGTATGCTTTCTGCTATGAGTAACAGAGGATAATTAGTTTTTAAACTATAAATTATTATTTAACACAAAAACTAATTCGAAAAAATGGCAGGAGGAAAATTAACCCCTAGACAGAAGATGATTAACCTAATGTACTTGGTTTTCATCGCGATGTTGGCAATGAATATGTCAAAAGAAGTATTATCAGCTTTTGGTTTGATGAACGAAAAGTTTGAAGGTGCTAACACTTCAGCTAATACTACAAATGAGCAAATGATGGCTTCATTAGATCAAAAAGCTTCTGAGGCAAAAGGAGAATTTGCTACTGCAGCTATGACTGCACATAAAGTTGAAGCTGCTACTAAGAAATTTTATGACTTCATTGCAACTTTAAAAACTAAAGTTTTAGAAGGTGTAGAAGCTGAAAATGGAAAATTACCTTACGAAGCTATGGATAAAGGTGAAAACCTTGATAATGCATGGTTCCGTGGTGAGGGATATACAAAAGAAGGACAAGCTGTAATCAGTGCAATCGAATCTTATAAAGCAGATTTAAAATCAGCTTTAGGAAACGAAAAAAAGTATTCTGCTATCTTGAATGAGGTTACTAAAAAATTTGATGTATCTGATGTTCCTAACAAAGAAGGAATTAAAGTAAAATACTTAGATTATCATTTTAAAGGTTTCCCAGCTATTGCTTCTTTAGCAAAGCTTTCCGCTTGGCAAAATGATGCTAAAAAAGCAGAATCTGATGTAATCAGTGCAGCTTTAGGTAAAGCGGCGGTTCAAGCTGCATCTTACAGCAACTATCAAGCTATTGTTGTTTTAGAAAAGAATGCTTACTTCCAAGGAGAAGCAGTTAAAGGTAAAGTGGTTTTAGGTCGTTATGACGAAAATACTAAGCCAACTTCATTCCAAGGTCCTGGTAAATTAGAAAATGGTCAAGCTATCATTTCTACAACTGCAGGAGGTGTCGGTGAGCAAGATATCCGTGGTCAATTCACTTTCTTAGAAGATGGAAAAACTATTCCGTTAAAATTCGAAGGGAAATATGTTGTAGTTCCTCGTCCTAACTCAGCTACTATCTCTGCTGATAAAATGAACGTTGTTTACCGTGGTGTACCTAACCCAATTTCAATTTCATTTGCTGGTGTTGGAGACAACAATGTTAATGCTTCAGCTAATGGTATGTCTAAAGTAGGAAATGGTAAATATGTTTTACGTCCTGGTGCTGGTACTTCTGTAATGATCAATGTTTCTGCTAAATTACCTGATGGTAAAGTAGTTTCTGATAAAAAAGAATTCCGTATTAAAGGTTTACCTGCTCCAACTGGAAAAATACGTGGTGAGGTTTCTGCAAAAGGACCTAAAGGTAACTTAGAAAACTGTACAATCACAGCTGTAATGGAAGATTTCGATTTTCCTGTAACAGTAAATGTAACTCAATTTAACATTAAAGTTCCTGGACAACCTACAATTGTTGTTTCTGGAAGCAAAATGGACGGTAGAGCTAGAGCAGCGATTCAAAAAGCTGGACGTGGTGATGTAGTTGTTATCTCTGAAATTAAAGCTAATTTCCAAGGTATTGACCAAGTTGCTAAGAGAGTTTCTACTTGTACTTTTGAAGTACAATAATTAAAAACAAATTTCGTTTAATTTATTAAACGCCTCAAATAGAATATTATGAATTGGAGAAATTTATTATCAGTTGTTATTTTTGTTGCCGGAAGTACTACTTCTTTCGCTCAATCTAACTTGTTGAATGCTAAAGTTCCTTCTGATATAGGGAAGAAATCAGAGGCTCAACTATCAAAAGATAATGACAAGCCATTAGAATATGGTTATGTAGATGACCGTGATATTTTAATGTCTAAAAAGACATGGGAAATTATTGACCTTGATGAAAGAATCAATTTTCCTTTGTATTATCCTATTGATACTGCTGCTATTGGTAAAGATCGTCGTTCTTTATATGATGTATTAGTTTCAGGTATTAAATCTGGTAAAATTACTGAAGTATATGATGATAGTTACTTTAGAGTAAAAAAATCTTTAAAGGATATTAATGCTTCGTTAACAAAAATCGATACTAGTGATGCTGGTAGAGAGCAAATGAACGAAGATCCAGATGCTTTTAGAATGCGTATCGTTCAAACTCCTGAATACACTATGGTGAAAAAAGGAAAGAAAATGGTTAAGCAAAAAACAGGTAAAATGAAAACAGATACTATTCAGCCTTCTAGAAAGATTTCTGATGAGTATGTTGTAAGAACTGACCTAGCATCTATAGATGTATCGGATTATAAAATTGTTGGTCTTTGGTATTTTGACAAAAGACAAGCAGATTTAAGATACAGAATTTTAGGAATTTGTCCTGTGATCCCAGACGTTTATACTATGGGTAAATCAGAAGAAGAAAAAGATTATATTGAATTATTCTGGGTATTTTATCCTGGAGCTAGAGAAGTTTTACATGAGTGGAAAGCATTCAATGATGAAAACTCTTCTATGCCAATTTCATTTGATCATTTATTAAATTCTCGTCGTTTTAATGCGTTAACTTATAAAGAAGAGAATGTTTATAATGACAGACAAATTTCTGAATATATGAAAGATAACTCTTTAATGCAGTTATTAGAATCAGAAAGAGTGAAAGACAAAATTCGTAATTTCGAGCAAGATATGTGGAATTACTAATAATTAATTTCTCCAATTTCATAAAAAACTCTTACCATAACGGTAAGAGTTTTTTATTTTTGTACCATGTTAGATTATATTATTGTTGGTTCAGGAATTGCAGGTGTTTCTTTTGCAGAATTGTGTTTTCAAAATAATAAAGCATTTCATGTTTTTGATGATTATTCGAGTTCTTCTTCGAGAGTTGCGGGTGGATTATATAATCCTGTTATTTTAAAAAGGTTTAGTGAAGTTTGGAAAGCTAAAGAGCAATTGGAATTTGGTTTGCCTTTTTTCGAAAACATAGCTAATAAACTTGAGGTGCAATTTGATTTCAAGATACCTATTTATAGAAAATTTGCATCTATTGAAGAGCAAAACAATTGGTTTCAGGCTGCAGATAAACCTAATCTTGCACCTTTTCTTTCAACGGATATTATACACAAACAGTATCAATCTATTACCTCTAAATTTGGTTTTGGTGAAGTTTTAACTACTGGTTATTTTGAAGTATCTCTTTTGTTGGATAGTTATATTCAGTTTTTAACTTCTTCAGATCTATTTAGTAATGCCAAATTTGATTATTCTAAAGTTGTATTTGAGAATGATTTTGTTGTTTATGAAGGTATTAAAGCTAAAAATATTGTTTTTTCAGAAGGATTTGCACTTCATAATAATAGTTACTTCAATCATTTGCCTCTTGATGGTACAAAAGGAGAGTTGCTAATTATTAAAGCACCAAAGCTTAATCTGGATGTAGTTCTAAAATCTAGCATTTTTATTTTACCAATTGGGAATGATTTATTCAAAGTTGGAGCGACTTATAATTGGGATGATAAAACAGATCTGCCTACTGAAGAAGGTAAAAATGAGTTGATTGAAAACTTAAAAGAATTAATTGACTGTGAATTTGAAATTGTAGAGCATTTTGCTGGCGTTCGTCCAACAGTCAAAGATAGGAGGCCTCTAGTAGGTACCCATCATGAGTTTAAAAACTTACATGTTTTAAATGGTTTAGGAACAAGAGGAGTAATGCTAGGACCTTGGTTGGCTAATGCTTTATTTCAAAATATTGAGAATGCTATCCCTTTAGATTCTAATATCAATATTTCTAGATTTTATAAAAAACTGGGAATTAAAGAAATTTAATTTTCCTCTTTGTTTTGTTTCCAATTTTTATCATAACTAACAAATATGTTTATCCAGATATTTCTCGATAATCTCATAATGATAGGCATGAAACCTAATAATGTTCCGCAGATTCCAATAAATGCAGTTTTTAAATCTGTTTTTAAGAGAAAATAAAATATAACAAAGGCGGCAACTCCAAAAGAAACTCCAACAGCGTAGCTTACATACATAGATCCATAAAAAAAAGAAGGTTCTAATTGATAATGTAGTCCACAGTGGCTACATTCTTTATTCATTTTAATAGTATATTCTGGATTGAACATGTTTTTTCCAGCATACATGCTTTCTTGTTGACATTTAGGACAACTTCCTGTTAAAATGCTATTTAGTTTCGATCCTTTTTTTAACATTTGCAAAAATTTTCTCAAAGGTATCAATTTTATAAGTCTACCTTTGTAACCTTAGTCACAATTTTTATGCTAAATATCCATAATTTATCGGTTTCCTTTGGTGGAACTTTCCTTTTTGAAGAAGTAACATTTCGTTTAGGCGCTGGCGATCGAGTAGGGCTTGTAGGAAAAAATGGTGCCGGTAAGTCTACCATGCTAAAAATGTTAGCAGGAGATTTTAAACCTGATAGTGGTACTATTGCAACAGAAAAGGATGTGAGAATTGGATTTCTTCGTCAAGATATTGATTTTGTTAAAGGAAGAACAGTTCTTGATGAGGCATATCAAGCATTTGAGGAAATTAAAAGAGCAGAATTAAAAATTGATGAAATCAATCATCAATTGGCAACAAGAACAGATTACGAAAGTGAATCTTATTCTGAACTGATTGAACAATTGAGTGATGTACAACATCATTATGAAATATTAGGAGGATACAATTACGTAGGTGATACTGAAAAGATTCTTCTTGGTCTAGGTTTTAAACGTGAAGAATTCAACAATCAAACTGATACTTTTTCTGGTGGATGGCGTATGCGTATCGAATTAGCTAAATTATTATTACAATCCAATGATATTTTGCTTCTGGATGAGCCTACAAACCACTTGGATATCGAAAGTATTATTTGGTTAGAAAGTTTCTTAAAATCATTCCCTGGGGTTGCGGTGATCGTATCGCATGATAAAATGTTTTTAGATAATGTAACCAACAGAACTATTGAAATTTCATTGGGTAAAGCATATGATTTTAATAAGCCTTACACTGAATATTTAGTTTTAAGAGAAGAAATCCGTGAAAAACAATTGGCTACTCAAAAAAACCAAGCCAAAAAAATCGAAGAAACACAAAAATTAATTGATAGGTTCAGATATAGTGCTACTAAATCATCAATGGCTCAATCTTTAATCAAAAAATTGGATAAAGTTGAGCGAATCGAAGTTGATGAAGATGACAATTCGGTTATGAATATTTCGTTTCCTGTGTCTGTCACGCCAGGAAGAGTAGTGGTAGAAGCGGAGCATGTAACCAAAGCTTATGGTGATAAAGTAATTTTGAAAGATATTTCTCTTTTGGTTGAACGAGGTAGTAAAATCGCTTTTGTTGGTCAGAACGGACAAGGAAAATCTACTTTTATCAAAGCAATTGTAAATGAGTTTAAATACGATGGTTCAATCAAATTAGGACATAATGTGCAGTTAGGTTATTTTGCTCAAAATCAGGCAGAATATTTAGATGGTGAAAAGACCTTGTTAGACACAATGTTGGAAGCTGCTACAGATACGAATCGTTCAAAAGTTCGAGATATGTTAGGTTCTTTTCTTTTTAGAGGAGATGATGTAGAGAAAAAAGTGAAAGTGTTATCAGGAGGAGAGCGAAATCGTTTGGCTTTGTGTAAATTATTATTACAGCCCATTAACGTGTTGCTGATGGATGAGCCTACGAATCACTTGGATATTAAATCTAAAAATGTATTAAAAGCTGCTTTGCAGAAATATGAAGGTACTTTACTTTTAGTTTCTCACGACCGTGACTTTTTGCAAGGAATGGCGAATACTGTTTATGAATTTAAAGATCAAAAAATCAAAGAATATTTAGGGGATATCAATTTCTTCTTGGAACAAAGAAATGTAGATAATTTCCGTGAAGTGGAGAAAAAGGATGTTGTGGTTAAAGAAACTCCTAAGCAAGTTAAAAATTTATCATACGAAGAGCAAAAAGCTCAAAAATCGCTACAAAATAGATTGTCTAAAATAGAAAGTCAGATTCAACAATTAGAAAAAGACATTCAAAACGACGACAAAGAATTGGCTTCTAACTATGATAAACATATTGAGAATGCCAGTTTCTTTGCTGCTTATGAAAAGAAAAAAGCAGAGTTGGATAAATTATTAGAAGATTGGGAAGCGGTACAGTTAGAAATTGATAACTTGTCATAACTAATTATAACTGTAATGAAAGGAAGTTTGGCTATTAAAAATACTCACTTAATCATTTCTTCTTTAGTTGTATTTCCTGTGTCATTATTGTATGGTTTTTTTCCAGAGATTTTTTTTAAGCTTTCAATAAATACAGTTGATGAAAAAAATATCCTAAAAGCAATTATGGGTATTTACATCAGTTTTGCAATTTTGTGGATTCTAGGGATTGCTAAGGCCAAATTCTGGAAAATTGCGACTGTCTCTAATTTTATTTTCATGTTCGGATTAGCATTCGGTCGAATAGTAAGTATGCTTTTTGACGGAATACCCTCTTTGTTGCTAATTCTTGGCGTTTTTGGCGAATTGATTTTAGGTTGTTATGGTGTATATGCATATAGCAAATTTCAAGAAAAATAATTACTTAAACGGATGTCTTTGTTGCCATTCAACATTAGGCTCAAGTCGAGTAAATATTTTGTCCATAAAGCGATTAATAAGCTTATTAGTGTGGTAAATAAATCCTGACATCAATACTGGTTCAGCGCCAATGGAACTTTTAATTTCTAAAGCTGTTCTTCCAAAAATAATTTTTTTAAATCCGTTTTCTATTCCAAATTTGGTCATGTTGTATAGCATATTCAAATACAGCATTTTTTCCTTTTGAATATGTTCATCATAACCAAGAAAATACGTTTCTAATGTTTCTCCATTAAGTAGAATGGTATGAAATCCAACGAGTTTATCTTCGATAAAATATCCAACAACACGTAATTGCTCACCAAGTTGTTTTTTAAATGTTGAAAAATGATTCTTAGCTAAGAAAAAAGTATTAAAAGGTGCATTTTTAGCTACATAATGATATAATTCATAAATCCTTTCCTCGTGAGTTAGAATTTCGTTGTAGTCTAATTCTTTAACAAAAACACCTTCACATTTTTTATGTGATCTTTTGTATTGATCTCTATATTTTTTTGAAAATGCAGCAACATAATCTGATTCAGTTTTCCATTCAGGATTTAAATTAAAAATCATGTTAGGCTGAATGTTGAAATCATACATTTTGGCAAAATCGTATTTTTTCAATTCTTCAGAACAATGTTGGTAAAAATCTTTAAAAGAAACGATGTGAATTTTAATTCCTTTGTTTTTAAAATATTGAATGATAGCTTCAGAACATTGAATTAGTAATTCACTAATGTGTTTGAAATCTATTTGCTTATTAAAAGCATAGCCATTTTGACCAGTAATCATATTATTTCCTAAGAAAAGAACATGTGAGGCAAAGTTTTTGAAAACAAAATTACGGACTGTGGTTTTAATACATTTGTCTCTTTCGCCAAATGATTCAAGTTTGTGTACGTTAAGATATTGCGCCAGCGCTACACCAATGAGATTATTTTCTTCAAAAATACCAATATAAAAGCATTGCATATTTGTAGGAGCAGACTCTTCTAAGACTTTTAAATAAGGAGTTTGCAGAAAAACATTCTCTTCTGCAACTTTATCCCAAGATGCAGGCAATTCATTGATTGCAGAATAAATTTTAAATGAAGATGTGTTCAAAATTTGTAAAAAAATATCGCCCTAAATATAGGGCGATACTATTGTAATAAAATGTTAATTTTTATTTCATTGCGCAGATAATTCCACCCATGATCATAAAGCAAACAATCCAGAATCCTCCAGTAACTAGAGTGTATTTCCAGCTTCTTCTTTCATATAGTGCGTTGGTTCCTATAACTGGTAATGCTAAAAATAATCCTGACATGAATCCATGAAGTGCTCCGTGTTTGAATGAACGAAAAGCATCTCCATAATCACCCATAAAAGCTGCATATGATGGTTTTGCGTGTTCAATATCTCCGCCTATCATTCCTATTGCTCCAAACTGGTGTATGGTTAAAAACTGAAGAACGAAAGAAATAAAAAAAGCATATACGACTGACATTCCAAAAATCATGACCATATTTGCTCCTTTTGCGCTTTCTTCTGTCATTCCAGTTTCGCGCATCCAAATTCCTCCAAAAACTTTAGGGTTGTACCAAATAAATCCAACAACAAGCGTTGATAAAGCTGCTAAAAGCAGTGCTAAAAAATTAATTTCCATAGTTTATTTTGTTTCGGTTTGTTATTCAAATATAATAAAAAATAAATAAAAAAGACCTTCGTTTTATGAAGGTCTTTTTGTATTTTAACTATTTAATTGATTAAACCTCAACGGCTTCTCCAGTTTTTCTGTAAATGTAATTTCCGTAAATATGACGTTTTGCAAATCGATTAGGTGATTCAGCATTAATCATTTTAATGTATACATTTTTAGGAACACCAATATATTCGTAAGACATTCCGTTTAAATAAGTCACGAACAAAGTTTGTTTTTCTAAGTAAAAATCTAAAATCGTTGATCCATTTATAGTTTCCTGATACTCTGGTAGATTTTTTTCTAATGTTTCAGGTGCAATGCTAACTAAAAAGTGATATGCGCTAATGACAGCTTTACTTTTTTCTTCGGCAGCTAATTTACCCTCTTCATCGTTTACAAACTTATCAGGATGAGTTTCCTTCATGCTGTTTCGATAAATAGTTTTTAGTTCTTTCAAAGTAACATTTTTGTCAACTTCTAATAATTTTCTGTACTCAACAACTCTTTTCATAAATGATCTAAAATGTATAAACCAAAAGTGGTTTATTTTCAAGGGCGCAAAAGTATAGAAATCAATTAGATAATTTCGTATTTATTTATGTTTAATTAGAAATATTTAACTTTTATTGACTTATTAGCTTTTTATTGTTTTGTTCTTTTTAGGGAATTTTTTTGTTTTCATTTTTTCTTTGCTCATTTTTTCTGCCAAAGTCATAGCTGTAAATCCATTGACAATTTTTCCTGATTTAGATAATGAATTAAAAGGGCGAACATCTTTAGGGTCTCCTCCCACAACAACATCTTCTGTAATAGGAGTTCCTGAGTTCATGATGATTCCTTTGATCTCTTTAGCAGATAAATTTGGGTAATATGAACGAATCATAGCAGCAACTCCAGCAACATTTGGCGAAGCCATTGATGTTCCTTGTAAGTATTGATATTCACTATTAGGTGTAGTTGCATAAATTTTCACACCTGGTGCGTAAACGTCAACATTTAATTTTCCATAGTTTGAAAAATTTGCTACTACTTTTTTACCGTTTTCAAAATTTAAAGCACCCACAGTGATCACATTGTCAGCAAATTCTGTTTTTTTATCGTCAGAATCGTTAGGGAAATTTGGTTCTACATCAATATCTTTTGAATCATTTCCTGCTGCATGTACAATAAGTACATCTTTGCTTTCGGCATATTTTATGGCGTCATATACCCATTGTTTATGTGGTGAAAAGTCTTTTCCAAAACTTGCATTGATTACTTTAGCACCATTATCTACAGCATATTTAATTGCTAGAGCAACGTCTTTGTCGTATTCGTCACCATTAGGAACTGCACGAACAGACATTATTTCAACATTGTCAGCAATACCATCACCACCAATATTGTTGTTACGTGACTGTGCTATAATTCCTGCAACATGTGTGCCGTGTAAGGCGCTTTCTTTAGTTGGGCCATATACAATATTGTTTCCGTAAAATTTATCATTAATATCTTCAGGATTGTCGCCAACTAATTTTCGGCCATCAAATTCTAAGTTGTAATTGTAGTTTAATTGATTATAAACTTGAGTTTTAAATTTATTGACGTTTGTCATTAAAGTAGAACCTGCTTTACCAATCTTTGTAAAAACTTCAATGTTTTTCTTTAATTCCGCATCTTCAGTTGTGATAGCTTTTACTTCATCGATTGTGAAATCTTCTTTTTTAAGATACTCGCTTACTATTTTGTTGGCATTTATAATGTTGTCAACTTGTTGTTTGTTAGCTAAAAGTGCTTCCATTTTTTTGTCATAAGCTACTTTGGCATCCTTGTAGGTTTGTGAGCCATCATCTCCTTTTTTGAGAATTCTAGTTAATTCTAGGTTCTCGTTTTCTATGTTTCCTAAGAAGTTCCATCCATGAACATCATCTATGTAACCGTTTTTGTCATCGTCGATGCCGTTATTTGGAATTTCTTTTTTATTAGTCCAAATAACCGATTTTAAATCCTCGTGATCGATATCGACACCAGAATCTACCACTCCAACAATTACTTTTTCTCCCTTTTTACCTTTAAGTAGTTCCGAGTAAACACGGTCTATGCTCATTCCTGGAATACTGTCTTTCTCTAAATCTAAATGACTCCAACGTTTTAACTGATTTTCAGTTAGTTTTTGTTTTTTTGTTACAGTGAGATTAGGTCCTTGAGCAAATACTGAAGTTGATAAGGTTAAACCAACAAACAGTAGCATTAACTTTCTATTTTTCATACCCTTTTGATTTAATTTTTGATTGATTGACTGAAACTTGATATATCAAATAAATATTTAAAGGTAAGTATTCATTTTTTAAGTCTTGTTACGCTTTAAATCTATTTTAGCAAAAAATTAACTTTTATTGGAGCTTATAAACAGTTGGTAATTATTTTTTGTAAGGCGATATTCATAGTGTCAAGTTCTTCTTTTGAAACACCTTCAAGGGCAACTTTTCTATTGTCAAGAACTAAACTTTGAACTTTTTTAATTATGTCTTTGCCTTCTTGAGTAACAGTTAAAACTGATTTTCGTCTGTCTTTAGAATCAACTGCACGGCTTAAGTAGTTTGATTTTACCATCAGTTCAATAATTCTAGTTACTGACGCATTGTCTTTAAATACATTTTTAGCAAGCTCTTGTTGAGTGATTTTGGGTTTTTCTAAAATTGATTTTATAATAAGCCATTGATCAATTGTTATTTTGTAACCGCTTTTACGAATCTGTTTCATGGCATACATTCTGTAGCTTCGTATTGCCTTGTCGATATTATAAAAGATTATATTATTAAGTTTTTCCATTTTAAATTTTTAATATCCAAAGGTATAAAACCTGAAAATAAGGAGGTTGAAAAATAAAATTATTATTTTTTTAAAATAAGCTTGTATTTGTAAATAATGGTTGTATATTTGCACTCGAAACAGCGCGGGATAGAGCAGTAGGCAGCTCGTCGGGCTCATAACCCGAAGGTCACAGGTTCGAGTCCTGTTCCCGCTACTAAGCATGACCCATCGATATCATCGATGGGTTTTTTGTTTTCTGTACTTTTGTCATCCCTTGATATCGTTGAGGTTAACTGAAATATCTGATTCACTTTTTTGGTTAGATATTGTCTTTTTTTCGGGTTTATGACTATTCCATCAGGAAACACCAATTTTTGAACTCTCAACTTATTTTCAATATCTCCTGAAACCCATGTTTTTCTGATGTTTTTGGCAACTTCGACTACAGAATCTATGTACTTGGCGTGGTTAGATATTTTTTGTTGAGCAATATCCATTTGTTTCATTTCACTCTCTAATTCGGCTTTAAATTCCTTTTTGTATCGGTTGTATAGTTCGGTTTCAAAATCAGGATTTGAAATATAACGGGTTTCTAAAGTTTGAAGCTTTGTTTTTATCGATTCTATCTTCGATTGGGTTGCTTTTAACTCATCATTCCCTTCATTATTCATACTTTGAAACATTCTGTTTAGTTGACATTTGAATGGCTCAATAAATTTCTCTCCAAGGGTGTATTTAAGCAATAAATCCTCAAACAGGTTGTTAAGCCCATCATTGCTAGACCTTTTTGTTGTATAGGCATTAAAACTGGCGTCTTTACATTGTTGACATTTATAGTAGTGTAATGATTTCTTTTGGACCACATAGCTAGTTAATGGACTTCCACATGTGCATCTCACAAAGCTAGTGAGCGGTCTTTCGGGACAAATTTTTGATTTGGAATGTTCTTTCGGTCCATTTGGTTTTCCCTCATTGATTTGGTTTTGAATTTTCCAAAAATCCGCTTCACTTATCAAAGGTTTCCATTTTCCTTTTACAGGACTTGGCAATAAATTATTTACAGAAATACCACAATAAAACGGATTTTTCCACATATCACTCATCCTTTGTTTGCTAATAGTAACACCTAATAAATCTAATTTCTGACGTATTACATAATCACGTTCCCCAGCCAATTTCCATTTCCAAGCTTTTGCAATATGTTTCCCTTCTTCAGTTATAACTACTTCCTGAACTGCTTGCATTCTTGAAAAGTCATTTACTTTTTTCCCTTTTACAATGTAGCCTCTAGGAGCTTTTCCAAGCCAATTTCCATTTTCCAAAAGTTTTATCATACCTGGCAAAGTCAACTTAAGCCTATCAAGGTTCTCTTTTCTTGCTTCCAATAATTTTTTATAAATCTCAAGTTTTTCATATTCATTGTCAGTACAAAGTCCTGTTGAGGTTTCTATAAGGTGAACTCCCATTTTTTCTACCAAATCATACACTATTGTAATTGCTCCACCACCGCTTCTTGAAAAACGATTGATAGTTCTTATGGCAACAGCATAAGGCTTAACCTTTGCAGTTTTGATTTGATTTATGAGTTTTGCAAATTCTTTACGGGAGAAATCACCACTGGCGCTTTCATATGTCCCTCCAACCATATTGGTAATTTCTAAACCATGATTTTCAGCATATCTTCTGATATCAGTTTCTTGGTCTTCTAAACTAAAGTTGGTAAACTGTTCTTTTGAACTAACTCTTGTATAGCCCCAAATTATTTTAATTTTTTCGGCTATTACATTCTTAGCCTTTTGAAATATTTTAAAGTCTTCTAATTTCATTTTTTATCGTTTTATAAGTTGTACATTATTATTGATAGCATAACTAAACTGTCTATTATTTCTTCGCATTCTGAATCTGAAATATTTTCAAATCCTTTGAATTGTCTTAACTCTTCATTCGTTAATCTTACCTTGTCCTCATCTAATTCCTTTTTCACTATTAGATTTTCCGCACTTTCTCATTTTTTCAATACGGGAGATTATTCTCATCACAAAAATTAAAATTCAAGATTTAGGCATAGAAAATCCAGCCCAGGTTGACTCGGTAATTTTTAATTATGTGATTTTGATATGTGAGGAGTGCCTTTCCTCTTGAAAGAAATTACTTCAGTTGAAGCAAAAAGATTATTACATCCCGTAATGAATCCTATATCAACAAAGATACTAATTAAAGAAACAGGTTGCAAGTTTTTACTTTTACAAAATACTGACTATCAGCAAAAAAAGAAAAGAAGTGGTTTTATACCACTTCTTTTTCCTGTAATATTCTTTGTATTTTCTGAGCTGTCCCAAGCGAACAACTTCCTATTTTAGCGGCTCTTCGGAGTGATTCGCCATTTTTGAGTTCTTTAACAACGGCTTTATATTTAACCAGAACTTCATCGTCATTCATTCGTGTTCCATACAGGCGACCTTTATATGTTCCTTTAGCCTTAGCAAGTTCGATTCCTTGTTTTTGACGTTCTAACATATTTGTACGTTCCAACTCAGCTACATTTCCAAGCACCGACACAATCATTTTAAAACTCGGATTTGGTTTTCCGTCAATTAAAGAAAACATTCCAATATTTTCTACAAATAGATTTATAGATTTTTGGTTGAAAAACTCGACCATAACTAAAATTTCTATTATTGACCTACCTAAACGACAAATCGAATTTATATGAATTTCAGAAACAAGACCTGTTTCAATGTCGGCTAAAAGTTTTGATGCTTCTTTGCGTTCCGAGAATTTAACCGAACCCGAAACCTTATCAATATAAACTTTTGAAAATTCTTTTGAGTTTGTTTCTTGGCGACCTGTGTTTTGTTCCGTAGTGGAAACTCTAATGTATTTTACTTTTGTCATGGCGTTTAAATTTTGATTACATGACAAATATAGTGTATATTTTTAGGGTGGCAAAATTATACACCTAAAAACCAGGTTATTACACAAAAAAAGTGTGCTAATTTCAAGCATGGGCTAGTTGTGAACATTATTAAAATACTTAACTCATCAAATCTTATAAAATTTTTGTTTGAGTTATTTTATTTACCATTTTAATTTTTATTGTTCTTATTGTTTCGATAAAAAAATATTTAAATAATTGATTATAATTCCAATTTATTAGTCGTTCAATATTTTTATATGTTGACTTATCATTTGCAGTTTTCAATTTTGCTCTCCAGCGATAAAATGAATTTAATATTTTAGTAGCAACATTTTCTTTGCTATTCTGTATTGATTGCCCAGATTTTAATGTTGAAAAATGTAATCCCCATAATACATATATGTTTTCACTTTCAGTCCCTATTGTGTGAATTAGAGCTTTATGCAGTCCTTCTAATATTGTATTATTGAATAAATTATCATAAAATGATTCTGCTGTTTCTTTGGCTACATTATTATTAATTTCCCATAATGTCCCTATGTAAGCACGAGCTCCAACTGCCAAAAAAGAATCTGAAATGCAAGACCAAGACCAACATGTATTATTGAAAATGACAGGTGATGTATGAAAACCTGCTAAAACATTAAACATTCCTTGATAATTAAAATCGGCACATTTAATCGCACATGAATCTGCAATTTTTGCTTTTCTTTTTCTACTTTTTCCTTCTTTTTTGTGTAATTCATTTACCATTTCGGTAAAAACATAATGTGGGTATTTTTTTGATTTTAATTCATCACTTCTCCAATCTAATCCATCAAATTTTCTGAATATCATTTTTGATGTAACTGGTATTAGTTCTTTGTCTTGGTTTTCATGAGGAGCGAAGCTTACAACTTCATCATATTCTACAACATGAGTATTACCGTCTGAATCTGTATATTCTTCAATTAAAGAAAAACCATCAACTTCCCCGCCATGACTACAAATATGCAATAATTCAAAAGGATACTCTTTTACATGCATCGAAATGTTATAGACAGAAGCTTCTTTACCTATCAATTCCTTTACAAAATAGTTATTATCCTTAAATTTTTTTATCACGTGTTTAATTTCCTCATCATCACCAAATTCTAATGGGGAAAACACTATTGATGAATAAATTTTTTCTCTATTTTCAAAATATAAATTATTGAAAACAAAAAAATCTGGTTTGAATAATAAGTTGACATAAGTAAATGGGATTACATTTTTTAAAATCAAAGAGTAAGGAGCTCCAATTGTAAAAAATGTACAATATTGATACTCGATGAAATTTATATCTTGCACTTTATCATAGAGCAATGCACTTAAATCATTAAATGAGTTAATATCACCTTCTTGCCATTTTTCAATAAGATATTTGATTTTTTTATTACTGATTTCTGGGCTTTCAATTAATTTTAAGCTAGCATTAACTGAAAGCGCATAATTTACAGCAATTATAGTTGATACAGATTTTATATTTTCAACAACAATTATACCTTTATTATCTTTCTCTAGTTCTAAGGTTACATTAGGAACAGTATCATCAATTTTTAATATGCAATTCCTTTGAGCAGCTAAATATAAACCGTAATGTATATCATTATTATTACAAAAAACATACTCATTTTTATCAACAATTGGGTGAAGATATGCTTCGACATCTTCTATAGATTCAATTTCAATTACATTATAGTCTTCTAGAAAATCTAAATAACTTTTTTGATTATTAGTTAGACCTGCTAAGATTAAATATTCACAGCCACCAATACTATTTATAGTGTTTTTAATTTTTATATTGAATTCTTCTGCTCTTGTTCTAGTAATTACATGTTCATCAATTTTTTCTTTGCTATATTCCCCTTTTTCTATGGTAACATTTGAATATTCGAAGATTGATGGGTATTTTCCTGATTTGTAAATACAGGAAGAAATTAAAGCCGATAATGTAGAATCATCTCTGTTTATAATACAAAAAAACTCATTGTCAAATTCAGGTAAATTTAGTTCCATAACATTCATTATATAATTCAACGTTTAACTTACTCAACAAATATTAATCAAATACATTATGAATATTTCAACATATGATGTGTTAAGAATTAACTGCCAAAATATATAATTAAAACTTAAAATTTAATGAAATTCATCATTTATTTAGATTGAAAGCTATTATACGCACTATCATTCTGATTATTTAAATCATAAATACTTTAATTTCATTTGTTTTAGTTTTATGGACCCCTACAAATAGTGTAATATTTTCTATACTACTTTCAATCTCGTTCTTAAGGTGGGTGGTTACAAATGAAATAAAAACAATAAAACCCCTGACGATCGTCAGAGGTTTTATTGTTTTATACTAATCAACAACAATTTTCACCAGCTTGAATTGGTGGACATTTTACAGTTCCATAACTACAATACACACAGCAATCACCTTCTAATGGTCGTAATCTCGTTTTACAATTTTCACATTCATAGAAAAACTCACACGCATTGGTAGGCATTATTTCCGTTTTTTTATGACCACATTTCGGGCAAGTAATAGTTGATTCCAATTCAACTTTTTTACCGTTATAAATTGTGCAGGTATCACAATTTCCGTGAAGTTTGTTTCGATAGTAATTTATAGCCGTACTTATAAACAACCCAAACATTCC
This sequence comes from Flavobacterium terrae, assembly GCF_900142035.1. Lineage (GTDB taxonomy): Bacteria > Bacteroidota > Bacteroidia > Flavobacteriales > Flavobacteriaceae > Flavobacterium > Flavobacterium terrae. Next base: position 620,555 of record NZ_FQZI01000002.1, on the reverse strand, counting down.
TGCATAAATGAAATAGGTGTCATCGTTAGCAAAATAATAACCGTAAAATATTAAAAGTGCACTTGGGATTCCAACCAATAAAGGATAAGTGCATCGGTGCTTGCGGTAAGAAATAAAAAGCCCAATGATTGAAACCAAAACCATTGCTTGGAAAATCCACATTGTCCAACCCCCAAATAACTCAAAACTTCCCAACCCAAGAGCTGAAGCCCCAAACGCAAAAAGGGGAAAACAACAAGGTGAAAAAATAGCTGTCAGAAACAGCCCGACTGTTCCAAGTTTGTCAATATTGTTAGTTAAATTATTTTTCATTTGATAATTTTAAAATTCTTAAAGCACCTTTGCCTACAACAGCGAAAACCAAAACACCAATAACCAAATCAGGAATTTTTGAATTGGTGAAATAAACCAACACACCCGCAACAATCACCCCAATATTTACAACAACATCGTTCGAGGTGAAAATCATGCTCGCCTGCATGTGAGCTTCTTTGCTTTTGGATTTCTGTAACAGATACAAACATATTGCATTTCCAACAAGCGCAAGCAATGAAATTATAATCATGGTTTGAAATGCTGGTACTTCGGTAAGGTCTAAAAATCTTCGTAGTACTTCAATAAACCCCAATATTGCTAACAATAATTGAAAATATCCACTCATTTTTGCAATGTTGTTTTTTCTTGCCATTGCACCACCAACAGCAAACAAAGCAAGAGCGTAAACGATGCTATCAGCTAACATGTCTAAACTGTCTGCAACAAGTCCCATTGAGTTGGAAACAAATCCTGTAACCATTTCTAACGCAAAGAAAAAAGCATTGATTCCTAACACTCGCCAAAGAAGCTTTCTTTGTTGTGTGTCGTCCGATTGTTTAATACTCTCAGAGGTGATTTCGGTTTTCTCTAAACTACTATCAAGATTTAAACTGTTAATTTTATCTGTTATCAAGTTCGTATCACCCGAATGAAACACTTCCAGTTTTCTATTTGGAATATCGAAATTAAGCTGTTGTATTTGTTCGATACCATTTAGTTTAAGCCGTATCAATTGTTCCTCACTTGGACAATCCATCTTCGCTATTTTGTAAACACTCTTATACATATCGTTACAGTTTAATTTTAATTCCCGCATTGATAACAAATCCGTCTAACGGAGCATAAATGTCCTTGAAAACAGGATTGTCAATTGTTCCAGTATAGATGCTACCAAACCTTGTTTGTCTTATATCGGTAAGATTCTCAATGTTGGTATAAATTGAAAAATGCTCCCACAGTTTTTCAATCATCACACCGCAAATCCAATAATTTTTCCCTGTAGAACCATCACTTAATTTTTGCGGGCTATAATAATAAGCTTCCAATCCAACTTTCCATTTATCTTCAACCTCGTACATCAAAACATTATTAAAACGGTGTTTTGCTGTAAGTGGGTTTTGGGATTTGATACCGTTCTGGTCAATCTGAGCATCTGTATAAGTATATCCAACAAATAATTTGAAGTCCTCATAACCTAATTTAATATTCGTTTCAGTACCTTTCGTGTCAATATGCCCATCAATATTAACAAATTGGAATGTTCCGTTTGAAAGTGGTGTTAGTATTAGTGGGTTATTAATATAGGTATAGAAAAACATTTGATTGATGCTAAACGAAATTTCATCTGTAATATTAGTTTTGTAATTAACATCAAAGTTAGTTCCGTAGCTTTTTTCCAGACTGTTAAAATTATTGTCAATTGGCAGAACATTTTGATATTGAATTCTTTCGCTTTCGTCTGTGAATATCGTTGGCGTTTTATAACCAAGTCCACCACCAATTCGTGACGATATTTTTTCCGAAACCTTAAACAATACCGATGCTTTCGGCAATAGTGCAAAACCATAATCAGTAATATAATCTCCTCTTAAACCAGTTTCAATGTGTAACCATCCTTTAGCCTTTAATGTGTTTTGAACAAATGCACCGAAAGTAATTTGGTTGTAATCACGTAGAGGAAATGTAGTGGTTTGTTTTTCAGTAAAGTTATCCGACCAAAGATTTGCACCAGTAACCCAATCTGAAGTTTCCCCGTTGTGTGAATATGTAATTTCTGAAAATGTACTGTTCTGTACACCGTCAAATTCATAATTTGGAATAGAAATTACACGATTAAAATTGTTTAAACTGTTACGGAAAGTCAATCGCTCATTTTCATTAAACTGATGCGTAAAAGTTAGCTGGGTGCTAATCCTACGAGTGTCATTTTTTTCAAAATAAGCACCTGTAATGCCTTTGTTTTTAATATAATCAATGTTTCCGCCTATACGATTTTCAAATGCCGTATTAAGTCCAAAATCAAGCTTGGTTTTGTCGTTAAAATAAACAAATAGCTTCGGATTAATATTAAATCTTTCAAATTTAGGAATGGCTGTCAATTTAATGTCGGCAGGGTCATACGGTGCATTTCTATTGTGTGAAGCAAACAGTGTTAGACCAACTTTATCAAATTTTTGTGAATAGAATCCGTTAATGTCAAGCCCTAATGCTGATGTTCCGTTGATGTGGAAACGTAATTCCCTTTCTTCTGACGGGGTTTTTGAAATCAGGTTTACTAATCCAGCAATTGCACCACCACCGTACAATGTTGAAGCAGAACCTTTAACAATTTCAACTTGCTTTAAATCGAGTGGTGGGGTTTGCAGAAGACCCAATCCGCTTGATGCACCCGAATATAAAGGAAATCCATCTTTTAGGATTTGCGTATATCTTCCATCAAGTCCCTGTATACGAATAGATGAATTGGCTGATATTGCTGAGGTTTGTTGTGTTTGAATACCAGTGCTTTCATTGAGTAACATTCTAATGTCTCCAGGTTTCATATTGCCTTTTTCTTCCAATTCTTCACCAGCAATAAATTCAACCCTTGTAGGAATGTCCTTTATTGTTCTAGTACTTCTGGTTGAAGTAATAGTTATTTCCTCTATTTCTTCTGCTTCAGATTCTAAAAAGATTTCTAAAGCATCTTCGTTAACGAGTGGAAAAGTGAATACTTCAGTTTTCTTTTTGTAACCAATTGAAGAAAAAGTTATTGAATGCTCTCCATGTGGAATGTTGGTAATTAATATTGTGCCATTTTCATCTGACACAGAAATACTGTTAGTGCTATCTACAACCGCTGACACACCTGTTATTGGTTCTTTGGTATCTTCGTTTTTGACAATTGCCTTAAAACTATTTTGTGCTTGAACACTCACGACAACAAACATTGCCATGATTATAAAAAAATATTTTTGCATGATTAATTGCTTAATGTTTATGTATGATTTTATGCTAATGGCTAACCATTAGTGTAAATAACTAAAAAACACTAAACTATTTTTGGCGGTTGCCAGATACTACAAAAAAAGGCAGAATAAATTGGATTCTTGTATGAGTAAGGCTGCATTGAAGTATCTTCATGTATAAGAATTCTATCAATTTTAAATGACACTGTCACTTCAGAAATAAAACCTGTACATGTACCACAGGAATAAAACGGAGAACAATTACCATCGCAATCATCATCACATTTACCAGAGTTTTCCTCATGTTGAGTTTCGATTTGATGTTTAGAATCTCCATGATAAGCATAGCATGGCACTACTGAAAGTACCACAACAATAAATGATAATATGCTAACCATTATTTTCATACTGCAAATTTAGTGTTTTTTGGATAAACACAAATTTTTTAAATCTAACGACATGATATACGTTCTTCAGTTTTTGACTGAGGATATTTGTTCTTCCGAAATTAATTAACTAGCTTTGCACCAAATTAATAAGTAGTGTTTTTTTCATTTTTGAAAGTTTGACTATTAGTACTGAATTTATTTATTGTAAAATGATTGTTTGAATAATCAATGATTTTATAATAATCTTCCAAGAAATGGTTAGATTTTTCAAGAATTCCCGCTACTAAGTAAGCCACTCATTGAGTGGCTTTTTTTATGTACCTTTGTCAAAATTTCAGCACTATGTCACACAAAGCCGGCTATGTAAATATTATTGGTAATCCAAATGTTGGTAAATCTACATTGATGAATGCATTTGTAGGTGAACGTCTTTCGATAATTACTTCAAAAGCACAAACTACACGTCACCGTATTTTAGGTATTGTAAACGGAGATGATTTTCAAGTTTTATTTTCGGATACACCAGGTATCATCAAGCCAGCTTATGAGTTACAAAGTTCTATGATGGATTTTGTAAAGTCAGCTTTTGAAGATGCTGATGTTTTGATTTACATGGTTGAAATAGGTGAAAAGGAATTAAAAGATGAGGCATTCTTTAATAAAATCATACATTCTAAAATTCCTGTTTTATTATTATTGAATAAAATTGACAAATCAAATCAAGAGCAATTAGAAGAGCAAGTGGCAATGTGGAAAGAAAAGGTGCCAAATGCTGAGATTTTTCCAATATCTGCTCTTGAAAATTTTAATGTGCAGGTTGTTTTTGATAGAATTTTAGAATTATTGCCTGAATCACCGGCGTATTATCCAAAAGATGCTTTAACAGATAAACCAGAACGTTTCTTTGTAAATGAAACTATCCGTGAGAAAATATTGTTGCATTACGATAAAGAAATTCCTTATGCAGTTGAAATTGAAACGGAAGAATTTATTGAAGATGATGATATCATCAGAATCCGAGCTGTTATTATGGTGGAACGTGATACTCAAAAAGGGATTATAATTGGTCACAAAGGAGCGGCAATTAAGCGTGTTGGAATGGAAGCTCGTCAAGATTTAGAGAAATTCTTTGGTAAACAAATTCATATCGAAATGTTTGTTAAGGTTAATAAAGACTGGAGAAGTAACGCTTATCAACTAAGAAGATTTGGTTATAATCAGAAGTAAACCAGCTTCTAAAAATAAAATTGTACCTTTGCACACTTTTTAAAAAAATAAAAGATGAATAATATCGTAGCCATTGTAGGAAGACCTAATGTTGGGAAATCTACATTTTTTAACCGTTTGATTCAGAGAAGAGAAGCTATTGTGGATTCTGTTTCAGGAGTGACTCGTGACCGTAACTACGGAAAAAGCGAATGGAACGGAAAAGAATTTTCGGTAATTGATACTGGTGGATATATTAAAGGTTCTGACGATATTTTTGAAGGAGAAATTAGAAAGCAGGTGGAATTAGCTATTGACGAAGCAGATGCAATCATCTTTGTGGTTGATGTTGAAGAAGGGATTACTCCTATGGATGAGGAAGTTGCTAAATTGCTAAGAAAAGTGACTAAACCTATACTTCTTGCTGTAAATAAAGTAGATAACGGGAAAAGAGAACAAGACGCATTAGAGTTTTACAATTTAGGTTTAGGAGAGTACTTCACAATTGCGGGAATGAGTGGAAGTGGTACTGGTGAGTTACTAGATAAACTTGTTGAAGTTTTACCTGAGATGCCAGATGCTGTAGAAGAAGAAAATCCGTTACCTCGTTTTTGTGTCGTAGGAAGACCTAATGCTGGAAAATCATCTTTCATTAATGCTTTGATTGGTGAAGATCGTTTTGTGGTTACAGATATTGCTGGTACAACTCGTGATGCTATCGATACAAGATACAATCGTTTTGGTTTTGAGTTCAATTTAGTTGATACTGCTGGAATTCGACGAAAAGCTAAAGTAAAAGAAGATTTAGAGTTTTACTCTGTAATGCGCTCTGTTCGAGCGATTGAACATAGTGATGTTTGTATCTTAATGATTGATGCGACAAGAGGATTTGAAGGACAAGACCAAAGTATTTTTTGGTTAGCAGAAAAAAATAGAAAAGGAATAGTAATATTAGTTAACAAATGGGATTTAGTTGAGAAAGATACTATGTCTACTCGTGACTATGAAGCTAAAATCCGTAAAGAAATAGAACCTTTTACAGATGTGCCAATTCTTTTTGTTTCAGCCTTAACCAAACAAAGATTATTAAAAGCATTAGAAACAGCTGTAAAAGTATATGAAAATCGTAGTCAACGAATTTCAACTTCAAAATTCAATGAGCACATGCTTAATATTATTGAGCATATGCCACCACCAGCGTTAAAAGGTAAATACATCAAAATTAAGTATTGTATGCAATTACCTACTCCTGTGCCACAATTTGTATTTTTTGCCAATTTGCCACAGTATGTGAAAGATCCTTACAAAAGATTTATTGAAAACAAAATAAGAGAGCATTGGGATTTTTCTGGAGTTCCAATGGATATCTACTTTAGACAGAAATAATCTGTTAAAAAAAATAAAAAGCATAAATTTCTTCGATAAGAAAGTCTTTAATTCGCGGTTTTAATGAACAATCATTAAAACCGCATTTTTTTTAAATAATTTTCAATGTTCCAAAAATCATTACTACTAGCGCTTGCTTTATTTTCATTACAAATTGTAGCTCAAAACTCGATTAAATTCAAAGGTAAAATTCTTGATGAGAAATCTAAATTGCCTTTAGAGTCAGTAACAGTTTATGTTTCTATGGCAAAGGATTCTTCTTTAGTCGATTATACGATTACTAACAAAAGCGGTGTTTTTTCATTTGATTTGAAGAAACTTAGTAATCCTGTTTATCTTAAAGTATCTATGGTAGGCTTTGAGGATCATAAAATTAATTTGAATGAAATTAGTGAGAACAGAGATTTTGGGACTATAATTTTAAAAGAGCAAGCAAAATTACTTGGTGAAATTGTAATCAAATCTGAAGCACCACCAATTCGTATTAAAAAGGATACTTTAGAGTTTAATGCAGAATCTTTTAAAGTTAGACCTGATTCTAATGTAGAATCATTATTAAAACAATTGCCAGGAGTTGAGATTGATGCTGATGGGAAAATATCAGTAAATGGAAAAGAAGTAAACCAAATTTTAGTCAACGGAAAACCTTTTTTTGATAAAGACGGAAAAGTAGCATTGCAAAATTTACCTTCAAATATCATAAATAAAGTTCAGGTTACAGATACCAAGACTAAGAAAGAGGAAAAAACTGGTGCAAATGCGTCGTCTAACAATGCGAGTATTAATTTAACTATCGATGAGAAGAAGAACAAAGGTTTTTTTGGTAAAGCTATGGCTGGTTATGGAAGTAGCAAACGTTATGAGTCAAGCGGAATTATAAATTATTTTAAAAATAAAACCAAGTTCAGTGTTTTGGCTTCAGCCAATAATATTAATTCGGTAGGTTTTTCTATGGATGAGGTTTTTGATAATATGGGTGGTGGTAGAGGAGGTAATCGTTTATATGCAGGAGAAAATGGAAGTTATTGGTATAACGGACAAAGTTTTGGTTCTAACACGGGTATTACAAAGTCTGATTTAGTTGGGATTAATTATTCCGATGAATATTTCAAAAATATCGATTTTTCGAGTAGTTTTTTCCATTCTGGAACGAATAACACCAATACCAATAAAACAAATAGATTTGCTTTATTACCAACGGGAGCTTTTAATACCATTTCTGAGTCTAATACCAGTACAGATTCACAATACAATAATTTTAATTTGACTGCCGATGTAAAAATTGATTCAACTTTGTCTCTTGTTCTTCAGCCCAAATTGAGTCAAAATGATAGGAAAAATTATAATAACTCACAAAGCTCTTCTTATGAGACTGATGTATTACTAAATGATTTTAGTTCAAGAAACTATACAGAATCTAATAATAAGTCATTTCAGAATACCGCTACTTTGACTAAAACATTTAAAAGAAAAAGAAGAAACGTGACTTTGGAAGTTGAAAATGAGAACAATGAAAATAATAACCAATCACAGGTAAATTCAGTAACTAATTTTTATCAAAATTCAAACGCTTCAGATATTCGTAACCAAAAAGGCAATGAGAAAACGAAAAGTGAAAACTATTCACTTTCATTAGAATATAGTGAGCCAATAACTGATTCATTAATTGTGAAAATAGGTGCAAAATTAAGTCACAATGCTGATGAAAATAAAAATGAAACTTTCGATTTTGATGCTTCAACCAATCAATATTCAATTCAAAATGATTTGTTAACTATGGCTTATAAATCTAAGTCAAATGAATTGTATCCTTTTGCAGCTGTTAGTCTAGAGAAGTCAAAATATAATTTATATCTAACACTAGGAACAAAATCTATATATAATACAAATAGTTCTGATTATATTGGGGTAATTACTCGTTTAGATAAAGATTTTGTATTACCAATGGCAAATTTTTATGGGACTTATAAATTTTCCAAATCAAAAAATATAGGATTATATTATAATTTAGATTACCGTGTGCCTAGCTCCACTCAGTTATTACCCATTCAAAACTTATCTAATCCCTTAAATACTGTAATCGGAAATGCTAATTTGGATATAAATAAGCAGCATAGTGTTCATTTTTCTTACAGAAATTATGATTACAGCACGCGTTCAGGTTATGGCGTTTATTCTTTTCTTAACTATAATGAATCAGAAGTAATCCCTGTTACAACTTTTGACCAAAATAGAAAGAGAACGACAACCTATGTTAATATTAGTGGAACGAATAATTTTACTTTTGGAACATTTTGGAACAAATCAATAAAAAAGGATAAAATTAATTATCGCTATGAACTCCGTCTTAATAATAGCTTAGATTATGATAAAGGTTTTATAGATGGGCAAATGTTTTCTGCTTCTACATATTCGATATTACCCAATGTTAGATTTACATACGAATGGACAGATAAAATAACTATTTCACCATCTTACAACTTTAAAAAGCAATTTGTAAATTATAATAATTACACGATTGAGAAAACTGATAATTTAAGCCATAAACTCAATTTGCAAGTAACCACTTATTGGCCAAAAAAATGGGTGTTTGGGAATGATTTTGGATACAATTATAATTCTGGTTCGGCAGCAAATTTTAAAAATGATTTTTATTTGTGGAATACCAGTTTATCGTATTCGTTTTATAAAGATCTATTTTTAGCGAAAGTTAAAGTGTATGACCTTTTAAATCAAAATCAAAGTAATGTTAGAAATGTAACAGCAACGGAAATTATAGATCAACAAAATACTGTTTTAAAGCGTTACGTTATGTTCTCCTTGACTTATAAGCTAGTTAAATTTGCCGCCAAAGAAAAGCCATCTCGCGGTAGAGGGATGTTTTAATAAAACTATAAAAGCAGCTTAAATAGCTGCTTTTTTTTTATAACGAAGACAATCCAACATGTTTGCCTGAACTTTTTCTAATAATAATTTTGTCGACCTCCATTTCCAGCCTTGCTCCTCCATTGTCATTTGCGTTAGCGGTCATTAAAGGGAATAGCCATAATTGTAAGTTGTTGTATTTTGGTGTAAAATAAATTTTCTTTTGCTGCCATTGATTAAATTTTTCTCCAGCTTTTTGTGACCAAACGACTTCGCTATACTCTGAAAATTCTGGAAGTGTGTATTCAAATTCATTATACGCTACATTGGAAGCTGTTCTAATATTAATTGAAGATTGTAACACTTTTTTGTTTGGTTTAGAAACATTTGAAGATGTTTTAACCCAAAAAGTTACTTCGTACGTTTGATCTTTTTCAAAAAAATAATTTAGACTTATTCCGTTACCTAAATTTGAATGAGACCAAGTCCATTTTTTAGTTTCACTTTCTTTTTCACTATTGTAATTTGTTTGCGCAGTCATTAATCCCCCAATTAATATTAGAACTGCTGTTGTTAAAATGTTTTTCATTTATGTTTTAGTTAATTTTCTAATTGTACTATGCAAAGATGAGATAGGTGCCAAAAAATAATTCAAGGAATTATGCTCTTTTTGATAGGGTTTTTTCCCCTTTTTTGATTTAATTGTTTTTAGTGATTTGTTGCTACCTGAGAATTAACAAAAAGTAAAAAAGCAGCTGAAATAGCTGCTTTTAAAATTAATGTTATACATCATAGAAAAAAATCTGTTCAACTGGTCCGCTATCGGATAGAGCAACATCTCCATTGTGCATTCTAGCTCTTGCATATAACTTAAGAATATATGTACAGCGAGTCATATCGTTAGGAGGGTTGTTTAATTGACAACTATTGTTCGTTCTTTCATCTATTGCTGGGTTAGTGTTGCTACTCAAAGGAACAATTCCATCAGTTATTGCTCTGTTAACAGTATTGCTATTGTTTCTTAAGTGCAATGAAGATGAAGTAAGATGTGGATGGTAAACTGTGTATTTAGCATGTAAAGTTCCATTGATAGGAGTACATAAACCATTGGTTTCTAATTCGGCAATAGATAATTTTAATACCACAGGATTATTATTCATAATAACCGAGTTTAGTGTTTTTCCATTTCCGGGAACAACATTAAATTGACTTAATGGTTTGTTTACTACTTCTCTTATTTCAAATCGAATAGCAAATTTTTCAATTGGAATTTTATTTGCAGCTGGTATTGCTTGCCCTGGATTAATTGTGCCAGGAACATTTGGAGCAGTAGTTAATGCTGTTGTATTTAATGAAATAAGTGTGTCTTCTTCAATAATATTATATAAATTTAAGTCGGCCAAAGTTAGACCAGCATTGATTAGAGCTCTCTCTATCGCATGGTTTACATCAAACCATCCTTGACTATCAAAATCACTTTGGTCACTGGTTACAAAAATCTCATTATTTATTGGAGAATACACTTTTCGAGTTAATTTAGAAACCACGCTTGGTGCAAATAAATTTGGAGTCACTCCAACTATTTTAGTGAAATTTGAAGTTGCAGGGCTTGGACTTCCATTTGGAGTGGTGATGTCACTTATTAAAAAGCGATATTCAATTGGGTTGCCTGATGCTGATTTTAAAGCGGCTTGACCAGTAAGGCGAATTGTGCCAAATAATGCATTTTTTCCTGATCCAGCATAACCATCAATATCAAAATCATAGCTGTTTGTTCCATAAGAAGCGCTAAAAGCATTTCCAATTCCTGTCCAAGCACTTGGGAAATTAGGATCTTCAGGATTTACAACATTTACCTCAGAACACAATTTCACACATAGACAGTAACTAACGTTTTTTCGCGCATTTGCTCTAGTTTCATCAATTAGAGTTGTACCTGCTATTTCTGCTTTAAAATAAACATCTGGGCCACTTTGAAATGTTAAAGGTAAACCTGGATCAGTTTCAACATTGATTAAAGGAGACAAAAAAGTTTGTTTGAATTTTATAGATGAATAATCAATTCTAAAATGTCCGTTGCTATCCGTAGTAGCAGTTCCTAAGTTGTCATCGGTTAAAAAATCGGCGTCAAAAGCTGTTACTTTTGCATTAGCAATAGGTGTATTTGTTTTGCAGTTTACTAATCGACCACAAATCACCCAAGCATCAAAATAATGTCCTCTAATGTAGCACCAGAATTTATATGAAATCTCGTATTCCCATTTAAAAAAGATGTAATCTTGTGACTCATCCATCCTCCATTCCATGGCTAGAGTGGTAATGTGAAATTGAAGAGGCTCTGTTCTCTTTGGTTTTGGAATTTTAGGAGGAACGGTTCCACAAACAAAATCGATGTCAAAAGCAGAATTAGCATATTTTTCATCAATGCTAAATTCAAAATTTCCATTTTCATCAGCTACTGTTTTTGCAATAAGAAGATTCTCCCTAAGTTTAGCTTCTTCTGGAGTAACTAAATGAAAGGTCTCTTTTGGATTAGCGACAGCGCTATTTGCAACTTCTTTTCGGTATGGGAGATATAGTAATACCTCCGCATTGGCAATATATTCTAGACAATCTTCACATAGTTGCCCTTTTAATGTGCCTTTAAAAATTCTTTTCATGTTTTAATAATTTTAGTTTGTAATAAGTGATTGATTATCAATTTTATATATTACAAATTTTGATTTTTTAATGCTCTGGGTTGCAAGTGAAAGGACTGATTTTGTTCAGGAAAAAGACGTTTATTTTTAAGGTGTTTAATGAGATTTGAGAAGTTAAAATAGTTATATTGCATACTATGGAAGTAAATAATAAAGTTGTTTGGATTACAGGTGCTTCTTCAGGAATAGGAGAGGGTTTAGCCTATGAATTAGCAAAAAAGAATTGTAGACTTATTCTTTCTGGACGAAATGTAACCGAATTAGAAAGAGTAAAAGCCAATTGTAATTCCTCAGCTGAAGTTTTTCCATTTGATTTGTCAGATTTTGATAATGCTGAAAGTAATGTGACTAAGGCAATAGCATTGTTTGAAAAAATTGATGTTTTAATTTGTAATGGAGGAATTAGTCAGCGCTCTTTGATTGCAGAAACAAGCTTTGAAGTAGATAAAAAGCTAATTGAAGTAGATTATTTAGCCAATGTGGCATTAGCCAAAGCTATTTTGTCGCACTTCATTCAAAATCAATCAGGACATTTTGTCGTTGTAACAAGTTTAATGGGGAAATTTGGTTCCCCTTATCGATCTGGTTATTGTGGAGCAAAGCATGCTTTGCATGGTTTTTTTGATGTGATGCGAATGGAGCATCAAAAAGATGGAATAAATGTCACCATGGTTTGTCCTGGGTTTATTCAAACCAATGTGGCTAAAAATGCCTTAACAGCCGATGGTTCAAAACAAACTACAGATGATGAGGCAACAAAAAATGGATTACCAGTTTCTGTTTTTGCGCAAAGAATGGTAAAAGCTATTGAAAAAGAAAAATTTGAAGTATATATAGGAAGAAAAGAAACGCTTGGTGTTTATCTTAAACGTTTCTTTCCAACGCTATTGCATTATTTTGTGATTAGAAGCAAGGTGAGGTAATTATGGCTTAATCTTTAATTATTTTTCTTATGATACTCTTATTGTTAGAATAAATTTTTATAAAATATATGCCTTTACTATATTTTGATAAATTAACTGAAGTGCTTTCTGTTTCAGGTTTTTCAATTAATATATTCTGACCAATTTGATTGAAAATCTCGATTTTATCAATTTGAGAGTCATTAGTTAAAGTTAGAATATCTTTAACTGGGTTAGGGAATAATTTAAAATTATTAAATGTAAAGCTATCTGTGCCCAAATTAGTATATACAGTAACAGGTAGCCTGTAACTACTTTCAATATTGTTTATTGTTTGAGAGGCGTAATAAGTATAATTGTTTTCTAATAAAGTTGAATTTGGAAGTATAGAGTTCACTTCCATAAAGTTTTTAGATGTTATATTATTATTTATTGCACAAGCTGATGGTGTTGAATACCACGTTATATTAGTACCAGTTACAATTAAATTATTTAGTGTTTGCCCATTTGAGAATGATTGATAGATATCGCCAGATGGACTTGGTGTTAATGGAGTCAATGGCTCACCATATCTTATAATATTATTTTTTATTACATTTTCGAATAAATTGAAATTACCGCTTATAATAACATTATTACAATTTTGAATATCAAAATTAGATATTGAAGAAGTGAAAGGAGCAAAAGAACTTTCTAATACACCATTTTCATTTAAAATATACATTTTGGTCACTGTAGAGCCTGGTGTTTTAGCAGAGAAAATAATTTTATTGTTCAATAAAAATTTTGGATTAATAGTATTTTTGCTTTCAAATATGGTAAATGTTGCATCAACTGTTAAATCTGCATTTAATCTTCCTAAAAAAGGGTTGCTGTCGCTAAAACCGCTAAGTACATAGCTTATAAGAAGTTTGTTGTCTGGCAAGCATTTAATATTATGGAATTTTTTTCCAAGATGTAAAGTTGAATCAAAACTTGAATCTAGTGTGCCATCAGCATTAAGTCTAATAATTGGTTTGTAATTATAAGCACTACTAGCGTTACCATTGAATGAAACAATTATTTTATTGTCAGATTGTATGTCAATTGATGAAGGGACATTAGGAAATAAAGCTGAGTTGAAATCTGTATCTATTGTACCGTTTGCGTTTAATTTAACCAATTTATAATTGGTAGAATTTTTAAAGAAACTGCCACTTCCAGTTGCTAATATTTTTCCGTCATTCAGTAGTTTTAAATCTTTAATGCCACAAGAAGTAGAATTAAAATTAAATGTATTGTCTAAAGTACCATTACTGTTTAATCTTATAATTTCTTTGCTTACGTTACTAACATATGCCCATGAAGGATTATTAAATGCTAATAGGATTTTGCCGTCATTTTGATGTAAAACGATTTTTGTATTACTATTTTGTGAGGGAATAATTTTTACAGAGTTATCTAATTGAAAACTTGAATCAAAATCACCATTTTGATTTAATCTACAGAGACTTCTGCAAGGAATGTCATTAAATGAGGTGAAGTTTCCAATCAAAAGTATTTTTTCATCTAATAAGACTTTAGATTTTAAATCAATGGTAGAAAAAGTAATATTATTAAAGTTGTTAATATATGAAGAATTAGGTCCAGCTTGAGGGTTAAATGTTAAATCTAAACTACCATCTGTATTTATTCTATGTAAACCGTTTCTAGTTAATCCATTTGTCCCAGAATAATTACCATTAACTAGTAGTTTTGTTCCTTGAAGATATATAGCTTCATCCCATCCTAAAAGTGTAGTGTTGTTGGTGTAATTAAACGTATTGTCATTGCTTCCATTGGTATTGATTCTTTTTATGATACTTCCAGTATAAGCACCATTATTCAATAATATTTTTCCGTCGTTTTGTATCTGGCAATATTCATAAGATATTGAACTTGGATTTGTATGTATAAAAGAAGTATCCCTAGTACCATCCGCATTTAATCGTACTACAGTTTTGGAAACAATATTATAATTTGTTCTGTAATTACTGCCAACAACAATAATTTTACCATTAGATTGTATTTTTACATCTTTTATTTGACCGTCAAATCCATTTGTTACGCTAGAAATAGAATCAAGCGTGCGAACAACATTAAATGTTGTATCGATACTTCCGTCTGTATTTATTCTTGCAATACAGTATCTAGCTGTACCTCGGTAGCTTGTGAATGCTCCACAAACTATATATTTTCCATCATTTTGAATTACAATTGAGTTGACAATATTATTTCCATAGCTGTCGGAAAAACTACTACCAATATTGAATGTGGTGTCAATAGTTCCGTTATTGTTTAATCGAACTATGTTTTTTGAAGCTGTACCATTAACATTGTTAAATCTCCCTACGATTATTATTTTTCCATCATTTTGATAAATTATTTTATTGATTGCAACCGCAGTACCAGCTGGACTTCCACTAAATTGAGGAGAGGTGAAATTACTAACTAATGACCCTGTAGATGTAAAGGATTTAAGACTGAAATTATTGCCTGAAGAGTCACTATAACCTAATAGGGTTAAGAAACTTCCATCATTTTTTGCATATATTTTATAATCTGCACTATTGTTTACATTTACAACACTTGCTGGGCAACTAAATGAATTATCAATACTTCCATCAGAGTTTAATAAAATTACTTTTCCGTCAGAGTAACCATCAATTTGATGATAGACGGTTAGAATTTTGCCATTAGGAAGTAAAACGCCGTTTCTACCAATATTTTGTTGAAATATTCCTGTTTCTGAAGGATTAAATGTGTTGTCAATTGTTCTATTTTGACTGAAAAGTGTTAAACTGAAAAAAAGGAGTGCATAAAGTTTTCTCATAAAAATATTTTTGGAATTGCGAAGTTAACTAAATTATTATTTATTTGATTGGTATCTCAAGAATTGTTGGCTTATCTATATATCAGTTATCTAAAATCCAACTTACCAACTTCCGCCAGCACCACCACCAGAGAATCCTCCGCCACCAAAGCCGCCACCAAAGCCGCCAGATCCTCCTCCAAAACCACCTCCAGAAGACCATCCGCCTCCACTGCCGCGACCCATTCGACTTAAAATAATGATGTCTCCTAAGTCAGGTCCAGAAAATCGACCACCGCTTCCGCCGCCGCCTCTTCGATTACGACTTGATAAAATGATAAGAATAACTATAAATATTAAAATGATTATGAATACGCCAGCACTACCATCATCACTTTTGTCTTTTTTCCTTTCTCCTTTATATTTACCTTTTAAAACTTGGAAAATGGCATCGGCTCCTTTGTCTAATCCGTTGTAGTAGCTTCCAGCTTTGAATTCAGGTATAATGACTTCACGAACAATCTCACCAGTGATGCCAGCAGTCATACGATCTTCAATGCCATAACCGTTTACTATGTGTATTTTTCTATCGTTTTTTGAGAGTAAAATTAAAATACCATTGTCTTCTTTAGCTTGACCAATTCCCCAAGTGTGTGCCCACTTTGTTGCCAGTTGACTTATGTCTTCCCCTTTTAAATCATCAATAGTAATGGCTACGATTTGAGTTGTTGTAGAGTCAGAATATTTAATTAGTTTGTTTTCAAGCTGTTGCTTTTCATTCTCTTGAAGTAAATTGGCATAATCATAAACACTGGTTTGAAATTTTGGAATTTCAGGAATTGTGTATTGTGAAAAACCAACATAATGTAACAGTAAAACAGTTAGCATTACAATTAGTTTTACCATTCTTAATACGAATTGTATCATTTATGATTTAGAGATTTCGTTAGGTAATTCATTTGTATCGTCAGCTTGGAATGGGAAATACGCTTTTAGCCTTTCTCCAGCTCTAAGTATTCCAGCTACTAATCCATCTTTGAACTTTTTTTCTTTAAAATGTTCAAGTACTATGTCTTTTGTACAGTCCCAAAAATCACTTTCTACAACTTTGTTTATACCTTCGTCACCTAATATAACAAATGATTTGTTAGATACATTTACATAAAAAAGAACTCCATTTCTGGCCAAAGTCATATTCATGTTAAGCGAAAAGAAAACCTCCTGAGCTCTTTCGAACGGAGGTTTTTCATTTTGTGCTTCTATGTGGACTCTAATTTCACCCGAAGTGTTTTTTTCGGCCGTTTGAATGGCGTCAACAATTTCTTGTTCTTCAAGTGTTGTTAGAAAATCTTCAGTTACAGACATTATTTTTTATCTTCTTTGTTGTCAAAGTTAAATTCTACATCAACTGGTTTTTCTGCACCGGCAACTGCATCAAAATATGATTTCTCTGTAAAGCCAAACATTCCTGCTAATAAACTATTAGGGAAAGTTTTAATATGAGTGTTGTAAGGTTTTACAGCTTCGTTAAAACGAGTACGAGCAGTTAAGATTTGATTTTCAGTACTAGCTAGTTCGTCTTGTAGTTTTAAGAAGTTTTGATTTGCTTTTAAATCAGGATATTGTTCAACAGTAACAAGAAGTCTAGATAATGAGCTGTTTAAGTTTCCTTGTGCTTGATTGAACTGTGCCAATTGCTCAGGTGTAATGTTTGATGGGTCAATTTTTACAGAAGTAGCTTCAGATCTTGCTTTGATTACTGCTTCTAAAGTTGATTTTTCAAAATCAGCGGCTCCTTTTACAGTTTTTACTAAGTTACCAATTAGGTCATTTCTTCTTTGGTATGATGTTTCAACATTACCCCATGATTCTTTAATGCCTTCGCTTAAAGTTACTGCAGTATTGTTTACTCCTTTTGCCCAGCTGTATAATGCAAATACAACTACTAAAATTATTCCAACAGGAATTAACCATTTTCTCATATTCGTTTTGTTTTTTTAAGTTAATTTATTTGATAATTAAACGTAATAAGTTTGAAAAAGTTACAAATTAAAGTTCGTTTTTAATGTTTGTAAGTTGAATTTTGATGTTTTCGAGTTTTTTTATAATCTCAAATTTATCTAAAGTCTTTTTTTGACCTTCTTTTAAATGTATTTTGGCACCTTCAAGTGTAAAACCTCTTTCTTTTACCAAATGATATATTAATTGAAGATTTTTTACATCCTCAGGAGTGAACATTCTATTTCCTTTAGCATTTTTCTTTGGTTTCAAAATGTCAAACTCTTTATCCCAAAAACGAATTAAAGATTGATTTACATTAAAAGCTTTGGCAATTTCGCCCATGCTATAGTATAATTTTTCTGGAAGATTAATATGCATTAGTCTAATGATTGATTTTCTTGCGTTGCAAGTTTAGCAATTGCGGTATACTCAACTGCTGAAATGTCTCCGTAATAAAAGTTAATTGGATTTGCTACTTTTCCTCCTTTGTGAACTTCATAATGCAAATGAGGAGCTTGGCTTCGACCTGTGCTTCCTACAAATCCAATTACGTCTCCTCTTTTTACTCTTTTTCCTGGTCTACAGTTGTAGCGACTCAAATGTGCGTATAGTGTTTCGTAACCAAATCCATGGGTAATAACAATATGGTTTCCAAATCCTGAGGCTCCAGCATCTGCTCTTCGAACAACTCCGTCTCCAGTAGCGTAAACAGGTGTACCAGTGGGAGATGTAAAGTCCATTCCTTTGTGCATTTTTCTTGCTTTGGTAAAAGGATCACTTCTGTACCCAAAACCAGAAGCCATGTGTTTTAAATGTTCATTTTTTACAGGCTGAATAGCAGGTATAGAGGAAAGAAATTTTTCTTTTTTCTTAGCCAGATTTAAAATCTCATCCAATGATTTAGATTGATTGGCTAATTCTTCAGAAATTTGTGAAACACGGCCATTGGTTTTTTCAATAATTTGCTCATTATTGAGTTTTAGCAATTCCTTAAAGGTTATTTTGCTATTAATACTGTCTTTTTCAATTTTAGATAAAGTAGCATTGAAATAAACTTTATAAATGTTCTTGTCACGTTCTTGGACATTTGCCAATACTTCATCTAATTCATTGATTTTTTGATTAAGAATAGTGTAGTTAAGTTTTAAATTTTCTATTTGTCTTGCTTGAATTTTGTCTTTAGGTGTCTCAAAATATTTGCTGTTAGAAAGAACAAAAAAACATAAGAAACCAAACAAGGCAGAAGCAAGTAAAAAAAGTGCTGCAAAACCTAAATTTCTTCCTTTTTTAGGTTTTATTTTTCGGTAGGCTAAACTTTCAGTATCGAAATAATATTTTACTTTCCCCATTCTTTAAAAAATGTACTATTTTTGCACACGATTATTACAAAGTAACAAAATATTAGCCAAATAATGAAATCACAAGACATTCGTAAGGCATACCTTGATTTTTTTAAAAGTAAGGACCATTTAATTGTTCCTTCTGCGCCAATCGTCCTTAAAGACGACCCAACCCTAATGTTCAACAACTCGGGAATGGCACAATTCAAAGAATTCTTCTTAGGCAATGGAACTCCAAAAAGCCCAAGAATAGCCGATACGCAAAAATGTCTTCGTGTTTCAGGAAAACACAATGATTTAGAAGATGTAGGTTTTGATACTTACCATCACACGATGTTCGAAATGCTAGGTAACTGGTCTTTTGGCGATTATTTCAAAAAAGAAGCATTGGCTTGGGCTTGGGAATTTCTTACCGAAGTTTTAAAGTTAGACAAAGACCGTTTGTATGTTTCAGTTTTCGAAGGAAATCCTGCTGAGAATGTTCCGTTTGACCAAGAAGCATTTGATATTTGGAAACAATATGTATCTGAAGACCGAATCATCTTAGGAAATAAAAAAGACAACTTCTGGGAAATGGGTGATCAAGGTCCGTGTGGTCCTTGTTCAGAAATTCATATCGATTTAAGAACCGATGCGGAACGTGCTGCTGTTTCAGGAAGAGATTTAGTTAATGCTGATCATCCGCAAGTAGTGGAAATTTGGAACAACGTTTTCATGGAATTCAATCGTAAAGCTGATGGTTCGTTAGAAAAACTACCTGCACAACACGTTGATACCGGAATGGGATTTGAGCGTTTGTGTATGGCAATGCAAAACGTAACTTCAAATTATGATACAGATGTTTTCACGCCGCTTATCGCGAAAGTTGAGGAAATTACAGGATTGAAATACACTTCAAACGAAGTAAAAAACATATCAGAAGAGCAAAACAAAACGAATATTGCGATTCGTGTAATTGTAGATCACGTTCGTGCGGTAGCTTTTGCTATTGCTGATGGACAATTGCCATCAAATACAGGCGCTGGTTATGTAATTCGTAGAATTTTACGTCGTGCTATTCGTTACGGATTTACATTCTTAGGAACTAAAGAACCTTTCATTAATAAATTAGTTGAAGTGTTAGCGAATCAAATGGGCGAATTTTTCCCTGAAATTAAATCGCAACAACAATTGGTTACCAATGTAATCCGTGAAGAAGAAGCTTCTTTCTTACGAACTTTAGAACAAGGATTACAATTATTAGATAAAGTAGTTGCTGAAACAGCTGGAAAAGAAGTTTCAGGAGAAAAAGTATTTGAATTGTATGATACTTTTGGTTTCCCGAAAGACTTAACGGCTTTAATTTTAAAAGAAAAAGGTTATTCGTTCAATGAAACTGAATTTGAATCAGAATTACAAAAACAAAAAGCACGTTCTCGTGCAGCTTCAGAAGTAACTACTGACGACTGGAAAGTTTTAATTGAAGGAAACGTAGAAACATTTGTTGGTTATGACCAAACGGAAAACAATGTTAAAATCACAAGAATCCGTAAAGTTGATTCTAAAAAGGATGGTGTTTTATACCAAATCGTTTTAGACGCTACGCCATTCTATCCAGAAGGTGGTGGACAAGTTGGTGATAAAGGAACATTAGTTTCAGCTAACGAAACCATCGAAATTATCGACACGAAAAAAGAAAACAACTTAATATTGCATTTCGCAAAACAACTTCCTGAGAATGTTGAAGCAGGATTTGTAGCAAAAGTAAATACTGATTTAAGAACTTCGACTTCTAAAAATCACTCTGCTACGCATTTGATGCATTTGGCTTTAAGAACAATTTTAGGAACACATGTTGAACAAAAAGGTTCGTTAGTAAATCCAAATTATTTACGTTTCGACTTTTCACACTTCTCTAAAGTAACGGATGAAGAATTACGTCAAGTAGAAGCAAGCGTAAATGCACAAATTGAAGCACAATTACAATTAGTAGAACATAGAAATATCCCAATCAAAGAAGCATTAGAAAAAGGTGCAATGGCGTTGTTTGGTGAAAAATATGGCGATAATGTTCGTATGATTGAATTTGGAGATAGTAAAGAGTTATGTGGAGGAATTCACGTGAAAAATAGTGCTGACATTTGGCATTTCAAAATTGTTTCAGAGGGAGCTGTAGCTGCGGGTATTCGTCGTATTGAGGCAATTACTGGTGATGCTGTGAAAGATTTCTATAAAAATCAAGAAAGCACATTAGCTGAAATCAAAGAAGTATTAAAAAACCCTCAAGATACAATGAAAGCTGTTGTTGCTTTACAAGACGACAACGCTAAATTGAAAAAACAAATTGAGCAATTATTAAAAGAAAAAGCAAAAAACCTTAAAGGTGAATTAGTTTCTCAAATACAAGAAATAAACGGAGTTAAATTTTTAGCAACTCAGGTAGATTTAAACCCTGAAGGAGCAAAAGATTTGGCTTATGAATTAGGTAATAACGAAACTAATTTATTCTTAGTTTTAGCTACAGCTGAAGAAGGAAAACCAATGTTAACGTGTTATGTCTCTAAAGAATTAGTAGCAAGCAAAAACTTAAACGCTGGACAAGTTGTTCGCGAACTTGGAAAATACATCCAAGGTGGTGGCGGTGGTCAACCATTCTTTGCAACTGCTGGTGGTAAAAATGTTGATGGAATCAAAGAAGCACTGGAAAAAGCGGTGGAATTTGTTAAGTAGTAAATATAAAGGATTTTTTTGTAATATTTTTTTAGATTCTTAAAATTTTTAAAGTTGTAATAAATGAGAAAGATTATTGTTTTAATGAGTTTTATAACATTATTGTTAACTTCTTGTTCTAGTGATGATGCATTAATAGTTGAAGCTCCAATAACACCTTCTAATAATATAAAGCCAATTCAGTTTAAACATTATGATTATAATTCGCCAATTAGTTATGTCATAGGAGATTTTAATTATTCAGGAGATAAATTAGATAAAGTTATTTATAATAATGATAAGGAAGATAGATATACCTATAATAATGATTTAATAACGAGGATTGATTATTATCAATCTGGAATATTAAAAAAGTATAGGACTTTTTTTTATAATACCGAAAATAAATTGTCAGAATATAAAGTGTATAATGTTTCGGGAGGAACTTCAAATTTAAGTTTATCAGAAAGTTTCACCCACAATATTGACGGCACTATAACTTCAATTAGTATTAATAATATTGAAACGGAATACTATAAATATTATTTAAATTCAAATGGCAATGTATTTAAATTAGAAACTTATGGGGATTCATCATATTCAACAATACAGTATACTGAATTAATGACATATGATAATAAGTATACCCCTTTTAAAAATATTTTAGGATTTAATAAAATAGTGATGATGTTTGTTGAATCAGGAGGTATTGAAAATAACTTACTGTCTCATGATTTATCTCATACAATCTATGAATTAGATTATAATAATGAGAACTATCCAGTTAAAATAACTGAAAAAAATACAACATCAAATACTTATTCAGATGTTTTTGAATATTATTACTAAATAACAATGCTTATATTATTCTTTACAGATTAAAAAAATGAATTTTTTCTTTACAACAATTTATAATTGAACCAAATAAAATGAGAAAAATCACACTACTACTAAGTTTTCTATTATTTGTTCTTTACTCATGTTCGTCAGGCGATGATGTGGCCGTTCAAGAACCAGAGGATGTGTCAGGAAATGTTTTGCTAAAAAAGACCATTACAACAAAAGGAAGTGTTGTAACAACTGATACTTATTTCTATGTTGGATTTAAAATAGATAAAATTCTTTCCACTAATGGTACTAACAATGATGAAACTAAATTTACATATACTGGAGATTTAATTACTAAAGTTGAAAAATACTCTAATGCAATTTTAAAATCAAAAAAAGAGTACACTTATCAAAATGATAAGATCACACAAGTTATAATGTATGAATACTCTGGAGGAACTCTATCAGCTAAAAAGAAGACGGTATATGATCATCATCTTATTAATGGTAATGAAGAGGTAGCAGATTATGAAGTTTTCAGTATTAATTTATCAAATAGCCAGGAAACTATAATTTCAGATGGGACAGTTTATTTTTCAGGGACTACTGTATCTTCACAAATAAATACGGATTATCCAATTATTGCTGGAGGAAGATATAATGATAAATGGGAGGAGTATACATATAATTCTAAGAAGAATCCGACTATAAATATAGTAGGGTACAAAAAATTATTTGATAATGTAGAAACAACTTCTAGTGGGAATTTAGGTAATATAAAGCGTACTGCAGATGAATATGTAAGTGGAAGTTGGACAACAGTTGTATCAAGTTATAAGAGATTATTTACCTATAATGAGTCGTTTTTTCCAATAGAAAGAAAAATGTATGATAGGAATCAAGTGTTAGATAATACGACACAGTTTTTCTATGAATAATTTAGTTTATGATAAGAACTAAATTTTCTGATTTATTATTTTAAAAGTTGAGAGTTCAACTCTCAGCTTTTTTTTGTTAATTCGCAAAAAAATAAATTATACCCCATATGAAAAAAATAATCTACTTTTTAGGTGCTTTTACACTTTTGTTAAATTCATGTTCTCATGATATAGAGCCTAATATACCGCCATCTGATAGTTCTACAAATCCCGCAAATCCCACAAACCCAACGAATCCCACTAATCCAACAAATCCAGCTGGTTCAGTTTTGTTGAAGAAAACTATTCATACGGATGATTCTGGTAATGTTTCAACATGGAATTATACTTATAATGGTAATAAAATTGTGAGCGCAATTGATGACACTCCAGAGAGTGATGTTTATTATACTTATAATGGAGATAACATTGCAAAGCTAACTTATAAATTGAATAATGGGACTATCGAACAAGAAGATAGTTATTCGTACGATTCAAATGGTAGAATAAATTCAATGACATCGATAGAGCCATTAGATGATTTGGGACATAAAGAAACTTATGCTTATAATGCAGATGGAACAATTTCGGTTAATTATTATAGTGGTGATGATGTTTCACAAACTAATTTAGATGGGACTGGGAAAATCTATTTTGCGAATGGTGAAGTAGTTAAAATTGAAAAATTTGAAAACGGTTCACTTATTGAAACTATTACTTATACATATGATGCTAAAAATAATCCTTTCAAGAATGTTGTTGGATATAGTAAGTTAAGTTTTGCTTATACTAGTGTAAATGGAGTAAATCATAATATTTTAACTGAAAATTCAACGACAACTCCATTGACAACGTATTCATATACATATGAGTCAAATGATTATCCTAAAACTGAAACAGAAACTTTTGGTGGTATTGTAACTACAATACAACATTTCTATTAAAATAATTTATAAAAAAGCCCGAAACAAATTGTTTCGGGCTTTTTTTATTTTAAACTACAGCAGAACTTTTTCGTTCACCTATTTGTTGTCTCCACATCGCGTAATAAAGACCTTTTTCATCCAATAAGTCTTCATGTTTACCTTGTTCGATTATTTTACCTTGTTCTAAGACAAAAATCTTGTCAGCATGCATAATCGTTGATAAACGATGTGCTATTAATACCGTAATTCTGTCATCGTCAGAAATATTTCTAATGGTTGAGGTGATTTCTTCTTCAGTAATTGAGTCTAAAGCAGAAGTCGCTTCGTCAAATATCAATAAATTAGGATGACGTAGTATAGCTCGAGCAATTGAAAGTCTTTGTTTTTCTCCGCCAGATACTTTTATTCCACCTTCTCCTATAGTAGTGTTTATACCATTTTCGGCACGTTTTAGTAAATTTTGACAACTGGCTTTATGCAAGGCATCTAATAATTCTTGGTCCGTTGCATCAGGTTTTACAAATAATAAATTCTCTTTAATCGTTCCTGAAAATAATTGAGCATCTTGGGTTACAAAGCCTAATTGCTGACGTAAATCAAGTAAATCTATTTCTTTAGAATCGATATTGTTGTATAATATGTTACCTTTTGCTGGGGGGTATAAGCCAACTAGAAGTTTTACTAATGTGGTTTTTCCGGCACCTGATGGTCCAACAAACGCTACAGTTTCACCTTGTTTGATAGTGAAGTTTATATTCTCTACTGCTGGTTGTTTTGCTGTCTTGTGTTGGAATTCTACATCAGAAAAAGTCAATGTTTGAATTGTGCCAAAGTCTTTAGGTTGATCAGGGCGAAATTCTGAGGTAGCACTTAGCAATTTTTCGAAGTTTTCCATTGACACCTTGGTTTCGTTTTTGGCAATGATGAATGCTCCTAATTCTTGTAATGGATTAAAAATGAAAAAGGTGAAAAAGACCATAGTCAATAAATCACCTACAACTATTTTACTGTTAAATAAGAAATAGTATAAAGTAAAAACGATGCAAGTACGCATAAAGTGAACAGTTGTTCCTTGTATAAAACTCAAGCTTCGAATGAATCTAATTTTTTGTATTTCTAGTTGTAAAATTTTTAAGGTATTCAAGTTTAATCGACCTTCTTCTTGTTGTGTTAATCCTAAACTTTTTACTAATTCAATATTTCTTAAGCTTTCAGTGGTAGAACCAGCTAATGAATTGGTTTGTTGCACAATTTTTCTGGATACAGCTTTTATTTTCTTTCCTAAAAAAGAACTGATGTATGCTATGATAGGAGCAGTTAAGATGAAAATAATAGCAATACGATAATCAATTCTAGAAATATAGACGAGTACAAAAATGAACCCAATAATAGTTTGAAAAATTAAAGATATAGAAAGAGTGATCAGCTTTTCAGAGTCCAAACGTACTTTTTGAAGCATGCTTAACGTTTTACCACTTTGCTGGTCTTCAAACTCCATATAAGGCAAGTCTAATGATTTTTTGATTCCATCTGTATACATTTCGGCACCCGTACGTTGTATGACAATATTGGTGAAATAATCTTGGAAGTTTTTTGTAATACGTGAAATCATAGCTGCTCCTAAAGAAAGACCAAGCCAGAATCCAACTGCTTTGATAAAGCCTATTTCATTTCCTTTGTATTTAGCAATTCCTACACCACAATCTTGCATTAGTTTACCAGTGATAATAGAATCACTCAAGCTAAAACAAATATTAATGGCGGCCATTAGTAAGGCAAAAAAAAGTAGAGCTTTATGTTTTTTGAGGTAACTGTAGAGTAGTTTCATATATTTTTAAGAAAGTCCTTTTGTTTGAGGATGAACAAAATTAAGGAATAAAAGAGTGAAGAAATCGTTAAATATTTGTCTTATCTTAAATGTATATATTTTTAAAGTTTTGACTTTTATTATAATAATTAATTTTTGAAAACTTTATTCCAAAATTATTGATCAATTTAAAATTAATAATAACTTTGTAATTCAAAGTACTTTTAATTTTTAAATATGAAAAAAGGTTTTCTAAATAAGAAAGGGGTTTATATCAGTATAGCAGTGACTATATTGAGTGTTTGTTTTTTAATGATTGCATTGTTAGGAGTTCATT
Source organism: Flavobacterium terrae (assembly GCF_900142035.1). Taxonomy (GTDB): domain Bacteria; phylum Bacteroidota; class Bacteroidia; order Flavobacteriales; family Flavobacteriaceae; genus Flavobacterium; species Flavobacterium terrae. The sequence goes on along the minus strand of NZ_FQZI01000002.1, from coordinate 594,171 downwards.
TGGATATTCAAGGAATGGAATCTGTTTGTTTTTTAGCCATAATTATTGAAATAGTTTATGGGGTATATTTCATTTTTAAAATTTTGTATGGTAGGGGAACCTATAATCATATTATTCCATTTTTATTTTTAAACTGGTTTATCGGCTGTTTTTCAGCAAATGTTTTGATATGCATTTTTGAGAATTTACCAGTATGGGTTTACATTATCACTTTTGTGTTTTGTTTGTCTAACTTTTTAATTTACAATGATTACAAACACAGGGCTTTAACTCCAATAATTTATTTTGTTAATGGACTTACATTTTTAATGATCGTTTATTTTATGTTCTATCTTATTCCTCTTATGCCTTTGTCTTTTATAGGTGTTTTAGCTATAGGATTAGGTTTTTACGGTTTAGTACCTGCAATTGTTTGTTTTTGGCATATTCAGAAGTTATTTAATACTAGTCATATTGATAAAAAAAATATGTTGCAGTTTACTTCAGGTTTTTTGCTTGGAGTAGTTGGGATTGTAACTTTTGTAGCATTGTTAACAATTGAAAATACAAAGATAAACAGCCATCTGATAACAAAGTCTTTTGATACAGATACTGACTTGCCAAATTATATAAAAGTATCACAAAATCTTAAGCCTAATTTTTTCAATGAAATACTACTTAAAAAAGGTATCGTTTATATCGAAAGTGGTAGTTTTTTTGAATTTAGAGGTTTAGATGGACTAGGGAATAAGCAGTTCAATGAAAGAAAGACACATAATCCAATCGTAAACATTGCTTATTTGTTTCTTGACGAACTTTCATTAAGTGCGGATGATAGAATAAATATTTTGAAATCTAATTTCGATAAGCGTCTAGAAACAGAAGAGCAGTTATGGAGCGGTAAAGACTTAGTTACAAAAAATATTAAGGAAGATGTAAAGATATATGCCAATGAACGATTAGCCTATACTGAAATCACTATGGATGTTGTTTGTGAAGAAGATTCTTGGGGTAATAAAGAAGCTATTTATTCATTTCAACTTCCAGAAGGTTCTGTAGCAACTTCACTTTCTTTATGGGTAAATGGGGTAGAACGAAAAGGGGTATTGACTACTAAAGAGAAAGCTAAAGCAGCGTATCAACAAATTGTAGGAGTAGAGGCACGTGACCCTTCCTTAATGCAATGGAAAGAAGGGAATAGGGTTGTAGTTCGCGTTTTTCCTATTACTCGAGAATTACCAAGGACTTTTAAGTGTGGATTTACCACCCCTTTGAAAGTTTTCGATTCTAAAATGACATATTCCAGCTTAAACATCAAAGGGCCAAATATTTCTAATGCAGAAACTTTGTCTAGAATACAAATTGTTGGGGATAATACATTTGAAACAAGTAAAGATTTCGAATTGGTTAACAATTTTCATATCAATAAATCAAAAGGACTTGATGAATGGGAAACTGTATTACCATTAAATAATAAAGCATTTGATAATTCTTTTATTTGGAAGGATAAGATCTATAATTTGAAGAAAGTCCAAAAAGAACGAATTTCATTTGTCCCAGAAATGATTGTTTTAGACTTAAATAGTAATTGGGAAAAGAATGATTTAGAAATGATTTTAAATAATATTAATCACAAATACTATGCTTTTTTAAATAATGAATTGAGGGAAATAAATAAAGAGAATTATGAGGTTGTTTTTGATCAGTTTCAATCATTGCAATATTCATTACCTCCATTGTATAAGTTGAAAGATAATAGTTTACTGGTGACAAAATGCGGAACGTTCTCAGCTAATTTTGAAGAGTTAGAAGAGTCTAATTACCTTAAAAAAGTTAAAGCAAAAACGAAACAGAAAAACATAAAGGTTATTTCGATTTCAAACGAAATAAATCCGTTCTGGCAAACGATTAAAGAACAAAAGTATGTTGGTTTTTTACAAACAGATCTAAGTAATTGTCTTGACTTGATTGCTAAAAATCAATTTGAAGAATTTGAGAAAAAGGAAAATGAAGTAAATCTTGAAGTGGCTAATGTTGCAATTGAGGAAAATCCATTAGCAGATAACTCAAAAAGCAATGGTTCAAATCATATCTTTAGAATGTATGCTTTTGGTAAAGTACTTGACGAACAAGTAAACATTCAATCGGATTCATTGGCAAATAATAAATTCGTTGATTTGGCAAAAGAAGCTAATGTTGTCACGCCAATTTCATCCTTGATTGTATTGGAGACAGATCAGGATTATGAAAATAACGGAATTGAAAAAAATGTAAATACTCTGGGTAATGCATCAATTAATAATGATGGAGCAGTTCCAGAGCCTTATGAATGGGCTTTGATTGGAGTATTAGCATTGACGCTTTTGTATTATTATAATAGACAAAAAAAGAATTCAGTTGCCTAATGACATTCGTAATTAAATATAAAAAAGCCTTTGTGGTTCTTATCCTAGCATTGCTAATGGTAATGAATTACAAAGTGCTTTTTTTTGCTCTAGAAAATGATTTCATAGGAGTTGTGCTTTCAATGATTTTGTTTTTTATTGGAGGTAGAAATACAAAGATGAAGATACATTATCTACTTCTGGTGTTTTTGGTTTTGTTTGAATTTGTGAGTTATAGACTTCATACTAAATCATTACATTTTCTATCGCTTTGTATTATCATCTGTTTAGTTTATTACAGTTTCACAAAAAAGTTTTCCTATATAGCTTTTATCTGTTTGTTATTGTTTTCTTCGCTTTTTAATAAATTCTTCGAACACTTATCTTCAGAAATAAAGCAAGCATTATGTCAAGGAGTTTATTTGGTATTGAAAAATAGTATCCAAATTGATAAAATAGAAGGAGTCAATTTTTATATAAATGATGCTAAAATAACCATAGATACCGCTTGTATGGGCTTGTCTATGTTTAAGACAGGTTTTCTAGCAGCTGCGACGTTGCTTACCATAGAGGAAAGAAAAAATAAGAGTTATTTTAATATAGTTCAAATCGTATTTTTTTGTTTCATAGTAACAGTGCTCAATGTCATTTCTAATTTTTTTAGAATTATTACATTGGTTTTGCTTGATTGCACACAGGAGAATCTTTTGCATCATAGTGTTGGTTTGGTTTGTTTTTTATTATATCAAATTCTTCCAATGTTGATCTTGATACGTTATATAAAACCCAATCAAAATCCCGAGCAAAAAATAAATGATAAAATTAATTGGTTTCCTATTCTAACGGCTTTTGTTTTAGTTTTTACTACCTCTTTAGAAATGTATAAAGTTCAAAATTTTAATTTATTAGAGAACATTAGTTCAGAATATGCTATTGAAAAAGGAGAGTGGGTAAATGATGAAGTCTTTAAAATCTCAGAAACTAATAAACTAACCTATATAAAAACTCCTTCTCACAAACCAATGATTTGTTGGACAGGAGATGGTTATAAAATTTTAGAATCCAAAATTATTGAGTTAAATCATTCAAAAGTTTGGTATAATAAAATGGAAAAGGATAATCGATATTATATATCTTACTGGTGGTATGAATGTGGAGATAAAAAATATACATCCTTTATAGAAGTTATGTTTTACAAATTGATTTACAATAAAACGATACGATTGATAAATCAAGTCAAACAAGTTTAGGCAAAATCAAATTTTGTAAATTTGATGAAAATATCTTTACACATGCAATTTAGAACAGAAGTTCCTCTTGTTAAAAGTCATTTCCCTATTTTTTATAAATCTAAAATCTTTTTGATAGGTTCTTGTTTTGCAGAAAATATTGGAGAAAAATTCGAATACTTCAAATTCAAGAATCAAGTAAATCCTTTTGGAATAATTTTTAATGCCGTATCGATTGAGAAATTAATTCGTAGAGTTGTTGAAAAAAGATGTTTTACAGAAAAAGATATTTTTTATCACAACGAAGCTTGGCATTGCTTTGAAGTGCATTCTGAACTTTCCAATTTAGATAAAGAAGATTTTATAAATCATCTTAATCGATTGATAGATGAAACTCATGCCCAATTAAAAGAGTTCTCTCATTTTGTTATAACATTGGGAACATCTTGGGTATATCGAGATGTTGTTTCGGGAGAAATAGTGGCCAATTGCCATAAAGTACCACAAAAGCAGTTTGCAAAAGAATTACTATCTGTAGAGATTGTTGAAAAAAGTATTCAAAATATAATTCAACTGGTAGCTTCTATAAATGCTAATGCTAAATTCACTTTTACAGTATCGCCGGTTAGACATATCAAGGATGGTTTTGTTGAAAATCAAGTGAGTAAAGCCAATTTGCTTTTGGCTGTTTATAATGTTGTTAATCAAAAGTCATCTATTGCTAATTATTTTCCTAGCTACGAAATTATGATGGATGAACTTCGGGATTATCGTTTTTATGCAGAAGACATGTTGCATCCTAATCCAACTGCTATCGATTATATTTGGATAAAATTCTTTGAAAATTTTGTTGAAGAAAAGGAATTTGCAACAATGCAAAAAGTATGTGATATTCAAAAGGCTTTACATCATAGACCTTTTAATTCAAATTCAGAGAGTCATCAAAAGTTTTTAAAAAATTTAGAATTAAAAATTCTTGATTTAGAGAAGAGCAACGAAAGCATTAGATTTAAAAACAGGTAAATCTACCTATTTGTTTTAATTATAAATTTCCTGAAATTTGAAATTCAATTCTAGTTGTATGAGAATTAATATCAAATTCATAGGGATTGTTTTTGTAATAGTAGCATTGTTGTTATTGAATGTCTATATACTTTTGGTTTATGTTTAGTCACTAATTTTTTTCATAAATATTTATCGAATATAATTTGATTGGGTTTTGAAGCTTCAGTATTTGAAGCTTCTTTTTTTTATCTTTATGTTTTAAAATAAGAGCATGATAAACTTGTATAAAAAATTATTTTTTGCCTTACTTTTTTTGGTAATGGCTTTTTTTACTTATAAATATTTTTCAGGTGAAAAAGAAAACACCACAGAATACGGTTCTAATCTAATACAAGAACAAATAAAAAATGTAGGTAAGTTAGTAGTTACCGAAGGTCATTATTCTCAAGTTCTTACGTTTAAAGATAAAGATAGTTATTTTGGAGGTTTGGTTTCTTTTGATAAAAAAGCGATTGTTGTGGCTAATTCAGATGTTTCAGTAATGTATGATTTGCGCCAAATGAAATATGAAGTAGATGAAGAAAACAAAACAATTCGTATAGTTTCTATTCCAAAAGAGGAAATAAAAATTAGTCCTGACATCCAGTATTATGATATTGAACAAAGCAAGTTTAATGAGTTTACAGGAGCTGATTTTAATAATATAGCTAAAAAAGTTAAGCTTGATTTAGCAAAGAAAATTGAAAAGTCTACACTGAAATCCAATGCTCAAAATAGATTGATTAGCGAATTGTCAAAAATACTTTTGGTGACGCATTCTGTAGGATGGAAAGTTGAATATAAAGGAGAGGAGATAAAATCTGAAAATGAATTTAAAATCTAAAGGCTTCATTGTCAGAAGCCTTTTTTTGAATTGTTAAGAGTTATAATTGTTTTTCTAGATTATCCCAACCGCCACCATTAATACATTCAACACCATGTTGTTTTAAAGTTAAAGCTGCCTGACCACTTCTCATTCCGCTTCTACAACAAGTAATGACAGGTTTGTTGAATTTTTTAATTTCTTCAATCTTACTTTGTATTTTGTCTAAAGGAATGTTTTTAGAACCTTTTATATGACCTGAAGCAAATTCACCACTGGTCCTAACGTCGATTATAATCGCTCCTTTTTCTATAAACTCTTGAATATTGTTGGTTTTACTACCTAACCCTAATAAATCTAAAATGCCCATAATTTGATTTTTTTATCAAAGTTACGGGCATATTAATTATTGTATTGTGACTTTCGTTACTTAAGCAGAAATTTTATCAAAAATAAGATCTAAACCATTTGAAATTAAATGAGCTACTTCAGGACGACGAATTTTTAAGCTTTCTAAGTAATTGATAATTTTGTCTGTAAACTCATTATCATTAGTCTTATGAGTTAATTCTGCAATTTCAATACATAATAACCAATCATTTGGATGGTTGCTTGTAACTGCACCAAAAGCTTCTTTTAAAGTAGTTTCAGATGGTTTATTTTCGCGAATGTTTCGAACATTTTTATATAAATTCTCTAATTCTTCACGTTCTGGAGTTTTCTTTTGTTTAATAGTTTTAGAAGAAGGAACATGAGTAATCATATCGAAACTTGTAACATCGGCAGGACCAGAGAAACCAGAGATAATTTCTTTTCCAACTGCCATATCATAGATTCCCCATTCTGGTCTAAATAAAACTGTATCACCTTGTGTAACGGTACAATTTTTAAACTTAATCAATAAAATTTTCCCTTGTAAATTTCTTGTTCCTGTTACAATTTCACCGCTAATTTTTATGTTGCCTTCAAATTCTAGCGTTATTTGTTTGCCTTCATAAATATCGTAGGCTTGTAAATCACGTGGGCTCATATCTTCAATAGCTAAATTGATGCCTTTTAGCTTACCAATAGGCGAGCCAAAACCTTCTGCATGATATTCAGTGCCATGACCAACTAATTCTTTTTCTCTGTAGGCTAAAGCAGTTTTTCCAGTAGTTTGAACATAGACTGGATTTCCTTCATTTTCAATCACATTTGTAAATACTCCCGAAATTTGAAGACCAGTACTTAATTCAATAGTTCCTAATGCTTTTGAGCTTATAAGCTTTTTAATACCACTTAAGCCACCTGTTCTTAAAGCCATTTTATTGGCAAATTGTTCTAAAACTAAACTTAGATGAGAAAAATCAGGAGTTACGTATAGTTGTGGTTGAGGTTTTGTGATGTCAAAACTTTGATCAGCAGCACTTATCTCATAAGGTATTTTTTTGACATTATCTGTCATGCACCAAGCACTTTCTCCAATAGAAGAAAGTAGTCCAGCACCATATATTTTAGGGTTTTCAACAGTTCCAATTAAACCATATTCAACTGTCCACCAATGTAGATTTCTGATTTTTGACATTTCAGAAAGTTCTCCCATATTGTTTTGAAGATAGTCAACTTGATCTTCTGCTTTTTTAATTTCTTCTTCAGGTGTATCTTCAGCTTCTTTTAAAATCGAAAGTAAACGAATGGCTTCATATAATTCATAATCTCGGGCTGAAGAAATGGCTTTACAACCAATTTCTCCAAAGCGTCTTAAATATTCAGCATATTCTGGATTGGCAATAATAGGTGCGTGTCCGGCGCCTTCATGAATAATATCAGGAGCAGGTGTGTATTCGATATGTTCTAACTGTCTAATGTCACTAGCAATTACTAAAACATTATAAGCTTGGAATTCCATGAAGGCACTTGGAGGTATAAAACCATCAACTGCCACTGCAGCCCAACCAATTTCTTTTAAAATACGGTTCATACCGTACATATTTGGAATAGAATCAATTTCTAAACCAGTTTTAGTAAGGCCTTCTAGATAAGATTCATGGGCTACTTTTGAAAGATAATCTACATTTTTACGCATTACATAACGCCACACTGCCTGATTGATTGGTGTGTAATCTTCGTAATCTTGTGCTTTGATAAACTGTTTTAAGTGTTTTGGTAATTTATCAATTAATGGATTGCTTTCAAAATGAGTTTCCATAAAATAATGTTGTTTATATAGCAAAAATACGCTTTTTTAAGCTTTTAAAAAGCTAACATTTATCATATTCTCAAAAAAAAGATAATTCTTTGCATTTTCAAATGATTTTTATTTTGTCCGTTCGTCTATGATTTTTGCCTTTGATAGATTTTTTCTAGAATCATTTTTTAGGCTAAACTTTATAAGTTATATTGGATTTTTAAAAAATTGATATGAAAAAGAGTTGTTTTTTTTTAATTGTATTCATTGCATTTTCATTTAATACAAATGCTCAGGTTTTAGGTGGATTTGGTAGAAAATTAGAAGATAAAATCAATCGTAAAATTGAAGAAAAAGTAGACAGACACGTTGATAAAACAATTAATAAAGCAGATCAAAAGTCTGATGAAAAAATAGAAGAAGCCAAGAAAGGTGGTAAATCGACATCAGATGATACATCTTCAAAAAAATCAAAAAAATCTGAAAAAACTGCTAAAGGGGCAAAAGATTTTGTTTCGGGCACAAAAATATTAGCTACAGAAGATTTTAAACAAGATGCTACTGGAGATTTCCCTGTAAACTGGTTGACAAACACAAGTGGAGAAGTTGTTGAACTTTCAGGATCTAAAGATAAATGGTTAATGCTTAATTCTAGAGGTTCATTTACCATCAAAAACTTTAATAAAACATTACCAAAAAATTTCACTTTTGAATTTAATTTAGCTACTTCAGATAAATATAGTTATTACTCAACGCCTTTAAATTTTGTTTTTGCTAGTTCGTCAGACTATAAAAAAGATTATAAAAATTGGCATCAATTTGGACATGGTAAAGAAGGGGTGTTGGTAAATTTACACCCTCAAGATGCGGGAGGACAAAAGGGATTGACTCGTTTTTTTGTATACTCTAAGGGAGAGGAATATTCTAAAAATGAAAAATCAATTGCTCAATTCACCTCTTCAAATGATAATGTTAGAGTTCAGGTATGGCGTCAGGGACCGCGTATGAGAGTTTATATTGATGGAAATAAAATTTGGGATTTGCCAGATGCTTTTCAAGATGGGGTTAACTACAACAATATTGTTTTTTATTCTTATGAATACCATGAGCACGATGGTTTAGATGATCGTATTTATTTATCAGATATTGTTCTTGCAGAAGCAGGAGCTGATACTCGCCATAAATTAATTGAAACGGGTGCTTTCACTACTAATGAAATTTTATTTGATACTAATAAAGCGACTATAAAACCATCGAGTGAAAAAGTATTGGCAGAGTTAGGTGAAGCACTAAATTCTGCTCCAGATTTTAAAGTAATGATAATTGGGCATACAGATGGAGATGGAAAAGAGTCAGATAATCAAAAACTCTCAGAAAAAAGAGCTGAAAGTGTTAAGAATTATTTGATGTCTAAATTTGGAATCGATAGCTCTAGAATGCAAACTTCTGGTAAAGGCGAATCTCAACCTTTAGGTGATAATTCTAAGGAAGAAGGTAAAGCTCAAAATAGAAGAGTTGAGTTTAAAAAAATATAAACAGATACAATTATTTTGGATTTTCCGACTCCAATAATTTTTGTTTTTTAACCCTGTTTTTTAGCATATTAATATAACGTAATCCTAGTTTATCGCCATAGTCTGTGTATGATTTTGATGCCCATTCTATGGCAGTATCTAGATTGCCATTAATTTCATTAATGATTGCCATATTATAGCAAGCTCTACCTGCTATTTTTGGATTAGAATTTTTAGTTTCTAATGCCCATAGTTCTGCAGCTCCATCCCAATCACCAGTTTGCGCTCTTCTTTTTCCTATTTCAAAATTGTTGGTGCCTTTTACATAATAATCTCTAGAGACTCTAGTGTAATAGGGTAGTAGTTTTGTTGCATAGCTCTGTCCGATTCTGTCGCTTATGTTTAAAACGGCTTCTTTTCTGCCTATTATTGCTTCAATAGCTCTTACAGGATTAACTCCTTTTCCTGATAACACTACATTGTTATTGGCTACATATTCATCAATTAGAACTTTTTGTTGAGGGTAGTAAATACGCCATCCTGTTTTTATTAGAGTATTTATAGTTGCTTGATGTTCAATTACAGGAATTTTAATACCTAGAGGATTGGCTAATTGGGAAGTTGAAGTTTTGTAGTCAACTCTTGCATCTGTGTCATAAAATGAAAGCTCATAAATGACATTTAGATTATTCTCATTGCAAATTTTTTCAGCTTTATCCCAAGATATTGCTTCTGGAAAGACTGCTAAACCCATATTTTTAAATTTTGAGCTGTCTAATATTATTGTGCTTTTTACTTGTTGATTTTTTTTAAGTTCAGTTAATAATCCTTGTATTGATGCATTTGAGCCATGTTTATCTAGGTTTTTTCCTTCTGCAGACAAAATTTTATCTATTACGTCTAAACTTGAGTTTTCTTTTGTTGAGGCAGTTCTATTAATAATTCCAATTTTTAAATCATTAGTAGTTATAAAAATCGGAGCGGGCTCAGTGACTCTTAATGTCATCAAGTTTGTTGAACTGCAAGAGGAAATGATTATTGCTAGAAAAAGATATAGGTAATTTTTTATCATATGGTCTTGTTTTTTAAATAATTAACCCGCACAAAGTGTGTGCGGGTCAAATATTGTAAATTAATTTCAAATTATTTGATTTGTGGTGGAAATTGTTCTAGTATTTTAGAAACAAATTCATTAGCTCTTTCGTCTTTTTTTTCAACACATTGTGTTAAGTATCCTGTTCCTACACCTTGCCAAATTAATTCTTTGTTTTTTGCATCAATCAAATCGATATAAAGAGTTCCTTCGGTAGAAGTGGTAACATATGGTCTTCCTCCCCAAAAATATGGGTTCCATCCGTAGCCCCAACCATAACCCCATCCAGAGTAATATTGATTTACATCAACGCGTTCTCTTTCTTTAGTAAAAATGTTGACCAACAAATCTGGGGATTCACTTTTTGAAAGACCTTTAGCACTTAATTGTGTGTCAATTGAGCGAAGAATCCTTTTTTTATCTAAATCGGAAATTTCAGCTTTATCAATCCCACTTTTATGAAAGGCAAAGGTTTTATATTGTCCAAAGTTGGCATTTTTGTCATAATCTGCATTAACCCTCACTGAACTACACGAGGCAAGTACAAAAAGTAATGCTAGAGACAATAGTTTTAATGTTTTCATATTCAAAGAGTTTAAAAATTGTTTTTCTGTATTAAAATTACAAGAAATTTAGTTTAAACTATTTAAAATAATCATAAAACTTAAAAATCAAGTAATCCTTCTTCAACTATATTAGGCAGTGTAACTTTTAAAAGTGGCTGATTTTCCATAGCTCTTTTTATAGCAAAAACAGCACCTTCATTTCTTGCCCAACTTCTTCTTGAAATTCCGTTATTTACATCCCAGAACAACATCATTTCCAAGCGTTTAGATGCTTCAGTACTACCATCAAGAACCATACCAAAACCACCGTTTATAACTTCTCCCCAGCCAACGCCACCACCATTATGAATAGAAACCCATGTAGCACCACGGAAACTATCTCCAATAACGTTATGAATGGCCATATCTGAAGTAAAACGAGAACCGTCATAAATATTTGAAGTTTCTCTATATGGTGAATCTGTACCTGAAACATCATGGTGATCTCTTCCTAAAACAACGTATCCAATTTCTCCATTTGCAATAGCTTCGTTGAAGGCTTCGGCAATTTTAACTCTTCCTTCAGCATCAGCGTAAAGAATTCGCGCTTGAGAACCAACGACTAATTTATTTTCTTGAGCACCTTTTATCCATTGGATATTATCGGCCATTTGTTGTTGAATTTCAATTGGCGAATTTTTCATCATTTCTTCTAAAACATCGCAAGCAATTTTGTCAGTTTTAGCTAAATCTTCAGGATTTCCAGAAGCACATACCCAACGGAAAGGTCCGAAACCATAGTCGAAACACATTGGTCCCATAATATCTTGTACATAAGAAGGATATTTGAATTCTCTTCCTAAAGTTGGATTTGGATTCATAACATCTGCTCCAGCTCTAGAAGCTTCTAATAAGAAGGCATTTCCATAATCGAAGAAATACGTTCCTTTATCTGTATGTTTATTGATAGCTGCTGCATGACGGCGTAATGTTTTTTGAACTTCTACTTTGAATTGTTCAGGATTATTTGCCATCATTTCATTAGATTCTTCAAAAGTAAAACCAGTAGGGTAGTAGCCACCAGCCCATGGATTGTGTAATGAAGTTTGATCAGAACCTAAATCGATGTGTAAATTTTCTTGGTCAAATTTTTCCCAAACATCAACTACATTTCCTAAATACGCAATTGAAACCACTTCTTTGCTTTCTAAAGCTGTTTTTACTCTAGTTACTAAAGCATTTAAATCTTCTATAATTTCATGAATCCAACCTTGTTCGTGTCTGATTTTAGTGATTTTAGGATTAACTTCTGCACAAACTGTAACACAGCCTGCGATAGTTCCTGCTTTTGGTTGCGCACCAGACATTCCTCCTAAACCAGAAGTAACGAATAAACCCCCTGAAGGCGATTTTTTAATTTTTCTGAAACCATTTAAAACAGTAATTGTAGTACCATGAACAATTCCTTGTGGACCAATATACATATAACTTCCGGCAGTCATTTGTCCGTATTGAGATACTCCTAATGCATTCATTCTTTCCCAATCATCCGGTTTAGAATAGTTAGGAATCACCATACCATTTGTAACAACTACTCTTGGAGCTTCTTTATGAGATGGGAATAACCCCATTGGATGACCAGAATACATAACTAATGTTTGTTCTTCAGTCATTTCAGATAAATACTTCATGGTTAAAAGATACTGTGCCCAGTTTGAGAAAACAGCACCGTTACCGCCATAAGTAATTAATTCGTGTGGGTGTTGCGCTACAGCATAATCCAAGTTATTTTGAATCATTAACATAATCGCTTTTGCTTGTTCCGATTTTCCAGGATATTCTGAAATTGGACGCGCTTTCATTTCATAATCTGGACGAAAACGATACATGTAAATTCTACCATACGTTTCTAATTCGTTTTTAAATTCTGGTACTAATTCGGCATGATGTTTTGGTTCAAAATAGCGTAATGCATTTTGTAAAGCTAATTTTTTTTCTTCGTCAGTTAATATTTCTTTACGCTTTGGTGCGTGATTAATTGAAGTTTCGTATTGTTTTGGTTGCGGTAAAACCGATGGAATACCTTGTTGTATTTGTTCTTTAAAAGTCATTTTTAATGATTTTGGTTATTCGTTTATTCTTAATATGTAGTTATTGTAACCACTAGGGATAACGAATGTCAGACCTGTGATAGGACTTGTGTATTTTGACTCTGTATTTTTGTGAATGGTGATCCATTTGTGTTGTGTGTTTTGCGTGAGGGATGGGAGCGAAGTACCATGTACTGCGTACAGCCCGACCGAAACGAAGAGTAGGGCACGCCCTATTTTTTCTTAGTATTGGTTCCTGTTTTTTTATCAAATCCGTAAGGACAATGTCTGCAACCGCTTTTACAGCAATAACCTCTTTTTAAGTGGTATTTTTCAGTAAAACATTTGTATCCTTCGGGAGTATAATAAAAATCTTCTCCTTCGATTAATTTATTTTCGTTATTTTGCCCAAACATGGACACAAATTTAAAACTTTCGGAGGTATGATTCTTATTGTTTTTAAATATTTTACACCAAAAGGATTTCGAGGTATTACTTTTTTTCCTTTTGTCTTTTTGGTTAATAAAGAGGATAAGAAGAATCCAGCTTTTGTGAATCATGAACGAATTCATATTAAGCAACAATTAGAGATGCTTGTTGTTCCATTTTTTGTTTGGTATTCTATTGAGTTTTTATTTAGATGGATTCAATACAAGAATAAGCATACTGCTTACAGAAATATTTCTTTTGAACGAGAAGCATATAAAAATGAAAAAGACCTTTGCTATTGTGAACAAAGGCCTTTTTGGGGATTTTTAAAGTATGTTTAGTAAATTACTTTTTTAACAACTTCAGCGTCGTTTTCAAGTTTTACTTTTACTATCAATACATTAGTTGTTGGTCTAACTTCTGTTATAGAAATTTCTGTATTGTCAACTTTAGTTTTAGTAACTAATGTTTTTCCAAGTACATCATAAACCGTAACTTCTTTGATTTTTTCTAAAGATGATTTAATAGTAATACTATTGTCTGCAAAGATGTTAACTGCATTGTTATAGTCAAAATCATTGTTGCTTAGTGTTTGATTAGTATAACGTAATACAAATCTGTCTAAGTTTTCTCCTTGAACTCCATTAAATGTGTAAGGAGCAGATCTTAAATCATGAATAAGATTTAACTGTTTGTCTTCAAGGTAAATGTTTTGGTTTTGATTACTAAATAAACCATCTACACCTTGTATTGCAATATTATAACTACCAGTAGTTGGTAATTTAACTGCTAACGGAACTTGGTCATTTTGATCAAAAGGCAAGCTTCTACCTTGAATTACATTTCTGTCATAACCATCAAGTAAAGAGTAGATGCTAAAATTTGCTTTCAAATCAACTTGTGCATCATACATTTGATCTTTGCTATTTGTTGCTCCATCCACATACGCAACAAGTGTTGAATTGCTCGCGGTTGAAGAAACAATATCTAACCAAATTCTTCCTTCTGGATTTGAATTTGATTTTTGATCAGAGTTTTTGTAAAACTGATCATTTCTATATGTATTACTTCTCATTGCATTGTTAAATACAGCATTAGCAGAAGTAGATGCACTTGTGTGTAACATTTTAGTTATAAAACTTTGTCCAGCTCCAATATAACCGTCAAATCCATTTTGAGTTTGAGCTCCCGAAAGGTTATAAGTTAGATAATCGGCAGGGTCATAATTATATCCGTAGTTGTTATAGAATGGATCTGATGCTGTTGTACTAGGTGCAATTCCATGTGTCCAAACTTTTATAAACCCGTCAAGATTAGCTGCATTTGCTGTTAAGAAAGTTTTAGCATTAATTGAAGACGGATAAGGGTTTCCAATTAAATTCCAGTTATCATCATCCTGAGTTGCATCAGTAGGAGAAAATGGAGAAGTGTATAATCCAATTGTATTATAAGTTCCTCTAGAAATAGGTGTTGTGATATTTCCATTATTAGGTACTCCTGTAAAAGTAGCTGTAAAAGTAGTAGGTGAATTTAAAGGAGCGCTATTCAAGCCTCTTTCAATATATCCTTTTCCAATTACCATAGTTTCAACTCCACTAAACCAATTTCCAAAATTACCAACTCCATTCCCAGCAACAGTTGGTGTCCATTTATAAAGATTATTGTTTCCAGAGTAGGTAGAAATATCAGCTGAATTAAAGCCAGCTACTGGACTAGACCAATACACATAATCTCTGTGATCAACAAATGCGTTTCTCAGCATGTTAATGTTACCAGTATTAGCAACATTATTTATTTGAATTAGGTTGGCCGAATTGTTAACAGTAAAATTACCTCCATTATTCACATTTATCACATCAGTAATAGTTAAGCTTGTTCTGTTAGGTGCTGTTGGTGAAGCAATACTTAAATTTCCTCCATTTTGAACTGTTAAATTGTGTCCAAGTCCATTGTAATTTGCACCAGAAACAATTGCATTTCTTGGCGCTGTAGGAATAACAACACAATCAAGAGCAGTTGGAACTCCAGATGGTGTCCAGTTATTAGCAGTGTTCCAGTCTGAACTTACAGATCCATTCCATGTTTTTGATCCCGTAACGGTTACAGTAATATTGTCTTGAGCATAGAACAAACCACCATCATTACAGAATCTGTATTCTACTTGAGAATAATATGTTGTAGTTGTAGTTGGTTGTACAGTAATAGTATCTCCTGTTCCTATTTCATTTGCAGCACTTATACTGTTTTGAAACCAATGTACAATAGGAGCATAATCATCACCTACCGGAGTAAAGCGCCATGCTTCATTGGTTGCAGTCCAATCAGCATCTAAACCATTTCTTCCAGGTGGAACAGCAGCTTGTGTTCCTGTGGCGTTTTGAATACCTACAATAGCATTGTTGCCATTCCAAGGACTTCCATCGGTGTTGTCTAACGGTTTACTTTTGATGTATACTTCAATTACGTTAGTGTTTTCATACAAAACCATCATGCCGGTATATAGTTTAGTATTGTCCCCAAAGAGAGGTACATTGTTATAGGCAACTACCAGTGCTCTACATCCACTCGCTAAAGTTTTTAATTCCCATCCTACAGTTCCTCCTTTTGAAGGGTCAATATCGTGAAAAACTCCAAAAATTGAGTTTTTAAGTAAAATGTTATCGTTGCTTTGTGGAATATTGCTGCTAAAAGCATATCCGCTACTTGGGTTGGTACCAGTGAGTGCTATTGCATCAGGATCAAAAGTAATAATACTATTAGAACCGATGCGGCATTGTGTGTATGTATTTCCCCAAAAACAGAAATTAAAAGGTAAGGTAATTACAGGAGACCATACATCGTCAATTCCAACACTAACAGGATTTGCGAGGCCATTAAAAGCACTTGGTGGATTATATGCTATTTGCTCTATTGAGTAGCTAGATGTACTTCCTAATGGGAGGTAATTTGCGGCAAGTGTTGTAGCACTTGAACTTATACATGTACTCGTAGGAGGAGATGTTGTGTAGCTAATTGTTCCATTTAGTGGGTCTTGCCAGCCAGAATCAGCTGAAGGACATCCGGTTGCCACATTACTAGTTCCAAGTTGAGTTGTAAAAGGATCTGAACCTACGTTGCTACCAATAGCTCCACAGTTAGTAATTACATAAACATAATAAGTTGTATAGCTATTTAGTCCAGAAAATGTAGCAGAAGTAGCTGTAGTTGATGTCCAAGCTGCTCCTGGATAAGTTGGTGCTGTTGATGAGGTACTAATAGCATAATAATAACCTGTTGGAGATCCGAAAGCTGATGGTGTCCAAGATGCGCTGGCAGTTGTGCTTCCAGTCTCAATAGCGTTTACTGTTGGACGGCCACAAGCAGGAGGCGTACAAGGTCCATTGTAAGTTACTTGTAATTCAAAACCACTATATTGGGCAATATCATCTGATGTGAATTGTACCGTATAAGTTTGTCCAGGGGCACCAGTAAAGTTAATGGTTCCAGTTCCAGAGAAAGGACTTCCTGTTACTTGTGCGCCACCAGTTCCTGATCCAGTATAAATTCTTATGTAGTCGTAACCAGATTCGGTGTTGTAATTTCCTGTAATAGTTATATATGACTCTGATGTAGGAGCAACATTTAATACAGCATATCCATTACTATCTATATTGTAGTTTCCTGCTCCTCCATTATCAAGTAGAAGAACATTTGTGCCGCAACTAACAGAATTGTTTCCTGATGTTGGTACAATTTGTTGAGAAGTTGTTGTGAAAGTTCCAGTTCCAGAATTTCCAGAATTTCCAGAACATGTAACAACTAATCTCCATTGAACAGCAGTTCCAGCTGTGGCTAGTGCAGTTGCATTATAATTAGAATATGTTCCTGAAGCAGAACCCTGATTGATCCATCCACTAACTGTATTGTATTGCCATTGATAAGTAATGCCTGTTCCAGTTGTATATCCAGTTGCAGAAACAACATATGCGCTACTTACTGCTCCAGTCGTTGGAGATACAGAAACAGTTCCTCCTGTTGGTGTCCCAGAACATGAAACTGCATAAGTAATGATTACTTGTCCATTAGCTCCTGCTCCGCCACTTCTAGTACTTCCGCCGCCTCTTTCGCCGCCGCCGCCGCCGCCGCCAGGAATTGTTCCGTTATTTCCATCTCCGTTACTTACTCCGGCTCCACCTGTAGCTGTTGAATTTCCGCCGTTTCCGCCGTTTCCGCCGCTTGCACCACTGGCTCCTGTTGATTCTCCGTTAACACCGTTTTGCCCAGTTATATTAGTGCTGCCGCCAGTTGCTGTTCCGCCAGTTCCGCCAGTTCCACCAGCAGTATCTGTTTCTTTAAGTCCTCTTGCTCCTCCGTTAGCAGTTATACTAGTTGAAGAGTTAGTGTGAGATAAAGTGGTATTTCCACCTGGGTTTCCATCAGCAATAGTTGTTGCAGTACCTCCAGCTCCAATATTGTAATTTATTGTTTGTCCGGTTGATACTGAAAATGTTTTGGTAGAATATCCTCCACCTCCAGCGCCTCCGCCACCATAACCATTTGAGTCAGAACCTCCTCCAGAACCTCCAGCTCCCCAAACTTGTACAGTGACAGAAGTTACTCCTGCAGGAACTGTCCATGTTTCATTACCGTTGGCGGTGTTATCTGTAAAAGTTTGCGAGTATGAACTAGCAGTAATAGATAAAATTAAAAAAAGAAATGATAAAAAGTTAAACTTTTTTAAGGAATTTCCAGATTTACTGGTTTTGTAATGCTGTTTTTCTGTAAAAGCAACAAAGAGTTGCTCTACAAAGGAGTAATTTTTTTTCACGTGGTATTATAGTTAGGTTAGTTGTTTTTTGAAAAACTTTTGTCAAAATATTAAAAAAACGTTAAGCGATTTGTTAATATCGATAAAATGCTTATTTTTTCGATAAATTACGATTTTTATCGATAAAATGCATCTTGATAATTCTTAACATGTTATTATTCAAAAAGGTAGAAGAAATTAACGAAATGATTTTTTGAAAAAAAAATATAAAGTTTTCTCAGAGAATCGATTTTTTTTGTTAATGATAGAATTTCTTATTTAAAAATATCTTAACAATATGGAAATCTAAACTTAGTTCTAGCTTTTGATGACGATTAGAAATTGATTTTATTTTTATAAATACTATCAGGTGATAATAAAAAAAGACCTCCATATTGGAGGTCTTTTTTTATTGTATTTATTTTAATTATTTAGAAAATTACTTTTTTAGTAACTTCACTTCCGTTGGTAAGAGTTGCTTTAACAATTAGCATTCCACCAGTAGGTTTTAGTTCAGTTAAAATAACTTCATTTTTATTTACTTTATCTTTATCAACAAGAGTCTTTCCTAGGACATCATATATTTTAATGTTTTTGATATTTTCTGATGTTGATTTGATAGTTACATTTTCATTTGCATAGATAGAAACAGTATTACTATAATCAAAAGTGTCATTTGATAAAGTTTGATTAGTGTAACGAAGTACAAATCTATTTACGTTTTCTTCTTGAGTTGTTGTAAATTGATATGGAGCCGAACGTAAATCATGAATAATGTTTAACTGAGTGTCTTCTAAGTAAATATTTTGACTTAAATCAGTAAACAATCCATCTACCGCACCAATAGCTATAGTATATGTTCCATTTGTTGGTGTTTTGAATGCTAAATTTACTTGATCGTTTGAATCAAAAGGAGCTTTTTTACCTTGAATAATTAATCTTTCTTGACCTAATAGAGAGTTTATTCTGAAATTAGTCTTCAAGTCAGCTTGAGCATCATACATTTGATCTCTGTTGTCGGTTGCTCCATCAACATAAGCTATTAAAGCTCTTGTACTTGCATTAGATGATACTAAATCAATCCAAATGCGTCCTTCACTATTTCCTATAGATGTTTTTTGATTTGCTGATTTGTAAAACTCACTATTTGTAAAACTTGCGTTTCTCATCGAGTTATTAAATACAGCAGTCGAGCTAGTTGTAGGGCTTGTATGTTTCATTTTTGTAATAAATCCTTGTCCTGCACCAATATATCCGCTAAATCCTGGTGTTGAAGGTCCAGATAAATTCCATGTTATATAATCATTAGGATCATAATTGTATCCATAGTTATTATAGAATGGGTCTAAAGCAGTAGTAGTAGGAGGGATACCATGTGTCCAAATTTTCACAAAACCATCTAAATTTGTTGAGTTAGCATTTAAAAAGTCTGCAGCTGAAATTGATGAAGGATATGGATTTCCTAATAAATTCCAGTTGTCATCATCATCTGTTGCAGGTGTTGTTGAAACTCCAGTGTTGTAATTCACTCCACTATAAGTACCTCTAGATATTGGAGTCGTAAGAGTTCCATTATTAGGTGTTCCAATAAAAGTACTTGTAAAGTTTACTGGTGAATTTAAAGGAGCGCTATTTAAACCTCTTTCGATATAACCTTGACCAATTACCATAGTTTCCACTCCACTTGTCCAATTTCCAAAACCATTAACACCTCCTGTTGTAGGTAACCATTTGTAAAGATGATTATTGCTTGATGTTAATGAGATATTAGCAGAATTAAATCCTGCAACTGGACTAGACCAGTATACATAATCTTTAGTGTCAACAAATGCGGTTCTTTGCATGTTTATAATTCCAGAATTTGAAGGCACAGGTGATTCGGTTACTTGAACCAAATTAGCACTATTTCTTACATTAAATGTTGCTCCAGATTCAACATTAATCCAATCGGTTACAGTTAAATTTCTTCCTGATTGTAATTCTAAATTTCCTGTACCTTTTACTGTAAGATTTTTAGCTAAAGCATTAGGAGTATTCATAATCTGTGAATTGGTTGCGTTTGGAATAATAACACAAGAGTTTGCATCAGGAACTACATTTGGAGCCCAATTTCCTGCATTATTCCAATTATTGTCAATAGTACCTTTCCAAGTTTTTGTATTATTTGTAACAGATATTACTTTAGATACAGGACAACCATTACCTAATGTGGCAGTAGCAGTAAGTGACCAATTAGCTTGTTCTAATTGACTAGTTGTTGGTAATAAATATATAGTTGATACACTTTGTGCAACATATGGTATCGTAGGAGGATTGTCAATGTATGCATTTACACTGCCTCCGCTCCATGTAAAAGTTGTATTTAAAGGTTTTACACCTGTTAGTTTAAAATTATCTAGTGCCCAACCGTCGTCCCAATTTCCTGTATAAACAAAACGGATTCTTAAGTTTGTTTGTCCAGCAAAAGCTGATAAGTCTATTGAATCTGATACAAATTTTGAAGCTGATCCAATATCTGAATTATAAGTTTTCACTGTATTTGGCCATGTACCTCCTCCGTCTATTGAAACTTGTACTTCTCCTTTATCTCCTCCGTAATATGAGTAATAATGATCAAAAGTTAAAGTTAAATTACTATATACAGTTGCGTCAATTACTGGAGATGTCATAATTGTAACAATATTAGAGTTTGTGTAGTCAGAAGTTGTAAAAGCAAATCTATTTCCAGTTGTAGCCACCGCACCAGAGTTAACTGCAGGTCTCCAAACTGTTGTAGTAGTTGGTTGATAAGTACTAGTTTTTACACTCCAAGGAGTATCAGCGCCTGCGTTTGTGTTAGTTGGGGTTGCAACAGTCCAAGTTCCAAGTCCACTTTCAAAATCTTGAAGCAAAACATCTTCAGTAATAGTGTCTCCACCAGCTGTAACAGAAATAATTGTGCCTTCTCCACAAACAGTTGGAGTAGAAGGAGTCACAGTAATATTTGTAGTAGGTTTTATTGTTGCAACTACTGGTGTTCTATATAAAGATTCACAAGTACCATTATAGGCAGTTACATAATATGTTGTAGTAGAGCTTATACTAGGTGTTGTCCAGTTACCTGAACCAACTACTTGTTGTATTAATGTTGCGCCTGTTTCAGTAGAATACCATCTAAATCCAGTAGCCCCTGCGGATACAGCTGAAAGACTTACAGTATTTGTAGGGCCGCATGCGGATCCATTAGTAACGCTTGTAATTTTTTGAGCACAATCTGCCTGAACAGCAATAGTGTAATCCTCAGTTTCACCTGTAGTATATCCCTGAGCACAAGAGTTTATTGTACTGTCATCACCAAAGCTTCGAGTTCTAATTCTCATTCTATAGTTGCCTGCAGCTTGTGCTGCTGGAACTACAAATCCAAAAGAAGTGTCTCCTGTTGCAGTAGTGCCAGTTGTGTAAACTGTTTCGCCAGCATCTGCAAAAGAGCCATTGTTGTTCCAGTCAACATATGCATAAATAAATTGCCCTAAAGAGCCAGAAAGATTTATGTTGATGTTAATACCACCTCCAGGAATTTGCCTTGCAATAGTTAGAGATGTATAGTTTCCATATCCATTTGAAGAATAACCTGTTGGATTATTTGACATGTCGTTTAAGGTGCCAATAGACGTTATACCTGAAATGTAATTAGTGTTGATTAATGAAGTTGGTACACAATATGAATTATTGGCGGTAGTAATATTTCCTGTTAATGGTGATGTTGTATTGTATAAAGGACCGCCAGTACATGTTCCATTATATGAAAATACATAAATATAGTAAAGTGTATTCGCAGTTAATCCAGTAGCTAGAAAGCTGGTGTTGTTATCATTATCTACAACTGTATAACCAGCACCTATTGTACTCCCAATAGTATAGAAAGTAGATGGTGTTAAGGTAGGAGGTGTGCTACTTGTGCTTCTAACAACTAGGTAGTGATCAGCTGCAGGGCTTGCTGCAGTAAATGATCCTGTGATTGAAGCCCCATTGGCTGAAGCTAATAAAAGTGTACTAGGCTGAGCTGTAGGAGTACTACAAGCACTTGCATTAGTAACAATATTTAAAGTATAGTCTTCTACTTCACCAATAAAACCTGTTTCGCAAGGTCCTGTAGTTTTACTATTGTATTTGCATTGAATTCTCATTCTTACAGAACCTGTTGCTGCATTTAAAGGAATCGTAATGGGGTATGGACTATTACCAGTTAGGCCAAAAGCGACATTTCTCACATGTCCTAAATCATAATATTCGTCTGCATCTAGAAAATCACCATCTCTATTCCAGTCAATATAGGCAGATTGATAAGCAGTATAATTACCAAGTGTGTCTATAAAAGCACTCAATGTATAAGTTGTTCCTTTTGTAACAGTAGTACTTACAGTAGTATAATCTGAATAGGCTACGTTAACTGCGGTACCACTAGGTGTATTGTCTATTGTATTAAATGTAACGCGCTTTATCCCAAAAGCATTTACTGTATCTCCGCTTGATGTACAATAAGCTAATGTTATAGTTAGTAAGGCCTGTGTAGATGTTATCGAGCCACAACTGTTAGATGCTGTTACTCTATATAAATATCCATCCATTGTTACAGGTGCTGCAGTAATATTAAGAGTTGCTGTAGTAGCATTTGAATACACCCCTCCATTAGTTACAGTAGTCCATGCTCCGCCTCCATTTGTACTTACTTCCCAAGTGTAGTTTGTTGGAGAGTTTGTCGCCACTACAGAGAACGATGTATTACTGCCAGATGTTATTGTTGAGTTGGTGGGATTTGTTGTTATGCCAGGTGTTGCATTTACTGTTAAAGCAACTGTGTTTGATGTAATAGAACATCCAGCTGCATTAGAAATTACAACATCAAAGTTTCCAGCGATAGCAAGTGCAGGATTTGTTATTGTTAAAGTTGCAGTTGTTGCACCGCTGTAAGGAGCAGTGTTAGTTAAATTAACACCATTTCTTCTCCATTGGTATGATGCAGCTCCAGTAGCTACTACCGAAAAAGAACCACTAGAATTTGAACATATGCTTGTCGCTACAGGTTGAGTAGATATTGATGGTATTGTAGATGGGTTAACAGTTAATGTTTGTCCATTATTCATTCCGTTTGGGTTAGTTACAACTACTGTACCACTAGTTGTTCCTGGGGCAATTACAGCTGTTATTTGTGTAGCGCTAACTACAGTTACGCTTGTACATAAAGTTCCTCCTACAGATACAGTTGTTGATCCCGTAGTTGCAAAATTTGTTCCTGTAATTGTTATAGTTGTACCTATACAAACTGGTGTTGGAGAGATGCTACTTACAGAAATATAACGAAAAATAATTTGGCCTGAACCACCAACTCCACCAGCACGAGCTCCACCAGCACCACTAGCGCCTCGGGCTCCACTTCCTCCAGATCCAGGTATTGATCCGTCAACACCTGTTGTCCCATTAGCACTTACACTATTTGCTCCTGCTGCTCCAGCAGTAAAGGAACCAGCTATTCCAGCAGCTCCTCCAGTTCCAGCAGCAAGACCATTTCCACCAGCACCGCCACCGCCACCAGAACCACCACCAGCACCTGATCTAGTTCCGTCAACTCCTTGGTATCCTGATCCGCCATTAAAGGTAACATCTCCAAAGTTTAACGTTCCACCAGCTCCTCCAGCTCCATTTGCAGATCTAAGACCTCTAGATCCGCCAGCAGCTGTAATAGTATTTAGTCCAAACGTTGAAGTTGTATTTCCTCCATTTCCTCCATTCGCATTTGATCCTGCAGTACCCCCAGCTCCTAATGTGTAATTAATTGTTGCAGTTGCGACTTTATTATTTAATCTAGCATAGCCACCGCCGCCGCCGCCGCCGCCAGTTGCTCCATTACTGTTGGTTGCGCCGCCGCCGCCGCCGCCGCCGCCCCAAGCTTCTAATGTAACATGTGTTACGTTTGCAGGACGTGTCCATGTTCCAGTTCCGGGAGTTACTGAATTGTAGGTGTCAGTTTGTCCAAAAGATACTGATGACAAAGCAATCATGAAGATGAATACTAAAATCATCTTAAAGTTGAGTACTGATTTAGGGGAATTTTTCAACATATGCATCTTATTTAATTTAGTAAGAACCACTTTACTAGGCACAAAAGACTCGTGTATGTCATCAATTTGACGACATACGTATAAATAGAGCAAATATGTTTTTAGGAAATAAAGTAGTTTTTTACCATTCGTTAGCCATTAGTTTTTGAAAATTGAGATTTTCAGTTATCCATTTCAAGGTAAAGATAAATTAAGCCTTTTTTTTTTACAAATTTTGTCGATTAAATTTAACATTTTATCGTTTTTTTTAGCCTTCAAAATGATGTTTTTTGCTTTGATGATATTCTGTAAGTGTTATAAATAAAGGAGTTTTAAGTTTTTTTTATTAAAAAAACGAATTTTAAATTTTTTTATCAAAATAAGCTTTTTCTTACAATGTTAAAATCTAAATATTTGATTTAAAGCTTTTTCTGTTTTTTTTATAACAAAAAATAAATCGTTTGTTGTTTTTTATGGGGTTTAATAGGCGGTGTGATTGAGGTCAGATAATCTTTATTTGTACTTTTGCAATTAATGGATTCTACACGACAAAATATTTCATCAATTATAAAAAGTCAAAGAGTTTTAGAGATAAAAAGGGAGGATTTATTGCATCCGTTTGTTTCTGGTAATAAATTTAGGAAGCTTAAGTATAATCTAGAATTTTTAAAAGGAGGATTATTTGATTCATTAATTACTTTTGGTGGTGCTTTTTCTAATCATATAGCAGCAACTGCTTATGCTTGCAAAGAAAATAGAGTGAATAGTGTAGGTATAATACGTGGAGAAGAGCTTTGGAAGGAAATTAACAATAACCCAACACTACGTTTTGCTCAACAATGTGGAATGAAATTTGAGTTTGTTACCAGGGAACAATATAGAGAGAAGGATTCGGTTGAATTTTTGAATTATCTAAAAAGCAAGTATGGTAATTGCTATGTTCTACCTGAAGGAGGAACGAATGAACTTGCAGTAAAAGGTTGTGAGGAAATTTTGAATCTAAAGGATAGTGAGTTTGATTATATATGCTGTGCGGTAGGTA
Source organism: Flavobacterium terrae (assembly GCF_900142035.1). Classification (GTDB taxonomy): domain Bacteria; phylum Bacteroidota; class Bacteroidia; order Flavobacteriales; family Flavobacteriaceae; genus Flavobacterium; species Flavobacterium terrae. The sequence goes on along the minus strand of NZ_FQZI01000002.1, from coordinate 568,969 downwards.
CAGGAGGAACTATTTCGGGTATAATAAATTCTGCTCAGCCACATCAAAAAGTTATTGGATTTCCTGCATTAAAAGGAGACTTTTTAAAAAATGAAATTTGTAAGTTTGCAAAAAATAAAAATTGGGAATTAATCAGCGATTACCATTTTGGCGGTTATGGGAAAGTAACTGAAGAATTGATTGATTTTATTAATGATTTTTATAAAAAAACTACTATTCCTTTAGATCCAATTTATACTGGAAAGATGGTTTATGGCGTTTTAGATTTGATAGCGAAAAATTATTTTCCAGAAAACTCAAAAATACTTTTAATTCACACAGGAGGATTACAAGGTATTGAAGGTATGAATAAATTACTCGAAAAGAGGAAAATGACTAAAATATTGGTAAATGAATAAAATAGTTTGCATTTTTTTGTTGCTGTTTCTTGTTGGGTGTGGTACTTCAAAATCTAAAGTACAGTCTAAAAAAACAGCTCAGACTACTCAAAAGAAAAAAGTAGTTACTCCTACAGCAAAAAAAATAAATCGAGAACATCCAGTTGTTCAAATTGATGAAGTTAAAACGGATAAAGAAGTTCTAGTTGCTACATCAAATATAAAAGTTACTAAAGAAGTCGTTTTAGCTTACATTAATCAGTTTAAAGATGTAGCTAAACAAGATATGATGCAATATGGAATTCCTGCGAGTATAACTTTAGCGCAAGGTATTCTTGAATCAGGGGCAGGAACTGGTGTTTTGTGTAAAGTAGCAAACAATCACTTTGGAATTAAATGTCATAAAGAATGGAAGGGAGAGTATGTTCGTCATGATGATGATGCTGCTCAAGAATGTTTTAGAAAGTATCAACAAGCTCAAGAGTCATACCGTGATCATTCCTTGTTTTTGACAAGTAGACCTTGGTATCAGCCTTTGTTTAAATTGGAAAAACATGATTATAAAGGATGGGCTAAAGGTTTAAAAAAATCAGGTTATGCTACAGATCCAAAATATCCTGAAAAATTAATTAGTTTAATAGAAAGATATCAACTTCAACAATTTGATGCTGAAGTTTTAGGAATGGAGTTTGAAGTAGAAAATGATTCCATAAGTAACGAGTCAAAAAGTAACACAGAAAAAAGAATTATCCAATCTGATGAAATTCATACTGTTCAACAAGGTGATACACTTTATTCGATTTCAAAGAAATATAATTTATCTGTTGATGCCTTGAAAGTTAAAAATAATTTAACAAATAATGCTTTATCAATAGGGCAGGAGTTAATTGTAAAATAGTATAAAACATAATATAGCCTTATGGCTAAATATAAATATCAGTAAAATGATTTATCAAAGAAGTAGTCAGTTATTTGCCGAAGCTGAAAAAGTAATTCCAGGAGGTGTAAATTCACCAGTTAGAGCGTTTAAATATGTTGGAGGAACTCCAATATTTGTTAAAAGTGCAAAAGGAGCTTATCTTTTTGATGAAGATGGAAATAGATTAATCGATTATATTAATTCATGGGGGCCAATGATTTTAGGTCATGCTCATGAACCAGTAGTTAATGCTGTTGTTGAGAAAGCTAAATTAGGAACATCATTTGGTATGCCTACCGAAATTGAAACAAAAATTGCTGAATTAGCTGTTTCTATGGTGCCAAATATCGATAAAATACGTTTTGTAAATTCTGGTACAGAAGCATGTATGAGTGCTATTCGTTTAGCAAGAGGATTTACGGGAAGAGATAAAATTATCAAGTTTGCAGGTTGTTATCATGGCCATTCAGATTCGTTTTTAATTCAGGCAGGTAGTGGTGCAATTACTTTTGGTTCACCTAATAGTCCTGGCGTAACACAAGGAACGGCAAAGGATACTTTGTTGGCTAATTACAATGATATTCAAAATATAAAGGATTTATTAGAAGCTAATAAAAATGAAATTGCAGCAATTATCATTGAACCAGTTGCTGGAAATATGGGCTGTATACCGCCCAAAGAAGGTTTCTTAGAAGGACTTCGTGAACTTTGTGATCAAAATGGTACTCTTTTGATTTTTGATGAAGTGATGACAGGTTTTCGTTTAGCAAAAGGCGGCGCTCAAGAATTGTATAATGTAAAGGCTGATATTGTTTGTTTTGGAAAAGTGATTGGTGGTGGATTGCCTGTTGGTGCTTTTGCTGCGCGTAACGAAATAATGAATTATTTAGCACCTTTAGGACCTGTTTATCAAGCTGGGACTTTATCAGGGAATCCTCTAGCAATGGCTGCAGGTTTGGCTATGCTTACTGAGTTAAATTCTGATACTGAAATTTTTAAAAGATTAGAACAAAAAACAGCCTATTTAGAAGTTGGAATTAGAAAAGTATTGTCGTTAAATAATATAGATTTTACAATTAATCGAGTAGGATCTATGATTTCTGTTCACTTTGATAAAGAAGAAGTATATGATTTTAATACTTCAAAAAATGGAGACAACCAACGCTTTAAGGATTTCTTCCATGGATTAGTTAAAGAAGGCGTTTATATCGCTCCTTCGGCTTACGAAACATGGTTTATTACAGATGCTTTGACTTACGAAGATCTTGATTTTACAATACAAGCGATTGATAAAGTAGCAAAGAGTTTATGAAACTAAAAAATCCGCTAAAAAGCGGATTTTTTTATATTAATTCAAGAAATTTAATTCTTTATTAAACGGTCATATAAACCTGGTTGTTGCTGAATTTGTTTGATTTGATTTTCAGAGAAAGTAGCTCTCATCTTCATATCAATGTTTCTATAAATTTCGTTCTTTTCAGCTTCAGTGATTCCTTCTCTAGACAAAGCTTCATGTTTAGCAAGAAATAAATTGTTCATGTTTACAAAAAACTGATCGTCACCATTAGTATCGATTGCTTTTGATAACTCTAATACATTTTGCTTAGCTTTTTCAGCAGGAGTTAATTCTCTTTTTTCTTGAGCATTTGCACCCATGGTGAAAGCCAAAACAAAAAGTAATATTTGTAATAATTTTTTCATAATTAAATAAATAGATTAGTTTATAGAAACCAAATCTAAACATTTTTTTTAAAAAACCAAAAAATTATTCAACAGCGTCTTTTTTGGATTTTTGATGATGAGCTCTTTTCATTTTGTGCATTTTCTCATTTCTCTTTTCTTGATTTTTTTCCCATTTTTCAAATTGCTCTTTATTTAATACCTTTTTCATTTTGGCTTTATGTTCTATTTGAGCATCAAGCTTTTCATTTTCCATTTTAAATCTTTCATCAGCTGTTAATTGTTTTTTTGCCTCTTTATTAGCTTTTATTTCAGCTATTTTTGCTTCTCTTTTTGAATTTTGATCTGCAATGATTACGGCCATTTCCTTTTGTTGAGAAGGAGTTAAGTCTAAATTAGCGGTCATTCTTTTTAATTGTAACTGATTTCTTTGTTCAAGAGTCATTCTTTCTCTTCGAGGTTTTTCAGTTGTTCTTTCTTGTGCATATGCACCTGATAAACTTACTATTGCTAATACGATTAAAAGTGTCTTTTTCATGATAATTAATTTTGCGTTATATCAATAAGACAGTAGTAATTCAATATGGTTTAATTGAAGATAAAAAAGGAACCCTAATTTAGGATTCCTTTAACTATTTAGATTGAAGTAGCTTAATTTAAAACCACTGTTTTGTTATCTCCATCAACAACAACTTTAGTTAAGCCATGTTTAGCTAAACCTTTCATGGCTGCATCCCATTTTTTTCCACTTAGAGCCGATTTCTCTTTAAGTTGAGCTAATGGTTGGTTGTCTTCAGCTTTTAACAATTCGATGATTAATTTTTCTTCTTCTGTTAATTCTGGCCCTTTTTTCTCTGGTCTCATTTGAGGGAAGAATAAAACTTCTTGGATTGAAGCATTGTTTGTCAAGAACATTATTAATCTATCCATTCCAATTCCTAATCCAGATGTTGGAGGCATTCCATATTCTAAAGCGCGTAAGAAGTCTTCGTCTATAATTCCGTTTGCTTCATCGTCACCTTTTGCAGCTAACGCCATTTGTGCTTCAAAACGCTCTCTTTGATCAATTGGGTCATTTAATTCAGAATAAGCGTTTGCAATTTCTTTACCACAAACCATTAATTCGAAACGTTCCGTTAAATCAGGATTGTCACGGTGTGATTTACATAAAGGAGACATTTCTTTCGGGTAATCAGTGATGAATGTTGGCTGAATGAAGTTGCCTTCACATTTTTCGCCAAAAATCTCATCGATTAATTTTCCTTTACCCATAGTTTCGTTTACATCAATACCCATTCCTCTGGCAGCTTCAAATAATTCAGCTTCCGTTTTTCCTGTAATGTCAAAACCAGTAAATTGTTTGATGGCATCAGTCATCGTTACACGAGCATAAGGTGCTTTAAAGTTTACTTTATGTTCTCCAAAAGTAGCTTCGGTAGTTCCATTTACTTGAGTAGCGCAATATTCTAATAAGTTTTCTGTAAACTCCATCATCCAGTTGTAGTCTTTGTAGGCTACATAAATTTCCATTGCTGTAAATTCTGGATTGTGTGTTCTGTCCATTCCTTCGTTACGGAAGTTTTTAGAAAACTCGTAAACACCATCAAAACCACCAACAATTAATCTTTTTAAATATAATTCGTTAGCAATTCTCATGTATAGTGGAATATCTAAACTATTATGATGAGTAATAAAAGGACGTGCTGCAGCTCCACCAGGAATCGATTGCAATACAGGAGTTTCAACTTCCATATAGCCAGCTTGGTTAAAAAACGTACGCATGGCAGTAAATAATTTAGTTCTCTTCATGAAAACCTCTTTTACCTGCGGATTTACTACTAGATCAACGTAACGCATACGGTAACGTAATTCTGGATCAACAAAAGCATCAAATACTTTTCCTTCTTCATCTGTTTTTGGTAATGGTAACGGACGTAATGTTTTACTTAAAAAAGTAAAGTTTGACACACGTACACATTTTGCTCCAACTTGAGTGGTAAATAATTCTCCTTCAATACCAATAAAGTCACCAAGATCAGTTAATTTTCTGAAAACCTGATTGTATAATGTTTTGTCTTCGTCTGGACAAATTACATCTCTGTTTAAATACAATTGAATTCTTCCTTCGCTATCTTGCAATTCGGCAAAACAAGCTTTCCCCTGATCGCGCATACTCATGATACGTCCAGCCACAACAACCTTCTTGCCTTCTTCAAAGTTTTCCTTCACCTGTTTCGATGTATGGTCAACAGGATATAAGTTGGCAGGATAAGGGTTAATACCCAATTCACGCAAAGCGTTCAGTTTGTCTCTTCTAATGATTTCTTGTTCCGAAAGTTGCATAGCAATTAATTTTAAGGGTGCAAAGATAATTTTTTTTGCTTCAAGTTCAAAAGTTTAGGTTTAACGTTATGGCTCAATATTGTGAAATATTTAGAATTTGTTTTTTGTGATTTGGGATTCATAATGTTTATCTTTGACAAAACTAAATTTTACATGAAAAAACTATTCTCATTATTCGCCTTATTACTTGTTTTAACCAGTTGTACTTTTACTGAAGAAATAACCATAAATCCTGATGGAACTGGAAAATATAATATGGATATGGATGGTTCTAGTATTATGGCGATGATGCCAAAAGATTCTTTGAAACAAGAGAAAAATGTTGATTCGGTGTTTTCTTTTAAAGAGATGTTTGATGCAAAAAGGGATAGTATTGCAAAACTTTCTAAAGAAGAGCAGGCTAAAATTAAAAACCTCGAAAAATTCAACATGCGAATGAAAATGAATTTTGATACGAATCAATTTTTGTTTGCAATGAATACTGATTTTAAATCGGTTGCAGAATTGCAGGAGGTAATGTCGAGTATGTCTGAGCTTCAAAAGATGAATAAAGGTCAGGCTAAAAATAATCCAATGGGTGATATGGGAGGTTTTGGTTCAAGCACTGCTAAAGTTAATTATGAGTACAATGGGAAGAAATTTTCTCGCAAGGCAATTGTTGATAAAGAAGCTTTGAAAAGATTAGAAAACGATTCGGCTGCTGCTTCTTATAAAATGATTTATGAATCGTCTAAATATATTATCAAGTATCATTTTCCAAAAGCTGTAAAATCAGTTTCTAATAAAACAGCGATGTTCTCTGAAGATAGAAAAACGATTACTATAGAATATCCTTTTAACGAATATATGAAAGAGCCTGAAAAATTAAATTTCGAGGTTGTTTTTAAATAATATTAAAATTTGCAACCCGACTTGAGTGAAGCTCTTTTGGGTTTGATGGTTGAGGCTCTCGAAATCATCAAATATAAAAAGCGAGAACGGAAGGCGGAAAAGTTGCCCAAATAAAAAATGAATAAAAAAGTTAAACTTCAAGACTTAGGTCAAAAAGATTATAAAGATACTTGGGATTTTCAAGAGGAACTATTTTCAGGAATTGTAAGCCAGAAAATTCAGAAGAGAGAAACGCCATCGATAGAAACGGATAATTATTTTCTTTTTGTAGAGCATCCGCATGTGTATACTTTGGGAAAAAGTGGAGATATGTCTAACTTGTTGCTTTCAGAAAAGCAATTGGAGGCAAAAGGAGCAACGTTTTATAAAATCAATAGAGGAGGAGATATAACGTATCACGGACCGGGACAAATTGTAGGATATCCTATCTTAGATTTAGAAAATTTCTTTACTGATATACATAAGTATTTACGTTTGCTGGAAGAAGCTATTATTTTGACTTTGGCAGAATATGGAATCGAGTCGGAAAGAAGTCAAGGAGAAACAGGAGTTTGGTTAGGAGTAGGAACGCCTTTTGCAAGAAAAATTTGTGCTATGGGTGTGCGTGCCTCTCGTTGGGTAACCATGCACGGATTTGCGTTAAATGTAAATGCAGATTTAGGTTACTTTGATAATATTATTCCATGCGGAATAAAAGGAAAAGCGGTTACATCGCTTCATGTGGAATTAGGTAGGAAGATTGATGAAGAAGAAGTGAAGCAAAAAATTGTGAAGCATTTTGCAAATCTATTTGAAGCAGAAATGATATAAATAAAAAAAAGGGTTCATAATGAACCTTTTTTTTATTTATAACTCGAGTTTTAATTGTTCAGGTAATAATCTGAATGACATTCGGTGGTATTTTGTAGGACCATATTTTGCAATTGCTTTTCGGTGATCTTTTGTAGGATATCCTTTGTTTTTATTCCATCCATACATTGGGTATTCTTCGTGTATTTTATTCATGTATTCGTCTCTGTAGGTTTTGGCTAAAACAGAGGCTGCAGCTATGCTTAAATACTTACTATCTCCTTTAATAATGCTTTGGTTTGGGATTGATTTTAAATGTTCAATTTCTTCTTCAGAAAAATTATAACCAGACTTTGTTTTTATGCCAAGTTTGCTAAATATAGGTCGGTTTCCGTCAACAATTATGAATTCAGGTTTTGTGGTAAGCTTAAGAATGCTTTGTTGCATTGCTTTCATAGATGCGTTCAGTATGTTGATTTCGTCTATTTCTTCATTCAGAATATGCGTGAAAGCAAAAGTTAAAACCTTCTCTTCAATTGTGGGTTTTAATTTCTCTCTAACTTTTTCGGAAAGTTGCTTGGAATCGTTGAGTTTTTCTATGTGAAAATCATCTGGAAGTATTACTGCTGCTGCAGTTACAGGTCCTGCCAAACACCCTCTTCCTGCTTCATCTGTTCCTGCTTCAAGTGATGAGTTAGAAAAATAACTCTTTAACATAAAATTAGTTTTGTCAAAAATATAAATTTAAATCTAAAAAAATAGATTATTTCTTACAAAAGGCATTAGTTTTTGATTATTTGATTTTATTATCGAGTAAACTTTAACGTAAATCAAATCGTTTTATTTTGTTGTTTATTTGTTTTTTTAAGAAATTATTAAGAAGTTTGCGAAATAACTAACTCAAAGTAAAATTGATATGAGATCAAAGTTCAAATGGATTTTTACGCTATTAATGGCGTTAACAATGCAGTTTTCTTTCGCTCAAGAGAAAACTATAACAGGAGTTGTGTCTGATGCTTCAGGACCACTTCCTGGAGTAAATGTTGTTGTTAAAGGAACACAACGTGGAGTGCAGACAGGTTTTGATGGAGCTTATTCTATCAAAGCTAAAGAAGGAGAGTCGTTGGTTTTTTCATTTTTAGGGATGAAAGAAGTAACTAGAGTGATTGGTGCTGCTAATGCAATTAATGTTGTAATGCAAGACGATGCTACAGTGTTGAATGAAGTTGTTGTTGTAGGTTACGGAACGACAACTAAAGAAGCTTATGTAGGTACTGCAGACAAAATTAAATCAGAAAATGTTCAGGCAAAATCTGTGGCTAATATCTCTCAAGCCTTAAAAGGTGAGGTAGCGGGTGTTAATGTAATTACAACGTCTGGTCAGCCAGGTACTTCTGCTACAATACGTATTCGTGGATTTGGATCTGTTAATGGTAATAGAGATCCATTGTATGTGTTAGATGGAGTTCCTTTTACTGGAACATTAAATGCAATTAACCCAGAGGATATTGAGTCATTAACTATTTTGAAAGATGCTACGGCTACATCTGTTTATGGTTCAAGAGGAGCTAATGGTGTTGTTGTTATAAGTACTAAAAAAGGTAAAGCTAATAAGACTTCAATCGAAATTGATTCAAAAACTAGTGTTAATATGATGTTAATACCAAGATATGATGTTATTGAATCTCCTGAGGAGTATATTGGTTTGACATGGGAGTCGCTTTATAATAGAGCTGTTGCTACTGGAAGTGCAAATCCTACAGCATCTGCAAATAGTGCTTTATTTGATACATCTCAGGCAGGTATTAGTCCAGCTTACAACATGTGGAATGTTGCAAGTGCTTCTGATTTAATCGATCCGAATACAAGACAAGTTCGTCCTGGAGTTACTAGAAGATACAATCCAGAAGATTGGGAAGATTATGGTTTTAATAGTTCAATGAGAACAGAGACAAATGTTAGATTTAGTGGAGGTAATGATAAAACACGTTATTTCAGCTCGTTTGGTTATTTAGACGAAAAGGGAACAATAATTAACTCTGATTTCAAGAGATATACAACAAGATTAAATGTTAGTCATCAACCTAAAGAATGGTTAAAAGCTGGTGCTAATATTGGTTTTAGTGGATCGAGAAGTAATAATAATGGACAAACTTCTGATTCTGGAAGTATATTTTGGTTTGTAGATAACATTCCTTCGATTTATCCTCTTTTTACTAGAGATGCTGCTGGAAATATGGTTGAAGATCCAATTTATGGAGGTTATCAATATGATTACGGAGGAGGTCCTGCTGGTCAAAGAGGTTTTGGTGCATTAACAAATGCGATTGCAGATGCTAAGTTTGATAGAGATCGTAGAGATACTAAAGAATTTAATGGTAGTTTTAATTTTGATGTTAAATTATATAAAGGTTTGACTTTTGAAACTTTGTATGGTGCTCAATATCGTGATTTCGAGAGAAATTTAAGAGGTAATCCATTCTACGGATCTTCTGCTTCACAATTAGGATCTTTGTATAAGAATAGACAAAGTTATATTATGCAAAATTTCCTACAATTATTAAGATATAAAAATAATTTTGGTAATCATAATTTTGAGGCTTTTGTGGCTCATGAGTCTAACAGCTGGAAAGATAATACTATTGAAGCTTCAAAATATAGATCAGTTGTTCCAGATACCTATGATTTGAGTCAATATATTTTGACTGGTAGTCCTACTTTGTCTTATACAGAATCTGCTAAAACAGAAAGTTATTTTGGACAATTAAATTACAATTATAGTGGTAAATACTATTTTACGGCTACAGGTCGTCGTGATGGTTCTTCAAGATTTAAAGATGATAAGTGGGGGACTTTTGGTTCAGTAGGTGCTTCTTGGGTTGTTACTAAAGAAAAATTTCTTAATGATTCAAAATATATTAATTATTTAAAAATAAAAGGAAGTTACGGTTTAACTGGAGATCAAGAAGGTGTAGGTTTATGGCCAGGTTATGACACATTTAATGTTGGTGTTGTTAATAATGACTATTCAATAGTTCCTAGACCAATTCCAGGAAATAAAGATTTGACTTGGGAGACATCTAAAACTGCTCAGGTTGGTATAGAAACATCATTATTCAATAATTCATTGGATTTAAATGTTGATTACTATGTGAAAAATACTGATAATCTTATTTTTGAAAGAAGAACAGCAATATCTACAGGGGTTGCTATTATTCAAGTTAATGATGGTCAGTTAAGAAATAGTGGTATTGAATTTGATGTAAATGCACACTTATTAAAAGCTGAAAATAGAGGAGGATTTAGTTTAGATTTTGGTGTAAATGGTGAGATTCTTGAAAACAAGATAACTAAAATGCCTATTGATCCAGCTACAGGTATGCCTAAAGTCCTTGATTCTAATGATGCTCCTTTTGCATGGTCTCAAGGAAGATCAATTTATGATTACTATTTAAGAGAATGGGCTGGTGTTGATGCTGCTGATGGTACAGCTCTTTGGTTTAGATATTTTGATGATAAAAACTCAGATGGAATTTTTAACACAGGTGATGTTACAATCCCTAGTATGGTTGATTATTTAGCAGCTAACCCTAATGCGAATGTTGGTAAAACAACAACAAATAATTATGCTCAAGCTACATTAAATTATGTTGGTAAATCATCTATACCTAAAGTTAGAGGTGCTTTCAGATTGAATGCTGCTTATAAGAACTTTGATTTAACTACTCAATTTGTATACAGATTAGGAGGTTATGTTTATGATGGGGCTTATGCTGGTTTAATGGCTAATGGTACAGCAGGTGCAAATAACTGGTCAACAGATATTAGAGGTAGATGGCAAAAACCAGGTGATATTACAGATATTCCTAGATTATCTGCTGGTCAAGATGCAAACGTTGCTTCTCAATCTACTAGATTCTTGACTAAAGCTGACTATATTGGTCTAAATAATGCGAGAATTGGATATACAATGCCATCTAAATTTACTGATAAGTTAGCTATATCTAAGTTTAATATTTTTGTGTCTGGAGATAACTTGTTTTTGTCATCAAAGCGTAAAGGTTTAAATCCTTCTACTTCTGAAAATGGTAATTCAAATACTTATCGTTATTCTACATTATCTACTTTTACAATGGGTTTAAGACTTGAATTTTAAAAAGAAAAAAGATGAAAAATAAATTAATTAATTCAATTTTTGCAGTATTGTTGCTGAGTACTGTTGGTTGTAGTGAAGATTATCTTAACACTGAACCTACAGAAATTATTACTCAAGAGCAGTATACTGAAGCAGCTGCTAATAACCCTGCCTTAGTTAAGGGATTAGTTTCTGGAATTTATAGTACTATGTTTGAAACTGGTACTGGGGGTACAAACTTAGATCATGATGATTTTGGTCAGAAAGGATATGATATTTATTCGGATATGTTATCTGGAGATATGGCTTTGTCAGCTAGTGTCTATGGATGGTATTCTAGATTGGTTAATTATCAAGCGACTGTAGATTTCACAAGAAATGAAAACTATAAGCCTTGGAGATATTATTATCGTATAATTCGTTCTTGTAATATTGTTATTAAAACACTAGGAGGTAATGATATTACTCCTGTAAATCAAGAAAATAAATATTTAATGGGTCAAGCTAAAGCCTTAAGAGGTTACGCTTACTTTTATTTAGCTCAATTCTATTCAAGAGAGTTTGAGTCATCTAGAGCAATTTTACCTATTTATACAGATCCAGAACAACAAGCACAACCTAAAAGTACTACAGCTGATGTGTATGCTTTAATTGTAAGTGATCTTAATAGTGCAATTACGTTGTTGAATGGCTACACAAGAGAAAATAAAAACCAAGTTAATGATGTTGTTGCTAAGGGATTATTGGCTTACACATATGCTGCTATGGGTATGAATGCAGAAGCTAAAGACTTATCAGTTGATATCGTTAATAATGGAGGTTTCCCTAAAACTACAGCACTTGAATTAAAAGGTGGTTTTAATAATGTTAATACTCCATCTTGGATGTGGGGTGCGGATTTGACTACAGATCAAGGATTAGACTTAGTTTCTTGGTGGGGACAAGTAGATGTGTATACCTATAGTTATGCTTGGGCTGGTGATAGAAAAGTTATGGATAATGCATTATACGCTTCTATTCCTGCATCTGATATCAGAAAAACACAATTTTCTGCCTCAACTCAATTGCCTTTAAATAAGTTCTTTGATCCAGCTAAAGTTGCTGGTGGACAAAGAAATATTACAACTGACTATATCTATATGAGAGTTGATGAGTTTTATTTATTAGGAGCTGAAGCTGCTGCTAAAAGTGGAGATGAAGCTACTGCAAAATCTTTACTATCTAATTTGTTGTCTAATCGTTTGACTAGCACAACTTACATTGATGCACTAACGGGACAAGCTTTATTAGATGAAATTTATAAGCAAACGAGAATTGAATTATGGGGAGAAGGTAAATCATATTTATCTATGAAACGTAATCATAAGAATGCTACAAGAGGAACTAATCACGTTTATCAAGCGGGTACATCTACTCCTTCAAATGATGAGAAGTTAACTTTCAAAATTCCTCAAGCTGAAGTGTTGAACAACCCATTCATTGATGGTCAGAATTATTAATATTAAAAAACAAATATTATGAATTTTAGAAAAATAACAATTCTCAGCGCAATTTTCGCATTATTTACAATAATGGTAGGTTGTAATGAAGATGATGATAATGAAGCTTTAAATTATGCATCTTTGGAGATGTCAAATAACATTGAAGTGGAAGCTAATGCTACTAAAACAGGTTCTGTAAAAGTGTATGCCTCTGCTGTAATGAGTTATGATAGAACATATAGTATAGTAGTTAATACAGCGCCAACAGCAACAACAATGCCTGCAAGTGATTATACAGTTCCAGCAACTGTTACAATTCCTGCAAATTCAAATGTTGGTACTTTCAATGTTACTGTAACAGGGAACAATTTAGGAACTGGAAAAAAAATTGCTTTAAACTTGGCAGCAGCTCCTGGAATTTATGTAGGTAAACCGTTAACTATTAATGTTACTGAATTCTGTAATGGTTCAAAGGTTAAAATTGATTTTTTATTCGATGATTATGCTTCTGAAACTTCTTGGGAATTAATCGATGAGAATTCAAATTTAGTTGCTTCTGGAGACGGCTATGCTGATGGAGATGCATCTTTTTCTACTCAACTATGTTTGGCTGCAGGTCACTACTATTTTGTAATTTATGATTCGTACGGGGATGGTATGACAGGGACTTATACTGTTAGTAATCTTTCGGATTCTGGAGCTATACTGGTTACAGGTGGAGGTGATTTTGGAACAGATATTACTGAAGAGTTTGATATAAACTAGTTTAGTTATTCTTTTATATAAAGCCGATAATTTATTTTATCGGCTTTTTTTGTATTTTCTTATTACATTTGCCATAATTAAAAATGGAATGAGATTATCTTTAATAGTAATAGTTTTTTTTGTTTTTTCTTGGAGTAGTGTTTCTGCACAAAGGAATCCATTGAGGAGAGCAAGCGGAGGTATTGATAATACTTCTTTGATTGATAAAGATACAACTAAGGCTAAGTCACTTCGTGAAGCTCCTAAAGAAGCTCCTAAAGCTAAACATAATCAGTATAGAATTATTTCCCTTAATAAGGATACTGTTTATGTTGATACTTCCTTAACGATAAAAAAGGAGTATGCCTTTAATTATCTCAGAAGGGATAATTTTGGATTATTACCATTTGCTAATGATGGTCACACCTATAATACATTAGATTTTGGAATTAGTTCAAGTACAACTTCATTGCCTAATTTTGGTTTTAAAGGAAAGCATTTTAATTATTTAAATGCTAATGACATTAAATATTTTTCTGTAGCGACACCACTTACGGAATTATATTTTAAAACAGTTCTTGAACAAGGCCAAAACCTTGATGCTTTTATTACTTTAAATACTTCAGAAAATTTAAATTTTTCCATTGCTTATAAAGGGCTTCGCTCCTTGGGAAAATACATTAACAACCTATCAAGTTCTGGTAATTTCAGGTTTACTACTAGTTATAGTACAAGTAACAGAAGATATATTGCTAATCTACATTATACAAGTCAGGATATGTTGAATAAAGAAAATGATGGGATTATAGATATTGATAACTTTGAATCAGGTAATTCAGAATTCACAGATCGATCAAGACTTGAAGTTAATCTATCTGATGCATCTTCAATGCTTAAGGGAAAACGTTATTTTATTGACCATAGTTTTAGAATCAATAAAAATGATAATGCAAATAATGTTTTGTTAGATCATCAGTTTAGTTATGAGACAAAATATTTTGAATTTAAAATGCCTACTAAAACTGAAAGGTATGGTAGTAGCTTTGTGAATTCAAATTATAATGATTTAACTAAAAGTAACGTAATGTATAATAAGCTAGGCGCAACTTTTAGTAACTCATTAATAGGTAAATTCAATTTCTTTATTGAAGACTTCAAATACAATTATTTCTATGATCGTTATATTGTTTCCGGAAATCAAATTTTGATACCAAATACAAATAATAATGATTTAAACGCAGTTGGTGGAAAGTATTTTTACAACAAGAATAAAATATATGGTTACGCTTTATTTTCTAAAGCTATTTCTAAGCAAACATTTTCTACATTAGATCTTTCGGTTAAGTATAAGTTTAATGATAAAAACTATTTTTCTGCACAATACTTAAATTTAAGCAAAGTGCCTGATATGAATTATACCTTATATCAAAGTGATTTTGTAAATTACAACTGGAAGCATAGCTTTAATAACGAAAAAATTAATACGCTTAAAATAGATGCAACAACGCAATGGGGGTCTGCTCAAGCACAAATTTCAACTTTAACTGATCATTTGTATTTTAGCGATGATTCACTAAGTTCTGATGAGATTTTAGTTACTCCTAAACAATACAATAGCACTATCGGATATTTTTCGCTTAAAGTAGAAAAAGAGTTTAAGTTTAGAAAGTTTGCTTTAGATAACACGGTTTTGTATCAGCAAGTAACTCAAAATGATCCAATCTTAAATGTTCCAAAAATTACTACACGTAATACTTTGTATTTTTCTGACTACCTTTTTAAAAAGGCTATGTTCTTACAAACAGGTTTTACATTCCAGTATTTTACAGGTTATTATGCTAATGCCTACAATCCATTAATTGCTGAATTTTATACTCAGAATTCCAAGAAGATTGGAAACTTTCCGCTCATAGATTTCTTTGTAAATGCTCGTGTTCAACAATGTCGAATTTTCCTAAAAGCAGAGCATTTTAATTCAAGTTTTACAGGAAGAGATTATTATGCCGCACCTAATAACCCATATAAGGACTTTGTTATTCGTTTTGGTTTAGTATGGAATTTCTTTCAGTAATTAGGGCGTGACCCTGCCATAGGCATGGTCGGGCTGTTCGCAGTACATGGTACTTGCTGCCATCCCTCACGCATTCAGTTAGATTTCAATAATCAAGTACATTTTTTTACCTTTGTAACAACAAAAAACAAATATAATGCAATACGCAAAAAACATATTAGAAACTATCGGAAACACTCCTTTAGTTAAACTAAACAAAGTTACCGCTGAAGTAGATGCTTTAGTCTTAGCAAAAGTTGAAACATTTAATCCAGGTAATTCTGTAAAAGACAGAATGGCCGTAAAAATGATTGAAGATGCCGAAGCTGATGGAAGATTGAAACCAGGAGGAACAATTATTGAAGGTACATCTGGAAACACAGGTATGGGATTAGCACTTGGAGCAATTGTAAAAGGTTACAAATTGATATGTGTGATTTCAGACAAGCAATCAAAGGAAAAATGCGATATTCTTAGAGCAGTTGGTGCAAAGGTTGTAGTTTGTCCTACAGATGTAGAACCAACAGACCCTCGCTCGTATTATTCAGTATCTAAACGCTTAGCTGAAGAAACTCCAAATTCTTGGTATGTTAATCAATATGACAATCCTAGTAACGCTATTGCGCACTATGAGCAAACTGGTCCTGAAATCTGGGAACAAACAGAAGGAAAAATTACACATTTTGTTGTAGGAGTTGGAACTGGAGGAACAATATCTGGTGTGGCAAAATATTTAAAAGAAAAGAATCCAAATATTAAAATTTGGGGTATTGATACCTATGGTTCGGTTTTTAAAAAATACCATGAAACTGGAATTTTTGACGAGAACGAAATTTATACTTACATCACTGAAGGTATTGGAGAAGATATCCTACCTAAAAACGTTGATTTCTCTTTAATTGATGGTTTTACAAAAGTAACCGATAAAGATGCAGCTGTCTACACTCGTAAAATAGCCTTAGAAGAAGGAATCTTTGTAGGAAATTCAGCTGGAGCAGCAATTAAAGGGTTAATTCAGTTAAAAGAGCATTTTACAAAAGACGATGTTGTTGTGGTTTTATTCCACGATTCAGGAAGTCGTTATGTAGGTAAAATGTTCAATGATGATTGGATGCGTGAACGCGGATTCCTAGAGGAAGAAGTAACAAAAGCTGAAGATCTTATTAAAGAGCATATTGATAAGCCGTTAGTGACTGTAAGAACAGAGGAGTTGGTTTCACATGCTATTGAAAGAATGCGCAAATATAAAATTTCCCAAATTCCAGTTGTAGATGTTACTGGCTTTGTAGGTTCTGTAGACGAATCTGACTTGTTCCAAAGTTATATCACAGATAAAAATGTTGCCGATAAACCTATTAGAGAGGTAATGGGTAATCCATTTCCAATAGTTTCTTTAGGTACAGCGGTAGAGGATGTGTCAAAACTAATCAACAAAGATAATCAGGCGGTATTAGTTGACTTAGGAAAAGGAAAGTATCATATTATAACAAAACATGATATAATCAATTCTATAAAGTAATAGCTTTAGAAAATAAATTTAAAATCCTACAAAAATTTTGTAGGATTTTTTTTATATTTACATTTCTATACACGCCATGCAAGAAGAATTTTTACACCACATTTGGCAATTCCAAAGAATGGACACTTGTCCTCTCAGGACTACTCAAGGTGATGAATTACAGGTTGTAAAACCTGGTTCATGCTTAAAAACGAGTGGTCCTGATTTCTTTAATGCTCAGATTATTATAGGAAATCAAAAATGGGCCGGGAATATTGAGATACACAACAAATCTTCAGATTGGTACTTGCATAATCATCATGAAGACCAAAGCTACGATAATGTTATATTACATGTTGTTTGGGAAAATGATGTTGATATTTACAGAAAGGATAATTCGATAATTCCTGTTTTGGAAATTTCAAATTTTGTCTCAAAGAAAGCATTGTTTAAATATTCTAAACTTAAAGAACGGAAATCTTGGATAAATTGTGAAAATAATATTCTTGATGTGTCAGACTTCGTTTTAAAAAACTGGCAAGAAAAATTATATCTAGAGCGATTAGAGAAACGTTCTGAAGAAATACAAAAATGTCTCGAATTTTCTAAAAACGATTGGGAAGCAGTTTTCTTTTGGTTTTTGGCTAAAAACTTTGGGTTAAATGTAAATGGTGATTCCTTTTTTCAAATGGCAAAATCAATTCCTTTTGAAATTATTCGAAAAGAAAGCTTTGACCCACAAAATTTAGAAGCTTTATTTTACGGTACTCTTACAATGCTCGAAAGTTATGAGGATACTTATGGTAGAGATTTGTATATAAGATGGGAGTATTTAAAGCAAAAGTATAATTTGAAAGATCATTTAGTAGCCAAAGTTGAATATTATAAGCTTAGGCCAGATAATTTTCCAACAATAAGGCTTTCGCAATTAGCGCAACTCTATGCTAAACATCAAAACTTATTTTCAAAAAGTATTGCACTTTCATCAACAAACGATTTTTATGAGTTATTTGATGTGGGAGTAGAAAAGTATTGGGAGACCCATTATCAATTTGATAGGTTGAGTGTTTGTAAAAAGAAGTTGCTGTCAAAATCTTTTATTGATCTTCTTATGATTAATACGATTGTCCCTTTTAAGTTTTTGTATGATAGGAGTTTTGGAAAAGAAACTTTTGAAGATTCAATTAAAATTCTAGAAGAGATAAAACCTGAAAAAAATGTAATAGTAGATAAATTCATTGCAATTGGTGTTAAATCTGATAATGCTTTTCAATCACAAGCATTAATAGAATTAAAAAAGAAATATTGTGATTTAGGGAAATGTTTAACTTGTTCAATTGGTATTGAACTTTTGAAGAAATAGAAAATAATTGTAAGTTTACTTCATAAAATCAAACAAAGTGTCATTTGTACTTAAGCTGAAATATTTTTTCGAAAAACAAGGATTTCACATTGCCTCTAGATTAGCAGATAGGTTAGGGATGAGAGCAAATAGTGTTCGTCTTTTTTTTATTTATATTTCATTTGTTACAGCTGGTTTGTGGTTTGGAGTCTATCTTACATTAGGTTTTATAATTAAACTCAAAGATTTGATTCGTACCAAAAGAACTTCTGTATTCGATTTGTAAATGATATGATTTTTGAAAAATTCTTGTATTTTAATAAAGAGCAGCGCATTGGTATTGCTCTTTTGGTTTTTTTAATTGTCTTGCTTCAAGCGGTTTATTTTTCTATTAGTTTTTATTCGGTTAAAGATGTGGAGATTTCAGATGAAGGAAAGAAGTGGCTAGCTTTACAAGTAGAAATTGATTCTCTAAAAAATAATACCACCAGAGAAGATAGTTACAAGATGTATCCATTTAATCCAAATTTTATAACAGATTTTAAAGGGTACAAATTAGGAATGAAAGTTGCAGAAATTGACAGGCTTCTCGAATTTAGAAAATCTGGGAAATTTGTAAATTCTGCACAAGAATTTCAGAAAGTGACTCAGGTCTCGGATTCTTTATTGGCTAAAATTTCGCCATATTTTAAATTTCCTGATTGGGTAAATAATAAAAATGTTTCTCAAAGAATGTATGCCAAAAAAGACTTTAATACATTCGAAAAAAAGCCTGAAAAGATTGTTCAAAAAGATTTAAACGAAGCGACAAAAGAAGATTTAATAAAAATATACGGGATAGGAGATGGAATTTCTGAGCGTATTCTAAAGTTTAAAGAATCTTTAGGAGGTTTTGTTAGTATGGAACAAATGAATGATGTTTGGGGATTGTCTCCAGAGGTAATTGCAGAACTCAACAAATATTTCAAAATTAGCAATTTACCTAGCACAACTAAAATTGATATTAATAACGCTTCTACAAAAGAGTTGTCAAAATTTCCATATTTCAAATTTTCATTATCTCGTGAGATTGTAACGTATCGCAGTATGAACGGAGAAATAAAATCAATTGAAGATTTAATAAAAATTAAGGGCTTTCCTGTTGAAAAAGTCAAAATTATTGCCCTATATTTGGACTTTAAATAAAAAAGCTAAAAAAAGTACAATACAACCTTATGAATTCAACATATTTTACCGAAGATCATCAATTGTTTAGAGAGAGTTTTCGTGATTTTTTACAAAAAGAAGTAGTGCCTCACATTGAAAAATGGGAGAAATCAGGAGCGATAGAACGTTTTATTTGGGAAAAATTCGGAGAAATGGGCTTTTTTGGTCTTAATTATCCTGAAGCTTATGGTGGTTCAAATCTTGATTTATTTTATACGGTAATTTTTTTAGAAGAACTTCAAAAAGTTAATTCTTCGGGTTTTGCAGCAGCAATGTGGGCTCATGCTTATTTAGCGATGACTCATTTAAATGCAGAAGGAGGAGAAAGAATTAAACAAGATTATCTAGCTCCAAGTATTGCTGGTCAAAAAATAGGTGCTTTGTGTATTACCGAGCCTTTTGGTGGTAGTGATGTGGCAGGGATGAGAACTGTTGCTGAGAAAAAAGGGGATAAATACATAATAAACGGTTCAAAAACTTTTATTACTAATGGTGTTTATGCAGATTATTATGTTGTGGCTGCAAAAACAAATCCTGAACTTGGTAATAAAGGAATTAGTATGTTTTTAGTTGATGCTAATTTGAAAGGGGTTTCGGCTACAAAATTAGATAAGTTGGGATGGAGAGCTTCAGATACGGCTGAGATTGCTTTTGATAATGTTGAAATTCCTCTTGAAAATTTAATGGGTGAAGAAGGGAAAGGATTTCCTTATATCATGCAACATTTTGCATTAGAAAGATTAATTATGGCAATTAATGCTCATGCAAGAACTGAATATGCAATTGATTATACCCTTGAATATATGTCGCAACGTGAGGCTTTTGGAAGTAAAATCAATTCTTTCCAAGCTTTGCGTCACACTTTGGTAGAACATGCTACAGAAGTGGAGCATTGTAAAGTTTTTAATTATGCTGCTGTAGCTAGATTAAATGCTGGTGAATATGTAGTAAAAGAAGCTACAATGGCTAAGTTAAAATCTACAAAAGTAGCTGATCAAGCTATTTATGATTGTTTGCAAATGCTAGGAGGTTATGGTTATATGGAAGAATATCCGTTAGCACGTTTGTTCCGTGATAGCCGTTTAGGCCCAATTGGCGGAGGAACCTCAGAAATTCTTAAAGAAATTTTATCTAAAATGATAATTGATAATAAAGATTATCAACCAGCGGTTAAGAAATAATCTTTGTAATAATATTTAAAAGTAAAAGCCAGTTTAAAACTGGCTTTTTTATTCTTCAATAACCATTGCGTCTAAGGTAACTCCAAGCTCTAATAGGTGTCCTGTGATCGTTTTCACAAAATCTTGAGGGCCACACACATAAAAATGCTGTCCAAAATCTGCTATGTTTTCAATCAAGAAATTTCTATCAATTCGTCTGCCAGTAAAACCAATGATATTTTCCCTTGTAAATACTTTTAAATAATCGTTTTTTAAAAGCTTCTTAAGTTCAGCATCCATAATCACATCGTCCGAAGTTTTGTTGGTGTAAATTAATCGATTGCCGTAAAGTTTATTTTGTTTATATAAATCTCTAAATATGGATAGAAATGGAGTGATTCCAGTTCCTGCAGCTATAAAGACTCCTGGTTTTTTAAACTGAATCCCTCCAAACGGTTCTTGAAGGATTAATTCGGCCCCTGCATTAGTTTTGCCAAGCATACTAGTTACTCCATTGTGGTTAAGATAAATTTTTATCATGAATTCAAGATAACGCTGTTCTCTCAAACTTGTAAAAGTAAAAGGACGAGGTTTGTCTTGCCAATCGGGTAAATTAATAGATACATCAGTTGCTTGTCCTGGAACGAAATCGTAGTTATCTGGTTTTTCAACAATAAAACATTTTACATCGTGAGTAATGTAATAAGACTGAAGAATTTTTACAATATGATTTGACATACTTATGTGAGGTTATATGTTATTTATAAAGTTACTTATTTTTTGTTAAATTATGAATTAGGAGATGATTGAAGCAGTTAAGTTAAGTTATGAGCTCTTTTAAAGGGTAAACAAGTAGTGATGTCTAAAAAATTGATAAATAAGATTTTGTAATTAAAAATAATTTCCTAGTTTTGCACCCGTAAATGAGAGGAGGTGTCTAAATTATGTTAATTATACCAATTAAAGACGGAGAAAACATCGATAGAGCGTTAAAACGTTACAAAAGAAAATTCGATAAAACTGGAGTTGTAAGACAATTGCGTGCACGTCAGCAGTTCACTAAGCCTTCTGTTACAAGAAGAGCACAAATCCAAAAAGCTCAATATATCCAAGGATTAAGAGATAGCATCGAAAGTTAATACGTTAATTTTCTGATAATATAAAATCGTTAGTTGTAGAAGTTTTGTACTTTTATACTAACGATTTTTTTATGCATTCAAATCAACAAAAATTCCTAGACTATTTACTAAAAGAGAAAAACTATTCTAAACATACGGCGCTTGCCTATGGAAATGATTTGGCTTTTTTTGAAGCTTTTCTAAAAGAAAATTATGACGAAATTTCTCTGGAGGAGGTTTCGTACACTTTGATTCGTAGTTGGATTGTCTCATTAGTTGATGATGGAGTGGAGAATGTTTCTATAAATAGAAAAATAGCTTCTTTAAAAGCATTTTATAGATTTTTGCTAAAAACAAAGCAAATCGAATCAAATCCATTGGCAAAACACAAAGCTTTAAAAACTCCAAAGAAGATTCAGGTTCCTTTTTCTGAAGAAGAATTAAACAAGGTGTTGTTTGAAATAAAATATCCAAAAGGATTTGAAGGTTGCCGTGACAAATTGATTATCGATTTATTTTACACTACAGGGATTAGGCGTTCAGAGTTGATAGGCTTGCAATTAAGTAATTTAGATTTGTCTAATGCTACAATTAAGGTTTTGGGAAAAAGAAATAAGGAACGAATAATTCCGCTACTCCCTTTAATGATACAGCAATTAAAAATGTATCTTGCTGAAAGAAAATCGTTAAAACAAATCGTTGATGAGAATAATTTATTTTTATTAAGTAACGGAAATAAATTAAACGAAACGTTTGTTTATAGGTTAATAAATTGTTACTTTAGTAATGTCTCTGAAAAAGTAAAAAAAAGTCCGCACATGCTTCGTCACACATTTGCGACTCATATGCTTAATCATGGGGCTGATTTAAATTCAATTAAAGAATTGTTGGGACATTCAAGTCTTGCGTCAACCCAAGTTTATACACAGTCAAGTTTAACCGAATTGAAAAACGTATATAGTAATGCGCATCCAAGAAGCAAAAATGATTCTTTATAATTGTTTAACTTAAAATTTTAAAATTATGAAGGTAAATGTTCATGCAGTTAACTTTAATGTTGACAGAAAATTAGTTGATTTCATAGATGTAAGAGTTAACAAATTAGAAAAATACTTCGACAAGATAGTTTCTTCAGATGTGTTTTTGAAAGTTGAAAGGACAAGTGAGAAAGAAAATAAAATTGTAGAGGCAAAAATTATCGTTCCGGGTGATGAGTTTATCGTAAAAAAACAGTGCAAATCTTTTGAAGAAGGTGTCGAATTAGCTTCTGAAGCAATGGAAAGATTGTTACTAAAACGTAAAGAAAAGATTAGAGCTCACGCCTAAATAAAATTTTAAGCAAAAAAGTTTTGATTAATAAAAATAATACATACATTTGCAGTCCGTTAGAAATAGCGGACTTTTTTATTGAGTCGCCGGTGTAGCTCAGCTGGCTAGAGCAGCTGATTTGTAATCAGCAGGTCGTGGGTTCGAGTCCCTCCATCGGCTCAATTTTCTCATATTTAATTAGTTGAAATTAAATTGAGCATTTGAAATATTGAAAGCAAGGAGGGGAGATACTCAAGCGGCCAACGAGGACGGACTGTAAATCCGTTGGGAAACCTTCGCAGGTTCGAATCCTGCTCTCCCCACAAAGTTTTTTGAAGCGAATGATAAAAGTTTACTTTTAATAATTCGAAAAAATAAAAGCTTTGAGTAAGGCTTCGCCTTACGGGATCAACAAGCATTGCGAGTTAATCCTTTTTGAGAATTTAGAATTCTGGATTTAGAAATTTATTCAAGCTTCTAAATTCTAACTTCTGGACTCACAAAAGCCGGTGTAGCTCAGGGGTAGAGTGCTTCCTTGGTAAGGAAGAGGTCACGGGTTCAAATCCCGTCATTGGCTCAAATTTTGAATTTTTTGAACACTAATATATAACTAAGATTAAAAATTAAGTAAAATGGCAAAAGAAAGTTTTAATCGTTCGAAACCGCACTTAAATATTGGTACTATCGGACACGTAGATCACGGAAAAACTACTTTGACTGCTGCTATCACTAAAGTATTATCTGATGCAGGTTACTGTCAAGCAAAATCGTTTGATCAAATCGATAACGCTCCTGAGGAGAAAGAAAGAGGTATTACAATTAATACATCTCACGTAGAGTATGAAACAGCTAATCGTCACTACGCTCACGTTGACTGTCCAGGTCATGCGGATTACGTTAAGAACATGGTTACTGGTGCTGCTCAAATGGATGGTGCTATCTTAGTAGTTGCTGCTACAGACGGTCCAATGCCACAAACTCGTGAGCACATCCTTTTAGGACGTCAGGTAGGTATTCCTCGTATCGTTGTATTCATGAATAAAGTGGATATGGTTGACGATGCTGAGTTATTAGAATTAGTAGAGATGGAAATCAGAGATTTATTATCTTTCTACGAATATGATGGAGATAATGGTCCTGTTGTTCAAGGTTCTGCTTTAGGTGGATTAAACAATGATCCAAACTGGGTACCAAAAATCATCGAATTAATGGAAGCTGTTGACAACTGGATCGAAGAGCCAGTTCGTGATAACGAAAAACCATTCTTGATGCCAGTTGAGGACGTATTTACAATTACAGGTCGTGGAACTGTTGCTACAGGTCGTATCGAAACTGGAGTTGCTAATACTGGAGATCCTGTTGAAATCATCGGTATGGGAGCTGATAAATTAACTTCTACTATTACAGGAGTTGAGATGTTCCGTAAAATCCTTGATAGAGGTGAAGCTGGAGATAACGTAGGTTTATTATTAAGAGGTATTGACAAAGCTGATATCCGTCGTGGTATGGTTATCTGTAAGCCAGGATCTGTTAAGCCACACGCTAAATTCAAAGCTGAGGTTTATATCTTGAAAAAAGAAGAAGGTGGACGTCACACTCCATTCCACAATAACTACCGTCCGCAGTTCTATGTACGTACAACTGACGTAACAGGTACAATTTCTTTACCTGTAGGTGTAGAGATGGTAATGCCAGGTGATAACTTAACTATTGATGTTACTTTATTAAACCCAATTGCATTAAACGTAGGTTTACGTTTCGCTATCCGTGAAGGTGGTAGAACAGTTGGTGCTGGTCAGGTTACTGAAATTGTAGAATAATTTTACAATAATTATATAAATCCAGCAGTTATGCTGCTGGATTTTTAACATACGGGCGTAGTTCAAGGGTAGAATAGCGGTCTCCAAAACCGTTGATGGGGGTTCGAATCCCTCCGCCCGTGCAAAAACAAAATAGGATGAATAAAGTTACTAATTACATATCAGAAGCTTTCGAAGAGTTAAAGTCAAATGTAACTTGGCCAACATGGGAAGAAGTGCAAAAATTAACTATAATTGTTGCAATTTTTTCTGTGATTTTTGCTTTGGCTACATGGGGAATTGATACTGTTTTTGGAAAAGCAATTGCTGGATTTTTTAACTGGATAAAAGGATAATTTTTGTCATGGCGGAAACTAGTGTGAAAAAGTGGTATGTTGTAAGAGCTGTTAGCGGACAAGAAAACAAAGTTAAAGCTTATATCGAGCAGGAAATTAATCGTGTTGGTATGGCTGATTATATTTCTCAGGTATTAGTGCCTACTGAAAAAGTAGTTACGGTACGTGATGGAAAAAAAATCAGTAAGGACAAAGTGTATTTTCCTGGTTATGTAATGATTGAAGCTAACTTAACTGGAGAGATTCCTCACATCATTAAATCTATTACTGGAGTAATTGGATTTTTAGGTGAAGTAAAAGGAGGAGATCCTGTGCCTTTGCGTCTGTCTGAAGTGAACAGAATGCTAGGTAAAGTTGATGAGTTGGCTGTAACTGTAGATCATGGTGCAATTCCATTTACATTAGGTGAAACAGTAAAAGTAACTGATGGTCCTTTCAATGGTTTCAATGGAACTGTTGAGAAGATTAATGAAGAAAAGCGTAAGCTTGAAGTAATGGTGAAAATTTTTGGAAGAAAAACACCATTAGAGTTAAGTTTTATGCAAGTTGAAAAAGTATAAATTTTTTGTTACATAATAACTCACATCAATCGCTTCCAATTGATAGATGTGCTAAATTTTTAAACAATGGCTAAAGAAGTTAGTAAAGTAGTTAAACTACAAGTAAAGGGAGGTGCTGCGAACCCATCGCCACCGGTTGGACCTGCTTTGGGAGCTGCTGGGGTTAACATCATGGAGTTCTGTAAGCAGTTCAATGCTAGAACACAAGATAAACCTGGCAAAGTTTTACCAGTACAAATTACTGTGTATAAAGACAAATCGTTTGATTTTGTTGTAAAAACTCCACCTGCTGCAATTCAATTATTAGAAGCTGCAAAATTAAAATCAGGATCAGGAGAGCCTAATCGTAAAAAAGTTGCAAGTGTATCTTGGGACCAGATTAAGACTATCGCTGAAGATAAAATGCCTGATTTAAATGCGTTCACAATTGAAAAAGCAATGAGCATGGTTGCTGGAACAGCTAGATCTATGGGTATAACTGTAACTGGAGATTCTCCTTTAAAATAAGAAGAAATGGCAAAATTGACAAAAAAGCAAAAAGTTGCAGCTTCAAAAATTGAGAAGAATAAATTGTATTCTTTAAAAGATGCTTCTGCATTAATCAAAGAAGTTGCTTCTGCAAAATTTGATGAATCTGTTGATATCGCTGTTAAATTAGGAGTTGACCCTCGTAAAGCGAATCAAATGGTTAGAGGTGTGGTATCATTACCTCACGGAACAGGTAAAGACATGAGAGTGTTAGCATTAGTTACGCCAGATAAAGAGGCTGAAGCTAAAGCTGCTGGTGCTGATCACGTAGGTCTTGATGACTATTTACAAAAAATTAAAGACGGTTGGACAGATGTTGACGTTATCGTTACTATGCCTGCAGTTATGGGTAAATTAGGTCCATTAGGTCGTATTTTAGGACCTAGAGGTTTAATGCCAAACCCTAAAACTGGTACAGTTACTATGGAAATTGGTAAAGCTGTAGAAGAGGTAAAATCTGGAAAAATCGATTTTAAAGTTGATAAAACTGGTATCGTTCATGCTGGAATTGGAAGAATTTCTTTTGATGCTAACAAAATCCAAGAGAACGCTCACGAAATTATACAAACATTAATTAAATTAAAACCAACAGCTGCTAAAGGTACTTACATTAAGTCTATTCACTTATCAAGTACTATGAGTCCGGCTATTGCTTTAGATCCTAAAGCAGTATAATTGGTAGTTAAAAGTTTTTGATATGACAAGAGAAGAAAAATCAATCGCTATTGGAGATTTAACTGCACAATTAGCTGGAGCAAATATCGTATACCTTGCGGATATTTCTGGTTTAAATGCAGATACTACTTCAAATTTAAGAAGAGCTTGTTTCAAAGCAGGTATCAAATTAGAAGTTGTTAAAAACACGTTGCTTGCAAAAGCAATGGAAGCTTCAGATAAAGAATTTGGTGAATTACCATCTACTTTAAAAGGGAATACTTCAATCATGATTGCTGACATTGCAAATGCTCCTGCAAAAATCATTAAAGAATTCCGTAAAAAAGGTGAGAAACCAGTTTTAAAAGGTGCTTTCATTAACGACGAAATCTATATTGGAGACAATTTATTAGAATCGTTAGCGTCACTTAAATCTAAAGAAGAAGTTATCGGAGAAATCATCGGATTACTTCAATCGCCAGCTCAACGTATTATTTCTGCATTATTAAACAATGCTGAAACTAAAGGTGAAGCTGCTGAATAAATTGCGCACAAATAAATTATATAATTACAAATCATTTTAAAAGATAGAAAAAATGGCAGATTTGAAACAATTCGCAGAACAATTAGTTAACTTAACAGTTAAAGAAGTTAACGACTTAGCTACAATCTTAAAAGACGAGTATGGTATCGAACCAGCTGCTGCTGCTGTAGTAGTTGCTGCAGGTGGAGGTGAAGCTGCTGCTGCTGAACAAACTGAGTTCACTGTAGTATTAAAAGATGCTGGTGCTTCTAAATTAGGAGTTGTTAAAGCGGTTAAAGAATTAACTGGTTTAGGTCTTAAAGAAGCTAAAGATTTAGTTGATGCTGCTCCAACAAACGTTAAAGAGGCAGTTTCTAAAGATGAGGCTGAAGGTCTTAAGAAAGCTTTAGAAGAGGCTGGAGCTGTTGTTGAGCTTAAATAAGCTTACATAGTTTAGAATACAGGTTTAGGCTTTTGAGTACTCTACTCAAAGCCTAAACCATTTTTCGTTTAATAAAATTGTTGAATTTTTTATTCATATAATTTAAAATTTCGAAAGTTTTTAAATCAACACGAAGACAAAAATAAAGCTTTACTTCATTTTATTTTTTAGAGATGTGTTGGTTATAAAAAGAAGTAAAATTGTCTTATTAATTAATGTGTTTAACACAAAAATTACTTTTTTTTAATCAAAATTTTGTCCATGATGATATTAAATCAGACTGAAAGATTGAATTTTGCCTCGACAAAAAATATTCCTAACTATCCAGATTTCTTGGATGTTCAGGTTAAGTCGTTCAAGGATTTCTTCCAATTGGAAACTAAATCTGACGAAAGAGGTAATGAAGGTTTATACAACACCTTCATGGAAAATTTCCCAATCACTGACACTCGTAATCAATTCGTATTAGAATTCCTTGATTACTTTGTTGACCCACCTCGTTACACAATCGAAGAATGTATTGACAGAGGACTTACGTATAGTGTGCCATTAAAAGCACGTTTAAAATTATACTGTACAGACCCTGAGCATGAAGATTTCGAAACAATTGTGCAAGATGTATACTTAGGTACAATTCCTTACATGACGCCTAGCGGTACTTTCGTAATCAACGGAGCTGAGCGTGTAGTAGTATCTCAGTTACACCGTTCACCAGGTGTGTTCTTTGGACAGTCATTCCACGCAAATGGAACTAAATTATATTCTGCCCGTGTAATTCCTTTCAAAGGATCATGGATTGAATTCGCTACCGATATTAACAGCGTAATGTATGCTTATATCGATAGAAAGAAAAAATTACCTGTAACAACTCTTTTCCGTGCAATTGGATTTGAACGTGATAAAGATATCTTAGAGATTTTCGACCTTGCTGAAGAAATCAAAGTATCTAAATCAGGTTTAAAAAAATATGTTGGAAGAAAACTTGCTGCGCGTGTTTTAAATACATGGCATGAGGATTTCGTAGACGAGGATACTGGAGAAGTAGTATCTATCGAGCGTAACGAAATCATCTTAGATCGTGATACTATTTTAGATAAAGATAACGTAGAAGAAATTGTAGAATCAAATGTAAAATCTATCTTATTACATAAAGAAGATTTGAATGCGGCTGATTACTCAATTATCCATAATACATTACAAAAAGACCCTACTAACTCTGAAAAAGAAGCAGTAGAGCACATCTACCGTCAGTTACGTAATGCTGAACCGCCTGATGAAGAAACAGCTCGTGGAATTATCGACAAGTTATTCTTCTCAGATCAACGTTACAACTTAGGTGATGTAGGTCGTTACAGAATGAACAAAAAATTAGGTCTTGATATTCCTATGGACAAGCAGGTGCTTACTAAAGAGGATATCATTACTATCGTAAAATATTTAATCGAGTTAATTAACTCTAAAGCTGAAATCGATGATATCGACCACTTATCTAACCGTCGTGTTAGAACAGTAGGTGAACAATTATCAGCTCAGTTTGGTGTTGGTTTAGCTCGTATGGCACGTACTATTCGTGAGCGTATGAACGTTCGTGATAATGAGGTGTTTACTCCAATCGATTTGATCAATGCGAAAACATTGTCATCGGTAATTAATTCATTCTTCGGAACGAACCAGTTATCTCAGTTCATGGATCAAACGAATCCATTAGCAGAGATTACGCACAAACGTCGTTTATCTGCCCTTGGACCTGGAGGTTTATCTAGAGAGAGAGCTGGTTTCGAGGTTCGTGACGTTCACTATACGCACTACGGTCGTTTATGTCCTATTGAAACACCAGAGGGACCAAACATTGGTCTTATCTCTTCATTAGGTGTTTATGCTAAAGTAAACGGAATGGGATTCATCGAGACTCCTTACCGTAAAGTAACTAACGGCCAAGTAGATTTAGTTTCTGAACCTATTTACTTAAGCGCTGAAGAAGAAGAAGGGAAAATGATTGCTCAGGCAAACATTGAAATGGATGCTGATGGTAAAATTACTGCTGATAAAGTAATTGCTCGTGAGGAAGGTGACTTCCCGGTTGTTGATCCTAATGTCGTTCATTATACTGACGTTGCACCAAATCAGATTGCTTCGATTTCAGCTTCTTTGATTCCGTTCTTAGAGCATGATGATGCGAACCGTGCCTTGATGGGGTCAAACATGATGCGTCAGGCCGTACCATTATTACGTCCTGAGTCACCTATCGTTGGTACTGGTTTAGAGCGTCAAGTAGCTTCAGATTCTCGTGTATTAATTAATGCAGAAGGAAATGGAGTAGTAGAATACGTTGATGCGAATCAAATTACTATTAAATATGAAAGAACTGATGCTGAAAGAGCTGTAAGCTTTGATGCAGATGAGAAAACATATCAATTAATCAAATTCCGTAAAACGAATCAAAGTACTTCAATCAACTTAAAACCAATCGTAAGAAAAGGTGATAAAGTTGTTAAAGGGCAAGTTTTATGTGAAGGTTATGCTACTCAAAACGGTGAATTAGCACTTGGAAGAAACTTACAAGTTGCCTTCATGCCTTGGAAAGGATATAACTTCGAGGATGCGATTGTAATTTCTGAAAAAGTAGTTCGTGACGATATCTTTACATCAATCCATATTGATGACTATTCGTTAGAAGTTCGTGATACTAAATTAGGTAACGAAGAATTAACAAATGATATTCCTAACGTTTCTGAAGAAGCTACTAAAGATTTAGATGAAAACGGTATGATTAGAATTGGTGCCGAGGTTAAGCCTGGTGATATTCTAATCGGAAAAATTACACCTAAAGGAGAATCAGATCCAACTCCAGAAGAGAAGTTATTAAGAGCTATCTTCGGTGATAAAGCTGGTGATGTAAAAGATGCTTCATTAAAAGCGTCTCCTTCATTACATGGTGTAGTTTTAGATAAAAAATTATTCTCAAGAGCTGTAAAAGACAAACGTAAGCGTTCACAAGACAAAGACGAATTGGCTGCTCTTGAAATGGAATTCGAAACTAAATTTGTTGAATTAAAAGACAGATTAATCGATAAGTTATTCGTAATCGTTGACGGAAAAACTTCTCAAGGAGTAATGAATGATTTAGGGGAAGAAGTATTACCAAAAGGTAAGAAATACTCTAAAAAAATGTTACAAGCTGTAGAAGACTTCGCTCACTTGACTAAAGGTCAATGGGTAGCTGATGACGAAACTAATGCTATGGTTAATGATTTAATTCACAACTATAAAATTAAATTAAACGACCTTCAAGGAGCGTTACGTCGTGAGAAATTCACTATCACAGTTGGAGATGAGTTACCATCAGGTATCTTGAAACTAGCTAAAGTTTACATCGCTAAGAAACGTAAACTGAAAGTGGGTGATAAAATGGCGGGACGTCACGGTAACAAAGGTATCGTTGCTCGTATTGTTCGTCAAGAAGATATGCCATTCCTTGAGGATGGAACACCAGTAGATATCGTATTGAATCCACTAGGGGTACCTTCTCGTATGAACATCGGTCAGATTTATGAAACAGTTCTTGGATGGGCAGGTAAAAAATTAGGAAGAAAATATGCAACACCAATTTTTGATGGAGCATCTTTAGACCAAATTAATGCCTTAACTGACGAAGCTGGAGTTCCAAGATTCGGTCACACTTATCTTTATGATGGTGGTACAGGTGAGCGTTTCCACCAACCAGCAACTGTGGGTGTAATTTACATGCTTAAGTTAGGTCACATGGTTGATGATAAAATGCACGCTCGTTCTATTGGTCCTTACTCATTGATTACTCAACAACCATTAGGAGGTAAAGCACAATTCGGAGGTCAGCGTTTCGGAGAGATGGAGGTTTGGGCACTTGAAGCATATGGTGCTTCTAGTACACTACGTGAAATCTTAACTGTTAAGTCTGATGACGTAATTGGTAGAGCTAAAACTTACGAAGCAATCGTTAAGGGTGAAACTATGCCAGAACCAGGATTACCTGAATCATTCAATGTATTAATGCATGAATTAAAAGGTCTTGGTTTAGACATTAGATTAGAAGAATAAATAAATTTTCAGTAATCGGTTCCGATTTTTTCGGAACTGATTACTTATTAATTCGAGTTTTTAGGATTTAGCCCCGTAAACCGTTCCGATTTTTTATAAACATTTAGTTTATAATTAGCACTTCAATTGAGAAATTGAAGTTTAGAGAAGTAATCCGAGGTAGTGGGAAAATGTTATGAGAACACCACTATAAATCAATTTTTAATTGCAAATAAATCAATAGTAGAAACTATGATGAATAGAAATAAAGAAAAGAGTGCTATTAAACGATTCGATAAGATTTCGATAGGTTTAGCCTCTCCAGAATCTATCTTGGCTGAGTCAAGAGGTGAGGTTTTGAAACCAGAAACTATCAACTATAGAACTCACAAACCTGAGCGTGATGGTCTTTTCTGCGAAAGAATTTTCGGTCCAGTAAAAGATTTTGAATGTGCTTGTGGTAAATACAAAAGAATCCGTTATAAAGGAATTGTTTGTGACCGTTGTGGGGTTGAAGTTACTGAGAAAAAAGTACGTCGTGACCGTGTTGGACATATCAACTTAGTGGTGCCTATCGCACACATTTGGTATTTCCGTTCGTTACCAAATAAAATTGGTTATATCTTAGGCTTACCGTCTAAAAAATTAGATATGATCATTTACTATGAGCGTTATGTAGTTATCCAAGCGGGTATTGCTAAAAATGCTGAAGGGGAATCATTACAAAAATTAGATTTCTTAACAGAAGAAGAATACTTGAACATTCAAGATTCTCTTCCTATGGAAAATCAATATTTAGATGATACAGATCCAAATAAATTCATCGCTAAAATGGGTGCTGAATGTATTATGGACTTGTTAGCACGTGTTGACTTAGATGCATTATCTTATGAATTACGTCACGCTGCAAACAACGAAACATCTAAACAAAGAAAAACTGAAGCGTTAAAACGTCTTCAAGTTGTTGAGTCTTTCCGTGAGGCTAACTTAAACCGTGAGAACCTTCCAGAATGGATGATCTTAAAAGTGGTTCCAGTTATCCCACCTGAATTACGTCCGTTAGTGCCGCTAGATGGTGGTCGTTTCGCAACTTCAGATTTGAATGACTTATACCGTCGTGTTATCATCCGTAACAATCGTTTAAAAAGATTAATGGAGATTAAAGCTCCTGAAGTTATCTTACGTAACGAAAAACGTATGTTACAAGAATCAGTAGATTCATTGTTTGATAACACACGTAAAGCTTCTGCGGTTAAAACAGAATCTAACAGACCATTAAAATCATTATCAGATTCATTAAAAGGTAAACAAGGACGTTTCCGTCAAAACTTATTAGGTAAACGTGTGGATTATTCTGCTCGTTCGGTAATTGTTGTTGGACCTGAGTTAAAAATGTATGAGTGTGGTCTTCCAAAAGACATGGCTGCTGAGCTTTACAAACCATTCGTTATTCGTAAGTTAATCGAAAGAGGTATTGTAAAAACAGTTAAGTCTGCTAAGAAAATCATCGATAAAAAAGAGCCAGTAGTTTGGGATATCTTAGAAAATGTAATCAAAGGTCACCCAGTATTACTAAACCGTGCTCCAACTCTTCACAGATTGGGTATTCAAGCATTTCAGCCTAAGTTAATTGAAGGAAAAGCAATCCAGTTACACCCGTTAACATGTACGGCATTCAACGCCGATTTCGACGGTGACCAGATGGCGGTTCACTTACCATTAGGACCAGAAGCTATTCTTGAAGCTCAATTATTGATGTTAGCATCTCACAATATCTTGAACCCTGCGAATGGAGCACCTATTACGGTTCCATCTCAGGACATGGTTCTTGGATTGTACTATATGACAAAAGAGCGTTTAACTACACCTGAATTGAAAATTATAGGTGAAGGTTTAACTTTCTATTCTGCAGAAGAAGTTCACATTGCGTTGAACGAAGGTAGATTAGAATTAAATGCTCGTGTTAAAATTAGAGCTAAAGACTTCAATGAAAATGGAGAATTAGTATATAAAATTATCCAAACTACTGCTGGTAGAGTATTATTTAACGAAGTAGTACCTGAAGCAGCTGGTTATATCAATGAGGTATTAACTAAAAAATCACTTCGTGATATCATTGGAAAAATCCTTGCAGTAACTGATGTTCCTACGACGGCAGCTTTCCTTGATAACATGAAAGATATGGGATATAAATTCGCATTTAAAGGAGGATTATCATTCTCATTAGGTGATATTAAAATTCCAGATCAAAAACATACATTAATCGCTGAGGCTAGAGAGCAAGTAGAGGTTATCTCTATGAACTATAACATGGGTCTTATCACGAATAATGAGCGTTACAATCAGGTTATTGATATTTGGACTTCGGCAAATGCTCAATTAACAGAGTTAGCAATGAAAAATATCCGTGAGGACCAACAAGGTTTCAACTCGGTATATATGATGCTTGATTCTGGAGCCCGTGGATCTAAAGAGCAGATTCGTCAGTTAACTGGTATGCGTGGTTTGATGGCTAAGCCTAAAAAATCAACTGCTGGTGGTGGTGAAATTATTGAAAACCCGATTTTATCGAACTTTAAAGAAGGTCTTTCAATCTTAGAATACTTCATCTCAACGCACGGTGCTCGTAAGGGTCTTGCGGATACGGCGTTAAAAACGGCCGATGCGGGTTACTTAACTCGTCGTTTACATGACGTTGCTCAGGATGTTATCGTTAATCAAGTAGATTGTGGTACATTAAGAGGTGTTGAAGTTTCTGCATTGAAGAAAAACGAAGAAATCGTTGAAACTTTAGGAGAAAGAATTTTAGGACGTGTTGCTTTACAAGATGTTATTAATCCGTTAAACGGTGATGTAATGGTTCATGCAGGTGAACAAATTACTGAAGCGATTGTAAAAGTAATCGAAGTTTCTCCAGTTGAAAAAGTAGAAGTACGTTCTCCACTTACTTGTGAGGCAGAAAAAGGTATTTGTGCTAAATGTTACGGACGTAACTTAGCAACAGGTAAAATGACTCAAAAAGGTGAGGCGGTAGGAGTAATTGCTGCTCAGTCAATTGGTGAGCCAGGTACACAGTTAACACTTCGTACGTTCCACGTTGGAGGGGTTGCTGGAGGTCTTTCTGAAGAGTCTAGTATCATCGCTAAATTCCCTGGACGTTTAGAAATCGAAGATTTAAAAACGGTTAAAGGTGAAGATAACGAAGGTAATATTGTAGATATCGTTATTTCTCGTTCTACTGAATTAAAATTAGTTGATGAGAAAACAGGAATCTTATTAAGTACACATAATATCCCTTACGGTTCAAGTATTTTTGTTGCTGATGGTCAATCTATCGGAAAAGGAGATGTAATCTGTAAATGGGACCCTTATAATGGAGTTATTATTTCTGAGTTTACTGGTAAAGTTGCTTATGAAGATTTAGAGCAAGGACAATCGTTTATGGTTGAAATCGATGAGCAAACAGGATTCCAAGAAAAAGTAATCTCTGAAGGAAGAAACAAAAAATTAATTCCTACTTTATTAATTTATGGTAAAGATGGAGAGTTAATTCGTTCTTACAACTTACCAGTAGGTGCTCACCTTATGGTAGAAGATGGAGAGAAAATTAAGGCAGGTAAGATTTTAGTAAAAATCCCTCGTCGTTCTTCAAAAGCAGGCGATATTACGGGAGGTTTACCAAGAATTACAGAGTTGTTAGAAGCTCGTAATCCATCTAACCCAGCGGTAGTTTCTGAAATCGATGGTGTTGTTTCTTTTGGTAAAATCAAAAGAGGTAACCGTGAAATCGTTATCGAGTCTAAATTTGGTGAAATCAAGAAATACTTGGTTAAATTATCAAACCAAATCTTAGTTCAAGAAAATGACTTCGTAAGAGCAGGTATGCCACTTTCTGATGGAGCTATCACTCCAGAAGATATCTTAAGAATTCAAGGTCCAGCTGCTGTTCAACAGTACTTGGTAAATGAAATTCAAGAGGTTTACCGTTTACAAGGTGTAAAAATTAATGACAAGCACTTCGAGGTAGTTATCCGTCAAATGATGCGTAAAGTTCAGGTACAAGATCCTGGAGATACATTATTCCTTGAAGAGCAATTAATTCATACTAAAGACTTTATTTCTGAAAATGATAAGTTATATGGAATGAAAGTAGTTGAGGATGCTGGAGATTCGGCTAGTCTTAAGCCAGGTCAAATTGTAACAGCTCGTCAATTACGTGATGAAAACTCATTGTTAAAACGTGAGGATAAAAACTTAGTAGAAGCTCGTGATGTTATCACTGCTACAGCGACTCCAATACTTCAAGGTATTACAAGAGCTTCGTTACAAACTAAGTCATTCATTTCTGCTGCATCGTTCCAGGAAACAACTAAAGTATTAAACGAAGCAGCTGTTGCTGGTAAAGTTGATAAATTAGAAGGTCTTAAAGAAAATGTAATTGTTGGTCACAGAATCCCTGCTGGTACAGGTATGAGAGACTATGATAATACAATTGTAGGTTCTAAAGAAGAGTATGATGAATTAATGATTACTAAAGAGGAATATAATTATTAATAATTAGTTTTTCTGACTATATTTATAAATCCTAACAGTTTTTACTGTTAGGATTTTTAATTACGTTTAACAGCAGTTCGAACATTCTTTCTTTTTTAAATTAGAATATTCGAAAACAATTTAAAATTATGAGCAATCAAAACCCACAACAAGAAGGACAAATCAATATCGAGTTAGATGAAGCTACTGCAGAAGGAATTTACTCGAATTTAGCTATTATCAATCACTCTAATACTGAGTTTGTGATTGATTACATCAATATAATGCCTGGAGTGCCAAAGGCGAAAGTGAAATCAAGAATCATTTTAACACCACAACATGCAAAACGTTTAGTGAAAGCATTGGCTGAAAATATAAATCGTTTTGAAAGCGCTCATGGTGAAATTAAAGAAGTAGAACAAACACCTATCCCGTTGAATTTTGGTCCTACAGGGCAAGCTTAATTTGACTGTTTTAAATATGACAAATATTTCAAAAAGTATTTTTTTAATAGGATGGTTAATATTTGTAGTTTTAATTTTTACACCAATTAAAAACTATTCTCCATTTGTTTTTTTGCCTTTATTTGCTTTTTTTGGGTTTAGAAATCTTTTTACTTATTGATAAATTTAGTAAAAAAATAAAAAATGACTATCCAGAAATTTTTGAAAAAACAAAATTGTACTATGGTTATTATAAAGACGAATGGGTTAATTTAGTTGAAATTAACAATGATAATTTCAATAAAATTAATGGTGACTCTAAATCTATTTACTTGGATTTAAAAAATAATAATAAATTACTATTATTTACTTTTATTTCTTTCGGATTATCAGGTATTATAATTGTAGTATTAAGTTAGAATTTAAACAAACAAAAGCGACCTTTGGGTCGCTTTTGTTTGTTTAAGGCTTAAAGCATAATGCTTACAGCTATTACTCAAACTCCGAAGTAAAAAATAATTTCACACTCGGATATTTGCTTTGTGTCATTTGAATTGAAAAATCAGAATCGGCTAAGAAAACCAATTGACCGTATTTGTCCTTAGCTAAAAACTTTTGCTTGATACGTTTAAATTCTGCAAATTCTTCGTTTTTAGGATCTTCTGGTTTTACCCAACAGGCTTTATAAGCAGGGAAGTTTTCATACGTACATTTTGCTCCGTATTCATGTTCTAAACGATATTGAATAACTTCGTATTGAAGAGCTCCAACAGTTCCAATTACTTTACGATTATTCATCTCTAAAGTAAACAACTGAGCCACACCTTCATCCATTAATTGGTCAACCCCTTTTTCTAATTGTTTTGCCTTCAAAGGATCGGCATTGTTGATGTAACGGAAATGCTCTGGAGAGAAACTAGGAATTCCTTTAAAACTCATTTGTTCACCTTCAGTCAAAGTATCACCAATTTTAAAGTTACCTGTATCATGTAAACCAACAATGTCTCCAGGATATGAAATATCGACAATTTCTTTTTTCTCAGCAAAAAAAGCATTCGGACTAGAGAATTTTAAATTCTTTCCATGACGAACATGTAAATATGGTTTGTTTCTTTCAAAAGTACCAGAAACAATTTTGATAAATGCTAAACGATCACGGTGTTTTGGATCCATGTTAGCATGAATTTTAAATACAAATCCAGAGAATTTATTTTCGTCTGGTTTTACTTCACGAGTGTCTGAATCCTTTGGACGTGGGGAAGGAGCAATATCAATAAAACAATCCAATAACTCACGAACTCCAAAATTGTTCAAAGCAGAACCAAAAAATACAGGTTGTAAATTACCTTTTAAATAAGCTTCTCTATCAAACGGAGGATAAACTTCACTGATTAATTCTAATTCTTCTCTAAGTTTATTTGCTGGTTTTTCGCCAATGATTTTTTCAAGTTCAGGATTGTTTACATCTTCAAAAGCAATGGTTTCTTCAATGTTTTTACGGCTATCTCCTTCAAAAAGATTGATGTTCTTTTCCCAAATGTTATAGATTCCTTTAAAATCGTATCCCATTCCAATAGGGAAACTCAATGGTGTGACATGAAGACCAAGTTTTTTCTCCACTTCGTCCATCAAATCAAAAGCATCTTTACCTTCACGGTCTAATTTGTTGATGAAAACAATAATAGGAATGTGGCGCATACGACAAACTTCTACTAGTTTCTCTGTTTGTTCCTCAACCCCTTTGGCAACGTCAACCACTACAATCACACTATCAACTGCGGTTAGGGTTCTAAATGTATCTTCTGCAAAATCCTTGTGACCTGGAGTATCAAGAATGTTGATTTTTTTGTCTTTATAATTAAATGCTAATACTGAAGTTGCCACTGAAATTCCTCTTTGACGCTCAATTTCCATGAAGTCAGATGTAGCACCTTTTTTAATTTTATTACTTTTTACGGCACCTGCTTCTTGAATTGCACCACCAAATAAAAGTAACTTTTCTGTAAGTGTTGTTTTACCAGCATCGGGATGGGATATAATACCAAATGTTCTTCTGCGTTGTATTTCTTTTAAAAAACTCATAATGTGAATTAAAATGGTTTGCAAAAATACTATTTTTCGTTAATAAATTTTTGTTAATACCTATTTATATAGTTGGATAATATAAGCGAATTGTTATTTTTGTTCGTTATTTAAAAAAACATACCAAAACCACTGTAAATAATTTCTAAACAATGAAAATTAATAAGTTGATTTTAGGTGTTGCCTTAGTGATTAATGCAATTACTTATGCGCAAGAAACCAAAAAAGAAGTTCTTTTTTCAATAGATGATAAGCCCTATTATACAGATGAATTTTCTAGAGTGTATAATAAGAATATTGACTTAGTTAAAGATGAATCTCAAAAAGACTTAGATAAATACTTGGAGTTATTTATTGGTTATAAGCTCAAGATTAACAAAGCGAACAAATTAGGTTTGCAGTATAATTCAAAGTACATTAGTGAACTTAATTCATACCGTACTCAATTATCTAAAAATTATACATCTGATACTAAAGTTACAAAAGCATTAATCGATGAAGGTTATGCTCGTTTACTAAAAGAAGTTAGAGCATCACATATACTAATAACTGTAGATGAGAATGCCGCTCCTGCAGATACTTTGAAAGCTTACAACCAAGCATTAGACATTCGAAAAAAAATAATTGCTGGCGAAAATTTTGAAGAAGCAGCTCAAAAATACTCTCAAGATCCATCAGCTAAGGAGAATAAAGGAGATTTAGGTTACTTTACAGCGTTTAGAATGGTGTATCCTTTTGAATCTGCGGCTTATAAAACTAAGGTTGGTGAAATTTCTATGCCAGTTAGAACTAAATTTGGGTATCATTTAGTTAAAGTTAAAGATATTCGAGACAATAAGGGAGAAATAACTGTTGCTCATATAATGATTTTAAAACCTACAACAGTAACAGATGAACCATCTGAAATTGAAAAGCCTAAAAAAACAATAGAAGAAATATATGCTAAATTAAAGCAAGGTGAAAATTTTGAAGCCTTAGCAAATCAATTTTCACAAGATAAAAATTCAGCACCTAGAGGTGGGGTTTTACCTCGTTTTGCTGCGGGTCAATTAAGTTCTGAAGAATTTGAAAACACTTCTTTTGGATTAGTTAATGTTGGAGATTATTCTAAACCTTTCGAAAGTCAATTTGGATGGCATATAGTGAAGTTAATCGAAAAACATCCTATAAAAAGTCAATCAGAAATGGAACGTGAGTTAGACGGCAAAATTCGTAAAGATGATCGTTCTAGATTAATAACTAACTCACTGACTGAAAAGTTACATAAAAAGTATAAAGTTGTTACTGATGCTAAAATATTGGCTAAAGTTAAAAGTCTTGTAAATAATACATTTTATGATGAAAAATGGGAATTACCAACAGACTTAAAAGATTTTAATGTAGAATTACTTAAAATTGAAAATAAATCAATTAGAGCAGTACCTTTTTTAAGAGATCTGGAATCACAACAAAAAAGTAAGTATCAAATTAAACCTATTGGAAAATTAGTTGATTTCTTGTATTCAAAATTTGTAGACAATCAATTAAATCTATACTACAATGAAAATTTAGAAAATGAATTTCCTGAGTTCGCTAATGTTGTAGAAGAGTATAGAGATGG
This sequence comes from Flavobacterium terrae, assembly GCF_900142035.1. Classification (GTDB taxonomy): domain Bacteria; phylum Bacteroidota; class Bacteroidia; order Flavobacteriales; family Flavobacteriaceae; genus Flavobacterium; species Flavobacterium terrae. Next base: position 528,352 of record NZ_FQZI01000002.1, on the reverse strand, counting down.
TTTGTTGTTGTTTGACTTAATGGAAAAAGAAATTTGGAACAAAGCGAAACAAGATACCGTTGGATTGAAAAATTATTTTGAAGCAAATAGAGCAAAATACCAATGGAAAAAAAGAGGAGATGTTTTAGTCGCATCATCTGCTAAAGAAGATATTGTAAAACAAGCTCGTAAAATGCTTAAAAGTGAAGTGGCTATCGAAGCAATTAAGGAAAAATTTAATAAAAATGGCGTGGTTGATATCATGATTAAACAAGAAACTTTTGAAGAGGGAGCGGAAAATTTACCAAAAGGTTTAGAGTTAAAAGAAGGTATCTCAAATGTTTATAAGGATAAAGATCATTATTTTGTGAATAAAGTTCTTAAGGTTATGCCAGCAGGTGCTAAAACTATTGATGAATCTAGAGGTAAGGTAATTAATGACTACCAACAATATTTAGAAGATAATTGGGTTTCTGAACTTAAAAACGAGTTCAAGGTATCAGTTAATCAAGATGTTTTTGCAAGATTAAAAGCAGAAATGAAAAAATAAAAGAGAGAAATAAATAAGAAGAATGGAGATTTTAAAAAGTAAAATAAGCGTAATCATTGCAGTTTTGATAACTTCTTTTTTGGGACATGCCCAAGATAAAAAAGTTAAAGTTGATGGTGTTATAGGCGTTGTGGGTGATTATGTGATTTTAGATTCTGATATTGATAAAACATATTTAGAATTAAAAACTCAAGGAATTGATATAAAGGAAATCTCAAGATGTGAGATGCTTGATAAATTACTTGGTGAAAAATTATATGCTCATCAGGCAATTCAAGATAGTATTGTGGTTACTGACGCCGAAGTAAATTCAAAACTTGAAGAGCAGGTAAGTTATATGGTAGAACAGTTAGGTTCTATGGATAAAGTAATCGAATATTTCAAAAAGAGTAGTGAACAAGATTTTAGAACTGAGCTTTTTGAGATTATTAAAACTAATAAGTTAACTGCTGAGATGCAGAAAAAGATAGTTGATAATGTTACTATTACTCCAGAGGAAGTTCGTGATTTCTTCAAGAAAATCCCAAAAGAAGATTTGCCGGTTTTTGGTGCCGAAATGGAATTAGCTCAAATTGTTGTTAAGCCACAGGTTTCTAAAGAAGCTGAACAAGCTGTTATAGATCAACTAAAAGGATTTAAAAAAGATATACTAGAAAACAATTCAAGTTTTTTTAGTAAAGCAGTTCTGTATACTGAGGATGATGCTTCAAGATCCTCAGGAGGTTTTTACAAAATGAATCGTAAAACACAATTTGTTAAAGAGTTCAAAGATGTGGCGTTTAGTTTACAAGAAGGTGAAATTTCGGAGCCATTTAAAACCGAATTTGGATATCATATTATTTATTTAGAAAAAGTTAGAGGTCAAGAAATTGATGTAAGACATATTTTGATTAAACCAAAAGTTTCAAATGAAGCAATGAAAGCGGCAAAAGAAAAAATTGATTTAATCAGAAAAAGAATTTTAGATAAAGAGATTACTTTCGAAGAGGCAGCACGTACAATGTCAGATCAAAAAGAAACTAGAAATGATGGAGGTGTTTTAACGAATCCTAAAACTCAAGACAAGCGTTTCGAATTAACTAAGATGGACCCTAGTTTATATAGTATAGTTGCTAATTTGAAGGACGGAGATGTTTCATATCCTACATTAGACGAAGAGCCTACTGGTAAGTTCTATAAAATAATGGCAGTAAAAAATAAATTCGAAGAACACACAGCTGATTATTCTAAAGATTATACTCGATTAAAAGAATTAGCATTGAAAGAAAAGCAATTAAAAGAAATTGCTAAATGGTCTGAGGAAAAAATCAAAGAAACCCATGTTAAAATCAATGGTGAATACCGTGATTGTGCATTTACTAATAACTGGTTAAAAAAATAATTATTTTATTAATTCAGAGAAAAGAGTTAGTTTTATCAAAGTATAAGCTAACTCTTTTTAATTTAAATATATTCCAAGATGTCTGATGTTGCTGCAATTCAAAATTTAGTTCAAAAACAAAAAGAGCTTAAAAAAGAAATATCAAAAATTATTGTTGGTCAGGAAGAGGTTGTTAATCAAATTGTATTGAGTGTATTTTCTGGTGGTCATGCTTTATTAGTGGGTGTGCCAGGACTAGCTAAAACGTTAATGGTTAATACGATTTCTCAAGCTTTAGGTTTAGATTTTAAACGTATTCAGTTTACACCAGATTTAATGCCTTCAGATATTTTAGGAAGTGAAATTCTAGATGAAAATCGTTCTTTTAAGTTTATCAAAGGACCAATATTTTCCAATATCATTTTGGCTGATGAGATCAATAGAACACCCCCTAAAACACAAGCTGCGCTTCTTGAAGCAATGCAAGAAAAAGCGGTGACTATTGCAGGTCATCATTATAAATTAGATTTGCCATTCTTTGTGTTGGCGACTCAAAACCCAATTGAGCAAGAAGGAACCTATCCGTTGCCAGAAGCGCAATTAGACCGTTTTATGTTTGCTGTAAAATTAGACTATCCATCTTTTGCAGAAGAAGTGCAGGTAGTAAAAAGCACAACTACAGATAATAACGTACAAGTAAATGCATTGTTTACGGCGCAAGAAATTATAGATTTTCAACATTTAATCAGAAGAATTCCAGTTGCTGATAATGTTATTGAGTATGCAGTAACACTGGTTTCTAAAACAAGACCTAACAATCCTTTAGCGACAGATTTTGTTAAGAATTATCTAGATTGGGGAGCAGGGCCAAGAGCCTCACAGAATCTGATATTGGCTGCAAAAACACATGCTGCCCTTAACGGAAAATTTTCTCCAGATATCGAAGATGTTCAAGCAGTGGCTACAGGAATTTTGAGACACAGAATTATTAAGAATTACAAAGCTGATGCCGAAGGAATTTCTGAAGAAAGCATAATCCAAAAATTATTTTAATAAAAAGAATTTTATGAAACCTTTTCTAAATATAGTAATAGTACTACTATCTGTTTTTGGTTTCTCACAATCACAATGGCATCCATTGTCTTCAGCTTATTTGAATACCAATGGAAGCAGATTTGACGATGTGTTTTTTCTTAATGATAATTTAGGATGGGCGGCAAATGGTTCAACAGCGTCAGTATATAAAACAACGGATGGAGGGTTAACTTGGACTCAACAATTGTCTGAAGCTACACTAGGAATTAATACATACTTCAGAAACATTGAATTTCTCAATGAAAATATCGGATTTGTTGGAACGCTGACAAATAATAAATTTTACAAAACTATTGATGGCGGAACTACTTGGTCAGAAGTAACTAATATAGGAACTGCGCCAAGAGCTGTTTGTGGTTTGGATTGTGTAGGTAATTCAACAGTATATGGTTGTGGTTCGTATATGAATGTGCCTCCGTTTATTATAAAATCAACAGATTCAGGAGCAACGTGGCAGTATATCAATATGTCAGCTTATGCTACTGGGCTAGTTGAAATACTTTTTTTAGATGAAAATAATGGTTTTGTTTCAGGAAGAAATGGCACCGGAGCTATAATCCTTAAAACAACCGATGGCGGAATTACTTGGAATGAAATCTTTAATAGTGGTTTGGCAGGTGAATATGTGTGGAAGTTGCAAACATTGCAAGGGAATAATAATGTAATGTTTGGTTCAATCGAATCTGTTTCGCCTAACTTAGGGAAATTCATAAAATCAACAGATGCTGGTGCTACTTGGGTAAGTAAAAATGCGCCAGAAACAGATATTCAAGCAGTAGGTTTTATTACAGAAAACCACGGATGGATGGGTGGACACAACACTGGTTTTTATGAAACTTTTGATGCGGGTGATACTTGGACAAACATGAATATAGGAAGCAATTTAAACCGAATATTTATAATCAACCAAGATTTAGCATACGCTTCAGGAGCAACCATTTATAAATTTGATAGTACTTTGAGTACCAATGAATTTCAAGAAGTACCACGCATTCCTTTGCAAGTAAAAATTCATCCTAATCCCGTTAGCGATAAATTACATATTACTATAGATTTTAAAGATGCAGATCACATGATGATTGAGTTGTATGATCACTTGGGGCGTAGATTAACCGAATTAAAGCAATTGGATATAGATTTTCCACAAAAAAAAGCATTCGAATTCGAATTCAATTATCCTAAAGGGGTCTATTTTGTAAACTTCCATTCCAACACTGGAAGACAATCTGTTAAGGTGATTAAATAATCTTTTTTTTAATCTTTTACGGACAGAGAATTGCTTTGGTTTATTGCAAATAGTTCAATTTTAAAACCAGATTTCTTGTAAATTATCAAATTATTTTTCAATTTTTAAGAATTATTAAATTTAGCATACGATTTCTTGATTTTATTAAATTATATTCATTAAAATAGAATGTTTATAAATAATATTTTCCATAAATTAATGAAATGCTAAATATTTTTTAATTCGATTCCTATTGATTAAATTTGCTCTGAAATTTTAAAAACAAACAAACAAAGAATAACGAAAACGATTTAATTCGTATTATCTAAGTAATATTGAAAATGAATATTTATAACGACTACATTAAAGAAATAGAAGACCGTAAAGGTCAAGGATTGCATCCAAAACCAATTGATGGTGCTGAATTGTTAAGTGAGATTATTGCTCAAATCAAAGATGTAAACAATCCGAATAGAGAAGATTCGCTAAAGTTTTTTATCTACAATACATTGCCAGGAACTACTACGGCAGCAGGTGCTAAAGCTGAATTCTTAAAAGAAATTATTTTAGGCGAAGCTACGGTAGCGGAAATTACCCCTGCTTTTGCTTTCGAATTATTATCACACATGAAAGGTGGACCATCAATCATTGCATTGTTGGACTTGGCTTTAGGAAACAATGAAGCGATTGCGAAGCAAGCAGCTGAGGTGTTAAAAACACAGGTATACTTGTACGATGCCGATATGGATCGTTTAAAAGTAGCGTATGAAGCTGGAAACACAGTGGCAAAAGAAATCTTAGAAAGCTATGCTAAAGCAGAATTCTTTACAAAATTGCCTGAAGTAGCTGAAGAAATTAAAGTGGTAACTTTCATTGCAGGTGAAGGTGATATTTCTACAGATTTACTTTCTCCAGGTAATCAAGCACACTCGCGTTCAGATCGTGAATTGCACGGAAAATGTATGATTACACCTCAAGCACAGGAAGAAATCAAAGCGTTGCAAGCACAACATCCTGATGCAAGTGTTATGTTAATTGCTGAAAAAGGAACAATGGGAGTTGGTTCTTCTCGTATGTCAGGGGTTAATAACGTTGCGCTTTGGACAGGTAAACAAGCTAGTCCTTATGTGCCTTTCGTAAACATTGCTCCAATTGTAGGTGGTACGAATGGTATTTCTCCAATTTTCTTAACTACAGTTGATGTAACGGGTGGTATTGGTATCGACCTTAAAAACTGGGTAAAGAAAACAGATGCTAACGGTGAAGTGGTTCGTGATGAAAACGGTGAGCCGGTTTTAGAGCAAAAATACTCTGTAGCAACAGGTACTGTTTTAACGATCAATACAAAATCAAAAAAATTATACAATGGTGATCAGGAGTTAATCGATATCTCAAGATCATTCACGCCTCAAAAAATGGAATTTATCAAAGCAGGTGGTTCTTACGCTATCGTTTTTGGTAAAAAATTACAAACGTTTGCGGCTAAAACATTAGGAATCGATGCGCCTCTAGTATACGCACCATCAAAAGAGATTCACAACGAAGGTCAAGGATTGACTGCAGTAGAGAAAATCTTCAACCGTAACGCGGTAGGTACGATTTCTAAAAAAGTATTACACGCAGGTTCTGACGTTCGTGTAACCGTGAACATTGTAGGTTCTCAGGATACTACAGGTTTAATGACGGCGCAGGAGTTAGAATCAATGGCAGCAACGACGATTTCTCCAATCGTGGACGGTGCGTACCAATCAGGATGTCACACGGCTTCGGTTTGGGATAAAAAAGCACAAACAAACATCCCGAAATTAATGAAATTCATGAACGATTTCGGATTGATTACGGCTCGTGACCCTAAAGGTGTTTATCACTCAATGACTGACGTTATCCACAAAGTATTGAACGATATTACTGTTGATGATAGAGCAATCATTATCGGTGGTGATTCACACACACGTATGTCAAAAGGAGTAGCGTTTGGTGCTGATTCAGGAACTGTAGCTTTAGCGTTAGCAACGGGTGAAGCTTCTATGCCAATTCCAGAATCGGTTAAAGTAACCTTCAAAGGTGAAATGAAATCGTATATGGACTTCCGTGATGTGGTTCACGCTACGCAAGCGCAAATGTTACACCAATTTGGAGGTGAAAATGTATTCCAAGGAAGAATTATCGAGGTGCACATTGGTACATTAACAGCAGATCAAGCGTTTACATTTACCGATTGGACGGCTGAAATGAAAGCAAAAGCATCAATCTGTATTTCAGAAGATGAAACCTTAATCGAATCATTGGAAATTGCTAAAGGCAGAATCCAAATCATGATCGATAAAGGTATGGATAACGCAAAACAAGTGTTACAAGGATTAATCGACAAAGCAAACAAACGTATTGCCGAAATCAGATCAGGGGAAGAGCCTGCATTACGTCCGGATGCGAAAGCAAAATACTACGCTGAAGTAGTAGTGGATTTAGATGTAATTGCTGAACCAATGATTGCCGATCCAGACGTAAACAATGCGGATGTTTCAAAACGTTATACTCACGATACAATTCGTCCATTGTCTTTCTACGGCGGAACTAAAACCGTTGATTTAGGTTTTATCGGTTCGTGTATGGTACACAAAGGCGATATGAAAATTTTAGCGCAAATGTTGAAAAACATCGAAGCTCAAAAGGGTAAAGTAGAATTCAAAGCGCCTTTAGTAGTTGCGCCTCCAACATACAACATTGTGGACGAGTTAAAAGCAGAAGGTGACTGGGAAGTATTACAAAAATACTCAGGTTTCGAATTCGACGATAACGCACCTAAAGCAGCAGCACGTACAGAATATGAAAACATGTTGTATTTAGAGCGCCCAGGTTGTAACCTGTGTATGGGTAACCAAGAAAAAGCAGCTAAAGGAGATACGGTTATGGCAACATCAACGCGTTTGTTCCAAGGACGTGTGGTGGAAGATTCTGCTGAGAAAAAAGGAGAATCATTATTGTCTTCTACACCGGTAGTAGTATTGTCAACGATCTTGGGTAGAACTCCTAATATTGAAGAATATACTGCAGCAGTAGAAGGTATCAACTTGACTAAGTTTGCACCTTCTCACAAGTTGTTAGTGAAATAATTTTTTAAAATATATAAAAAACCCGAGTGAAAGCTCGGGTTTTTTTGTTGGCGTTTATTGTAAGATTTTGGTTATATTTATAATTTGATAAACTTTACTGAGATTTGTAGTTGAAAATAGGATATTCTTAAATTAAGTGTGTTTTAAACTTATAATAAATTCATGTAGTATGACAGAAACTAGTTCATTTTTAAAGTTTTCCTCTCCACTTACTATTCAATATATTGTAATATCTAATACTCCTAACTATACTGATAGTGAATTTTATGTTAACTCATTTAATCTTCTTAGGACTTTACCGATAGATTTAATGCAACTTGAAAATTCAATACAGCATTTTGAGTTCAGTTTCAAGTATAAAGCTATAAAAAGTTATGAGTTATTTACTTTACCAGGTGACGTCTTTAATTTAGAAAAAGAAGTAGTATTAAAAAATATAGATAACTATTCGAAAAGTTTTGGGGTTCAATCTTTAATAAAAGTCTTTATAATTGATTCCACACTTAAAAATCATGCTGCTATTGCTAAGACTTTAGAGCTAATGGAATATTCTTATTATGTAATAATTGGAGAAAAAACTGATAATACAGAAGAGTATTTGCGGATTAACTTATTTAATAATACAACTGAGTTTATTGAAATCATAAATAGAGATATTGGGAAAATTAAAAGTAAGCTTGATTCATTTTATGAAGGAACTGATGTGTTAACTGGAATGGATTTCCAACTCCAAATTAACCCAAAAAGAACATTTATAAGAGAAAATAATATTCCAGGAGCAATATTAACTTGGAATAATTATTTTGTATTAAATCAGATAATCGGTAATTATTGGTTAGAAGTTAATAGTGAGATTGGAACTACTGTAACTTTACCAGAAGAAAGAACGAAAGAAATAGTCAATCAATGTCAAAAAATAGATAGCATTTATGCTATACTCTATAATGATGTCGGAGTAAAACCTACAGACCCATTTCAGCCAATTTTTCCAACATTAATTCTTATTCAACCATATCATTATCCTAAAACAGAGAATTTATTAGACAAACGATTTTCTAAACAACAAAAGCAATTTTCAGCTGTATTAAATTCTGAACAGGATTTAATGTATCAACATTTAATCCCAGAACAAGGTAAAAATGCTGTCTCCGAAGATGGGATTAAACTTATTATGAGTAAAAACTTAAAACGATTAATGTATTTAGATAATGTAGCCTATTTACACTCTATGTTCACATATTCTCCAGTAATGCGATTACCACAGATTGGAAAGTCAATTAATTTGGAATTATCTCATTTAGAAAAAATAACACCTAAAAAGGAATCTACAATTTCAAATATTGAAAAGTTTGGAAAAAAAATAAGTAATCTTACTTTAGATCAAATTTCTAAAAATTATATAAAAGAAAGAAATGGACAGATATTTGCCATTTCTGATTTGCCTTTAGAGTGGTTGTACTTAGACGAACACCCTTTATGTTTTACACACGATGTTTGTAGACTACCAGAATTTAATCTAAATTCTATAGTTAATAATGCAGTTCATTTGCAGAGAAAATTATTTCAAATACCAAATGATTTGATTAATAATACTTTAGTTGTTCATTGTGCGTCAAAAGATGATGCTATTATGAATAGAATGTTTGAATTAATAGATAGTCATAAAGAAAAACTTGGCTTTTCGTCAGTAAAATGTTCGACAATCACAGAGATAAGTGAGGCAATAAAAAAGCATAAACCTGAATTACTAATTTTTGATTGTCATGGAGCTTCTAATAAAAAGGATTTATCAACTTATTTAATTGTTGATAATGAAAAAAATGAAGTTTTAACTGGAAACGATATTATAAAATACGAAATTAGTGCACCACTAGTATTTCTCTCTGCTTGTGAGACTTTTCCAAACTATGGATATGTTAAACTCCTTTCCGATGCATTTATGCAGGCAGGTGCATACTGTGTAACTACGACTTTTTTACCAATAAAAATAATTGATGCTGCGACTGTAATAATTAGATTACTTAATAATTTACATCAATTAAAATCTAATTCATATCATATAAACTGGCTAAATTTTTTATCTCATATATTAAGAAGTTCTTTGATTTTTGAGACAATTAATAAGTCAAGGGATTATCTAAAAGAGGAGATAACAAATGACGAGATTGCAACAATAGTGACAAAATCAATGAGGTTTGAAAATAGGATTGAAGCTCTTAATGATTTAAATAGCTTAATTGAAAAAAAATCAAAGAAGCAAATTAAATTTAGTCAACTAGATAATGAATGGTTGTCATATTCAATAATTGGTAGAGCAGATTTAATCTATTTTGAAAACTGGTTAAAAAGTTATAGAGATATTAATATGCAGTAAAAAAACTAGGCTTGATGGTTTCTTTGTGATAATTACTTACTGCTTGAGTGATTTACAAAGCTAATCTTAATGATATAAAGTGTCAAAAACCCGCTACGCAAAGTCTCCTGACTTTGAGAGTCTATTCTTATCAATCATTTTTCAAAACCATAACACCAAAGCCCGAGTTAATAACTCGGGCTTTTTTTTAATTCCAATGTAATTTTTTGTAACTTGTAGGGTTATAAACAAACAACAAAAAATAAAAACTTAGAATTATGGCTTTTGATATTGAAATGATTGAAAAAGTGTACGCTACTATGGCTTCTCGTGTGGATAAAGCACGTGAACTGGTAGGGCGTCCGCTCACGCTTTCTGAAAAGATTTTATATTCCCACCTTTGGGAAGGAACGCCTTCTCAAGCTTTCACAAGAGGTAAAGACTATGTCGATTTTGCTCCAGATCGTGTAGCATGCCAAGATGCTACGGCGCAAATGGCATTGCTGCAATTCATGCATGCGGGTAAAAAGACCGTGGCTGTGCCTACCACAGTGCATTGCGATCACTTAATTCAAGCAAAAAACGGTGCTGCAGAGGATTTGGCGTTTGCCAACAAACAATCCAAAGAAGTGTTCGATTTCTTGTCGTCGGTGTCTAATAAATACGGCATTGGGTTCTGGAAACCAGGCTCGGGAATTATCCACCAAATCGTATTGGAAAATTACGCTTTTCCAGGAGGAATGATGATTGGAACCGATTCGCATACGGTGAATGCCGGTGGATTGGGAATGCTAGCCATTGGTGTGGGTGGTGCCGATGCGGTAGATGTCATGTCGGGCATGTCATGGGAGTTGAAATTCCCGAAACTGATTGGTGTGAAGTTAACCGGAAAATTGAACGGTTGGACAGCGCCTAAAGATGTGATTTTAAAAGTAGCGGATATTCTAACGGTAAAAGGAGGAACAGGAGCCATTGTTGAATATTTTGGTGAAGGTGCCGAGTCGATGTCGTGTACTGGAAAAGGAACAATCTGTAACATGGGTGCCGAAATTGGTGCGACCACATCAACTTTCGGTTACGACGATTCCATGAGAAGATATTTAGCAGCAACCGGTCGTCAAGACGTTGTAAATGCTGCCGATAAAGTAGCTTCGTATTTAACCGCCGATGCTGAGGTATATGCCAATCCGGCGCAGTATTTCGATCAATTAATTGAAATCAACTTATCAGAGCTAGAACCGCATATTAACGGACCATTCACACCAGACCGCGGAACGCCAGTTTCTAAAATGAAAGCCGAAGCCGAAGCGAACGGTTGGCCCATCAAAGTAGAGTGGGGATTAATTGGTTCGTGTACCAACTCGTCGTACGAAGATATGTCGAGAGCCGCTTCTATCGTGGAGCAAGCTGTAGCATATGGTATCACGCCAAAAGCAGAATTCGGGATCAATCCGGGTTCTGAACAAATTCGTTATACCATCGAAAGAGACGGTATTATCGCAACGTTCGAAAAAATGGGAACCAAAGTGTTTACCAATGCCTGCGGACCGTGTATCGGGCAGTGGGATAGAGCAGGAGCAGACAAGCAAGAAAAAAATACGATTATTCACTCTTTCAACCGTAATTTCTCGAAAAGAGCCGACGGGAATCCCAATACCCATGCGTTTGTAACGTCACCAGAAATGGTAGCAGCCATTGCAATTTCGGGACGTTTGGATTTTAACCCATTGACAGATACCTTATTGAGTGATAGCGGTCAGGAAGTAAAATTAAATCCGCCTCATGGTGATGAATTGCCAACCAAAGGTTTCGAAGTGGAAGATCCCGGTTTTCAACCGCCGGCAGCTGATGGTTCATCGGTTGAGGTAATCGTTTCACCTACATCGGATCGTTTGCAATTACTAGCACCATTTGAGCCTTGGGATGGTAAGAATATTACCGGAGCGAAGTTGTTGATTAAAGCCTTTGGTAAATGTACCACCGATCATATTTCGATGGCGGGACCGTGGTTGCGTTACCGTGGGCATTTGGATAATATTTCCAATAATATGTTGATTGGTGCCGAAAATGCCTTCAATAACAAAGCGAATTCGGTAAAAAACCAATTGACAGGTGCTTATGATGAGGTGCCAAAAGTACAAAGAGCGTATAAAGCGGCTGGTGTGCCTTCAATTGTTGTAGGTGATCAAAACTACGGTGAAGGTTCTTCGCGTGAACATGCGGCCATGGAGCCTCGTTTCTTGGGTGTGAAAGCCGTATTGGTAAAATCGTTTGCACGTATCCACGAAACCAACCTGAAAAAGCAAGGAATGTTGGCATTGACTTTTGCTAACGAAGCCGATTATGATAAAATTCAAGAAGACGATACAATCAATTTCTTAGATTTAACCGAATTTGCACCAGGAAAACCATTAACCTTAGAATTTGTCCATGCTGACGGTTCGAAAGATGTAATTCTAGCAAATCATACGTATAACGAAAGCCAGATTGGCTGGTTTGTGGCTGGTTCTGCATTAAACCTAATTGCTGCCGGTAAAGCGTAATGAATTATATACAAGAAGCGCCTGAAAAGGTCGCAATCTTGTCATTTCGACCAAAGGGAGAAACATGAGTTCAGCGGAGCTAAATCTCATGATGTATATTATGAGACTCCTCCTTTCGTCGGAGTGACAAAAAAACTCCTGCTTTTTGCAGGAGTTTTTTATTTTAATGGAAACCTTTGTAAAACTTTCCATTGTTGTCCTATTTCTTGTTCTATTAGACAAATTTCATTGAAAGTAATTGTTTCAGGAAACTCATGATTTTCAATTTGACTAAAAATTTCATCTGTGCATCTTGAATTTCTTGGATGCATCAAGGTGATATGTGCTTCGTGATTTCTTGGACTTTCAATAATTTGCTGTCTTAATTTTTTGAATGATTCATCTGAATTAATTGCAGGTAGTAAAACACCTTTTCCTTCAGAAAATCGGATTACTTTACCAAAGTGTATTGATAAATGTTCTAAGTTTTGACGTTTAAGATTATGGATTACATTTTCAATATCGGTTATCTCATCTTCACGACATAAAGTAACGTGAGCATCTATAAGCTGATGTTGTTCAGGATTAAATTTGGCCCGTACTTTTTCTATTGTTTCTAAAAAAGGATTAGGAACAAATAAAGTAAGCTGCAATCTTTTTTCAATCATTACTTTTTATATTTCTTCACATCAAAATCTACAGAATAAAAATCTTCAGTCATCTTTCCATTTTCCAATTTCTTCTGACGCGCAAAATAAAGTTTCTTTTCTTTTTGGTGCACAAACGGACAAAACTCAGCCAATTCAGAGTTAATCGGTTTTCCTAAATTTATGGGTTCGCTCCATTTGCCTTTGTTATTGAAACTAATGTAGAAATCGATTTCACCATGCCCTTTTGGATTGCTTGAAAAATAAATGATGTAATCTTCGTTAGGCGAAATGTAAGGATTCGATTCTCTTTCTTCGGTATTGATTGGACTACCTAAATTTTCAGGTTTTTGGTATTCGCCTTTCACTAATCGAGAAACCCAAATGTCCGAATTCCCTTTTTGGGTCTCATTGTCTTTCATGAAGTAAATGTTGCCACTTTTAGTCATCGAAGCAAATGATTCGGAGGCGTCGGTATTAATAGTGTTTCCTAAATGATACGGTGTGCTCCAACCGTTTTTTAGTTTTTTAACCGCCCAAATATCGAAACCTTTTCGGTCGGGATGATTTTCTACACTTCTGGTGGATTGAAACAGCACCATTTTACCATCCGGACTAAAAACAGGGTCGATGTCTTTCCAGCTTCCGTTAGGACTCGAAAAAGAGGCAACAACGGGTTTCATCCATTTTCCATTTCTTTTATGAGATTCCATAATGATTAATGTATCTCTTTTTCCTTTAGAATTTACCCAAAGGGCAGTTTCAGAATCGGGTGAAATAGTTAGGCCAAATACACCACCATTTGAGATGATATATTCTTCAAATTTTTGAGGCTCTTTTTGTGCGTGTGAATAGGTAATAGATAAAAAGCTTAGTACTAGTAACAATTTTTTCATGATTTGACCGTTTGTTTTTTGATTGAATCAAATTTAAAAAGTAGATGAGTTAAGTTGTTAGTAATTAACAAATTATTGTGTCTTTTCTGTTTTTTAATTTTATTAAGTAATTGATTTTTAGTTTATTATGCTATTTTGTAAAGCTACATTTTCAGAAATGAATTCTTACTTTTTGGTTCTGTATTTATTAAAAAATGTTAAAAAATTAGAAGGCAAAGATTTAAAATTCCTATCTTGTGCTACGTTAAAAATTTAGCAGTATTTTCTCACTGTGTAAAAATTTAATATATATGAAGCTCCAAAAACTTTTACTCTTTACTCTTTTAGCAATTACTAATATTATTTTTTCTCAGGAAAAAATTCAGCATTCGGTGTCAAAAGGAGAATCAGTTTATAGTATTGCTCAAAAATATAATGTAAAACCAGCTGAAATTTTAGCACTAAATCCTAAAGCTAAAAAAACGCTTCAGTTGAATATGGTTTTACAAATTCCTTCTAAAAATACAGTTGAAGAAAAGCAACCAGAAACTATAGTCCATGAAGTTGCAGCAAAAGAAACATTGTATGGACTTTCAAAAAAATACAATACTTCAATAGATAAGATCAAACAAGCCAATCCTGTAATTGAAAGTGAAGGCTTGAAAATAGGTTTAAAATTGACAATTCCTGTTGGAGCAAACAATACTGAGGTTGCTGTTGCTAAAAAGGAAGAAAAACCAAAAGTAAAAGAGGTTGTGCTTCCAAAAGAAGTTGTTAAGAACGAAAGTAATGCGCAAATTGTTCACGAAGTTCAGGCTAAAGAAACTAAGTACGGAATTTCAAGAAAATACGGAATAACAGTTGCTCAATTAGAAGAGCTTAATCCAGAAATTAAAAACGGTTTAGCTATTGGTGTAAAACTAATTGTTAAAAAAGGAGAAGTTAAAGACATTCCTGTTTTGAAAGAGGAAAAAACTCAATTGGCTATTGCTAAACCGGAACCAAAAGAGTTACCAAAAATCTCAAATGAAGAAAAAGTAGTTGAGAAACCAAAAGAATCTGAGAAGCCTAAAAGTCAGTTCAAAATCATAGGAAAAGTTGAGTCTGAAAAAAATGAAGAAATAGCAGCTGTAAAACCACAAATGGAAGAGTCTGATGAAGAATCAGATGCAGTTGTAGAAAATGCTGAGGTAGAAGAAGTGACTTCGTTGTCACCAGAAAATATGACTAAAGCAGAATTTTTGATTGCAAAAGCATCTGAAAATTTAGGAGCAAGGTATAGAAGTGGTGCAACTGGGAATGGTGGTTTTGATTGTTCTGGTTTAATGTTTGCAACTTTCAAAAATATAGAGATGACATTACCACGTTCGTCTCGTGATATGGCAGCAAATGCAGGTGTTAAAATCGACAAGAGTCAAGCACAAAAAGGCGATTTAATTTTCTTTGCAACTCGCGGAAGTGGTGTAAGCCATGTAGGTATGATTACAGAGGTTTCAGAGGATGATATTAAATTTATACATTCTTCTACAAGCTCTGGTGTTATCATTTCATCAGTCAATGAACCTTATTATTCACGACGTTTTGTTCAAGTGAACAGAGTTTTAAATTAGTGAACTTCGGTTACTGGAACTTTACAGTTTTCTGAAATCCAAGTTGCGTCAAATTCATTAATTTCTTTTCGTTCCCCTTTGTATATATAATATTCTTTGGGTTGATTAAAATCACCAACTGTTGGCATTGTATTGATAATTTTTTCCTCAGGACAATCTTTAATTAAATTTTTGTTTTCACATTGTGAAGCTACTACTGTTAGTAGAATCAAGGCTTGGTATTTTAAAAACATAGTTTTTTAGTTTAGTTATTTCCAATCTTTTTTACTGATAGCATATTCAAAATTTAGCTTTTCGGGTTCACCGTGATAGGCAACTTCAATTTCGCGAACTTTTATAGCGCCTAATCTTTCTATTGCTTTTTGAGAACGAATATTGTTGGCGCCAATGTGAAAGTATATAGTATCCACAAATTGAAAAGCATAATCCATCATGAGTTTTTTTACACTGGGATTGTATAAAGTTCCCCAGTAATTTCTTCCGTAAAAAGTATAGCCAATTAAAACTGATTTGTTGTTCATGTCTAAATCATAAAAACGACTGCTTCCAATAGTTTTGCTAGTAGTTTTGTCAATTATTTTAAAAGCGCCTTTCGATTGCATAGCGCCGTCAAAAAAGTTCTGAAATACTTCTCTTTTATATCGGTCTTTATTGGGATGTTGCTCCCAAACAAATGGGTCACTAGCGACCTCGTATAATTCTTCAAAATCGTTTATAGATAGTGGTTGCAAAACAACTAACTCGTTTTCTAATTGTGGTTGTAAATTCATTTTTAGGATTTTTCAGAAACTTCTTTAATTCTAAATTCAACAATCTTTTGAATTAAATCATAGGGTATGGGTTGAGATAATGGAAATTGGATAGATCCTTTGCCTGTTTTGTAATTTTTAAGTTCTTCCTGAAATGCTAGATTACCCGAAGGTAAGGCGTAAAATCCAATATGATTTTTAAATGCTGCAAAGTACACCAAAACTTTTTTCAATTTAAAAGCAGGCATGTTATAACTGATACATTCTGATGCAGTAGGAGCTACCTCGGTTATCTTGGTTCTAATAGTAGATAAAATTGTAGAGACATCATTTGAGAAGTCGGAAATATATTCGTCAATAGTTTGGTATTTCTTGCTGTAGTTTAGCATACTGAAAGTTTAAAAAAAATCCGTTTCTTTTGAAACGGATTTTGTGAATTTATTTTAAACTGTTTCGTCTTCTATTGTTGCGCTTGGAGCATTTTCCATTACAGAGCTAACACCATTGTCTCTTCCTTGCTCGCTTTCGTACATTTGGCTAGAACCAATGATTTGTCCGTTCCCAGCTTTTAAATTGAAATAAGCTTTACCATTTGCAGCAGTTTTTTTGTCAAAATTTGATTCATCTTGTGAATTTTTTTTAACAGATTCGATACCGTTTTCACAACCAGCTTTTGCAGTATATCCTTCGCTAGTTAGAATTACTTGTCCGTTACCCGCTTTTAAGTTAAATTGGAACTCGCCATTAGCTCTTTTAGAAATTACAAATTTTCCCATAATAAATAGATTAGTGTTTTAATTTGTAAGAAAGATAAAAAAAAATGTGAGAAATAAAAAATCCGCTTCGTTTTTTTGAAGCGGATTTTTGTTATTCAATTAATTCTAACCTACTAATAATAAGTATAACGTCTAACCTTTGCGATATATTTTGCTAAACGAATAACTTGGTGGCTATAACCATATTCGTTATCATACCAAACGTATAAAACAATGTTTTTACCATCTCCAGAAACTAATGTAGCATTACTGTCATAAATAGATGGTTGTGCAGTTCCTACGATATCAGAAGAAACTAATTCATTGTTTAATGAATATTTAATTTGCTCTACTAAAGCACCTTCTAAAGCATATTTTTTCATAATGTTGTTTAAATCTGCTACAGAAGTTTCTTTTCCAACTTCAAGATTTAAAACAACTAATGATCCATTAGGAACAGGTACACGAATAGCGTTTGAAGTTAATTTTCCAGCTAAGCTTGGTAATGCTTTTGCAACAGCGCTTCCAGCACCAGTTTCAGTAATTACCATGTTTAAGGCAGCAGAACGTCCACGACGGTATTTTTTGTGCATGTTGTCAACCAAGTTTTGGTCGTTTGTATACGCGTGAATAGTTTCGATATGACCTTTTACAACGCCTAATGTATCTTCAACTACTTTTAGTATTGGAGTAATTGCATTTGTAGTACATGAAGCCGCTGACCAAATTTTTACTTCTTCGGGATTATAATCTTCATGGTTTACACCGTAAACGATATTTGGAACACCTTTTCCAGGAGCAGTTAATAATACTTTTTCAACTCCTTTAGAAGTTAAATGTCTTGCTAAAGCTTCTTCAGTAGTAAATGCGCCTGTATTATCAATAACTAAAGCGTCGTTGATTCCGTAAGTTGTATAATCAATTTCTTCTGGAGAGTTTGCTGTGATGATGTGTACAGTAGCACCATTAATAATTAAAGCATTGTTTTCTGGATCTGCTTGAACAGAACCCTCAAAATCACCATGTACCGAATCATAACGTAATAATGAAGCACGTTTTTCTAATAAAACAGCATCGTTTTTATCACGAGTTACAATGGCACGTAAACGTAATTGTTGTCCTTTTCCAACTTTAGATGACATTTCACGAGCTAACAAACGACCAATACGTCCAAAACCATATAAAACAACATCTTTAGGTTTGATTTCAGAAGTTTCTTTAGCATTTTTTAATTTGTCAACAACAAATGCCATAGCATCGTTGTATTTATTGTCTTCTAAATGATATTCGTAAGTTAATTTTCCAATATCAAGTCTTGAAGGAGGTAAGTCTAATTTGTTGATAGCGCGAGCAATTTCAACTGAATCAAAAACATTAATTGGTTTTTGAACAAATTCCCCTGCATATTCATGTAAGTTAATAATGTCGCTTACGTTTCTGTCGATTAATTGATTTCTAAAAAGAACTAGCTCTATTGACTTGTCATACCACAAATCACTGATGATTTTAATAAATTCAACAGCAGCTCTTCTTCTATCAGCCTGAAAAGCTATTTCTTTCTCGTAAACCGTTGTGTTGTTGCTCATTGTTATAAAAGAGTTTATGTTTTTTATTGGCGCAAAAGTATCAATTTCAAACGTTTTCGTAAAATTATTTTAGATATTTTTTTGATAAAATAAACTAATCAAAATAGGGTTGGTTTTTAAGGTTTTGTATGATTTCATTACAATAAGTAAAGTAATATTTGAATTTATTAAAAATCATCTAAATAGATGATTGACCTCTATTGAAAGTCCTATTATTTTTGGTAAATCATAAAACGATGAGGTTATGAAAGCTATCGAAAATTTATTGAGAAAAATTGAAAGCTAACTTTTAAGAGTATTCTTTTGAGAAAATTTTTTTAGTGATAAAAAGGTTAAAGATTGAAAAATATATGAAAAATTTTAAAAACTTTCTGCTGATTTTAATTGTAATGGGAACTAGTCTGTATGGTCAAAAAAAGACTTATGATGTTGTTTCTTTTACATTGCCTAAAGAATGGAATCAGTCGCAAAACGAAGGTGGAATCCAATTGTCTACGTCTGATAAAAATGATGGGACTTACGCATTAGTAGTAATTACAAAAGCAACCCTATCTAATGAATCGGTTCTTGAGAGTTTTGATAATGAATGGGAAAAATTATTAGAGGGTACAGTAAAAATTGATGGTAAGCCTATAAAAAAACCTAAAACAAATAAAAATGGATGGGATATTATTTCTGGCTCAGCTAATTATACTGATGGTAACAACAAAGGACTGGCAACCTTGCTTACAGCAGCAGGAGGTGGGCAAAAGGTAAGTGTGGTTTTAATGACCAATTCAAAAAAGTATCAAGACGATTTGATTTCATTTCTTAATTCGTTGGAAATAAAAAAAGTTGATAATGTAATAACTAAGCCTAATACCAATGTAAACACTAATCAAAATTCAATTGTTGGGTTGTGGACTGATTATATACTAGAAACAAGTGGAGTAAGTTTTAATGGGAATCCTCAATATACATCAGGATACTTAAGAAAAGAATATACTTTTTATAAAGATGGAACTTATATATTTAGAAATAAACAATGGCTTACAAAAGCTAAAAACATTTCATTTGTTTACGAATCAGGAACATATTCAGTAATGGGAAATAAAATTATAATTACTCCCAAAAAAGGTGAAGAGGGATGGTGGAGTAAAAAAAGCAACAATACTAAATTATGGGGGAGTGTTGTAAGTATTTCTAAATCTAAATTGGAACCAAAAACCTATTTTTTTGAAATAAAATATTTTTCAGGAAGTAATAGTTCTAGTCTTATTCTTAAATCCAATAAAACTGATGAAGTGTTAGGGAACTATAAATATCGAGAAGATAATACGTCAATTATTGATAATCCTCCTGGTTTTAAGAAAACATAAATTTATAAGATAAACCATTTCTTTCACTTCGATTATTCAAACAAAAAAATGAATAAAAAAAAAGATAAAAATCATCTAAAAGGATGATTGTCCTGAGTGGTTTTGGGTACTAACTTTGATACAGTAATAAACAAAAAAACTAAAATCATGAAAAAGTTTTACTTCATATCATTGTTGATGTGCTTTACAACATTTTGTTTCGCTCAGAACTTCTTATACAACGGAATTAATTATTCAATTACAGATGCTTCAAATTTTAAAGTAAAAGTAGCTACTAATCCTGGATTTACTGGTGCTGCAACTATACCTCAATTTGTTCCTTATAATTCGCAAAGTTATGAGGTGACTTCTATTGGGGATAATGCATTTTATAGTTGCGAAAATCTAATTTCAGTGTCAATCCCAAGTTCTGTAACAATAATAGAGGAGAGTGCGTTTAGATATTGTAGCGGAATCACCTCAGTAATAATTCCAAGCTCTGTAATAACTATTGGAAAAGAGGCTTTTATGGATTGTGATGGTATAACAAGTATGGTAATTCCAAACTCGGTAACAACTATAGGGGACTATTCATTTTATGAATGCTCAAATTTAGTATCAATAACAATTCCAAACTCAGTAGTGTCTATAGGAGAAGCAGCATTTGAATTTTGTACCAGTTTAACATCAGTTGCAATTCCTAATTCGATGACTGTTATTGCAAAATCTACATTTTCTAGATGTTATGCTCTTACTTCTGTAACAATTCCTGGTTCTATTACAACTATTAATGAAAGGGCTTTTCAATATTGTTCAAATTTACTTTCCGCTGCTATTCCAAATTCTGTAACAACAATAGGAAGTTATGCATTTCAAAACTGTTCTGGTTTGACTTCGGTCAATATTCCTAACGGAGTTACAATTATTAATCCAGCAACGTTTGCATACTGTAGTGGCTTAATTTCAGTGACTATTCCAAACTCAATTACAGTTATTGAATTTGATGCTTTTAGGGATTGTGCTGGATTAACTTCTATTACAATGCCTAACTCGCTAACAACTCTAGGTTATGATTCTTTTAGAGGTTGTGTTGGACTAACTTCTCTGATTATTCCCGATTCTGTAACGACAATGCAAGGCGGAGCGTTTAATAGTTGTGCTGGACTTACTACAGTCACAATTTCAAATTCATTGACAGCTATTGAAAACGGAGTGTTTGGTAATTGTTCTAGCTTAACATCGGTGGTTATTCCTAATTTGGTAACAGTTATTGGTTATGGAGCTTTTGGTAATTGTACTGAACTTACCAACGTAATTATACCAAATTCGGTTGTAAACATCTTTGATGGTGCTTTTGAAAATTGTACTTCTCTCGCATCTGTAACAGTTAGTTGGGCTACGCCTCTACCCATTAATGCTTCTGTTTTTAATAATGTAAATACATCTGTGGTGGTTTTGCATGTGCCATCTGGAACAGAATCACTTTATCAGGCTACACCTGTTTGGACAGATTTTATAATTAACGGTACCCTAAGTACAGAGGGTTTTATGATTCAAGATAAATTAAAAATTTATCCTAATCCATCTTCAGAATTCATTTTTGTCAAAAATTCAGAAAATATGAACATAGCTAAAGCCCAAATTTTTGATAGTAACGGAAGAAATGTTATGGTTGTAAATGATATTCAAAATAATAAAATTGATATACAAAATCTTTCTAAAGGGTTTTATTTTTTACAAATTCGATCAAATAAAGGTTTAGAAAACATAAAATTCATTAAAGAATAGTATCTTTTAAAATCATTTGAAACATTTTATAATTAAAAAAGCCAATCGATTCCGATTGGCTTTTTACTTGTTTTTGCATTTTTTTCTTATAGTAAGAAACGTAGTATTTGACCGTTATTTGTTAGTAATTCTATTTGAGAGCGTTGATTTTCACCTTTTTTAGAAAGCACTCTTGTGATAGTTTCTATGTCTGTTGCTTTTACATTGTCAACACTCAAAATAATTCCGCCTTTTAATTGATCAGCGTATTCTACTAATTCGTCATTGGTGATGTCTTTTATTTTTACACCGTAGTTTACTCTAAAGTTTTTCTTATCAGCAGCATCAATATCTTCTAATTCTAAACCTTTTAAATCATAATTAATAAGTTCCTTTTTTGTTAATTTAACAGTAGTACTCATTAATTTTCCATCTCTTAAAAATCCAACTTTTACATCATCATTAGGTCTTTTAGTATTAATGTATGAAGTCAAATCAGCAAAAGTGATAATGCCTTTATCGTCAATTTTATTAATGATATCTCCTTTTTTAAGACCCGCTTTTTCGGCACCAGTGTTTTTAGATATTTTGCCAATTAATACTCCAGTGGTTTCTTTCACGCCAAATTCGTTAGCAGCAGCAGTATTTAATTCTCTACCTTCAATTCCTAATACGCCTCGTTGTACATTTCCATATTCCATTAAATCCTCAACAATTTTACGAGTAAGGTTAGAAGGTACCGCAAACGAATAACCTGTATAACTTCCAGTAGGAGATGAAATCATTGTGTTGATACCTACTAGCTCACCACGAGTATTTACAAGTGCACCACCACTGTTTCCTGGGTTTACAGCTGCATCAGTTTGGATAAATGATTGAATCCCTTGATTGCTTAAATCTCTTGCTTTTGCCGAAACAATACCAGCGGTAACAGTCGAAGTTAAGTTGTAAGGATTTCCAACTGCAAGGACCCATTCGCCAACTTTAATGTTGTCTGAATTTCCAAAGGTTGCATAAGGCAATTTAGCATCTGCATCTACTTTAAGTAAAGCAATATCCATTTTGCTGTCAGTACCTACAAGCTTGGCTTTGTATGTTTTGTTATTATTTAAAGTAACTTCTAGTTCAGTAGCGTCTTTTACTACGTGATTGTTAGTTACAATATATCCGTCTTCACTTATAATTACGCCAGAACCGGTTCCTACTTGTGTTTGCTGTCTTCCTTCTCCTTGATATCCATAAAAGAATTCCATTAATGGATTGCTAGGGATATTGTAAACCGTTTTGTTTTTAACATGCACTACAGTGTGAATTGCATTATCTGCAGCAGTTGTAAAGTCAACGCCTTCGGCACCTAAACTTACATTTCTAGCATAGTTTTCGCCTGATACAGATAGTTTTGATGAAGTAGAGCTATTATCAAAAAATAATTTGTAAGCCCCTAAAGTAGTGGCTCCGCTCAATAAAGAAACCAAAAATAAACTTCCAAATTTTTTCATAGGTGTTAGTATTTAAATTTTAAATGTTAACGTAAAAATATAATTTTCATATATAAATAAAATCGAGTTTAACGCTCTTTAACAGTCTTTAACTTCTTATTAATATTTGTACATTTGATATGTTGTTTAGGAGCACTACATTTGTGTTCCAGTTCAGCATTTGTCCTGTTGTTCGCTATATCTTTTTGTTGGTCATTGAGCGGAGTCGAAATGACCAACAAAAAGGATGTCGCTTCCATCAGGGCTATTTAACAACATTACATATCATTATGCAATTTACATTTTACAAATATCAAGGAACAGGGAATGACTTTGTCATGATCGATAACCGTTCTCTTACTTTTCCCAAAAATGATACCAAACTGATTGAAAGATTGTGTGATAGACGATTTGGTATTGGTGCTGATGGTTTAATCTTGCTGGAAAATGACGAATCGACAGATTTTAAAATGGTTTACTATAATTCTGACGGAAATGAAAGCTCAATGTGTGGAAATGGAGGACGATGCTTGGTTGCTTTTGCCAAGAAATTGAATGTGATTTCAGATTCGGCAACTTTTATTGCTGTTGATGGTCTGCATCATGCAACAATTGATGAAAATGACATTGTGTCACTGCAAATGAAGGATGTAGATAAAGTAGAACAGCATGAAAGTCATATTTTTTTAGATACTGGTTCGCCTCATCATGTTCAATTGGTAGAAGATTTGCATATTTTTGATGTTAGAAATGAAGGTTCAAAAATACGTTATGGTAGTCTTTATGGACAGGCGGGAAGCAATGTAAACTTTGTAACTCAAACAGACGAGAATAAGTTTTCTTTACGAACTTATGAAAGAGGTGTTGAAGATGAAACACTTTCATGTGGAACAGGAGCTACTGCGGTTGCTATTGCTATGAAAGCCATTGGTAAAACAAACAGTTCTGTAATCCAATTAAAAGTAGAAGGTGGAGAACTTGAGGTTTCTTTCAACCAAAAGAACGGATTTTTTACTCAGGTATTTCTAAAGGGGCCTGCAAATTTTGTTTATGAAGGACAAATAGCCATACAATAACGCTATGATTACTTTAAAAGGAGAAAATATATATCTAAGAGCATTAGAGCCCGAAGATTTAGACTTTGTTTTCACTATTGAAAATAATGAAGAAATTTGGGAAGTAAGTAATACTCAAACTCCGTATTCTAGATTTTTAATTCATCAGTATTTAGAGAATGCACATCAAGATATTTACATCGCGAAACAATTACGTTTAGCGATTTGTAAAAATGATACTTTTGAAGCCATAGGACTTATAGATTTGTTCGACTTTGATCCTAAGAACAAAAGAGCAGGTATTGGAATAGTGATTCAGAATCAAATTGATAGAAACCAAGGGGTTGGTAAAGAATCTTTAGCTTTGCTTATAAACTATAGTTTTAAACAATTAGATCTTCATCAGCTTTATGCAAATATTGGAGTAGACAATGAACCAAGTTTAAAGCTTTTTACTACATTTGGATTTCAAAAAATTGGCACAAAAAAAGATTGGAATTATAGTAATCATCGATTTAATGATGAGTACATGTTTCAGTTAATTAATACAACTCAATAAATTTAAAGTTTTGAATATAAAAAAAATCGCAATAGCTGTATTTGTAGCGGTTTTGGCAGTAGCCATTTATGCTTACATTAATTTGTTTTCGGCAAATACTAAGTTTGATAAAGATGAGGTATATGTGTTTGTTCCAACAGGATCAAAATATGAAGATGTACTTCAGATTCTAGAGCCTTACGTATCAGATATTGATAAGTTCAAATTTGTTGCAGAAAAACGTTCTTACGATGAAAATGTTTTTCCGGGACGTTTCTTATTTAAAAAAGGAATGGGGAGTTTTGCATTAGTGTCGGCATTGCGTCATAATATGCCTCTAAATCTTGCATTTAACAATCAAGAGAGTCTTGAGAAATTAGTTTCACGTGTTTCATCTCAAATAGAAGCAGATAGCCTAAGCTTAATGAAGTCTATTACAGATTCGGTTTTTATGGAGAAAAACGGATTGAATAGAGAAACAGTTCTAGGAATGTTTATACCTAATACATACCAGGTAAAATGGAATACCTCTGCAGATAAGTTTAGAGATAAAATGGCTGATGAGTTTAATAATTTTTGGAATGACGAAAGAAAAGCTAAAGCTAAGGCTTTGGGTATGACTCCTGCGCAAGTAATTACTTTAGCAGCTATTGTTCATAAAGAAACAGTAAAAACTGACGAGCGTCCACGTGTTGCTGGTGTTTACTTAAATAGATTAAAACTTGAAATGCCATTACAAGCTGATCCAACAGTTATTTATGCTGTTAAAAGAGAAAGTGGCGATTTTAACCAGGTAATTAAAAGGGTAAAGGGTAATATGTTACGACTTGACTCACCTTATAATACATATGTAAAATTGGGATTACCTCCAGGACCTATTGCAATGCCAGACATTACTGCGATAGATGCTGTACTTAATGCCGAAAAACACGATTACACATATTTTTGTGCAAGTGTTGAGAGACAAGGTTATCATGATTTTGCAAGTACTTATGAAGCGCATCAAGTTAATGCAAAAAAATATGCCGAATGGGTTACTAAACTCGGATTATAATTGTTAATAACTATCATAAAAAAGCCGATTTTAACTAAATCGGCTTTTTTTGTTATAATTTAAAATTCAGTAAATACGCTGTATATCAACGATTTATTTTGTTTTTTATCTATTTTTTGAATTTATTAACAATACGTTCAATATTAAAGGTTTACCTTTGTCTCGTAGAAATTTTCTAGTGATGATGGAATTAACACGTATAAATTATTGTGTTTCCTAGCTAGAAGAAATTCATTTTATGACAAAAAAACAGATATTTTATCTCGGATTATTTGCCTCAATCATCACCCTTAGTTCAGGTTTTAGACCTTTCAATTCAGAATTATTTCCTTGGTTCCATGTTTTTGACAAAGAAATAATTTACAAAGTACCTACCGAAATAGAAGTTGACCAAACGTATTTTGAAGTCCCTTTTACGGGTAAAACTTTTGTTGGTTTTCGACAAAGATTGGCAGTAAGAGAGTCGCAAGGAAAATATCATAAGGTAAATACTTTAGGATATTTAGGGAAGTACCAATTTGGAACTAAGACACTTCAAAGTCTAGGTGTGAATGATGAGCAACATTTTTTAGAGAGTAGAAAGCTTCAAGAGAAAGCTTTTATGGCTTATTTAGCAAGAAATAAGTGGGAACTAAGAAAAGAAATTGAAAAGTATACTGGAAAAGTTATAAGAGGTATAACGATTACAGAATCTGGTATATTAGCTGCAGCTCATTTAGGTGGTCCAGGAGCAGTAAAAAAATTCTTGAGAAGTAACGGTCAAAGAAAATTCAAAGATGGCTACGGTACTTCAATAACAGAATACTTAAGTGAATTTGGTGGATATGATACCAGTTTTATAGAAGCTAATAAAAAAGCGAAAGCTAGAGAGTATTAATAGTTTTTATGAATGATAAATATAGAAGGTCGGTTTTGTAAATCGACCTTTTGTTTTTTCCAGTCTTTTACTGCTAGTGTTTTTATATACTCAGTAGGGAGAGTTATATCGCAAGCAATACACAAATTTGTGTTAGGTTGTAGTGTACTTAAGATATCTTCCAGAAGTTTGTTGTTTCTGTAAGGTGTTTCAATAAATAATTGTGATTGATTTTTTTCAAAAGATATTTTTTCAAAATTTTTTAATGCTGACTTTTTTTCGCCTTTATCTATAGGAAGGTATCCATTAAAAGCAAAGCTTTGGCCATTCATACCCGAAGCCATTACAGCTAATAAAATAGAACTAGGTCCAACTAATGGTACAACTTGAATTCCCTTTTCATGTGCCAATTTTACTATTACAGCTCCAGGATCAGCTACAGCGGGGCATCCAGCTTCGCTCATTAAACCAACATTAATTCCGCTCAATAGAGGTTTTATAAACTCTTGATGTTCATGAACTTCAGTGTGTTTGTTTAGTACTGAAATTTTTAAATCAGGTTGTTTTTTTTCTGGATGTATACTTTTTATAAAGCGACGAGCCGTTTTTTCGTTTTCAACAATATAATGGTCAATAAAATCAATACTTCTTTTTATAGTTTGAGGTAAAACATCTTCAGGATTCATTTCTCCAAGTGTAGTAGGAATCAAGTATAGTTTTCCTAAAAAAGTAATTGGCTTCATTGTAATTATTTGTTTTCTAATTTTTTTGCTATTATTTCACAAGCTTCATCAAGCATGTCATAGACCTTTTCAAAGCCATCCTGACCACCATAATATGGGTCTGGTACATCAACTCGTTCGCCTGGAAAAATTTCTTCTAGAATAAGTTGAACTTTAGCTTTGTGATTTTCTTTTTCTGCAAGAGAGGATACGTCTTTAAAGTTTTGATTATCCATTACATAAATGTAATCAAAATTTTCAAAATCATTTTTTTGAAATTTTCGAGCTCTTTGATGAGTAATATCTATACCTCTGTTTTTTGCAGTTAAAATAGATCGCTTGTCTGGTTGTTCACCAGCATGCCATCCTCCAGTTCCGGCAGAATCTACTATAAAGTTATTAGGTAGTTTTGAGCGTAATATACCCTCGGCAAGTGGGGAACGGCAAATATTCCCCAAACACACCATCAGGATTTTTTTTGACATTATAACGAAAGTTTTTTATTGATATCATCAACAAATTTTTTGAACTGTTTGTCTGTAGTCACTAAATTATCAACTGTTTTACAGGCATGTAAAACCGTAGCGTGATCTCTGTCTCCAATTTGAGAACCAATATTTGCTAAAGATGCTTTAGTGTATTTTTTTGCAAAGAACATAGCTAATTGACGAGCTTGAACAACATGACGCTTTCTAGTTTGAGATTGTAATGTATCAACGTCTAACTGGAAATAATCTGAAACGACTTTTTGAATGTAGTCGATAGATATTTCTCGTTTAACATTTTTCACAAACTTCTCAACTACCTGTTTCGCTAAGTCAATTGTAACTTCTTTTTTATTAAAAGACGATTGTGCTATTAAAGAGATAATGGCACCTTCAAGCTCTCTAACATTTGATTTTATATTGCGAGCAACATATTCAATAATATCTTCTGGCATTTCTACACCATCACGGAATAGAATGTTTTTCAAGATAGATACTCTAGTTTCGTAATCTGGCTGATGTAACTCAGCAGATAATCCCCATTTAAAACGAGATAGTAAACGTTGTTCAATATCTTGCATGTCAACAGGTGCTTTATCTGATGTTAAAATTACCTGCTTTCCATTTTGATGTAAATGGTTGAATATGTGGAAGAAAACATCTTGAGTTCCTGTTTTGCCAGAAAGGAATTGAACATCATCAATAATTAATACATCTATTAATTGATAAAAGTGTATAAAATCATTTCGAGTATTTTTCTTAACTGAATCTATATATTGTTGAGTAAAAATCTCAGCAGAGATGTATAAAACAGTTTTGTCTGGATATTTATCTTTAATTTCAACTCCAATGGCATGGGCTAAGTGAGTTTTTCCTAATCCAACACCTCCAAAAATCAACAACGGATTAAAAGAAGTACCGCCTGGTTTATTTGCAACAGCCATACCAGCAGATCTCGCTAAACGGTTTGAATCACCTTCAAGAAAGTTTTCAAAACTATAGTTTGCATTTAATTGAGATTCGATTTTAATATTTCTAATCCCAGGTATGATAAATGGATTCTTTAATTCAGGATTTTTTTGTTGAACAGGAACATCGATTTCTTGAGTTTTTACCGCAGGTCTATTATTACTTGGTATTTGCTCAGTAAATGGAAGTTTGTTGCCATAAGTATTCTCCATTTTTATTTTATAGAGTAACTTAGCATTTTTTCCAAGTTCTTTTTGTAAAGCTACTTTTAATAATTTAACGTAGTGTTCCTCTAGCCATTCGTAAAAGAATTTACTAGGAACTTGAATATAAAGTGCGTTGTCAGTAAGCTCAACAGACTTGATTGGTTCAAACCAAGTTTTGAATGCTTGCTCTTGAATATTATCTTTTATAAAAGACAGACAATTCTCCCATACTGATTCCGCAGTTTTATTCATTGTATGCATCTAAGTTGTTAATTTTTAAAAGATTAAACTTGTTAAAATAGGCACAAGTTTTCGAGTTGATTGGGATAGCAAATATGCCTTATAAAATTCTTAAAAAAAAATTTTTTTGATATTGATTTTATAAAAAAATTGTTGTAAAGCGTTTTATAGGGGTTAACAGAGTGTTAATTTTTTTTAAAGTTAGAATGATGAAATATTATGATTTGAATTTACGAGTTAGATATGCTGAAACAGATCAAATGGGAGTTGTTTATCACGGTAATTATGCTCAATATTTTGAGATGGGTAGGGTCGAATGGCTAAGAAATAAAGGGATTTCTTACAAATCAATGGAGGAGAAGGGAATTATGCTTCCGGTAGTTTCGTTAACCATGAATTATAAAAGGCCTGCCAGGTATGATGATGAATTAACTGTGAGAACTATATTTAAAAATCTAGAATCAGTCAAGATAGAATTTGATTATGAAATTTACAATCAATCAAATGAGTTATTAACAATTGGTAGTTCCGTTTTGGTTTTTGTGGATGTTAAAACTGGTCGTCCAACTTTACCTCCAGATTACATCAAAGAGTTAGTTGAACAAATTTAAATTTCTTTAATCTCTACTTCAAATAAGTTGGTAAAAATGGCGAAAATCATTTCGGCATTTTTTTTACGTGTGGAAATTTCAATCCGACAATTCTCTTCCATTTTTTGTGAAACAATATTGAGGTTCTTTTCTTTTATAACTCTCATTACTTTATTCATGTTTTTGTAATCAAAAGTAATGTTAAAATGTACGTCTATTGTTTTTTCAATAATGGATGATGCTTCTAGTGCTAGTTTAGCACCCTCCCGATAAGCAGATATTAAACCACCGACTCCAAGTTTAACTCCTCCAAAATAACGAACCACAACTACTAAAACATTTGTAATGTCAAAGGATTGAATTTGACCGTAAATAGGCATTCCGGCACTGTTGTTTGGTTCTCCGTCATCGTTAGCTCTATAGGAAATTTTTGTTGTGCCTAATTGCCATGCATAACACCAGTGTCGTGCAGAAAAATGTTCTTTTTTTAATCTTTCAATGTGAGTTTTTACTTCATCTTCTGAAGAAATGGGAAAGGCATAGCCAAAAAACTTACTGTTTTTTTCTTTATACAGTACTTCGGGAGAAGCTTCTTCAAGAGTTTTGTATGTGTCAGGAGTTGTACTCAAAATTGTAATTTGAACACAAAAGTAATGTTTTATCTAAATAGGTAATTAGGAAAAGGGAAGTTCTTTTTTTGAAAAAAGTTCTGTTATGTCTTCTTTTCCAACTTGTAAATTCCAAACATGCATGCCAAGTGAAGCGGCTATATCTGTATTTGTTTTTTTGTCATCGACAAATAAAGTTCGTTTAGGAGTTAACTCGTGCTTGTTGATTATAAAGCTGAAAGCTTCGGGTTCTGGTTTGCGATGACCTATTTCAAATGAAAAATAGACTTTCTCAAAACATTGATAAAATTCACGAGCAAATGTCATTCCTACTCGGTGTTCAAATTTTGCAATGTGTATTTCGTCTGTATTGCTTAAAAGGAATAAACGATATTTGTGAGATAACTTTTGAAGAAATTCTAATCGATTTAAAGGAAAATCTATTAAAACCGAATTCCAAGCTTCTCTAATATCATCAATAGAAGCATTGGGTATGATTTTTTTCATTTCAATCATAAACTGTACTTCAGAGATTTTTCCTTTTTCAAATTGTTGATTTACCTTGTCTATATCTTCGTTCCAGGATTGTAATCCAAGTTTTTTCAATGCTTCTAAAGATGCATTTTTGTCTAAATTCATGAATACGTCGCCAAAATCGAAAATAATGGTATTAATCATAATTTGAAAAAATTAAAAGTTCATCATTTGATATTTTATACCGTTTGATATTTTTTCCAGTAATGATTGGAGCTTTTGTTCCTTCAGAAAAAAATGTCAAACCTTTAAAAACTCTTGCTTCATCCCACAATTGAGAATCAATAAAAGTTTGTAAAGTTTTACTCCCACCTTCAATAATTACAGACTGAATATCGTTGTCAAATAAGTACTTGCAAATTTGATTAGCAACATCTTTTGAAAAATTAATTTCATGATCAGTAAGTAAGAGGGTAGTAGCCGAACTATCAAATATAGCATTTTCTTTTGAAATTCTTTTATTTTTGTCTAAAACTATTCTTACAGGTTGATTGCCTTTCCAATCTCTTGCTGTTAAACTTGGGTTGTCGTCAATCACTGTTTGGGTACCAGCTAGAATTCCTTGTTCTTCAGTTCTCCATTTGTGGACTAGTTGTCTAGAGTATTTGTTAGTTATCCAAACTGGACTTTGATTCTCTTTTGTTTTAGGAGCAATAAAGCCATCTTGAGTTTCTGCCCATTTTAAAATTATATAGGGTCTCTTTTTATTATGAAACGTAAAAAAGCGTTTATTGAGTTTATTGCATTCTTCTTCTAGTATGCCAATGGTTACATTTGCTCCAGATTCAATTAGTTTTTTTATCCCATTACCAGCAACTTTAGCAAATGGATCAATAGTTCCTATAACTACATTGGGTATTTTGTGATGAATAATCAAATCTGAACAAGGAGGTGTTTTCCCAAAATGACTACATGGTTCTAAGCTCACATAGATAGTCGATTTTGAAAGTAATGATTTGTCTTTAACAGAGTTTATTGCATTAACTTCGGCGTGAGCTTCACCTGCTTTTTTGTGCCAACCCTCGCCAATTATTTTTCCATCGTATACAATTACACTTCCAACCAAAGGGTTTGGATAGGTAGTACCTAGTCCATTTTTAGCTAATTCTATACATCTAGATATGTATTTTTCATGTATCTTCACATCACAAAAATAAGCTTTTAATTTTATGTTGATTAGAGAAATACAACAACAAGATAATGTTCAGGTTGCCAAAGTTGTTAGGACTGTTTTAGAGGAATTTAACGTACCAAAAGTAGGAACAGCCTATGCAGATCCTGAATTGGATTCAATGTACGAAGCATATCAGAAACCTAGATCTACATACTTTGTTTTAGAAAATGAAGGAAGAATTATAGGTGTTGCAGGTATTTCTCCTTTAGCTAATGGTAGTGAAGATGTTTGTGAGTTGCAAAAAATGTATTTTCTGCCCGAAACTAGAGGTTTGGGATTAGGAGTACTAATGATGAAGGCGTGTTTAGTCAAGGCAAAAGAGTTTGGCTTTAAACAATGCTATCTTGAAACCATGCCTTATATGGAAGCAGCACAAAAATTATATAAAAAGTCTGGTTTTGAATACCTTGATGGGCCAATGGGTTGTACAGGACATTCGGCATGCCCAGTTTGGATGATAAAAAATATTTAAATGTTTTTAAAAGAGTATAAAATTCAGTTTGCTAATGAGTTGTCAGGAATTTATGATTCTCAAGAAATTGATAGTTTTTTCTATATAGTGTTGGAAGCTTTTCATCAAATGAAAAGAGTCGATTTAGTGCTAAACGATGCTTTAGAACTTGATGCTATGCAGCTTTTTCAATGGGAAACTGTTTTATCTCAACTTAAAGAAGAAAAACCAATACAATATATTTTAGGGGAAACAGAGTTTTTTGGATTGCCTTTTTATGTAAACGAGAATACTTTAATTCCAAGGCCAGAAACCGAAGAATTAGTGGATTGGATTATCCAATGCGCAAATGAAAAGTTTAAAATAGAGAAAATTAAAATTTTAGATATTGGTACCGGAACTGGATGTATTGCCGTTTCATTAGCCAAGAATTTAACAAATGCTGAAGTTTATGCGCTAGATGTTTCTGAAAAGGCTTTAGAGATTGCTCATAAAAATGCCAATAGGAATAATGTATCTGTTACTTTTTTGAGCCAAAGTATATTAGAAACCGAAGATTTGTTGCGCGAATTTCATATAATTGTTTCTAACCCTCCTTATGTTCGTAATCTTGAAAAACAAGAAATTAAAAAGAATGTGTTAGACTTTGAACCGCATTTAGCTCTGTTTGTAGAAGATAATGATCCATTATTGTTTTACAGAAAAATAACCCAATTGGCTAAAAAAAATCTTTCAGATAGAGGTATGTTGTTTTTCGAAATCAATCAGTATTTAGGAAAAGAAATGATTAGACTTCTTCAGGATTATAACTTTTCGGACATAGAGCTTAAAAAAGATATTTATGGTAATGACCGAATGATTAAAGGGTTATTAAGTGTTTAATCTCATTGATTTTTTGATTCCTTTCGAAAGAGAAAATACCTTCTGATTTTTCTAAGTGATTGTAAATGGTCAAGCAGTTTTTTAAAGTGCTTTTATTTTTTTTTGAATTCTTTGTTGATGTTTTAGCCAGATTATAAAATATATTCGCTAAATCTTCCAAGTGTAAAGAACTAATCTTTTTTTCCTCAATAAGGATTTGGATTAAGTCATCTGAATTTAGTTCTTCAAATTCAATATTGCTTAAATTAAATTTGTCTATTAATGTGGCATTAACTTCATCTGCCAGGTGATTTGAAGATTCAGTTTTATTACTTTTAATAATTACAGAGAGTAGTTTTTTAAGTATTAAACTAAGTTTTTCTATCTCTTTTTCAACGTAATCTTTTTGTTTCATTTTGGTGTTAATTATTCGTAACGCAATGCTTCTATAGGATCCAGTTTTGCGGCTTTTAAAGCGGGATACAACCCTGAAATTATAGCAACAAGAAAACATACTAAAAAAGCAGAGGTTATGGCTAACCAAGGAATAACAAATTTAAAGTCTAACAAGGATGCAAATCCAAAACCTATAAGTATTCCAAGCAAAGTTCCAACTAAGCCACCCAATTGACCAATAACCAAAGTTTCCATAAAAAACTGCATGGCAATAGTACTTCTTTTAGCACCTAAGGCTTTTCTAGTACCTATTTCACGAGTTCTTTCGGTAACTGATACCAACATGATATTCATTAAGGCTATAGTAGAACCAAAAATGGTAATAACTCCAATGATCCAAGCAGAAATTCCTAAATATTGAGTGATCCCTAAAATCTTATTAATTAGGTCGTCACTCCTTGATACTCCAAAGTTATTGTCTTCAATAGGGCTTAATTTTCTTACCTTACGCATGGCAATGGTTGCATTATCAACAGCTTCATCCAGTAATTCTTTTTTCTCAATCATAACGCTGGTTGAGTAATTAATGTTGGGTGCTGTAAAAAGCGTTCTTGCGACTTGAATTGGTATTAAAACCCTTAGGTCTTGACTTTTTCCAAAAGTTGATCCTTTTTCCTTTAATACTCCTATAACTTTAAATTTAGCTCCTCTAATAGATATTGTTTTGTCAATAGGATTAACATCAGATAAAAGTTCTTTTTCAAAATCGGCACCAAGAACACAAACATAATTGTTGTTTTCGATATCAAAGCCCGTAAAATTTCTTCCTTTAACAACTTCTAATCCAGAATTGACTGTATAGTAATCATCTACACCAAGTACCGAAACCTCAGGATCAGTCTTTTTGCTTTCAAATTTAACTTCTGCATTTGCTGTGGCAGTAAATGAAACCGATGTATGTGCAAACGGATAGTTGTAGTTCTTTTTAAAGGCAACTGCTTCGGGATAGGATATGATAGGGTTTATTTTTTTAACCTCTCCGTTTCCTTCGCTGCGAGTTAAGTTGTCGTATTGGTTTAGGGTAAATGTATTGGCACCCATAGAGGCAAAATCTTTCGAAATGGTGTTTTCGAGTGCCGAAACAACAGTTAAGATACCAACCAGAGCCATAATACCAATACCAATAATAAGTACGGTTAAAATGGTACGCAATAACTGAGTTCTTATAGAACCCATTGCGATTTTTACATTCTCTCTAAACAATCCTATCATGGCTAATAAGTCATTAAAGTATGTTTTTTGTTACAATTCTTTTTAAAATTTTAGTATTCTTTCAAAATGTAAGATATTTGCACTTCTTTTATGATGGAGGTTTTCTTTAACCGATATTTCATAACCGAAAATTTATAACTCATAATTTTTAAAAATGGCACAAAAACCAAGTATTCCTAAAGGAACCAGAGATTTTTCTCCTATTGAAGTGGCAAAGCGTAATTATATTTTTAATACAATACGTGCCCATTTTGAGAGATTTGGTTATCAGCCTATCGAAACGCCAACTTTTGAAAACTCAGAAACGTTGATGGGTAAATATGGAGAAGAAGGTGATCGATTGATTTTTAAGATTTTAAATTCAGGAAATTATTTTTTTAATAAGCAAAAAATTGAGTTGCCAAGATCAATTGAATCGTTACAAGTAAATTCAGCTGAAACAATTTCGGTAGAAGAATTGGTTCAACTAAATCAGTTCACTAATAAGATTTCAGAAAAAGCACTTCGTTACGATTTAACAGTGCCTTTTGCGCGTTATGTGGTACAACACCAAAATGAAATTGAGTTTCCTTTTAAACGCTATCAAATCCAACCGGTATGGAGAGCAGATAGACCTCAGAAAGGGCGTTTTAGAGAGTTTTATCAGTGCGATGCTGATGTTGTAGGCTCTACATCGTTATGGCAAGAAGTAGAATTGGTTCAATTGTATGACTCTGTTTTTTTTGATTTAGGATTAAAAGGAGTTACCATTAAAATAAATAACCGTAAAATATTATCTGGAATTGCTGAAGTTATTGGAGCATCGGATAAGTTAATCGATTTTACAGTTGCACTTGATAAGTTAGATAAGATTGGAGAAGATGGAGTTAAGAAAGAAATGCTTGAAAAAGGTATTTCTGAAGAAGCGATCGTGAAAGTTCAACCGCTATTTAACTTCACGGGGACTACTGCCGAAAAACTCGAAAAATTATCACAATTGTTAGCAGGTTCTCAAGAAGGTCTAAAAGGAGTAGAGGAGTTGCGTTTTATATGCGAAAATGTTCTTGAAATAGGATTAAAGGATTCAAAACTAGATTTGGATGTTACTTTAGCAAGAGGACTTAATTATTATACTGGTGCTATTTTTGAAGTTTCTGCTCCAGAAGGAGTTTCAATGGGATCTATTGGTGGTGGTGGCCGTTATGATGATTTAACTGGAATTTTCGGTTTGAAAAATATGAGCGGAGTGGGAATTTCTTTTGGTTTAGATAGAATTTATTTAGTTGTAGAAGAATTAGGATTGTTTCCTGAAACAGTAACTTCTACTTCAAAAGCTATTTTCTTGAATTTTGGAGAATCAGAAGCCAAATATGCTATGAAAGCTATTTCAAAATTACGTGCAGCTGGAATTAAAGTAGAAATGTATCCAGATAATGCTAAAATTGGTAAACAATTTCAGTATGCTGATAAAAGAGGAATTTCTTATGCGATTATAGTAGGAGGAGAGGAACTTAAGAATAATGTTTATAATTTAAAAAATTTGGCATCAGGAGAACAGCAAACCTTAGATTTTGAATCATTACAAAATATTTTACAATAAATTAAATCCTTCGAAAGAAG
This sequence comes from Flavobacterium terrae, assembly GCF_900142035.1. Lineage (GTDB taxonomy): Bacteria > Bacteroidota > Bacteroidia > Flavobacteriales > Flavobacteriaceae > Flavobacterium > Flavobacterium terrae. The sequence continues at coordinate 491,741 of NZ_FQZI01000002.1, read as the reverse complement.
GATTTTTTATTTATTTCTGGGGTGAAAAGTCTGCATTACTTGGTTTAAATGTTTTCGATCAACATGCATGTAAATTTCTGTTGTTGTAATCGATTCATGTCCAAGCATTAGTTGAATCGAACGTAAATCGGCACCGTTTTCTAATAAATGTGTAGCAAATGAATGGCGAAAGGTGTGTGGACTTATAGTTTTGTTGAGGTTTATTTTTTTTGCTAAATCTTTAATAATAGTAAAAATCATAGCTCTAGTAAGCTGTTTACCTCTTCTATTTAAAAACAAAGTATCGCTAAATTCTTTTTGAATTGGTAAATGAGGACGAACTTCATTTTTATAAATCTCAATATATTTTTGAGTTAAAGGGCTAATAGGTACAAATCGTTGCTTATTCCCTTTTCCTGTTATTTTTATAAAACCTTCATCAAAAAACAAGTCTGATATTTTAACAGAAACCAATTCAGAAACCCGAAGTCCGCAACCATATAATGTTTCAAGCATAGCTCTATTACGCTCTCCTTCATTGCTTGATAAGTCAATTGCATTTATTAAGTTGTCTATGTCTTTTATGTTTAGGGTGTCTGGAAGTTTTCTGCCTAATCGAGGAGCTTCGATTAATTCTAGTGGGTTATCTGGTCTGTAATCTTCAAAAATTAAATAATTAAAAAAACTTTTCAATCCAGAAATTATTCTTGCTTGACTTCTAGGATTCACTTTTTTAGATACATCATAAATGAACTCTTGGACAACTTCTTCGGTAATTGTGATTGGTGTTTTGTCTATTTGATTTTCAGTTAAATAAAAACTTAATTTTTCAATATCAAGAGTGTAATTGTCAATAGAATTTTGAGATAAACCACGTTCGATTTTTAGGTAAGATTGAAAATTCTTAATAAATTTGGTCCAATTGTTGTTCATTACAAAATATAATTTTTTAAAAATTTTAGCGTTCAATATTTATAAACTAAAACTTTTCGGATATGAAATTAATTAAAAATTTAACATTAGGAGTTTTTTTATTGACATTATCGAGTAATGTTTTTGCGCAAGATGGAGGCGGTTCAAGTTTTGGTATTAAAGGGGGACTTAACTATGCTACTGTGTCTAAGGGAGATTTTGATGAAGGGCCAGATCCAAGAACAAGTTTTCATTTTGGTTTTATGGGAGAAGTGCCTTTAGTGCCTAAAGTTTTATCACTTCAGCCTGAGTTGCTTTACTCTAGACAAGGATTTGAAAATACCATCAAGCCTATTTTTGGTAATTCGTATAAAGTAACTTATAAAATAGATTACATTAATGTACCTGTTTTAGCAAAATTAAAATTAGGAAATGTTTTTGCTATAGAAGCTGGTCCACAGTTTGGAATGAAAGTCTCAGAAAAAGTAGAATCAGACAATAATGTTTCTGATCAAAATGATGTTAATAGCTTTGATACCGCAATTGCTGGAGGTATTTCTTTAAATTTTTCTGGTGGAGCTTTTATCTTTGGTCGTTTTACTCAGAGTTTAAATGAAGTGGTTAAGGACACGGGTTCTAAAAATATGGTAATCCAAGCAGGTATTGGATTTAAAATGTAATATGATTTCTTATAAATAAAAAACCACGCTTTTTGAGCGTGGTTTTTTTATAATCTATTATACTGATTAGAATTTGTAAACTAAACCAAAGTTAATTGAGCTTAAGTTAAGTTCTAAACCAAATTTATCAGTTGATTCTGCACCATCAGCATCAGGCTTTGTAGTTTCGTATCCTAAAGCACCAAATGAAGCTTCAATAGCGAAATGGTTAGATAAGAAATAGCTAACACCTGGAGATAACATAACATCAAATCCATTTCCTTCAGTACTTACTGTTACTCCTGAAGCTGTGTTTTTAGTCTCATCTTTATATGAATTCATGTTAACACCTAATTGCCCAAAAATTGAAAATTTTGAAGCAGGAGTAAAGTAGTATCTTCCAAATACACCAGCTGAAAATTTAGTGTTAGTTTCTTCTACAGGAGATGCGTCTTCTGTTTTAGTAGAAGAAAGACCTAAAGCAAGTCCTACTGCTATATTATCAGTAACAAAATAAGCTCCTTTTGGTGAAAAATTAAATTCATTCATTTTTTCATCTCCAGTTGATTCTGTTCCAAATCCAACTGATCCTGAAACGAAAACATTACCTTTAGAGAAACCTTCTCCTGTTGATTCTTGTGCATTAGCAAAACCGAAAGCAAATAATGCTACTGCAGTCATTAATACTTTTTTCATTTGTTTTTTAAATTTAAAATTAACAGTGTGAAATTATAATTTAATAAATTTCGAATGTAAGCTTAATAAAATAGTTATTAACAATTTTTATTTAATTGTTAATTAATGTTTTATGCTCTAAAACATGGCTTTTAGAACGTTTTTTTCTTACTTTTTAAAGTGTGTTTTAAGTTGTTTTTTGTAGGAAAAGCTCCTAAAGTATGTTTGTTGATTATCTTTTTTTGTTTAAAAAGATAATGGATTCTATTCTGTCATAGTATAGATATTTGTCAATAAACCCTTATATTTACTCAAATTATTTGATGTGAAAGTACTTATTATAAATGGCCCAAATTTAAACTTACTGGGAAAGAGAGAGCCTAGTGTTTATGGTAATCAAGATTTTGATTTTTTTTTTGATTCTTTAAAAACTAAATATTTAAATGTCGATTTGGAATACTTTCAAAGTAACATTGAAGGTGAAATTATTAACAAACTACAAGAAGTAGGTTTTAGTTATGACGGAATTATTTTAAATGCTGGAGCTTATACCCATACATCTATTGGAATAGGCGATTGTATAAAAGCAATTGTTACTCCAGTTATAGAAGTTCATATCTCTAATACTTTTTCTAGAGAATCTTTTAGACATCAATCTTATATTGCGCCTAATGCAAAAGGAGTAATTATTGGTTTTGGTCTTCAAAGTTATGAATTGGCCATTCAATCTTTTTTGTAAAGCAACCATTTCTTGTTTAATTACGTCTATTAAGAAAAAACCAAATGAAAAATTTCTTTCTTTTTGCCTTTCTATTGATTTCTATTGTATCAAATTCTCAAATAAAAGGTTTGGTAACAGATGAAAATAATCAACCTCTTCCTTTAGTAACAGTTTTAGTAGATAATACTTATAATAGTACTACGACAAATGAAAAAGGGTTTTATGAGTTGAATATAAAGCAAAAAGGGAAGTATACTATAATTTTCCAGTTTTTGGGTTTCAAGACTAAAAAGGTTGCGATCAATATTGATAGCTTTCCTCATGATCTTAATGTAAAACTAGTGGAAGAAAAGTACACATTAAATGAGGTTGTTGTAACAAATCAAGAAGATCCCGCTAAGCAAATTATTCGTAACGCAATTGCTGCCAAAAAAGAAAACTCTGAAAGAACGGCTAAATATAAAGCAGATTTCTATTCAAGAGGACTGATGCGAATTAAGGATGCTCCTAAAAAGATTTTAGGTCAGGAATTAGGCGATTTTGATGGAGCTTTAGATTCAACTAGAACAGGTATTTTGTATTTATCAGAAACTGTTTCTAAACTTAGTTTTCAAAAACCTGATAAAATGAAAGAAACCATTCTTGCTTCTAAAGTAGCTGGTAAAAACAATGGTTTTAGTTTCAATAATGCAGCAAGTGTTGAGTTTGATTTTTATGAGAATTATTTACCATTTCAGGTTAATATCATTTCTCCTATAAGTGATAATGCTTTTTCGTACTACAAATTTAAAATTGATGGAAGTTTTTATACAGAAGACAAACAACAAGTAAATAAAATTAAAGTTATACCACGTAGAGACACTGAACCAGTAGTTGAAGGTTATATTTATATTGTTGAGGATTCTTGGGCTATTTATGCTGTAGATGTCAATATTAAAGGCTATAGAATGCAAACACCCGCTTTAGATAATTTAATTTTAAAACAAAGTTTTAGTTATAATAAAAATGATAATATTTGGACTAAGAACACTCAAAGTCTTGATTTTGTTGCAGGTTTATTAGGTATAAATCTTTCAGGAAGGTTTACATATGTATATAGCAATTTTGAATTTGAGCCTTCATTTGATAAAAAAACATTTACACGAGAAGTGTTGAGCTTTGAAAAAGATTCTAATAAAAAGGATAATGATTTTTGGAATTCTATAAGACCAGTTCCATTGACATTAGAAGAAAGTACAGACTATACAAAAAAAGATAGCATTCAAACATTAAGACAGTCTAAAGAATATTTAGACTCTATAGATAGAAAGAATAATAAATTTTCTTTATTTGATGTAGTTAGTGGTTATAATTACAAGAATTCATATAAAGATTGGACTTTAAGTTATTCAGGAGTTTTAACAAGTTTACGATTTAATACTGTTCAAGGTTATGTTTTAAGTACGGGTTTCAATTATTTAAAAAATAATAGAGAAAATAGAACTTATACATCTGCGGGTATTATTTTTAATTATGGATTAGAAGAACAAAAACTCAGGATGAAAGCGGAGTATTCACAAAAGTTTAATAATGTAAATGATGCGTTGTTGAGTTTTTCAGGAGGAAGAGATATTGTTCAGTTCAATGCTAATAATCCAATTTCGAGTATTGTAAACACAGTAAGCACCTTATTCTTTAAGAATAACTTCATGAAACTTTATGATAAGAGTTTTATAAACGTAGGCTATAGTCAAGAGGTTATAAATGGTTTTTCGGTTTATACTAACATGGAATATTCCGAAAGAAAACCACTCTTTAATACAACAGATTATACTGTCGTGAAGAAAGACAAAGTGTATACTTCTAACAATCCATTGCTGCCTTTTGATTACAATAAACCTATTATCATGAAGCATAATTTGATAAAAGCTAGAATCACAGGGAAGATAAATTTTGCGCAAGAATATTGGTCAAGACCAGATGGAAAGTTTAATTTATCTAATGATAAGTATCCAACTGTTTATTTAACTTATGAAAAAGGCTTTGCTGGAAACGAATCACAATATAATTTTGATTATGTAGCTTCAAGAGTTTCTCATGATTTTCCTTTGGGTAATAAAGGAAATTTAGGTGTGAATATTTCAGCTGGTAAATTTTTTAATGGAGATAATATTTCTTTTGTGGATTATAAGCATTTTAATGGAAATCAAACACATATTGGTCAATCAGACAGATATTTGAATGTATTTAATATGATGCCGTATTACAAATACAGTACAAATGATTCTTTTTTTGAAGCGCATGCGGAATATGATGACAAAGGGTTTATTGCCAATAAAATTCCGTTAATTAATCTACTTAAAGTAAATATGATTTTAGGGTATCACAACTTGTCTTTGCCTGGAATTAATCCGTATCAAGAGTTTTCTGTTGGATTGGATAATTTAGGTTTTGGTAAATTTAAGCTGTTTAGATTGGATTATGTTCGTTCATATCAAAGTACAATTCATAGAGACGGAATTGTTTTTGGCTTGAAAATATTAAACGCTTTGAATTAATTCTTTAAAAATACATCATAACTTAGTCTAATTAAGGTGCCAATTACAACAACTAGAAAAAAGATGCGGATAAAACCGTTTCCTTTTTTAATGGCTAATTTTGCGCCTAACCATCCCCCAAAACCGTTGCAAACGGCCATTGGTAAAGCCATTAGCCATAGAATTTTTCCTTTCGAAATGAATAAGACTAGTGATCCAATGTTTGAGGCGATGTTTACCAATTTTGCATTTGCTGAGGCATGTAAAAAATCAAATCCAAGTACAAATATAAACGCAACAATAAGAAAGCTACCTGTTCCTGGACCAATAAAACCATCATAAAAACCAATAAAAGCACTAATTAATATCCCGTATAAAATAGCTTTAATATTTGAAATTTCTTTAGGTTGATGGCTGCCAAAATCTTTTTTTATGAAGGTGTAAATAGCTAATAAAATTAGGATTACTAATAATAATGGCTTCATAAAATCATTGTTCACAATGGTAAGAATATAAGAGCCAAAGAAAGCGCTCAAGCATGAAAATATTGTCATTATAAACAACAATCTCCAATTCATGTCCACGTTCTTTAAGTATTGAATTGAGGCAATACTCGTTCCTGTTATACCAGGAACTTTGAGAGATCCTGATAAATTAGCTATAGGTTGATGAGGTAAAAGAATCAAAGCAATTGGAGTTTGAATTAATCCACCACCACCAGCAATAGCATCAATAAATCCTGCTAAAAATGAGGCGATGCAAAGAAATATAATAATGTAGGTTTCCATTCTTGGTTGGGTTAAAAAGAAAATTCCAAATCCCAATATAGTTATCGGAATTTGGAATTATATATAATTACATACTTTAGATTATGCTCTAACAATATTAGCACCTAAAGCTCTTAATCGCTCATCAATGCGCTCATAACCTCTATCTATTTGCTCAATATTTTGAATTGTGCTAGTTCCTTTAGCAGTAAGTGCAGCAATTAATAATGAAATACCAGCTCTAATATCTGGAGAACTCATTGTTGTTGCTTTTAGTTGCGACTGGAAATTATGTCCCATAACCACGGCTCTGTGTGGATCACATAACATGATTTTTGCACCCATGTCAATTAATTTATCCACAAAGAATAAACGGCTTTCAAACATTTTTTGATGAATTAAAACATCTCCTTTTGCTTGAGTTGCAACAACTAATACAATACTTAATAAGTCAGGAGTGAAACCTGGCCAAGGAGCATCTGCTACTGTTAAAATTGAACCATCAATGTCAGTTTTGATTTCATATCCATCTGTATGAGCAGGAATATAAATATCGTCACCTCGTTTTTCTAAAGTGATTCCTAATTTTCTAAAAACATTTGGGATAACTCCTAAATTCTCCCAACTTACATCTTTGATAGTAATTTCGCTTCTTGTCATAGCAGCAAGACCAATCCAAGATCCAATTTCGATCATATCAGGTAAAACTCTGTGTTCGCAACCACCAAGACTGTCAACACCTTCAATAGTTAAAAGGTTAGATCCAATTCCGGTGATTTTAGCACCCATCGAATTCAACATTTTACAAAGTTGTTGTAGATAAGGCTCACAAGCTGCATTATAAATTGTTGTTGTGCCTTCGGCTAAAACTGCAGCCATAACAATATTTGCTGTTCCAGTAACCGAAGCTTCATCAAGTAACATGTATGTTCCCTGAAGTCTTCCATCTATTTCCACACCATAAAAATGGTCAGCTCTTTCGTAACGGAATTTAGCGCCTAAGTTGATAAAGCCTTCAAAGTGAGTATCTAGACGGCGGCGACCAATTTTGTCACCTCCAGGTTTAGGAATATATCCGCAACCAAAACGTGCTAAAAGTGGTCCAACAATCATGATTGATCCTCTTAAACTTCCACCTTCTTTTTTAAATGCTTCAGTTTTAAGGTAGTCTATATTTACTTCATCAGCCTGAAAAGTATAATCTCCAGGGCCGTTTTTTTGAATTTTTACACCTAAATTTCCTAAAAGGACAATAAGCTTGTTAACATCAATAATGTCAGGGATATTAGTAATCCTTACTTTTTCTGAAGTTAATAAAACAGGACATAATATTTGTAATGCTTCATTTTTTGCACCCTGAGGTTGAACTGTTCCTTTTAGTGGTATACCACCTTCAATTTTAAATGTTCCCATTTTAAATTATGAGTTATAAATTAGTAATTATGAGGTTTACTCTTAATTATTTAGGATTATTATTGTTTTTTATAAATGGTTTTTTAGGACCATTCTTTTGGTTTTTAAGCTTACTGTTGTTATTGTTGTTGTTTTGGATTTTATTAGACATACGTTTATTGGTACGCATTAAATCCTGAGTGTTTGAAAGCTCTTCACTAGAGGTAGTAAGGTTTAATTTACCTCCCGATAATTCATATAAATGTTCAAATATAACTGCATCAGTAACGGTGTCTTTGTTCCAACTTAAATATGATTTTTTCATATGATTGGCAATAACTCTAACCAGAGCATTTTTCATATCCCCTTCTTCCCACTCATTTGCTTTAGCAATCATATAAGTTATATTGTTTCCGTAAAAACGATATTTAGGAAAGTTTTGAGGGTATTTTAATGTGTCAGGTTTCATTTTTAATACCTCTTTTGAAGGTATTGGGTAGGGAGAATCTACGTCTAATGAAAAATCAGACATAATAAATAGTTGGTCCCATAGTTTATGTTGAAAATCAGGCACATCTCGCAAGTGAGGATTCATGCTTCCCATGACTGAAATAATATATTTAGCCATTTTATTTCGTTCCTCTCTATCCTGAATTGCTAGAGCTTGGTCAATTAATTTTTGTAAATGACGGCCATATTCAGGTATGATTAGCGATTTTCTTTCAGAATTGTATTCTAAGTTATGAACTACATCGCCAGCATTTTCTCTAATGTATTTTGTATCCATTTATAAAGATATTATCCCCTCGATTGTTGACACTTCTTGGTATTTTTGAATTACCTCGTCAGCGCTATTTAAATGCACACTTATTGAAATACTTGTAAATTTTCCGTTTTTAGATTGGCGAGTATCAATAATAGCTCCCATTCTGTTAAAGGCACCTTCCACTTGCGCTATTTTTTCGATATCGCTAGGAACAATAAATTTATATAAGTATTCAGAAGGCCATTTTTTTGTGGTCGAATTAAGTTCTTCCTTTAATCTTTCGTAAAACTCAGTTGTTTTCTTATCCATCTTCTGCATTAAAATAAACGCAAATATAAGCTTTTTGAAATTAGAAATTATCGATTGTAAATTCAATTTTCAAAAACCAATAAGTTTAATTAAGTTTGCACCTTTATTTTTAGAGTTTTGAAAAAGGAAATTATTGTAATTACCGGTGGACCAGGAACTGGAAAGACAACGATTATTGAAGGATTAATCGAAAAAGGATTTACGTGTTATCCTGAAATTTCCCGTGAAGTAACCTTAGAGGCGCAAAGGCAAGGAATTGATCAATTGTTTTTGACGGAACCTTTGCTGTTTAGTCAAATGCTTTTAGATGGGAGATTAAAACAGTATCAAAACGCTATTCAAGAAGAAAGCTCTCAGGTTTTTATTGACAGGGGGGTGCCAGATGTTTTGGCTTATATGCATTTTATTGGTGATACTTATCCAGAACATTTTGATCAAAGTTGTCACGATAGTAAATATACTAAAGTGTTTGTCTTGCCTCCTTGGGAAGATATATATGTTAGTGATCAGGCTCGTTATGAAAATTTTGAACAAGCAAAAATTATCTACGATCATCTTAAAGAAACATATGCAAAATATGGTTACGAACTTATCGAAGTGCCTATCGGGACTGTAAGTGAGCGTATAGACTTTATTTTTACTCATCTTAAATAATTTGATAGTTTTAATTTAAATTGTTTTGCTTTAAACAAGTAAACTCTTTATTTTTAAACTTTAAATACTTTTGAATGCAACAAGCATTACAAATTCTTGAAAAATATTGGAATTATTCTTCTTTTAGACCCGTTCAGGACGAAATAATCAAATCGGTATTAGAAAGAAAAGATACTTTTGGATTAATGCCAACCGGTGGAGGAAAATCATTATGTTTTCAAGTGCCGGGGATGGTTTTTGATGGAATTTGTCTAGTGGTTTCTCCTTTAGTTGCTTTAATGAAAGATCAGGTTGCTCAATTACAATCCAAAAGCATTAAAGCTATAGCATTGACAGGAGGAATTAAATCTGAAGAAATAATACAATTATTAGATAACTGTCAATTTGGTAATTATAAATTTTTATATCTATCTCCAGAACGATTAGAGCAGGAGTGGGTATTAGAACGAATTAAAAATTTGCCAATAAGCATGATTGCGATTGATGAGGCTCATTGTGTTTCTCAATGGGGGCATGATTTTAGACCTTCTTATTTAAAAATTAAAAATTTAAAAACTCATTTCCCTAAAGTACCTTTTATCGCTTTAACAGCTTCGGCTACTCCTAGAGTTCAGGTTGATATAATTAACTTGTTAGGATTAGAAGATCCTAGTTTTTTTTCGAAGTCTTTTGCTAGAGAAAATCTTGGATATCATGTCATAAAGGCTGAAGATAAATTGTTTAAGCTGAATCAAATTCTTCAAAAAAATCCTGAGCCATCAATTATATATGTTCGTAATAGAAAAAACTGTCATGTTTTTGCTCAAAAACTTTCAGATTTAGGTTTTAAAACAACCTATTATCACGGTGGATTGCCTTTAAAGGAAAAGGAAAAGAACATGGATTCTTGGCTTATAGATAAAACACCTGTAATGATTGCTACAAGCGCTTTTGGTATGGGGATAGATAAACCAAATGTAAAAACAGTAATTCATATTAATCTACCCGAAAATTTAGAAAGTTATTATCAGGAAGCGGGTAGAGCAGGTAGAAACGGGCAAAAAGCATTTGCAATATTAATTAGTTCGCCTTCAGATATTATTCAAGCCGAAAATCAGTTTATTCAGGTTTTGCCAGATGTTAAGTTTCTTAAAGAAGTTTACGTTAAACTTTGCAACTATTTTCAAATTGCTTATGGAGAAGGAATTAATGAGGAATTTCCGTTTGGTTTAAATCAGTTTTGTTTGCAGTACGATTTTCCTGTTTTAAAAACATTTAACGCACTTCAGTTTTTAGACAAACAAGGAATAATTAGTCTTACTCAGGAATTTTCAGAAAAACTTCAGGTTCAATTTTTATTAGAGTCTAAAGAGGTAATTAGATATATAAGCTTAAATCCAGAAGATGAGCCTATTATTTCTACTATTTTAAGAAGTTATCCAGGTATTTTTGATTTGCAGATCAATGTTAATTTGGCTTTTGTGGCAAAAAAAGCAGGAACGACAGAGGTTAAAGTGCTAAATTTGCTAGAGAAACTTAAAAAATTGAATATAGTTGAATTTTTTTCTCAATTTAATGAGTCTAAAATTATTTTTTTAGAGGTTAGAGAAGATGAAAGAACAATTAATAGAGTTTCTAGACACTTGGAAAGTCAAAATCTGGCAAAAATTGAACAAATAAAAGCTATGGTTGATTATGTGTCTGATGATAAGAGTTGTAAAAGTCAATTATTGTTGAATTATTTCGGAGAAGGCAACAGTAAAGAATGTGGAGTTTGTTCTTTTTGTGTTTCAAAAAGGATGAAGAATGTTCCTTTAGAAGATTTAAAAACACAAATAATAAAACTTTTAAGTCAAAATGAAATGACTGCTAGAGAAATTGTTGCTTTAATTGGTATTGAAGAGAAGCAAGTATTGGAAGTAATTAAGGGTTTATTAGAATATAATATAGTATCGATTAATAGTAGAAATCAGTTTACAATAGTAAAATAATGGAAAAACTAAGAATTGTTTTTATGGGTACTCCAGAATTTGCAGTGGGAATCCTAGATGCAATAGTGAAGGAAGATAAGCATGAAATTGTTGGAGTTATAACTGCAGTGGATAAGCCAGCAGGTAGAGGTCAAAAAATTAAATACTCTGCAGTAAAAGAATATGCAATTGAAAAAGGTTTAAGATTATTACAACCTTCTAACCTAAAAAATGAAGAATTTCTGCAAGAGTTGCAATCGTTAAATGCTAACTTACAAGTTGTAGTCGCTTTTAGAATGCTTCCTCAGGCAGTTTGGCAAATGCCTGAATATGGGACTTTTAATTTGCATGCTTCGTTGTTGCCTAATTATAGAGGTGCTGCGCCTATAAATTGGGCAATAATTAATGGTGAAACTAAAACAGGAGTGACTACCTTTTTTATAGATGATAAAATTGACACCGGAGCTATGATCCTTAGTAAAGAAATTAGTATAGCAGAAAATGAAACAGCAGGAGAGTTGCATGATAAACTTATGGTTTTAGGTTGTGACGCTGTTTTAGAAACTTTACAGAAAATAAGTTTGGGTTCTGTCACTACAAAAATCCAAGAAGATACACCAGAAATTAAAACGGCTTACAAGCTTGATCGCGATAATTGTAAAATTGATTTTAGCCAAGGAATTGATGAAGTTTATAATTTAATAAGAGGACTTAGTCCTTATCCTACTGCTTATTGCTTTTTTAAAGACGGTGATTTGGAATGGAATGTTAAGATTTATGAAGTAACAAAAGAAGTTGTAAATCATGAGTTTGAACTAGGCTTAGTGATAACAACAAAAAAAGAAATGAAAATTGCTGTTTCTGGAGGATTTATTCATGTGGTTTCAATACAATTTCCAGGAAAAAAGAAAATGTTAATACATGAATTACTTAATGGAATGACTTTTTCTGAACAAGCCAAAGCTTTATAAGACTAGTAAAAACAAGGTTTAACGAATTTTTTATATAAAAAAGAGTTGTTTATCAACAAATTACTTGAGTTATTAACAAAAACAATAAAAAAACGCCTCAACTGTTGTATAGTAAGGAAATCCTATTAAATTTGTAGGTGTAAGTATTAATATTAACCAATCAATTAATAACAATTATGAACAAATCAGATTTAATCGATGCTATGGCTGCTCACGCAGGGATTACAAAAGCTGCTGCTAAATTAGCTTTAGAATCATTTTTAGAAAATGTTGAAGGTACTTTGAAAAAAGGTGGAAGAGTATCTTTAGTTGGATTTGGATCTTGGTCAGTATCTAAGAGAGCTGCAAGAGATGGAAGAAACCCTCAAACAGGAAAAACTATCAAAATTGCTGCTAAAAACGTAGTAAAATTCAAAGCTGGTGCTGAATTAGAAGGTGCAGTAAACAAATAATAGTTTGCATAAAGAAATAGAGCCACGCCTTGCGTGGCTTTTTTTTTGCTTTTTAACGATTTTATTTGGGAATTAGATAAATTAATTGTTAAATTTAAGTCTAATTCTTATTGTTATGATTTCTGTACGACCAAAAAAAGGGCACTTACTGGTAGCAGAACCGTCTATTACGGGAGATTTATCTTTTAATAGATCAGTAGTTCTGTTGGCAGATCATAACGAAGATGGTTCTGTTGGATTTATCCTAAACAAGCCACTTGGTTATACACTTCACGATTTAATTCCTGAAATTGACGCAACTTTCAAGATTTATAATGGCGGACCAATTGAGCAGGATAATCTTTACTTTATTCATAATGTACCTCAATTAATACCCGAAAGCATAGAGATTGCCGAAGGGATTTACTGGGGAGGTGATTTTGAACATGCCAAAAATCTTATTAACCAAGGTAAAATAGGTAGAACTAATGTTCGATTTTTTCTAGGTTATTCAGGGTGGGATGCAGAGCAATTACAAAATGAGCTCGAATCTAACTCTTGGATTATTTCCGAAAATGGTCTTAGAAATAAAATCATTGGTAAATCTGCTACAGATTTTTGGAAAGAAAAAATCATAGAGCAAGGTGGCGAATATTTGATTTGGTCTAATGCTCCCGAAAATCCTATTTACAACTAGCTTAGACGTATTTTTACGTTTAATTTAGAAATTAGAGATTTAGCTAAACTGGTTTCGAATTCTTTTTTCCTGTATTTAGTTATGGGTTGAATTCCTTTAATCACGTTTGTAATAAATATCTCATCGGCTTTTTGTAAATCAAAAGGAGAAATATTGCTTTCGGTAAATGTTAAATCATCAATTGTTTTTGCTAAAGCAATAATTTGTTTTCTCATGATTCCATTAAGACAGCCTTCAGAAACTGGAGGTGTTGTTAATGTTTTGTCTTTTAACATAAAAATGTTACCATTAAGAACTTCTACTACGTTTTTATCTTCATTGAGTAATATACAATTGTCCAACGCATTTTCTTTGGCATAAATACTTCCTGTGATTTGAACAATTTTGTTAGTGCTTTTTAGGGTCGAAATTAATTGTTTAGATACATAAAAGTCTTTAAAAATGTCTACTTCGTATGTTGTGTTTTCAATTTCGTAAATTGGTTTTTCAATTTTTGAAACAGAAATAACATAATCTATTGCGTTGTTGTCGGGAAGATAAAAGCCGCCATCTTTGCGATAAACAGTCATTCTGGCTCTAGCTGAAGTTTCTAATTGTTCTTTTTTAACCTCATTTAATATTTCGCTTTCAAAGAATTCCATAGTGAAATTCATAGGGATTTCCATTCTTAAAATTCGCATAGACGACATTAATCTGAAATAGTGGTCTTCTAAAAAAAGTATTTTTCCATCTAGAATTTTAACTGTTTCAAATAAGGCATCGCCATATAAAAAACCGCGATTGTTAAGTAGTGAGTTTGTCATAAAAAAATCCCGCTTTGTTTTTAGTAACAAAGCGGGGCAAATATAAGTCTTATAATTTTAAATATTAAACAGAACCAATAACATGTTTTAGATCGGAAATCTGATTTTCCCATAACATTTTAGCCTCTTCCATTTCATCTTCTTCAGCATAATCAACTACCATTAGTGAAACATCTTTTGTGATGTCATCTACTAATATTCTCATTTCGAAAAAGTATTCTGTGTCATGATTTTGTTCATCAACCCATTTAAATTTTACTTTTTCTCCTGTTTTCTTAGAGTATAACCTTGCTTTTTCTTGGGAATCATCCCAAATAAATGTGTAAAACTCACCTCTTGAGTTAACATTGTTTGCAAACCATTCTTGAAGTCCTGATGGAGTGGAAATATATTGATAAAGTAATTGTGGCGAAGAATGTATAGGGAATTCTAGTTCGTAACGTATTTTGCTATCCATAGGTGTTAATTTTGGGCGTAATATATATAATATAGAATAGAAAAAAAAATAAATTTTTAATAATTATTTTTTTGAAATTTTATTTGCAGGCTTTAAATATAGTGTTATATTTGCACCCGCATTGAGAGATGCAATACCAACAATGGCGAGGTAGCTCAGTTGGTTAGAGCGCAGGATTCATAACCCTGAGGTCACGGGTTCAACTCCCGTCTTCGCTACAGAAATTGAAGTTATGAAAATCAACGGTTTAGGTACTCTAAACCGTTTTTTTTATGTCTAAAATTTTTTTATATTTACAAAAAGTACACGATTTAGTATACAGTTTAGAACACAATACCCAAATTAATCAATTCAAAAACTTGTTGAAACAGAAAGAATTTACTTCTCCAAAAATATTTACTGGTGGCGTAAATATTCTGCTATGGAATCAACTTAGCGAATCCGAAAAATCAAAAGCACTATCTAAAAGCTGGTATGTATATTATAGTTTTAGGGATGTAAAAACAGGTAAACTCAAAAGAATGCCAAACATTAAAGGCAATGCAAATAAGCTAAAAACTAAAAAAGAAAGAATTGATTATTTGAGTGCAATGAGTAGCGCACTTGAATTTTTACTCGAAAAAGGATTTAACCCAAATATTGATAACAATAATATAGAAGAGCTACTCAACAAAAAACAATCCGATAGTTCAAAAGCGAACAATAATAGTGTTGTAATCCCTAAAGAAAAAATTGCAATTATTAATGATAGCATTGCAATACCCGAAACCCTAACAATTAAAGAAGCTTTTGAATTTGCTTTAAACATCAAGAAGAATACAATTAGAGATACTTCATATAAAAACTTTGAATTAAGAGTTAGAAAATTCAGAAAGTCTTTAGATGAAAACAAACCGATAACCTTCATAACCAAAAAGGTTATTAATGATTATCTGAATGGAGTATTAATTAATTCAAGTGCAAGGAACAGAAACAATACAAGAGCAGATTTAAGTTCTTTATTTCAAGTTTTAGAGGACAATGAGGTAATTGTTGATAATGTAATCAAAAAAATAAATGTTTTAAAGTCAAACCCAGAGAGAAATAAAACTTACACTTCTGAAATGCAGAAAGACATTTATTTTTTTCTAGAAGAAAATGACAAGTTACTTTTACTATTCATAAAATTTGTGTCATATAATTTTTTAAGACCCATTGAGGTTTGTGAATTGAAGATTAAAGATATTGATTTAATTGGTAAAAGGATTTACTTGAGGACTAAAAACAAGGCTGTAAAAATCAAAATCATACCTGAAATATTGATGAATGATTTACCCGATTTGTCAAAATTTAATCCTGAAAGTTTTCTTTTCACTCCTAATGGTTTCGGTCAAGACTGGATTACAGAGCCAAACAATAAAAGGGATTATTTCTCAAAAAGATTTAAAGAAGTTGTGAAAACACATTTTAATCTTAACAAAGATTATGGAATGTATAGTTTCAGACATACTTTCATTACTAAATTGTACAGAGAGATGCGTAAAACCAGTTCACAGTTTGAAACCAAAAGCAAATTAATGCTTGTAACAGGACATTCTACAATGACAGCACTTGAAAAGTATTTAAGGGATATTGATGCCGAACTACCAGAAGATTATTCACATTTACTCAAATAAGATTGCAATAAAAAATAAAGTAATTGCAATGTTTTTTATTTAAAACTAAAATTTGATACTATCCCAAAATAGTAAAGACAACAATTGCAATGAAATTGAATTAGAATTGCAATGAAAATATAAAATAATTGCGATGTTTGTCACATCAATGCGGTAAACATAAAAATCAACTAATGTCTGAATTGAACTCAAAATATAACGAATTAATTAATGAAATATTTAGAAATTTTATTTTCTATATTCCTATATCAATTCTTGATATGGAAGAGTTTAAAAAACTCCCTGAAGAAAGTAAATCAGTTATTGATAGAATAACTTATATTGATGAGGACTTGAATTTCGTATATGAAAACAGTCTTGGATTTTCAACACTCCTTTTAAAGTCCAGTAAATTAAAAAACAATTGTTTCAAACTAATAGAATATAAAGAAACATTAAATGCTATCAGTTTTAGTTATCTATCCGAAAACTACTTGAAACAACTCGAAACCTATGCTTTTTTTTCAAATCAATTATCACTGTATTTTGAAAAAAATTCCCCAGATAAAGACATAAACACACAAGCTTTATTTAATTGTCAAAGTCTCAACTTTAACACACACATTGCAGAAGTCGAAAAAATAACTGGTTTAAAAGTGCAAAATTTCAATCAGCAAAATTTTATTCAAGAAGTAAAGGAAACGCCGGTTTTTAAGAGGTTTTCCGTTAATCTTGCTCCGAGAGAAAAATACTTTAGAGACTTTATTTCACACGAAAAAAACAAAGAAATTGAAAGCACCATTTTAAAGAAATACCCAACTATTAAAGGGAAAAAAATGAGATATATCATTGATTTTCTAGTTAAAAAGAAAGCATTAACTATTACCTATGGCACGCAAACTGAATTATATGATGCTTTAAAAAGAACATTTAATTGTAATATTGGTACTTATCCCTCTATTTTCGGTTATAAAGTAAATGAAAATAAAGATTCCGATTATTCGAGAATAACGAATGAATTAGAAACAATCCTTAATCAATACTTTTAAGTTCTGTAAACTTCTTTAAACTTTTGTAAAGTACTGTAATTACAATACTTTCAAGCTTTAAGATTAAATTCCTAATTACATACCACAATAGATTTGCAAAAAAATCTAAGTGTTATGAATGATAATCTCGATGATTTCAAAGACGAAATAAAGAAAGAATTAGCTTCTGATTCTAACTCTATTTTTGAAATAAAATCAGCAAACCAATTTATCGAAATTGCCAAAAACAGACCAATACCCCGAATGCTTTTCGGTGAATTTTGGTTTGAGGGAGAAATATGCATTTTGTTTGCTGACACTAATTTAGGTAAGTCAATTTTAGCTGTTCAGATTGCCAACAGCATTAGTACTGGAATTTCTACTTGTGGCTTAAAATTAGAATGCCCACCTACTCCTATTATCTATTTTGATTTTGAACTTTCAGATAAACAGTTTGAAAATAGATATTCTGAAAACTTCGCAAATCATTTTTCATTTAGTCCAAACTTTTTGAGAGCAGAAATTAATCCCGATTATTTTGAAGATAAACGGTTTAAAACTTTTGAAGAATTTCTATTCTATTCACTTGAAAAATCTATCATTGATTTTGGTGTTAAAGTTTTAATTGTTGACAACATCACTTATTTGAAGAGTGACAATGAGAAAGCAAAAGATGCTTTACCATTGATGAAATTTTTAAAAGACTTGAAAAACAAATATGTGCTATCAATTTTAGTTCTAGCGCATACACCAAAAATTGATACTTGCAAACCCATAACAAAAAACCATTTATCAGGGAGCAAAATGTTAATGAACTTTTGCGATAGCAGTTTTGCAATTGGAGAAAGTCATCAAGAAATTGGGTTAAGATATATCAAGCAAATCAAACAACGTAATTGTGAACAGATTTACGATTCTGAAAACATTATCGTTTGCAGAATTGAAAAAGTAAATAGCTTTTTACAATTCAGTTTCAATGGCTATGATTCAGAAAATGAGCATTTAAAAACATTAAGTGTTGGGGATGCAAATGAGCGTAATTCAAAAATACTGGAGCTGTTTGAAAGTGGCATTTCAAAATCTGAAATTGGAAGACAACTAGGTATTTCAGAGGGTACAGTAAGAATCATTTTAAAGAAAAATAATCTTTAAAAATGACTGCCAATACAGTATATGAAGTTTTTCTAGCACTTTCCCCAGAGGAGAGGGAGAAATTTATTGTATTGGTCAAAGGACAAGAAGAAAAACCCAAATACGACTTTAGAAAGAAAAAAAGCAAAAAAATCAAATTTACCAAAGAAGATGCAATTGAATATTTACTTGCAACCGTTTTCAAACCCAAATACTAACCTCGTAATTCTCGTAATGGTCGTAAATACTTCGATTACTACGAGGATTACGATTATTACGAATAGTTATGAATGAGTTTAAGTATTCATTAGATAAGTCGAGTAAAAAGTTTATTTGCCCTAACTGTGGCAAAAGAAGATTTGTTAGGTATATCAATAAAATTACAAGTGATTATCTTGAAGAAACTTACGGTAGATGCGACAGAGAGACAAGTTGTGGCTATCATAATAGCCCAAAACAAAATGAGTGCATTACAATTTTCAATATTGAAACGATAAATTTAATTCCCGATTTTATTGATCCACTACTGGTAAAGCAATCATTAAAAAAATATTGCAATAACAATTTTGCAAAGTTCCTATATAAGCATTTTGCAAAAGATGAAGTTGAAAATTGCATCGCAAAGTATAATATCGGAACTTCAAAACATTGGGAGGGTGCAACTGTATTTTGGCAAATCAATCAAACTCAAAAAGTCCATACTGGCAAAATAATTCTATTTGATGAAAACACAGGCAAACGAGTAAAAATTCCATTTCCACATATTAACTGGGTTCACAAGAAAATCAATAAGGATAAATTTAACCTCAAACAATGTCTGTTTGGGTTGCATCTTGTTAAAACAAGGGTTGCAAACTTGTTGCAAACATCCATTGCAATTGTGGAATCTGAAAAGACTGCAATCATAATGAGCCTGTTTATTCCCGAATATTTATGGATGGCTACTGGAAGTAAACAAAACTTAAAATTGCAATTGTTAGAACCAATCAAAAAAGAGAATATTGTTGTTTACCCTGATAAGGGAGAATTTGCTGACTGGAATAAAAAAGTAATCGAATTGCAAAAGCAAGGTTTTAAAATTAAATGCAGTTCAATAGTTGAGAACTCGGAATTTGAAACAGGAATAGATTTAGCTGATATTTACTTTGCAGTGAAAAATAACACAAATAAAAATAAGGTTGAAATTGTATTATCTGAAACTGAAAAGAAAATCCAAAGGCTGTCAAAAATAAATCCTTCTATAATTTCACTTATTGAAACTTTTGATTTAATCGATGAAAAAGGAAGCGGTATTAGAATTATTTAGAAAATGAAATTGTAAGTAATCTATATTTCGTATAAAAAAGGGTCAGAATTGACCCTTTTTTAAATTATTTTTCGCACTAGACTTCGTTTAAAGCTTCAAAAAGCCTTTCAGCATATGAGAAAGCTACCAACTTAATCCAGTCTCTTGTTATTACAAAAAGCCATGTCAGTATAGCAATTAGCAAAAATGCAAAAAGTCCTATGGATTGAGTTGTGAATTTATTAAAAACTTTAAACCCTTCGGTTACAAAATAGAAATGAGTTATTAGGCATAAAAAAATTATGGATAGAGCAAAATTTTTCATTGCCCATAAATTACGCCTAAAACCATAACTCACATTTTCCTTAAAAAGTAAATTGAATTTAGTGGTATCTCTCGTTTTCGATATTAAGAATTTTGCACAGCTGTTGTAAACTTCATCAGCATCATCAGGTTCATCGTTTTCCTCTTGAGCTGTTGGCATCTGAATATTTGGTATTTTTTGCGTCAAAATCTGTCGGTATCGATTTTTAGTAACGCTATCCAAATATGTATTTTTGTATCTTAAAATTTGTGTTGTAGGCTTACCTCCAAAGTACTTGTAAAGTTCGGACTCTTTGGACTTCCCTTTATCTCTTCCGAATTGAGCTAGTACAAAAGTGAAGAGACCAAAAGCCAAAACGGCTGTGAAGTAGTGATAATATTTTTCTAAATCAGTAATATAATAAACACCTACAATAAATGCTGGCAATAAAATCAGTAAGCAGGGATATAGTCTTGCCTTAACGGAATAATTATCAATGTCAAATTTCATGTTACTCTGGAATTTCAACTTGGTTAGTGAATGGCATTGGTATTGCAGTTGTGTAACCTTCTCTAGTTGGAACACTACCAAATCTGAAGTTAAGAACTTTTCCTTGAGTTTTGTAGGGTGTCATGTTTCTTCTTATCAAACTATTTATGACAATAGGTGATGGATGTTTTGGAGCACCTAGCACAGAACACGAAACAACAGAATAATTAGCTGAAATGTGTCTTAAAATCCCTTTTGAAAGGTTTCTTCTACTTCCATGATGTGGTACATCAAAAACGTTTAAATTCTTAAGGGATATCCCTTTTTCAGTTGCGTAATAAATTGCCTTATGCATTCCCTGCGTACCTGCATCACCAGTAAATAGAACTCTGGCTTTACCTACTGTCAAAAGTAAAACTAAACTCATGTCATTCTCTGCTGATGTTGGCACATCAGTTTCTGCCAAGTTCTCCGTTTCAAAAGTCAAATCTTCACGTACAAATTTGGTTTTAGTCTTTGTATCTGCGCTGAAGCCACGTACACTCTCAAAAACACCCATATCCGGTGTTTTACCGGATGCTTGAACAAGACTTGTATAAAGTTCTTTACTAGGGCCTAAAACTGTTAGAATATCTTCTTCATTTATAGTATAAGAACTACCTTGATGTGGGGAAAAAATTTCAATTTTATTTTCAATCGCTAGTTGCTCAATATCGTGAGCATATTGGTAGGCATTTCTTAACTTGTCAGTAAAACTCTTTCTTGTGATTCGTCCGTCTACGATTGAATCTTTCAAGTCTCCCCAATGATTCCAAGGTCTGTGCATCCATATTTTTTCTACTTCCAGTCCCTCTATAACTTTTCTTAATCCCGAAGCATGGTCAGAATCGGGATGAGTAAGAATAACCCTGTCAACTTTGTTGGTCTTATAAACCTCTTTTACGTGTTTTACAAGTGCATCACCACTCGCTAGATTACCACCATCAATAATAAAAACCTTTTGATTTTTCCATCTGCCGTCTTCGTACAATCCGAATCTCAAAGCGATTGCATCGCCACTTTTTTCTCCGTCTCCAACGGGCATAAAATCAATTTCTAATGAGTAATTTTCAGTCATGTTTTGTTTTTTAGTTTAATTAATAGACTGATAGTCAAGGCAACTTTTGTGCCGAATAAAAAACATGACATTTTGTCTAAAATGGTTAAAATTAAGATTTTGTTCTTAACTCTACTCTAAGTTAGCATATCCATACTCTTTTTCAAAATGAGAATATTTATAACATATCAAGCGGATTTGTTATTTGTCGGATAAATCTAACTAAATTTAGGTATTGCGTCGTATTGATTTTTAACAGTAATTTCGCGCAAAATTTAAATACCAAATATCTTAATGAAAAAACTACTCTTTTTATTCTTACTAATAGGATCAAACGCATATAGTCAAACACCCAAAAGAATAAAGTTTGTATATGATTCAGCTGGAAATCAAACACAAAGATATATTTGTCTTTGCTTAAGTGCTAAAAATGCAAATGATTCAATTTATAAAACTGAAGAAACTTTAGTTGAAGAAGACATGATACAAGATGCCGAGTATGAACAAATAAAATATTATCCAAATCCAGTTTTAGAAGAACTTTATATAAAATGGCCAAATACAAATGAAAGAAAAGTAATATCAATTGATCTCTTCTCTTTAAATGGTCAACTCCTAAAACGATATGAAAATTTAATTAGTCAAAATAATATGAAAATTGACTTTTATAAATATCCTGAAGGTTTTTATAATGTTTTGTTAATATATGAAAATGGAGAAAATAAGTCTTTAAAAGTCTTAAAGAATAAATAACGTATACTTTAGAGCATATAGCATTATGAAAAATATTTATCTAATAATTTTATTTTTAACATTTAATTCAATTTTTTCCCAAAATTCAGAGCTTACTTTAGAAGGAGAAGTTGGACGAACTAATGGTAATCTTGGTGTTTCTTTAAGCGGAGCTGCAACTTATGATATACCAATCCTTGTTCCTCCAGGTATAAATGGGATTGAACCTAGATTATCCCTTTCTTATAATAGTCATGGAGCAGTAGGCTTGGCTGGTTATGGCTGGAATCTTTCTGGTTTATCATCAATCACTAGAATATCAGCTACTAAATTTCATGACGGTATTAACGATCCAGTTGATCTTGATAGTAATGATCGTTTTGCTCTTGATGGACAAAGGCTTTTGTTGAAAAGCGGTACCTATGGAGTCCCGGGATCAACATATGAAACAGAGAACTATTCAAATTTGAAAATAACATTAACATCATACTACTCATATACCACAAGTGTTGAAAATGGAAGTTCTGTTCAAATATTTGGTAAACTGACTTTTAAAGTAGAATATCCAGATGGCGCTATAGCATATTATGGTAATTCATTGGATTCCAGTGCTTTCTCGATTTCAGGAATAACATCTTGGGAAAATCCTCAAGGTTTAAAAATTAATTATACTTATACGAATTCAAATAACTATTTGTATATAGCTTCTATTAAATATGGGAGTAGAGTAACAAGTGAAGGAATCAATGAAGTACAATTTATTTATAAATCTAGAGCTAGTGCAGAACAAAGTTATCAAGGAAACACTAATATTATAAACGACAAGATATTGAGTCAAATAAAAGTATTAGGCAATACAAATGGATATAGAAATTATTACTTAACACATGAGAATGTAATAGGACAAGAGCAACTCATAGAAATACAAGAAAAATCTGGAAATGAAACAAAGGCATTAAAACCTATTAGATTCACATACGGTCAAAATTTTTCTAACGACATTGAATTTATAGCTCAAAAATTATTTGTTGATGACAATAACAATTATATTTCTTTAAATGAATCATCACTAATTCAAGGAGACTATAATGGAGATGGAGAAATTGATTTATTAAAAACTTCTAATAATTCATATGAAATAATTTCAAATGTAGATGAAAATGCTGGATCTGTTATACAAGCAACTAAGACTTCAAACAACGAATCATCAACGGTTTATAAATCGTTTAACATAGAAGCACTAGATTATTCTTTGTCTGGTAATAAAAAATCAAATAAACAATATTGGTGTACTGTCAGAGGTCAAAATAATCCATCTAAACTTCTTTTTAAAATTTATTCTAATAATTATAATACAAATAATGTCGTTCTTCATGTTACAAAAGAGTTTTTAACTGATGGTTATCACTATTCTCCTGAGACAATATTAAACGGTGATTTTAACGGAGATGGTTTAACAGATGTAATTCTATTAGGAACCTCTCCTAATAATCATTCAACTTTTAAAATTACTCTTATAGACTTAGACAAAAGGTTAATAAACAATTATAATAAAGATATTTCTTCTGCAAATAATATTATAAATAATAGCTTTTTAAAAATTGGAGATTTTGATGGAAATGGTAAAACAGATATACTTACCTATAATGGGGATACAAAAAAAATTATTGCATTTTCATTAGATGAATCCAATTCAGCATTGCAAAAGATTTTTGATTATGATTTCGATTTTGGAGTCAATTATAGCTCATCTATTCTATTAAGATCAATTCTAGTAGCTGATTTTAATGGTGATGGGAAATCCGATTTGTTATCTACTTATGTACAAAAATCTATTTTATATTCTACAGGAAGTGGACTTATAGCTGAACCTTTACCAAATAACTTACCTACTCCAGATAAAGATAATTTTATTCTTGTTTTTGATTTAAACAATGATAGAAAATCAGATATTATAAGTGTTAGTAATTATAATGTATATGCTGGTGTTGAATATTATCCAGTTCTTGCTGGTTATACAGCTAGTGGG
The DNA here is from genome assembly GCF_900142035.1 of Flavobacterium terrae. Classification (GTDB taxonomy): domain Bacteria; phylum Bacteroidota; class Bacteroidia; order Flavobacteriales; family Flavobacteriaceae; genus Flavobacterium; species Flavobacterium terrae. The sequence continues at coordinate 467,355 of NZ_FQZI01000002.1, read as the reverse complement.
CCATTTTACGAATCACGAGAAAGACAATTATACTATAAATATGTATCTATAAGAACATTTATAAAAAGTGGTGTTTCAGGTGTTGATAGTTCTGTTTGGACATATAATACTCTTGAATATAACACTGGAGCTATTGAAAAATCTGACGGAATTCCTATTCCACCACAATATCCTGTTCTTTTAAAAACAAATAAAAAAACTTCAAAAAACATATTAGGTTTACAGTATTTAACTCCCTATAATTATCCTACTGTATTATTTGAAATATCAACACTTGGAAATGAAAATTTATTAAAATCTATCATCAATAATTCTTTGGTAGATGAAATTAATTATAGAAAATTAAGCGATTTTGATGTATATACAAATAGTAGTACACAAATATATGACTATCCTTATTACGAAATCCCATCTAGAATTGATTTTAAGTTAGTATCACAAATACACAGTTATTCGGATTCACATTCTAAGAAAAAAGATTATAAATATTCTGGTGCTACTTTCCACGCAGAAGGATTAGGGTTTTTAGGTTTTCGATCTATATTAAAAACAAATTGGTATACTGATCCTTTACAAATAATTTCTAACATTGAAAAATTTGATTTAAGTAAGAGAGGTGCGCAAATTGATAATTTTACAGTTTTAGGCTTGGTTACTCCAGACTATAATTTAAATACAGGAGGTGTTAATCCATTTATAAATAGAACGGAAATTGTTTATAATGATGAAGATACTTCATACGAAATGCCATTATTACCAAATAAAGTATTTAAACTAAAAAAGACTTTGATTAAACAAACAAATGGTTTAGAAGACACAAGTAAAGAAATTGCAACTGTTTATAATTTAAATAGTAATCCTATTCAAATTACAACTACATATAAAAAAGGAGTATTAGTTGAAAAAGTTAGTACAGAAATATTGTCATATGCATCTATCACATCTCCATATATGGTAGATAGATTAGAACAAAAAAATAAAAATGCAATAATTTACCCTAGTAATAATTCAACTAGTAGTGAAGAGATTTATACATATAATGGAAATTTATTGACACGAATTAAGAAGAAAGGTAATGGAACAGTTTATATAATAGAAGATAATGATTATGATGACTTTGGGAATATTGTAAAAAAAACAATATCTGCACCTGGATTAGCACCTAGAGTCAGCAGTTTTGCATATGACAATACTGGTCGTTTTCTAATTAAAAAAACAGATGTTGGAGGTATAATTACAAAATATACATATGATGTAAATAATGGAAACCTTCAGAGTAAATCATTCCCTTCCAAGACAACTACAACTCTAAGAAACAGTTATAAGTATGATGTCTGGGGTAAAATAATTTCTCAGAAAGACATTTATGGAAAAAATGAAACTTATAATTATTATTATTACGGATTAGGTGGATTTTTAAAAGAGACTATACAAGATGATGGTAGCAGTTCAAAAATTATGTTTGACGAACTAGGTAGAGAGGTGAGGAGTCAAGTAAAAGATATTAATGATAATTGGTCTATAATTGATACTGAATATGATATTTATGATAGAGTTATAAAGAAAAGTCAACCATATAATAATGTTGCATCTGTATGGAATGAAATGCAATATGATGTATACGGTAGGTTAATGCAGTCTACAAGATTAAAATCATTAAGTTCACCAGGTCAAATAACAAATTATTCTTATTCTGGTACTTCAACAACTGAAAATGATGGAATAAAGACTAAAGAAATAATACGAAATTCTTTAGATCAACAAATAACTATAACGGAGACTCCAGGAGGTGTTATTAACAATGAATACTTTGCAAGTGGTAATTTAAAATCCACAATTTGCAACGGAGCAACTATAAATATCGTCGAAGATGGTTGGGGAAATAAAATAGAACTAAATGATCCTTCAGCTGGAAATAGAAAATATGATTATAATCACTTTGGTCAATTAATTCGTGAGGAAATAGTTGGTCAAGGAGAACTAATTTATGAATTAGACGATTTTGGCAAAATCAGTTTCAAAACGGTAAAAGATGTTGGAGGCAACATTAAATCAAAAAGTACATATATATATAATTCATCAAATAACTTGATCGAAAATATACGATTTGATGATTATGTTAATTCAACATTTTCAACGAATAGTTTCACATATGGCACTTATAATAATATTTTGTCAAGTACAGAGGAATTAAATGGAAAAGCTAAATTTGTAAAAACAATATCTTATGATTTGTTTGGAAGGCCTTCAACAGAAACATATCTAATTGAAAATAAATCTGACAACAAAACATCTTCAAGAATTATTATAAATGAATATAAGAACGGTTACAAATCAAAAATTTATGATAATAATTCACCAACAATTCCTCTTTGGGAAGCTAAAACAGTTAATTCTCATGGACAAATTTTAACAGCAAGCTTGGGTAACGGAATAACCATTACCAACACTTATGATGAATATGGTTTCCCTTCTCAAAATAAACATGACAAGTCAGGTACAAATATCATGACTTTGACTAATACATTCGATCCAGTAAGAGGTAACTTATTAACTCGTACTAATAACATGTTTGGGACATGGAGTGAAACAATAACATATGATAATGCTGATAGGTTGACAAGCTATAGAGATGCAGTAGGTGTTCAAAATCAATCATATAATAATAACGGAACTATTGCTAAAAATAATATTGGAGATTATGCCTATGGGATCTCAGGAAAACCGTTTCAAACATCATCTGTTACACCTCTAGACCAATCAGCGACATCGACTGTATTAAACTATTATGATCCTAGAACACAAAATATTACTTATAATCTTTTCAAAAGTCCAATAAGTATTCAAGAAGCTACAAAAGAAAATATTGATTTTGAATATGGAGCTTATAACTCTAGGTCAGCTATGTATTATGGGAGTTTAGATGCTGATAAATCAATACGTCCATACCGCAAATACTACTCTGATGATGGGACGATGGAAATAAAGCTAAAAACTTCCTCTCCTACTTCTGTTGAGTTGATTACCTATTTAGGAGGTGATGGCTATACTGCTCCAGCCGTCTTAAAAAGTGATGGTACTACACAAAAAATATATTATTTACACCGTGATTATCAAGGAACTATTGTAGGCGTTTCTGATGCTTCGGGAGCAATAGTAGAAAAACGTCTATTTGATGTTTGGGGTGAAATAATTAAATACCAAAATGGAGCAATTACTGCCTTACCTGTAAACACAGGAACAATGCTTATTGATAGAGGATATACGGGGCATGAACATTTGTTTGGAGTAGGTTTAATTAATATGAATGGACGTATTTACGATTATAAATTGCATCGCTTTTTACAACCTGATAATAATATACAAGACCCTTCTAACACACAAAACTACAACCGTTATGCTTATGTGATGAACAATCCTACTAAATATACGGATCAAACAGGAGAATTTTGGGGTTGGTTCGCAGGATTTATATTCTCAACTTATGTCCATGGAGCACAAGCAACAGGAAATCCAAATCCATTTCAATGGAATGCTGGGCAATGGGTGAATGCAGGTTTGAGTGCAGCTTCAATAACAATGTCAACTGCATTAACAAATAGTTCAAATAATTTAATTGAAAGTAGTTGGAATAAAAATGAAAGGGAAACATCAAATGTTAATTCAAGTATTAAAGATAATGAACTAAACTATGATACATTTGTAGCAAATATAAACAAAGCCAAATATGACAATAGTTCATTTAAGTATGCAGGAGCGGTAACTGTTGCTCTTTTAGCTGATGATGTAACTGGAATTGGTGCTGTGGATGACGTGCTCATCCCATTTGTTGTAGGTGGAGCTGCTGGTTATTGGGCATGGGAAAATAGATTTGCAATTATAAAATCAGCAATTGATGGTGCTCAAGAAGTAAAACTAGCTTTTACGGCAACTACTGATTATGTTGGGAAAATGAATAAAGAGATTGAAAGGATTGGACGTAAAGTAGGAGGGCCAAAAGGATTTTTATATGAATTAAGAGTTAATCGATCAGGAGAATATTTGGATGTAAGAGGAAATAAAGTTCATTTAAACTCAGGGGATATTTGGAAATATGGTGAAACTACATCTGGAGAGACAAGATATTCTCGTTCAGAACTTCAAGCAATGGTGCCAGGGGGTGTTAGAATGTTTCCAATATTTACAGGAAATCAAGTAGAAATTAAAATACAAGAAAAAATAATGATTTATGGGTATTTTTTCACAAATGGAACATTACCTCCAGGAAATAGAATATTTAGATAAAATTTAAATTATGGAATTTATTATAGGAACACAATTTTCAAGAGAGTTTAACTTTGAGGAGACATTAATTACAGAAAAACTAAGAAATATTTTAAATGAAAAAATTTCGACAAAAAGCTATAGCAATAATTTGAAAAAAGTCTATTTAGATTTTATTTGTATATCTAAAGATTTTGAGTCTTTTTTTACAGTTAGACCTCTAAAAATTTTAAAAAAGGAATCAGCAATTGAGTATGAAATCAAATTAGATTTTGAAATCTTTTTTAATTCAAATTCTGAAGAAAGGTTTAAAATTTTATGCAATGAATTTTTGATAAAATCAAGAATAATTTTATCTGATAAAAAGCTGAAAGAGTTTGAATTAGAAAATTTCATTTATGATTTAGAAGATTCTTTGAAAGAAATAGAATAATGAAATTCATATTCTTTTTATTTTTCACAAGTGCACTCGCTTTTTCTCAGCAAGAAGCGAGTATTTGGTATTTTGGAAGGAATGCTGGTGTTAAATTTAACAATAATGGAAGTATCACAGCCTTATTAGATGGTCAGTTGAACACTTCGGAAGGATGTGCATCTCTTGCAGATAGCAATGGTAATTTACTCTTTTATACTGACGGGAGTACAATTTGGAATAAAAATCATCAAATAATGAGTAATGGTAGTGGATTAATGGGTAATTGGTCTACAACTCAATCTGCAACTATTGTTCAAAAACCAGGTTCCGTTAATTTATTTTATATTTTTACTTTAGATTCTTATGCAGGAGTAAACGGCTTTCGCTATTCCATAATTGATATGAATCAAGATGGAGCTTTAGGTGCTGTTACTAATGATAAAAATATTTTGATTTATACTCCATCTAACGAAAAAATATCTGTCGTAAAACATGCAAATGGTACAGACTTTTGGATTGTCACTCATGGTTGGAACAACAATTCTTTTTACAGTTACTTATTAACATCTTCGGGATTAAATACTACCCCTATAATATCAAACGTAGGATCTTCTACTGGCGGGGTAACTGATAATGCTTGGGGCTATATGAAGATTTCTCCTAATGGTAGCAAACTGGCAATTTCAAATACATTAATGAATCTTGAACTTTTTGATTTTAATATCAATACAGGTCAGTTAAGTAATCCACAAACAATATTTGGTCAATATACTTATGGAGTCGAATTTTCCCCAAATTCTGAAATTTTATATGCAACAATTCCATATGATAATGTCAATTCAATTTTACAATTTGATTTAAACTCTCCAAATATTTCATCATCTGTTCAAGTTGTAAGTAATACCCCATTTGGAGTTATACCTTCAGGCATACAGATGGGGCCCAATAATAAGATTTATATTAGCCAATACGGAGAATCAAAATTGGGGGTAATAAACAACCCAGATATTGTAGGTGCTGGATGTAATGTGCAATTAGATGCTGTTGATTTAGCAGGAAGAAAATGCGATTTAGGTCTGCCTCCATTTGTTACATCATTTTTTTTCTCACCTACCATACAATTTAATGGTAGTTGTGAAGGTGAAATGAGTAATTTTAGTATAAATAGCAATCTCTCTATTTCAAACACCACTTGGGATTTTGGGGATGGTACACCAACTCAAATTGGCATGAATATCAGTCATGTTTATGCAAATTCAGGAAATTACGATGTTACAATTACTATTAATACATCTCAAGGGACAATTTCAAATACAAGAGTTATTACTATTTATCCTAAACCAAACATAAACTCTATCATTTCACTCAACCAATGCGACGACAATATTGATGGTTTTAGTAGTTTTAATCTAACTGAAGTCAATAGTAAAATATCTGCTAATTTTGCAAATGAAACATTCAGCTATTTTGAAACTGTTTCAGATGCTCAAAATAATGTTAATCCCATAACAAATTTTACTACTTATATCAACCAAGTGGTAAGTAATGATGTAGTATATGTTAGAGTAGCTAATATAAATGGTTGTTTTAGGATAGCACAACTTAATTTAAGTGTATCAACTACACAAATTCCTGTAAATTTCAACAGAAATTTCACGTCTTGTGATGATGCTATTTTAGGCACAAACATAGATGGTGTAAGTAGTTTTGATTTCAGTAGTGTCACTCCGCAAATTCAGAGTCTATTTCCTGTGGGTCAACAGCTAATTATATCTTATTATAGAAATTTACAAGACGCACTTGGAGAACAAAATGCTATATTTGACATTTCAAATTATAGAAACACGGGTTATCCTAATTCTCAAAATATTTATATTAGAGTAGATAGTGCTGTAAATAATGATTGTTTAGGATTAGGGCAACACATAACACTAAATGTAGAACGAATTCCTATTGTACAGCCACAAGAGTACAGATTTTGTGATGATAATCAAGATGGACAATATCCATTTAATACAACAAATTTACAATCAAGTTTATTAAACGGACTAACCAATGTGTCTGTCGCTTATTATGATCAAAATAATAATATTTTGCCAAGTCCATTACCAAATCCATTTGTAACAGCTTCACAAACTATTAGAGCAGTTGTGACTAATAACACGCCAACTGCTTGTAACTATGAAACAACAATAAAATTTATTGTAGATGATTTACCTGAAGCTTTCCCAATAAGTACAACTTTAACTACAGTTTGTGATGATGAATTAAATCCAATGAATCAAGACGGATTATTTGCTTTTGATACATCAACATTCCAAAATTCGATTTTAGGCAACCAAACAGGTATGATAGTCAATTATTTTGATCAAAATAATAATCCATTAGCTAGTCCACTCCCTAATCCATTTATTACAGCTACACAAAATGTACGTGTTGAGATAGTTAATCCTAATAATGTAAACTGTAAGGCAATCTACAATATTCCTTTTGTAGTTCATCCTGTTCCAAAAATCAATTTAAACGGAAATGAAATTGTATGTAACGAATTAACAATCACTAAAATTCTCAATGCAGGGATTGAAGATGGGACTTCAATAAATGATTATACTTACATCTGGAAGAAAGATGGACTTATACTTTCTAATGAGACAAACTACACACTAAATGTTAATAATGAAGGGACTTACGCAGTTGAGGTTAAAAATGCTTTTGGCTGTACTCGAACAAGAACTATTAATGTTGTTGCTTCTGACCTTGCTACTATTTCAGACATCCAAGTTAGTGATTTGTCCGAATCGAATTCAATAATTGTAAATGTTACTGGTAATGGAAATTATGTATCTAGTTTAGATGCTATTAACTTTCAAGAATCCAACACATTTTACAATTTACCTGCGGGTGTTTATACTGTTTATGTAAAAGATTTAAATGGTTGTGGCATTTCCCAAGAAGAAGTTAGTGTTTTAGGAATTCCAAAATATTTTACACCTAATGGAGACGGTTATCATGATTATTGGAACATTCAAGGAATAAGCAGTAAAATAAATACTAAAACCCAAATTCATATTTTTGATCGTTTTGGAAAACTAATCAAGCAATTGAATCCAACTTCCCAAGGTTGGGATGGCACTTATCTAGGACAACCATTACCTTCTTCTGATTATTGGTACTCTATAAAGTTGGAAGATGGTAGAGATATAAAAGGGCATTTTACGTTGAAAAGATAATACTTTTTACATTGTTCATTGTCAAGTTTTCAATAGAAGAATACGATAAACTCTATACTAAATTAGTGTGTTTAACTTTAGTTGCAACTAAAATTGCAACCTTTGAAAATTGTAGTTGATTAAAAACAATTCGCTAATTGTGTTGTATTTATTATAAAGTCTTAGTGTTTCCTTTAAAAGCAACCTAAATTCTAATCTTTAGTTGCAATTTAGGTTGCAATATCATTGCAATGATTTCTAATTTTAATTGCAATAATTCAAGGATGTTTATTTTTTTTGTGTTTAAATTTAATTTTTAAAATATCAATAAAATAGAGATATTTTATAGGTTAGTTCGTTTTTCGTTTATTGAAACTTTTTGGCCTAATAGATGAAAAAGAAAATGGAATTATAATCATTAAAAAAAATGATTATATTGCGATCCAATTTGAGTACACGAAACGGTACACGATTTTCATCACATCAACAATATAAAGGGTTTAACTTCGATAAAATTTGAATTCATAACCCTGAGGTCACGGGTTCAACTCCCGTCTTCGCTACAAAAAAAAGCCCAGTTAATCGCTGGGCTTTTTTATTTTAAATAAGTTGTAAGTGAAAAAACTGGTAAAATTAAGTTTTTTTAGGTACATTGCTATGTAAATTTCTCTTTATGAATAACGGCTACTTAGAAGATTTAGAGAATGATTATTTAAAAAAGATAGTATCTCAGCAGAAAGATTTATTCTTTCAGTTCACTCTTGCGCCAAATTTATCTGTAACAATTAATTTTTTAAGAGGATTAGTTGATGAATTTTTCGAATATTCTTTAGAACAGATAAATGATAATCCAAATTTAATTTTTGAGAATAGAATCAATAAGCAAGATCTTCAGAAAATGAAGAAGGTCTTTTTTGAAAGTATTGATACTCTTAAAAGTTGCGAATTTGATTATAGAGTCACTTTGCCAAAACGTGGTGATAAATGGTATAGAGTTGTTGGTACCTGCGAAAGAACTGAAGAGGGTATCGCTTTTTATGGAACTAATAGTGATGTAACATCCTTGAAACATCAAGAAACTGAGTATAAAATATCTGAAGCTAGAAGTCAATTTGCTAATTTGGCTTCAGGAATAGGTGTTTGGGATTGGAATATGGTAACAAATGAAGTTTTTTATTCTGCTCAGTCTTTAAAAATATTAGAATTAGAAAATAGCGAGCTTGATTTGATTTCTAATCCTGAAAAATGGGATGAATTGGTGCATCCAGATGATCTTGATGTTTATTTTGGAAATATTAAAGAGCATTTTGAAGGAAGAGTGCCATATTATGAGACCTATCATAGAGTTTTGTGTAATGGAAAATACAAATGGATTCTTGATAGAGGAAAAGTTATTTCAAGAGATGTAAATGGTAATCCACTTAGGATAATTGGAACACATACCGATGTAACTTCACAAAAAATTAGAGAACAAAAACTACAAGAAACACTAGATTTGGTTAATAATCAAAAAAGTAAATTATTAAACTTTGCTCATATCGTTTCTCACAATTTAAAGAATCATACAGGTAATTTAAGTTCGCTTTTAAAAATGCATGCTGAAGAATACCTAACAACTGAAGAGACTTTATCAAGTATCCGCATTGTTTCTGATGAGTTGACTACCACAATTGAAAACTTAGTAGAATTAGTAAATATTCAGGTTTCTAATAATATAGAAAGTCAAAATTTGAAAATTCTTGATTATTTTAATAAAGTAGTTTTGCTTTTAGGTGATGATATTAAAAAGAATGATGTTCAAATCATTAATAATATACCTAGTGATTTAAAAGTTTGGTTTATTCCTGCTTATTTAGATAGTATTTTGCTTAATCTTTCTACCAATGCTATAAAGTATTCGGATCCTTCAAAACAACCTTTAATTGAGTATTATGTGGAAGAAGAAGATGGTTTTGATGTTTTATGTGTAAGAGATAATGGGCTTGGGATCGATTTAGATAAATATAAGGACTCTGTTTTTGGTTTGTATAAAACATTTCATAGAAATGAAAATTCCACCGGAATTGGCCTCTATATAACCAAAAATCAAGTCGAAGCAATGGATGGTAAAATAACTGTAGACAGTATTGTAGGTGAGGGGACTACTTTTAAAGTTTATTTTAAAAAGAAATCACAATTATAATAAATAAAAAAGACCGCTTGAGAGCGGTCTTTTTTATTGTATAAATAAATTTTATTTAGCAATATTAACAGCTCTTGTTTCTCTAATAACTGTAATCTTAACTTGACCAGGGTAAGTCATTTCTGTTTGAATTTTGTGAGAAATATCAAAAGATAGTTTTGAAGCCATTTCGTCAGATACTTTTTCACTTTCTACAATTACACGCAACTCACGACCAGCTTGAATTGCATAAGCGCTTTTTACTCCGCCAAATCCGTATGCAATATCTTCAAGGTCTTTTAATCTTTGAATGTAAGAATCTAAAACTTGTCGGCGTGCTCCTGGACGTGCACCAGAAATTGCATCACATACTTGAATGATAGGAGAAAGTAATGATTTCATTTCAATCTCGTCATGGTGTGCACCAATAGCATTGCAAACTTCTTCTTTTTCGCCGTATTTTTCAGCCCATTGCATACCTAATAAAGCGTGTGGTAAGTCGCTTTCTGTGTCAGGAACTTTTCCAATATCGTGTAATAGACCAGCTCTTTTTGCAAGTTTAACATTTAATCCAAGTTCGGCAGCCATTAAACCACAAAGTTTAGCTACTTCGCGAGAGTGTTGTAATAAGTTTTGTCCGTATGAAGAACGGTATTTCATACGACCCACTATTTTAATTAATTCAGGGTGTAATCCGTGAATTCCTAAATCGATTACAGTACGTTTACCAACTTCAATGATTTCGTCTTCAATTTGTTTTTGAGTTTTTGCAACAACCTCTTCAATACGAGCAGGGTGAATACGTCCGTCAGTAACTAATTTATGAAGCGCTAATCTGGCAATTTCACGACGAACTGGGTCAAAACATGATAATATGATTGCTTCTGGAGTATCATCTACAATAATTTCAACGCCAGTGGCAGCTTCTATTGCTCTAATGTTACGTCCTTCACGACCAATAATTCTTCCTTTTACATCATCAGATTCAATGTTGAATACAGAAACACAGTTTTCAACTGCTTCTTCGGTACCAACTCTTTGAATAGTGTTAATGATAACTTTTTTAGCCTCTTGTTGTGCTGTTAATTTAGCTTCTTCAAGTGTTTCCTGAATGTAAGCCATAGCGTTTGTCTTAGCTTCAGCTTTTAAGCTTTCAACCAATTGATTTTTTGCATCTTCAGCAGATAGTCCAGAAATTACTTCAAGTTGCTCAACTTGAGATTTGTGCATCTTCTCAATTTCAGCCGATTTTTTGTCTAAAGCTTCAATTTTAGTTTGATATTCTGCGGCTTTTGATTCGAACTCGTCGTTTACTTTTTTTGCTTTAGCTAATTCGTTAGATACTTGAGATTCTTTGTCTCGTACTCTTTTTTCAACTTCGGCAACTTTTCTATCTCTTGACAAGATTACTTGTTCGTGTTCTGCTTTTAATTCAATGAATTTTTCTTTGGCTTGTAAAATTTTATCTTTCTTAATGTTTTCTGCTTCTTGATTAGCATCTTTTAAAATCGAAGCTGCTTCTTTTTTTGCATTTTTAATCAAGTTTGACACATTACTTTTTTCAATGAATTTTGCAATCCCAAATCCGCCTGCTAATCCTATAATTCCAGCAATAATTATTGTTAAAATGTCCATAGTTTATTTGAATGTTTATATATAAAAAAACCTACATTAGGAGAATTGCATAAACTCGTATAGACAAGTTTTGAGCTAACTCGTTTTTCAAGCTTCCTACTTAAAGGCTTGCTATAGTCACGATGATTTGCTCATTCTAATTTGTTAGTGTTGAGTTTATCAAATAAGTACTAATGTAGGTAGTATTTTTAGTGTATGTTAAGAACGTTATTTATCTAGATAATCTGCTAATAAATCATTTAATTTTTCCAATTTCAGTTTAGTTGTTTCTTCAACAGTAGATTTGTCTATTTGTCTTTGTTCAACTTGAGCTGCAAATTGTAAAGCGCACATGGCTAAAACATCTTGTTTGTCACGCACTGCATAATTTTGTTCAAACTGTTTAATCATTGCATCTATTTTTTTTGAAGCACTTCTAAGTCCTTCTTCTTGGCTAGGATCTACCGTTAATGGGTAAATTCTGTCAGCAATAGATATTTTAATTTTTAGTTTATCACTCATTATGCTTTTTAATCAGATAATTGAGCTATACAGTAATCAATTTCTCTAATCAATGAATTTATTTTAAGCTTAGTATCTCTTTTGTATTCGTCACTACCAAGTAATGAATTTGTGATTTTAATAGAGTCAAAATTTGACTTTAAATCTCTTATTTCTTGAGCTTGATGTTGGATAATTTGTTCTGCTTGGTTAAGCTTTTGTTGTATTTCTTGATTTGATTGTTTCAAATCCTCCATTTTTTTAAGGAGTTTTTGAAATCTAACTTCAAGAGAATCAACTATTCCTCCAATATCACTCATTACAATAAAAATTCATTACATAACTTCACAAAGTTAATATTCCTAATGAATTATAGCAATATCTTTTAGAAAAAAAATTATTTTTTTGCATTTTGGTCTATTAATTTGTTTGCTGTTATATAGTTACATCTTTACTTTTATAAGTAAAAGTTTATAAAACAAATTCGTTATATTAGCAAAAAATGTTTTTTATGAGAATTGCAGTTGCCGCAATATTTTTACTAACAAATTTTTTATCTGCTCAGGATAAGTACCCGAAAGATTATTTTGGTTCACCATTAGATATTCCTTTATCATTGGCAGGATCTTTTGGAGAATTGCGACCCAATCATTTTCACTCTGGTATAGATTTTAGAACCCAAAAAAAAGAAGGTTTGCCTGTTTATGCCAGTGCTGATGGATTCATTTCAAGAATCAAAATTTCAACGGCTGGTTATGGGAAATCTATATACATTGATCACCCTAATGGTTTTACAACTGTTTATGCGCATTTGCAACGTTGTGCGCCAGAAATTCAAGCTGTTTTGAATAAGGAGCATTATGATAAGCAAAATTATGAAATTGAAATAAAACCTAAGCCTAATGAATTAATAGTTAAAAAAGGTGATTTAATAGCTTATTCTGGAAATACGGGTGGGTCAAGTGGACCACATTTGCATTTTGAAATTAGAGATACTCAATCTGAATTCATTATTAATCCACTCTATTTTGGTCTGTGTGATAGTTTAAAAGATACAAAAAAGCCTATTCTGAATTCAATTTTAGCTTATCCTCTCGATGAGAGTTCTCAAATTAATGGTTCTGCTGAACCAATTTTTTTAAGTCTAAACTTGCAAAAAGATGGTACATATATTACAAACAAAATTGTAGCTAATGGTAAAATTAGTTTTGCAGTTAATGCATATGATGTCGCTGATAATAGTTATGGTAAGAATGGTATTTTTAAAATGACATCTTTTGTAAACGGGTTGCCATACTTTGGATATGAATTTGAAACTTTTTCGTTTGATGAAACCAAGTTGATAAATACTTTTATAGACTATCCAAGATATCAATCTCAAAAACAACGTTTTCAAAAATTATTTGTTGGTTATTTCTTTCCTCCAAGTATTATAAAAACCAGAAAAGATGATGGAATTTTAACTATTTCATCAAATCTTACATCTAATTATAAAGTTATTTTAGAGGATTTTAATCAAAACAAAACAGAAGTAATAATACCTGTGTCTTATGGAGTATTGCCTGTAACTCAGAAAAAAAAGGAAAAAATCACTCCTTACTTTTTAAAAACACTTAACGAGCACAGTTATGTTAAGGATGATATTTCTGTTTTTATACCAGAAAAAACTTTTTATGAAGATTTTTATTTAGATTTTAATGTTAAAAATAACGAATTGTTTTTACACAATGACTCGGTTGCAGTAAGCAAAAATATTACGATTACATTCGATGTGTCTAAAATACCTGTTGATGAAAGAGAGAAAATGTTTATAGCCAACTTGGACAGAGGTCGTACAGAATTTAATACCACATACAAAAAGGAAAATACATTTACTATATACACAAAAAAGCTTGGAAAGTTTTTCTTGTTTAAAGATGAAGAAGCTCCACGAATTTATAATCCTAGTTTTAAAGAAGGAGATGTTCTTGATGAAGCAAAAACATTAAAAATATCTATCTCGGATAATTTATCAGGGATAAAAGAATATAATGCTTATTTGAATGGAAAGTGGATTTTAATGGAATATGAAACTAAGCAAAATAGATTGACTCATAATTTTACTGATGCTATTTTTGTAAATGGTAAAAATGATTTTAAATTAATTGTAAAAGATAATATGGGAAATTCTAGTACATTTGAATCCTATTTTACCAAAACCAAATAAATATTTTGAAAACCTTATATTCTATCTTCTTTTTTCTGGTATCAATTTTGACATTTGCCCAAACTGCAAGGGTAAAAGGAATAGTGTTAGACGAAAATAATCAGCCAGTAGAAAATGTAAATGTTTCTTTTCAGGAAAATAAAACGGTAACTAATTCGAATGGTTTTTACATCTTGACAATTCCATCAAATGTTAAATCAAACCTTAAATTCTCTCATGTATCTCTCAAAGTAGCAGTAATTTCTTTAGAATTAAAGCCTAATGAAGATTATGAATTCAATATAATCCTTAAAAGTAATGTTGAACAAATAGGAGAGGTGGTTATTACAAATAATAGTCGTAAGAGAGTAGAAGGAGTTACAACTATTTCTCCTAAAGCCATTCGATTAATTCCCGGAGCCAATGCAGGAGTTGAGAATATTTTGAAAACACTTCCTGGAGTTTATTCAAATAATGAATTGAGTACACAATATGCTGTACGAGGCGGAAATTATGATGAAAACTTAGTATATGTAAACGAAATTGAAGTGTATAGACCTTTTTTGATTCGTTCAGGGCAACAAGAAGGATTGAGTTTTACAAACACAGATTTGGTTCAAAACGTTGATTTTTCTGCGGGAGGTTTTCAAGCGAAATTTGGTGATAAATTGTCTTCAGTGTTGGATATCACTTACAGAAGACCTACAAAATTTGGAGCTTCATTAGAAGCAAGTTTCCTTGGGGCTAGTTTAGCAGTTGAAAATGCTTCAAAAAATCAAAAATGGACTGCTATTACAGGAGTTAGATATAGAGATAATAGATTGTTAGTAAACAGTCAGAAGACTGAAACAGATTTTAAACCTCGTTTTGCAGATATTCAGACTTACATAACATTTACACCAAATGCTAAGTGGCAACACAGCTTTTTAGGAAATATATCTCAAAATAAGTACGATTATAAACCTCTTTTTAGCAAAACAAATTTTGGGACTATTAGTGAGCCAATTGCTTTACTTATAGAATATCAAGGGCAGGAAAAAGACAAGTATACTACTGTTTTTGGTGCTTATAAAGGGACTTATTCTGTAAATGAAAATTTTGATTTAAAATTTATTGGTTCTGCTTATCATACTACTGAACAAGAGTATTTTGATATTCTAGCACAATATAGATTAGGGGAAGTAAATTCTAATTTAGGTGACGATAATTTTGGGAATGTAGAATACACTCGTGGAGTAGGTTCTCAATTATCACATGCTAGAAATGATTTAGATGCATTAATAGTAAATGCAGAAGTAAAAGGGTTTCATAAAAAAAATGACAATCAGATAGAGTGGGGAATAAAATATACAAAGGAAAGTATTCGTGATCGTTTAAGAGAATGGGAAGTGGTTGACTCTGCTGGTTTTTCTTTAAACAATCCAATTCTAGATACACCTGTTAATGAACAACCTTATACACCTTACACGGGTCCTTTAGTACCTTATAGCAATGTTAGGGCAAAGAATTTCACAGATATCAATCGAATTTCAGGTTATACTCAATGGAATAGAAGGACAAAATGGAATGAACATGATATTTTTACAAATATTGGGGTTAGAGCTCAACAGTGGCAAGTAAGTGAAGATAATATCAATGGTAAAAGCCAGATGACTTTTAGCCCACGTGCTCAGTTTGCTATCAAGCCTAATTGGGATATGGATATGCTTTTTAGATTATCAGGTGGTTTGTATCATCAACCTCCTTTTTATAGAGAGTTAAGAGATAAGGAAGGTGTGGTTCAACCTAATGTAAAAGCACAAAAATCTGTTCATATAGTTTTAGGAAATGATTATAGTTTTAAAATGTGGAGTCGACCTTTTAGACTGGTTTCTGAGATATATTACAAATCACTTTCAGATGTTAATCCATATACACTAGATAATGTTCGAATTCGTTATGCGGCAAATAATAATGCGACTGCATACGCAGAAGGTCTAGATTTGCGTTTAAATGGAGAATTTGTTCCTGGAACAGAATCATGGTTAAGTTTTGGGTATTTAAAAACTGAAGAAAATATTGATAACAAAGGATTTATTGCTAGACCTACAGACCAAAGATTAAAATTTGGAATTCTTTTTCAGGATTATGTGCCAAATATTCCAGCATTGAAAATGTACCTTAACTTGGTTTACAATACAGGATTGCCTGGTGGTTCACCGTCTTATGCTAATCCTTATGATTATCAACTGAGATTAAGAGATTACCGAAGAGCTGATGCTGGTTTTTCGTATGTGTTTACTGATAGAGCTAGAGCAAAAGAAGAAGGTAGTTGGTTGTATAAATTCAAAGAACTATCATTGGGTCTTGAAATATTTAATATGTTTAATAATCAAAACGCTATAACCAATACATGGGTTAGAGATGTTTATACAAAGCAGCAGTATGGGGTGCCAAATTATCTAACGACTCGTGTTTTTAGTGTTAAGTTGGTTGCCAAGTTGTAATTTTTTAGAATATATTTGATTAAAATTAGCTAGCATGAAAAAGATAATTGTTTATATACTTCCTTTATTTTCACTTTTTTGGAATTGTAAAGAGGAACAAAAACCAAAAGTGAAGTACGATAAGCCATTAAATAAAGTTGAGGTTAAAAAGGATACCTCAAAATTAATGGTAGCTGATTTGCCAATTCAGTTTGCTAATTCTAATGTATTGATTTATACTATTGGAGCACTACAAGTTAGTAATTTTCAAAAAAGCAGTTATACAGAAAAAATTGAAGCGGGTTCAACATATAATGTTTCAAATGTTTTAGAAGACGAATTAACGGGTTATTTGCAAAATATTAAATTTCAAGAAATTGGATCAGATTCATTGCATGTTTTAACAGATAAATTGCTAATGATTGAAAGAGTAACATTTTTGAAATCTAAAAAAGTATTAGTTTATGTGCTTGCAGATGCTGATACAAATCAAGACAGCAAGGTTGATTCAGATGATATAAAATCTTTGTACATTAGTACTGATATGGGTAAAAATTTTACTAAAGTATCACCTGAACTGCAAGAGTTGATTGATTGGAACTATGTAGAAGCTGCTAATAAAATATTTTTTAGGACTATCGATGATCGCAATAAAAATGGCGCTTTCGATAAAAACGATGATCTGCATTATTTTACAGTAAATATTAACAAAGATTGGAAAGCTGAAGAATTTAAGGTGGTGAAATAATTTGATTTTAGTAAAAATTTAAATCAAAATATCACTTTCAAGATCTGATTTTTCTATTTCAAAATCAAATCCTAATCGCTCAACCAATTCAATAACTAGTTTTTTATACCAGTTTTCGCTTTTTGGGTGAATGTAAATCTTTTCGATAAGAGTGTTAATGTCTACTTGAATTTTTAAACCATCATTGATACTGAAGTTGTGAGCAGTAACATCAGAAATAACCCTTATCTCTCTTTCATACTGAAAACTTTTTCGTTTAAATAGAAAAGGGAAAAAAGCATCATCAAAAGGAATGTATTCTTTTTTGTAGTCTATATAATTTACTTCGCCTATATATTGTTCAAAATGTCTTTCTTTTTGTAAAGCCTCTTTTAATCTGCCAATAGTTGATTGAATGGCTAATCCTTCATTGTTTTTAGTAAATATTTGCCACATGGCAAAACTTTCATATTCATTAGTGTGCCAACTACTAACTACTACATTTTCACGATGTGATTTGTAATAATCAAGAAATTTTGGATTGTTTTGAGAAATTTTTTTAATCTCTTCAAAAGTGGGTTCGCTAAACGTACCTTCGTATTGATCTTCGAACTTGTCAGAACGAGACATAAACATTTTTCCAGACAGCAAAATGTCTAAAAATTTAGATAAATCAAGGTATTTCCAAACAACAGTATCTGGATTTTCAGGAAGTTTGATATTGCTGTTAGGAATGTACATATTTATTATTTAGGAAATTTTGCTGAATATCTTCCAAGGAAAAATGAACTCAATGTAAAGATTACAATAAATCTCGAGAGAATATATTCACCTAAAAATTCATTAATCAAATAAAAAATAATTCCTGAAAGTATAATAAAGAGTCCTGTAAAAGTGCTTTGCTTCATGAATTGATTTTTTTACTAAGATATATATTCTTTTATTTAATAAAAAATCCCGAGCTAGTCGGGATTCTATTTATTCAAAAGATTGCATCATTACTAATTTGGAATAGGTTCCGTTTTTAGCTAAAAGTTCATCGTGAGTTCCTTGCTCTACAATTTCTCCTTTTTGCATTACTACAATTTTGTCTGCTTTTTGAATTGTAGATAAACGATGTGCAATTACTATTGATGTTCTATTTTGCATCATGTTTTCTAGTGCAACTTGAACAAATTTTTCGCTTTCTGTGTCAAGTGCAGAAGTTGCTTCGTCCAAAATCATGATTGGAGGATTTTTAAGCACGGCACGAGCAATAGATAAACGTTGTTTTTGACCACCAGATAATTTTCCTCCAGCATCACCTATGTTAGTCTCTATTCCGTTAGGTAAATCTTTTACAAACTCATAAGCATTAGCGACTTTAAGTGCTTCAATGATTTCTTCATCAGTTGCATTAGGTTTACCAATAAGTAAATTGTTTTTTATAGTTTCATTGAATAAGATTGAATCTTGTGTCACTAAGCCCATTAAGCCTCTAAGAGAGTGCATGTTCATGTCTTTGATGTTGATTCCGTCTATTGAGATGTTTCCTTCTTGTACATCATAAAAACGAGTCAATAAATTGGCAATTGTACTTTTTCCACTTCCAGATTGTCCAACTAAAGCAACTGTTTTCCCTTTTGGTACATCTAATGAAAAATTCTTCAATACATTTTCTTCTGCGTAAGCAAAATTGATATTTTCAATGGTAATTTTGTTGTCAAAAGAAGTTTTTTCGACTGCATCTGGTTTGTCTGTAATAGTGTTTTCTTGTTCTAATAACACGAAAACTCTTTCGGCAGCGGCTAATCCACTTTTAACTTGATAAGAAGCTTTTGAAATTGCTTTTGCAGGAGTAAGGATAGTATAGGCTAAGGCGATGTAAGTTATAAATGCTGTACTACTTAATGTTTGATCTACTAAAACTAATTTTCCTCCATACCATAGTAAAGTTCCGATGGTCATGATTCCCAAGAATTCACTCATTGGTGATGCTAAATTATTTTTGTTGGAAATACTGTTAGATAACTTTAGTAATCGGTTTATAGAATCATTAAATTTTTGAATGAAAATATTCTCCGCATTAAATCCTTTAACCACTTTTAAACCAGTTAAAGTTTCATCTAACGTAGAAATGAAAACTCCTGACTCTTGTTGAGCACGTTGTGATTTTGATTTTAAACTTTTACCAATTCTAGAAATAATGAATCCTGAAATTGGGATAAATAAAAATACAAACAACGTTAGTTTAGCACTTATAGCAAACATGGCCACGATTGAGAAAGCAATGGTTAATGGCTCTCTAACTATTAATTCAAGAATTTGAAAAAAAGAGTTTTGAACCTCGCCAACATCCCCAAGCATTCGAGCCATCACATCTCCTTTACGTTGATCTGAATAATATGAAACAGGAAGATGAATGATTTTATGATATAGTTTTTGTCTTAAATCACGTAACACTCCGTTTCTTAATGCAGTGACATGCCTTGAAGCTAAATAGTTAAATAAGTTTTTAAGTAATGCAGTGATTAAAACAATTCCAATAACTAATAGTAAAGCGTTTTGTTTTCCATGTTCATTAGAAACACTGGTTATTGTGTAGTTTAAATAATCTACACCGTAATCTTTTATATTAGCTATACCTGTGTAAATAGGCTTAATTAATACCCTTTCGCCTTTGTCAAAAATAACATCGAGAGTGGGCATTAACGAAACCATTAATAACGTGCTAAATAAAGCATATAGTACGTTAAAAATAATGTTTAAAGTAACATCCCTTTTGTAATGTAATGCAAAAGGGATTATTTTTTTTAAATTGTTATCCATTAATTAAGATTAAGTTCTTTTATGATGTTTGTTATTTTAGCATCTAAAAGTTGTTCTGCCTCAGGAATATCTGAAAGATTTTCTATAGTGCAATTCACACTAAAATAAAATTTGATTTTTGGCTCAGTACCACTTGGTCTAGCACAAATTTTACTTCCGTCTTCTAAATAATATATTAAAACATTTGATTTAGGAATTGTAATTTCAAACTCTTCATTATTCATAAAGTCTTTTCCTTTAGAACTCTGATAGTCTTCTACACAAACGACACGTTGACCATTAATTTGTGAAAGCGGATTTTCACGCAAGTCAATCATCATTTGTTTGATTTCATTTGCACCTTCAATCCCTTTTTTAGTAATTGAAATTAAATGTTCTTTATAGAAACCAAAGTCCACATACATTTGAAGTAATTCTTGATACAAAGTGCTTCCTTTTTCTTTGGCTTGGGCTGCAATTTCGCAAACTAATAATATTGCTCCCACGCCGTCTTTGTCTCGAACAGCATCTCCAACCATGAATCCAAAACTTTCTTCACCACCACCAATAAATTTTTGATTAGGAAAATCTTTTATGAATTTAGCAATCCATTTAAATCCTGTCAATCCAACTTTGCATTCTACGCCATAGGCTTCGGCTAAGTCAAGCATCATAGGCGTTGATACAATGGTTGATCCTATAAATTCTTGACCAGTAAGTTTGCCTTGTTTTTTCCATTGCTCTAAAAGGAAAGCTGTCATTACAACCATGGTTTGATTGCCATTTAAAAGTATCATTTCTCCTTTAGTATTTCTTACGGCAACTCCTAAACGATCTGAATCTGGATCTGTACCTACGACAATATCAGCATTAATTTTTTCTGCCAATTGCATAGCCATTTCTAAAGCTTCAGGTTCTTCAGGATTAGGAGATTTTACTGTAGGAAAATTTCCGTTAGGAACTTCTTGCTCTTTTACTATGTTTACATCTGTATATCCTGCCTTTGCTAAGACTCCAGGAATTGCTTTTATAGAAGTTCCATGAAGTGGAGTATAAACTATTTTTAAATTTTCTCTTGCTGATTTAGATGTCTCAAAACTTGCATTAGCAACAGTTGAGTCTCTAAAAGCTTCATCAACAGCAACGTCGATATATTCAATCAAGTTTTCGTTAGCATTGAAATTTACATCTGTATATTCTAAATTTTCAATGATCTTGATTACTTCTCCATCTTGAGGTGGTACAATTTGACCTCCATCTTGCCAGTATACTTTGTAACCATTGTATTCTGGTGGGTTGTGGGAAGCAGTAAGAACAATTCCAACATGACAATTTAAATGCTTAACAGCAAAAGAAAGTTCTGGAGTTGGACGCATGTCAGAAAAAAGATATACTTTAATTCCGTTAGCAGAAAAAACATCAGCAACAACTTTGGCTAAAGTGTTACTGTTATTTCTACAATCGTATGCAATAGCTGCTTTTAATTCTTCACCAGGGAAACATTTTTTTAAGTAATCTGATAAGCCTTGAGTGTTTTTACCTAAAGTATATTTATTGATTCTGTTTGTTCCAACACCCATTATACCACGCATTCCTCCAGTCCCAAATTCAAGATTTTTATAAAAACTATCTTCTAATTCTTTTGGAGAAGATGTCATCATTTCTTTGATGGCTTCTTGTGTTTGATTGTCGAAGGTTGGGGTAAGCCAAATATTTACTTTGTCTAAAATTGCCTTTTCTATATGCATTATCTTAATTTTAGAGTTAATGTTAAATCTAGAGATTAATTTCTTTAGAAATTTTATATCGTTCCTCATTGTTTTTTGTTCGAAGAATAATTTCTCCCAAAAAACCTGCTAAAAACAGTTGAGTTCCTATAATCATCGCTGTTAGAGCAATGTAAAATAATGGATTGCTGGTAACTAAAATGGTTTCGTAACCAGTATACAATTTAAGTAATTTTAATCCAATTATTAAAAATGTAGATATAAATCCAATGATAAACATCAAAACGCCAGCTGCTCCAAATAGATGCATTGGGCGTTTTCCATACTTTGATAAAAACCAAATGGTAATTAGGTCTAAAAAACCGTTTATAAAACGATTAATCCCAAATTTTGATTCTCCGTATTTTCTAGCTTGATGTATAACAACTTTTTCACCAATATTTCCAAATCCTGCATTTTTTGCTAAAACAGGTATGTAGCGATGCATTTCACCAGAAACTTCAATGTTTTTTATTACTATGTTTTTGTAGGCTTTTAATCCGCAATTGAAATCATTAAGTTGAACATTAGATGTTTTTCTTGCCGCCCAATTAAATAATTTTGAAGGTAGATTTTTTGCTACAACAGAGTCATATCTCTTTTTTTTCCAACCAGAAACTAAATCATAGTTTTGTTTGGTAATCATGTTGTATAATTCTGGAATTTCGTCTGGGCTGTCTTGTAAATCAGCATCCATTGTAATTACAACATGACCTTGAGCTTTTGCAAAACCAGCATGTAGGGCTTGAGATTTCCCAAAGTTTGTTAGAAACTTAATTCCTTTAATATTTGAATTTTCTGTTGATAAATTTTGGATTGTCTCCCAAGATTTATCAGTACTTCCATCATCAATAAAAATAACTTCATAACTAAAATTGTTTTCAGTCATGACTCTTGTAATCCATGATGTTAATTCAGGTAACGATTCTTGTTCGTTCAATAAAGGGATGATAATAGAAATATCCATTAAATAGAATTAGTTAAAAACTGATTTGTCTTTTTTTAATGCAAGCCCCAATATTAAGGAAGTAATAAATCCTAAAAATAAATTCATAATGATAATTCCAAAATACATCATCGGCATTATATAATTTCTCATTATTGAGACACTTTTTTCGATATCTTTTTTCGATAAATTAGAAGTATTCATCTTATTTATCTCTAATTTGATAACTTCATTCTGAAAATTAGGTTCAATAAAACTTGAAAATACATAAATATAAAATACAGAAAGTAAAGCTGCTATTAAAGATATACCTAGTCCAATTTGTAATGATTCTTTAACACTTAAAAAATTTGAATTGTTTTTTTTGAAAGTACTTATTCCTAAATAAATAAACAAAACTATAAGGATAATGCCTAAAAAAGTTTCAACTAAGCTTTTTTCTAAATAATTTCCAAAAGTATACTTTAAGACAGATGTTAAAATTGTCGAAAGGCCTAAATAAAAGCCATAGTTTAATATGATATTCTTTCTCATGTATCAATGATTAGGTTGCAAATTTAATTAAAGTCACTCAGTTAGTATTATAAAACCCAAAAAAGTTACTATTAAGATTTGAATTTTAAAAAATAGTTGTACATTTGCACCCTAAAATAAAATTAGTAAAAACAAAAGTTACTGTAAGTTAATACCTTTTTATTAGTAAAAAAGCATCAAAACCTAAGGTAACAAATCATAAAAAGATTTATCATGAAAAAAGGAATTCACCCAGAAAATTACAGATTAGTTGCGTTTAAAGATATGTCGAATGACGATATTTTTATCACTAAGTCTACTGTTGAAACTAAAGAAACTATCACTCACGAAGGAGTAGAGTATCCAGTTTACAAAATGGAGATCTCAAGAACGTCTCACCCTTTTTACACAGGTAAATCTAAACTTATCGATACTGCAGGACGTATTGATAAATTCAAAAACAAATACGCTAAATTCAGCAAATAATAGCTGTTTTTTATATACAATTAAAGCCTTTCCAACTGGAAAGGCTTTTTTGTTTTCCTATTATCATTTTACTGCTAAACTTTGTAACTTAGCGACATCGTAATTCTGAAATCTAAAAAATGAACTATATACTTTTTGACGGAACAGTTCGCAATGCATTACTTCCGTTTACATTTACACGCCCTGTTGCCGATATTCGTGTGGGTATTTTAACCATCAGAGAAAAATGGGAAAAATATTTAGGATATACTACTACAACGGTTACTGAAGAATATCTTTCAGAAAAGTATCCAATGGTAGAGATGGAAGAGAATGTAATGATTAATGCTTCCTTTTTGCCAAATGATGTTTTAGTGGAAATGGTGAAGTCTTTAGAAGAAAATCAAGCTATTTTTTATAAAGAAGAAGTTATTGCCTTTTATAGCAAAGAAAATCAAGAAGTTGATTTTGATACTTTCGAAATTATTGAATTTACTGATGAATGTCTTAGGATAGAACATACATGGGATATTTTTTCCAAAAACGATGCTGCTCTGCGTGAAGATTTTGAATTAATTACCGAAAGTAGACATTCGCAACCCATTCCAAAGTCGGTTAATGTTCTATCACCAGAAAATATTTTTATTGAAGAAGGAGCAAAATTAGAGTTTGTAACACTTAATGCTTCAACAGGTCCTATATATATTGGTAAAAATGCCGAGATTATGGAAGGTTCAGTAATTCGTGGGCCTTTTGCACTTTGTGATAATGGTAGGGTAAAATTAGCTACTAAGGTTTACGGAGCAACAACTGTAGGTCCTCATTCTGTAATTGGTGGAGAAGTGAATAATTCAGTATTGTTTGGGTATTCTAATAAAGGACATGATGGATTTTTAGGAAATTCGGTGCTTGGAGAATGGTGTAATATTGGTGCGGATAGTAATAATTCGAATCTTAAAAATAATTACGAAGAAGTTAAACTTTGGAGTTATGAAACCGAAAATTTTGCTAAAACTGGTTTGCAGTTTTGTGGTTTAATGATGGGCGATCATAGTAAGTGCGGTATTAATACAATGTTTAATACAGGTACTGTAGTTGGTGTTTCGGCAAATATTTTTGGTTCAGGGTTTCCACGTAATTTTGTGCCAAGTTATTCTTGGGGGGGAGCTTCAGGCTTTACTACATACATGACTAATAAAGCTTTTCAAACGGCAAAGATAGTGATGGCACGCAGACAAGTAGAATTTACTGATGAGGATGCCAGAATTTTAGAACACGTTTTTGAAGAAACTAAAAAGTATAGAAAAGAATAGATAGATAAATAAAAAAAGGGAGATTCATGAATCTCCCTTTTTAATTGTTATAACGATGGTTGAAAAGCAAAGCTTAAATCACCTGCATAGTAATTGTTTTCAAAGTTTGTTGGATATGCTTGAGCAGTTCCTGATTTCCATCCATAACCAGTAACAGAAATGTTTCCAGCAGTAATAGGATAAGTTGCTGCACTATTATCTGCTTTGTTTCTTTTGTACCAATCATTGGTATTGTAGGTAATCATGTATTCTTTATCTTTTGTCAAGGCAAGAGGAGATATTGTTTTAGAAGCTTCAACTCCAGCAGTAACTGATGCTATTTTTTCAGTTCTATAAATAATACCTTCAGTAACATCCCAAATGGTAACCCTTACATTAGTTTGAGCATCTGGAATTTTTACAAATATTTTGTTTATTGTTCCGTTAGTAGTAGGTTTAAAGCGCATTCCAAACTCATAATCTCCAGAGTTCACAAAGTTAGTTGTAGTACTAAAACCTGTGTCTGTAATGTATTTTTGTAATGGGTTCTCTTCTGCAGCAACAGCTGGTGGTTGATTATCATTGTCATCTTTACTACATCCAATGATTCCTGTAGATAATAAGGCTAATAATGCCCCTTTAATAATTAAATTTTTCATAGCGTTTGTTTTATTTGATGTAAAAGTATATTGGTAATTGTAATGCTAAAAGACAAAATAGACGAATGAAGTTTTAAATAGACGAATGAATGGTTTGACTCACAATAAGTTAGTTTAGAGTCCTAATTTGATAAAATGACAAGATGTTTCATTTAATCAAATTTTGTATGTAAATTTGCACCCTCAATTTTTTGACAACGATTTCATTGATTGAGCTATTATATGGAAAATAAAAAGAAGGTAGCCTTTTATACTTTAGGCTGTAAATTGAATTTCTCGGAAACATCTACTATTGCGAGAAATTTTAAAGACGAAGGTTTTGACCGTGTAGATTTCGAAGAAGTTGCTGATATTTATGTAATCAATACATGTTCCGTAACAGAAAATGCAGATAAACAGTTTAAACAGATTGTAAAAAAAGCCATGAAGCTTAATGATAAAGCTTTTGTAGCTGCTGTTGGATGTTATGCTCAGTTAAAGCCAGAAGAATTAGCAGCTGTTGATGGAGTAGATTTAGTTTTAGGTGCTACTGAAAAATTCAAGATTACTGATTACATAAATGATTTGTCTAAAAATGACATGGGCGAAGTTCACTCATGTGAAATTGAAGAGGCCGATTTTTATGTAGGAAGTTATTCAATAGGAGATAGAACACGAGCTTTTTTAAAAGTTCAGGACGGCTGTGATTATAAATGTACGTATTGCACCATTCCATTAGCACGCGGCATTTCTCGAAGTGATACGATGGAAAATGTAATGAAAAATGCCAAAGAAATTTCAGAAAGAGGGATTAAAGAAATCGTTTTGACTGGTGTGAATATTGGCGATTATGGAAAAGGTGAATTTGGAAATAAAAAACACGAACATACTTTTTATGAATTAGTTCAAGCTTTAGATAAAGTTGAAGGAATTGAGCGTTTGCGTATTTCTTCTATTGAGCCCAATTTGTTGAAGAATGAAACTATAGATTTTGTATCGCAGAGTAGAACATTTGTACCGCACTTCCATATTCCACTACAATCAGGAAGTAATACTATTTTGAAAAAAATGAAACGTCGTTATTTGCGTGAATTGTATTCAGATCGTGTTGCTAAAATTCGTGAAGTAATGCCACATGCTTGTATTGGTGTTGATGTGATTGTTGGTTTTCCTGGTGAAACAGATGAGTTATTTTTAGAGACTTATAATTTCTTAAATGAATTAGAGATATCATATTTACACGTGTTTACCTATTCGGAAAGAGATAATACCGAAGCTGCTGAAATGGATGGAGTTGTTCCAGCTAATGTTAGAGCAAAACGTAGTAAAATGTTGAGAGGGTTATCAGTAAAAAAACGTCGTGCTTTTTATGAAAGCCAAATTGGTTCAGATAGAACAGTTCTTTTTGAAGGCGAAAATAAAGAAGGTTATATTCATGGATTTACAGAAAATTATGTGAAAGTAAAAACGCCTTGGAATCCAGAATTAGTGAATACATTACATCATGTGAATCTAACAAAGATTGATGAAGATGGTAGTGTTCGAATGGAATTTATAAAAGAGTTAGCATAAAAAAAAAGCCTGTCAATTTTGACAGGCTTTTATATTAATATTTATAATGAAATCGAAGTTTAGTAATTCTATAAACGTTTTCGCCTAATTTCTCTACAAACTCAAATTTATTTCTTCCAGGTTGATTTAAAGCAATGATCGATTGCGCATCAATTTCATAATACATCCCGCTACCTTCCATCATAAATCGGGCTCCATTGTTTCGATAAGCAGAGCGAACCAAATCAAATTCAAACAAATTCCACGTTGTATAATCTGCGCTAAAGTCACCGTAAGAAGTGCAAATGCCTTCTGTAATTTCGGTTTTACTTCCGTAGTATTTTTCAATTTTTTCAAAAAAATCAATAATACTCTGATTGTTTTGTTGGTGACTCATTGTTTGTGGGGTAAAATTATCTCATAAATAGTGTTTTTAAAGTCTAATTCCAGGAGGGAGCAATTCTTTGTATTTCGGATTTCTTTTGATAAAAGCTGCAATTCTTGGAAAAATAGGGACAACTTTAAACTTTTTTTCTTCAGCAATTGTCATGATTTCTTTTAGTAAGTCATCAATAAAAGTTTCGTTGTCAAAGTTTTCTGGAGTATTTATTCGTGTTAGAAATATCTTTCTTTCTTGAAATGAATATTCCACAGTAACCATGCCTTCAGTAGCAATAGCTTCAAATTGACGAGAAAAAGAGTTGTCTTTAATTTCCATAACTTTTGATAAGTAATCTTAAAATAAATATAAATTAACTGAGAAGGCTAAAACTATTTGTTTGAAATAATTAATTTTATGCAAATTTCGGTAAAATCTTACTAACTCTAAACATTTTATGTGTAAAATTCATGTTTACTTTATGCCAGGTATGGCAGCTAGTTCATCTATTTTTGAGCGAATTAAACTTCCAGAAGAACAATTTGAGATGCATTTTTTAGAATGGGTGCTGCCTGAGAAAAATGAAACTCTTGTAGATTATGCTAAAAGAATGTGCCAAAATATTAAACATGAAGATATTGTTTTGATTGGTGTTTCCTTTGGGGGTGTTTTAGTTCAAGAAATGGCTCAGTTTCTTAAGGTAAGAAAAACTATTATTATATCTAGTGTAAAAAGTAATAAGGAATTGCCTAGCCGAATGAAAATTGCTAGAATAACTAAAATATACAAATTGGTCCCAACTAGCTTGGCGCAAAATGTTGAGGTTTTGGCAAAGTATGCTTTTGGTGATGTTATTAAAAAAAGATTAGAACTGTATGAGAAATTCCTTAGTATGAGAGAAAAATCATATTTGGATTGGGCAATAGATCAAATTTTAAACTGGGGTAGAGTTGAAGCAGATCCTAGAGTAATCCATATTCATGGAGATGCAGATGAAGTGTTTCCTGTAAAAAATATCAAAGAGTATATAAAAGTTGAAGGAGGAACACATATTATGATTATTAATAAATATCGATGGATAAATGCTAACTTGCCTCAAATAATTTTGAATTAACATGAAGAAAGTAATTTTATTGATGACAGTTGTTTTTTTTGGAGCGTTACTTTTAAGTGCTGCTAAAAATGGAGAGAAAAAGATACCTAGTAAAATTGATTTTTGCGGAGAAGAAGCACCTTTACATATTCCAGATGTTCGTGAACGATTTGATAGAGAGCTAGTCGTAAATCAAAACTTACATGGCTCAACCATTTTGATTATAAAACGTGCTAACAGATTTTTTCCAATAATCGAACCTATTTTGGCTAAAAATAATGTGCCAGATGATTTTAAATATCTTGCCGTAATCGAGAGTTCGTTAACAAATGCAACATCGCCTTCGGGGGCTAAAGGGTTTTGGCAATTTATGCCTTTAACAGCAAAAGAAAAAGGGTTAGAGGTAACTGATGTGGTTGATGAACGTTATCATTTAGAAAAGGCTACTCAAATGGCTTGTGAGTATTTGATAAAAGCAAAAGAAAAGTTTGGTTCTTGGACTATGGCTGCGGCATCTTATAATGGAGGTGTGAACGGTTTGCAAAAGGCGGTTGATCAGCAAATGGAAACTAATTATTACGATTTATTATTAACGGATGAGACTTTTAGATATGTTTTTAGAATTTTAGCACTAAAAGAGATTATGCAAAATAAACATGTTTATGGTTTTAATTTAAGTGCAGAAGAATTGTATCAGCCATTGCCGATAAGAAAAATTGAAGTAGATAGCAGTATTACAGATTTAGCTAAATTCGCAAAATCTCAAGGGGTTAATTATAAGGAGCTTAAATTATCTAATCCTTGGTTGAGAGATAAGAAATTAGATAATCCTTCTAAGAAAAAATATGTTATAGAGATCCCAATAAAGAGTAATTAACAATGAAAGTTATGACAGGAACAATAATAGTATCATTGATTGTGATTGGTTTGTTAGCAGGTATGTTAAGCGGATTAGTAGGTGTAGGGGGTGGAATAATTATGGTTCCATTACTTGTTTTATTGTTGGGTTTTAATCAGCATCAGGCTCAAGGTACAAGTTTAACTGTGTTAGTTGTTCCTGTTACAGCTCTTGCTGTTTATAATTACTATAAGGAAGGCTATATCAATTGGAAATATGCTGCAATTATTGCTGTTTTCTTCGTTGTGGGTAGTTATTTTGGGAGTAAATTAGCTGTTGGTATTGACCAAAAAATGTTAAAAAAAGTATTTGGAGTTGTTTTAATAATTGTAGCTGGTAAAATGCTATTGGAGAAATAAAACTAATTCGTAGTAAGTTGCTCGTCAGAAATATTTTTCTCAATAAGTAAACTGCTCAAACCTTCTCTAAAAACATTATAATTTAAAGTATAAGCTTTTACATAAGTACTTTTGTTATCTGGTTGTGCACCACCTCTTTTAATATTGACTACTTTAAGATCTTGGTTTAAAAAATAGGAAGTCGGAAATCCTAAAGTATGTTTCAAATGTGAAACAACAGTTGCATCTTTTTTGTATGTTTCGTGTGCATAACATACAGTTATATTGTGGTTGAATTTTCTAGCAATTTGTTTTACCTCATGCTTTTTGTTCCAGAACAAAATGACAAACTGAACATCTTTAGCATATTTTTGCGCTAATTTATTAAGCGCTGGAATTTCACCTTTACTTGGGATACACCAAGATGCGTAAGTCAGAATAAAAATTGGTTTTTTAAAACTACTTAATTTTATTTTTCTTTTCTCAAAACTTTTTAAAGTATAGTCTTCAAAAGTAGTTCCAATCAAATGATGAGAAACTAATGAGTCAAAAAGTATTTGTCCCTTTTGAATTTCTCTATTCGCAAATGCATTATTACTTACAATGTTATATTTATTTAAATGCTCTTTTAATGCTTCAGGAAATGACAGTTCATCATTTTGAGCAAAAGAGCTAAAAGAACATGTAACAAGTACTAAAATAGCGGTGTAAATATTTTTCATAAGCAATAAAACTTAGTCAAAACTATAAATATAAACCTCTGTATTTCAATAATATCGATTAAATATACAAATTTCCGATTATCTACAATACAGTAATAAAAAAAACCATACAAAAGTATGGTTTTAATTTGTTTATGTAGGAAATTTTTTATATTTTTTTAAGTTGATCTTTCATCATCTTAATTTGATCTTTCAGCATGTTTTGCTTATCTAACTTTTTTGCTTCATTTAAAAGGTTTGTAGCCTCAAGTTTTCTTCTTCTGCTTAATGCAATTCCGGCCAAGTTTAATTTCGCAAGAGCTAAATCTTGATCCATAGATAAACCTAGACTAATTGCTTTCTTGAAAAATTTCTCTGCTTGATTTAGATTAGTTTGAGAAACCATTAATCCATTTAAATAATTGTAATAACCTTGTTGTTTTTGAATTAATGCAGTTTCAGGATTTTTAATTTTATCTAACCATTTTTTTGCACCTTCAAAATCTTGATTTCTTAATTTTAAGAAAGCCATTAAAATGTATTCGTTTCTAAAGTATAAGAAA
The DNA here is from genome assembly GCF_900142035.1 of Flavobacterium terrae. Lineage (GTDB taxonomy): Bacteria > Bacteroidota > Bacteroidia > Flavobacteriales > Flavobacteriaceae > Flavobacterium > Flavobacterium terrae. The sequence continues at coordinate 435,885 of NZ_FQZI01000002.1, read as the reverse complement.
ATAGGAATCAATGTAAGAAGTGTTAAAAAAATTCCATTCCCAATATTTCCTTCAGTAAATTGCCAAATACCAGTAATAAAAAGCAATCCAGCTAGTATAAGTTTGATGTTTTTGTGAAACATATAGACGTTTTTAATTATGAGATGCAAATATAGGAAAAGAATTAAAATTATTTTTTATAAAAGCACTTGCAAGAATAAAAATTCGTTGTATATTTGCACTCGGTTTTGAGAAAACCTAAATGATAAGATATTTATACAAGATTTTAAAGATACAAAGCTATGAGTAAGAGAACATTTCAACCATCGAAAAGAAAAAGAAGAAATAAGCACGGTTTTATGGACAGAATGGCTTCTGCGAATGGAAGAAAAGTCCTAGCTCGTCGTCGCGCTAAAGGAAGACATAAGTTAACTGTTTCTTGCGAACCAAGACACAAAAAATAATGATTGATTTTCAATCAAATACATGGGCGTTACTTTTATTAGTAACGCCTTTTTTTTAAACTGTTCATAAAAATATTGATAAATATTTGGAGCTTTTTCCTGCTGTACGCTGTATCTTTTTAATTTTGCGTTATACGTAGAAAGATAAAGTAGCAAAATTAAAAAGGATGCCGCTTTCATCAGGGCTATATACAAACAACAACTAGATTTTGAGTTTAACTCAAAATAAACAACACAACAATGCCTAAAGACAATTCAATTAAATCGGTTTTAATTATCGGGTCAGGTCCCATAATTATTGGTCAAGCATGCGAGTTTGACTATTCAGGTTCACAATCAGCAAGATCTTTGCGAGAAGAAGGAATAGAAGTTATCTTAATTAACTCTAATCCAGCAACTATCATGACAGATCCTTCAATGGCGGATCACATTTACTTAAAGCCATTAACTACAAAGTCTATCATTGAAATTTTAAAAGCACATCCACAAATTGATGCGGTTTTACCAACAATGGGTGGTCAAACGGCTCTGAATCTTTGTTTGGAAGCAGAAGATAAAGGAATTTGGAAAGATTTTGGAGTCAAATTAATCGGTGTTGATGTTAATGCTATCAACATCACTGAGGACCGAGATCAGTTTAAAAACTTATTAAATAAAATAGGAATTCCTCAAGCACCTGCTAGAACAGCAAACTCATTCTTAAAAGGAAAAGAAATTGCTCAAGAATTCGGTTTCCCATTAGTAATCCGTCCTTCATTCACTCTTGGAGGAACTGGTGCAGCTTTTGTACACAAAAAAGAAGATTTTGATGAGTTGTTAACTCGCGGACTTGAAGCTTCTCCAATTCATGAGGTGCTTATTGATAAGGCTCTTTTAGGATGGAAAGAATATGAGTTAGAATTGCTTAGAGATAAAAACGATAATGTGGTTATTATTTGTACTATCGAAAATATGGATCCAATGGGAATTCATACTGGTGATAGTATTACGGTTGCACCAGCAATGACATTATCTGATACTACATTTCAAAAAATGCGCGATATGGCTATGCATATGATGCGTAGTATAGGAAATTTTGCTGGAGGATGTAATGTGCAGTTTGCGGTTTCGCCAGATGAAAAAGAAGATATTGTAGCAATCGAAATCAATCCTCGTGTGTCGCGTTCTTCTGCTTTAGCATCAAAAGCTACGGGTTATCCAATTGCTAAAGTTGCAACAAAACTAGCATTAGGATACACATTAGATGAATTACAAAATCAAATTACAAAGTCAACATCGGCTTTGTTTGAGCCTACATTAGACTATGTAATCGTAAAAATACCTCGTTGGAATTTTGATAAATTCGAAGGTTCTGATAGAACATTAGGACTTCAAATGAAATCGGTAGGAGAGGTAATGGGTATTGGTCGTTCGTTCCAAGAAGCACTTCACAAAGCAACCCAATCATTAGAAATTAAGCGTAACGGTTTAGGTGCTGATGGTAAAGGTTATAAAAATTACGAGCAAATAATCGAAAAGTTGACTCATGCAAGTTGGGATCGAGTATTTGTGCTTTATGATGCAATAGCAATGGGAATACCATTATCTAGAATCCATGAAATTACTAAAATTGACATGTGGTTCTTAAAACAATATGAAGAGTTATTTTTACTAGAAAAAGAAATCTCTAAATATAGTTTAGACACGCTTCCTAAAGAATTGTTGCTGGAAGCAAAGCAAAAGGGGTACGGCGATCGTCAAATTGCTCATATGTTAGGTTGCTTGGAGAGCCAAGTTCATACGCTGCGAGAAACAATGAATATTCAGCGTGTTTATAAACTGGTGGATACATGTGCCGCAGAGTTTAAAGCACAAACACCATATTACTATTCAACATTTGAAGCCGAAATCGAACGCCCTGATGGTACTCGTTATGTAGCAAATGAAAGTGTTGTTACTGATAAGAAAAAAATAGTAGTTTTAGGTTCAGGACCTAACCGAATAGGTCAAGGTATTGAGTTTGATTACTCTTGTGTTCACGGAGTATTAGCGGCAAAAGAATGTGGTTATGAAACAATCATGATCAACTGTAATCCAGAAACAGTTTCTACCGACTTTGATACTGCAGATAAATTATATTTTGAACCAGTTTTCTGGGAACATATTTATGATATTATCCGTCATGAAAAACCTGAAGGTGTTATTGTTCAGTTAGGCGGTCAAACAGCACTAAAATTAGCTGAGAAACTTCATAAATACGGAATCAAAATTATTGGAACAAGTTTCGATGCTTTAGATTTAGCAGAAGATAGGGGACGATTCTCAGAGTTGTTGACAGAATTAGATATTCCTTTTCCAAAGTTTGGAGTGGCAGAAAACGCAGAGCAAGCTGTAAAATTAGCTGATGATTTAGATTTTCCTTTATTAGTTCGCCCTTCTTATGTTTTGGGTGGTCAAGGAATGAAAATTGTAATCAATAAGCAAGAACTAGAAGAGCATGTTATAGAGATTTTGAAACATATTCCAAATAATAAATTGCTACTAGATCATTATTTAGATGGTGCTATTGAAGCAGAAGCAGATGCAATTTGTGATGGTGAAAATGTTTACATCATTGGAATCATGGAACACATAGAACCGTGTGGAGTTCACTCAGGAGATAGTAACGCTACATTGCCTCCATTCAACTTAGGAGAATTTGTGATGCAGCAAATTAAAGATCATACTAAAAAAATTGCAATAGCTTTAAAAACGGTTGGATTAATTAATATACAATTTGCGATAAAAGACGATACGGTTTACATTATAGAAGCCAATCCTAGAGCGTCTCGTACTGTTCCTTTTATTGCTAAAGCTTATGGAGAACCTTATGTAAACTATGCAACTAAAGTAATGCTTGGAGAAAATAAGGTTACCGATTTTAATTTTAATCCACATCTTAATGGATATGCAATTAAGCAACCTGTTTTTTCTTTTAACAAGTTCCCTGGTGTGAACAAAGCATTAGGTCCTGAAATGAAATCAACTGGAGAAAGTATTTTGTTTATAGATGATTTGAAAGATGATCAATTCTACGAGTTATATTCTCGAAGAAAAATGTATTTGACTAAATAGTTGAATTCACATATAGATAAAAAGTCCCTTTTAGGGACTTTTTTTGTTTTGCAATTTATGTTTAAAACTTATGTTTTTAAGTGAAAGAGAAAAAATGCGGATTTTCGAAAAGAGAAATTTCTTACGAAAATCAATTAACTAAAAGTTGTTTTGTTGCGAATTGTAATTAAAATGCCTTAAATAATTTAAAATAGATATCAATATAATCCATTTTTAGAATAAAAAGTCAATTTTATAACATGAAGTTTTTTTATTTATATTTGAGAAAACTTTATAACCCAATGAAACACAAATACTTAATTTTATTATTTGCTTTATCAGTCATTTCAATATATTATTCTTGTTCAAAAGACAGCACTGAAGAAGAAAGTGTATATGTTCCAGTTTCTCCAGTCAAGGTTGATTTATCACAGGTTCCTTATCCTAAATTATCAGATTATAAATTTTTTGAAGGAGATATGAAAAATCAGAATCCTTCTCTCGGTGTATTACCTTTTGAACCAAGAAGTACACTTTTTACTGATTATGCTAAAAAAAGGCGTTTTGTTTGGATTCCAAAAGGGCTTAAAGCAACTTATACGGAGGAAGGTAAAGTTTTAGAACTGCCTGTAGGTTCCGCATTAATTAAGAATTTTTATTATACTAATGTTCAGCCTAATAATACTACTAGAATTATAGAAACTAGGGTTATGATTAGAAAATCATCTGGTTGGATTTTTGCAAATTATGTTTGGAACGATGCACAAACTGAAGCTTTGTTTGACTTACAAGGAAGTGTTACACTCATACAATGGAAAGACAATAATAATGTTGTAAAAAGTACTGATTATAGAATTCCTGAAGAGTCACAATGTATAGTTTGTCATAAATCAAAAACTACAGTAAATAATGTTGAAGTTACTAAAAATATCCCAATAGGAATAAAACCACAAAACCTTAATTTTAACTATACATATGGTAATGAAACAATCAATCAAATTCAAAAATGGATTGATGCAGGTTATTTAGAAAATAATTTTTCATTACCCACCGAAGCTAATTCGGTTGTAGATTACAATGATCAAACTAAACCACTCGAAAAAAGAGTTCGCTCTTATTTTGATAGTAATTGTGCGCATTGTCATGATGATGAAAGACATTGTGATTATCGACCAATGAAATTTGCCTATAAAAAAACTGGTTTGTCAAATGGGTTAGGAATGACCAACTTAGGGGTTTGTATTGATACTCAAGATATGCAAGGGTTTCCTTCTGCCTTAAGTAAAATTATAACCCCAGGTAATACAGAAAGGTCTATGCTTTATTTTAGAGTAAGCACAAATGATGAGACATATAGAATGCCACTTCATGGAAGAACTATGGTTCATGAAGAGGGTGTTTCGCTTATTGAACAATGGATTAATTCCCTGCAAGGATGTCCTTAAGAAAAAACAATCAATCAAACCAAAACTACTGAACAATGAAAAAAATTACTACTTTAATTGCAATACTATTTTTTTTGCAGATTACTTCAGCGCAAGATAGTTGTGACGGAGCAATTCCAATAACAACAGCCGGATTTTACACGGTTGGAACTATTAATGGAACACCGCCTACCTTGATTTGTGCAGAGAATGGAGCAATTCCTTCAACTAGACCTCCTGGGGCAGAATGGTATGCTTATACACCTTCGGCTAATTATACTGTTACAGTTACAACTGATTTGACGCAAAATACTTCTGGAATAGACACTCGTGTTCACGTTTATACAGGAAGCTGTGGAGCACTAGTATGTTATGCGGGAGATGATGATGCGGGTACTTATTATCAATATTCTTCTATAGTGACATTTAATGTAACAGCGGGCACAACATATATAATAGCTTTTGACAATCGTTGGAATTCAAATGGTTTTACATTTCAATTAGTTGAAAATGCAGTAATTGTTCCAGTTCCAGCTCCTGTATCATACACAAATCAAGTAGTTAGTACTATTAATAGTACACACAACAAATGTGTAGTTGATATGAATGGCGATCATAAAGACGATATTGTTGGTGTAAGTAATGGGAATTTAAAAATACATATTCAAGAAACTGCTGGTACATTTTCTGTTTCAAATTTTACACTTACGGGTGCCAGTAAAATGCCAAATTGGAGTATGGCAGCAGGTGATTACAATCGAGATGGATATAATGATTTAGTTTTAGGTGCAGGTGATGGTCTGTCGATTTGGCGTTCACAAAATGATAATGGAATAATTACATATTCTCCTATAACACCTGGTGAGTATATTTTTTGCCAAAGAACAAATTTTGTAGATATTAATAATGATGGGAATTTAGATATTTTTTCATGTCATGATGTGAACAGAAATGTGTATTATTTAAACAATTCTTCTAACAATCTAACCTATTATCAATCAGGAGTTACACCAGGAGCTTACAATTTAGGACTTACTCCTAGTGGAGGAAATTACGCTTCAATTTGGACTGATTTTGATAATGATGGAGATGTTGATATGTTTATTTCTAAATGTTCAGGACCTCCATGCGAATTACATAGAAATGATGGGAATGGTGTTTTTACGGATATTTCTGCAATTGCTCAAATTAATCCAACACCAGTGCAATCATGGTCATCAGCAGTTGCAGATTTTGATAATGATGGTGATATGGATATTTTAATTGGTTCAAATGGGTCTACTGCACATAAATTTTTCAGAAACAATCTTGATTTAACAAACAATACAGAAGAAGCATATACAGAAATTACCAGTGGATCAGGCTGGGATACAGATACATCTATTAATCGAGATTATATAGCTTATGATTTTGATAACAATGGATTTGTAGATATTATGGGAAGCGCTAATAAAATTATGTTCAATCAAGGAAATAACATTTTTTCTCCTGTTGCTTACACGGGCTTAGGATTAGGTGTAGGAGGTGTAGGAGATTTGAATGATGATGGTTTTCTAGATATTGTTAATGGAAGCACGATTCATTTTGCTATACCAAACGGTAATAATTGGTTAAAAGTAGCTTTACAAGGTGTACAAAGTAATAAAAATGGAATTGGAGCTAGAATTGAAATTCATGGGTCTTGGGGAAAACAAATTCGGGACATTAGAAGCGGTGAAGGATTTGCTTATATGAGTACTCTAAACGCTCATTTTGGATTAGGTTCGGCAACAGCTATAGATCAAGTAATTATTCATTGGCCTTCTGGAATTGTAGACACTTACAACAATGTGAATCCTAATCAGCAATTACTTGTTGTAGAAGGAACAACATTATCGGTTATCAAAAATGTCAACAATTCGGTTTTTAGTATTTATCCAAATCCTGCAAAGAATGTTATTAACATTCAAATGAATACTTCAAATGTTGAAATAATAAGTGCTAAATTATATGATTTAGCTGGTAAGAAAGTCTTAGAAAAAGAATTATTAGATAGTAAAATTAACATAGAAAGTTTGTCTAAAGGAACATATATTTTAGTTTTAAAAGATACTGAGGGGCAGAATTATTCTCAAAAAATTATTAAAGAATAGTAAAATTAGTTTTAAAATTTCAAAAACCGCTTCAATTAAAATGTGGCGGTTTTCTTTTTTTGTATTTTTACCAAGCAATTAAATAATATGATTGAAGAGAGAGTAATTTTAGTTAATGAAAAGGATGAGCAAATAGGTTTGATGCCAAAATTAGAAGCTCATGAGAAAGCTTTATTGCATAGAGCTTTTTCAGTTTTTATACTTAATGATAAAAATGAATTAATGCTTCAGCAAAGAGCACATCATAAATATCATTCCCCTTTATTATGGACAAATACATGTTGTAGTCATCAGAGAGAAGGGGAAACAAACATTCAAGCCGGAAGTAGGAGATTAATGGAAGAAATGGGTTTTACAACAGAATTAAAAGAGCTGTTTCATTTTATTTATAAAGCCCCTTTTGATAATGGATTGACTGAGCATGAATTAGATCATGTTATGATTGGTTACTTCAATGAAGAGCCAAATATTAATAATGATGAGGTTGAAGCTTGGAAATGGATGAGTATTGAGGCAGTAAAAGAAGATATGGTGATTAATCCAAATATTTATACAGTTTGGTTTAAAATTATTTTCGATGAGTTTTATCATTATTTAGAAGATCATAAACTATGAGAGTTACAGTAAATAGGAAAGCTCATTTTAATGCAGCTCATAGATTGTATCGCAAAGATTGGTCTGATGAAAAAAATCAGTTAGTTTTTGGAAAATGCAATAACCCTAATTTTCATGGTCATAATTATGAGCTGATTGTTAGTGTAACTGGAAATATCGACCCAGAAACAGGATATGTGATAGATATTAAAATTTTAGCAGATATTATTTTTGAAGAAGTTGAGTCTCAGTTTGATCATAAAAACTTGAATTTAGACGTGCCTGATTTTGAAAATCTTAATCCAACGGCAGAAAATATTGTTGTTGTGATTTGGAATAAAATTAAAGCTCGTTTGAAGGTAGATCAAGATTTGGAAGTCACTCTTTATGAAACACCAAGAAATTTTGTAACTTATAAAGGTTGATTATGCAACAAGGATTAAAAGTAGGTGATAAATTGCCTCTATTTGGAGCCAAAGATCAAGCAGGTAATGATTTTTACATTGCTTCGGTTCTCGAAAAAAAAGTATTGGTTATTTATTTTTATCCCAAAGATGACACCCCAGGATGCACAAAGCAAGCGTGTTTTTTTAGGGATCAATATGAGGAGTTTAAAGACCTTGGAGCTGAAGTTATAGGTATAAGTGGTGATAGCGTTGCTGCACATAAAAAATTTGCTCACAAGTATGATTTACCATTTACACTCTTATCAGATAATGATAAAAGTATTAGAAAATTATTTGGGGTTCCAACTAATTTTCTAGGGTTGATTCCTGGTAGAGTTACCTATATCGTAGATAAAAAAGGAATAGTTAATATGATATATGATAGTATGGATGCAGAAAGCCATTTTCCTAAAGTGGTCGAAGCAGTTAAAAAATTGATTTAATGGAAGTTTATCCTTTATTATTTAAGCCCATTTTGAAAGATCGGATCTGGGGAGGAACAAAACTAAAAACAAAGCTTAATAAAGAAATTCCAACTCAAACTACTGGTGAAAGCTGGGAAATATCTACTGTGCCAGGTGATATAAGTGTAGTTGCTAATGGAATTTATAAAAGCACAAATTTAAACGAATTAATAGAAAAATATCCTGAAGAGATTTTAGGAAAAAAAATTCATAAAGAATTCGGATTAGATTTTCCTTTACTGTTTAAATTTTTAGATGCTAAAGATGATTTGTCGATTCAATTACATCCTAATGATGAATTGGCAAAAAAGCGTCATAACTCATTTGGTAAAACTGAAATGTGGTATGTAATGCAGGCAGATGAAAATGCAAAATTAATTGTTGGGTTCAAGCAAAAATCTTCTCCAGAAGAGTACTTAAAGCATTTAAATAATAAAACTTTAGTTTCGATTCTAGATGAGATTCCTGTAAAAAAAGGAGATGTTTTTTTTCTTGAAACGGGAACAATACATGCAATAGGAGCAGGAGTAGTTATTGCTGAAATCCAACAAACATCAGATATAACATATAGAATTTACGATTTTGACAGAAAAGATATAAATGGCAATACTCGTGAACTCCATGTTGATTTAGCTTTAGAAGCAATTAATTATGAGGTTATTGAGTCAAAAAAAGAGTATTCTGAAATACCAAATAAAAGTAATTTAGCTGTTAAATGTCCATATTTTACAACTAATGTAATCCCGCTGAATGGTAAATATAATAAAATTAAAAACGATGATGCTTTTGTAGTATATATGTGTACAGAAGGGGAGTTTTCGATTCAATATCATCATCACAAATTTGATTTTCAAAAGGGAGATACAATTTTATTGCCTTCAATATTGACTGAATTTCAGTTAATTGGAGAGGCAAATTTGTTAGAAATAACAATAGAGTAGTACATATTACAAAGAATAATTGTACTTTTGCAAGCGAAATTTTAAATACATAAAAATGGGAAGTGTTAAAAACTTAAAAAAAGACATCAACTTTGTAATGGGTGATATCATTGAGGCAGTTTATTTATACGAAATGACTACTACTGGTAAACCAACTGATGCGACTAACGCAATTATTGAAGAAGTGATTGTTACTTTTGACGGTTTAATTGCTAAAGTTAATGCTAAGAATGTTGAGAATAAAAAAGCACATTTCAATCAAATAAATAAAGATTTAGAAGCAGCTGCTAATCAATTAGTTGATAAAATCAACGCATTGTAGTAGTAAAAAAATCAATAAAATTAAGGTGTAAGTGTTTGGAAGTTTAAAAAACTCCATTATATTTGCACCGCATTTGAGTCGCCGGTGTAGCTCAGCTGGCTAGAGCAGCTGATTTGTAATCAGCAGGTCGTGGGTTCGAGTCCCTCCATCGGCTCAAATTTAAATATTGAAAATGCACTTTTGCCGGTGTAGCTCAGCTGGCTAGAGCAGCTGATTTGTAATCAGCAGGTCGTGGGTTCGAGTCCCTCCATCGGCTCCAAAAAGGTCTTCATTTGAAGGCCTTTTTTATTTGTATTAAAGGGACGAGAAGTTTACCCTGAGTTTATCGAAGAGAGTCCCTCCATCGGCTCATAAAAGGTCTTCATTTGAAGACCTTTTTTATTTGTATTAAAGGGGCAGGAAGTTTATCCTGAGTTTATCGAAGGGAGTCTCTCCTTTGTCTCATATAAGGTCTTCATTTGGAGGCCTTTTTTATTATAATAGGATAATGTTTTAGTTTTGAAATTTCATAAACTAAAAAGCCTCCGTTTTAGGAGGCTTTTATTTTTTAATTTAAGAATAATATTATTTTTTTGTTTCAGTTGCTTCATTAACTTTTCTGTCCTTAAGAAACTTAGTGAATTTTTGACCATATTTAGATTTTGCAACCTCAGGTGACATCGATTTTTGTATGGTGTCTAAATACTTTATATTCATGTCGTAAATGTCTGTTAAAGCGATGTAAGGAGCTACTTCTTTATCTGCATGAGTCAATGCATAATTAGCAGCATATAGATAACGTCTTTTTAAAAGAGCATCTTGTTTTTTTGAGTTTTCTGCCGAAATATCTTTTTTATTCTTTAAAGCCATCAATTCATCTTTTACATACTCAAGTTGTTGGTCATTAAATTTAGAAATGATGTTTTTATAATCGGTGTATAAATCATTATTTTTAGATCCAGTTACTTTAGCATTGGCTAGAAAAAACTCTAAATCAGTATCAATGTTTATTTTTCCTGGTTCGGCAAAAAATAATAAGTTATTATCTATTGAATTCGTTACTCCTCTGTCTACATATAAATAAAGCATTTCAGGAGAATCTATGTTTATATTACTTTTAAATGAAGATTGACCGTTTAAAATAATAGAGTCAAGCGCAACTAGTGTTGTGTCTTCAACTTTTTGAATATATAATTTTCCTTTTTTAAGACCTTTAATGTTTCCTGTGATTTCTAGGTTTCCTTTTTCTTTTTCTTCTCCACAAGCGACTAATAGTGAAAGTGAAAGAGCAGCTATAATAACTTTATACATAATTTTTTCAATTTGGCGCAAAGTAATAAAAAAATCCTCAAATTGATTTACAAAATGAGGATTTATATAGTTGTTTCTAAATGAAAATTATCCTTTTAACCAAGCTTCTTTAAGTGCGTTTTTGCTTTTGTCAGTTAATTGATAACCATCAACTTCTTCGTAAGGTAAAATAATCTTTCCTTTTAATTCAGATTCTTTACCATCTCGTTTTATTTTAACTGTAATAGCATCTCCATCTTTCCAACTTTGACTAGCCATGATTAAGTCATAGATATTATCTAAATTATAATTGGTTCCATTTATTGAAGCAATTACATCTCCACTTTTAATACCTAATTTAGTGTAAAACTCTGGCAAATCAATTCCAGGAATTGGCATGATTTCTTTTGTTTGAGGATTAACTGTGATATATGGTGTTTGTCCTTTCAGGAATACATTTCCTGGAAGTTTAGTTTTGGCTTTAGTAACGCCCACTTTAGCGAAAAATTCTTCGTAAGGAATTGGTGTTGGTCCGTTTACATAAGTGTCAAAAAATGTTTTAACTTCAGGATATGTTAATGAAACTATTTTGTCAAATAATTCTTCATCGTTAAATGGTTTATTGATTCCGTATTCGTTATTTAATTTTTGCATTAAATCTAAAATACCTCTTTGGCCATTACTTTTTTCACGAATAGTTATATCCAAACACATTCCTATTAATGCTCCTTTTTGGTATACATTTAAGTATTGGTCTTTGTATGGATTTTCTAATACATTAGCACTCATTTTTGTGAAGGGCATGGTGTCGTTCATTTGAGCAGCTTGACGTATTTTGTCAGACATACGATTGTAGAAATCTTCTTCAGAAATTAATCCTTGATTAATTTGGAATAAGTTCGCAAAATATTCTGTTACTCCTTCATACATCCATAAGTGTTTAGACATTTTAGGCGCATTAAAATCAAAATAATGAATTTCATTAGCATGTATACCTAAAGGCGTTACAATATGGAAAAATTCATGCGATACAACATCTTTTAATTGTTCTGCCATTTCTTGCTCAGGCATCATTTCTGGCATTACAACAGTTGTTGATGTTGTGTGTTCTAAGGCTCCAAATCCTTTTGCATCATTTTTACTTAAATCAGAAAGGTATAATAGAACCGCATATTTTTTTGTGTTGTTGATAGGTCCTAAGAATTTTTTTTGAGCTTTCATCATTGTTTCCATTGCAGGAGTAATGTCAGCAGCTTTGTATTTTCCTGTTGGTGAATAAACACTAATTAGGATGTCCATATCATCTACTTTAAAAGTAGTATAATCAGGCTTAGAATACATTATTGGATGATCAACTAAATCTGCATAACGAGAAGCTTTAAAAGTGTCTTGATTTTCTGCAGAATCCATGTCAGTCATTGATGTTGCTCCAAACAATTTGTCAGAATGAGAAATGTTTAATGTATAAGGAACTTCTTTTTTATCTGAAAAATAGCCTACAAATCCATGAGTGTTTATCATAAAACATTCTGGATCGATGTTTGTTCCAGCTGGAGAGAATACATCTTTTCCGCCTATTCCACCAGATGTTTCAATATCATAAGTATCGTTAACCCAATAGGTAACTTTGTTTAATTTTTTAGCTTCAGAAATTCTCCATGTATTGTCATCCATTTTAGCAATAGGAAGTGAGTTTCCTTTTGCATCGTATGCTTTTACATTTTCTATATACTTACCATAGTTGTCTGCTGAATATGTTCCAGGTACCGTTTTAGGTATATTGAAAGTTATTGTTTCTTCTTTTGACGGAGTAGGGAACACAGTTACCATTACTTTATCGTCTTTTATAACATTCAAATCAATGTTTACTTTTACTTCTGCAGCAACATTACTTGATGAAGTTTGCGCAGTTTTACAGCTAACCATAAAAAAAGCTAATGATGCTGCTATGAGTATTTTTTTCATTTTGTAGATTTTTACTTTCTTGTATAAGTATATAGTTCTTGTTTTTTGTTACACTAAAAATAAAAACTCCTGATAATCAGGAGTTAGTAATTAATCGAACTTGTTTTTAAGGTAATATTTTCCGTCTAGATCGTCGTCAAAGTCATCAATATTAATCTGCTTCGGTTTGGGTTTTGTAGCAGTTACTTTTTTCTTCCAAAGTTCAAACTGATCTTTGGGTAAACGTTTCCGGATTAGTTCAGTGACTTCGTTTTCACTAATCCCAAACTCTTCTTTTATTACTTCAAAAGGTTTGCGTTCCTCTTGGGCCATGCTGATAAGCCTTTCTAAAGTTTCTCTGTCTAAATCAGCTATTTTACTTTTTCTCATTTATAAAATGTTAATTCAAATAAACTTGTGCAATACTTATACCAATATTAATAAAAAGATATTAAAAAATAAATTTTAATTTTTAGGTGCTCTATATTTTTGAAAAGGGATGACTAATAAGTTCGATAAATTGTTGTTTTCTTCTGGTTTCATATGTGTATCTACTCCATAAATTAATTCTTCTGTAGGCATAACCATAAAAGTTCCAAATAATCTATCCCAAATAGAAAAAATGTTTCCATAATTACTGTCTGTATACGGCAATTTGTAATGATGGTGAATTTTGTGCATGTCTGGTGAGACAATTATGTAACTAATGTATTTGTCTAATTTTTTTGGCAAGGACATATTTGCATGGTTAAACTGTGATAAAAAAACAGAAAGAGACTGATATAAAAAGAATAACCAAATAGGAGCGCCAACAATAATAATGGCTAGAATTGTAAAAATAAAACGAATAACACTTTCGCCAGGATGATGTCTGTTTGCTGTAGTAGTATCTATCCAAGTATCTGTATGATGAATTAAGTGATATCTCCACAAAGGTTTTGTTTTGTGTTGCACAAGGTGAGCAGTATAAGCCCCTATGAGATCCATAAACAATAATCCTATTATGGCTTGTAACCAAAGATTATCTAAGTGTAACCAGTAAATTAATCCAAAATGATTTTCAGATACAAAAACAGAACTTTTGTATAACAAAAAAGCTAAGGAAAAATTGATTAGTATAGTGGTAAAAGTGAAGAAGAAATTTATTCCTGCATGATGCCATTTGCTGTATTTGAATTTAATTAACGGAAAGCCATTTTCGATTAGCCAAAAAAGAGTAATTCCTCCAATTAAGAGTAAACTTCTATGTGATGATGGTATGGTTTGAAAATAATTTACAATTTCGGTTATCATAATTTAAGTAGGTTTAGTACTCAAATTTAATGAAAAAAATTATTTAATAATTCTGAAAGTAAGATTAATTCGTGGTCCTATTTCTTTTTTAGTTTTAGGAATTTGATGTTTCCAAAAATGTTGTGTTGATCCCTTCATGATTAATAAACTTCCGTTTTTTAGGACAATATTTTGTTTGATGTCTTCTGAATTATGTTTGAGCTGAAAAACTCTTTCGGCACCAAAACTAACCGAAGCTATAATTGGATTTCGGCCCAATTCTTTTTCATTGTCAGCATGCCAACCATTGCTGTCTTGACCGTTTCGATATAAGTTAAGAAGAACAGTGGTGAAGTTTTCTAAACAAACTTTTTCTACTTCATTTTTTATATACATGATCAAAGGGGTCCATTGATGAGGTTGCATTACAATATTAGAATAACCATATGGTTTACCTTCATTACCATATAAAGTAGTTAGTCTAGGTTGTAAATGGGAGTGCCCAAATACCGTAATAGTATCTTGTTGCCAATGAACTTCTGATTTAAGTTTTTCAAAAAGATCATTTGATTTTTCTGCTGAAAAAAAATCTGGGAAATATTCTATTTCAGCATCTGGAAGTGTGAAAACTATTTTTTCATCAGGAAATAAACTCATGCTTCAAAAATAAAAAAAGCGACAATAACTTTGTCGCCTTATTTTATTAAAATCTGTTAATTAAGCTGCAGCTTTGGTCTCTAAAAATGATTTGTAAATGAAACCTCCAGCGATTGCTCCAGCAATTGGGGCAACCCAAAATAACCATACTTGTAGTAATGGTGTGCCGCCAGCAAAAATAGCCTGTGATAATGAACGAGCTGGATTTACTGATGTATTGGTTACAGGAATACTTACTAAATGAATTAGCACTAATGCTAAACCAATAGCCAATCCAGCAAATTTACCGTTGGCAAATTTATCAGTTGTTCCTAATATGATTAGCAAAAAGAACATTGTTAAAATGAATTCAATAATAAAAGCCGAAACCATCGAATATCCATCAGGAGAAAATGCTCCATATCCGTTAGATGCAAATGCACCTGCTTTTGTGTTGTCGATTGCAAAACCAGCTTTACCAGATAATATTAAGTATAAAAAAACTGCAGCAAGAATTGCTCCGGCACATTGTGCAATAATGTAAGGTGCTAAATCTTTAGAATCAAATCTTCCTCCAGCCCAAAGTCCTAAGGAAACAGCAGGATTAAAATGACCTCCTGAAATGTGTCCCACAGCATACGCCATCGTTACAACAGTTAAACCAAAAGCTAGAGAAACTCCAGCAAAACCTATTCCTAATTCTGGATATCCTGCCGCGAAAAGAGCACTTCCACAGCCGCAAAAAACTAACCAAAAGGTTCCAAAAAATTCTGCAATTAAATTCTTCATAATATTAAAAGTTTAGTTGGTTAACAAGTGTATTGAAAGGCCCAATAAATGAGTAAAAACTGTAATGGCAACCTCAGGATTCTTGCCCATTTGGGTAAACCAAGTGCTGCTTTATCGTTTTGATACATATAAATATTGGCAGGAAATATGGCGATTAATAGTATAATGATTCCCCAAGCAGCATATTGTGATAATTGCGGAATACATAGTGCAATACCTAAAATAATTTCGGCAATACCACTAACTATATTTAAAAGCTTTTGATTAGAAAAGTAAGGAGGGATGATTTTATAGTATAATTTTGGAACTCTAAAATGATTGATTCCTGCTATAATATACAATAAAGCCATTGCATATAAATGCCAAGGTAAACCCATAAGCTGTAGTTTTCTTACGAATTTACCTAAAAAAGTCTTACAAAGTTTAAAAAATTATTTTTTTCCGAACTGAATGTTCATAATCACAATGGCAAAAATGATTAAAACTATACCAATCCATTGTGTGAAAACAACTTGTTCTCCCAAAATTAAAAAGGCCATAGATACAGAAACCGGTAGCTCTAACGAAGAAACAATACTTCCTAAGCCAATTCCCGTATGAGGAAATCCTGCATTCATTAACATAGGAGGAATAACAGTTCCAAAAATCGCTAATAACACTCCCCATTTCATGAAAATATCATAGTTGAATGGAGTTGTTTGTGTGTAAAATGCAAAAATGAAAACTACAAAAGCACCACCTAAAAGCATGTATAAACTTCTTTGTGCAGATGAGATATGTGTAGCCACTTTATTAGCTGTAAACATAGTTGTTGTGAATGAAGCTGCTGCTAATAATCCTAAAACTACACCACGCCAGTCTAACGTAATTGTATTTTGGATAAGGTTTGTAGCTAATGCTGTTCCTGCTAGAACAATTATAACCGCAATAATTTTGATAGTTGAAGGTCTTTTTTTCTCTAAAATCCATTCTAATAAAACACCCATCCAAACAGTTTGCATTAGTAATACAATACCAATTGAAACAGGGATGTATTTAACGGCCAAATAGTAAAAAATACTCGTCAAACCTGTTGATGTACCTGCAATCATTAATTGAGTAATGTCTTTTTTATTGGCTTTTACTACTTCTGATTTCTTTTTTGCTTTTTGAAAAGCATTAATTAATAGAATTACAAAAATTCCTATAATAAATTGTGATGTAATAACTTCTGCTGGTGTAAATGGTAAACCAGTCATTCCTTTATCATGATAAGCAAGCTTTACAAAAGTTGCTAACATACCGTAACTTGTGGCTCCTAGACCCACTAATAAAACCCCTTTTAATACATTGTTATTCGCCATCGTTTCATTTTTAAAAAGCTGGCAAATATAATGCATAGTTATGAGTTATAAGTTATAAGTTATGATTTTTTTCTTGTGTAGTACTGTTGAAAATATTTTACTCGGCTTTACTCGGCTTATGTACGGCTTTGATACGGAGTATATTCGAAGTAAGGATTGAGGAAAGGGATGGGAAATATAGGTTAATTTCTGTAGTTTTTTAATTAGATTTGGCTTTGATATAGCTCATGGATTGTAAATCTGCGCTATCGAGTTATACAGCAGAGCAAGATAACTAACTAATATTATGAATAAGTACTTATTAATATTTTTACTTTTAAACTCATTGGTTTATTCGCAAAGAAAACTTCAGTTTGTAATAAAAGAATTTCATAAAATTGAAAATTTTGGAAACTCTAATATTTTAGACTCAAATATTAAAATTTTCAGGTTAGGCATAGACTCTCTATCAAATTTTGAGTGTAAAAAAAATTTTAAATTATTGTCTAGTGATAACAATGAATCCGTTTTTAGCACCTATAAAATAAGCAGTTATAAAAATTATGCTTTTTATTGCTTTCACAATACTAATTCTATTAATTTACAAATTGATTTATGCATATCAAACTCAATTTCCAAATATTTAATTTACAATACGGAAAGTAATAATTTATTTTATTTTCAAACTGCTGAAGCTGGTACAGTTTGCAAAAAAAATAATTCAGAATTAGAATTTACTCCAAATTTTTCATCCGATATTAAAAAAATATATAAAATAAATAATTGGTTTTTACCTTTAAGTAGTATTGAATATATGTTTGTTGAAAACTCAAATTTTAAATATAAAATATCAACCTACAAAACTGAAAATAAAAAAATAACTAAAACAAGCAAAATAATTATTTTACCCTACAATAATTTAGAAAGCATTCCTTTAAAAAAAATTGAAAATTTATTAAATCAAAATATGAAAGATACTTTTATTGATGATTGTAAAGACACTTTATGTAATTCTGTTATTTCTAAATATTTGCCACTACCTTAAAACATGGTAACGCTGAAATGTTTCTCCTCTGCTGGGCAAAGTTTCCTGACTTTGCCCAGCAGGGTAATT
The DNA here is from genome assembly GCF_900142035.1 of Flavobacterium terrae. GTDB lineage: Bacteria > Bacteroidota > Bacteroidia > Flavobacteriales > Flavobacteriaceae > Flavobacterium > Flavobacterium terrae. Next base: position 417,701 of record NZ_FQZI01000002.1, on the reverse strand, counting down.
TTTGTTGTTTTTTAATTAGATTTGACTTTGATATAGAGCACGGATTGCAAATCCTGTTATCGGGGATTATTGAAGTATATTAAAATAACATAAAGAATTTAATTTTATACATAATATTACAAGTTGCTGTTCCTGTGTTTTCACAAACCAGTTTAACAACAATATTTCAAGGCCAAAAAGTAATCAATGGTGAAGTAAAAATTCATATTTCTAATAAAAACAGACAAAAATATTGTATTGGAGAGAGTAATTTAAAAAATACTTCTCGCTCAAAAATAATAGACTTATATTCAAAGAATAATAAAAAGCTTAATATTTGTTTAATCCCACTATATTCTGTAAATGAGTTTGATGTCTATATTTTTTTACCGAACTTTATGATAATTGAGGGTTTTAATAAAGTAAAAAAATCCAAAATGAATGTTTCTAGCCCAGGTTCTATTGAATCATTTTTAATTTATGATAGAATTAATAACCATCTCATGTATATTAGCTCTGGTATGGTGGCTGGTTCAATCAATTTTTCTAAAAAAAATTTAATGACAATAAATTTTGGGTTTGATGATTTGATCTCAGAAGTTATAAAATTAGATGAGAATTTTCAACCTATTAGTTCTTTTAAAACTTATTTAAATAAAGATAATAACAAGACATTTTCTTATTTATCAAATTATTATCTTATTAATACAGAGTATAAGGTAAAAAATAAATTAATTGATTCTAAGGAAGGATTTGATTTGATTTTTGAAATACCAGTATTAAAAATTGAATCTCTTCTTAATATGAAACTTGTTAATCCTGATAATGAAAATTTAGCTTGCAAAAATTTAATTTGTTATCCAAGAATATCAAGTTGGATTTTTTCTAAAACAAATTAAACCTAGATAAAGAGGATTTACAGACCATACTGACAAAAAAAGCTACAAACTATAACCTTAAAATTTGTAATTTATTTAAAAAATTGTTGTCAATGGAGTATTGTTAATGCCAATTTTAGAATAATCGAAATTCAGTTTTTGTTTCAATAATGTAGCGTAAACACTTCTAAAATCGGTTTCAAATTTTAAATCTCCATTATCAAGATTTGTTAAGTCAGGATTTTTACCAATGATTTTTCCTTTATTGCTTCCGCCAATGATAAAAAGTGGAGCAGCAGTTCCGTGATCAGTTCCGTTTCCATTGTCTTTTACTCGACGACCAAATTCAGAAAATACGACTATGGTTACATTTTGTAATAGTTTTGCATTTTTCAAGTCGGTATAAAAACTAAAGATAGCATCGTTCAATTCTGTTAGTTTGTTTTTGTGAATTGCTAATTGATTATCGTGTGTATCAAATCCTCCCAAAGAAGTGTAATATACCTTTGAGTTCAAATTTCCTTTAATAAGTCGGGCAATCCACTCTAAGTTTTTAGAAAAGTTGGTTTTAGGATAACTATTTTCTGAGGTTGATTTTGCTAAAGCTTTCTGGATATCTTCTGCACCTTCAGTGGCAGAATTAGCTATTTTTCGAACAAAATCGAGTTGTGGGTTGTTTGATAGTTTTGCAGTTTCATCTGTTTCGGTTTTTGGTTTAAAGCGATTAGGATCCTTTACAGTAATCGCATTGGGCTCATTACCTTTTAGTGCTAAATTGTCAATATTGTCTATGTTTATACCTGCTGTGGGAGTATGTTCTTTACATTGTAAGTCTAAATAGCGTCCTAACCATCCTTCATTAATATATTGATTTGATGCAGAAGCCGTTTGCCAAATTTCTTGACTGCGAAAATGAGATCGATTAGGTTCAGGATAGCCTACGTTTTGAATTACGGTTAAATCACCATTTTGTTGAATTTGTGCAAAATCTTTGAGAGCAGGATGAAAAGCCATACCATTATTTTTTGAAACTACATCGTCTTTTGATAAGGCAATTTTTGGTCTGTTATAATAGTAATTTGGATCATCAAATGGGACAAATGTGTTCAATCCATCATTTCCGCCGTTAAGTTGAATAAATACAAGGCATTGTTCTTCTGTTAATAAGCCTGAATTATTTTGTGAGCCAAAAGCATATAAAAAATCAGGTAGAACCAGCATCCCGCCAGTAAATGTTCCTGATAATGATAAAAATTGTCTTCTGTTCATGGTTTCAAATTAAATTAGTTGAAATTCAGGTACTTTAGTTATTGCATTAAATAATCGTAAAACTGCATGATTGGCATTTTGAGAATCAGGGTTAAAGTCGTATTTTAAAATAGCTTCAAAATCTTTCTGATTGGTTTCATCAACTAAAAAAAGCAATCTGTCAGTTAGATCTTTTATAATATTTTTGTTGGTATCTCCTTTCCAATTTAGCTGAGGTTGGAAATTGATGGAAATTGCATCATCGTTCATTTCTTCTTTTAGAACATTTCTTCTAAAAGGTTTGCCATCACATAGCAAATCAGTCACATTGTTGCGTTGAAGATATATTTGAGATGTTAACCAAGATTTTCCACCTTCCCAACCTTTGACATTCGGTTGGTTGAATAAATCCATTCCTTGATCTCTTAAAAACAAAACTAAAATTCTTTTGTTTGGAATTTTTATTTCGAGCTCACTCGTAAGTTGAATAATGTATTCTAACGGATTTTTAATTTTTGACCCAGCATTGTTTTTAGCATATTCTTCTGTGAAAATTTTAGTTAGCAGTGGTTTAATTTCAAAATTAACACTACGAAAATAATCGCCATAATGCTTTACTAAATCCTCGTTTGGTTCATCGTATATAAACCATTTCAAAATTTTTCTAGTAAGAAAATAAGGGATGTTTTTTTGTTCAAAAATGATATCAACTAAATCATCAACCTTAAAATTACCCGTTTTACTTAGATACGTAATAGTGTCATTATCTTCAAATAAAGGTCTGTAAAAGGCTTCTTTTTGACCAATTCCTAATCCAGCTAAGGCTTTTGCACCATTTTTAATGTCATTTTCAGTGTAGTTTCCAATTCCAAGTGTGAAAAGCTCAAGTAATTCTCTGCTTAAATTTTCGTTTATATTTCCCTTTTTATTGTCAACATTATCAAGATAACGAACCATTGCATTGCTATAGAGTACCTTTTTAGTTAAGTCTTTAAAATTTCCAAAAGCATTTTCACGAAGCAACTGATTGTATTCGAAAATCCAATAATTCACTTTCACCTTTTGAAACGTTGAAACAAAATGGTTGTGCCAAAAGCAGGTCATTTTTTCACGAAGTGGATGTTTCTCACTCATCATTTTTTCAATCCACCAAGCTTTCATTTCATTTGAAATTTTAGCTTCTTTCACAATCATTTGCTTTGCCAACTCTTTATTTTCAGAATCTTTCAATGTTTTTCTTCTGTCTCTAAGTTCTGCTAAGCTTTTAGGGCTTTCGTTAAGAAAAGTAGGGATACTATAATCTACTTTTGATTGAAAAGAAAGATGTAAAAACTTTTCTAAGCCTAATTCTTCAATTAGTTGACTTTGCTTATTAGAAAATCCTAAGCGTAACGACCAAAGTGATGATTTATTCATAACAAGCGTTTTTGTGATGAGTTCTTATTGGATTGATTGAAAAAATTATTTTCTTCTAGAATGGTGAACCGCTTTAACTCTTCCGGCTCTTCCTTTATGAACTACTGTAGTTCCTCTTCTGTTTTTAACTAGTGTTGTTGATGAATGTCTTCGAGGTGCGTATGATTTGTGTACAACTACACGACGTGTTGGTGTTCTATGAATGTGAGTTTTGTGCACATGACAACGAGTAACAAAAACTGTATGGCGAATAGGCCTCCAAGGTTTCCACCATCGTGGATACATAGCCCAACGGAAAGGAGAAATCCATACTCTGTAACCAGGAGCATAAATAAATCTTATACTTGGCCAAAACCAAACATTTACTACAATTCTTGTTGTAATTAATTCGGGTATGGCTGGCCCATTTTTCCCTGAATCCATCTTTTCATTAACATCAAATGGTTCAGCAATTGTATTTTCTGCATACAAATCTTCATCACCAAAAATTTGAAGTTGCGCTTCTTCATTCCCAGTTTTTTCGATTACGATTGTAGCTACATCTTGTTTTTCTTTTTCATTTAACAAAGCAGATAAAACTAAAACGTGCTTGTTTTCTTCTACAATATCTTCTACAGTAACATAATCTGTTTCTCCATCATCGTTTAAATCAAGATTATTTACATCATTACTTTCTTTATTAATTAAAGTTTCAAATTCCTCTATAGAATTAGCTTTTTTAAGCATAGAAAGTGCTCCTTCAAGGCTGAAGTTTTCCCCTGAATATTCGGGAGTATCGTTTTGTTGAGCAAAAGATGTTGTTATTCCTAAAATAAGAAGAGCGGAGACAAAATAATTTTTCATAGTCTGTATTTTTTAGTTTACCAATAAGACCATGAGAACTTGATAAGGTTTAATCTTTTTTAGAAAATTCTTCTAAATCACTCAAATGAACTCTAAGTGCATTAACCGAAATACTTATTTCCCAAAAAGAAATTCCTAGAGAAATTAATAAGCATAGCATACTTAAACCAAAAAGATAAATAGCAATGCTTTGCATATCAATAAAAAGTAAAAGCATGGCAAAAACCGATAAAAAAAGACAAAGAACTCCCATAAGTTGCATGAAACGAATTAGGGTTAATCGTTTGTTCAAGTTTTTAATTTCTAGAAGGATTGATTTGTTATGATCTTCTTGATAGTTCTTTTTTAAACTGCGAATGATTTGTGCAATGGTTAAAAATCGATTAGTGTAAGCTAAAAGTATTAATGAGGTTGCAGAAAATAGCAATGCAGGGGTTTCTATAGATAGTGTCATGTTGTTGTATTTACTGTCAAAGTTCGGAAATAGTATTTGATTATTTATAAAAAGAAAAAACCTGCAAATTAACTTGCAGGTTTTTTTATTTGTAGAATTCTTATTTAAGGGTTTCAAAACCTCTTTTTACAAAGGCTGTAAGCTCTTCTCCTTTAAGTAAACCTTGAGAGAGTTTAGCTAAATCGAGTGCTTGTTTTACCAAATGCTCTTGAGTTGATTTATCTTCTGTTTTTAGAATTGCTGAAGCTAATTCTGAATTTGAGTTAACAATCAAATTGTACATTTCTGGGAAATTACCCATACCAAACATTCCGCCCCCACTGCTTGCGCTCATTTCTTTCATTCTGCGCATAAATTCAGGTTGTGTGATAATAAAAGGAGCAGCATTACTTTCCATGGCTTCAAGTTGTACAGTATAGGTTTCTTTTGGTACAATTCCTTCCAACGAAGTTTTTAGTTTTTCTTTTTCTTCATCAGAAAGTTTAGAAATTTGAGTTTCTTCTTTTGCAATTAATTTATCAATATGATCAGCATCTACACGAACAAAAGTAAGGTTCTCATTGTCTGCCTCTAATTTTTGAATTAAGTGAGATACAATTGGTGAATCTAAAAGCAATACTTGATAACCTTTATCCTTTGCGATATCTATATAACTGTGTTGTGCTTCTTTATTTGAAGCATATAAAACTACTAATTTTCCGTTTTTGTCAGTTTGATTAGGGCTTATAGCTTCTTTTAATTCGTCAAGAGTAAAGTATTTATCTTCAGTTGTTGGATATAAAACAAACGAACCAGCTTTTTCATAAAATTTAGGTTCAGATAACATACCGTATTCTAAAACAATTTTAATGTCATTCCATTTTTGTTCAAAATCGACTCTATTTTCTGTGAAAAGAGATTTTAATTTGTCGGATACTTTTCTAGTGATGTAATTTGAAATTTTCTTAACGTTTCCATCAGCTTGAAGATATGAACGAGATACGTTTAGAGGAATGTCTGGCGAATCAACCACACCCTTTAACATCATTAAAAACTCAGGTACAATTCCTTCAACATTGTCAGTTACATACACCTGATTTTGATATAATGAAATTTTGTCTTTTTGAATTTGAATATTATCTCCCAACTTAGGAAAATATAAAATTCCAGTTAAATTAAAAGGATAATCCACATTAAGATGAATATTGAACAAAGGTTCATCAAAATTCATTGGATATAATTCTCTGTAGAAGTTTTTATAATCTTCATCGTTTAAATCTGCTGGTTGTTTAGTCCAAGCAGGATTTGGATTGTTGATGATGTTGTCAACTTCTTTGTACTCTGTTTTGTAATCTTCAGGAGCATTTTCTGGTTTAGGTAATGCTTCTTGTTTTGTTCCAAATTTAATGGGAACAGGCATGAATTTATTATACTTAGTTAATAATTCACGAATCTTGAAATCTTCAAGGAATTCTAATGAATCATCTGCGATATGAAGAATAATTTCAGTTCCTCTTTCTGTTTTTGAATGAGGTTCTAAAGTAAATTCTGGGCTACCATCACATGTCCAGTGTGTAGCAGGTTCATCTTTAAAAGACTTAGTAATGATTTCAACTTTATTAGCTACCATAAAAGCTGAGTAAAAACCTAAACCAAAATGACCAATGATTCCTGAATCTTTGGCAGAATCTTTATATTTTTCTAAAAATTCCTCGGCACCAGAAAAAGCAACTTGATTAATGTACTTTTCAACTTCATCAGCAGTCATTCCTAAGCCTTGATCTAGAATGTGTAGTTTTTTACCTTCTTTGTCAATTTTAATTTCAATTATTGGATTGCCAAATTCTACTTTGGCTTCGCCAATATTTGTTAAGTGTTTTAATTTAAGTGTTGCATCTGTTGCATTTGAAACTAATTCACGAAGAAAAATTTCATGATCGCTATATAAAAACTTCTTGATTAAAGGGAATATGTTTTCTACTGAAACATTAATTTTTCCTGTTGTCATAAGAATAGATTTAAAAATTATTAAATAGCGACTGTCAAATTAAATACCACTTTTTAAAAAGTGACAAAATGACGTAGTAGAAATAGTATAAAAATCGGCTGAAATTGTGTAAATTTGATCTCTACTTTTAGTTGTAGTTTTGAATATTCATACATTAAAAACAAATCATATGAGAAGACTAGCATTATTTTTATGTCTAATTGGACTAGTATTATCCTGTAAACCAAAACAAACGACTGTCGCTTCTACAACAGTTGATAGAAGATCACAAGTTGCTATAAAAGGAAATTGGACCATTACATCTGTTTCTTTTCCTGGTTCAGAATATTTTAAAGTAACTTCTTTTGATATTGCTGATTCAAAATGTTTCGAAGGAAGTAACTGGCAGTTTGTTTCTAATAATGACTCTGGTACTATGGAAATAACTAAAGGGAACTGTCCTCAATTTTCTTCAAAAATAAAATGGTACGTAAACAAAGACCAACAATTTGTGCTCAAGTTTCTTGATGCTGGTGAAAAAGCAAAAAAAGAAAGAGATGGTTATATTTTACTATTGTCCAATCAAACACAAGAGTCTTTTCAGTTAATTGATAAAATTGATGTTGGTGGTAAATTAACCAGTGTGGTGTATCAATTCAAAAAAAATAACGTAACTAAATAATTATGAAAAAGTCTATTATATACACATTATCCTTTTCATTCATTTTTGGAATGACATTGTCGAGTTGTGAGTCTGTAAAAAATGCTAATAATACGCAAAAAGGAGCGGTAATTGGTGCTGTTGGGGGAGCTGTACTTGGTGGAGTTTTAGGAAACAATATAGGTAAAGGAGGAAACGGAGCTTTAGGTGCTGTAATTGGGGGTGTAGTTGGAGGAGTTGCCGGAGGTTTAATTGGTAATAAAATGGATCGTCAAGCGCGTAGTATAAGCGAATCATTACCTGGAGCAAAAGTGGAAAGAGTAGGGGAAGGAATTAAATTGACTTTAGGTGAAAACTCGGTTAATTTTGATTTTAATAAAGCTACTTTAACTACTAAAGCAAAGGGGAATTTAGATAAATTGGTACCTGTTTTTAAAGAATATCCAGATACAAACATTGAAATATTTGGACATACAGATAGCAAAGGTGCTGATGATTACAACATGAGTTTGTCAAAACAAAGAGCAGAATCGGTTAAAAATTATTTAATCAGCAAAGGATTGGTATCATCTCGTTTTAAAATTGTAGGAATGGGAGAGACTGAACCAATAGCAAGTAATGACACAGATGCTGGGCGTGGAGAAAATCGTCGTGTGGAATTTGCTATTACTGCCAATGATAAAATGATTCAAGATGCTAAAAAAGAAGCAGGACAATAATTTTTAAAATAAATTGTTGAAAAAGCTGTCCGTTGTGACAGCTTTTTTATTGGTAATCTCACTATTTTTGTGCTCCTAATTTTAAATAATGCTTCAGGTAAATAACATATCGTTTGGCTATACAGATAAAACCATTATCAAGTCAATTAATTTTGAAATCCAAAAAGGGCAAAATATTGCCGTTATTGGAGAAAGCGGTTGCGGAAAAAGTACACTGCTTAAATTAATTTACGGATTACACGATTTAGGTGCAGGGAAAATTTTTTGGAATGATACTGAAGTATTGGGACCAAAGTATAACTTGGTACCAGGGATGCCATTTATGAAATACATGGCTCAAGATTTTGGGTTAATGCCTTACGAAACTGTTGCCGAAAGTGTTGGAAAATTTTTATCAAATCAATTATTGGCTATAAAACGTTTGCGCATTCAAGAGTTATTAGAGATTGTTGAAATGGGTGAATACTCTCGAGTGAGAATTAATGAATTGAGTGGTGGTCAACAACAAAGAGTGGCTCTAGCTAGAGTTTTGGCTTTAGAGCCAGAAGTTTTAATGCTGGATGAACCTTTTAGTCACATCGACAATTTTAGAAAAAATGCTTTGCGTAGAAATCTTTTTGCTTATTTGAAAGCAAGAGGAATTACAGTAATTGTAGCAACCCATGACAGTACAGATGCATTATCGTTTGCTGATGAAACTATAGTTTTGAAAGATGGAGAAGTAGTTTGTAAAGCGCCTTCTATGAAAATTTATCAGAACCCCAAAAATAAGTATGTAGCTTCTTTATTTGGAGAGGTTAATGAATTAATAGTGAATAAAAATGCAATTTCTGAAACGATTTTGGTATACCCACATCAGTTAAAAGTAGCTGAGGAAGGATTGCTTAGAGTAACGGTGAAACAAAACTATTTTAAAGGGAGTCACTATCTTGTAAAAGCGGCTTTTAATGGAAAACCTTTGTTTTTTGAGCATTCAACTCCTTTGGAACTCCAATTAGACGTAAACTTAAATGTTGTTAAATAAAAAAGGCTCCCTTAAAGGAGCCTTTTTATTTATTAGTTTTTAAGATATTTCTCTAAAAATTGATCTTGTTCCCATAATAAATGGAAGATGTTTTCTTTAGCTGCATATCCATGAGATTCTTTAGGTAAAAGAACCATTCTAACAGGAGCGCCTAAACCTTTTAAAGCTTGGAAATAACGCTCTGTTTGTAAAGTAAAAGTGCCTGGATTATTATCGGCGTCACCATGAACCAAAAGTAATGGAGTCTTCATCTTTTCAGCATTCATAAACGGTGACATTTCATTGTACACTTTTTGTGCTTCCCAATAGTTACGTTGTTCACTTTGGAAACCAAATGGAGTCAATGTACGATTGTAAGCACCACTACGAGCAATACCACAAGCAAATAAGTTTGAATGTGTCAATAAGTTTGCTGTCATAAAAGCACCGTATGAATGTCCGCCAACAGCCACTTTTTTAGGGTTTATGTATCCTAATTGATCCACAGCATTGATAGCTGCTTCACCATTTGCAACAAGCTGAGTGATAAAAGTATCATTAGGTTCAGTAGTTCCTTCTCCAATAATTGGAAATGATGCATCATCTAAAACGGCATAACCTTTAGTTACCCAGTAAATAAATGAACCATAGTTAGGGAAAGTAAATTCATTAGGATTTTTATTGTTTTGACCAGCCGAATTCTTGTCTTTAAACTCTTCTGGATAAGCCCAAATCAATAAAGGAAGTTTTTCTTTTTTTGCAATTCTATCATAACCAGCTGGCAAATATAAAGTTCCTGTAAGCTCTACTCCGTCTTTGCGCTTGTACTTAATTACTTCTTTGTATACATTTTTTATGCTTTCAAAAGGATTTTTAAAACCAGTAATAGGTGTTGTTTTATCTTTAGATTTTATATTTCTAAAGTAATAGTTAGGAAATTCTGTTTTTGATTGAATTAAAACTAAAACATCTCCTTTTTTAAAATCTTCAATAGATAAAATATCCTCTTTTTTATCTTTATAATTGCTTTGGTACAAACGTTTAGTTTTTAAAGAGCCTAAGTTAAACTCGTCAACAAAAGGGAATTGCCCTTCTTTAGTAAAACCATCACCAATTAAATAAAGGTTGTTGTTTTCAATAGCTAAAACATTTCTTCCAAATTGATTTTTTTTGGTTTCAAAGTTTCCTGGGTCTGAATAAATGTCTTGCTGATTTCTATCTGAAATAACTTTTGGAGTTTCTGCTTGGTTTGAAGGGTTAAATAAATACGTTTTAGTATTTCTTGTGTCGTACCAATTATCATAGGCAATAGCAGTTGTGTTGTTTCCCCAAATTATTCCCCCAAATCGTTGAGGTGTTTTTAGTAACGAAATTGGATTTGAATTAAATGGTGCTTTCCAAACAAATAATTCGTCTCTAAAATCAACTTTGTTAGCGGGGTCACCTTCATCAAGGGCTTCTACATATGATAGCGTTGTAGGCTCATCATTACGCCATGAAATATTTCTTTTGCCTTTTTTTACTGCCATAAATCCTTTAGGCATTATTTCAGTCAAAGGTGACTCATTAATTACTTTGACAAGATTTCCATTGCTATCAAACACTTCGGTTGTAATAGGAAAACGACTTAATGGGACAATGTAAGAGAAAGGTCTTTTTAGAGTATTTACTAGCAATAGGCTACCGTCAGGTGAAAAAGATTCGCTAATATATAAATCTGCGTTCTTGAATAGTTTTGATGAACCATCTAGGTTAATGGTGTAGTATTCAGAAGTTACTAAATTTTCAAAATTAGCTTCATCTGTAGGGCTTTTTAATAAATCTTGGTAGGTTCTATTTTGAGAAACTTTTCCATCTGAAGTTGAAACGGTAGGTCCTTTAGGTAATTCTTTTTTGCTATCAATTAGATTTTTTCTGTTTTTAGCTAATTGTCTCACTAGTATACTATTGCTGTTGGCGTACCAATTAATAGGTGAACCTGTATTAGCATTTAGAATCCCTTCTGTTAGTTTTTTTGCAGAAGCACTTTGTACATCAATAACCCAAAGTTCAACACCAGTACTAGTTGTATTTGTAAAAGCAATTTTTGTTTCATCTGGTGACCAATTCAAGTATGCAATTCTTGCATTTTGAGGTAAGCCAGAAACTTGCGTTTCTGTTTTGTCTTTAATTTTTCTTATTTTAAGATTGTTGCTGTAAGTTATTGAACTTGAAATGTTGGTGATAGGATTAATACGCAATCCTCCTAAGCGCATTTCTTCTTGGCTTAAATCTTCAAGAGTTTTATAGGTGTTGCGATATGTTAATAGCATATACTCCTTTTTTGTGTCCATGCTAACAGATGGTGCTCTTTCGTAATCAGCAAGAGTAAGAATTGTAGCTGATGGCTTTTGGTATTCCAAATTTTCTTGTGAAATACCGCTTTGATAAAATATAGCAAAGCAAATAGTAAAAAATAGTTTTCTCATTTTTATTTTTAGTTTCTCAGTATAAAATTAAAGGATGAAGATTATAAATAAATAATTCTCATAATTTTTTTAAATTATTTTAACAATTAGTGGTTTAAACTGTCTTTCTGTTACATGTAATTTGTTTAAGTTTTTATATATTTATAATTAATTATAAAATTGTCAATTAAGAAAAAAATGCTAATTTGTATTGTTAATTTTTGCGGTAAACGTAAATTTGCAAACTGATTTTTAACTAAAATATAAAATATGTTTCATTCTAAAATTACAGGTTTAGGATATTATGTGCCTGATAACGTGGTTACAAACGATGATTTGTCTAAAATAATGGACACTAATGACGAGTGGATTCAGGAACGTACAGGAATAAAAAGAAGAAGACACGTAAATAGCCTAGAAGATACTACAACTTCAATGGGAGTTAAAGCTGCCAAAATAGCTATCGAAAGGGCAAAAATTAATAAAGACGATATAGATTTTATCATTTTTGCGACTTTAAGTCCAGATTATTATTTTCCAGGACCAGGCGTTTTAGTACAACGTGATTTAGGATTAAGAACCGTTGGAGCTTTAGATGTTCGTAATCAATGTTCGGGATTTGTTTATGCAATATCTATTGCTGATCAATACATCAAAACTGGAATGTATAAAAATATTTTAGTTATAGGTTCTGAAGTGCATTCTCGAGGTTTAGATTTTACTACACGTGGTCGTGGGGTTTCGGTGATTTTTGGAGATGGAGCAGGAGCTGCAATTCTTTCTAGGGAAGAAGATTTAACTAAAGGAATTTTATCTACCCATTTACATTCTGAAGGACAACATGCTGAAGAGTTGTCTTTGATTGCTCCAGGTATGGGCAAAAGATGGGTTACAGATATTATTGCAGATAACAATCCTGATGATGAAAGTTATTACCCTTATATGAACGGACAATTTGTGTTTAAAAATGCTGTAGTTCGTTTTAGTGAAGTAATCATGGAAGGGTTAAAAACAAACAACCTAGAGGTTTCGGATATAGATATGTTAATTCCACATCAGGCCAACTTACGTATTTCTCAATTTATTCAGCAAAAATTTCAATTAACTGATGATAAAGTATATAATAACATCATGGAATATGGAAATACAACTGCTGCTTCAATTCCAATCGCTTTAACAGAAGCTTGGGAGCAAGGAAAAATTAAAGAAGGAGACACCGTTGTATTAGCTGCTTTTGGTTCAGGTTTTACTTGGGGTAGTGTTATTATTAAGTGGTAATAGATGAAAAAAACTATTATCATTGCTTCATTGATTGCTTTAAGTTGTGGTAAATCAACTTTTAATCCAAAATGGATGGATGAAAAAGCACCACAAACATTTCAAGCTAGGTTTGAAACTTCTCAAGGTGATTTTGAAATAGAGTTTTCTAGGGATTTATCTCCTAAAGCAGTCGATAGAGTTTACCAACAAATTAATCATAAATTTTATGATAGAATTGTTTTCTATAGAGTAGTGCCTAATTTTGTAGCTCAGTTTGGTCATATGGATTCGACTGCTACAGCAAATAATTGGGATCGCTACAAAGTAGAAGATGAACCTGTAAAAGGGAGTAATTTAAAAGGAGTGATTAGTTATGCTAGAGCTGGACAAAATTCAAGAGGAAATCACTTGTTTATTAATTTGAAAGATAACAAGCGTTTGGATACCGTTTTTTATAATAAAGTCAAAGGTTTTCCACCACTAGGAAAAGTTTATAAAGGTATGGATGTCGTTGAAAAATTGTATTCTGGATATGGTAACGATACAATGAATGTTTATGATTTGTTAGCTGTAAATAGGAAAGCATTTCTTAAGAAATTTCCAAAACTAGATTCTATAAAAAGAGCATACATAATTAAGTAAATAAAAAAACCTCGATAAATTTATTGAGGTTTTTTTATTAGATATAGGCTTAGAATAATCCGCCACCACCACCTTGTGTTTCATTAGCATCACGTTGTTTGCGTTGCAACGCTCTATTTTTGCCACCACCAAAGTTGTAGTTAAAACCAACATAGAATGTTTGACTTTCCCAATAAAATGCTCCATTTTGTTTGTATGGAACACTACCATCAAAAGCAAAACGCATGTTTTTGAAAATATCGTTATAGCGTAAAGTTATTGTCCCTTTATTATTAAATACGTTATATGTAGTGCCAATATCAGCCTTATACATTTGCTTACGAGCAAATTGTAAGCTTAAATCTCTACCACGATACATTCCAAACAACTGGAAACGTAATTTTTTAGTTGCTGTAAAAGTATTGTTAATTCTAGCATTAAAGGTAGTAACATCTACTTCAGCATATTCGTATTCGTTTGTGTTTGCATTTTGAACAGTACCTCTTACAGTTTTGAAATAGGCATCAGCACTTGTATTTGCTGACCACCATTTGGTAAATTTCAAATTGGCATTTGCCTCAATTCCATAAGCATTATTGTCTTTGAAGTTATCAAATGATAAAATTCTACGGTTTATATCATTTGGATCATTGTATGATACTCTAGAAATTTCATCATTAATTCTTCTGTAAAATACCCCTGCGGTTATAGAACCAATTTTTGAAATTCTTGTATAATTTGCCTCAAAAGAGTTTGTAAATTGTGGTTCTAGATCAGGATTACCTCTAGATTCTACAGTTAATGTTGTCCATTCTCTGATTGGGTTTATTTGTCCAATACTTGGTCTGTCTACTCTTCTAGAATAATTGAAATTGAAAGAGTTTTTTTCACTTGGAGCATAAGTGAAAAATAATGATGGATAAACTGTAAAGATTTCATCTTTTACTGATTTTTGTGCATTTTCACTTGTGTTTGTTGATTTTGTTTCGAAATCAGCTTTTAAACTATATGATTCTGCTCTAGCACCAATCTGTCCACTCCATTTACCCCATTGTTTTTTATAATTAAAGTAGATTGCGTGGATATCTCTTAGAAAATCAAATTTATTATTAGCAAAATAACTTCCAGAAACATTATTGAAATTACTTCCTGTCGACTGAATTCTTGATTCAGCACCAGTTTCGATACTTGCCGTTTCAGAAAGCGGATGGGTATAATCTAAATTAATTTGTGTGTAATCAGTTTTAGCTTCAATAATATTGTCTCTTTGAATTGATTCAGTAGGTTCAAAAACAGTATCTAAATAGTCAGTGTTTTCGTTATTCTTTGTTTTAGAATAGTTTATTTGCATTTCAAGAGTTTGTCCCTTCTTTGCAAAGTCATGCTTATAGACTAAATCGTATGTTTGATTTTTATTTTCATTTTCATTGTTATAATCTTGTCTTGAGTCTCTGTTTCTTCTTAAAATTATCCCTGATGGTGTATCGTCAAAGAAAATGGTATTATTATCTCTATAATCAACAATACTGTTTCCAAATCCATCAACATGAGTTAGATTTTGATTTGTGTAAACAGAAAGGGTGTTTTTATCATCAATGTAATAATCTACTCCAAACTTAAATAAATGTGAGTTGTTTTTATTACTAAATTCAAAAAGTTGAAGACTTTCACGAGTTGGATTGAAACTGTTTACATTACCATGATTAGCATTGATACCATGATTAAAGCCATAGTTTGTATAGAAATTGACTTTGCCTACTTTATAGTTTAAGTTTAATGCTGAATTTGTTTTAGGTGTAATACCAAAAGTAACACCAGTATTAATACTGCCGTTAAATCCTGTGTTAGCATTTTTGTGTAAAATAATATTAATTATTCCACTCATTCCTTCAGGATTATATTTAGCTGAAGGGTTAGTGATTAATTCAACTTGTTTAATTGAAGACGATGGAATTTGTTGTAATAATTGTGAAGCTTCGATGTTTGAAGGTTTTCCATCTATTAATACTCTCACATTAGAGTTGCCACGTAAACTTAATTCTTTAGTTTGAGGATCTATACTTACGGTTGGTACATTGTTTAAGATTTCTGAGGCTGTTGTGCCAGAAGCAATTAAATCTTTACCAACATTAACCACTTTACGATCAATTTTTTGTTCAATCGTTGAGCGCTCTTTAACTACGCTAACTTCATCAAGTTGTGTAGCTTCTTCTTCTAGAGCAATGTTTAAATTAGCACTTTTGTCGTTATTAGATAGGGAAAAGTTTTTTGTATACTTTTTATAACCCATAAATTGAACTTCAACAGTAAGTTCTTTTAAAGTAAGATTAGTAACTATAAAACTTCCGTTTTCTTTTGTAATGGCTCCAGATACAACAGTTGTGCCGTCTTTTACTGTGACTGAGGCATAAGGTATCGATTCATTTGTTTTTTTGTCTACTACTTTTCCAGATAATGTACCTGGATTTGTATTTACCGTCGTTGGGGCAGACGTTTGTGCACTTAAATTAGCAAAATGTGCCAACATACATGCGATAAAAATTTTAAATTTCATGTGTAATGTTTGTTTGTGAATTCTTGATTGATGAATTTTTGTGCAAAATTAATATGTAGTAGACACCAAGCTGTACTTAATGTTACAATTTTAAGAAATGTTTAACAGCAAAAAGAAACGCTCCAAAGTAAACTTTGAAGCGCTTCAAGTGTAAACCCCATTACACACCAAAAACTATCTTAAAACATGCCTCCTCCTTGGGCATCGCCGTTATCTCTTTGTTTGCGCTCTAAAGCTTTGTTTTTACCACTACCAAAACGGTAATTAAAATTGATGTTTAAAGTTTGATTTTCCCAACGGAATTCCCCAGAAATTGCAGCAGGTTCGTCGCTGTTAAATCTTGAACGCATTGTGTCAAATAAATCGTTGTAACGAACACTTAACGTTCCTTTGCCTTTTAATACATTCAAACGAGCTCCTAAGTCCATTTTCCACATTTCTTTGTTAGAAAACTGTAAACTTCTTTCTCCAGCTCTATACATTGTAAACCAAATTAATCTTATATCTTTTGTTAGTTTAAACGTATGATTCATTCTAGAGTTGAATAAAGTAGCGTTGATTTCTTTTTCTACTAAATCTCCAAATCTATTTTCGATAATTCCTTTGTTATTTTTAAAATAACTGTCAACACCAAAATTTAAATTCCACCACTTATTAAAGTCTAAGTTTCCAGAAATCTCTACACCATATTCTGAGTTATGATCAAAGTTTGTAAATGTTAACAATTGTTTATTTGCATCATAAGGATTGCTGGTTAATACTTGAGAAATATCGTCTTTGATGTATCTAAAGAAAGCCCCAGAAGTTATTGAACCAATTTTTACTTTTCTTGTATAATTTGCTTCTACTGAATTTGTAAACTGAGGTTTTAAGTTTGAATTACCAATTTGTTCAACTGTTAAACCTGTCCATTGTCTGATTTCGTTTACTTGTTCCATGTTTGGTCTGTCAACTCTTCTCGAATAATTAAAATTGAAAGAGTTTTTTTCTGATGGAGTATAAGTAAAGAAAGCTGAAGGATAAGCTGTGAAAATATAGTCTTTAAACGATTTATCTTCTTGACCTACTTTTTTAAATGTTCCATTTACATCATAACTTTCAAAACGTAAACCTAATTGATAGCTCCATTTACCTAGTTGTTTGCTGTAATTCCCATAAGCTGATTGAATACTTCTATTAAAGTCAAAATCTGAATCGTAATTACCGTCTAAATTGAATTTATTGTTAGTTCCATCGAAACGACTTTCTAATCCTAACTCCATTTTTGCAGTTTCACTCATTGGATTAACAAAATCAATGTTTGCAATGAAGTTGTTTCCATCTTTTTTGATATTGTTAGTTTTAGTCAAACTATAATTTTCGTCAAAAAATAAGCTGTTTTCAGGTTCTTTTGTTAAGTTGTAATTTAATTCGATATCAAGTGTTCTTTCTGGTTTTTCAAAAAGATGTTTGTATGCCAAATTATACGTTTGATTTTTTTCACTTCCTTTAGTTTTTTGAATTTGTAATTCATAAACGCCAGAATCAAAATAATTAACACCATTTCTAAACTCTGCTGTAGGATTACCAAATGATTGAATTGTATAAAAAGACAATGTGTTTTTATCGTTAATATAGAAGTCTGACCCCAATTTAGTGAAATGATTTTTATTGAAATTTTTAATGTCAAAAGTCATATCATAATCATTGATAGAATCATCATATTCATTCCAGTGTATAAGTCCTTTGTTGGCATTTTTGCCATGATTCATCGAGTAAGTAGTGTAAAAATTGAATTTATTTACTCTATAATTCATGTCAATTGAACCATTAAATTTGGGCGTTTTTCCAAAAACTACACCTGTATTAATATTACCATTAAAACCAAGATTCGAATTTTTGTGTAAAACAATATTGATGATTCCACTCATACCTTCAGGATTGTATTTAGCCGAAGGATTAGTAATCAATTCAATTTGTTTAATTGATGTTGATGGAATTTGTTGTAACGCTTGTGCAGCAGAAAGATTTGAAGGTTTTCCATCAATAAAGATTCTTACGTTTTCATTGCCACGTAAAGAAACAGTATTGTTTTGTTGATCTACACTTACCGAAGGAATGTTGTTTATTAATTCAGCCGCGGTAGATCCTGCAGAAAGTAAATCTTTACCCACAGTAATTACTTTTCGGTCAATTTTTTGTTCAACAGAAGACTTTTCTCTAACAACATTTACTTCATTTAGTTGTTTGGCTTCGTCTTCTAGAGCAATGTTTTTAAGGTTAATTGAGTTGTCATCATTAGTAAGAGTAACATCAGTTTCGTATTTCTGATAACCCATAAATACTACTTCTACATGAAGTGTTTTAATAGGTAAGTTTGAAACACTAAAACTACCATTGTCTTTTGTCATTGCTCCAGTAATGACTTTTCCGTCTTCTTTTATTGTAACAGATGCGTAAGGTAGTGGTTCGTTGTTTTTCTTATCGATTACTTTACCGTTGATTGTTCCTAGTACCAATGGATTTGATGGTGTTACCGAAGTTTGTGCTTGCGTACCAGTATACCATACTAGTAAGCAAATTAAAATCGCTTTTAATTTCATTTTGATGATTGATTTTGATTGATGATGATGCAAAGCTAAGGTAAAAAATAATACTGTGCAATACAAAGTACTATTTATTTTAAAAAAACTTTCGCTTTGTTGTAATAATAGACGATTCAATTTTAGTTTCGTTACAATAAATACAGTAAAATTTATCTATTTTAATTTTATTTCTAGAAAACGTATCTTTGCACCCTTTAAAAATCATTAATTATGACACTTACACAAATTCTTACGCCAAAAATTCAGGAAGCCATACAGGCTTTGTTTGATGTTTCACTTGATAAAGTTGAATTTCAAGCTACACGTAGGGAGTTTGAAGGTGATATAACAGTGGTGGTTTTCCCTTTATTAAAGTTAGTAAAAGGGAATCCTGTAGAAATTGGAACTAAAATTGGTAACTATTTAGTTGAAAATGTTCATGAAGTAGAAAAATTCAATGTGGTACAAGGTTTCTTGAACATCGTTATTTCTGATTCTTACTATATAAACTTTTTCAATTCGATTAGAACTACAGAAAATTTTGGATTTGTCACTCCTGAAGCTGATGCAAAAGCAATTATGGTAGAGTTTGCTTCACCTAATACCAATAAACCATTGCATTTAGGACATGTTAGAAATATCCTTTTAGGTTATTCAGTGGCATCAATTATTAAAGCATCTGGTAAAAAAGTATATAAAACGCAAATCATTAACGACCGTGGAATCCATATTTGTAAGTCAATGTTGGCTTGGCAGAAATTTGGTAACGGAGAAACTCCAGCAACTTCAGGATTAAAAGGAGATAAGTTGGTTGGAAAATACTATGTTGAGTTTGATAAAGCAAACAAGGCAGAAATTTCTGCTTTAATGGCA
This sequence comes from Flavobacterium terrae, assembly GCF_900142035.1. Lineage (GTDB taxonomy): Bacteria > Bacteroidota > Bacteroidia > Flavobacteriales > Flavobacteriaceae > Flavobacterium > Flavobacterium terrae. Next base: position 398,215 of record NZ_FQZI01000002.1, on the reverse strand, counting down.
GAAGGAAAATCTGAAGAAGAAGCTAAGAAACAATCTCCAATACTTTTAGAAGCTCAAAAAATGCTTTTAGATTGGGAAGCTGGAAAACCTGAAGTTGTTGAGCTATGGAAAACCATGAATCAATGGGTTTACGATGGTTTTGATGTTACTTACAAAGATCTAGGAGTAGATTTTGACTCATACTATTATGAAAGCGATACATATTTATTAGGTAAAGAAGTTGTTCAGTTAGGCTTAGAGAAAGGAATTTTCGAAAAAGATCCAGATGGTTCAGTATGGATTGACTTAACAGAAGATGGTTTAGATAGAAAAATAGTTTTGCGTTCAGATGGTACTGCGGTTTATATGACGCAAGACATTGGTACAGCAATTCAACGTGTAAAAGATAATCCAGATGTGGGTGGAATGGTGTATACGGTTGGTAATGAACAAGATTATCACTTTAAAGTATTGTTCTTAATTCTTAAGAAATTAGGATTTGATTGGGCGTCTGATTTATTCCATTTGTCTTACGGAATGGTGGAATTGCCTTCTGGTAAAATGAAATCTCGTGAAGGAACTGTAGTTGATGCTGATGATTTGATCGAAGAAATGGTAGTTACTGCTAAAGAGATTTCTGAAGAGTTAGGAAAATTAGACGGTTATTCTGAAGAAGAGAAAGCTAATTTATATAGAACAATTGGACTTGGAGCTTTAAAATATTACATGCTTAAAGTAGATCCTAAAAAAGGAATGATGTTTAATCCGGAAGAGTCTGTTGATTTTAATGGTAACACAGGTCCTTTTATTCAATATACTTACGCTCGTATTCAATCTATCTTAAGAAAAGCTGATTTTGATTATAACGCATCGAGCAAGGTTGAGGTGATGCATGAAAAAGAAAAAGAATTGATTAAACAAGTAGCTTTATTTCCAGAAGTGATTCAAAGTGCAGCACACAATCATAGTCCAGCATTAATTGCAAATTACACGTACGATTTGGTTAAAGAATTTAATTCTTTCTATCAAAACGTTTCCATCTTAGGTGAAGAAGATCAAGATAAAAAAGTATTTAGAGTACAGTTGGCCCAAAAAGTAGGAGATACAATAAGATTGTCTTTTAGTTTATTAGGTATAGATGTTCCAAATAGAATGTAAAAAGTAAAGCCCGCTGAAAGCGGGCTTTTTTGTGTTAATTTTTTTTTAACAATAAATAGATTTATTTTTCGTTAACTTTATGGTAAACAAACGGTTATGAAAAATATTTTTGTAAAAATTCTAATTTTAGCTTCTTTGCTAAGTGTTTCAGGCATGTGTAGCGATGACGATGATAACCCATCAAATCCTTCAGTAGACCCAACACCAGTTATTAATACTGTAAAATCTGGTACATGGAGAATAACTTTTTATGAAGATTCTGGTACTAATGAGACTTCAAATTTTAACGGTTACAACTTTACATTTGCTGACGCTGCAGTTTTAACAGCGACAAATGGTACTAATACTTATACAGGAACTTGGTCTGTTACTAGTGATAATAGTGGAGATGATAGTCCAAGTAATGATTTGGATTTTAATATCGCATTTAGCGCACCTTCTAATTTTGCAGAATTGACCGAAGACTGGAATATTTTGGAAAGAACAGATACTAAAGTTCGCTTAATTCATGAAAGCGGAGGAGGTGGAGGAACCGATTATGTTACTTTCGAGAAAAATTAAACTTACAGATTATATCACAAAGCAATCCAATTGGGTTGCTTTTTTTATCTTTGCTCAACTCATATCGTATAAAATCATTTCAGAAAGCTAGCTTTCAATATGGAATTAGGTGAAAATCCTAAACTGTCGTGCAACTGTGTTTCTTTTTAAAAAGATAAGTCAGATACATAGAAATGATTTTGTTTGGGCACCACGATAAGTGCTTGGGCGAAAGTAAACTTCCATTTTTTTCAGAATGGAAAAATACTTCTGTTACACACACTTGTCGCATAAATGAATTTTAAACCTTATTTTATATGCAAAGACAAGAAGAAAGAATCAACGAATCTGTAACCAGAGTATTTAAAGCCGTTTTTCCTAATACTACGAATCATTACGATACCTTATTTGGAGGTACTGCTATGCAATTCATGGATGAAGTTGCTTTTATTACCGCTACACGTTACAGTCGTCAAAAAATGGTTACAGTTAGTAGTGATCGAATCGATTTTAAAAAACCAATCCCCCATGGTACAATCATAGAGTTGGTTGGAAAAGTGACTTATTTAGGAACTACGAGCTTAAAAGTAAGAGTAGATATTTTTGTAGAAGAAATGTATAGCACTCAAAAAGATAAAGCAGTTACTGGCGAATTTACTTTTGTGGCTATCGACGAAAATAAAAAAGCAGTCAATATTATTTAATTTTGGGCGTTCCTCATTGCATTCGGTCGGGCTTTCGCCTGTACAAGGTACTTGGCTCAATCCCTAACGCATTTAACTGTAAACTTTGTTACTTTGCTACTTTGCTACTTGGTAACTTTAATTTATCTTTGCAACTTCAAAAAAAGAAGAATTATGTTCAATAATTTATCAGAGAAATTAGATAAAGCGTTTCATATATTAAAAGGTCACGGTAAAATTACTGAGGTAAACGTTGCTGATACTTTAAAAGAAGTTCGTCGTGCGTTACTTGATGCCGATGTTAACTTTAAAATTGCTAAAGATTTTACCACACGTGTAAAAGAAAAAGCAATGGGTCAGGACGTATTAACTACGTTACAGCCAGGACAACTTTTAATTAAAATCGTAAAAGACGAATTAACAGAATTAATGGGAGGTGATGCTGCAGGTATCAATCTTTCAGGAAATCCGACGATTATTTTGATGTCAGGTTTACAAGGTTCTGGTAAAACGACTTTTTCAGGTAAATTAGCAAACTTCTTAAAAGATAAAAAGAACAAAAAACCTTTATTGGTAGCTTGTGATATTTACCGTCCAGCAGCGATTAATCAGTTGCATGTTGTAGGAGAGCAAATTGGAGTAGAAGTATATTCTGAACCAGAAAATAAAAATGCTGTTGATATTGCGCAAAATGCAATTAAACATGCAAAAGCAAACGGTTTCAATGTGGTAATTGTCGATACAGCTGGTCGTTTAGCTGTTGATGAGGAAATGATGACCGAGATTGCAAACGTTCATAAAGCAATTACACCAAACGAAACCTTGTTTGTAGTTGACTCAATGACAGGTCAGGATGCTGTAAATACTGCAAAAGCATTCAACGATAGATTAAACTTTGATGGAGTTATTTTAACCAAATTAGATGGTGATACTCGTGGTGGAGCTGCTATTTCGATTAAATCGGTAGTAAACAAACCAATCAAATTCATCGGTACTGGAGAAAAAATGGATGCTATTGATGTATTCTATCCAGATCGTATGGCAGATCGTATCCTTGGAATGGGAGACGTTGTGTCATTAGTTGAGCGTGCACAAGCGCAGTATGATGAAGAGGAAGCGCGTAAACTACAAAAGAAAATTGCTAAAAACGAATTCGGCTTTGATGATTTCTTGACTCAAATTCAACAGGTAAAGAAAATGGGTAATATGAAAGACCTTGTTGGAATGATTCCTGGTGCTGGAAAAGCATTAAAAGATATCGATGTTCCAGATGATGCTTTCAAACACATTGAAGCGATTATTTATTCGATGACTCCTGCAGAAAGAAGTAAACCATCAATTATTGACGTTAAACGTAAAAATCGTATAGCTAAAGGTTCAGGAAGAAAGGTTGAAGAAGTAAATCAATTGATGAAACAATTCGACCAAATGAGCAAAATGATGAAAATGATGCAAGGACCTGGAGGAAAGAATTTAATGAAGATGATGGGCGGTATGAAGGGTATGCCTGGAATGAGATAAAATTTAGGCGCGAGTTTTCGCGCCTTTTTAATTAATACACACTAAACCTAAACAACACAACAACAATGCAAATTTTAGACGGTAAAAAAGTTTCAGAAGACATCAAAAACGAAATCGCTGCACAAGTGCAGGAGATGAAAGTAAAGGGAGAAAAAGTACCTCATTTAGCAGCTATAATTGTAGGTAATGATGGTGCAAGTTTAACTTATGTAGGAAGTAAAGTAAAAGCATGTGAAAGAGTAGGTTTCGAATCTACATTAATCAAAATGCCTAGTACAACTTCTGAAACAGAATTGCTTAAAAAAATTCAAGAATTGAATGAAGACGATGATATAGATGGATTTATTGTTCAGCTTCCATTACCAGACCAAATTGATACTCAGGAAGTTTTAATGGCTATTGATCCTAGTAAAGATGTTGATGGTTTTCATCCTGAAAACTTTGGAAAAATGGCATTAGATATGTCAACCTTTATACCTGCAACACCATTTGGTATTCTTGAATTGTTAGAAAGATATAATGTAGAAACAAAAGGAAAGCATACAGTGGTTATTGGTCGTAGTCATATCGTAGGACGTCCTATGAGTATTTTGATGGGAAGAAAAGGATTTCCTGGAAATTCAACAGTAACATTAACTCACAGTCATACTAAAAACATCAATCAAATTACATCACAAGCCGATATTATTATTACTGCACTTGGAGTTCCTAATTATCTTAAAGCAGAAATGATTAAAGATGATGCAGTTATTATCGATGTGGGAATTACTAGAGTACAAGATGAAACTTCCGAAAAAGGTTATGTGATAACTGGTGATGTCGATTTTGAAAATGTTTCTAAAAAAGCATCTTATATTACTCCTGTTCCTGGCGGAGTAGGGCCTATGACTATTGCAATGTTACTTAAAAATACTTTATTAGCGAGAGAGCAAAAAAGATGCAAATAATAATACAATCTTCAAAGCAACAATTAGCTATTGTTCGTGAATTGGCATATAAAATTTGGCCTGATACTTATGGTGAAATATTATCTGTTGGGCAACTTAACTATATGTTAGATAATTTTTATTCAATAAGTTCACTAGAAGAACAATTTGATAGTGGTCATGTTTTTTTATTTGTAGAAGAAGATGGTCAATATTTAGGTTTTGCGGCTTACGAAACAGATTGTAAAGAAAAAGGAAAAACTAAACTTCATAAAATATATGTTATGCCTAATACACAAGGGAAAGGGATAGGTAAATTTTTATTAAATGAAGTTGAGCAAAGGACTAAGCAAGCAGAAAATAATTTTTTGTTTTTAAATGTCAATAAATATAACAAAGCCGTTAGTTTTTATGAAAAGCAAGGTTTTGTAAAAATAGCAGATGAAGTAATCGATATTGGACAAGGTTATGTCATGGATGATTTTGTAATGGAAAAATTAATTAAATAATATGATTATAGATAAAAGTATTTTAAGCAAATACATTGATGAGGTTATTGAAGCTGTCATTAATTATTCACCTAAAATTTTAATCGCTTTTTTCATACTTATTGTTGGTCATTATACTATCAATTTTGTAAAAAGAATGATTCTTTCAAAAGTTCAAAATAGCGAATTTGATATCACGCTGTCAAAATTTTTGATAGATATTTTAGTATGGATTTTACGTTTTTTACTTTTTATTACTTTCATATCAAGATTAGGTATTGAAACAGCTTCTTTTGTAGCTATAATAGGAGCTGCTGGTTTAGCTATAGGTTTATCTCTACAAGGGTCTCTTTCAAATTTTGCGGGAGGTATTCTTATTGTTTTGTTTAAACCGTTTGAAGTAGGAGATACTATCGAAGCTCAAGGCGTTATAGGTGTTGTTTCTGAGATACAAATATTTGTTACAAAATTAATTGCCGCAAATAATCAAACCATTTTTATTCCAAATGGATCATTATCTAATGGAACTATAGTAAATCATTCTTTGCAAGGACAGCGCAGAACAGATTTACAGTTTTTAATTTCTTATGATGAGGATTTAAAAAAAGTTAAAGATATTGTCCTTGATATTTTAAATAAAAATGAAAATGTTCTTCAAGATCCAAAACCCTCAGTTGATGTAGTTGCACTTTCGGAAAATGGTGTTCGTTTAGCTGTTAAATCATGGGCAACAAACGATAACTTTTCAAAAATGAATACTCAAGTATTAGAAAGTCTTAAAAATGAGTTTACTAAAGCTGGAATTAGTTTAGAAAGAAGAAATTTTAATTAAAAAATCAGATACATGCACAAAAGGCTCTTTTTAAGAGTCTTTTCTTTTTCTTCTCTCAAAATGTTGTTTCTTCTCAAGTGTTTTTGAAGGATTCTTCTTGTCTTTTAGAAAACTTGCTTCCTCAGTTTTGCTTGATGGAGCAATTAGAGTATTCAGTTCCTTTATTTCCTCATCAGTTAAGTCTCTGTAGCGTCCTAGAGGAACGTCTAATGAAATGTTGATAATTCTCGTTCTTTTAAGTGCTGTTACTTCATAGCCAAGATATTCACACATTCGGCGAATTTGTCTATTCAATCCTTGGGTTAGAACTATCCTAAAAATAAATTTACTTACTTGTTCGACCTTACACTTTTTGGTAACCGTATCTAGAATAGGAATCCCGTTTGACATTCGTTGTACAAATCGATCTGTGATAGGTTTATTTACAGTTACAATATATTCTTTTTCGTGATTGTTTCGAGCTCTAAGAATTTTGTTTACAATATCTCCATCATCAGTCATGAAAATTAGCCCTTCGCTGGCTTTGTCTAAACGACCAATGGGGAAAATGCGTTTTGGGTAGTTTATATAGTCAACAATATTATTACGAACACTTTGATTTGTAGTACATTCAATTCCAACAGGTTTATTAAATGCAAGATAAATAGGTTTGGTAGTTTTTTCACGAATCAATTTTCCGTCTACACGAATCTCATCCTCAATAGAGACTTTAGTTCCTAGTTCAGGAACTTTTCCATTAATGGTAATGCGTCCTTCTTCTAATAATTTGTCTGCTTCGCGACGTGAACAATAGCCAGTTTCTGATAAAAATTTATTTATTCGTGTTTTGTTTTCTTCCATTGTGCAAAAGTAAAACTTATTTATGAAACTCATTATCTGTTTTTTAACTACTTTTTTTTATATATTTGAAAGAAAAATTGTTATGAAAAAAATTTACTTTTTAGTATTATTCATAGCTCATTTATCTGTGTTTGCGCAGGTTACAAAAGGGGAGTATTTTTTAACTCCAAGTTCAAATATGCATGAGCTATATGTTTCGTTTGACCCTTCTATTAACTTTAATGGTGATATATCTACTTCAAATATTGTAAATTCAATTCCGCAATTGCAAAATATTTTTACTGAGTTTCAATTAGAATTAGAAAAAGGAATTTTATTATCTGATGAAAAAATTAATGAGATGGCTGCTCAAGCAATTAAATTATCAAAATCAGACAGAGATATTATAAGACTTAGAAATATTGCTAAAGTAAAAATAGAAAATCCAACAAATTCAAGATTATATGAATTGGCAGGACTCTTGGAGGGATTTAAAGAAGTTGATTTTTGTTCTTTGCTGTCTTTAGATCCAATCGATCCTCCTACATTGCCTCCTTCAGATATTCCGCCAGCTACGCCTGATTATGAATCTTTTCAGAATTATATAGGTCCTGACCCAGGGGTAAACATGACATATGCTTGGGACTTGGGATTAAATGGCTCAGGTATTCGCATTAGAGATTGTGAGTATGGTTTTAATATGAATCACGAAGAACTCTCAGGGAGAAATGTTTCTGTTGCAACTGGGATGACTATATCGACAAGCGCTTCGACTTCATATACTGAACATGGGACTGCTACTTTTGGAGTTTTATATGCAGATAGAGGTGGTTATGGAGTTTCAGGAATGGTTTACGGAGCTCAAGAATTAGTATTATTTCCAGAATGGCAACAAACAGGGTATAATAGAGCTAATGCAGTTACAAAAGCTATTGAGAATTCTGTAGTTGGAGATGTCATTATTTATGAAATGCAAACCGCAGGAAACGGGGGTTCTACTTATGTTCCAGCAGAATATAATTCGTTGATATGGACTTTAACTAAAGCAGCTACAGACTCAGGAATTATAATTGTTGCAGCAGGAGGTAATGGAAATCAAAATTTAGATGATGCTTATTATGCACCGTATATGAATAGAGGGGATTCTGGAGCTATTATAGTAGGTGCGGGTACTCCTAGTACGACACATAATAAGATGTCGTTTAGTACATATGGTTCCAGAGTAGATGTTCAAGCTTGGGGTGGGAGTGTAAGAAGTACTGGATATGGAGATTATAGCCAAATAGGAGGTGATTTTAATCAAAATTATACTAATTTCTCAGGAACTAGTTCGGCAACACCTATTGTTACAGCTTGTGTGGTGGCTTTGCAATCTTACTATTATTCGCAAACAAACTCTTACATGACGCCACTACAAATGCGTCAGCTTTTAATTGATACTGGAATACCACAAGGTTCAGGAGGACATATTGGTCCAATTCCAAATATGCAATCAGCGATTGAGCGTATTAATCAGACTTTAAGTACTTCGCAAAATAATCAAATTGTTTTCTCTGTTTATCCTAATCCATCTAGAGATAGAATTACTATTAATTTGTTTGATAGTTCAAGCAAAACTAAAGTTGAAATTTATTCTGTTTTAGGACAAAAAATAAATGTGAAACAATTTGAAGGGCAATCATTTGATATTGATGTGTCTTCGCTTCAAAAAGGAGTTTATTTCTTGAAAGTAATATCTGGAGGAAAAGAAACTACAAGAAAAATTATTAAAGAATAATTATTCAAATAAAAATCGGTAAATATTTTGATACAAAAGATCGTCATGCATACTATGACCTAGTCCTTTTGTTTCAATGAATGTGGCGTTTTTCCAAGCTTCCGCAATCTTTTTTCCTTCGTCAATTGAGACTACAGTGTCGTCTTTATCGTGGGCAATAAGTCCTTTTATTTTTAAGTTTGAAACAAATTTTCTGCTTGAGAAATCTTCGAGCTTTTGTTTGAATTTCTCAATGTAGTTCTTTTCTAAATTTGAAGCAAGTTTTGAGTTTAAGCTCAAAATATTTACATAGTTTCGTATTAGTATATTAAAATCACTAGGAGCGCCTAGAACTACCATTTTTTCTATATTATCATTAGGATAAAGATGTTTGTAATACAAACAAGTTTTGCCGCCTATAGAATGTCCAATTAAGTATTGAGGATTGTACTTTTCGACAGTTTTATGAATAAACTCGGCGTACTGAGGGATGCTAAATTCTTTTCCACTTGCTAATCCATGTGCTGGGGCATCAATTGCAATTACTGTTGATCCCGATTTTTTTAAATAGGGTAAGAAATTCTCCCATCGAGAGGCATTACTTTCCCAACCATGGATTAATAAAATTTTAGTAGAATTACCTTTCCATAAATACACTGGAAACTCGTGATTATCTACTTCAATATTTTCTGTGTATGTTTCGTTTAAGAATTTAGGAAGCTTTTCTTTATCTAATTTTCCTTCTCTGGGTTGACTAAAATATTCATAAGTAAGTTCATTTGCTTTTTTTGGAAACAAAAAACTAATTAGATTTATATATAAACCCAATGATTTAGTAAATAAGAAGTAGATAATTTTTTTCATAAAAAAAGCCTCTTAATAGAGGCTTTAAATTAATTATATTTTTGCAAATAATTGCTCCATTTTTTCTCTTTCTTCTTGAGCTAAAGCATTGTCAACAAGAATTCTTCCACTGTGCTCATCAGTAATGATTTTTTTACGAGAAGCAATTTCCATTTGAGTTTGTGGCGGTATTGTAAAGAATGAACCAGCTGAAGCTCCACGTTCAATAGAAACAATAGCTAAACCGTTTCTTACGCTACCACGAATACGGTTGTAAGCGCTTAATAAGCGATCTTCGATTTGAGCTTGGTATTCTGCAGATTTTTCTGTTAAGAATTTTTCTTCTTTTTCAGTTTCAGACATTATTGCGTCTAATTCTGATTTTTTATGCTTTAAGTGAGTAGATTTAGCTTCTAATTTTTCTTTAGATTGAGCAATTACTTCTTTTTTATGCTCAATAGAAGCTTTCATTTCACGGATGTGTTTTTCAGCTAACTGGATTTCTAATTCTTGAAATTCAATTTCTTTAGATAATGAATTGAATTCACGATTGTTACGAACCTCTTTTTGTTGAGAAGTATATTTTTTGATAGCTTCTTTATGCTCTTCAATGCTAACTTTTTTAGCTTTGATTTGATCTTCGATGCTTTCTAAATCACTTTTAAATTTGTCTAAACGAGTGCTTAAACCTGCAACTTCATCTTCTAAATCTTCCACCTCAAGAGGTAATTCTCCTCTTACGTTTCTTATTTCGTCGATTCTTGAATCTATTAATTGTAAATCATACAACGCTCTTAACTTTTCTTCAACGTTCAATTCTTTTGCTGCCATAGTTTATATGTACTTAACTGGGTTTGTATTTATTTGTGATAAAACGAATGCAAAATTAGGAATTTTTTTCATAAGATAATCAACTATATGATTTTTTATGTATCGCTCACTTTCAAAATGTCCAATATCAGCCAATAAAATTTTATTTTCTGCCTCATAAAAGTTGTGGTATTTTAAATCAGCTGTGAGATAAGCGTCAGCCCCAACTTGAATTGCGTTATTAATTGCAAAGCTTCCTGAGCCTCCTAAAACGGCTACCTTTTTTATAGGTTTGTTTAAAAAATTGGTGTGTCTAATTACTCCACATTCCATTTTTTCTTTCACCATTTTTAAAAACTCAATTTCATTCATTTCTGATGATAATTCACCTATCATTCCTAATCCAATATTTTGATGAGTGTTTTGAATATCATAAATCTCATAAGCTACTTCTTCATAAACATGACTAGTAAGTAAAGCTTTTAGAATTTTGCTTTGAAGATGTTTTTCAAAAGTTACTTCGATTTTAATTTCTTCTCCTTGAACAAATTCAAAACGTTCACCTATTTCTGGATTGCTATTTTCATTACCCATATAGGTTCCTATTCCTTTCGAATTGAAACTGCAATCTTCATAATTTCCAATTCTTCCAGCTCCAGCATTAAATAAAGCATTTCGAACCTCTTCGGCGTTATCGGGAATAGTATAAGTAACTAGTTTCTGGATAAAGTTTTGTTTAGGAACTAATATTTTGGTGTTTTGTAAACCTAATGCATTGCAAAATATTTTGTTTACTCCCTCTTGGTGATTATCCAAAGCGGTATGAACTGCAAAAATAGCAATATCATTTTTTATGGCTTTAAGAATAGATCTTTCGACATAATTTTTACCAGTAATTTTTTTTATGCCTGAAAATAGAATTGGGTGAAAGCAAACGACAAGATTGCATTTTTTTTCAATAGCTTCATCAATAACAGATTCTAAAGCATCGTGACAGATTAATGCGCCAGTAGCCTCATCTTCATTGTTCCCAACAAGTAGTCCTACGTTGTCAAAATCTTCGGCATACGCTAGAGGAGCCATCTCTTCAAGAACAGAAATTATTTCTTTGATTTTCATTTTGAAATGTTTCGAATAAACAAATTTAACGAATAAAGATGTCAACTTAAAAATAAAAAAATAGCTACATTCGTAGTATGAATTTGTTACGTAAAATACTTTTCCCTTTTGCTATACTTTATGGTTGGATTACCAGTATCAGGAATTTTTTGTTTGATACAGGAATTTTAAAATCACAAGCATTTTCTTTGCCAGTGATAGCGGTGGGAAATTTGAGTGTGGGAGGAACAGGGAAAACCCCTCAAATTGAATATTTAATTAGATTACTTTCTGATAAATATAATGTAGCAACTTTAAGTCGTGGATATAAGCGCAAATCTAAAGGATTTGTTTTAGGGGACTCTAATGCGACTAGTGAAATACTTGGAGATGAACCGTTTCAGTTTTTTCAAAAATTTCCTCAAATAAAAGTGGCTGTTGATGCTAATCGTGTAAATGGAATTGAACAGTTGTTATCCCAAAGTCAAAAGCCTGATATTATTTTGTTAGATGATGCATTTCAGCATAGAAAAGTTAGAGCAGGTTTTTACATCATGCTTACTGCTTTTGATGATTTATTTTATAAGGATTTTATGCTTCCCACTGGCAATTTGAGAGAAGTGAGATCAGGTGTTAATAGGGCAGATGTTATTGTGGTTACTAAATGCCCAACTAACATATCATCAGACAAACAAGAAGAAATTAAAAGTAAAATAAGAAGTTATTTGGAAAAAGATATTCCAGTTTTCTTTAGTTATATAGATTATGAAGAATATGTTTATTCTGAAAATGAAAAAATAAGTTTAAAAGAATTTCAAGTTGTTGATAAAATAGTTGTTTCGGGGATTGCAAAACCCGAACCTTTTTTTGCATATTTGCAGGCTGTCAAAAAATCAGCTATGGTATTTCCGGATCATCATAATTTTTACGAAAAAGATATCAAGGAGATTCTTGAAACAGCAAATGGAAGAAAAATCGTTACAACCGAGAAGGATTTTGTGAGATTGAAAGGCAAATTACCAATAAGTCAATTGTATTATTTACCCATTAAGTCTTCGTTTGTAACTAGTAGTAATGAATTTGATAAAAAGATTTTAGAGTATGTGGGAGCAAGTACAAGAAACAGTTGATTACATTCAAAATAGAACAAGTTTCTCTCCAGAGTATGGTGTTATTTTAGGTTCGGGTCTTGGTGGATTTACTGATGACATGGAAATTGAATTTATATTGCCATATAATGAAATTCCTAATTTTCCTGTCTCGACCGTCGATGGACATAAAGGGGCATTGGTTTTTGGGACTGTGAATGGTAAAAATGTTGTTGCGATGCAAGGACGTTTTCACTATTATGAAGGATACACTATGAAAGAAGTTACTTTCCCAGTGAGAGTAATGAAACATCTTGGAGTTGAAAAATTAATGGTTTCAAATGCTTCTGGAGGAGTAAATCAAAACTACAAAGTAGGCTCAATTGTAATTATTAAGGATCATATTAATTTTATGCCAGATCATCCATTAAGAGGTAAAAACGATTTGCGTTTTGGTCCAAGATTTGTCAATATGAGTGAGCCTTACAGCCGAAAAATGATGGCAAAAGCCAAAGAGATTGCATCTGAATTAGATATCACAGTTGAAGATGGTGTTTATTTAGGAATTCAAGGGCCAACTTTTGAGACTTTAGCAGAATATAGAATGGTACGACTTCTAGGTGGTGATTGTGTAGGAATGTCTACAGTTCCTGAAGTTATAGTTGCTCGTCATATGGAGCTTGAAACTTTTGGAATTTCTGTAATTACTGATATGGGTAATGAAGAAAGTATTGATACTATTTCACACGAAGAGGTTCTGGAAGCAGCGAGAGAAGCTGAACCTAATGTTCGTAAACTTATAAAAGAACTAATTACGCAATATTAGTCTCAATCAATAAATTTGTCTCGATAACCTTGTAAAGGTTATCGGGATTAAATGGTTTAGTGATTACATCATTCATCCCAAAAGACATTAACATATCTCTATTTTCATCTAATGAAATAGCAGTTAGCGCAATAATAGGAGTTTTAGTGTCAAATTTTCTGATTTCTTCAGTAGCAATTGTACCATTTATTCCTGGCAAATGGACATCCATTAATACTAAATCATACTTATTCTCTTTCAATTTAAGAATTGCATCTTCTCCAGTTTCACAAAGCTCACAAAGCATGCGTTTTTTCTCTAGAATTTTTTTAGTAATCATTTGATTGATTTTGTTGTCTTCTACTAAAAGAACTCTTTTATTTATAAATATTGTATCGTCTAAAACTAAGTTGGTGTTAACAGGAACTGTTTCTTCTCCTATTTTAAAGTCTAGAGAAAATAAAAATGTGGAACCTTTATTTACTTCACTTTCTACAGCTATTTTTCCACCCATCAATGAAACTAACCTTCTAACAATAGTTAATCCAAGACCAGTTCCTCCATATTTTCTATTAATCTCTACAGACCCTTGTGAAAAACTTTCAAAAATACTTTCTTGTTTGTCTTTAGGGATTCCAATACCAGTATCAGCAACTTCAAATTTTAAGCTACAATCGTCCTCACTTTTATGAATAACATAAGCTTTTACTGTTATCGTTCCATTGTGAGTGAATTTTAGAGCATTGTTGATTAGATTGATGAAAATCTGAGATAGTTTTGTGGGATCTCCAATCAGGTTTTCTGGGACTTCTTTAGCAATTTCGAGTTTAAATTCATTGTTGTTTTGACTTGCTTGTTCTTTCAATGAATTTTGAATGTTGTGAAGAAGTTCTTTAAAATTAAAATTGATTTGTTCAATTTCAATATTGTTAGATTCTATCCTATTAATTTCAAGTATTTCGTTAATATAAGTAAGTAAATAGTTGCCTGAAAATTTTAATGATTTTAGGTACTCTATTTGACTGGCTTTTGGCTTATCTTCAAGTAAAATATGAGAAATACCATTTATTGCATTAAGAGGTGTTCTAAGTTCATGACTTACTGTAGAAAGGAATTCAGCTCTTGCTTTTGAGGCTTTTTCCATTCTCTCTTTAGCAATTTCTAATTCATTGTTTTTATCTCGAAGTAGTTCGTTTGATTTATTTCTAATGATGTTGTTTTTGTATAAAGATAGACTCAACAATGATAAAATTGTGATTAGCGCGATACTTAAAATGTTGATTAGTTTAGAGAACTTTCCTTCTTTTTCTTTTTCTTTATTTTCTTTGTCGAGCTTTTCCATTGACTTCATAATGTCATTTACCTTAGCTCTTTCTGAAACAAAATTTTGCTCTTTACTTCTTGAAATAGATTGTATAGAATCTTTAAGTTTTGTGTAGGTTTTTAAGTAAATTAAAGAATTTTTAGAGTCTCCAATTTTCTCATAAATCTCACTTAGGTATTTGCAAAATTTTAATTGTTGTTCAAGATTTTTATCATTAACACTTATTTCATATCCTCTTGTAAGATAATTTAGTGCTAAATTATTAATGTCTTGTTTAGCTTTTAGGTTTCCTAATTGATAAAATGCTTCAGATTGCATTTCAAAGATATTTTTATCCTTTGGAAGTCTAGTGAGTTCTTCAAAAGTTTTTTCAGCAATAGCATCTTCTTTTTTCTCAAGATATAAAAGTGCTTTTTGAAGCTGAACCATGTTTTTAGCATTAGATAAGTCTAAACTTTGATAAATGGCAGTTGATTTATCAAAATATGATTCTGCTCTTGAATAATTTGCCTTATTCATAAAGCACATTCCTAAGTTGTAGTAAGAAAGAGCTAGTTCAGATGTAGGTTCTAAAGAATTATAAATTGCTACCGATCTCAATAGTTTTTCAATAGCTAAATCATACTTTTTGAAATCATAAAAAATAATTCCTAAAGTTTGGTAACCATTAGCTAATGAGAAATTATTGCGTTTTTTATCAGAGTAAACAATTGCTTTGTTAGCGTATTCTAAAGCTTTGTCAAATATTCTTTCTTTTTTGTAAATATTGGCTTCAGAGATATAAAAAAAAGAGCTGTCTATCTTTGAAGATTTAACAGTTGTCTCCTGTGTAAATCCTAAAAATTGAAAAAATAAAAAGAAAAAAACTAAAAGCTGTTTCAAATCATTAGAGGTTTCAAAAAAACTCCCTAAATATAACTATTTTTTATCAATATGAGCTATTAAGTCAATAATTCGGGATGAATAACCTATTTCATTATCGTACCAACCCACCACTTTTACCATTTTGTCAATAACTGAAGTTAGTTGTGAATCGAACAGACAAGAATGCTTGTTTCCTAGTATATCTACAGATACAATTGGGTCTTCTGTATAGTCTAAAATTCCTTTTAAATTTGTTTCAGAAGCTTTCTTGAAGGCTAGGTTAATTTCTTCAATAGAAACCTCTTTTGTGACATTAAAAGTAATGTCAGTAAGTGAGCCATCAGGAACTGGGACTCTTATTCCGCAGCCCCCCATTTTATTATTTAATTCAGGAAAAATTTTATTTAGTGCTTTTGCAGCTCCAGTAGTTGTAGGTACTATTGATTGTGCAGCTCCTCTTGCTCTTCTTAAATCTTTATGAGGTTGGTCGTGTAAACTTTGATCGGTAGTGTAGGAGTGAACAGTTGTAATGTATGCTTGTTCGATGCCACAAAGCTCTTGAATCACTTTTATCATTGGAGCAGCATTGTTTGTAGTGCAACTTGCGTTAGAAACAATTAGTTCATCTCCATCTAAAATATGCTCATTTACTCCTAAAACAACTGTTTTTACAGAATCATCTTCTGGTGGTGCAGATAAAATTACTTTTTTTGCTCCAGACTTAAGATGTTCTTCTGCTAATTGATATTTTAAAAACTTTCCAGTGGCTTCTACAACAAAATCAATGGATAAATCTTTCCAGTTTAGTTTTGAAATTTCCCTTTCATGAAAAAAAAGAAAGCTTTTATTGTCTACTAGAATTGAATTGTCATTATAACTAATTTCATTTGGAAGAATTCCGTGAATGCTATCATATTTGAGTAAATGCGCCATCGTTTTATTGTCTGCAATATCATTGATAGCTATTACTTCAATTGTAGGATGGTTTAAAAGTAAGCGGAATAAATTTCTACCAATTCTTCCAAATCCGTTTATTGCAATTCTGGTTTTTTGACTCATTACTTTGTTAAGCTCGTAAAGGAATTAAAGAATATGTTTTTGAGCATGGTAAGAAGAGCGAACTAAAGCTCCGCTTTCTACATGGCGAAAACCTAATTCTTTTCCTATTTGCTCGTATTTTGCAAATTGTTCTGGAGTAATATATTCTTTTACAGGTAAGTGTTTTTTACTTGGTTGAAGATATTGACCTATGGTAACAATGTCAACATTAGCTTCACGTAAATCTTTCATCGTTTGAATTACTTCCTCTTCGGTTTCACCCAGACCTAACATGATGCCTGATTTTGTTCTTCTAATACCTTTTTCTTTTAGGTATTTTAAAACTGCTAAGCTACGATCATATTTTGCTTGAATACGTACTTCTCTAGTTAGTCTGCGTACCGTTTCCATATTGTGTGAAACAACTTCTGGACTAACTTCTACTATACGGTCAATGATTCTTTCTACTCCTTGAAAATCAGGAATTAATGTTTCTAAAGTAGTTTCAGGATTCATTCTTCGGATTGCTTTTACAGTTTCTGCCCAAATAATTGATCCCATATCTTTTAAATCATCACGATCTACACTTGTAATAACAGCGTGTTTGATTTTCATGATTTTAATTGATCGTGCTACTTTTTCTGGTTCATCCCATTCTACATCTTCAGGTCTTCCAGTTTTAACGCCACAAAAACCACATGATCGAGTACAAATATTACCTAAAATCATAAATGTAGCTGTACCTTCTCCCCAACATTCTCCCATGTTAGGACAACTTCCTGAGGTACAAATTGTGTTTAATTTGTATTTATCTACTAATCCTCTAAGTTCTGTGTATTTCTCTCCAATAGGAAGTTTTACTTTTAACCATTTTGGTTTTCCTACTGGTAATATATTTGAAGTTGTTGCCGTTTCCATAAAACCATTTTTGCCTAGCAAAGATACGTAAAGAATGAATATTATTAAGTTATGGGTAGATATTTATGATTTTTTTGACTTTTAATATTAGAGATTTTATTAACACCAGATATAAGGAGTTAACAGGGTTGAGTTTTTGATGTAATTATTATTTCATGTATTCATAACTATAAATTAAGAGTGATTCTAACAATAATTTTTAAATTTGTAAGAATTTTAATACTTTTTAATTATGAAGAAAATTATTTTCTCAGTCATTGTAATGACAATTTTAGCTTTTGGTCAAGCCAATGCTCAAAATGCTCAACAGCATTTAAATTCTGCAATCCAATCAGAAGGAAATATTAGAGATGGCGTGATTGCTGCTAAAAATGCAGTAAATCAATTGACTAAAGAAATTGTGATAATTGGTAATCCAAATGCTGTATTGTTTAATAATAAAATGTTTGAACAAGTAAATACAGTACAAAACAATGTTGATGATACGGATTATTTTGTAAACGAAGCTAAGGATGTTTCTGTTATTTCTTTTACAACACAAGCGATCAATACTTTGACAGCTGATTTAATTAATTTGAATGATGAATTGATTGGTCTTACATATCAAATTGAAGAAGCATTGAGTAATAATAACAATAATGCAACACTTAACTATTTGTCACAAGTAACGAATGTGCTAAATGCTCAAGATAATAAAGCAGTTGAGGTTATTAATGCGATCCAGTCTTTAAAACAAACAATTAAGTTATTTAATGTTTGCGTACAAACTGCAGATTACCAAGGGAATCCAGTTTCAGGAAGTGATTTACATGGTTTTTGGGCCCAAAACTTAACTACTGGTGAATATATTTATCCAACGAATCAAGATGGGAATTGTTTTGAAAACTTACCAGGAGGAACTTATAGATTCGATTCTTATGATGGTTATTGGAGTGGGACTTCTTCTAGTGATGTTACTTTGTCAGAGAGTTTAGAAAATTCTGAAGGAGTAATTATCGTTAATTTAACTTATTGGTCTGAATAAAATAAATAAATAAAGCCATTCAATTCAATTCGAAAAGAATGGCTTTTTTATTTAGTATCGATTTTTTTATTGTGTTTTTACAACAATTGGTAAAGAATATTGAGTTCTAACAGGGTTTCCTCTTAAAATTCCAGGTTCCCATTTTGTTTTAATAGATTTCAAAACTCTTATGGCTTCTTTGTCTAAACCATAACCAGGACTTCTTGGAACTGTTATGTTTGATAGAGTACCGTCTTTTTCTACAACGAAGAATACAATAACTTTTAACGTTCTTTCTTCATCTAATTCAGGTACAGCAAATCTATTTCCTACTAATTTCAAAAACTCATTAATTCCGCCTGGGAAATTAGGATTTTTCTCAACCATTGTTTCAATTTTGTTACCTCCATCATCAGCAGGTTCAATAGATGGATTTGTAACTACGGAATTTGTATTTGTTCCCGTTCCCGAAGTGTTACCATTAGTATTAGTGTTTTCGGTATTTGGTTTTCCTACATCTTCAGGTTTAGTAAAATCTACATCTGGAGCTTCCTCAGCTTTTACAACAGTTGGGTTAACTAATGTTTCAGTTTTAATAGGAGGCTGTGCTTTTGTTTTTGGAGGAGCTGTTACTTTTGGTTCCTCTATTTTAGGTAAATCAATTCTATGAAGTACTAATTCTGGATCATCAATATAGATAGTTTCTGGAGTTGGTTTTTCACCAAAAGAGCTCAATAAAATTGGGAGTGCTACTAGAGCACTAACAAATACTAAAGCTGTAAAAAAAGCTTTTGTAGTTGTTGCGCCGTCCTCTTTTCTTAGTTGATAAGCACCATACTCTTTGTTTTTTCCTTCAAAAACGAGTTCTAGCCATTCGTCTTTGGTAATGTTTAGTTTAGACATAATTTCTTGGTTTTTATGGTTAATTAATAATTTTTCATCGATTTAATTAAATGAATGAAAAAACTGTGCCAAAAAATTATTTTTAATAAAAATATCTTTAAAAATTAACAAAATAATTTTACTCTAAGCGATAACGATTCCAAGTTTTGTTTCCAACTCTTTGTAAACCAGTTCCTAAAGATTTTGTTTCTAAAAATTCTTGTTCACCATTTTGGTATTTGAGAACTAAATATAAGTTTGGAAATTCATATTGAATATTCCAATAACCGTATTTTACTTCTCGTGATTCTCTTGGTAATGAAAGTCCACCACCAGTAACACTTGTAAAAGTTTCTTTTTTAGCCTCAAAACTTTTATCATCGTAAAGAGTTAGGCAAAACTTAACATCGTTATACCAGCCACCGCCTGAATAATCTCTGTCGCTTTCTACATTTTCATAAACCAATTTTTTATTGGTTAATAAATTGGTCATTTCTAGAATTAAATTTTCCATAATGATTAGTTTGAATATTTTCGGTAAGCAGCAGCTAATTTTTCATCATACTTATTTGATTTATAACCAGTACCATTATAATAGTAAGCAAATCTATCCCAGTTTTTTTGTTGAAGTAACGCTATTAAATTTGCTGAATGGACCTCAAGAAATCTTCCTAATGCAATTAAATGCTCTCTTTCTGAAATGTGCATTTTTTCACCAAATTCAGTTATAGAGCTGTATCCTAATTTTGTCGCATGAAATCCCATAATTTGGAAACAACCCCAAGAAGCTGAAGCATAAGCGGCTTCGGGACTATGACTTGTAGGAATAATGCTTATGGCTTTTTGAAGTCTTGTGTATTCTCCTTCTCCTCCTTGATAGTAATTTTTTGTCCATTTTGGATATAAAATATCCTCATTTCCTCGTACTAAATTATTTGGATTTATACCTCTAGATTCTAATTCTTTCCAAAAAATATGACCTTCAAAAAGGATTTTAGGTCTTCCGCTTAAAAGAAAACCTTTTCCTGAGCTTTCAACCTGATTTACTGCTTTAACGGCTGCTAAATCTACATTATATAAATTAGAAAAATCGATTAAATCTTGTTCTGATAGAAATTTGCCATTGTAATCAATCAAGTTAGGTTGTAATTCGTATAATTTAGACCATGTTTTGATGCCAACTATACCATCGGCAATTAGTTTGTTTTTGAGCTGAAATTCTCTAACAGCTACATCCACTGCAGCAGTGAAAGAATCTGATACTGTGAGTTGATAGCCTAAATTATTCAACAATTCACAAAGGATTCTGACTTCAGGACATTTAACGTTGTATTGTATTGTTTTCATTTTTTCTTATTTAGGATTGTTATAAAACCTTCCTATCTTAAAGACTAGGGAGGATTATTGAGTGGTTTTGTTTTATTCATTTTAAAATGCTAATTAATTTTTCGGGATAGGTTAAAGAATCTTCTTTATCTAATCCTGCAATTTTTAGATCATTAAATAGAAAATTACTGGTTGCATTAAAGTTTTCTAGTTCTTTATTAGTTGTAGAAAAGGCCTCAATACCTAAACTAAAATATACAGTTTCATTAATTTTTAATTTGGTAAGCTCAATTCCTGCGCCTTCATCTATTATTGAGTCTGGAGAAACCAATAACTCGCTTTTGGTATTGAATTTTAAAAGCAATCTATCCTTATCAATTTTAATCCAATCATTTGAATAGTTTGAATTCTCTATAAATGAGTTAATGATTTTAGACATTTCAGCTTCGTTAGAGACAAGACTAAAACTGAATTTTTTCCAAGAATTCACATAACCATTATTGCCATTGTTGAAT
This sequence comes from Flavobacterium terrae, assembly GCF_900142035.1. Lineage (GTDB taxonomy): Bacteria > Bacteroidota > Bacteroidia > Flavobacteriales > Flavobacteriaceae > Flavobacterium > Flavobacterium terrae. The sequence continues at coordinate 376,999 of NZ_FQZI01000002.1, read as the reverse complement.
TTGGTTGCACCATTGTCATTAGATAATATTTTAATTTCTAATTGAGTTTTCAGATTTCCATTTTCATCTTTTTTAGGTTCTCTTATTTTTACTCCTAAGTTTTTATCTAATTGTTTTAAATAATAATCTTGTCTTGGAAAAAAATCCTCACTTTTGAAAAATACCCCTTTTGCATTAAACCAATTTTCAATCTCTTTGGAACTGATTTTGTTTAAAAACCATCTTGTTTCTGTGCTACTTAACATGATTTTTTGGATTTAATTAATTAAAGGCATTTTTTCACAAATCATTCCAATTAAAAAATATGATTTATATTCGACAATATCTCTTGAAAGCTCATAATTCAAATTAATTGGATTATTGTTTTCAATGTTTATTTCGATAGTTTTAGAAGTATAGAAATCACACTTTAGATCAATATTGTATTTGCCAACAGGTAGATGAGTTGTAATTTTTCCTTCTTGATTTGTTTCTATTTCACGTACTATGTTATTTCCTTCTTTTCCTTTAATTGAAATGGAACATTTATATACTCCACTTTTACTTACTGAATCATTTACTATGAAAGTTGTGTTTGCGCCTACAATTGGAAAAGTTGCGATTATTGGAGTAAGTAATGTTGTGTTTACATGTAATATTGTACCAATAGGTCTTGCTGCAACTGGTTTTGCCTCGACTGGTTTAATGATATTGGTTTTTGGAGAGTTAAGAATCCTCATGCTAGCAGTATTTATAGCAGAAGTACGTCTAATTACGGGATTAGTTATAGTTGTTTCTTTAGTTTCTGTTTTTTGGATTTCTAGACTTGTGTTTTCAGATTTTCGCGTTAAATATTGCAATTGATTTGATCGAATTGTCTCTTTATTTGTTACAACTTTTAAAAAGTTTGTATTGTTTTGTCTATTTACAAACATTTGATTTTTTAAAACTAAAGGCCCAAAGTGAATCATGTTATTAATGGCAATAACTTGATTTTCAATGTTTGTTTCTAAATCTACTTTCAAGTTTTTCATTAAAATCATTATTTTAGGGAAAGCAGAAAGCTGAAAATCATTAGAAATAGTTTGTCCGTCAGAAATTTTCTTTTCGTTTGTATGAGAGAAAAATTTTTCATTGAATATTTCTTTGTTAAACCAACTTCTTTTTAAATGGACGAATGAATAATCAAGTTCGATGCCTTTGATGTATTTTTCGTCATATTCAAGTGATAAAATTTCTTCAGGAATACCTACAGAAGATTGTTTTGCTTTTAGATAAAGTTCGTCTAATTCTTTTTTGTCAATTTTTAAATTGTTCCATCCAGACTCATTTACCATGAAATCATATGGACTAAAATCTATATTATGATATGAAGCGAGTGTTTCTACGCCTGTTTTTTTAGTGATGTCAAAAATTGATTTTGTCGATTCTAATAGACTTAAATATTTTTCTAATTCGGTATTATTGTTAATATCATTAATTGCTTTTTCAACTACATTTTTATAACCTTTTACTTCTAATTCAGCATAAGCCAACTTGGCTTTTGATTTTAAAACAACTAGTTTTTCTTCCCAAGAAGTTTTTTCAGAGTCTGTAGACAGGGAGCCAAATTCTAATAAATGTTCTTGAATGGTATCAAGACTTTTTTCATACAATTCAAGATGTTTTAAATAAGCTTTATATTCTTTAGTCGGTTTTTGTTTTGAGTCAAATAAAACAGCTGAATCGTTTACATCTAATTTTACAAACTCATCTTGAAGCCCTATTGGTTGAATGTTTTCCAAAATATTTTTATAAACTTCCGATAAAATGTTTTGTGGATTCACGCTCCAATTTGATGATGACGTAGGAATAGAGTTTAGTTCATTAGAAACTTGTTCTTTCTTTAACAGAGATTCACCTATAATGTTTTTGTCTGTAATTTGACTTTGTGGTTTTAGTAATTCTAATTCTTCCTTAGAATACATAGTTAACGATGGACATATTAAGGGTAAATCATTCTCATTAGAATTAATAGACAAATAAGTATCTTTTAGTTTTTGGTATAGTGCGATATAGTATTTCATTTTTATAGTTTTTTGATTGTTTAAAAAGCCAAACACCTTAAAGTGTTTGGCTTAAAAATGAATTAGTTAACTTCTACCCATTCATCATCTTTAATTGATGGAAGTGGATTAGGTGACAATTCTAAGATGTTACATTTTCTACCTAATAGTAGTATTCCACCTGAAGATAAGCCTTGTTGCTCTCTTTTTCCGGTTCTGTTTATACGAGTATCTTCATAACCATAAGTACCTCCAAACATAAAAGGACCTATTGCTAAATGAGCTCCAGCTTTTACTTCGTCTTCTGCTTTTTTGTAAGAGTCAGAACCTTTTTTGAAACCAATTTTTAAGTCAGAAATAAAGTATAATTCTGTAGTAACTGCAGGTAATAATCCTTTGCCATTACCGTCGCTAATCATTTGGTTGTTAAGGATTTCAGCTCCATTTTTTGAGTATTTCCAATAACGTGATTTAAGGAATGTACTACCAAACCATGGGCTTGATACATAACATTTTCCTATTTTAAATGACATTTCGAATTGGTTAAAGTCATAAGATGAATCTATTCTTTTATGTTTTCCAGCTCCGCCAACATTAACCATTCCTGCAAAACTTGCAGCAGCACTCCAGCTGTGTGCAGTACTTTTGTAGTTTGATTCATAATCACTTTTGCTAAATTTATACTCTAACCATTTTGTTGAATTAGCTAAAGTACTTGCTGGTACAGGTTGAGAGAAGTAATAAGTATTCATACCTCCTAAGCCAGTTCTTTTTGCTGCTAAAAGTTCCGACTCATAACGCTTTTTAATCGTAATGAAATTACTGCTTTCAATTTCATCGATATAATTCAAGGCTTTTTCAATTTTCCCTTTATAACCGATACCTTCCCAACGTTTTAAGGCATCATCTCTTCTTTTGATGTAATTACGGCCGTTAATTGCCATTTCAGTCATCGCTTCGCTATCTCCATCAGATACTCTTTTTTGAAGATCTGTTAATTTGTCTTCTGCTTCATAGTAAAGTGCTTCATATTCTAAATACTTTACATACTGTGGAGATGGAAAAGATTGATAGATGAATTTTGGATTATCTTCTGGGTGTTCAACAACAGATTCATCAAAATCAGGGTTTGCCAACTTTTTAATAGTAACAATTTGTTTTCTTAAAGTTTCTAATTTCTTTTCAACTTTAGGGTCAATTTTTGAATTTTTAACCACACAGTAATCCAATACATCACTATATACGTTTGATTTTGTATGATCAGGATGCGGGCTAAAAATTGTGAACTTTCTAGCTCCAGAAGCTGGATCTATTTCTGGAATCATACTTGGAATTTGATCTGCTATTCTAGCAAATTCTTCTGCATAAGCAAATTTGCTGTATTTTTTTGAGCTTCTTGCATCTTCATATTCTTCGTCTGACATGTTTTCTAATTTTGGAGTAGCTCCAAAAAAACCTTTTAAAGCATAATCAAAAGCTTCTGGGTCCATGACTACAGGTACAGGTTCCCAAGCAATAAAGTTGTTTGGGCCTAACATTTTAGCGTCTCCGCCGTTAGTCATTTTTTTAAAAACATCGCCTAATAGATAATTTAAAAAATCTTTTTCATCAGGCATTGGTGTGAAATTTGGCATAATATTATTTTTTTTAGTTTGTTCCTACTCTTTTTAAGGCTTTTCGGTATACGCCTTATTTTATTTATTTTAAACTTTCAGATATTATTTTCTCGACTTCATTTTTATATCCAATTGTTGACCATAGTTTAAGAGCATTTTCAACTTTTTTGATATGAGATGCACCAGAAAAGTTCATCTCAGTCATTGCATCTATCTCTCCATTTTCAACTTTCTCCTTTAAAGTATTTAGTTTATTGGATAGATTTAAATAGTTATCCTTGTGCTCTAAATATTTGGCGAATTTTGAAGAAGGGTAAATGTTTGAAGCTCCATTTTTATCTTTTTTAACTTGACCAAGTTTTTCTTTTAGATACTGAAGTCTATTAATATCTGTGACATCTTTGAAGATTTCTTCAATTGTCTTATCATTTTCCATTTTGATTTAATTAAGGATATTCAGTCCTAGCCTTATTTACTAAGTCTAGTAAGTCAGATCCGCCACTGGCTCCATTTTTAGATGCGTTTTGCCAGCTTTGTACAGCTACTACATAAGGTGTTCCCGACCAATATCCCCAAAATGGTCCACCGCTTTGTCCCGGCCATATGTCACCTTGGTGATAAATTGCTTCATGAGCATCTGTTGTTAATGCATCTCCATCTAAAGCAATATTGTTTTGATATGTTGGTCTTTGAGCACCAGTCTTATCCATTGGATATCCTGCATGAGTCCATGAAGCTAAGCCATCCCAAGAATCTGTGTAAGCTTTTGCACCAAACCAACCTGTTTGATTTCCAATATTTCTATCTAACACAACTACAACATAATCGTACTGCGCTTCTGTAGAGTTTATACCGTCAGATCCTTTAACTTTATACTTATAGTAAGTTTTGATACCATTTGCAGTACCAAAAGTTGGATTTGGTCCATTGTAGTACATAGGAGAAAATTTTACCCAACCTGTTGATCCATCGCTTTTAAAATCGATAACATGCGCACAAGTTAATATATGTCTTGGTCCAATCATGGCGCCACTTCCTATTCCTAGAGCAGTTTCAACTCTACCTACACATCCCCAAGGGTAGGCTGTTGAATTATATACAGTTCTGTTATCTGCTCCAAAAATGGTTCTGCTTCCTTCTGGTTGCATAAATGTAGTTCTGTCAATGAAAATTGGAGTTTTAGCTCCCGCTTTATCCACTTTTGGATTGAAATCTTGATCTAAGTGGTCAGGACAAAATGGTGTTTGTTCCATTAAACCTCTAGCTCCTTTTTCTAATGATTTTACACCAATAGCTTCAATTCGCTGTTTTCCATCTTCATCGAACTCAATTTTTCTTTTTGCTTTGATAGGTTTTAAATTTTTAACCTCATCTTGCAACATGGGTTTGTCTTTTTTGTTAGTTGTCATTTTATTTGATTTTTAATTTTTCCTACTCTTTTATGGCTTTTCGGATTCCACCGCTATTCGAATATTTTTAGTTTTAGCTTAGCTGATTTACCTTCGGTTTGATTAATTTGTGCCGCACCCATAGCTGAAAGAGCGTTTGCTATTTGAGAGTCAAGAAGTTCTCTAGTAATGTTACCGCTTGTCGCTCTAAGGACTTTACATAAGTTGTAAGTGAAATATCCTCTTGTCATGCCTGAAAAGTCACCTTCCATTGATACTTGATTGTCCATACAACCAGCCCAAAGAACATGATTCATTTCAGGGACTTTGTTTAATGATTTAGTTGTAGTTGTTGCTTCTTCAGATGAGGCTTCTTTTGTGGATGATTTAGTTTCGATGCTTTTCGAGAAATTGAAGTAAAATTCATCTTCAAGCATAGGAGGGATAAACCTTGGAGTTTCATTTGCAAACATTCCATCAATGCCGCTAAGATTCATTTTTCTGGTTCCTGATCCAGAGTGACAGCAGTCAAAGAAAACATCAAAACTTACTCCTTTTCGTACTTTTCCTTTAAAAAGATTTTTGAATTCATCGTCTCTTATAACTCCTGCTGTTGCATAATCGTGAGGACATACAGCTTCGTCTAAACCGTCTAATTCAAGATCTGTTCCTATATTAGCCACTCTTGTTCCATGGCCTGAGTAATAAAGCACTAATGAATCTCCAGCTTTATTTCCAGTTAGTAACCATTTTATATAAGTGATGATATTGTTTTTTGTAGCATTTTGATTTGTTAAAATTCTGATGTTAGTGGGTTGAAATCCGCATATAACTAATGTATTAGCCATATCACGTGCATCTGCTATGCAACCATTTAAGTCGGGACCTCCAGCGCCTATTGGAGCGTAGTCGTTTATTCCTATAATTACTGCTTTCTTAGCCATATATTTGTTGTTAAATTGTTGATTAATTTTTGTGAAATTTCTTGATGTAAAATTGCTTATATCTGACATTATAGTTGTCAGAGAAATGGCCCATTTTGATAGAGGGTTTTTACCAATTTTTAAATAGGAAAAGGTTGGAATTAGAAAGGGGTATTTCCTTTTTTAAATCACTAATTTTAGTGATGGATACAAATAGTTAAAAACAAAAAAGCCTATGTGTGTTTACACATAGGCTTAAAGAATATAGATCGTTTATATCTAAGTTTATCTATTCGATAAAATCAAGATCTTTATCATGGGTTTCTTTTATAGTTAATGTTGAATAGATTCCTAATGCAAATGCTATTGCTCCTACTATTGTTGAAGAAAGTATTACTCCGTTACTTTTTTTGAAAAAATCGAAACCTAAAAGCATTAAAGGAAGTAGACCTCTTACCATATTGGGAACTGTGGTTGTAGCAGTACTTCTAATATTGGTTCCAAATTGTTCAGAAGCAACTGTAACAAACATTGCCCAGTAACCTGTTCCTAATCCTAACCAAGCACAGTAGAAATAATACATACTCTCAGTATTTGTTCCTCCATAAAGCATTAAAGCAACTCCAATGATTGTAAAAAGCATCATATAAAAAATTGCTTTTTTTCTTGATTTTAACCAATGCGAAATAAATCCACTGGCAAAATCTCCTATCGAAATTCCAACATAACCCCACATAATAGCTTTACCAGGAACTATATTTTTTATCCCTAAGGCTGGTGCAAACTGATTAGCCATTACAGCTAAGATGCCTATGCAAAACCAAGTTGGTAATCCTATGGCAATGCATTTTAAGTAGCGAACTAGCCTTTCGCCATTTGTAAAAAAGGATAAGAAATTACCTTTTGAAACAGTTTCTTTTTTCTCAATATCTTTATAAATCCCGGATTCTACAACTCCAACACGTAGTAATAGTAATAATAATCCTAGCGTTCCTCCAATGAAATAGGCTGTAGTCCAGCTTCCAGCTAATTCTACTGTTAATTGAGCAACAACTGCTCCCATTAAACCGAATCCTGCAACTATAGATGTACCTATTGCTCTAAGTTCCTTGGGAAGAGATTCCGAGACTAGTGTTATACCAGCGCCTAATTCGCCTGCTAGACCAATCCCCGCAATGAATCGTAAAACGGCATAAATGGTTGTTTTGTCTTCTATTGGAAATTGAGGTAAAAAGCCACAAGCTATGTTGGCCAATGAATATACAATTATAGAACCAAATAGTACAGAAAGTCTTCCTTTTTTATCACCAAGAACTCCCCATAAAATACCTCCTAGTAATAAACCAATCATTTGAAAATTCATGATTAATGTTCCTGAAGTATCAGGGTTTAGCCCTAAATCTTTAAGGCTTGGTACACGAACAATTCCAAATAAAAGTAAATCGTATATGTCAACAAAATAGCCAAGAGCGGCCACGATAACGGGTAATGATAATAGGTGTTTTATTTTTTCTTGGTTGGAAAAGTTTTGCATTAGTTTGGTTTTTTGCCAAACCTACAGAAATTTTTATAAGATTTAAAATTTAATTTATTGATTTTATATCTATAATTGTTTCATAACCAAAATATCCTTTTTGAGTCGTTAGATTTACTTTTTCTCCCTCTTTAACCGTATTGTATTCATTTTCTGAAACCTCAATTCGTTCCTCATCATTTTTATAGAATTCTATAAACAACAAATGGTCATTATTTCTTTTCCCACCAAGTGATTTTCTTTTAATGAGATATGTAGATGATTTAGGTTTTTCTTTTGGAAAATTATAATTTACAAAACTTGCAGTAGCAGCAGTAACAAGAAAAAAACCAACAATAGAAATGAATGTAATTGCAAAGCGTCTATTACCAGTATCATATATGGTAGGGCTTATTAATTTTAGAATATATAATACTATAAATCCAAATAAAGCACCATATAATCCAAACTTGAAAAATAAATTAATTCCATGTATGGTATTGTCAATTCTTCTAATTTGAAAAAGAATAAGAACTAAAGAGAGACCAAAAAAATAATTTGAGCTTTTATATATAAATTGATCAATTGGTTTTGTGTTTATTTCAAATTTTACTTTAGGTGGAAAAAACTCTTCAACAATTTCAGGTGCAGATTGAATTAAAAAGATCAGTTTATAAAGTAATAATAACATTAATCCAACTACTAAATAGCGAAGTGGGCCACTTTCGTTCCTTAAAAGATAGATGCCAAAAGCACAAGCTAAAATAATGAGTGAATTTTTGTAAAAATCAGTTTTTAGTAATGAATTTGTTTTTGGTTTAAGATATTTGTTTTTATTCTTTTTCATTACTTACTTGAGATGATTTCTGCAAGAAGTTTTTTTGCTCTCAATAGCTTTACTTTGATGTTGTTAAGTGGTTCATCAAGTTCATCAGCAATTTCTTGATAGCTCATTTCCTGAAAATAGCGCATCTGAATTACTTCCTGATAAGCAGGCTTTAGTTCTTTAATGTACTGTAAAAGTCTGTTTAAGTTTTGTTCCGTTATTAATTTATCTTCGGCAGAAGGGGAGGAATCAGCAACAGTATAAGCGATATCATCTTCTTCATCTGTAATGTCTATGAATAGTGATGATTTTTTCTTTCTCAACAAATCAATGTGAACATTCTTTGCAATTGCAATTAACCAAGTATTGAATTGATATTCGGGATTGTATGTTGAAATTTTATCAAAAGCCTTTGAGAAAGTTTCGATAGTAATATCTTCTGCGTCAGTTTCATTTTCTGTTCGCTGTAGCATAAAGCCGTAAACCTCATTCCAGTATCTGTCGAGTAGGAAAGTAAAAGCTACTTGGTCTCCCAAAACAGCTTTTTCAATATGTTTTTTTATTTCCAAGTATATGGTTTTGAAAATATGTTTTTAATAAACACATTAATTTGTATTAATATAAGAATTAATTCTAGAATAGGATACCAATACATGACATCTTTCTCTTCGAGTTTACTAGCAGAATATCCTAAAGATAACCAAGTAATCAAATATCTGAACGCAATAAGTGATACTATTATTATCCATTGGAATTGGAATGCTAATAAAGGTATTGGAAGAATGAAAAATAAAAGTTGTGATAAAAAGAACAAGCCTAACTGAAGTTTATCGAAACTTTTATAATGCTTCGCTGTAGAAACATGTCTTCTTTTTTGCATAATCCAATCTCCAAAAGTTTCTTTAGCTTTAGAATAAGTGAATCCTTCAGGATTTGCAGAAATAGTTGTTTTATGCCCTTTAGCAGCTTCATTTATAAATAAATCATCATCTCCAGAACGTAATTTCATGTGATGAATAAATCCATTTACGTTAAAAAACTCTTCTTTTTTATATGCTAAATTGCGACCTACTCCCATGTATGGTCTTCCTATTTTTGCCCAAGAAAAATATTGTACTGCAGTAAGTAGTGTTTCAAAACGAATTAATTTATTTAAAAATCCTGGTTCTTTTTCATAGGCACCATATCCTAAAACAAATGTTTTGTGAAGTGTAAAATGTGATGTCATTTCTGCAATCCAATTGTCTGAATTAGGATAACAATCAGCATCTGTAAATAATAAATATTCTTTTGAAGCAGCTTTTATACCAAGAGTTAAGGCAAATTTTTTATTGCCCCAAAAAGCTTCATTATTTTCTACTTTTACAAGTTTGATTAAGTTAGGATGCTGAATTTGGAAATTTTCAATTAAATCTCGAGTGTCGTCAGAAGAGGCATCATCTATGATTACAATTTCAAAATTGTGATAATTTTGATTGATTAATAAAGGAAGGTATTTTTGGATATTTTTCTCCTCGTTTTTTGCACAAACAATTACTGAAACAGGAATGTGTTTTGGAGTGTTTTTTTCAATTTTTCCAAAAGAAAATTTTCCAAAAATGAACAAATAGTACACTGTTTGGATTAATACAATAGAAATAAAGAAATAAAAAATTACGAGTAAAAATAGCTCCATAAAGTATTTTAGAATTAAGGTGCAAATGTAATTATTAATTGACAATTAGCAATTGAATAATAACAGAATTCTAGCTTAAAATTTAAATCTTTAACTTCTATCTTTTTTCATCTCTGAAGCGATGTTAATCGAATCATGGTCTTGTGAATTTTCAAGATGATTTATAATATTCTGGTGATTTTTGTCATCTCGATTTTGTGATAGTTTTCTTTTAGCTTGTACCTCGGTAATTTCAATTTCAAATGCGACAATTCCTCTAGCTTGAAGCATTGTTTTTGCAGATAAGTTTTCTACTTTAACAGGGTTTTCTTCGTTTTTTTCGTACTTATTGACTAATTTCTTAAGGGATTCAATAGTTTCGTCAAAAGATAATAATCTTAATTTTCCATAGACATGTACTGCAATATAATTCCATGTAGGAACATTTTCATGGTCATACCAAGAAGAGGAAATGTATGAGTGAGGTCCGTTAAAAATTGCTAGGATTTCTTCTCCTTCCTTGAAATTTTCAGCTTGTGGGTTTTCTTTTGAAATATGGCCAGTCAAAATAGATTTGCCATCAATAGTTTTTTCAAGAACTAGTGGTGTATGTGTACCCCAAGATCTACCATTTGTTTGATTTATTAAAATTGCAAATCCATTGTTAGTTAGAAATTGTTCAATTTCTATTTGGTTTTCATTTTTGTATAAATCAGGGATGTACATAAAATTTTAGATTTTAGAATGATATAAAAGATATGTCTTTATATTTTTACAACTTGTAAAAAGTTGAGGGAATTAATCAAATTGCTATTAATTATTTCAATGATTTATTTTGTCACTCCAATTATTACTCCAAAATTACCATCAGTTTGTATCCAATTTTTTTCAGGTAAATAAGTTCGTGAAACAAATCCATCTAAATATAAAGCGTTTTTGCAACCATTGTTTTTGAAATATTCTGCAAACTCATAGAAGTTTATTTCTTTTTTTGACATCACAAACATTATTTCATTATTTGGTAAAACTCCAACTCCATTTCGGATATTTAAGTTTGTTGAATTCTTTTTAAATGCAGAAAGAATTTTTCCGTTAATCACTAACATAGGTCCTGACTGTGTTGCGTATTTTATTTTACCATCATTAACGAAATCATTGGTTAAGCAAATATTTATTGTTTTATCAGTCTTTATATAGAAAACTCCGTTAGGTTTTAGATAAAAATTGCCATTACCATTTGTTGTGTCAATTTCAGCTTTTTGAATCTTATTTTCAATGTAAAGTCCTTGTGGAGAATTGTTTTTTTTATACATCCCACCATTTGTTCCAAAAACAAGTGTTTTTTTTCGTTGTTCCAGCCAAAGTTTTAGGTTTTCAATATTTTTAAAATTCTCACCCTTTTCGTTTTTCCAATAAAATTCTACATTTAGTTTCTTAGGATTAATAGTATAAGTAATAAAACGTTCATCGTCAATTTTTATATTTTTTGGTTGAATATAAAAGCCGAATAAAATTGACGAAATTAGAATTAAAAATATGATGGCTACTTTTTTCGTCATTTAGAAATCGTTAGAGTTAGTTGACAATTAAACTAGATTACATTTACCTCTGCTTCAATTGCTATGGTATATTTGTCTAAAATAGTCTTTTGAATTTCTTTTGAAAGACTTAATATTTCTTGTCCAGTCGCGTTTCCGTAATTTACTAAGACCAAAGCTTGATTTTTGTGAACGCCAGCATCGCCAACTCTAATGCCTTTAAAACCTGCTTGCTCTATAAGCCATCCAGCAGGGACTTTAACTTGTTCAGAAGAAACATCATAATGTTTTACATCTGGGAATAAAGCTTTTACTTTTTCAAAATGATCGCGTGAAATGATTGGGTTCTTAAAAAAACTTCCACTATTTCCTAGTTCTTTAGGGTCTGGTAATTTACTTTGACGAATAGCAATTACAGCATTGCTTACGTCTTTGATAGTAGGAGTAGAGATGTTGTTTTTTTCTAATTCTTTTAAGATATCTCCGTATGAAGTATTTATTTTATGATTTTGTTTGGTTAACTTAAAAGTAACTGAAGTTATGATGTATTTGTCTTTTGCTTCGTGTTTAAAAATGCTTTCTCTGTACCCAAAGTTACATTCTTCTTTATCGAAAGTTTTGCACTCTTGAGTTTCAATATTTACTGCTTCACAAGAAACAAAGCTGTCTTTAATTTCAACGCCATATGCACCAATGTTCTGTACAGGGGTTGTACCTACATTTCCTGGAATAAGTGACATATTTTCAAGACCCCCAAAATTATGGTCAATATTCCAAAGCACAAACTCATGCCAGTTTTCGCCAGCATTGGCTTCAATCCAAACAAAATCTTCAGTTTCTTTTGCAATACGAATTCCTTTGATGTCAACATGTATTACTAAAGCATCAATATCTTGAGTAAGTAGCATGTTACTTCCTCCTCCTAAAATGAATTTTTTCTTCGAAGAATTCTCTACAAGTACTTCTTTTAATTCATCTACAGAGTGAACAGCTACAAATTCTCTAGCCTTTGCTTCGATTCCAAAAGTGTTGTATTTTTTTAATGAGAAATTATGTTGGATTTGCATTTTAGTATTCTATTTTATTCTTCAGTTTCTAAAGCTCTGTTTAAAAATTCATTTAGTGGCTTGATAGCGATAAGCTTTTCAGCTATTTTTTTTCCAAAGTCCTTTTCAAAAAATAATTTTTCGTCAATGGGATGGGAGCAAGTAAAACTTTTGAGTTTTAAAAATTCGATTGCTGGATGATTTGGTTCATATCCTTTGGGTGCTGTTTTTAGTTTATTAGCATCATCATTATCCAGTTCGCCAAACTCTTTTTTAAAGGCTTTGTCGTTTATGATTACTTCTAAATCATCGTAAAAGAAAGCGATTTCTTTTCTTATTTTTTTTAATTCATCTGCTTCTGGACACCAAACGCCTCCAGCAATAAATGATCTTCCTTTTTCGTAATGAATGTAGTAACCAGGGCTATTTTTTCTGTTTCGGTTGGTTGATATCCAAATGCCCATATTGGTTTTGTATGGAGATTTATCTTTTGAAAAACGGATGTCGCGATTAATAGGGAACGTACAATTTTTAACTTCGAGAGGTTCTAAGCTACTATCTAATGGTTTCATAGCTTCAAGTACAGAAGCAATTAAATTATTGTAATCTTTTTTGTAGCCTTCGTAACGTTTTTTATTTTCATGCATCCATTCGGTAGCATTATTTTTTGTCAAATCGTCAAGAAATTGAGCTGCTTCCTTCGTCCACATTATAACTTTGATTTTAAATCAGATTCAGACATGTATCCTAGGTTTTTCCAAACTTCTTTTCCTTTATTGTATAAAATTAAAGTTGGTAAACCTTCAATTTTCATTTCTTGAGCCAGTTCTTGATTTTTATCTACATCAATTTGAATGATAACTATATCATTTTTTAATTCTTCCTTCATTTTGGCTAAATATGGAGCCATTTTTTTGCAAGGCCCACACCATTCTGCATTAAAATCGATTAAAACTTTTTTGTCGCTTTGAACTAATTTTTGATAGTCAGCCATACTAAGTGCTCCTTCTTTTTTTACTGGTTTTCCAAGTCCAGAAGAATTCCATTTAGTAATCCCTCCAGTCATATTATAAACTTCAGTAAAACCTTGTTCAGTAAGTTTTGCTGCTGCTTTTGCGCTCCTAGCTCCAGCTAAACAATACACAAAAACTGGTTTGTTTTTGTCTAAGCTGCTTAAATTTTTGTCAAAATCGGCATCATTAATGTTGTTGTTTATTGCATTGTCTAAGTGTAATGAATTAAATTCTTCGGGAGTTCTCACATCAAGAATTTGAGGATTTTTAGTTGTTGCTATTTTTTCTGCAAAAACTTTAGGCTCGATACTTTCGTAATTGTGTTTGTCTTGACCTTTACAACTTGTAAATGATATTGTTGCTGTACATAAAAATGTTAATATAAGATTTTTCATGAGGTTAAATTTTATGCTAAGATATAAATTAAATGTTGAATATTTTATAACTCTGATGCGTCTGTTTTACTATGCTTTCGGTACGTTCTGGATGGGTGTCTGATATAAATAATTGGCCAAAACTTTCATTGTTGACCATAGCTACAATTTTAGATACTCTCATTTCATCAAGTTTGTCAAAAATGTCGTCAAAAAGCAAAATAGGTTTTTCACCGCTTTGTTTTTTTACAAATTCAAATTGAGCTAGTTTTAGAGCAATCAGAAAGGATTTTTGCTGTCCTTGAGAGCCAAATTTTTTGATAGAATGATTTTCAATTTCAAAAGATAAATCATCTTTGTGTATGCCTACGCTGGTGTATTGTAGTGCTTTGTCTTTGTTTATGTTTTCGCGTAATAGTGATAAAAGATCAAGGCTTTCAAGTTGGCTTTCGTATACTAATTGTACTTGTTCAGAAGAGTTTGAAATATCTTGATAATAATGATTAAAAATTGGAATGAATTCCTCTAGAAATGATTTACGCTTTTCATAAATTGTACTTCCAAAAGTAGCCAGTTGCTCGTTGTATATTTCCAAAGTTTCATTATCAAATACTCTGTTAGCAGCGAAATATTTTAATAAAGCATTGCGTTGCTGTAAAATCTTTTGGTAGTTGATTAATTGATGAAGATAAACGTTGTCCAGCTGAGAGATAACACTATCAATAAACCTTCTTCTGGTTTCACTCCCTTCTCGAATCAAATCAGCATCTGTAGGTGAAATTATTACTAGAGGAATAAAACCTAAATGGTCTGAAAATTTCTCGTAAAGCTTTCCGTTTCTTTTTAGGATTTTTTTTTGCCCTTTTTTTAGGCTACACAAAATTTGTTCTGAGCGATTTTGTTTTTCGAACTCTCCGTCGATGACAAAAAACTCTTCGCCATGTTTTATATTTTGAACAGAAAGGGTGTTGAAATAACTTTTTCCAAAAGCTAAATGAAAAATTGCATCAAGGATATTTGTTTTTCCTACGCCGTTTTTTCCTACGAAACAATTTATTTTATGCTCAAAATTAAAATTAGCTTCACTGAAGTTTTTAAAATTTAAAAGAGAGATTTTTTTTAAGTGCATGAAAAACTGAAAATTACAGCGGAATTGTGAGTAAAAAGACCATTATTATAAAAGCTTTGCAAAATATTAAAAATATCGCTAAAGATGTTTTGTTTTTCAATAAAAATTTTATTTTTGCACCTCACTAATTTTTATATAAATGGCAACTTACAATAAAAGAGGATACAAAGCTCCAAAGCCTGAAGCTGAAAAAGTAGAAAATGTAAATGATCTTGAAGAAGTAGTTAACATTGATGAAAAAGACAGTACTACAGCTACGGTTTTTAATACGTTAGATGAAACAGCTTCAAAAACGGAAGAGTTCATTGCAAAAAATCAAAACATTATTTTATCAGTTGTTGGAGGAATTGCTCTTGTGGTTGCTGGATATTTGTTATACAGCAAATTTGTTTCTGGACCTGCAGAAAATGAAGCTGCTAGCGATATGTTCCAAGCACAACAATATTTCCAAAAAGCAGTTGATGCTCCTGTAGCTAGTGATTCATTATACAACTTAGCATTAAATGGAGGTGAAGGAAAACAAGGTTTCTTAGATATTATTAAAAATCACGGAAGTTCTGATGCAGGAAATTTAGCACAGTACTACGCAGGTATGTCTTTCTTGAATACTAAGCAGTTCCAAAAAGCGATTGATCATTTGTCTGAATTTAAAACTAAAGATGAGTTTACAAATGCTTTAGCAATTGGAGCGATAGGAGATGCTTATTCTGAATTAAAAAAACCTGAGCAAGCATTAGAGTTTTATGTTAAGGCTGCTGAAAGTGCTAAGAATGATGTTACAACTCCACGTTTCTTAATGAAAGCGGGACAAGTTGCTTTGTCAACAGGTAAAAAAGCAGATGCTTTAAAATATTTTACAGAAATTAAAGAAAGCTACGAAGATGCTCCAGAAGCAATGAACGTAGATGCTTTAATTGGATTAGCTCAATAAGAAGTTAGAAATTAGAAATATAAGGTTAGAGATTTCTAATCTTTTTTCTGAATTCTAAATTCTAAATTCTAAATTTTAGATGGCTACAGCAAATAAAAACTTATCAAATTACGATAAAAATACAATCCCAAACGCGAAAGATTTTCGGTTTGGGATTGTTGTTTCAGAATGGAACGACAAAATCACAGAAGGGCTTTATAATGGTGCAGAAGCTGCTTTGTTAGATTGTGGCGCTTTACCAGAAAATATAGTTCGTTGGAATGTTCCAGGTGGTTTCGAATTAATTTACGGAGCTAAAAAAATGATTGAAACTCAAAATGTTGATTGTGTTATTACTATTGGTTGTGTAATCAAAGGAGAAACAATGCATTTTGAATTTGTGTGTGAAGGTGTTACACAAGGAATAAAAGATTTGAATGTTCAAACAGATGTTCCAACTATTTTTTGTTTGTTAACAGATAACAATGAACAACAATCCATAGATAGAAGTGGAGGTGTTCACGGTAATAAAGGGACTGAAGCGGCCATCGCAGCAATTAAAATGGCTGACTTAAGAAAAAAGGCTTAAGCACAAAAGCTTTAATGAATGTCGTTCTGAGTACTAGGTAGAGTATAAACTTAGCCTTATTCAGAATGACATTTTTTGTCAATAATTAAGATTTTATTGGCTATTAAAACCCATTTGTTTTCTTTAAATTTGTCCTATATGAGTTTTAAACATGCTCATAACTCAAAAGATTAAATTTTTCAATGTCAAGTATAATCCAATTACTTCCTGATCATGTTGCTAACCAAATTGCTGCTGGCGAAGTGGTGCAACGTCCTGCATCTGTAGTTAAAGAGTTGTTGGAAAATGCCATTGACGCTGGTGCAACAGATATCAAGCTTATTTGTAAAGATGCTGGTAAAACACTTATTCAAGTTATAGATAACGGAAAAGGGATGAATGTTACCGATGCTCGATTGTGTTTTGAGCGCCATGCAACTTCTAAAATAAGAAAAGCAGAGGATTTATTTGATTTACATACCAAAGGTTTTCGTGGTGAAGCACTAGCTTCAATTGCGGCAATTGCACATGTTGAATTAAAAACAAAGCAAGATCAGGACGAATTAGGAACACATCTTGTTATTGAAGGAAGTAAATTCACTTCGCAAGAGCCTTCTGTTTTACCCAAAGGGACTTCATTTTCAGTAAAAAACTTATTTTTCAATATACCGGCACGCAGAAATTTCTTAAAGTCTGATGTAGTTGAGCTTCGTCATATTATTGATGAATTTCAAAGAGTAGTTTTAGCACATTCGAACATTCATTTTACGATGTATCATAATGGAAGCGAGTTGTTTAACTTACCGCAATCCAATTTACGTCAACGTATAGTGAATATTTTTTCAGGAAAAACGAATGAAAAGTTAGTTCCTGTTCAAGAGAATACAGAAATTGTAACTATTGATGGATTTATAGGAAAACCTGAGTTCGCCAAAAAAAATAAAGGAGAACAGTTTTTCTTTGTTAATGATCGTTTTATTAAAAGCGGCTATTTGCATCATGCGATAATGGCTGCTTATGAAGGATTATTACGTGATGGCGCTCAGCCAAGTTATTTCTTGTATTTAAGTGTGCCTCCGCATACCATAGATATTAATATTCATCCAACAAAAACTGAAATAAAATTTGACGATGAGCATGCATTGTATGCCATTTTGCGCTCTGCAGTAAAACATAGTTTGGGACAATTTAATGTTGCGCCGGTCTTGGATTTCGAAAGAGATGCTACTTTAGATACGCCTTATAGTTTTCAAAATAAAGAAGTCGATTTTCCTACCATTCAGGTAGATAGTACTTTTAATCCTTTTGAGCAAGAAAAGAAAACTACCACAAGTAATTTTAGTTCTGGTGGTTATAAGCCAAAAAAAGAAACACAGTCGTGGGAAAGTTTGTATGTAGGTTTAAAGGATACTTTTGAGCCTCAAGAAATGCATTTTGAGTCTGAAGTAACGATTAACTCATTGTTTGCGGATTCTGAAGTAGAAAAGCCTAAAACTGTTACTTATCAAATTCATAAAAAGTATATTGTTAGCCCAATAAAATCTGGCATGTTAATAATTGATCAGCAAAGAGCACATCAAAGAGTTTTGTATGAGCAGTTTTTAACTAACATTACTGTTCATCATGCGAATAGCCAACAATTATTGTTTCCTATTACATTGTATTTCTCAGGTAATGAAATGAGTCTTATTAATGAATTAAGACCATCACTTGAAAATACAGGTTTTATATTTGATGCAATAGGACAGGATTCTGTTGTGATTTCAGGATTACCGGTTACTGTTTCTGAGAGTGAAGCTTCGATTGTTCTTGAACAACTAGTGGCTGATTTACAAGACGAAATTCCAGAAAGTAGTTTTAGTCAAATAGACAGTATGGCAAAGTCTATGGCTAAGAGTTTAGCAGTTAAAACAGGAGCCATTTTGACTGAAGCTGCTCAAGAAAACTTGGTAAACAATTTATTTGCATGTAAAGAAAACTCTGTTTCGCCTTTTAATAAACCAACCTTCATCACTATAAGTGTTGAAGATTTAGATAAAAAATTTAGTGTATGATACAAATAACACCAACAGTAAAACAGTTGTTAATAATTAATATTATTTTCTTTGTTGGAACTCAATTTGTGCCACAAGCTGAACAGTTGCTTTCGCTTCATTATTTTGAAAGCAGTGCTTTTAGAGTTTGGCAACCCTTAACACATATGTTTATGCATGGAAACATAGCACATATTTTTTTCAATATGTTTGCTTTGTATTCTTTTGGTTCTGCATTAGAACACTTTTGGGGAAGTAAAAAGTTTTTATTCTTTTATCTTTCATGTGGTTTTGGAGCTGCATTGCTACATAGTTTGGTGAACTATTACAACTTTCATTCTGGTTTAGAAACATTGGTTGCTAACGGAGAAAAAGTTGATGATATTATGAACTTGCTTAAAGAAGGACAGTATAACTTAAATTGGGAACAAATTTTAACCAAAAATGATTTTACTGAATTTATTTCTGCTTACATAGTTCCAGCAGTGGGAGCTTCAGGGGCCATTTATGGTTTGCTAACTGCATTTGCATTTATGTTTCCTAATGCTGAATTAGCACTTATGTTTATTCCAATTCCTATTAAAGCAAAGTATTTTGTGCCAGGTTTATTAGCTATTGATTTATTTTTAGGAGTTAAAGGAGGGTCCATATTTGGAGGAGGTACGGGGATTGCTCATTTTGCACATATAGGTGGAGCCATAGTTGGTTTTATTATGATGTGGTATTGGAAGAAAAATTCATTTAATGACCGTCGTTGGAATTAATTTATTATAATTGTATATCATTGTTACTTAAATGAGTTTAATAAACGATTTTAAATTAGAATATAGAATAGGGGATATGACCACCAAATTAATATTTTGGAACATATTGTTATTTACTATTCCTAGTGTTGCAGTTGCTTTATTAAGACTTTTTAATGTACAGTTCAACTATTATAATTTGGTTGGATTGCCTTCAAATTTTAGTAGTTTCCTGATTAAACCTTGGACGATTGTTTCGTATTCTTTCTTTCATTCAGGTTTTATGCATATTCTATTTAATATGATTATGCTTAATTTTTGCGGTAAATTATTTGTGACTTTCTTTACTCAAAAGCAATTATTTGCATTGTATGTATTAGGAGGTCTATTTGGAGGAGTATTGTATTTATTGTCGTATTTTGTTTTTCCTTTGTTGCAAAATCAAAGTACCCTGTTAGTAGGTGCTTCTGCATCTGTAATGGCAATATTGGTTGCCACAACAACATATAGCCCATACATGAATATAAGGTTGTTACTTATAGGGAATGTGAAACTTTGGCACATTGCTGTTGTTTTTTTAGTACTAGATTTAATTCAATTACCTCTAGAAAATACAGGAGGACATTTAGCACATATAGGAGGAGCAGTTTTCGGGTTTGTATTTATAAAAGCATTGCAAGCTGGAACTGATTTAACCTCTGGATTTAATTCTCTTTTAGATTTCTTTGCAAATCTATTTTCACCAAAAAAATCGGCCCCATTTAAGAAAATTCATAAAAATCCCAAATCTAGTAATCCTACAAAAACAACAAGCAGAGTAGTAATTAAAGACAAAACGCAACAGCAAATAGATGAAATTTTAGATAAAATAAGTCAGTCAGGATATGACAGTCTTACTAAAGAAGAAAAAGATTTCTTGTTTAGAGCTGGAAAGTGAATTTGTTTAAGTTGATTTTGAACTAGATAAGTTATGATGAAAAACCTTTCGTGGTTTAATAAAATTATATTTTTTCTCAATATTGTGTTGACTATATTGACTTTCCTCGCTTATGTGCTTCCTTTTTTAGCACCTAAGTGGTTTCCCTTATTGTCAGTTTTAACACTTATTTTGCCCTTATTTTTGATTGTTAATGCTTTGTTTTTTGCCTATTGGTGTTTGCAGTTTAAAAAGCAAATGTTTTTGTCAGGTTTAGTTTTACTTTTGGGAATAACTTTTATCAATAAGTTTTATAAATTTTCATCTATAGAAAAAGAAGTGTCTGATAAGGATTTTGTGGTGATGACTTACAATGTCCGATTACTTAATCTTTTTAATTGGATTCCTCGAGATGATGTCGCTCAAGATATTTTGAAATTTGTTAATGAAAATAATCCTGATGTGCTTTGTATTCAGGAATATTCTACATCAGCATCTGCAAAAATTGATTTAAAAATTTATCCTTATCGTGCCATTTTTATGAAAGGGGATCAGATAAAATCAGGTAATGCTATTTTTTCAAAATTCCCTATTGTAGAAGAAGGTAAAATTGAATTTCCTAATTCTAATAATGATGCGATATTTGCTGATAT
Source organism: Flavobacterium terrae (assembly GCF_900142035.1). GTDB lineage: Bacteria > Bacteroidota > Bacteroidia > Flavobacteriales > Flavobacteriaceae > Flavobacterium > Flavobacterium terrae. Next base: position 356,132 of record NZ_FQZI01000002.1, on the reverse strand, counting down.
TAAAGTGGGAAAAGATATTGTTAGAATTTATAATATTCATTTAGAGTCTATAAAAATTTCACCAGATGTGAATGAAATGTCTGAAAATGTAGAAGGAATTAATCAAGAAAAATCACAAATGCTTTTTAAGCGCATTAGTGAAGCTTTCAAAAAGCAACAGCAACAAGCCGAAATAATAATGGAGCACAAAAAGACATCAAAACTTCCATTAGTTGTTTGTGGGGATATGAATAACAGTGCTTTTTCCTATGTATATAGAGTAATCAAAGGCGATTTGCAAGATGGTTTTGAGGAAGCTGGTAAAGGCTTTGGTCAAACCTATAATTTTAAGTATTATCCTGCTCGTATTGACTATATTTTTGCAGATCCAAGAATGACAGTTAAGAGTTTTACAAACTTCCCTGAATTCATTAATTCTGATCACCTGCCTGTAATGGCAAGAGTAGAACTAAAGAATTAAATAGATTGTTTTTTTAAATATTCTAAGGCATAACGACCTTCATTAAATAACAAATCTAAAATGCTTAGATTGTTAATGTAGCCATGCTTTTCTTCAAAAACTTGAGTATATTCATCAAAATTAGAATTGTCTTTTTTTCCATTTGCTAAAATTCTGTAATCATCAAATGATGGAACTTCGTGAAAATATTCAATGGTTTTGTTTGCTTCAAAAGTAAGACCTAGACATTTTTTTACAATTTCAATAGTTTCGAAATTAAGATCCATTAAAAAAGTATGTTTTTTTGTGAATATAGGCGCGATGGCATCTTCATAATATTCAAAGAAAGGTGAAGTTCTGTAAGCTGCTTCTAATGATTTAAAGTGCTGTTTTTGCCAATCGAATGCGGTTTCTAAACGAACATCTTTAGTTTTTTGGTGTATTTCTTTAGAATGTTTTATAGGAATGTTTAAAAGCTGAATTCCATTTGGACTATAAATATACATCCTATTTCTGTTGGTTTGTTTTTGAAAGTTGTCTTCCATTTCAAATGTAACAGAATTAGCTTTAATGATTGCCACGAAATGACTTATTGAAGGAAAGTAGGTAGGATGTATTAAAATGTCCATTGCGAATTATTTAAAAAATGCTAAACCATTTTACTGATTTAGCATTGTTTTATATTATGCTTTTTTAGCTTTTTTTCTTTTGTAAAAATCGTAACCAAACCACAATACAAGTGCAATCAAGAAATATTTGAAATATGATGTTGGTTGTCCATCACCTCCCACAGTACAAAATAATCTATCCCAACGCACTTTATCGATAGCTTTGCTCCATGGAACGTTAGGATCAACACTCCACCAGATAAAAACTGGTTTACCCACAACATGATCAAAAGGTACAAATCCCCAGTAACGACTGTCTTCTGAGTTATGACGGTTATCTCCCATCATCCAGTAATAATCTTGTTTAAAAGTGTAGTTTGTAGCTTCTTTGTCGTTAATATAGATTTTTCCCCATTTTTCCTCTAATTTATTGCCTTCATAAACTGTTATAAGACGTTTGTAGAAAGGAAGGGTTTCTTTGTTTAAAACAACTGTTTTGTTAGCTTCCGGGATATAGATTGGACCAAAATTATCTAAAGACCAATCATTATTGTGAGGAAACATAGAATGACTTTGACTTTCTTTTGGAAGAATTATTTTTTCAATTGAATCAACAAGTCCAGATTTTTTTATTTTTTCTGCTCCTTCAAAAGTGAGATTTGCTTCTCTTTCTAGAGGATATATTTCTTTGATATTTAATGATAATGCGATTGCTACATTATCAGGAATGCCATTGCTTTCTGTGATTAAAGTTGCTGATTTGTCAGGATTAGAATAAGAACTCTTAACAAAAGGGATAATAGCGTCAATTTGCTCTTGGCTTTCAAAATATGCTATATATGTTCTGCTAAATTCAGTTGAACCTGACTCTTTTATTAACTCTGTAGATACACCGTTTTTCGATTTAACTTTGTAAATAAACTGAAGTTTGGTTCTGTCAGAATAAGTTTGTTTTTTATTGTTTATAAAAATATCGCCATTTTTTATAGATAAATTATCACCAGGCAAACCAACACATCTTTTTACATAATTAGAACGTTTGTCTAATGGTTTGTCAATATGTCTATGAGAAGCATCTCTAAAGAAATATACAGTGTCTATTGGCCAATTGAAGACAACAATGTCATTTCTTTTTATACTTTGGATTCCTGGAAAACGGAAAGACGGTAATTGCGGCCAGCTTAAATATGATTTTTCTTTAACTACTAATAAACTATCGTGAACCATTGGTAAAGCCACTGCGGTTTTAGGTGTTCTAGCTCCGTAGTGAAATTTACTCACAAATAAGAAATCCCCAACTAATAGTGTTTTTTCTAATGATGAAGTAGGAATCGTAAAAGGTTGCATTACATAAGTATGCACTAGGGTTGCTACAACAATTGCATACAATAAAGAGCTTATAGTATCGCCAACTTGAGTTTTAGCCACTAAACTTCTGTCTTTGATGTATTCTACATTTTCAAAATAGTTGACGTAGTATATGTAAAAACCTAAAGTAAGAACCCCTAAAAGTGTATCTTTTGTTGAATTTTTACCAAAACTGCGTAGTGTTTCCACCCAAACAACAATGAACATAATTAGGTTTATAATTGGAATAAATAATAAAGCAGTCCACCAAGTAGGTCTGTTTATTATTTTCATCAATACAATTGAATTGTAAACAGGAATAAAAGCTTCCCATGATTTTCTACCTGCTTTTTCATATAGTTTCCATGTTCCTAATCCATGAATGATTTGAACTACTAAGAAAAATATAAACCACTGTAATGCTGTCATTTTTTTACCTTTTTATGTTTGCTTTTGAATTTTACTTCTAAAGTTGAATTATTTATTGTTGTTAAAGAGGACGTCTTTCATTGTGAAAATTCCTTTTTTTCCTATTAACCATTCTGCTGCAATAACTGATCCAAGGGCAAAACCTTCGCGGTTATGTGCTGTATGTTTAATTTCTATTTGATCCACTTCACTATCATAAAAAATGCTATGTGTACCTGGAATATTTTCTATTCTTTTAGCATCAATGTGTATTTGATTCTCTGACGGAGTATCAAGTGTCCATGATTCATAAGCAGAATTTTCTATAATTCCATTAGCTAGTGATATTGCAGTTCCACTTGGAGCATCAAGTTTTTGAGTATGATGAATTTCTTCCATCGATACTTTGTACTGATTTAAATTAGCCATCATTTTAGCTAAATAATCATTCAATTCAAAAAAAATGTTGACTCCCAAACTAAAGTTAGAACCATATATAAAAGCGCCATTTTTTTCTTTACAAAGCGAAACTATTTCATCATATTTTTCTAACCAGCCTGTTGTACCACTTATCACTGGAATGTTAGTAGCAAAACATTCAGAAATGTTACATACTGCACTACTTGGGACACTAAAATCGATTGCTACATCTGCATTTTTAAGTCCATCAAAACTATCTTGGCTTGATTTGCGTAATACAATTTCATGACCACGTTCTAAAGCGATTCTTTCAATCACTTTACCCATTTTTCCGTATCCTAAAAGTGCAATTTTCACTGTTTATTATTTTAAATTAAGGGATTAAAGAATTTTATCAATAATCCAATTAATTGTTAGAATTTATAATTTAAACTAAGTCCAACGTTTTGTTTGTAGTTGAATTCATTAGTTTGGATTTCAGGTCGTATAGTTAAATCACCATTTACGTTAAATTGTTGTAAATGAGCGTCAACATTAGCATCAATAATGTTAAGAGCATACAAGGCAGCAGTGATTAGTAAAGATAAATCTCTATTGCGTTGATGGTATTTTTGTGCGTCAATTAATCGATCAGTACTTAAAAGACCTTGGTAGCGGTCATTACTATTTTCGCCAAGAACTAAACGTTGTTTGTAAGCATCACGATATCTGTCGTATCTTTTTTGATTCCAAGTGTACGAATAAATACCTGTACCTAAAGCAATATAAACAATAGGAATTTTCCAATACCTTTTATTGTAAGCTTGCCCTAAACCCGGTAAAACTGCCGAATAAAAAGCGGCTTTTGCAGGTCTTAAAGGATCTATGGTTTTGGTAACAGTATCTGAGGCGATTAGTTTAATTTCTTCTTGACCAAAACTTGAAAAATTCCCAGTAATAGCACAAAAAATAAATATGTATAACCAGCTTTTCACTAACTGTTAATCAATTTAAGAATTCTGTTAAAATCTTCTTCCGAAGTAAAAGGAATAGTGATTTTACCTTTACCATTTCCGGCTACTTTCACATCTACTTTAGCTCCAAAATAATTTGCAAATGCTTTTTTGTCTTCAGATTTTACATCAAAAGAAGCATCATTATTTTTTGAAGAAGGAATCGCCTTTTCTGGAGTGCCTTCATGGTAAGCTTTTACTAAAGCTTCTGTTTCACGTACAGAAAGATTTTGGCTAACTATTTTTTGGTAAATATCAGCTTGATCATCGTGGTTGTCAATATTAATAATAGCACGACCATGCCCCATAGAAATGAATCCATCACGAATACCGGTTTGGATTATTGGGTCAAGTTTTAATAAACGCATGTAGTTTGCTACTGTTGATCTTTTTTTACCAACACGGTCACTAACTTGTTCTTGAGTTAACTGAATTTCATCCATTAAACGTTGGTATGATAAAGCAATTTCGATTGGATCTAAATCATGACGTTGAATGTTTTCTACTAAAGCCATAGTTAACGACTCGTTGTCGTCAGCTAATCGGATGTAAGCAGGAACAGTTTTTAGACCAACAATTTTTGAAGCACGTAAACGACGTTCCCCAGAAATTAATTGGTATTTGTTAAATTCCATTTTACGAACTGTAATAGGTTGTATTACACCAAGTTCGCGAATAGAAGTGGCTAATTCTTGTAAAGATTCTTCATTAAAATTGGTACGAGGCTGAAACGGGTTAATTTCGATAGCTTCAATATCTAATTCGATAATATTACCAACTACTTTGTCAGCATTTTTATCTGTAACTGATTTGATATCGTTTTCAGGATCTTTCAATAACGCAGATAACCCTCTTCCCATTGCCTGTTTTTTCGCTAATGCCATATACTATTTTAACTATTTTTCTTAATTATTTCTTCTGCTAAATGTAAGTAGTTTGTTGCTCCTTTGCTTGTAGCGTCATAATTAATGATGCTTTCTCCATAACTAGGAGCTTCACTTAATTTGATGTTACGTTGTATCACTGTTTCAAATACCATATTGTTGAAATGTTTTTGAACCTCTTCAACCACTTGATTTGATAAACGTAAACGTGAATCATACATTGTTAACAATAATCCTTCAATGTCTAAATCAGGATTGTGTATTTTTTGAACACTTTTTATAGTGTTAAGTAACTTTCCTAAACCTTCAAGTGCAAAATATTCGCATTGAATAGGGATTACAACACTGTTTGCAGCAGTAAGCGCATTAAGTGTTAATAATCCTAACGATGGAGCACAATCTATAATGATATAGTCGTATTTATCCTTAACAGATTCTAAAGCTTGCTTAAGCATGTATTCTCTGTTTTCTTTATCTACTAGTTCAATTTCGATAGCAACTAGATCGATGTGTGCAGGAATCACTTCAACATTAGGCGATGAGCTTTTAATAGTAGCCTCTTCAGGCGTGTTACTATGCTCAAGGATTTGATAAGTACCTATCTCGACACTTTCTACATCAATGCCTAAGCCAGAGCTGGCATTTGCCTGAGGATCTGCATCTATAAGCAATACTTTTTTTTCTAAAACGCCTAAAGCGGCCGCTAGGTTGATAGAAGTTGTCGTTTTTCCAACTCCACCTTTTTGATTAGCAATTGCAATGATTTTACCCATCTGATTTTTTGAAATTTTGAGCCGTAAAAATACAATTATTTATGGGTTTTGAAAATCTATTTTGTTAACATTTTGACAAAATGATTCCGTGCCCTATAAACAGAGAGTTGTAAAAAAAATATTATTGAACTAGATTAAATTCTACATAATTTTTCAGCAGCTGCAATTAATGTTTCATCAGTTTTGGCAAAACAAAAACGAAGCATACTTCTGTCTGTGGCGTCGTTGTAAAAAACCGAAATTGGAATTGCAGCTACACCGTGCTTTGTGATTAATGCTTTAGCAAAATCAACATCGTTCAGTTTCGATATCTCTTTGTAGTTCACTACTTGAAAATACGTACCATCGCAAGGCATCAGCTCAAAACGACTATCACGAATTAGGTTTTGAAATAAATCTCTTTTTCGAAGATACATTTTAGATACTTCGTTAAAATCTACTACATCAAGATAGTGAGCAATGGCATGTTGCGAAAAACTATTTACGCTAAAAACTAAAAACTGATGCACTTTTTTCATCTCGGACATTAAATTTTCAGGCGCTATTAGATAACCCACTTTCCAACCCGTAACATGTAATGATTTTCCAAAAGAAGAAGCGATTACCGTGCGATGTTTTAATTTTTTTCGAGTATTGAATGAAATATGAGGTTGGGTAAAAGTAATGTATTCGTATACTTCATCACCCAAGATTAAAATTTGTGGATGTTTTTCTAAGATGGTTTCTAGTGATTCAAAATCTTTTTCTGTCCAAATTCTACCTGTAGGATTGTGCGGATTATTGATGACAATCATTTTGGTTTTGGAAGTGATAGCGTTTTCAATTCGATTGAAGTTGGGCGTGTAATCCTCGTTTAACGAAACACGAACAGGTATTCCTCCCGCCACTAGAACCGATGGTTCGTAGCTATCATAACTAGGATCCAATATAATCACTTCATCACCAGCCGAAACAAAGGTGTTAATTGTAGTAAAAACGCCTTGAGTAGCGCCTGCGGTAATAAGCATTTCGGTAGATGTATTAACAATTCTTCCGTATTGTTTAGTAGTTTGAGCTGCAATTTTTTCCATTAGCGAAGGTAAACCTGCCATTGGAGTATATTGATGGATGTTTTCTCTAATTAAACGTTCAGAAATTTGCAATAAACGTTCGTCTTCTGGAAAGTTAGGGAAACCTTGTGATAAATTGATAGCTCTGTGCTCATTCGCTAATTGCGACATTACAGAAAAAATGCTAGTTGTGATATTGGGTAATTTTGACATGGCCCAAATTTAAGAAAACAAATAAGAATTTCATATTTTTGAACTTTACTTAATACCATAAATATGTCTGCCAATTCTGTTCTAGCGTCACTTAGAAACCGAATATTAAACGGAGAATCTTCAGCTAGTGCAAGTTGGGCGCAAGAAGTTGAGCAATTGTACAAAAACGGAATAGGTTTAGACGAAGCCTTGCAGTACTTGTATTTTGAAAAACCTTCTGCAGATGATTTTGAAAATTGGATCAATAAGAAAGCGACAACACTAGTTTCTGTTGAGGATAAAAATGAAGATGTTTTGTCTGAAACCGATTTGCAATTTTTTGAAGATAATGGCTATTTTGTTTTAAAAAATGCCATTTCAAAAGAAGATTGTTTAGCGACTCAACAAATTATATGGGAGTTTTTAGGAATGGAACCTGACAATCCAGACTCTTGGTATGTTGCACATCCAGAGCAAAAGGGATTGATGGTTAACTTTTTTGAGCATCCCGTTTTAGAAAAAAATAGAGCCTCTGCCCGAATAAAAAAAGCCTACGAGCAGTTGTATCAATCCAAACAAATTTATAAAACGATCGATAAAGTAAGCTTTAATCCTCCCATTACTCCAAATTACAGTTTCAAAGGCAGTGATTTGCATTGGGATGTCAGTTTGCAACAACCCATCCCGTTTCGATTGCAAGGATTAATTTACCTTTCTGATTGCGGACCAAAAGACGGTGCGTTTCATTGTGTGCCAGGTTTTCATCGAAGTATTGCAGAATGGATAAAACAAGTACCCGAAGATGAAAACATTCGAGCCTACGCTACAGCAACCTTACAACCCATTCCCATAACCGGAGAAGCTGGTGATATGGTCATTTGGCATCAGGCTTTGCCTCATTGTGCAACGCCTAATTATGGTACAACGCCACGAATGGTACAATACCTAACGTACTTTGGCGAAAAGTACACAGAACCTACCCAATGGATTTAAACAAACAATAGAACAATATACAATGTCAAAAATAATTATACTCACTCCCATGGAGATAGAAAGAGAAAAAGTGCTTTCTGCTTTATCTCGAATACCAACACTAAATCATACCTACGAAGTCATTGTTTCAGGAATAGGGAGAGAAAGTACTGCCAAAGCCATGATGCAATTGCCACCACATGATGTTTGTGTATTGATGGGATTTGCGGCCATAGTTGGTAAAGCCAGTGATTTACCCGATTATTTGCAATTGGGAAAACCTATTGAAATTACCAATGCCTCTTTGTATGGTTACGAAGGCGGTTTGTTTGAAAATGGCGCTCCCATTACCAAAGAAGCACATTTAAATTTACCATGCTTGTCTTCCTTGACTTCAGATAAGTTTGTACGAACGACAGATCTAGCCGAAAAAACAGTCGTGAATATGGAAGATTATACGTTTATGTACCTCAAAAAACCACAAGATTTTATTGTTCGTATTATCTCTGATTTTTTACCGCATGAAACCGAAATCGACTTTTTTGAAGAAGTGAAAAGTATTGATTTTTTGGAGGGGGTGATGGAAGTGGATAAATTAAATTTTTAATAATATAAAACCAGCTGTGAGGCTGGTTTATATTATATTTGATACTTTTTCTTTTGTTATTATTTGATTACTTTCAATAACCTTTACTGTTGGAGGCTCTGAAAATTCATATCCTTTTAGTTCTATAATTAGCTCATTGAATTCTTCCGAGGTAGCAACAATTAGGTTGTCAAGACCTATAACATCTCCACTTTTAATTTTTGCTTTTACACTTTTTGCTTCATTTTCTTCAAGGGTAATTAGATAACTTAATGCTTTTCGGTGAACGTATTTAAGCGCAATAGATTCTAAATCTGCTTGTTTATACCTTTCTCTTAAACTTGTTTTTACACTCCAGCAAATTGGACCTCGTTCTGAAGTGTAAAACATTAAATCATAAATTACATTAGGGACAAATGCTACTTTTGCACTCATATATATAGGCAGAATGCCTTCTCGAATACAAAGTGTAGCTAAAATGTATTCAAATATTTTACCGTTTAGGTTATTGTTTCTTTCTGGATGTAAAGCATAAGCATTCCAATATTTTTGAATATATTCGTTAGGTTTTGTATACGATATTTCAAAAAAATTCGGGAATAAACTATCAAAAATAATTTCTGCTTTATTATCTTTTCCAATGGTAATGCTTAAATCGTTTAATTTTCCCATTATTATTTTAATATTAATTTTAAGATTTCATTGGCTGTCGCTTGAATCGCTGGAACAGCAACTGAATTGCCAAATTGTTTATATGCTGATGTGTCAGAAACAGGAATGACAAAATTATCTGGAAATCCTTGTAATCTTGCCCATTCGCGAGGTGTCATTTTTCGGATTCCAAGTTTATTGACTTCACTTTTAATTTTTGTTGTTGGTGTGTAATTTGTAATTCTGTGATCGATAACTAGGTTTCTTTCTCTTCCCATTCCTCCACAAACCACAGCATTTGCAATTTCATCGTCTTTAATAATGTTGTAACCAAATCCATTACCTTTTTTTTCGTGTCTAGCTTTATGGTTTTCTAAAGTTTGTAGATATTGTGTTGAAAGATAATATTTTGTGTCTACTACATTTTCTTCTTTTACTTCTTTGAATGTAATTTTTTGATTTAAAACATTTGGATAATCAAAACTAGTTATGCCTGTGTTTTTATGAAAACCAACAATAAAAATTCTTTCTCGATTTTGAGGTATTCCAAAATCTTTAGCATTTAATATTTCAGGTTCAGGTACGTAGTAGTTTAAGTCGTTTCGTAATGTGTTTAAAATAGTAGCTAATGTTTTTCCTTTATCGTGATTTTTTAAGCCTTTTACGTTTTCTAAAAAAAAAGCTTTAGGTTGTTTTCTTTTTATTATATCAGCAACATCGAAAAATAATGTTCCTCTAGTATCTTCAAAACCACCTCTTTTACCTGCTATCGAGAATGCTTGACATGGAAATCCTGCGCATAAAACATCAAAATTATCAGGTATATAGTTTTTAGTATATTCTTTTGTGATATCGCCAAAAGGAGTTTCACCAAAATTTGCACGATAAGTTTTCTTTGCATTTTCATCCCATTCACTAGTAAAAACACATTTCCCACCTAAGTTCTGAAGTGCTAATCTAAAGCCCCCAATTCCTGCAAATAAATCAATAAATTTAAAGGTATAATCCTTTGGAGTTGGGAAAGGAACATTTTCTACTTCAAATAATAATTGTTGTAAAGCAACTTCATTTACTAATCCTAATTCTTCTTCTTGATTTTTATATTCAATAATTTGATTAAGATATTCAAGAGCTTCTTTTTCATAATGTTTTTTTACACCATTATGATAGTTATGTAAGTAATGAGTTAAAACGGCTTTTCTATTATCATCTTCTTCTACAAAACGAATTTTAAATTTTTTTCCGTCAAATTCATCTATTGATATAGTCTCTTTCATCATCATTTCTTGAAAATTTTATCGTTGAAGAATGTTGTTAAATCAAAATCTAAAGCAATTATTATCTTTTCCATAATTTCTATAGAAACATTCCTTTTTCCTTTCTCTATATCTGAGATATAGTTTCTATCCACATTGGAAATATTGGCTAAATGTTCAATAGAAATTCCTTTTTCTTCTCTAAGAGATTTTACTTTTAAACCAAATTTTTCTTTAATATTCATAGTGTATAAAATTATTGCTATGCTTACAATTGACCTGCTTACAATTGTAAGCAGGAAAGGTTTAGTTGTTAACAAGTTTTAAGCATAAAAAAAACACCAACATTTCTGCTGGTGTTTTTTTATAAATATTTAGATTATAACTTAATCCTCTAATAAGACCTCAAGAATCGTAATGGCTGCATCGCTAATTTTAGTCCCAGGACCAAAAACCGCAACCGCTCCGGCGTCAAATAAGTATTGGTAATCTTGCGCAGGAATTACGCCACCCACAATCACCATAATATCTTCACGGCCGTATTTTTTTAATTCTTCAATTACCTGAGGAACTAACGTTTTGTGTCCCGCTGCTAAAGAGGAAACACCTAAAATATGTACATCGTTTTCTACGGCTTGTTTCGCGGCTTCTTGTGGTGTTTGGAACAATGGCCCAATGTCTACGTCAAAACCTACATCGGCATAACCTGTAGCAACAACTTTAGCGCCACGGTCGTGACCGTCTTGTCCCATTTTAGCAATCATAATACGAGGGCGACGTCCCTCTTTTTTAGCAAAGGCATCTGCTAATTGTTTTGCTTTTTCAAAGCTTTCGTCGTTTTTAATTTCTTTACTATACACTCCGCTAAAACTTCTAATTTGTGCTTTGTATCTTCCAAAAACCGTTTCTAAAGCATCACTAATTTCGCCTAAAGTGGCTCTGTTTCTAGCTGCATCAACGGCTAAATCTAATAAGTTACCATTTCCTGTTGTAGCACATTCGGTTAGTTTGGCTAAACACTCCGCAACTTTTGCATTATCACGCGTCTCTTTTATTTGTTCCAAACGCTCAATTTGTTGTTTACGAACCGTTTGGTTATCTACTTCAAGAATATGTAAAGGATCTTCTTTTTCCAAACGGTATTTGTTCACCCCTACAATAATATCTTGTCCGCTGTCAATACGTGCTTGTTTACGTGCAGCTGCTTCTTCAATGCGAAGTTTTGGGATACCTGCTTCAATCGCTTTGGTCATTCCGCCCAATTCTTCTACTTCTTCGATTAATGCCCATGCTTTTTCAGCAATTTCAGCCGTTAAACTTTCTACATAATAGCTTCCTGCCCAAGGGTCAACAGTTTTGCAAATTTTGGTTTCTTCCTGTAAAAAGATTTGTGTATTACGCGCAATACGTGCTGAGAAATCAGTAGGTAAAGCAATCGCTTCATCTAAAGCATTCGTGTGTAAGGATTGAGTTCCTCCAAAAGCTGCTGCGGCAGCTTCGATAGCAGTACGCGCTACATTATTAAAAGGATCTTGTTCTGTTAGACTCCAACCCGATGTTTGGCAGTGTGTTCTTAGTGCTAATGATTTTTCGTCCTTAGGGTTGAATTGTTTCAATAATTTTGCCCAAAGCATACGACCGGCACGCATTTTTGCAATTTCCATAAAATGATTCATTCCAATCGCCCAGAAAAACGATAGACGAGGAGCAAATGTATCTACATCCATTCCTGCAGCTAATCCAGTACGAATGTATTCTAATCCATCCGCTAAAGTATAAGCCAACTCAATATCGGCAGTGGCACCTGCTTCTTGCATGTGGTAACCAGAAATTGATATTGAATTGAATTTAGGCATGTTTTTACTCGTATATTCGAAAATATCCGCAATGATTTTCATCGAAGGCGTAGGTGGATAAATGTAAGTATTACGCACCATGAACTCTTTTAGAATATCATTTTGAATTGTTCCTGACAATAGGTTAGGAGCCACACCTTGTTCTTCGGCAGCTACAATGTAAAAGGCCATAATTGGTAACACCGCACCATTCATCGTCATCGAAACCGACATTTCACCTAATGGAATTTGGTCAAACAGCACTTTCATGTCTTCTACCGAATCTATGGCAACTCCTGCTTTTCCTACGTCACCAACTACACGCTCATGATCTGAATCGTATCCACGGTGAGTTGCCAAGTCAAACGCAACCGATAATCCTTTTTGGCCAGCAGCTAAATTTCTTCTGTAAAAAGCATTACTTTCTTCGGCAGTAGAAAAACCTGCGTATTGACGGATTGTCCAAGGACGGCGAACATACATCGTTGCGTAAGGACCTCGTAAATTGGGTGCAAAACCAGCGCCAAAATCCAGATGCTCTAAACCTTGAATGTCAGCTTCAGCATAAGAAGATTTTACTTCTATTCCTTCAGCTGTTAAAAAAGAGTTATTAGCTGATGGCTGATGGCTATTAGCTGATGACTCTAAAGTAATATGTTGAATATTTTTTCTCACTATTTATTCTATAACTTGAAATTGATAATGACGGTAACTTAAGTTTTTGTTTTTGTTGTTAACCAAAGCGCCAACAGCAGCAGTAGCAACACCTCCAGTAAACACAGCTACCGCAGATTCATTACTTCCAGCAGCTAAAACTCCTGAAGTAACTAATAATCCAGCACTGGCTCCAAAAAGTATATTTTTTACTGTACGGCCACCTTTAGGGTAAATTTTAATGCTTGCTATGTTGTTAATTTTTACTTCGGCTCCGTCGATGGTGATGGTTTCATTGTCTTTTACTGAAAAGCTACCTACCATTTTTTTACGATCTAATGTGGCAATTTTAGTTCTTTGTCCGTCTTCGAAAAGAACAGTTTTGCCCGTAGTTTTATTAGTAGCTTCTAGTTTTTTTGTCTGGCCAAAAAAGGTAAAGCTTGTAAGAACTAATACTAATAATAATAGCTTTTTCATAGTGTTGGTTTTATGGTTGTTTTTCGGTTTCTAAACGCTCTTGTTCTATTTTTTCGGCCAAACGCTTTTCAATTATTGGTGTAATCAATGTTTTTCGTGGCTTTATTTTTACAAAAGGGAAAAGTTCTAAGTCATGACTCATGCGGTCATTTTTATTCGGGTATTTGTTAGTTCCCAAAAGAATTTCTTTACCTGAATCAAATAACTCTTGTTCTTTTTGAGCGCTTTCTTGTATTTTCTTTTGGATGGTTCCTTCTTTTAACTGATGTAAGAAACCGCCATTAGCTTCGATATCTTTAAATAGTAGAAGTGCTTTGTTGGCAAGTTGAGACGTTAAACTCTCAATATAATAAGCACCATCTGAAGGGTTTTCTACTTTGTCAAAATAGCTTTCATGTTTTAAAACCAATAGTTGATTTCTTGAAATTCTGTCGCCAAACTCATTGTCTTTATGGTAAATGGCATCATAAGCAAGATTTGAAACCACATTTGCTCCGCCTAAAATAGCACTCATACATTCGGTAGTAGTGCGAAGCATATTCACATTATAATCGTAAAGTGTTTTGTTGCGTTTTGTAGGAGTTGCTATGATATGACAATCTAAAGTATGATCGTACTCTTTTGCAAGTGCCGAAAATAATAGACGTAATGCTCTTAGTTTAGCGATTTCGAAAAAATAATTGGTTCCTACTGCTGTTTCAATTACAATAGGCTGTTCTATTTTTTTGTATTTGTTGAAATATTCATTTAGATGTGCTAGTGTGTAAGCCAATTGCTGAACAATAGTAGCACCAGCATTTTGATACAAAGTAGCATTTATAGAAACAACATTTATGTTTTTACAGTTGTTGATTGCTGAGTTTACAACTTCAAAATTGTCTTGACTTGTGAACCAATTACCATCTGAAGCCAGTTGATGAATAGGGTCGATTAAGCAATATATTGTCGTGTTTCTTGTAGCTGCAACAGCATTTACTTTTTGTAAAAAGCTATCTGAAAGAAATTTTACAGTTAGGTAAATTGGAATTGATTCGATTTCGATGTTCGAAAGTAGTTTAGCAACATCAGTTTCTTCGTTTTCTATTGTAAATCGTAAACTTTCTGCACCTCTTGCAATGGCATCTTTTGCCTTTTTAATTGATTTGTCTATGTCAAAAACAAAGATGTTTTGTAAGATTTTGAAAGGTTCATTAGAAGATGGAACATTATTTATGTTTGCATCTTCATCCGCATGGTAAAAAGGTTTTACTTTTATGCCTTCTGGACTTTCCCAAACTAGTGTTTCGTTATAATCTGCCCCTTTTAGTTCGTACTGAATTTGTTGCTTCCATTGTTTGGACGAAACGGGTTCGAAATCTTTAAATAAGTTATTTTTCATAATTTGAAATTCCAAATACCAACTTTATGATTCTAACTTTTAGGGTTAGAAATTCGATTTTATTTATTGGTGACTAATTTTTTTCAATTGTATCTCCTTCAAATTCTATTATATAAATGTCTTCGTTTTCACGTTTCATATAATATTTTTCCCTAGCATATTTTTCTATTTGAGCAGGATTTTTGAGTTTTTTAATCTGCCCTTTGTCTTTTTTTATTTCTTCTTGATAATAAGATTTGTTGTCTTCAAGCTCATCAATTTCCTTATTTAAAACTCGGTGATCTAAATAAGAATAATTATCAAGGAAAAGCATCCAAACCACAAAAAACAATGAAACCAAAAAGTACCTGTTGCCTAAAAATTTTAGCCAAGGTTTTTTGGAAGTTATCTTTTCAATTGGATTTGTCATTGGTTTTTTTTAGCCCCGATAGTAGCGACATCCTTTTTGATGGCTGAGGCTCTCGAAGCCATCAAAAAGATATAGCGAATAGCGGGAAATAGCTCCTAAAAATAGTAAATATTTATGAAATACGTTGATTAATTACTGCTCGAACCACATCGATAGCAACAGTATTGTATTTGTCATTAGGAATAATGATGTCAGCAAAGGCTTTTGTAGGCTCAATGAATTGTTCGTGCATTGGTTTTAATGTCGTTTGGTAACGATTTAAAACCTCTTCCATGTCTCTTCCGCGCTCTGCAATATCTCTTTTTAAACGACGGATAAGTCTTTCGTCAGAATCAGCATGAACGAAAACTTTGATGTCAAACATTTCACGAAGTTCCGGATTAGTTAGGATTAAGATACCTTCTACAATCATTACTTTGCGAGGTAGTGTGTGGATTGTGTCACCGGTGCGATTGTGTTTTACAAACGAGTAAACAGGTTGGTCGATTGCTTTACCATCTTTTAAGTCTTTTAAGTGTTGTACTAAAAGTTCGAAATCGATAGAACGAGGATGGTCAAAATTGATTTTTGTACGTTCGTCTAAACTTAAATCACTTGTTTCTTTGTAATAATGATCTTGAGAAATAATACCTACCTCAGTTTCTGGTAATTCATTCATAATTTGGTGAACAACAGTAGTCTTTCCTGAGCCAGTTCCTCCGGCAATACCTATAATTAGCATAATTGTCTTGTTTGTGAACTGCAAAAATAGGGATTATGGATTTATTTTTTGTAGTGCTATTGATTATTCATTAAAAAAAATAATACTTTTACAGTATAACTAAATACTAATTATAATGAAGAAAATTGCTGCCTTGAGTTTATTATTTGTGTCTTCTTTTGTTTTTGCACAAAGTAGTGAAAAAATAAAGTACAGTAAAGAAAAGATCAAAGAAATGGAAGCCTATTTGTTTGAAGAAGTTTTTACAACTGTTAATAATAAAAAAACTTCCACTGTTATTCTTAAAGATGGAAGAGTTATTAAAGGATACTTTAAAGACATTGACCGAAAAAAAGGACAAATTACTGATATTAAATTTAAAGACAGTGTTACTGGTAAACAAGAAGAGTTAGATGCTGCCTTAATTAGTGAATTGTATTTGGCTCCGAGTGGTGCTGAGAAAGGGGCAAAAGCATTTAAAAATGCTACCAACATTAGAAGCTTAGCGACTAAAAAAATGAAAAAAGCAACAAACAAGGAAACAGTGTATTTTAAAAACCAAACAGTTTCTTTGAAAAATAAAAAAGAGATCAAGGAATATTTAATGCAGTTAATTAATCCTGAATTTAATAGTATTATCGAAGTATATGGTGATCCAAATGCAAATGAAACTCAAGGTGTAAGTTTTGGAGGTATGCAAATGGGAGGGGGACTTTTAAAATCTTTTTATCTAAAGAAAGGTGATAAAGTTTTTTGGATGCACAAAAGTGACTTTGGAGATTATTACAATGAAATTTTTGGTGACAATCCAGAGTTTATTAAGCAATACCCTTTAAACTCTATAGAATGGGGGTATTTGAGTTTCTTAATTTATGAATACACGAGAATGACTGAAGAGTCAAAACAATAATAAAAAAAACCGGATTACTCCGGTTTTTTTATTAATTAAAATTACAATAGTTTAATGTACTTTTGCCGCAAATTATAAAAATAGAATTAATGAAAAATTTTTTTTTAGGAGCTATGTTGTTCCTTTCAATGCTTTCGTTTTCGCAAATGAAAGTAGAAGACTCTTATTCGTATAAAGTAAGTGAACCCTATAAGGTTTTTGATGCTGATGAAAAACATTATTTTTCTAGAGATAACAATTCTATAGCCGTAAAGATTGATGGTAGAAATATAATGATACAAAAATTTGATAATGAAAAACCAAAATTTGTAAGTGAAAAACTGTATAAAGAATTTTTGCCTAAAAACGGTGTTATTGAAGAAGTATATGAGTTTGGTAATAAATATTATATTTTTTACTCGTCATGGGATGGAGGAAATGTTAAAAGAGAGCAATTATTTGCAGCAGAAATAGATATTGAAAAAGGGGAGTTTGTTTCTGAGCCTAAACGTGTATTTTATATTGATGGAAAAGTTAAAGGTATGGCTCCAAATACTATAAAGTATATGAATTTTAACTTAAGAAAATTTGAGTTTTATAGATCACATGATAAAAGTAAAATGCTTGTTAAGTTTTCAAGAATTCCAGAAGTTAAAAATGATAAAAAAAGTAATGAAATTATAGGTTATAAAGTATTAAATTTTGATTTGTCTGTAAATTCTGAAAGTGAGGTAAAAATGCCATACACTGAAAGAATTATGGAAAACTTAGATTATCAACTAAATAAAAATGGTGATTTATTTTTGCTAGAAAAAATATTTGAAGATGATTCTAATAAAGATAGAAAAAGTAAAAAGGATGATAAACCAAACTATCATTTAGAAATTTTAACTTTAAAAGCTAATGCCAAAGAATTTCAAACTACAAAAATCGATTTGAAAGATAAATTTATCAATAATTTAAAGTTTATTGACTCTCCAGATGATAAAATGGTTTTTGGTGGAATTTACAACAGTGGATCAAAAGATTTAGATGATGCAGACGGATTTGTTACTTTTCAATTAGATAAAAATTTTGCGGTTATCAATAAAAATTTTATTGAATTTCCTTTAGAATTAATGAATCAATATGTTTCTGAAAAAACTGCTAAAAAGAATGAGAAAAAAGAAGCAAAAGAGGATGAAGATGGAGAAGGTGCTAATATTAAAAATCTTGTTTTAAGAGATTTGAGTTTGAATCCTGATGGAAGTATTGTCTTAACAAGTGAAGTTTATAATGTAATTGTTCATACTTATATGACATCATCTGGAACCAGAACAAGTTATACGTACTATTATGGTAGTGTATATGCTGCAAAAATTGATTCGAATGGAAAATTAGGATGGATGAAAAAAATTCCTAAAAATCAAATAGGAAGTAGAGGTAGAGGAGGAATGTCATTCCAATATTTATTCAATAATAATAATCACTATGTAGTTTTTCTAGATAATGTTAAAAATATTGATTTGCCTTTAAATAAATTCCCAGCAAGGCATTCAGATGGAAAAGGTGGGTATTTAACTTGTGTAAAAATAAATGATAAAGATGGTTCTGTTACTAAAGGTTCAATATTGGATGTAAGAGGTATGGAGGAATTTAATTTGCATCAAATTAATATGGACAGAGTTTTCCAATCTTCCGAAAATTCATTTATGATGGAGGCTTATAAAAAGAAAAAAGAGGATGTAATGTTGAAGATTAATTTGAATTAAGCTTAGATAAATTACAATAAAAAACCCATCGTTAAGATGGGTTTTCTATTTTTTGCTCTTTTTCTAGATTTATCAAATGAGCCATATTTTTGATTACATTATCATGTTTTTTAACAAAAGGATTTTCCTGATCCCAAACATAACCTGCTAAGACAGCACATATTTTTCTTTTAACTTCTGGGTTTTCAGGTCGGTGGAAAAATAAGGTTTGTAAATTTCCTGTATACCATTCCTTAACATAAGTAGTAAATACTCCAATTCCACTTCTCATGTATTGCGTAAATTCTACTTCCCAGTCTATTTTTTCTCCTTGAAGTTGACGGTGAACTAATTTTGCTGAAAGCATACCAGATTCAGTAGCAAAAGCAACTCCTGATGAAAATACAGGGTCTAAGAACTCTGAACTATTTCCAGTTAATGAAAACCCATCTCCATACATTTTCTTAACAGAACGAGAGTAGTTCTCAAGTTTAACAGGCTCAAACAAGAATTCAACACCTCCAAAACGCTTTATATAATAATCAGATAACTGAATAGCATTTTTTAAAGCCTCGGCATTGTCTTTATTGGTAGAAAGTGAATTGATGAAATCAGTAGGGCCAACAACTCCTAAACTTGTATTTCCGTTAGAGAAAGGAATAACCCATAACCAAACTTCGGTCTCTAAAATATCGAATGAAATTAAAGTACCTTCTTCTCCTTCAGGACGATTAATATCTTTAACATGAGTAAATATTGAAGAATGAGGGTCTAATTTTGAAGGTGTGTCAAGGTCCAAAAGTCTAGGTAAAACACGTCCATATCCACTAGAGTCAATAATGAATTTAGCATGAATTTCTTTCATATTACCATCTTTATCTTTAACAGTGGTAATAGAATCGCTTCCGTTAAACTCTACCGCAAGAACTTCACTTTCAAATTCTAAGTCAATACCTTTTCTAATAACTTCTTGCGCTAAAGTGTTGTCAAAGTCAGCTCTAGGAACTTGCCAAGTCCAATCCCAACCTTCAGAAAATTTATCGCTAAAATCAAATACACAAATTTCTTCTCCTCTGATAAAGCGTGCGCCTAGTTTTTTTTCAAAATTCATTGCGTCAAGTGCAGGAAATAAACCAGCTTCATAAAAATGATCCATCACTCGAGGTATCAAACTTTCACCAACAACTAGCCTAGGAAATTTAGTTTTTTCGACAACTTTTACCTTTACATTGTTATTGTGTAAATATGATGCTGATACACAGCCTGATGGTCCTGCGCCAATCACTAAAACATCTACTATCTCCTTTGTCATTTTTTTTCTTTTTTTTTCTTAAGAAAATATTACTTTTGCGAGTTCAAATTAACTACATATATTTTGAAAATGAAAGCGAATGTTAATTATAATTTCGCTTTAAAAAAATGAGCAATTGATGAGTATAATAAACGAGTATTTAAGTTTAAAAGAATTTGAAGATATAGTCTTTAAAAAAAATCCTGTACAATTAAGTGATAATGTTCTGGAAAGAGTTTCAGAAAGTTTTGAATTTCTTAAAGAATTTTCAGGAAATAAAGTGATTTACGGAGTAAATACTGGTTTTGGACCAATGGCTCAATATCGTATTAAAGACGAAGATCGTTTGCAATTGCAATATAACTTGATAAGAAGCCATTCTTCAGGGACAGGAAAACCATTAAGTCCTGTTTTTGTGAAATCGGCAATTTTAGCAAGATTAAATACACTTTCGTTAGGTAATTCTGGAGTTCATCCTTCGGTTATTTTATTAATGAAAGAGTTTATTAATAGGGATATTACTCCTTTGATTTTTGAACATGGTGGAGTAGGTGCAAGTGGAGATTTAGTGCAGTTAGCGCATTTAGCTCTTACTTTAATAGGTGAAGGAGAAGTTTTTTATAAAGGTGAAAGAAGAGCAACTAAAGAAGTTTTTGAAATAGAAGGGTTAAAACCTATTAATGTTGAAATTCGTGAAGGTTTAGCCTTAATGAATGGAACTTCTGTAATGACAGGTATTGGTATTGTAAATGCTTATAACTCTAAAAAGGTTTTAGATTGGTCTGTAAAAATATCATGTGCTATCAATGAATTGGTTCAAGCTTATGATGATCATTTATCTGAAGAGTTAAATGGAGTAAAGCATCACTTTGGACAGCAAGAAATTGCTAGAATAATGAGAAATCATTTAGCAGATAGTTCTTTGGTAAGAAAAAGAGAAGATCATTTGTACTCGGGAGAAAATACTGAAGATGTTTTTAAAGAAAAAGTTCAAGAATATTATTCATTAAGATGTGTTCCTCAAATTTTAGGACCAGTTTTAGATACTATCAATGGAGTTGAAAAAGTCTTAGAAAACGAAATCAATTCAGCTAATGATAACCCAATTATTGATGTTAAGAACAAACATGTTTATCATGGTGGAAATTTCCATGGGGATTACATCTCTTTGGAAATGGACAAATTGAAAATTGTTGTTGCCAAATTGACCATGCTTGCAGAAAGACAGCTAAATTATTTATTGAATTCTAAAATAAACGAAATTTTGCCTCCTTTTGTAAATTTAGGTACTTTAGGGTTTAACTTTGGTATGCAAGGTGTTCAGTTTACAGCTGTATCAACTACAGCTGAATCTCAAACTTTGTCAAATCCAATGTATGTTCATAGTATTCCAAATAACAATGATAATCAAGATATCGTTAGTATGGGAACTAATGCTGCAGTAATGGCTGGTAAAGTGGTCGAAAATGCATTCGAAGTTTTAGCAATTGAATTAATTACAGTAGTTCAAGCAATAGATGCTCTTGGATTTAAAAATCAAGTATCTTCAACTACCAAGTCTATTTATGATGAAGTGAGAAAAATTGTGCCAGAGTTTAAAGATGATATGGTAATGTATCCTTATGTTCAAAAAGTGAAAGATTATTTAATAGGGTAAAAACAATCAACTAAACAATACAAGCTATGAAAAAACTAATTTTATTAATCGTTTTAGTAACGCAATGGGTTTCTGCACAAGAAATGTCATTAGTTATGGAAAAGAAAAAAATGGGGTTTATTAATAAATCTGGTGAATTAGTTATTCCATGCAAATATAAAGCGGCAATGAGTTTTTCTGAAGGTTTAGCTGCTGTAATGGAAGATGGGAAATTTGGTTTTATTGATATGAAAGGGAATTGGGTTATTAAACCTACTTATGATAAAGCTCGATATTTTAAAGACGGAATTTGTGCAGTTGTAATTGGTAAAGAAGGATTTTGGATCAATAAAAAAGGAGAAAAAACAAATCTAGCACAAACTGATAAGGCATATGATTTCGAAAAGGGATTAGCATTTATTAGACAAAATGAAAGCGTTGGAGTTGTTAATTCTAAAGGAGAAGTTGTAATTAAGCCAACTTATCAAATGATTAAGCATTTTGAAGGTGGTTACGCTCGTGCAAAAGTCAATGATAAATGGGGGATTATTGATCAAACTGGTAAAATCATTGTAAAATTTGATTATGATGATATTGGAGATTATGTTAAAAATGTATGTTGGGCAAAAAAAGGAACAGATTTTGGTTTAGTAACTAACAATTCATTCAAAGTGTTAGAAGGTGTGACAAAAATTTGGGATTTTGTAGCAACATCAGATCTAACTTACGCTAAAAAAGGCGAAAAAGTTGGTTTTATTAATACATCAGGAAAATGGGTTATCGAACCAAAATTTGACAAAGCTAGAGCCTTTGTTAAAGGTTTAGCACCAGTTTTTAGTGATAAGTTATGGGGTTTTATTAATGTAAAAGGAGATTATGTAGTAAAACCAACCTATACAGATGCTGAAACGTTTAGTGAAGATGGTTTAGCTCCTGTGAAAGTTGATAAAAATTGGGGTTTTATAAATACTAGTGGAAAAATGGTAATCGAGCCTCAATATCAAATTTCAATGCCAGGTTTTGTTGGAATGTTTAAAAACGAAGAAAAAGGATTCATAAACGGATTAGCTCGTGTAAGTAAAGATAAAAAGTTCGGATTTATTAAAACCGATGGTTCTGTATTAGGAAACGTTTGGTTTCAACACGTAGAGTTATTCTCAAAATAAAAATACACATATGAAATGTGCTTTAGTAACAGGTGGTTCAAGAGGAATAGGTAGTGCTATTTGTCAAAAATTAGCCGAAGATAAAAATTATCACATCTTAATTAATTACCAAGGAAACCAAGAAGCTGCCCTGCAAACGCTTGAAAAAGTAAAAGCATTAGGAGCAACTGGTGAAATTATTCAATTCAATGTAGCAGATGCCGAAGAGGTTAAAGCTGCCTTGACAGCTTGGCAAGAAGCTAATCCAGATGCTATTGTTGAGGTTATTGTAAATAATGCCGGAATTACACGCGATGGTTTGTTCATGTGGATGTCTCAAGATGATTGGAATAATGTTATTAATACCAGTTTAAATGGTTTTTTTAACGTAACTAATTTCTTCATTCAAAAATTATTAAGAAATAAGTATGGACGAATAGTTAATATGGTTTCAGTATCTGGAGTGAAAGGAACAGCTGGACAAACAAACTATTCTGCTGCAAAAGGAGCAGTTGTTGCGGCGACTAAAGCTTTAGCGCAAGAAGTAGCTAAAAGAAATATTACCGTAAATGCTGTTGCACCTGGTTTTATTAGAACGGATATGACAGGTGAATTAGACGAAAAAGAATTAGCAAAATTAATACCAGTAAACCGTTTTGGCGAAGCAGAAGAAGTAGCTGATTTAGTAGCATTCCTTGCCTCAAAAAAAGCAGGTTATATTACAGGGGAAGTAATCAATATAAACGGAGGAATTTATTCATAAAATTACTTAATTAGAAAATGGATAAAAGAGTAGTAATTACCGGAATGGGAATTTATTCTTGTATAGGTACTTCATTAGATGAGGTTAAAAACTCTTTGTATGAAGGTAAGTCAGGAATAATTTATGATGAAGAAAGAAAACAGTTTGGTTTCCGGTCTGCTTTAACAGGAAGTGTTCCTAAACCTGATTTAAAAAACCTTCTTAATAGAAGGCAAAGAATTAGTGTTGGTGAAGAAACAGAATATGCTTATATGGCTACTATAGAAGCATTAAAAAACGCCAATATAGAGGATGCTTATTTTGATGAAAATGAAGTAGGAATTATCTATGGTAATGATAGTGTTTCGCTTGCAATAATTGAAGCTACTGATATTATAAGAGAGAAAAAAGATACAACACTTATTGGTTCTGGAGCAATTTTTAAATCGATGAATTCTACGGTAACCATGAATCTTTCAACTATTTTTAGATTAAAAGGGGTGAATCTTACCATTAGTGCAGCTTGTGCAAGCGGTTCACATTCTGTTGGTTTAGGATATCATTTAATTAAAAGTGGTCTTCAAGATATGATTATTTGTGGCGGAGCACAAGAAATCAATAAATATGCTATGGCTAGTTTTGATGGATTAGGTGTGTTTTCTACAGATGAAGACAATCCAGCAAAATCATCACGTCCTTTTGATTCTTCTCGTAATGGTTTAGTACCATCGGGCGGTGGAGCTACGTTAATTCTTGAAAGTTATGAGTCTGCTGTTAAAAGAGGCGCTCCTATCATCGCTGAAGTAGTTGGGTATGGATTTTCGTCAAATGGTGGACATATTTCTACTCCAAATGTTGATGGTCCAGCGACTGCAATGAAAAGAGCTTTAGATCAAGCTAATATTAAGCCAAGTCAAATCGATTATATCAATGCTCATGCAACATCAACTCCTGTAGGTGATGCGAATGAAGCAAAAGCCATTTTTGAAATTTTTGGCGAAAATGGACCACTTGTAAGCTCAACTAAGTCGATGACAGGTCACGAATGTTGGATGGCGGGTGCTAGTGAAATTATTTATTCGATTTTAATGATGCAAAATTCGTTTGTAGCCCCAAACATTAATTTGGAGAATCCTGATGAGGATTCAAAAAAATTAAATATTGCTACAACTACCATAAATAAAAAAATTGACATATTTTTGTCAAATTCTTTCGGATTTGGAGGAACAAATTCGGCTTTAGTAATAAAAAAAGTATAGTGATTTAAGAGAAATGAGCAAAGAAGAGATTATCGAAATTGTAAACGGGTTTTTGGTTGATGAATTTGAGGTTGATGGAGACACAATTTCACCCGAAGCAAATTTAAAAGATACATTAGGTTTAGATAGCTTAGATTATGTAGATCTAGTTGTAATTATCGAATCAAATTTTGGTGTAAAACTTGGTGAAGCTGACTTTATCGGTATAGATACATTTCAAAAATTTTATGATTTGATTGAGAATAAAATCAAGACAAAAGGATAATTTAAATGAGTGAGTGGGACGGAAAATCAAAAGGTACACTACTCGGATATAAAATTTTTGTTTACTGCATAAAAAAGCTCGGAATCAAAGCAGCATATTCTGTCTTGGTTTTTGTAGCTTTTTATTATTTTATATTTGAGAAGCGTTCTAATAAGGCAATCTTTTATTATTTTAATAAAAGATTAGGTTACTCGTACCTAAAATCAATTTGTTCAGTTTATAAAAGTTACTTTACATTTGGGCAGACCATTATT
Organism: Flavobacterium terrae; assembly: GCF_900142035.1. Taxonomy (GTDB): domain Bacteria; phylum Bacteroidota; class Bacteroidia; order Flavobacteriales; family Flavobacteriaceae; genus Flavobacterium; species Flavobacterium terrae. The sequence continues at coordinate 330,891 of NZ_FQZI01000002.1, read as the reverse complement.
GATAAAACTGCCATATCAGCGGGGCTTAGAGATAAATTTACATATGAGTTTGATGGTATTGATTTACTTAAAAAGCTTTTAGCCGAAAAAAAAGGAGGAGTTTTAATAAGTGCTCATGTCGGGAATTTTGAAATAGCTGAGCATTTTTTTGGAGAAATAGATTTAGATTTTCAAATTAATTTAGTCACTACAGATATGGAACATTCGATTATAAAAGAGTATCTAGACAGTGTTACTAAAAAATCTTCTATAAAATTTATTATTGTAAAAGAAGACTTGTCGCATATTTTTGAAATTAATAATGCTCTAGCTAATAATGAATTAATTTGTTTTACAGGAGATAGATATTTTGAAGGAACTAAAACATTAACAGAACAATTATTAGGTCAAGAAGCACATTTTCCAGCTGGTCCTTTTTTAATAGCATCTCGTTTAAAAGTACCCGTTTTGTTTGTGTATGTTATGAAAGAGGCAAACTTACACTACCATTTATATGCTCGTGAATCTGACGCTAAACATAGAGATGAAAAAGGTTTATTAAAGGCTTACACAACTAGTGTCGAGAATATGCTTTTAAAATATCCTATGCAATGGTTTAATTATTTTGATTTTTGGAATTCATTAAATAAAAAGTAAATGAAAAATGTTCTTGTGCTTTACTATACTCAATCAGGTCAGTTGGAAGAAATTGTCCAAAATCTTTCTGCACCATTATTGGCAAGTTCAGACATTAATCTTACGTTTTGTGATATTAGTTTAGAAAAGCCTTTTCCGTTTCCATGGGAAAAAGCAGCTTTTTTTGATGCTTTTCCAGAATCATTTTTACACATTCCCTCAAAAGTAGTTCCTCCTTCTGATGAAGTGTTGAATAAAAAATACGATTTGATTATTTTAGGATACCAAGTTTGGTATTTATCACCATCTATACCAGTTAATTCATTTTTACAAAGTGAATACGCTAAAAATCTTTTCAACGAAACACCTGTTGTTACAGTTATTGGAGCTAGAAATATGTGGGTAATGGCTCAAGAGAAGATGAAAGTGATATTAAAAGGACTTAATGCTAAATTAGTTGGCAATATTGCTCTTGTGGACCGACATATAAATCACGTAAGTGTTATTACTATTGTTGAATGGATGTTTACTGGGAAAAAGGAGAAATTTGGAATTTTTCCCAAACCTGGAGTTTCAGATGAGGAAATTAAAGGTGCATCAAAATTTGGTGAAGTAATTCTAAATCACTTAAAAAATGACTCTTTTCAACAACTTCAAGAAAATTTGTTAGAAAAAGACGCAATTGAAATAAGATCTTTTTTGGTCGAAATGGATAAAAAAGCGAATAAAATGTTTAAAAAATGGGCGAATTTGATCATAAAAAGGCCAAATTCACGTCCAAAATTACTTAAGGGATTTAATGTTTATTTATTGGTTGCAATCTGGTTAATTTCGCCAATTGTATATATCTTGCACCTTTTAAAATATCCATTGGTTCTTAATAAAATCAAAAAAGAAAAAGCCTACTATAGAGGAGTTTAAAATATGTTTGAAGTTTACATAACAAAATCAGGAAAATTTTTGCCTAATAAGCCTATCACTAATGATGAGATGGAGTCTTTTCTTGGTTTAATTAACAATACGGCATCAAAGGCCAGAAGAATTATTTTGCGTAATAACGGAATCGTTACGCGCTACTATGCTTTAGATGAGAATGGAGTGCCTACGCATACTAATGCTGAGTTAACAAATAATGCTATCAAATCGCTTTATGATGATACTTTTTCTGCAAATGATGTAGAGTTGTTGTCTTGCGGGACTTCGACTCCAGATAATTTATTACCGTCACATGCAGCTATGGTTCACGGATTGATGAAAAATCAATCAGTAGAACTTAACTCTTCATCTGGGGTTTGTAATGCAGGTATGAACGCGTTAAAATTTGGGTATTTGTCTGTTAAATCTGGAAATACTAATAATGCGGTTTGTACTGGTTCAGAAAGAGTTTCTACTTGGATGAAATCAGAAAAGTTTGAAAACGAAATAGTTAACTTAAAAAATTTAGAAGAGCAGCCTATAATTGCCTTTAAAAAAGATTTTTTGCGTTGGATGTTGTCAGATGGCGCTGCTGCATTCTTACTTGAAAATAAACCAAAGGGAGAAACACCTTTGAAAATAGAATGGATGGAAGCTTTTTCATATGCTCATGAATTAGAAGCTTGTATGTATGCAGGAGGAGATAAACAAGCAGATGGAAGCATCAAACCGTGGAGTGATTATAATGCTAATGAATGGCTTACAGAATCTGTTTTTTCAATTAAACAAGATGTAAAAATATTAGACCAGTATATTCTTGAAAAAGGGGCTTTAAGCATGAAAGCTGCTATGGATAAGAACAATATTACTGTTGAAGATATAACCTATTTCTTACCACACGTTTCATCTCATTATTTTGTACAAGGTTTGTATAAAAACCTTGCAGAAAAAGGGATAGAAGTACCAATGGAAAAATGGTTTATGAACTTAAAAAATGTAGGTAACGTGGGTTCAGCTTCAATTTATTTGATGCTAGAAGAGTTAATGAATTCTGGAAAACTTAAAAAAGGAGATAAAGTATTATTGTCTGTTCCAGAAAGTGGAAGATTTTCTTACTCATATGCTTATTTAACGGTTTGCTAATGGAAAACCAAACTTTACCAATATTAGATTCAGGATTTGTGGGAAGTTTAATTCCTCAAAAATTTCCATTTGTAATGGTTGACAAGCTTCTATCTTTTTCGGATAACGAAGTGATTGCAGGTTTACAAGTAACTCAAGAAAATATATTTGAAAATCAAGGTGTTTTTCAAGAATCTGGACTTATTGAGCATATGGCTCAATCTGTAGCCTTATTTACAGGATACCAATTTTATTTAAAAAATGAACCGGCACCAACTGGCTACATAGGTTCAATAAAGTCGATAGAAATAATAGAATTGCCTAAACTCTCTGACGATGTTGTAACTACTGTAAGTGTTTTACACGAATTTATGGGAGTTACGTTAGTGGATATTGTGTCTAGAGTAAACGATAAAGAAATTGCCAAAGGGCAAATGAAAACAGTTTTAGCAAATTAGTATGCATACTTACGAAAATACTATTGAGATCCAAAATTTTTTGCCCCATAGAGCTCCAATGCTTATGGTCGATTTGATTTTGGAACTTAGTGATCAAAAAGTAAAAACTGTTTTTGAAATAAAAGAAGATAATTTATTTGTAGCAGATAATTATTTTGCCGAGACTGGACTTATTGAAAATGCCGCACAAACTTGTTCGGCTATTGTTGGTCAAACGTTTTTTTTAGATGATAAGAATGAAGTTAAGGAAGATGTTGGAATAATAGGTTTCATTAGCGGAATAAAAAAAATAAATATTCATAAACTTCCAAAAGTTGGAGAAGTTATTAGAACAGAAGCTGTTCTAAATTCACGTTTCGATTCAGATAATTATTGTATTTGTACAATGAAATGTGAAACTTTTGTAGGAGAAGAAATTCTTTTCGAAACTGAAATTAATTTATTCATTCAAGAAAAGTAAAAATGAAAAAGGAAGAAGTACCACAGGATAAAAGCAATCTTTCAAAAAGCAATATGAAAGAACTTTGCTATGCAACAGATGAAAACGGTAATTATACTACTGCTTTAAGTTCTGGTTGGGAACCTAAAACCATTGCCTTAGAACAATCGATGTTAGAAATCAATGAACGCATTGAACAAGCAAAAGAAGATGTGAAATTAGGGTTGGTTAGTCCAATAGTGTATTTTATGGAAGTTTGTAAGATGGATTGGATGACTCTTTCGGGTTATGTTGGTATGTGGACTTGGCGCGTTAAACGTCATGGAAAACCTTCTGTTTTTAAAAAATTAAGCAATAAACTTTTGGCTAAATATGCCGAAGCTTTCGAAATATCAGTTGAAGAACTAAAAAATTATAAAGGAGAATAATGGAGACGGGTTTTGTTCATCATCAATCGGCACATTGTGAAAATGGTGTTGCTTCAAATTTACTAAAATATCATGGTATCAATATAAGTGAGCCAATGGTATTTGGAATTGGTTCAGGATTATTCTTTTTTTATCTACCATTATTAAAAGTGAATCATGCCCCGGCAATTAGTTATAGACCTATGCCAGGATTCATTTTCAATAAAGCAGCAAAAAGATTAGGAATCAAAGTAAAACGTGTAAAATTTTCTAATCCTCAATCTGCTCAAAAAGCCTTAGAAGAAAATTTAAATAATAATATACCATCAGGATTGCAAGTTGGGGTTTATAATCTTACTTATTTTCCAGATGAATATCGTTTCCATTTCAATGCTCATAACCTAGTGGTTTATGGTAAAAAAGACGACACTTTCTTAATAAGTGATCCTGTAATGGAAACGGTGACCACTCTTACCGAAAAAGAATTGGAAAAAGTGCGTTTTGCAAAAGGAGCATTAGCACCTAAAGGGCAAATGTACTACCCAGTGAATATACCTTCAGAAATAGATTGGGAAACAGCTATTAAAAAAGGAATCAAAAACACATGTAACGATATGTTGGCTCCAGTGCCTATTGTAGGTGTTGCTGCTATGCGTTTTCTTGCAAGAAGCATTCGTAAATGGCCAGTTAAAAAAGGTGTTAAGGTTGCCAATCATTATTTGGCACAAATGGTTCGTATGCAGGAAGAAATTGGCACAGGAGGTGGAGGATTTCGTTTTATTTATGCAGCTTTTTTACAAGAAGCATCAGTTGTGCTTAAAAATGATAGTTTAAAAGTTTTGTCTGCTGAAATGACTACTATTGGTGATTTATGGAGAGATTTTGCTGTAAATGCAGCTAGAGTATATAAAAACAGAAGTAATCAGACTGATGTTTACAATAGTCTTGCAGACGAATTGATTCATATTTCAAATCTAGAAGAAGCCTTTTTTAAAAAATTAAAAAAAGCGATTTAATTCATGGAGACGCCAATTATTCATATTAAAGAGCTTTATAAAAAGTATAAAGATTCCGAAGATTTTTCTGTTCAGAATTTAAATTTAGAAATACAGGAAAAAGAAATTTTTGGACTTTTAGGACCAAATGGGGCTGGGAAAACAACTCTAATTTCCATGCTTTGTGGTTTAATAAAACCCACATCTGGTAAGTTTACGATCGATTCGCTTTCTTATGATAAAAATGCAACCCAAATTAAAAATAAAATTGGAGTTGTACCTCAAGAATATGCTTTATATCCTACGTTAACTGCTCGTGAAAATTTAAGATATTTCGGGAGTATGTATGGTTTGAAAGGGAAAGAGCTATGTTTAAAAGTAGATAACTCACTTGAACATTTGGGGCTTTTAAAATTTGCCGATAAAAAAGTGGAAACATTTTCAGGAGGAATGAAGCGTCGTGTAAATTTGATCGCAGGAATTTTACATAATCCAAAGGTTTTATTCCTAGATGAACCAACAGTTGGTGTGGATGTTCAATCTAAAAATGTAATCATTGATTACCTAAAAGAACTCAATGCAGGTGGAACAACAATAATTTATACTTCTCACCATTTAACCGAAGCGCAAGATTTTTGTACACATATTGCAATTATAGATAGAGGAACTATTTATGCTCAAGGAACTCCTGAAGGCTTGGTTGCTCAAACGCCAAACGCTCATAATTTAGAAGATGTGTTTATTTCATTAACCGGTAAAGAATTACGTGATGATGCATAAGTTTTTAATGTCGGTTTATAAAGAAATTCTCTTGCTTAAAAGAGATTTTGGAGGGTTGGTAATCTTGTTTGTAATGCCATTAGTGCTTATTGTAACAATTACCTTAATTCAAGATAGCACCTTTAAAACGGTTTCTGATACAAAAATTCCTGTTTTACTTGTTGATAATGACCATGGTGATATTTCAAAAACAGTTAAAGAGAATTTAAATCAAAGTGGTTCTTTTGAAATAGTTACAGAAATAAATAGTCAAAAAATAACCGAAAGTATTGCAAGAGATGAGGTTTTTAAAGGAAAATACCAATTAGCAATAGTTATTCCAGAAAAATTAAGTTCAGATTTGCAGCTAAAGGTGAATCAAAATGTAAATAAAATTTTGAGCAATTTTGGTATGGAAGACAGTACAAAAGTCTCTTCAAAAAATATTGAAATACTGCCCAAAGAAGTAAAATTATATTTTGATCCAGCTACCCAACTGACATTTAAAAATGGAGTGAAAAGTGCTATCGACAAAATGATTTCTCAAATTGAGAATAAATCTATCTATGCTACTTTTCAAGATCAGCTAGGTGAAGGTGAAGCACCAATTTTTGATCAAAAAAGTTTTATTTCTTTTAAAGAGATTGTGCCTAAAGTTGATAACAAAGAAATTATCCCAAATTCAGTACAACATAATGTGCCAGCTTGGACTTTGTTTGCAATCTTTTTTGTGGTAGTGCCTTTGTCTATCAATATTGTGAAAGAAAAGAGTCAAGGTACTTTAGTGCGATTGATTACGAATCCAGTTCCATATGCGATAGTTATTTTAGGAAAAACAGCTACGTATTTAATCATTTGTATGATTCAATTTTGGTTGATGGTTGCTGTGGGTGTTTATCTTTTCCCTTATTTAGGATTACCAGTATTAGATATTAACGGGAAAATGCTTTTAATGAGTACGGTAGCATTATTTTCAGGATTAGCAGCTATTGGTTTCGGAATATTATTAGGAACTATTGCTAAGACACAAGAACAGTCAGCGCCGTTTGGTGCAACTTCAGTGGTTATTTTAGCCGCTATTGGAGGAGTTTGGGTTCCTGTTTTTGCTATGCCAAAAATCATGCAATACGCTTCACATATTTCTCCAATGAATTGGGGATTAAATGCATTCTACGATGTATTGTTACGTAACGGAGGTTTTGTAGAAATCCTACCGGAAATATTTTTATTACTTTTGTTTTTTATAATTGCAACGACTATAGCTATAGGATATGATAAGAAGAAAAGAGCAGTATAATGAAGTTCCAGAATTAACCGTATCGAAAAAAATTCGAGTACGCTTTAATGAAACAGATCCTTTAGGAATTGTATGGCATGGCTATTATATTACTTATTTTGAGGATGGAAGAGAGGCTTTTGGTCGTAAACACGGCATCTCTTATTTAGATGTTCAACGCAATGGATATACTACGCCTATTGTAAAATCGGAATGTGAGCATAAACTTTCATTGCGTTATGGTGATGTCGCTAGAATTGAGACAACGATTGTAAATACTCCAGCTGCTAAAATGATTTTTAGATATAAAATTTTTGATGCCAACGAAAAAGTAGTTTGTACCGGAGAAACTGTTCAGGTTTTTATGGATGCTAAAGGAGATTTGGTTTTAAATCTTCCTCCTTTCTTTGAAGAATGGAAACGTAATGTAGGTTTGCTGAAATAATGAAGAAGAATGTTTACATCACGGCAAGTAGTTGTGTAACTCCTTTAGGATTTGACGTGGCTTCCAATTGGGATGCTCTCCAAAACAATCTTTCAGGAATAAAAAAACATCAAAATATAGGACAGTTAGAGTCTTTTTATGCTTCAATTGTTGATAGCAATAAATTAGATTTGGCTTTTTCTAAGGTAGAAAGTAATCACCATTTTACCAAGTTGGAGAAAATGATGATTTTGGCTTTGAAACCATTAGTAGAAGAAAATAAAATTTCAAAAAAAACAGCTTTTATTTTTTCAACAACTAAAGGAAACATAAGTCTTTTAGAAGATAAAAAGGTATCAGTAGAAAATGCTCAACTTGCGGCATTAGCAAAAAAAATAAGTGCATATTTTGGTTTTGAAGTAGAGCCAATTGTGGTTTCAAATGCATGTGTCTCGGGAATTTTAGCAGTTTCAGTTGCTAAGCGAATGATAGAGACTGGTTTGTATGAGAATGCTTTTGTAGTTGCGGGTGATGAAGTTTCAGAATTTGTGCTTTCTGGATTTAATTCCTTCCAAGCTATGAGTGCCGAGCCATGTAAACCTTATGACGCTAATCGTACAGGAGTAACTCTTGGAGAAGCAGTAGCGGCGGTTTATATAACTGCAAATGAAGATGAGCTAAAATCTAATAGTTTTAGAATTATTGGGGATGGTGCTGTAAACGATGCGAATCATATTTCTGGCCCTTCAAGAACGGGTGAAGGATTGTTCCGAAGCATTGAAAGTGCATTTAAAGAAGCAAAATTAGAAAAGAATAAAGTAAAGTATATTTCTGCTCATGGAACAGCAACACTTTATAATGATGAAATGGAAGCAATTGCTTTTAACCGTTTAGGATTACAAAATGTTCCAGTGAATAGTTTGAAAGGCTATTATGGACATACTTTAGGCGCTTCTGGATTGTTGGAAACAGTTATGGCTATGGAAAGTGCTAAGCAAAATCGTTTAATCGTTTCTAAAGGGTATTCAGATTTAGGGGTTAGCCAAGAGATAAATGTAATTACTGATAATGATGTGATTGAAATGGATTACTTCCTAAAAACTGCATCTGGATTTGGAGGTTGTAATACGGCAGTATTATTTGAAAAAGTAAGTTAATTTGGAGTTTAATAATTATATATCGGAAAGTTGTGTTATTGAAGATAATGCTGTTTTTCTCTCTGGAGAAAATAGTTTTATTCTTGATGATGCTAATTTTTCCGAATTTTCAAAAGCAGTTTACAAAAAGTTTGAGATAGAATATCCCAAATTTTTTAAAATGGACAATTTGAGTAAATTAGCTTTTTTATCAGCCGAATTGCTTTTAAAAGAAGTAGTGCAATCCAATGAACAAGAAAATGACATAGCAGTAGTTTTTGCGAATCGTTCATCAAGTTTAGATACAGATGTGAAATACCAAGAATCGATAGCGAGTAAAGATAATTATTTTCCAAGTCCAGCGGTTTTTGTGTATACACTTCCTAATATTTGTATTGGGGAAATAAGTATCAAGAACAATTTAAAATCGGAAAATGCTTTTTTTGTTTTCGAGGAATTTCCTGCAGAATTTATGATGCATTATGCAAATAACCTTTTAGAATCTGAAAAGGCTGAGAAAGTACTTTGCGGATGGACTGAATTGTATAAAGAGAATTATAGAGCTGTAGTATATTTGGTTGAGAAAACTTCATCAAATAGCTTTAGCAAAGAACATAACATAGAAACAATAAAACAATTATATACAAATACATTATGGACGCTTTAAAACAAGAATTAAAATCTAAAATCATTGAAGTTTTAAACTTAGAAGATATTGCAGTAGAGGATATTAATGATAATGATGCTCTTTTTGGTGACGGTTTAGGATTAGATTCTATCGACGCTTTAGAATTAATCGTATTGTTAGATAAAGATTATGGTATCAAATTAACAGATCCAAAAGAAGGAAAAAACATTTTCCAGTCTATCGATACTATGGCTGCTTACATTACTGCAAACAGAACAAAATAATTTTAGAATTTAGATCTTAGATTTTAGATTCAAAGGAAAGTAATGACAACAGATGAATTAAAATTAAGAACTAAAAAATTCTCATTAGAAATTATAAATTTGGTAGAAAGTTTACCAAATTCAATTTCTTGTAGAGTAATTGCCAATCAAATTATTAGAAGTGGAACATCTGTGGCAGCAAATTACAGAGCTGCTTGCAGAGCAAGAAGTGATAAAGAATTTATTTCTAAAATGAATATTGTGTTAGAAGAAGCTGATGAAACGGTATTTTGGTTGGAAATAATTCTGGACAAAAAATGGATTACAGAGTTTATGACAAAAAGTTTATTAGAAGAAGGAAATCAATTAGTAGCAATTTTTGTTAGTTCACTTAAAACAGTTAATTCAAGAATTAATCAATCAAAAATCTAAAATTTGAACTCTAAAATTAATATGAAAGTTGCGATAACAGGAATGGGAATTATCTCTGCTATTGGTAAAACCGTAGAAGAGAACTACAACGCATTGGTAACAGGACAAAAAGGGATTTCTACAATAGAAAATTTCCATACCGTTCACAAAGATGTTATTAAAGTAGGTGAAATTAAGTTGACCAATTCTCAATTAGAGCAACTTCTTGGATTGTCTCCTGATAATAATTATTCGAGAACTGATATGTTAGGGGCTTATGCAGCTAAAAAAGCAGTTGAAGATGCAGGAATTTCAGATATGAATGACTCTCGTTCAGGTTTAATTTCTTCAACTAGTGTTGGTGGTATGGATATGACTGAGCGTTTCTATTACGAATATTTTGAAGATGAAGCTTGTCAAAAATATATAAGTAGTCACGATGCCGGAGATTCATCTCATAAAATAGCAGAATATATTGGTTTAGAAGGTTTTGTTTCTACAATAAGTACAGCTTGTTCATCTGCCGCGAATGCTATTATGATGGGCGCGAGAATGATTCAACAAGGGAAACTGGATCGAGTAGTGGTAGGAGGAACAGATGCTTTGGCAAAATTCACCATAAACGGATTTAAAACATTAATGATTTTATCGGATACTTATAATACACCATTTGATAATAATCGTAAGGGATTGAATTTGGGAGAAGCTGCTGCTTTTTTGGTTTTAGAATCAGATGAATTGGTTCAAAAAACAAATAAAAAAGTATTGGCATATGTTTCTGGTTTTGGAAATGCTAACGATGCTTATCATCAAACGGCTTCTTCAGAAAATGGTGACGGAGCCTTTTTAGCAATGGAAAAAGCTTTAAAAATTGCTAATCTGCATCCGTCTCACATAGATTATGTTAATGCTCATGGAACGGCTACACCAAACAATGATTTATCTGAAGGCCGAGCTTTAATTAGAATTTTTGGGGATAATACTCCTGAGTTTAGTTCGACAAAAGCTTTTACGGGACATACTTTGGCGGCTGCGGCTGCCATCGAAGCGGTTTATAGTGTTTTGGCTTTGCAAAATAATATCATTTTCCCAAATTTGAATTTTGTAACACCTATGGAAGAGTTCAATCTCATTCCGCAGACAACATTAAAAAACAAAGAGATTAATCACGTATTGTCTAATTCCTTTGGTTTTGGAGGGAATTGTTCGACTGTGATTTTTTCAAAAAATTAAATAAATACAGCTTGAGCTGTACCAATAATACTAAAGAATAAAAGATGAAAGGTTGCTATATCAATGGAATGGGAATCGTATCGGTTCAAAAAACATTTGATTCGGAGTTTTTGAGTGAAGTCATTGTTAATGAAACAGAAAACGTGCTTTATGCTCAGCAACCTTCATACAAAGAAATGATACCTCCTGCGATGATACGTCGTATGGCTAAAGGTGTTAAAATGGGAATTTATGCTTCTACTAAAGCTTTGGAAGAAGCAGGAATAGAAATACCTGGAGCGATTATTACTGGTACAGGAATGGGTTGTGTTGAAGATTCTGAAAAGTTTCTAAAAGCTATTTTAGATAATGATGAACAATTTTTAACACCAACATCTTTTATCCAATCGACTCACAATACAGTTGGTGCCCAAATCGCTCTTGGATTACAATGTAAAAACTACAATTTTACATACGTTAACGGAGCTGTTTCAATGGAAACCGCTTTGATAGATGCAAAAATGCAATTAGATAATGATGAACTTACTAATGTTTTAGTAGGTGGTATCGATGAGACATCTTCTCACACTTTAGAATTATTTAAATTAACTCAAATAATTAAAAAAGAAGAAGATAAGCCTTATTCAGTTTTGAATTCGAACTCAAAAGGTGTAGTGTTTGGTGAGGGAGCAAACTTTTTTGCTTTAGCAAATACTCCAAATGATACAACTTATGCTAAAATTGAAGATGTTGCTATATACAGTGCTTTGCAACCTGAACAAGTTGCAAATTTTGTAACCGAATTTTTAAAGGCTAACAATTTAGCAATTTCAGAAATTGATGCTGTGGTTTTTGGAAATAACGGAGATGTAACTCATGATGGGTATTACAACGTTTCTTCTACAATATTTAATGAAACACCTCAAGTGTTTTATAAGCATTTAAGTGGTGAATATAACACAGCTTCTGGTTTTGGTTTGTGGTTAGCTGCTAATATTATGAAGCAACAACAAATTCCAGCCATTGTGAAAATGAATGGTTTACAAAAAGACTCATACAAAACTATTCTACTTTATAACCAATATCTAGGGAAAGATCATAGTTTAATACTACTTAAAAATGCTAAAGCATAAATTTACTGCCGCATTATTTGTACTTCTATTACTAGTTTTTATAGTACTTAATGTAGAATGGTGGTTGTATCTTTTAATTTTTTTAGTCTTTATTGGGTTAACAAGTTGGGGATCTTTTGATATACGATTAAATTATTTTATAAAAGCTTACTCAAGCAACCCAAATGAAAAGTCTAGGAGAATTGCACTTACTTTTGATGATGGACCACATGAAATGACCGAAAAAGTCTTAGATCTTTTGCTAAAGTATAATGCTAAAGCGACCTTTTTTTGTATTGGAAATCAAATTGAAAAGCATCCCGAAATTTTACAACGAGTTATTAAAGAAGGACACACAGTAGGAAATCACACTCTTTCTCATTCAAAATCTTTTGGGTTTTTTTCAACATCACAAGTTAAAGAAGAAATTGAACAGACTGATACCTTATTGCAAAATAAAACAATAAAAAAACCTCTTTTTTTTAGACCTCCTTTTGGGGTAACAAATCCGAATGTAGCTAAAGCTATTGCTCAAACTGGACATTCTGTAATTGGTTGGAATATAAGGTCATTAGATACAGTTATTGATGATGAAACTAAGATTTTTCAACGTATAAAAAAGAAGGTTAAACCAGGAGGAATTGTTCTTTTACATGACACTTCTTTAAAAACGGTGAATGTATTGGAACAGTTATTGCTATTTTTGCAATCTGAGAAGTATGAAATGATAACCGTTGATAAATTACTGAATATTTCAGCATATGAAAATTAAATTTTTTACCATATTATTTTCTTTTACAGTTTCAATTGGATTTGCACAAGAGCAAAAAATGTCAAATTCTGAAATTCTGAATTTTAAGAATGAAGTAACTAAGGAAACAAAAAATATAAAAAGCTTAAAGACAGATTTTGTGCAATATAAGCATATGGATTTTTTATCTAAGGATATAGAAACTTCAGGAAAAATGGTTTTTAAAGCACCTAATTTACTTAATTGGCAGTATACCAAACCTTATCAGTATAGTATTGTTTTTAAAAACAATAAAATCTACATAAACGATCAAGGGAATAAAAGTACAGTTGATGCAAAGAGTAAAATGTTTGAAAAAATAAACAAACTTATTGTTGGAAGTGTAAGTGGGAATATGTTTGATGATAATGAATTTACGATTACTTACTTTAAAACCAAAGATTACAATATTGCCAAATTGTTTCCAAAAACAGCTACAATTAAAAAGTATATCAAAGAAGTAAATTTATTTTTTCCTGAAAATGAATCAACAGTGTCACAAGTCAAGCTTATAGAACCTTCTGGAGATTACACAAAAATTGTATTTAAGAACAAACAAGTTAATGCAAAAATAGATGATTCGGCTTTTACTAATTAGTTTCTTTCTATTACAATTAATATCGTGTAAATCATATCAAATAGATGACGCTACGGTAAAAGAAAATTCTATTCAAGAGTTTAAGAATCCTTATTTTGATAATCCTGAAATAGATTATGTTTACAAGGCACAAATTGAAGTCTATGGAAATAAACTTGGAGGAATTTTTGTGGCAAAAAAAATATCTGATTCAATTCATAGGGTTGTTTTTACAACTGAATTTGGCAATAAATTAATGGATTTCGAATTGTCTGATAATGACTTCAAAGTCAACTATGTTTTGGAAGAGCTAGATAGGAAAATGATTTTAAATACATTAGAAGAAGATTTTAGATTATTGCTTAAAGTAAACCATCAAGTTAATCAGTCTTTTGAAAATTCTTCATTCAATATTTTCAAGTCAAATAGTAATCATAAATTTATTTATTTCTTTGTTAATAAGAATTCTAATTCATTAACGAAATTAGTAAGTGCAACAAAACATAAAGAAAAGGTAGTTTTCGAATTTGAATCAAAAAACACTACTTTTGCCGAGATTATTAAAATTAATCACAAGAATATTAAATTAAAAATTGAATTAAATCAAATTACTAATTAACCTAGAATTTCAAATGAGAAAAACAATAATTGTAGCATTTTTATGCTTTTTAGGAATTACTCAAGTTAATGCACAGTCTAAATTTAGACCAGGAATTAGAGGAGGAGCTAACTTTGCTCATTTAACACAAACTGATAATCCAAATGAAAAATACAGTACTAGAACTGATTTTTATGTTGGAGCGTTTGGAGCATTAAATTTATCAAAAGTGTATACACTTCAACCTGAGATAAATTATTCTAGACAAGGAGCTAAATATGAATTTATTGACACAGATAATAGACGCTACAATTCAGAAATTAAAGTTTCTTATATATCACTTGGTGTAGCTAATAAATTCAAATTTGATAAGTTTAACATTCATCTTGGACCTACTCTTGATATTAAAGTTAAGGATGCTGGTAAAAAGCTAGGGAATACATATAATAATTATGATAATTACTACTATTATAATAATGATTTAACGGCTATTGATTTCGCTTTCTTTTTAGGAGCTGGATTTGATATTACAGAAAATTTCGGAATTGAAGCAAGAATTAAAAAAGGAATTATTCCTGTTAATGATAATGGTGACTGGGACTCTACAAATGTTGTTTTCCAAACAGGTATTACATACACATTCTAATAAAAAATAAAATTACAAACATGTTACTAAAAGATTTTTATACTGTCGAGAAATTAGAAAATGTTGCTGAAGGCAAGTACAATGCAGTTGTTTTGCTTAATAGAGAACACGACATTTTTAAAGGACATTTTCCAGGAAATCCTGTAACACCAGGTGTTTGTATGATGCAAATTATAAAAGAACTTTCTCAGGAAATCCTAGGAAGTTCTTTATTTATGAAAAGTTCATCGAATGTAAAGTTCATGGCACTTATCAACCCAGATAATAATCCAAAATTGGATTTAGAACTTGAAATTTCGGGTGATTTAACTTCTGAAATTAAAGTAAAAAACACCACAAAGTTTGAAGATACTGTAGCGTTAAAATTAACAAATACTTATATAAAGGCATAAGTTGAAATCTTTAGTATTAATATTGTTTACTGTCTTTTCTTTCATCCAAAACCCAACGGATGTAAGAGAACAATATTATGCCGCTTCAAAGAGTAAGCAAAATGCTGATAAGTTCTACAATTTACTAGTTAAGTATAACAAAGAAAATAAAACATTGCTTGCCTACAAAGGTGCTGCATTGGCTTTAAAATCTAAATACACTTCTGATAAAAAAGAAAAAAAAGAGCTATTTATTGAAGGAGTGACTACCATTGAGAACAGTGTAAAGCAAGAACCTAGCAACGCTGAAATCCGATTAATAAGATTAAGTGTTCAGGAGAATACACCTAAGTTTTTAAAATATAAAGCTAATATTGAGGAAGATAAAAAGATGATTCTAAATTCATTTGAAAAACAATCAAAAGATTTAAAGGAATATATCAAAATCTATGTCAATCAGTCTAAAATTTTTACCGAAGCCGAAAAGCAAAAAATAAAATAACACATGAATTCTGTAGTAACTGTTTCAGAAAGAATGACAAAATTGAATGTTTGTGTTATTATACCTACTTACAATAATCACAAAACATTGCAACGAGTTTTAGATGGAGTTTTAGAACTAACTAGTAATGTTATTGTGGTAAACGATGGTTCTACAGATACAACACCTCAAATTCTTGAAACTTACAAAGTAATAACCTTAATAAGTGTTGTTAAAAACCAAGGTAAAGGAAATGCTTTGAAAGAAGGATTTCGTAAAGCAAAAGAACTAGGTTTTGATCATGCCATTACAATCGATTCTGACGGTCAGCATTTTCCAGATGATATCACTGTTTTTCTTGATGCTCTTGAGCAAGAAGGAAAAGATATTTTGCTAATTGGAAGCCGAAATATGGCTCATGAAAGTGTTCCTAAAAAAAGTAGTTTCGGAAATAAATTTTCAAATTTCTGGTTTTGGTTTGAAACAGGTATCAAATTAAATGATACTCAGTCAGGATACAGACTTTATCCTTTGAATGCTATTCCGAAAAAGTTTTTTACTAAAAAATTTGAATTCGAAATAGAAGTGATTGTTCGTACTGCTTGGAATGGTGTTGATGTAAAAAACGTTCCTATCAAGGTATTGTATGATCCTTCAGAAAGGGTTTCGCATTTTAGACCATTTCGTGATTTTACTCGAATTAGTATATTAAATACTGTTTTAGTTCTTTTATTGTTTCTTTACATTAAGCCAAGAGATTTTTTTCGAAGTTTTAAAAAAAAAAGTTTTAAAGAGTTTCTAAAAGATGATGTGCTGTCCAGTTCAGATTCTAATTTAAAAAAAGCACTTTCCATTGCTCTAGGCGTTTTTTGTGGTATTGCTCCTTTTTGGGGTTTTCAAACTGCAATTGTAATTTCAATAGCAGTTCTTCTTCGTTGGAACAAAGCACTGGCTTTTACTTTTTCAAATATAAGTATTCCACCTATGATTCCTTTTGTTATTTATGGATCGTTAAAAGTGGGAGGATTGTTTGTAGAAGATAAAGCAAAATTTAGTTTTGGTGACCCTATCACTTTTAGTCATATTAAAACAAATATTTTTCAATACCTAATAGGTAGTTTTATTTTAGCAACTGTTATGGCATTTATTTTTGGAGTTGGAAGTTATTTAGTACTTTCGCTTTCCAAAAAATCAAGAGAGTAAATGCATCGTTTTTTTATTAAAATTCATCAATTTGTAGAGCAAAATAAATGGTTGGCAGTTTCAATTGCGGCTTCTGTTTTGTTGTTTTTTGGTTTTTTAGCTTCGAGAATTAAGTTTGAAGAAGACATTACAAGGATAATTCCTAAAAATGAAAAGGCAGATGTTACTGCAAAAGTGCTTCAGCAATTAAAATTTTCTGATAAAATTACGGTTATAATCGAGAAAGATAAAAATGGGTCTGTTGATGATTTATCTGAAGTTGCCGATATTTTTTTAGACTCTGTTCAAAGCTGTAATGACTACATAAAAGATATTCAAGGAAAAGTAGACGAAGAAAATATTCAAGAAACTTTTCAGTTTGTTTATGATAACCTTCCTTTATTTTTAACGGATAAAGATTACCAACAAATTCAGCAAAAAATAAACAATGATAGTATTGCTAATCAAGTTGATAAAAACTACAGAACTTTAATTTCACCCACAGGAATTGTCGCTAAAGATTTTATAGTAAATGACCCATTAGGAATTTCATTCATAGCACTTAAAAAATTACAACAATTAAGTGTTGGCGATGAATTTCAGCTTAAGAATGGTTATGTTATTACAAAAGATGAGTCTAAACTCTTACTTTTTATCAATCCTAAATTGGGAGGAAGTGAAACAGAAAACAATACATTTTTCGCCAATAAATTGTATTCGATTCAAGAAGCGTTAAACAATCAGTTTAAGCAAAAAGTTTCAGTTGATTATTTTGGCTCTTCATTAATTGCTGTTGCTAATGCAAAGCAAATAAAAACGGATATTATCACAACCATTTTTGCATCTTTGGGGGCTTTATTGTTGATTTTAATTCTTTTTTATAGAAAACTATATGTTCCTATAATTATATTCATTCCTACCTTATTTGGAGTAGCAATTGCTATAACGAGTTTAGTTTTTTTAAAAGGGACAATTTCAGCCATTTCGTTGAGTGTTGGTGCGGTTTTATTGGGAGTAACTATAGATTATTCGTTACATATTATGACGCATTATCGTCATAATAGTGATGTAGAAACATTATACAAGGATATTACCATGCCTTTAATTATGAGTAGTTCAACAACAGCTTTGGCATTTTTATGTTTGTTGTTTGTAAACTCAGAAGCTCTAAAAGATCTAGGTGTATTTGCGGCTATTAGTGTAATGGTATCAGCAATTTTTTCTTTATTGATAATTCCACATTTGTATAAACCAAAAACCGATGAAACAATTGAACGAAAAACAGTGTTAGATAAAGTAGCTGGTTTTTCATTCGAAAAGAATAAGTTTTTAATCATTACAAGCATAATCGTAGTGATAGTAAGCTTTTTTACTTTTGGAAATGTTAAGTTTAATAACAATTTATCGGATTTAAATTTTATTCCTTCTGAGATAAAGAAAGCCGAATCAAAACTTGAAGGTTCTTCTAATTTAACTTCAAAATCAATTTATTTGGCTTCATATGGAAATTCATTTGAAGAGGCTTTGCAAAACAATAGTAAACTTTTTCAAAATCTTTCAAGCCAAAAAGACAAGAAGCAAATTTTAAACTTCAGCTCGATTGGTGGTGTAGTTTTCTCTAAAGAAGAACAACTTAAAAAAATACAACAATGGAATTCTTTTTGGACTACTCAGAAAAAAGAATTTGTAAAGAGTAAATTAATAAGTTCAGGAAGTTCTTTAGGCTTTAAGCCTGAGACGCATCAAAAATTTTACGATTTATTAAGCAAAAAATTCGAACCAATTGGTTTTGCTGAATATGCTTCGATGAAAGCTTTGTTTTTGAATGAATTTGTTACCGAAAAAAATGGTTTTTATACTATTTCGTCAGTAGCAAAAGTTTCGAATGAGCAAAGAGACAATTTTGTAAAAAAAATGGATTCACACAAGGAGGTGATAACCATAGATCGTCAACAAATGAACGAAACCTTTTTGGGCAAACTTCGTGACGATTTTAATAGCTTAATCAATTTTTCTTTTATAGCTGTTGTTGTTATCTTATTTGTATTTTTTAGACGTATAGAATTAGTTATTGTAAGTACTATTCCAATTGTTATTACAGGAGTTGTGACAGCAGGAATTATGAGTGTTTTCGACATTCAACTTAATATTTTTAGTTTAATCGTTTGTACATTAATTTTTGGTCATGGAGTCGATTTTAGTATTTTCATGACAAGTGCTTTACAAAAAGAATATACTACTGGAAAAAATGAAATGAAAACCTATCGTATTTCGATCATTTTAGCGGCACTTACAACTATTTTGGCAATTGGTGCATTAGTTTTTGCGAAGCATCCTGCATTAAAGTCAATCTCTTCTGTATCTTTAATTGGAGTGTTTGCGGCTTTAATCATAACATTTATAGTTTATCCAATTTTATTTAGATTTTGCTTTTTTAATAGAGTGAAAAAAGGAAATGTACCGGTTACTATTTTTACTTTTTTACATTCGGTTGTTTCATTATTGTATTATAGTTTGGGAGGTATTTTGTTATCAACTTTTGGCCGTTTTTTATTAAAAATTATACCGGCTAATGCTGAAAAGAAAATGCTTTTCTTTAGAAAGTTAATGGCAAAATTTGTGACTTCGGTTTTATATTCGAATCCTTTTGTTAAAAAACAAGTAATAAATAAAGTTGGAGAGAAATTTGAGAAGCCAGCTATTATAATTGCGAATCATACTTCGGTGTTAGATACTTTGGCTTTAGGAATGGTGACTCATAAAATTGTGTATTTGGTAAATGATTGGGTTTACAATTCACCAATTTTTGGCAAAGCTGTTCGTGCTATGGGATATTATCCAGTTTCACAAGGAATTGAAGGAGGAGTAGATCATCTTCGTGAAAAAATAGAACAAGGTTATTCTTTAATGATTTTCCCTGAAGGCACTCGTTCAGATGATAATGTAGTTAAGCGTTTTCATAAAGGAGCCTTTTTCTTAGCGCAAGAATACAATTTAGATATCTTACCAATTTACATTCACGGAAATTCAGAGACTGCTCCAAAAGGAGATTTTATGATTCACAATGAAAGTATAACTGTTGTTATAGAAGATAGAATAAAAGCTTCTGATGCTTCTTTTGGTTCAGATTATACAGAAAGATCTAAAAAAATAAATAAATTTTACCGTCAGCAATTTTCGAAGATAAGAGAAGAATTTGAAGGCGAAAACTACTTTAGAAATAAATTGTTCTCAAGTTTTTTATATAAAGAAGACGAGATTGTTAAAGCTGTAAAAACTGATTTTGAGAAAAATAAAACAGTGTATTATCATTTAAACAAAGTCATAACGGATAGTGCAAGGTTAATGCATTTAGGAAATGATTATGGGCAAATTGATTTTATGCTTGCTATTAATGAGCCAAAACGTAAAATTCAAAGCTATATTTCTAATTTAGATAATCGAGAAATAGCTTCGACTAATTATTTGGTTAAAAAGAGAGAAATAAAGTATTTGGATTCATTTGAATTAAATGATGGAAAATATTCTGACTTGCTTATTTCTGATGTGGAAACAAACGAATTAGAAAATTTAGCTTTACCTTCAACAGTAAATAAAATCATTTTGGTTTCAAATTCTGAATATAAAAATCATTTTGAAAATTTAGGTTTCAAACTTGAAACTGAAAACCATAACATTATAGTTTTAGTAAAGTAATTTTGGAGAACAAATACGACATAGTTATTATAGGTAGTGGTCTGGGAGGTCTTGTGTCTGCTATTATTTTAGCGAAAGAAGGTAAAAAAGTTTGTGTTCTTGAAAAAAACAATCAGTACGGAGGAAATTTACAAACCTTTGTACGTGATAAAACTATTTTTGATACTGGAATTCACTATATAGGAGGACTCGAAAAAGGTCAAAATCTTCACGGATATTTTTCCTATATAGGTATTATGGATCAACTTCGTTTAAAAAAAATGGATGAAGACGGTTATGATTTCATAACGTTTGATGACGATTCAAACGAATATCCACATGCTCAAGGCTATGATAATTTTGTTAAACAGTTAAAGGAGTTTTTCCCTGAAGAAGAAGAAACAATAAAGAAATATTGTGATTATTTGCAATACACCTGCGATTCTTTCCCGTTGTATAATATGGTGCTGGGAGAAGGATACCAACAGGAAATCTTATCAATCAATGCAAAGTCATACTTTGATGAGTTAACTGATAATGATAAGTTAAAGGCTGTTCTTGCAGGTTCTAACTTTTTGTATGCCGGAATTGCTGATAAGACACCTTTTTATGTACATGCTCTTTCGGTAAACTCTTACATGCAAAGTTCATGGAGATGTATTAATGGAGGAAGTCAAATCACAAAACAATTGATTAAACAACTTAGACACTATGGTGGTGAAATTTATAAACATAGTGAAGTTGTTGGTTTTGGATTTGAAGAAGAAAAGCTTGTTTCTGTAAAAACTAAAAATGGGAAAACCTATTTTGGAGATGTTTTTATATCTAACATAGAGCCAAAAACTACACTTAAAATGGTAGGAGAAGATAGGTTGAGAAAATCTTACTATAAACGTATTCAAGAAATAGAAGTTTTAACCGCTCCTTTTAGTATTTACATAGTTTTTAAGCCAGAATCCTTTAAGTACATAAACCATAATTTTTACCATTTTAAAGATTCTAACAAAATTTGGGATACTGCTAATTATACTGAACATTCTTGGCCAGAGAGTTATATGGTTTCAATGAATGTATCTGAAGAAAACCAAGTTTGGGCAGAAAGTATGACTGGTATAACTTATATGCGTTATGAAGAAATGATGCAATGGGAAAACACACACAATACCGTTGCAGAAAAGGAAGAGAGAGGGGAAGAGTATGAAAAGTTCAAAGCTCAAAAAACTGTAATATTTTTAAAAGAAATTGAGAAAAAATTCCCTGGAATTAGAGATTGCATTAAATCGATTCATGCTTCTACACCTTTATCTTATAGAGATTATATAGGCGGTCATCATGGAAATTTATATGGATATGTGAAGGATTCAAGTAATCCTATGAAAACATTTATTTCACCTAAAACTAAAATAGAAAACTTATTTTTAACAGGCCAAAGCATTAATATGCATGGTGTTTTAGGAGTTACTATTGGAGCTGTGGTAACCTGTTCTGAAATTGTGGGTAGAGAATACCTGATTCAAAAAATAAATCAAGAATTGGAAGATAAGCAATGAGAAAAGTAATTCATTTAATACTTATTCTTGGAGTTTTACTATCATTATCATCTTGTGGAACTTCTAAATCAATTCATCATCAACCTAAAGTTACAGGATACAATCAAGCAATTCCTGGTGTTGTAAAACATTCAGATACTGTTTTCTCATCAGGGACAAATTACTTGGTAAAAAACAAACAAAACATTTGGGAATTATATGTCTCTGGTGATCCATTACAACGTGGATTATTGATGGGAGCTTTAGCTGAACCATTGGTCAAAAAGCAAGAAAGTCTTTTCTTTTCTAAAGTAAAAGAAATTGTACCTTCAAATTTTAAACAAAATCTACTTCGCCAATTTTTAAAATGGTATAATAGAAAGTTGTATTTGAATGTTCCAGAAGAGTATAAAACTGAAATTTATGGTGTTTCTCAATATGCTTCAGATGATTTCAATTCGATTGCTCCTAAGTACTTAAGAAGCCTTTATTTGCACGGAGCACATGACATTGGTCACGCAATGCAAGATTTGGCATTGGTGGGTTGTTCCTCATTGGCATTATGGGGTGATAAAACCGAAGATGGAGAGCTTTTGTTAGGCAGAAATTTTGATTTTTATGCAGGAGATGAATTCGCAAAAGACAAAGTAGTTGCTTTTATAAAACCAGATTCTGGGCATCCATTTATGATGGTTACTTGGGGCGGAATGATTGGCGTGGTTTCAGGAATGAACAAGGAAGGACTTACAATTACTATCAATGCTGGTAAATCCAAAATTCCTTTGGTTGCTAAGACACCTATTTCTATTGTAGCTCGCGAAATTTTACAATATGCTTCGACTATTAATGAAGCCATAGCAATTGCAAAAAAGCGTCAGGTTTTTGTTTCAGAATCTATTATGATTGGAAGCGCAAGGGATAAAAAAGCAGTTTTGATAGAGATGTCACCAAAACAATTTGGTGTTTATGAAGTACCCAATCAAAACAATCAATTAGTTTGTACCAATCATTTTCAAAGTGATGTTTACAAAGACGATGAGCGAAATAATGAACACATTATAGAAAGTCATTCAAAATATCGTTACGATAGAGTTGAGGAGTTACTTGATAAGCAAGATAAGATGAATCCTCAAAAAATGGCAGATATCTTAAGGAATAAAGAAGGATTGCACAATAAGAAAATTGGTTACGGAAACGAAAAATCATTGAACCAATTGTTGGCACACCATGCCATAATTTTTAAACCTGAAAGTAGAATGGTCTGGGTTTCGTCAAATCCATATCAGTTAGGAGATTTTGTGGCGTATGATCTAAATAAAATTTTCAGTAAAAAAGAAAATGATTTTGTAGCTTTAGCCACTGATTCTTTAACTATTCCAAGAGATAAATTTGTTTATTCTGAGGAGTTTAAGAATTATGAAAAGTACAGAGTACAAAGTATTACTTTTGATAAAATAATTGATGAAGAGGGAGTAGCATCACCTGAATTTATTTCGGATTATCAAAAGTTAAATCCAGAACATTGGATTGTATATTATAAAGCAGGAGACTATTATTATCAGAAGAAAGAATTTCAAAAGGCAAAAGAACAATTTGAAACTGCTTTGACCAAAGAAATTACTACACTTACTGATAAAAAAAACATAGAAAAATATCTTAAAAAGATAAATAAAAAATTGAAATGATTCCGGTAATAGAAAAAGCATCAAAAGGAGAGATAAAAGAGTTTCAGGAGAAGAAGCTTAGGGAATTACTGGTTTATTTAAGTGAAAATTCACCGTATTATAAAGCATTATTCCAAAATGAAGGCATCAATATCAATGACGTAAATTCGATTGAGGATTTGCAAAAAATCCCCGTTACTAGTAAAACCGATTTGCAGCAATATAACGATGACTTTTTTTGTGTGCCAATGCATAAAATTATAGATTATGCTACTACTTCTGGTACTTTAGGAAGTCCTGTAACTTTTGGATTGACAGATGAAGATCTCGAAAGATTAGCCTACAACGAAGCTATTTCTTTTGCTTGTGCAGGAATCAAGGAAGGCGATGTAGTCCAATTGATGACTACCATGGACAGAAGATTCATGGCTGGTTTGGCGTATTTTCTGGGTTTACGAAAACTAAAAGCTGGTGTTATACGTGTTGGAGCCGGAATACCAGAATTACAATGGGATTCTATTTTAAAATACAATCCAAAGTATTTAATCGCTGTACCTTCATTTTTATTGAAGATGATTGAGTATGCAGAGCATAATAATATAGATTATAACAATTCGAGTATTGAAGGAGTTGTATGTATTGGAGAATCGTTGCGTAACCAAGACTTTTCGCCTTCTATTTTGGCGGAAAAAATAACCAATAAGTGGAAAATTAAACTGTATTCTACCTATGCATCTACCGAAATGAGTACGGCTTTTACCGAATGTGAAGCTTTCTCTGGAGGTCATCATCATCCTGAATTAATCATTACCGAAATTCTTGATGATAACGATAATCCCGTTGCGGAAGGCGAAAGCGGAGAGCTTACCATTACAACGCTAGGAGTAGAAGGTATGCCTTTATTGCGTTTTAAAACTGGTGATATTGTAAAACTGCATCCAGAACCTTGTCAGTGTGGTAGAAATACATATCGAATAGGTCCTGTTGTGGGAAGAAAACAACACATGATTAAATATAAAGGAACAACCTTGTATCCGCCAGCAATGCACGATTTGTTGAATTACTTTGAAGCCATACAAAATCATGTAATCGAAATTTCGACTAACGATTTAGGAACCGATGAGATATTAATCAAAATAGCTTCTTCAAAAGCTTCTGAGGAATTATTGTCTGAAATCAAGGATCATTTTAGAGCCAAACTTAGAGTAACTCCTAAAGTCGAATTTGTGCCTTCAGATCAACTTAATAAAATTATTTTTACTCCTATGAGTAGAAAACCTATAACCTTTATAGACAAAAGAAATTAACCTAATGAAAACTGTTCTTATAACTGGAGCTTCAAGTGGAATTGGAGCAGCTACAGCTAAATATTTCTCAACAAACGGATGGCATGTAATTGCCACGATGACTTGTTTAGATCATGGAAAAGATGTGGTGGCATTGCCTAATGTGAGCAGTTATCTTTTAGATGTGACATCTACCGAGAGTATTGAGAAGGCCAAAGCTGAAATCTTAGCCAACCATAAAACTATCGATGTAATTATCAATAATGCAGGTATAGGTTATAGAAGTTTTGTTGAACTTTCTGAAGATGATAAAATAAAGCACATTGTAGATGTGAATTGGTTGGGAGTGGTAAAAATTTGTCGCGCCTTTATTCCGGTTTTTAGAGAGCAGCAATTTGGACAGTTTATCAATATTTCTTCTATTGCGGGATTGGTAAATTTACCGTTGGGAAGCTTTTATCATTCCACAAAAAAAGCAGTAGAAAGCTTTTCCGAATGTATGTCGTATGAATTATTGGATTTCAATATCAGCGTAAGTACAGTGCAGTTTGGCAATGCACCAACAGCGTTTCAGAGCCAAGTTGTAAAATCAGAAACTGGTGGCATTAAATCGTATGAGAATTTAATGAAAAAAGTTACGGATATCCTTCATAAAAAGACAAAGAAAAACACCAATCTTACTCCAGAGATAACCAAAACTCTTTTTAACATTGCAAATAACCCTAAAAAGAACTTTACACGTTATGCTGTAGGTTTTGATGCCAATGCAATGAAAATACTTCGCTCAAAATTGGGCTATCGATTGTTTAATTCGGTGATTAGAAAATCGGTGTTAGGATAGTACTTGTATATTGTTTAAAAGCAATAAGAGTTAATAGATTAAATCAAAAAAATCCATGAAAAATATTATTTTTATACTAACTGTTGTTTTTACATTGTATTCTTGTAATTCTAATAAGGATGGAAATCAAAACATCCAAACGATGGATCCTAATGATATTCAAATTGGTGAAGTAGTTCATGATTCATTGACAAAGGAGCAGATTGATAAAATTAAAATAATTCAATCAACATTTGCAGAAGTAATTCCAGTAAGCTTAGAGGAAACCATTACAAATTTCAAAAGAGATCAAAATCCTGATAATGAAATTACTATTTGGTTGCAAATGGCTGACACTTATAAAAAGTATGTAAGTTCTAAACAAGAAAAATTGGATTTGAATACTAAAAAAGAAGTATTTAAACTCATTTTGTCACGTTCAATGATGTCTGATGATGAAGCAATTATTAATTCTAAGTTGACTGTTTTGACAGAAAATGAGGCAAGAAAAGTTTTGAGTTATTATACTGTGTCACCAGACCCAATTGATGTTGCTAAAAAACCATGATAGCTTAGATTTGCAATCCGAGTTTTTCGCACGGAAAATATTTCCGCGCTATCGGTTGTTCTTCTATTTATAACTATCAAAATTAAATTTTTCTGGCATCTTATAAGAACCAGTAAATTGTTTATTATTCTTATCAATTTCGTTTTCAAAATGTATATAATTTCTACTTGCATAGGCATAGCCTAAAACTACATTCTTTGTTTGTTTTAATTTAAATTTTAAGTATATATGTCCAGGCTTTTCTATGAGACCACCTGCATATTTTGCTAATTTCAAATTCTTTTTGAGGCTTTCAAGTTCTTTTTTAGTTAATTGATGTTTACCGTTGATATTCTCAATCATTACTGATTCAATATTATCTATAGGAAAAATGTCATTAAGTGTTTTTGGTTCAAAATCTTGCTCTAAATTTGGAGTAATGAACGAAAAGAGAAAACATGCAAGGATGGAAATGTAATATGTAGATTTTTTCATGATTATTTTTTAATTACTGGAAATGGTTACGGTAGCTAGAATTTGTAATCTGAATTTTCACACGGAAAACATTTCCGCACTATGGTATGGGTTTATTCGATTATTACCTTCTGTTTTTCATCACTATAAAGAAGTAAAACCAGCCCTAGAGCAAAAAGTAAACAGTTTAATACCATTAGCACCCCATTTTTCAATATAAAAAAAGAAAAACCTACTGCGGGTGCTCCTGTCATTACCATTAGTGAACTTATGGGATTGGTTTTGATAAAATTTGATGCATGTAATGCTAATCCTATAAATAATAATGAAGGGCCAACAATAATAAATGGCAACAAAATAGATGGCGTATTGCTTATATGTTCACTTAATTGAGCTTTTGCAACATCATCATCTCCAAAACTCCACATTATAAAGTCAATAGTACAAAGACCTATGTGGGCAATAACACCTAAAGTTGTCAAAAAAGAAGCGACAGTATTAAGATTGTTTTTTGGAAATACTTTATTAAATGAAATGAGTAATACTGCGCCAATTAAGTTGAACCAATGTGCAAAATCTATAGGTTTTTGAAAATATGCAAGTTTTGAACCTTGTGAAAACATAATATAACTCACAACAAAGAAGAACAATCCGATTAAGCAAATAATTTTTGGTTTCATATTTTTTTGATGGAAGATAATTGTTTTTAATTTATCGTATTTATTTTTTTATTCTTTTAAGGATATTGATGAGTCACGATAGCCCAGATTTGCAGTCCGAGTTTTTTTACGGAAAACATTTCCGCACTATCAGGATGTTTATCTCCTATAATATTTTAAAATGCATAACCTAAACTAACTCCAAAACTAATCTTAAATTTTTCATTTGGATTTTGTTTCCAAATAAATATTGGAAAGCCTTGAGCTACAATTCCACTATTTGACATAAATCGATAACCAAGGCTTAATGAATAATCAGATTGAAACTTCTTATAAACAACGTTTGGTTCTAACGAAGTATCTATGAAATTTTTGCTAAAAATAGGGGTGTAGCCAAATTTTATTTGAGCAAAATGATCTCTTTTGCCAAATAAAACTCCACCAAATACAGGCAAACTAGTCGTAGCAGGAAACCTTATATTACTTTCTTTATCAGCACCAGGATTTCTTCCAACACCGATCCCTAATAGATATATAAATTTACTGTTGTAGTTTGTGAAAAGTCTTTCGTAATTTATAGAAATAATACTTTCTGAGTGACCAGAAATTTCTATGCTAGCACTATTATTTATATTTTCAGTTGAAAAATTTTGGCAAAATGAATTTTGAAAAGTAAGTAATAATATGATAAGGAATTTATTCATTTTAGTTTAGCTAAACCAGTAGTTAACAATTATGGTTTGGATTTGCAATTCAAGTTTTTGCCAGGATTATTAATGTGCCTATTTTTACTACTAATTTATGTAAAATCCTTAAAACTTAAAATAATAAAAAAAGGCCTATAATTTAGGCCTTTTTGTTTTATCAATTTTTTTAGAAGAAGGAAGCTGTTTAATTCCCATGTTGTAGAAAGTAAATGCTTGCATGTCTACATTTTCCTGTATCGTCGCAGAAACAGATTTTCCTGCGCCATGCCCCGCATTGATATCGATGCGTATCAAAGCAGGATTACTTCCTGATTGTTTTTCCTGTAACTCGGCAGCAAATTTAAAACTGTGTGCAGGAACAACTCGGTCATCATGGTCTCCAGTTGTAACCATTGTTGCGGGATATTGTACTCCTTTTTTAACGTTGTGTACAGGTGAATAACCTTTTAAGTATTCAAACATTTCTTTTGAGTCTTCAGCGGTACCATAATCATAAGCCCAACCAGCACCTGCGGTAAAAGTGTGGTAACGTAACATGTCCATTACACCTACTGCTGGTAACGCTACTTTTATTAAGTCTGGACGTTGTGTCATAGTAGCCCCTACTAATAAACCTCCGTTAGATCCTCCTTTAATTGCTAAGAAATCTTTTGAAGTGTATTTGCTCTTTGTTAAATATTCTGCAGCAGCGATAAAGTCGTCAAATACATTTTGCTTTTGCATTTTAGTTCCTGCCACGTGCCATTTTTTACCATATTCGCCACCACCTCTTAAATTAGGCACAGCATAAACACCACCGTTTTCTAACCATACTGCGTTCGCAATGCTAAAACTTGGTGTTAAGCTAATATTGAAACCACCATATCCATAAAGAATAGTTGGATTTTTACCGTCTAATTTCAGACCTTTTTTATGTGTGATGATCATTGGAACTTTTGTACCGTCTTTTGAAGTGTAAAACACTTGTTTTGACTCATAATCCTCTGAATTGAAATCTACTTTAGGTTTTTGATAGATGTCTGATTTTCCCCCATTAGGTTCAAACGAGTAGATTGTTCCTGGCGTAATATAATTTGTGAAAGAGTAGTACAATGTTTTTTCTTCTTTTTTACCTCCAAAACCACTAGCTGTTCCAATTCCTGGTAACGAAATCTCACGCACTAATTTCCCTGAATAATCGTATTGTTTGATTAACGAAACCGCGTCTTTCATGTAATTAGCAAAAAAATAGCCTCCTCCAGTAGTTGGCGAAAGTACATTTTCTGTTTCAGGAATAAATTCTTTCCAATTTTCTTGTTTAGGATTTGAAAGATCTACGGTAACTACTTTTTTGTTTGGAGCATCTAAATCGGTTACAATAAATAATTTTGTCCCTTCATTCTCGATAATATAGCTTGAATTTTTAAAGTTGTCTACGATTGTGATAATTGGGTTGTTTTCTTGCGTTAAATCTTTAATGTAAAGCTCGTTTCCGTAAGTAGAATTAGCTGCTGTAATGATTAAATAGTTATCATCATCTGTTACGTTTCCGCCTACATACCTTCTTTTTTGGTCGGCTCCAAAAATGACTTTGTCATCTTTTTGTGAAGTGCCCAGTTTGTGGTAATATAATTTATGTTGGTCTGTTTTGGCAGATAATTCACTTCCTTTTGGTTTGTCATAGCTAGAGTAGTAGAAGCCTTCGTTTCCTCTCCAAGATACACCACTGAATTTTACATCAACAATGGTGTCTTCAAGTATTTTTTTACTCATAGCATCCATGATGATAACTTTTCTCCAGTCGCTTCCGCCTTCAGAAATCGCATAGGCTACTTTAGAGCCATCTCTTGAAAAATCGACTCCTCCCAATGATGTTGTCCCATCTTTTGAAAAAGTATTTGGATCAAGAAAGACCTCTTCCTTTCCATTTTTATCTTTTCTATATAAAACCGATTGATTTTGTAATCCGTTGTTTTTATAGTAATATGTGAATTCACCTTCTTTAAATGGGGAACCTATCTTTTCGTAGTTCCATAATTTTTCCATTCTTTCTTTGATGGCATTTCGGTACGGAATTTTATCGAGATAACCGTAAGTAACTTCGTTCTGTGCTTTAACCCATTTTTCTGTCTCAGCAGATCGGTCATCTTCTAACCAACGGTATGGATCGTTTACTTTATTATCAAAATAATTATCAATATGATCTATTTTTTTTGTTTCGGGGTACTTTATTGAACTTTTTTGTTGGGATGTTTGGGAACTCATGGATAAGCTACAAATTATTGCAGTTAAGGTTAGTGAATTTTTCATAGTCGTTTTTTTGATTGACTACGAATTTAATGAAATTAGTTGTTAGAGTTTTGTTAAAAGAACTAATTGATGAATTATGTCTGTTCGAGTATTTTTTATTTTATAAATGTTTTGTTTTGTAATTTTTTGTTTTATATTTGCACCCGCTTTCGGGGTGTAGCGTAGCCCGGTCATCGCGCCTGGTTTGGGACCAGGAGGTCGCAGGTTCGAATCCTGCCACCCCGACGAAAGTTAAATCCTCATTGTGTTTGCAGTGAGGATTTTTTTATTTACAGTTTTTGTTTATAAAACTATTGAAAACTGTAATGGAACTTTGTTTACTATAGTTTTTAAATTGATTATTTTTGGTGCTCAAAAAAAATATTATGTCAGATTCTATAGAAAAAATTAAGTGTTTGATTATTGGTTCTGGACCTGCTGGTTATACAGCAGCTATCTATGCGGCTAGAGCTAATATGAATCCAGTATTATATCAAGGTACTCAACCTGGTGGTCAGTTAACAACGACTAATGAAGTAGAAAATTTTCCGGGTTATCCAGAAGGGGTTACGGGACCTGAAATGATGGTTCAATTGCAAGAGCAAGCAAAACGATTTGGAACAGATATTCGTGATGGATGGGCTACTAAAGTTGATTTTTCAGGAGATGTTCACAAAGTTTGGATTAACGATACTAAAGAATTACACTGCGAAACAGTAATTATTTCGACAGGTGCTTCGGCTAAATATCTTGGATTGCCTTCAGAACAACATTATTTAAACATGGGTGGTGGAGTTTCTGCTTGTGCGGTATGTGACGGATTCTTTTACAGAAATCAAGAAGTGGTAATTGTTGGAGCAGGGGATAGTGCTTGTGAAGAAGCACATTACTTGGCTAAAATGTGTAAAAAAGTAACAATGTTGGTACGTAGCGAACAGTTTAGAGCTTCAAAAATTATGGAAGCACGCGTTCGTAAAACTGAAAACATCGAAATTTTAATGCATACAGAAACTGATGAGGTTTTAGGAGATGGCCAAGTGGTTACTGGTGTTAGAGTTATTGATAGAGCAACAGGAGAGAAAAAAGAGATTCCAGCTACTGGTTTCTTTGTGGCTATTGGTCATAAACCCAATACAGATATCTTTAAAGAGTATATCACTCTTGATGAAACTGGATACATTATAAATGAACCAGGAACTTCAAAAACAAATGTGCCTGGTGTATTTGTAGCTGGTGATGCAGCAGATCATGTATATCGTCAAGCGATTACAGCTGCAGGAACTGGATGTATGGCAGCATTAGATGCTGAACGTTATTTAGCTGCTAAAGAACATTAATAACTTTCCATAATAATAAAAAAGCCAGCTTTAAAGCTGGCTTTTTTATTATTAACAGTAGATTTCAGCAAATCGTATTAACTGAATTAGTTTTATCGAGATAAAGATAAAATCGAATAGTAGTAATATTTTTAAGTTTATTTTAAAATATTTTGATATTCTACTTTCTTCAATTTTAAGTAGTCTGTAGAATATTTTCAAAGCTATTACAAGTACAATTACTAAAATTAAATTAGAAAATAATAGACCCCAAAAATAAATGAAGGGAGGTTCGATTAATTCACTATACAAAGAACAAGGAGCGCCTAAATTGAAAGTTGAAATAAAAAAAAGTAATAATATAGAAACTGCTACATAGAAATAATTTACTATTAAAAATAATAAACTAGGAGGTTTCATTTTACTTTGACTTTTTTCTTAAAATGGCATCGTCACCAAATTTTTTAATTTCAATTTTTGGATCGCCATAAATATCAACTTCGCTTTTTCCAGATGCCGTAATACTTAAGTTACCATTGGTATTAACAGCACATTTTGTATATGACTCTGTAGTTAGGTTTAAGCTTTTTGAAGTGAGTTTTTGTCCGTTGTAACTAGCATTGTTGTCTAATCGAAGTTTCATGTCATTTGTTGTGCCTTCAATAGTAGCATCTGCTTTTTGATAAAGATCAATTTTTAATTTGTTAAGTGTAACTAATGCTTTAAGTTCAGTGTTTTTACTCATTTCTATAGAAGCATCGTCACTTTTCAAGTTTAATTCGATTTTAGATTTATCATTAGCAATTAATGAGAAGTTAGGAGAATCTACATTAAGATATGCTTTAGAATAATCATAAGTTTTAATAGTTACGTTGCTTAAAGCAAGTCCTGATGGAGCATTGATTTTTGTTTCGTGTTTACTACTAATTAGTTTTAAACTATCTGTGTAGGTTATTCGAACTTCTAATTTTTTAAAAGAAGAAATATCTTTATTTGTGTTTAAACGTAAAACAGTGCCATATAGTTTATAATCAATTGCAGCATGTAAATTATCGTCTGTTTCGATTTCTAAACCACTTTTATCACCTTTAACTAAAAATATTTCAAGGTTATCTTCTGCTTCAATTTGATCAAAGCTTCCTATTTTTTTTCGTTCAGTAGTAGTGATTTTTGAACCCTTTATTTTTTCTTTTTTTTGGGCAAAAATAAGAGTAGAGGATAGGGTTAATAGTAGTAGGAGTGTAAATTTTTTCATTTTTGAGGCATTTTGATTCTACACAAATATATAAAAAAACACCAGCAAAGCTGATGTTTTTTATTTTGATATTTATTTTGTCGAGACACTTCCGCCAGAGCTTTCTTGCTTGCTAATCGTTTTAGGAACTTTTGCATATTCTATACTTGAACCGCTTGAAGCTTGAGCTTTTAAGTTTAGTATTGGGCTTACTTCAGTATTGCTGCCACTTGTACTTTGCGAGTGAACATTGTTTGCTAAAAGATTCGTTGCATCTATGGTACTTCCGCTCGATGATAAAGTGGATAATTCAATTGCTTTTCCAGAAACTGTAAGTGTACTTCCGCTAGTAGATTCTAAAGATAAGTTTTCAGATTCTATTTCGGCTTTTAATGAACTTCCACTACTTGATTTAAGATGAATATTGTTTCCTTTGATAACACCACTAGTTTTTAAACTA
This sequence comes from Flavobacterium terrae, assembly GCF_900142035.1. Classification (GTDB taxonomy): domain Bacteria; phylum Bacteroidota; class Bacteroidia; order Flavobacteriales; family Flavobacteriaceae; genus Flavobacterium; species Flavobacterium terrae. The sequence goes on along the minus strand of NZ_FQZI01000002.1, from coordinate 297,435 downwards.
GAACCACTTGTAGTTTCAATTTCATCAACTATTGGCATATATATGTAAACTGTTTTTGATTTTACATTTTTGTAGTTGTTGTATTCAGAATCTATGACAAGAGTGCCGTTTTCTACTTTTGTAATAATTCCTTCTTGAAGATTGTCATCTGCTTCTACTACAACTTTAAAAGCATCTGCTTGTTTTACTTCACAGTCTAAACCTCTTTTTAATTCTATTTTTGTAAAATCGTCAACTTTTCTTTCTTTGGAAACTACATTTCCACTTCCTGTAATTGCATTGCCACCAAATGACATGTTGCAAGAACTAAATAGCAATGCTACGCATGTGACTATTATTAATTTTGTTAGATGAATCATTAGTTTTATCATAATAGTATTTTTTAGTTGTTTATTTTGATTTTATAATGTCACCAGTGGTAACAGTTGCTTTTTTGATTGTTTTTTTTTGAGAACCTAAATATAAGTCAAAATTTGAAAAATATGAAGGAATACCTTCTGCTTTATGGTCGATGCTGTTTCTAACTTCAAAATGTAAGTGAGGAAAAAACGAACTTCCAGAAGTTCCTATTTGACCAATGACTTCCCCTTGTTTTATTTTATCTCCCTTTTTAAGATGTTTTGAACTGTTGTTTTGTAAATGTGCATACATGCTTAAAACATTATTGTTGTGTTTTATAACAATATAATTACCATACAAGGCAAGTGGATTATTCTTCAGAGAAGGTACATCAAATTGCTTGTCGTCTTTTTGATTCGTTTCTATAGCAATTATCTCTCCATCTGCAACAGCTAAAACTTCTTTACCAAAACCAATCCATTCTGTGTTATTTTCCCCTTTTCCAGAATATTGATTGTTGTTTTGATCTAAAACAGCAAAGTCATAAGCGTATCGCATGAAATTTGAAGAAAAACCCAGTTGTTTGATGAAATCAAATTCATAATCAAAGCGACGATGGTGTGAGTTTAAATCATGTGCGTCATATACCAATAATTTCTCTTTTAAAGGCAAAATAAAATTGTCAGGTTGAGAGTATTTTTTTGGTTCAATGATATGCTTTAACTCTATCGAATCATTAAAAATGAAATTATATTCAAGTTTTTCAGTTACTGAATTTATTTCAGGAAATGGGTTAAATAGTAGCTTCTGAGAAACACCATTCCAAACTGTAGAAGGAATGGTGTTTATACTTGGAGCTGTTCCGTTATTGTCTAAGAACTTTTGTTGAATTAGCACATTGTTTTTGTCTAAACAATGAATTTCAACTTTGGTTAATTTTAATGTATCAGCAGAACTATTTGTGATTTTGAAATCGAAGTTCACAAAACTACTGTTATTAACTATTTCTATTAATGGGTCTTTAGGAAAATGTTCAATTTTGATCGAATTTTGAGCAGAAACTAAACTACCCATTGATAGTAACCCCAATAATAAAAGTGATTGATCGATTTTTTGATTGATGATTTGCATTAATTATTTAGTTTTGATGATGATACCATCTTCATTAATTTTTAATTCTTTAATTTCTTTAGAATTTGAAATTACAGTGTCTCTTTTAATTTTTACTCCGTTTTCATCTATGATAACAGTGTGGCTTTTGTTGTCTTCTACATCGTCCCACTCGTTCTCATCAACAGGACAGTTTAAGCATTTAACTTTGCTGTCTTCAACTTTGTAAGTGTATTTGTCAGAACTGTAGTGTAAATTGAAAAAGTCATTGTCTGAGCTATCAAAATCTTCAACACTTTCATGGGGTTTAAAATAAGTTCCTTTTGGTAAGTATAAATAAATCATTACTTCTTGTCCACGGAATTTGTTTTTTACTTCTGTCAGGAAATAGTTGTCAAAAATTATTTTATTTCCTTCAACTTTAAATTTGTATTCAATGTTTGATGCTCTTTGTTTAGCTTCTGAAAACGATTTTCCGTTTGATTCTTTTTCAATTTGAATATAGGCTTGTTTTTCATCTGTTGGTAGAACTTCAAAATTAATGTCGTTTGAATAAATAACATCTCTACCTAAAGAATCTTGAACAAATTCAAAATCTACATTATGATAATTATGTTTAGTGAAGTAATCATTGTTTTTGAATTTTACTTCTAAAGTATCATTAGGTTTTAAATTAATCATTTCTTTAGTAACAACTTTATTTTCAAAAGCTACCTCAGATGCTTGACGAACTCCAAGAGTGATTAATACACCTACTGATAAAATCCATAAAGCTAGCAATGTATATTTTGCAATATTTCCGATAGATTTTAAATGAGGAACTAAAATTTTTAATCCTAAAAGTATTAATAAGAAAAATGGAATTCCGATAGCTAAAAAGAACATGAATGCAATTAGCCACATTGAAGTATTAGTATAATTGAATGTGTTAAAATAATCTAACCAAGGCATGCTTAAGTTAGAAGTTGATCCTAATGTTATTAAGCTAATTAATAAGCCTATAATGGTAACGCTTCCAATAAATATCATAATTGCGCCTATGAATTTAGAAAAGACTTTCATAATGCTTATAATTACATCACCTAGAGAGTTTCCAACTCTCTGAGCACCATTTTTAACATTTTCGCTCATTTTGCTATAATCTGCTCCCTTGAACCTCTCAGAGAGAGCATCAAGTTCCTCCTTTACTTTTTTTTCAATATTAGAAACAGTTATTGGTTCTCCCATCATTTCTAATTTTTCAGATGTTGTTACTGCTTCAGGAGTTACTGCCCAAAGAATAATATATATTAACAAGGATGTACCAGCTGTTACAAAAGGAGAAACTATAAACAATATTCTTATCCAAACAGTATCAATCCCAAAATAATGTGATAACCCTGTACAAACTCCTCCAATTATACTTTTGTCTTTATCTCGGTATAATTTTTTTGATTTGCTACTATAGGTATAGTTTGATTGAGCTGTTGTTGGGCCATCTTCAATTTTATAATCTTCAGGTTGTCCCATGATAGCGATAACATCGTCTACATCTTTAAGGCTAAGAACTTGTTTGCTATTTACTAGTTTTTCAGAAAATAATTCTGAAACTCTACTTTCAATATCGTTCATGATTTCGTCACGTCCTTCACTTGAAAGTGAACTGCGTATCGCCTCAAAATAACGATTCAATTTTTGATAAGCATCTTCATCTATATGGAAAAAGAAGCCTCCTAGATTCATATTTACTGTCTTGTTCATAGCTTTTAGTTTTGTGATGTTATTGTGTTTACAGCCCCGGCTAATTCGTTCCAGGTTACGTTTAATTCTTTTAAAAATTCATGCCCTTCTTCGGTTAATCCGTAATATTTTCTTGGTGGACCTGATGTTGATTCTTCCCAACGGTAAGTTAATAATCCGTCGTTTTTTAATCTAGTTAATAGGGGATATACTGTTCCTTCCACTACTAGTAACTTTGCGTTTTTCAGAGTGTCAAGAATTTCTGAAGTGTAGGCATCTTTTTCTTTTAGTACTGATAAGATGCAGAACTCTAAAACTCCTTTGCGCATCTGAGCTTTTGTGTTCTCAATGTTCATAAGATTTCTTTTTTTGTTGTTAAACTGTTCATTTTTTGATTGATGATGATTGATGATGATGATTGATGATTGATGATTGAAACTTAACTTATTTTATAAAGTTGATTGTTAAAGGGTATCTGAAATATTCTCCTTCGTTAGCTTTAATGGCTCCATAAATAATATAGAAAAACTCTACTACTTTAAGAACAACAAATAATGCTCCGCAGATGAATCCAAAAACACCTAAACCAATTAGGTTGTTAATTTGCATGTTGTCTAAAACTATATTGCCACTTTCTAATTCTGACCAAGTAAAATTACTTAATACGGTTCCTACAATTGTTGGGATTGCTAAAATGCCTAGAAATATACTATACATTAAAATACTTAATTGAAAGTTTAATATTTGTTTACCATTGTAGTCAATAAATGAAGATTCTTTCTTTTTAGTAGACCATAAAATGAATGGTACTATATAATTACCAAAAGGAATTATGAATTTTGTAAAAGCACTTAATTGTAAAAGTGATGCATAATTTTTTTCGTGTTTTGTGATAGTTAATGTTTCCATGATTGATTGTTTTTATTTGATTAATTATGTTTAATAATTATTGAAACTGAATAATACTGTCTTTAGCTTATTAATTTCTTATACAAAGATAAGGTAAAAAACAGGTACTATGCAAAACAAAGTAATGTAATTTAACATAAAATTAACAATTAAAAATATTAGGCGCGCATAGTATTTTTTTGTAGATTAGCGAAAAATATAGCGTTATGAAGTTTACACCAGCAAAATTGAATACTTTTTTATTTTTCAAATTACCTTCGGCTTTTTGGTCTGGAGTTCGTGTTAAAGTTATCGAGGATACAAAATGTGTAGCTTCTGTTAAACATCGTTGGTTTAATCAAAATCCATTTAACTCAATGTATTTTGCTGTTCAAGCTATGGCTGCCGAATTGACTACTGGTGCTTTAGTAATGAAGCAAATAAAAGATAGTGGCAAAAGTATTTCGATGCTTGTGGCTAATAATAAAGGGACGTTTACTAAAAAAGCAACAGGTAGAATTACTTTTACTTGTACAGATGGGCATTTAATTACAGAAGCAATTAAAAATACTATTGCTACTGGAGAGGGGCAAACTTTTTGGATGAAATCTATCGGAACAGATGAAAAAGGAGATCAAGTTTCAATAATGGAATTTGAATGGACAATTCGTGTTAAAAAATAAATAGACAAAAGTTAAAATACCTACAATTAGCAAATACTTATGACAATCTTTCTGTAAATTTGAAAGAAAAGTCCTAAGCTATGAAAGTTTTAATTACAGGTGCAACTGGTTTAGTTGGCAAGGGAGTTGTGGATTTACTTTTGCAAAATGGTGTAAAAATTAACTACTTAACTACTTCCAAAAACAAAATACAATACCAGCCTAATTATAATGGTTTTTATTGGAATCCAGAAGCAGGAGTTATAGATGAGAATTGCTTAATAGGTGTTGATGTAATTATTAACCTCGCAGGTTCTACTATTGCTCAAAGATGGACTTCAAAAAACAAAGAAGATATTTTAGAAAGTAGAATTCTATCTGCAAATCTTTTATATAATACTTTAAAGCATAATCCGCATAGTGTAACTCAGGTCATATCGGCTTCAGCTATTGGAATTTATCCAAGTGATCTTACTTATTTATATACAGAAGAATTTACTGGTTTTAAAGATACATTTTTAAGTAATGTAGTCTCAAAATGGGAAGATTCAGTCAATCAAATTAATCGTCTAGAGATAAAAGTTTGTAAGTTTAGAATAGGTTTAGTTTTGTCTAAGGATGGTGGTGTTTTGGCTCAAATGATTAAGCCCATAAAAATGGCAATGGGATCACCTTTTGGTTCTGGTAAACAAATGCAGTCATGGATTCATATTAAAGACTTAGCTGCAATGTTTTTATTTGCAATTGATAAAAAATTAGATGGAGTATATAATGCAGTTGCTCCCAATCCTATAACAAATAAAGAATTAACGACCGAAATAGCGGAAGCTTGTGATGTTCCTTTGCTGTTGCCAAATATTCCTAAATTTATGCTTAAATTTATTTTAGGAGAAATGCATTTGTTACTTGTGGATAGTCAAAATGTTAGTTCAGCTAAAATCCAAGCCGAAGGTTTTGAATTTAAGTTTAATTCAATCCGATCGGCTTTAGAAGAAATATTAGCTAAATAGCTTATTTTTTTGCTTTTACATAAACTTGAACTTCAATTTCATCAGAAATGAATTTGTCTCCAATATCAGCAAAAATTGATTTTGAAGCATAATTAACATTCCAATATGTTCTATTAAGTCTTAAAGGTTCACTGTTTATAGATATTTCATCATCAGATACTTTTATTGTAGCAGGAAAATTTACTGCTTTAGTTATGCCTTTTATAGAAAGGTTGCCAAAGACAATGTATTTGTCTCCATCTTTTTCTACTTTGGTGATTTTGAAATCACTAGTAGGATATTTTTTTACATTAAAAAAGTGATCTTTCTTTTCGTTCTCGCCAGTCCCTTTTAAATGATTTTCTAAGTCTTCTTTTCCGTCACCAGCTTTTAAATCGGTAACAGTTATTGTATTCATATCAATAAAAAATCTTCCTCCATTTATAATGCTGTCTTTTAAACTTATAAAACCTTCTTTTAAATGAATTGTGCCATTGTGTTTTCCGGTAAGTTTAAAACCAGTCCAATTAATAATAGATTCCTTGGTATCAACATTGAACTTTGTTCCAGTAGCATTGGTAATTTCGTTTGGCTGTTCAATGTCGTTAGTTTCAACTTTTTCTTTTTTGCACGAAAAAATAAAAGCACTTAGCAGTAAAGTAAGGCATACAAGAGACTTTTTCATAATGGTTTTTTTAAAATTTTGATTATCACTAAGTTACTTATTATAATCTGTCTTTACAAGCTTTAAATAAAAATATTAATGACAATTTGGCATTTTTAAACCTTTGGCAGTACATTTGCAATCAATTATTGAAAAAAATAATTTTCATAAAGAATATACCTATGAATGCCAAGAATAAAGAGATGGAGCAAGAATTGAATGAAACTAACCAAGAAATAAATCAGGAGCAAAATCAAGAAGTTGCGCCAGAATTGACAGTTGAAGAAAAATTAACTCAAGAGTTAGCAGCAGAGAAAGATAAGTTTTTGCGTTTATTTGCAGAATTTGAGAATTATAAAAAACGTACATCTAAAGAGAGAATTGAGCTATTTAAAACTGCTGGACAAGAAGTTTTACAAGCAATGTTACCCGTTTTAGATGATTTTGATAGAGCTTGGGTTCAGATTTCAAAATCTGACGATGAGGCTTTAGTAAAAGGTGTTGAATTAATTCAAGAAAAACTAAAATCGACTTTGATTTCTAAAGGTTTAGAAGAAGTTGAAATTAAGCAAGGTGATGTTTTTGATGCAGATTTTGCTGAAGCTATTACACAAATTCCTGCAGGCGATGAGCTTAAAGGAAAAATTGTTGATGTAGTAGAAAAAGGATATAAACTAGGAGATAAGATTATTCGTTTTCCTAAAGTTGTTATTGGTAATTAATATTAAATTGTCATCCTGAGTAAAGTCAAGGGATAAATGTTATGAGCAAAAAAGATTATTACGAAATATTAGGGATTAGTAAAGGAGCTTCAGAAGCCGAAATTAAAAAAGCGTATCGAAAGAAAGCTATTGAATTTCATCCTGACAAAAATCCTGGTGACAAACAAGCAGAAGAAAATTTCAAGCAGGCAGCAGAGGCTTACGAAGTATTGAGTGATGCCAATAAACGTGCTCGTTACGATCAGTATGGTCATGCAGCCTTCGATGGTGCTGGTGGTTTTGGCGGAGGAGCTGGTCACATGAATATGGACGATATCTTTAGCCAGTTTGGAGATATTTTTGGTAGCGCTTTTGGGGGTGGTTTTGGAGGCTTTGGCGGTGGCGGAGGTCAGCGTAGAGCAAAAGGAAGTAATTTGAGAATAAAAGTCAAATTAACTTTAGAAGAAATTGCAAATGGTGTTGAAAAGAAAGTAAAAGTTAAACGAAAAGTTCAAGCTGCTGGAGTAACTTATAAAACTTGTGCTACATGTAATGGTCAAGGCCAAGTAATGAGAGTTACGAACACAATTCTAGGACGTATGCAAACTGCAACTACTTGCCCTACATGTGGAGGTATTGGTCAATCTATTGATAAAAAACCAAATGAAGCAGATGCTCACGGAATGATTACCGAAGAAGATACAGTATCAATCAAAATTCCAGCAGGTGTAGTAGATGGTATGCAACTTAAAGTTTCTGGTAAAGGAAACGATGCGCCAGGTAATGGTATTGCAGGTGATTTAATTGTTGCTATCGAAGAAATTGAGCATGAATTTTTAAAACGTGAGGGTGAAAACCTTCATTACGATTTATATATAAGTTATCCCGAAGCTGTTCTAGGAGCTTCAAAAGAAATTGAGGCTGTTAACGGTAAAGTACGTATTAAGCTTGAAGAAGGAATTCAGTCTGGTAAAATACTTCGCTTAAAAGGAAAAGGAATACCAAGTTTAAATAGCTATGGAAGTGGAGATTTATTGGTGCATGTAAATGTTTGGACTCCTAAAAACCTTTCTAAAGAGCAAAAGAAATTCTTTGAAAGCAATTTAGAAGATGCTAATTTTATTCCAAAACCAGAAAAATCAGAAAAGTCTTTTTTTGAAAAGGTAAAAGATATGTTTTCATAATTTAAAGTGAATATCAAATAAGGATCCCACAAGATTGTGGGATTTTTTTGTAACATTTTCAATCTATTTGCATCTAATTTTATAGTAACAGAAATTCTTATTTTTACAAAAATCAATCATTTCGAATGAGTAACATACTTGAAGTAAAAAACGTAGTTAAACAATACGGTGATTACACAGCATTAAATTCAGTTTCTCTGCAAGTACCTAAAGGTAGTATTTATGGACTACTGGGACCTAACGGAGCTGGAAAAACATCATTAATTCGTATTATTAATCAAATTACAATGCCAGATTCTGGCGAGGTGATTTTAGATGGTGAAAAGTTAGCACCCAATCATGTTTCTGTAATTGGTTATATGCCAGAAGAGCGTGGTTTGTATAAAACAATGAAGGTGGGAGAGCAAGCGCTTTATTTAGCTCAGCTAAAAGGAATGTCTAAAGCAGATGCTCAAAAGCAATTAAAATATTGGTTCGAAAAATTTGAAATCGAAGCTTGGTGGAATAAAAAAATCCAAGAACTTTCAAAAGGGATGGCGCAAAAAATCCAATTTATTGTTACCATTTTGCACCAACCTAAGTTGTTGATTCTGGATGAACCATTTTCTGGTTTTGATCCTGTAAATGCAAATTTGATTAAAGACGAAATTATCGAATTAAATAAAAAAGGAACTTCTATAATTTTTTCAACTCATCGTATGGAAAGTGTTGAAGAAATGTGTGACTATATTGCTTTAATTCATAAATCAAATAAACTTATTGAAGGTAAGTTAGAAGATGTAAAACGTCAATACCGAACACATAAATTTCAAGTGGGTATTGTTTCAAACAATGTTGAGGGGTTAATGTATGATTTAACACAAAAATTTACCGTTGGACAAACTAATTTTAAGTCATTAAACGATGATTTAAAACTTGAGATTGATTTAGGAGGCGCAACGCAAAATGAATTATTGTCAATTTTAACAAGAAATGGACAGGTAACACATTTTACTGAAACTATACCGAGTGTAAACGATATTTTTATTCAAACAGTTACAAATAAAAAATAATGGGAGTTTTATCTTTAATTATAAAAAGAGAATTTATTGCCAAAGTGCGTAATAAATCATTTATAGTAATGACTTTTCTAAGTCCATTATTAATAGTAGGAATGTCTTTTTTGATTGGTTACTTAGCCAATATGAATAAAGGTGAAATTACTAAAATTGCCATTCATGATGAAGCAGGAATTTTAAAATCTGATTTTAAAAACGACAAGGAAACTCAGTATGTGGATCTGTCAGCCATGCCTTTAAAATTAGCTAAGGATACAGCAGCAAAAAATTATGAAGGGTTAATATATGTGCCAAAGGTATCAAACACTGAAGAACTATCAACTAAAGTAGAATATATATCTGATGATAGTCCAAGTATGGAATCTATTATGAGTATGGAAAAAGTTATAGATAACAAACTTACTCATGAAAATTTAAAAAAATTAGGTTTTGATGCTGCTAAAATTGATGCTGCAAAAGTGGATTCTGATATTCATTTGTCTAAATTTTCTGGTGAGGATAGTTTAAAAGGTTTAAATGAGATTAAAGTTGGTATTGGTGGTGCTTTTGGTTACTTAATTATGATGTTTATTATCATTTATGGTAATATGGTTATGAGAAGTGTAATAGAAGAAAAAACAAATCGTATTATAGAAATTATTATTTCTTCTGTCAAACCTTTTCAGCTTATGTTAGGAAAAATTATGGGTACTTCATTGGCTGGAATTCTTCAATTTGCAATTTGGGCAATTTTAGGAGGAGTTTTAATGTTTGGTATATCCTCTTTTTTCGGTGTTCAACCTGGTGCTAGTTCAACAGTATCTCCAGAAATGATGGAAATGGCTCAAAAAGAAATGGGAACAGTTCAGACTTACATTCGTGAACTTTGGAATTTACCTATAGGTACATTAACTGTAGCTTTTATTATTTATTTCATTGGTGGTTATTTCTTGTATAGCTCATTGTATGCTGCCATTGGAGCAGCTGTAGATTCTGAGACAGATTCTCAACAATTTTTATTTCCTATCATTATGCCATTAATGTTAGGAGTATATGTAGGTTTCTTTACGGTTATTAATGATCCTCACGGAACAGTTGCTACTGTTTTCTCGATGATCCCGTTAACATCACCAATTGTAATGTTGATGCGAATTCCTTTTGGGGTACCAGTTTGGCAATTAATTTTGTCAATAGTAATACTATTTGCAACTTTTATAACTGTGGTATGGTTTGCATCTAAAATTTACCGTGTAGGTATTTTAATGTATGGTAAAAAGCCAACTTGGAAAGAATTATATAAATGGTTGAAATACTAATAAATGTTAAACCAAATAACTGAAATATTAAAATATAAGTTAATCGATTCTAAAACAATAGAATTTACGGTTGCTAATTTATTGGTGCTAATCTTTGCTTTAGTTTTAACATCAATTCTGCTTAAATTTATTAGAAAGTTTATAACACGTAAACTTGCTCCAGAAGATAAAAACAAATTTATCAGCCTATTTCAATTCATAAAGTACGTTGTTTATATCTTAGTTTTTATGTTTATCTTGCATTCAAGCGGAATAAATATGAATGTGTTTATTACTGCTTCTGCAGCTCTATTTGTAGGGATTGGTTTTGCATTGCAAACTTTCTTTCAAGATATTATATCTGGAATACTAATGATTTTAGACAAATCTCTGCATGTTGGAGATATTATTGAAGTTGATGGTAAAGTAGGTCAGGTTAAAGAAATCAATTTAAGAACTACAAGAATGGTTACGCGTAATGATAGAGTTATGATCATTCCAAATCATAAGTTCATGATTGAAACTCTTTTTAATTGGACTCAAAATAATTCAACTAACAGAGAACATGTTTCTGTGGGAGTAGCTTACGGAAGCGATGTGAATTTGGTAAAAAAAATATTAGAAGAATGTGCTAAAAATACTGAAGGTATTGTATCTCCAGATACTGTAAATGTTTTGTTTGAAGATTTTGCAGATTCATCTTTAAATTTTTCAGTGTATTTTTATGTAGAAAATGGCATGAAGAGTCCTAAAATACAAAGTGATATTCGATATAAAATTGATCAAAAATTTAGAGAGAATAAAATAGAAATACCATTTCCACAAAGAGATATCCATATAATTTCAAAATAAAGAAATCTTATTATAATGTCAAAAATATTAATAATAGAAGATGAAGCCGCAATTCGTAGAGTTTTAGTCAAAATCCTTTCTGAAGAGAGTGAAACGTATAAGGTTGATGAAGCAGAAGATGGCGTTCAAGGACTTGATAAAGCAACAAATGAAGATTACGATTTAATTTTGTGCGATATAAAAATGCCTAAAATGGACGGAGTAGAAGTTTTAGAGGCAATTAAAAAAATTAAGCCCGAAGTTCCAATGGTAATGATATCTGGTCACGGTGATTTAGATACTGCTGTAAATACTATGCGATTGGGGGCTTTTGATTACATTTCAAAACCACCAGATTTAAATAGATTACTAAATACAGTTCGTAATGCACTTGACAGAAAAAAACTAGTTGTTGAGAATAAAATCTTAAAGAAGAAAGTTTCTAAAAACTACGAAATGATTGGTGATAGCGATGCAATTAGTCATATTAAGGATATGATCGAAAAAGTTGCGCCTACAGAAGCTCGTGTACTTATTACTGGTCCTAATGGAACAGGGAAAGAGTTAGTAGCTCATCAAATTCATGAAAAAAGTGAACGCAGTTCTGGACCAATTATAGAAGTGAATTGTGCTGCAATTCCTTCAGAATTAATAGAAAGCGAATTATTTGGTCATATAAAAGGAGCATTTACTTCTGCCGTAAAAGACCGTGCTGGAAAATTTGAAGCTGCCGATGGAGGAACAATTTTCTTAGATGAAATAGGAGATATGAGTTTGCCTGCACAGGCTAAAGTTTTGCGTGCATTACAAGAAAACTTAATTCAAAGAGTAGGAGCAGACAAGGACATTAAAGTAAATGTTCGTGTTGTAGCTGCAACCAACAAAGATTTAAAAAAGGAAATTGAAGAAGGTCGTTTTCGTGAAGATTTATACCATCGTTTAGCAGTAATCTTAATAAAAGTTCCTGCCTTAAATGATAGAAGAGATGATATTCCTAACTTAATTGAACATTTTGCTGCTAAAATTGCTGGTGAGCAAGGTAGTGCAGTAAAATCTTTTTCTAAAGAAGCAATCAAATTATTACAAGAATACGATTGGACAGGTAATATTCGTGAACTAAGAAATGTGGTGGAACGTTTAATAATTCTTGGAGGAGCTGAAATTTCTGAGAATGATGTCAAATTGTTTGCATCTAAATAAAGAACTATGCAGTTAAAAAAAATAAATCAAAACCTTCAGCAAGCTTTAATTGAGAATTGGATAACAGATCCTACTGAGGTACAGGCAGATTGTTGGAGTACTTTAAAAAGTGGTGCAGATGCAGTTGTAATAATGCCAGAAGGCGAAGGAAAGACCACTTCAATTGTATATACAGTAATTCAAAAACTTGAAAAAGCAGTTGGTGAATCTACAAGAGCGTTAGTTATAGTAAAAGACAAAGAGGCAGTTTTGCAAACTGTTGAAATGTTTGAAAAATTTGGAAAATATACCAATCTAAGAATCATTGGTGTAAACGATAAAACAGATATTGACGAAGAGAAAAACATAATCTCGGCAGGAATGGATGTTTTAATAGGAACTCCCAATAAAATAAATGCTATGTTTTCAGGAGCAGGATTTAACATGAATACTGTAAAAATATTTGTGGTCGATGATGCTAATGAAATTTTTAAACTTCGCTTAGAACCAATAGTTCAAAGACTTTCTATGAGCGTCGAAAAAACACAAAGATTGTTTTTTTGTTCCGAATTGACAGAACGAGTTGAAATTCTTGCAGATAAAATTATGATTGATCCATTTCTTTTTGGTGTCGATGACTATGAAGAAGAAGATGACGAATAACAATAAATAGATATAAAAAAGTATGGCATTAATGAAAATATTTTCAGGTAGCGAAATTTTAGCACAAGCATTGCAATCTAAACTAGAAGCAGCTGAAATTTCTACCGTAGTAAAAAATAATATACAATCAGGACTTATTGCTGGTTTTGGTACAGCAGGTCAAGCTGTCGAAGTTTTTATTCAAAAAACGGATCTAATTAAAGCAAATCCAATTATTGAAGAATTTAAGATGAGTATTTAATACTCTAAACATCAAAAATATTGAAAGACTACTATTGGTAGTCTTTTTTTGTATTTTTAAACTTTGACTTACTTATGAAACAATTCAAATTTTTAGTACTTTCTTTTTTAGGAATTTTTGGAGGTCTTTATGTTTTATACGTGAGTTACTTTTACTTTAATCAAACTGAGATGGTTTTTGTTCAGTATAAATTGAATGAAAATTATAAGTTCTATTTTGAAAATAACTTTGAAGAAGTTAAAGTAAAATCTTTTGATGGAAAGTATCAACATGGTATTTTATTTAAAGCAAACAATCCCAAAGGATTAATATTTTATCTTCATGGAAATGCAGGTGCAGTGGATAGATGGGGAAAAATTTCTAAAACCTATATTGACTTGGGTTATGATATTTTTATTTTAGATTATAGAGGTTTTGGAAAAAGCGAAGGTAAAATAGAAAATGAAGAACAGGTTTTAAAAGATGTACAAATAGTATTTGATACTGTTTCAAAAAAATATAAAAAGAGAATTATTATAGGTTATTCAATTGGAACAGGATCTGCCTCTTATTTGGCTTCCATAAGAAGAAACGATCTCTTGATTTTAAAAGCACCATTTGATAATTTTTTAAAATTTACCGAAGGAAGAGTTCCCTATTTTCCAAATTCGTTGAAGAAGTTTCGTTTTGAAACAGAAAAATATTTAAACAAAATAAAAACACCTATTTATCTGTTTCACGGAAATAAGGATCAATTAATTTCAATAGAAAATTCATTTAGACTAAAAAAAGTATTGAAGCCAACAGATAGTCTTTTCATACTTGAAGGCCAGAATCATTTAGGAATAAATGAGAATATAGAGTATCAGAAAAAGTTAAAACAAATTATTAATTAAAATCTTAAAGATGAGAAAAATTGTTTTATTATTATGCTTGATTTGTTTTTCTTGTAAAGAAACAGACTATAATTCAAATGATTTTTTTTTAGAATTCCTAAAAGAAAATTCAGATTATTTTGAAAAAAACTCAAAAGAATTTTCGGAAGTTTATGGTCGACAAAGCAAAGGAATTGACGGTTTTGAAGAATATGTACTTCAACATAATTTAGTTAAATCAGAAATAGATACTTTTTTTAAAGAAATTGTAAAAAAAGATAAAAGCGAAAAGATTCATTTACAAGAAGAATTTGTAAAAAAAATTAATGCTTTAAAAGTAAAAATAAAGTTACCAAAACTTGATAAACAAAAGTTAGAAGTTTTAACTAATGACCAGTTATATTTCTATATCAAAGCTAGTTTTTATAAAAATGTAGAGTATGGTTATAGCCAGATTAGATTTCCTTGTCGATAATTTTATAATTTAAAATCTCATTTTCAAATCCGTTCATTAATTCTATCTTTGCACCTTCAAAAATTTGGTTAACAAACAATCAAATGCCTAAATAATAGAATTATGATTACAGTAAACGATATCGCAGTTGAGTTTGGCGGTACTACTCTGTTTAGCGATGTTACTTTTGCTATTAATGAAAACGATAAAATTGCCCTTATGGGTAAAAACGGAGCAGGTAAATCGACACTTTTAAAGATTGTTGCTGGAGAAAACAAACCTACTCGTGGTGGTATTTCGGCTCCAAGTGATGCTGTAATTGCTTATTTGCCACAGCATTTGCTATTAAATGATGATTGTACTGTAATGGAAGAAACATCTAAAGCTTTTGCAGGTGTTTTAGGAATGAAAAAAGAAATTGATGAAATCAATGAGCAATTAACAATTCGTACTGACTATGAAAGTGACGATTACATGAAGTTGATTGAACGTGTTTCGGAACTTTCTGAAAAATACTATTCAATTGAAGAGGTGAATTACGAAGCTGAAGTTGAAAAAGTATTAAAAGGTTTAGGTTTCGAAAGAGAAGACTTTACTCGCAAAACATCTGAATTTTCAGGAGGATGGCGTATGAGAATTGAGTTAGCTAAAATCCTTTTGAAGAAACCAGATTTAATTTTGTTAGATGAGCCAACAAATCACTTGGATATGGAAAGTATTCAATGGTTGGAAGAGTTCTTGGTGAATTCAGCAAAAGCAGTAATGGTGATTTCGCACGACCGCGCTTTTGTTGATGCGATTACAAATCGTACTATCGAAGTAACAATGGGACGTATTTATGATTACAAAGCTAAATATTCTGATTATTTAGAATTGCGTAAAGACAGAAGAATTCACCAACAAAAAGCATTCGATGAGCAACAAAAATTTATTGCAGATAATCAGGCATTTATTGAACGATTTAGAGGTACTTTTTCTAAGACAGAGCAAGTGCAGTCGCGTGTTCGTATGTTGGAAAAATTAGTTTTGGTTGAGGTAGATGAAGTAGATTCATCTGCACTTAAGCTTAAATTTCCTCCATCGCCACGTTCTGGACAATATCCAGTCGTTGTGGAAGATTTAACAAAATCATACGGAGATCACGTAGTGTTTCAAAAAGCAAACATGGTGATTGAAAGAGGTCAAAAAGTAGCTTTTGTGGGTAAAAATGGTGAAGGTAAATCAACCATGATCAAAGCCATTATGAAAGAATTAGACATTGATAGTGGAAAATTAGAAATTGGTCATAATTCACAAATTGGTTATTTTGCACAAAATCAAGCTTCTTTACTTGATGGAGAAGCAACTATTTTTGAAACGATTGATAGAATCGCTGAAGGTGATATTCGTACTCAAATCAAAACAATTCTTGGAGCATTCATGTTCAAAGGAGATGATATTCAAAAGAAAGTGAAAGTGCTTTCTGGAGGAGAAAAGACTCGTTTAGCAATGATTAAATTATTGTTAGAACCAGTTAATGTTCTAATTCTGGATGAGCCAACAAATCACCTTGATATGAAAACTAAAGACATTATTAAAGATGCTTTGAAAGACTTTGATGGAACTTTAATTTTAGTATCTCACGACCGTGATTTCTTGGATGGTTTGGCCGAAAAAGTATTCGAATTTGGTCACAAACGTGTTAAAGAGCATTTTGAAGATATTAAAGGTTTCCTAGCTCATAAGAAAATGGAGAGTTTAAAAGAAATTGAAAAATAAAACAAAAGTAAAAAGGGATGAAATTCATCCCTTTTTTTATTATTTATCTTTAGATTTTAGCACTTTTTGCAAGGCGAATAAATTCGGCTTTGTAACCTTCAGAATCATTGTCCAATCCTTCTTTTGCAAGGCTTACAATATCTTCGATTTCTTTATTCTCAATATATTTTGAATCTCTCAGTTTCATTCCAAACCAAGCTACTGATGAAGCAAACTTAAAGTCAGGACTTGTAGCTTTTAATGATTTAGAGGCATTAGGGATAACTTGAACCATTTCTATACTTTTTTCTCCATCGGGTTTTTTGTAACGGAATTTAATTGTTGCCAACTCATCAGAATTTGATGTGCTTGCAGTTTCATTAGAAGTGTATTTTAATTTTGAAGGTGTATAGTTGCTTTCAACTCCTGTTGGAATAATTTCATATAAAGCAGTTACGGTATGTCCGCTTCCTAATTCACCAGAATCTACAGCATCATTTTTAAAGTCTTCATCGTTTAATTTTCTGTTTTCGTATCCAATTAATCTGTACGATTGCACATATTTAGGGTTGAATTCAATTTGAATTTTTACATCTTTAGCAATAGCAAACATAGATCCTTTAAACTCTTTTCCTAAAAAGCGATTGGCTTCTTGCATGTTGTCGATGTAAGCATAGTTTCCGTTTCCTTTGTCTGCAAGTGTTTCCATTTTACTATCCTTGTAATTGCCCATGCCATAGCCTAAACAAGTTAAAAAGATACCAGATTTACGTTTCTTTTCAATTAAGTTCTCCATTTCTTTATCAGAAGAAGCACCAACATTAAAATCACCATCAGTAGCTAGAACAATTCTGTTGTTACCACCTTTTATAAAGTTTTCTTCAGCAATGTTATAAGCTAATTCTAATCCTTCTCCACCTGCTGTACTTCCACCAGCATTTAATTCATCAAAAGCATTCATGATTTTACTTTTTTCGTCTCCAGGAGTAGGAGGTAAAACCATTCCCGCCGCTCCAGCATATACAACAATAGATACTTTGTCTTCTGGTCGTAACTCTTTTACAAGAACTTTCATAGATTCTTTTAATAAAGGAAGTTTGTTTTCATCACTCATAGAACCAGAAACATCTACTAAAAAAACAATATTTGATGCAGGTAGGTTATCCGTTTCTATTTTTTTGCCTTGAAGGCCAATTTTTACCAGTTTATGCTCAGAATTCCAAGGACATTCGCTGTATTCGGTATTTATAGAGAAAGGATGTTGGTCTTTAGGTTGTGGATAAGTGTATGCGAAGTAGTTCATCATTTCCTCTAGTCTTACAGCGTCTTTAGGAATTTCTTGCCCGTTGTTAATGAATCGACGGATATTGGTGTAAGAAGCATTATCAACATCTATAGAAAACGTGGATAAGGGTTTTGTCTTGGGGTTTTCAAACTTATTTTCCTCTATTTCGGCATAACTTTCCTGGTTTTCATTTTCGGGGGAATACTCCTCGAGAGTATTGTTATCTGCAGCATCAGTGATCATTATTTCACTGCTAGCTTCAGCTTCATTTATGTATTGATTTTCTTTACACGATGCAAAGAGCAATGCTAGTCCAGCTAGCATAAGGAAAGGTTTTTTCATACCAAATTGTTTTAGAGGATTATTAAATAAGTTTTTCTTGTTCTTGAAACAAAACGTATGCCTGATTTTTAATAAAAATGTTAAATATTTGCGAAAATTTCAATACAAAGCAGAAAGCCCTAAGAATTAGATCCTTAGGGTCTTAACCAAACTAAAAAACAACCTAACTATTATAATCGTATATTTTCCATAAGTCTAATAAATTCAGCTCTATATCCTTCAGAATCATTTTGTAAGCCCAATTTTGCCAGACTTTTAATATCATCCGATGATTTATTTTCAATAAGTTTTGAATCTCTTATTTTTAAGCCGAACCAAGCTACAGCAGTTGTGAATTTAAAATCCTCCGAAACAGTATCGAATGCTTGTGGTTTGTTGTCAATTACTTCAACCATTTCAATACTCTTGTCTCCATCAGGTTTTTTGTATCTAAACTTGATAGTAGCCAATTCATCATTATAATTATTTTCTGATGATTTAGGTTGAGAGTACTTTAAATCAGTTGGCTCTTTAAAGAAATCACTTTTAACACCAGTAGGAATGATTTCATATAATGCCGTTACTGTATGACCGCTTCCTAATTCACCAGCGTCAATAGCATCATTAGTGAAATCTTCAGCTCTTAATTTTCTGTTTTCATAACCAATTAATCTATACGATTGAACATGTTTTGGATTAAATTCAATTTGAATTTTCACATCTTTGGCGATAGCAAACATAGAACCTTTGAACTCTTTACTTAAAAAACGATTAGCCTCTTGAATGTTGTCGATGTAAGCATAGTTTCCGTTGCCTTTGTTAGCAAGTACTTCCATTTTACTGTCTTTGTAATTGCCCATTCCGTATCCCAAACAAGTCAAGAAAACTCCTGATTTTCTTTTCTCTTCGATTAAACGTTCCATGTCGTTATCAGAAGAAGCGCCTACATTAAAATCGCCATCAGTGGCTAAAATCACACGGTTGTTTCCGTTTTTAATAAAGTTTTCCATTGCAATTTTGTAAGCCAAATTGATTCCTTCTCCACCTGCAGTGCTTCCGCCAGCTTGTAATTGGTCTAGTGCATTGATGATGGTTTCTTTTTTGTTTCCGGCTGTTGGAGGTAAAACCAAACCTGCAGCACCAGCATACACTACTATAGAAACTTTATCTTCTGGGCGTAATTCGTTTACTAAAATTTTCATGGATTGTTTTAACAATGGTAACTTGTTCTCATCACTCATTGAACCTGAAACATCAATTAAGAATACAAAGTTTGAATTTGGTAAATTCTCAGTTGAAATACTTTTTCCTTGTAAACCAATGCGTACCAATTTATTTTTTGAATTCCATGGACAATCACTATAATTTGTTGTGATTGAAAATGGATGTTCTCCTATAGGTTGTGGGTATTGGTATTTAAAGAAATTCATCATTTCCTCTACACGAACCGCATCTTTAGGAACTTGTTGTCCATTGTTTATAAAGCGACGAATGTTTGTGTATGAAGCATTATCAACATCGATAGAAAAAGTAGAAAGTGGTGATTGTTTTGGACTTTCAAATTCATTTTCTACAAAAATACCATAATCTTCATCATTGGTAGAAATTGGTTTTTTCTTATCATTTTTTTTGCCTTTAATAACCAATTTGTTGTCTCTTTCATAAGCTACTGCTAATCCAGCAACTTGACCAGTAAGTTGATTTTTATCAGCTCTAGATTTTTTTGTTCTCTTAGGTGATGAAGAATAATAATATCCTTCTTCTCGTGATATCCCAACAGCAGTAACAACAACTTCCTGCAAGTTTTTTGAATCATCTCTCATTGTTACATTAATGATATTTGAAGCCCCAACAGTTCTGATTTCCTCTTTCATTCCCAAAAAACTAAAAACTAGTTTTTCTCCTTGTGATGCTTTTATAGCATACTTGCCATCGAAGCCAGTTTGTACTCCTCTAGTTGTTCCTTTTACAACAACATTAACTCCTGGTATTGGTCCAGATGAGTCTGAAACTATTCCAGTAATTGTTCTCTCTTGTGCCATTGCCACGAAACTTATAAGCATAGCTATGGCTAATGAAAATAGTTTTACACTTTTCATAATAGTAAGTTTTAATATGTTAGTACTTGATTTTTTGGTTTAGATATTTTTAATTTCTGTTTGTTTTAGAAGTTTTTTTAACTTCCGCCTACTTAGTTTTGAAGTGATTATAATTATTCCATTTTCAGCTTTTTCACCATATTTAGCCTTTGCTTTATCTCTTTTCAAAACTTCAACAGATTTAATATCATTTGGATTTATCATTTCAACTAATTTAGCATTGGCAAAATGACCATCGATTACGATTAAAGCAAGATTTTTATTATTTGGAGTACAGAATCTAACATTATCTCTTTTAACATTTAAAATAGAGTCCCTTTTTTCTTGTCCAAAAGTTATGATAGAAAAGAACATAGTTATGGCTAATGAAAATAGTTTAACACTTTTCATAATAGTAAGTTTTAATATGTTAGTATTTGATTTTTTTTTGCTATTTCTTTTGAATAGCCGGTCTTCCGTATTTAGTTTTAATGACTACAACTCCTTTTTTTCCTTTGTCGCCATAAAGTTCTATAGCTTCTTCATCTTGGTAAATTGACATCGATTCAATTTCCTGCTTATTTAATGGATAATAGGGCGAAGTAGGGTTGGGTCCAAAGAGTTCTTTTTCTGAATATTCTTTTCCGTTAATGATGTACAAAGGTTCTTTAAGTTCTACAATGGTTTCTAAATCATCAGAGTTTTTAACATCAGACACTTTCTTGTCAGTAGCCTTGCCATCAACTACGACTAATGGTGGTGCTTTTTTACCTAGAGTTACTGATTGTGCAGGTTTTTCTTTGGCATTGTAATCACTTTCGTCTACTCTCGAACTTTTTATACCTACAGTTTCATGAGTAATTGAATTATTTAAATAACCTTTATCTTCTTCCATAATTGGAGCTGCCATTGACCTTACTTGAATGCTATCATTGGCTTTTGGTTTATTTTCAGAAACTGCTACTTGGTTGGCACTTTGTATTTGTTGGTGTAATATTTTTTCGTTGACTTTATTGTCAATTAGAGGCTCATCATTAGCAACAATAGCAGTTGAATCATTGCTAATAAGTGACTTGATTTCTTCTTTTGTGGTTTCAACAACCGAGTTCTGCATTGGTTCTTTTGTAGCGTCAAATTGTTTCCAAAGTTGGAAAGCAAAAACACTTCCTACAACTATTGATGCAGCAACAGCGAACTTTTTCCAGTTGGTATTCGTTTTCTTTTGTGATTTAAAAACTTCCGTATCTAGTTTTGCATCAACGCGGGACCAGACTTTTTCCATTCCTGGGAAATCTTGTGAATCCTGATTTTCGGCAGCTTTTTTAAATTGTTCGAATATTTTATCTTGATCTTCCATTACTTACTTTGCGTTTTGATAGTAGAAATTGTTCACTAAATCTTTCAATTTGGTTTTTGCTACATTCAATTGTGATTTTGATGTTCCTTCTGAAATTTTAAGCATTGCTGCAATTTCTTTATGTGAGTATCCTTCAATGACAAACAAATTGAATACTGTTTTACATCCTTCCGGAATATAATTTAGTAGTTTTAATACATCCTGTTCCTCTAAGCTTGTATCTTGAGCCACTTCGGGCTGAATTTTAAAACTTGATTCTTCTAGATACAAATTGAAATTCACATTCTTCTTTAATAAATGTAAACACTCATTAACCGTAATACGTTTTGCCCAACTGTAAAAAGCAGCGTTTTCTTTTAACTGATCCAATTTTGTAAAAATGATTACAAAAGCATCGGCAAGTACTTCTTCTATTTCCTCTTCTTTTTTCAAGTAGCGTTTGCAAACCTGATAAAGTTTGGGCGCCATTAACTCATACATCTTTCGCTGGGCGTCTCGATGCATTTTTCGGCAGGCTTGTATTAATTGTTCGTCTATCACAATAAAGATCTTTATATGTAAAGAGGATGATTTTTATAAAAAGGTTGGGAAGGTTGTCTAAAAAATATTTTTTATTCCAAAGTTTAGCTTTTAAATGTATCGAAATATATTGATATTGTTTGGTTTAGCTTATTTTACTATGTTTAAAATTTCTTTTTCTAATCGGTCAAAATTTTCTTCATTTTTAGGTTCAGCAAACTTTCTAATCTTCTCACATTCTTCAGCGGTATCAAAAATCATTAGGAAAGAAATCTCAGTTTTAGATTCATCAATCTTATTAAAACCTATTTCCATATCAAAAAAAGGTTGAGAAACTCTTGTCCAAGCAATTAGTTTCAGTGGCTCAACTATTTTAAAAATAGATGAGTTCTCATAATTTCCTTTTTCAGGACCGTGCATGGTAAGAATCCATTTTCCGCCAGGCTTTAAATCAAATTGATGAATTGTATTGGTAAAACCTTCTGGACCCCACCAATTTTTTAAATGCTCTGGATTAGCGAAAGCTTCATAAACTGTTTCAACAGGATAGTTTAAAACTCTCGAACTAAAAATTTTGCGATCAGAATCTTGACTCATAGTTTCAATTTTAGAATGTTTATTTAACGTTTAGAACCAACTTGTAAATAGTTGCATTTAAATCTTCGGTATCGTTGTCTTCACACAGTAAAAAAGTCAATTGATTTCCTTGTTTTTCAAAAAGAGTCAAGCCTTCGAGTTTATGAGTGGGCGATAATTGAATGTGTTTTTCAACTTCGAGTGTCTCGGGATTCATAATTCCCATTATGGTGCCCAAAACTTCACCGTCTTCATAAGTCGAAATGGTATCTTCTGCAGCTGCAAGGAAATAAATTTTATTTTCGATTAGGATTGCGTCTGTAAAGCTGGTTTCAACATGTTTGATTTTTGGTAATATAATTGGGAAAAACTCATATTGATTGTCGGTACTAATTTTGAACACACCATTTTTCGCAGTTAATCCGTTTCCTCTTTGGAATAGAAACAAAGTTTCGTTATTGTATAAAGCGCCTTCGATGTTTAAATCGTCATCAGACATTTTAAATTTTGACTTTAGTTCTTGATAAGTAGATGAAAAATCAGTTTCCTTGACCTCTTTGGTTTTTAAGTTGTAAATAACTTTTTTATTTCTGTTGATAGTAGAACCAGAACCAAAAACATGCAGTTCATTTTCTTTTAATGTTATAGCCTCAAAATCTGGTTTTCTTTTTTTTTCAATATTAACCGAAGCATCTTTTATAAGTGAGTGTTTTACTAAAGGTGATTTATCCAGCCTTTGTTCAAATAAATAACCAGAATTGTCACTAACCATAAATAATGAATTGTTGTGAAAAACTATTCCTGAGGCAGCTCCAATACCTTGAATAGTCAAAAAAGCAAGTAGTTGAATTTTTTCCATATATTTACAAATAAGCATAGCCCCGATTATAGTGGCATCCTTTTTACTGAAACTGAGGTTCTCGAAGTTACCGTAAAAAGATATAGCGAAAAGCGGGAAATTGCTACATACAATAACAAATATACTTTAAAACTATGACAGCTTTTAATTCTCAAGACTTTAAAATCACTAAGCCTTTTAAGTTATCTGACTTTCCAACAGAAATTGAAACTTCATTAAAAGATAAAGAAAAAGAGAAAATGCTTGATGAGGTGCAAAAGCCTTTGAGTGAGTGGCAAGATGTGATGTATGCACATAATCGTTATGGAGTTTTGATTTGTTTGCAAGGAATGGATACTTCGGGAAAAGATAGTTTGATTCGTGAGGTTTTTAAAGAGTTTAATCCGCGTGGGGTAGTGGTTCATAGTTTTAAAACACCCAATTCGACTGAATTAGAGCATGATTATTTATGGCGTCATTATTTGGCTTTGCCAGAAAAAGGAAAGTTTGCAGTTTTCAATCGTACACATTATGAAAATGTATTGGTAACTCGAGTACATCCTGAGTATATTTTAAATGAAAATTTGCCAGGAATTGAAAAAGTAGAAGATATTACGCATGAATTTTGGGAAAATCGTTTTGAACAGATTAATAATTTCGAAAAGCATATAACTCAAAATGGAACAATAGTTTTGAAGTTCTTTTTTTACATGAGTAAAGAAGAGCAACGTAAAAGGCTATTAAGACGTTTGGAAGAAGAAGAACATCACTGGAAATTTTCTCCAGGAGATTTAAAAGAACGCGAGCGTTGGGACGATTATATGAAATATTATGAGGAAGCTATCAATAAAACTTCCAAACCAAACGCACCATGGTATATTATTCCTTCGGACGACAAAGAAATGGCGCGTTATATGGTTGGAAAGATTATTTGGGAAGAAATGCAAAAGTATACAGATGTAAACGAACCTCCTCTTGATGAAAAAGTGAAAGTAAACTTTGCAGAGTATAAAAAGCAGTTAGGTGAGTAATCACAATTTATAACCATAAGCTAGTCGTAAAGCTAATTGTCCAGTGTTAAAATTGCCTACGTTTTCATAACGTAAAGAAATATCTATATGTTTTGTTGCAACACCAACACCTGGATTCCATAAAAAAGAAACTCCTTCGCCAGTGGTACTAAAAGCAGCGCCAAGCTCTCCAAGGATGTAAATTTGATCTCCAATGTGTGACTTAAAACCTGCTTTTGCGGGTATGTAAGCAATGTCTGAAACGGTACTACTAAAATAATGAGTGTAGCCTGTTGTACCTATCAGTGAACTTTTAAGTGTGATATCATATTGAATTCTTCCATCAATACCTGCAGCAAAAACATGATCTTTGATAGGAACACCTCCGCTAAATCCATAACCTAAGCGAATATCGCCCACTTTTTTTTGCCCATAATTGGGCATTGAACATAGAAAAAATACAAGTAGTAATAAGTTTGTTTTAAATAAATTCATAAAAAATTTTATTAGAGAATTGGGTATAGTGTTAACTCGATATCCTTTTTAATTATTGTATTTTTGCGAAAATTTTTTGCCATGAAGCTTTCTGTATACACCAGAGAATTTAAAGAGAACATAAAATTAGCTTACCCAATTATACTTGGAATGTTAGGTCATACTCTAGTGAGTATAGTAGATAATATTATGGTTGGTCGTTTAGGGCCAACAGAACTAGCTGCGGTTTCCTTAGCGAATAGTTTTGTGTTTATTGGTATGTCTTTAGGTATTGGTTTTTCTACAGCTATAACTCCCTTAATTGCAGAGGCTGACGGAGAAAATAGTTTAGTAAAAGGTAGAAGCGTTTTTCACCACGGATTAGTACTTTGTAGCGTTCTTGGTTTAGTATTGTTTGGTGTAATATATGCTGCTAAACCATTAATTGTTTTAATGGGACAACCTAAAGAAGTTGTGGAAATGGCAAGACCTTTTTTAGATTTAGTAGCTTTTTCATTAATTCCGTTAGTTGTGTTTCAAGGATATAAACAATTTGCTGATGGTAAGAGTGAAACCAAATATGCGATGTGGGCTAATTTACTTTGTAATGTGGTTCATTTGTTCTTGAATATTGTTTTAATTTATGGAGTTTGGTTTTTTCCAAAAATGGGGATGCTAGGAGCTGCTTTTGGAACCGTAATTTCGAGGATTGTAATGGTTATTTATATGCATATTGCTTTAAAATCAAAGGATAAATTCAAACCTTATTTCGACGGATTTAGTATTAAAGGGATAGGTAAGGTGATGAGTTTAAAAATTATTAACCTTGGATTGCCATCCGCAATGCAAATGTTTTTTGAAGTTGCTTTATTTACTGGAGCCATATGGTTATGTGGAAGGATTGGAACTGCAAGTCAGGCGGCGAATCAAATTGCCCTGACATTAGCAACGTTCACTTTTATGTTTGTTTCTGGACTTAGTGTTGCGGGAATGGTGCGCGTAGGAAATCAAAAAGGAATTGGTGATTTTATAAAGCTTCGTATCGTTGCAAGATCCATATTTTTATTGGCAATAATCGTTCAAGGAACTTTTGCTTTATTGTTTGTTTTGTTACACACAATCTTGCCTCATTTTTTTGTTAACGAGAATGTTTTGCAAACTGGTGAAGTAATTTCAATTGCCTCTAGCTTAATTTTAATTGCAGCTGTATTTCAATTGTCTGATGGAATACAAGTAGTTGTTTTAGGTGCATTAAGGGGTATACAAGATGTAAAAGTACCAATGTATATTACTTTTGTTGCATATTGGATAATTGGTTTTCCTATTTCAATTTATTTAGGGTTTTATACTAATTTAAAAGCTATTGGCGTTTGGATTGGTTTACTTTCCGGTTTAACAGCTGCAGCATTATTTTTGTACCTTCGTTTTAATAAACTTTCAAAAAAACTAATAATTCATAATACATACTAATAACATGGAATTACCAAAATTTGTACTTGCTGATAATTCAGATTTCCCAGATGATATTTTTATCATTCACCTTGAATATCCTCGTTTTTTAATCAATCTAAAAGATGATTCGGTAGAGTTTATAGAAGAACTTGACGACGAAGATGAGCAAGAGTTAGAGTCTGAAATGGAACATTTGATCACATTAGCAGGTGAATTTTACGATCGCGAAATGGAGCGATATGATGAGTAAACTAAATATTAACAGGTAAAAATCTTGTTTTTTATAGCATAAATCACAAGGCCAATACGGTTTTTTACATCTAGTTTTACAAACAAATTATCACGATAGCCATCGATAGTTTTAGGACTTAAATTCATTTTGTTGGCTATTTCTTTATAAGTCATTTCACTACAAAGAAGTTTTAAAAATTCAATTTCAGTATCTTTTAAAGCTTCTTTTGTGTTTGATTTCCCAGTAATCGAGTTTACTAATACATCAACTACAATATTGGAATGATAAAATCCTGTTTCGATTGTTTTTATAAGTGCAATTTCTAAAGTCTTTTTGTCTACATCTTTCAAAAGATAACCTTTAGCGCCAGCTCGAATCATCTTTAATATTGTACTTTCGTCTTCCTCTACTGTTAAAGCTATTACATATACATCGGGATAATTTTCGCTTAACCATTTAGTGGTTTCGATACCATTCATAATGGGCATATTAACATCCATTAAGATTATTTTTGGTGCACTTTTTGTTTTGAGTGTTTCGATTAATTCTGCTCCATTTTTGCACAAAAAATCTACCTTAAATAAATCAAATTTATTTATTACTTCTGCAATTGCTTCAGATAGTAAAGTATGATCTTCAATTATTGCAATAGAGTATTTTTCCATGATTAGTTTTGATGATAATTGATTGAAAGGCTGGTCCCAATATTTAATTCTGATTCAATATTTACTTCGGCATTAATTAAGTGTCCTCTTTTTTTCATATTAATTAACCCAATACCTCTTTCATTTGTACTAGTAATGTCAAATCCTTTTCCGTTGTCTTTAGCGATAATTACTACTCTGTTTTTTCCGTTTTCTGTATAATAGTTTGTAGATACAGATAGTTTTGTAGCTTTTGAATGCTTTATAGTATTAGAAAAAAACTCTTGTAGAATTCTAAAAATAATTGTTTCAGATTTTGGATTAATAGTAAAAGAATCCCCTTCTGTCGATAATGATGCTTCAATATAGTTTAGCCTATTGAAACGGTCAATTTCTAATTTTACAGCTTCTTCAAGACTAATTTTACTAACATAGTCAGGATTGGTCACTTTAGATAAACTTCTAACTTCATTGAGAATGTTTGTTAAGTTTTCGTTTAATTCAATTGTATCCTGATCTTTTATCTTTTGAAGTTGAATTTTAGCTAATGTTATTAATTGACCTATGTTGTCATGTAATTCCCAACTAATGTTTCGTAGTGTTTGTTCTCTAATTTCAATTTGTGATTCGACAAGTTCTTTTTCAAATTGTTTTTGAGCTTCTACTTGTCGTGTAATTAAAATGTTTTTCTTTTTTTGAAAAATTAGAAACAATAGAATAATTACAAAACATAAGCCAGCAAGGCCTAGTGTTGCAAATATTACTCCTTCGTTTCCGGTTTGCTCCATATGAATCCAATAATATGAATTATATAATAGCTCAAAAGTAAGAAATAATTTACGATAAAAATATAGGGAACAGTATTTGAATCAGAATAGTACTTTCTAACGATATAAAAAGGAATATTAGGGACAAAATAAATCAAATAAGCAGAGCTTATCCAAAATATTAATGATTCAGATATGTATAATACTTTTTCAGAACGTAAAATTTCAAACATAAAGAGCAAAACAGATATTGCAATAAAAGTTGCGCCAATTATGAACGTATTTAGGAAATATTCATCCCAAAAGGATTCAACAAAAAAGTTAATTACAACAGAAAGACAGTAAGCAATTATAAAAAATGAAATTATTTTTTTTGAAATTTTACTTTCTATGTACACTTTGTATATAAAAAGTATGGTAATAAACCTTATAATTTGATATATGTTATATATAAAATAATTGCTTGAAGCGTTATTATAGCTTTGATACAATAAACCAAAAATGTCATTTACACTAGTGTACCAAAGTAGTAATAAAAAATATTTTAATACTGTATTTTTAAATTTATAATAATAAATACTTCCGATAATTGCAGTAATAAATTGCAATATGATTATTAAGTACTTAATGTCTTCTGTTGTAATGTTTTTTAGGGGCATAAATTATTTACATGTTTACTGTTTTGGAGGAGGAAACATGGCAACTTCATTAAGTAATAAACTTGTTTCCTGCTCTTCTAAAAATCTTTGCTTTTGTAAAGTATCACTTTTTTGTTCGCTATGCCCAAGTAGAGCATTGATAACTGATAATTCTCCTTTTAATTTATTATCACGAGTGTTTTTTATGCTAAAAGGTACATTTTCTAAAATGGGATACCTTTTTGATTTTTCACTTGGTGCTGCTGCTATTGTAGGAGCAAAGAAAATAGTTTCTCTTCCGGGAATTAATTTTTCAATTTGTTCTTTATTATAGTTCCCAACTTTAGGATACTGAGAAAAATAAATTCTAACTCCAGTAACTTTTTTGTTATTCAATTCAGATACTTTATCTAATAATTTGATGTAATTTTTTAGAGAGTCTAAATCAATCCAAGCAAATTCAGTTCCTTGATATGTTCCATTTTCTCTATTTCTTTCTATTATTCTTTGAACATCATTTTTATAGGTTTCTTTCATCATTATTCCTTTTCTAACAGGGATAATGTTATGTGGCATTTTTACAACTTCGGTCTCCTTTTTAGGTTCACACGAGGTTAACAACTGTAGTATTAAAGCTACAAGTAAAGTGACGTTTCTTTTAGTTTTCATTTTGTTTATGTTAATTTACTTGCGAAATTATTGCTTATATCACAAAACTAGGACAGGAAAAACACCCTTTTTTGATAATCTCATATATTTAATTTTACTTCTTTTCTGTTTTTTTAATACCAAACGGTATTTTTTTATACATTTGCATCAAAATTAAGTAGTTAGATGTCAAAAGCAGATCGTACTAAGCAATATATCATAGAAAAAACCGCATGCATTTTTAATGCAAAAGGTTATGCAGGTACTTCTATCAATGATTTAATTGAAGCGACTGGATTAACTAAAGGTAGTATTTACGGAAATTTTGAAAATAAGGATCAAGTTGCTCTTGCAGCTTTTGATTATAATTTTGAAAGGTTAGTGAGTTACATCAGAGGGATTATGGATACGAGAAACTCGTCTATTGAAAAACTATTAGTATACCCTGAGACTTACCGCAATTTTTTAACTAATTCAATTTTAATTACTGGTTGTCCAATAACAAATACTTCTACAGAAGCCGATGATACTCATCCTTTATTAAAAGCTAAAGTAGAAAATGCCTATAATTTTTGGGAAGAAACCCTTATAAATCATATCAATAACGGAATTGAAAATGGCGAAATTATTGCTGATATTAATAAGCAAGAGTTTGTTTCTGTTTTTATGTCGATAATTCAAGGAGGAATTTTACAAGCTAAAGTGACGAATAAGATGAATTCGCTTAATTCAGCTATGAGTTACTTAGAGCAGTATATTCTTTCAGTAAAAAAATAAATTTTAAACAACAGTATGCCAGATGGCATTTTTTAATAATAGATAATTGGAAATATGAAAAATGTTTTAGTTGCTTTAGGTTTAATCTTAGGTTTTTATGGTTCAAATGCCCAAGAAGTGAATAAAGTTGGTGGTTTTAATTACCCAGAAAGTGTTGCATCTGATGCATCATTTTTATATGTTGCTGACATAGGTGCAAAAATGAGACCAACAGATAAAGATGGTGATGGAAAGATATTAAGACTTGACAAAGCTGGAAAAGTTATTGACGATAATTTTTTTAAAGAGATTTTGAATGCTCCTAAAGGATTAGCGATAGATGATAATATTTTATTTGTTGCTGATGTAGATAGAGTAGTGGCATTTGATATTAAAACAGGGAAAAAATTATATGAAATTGATTTTGTTCCTCAAACATCATTTCTTAACGATATAGCTGTTTGGGATAAAACGACTTTGTATGTTTCTGCAACTGATAAGAGTAAGCTTTTTAAAGTAAACTTGACAAATAAAACATTTGAAGAAGTTCCTACTGATGTAGCAATTGATGGAATAAATGGATTATATGCTGATAAAGCTGCATCAAGATTATATGTAAATGGTTTTGGTACAAATAACCAAGTTAATGGAACAATTGGTTATATAAACTTAAAGGACAATAAATTCACTCAATTAATTCAATTAGAAGGGCTTTATGATGGAATTACCATTTATCAAGATGTATTGTATTTCACTAATTGGATTGCTATGGAGAAAAAAGGTATTCTTGTTTCGATTGATTTGATGAACAATCATAAAATGACGGTTATGAAGCTTCCTGAATTTATTGGTGGTCCAGCTGATTTAACAGTTTCAAGAGATCATTTAGTTATTCCTGCAATGTTAGAAGGTGCATTATACTTCGTAAACATTAGAAAAGAATTAATGTATATCCACTAAAATAGAATAAAATTACTTAAAGTATTTTTTTAATAATTCTTGAGCCGCTGCAAAAGGTGATTTTTCATTGTTTTGCACGGCTTTTTTATTTTGTTCCAATAAACTTTCTATTTCAGAATTATTGTAAAAATGGTTTTTTAATTGGTCATTGATTGTTTCTAATAACCAGTATTGATTCTGATTGGCCCTTTTGGTTTCAAAATAGCTATTTTCTTTGGTTACAAACAAATAATTTTGAATAGTTTGCCATGTAGTATCAATGCCGGTTTTTTGAATAGCACTGCAAGTGGTTACACTTGGATTCCAACCAGAGCTTTTTGCAGGGAACATATGTAAAGCTCTATTGAATTCAGTTTTAGCAAGTTTCGCTTTAGTTATGTTATCTCCATCAGCTTTATTGATAACAATTAAATCGGCCATTTCCATAATGCCTCTTTTAATACCTTGCAGTTCATCACCAGCACCAGCCAAATTCAATAATAAAAAGAAATCAACCATACTGTGTACTGCTGTTTCGCTTTGGCCAACACCTACAGTTTCAATTAAAATTGTATCGAAACCACATGCTTCACATAAAATGATGCTTTCTCTTGTTTTACGTGCAACTCCTCCCAAACTTTCACCAGAAGCGCTTGGTCGTATATAAGCATTTTCATCTCTTACTAATTCTTCCATTCTGGTTTTGTCACCTAAAATACTACCATGACTAATTGAAGAGCTAGGATCAACAGCTAAAACTGCTACTTTTTTACCAATTGAAGTCAAATATTTTCCAAAAGCCTCTATGAATGTTGATTTTCCAACACCAGGAACACCTGTGATGCCTATTCTAACTGATTTGTTGGCAAAAGGTAAGCATCCTTGTATTACTTGATTTGCTTTCTCAATATGATCTGGATTAGTGCTTTCAACTAAAGTTATGGCTCTACTTAATGCGATCTTATCTCCCTTTAAAATGGCTGTAATTAAATCATCTGCAGTTGGTTGCTTTCTTCTTAATTTTTGAATTTGTTGTATAGAAGATGAACTAATGGCTTCAGGTTGATCGATACCGTCATTTTCTTTTAAGGCTGATTTTTTGGAAGAGGAATTCAAAATAAAGCTTTTCGTAAAAATATGAATTTTTAAGAATTTTATAATTAGTTTGTTTTAAACTTTTTCATTTTTATTTATAGCAAAATACACAATATAAACTTTGTTATACTGTGTATTTGAGATTAAAACACTACAAAAATGCTTTACTTGTTCCGAAATGTATTAAAGTAATTTTACTCCATAGACGATATGTTACAGTGTTGTAATTCAGGTCTTTCTTTGGTGAAATTTGCAAACCAAACGGCTAATTCCTCCAGTTCTGAAACAGTTAAAATTTTAATAGCATTTAAAAGCTCTTTGCAAAATTTTGCAGGGTCTGAACTAACTCTTTCTAGAGTTAATTTAGTGTAAGTAATCATAGATTTAGGCATAATATATTTAATTTAGGGTTGTATAAATATATGAATAAAAAATAAATAATCAAAAAAAATGTTAAAAAATAAATATTTATTATTTATTAATTTTAAAATAATAAGTTAAATTCATTAAATTAACATTATTTAAATTTATTTTTCATAATTAAGTAAATTTAAATTTTGAGTGTATGTTGTGTCTTACAAATCAAATTGTATAGTTAACATTAATAACTTAATCATAAGATTTATAAACTAAAAAATAATTATTGAAATATTATAGTTCCTCGTAATATTGTAGTTTATTTTTTATGGATAATATAATACTAATTTTTGTTTGCATGATTTTGGGTTTTTTACTCAAAAGAAATGCTGCATTTCCTTCATTAAGCTACAAAACACTTAATCAATTTGTGATTTACATTTCACTTCCTGCTGTTGCGTTATATTATATTCCAAAATTAGAAATCAGCTCTAAACTATTATATCCATTGGGAATTGCTTGGTTGGGTTTTTTACTTTCCTATTTGTTTTTTACAGGTTTTTCAAAAGTATTTGGATGGTCTAAAAAGCTTACAGGATGTTTAATAATAGTTGCTGGATTGGGTAATACTTCTTTTGTTGGTTTTCCAGTTATTGAAGCAGTTTATGGAAAACAAGCTCTTGAAACTGCAGTAATTGTGGACCAACCTGGTTCGTTTGTTGTTGTTTCAACATTAGCTATTTTAATTGCTACAATGTATTCAAGAAATACTACTAGTTCAAGCGCTATTTTAAAAAAAATACTTTTGTTTCCTCCGTTTATTGCTTTTATAGTTGCTTGTTTTTTGAACCTAAGTCAAATTGATTTTCCTGAAGCTTTGCAATCAGTTTTTCAACGGCTAGGAAGTACAGTAACACCAATAGCTTTAGTTTCTGTTGGAATGCAGTTAGAATTTGATAGCAAAAGCAAACATTGGAAGTTTTTAACTTTAGGACTTTTGTTTAAGTTATTTATTACACCTGCTTTCTTCTATTTATTGTATGTGGTTATTCTTAAAGGAAATGGTCTAGAGGTACAAGTATCACTGCTAGAATCAGCAATGGCTCCAATGATTACTGGTGCAATTGTAGCATCAAATTATGGTCTTAAACCTAAATTGGCGAATATGATGATTGGATTTGGGATACCGCTTTCATTTTTAACGTTGGGTTTTTGGTATTTTGTATTAAGATGATTTAAAATTTTATATGTATGTGATCAATTTGGTGTATTTGACCAAA
The DNA here is from genome assembly GCF_900142035.1 of Flavobacterium terrae. Classification (GTDB taxonomy): domain Bacteria; phylum Bacteroidota; class Bacteroidia; order Flavobacteriales; family Flavobacteriaceae; genus Flavobacterium; species Flavobacterium terrae. The sequence goes on along the minus strand of NZ_FQZI01000002.1, from coordinate 263,622 downwards.
TACATTATTAGTGAACATCATTCTTTTAGAACTTTTATTGTATTTTGACCTTTTGAATTTTTTACAGTTAAGTAATAAACACCTTTAGATCCTTTGAGTTCAAAGTTTGCATTTAAAAAAGTGTTATAAGCTTCTTTAGATATTATTTTTCCTTGCACATCTGTGATTATTATTTCTAAATCATCAATATCTTGATTAAATGAAAGAAAAAATGTTCCTTTAGTTGGGTTAGGAAATAAGGATAGTTTAATAGAACTATTAAACTCATTAATATTCATAGTAGTAGGATTCAATTTTTGTATAAAAATATCTGTGGCTCCAGCAGAAGTTAAATTTACTATTCCAGTTCCAGGATCAAAATCTGCTGTTTCATAAAAAATTCCTGTAGTGTATATGTTTCCAGTTGCATCTACTTTTGTCGATTTGGGGTAGTCTGAATTGGTTCCACCAAATGATTTTGCCCAAATAAAATTGCCTGAAGTATCTAATTTAATTAAGAAAATATCAGAAGACCCTACTGAAGTTAAGTATGCGGTTCCAGTTCCAGGATCAAAATCTACAGTCCCATTAAAATATCCTGTAGCAAATACATTTCCTGAGTTGTCAACAGTGATTGATGTACCTACTTCGTGATAATTTCCATTTGTTGATTTTGCCCATAGAAAATTACCATCCGAATCCATTTTCTGTACAAAAAAGGCCGGTAGTCCAGCCGATGATAATTGGGAAGTTCCTACACCTGGATCAAAATCTACTGTTCCTGTAAAACTTCCAGTAGTATAGATATTTCCTGCTGTATCAATACTCAAAGATAAACTTTGTTCTGAAGTTGTTCCTCCAAATGATTTTGCCCAAATAAAATTACCGTCAGAATCCATTTTTTGAACAAAAATGTCACTTTCTCCTATAGAAGTTAGGTTGGTTGTACCTATTCCAGGATCAAAATCTATTGTTCCTTCGAAAAATCCTGTAGTGTAAATATTTCCAAAAGAATCCAGATTGATTGAGCTGCAATATTTAGAAGAATTTCCTCCAAATGATTTTGCCCAAATAAAATTACCGTCGGAATCCATTTTTTGAACAAAAATATTTGAGCTTCCAAAAGATGTAATGTTTGATGAAGCATTTCCTGGGTCAAAATCTACAGTTCCAGAAAAATCTCCAGCAGTATATATATTTCCATAAGAATCAATGCAGGTTGATATACCTCTATCGAATGATATTCCTCCAAATGTTTTAGCCCAAACAAAATTACCTGAGTTATCTAATTTTAAAACAAAAATATCATTATTGCCATTTGAACTGAAGTTTGCTGTACCTGTTCCAGGATCAAAATCCACTGTTAGATTAAATAAACCGGTCATATAAATATTTCCTGATCCGTCAATAGTTATGGAATTACAATTATCAGAAGAATTTCCTCCAAATGATTTTGCCCAAATAAAATTACCTAATGCGTCTATTTTTTGAATAAAAATGTCAGTACTTCCTGCAGAAGTTAGATTAGTTGAGTCTGCTCCAGGATCAAAATCTACTGTTCCTGTAAAAGTTCCCACAGTATAAATATTTCCAGCAGCATCTATACTCATGTATAGACTTTGCTCTGAAGAAGTTCCTCCAAATGATTTTGCCCATTCAAAGCTTTGAGCATTTAATAATGATGTAGAGATTAATAAAAGACTTGATAGTAATGTTTTCTTCACTTAGTTATATTTTTAATCGTATTCAGTAATTTTTTAAATTTCTAAAAAGAGGACGCAAAGTTCTGAAAAATATGTGGAATTGTCTTTTTTTTGAAGATTTATATTGTATGATTTTGCGATAAGTATTTTTTTTAAATCAATAAAAGAAGGTTTATTTGCTTTGTTTTGATTCTAATTAACTTTCATAAATTTGTTTAAAATAAACATGACATGCAATTCACACCCGAAATAATACAAAAGCTTGAAGCAATAGTTGGACCTTCATTTGTTTTTACTGATGAAGAAACACGTAAACACTATGGTCATGATGAAACTGAAGATTATAACTTTCCTCCAGGAGTAGTCGTAAAACCTGCCACTGCCCAAGAAGTATCCGAGATTATGAAATTGGCTAATAAATATTACTTGGCTGTAGTTCCTATTGGTGGAAGAACAGGTTTAAGTGGTGGTGCATTAAGTTTATTGCATGGTATTGGGATGTCGATGGAGCGCATGAATAAAATTCTTGAGATAGATGAACAAAATCTACAAGTTACGGTTGAACCTGGTGTGATTACACAAGTTTTACGTGATACGGTGGCTCAAAAAGGCTTGTTTTATCCAGTAGATCCAAGTAGCATGGGAAGTTGTTTTATTGGAGGAAACATTGCAGAGAATTCGGGTGGTGCGAGAGCTGTAAAATATGGTGTTACCAAGGATTATGTTTTGAATCTTGAAGTAGTTTTACCCAACGGAGAAATTATTTGGACTGGAGCAAATACCCTAAAAAATTCTACAGGTTACAATTTAACTCAGTTAATGGTAGGTAGTGAAGGAACATTGGGGGTAGTCACAAAGGCAGTTTTGAAACTTTGGCCTAAAAACTCTCATAACGTTCTGATGTTGGTTCCTTTTTATAAAGCCGAACAAGCTTGTGAAGCGGTATCAGCAATTTTTAGAGCTGGTATTGTGCCAAGTGCATTAGAATTTATGGAAAGAGATGCTATCGATTGGAGTTTAAAATATGTTGACGGAATTTCGGTTACGGTTAAGCCAGAGCATCAGGCGCATTTATTAATTGAGGTTGATGGAAACTATCCTGAAATTTTAATGCTTGAAGCAGAAAAAATTATGGAAGTTGTTGAGAAATTTGAAATCGATGAAATTCTTTTTGCAGATACCGAAGATCAAAAAAATGCATTATGGCGTATGCGTCGAGGCGTTGCAGAAGCAGTAAAAGCAAATTCAATATACAAAGAAGAAGATACAGTAGTTCCTAGATATGAATTACCTAAACTATTAAAAGGAATAAAAGAAATAGGTAATAAATACGGATTTAAATCGGTTTGTTATGGTCATGCAGGTGATGGAAATTTACATGTGAATATTGTAAAAGGAGATATGACCGATGAGAATTGGAAAAAAGAAGTGCCAAAAGGAATTCGGGAAATTTTTGAACTAACTATTTCTTTAAAAGGAACACTTTCTGGAGAGCACGGAATAGGTTTTGTTCAAAAGAATTTCATGGATATTGCCTTTTCAAAATCTCATTTGGAACTAATGGAACAAATCAAATATATTTTTGATCCAAACAATATTATGAATCCAGGTAAAATTTTACCAGATAAAGTATAAACTATCTTAAACGTTAGTTTTTTTACTATTTGAGCACTACTTTTGCAACGTGAAAAAAGCGATTGTAATTGTAGTGTTTTTATTTATTTTGAAGCCAATACTTCCGGTTTTAGAATATGCTATCAATTACGATTATATTGTTAAAGAACTTTGTGAGAATCGAGACAAACCAAAAATGGCTTGTAACGGAAAGTGTCACTTAATGAAAGAACTTGCAAAGGCTTCCGAAAAAGAAATGCCTGCTTCTTCAGATAAAAAATCGGCACATCATGAATTTGAAGTCTTATTTTTCGAAGATAAAAATTACTCACTAGGTTTAAACCAAGAGTTTCCTATTGAAAGTAATTTGAATTCTGAATATTCAAATTTGTATTTCTACCAAGATTCTATTCTTGTCTTTCATCCCCCTACAGTTTAATTATTGATAAATGAATTTATTCTGCTATTTCTTAATGGCAGAAAACCTGTTATTGATTTATTCAATGCAAATTTCTATTACAATAATTTAAATACAATGAAAAAAATATTCCTTGCCTTTTTGGTATCAGGACAAATTATGTATGGACAAACCCCAATGCATAAAGACTCTGTAAAATCAAATCAATTAGAAGATATAGTTGTAACTGCAAACAGAGTGCAAACACATAAAAGTGAAGTTCCTGTTGCAATTTCGAAGTTATCTTTAAAAACAATTAATGAAACAAAAGCTATAAGTACTTATGAACTGTTAAATAAAACACCCGGTGTTTTAATGGTAAATTTAGGTAACGAGCAACATTCGATGGCTATCCGACAGCCAATGACTACAAATGCTTATTATTTGTATTTAGAAGACGGTTTGCCCATTAGACCAATGGGAGTTTTCAACCACAACGCTTTATTGGAAATTAACCAGTTCAATTTTCAAAGCATTGAAGTAGTTAAAGGTCCAGTGTCGTCTCTTTATGGCCCTGAAGCTGTTGGTGGCGCTGTTAATTTAATTTCTTTAGAACCTTCACTTCAGCCACAATTAAAAGTTGGTTTTCAAGCTGATCAATGGGGTTATAGAAGATTTCAGGTGGCAGGTGGAACTACTATAGGTAAAGTTGGATTCCATGTTGCAGGATTATCAAGCTCTCAGCGAAATTCTTGGATGACTTTTTCGGACTATAACAAGGATAATATTAATGCAAGGATTGATTACAATATTTCCAATAAAATAAAGCTTTATGGGACTTTTTTCTATGGAGAATATTATTCAGATATGACTGGAACAGTAAATGAAGCTGATTTTTATAATCGAACCTATAAAAGTACTACCGATTTTACCTACCGTAAATCCAATGCTCTTAGAAGCAAGATTTCTTTTGAAGGGAAATGGAATAATAATTCAAACACTTCTTTTACAGTTTTTACCAGAAATAATAAATTGGGGCAAAATCCTTCGTATGGTATTCGTTGGACACAAGGAATAACAACTGCTAAAGGAGAAATTAATTCAAATAATTTTAAAAGTTACGGTTTAGTTGCACAACACAACCAAAAATTTGAGTTTCTAAGTTCTTCTATTGTGATTGGCGGACTATTTGATTATTCGCCAGTTGATTACAATGCATATCAAATAGATTTACTAGCTAATTTAAATCCAGGAGGTCAAACGGTTAATAATTACCAAATTTTAGCGGTTCGTCCAGACATTAAACTTTCAGATTATGAGGCAGATATATATAACAAAGCGACCTTTGCTCAATTAAGTCTTAAGCCTTTGCAAAACGTAATTATCACTCTTGGAGGTCGGTATGATAATATGAGTTTAGATTATATAAATAATGTAGATAAATCAAAAGGTGATAAAGTTTATGACCAATTTACTTTTAAAGCTGGAGCCAATTATAATCCATTCACTTTTGCTGGGTTTTATACAAATTATTCTCAAGGATTTTCACCACCTGCACTTACTTCAATTTTTAGAGCAAAACCAGGAACAGGAGGAATGAATCCAAAGCCAGCAGAGTTTTATTATAATTTAGAATCTGCAAAATTTAATAATTATGAAGCAGGAGGTTGGGTGAGTTTACTTGATAAAAAACTACAATTCGATTATTCTCTGTATTATATGGAAGGTAAAAATGAATTGTTGAATATTCGTCAACCTGATAATTCAACCGATTATCAATCGGCTGGAAAAACATTGCATAAAGGAATTGAGTTTTCGCTTAATTATGCTGTGTGTTCTCAATTTAAAATTAGAGTAGGAGGAACAACTGCTCAACATATTTTTGTCGATTTTAAAATTTCTGATAAACCATCAGATCCAGTAAAAAACTTAAATGGTTTCGAGATGCCTTCAGCTCCAAAATGGACTGGAAATTCTGAAGTAAGTTATTACCCTGAATGGTTGCCAAATTTTAGAGCTTCTCTAGAATGGCAAATGGTTTCTAGTTGGTATCAAGATCAAATTAATACTGTAAAATATCAAGGTTACAATATTTTTAATTCGAGAGTTGGTTATCAATGGAGAGGATTTGAATTTTTTGTAAATGCTATGAACGTTACCGACAAATTGTATGCTTATAATGTTACCAAAGGTAATACAGCTTCATCACCAGCTACATACACCGCTGCGTCGCCAAGCACTTTCGTTTTTGGTTTGCAGTATAGTTTGTTCTTAAATAAAAAGCCTCATTAAGAGGCTTTTTTTAATTGGTAAAGATTATTAATCTATTTTCTATTTCTACCAATGAAAATTCATATTGCTTTGCAATCCACTGCATGGTTTCTTTTTGGTATATAAACACATGAGTATGGTCTTTTATGTAATACCATGAAGCAAAATCAATTTCGGGAGAATATAAATGCGTCATGATATATAGCTTACCATTTTCTTCTAAAAGACTTTTCAATAATTTAAATTCTTCGTCAGGATGATGAAAATGTTCTACTACTTCGCATGAGGCTATATAATCGTATTTTTTTTTAAGTAATTCTTTGTGATTATGAAAGAATGGATCGTATTGCTTAATGCTGTAATTATTGTCTTTTAAAACTTTTGAAACCGCAGAACCCGTTCCAGCGCCAAAATCTAAACCTTTATGAGAATCGTTAAAGTCATTCAGAATTGAATTTGTAATAGGGGAAACAAAGTTTTGATACCCTTTGTCTTCTACATCATTGTTATGATATTCGTAATGTTTCTTTTCATCTTCAGAATTCATGTAGTTTTCTTTGGATAAAAAAATACCAAAACATTTTGGGCATTTATAATACATACGAGTTTTTACTTCTTCAAAAAAAGTGCTTTCAGTTTGACAAAGTGGACAAGGAAGATTCATATTCAAATATAAAAAATCCCTAACAACAAATCGTAGTTAGGGATTTTATTTACTATAGTTTTATAATATTATTCTTGAACGATAACCCATTCGCCAGAAGCTAAAAGTTGTTCAGCTTTTTTGAATTTCATAGTTTCAGATTTTCCGCTCATCACATGTTTGATTGTAACATTATCATTACGGTTAATCTTTGGTTGATCACGAACAATAGTTTCTGTAACGTGGTGTTGTGGTTGACCAGCATTTTGCATTGCTTCTCTATTACGTTCAGCTTGCTCTTCCATGTTTAACACTTCGTCTTTACTCTCTATGTAATTTTCATGATGAACTTCTTCAACTGCTTCTTGAATGTTAGTATTTTGTTGAGGTAAATCTCCTTTGAAAAGGAAAGAAATCACATCTTTATTGATACCATCTAACATGTTTTTGAACAAGTTGAATGCTTCAAACTTATAAATCAACAATGGATCTTTTTGTTCGTGTACTGCTAACTGGACAGATTGTTTTAACTCATCCATTTTGCGTAAATGCTTTTTCCAAGCCTCGTCAACAATGGCTAGAGTGATGTTCTTTTCAAAATCAGCTACTAATTGTTTTCCTTGAGATTCGTATGCTTTCTTTAAATCTGTTACAACGTTTAACGATTTAATTCCGTCAGAGAAAGGAACAATAATTCTCTCGAATTGATTATTTGGATTCTCATAAATGTTTTTAATGATAGGTAAAGCTTCGTTAGCATCTCTATCGTTTTTAGCTTGATAATATTCTGATGCTGCTTTGTAAACTTTACCAGTAATTTCTTGATCTGATAATCTTCCAAAATCAGCTTCACTTACAGGAGATGTTATTGATAAATAACGAATTAATTCAAATTCGAAATTTTTGAAATCTTTAGATAATTTGTTTTTTTCTACAATGTTATCACAAACATCATAAATCATGTTAGCAATATCCAGTTTTAAACGCTCACCATGTAAAGCATGACGACGACGTTTGTAAACTACCTCACGCTGAGAGTTCATTACGTCATCATATTCTAATAGACGTTTACGAACACCGAAGTTGTTTTCTTCTACTTTCTTTTGAGCTCTTTCAATAGATTTTGTCATCATAGAGTGTTGGATAACTTCACCTTCTTTTAAGCCCATTCTGTCCATAACTTTTGCTACACGATCAGAACCAAATAAACGCATTAAGTTATCTTCTAATGATACATAAAATTGAGAGCTTCCTGGATCTCCTTGACGACCAGCACGACCACGTAACTGACGGTCAACACGACGTGAATCGTGACGTTCTGTACCAATGATTGCTAAACCACCAGCAGCTTTTACTTCGTCAGTTAATTTAATATCGGTACCACGACCAGCCATATTTGTAGCAATAGTTACCACTCCTGGTTTACCAGCTTCGGCAACAATTTGTGCTTCTTGCTTGTGTAATTTAGCATTTAATACATTGTGTTGAATACCTTTCATTTTAAGCATACGGCTTAATAATTCTGATATTTCAACTGAAGTTGTACCAATTAACACAGGACGTCCTTCATTTACTAATTGTTGAACATCTTCTGCAACAGCGTTGAATTTTTCACGAACAGAACGATAAATTAAATCTTCTTTATCTTTACGAGCAATTCCTCTGTTTGTTGGAATTTCAACAACATCTAATTTGTATATTTCCCAAAACTCACCTGCTTCAGTTACAGCTGTACCCGTCATACCTCCTAATTTGTTGTACATACGGAAGTAATTTTGAAGTGTAATTGTAGCGTAAGTTTGTGTAGCGTCTTCGATTTTTACATTTTCTTTTGCTTCAATAGCTTGGTGTAATCCATCTGAATAACGACGACCATCCATGATACGTCCAGTTTGCTCATCAACAATCATTACTTTGTTGTCCATGATAACATATTCTGTATCTTTTTCGAATAAAGTATATGCTTTTAATAACTGAGTTAAGGTATGGATACGCTCACTTTTTACAGAGAAATCAGCAAACAAAGCTTCTTTTTGTTCAGCTTCTTCTTCTTTCGAAAGGTTTAATTTTTCAATACGAGCAATTTCAGTTCCAATGTCTGGTAAAACGAAGAATCTATCATCAGTAGTTTTTGATAATTCTTTGATTCCGCTTTCTGTTAATTCTACCTGATTGTTTTTTTCTTCAATAACAAAGTATAGAGCCTCATCAATGATTGGCATTTTACGGTTGTTATCTTGCATGTATTCATTTTCAGTTTTTTGAAGTAATTGTTTTACTCCTTCTTCTGATAAGAATTTAATTAAAGCTTTGTTTTTAGGTAAAGCACGGTGAGCACGTAATAATTGTACGCCACCTTCTTTAGTGTTGCCAGATGAAATTAATTTTTTGGCTTCAGCTAAAAATCCGTTAGCTAATTGACGTTGGATAGCAACTAAATCTTCAATTTTTGGTTTTAATTCATTGAATTCGTGACGGTCACCATCTGTAACTTGACCAGAAATAATTAATGGTGTACGAGCATCATCAATTAATACAGAGTCAACCTCATCCACAATAGCAAAATTATGTTTGCGTTGTACTAAGTCGTTAGGTGAGTGTGACATGTTATCACGAAGGTAATCGAAACCAAATTCGTTGTTAGTTCCGTAAGTGATATCAGCGTTGTAAGCTTTTTTACGAGCGTCAGAGTTAGGTTGGTGATTGTCAATACAATCAACAGTTAATCCGTGGAATTCGAATAAAGGTGCTTTCCAAGTACTATCACGTTTTGCAAGATAGTCATTCACAGTTACTAAGTGAACACCATTTCCAGTTAAAGCATTTAAGTATAAAGGAAGTGTTGCTACTAATGTTTTACCTTCACCTGTTTGCATTTCGGCAATTTTACCTTGATGTAGTACCACACCACCAATCATTTGAACATCATAGTGGATCATGTCCCAAGTAATTGCTTTTCCAGCAGCATCCCAAGAGTTTGCCCATACTGCATTGTCTCCTTGAATTGAGATGTAAGGTTTTGTAGCAGATAACTCCAAATCTTTTGGAGTAGCAGTAACTGTTATTTCTGTGTTTTCTTTAAAACGACGAGCAGTTTCTTTTACTACAGCAAATGCTTCAGGAAGAATTTCGTTTAATGTTTTTTCTGAAATTTCGTAAGCTTCTTTTTCCAGTTTGTCTATTTCGTTGTAAACATCTTCTCTAGCATCAACATCAGAAATACTTTCTACTTCTTGTTTTAATGCAGTTATTTTTGCGTCCTTATCGGCACGAGATTGTTTGATTTTGTCTTTAAACTCAGTAGTCTTTGCTCTTAACTGGTCATTAGAAAGTTGCGAAAGTGCTCCTTCAAATGATTTTATTTTATTTATAATAGGTTGGATTGCTTTTACATCTTTTTCAGATTTATCACCAACAAAAACCTTCAATATGCTGTTTATGAAGCTCATAGTATTTATTTTAAAAATGTGTAAAATTAACCAAAAAAAAAGTCTCCAAAGAGACTTTTTTAGTAGGTTTTATTTTTATTAATATTCATCCTCGTTCCAAAGATAATCTTCGTCTGTTGGATAATCTGGCCAAATTTCCTCCATCGACTCGTAAATTTCGCCTTCATCCTCGATAGATTGTAAGTTTTCTACCACCTCTAGAGGTGCACCAGTTCTAATGGCGTAGTCGATTAATTCGTCTTTAGTAGCAGGCCACGGAGCATCACTTAAATACGATGCTAATTCTAATGTCCAATACATCTCAGTAAAAATTTTAATTTGTGCAAATATAATTTTTCTACAAAAAAAATCAAGTTTTTTTTGATTTATTTTCAGTTAAATTTAAGAACGTCTTTTTTTGATTATTTAGCCTTAGTTTTTAATGAATAAAACTAATGATCAATAGCTATTTTCTAGGTATCCATGGTACCTCATTAGCGTACAAATCATGTGACAACTTTCGTGCCAGTACAAAAAGGTAGTCAGAAAGTCTGTTTAAGTACTTTAAAACAAGTTCATCAGTAGGTTCAATTTCATGTAAATGTGTAGCTAAACGCTCAGCGCGACGGCATACACAACGTGCTATATGACAATATGACACGGTTGTGTGACCTCCTGGCAAAACAAAATGCGTCATAGGAGGTAGATCGGCCTCCATAGTATCAATTTCTTTTTCTAAATATTCGATATCAATTTCTGTGATTCCTAGATTTTGAAGTCGTTTTTCTCCGTTTTTTAGAACTTCTTTTTCAGGAGGAGTAGCTAAAATGGCTCCAAGTGTGAATAACCTATCTTGAACTTCGATTAAAACATTTTTGTATAACGAATTGATGTCTTGATCACGAATAAGTCCTATGTGCGAATTTAGTTCATCAACTGTACCGTAACTTTCTATTCTTATATGATGTTTAGGGACACGTGTTCCGCCAAATAAAGCTGTGGTTCCTTTGTCACCTGTTTTTGTATAAACTTTCATAAGTTTTAAATGTAAATTTTCTTTTTAAATATATATAAACCAACTATTTGGCCAGATTTATCAATAGTAATTTTTATTGTAAGTTCACCATTTTCATTCTGAGAATCATATATTCCTTGTGTTGTCTTTTGTTTGTTTTCTTTATACTTTAAAATCTCTAAATTCAAAATCGCTCCATTTTCAATTCTTATTCTTGAAAAAAAATCATGAAAGTATTCTTTAGTTTTAGCTTTTTGCATTTTTTCTGAAAATGATTGAAATATTCCTTCAAAATTGTAGTTATTGAAATTTTGTATAAAAGTATTGGTAACTGTTTTATGAGTCACATTTTGTGAAAAACAAATAGTAGATGCTAGAAAGAATAATATTAGTATTGTTTTTTTCATTAAAACAAATATTGCATCAAATATATTATATTATTACTGATGGTGAAAGATTTGTTTTAATCATTAGTTTGGAGAATAAAAAAAGACTGCTTATAAGAGCAGTCTTTTTTTTAGAAACATATTACAGACTAATATCCAAAAATCTCTTCTAAAGAAACTTTCTTTACATCACCTAATTTTTTCATATCATCCATAGATATTTTTTTCTCTGAAGCCACGATAGCATATGTATACGGTTTTCCTGAAAGATTATTTTTGTGGAAATTTTGCACATCTTGCATAGTGATAGCATCAACAGAGTTGTATATTTTCTTTCTAATATCTGAAGTTTCACCTAATTGTTTGTTTGCTAAATAGGAGAAAATAATGTTGTCTTGAGTGATACGTTCTGTTTGAATGTCTTTTTTAACGCCAGTTTTAGCTAATTCTAAATTAGTTGGTAATTCAGGCATTTTTATCAATAATTCATTCATGGCAGTCGTAGCTTCTTTGAATTTATCTGCTTGGCTACCCACATATCCTAACATGTAGTATTCTTGTTCTTTTTTTTGTGGAGCTATATAGTAACCATAAGTGCTATACGCTAATGCTTTACTTTCTCTGATAGTTTGAAATACTAATGACCCCATACCTCCACCAAAATAGTTATTGAAAACATTTACGATTGTTGATTTGTTTGAATCATAATTTTCAGTGTTTCTAATCCAACGAGTTTCAGCCTGTACCATATCATAATCAGCAAACAATACTTGATTAGAGGTTTGTGCAATTTGTTTGAAATCTTTCATAGCAGGCGCTAAAGCAAATGATGCTGGAACTGTATGAATAGTTTTTAACTTACCAACTAAAGCTGTTAATGGTTGAGGACCATAATAAATGATTGTTTGTTCGAAGTTGTTTAAATTTTTAATATGGTCTAATAATTCTTGTGCAGTAATAGCTTCTAAATCTTTATCAGAAAGTGTATTGTTGAATTTATTTTTAGGACCATACTGTGCATAACTAGTTAATCCTTGAAGAATTGCACCTTTGTTTGCTTTTGCGTCTTTACGAGCTTTTGCTAAACGAGCTTTTAATGCTTTTAACGCAACTTCATCTGCTTTTACGTTGTTGATAACATCTTCAAATAACGTAACTGCTTTTTCAAAATTTTCCTGTAAACCTTCAATTGAAACCGTTGTGTATTCTTCTCCAGTAGTTACACTGAAACTACATGCTATTTTATAAAACTCTTTTGAAATTTGTTCTGCACTCATTTTGTCAGTTCCTAAAAATTGAATGTATTGAGAGGCGATTGATTGCTTTAAATCGTTTAATGAACCAATTTTATAACGGTATTTTAAACGGAAAATATCATTGTCTTTATTTGCTACATACAATACTTCAGCTTTACCTAATTTAGATTTTTCGATATCTTTATTAAAATCTAAGAACACTGGTTGTGCAGAAATACTAGGCATTTCATTTACCATTTTTACAAAATCTGATTGTTTATCAGCATTTGTTTCTACAGGTGTAATTGAAGGTTTCTCTATTTTGTTTGATTTTGGAGCTTCACCTTTACGTTTTAAGATAGCGACATAGTTTTCTCCCAAATATTTATTTACAAATGCAACAATGTCTTCTTTTTTGATTTTAGATAAATCATTTACATAAGCTACTTGATCTTTCCAGTCTAATTCAGAAGTAAAAGCATCCATTAATGTGCTTGCTCTATCTGAATATTTTTCAGTTTCGTAAATTTTAGATTTTTTGATATTATTGATGATAGAAGGAATCAAGTTGTCATCAAAATTTCCTTTTCTCAAATTTTCAATTTCAGCCAATACTAAGGTTTTTACATCTTCTAAAGATTGTCCATTTGTAGGAGCTGCAGAGAAATATAGAACTCCATAATCTATTAGCGAATAAGTGAAAGCGCTGGCTCTAAGTAATTTTTGTTGTTTAACTAAGTTTAAATCTAATAAACCTGCTTTTCCGTTAGTTAAAATTTTACCAACTAAATCGGCCAATAATGCATCTTTATCTTTGTTTCCTGGTAAACGATAACCAATTGTTAAGCTTTCAGCATCTGGACCTACTATCTCTCTTATGATTGGTGCTGAAATTGGGCTTTCTGGTTGGAAAGTATATTTTTCAACTGGCTTATTTTGCATTGAACCAAAAGCCTTGTCAATTTTTACAATAACTTCATCCGGATTGAAATCTCCAGATAAAATAACCCCCATATTATTAGGAACATAATATTTATTAAAATACTTTCGAATTTCTACTAATGAAGGATTCTTTAAATGTTCAACTGTTCCAATAGTAGTTTGTAAGCCATAGTTGTGTTTTTGGAATAAATTAGCAAATAATGTTTCGAAAACTTTACGTCCATCATTATCCAAAGTTCTGTTTTTCTCTTCATATACCGCTTCTAATTCAGTGTGAAAAATACGTAAAACAGGATTACGGAAACGTTCTGCTTGAACTGCTAAATATTTATCGATGGAACTACTTGGAACGTCATCAGTATAAACAGTTTGTTCAAAAGATGTAAAAGCATTTGTCCCTTGAGCTCCCATAGCACTCATCATTTTATCATATTCATTAGCAATGGCATATTTACTAGCAACTCCTGAAATTGAATCAATTTTTTTATAAATTGCTTTACGTTGACCTTCATCAGTTGTTTTGTTGTATTGCTCATACAACCCATCTATTTTGTTTAGCTCTACTTGTTCTTTAGCCCAATCTAAAGAACCATATTTATCCGTTCCTTTGAACAACATATGTTCTAAATAGTGAGCTAGTCCTGTATTTGTTGATGGATCTGTTTTGCTTCCTGCTTTAACTGCTACATATGCTTGAATTCTGGGGTCTTTTTTTGTAGGACTTAAAATTACAGTTAGTCCATTTTTTAAAGTATAAAAACGTGCTTTTGTAGGGTCATTGGTCACATATTTATAGGCGTAACCATTCACTGAGGCTTCTTTCCACTGATGTTGGCTTTGAGCAAATACTATAGAGGAAAATAGTATTGCTAAAATTGCAAATTTTAATTTGTTTAGCATTATTTAGTTTAATTAATTTAATTAATTTAATAAATCAAAAATAGTAGGAGATTTTTTATAAAATGATAATGAAATGTTAATTGTTTTATTTTGTGTTATCACTTTCAATAAGACCATCTCTAAGACGAATAATTCTATGTGCATGTTGTGCAATATCCTCTTCGTGAGTTACTAGAATTACAGTATTGCCATTAGCATGGATTTCATCAAAAAGCCTCATGATTTCTACAGAAGTCTTACTGTCAAGATTTCCTGTAGGCTCATCTGCAAGAATGATAGAAGGTTTGTTTACTAATGCACGAGCAACTGCGACACGCTGACGTTGCCCTCCTGAAAGCTGATTGGGCTGATGGTCCATACGATCTCCTAAACCAACCTGATTAAGAACTTCTTTAGCGCGATTTGTTCTGTCGGTCTTCGAATAACCAGCATAAATCATAGGTAATGCCACATTATCTAAAGCAGTTGTTCTTGGTAATAAGTTGAAAGTCTGAAAAACAAATCCAATTTCTTTGTTTCGTATTTCAGCTAATTCATCATCGACCATTTGGCTCACATCTTTGTTATTCAAGATATACGTTCCAGAAGTAGGAGTGTCTAAACAACCTAAAAGATTCATTAAGGTAGATTTTCCAGAACCAGAAGGCCCCATTAAAGCTACATATTCACCTTTATTAATTTGTAAGTCGATGCCTTTTAAAACGTTTATAGTTTCGCTTCCAAGTTGGAAATCACGTTTTATGTCTTTTATGTCAATTAATGAATGGGTCATTTAGTTTGAAGTTTAACTTTGGCATATTAGACATAAAAATAAAAAAATGTTACACTATTTAAGATTTGTATTTGATAATTTATAGCCTAATTATAAAATGTTCTTTTTCTTGTTCTCTTCTAAAGAATACTAATCCCCATTGAAAGGTGTCAATTGTAACTTTTACTTTTGGATGATTTTTTATTGTTTTCCAAGCTTCTTCCATGTCTTGTGACCAATGAATGTCATCAAAAATCCAAACACTTTCGTTTGTAATGGTTGGTAATAAGGTTTCAAAATATTCTAATGTGGCTTTTTTAGAATGATTACCATCGAAGTAGATTAAGTCGAAAGTAGAAAACGAAGTATTTCTTAAATATACAGAGAATTCAGCTACTTCTGATTTGATATTATTAAATCTAAAATTCTCAAATTGATTTTGTGCAACTCTTGATGTTTCTGTACAGCCTTCTAATGTTGTAATTACAGCCTTTTGATTTCCTGTTGAAAGGGCAGAAGTCGCTAAACCTAGAGAAGTTCCTATTTCTAAAATAGCTGAAGGTTGAAAATAGCGAACAATCCTAAATAAAAGTCTTGCTCTTTTTTTTGAGATTCCTGCATTTTTAGCAATAGCAGATATTTTTCTTTGATTACTTTTAAAAACACGAGAGCCAGCGCCAAAATCGGTTACTTCAATAGTATTGTTGTTTTGAAGTAAACTGTTTCGGTATTCTTTTAAAGTCAGGTATTCAGGGTGATTAGTTTTATCATAAAAACATCTGGTTACTAAATTAAATACAAAAGGGGAGTGCACTCCGTGTTCATTTGTGGAGTTTTTTAGAAAATTGAAATATGATTTTATGATTTGTAGCATTTTACCCTTCCATCTTAGCGCTCAACTCAAACCAACGTTCTTCTTTTTCTTCCATCTTTTTGATGATGTTTTGTAACTCGTTAGCTTTTTTCTCAATATCTGCATCGGCTACTTTTCCATCCGAAAATAAAGCTTCAATTTCCTTTTTCTTGTGCTCTAAATCTTTGATTTCGCGCTCAATTTTCTGAAATTCCTTTTGTTCGTTGAATGATAAGCCAGAAGTTGTAGGATTGTTTTGTTTCCAGTTTACTTTTTCCTTCGCTTCTTCTTTTACTGGTTCGATACTGTCTTCATAAGCTCTAAAGTCGGAATAATTTCCAGGGAAGTTTTCAATTTCTCCTTGACCTCTAAAAACAAATAAATTATCAACGATTTTGTCCATAAAATAACGGTCGTGAGAAACTACTACAAGACATCCGGGGTAATCTAACAAGAAGCTTTCAAGTACATTTAAAGTCACAATGTCCAAATCGTTAGTTGGCTCATCTAGAATCAAGAAGTTTGGATTTTGAATTAAAACGGTACATAAATACAAACGTTTCAATTCACCCCCACTTAGTTTTTCTACGTAATCGTATTGTTTTTTAGAATCAAATAAAAAACGCTCTAATAATTGTGAAGCCGAAATTATTCTACCTTTTGCTAACGGAATGTATTCTCCGTACTCTTTAATAATGTCAATAACTCGTTGACCTGGTTTAGGATCGATGCCACTTTGAGTATAGTAACCAATTTTAATTGTATCCCCTTTGATTACTTTTCCGCTATCTAAAGGAATAGTTCCAGTAAGTAAGTTCAAAAAAGTTGATTTTCCTGTTCCATTTTTTCCAATGATGCCAATTCGTTCACCACGTTGAAAGTCATAACTAAAATTATCAAGTATGACCTTTTCTTTGAATTTTTTAGAGATTTTATGAAGCTCGATAATTTTACTACCCATACGCTCCATATTGATTTCAAGCTCAACTACATTTTCCTTACGACGACTCTGTGCTTTTTCTTTGATAACGTAAAAATCATCTTGGCGTGATTTTGATTTGGTAGTACGAGCTTTAGGCTGGCGACGCATCCATTCCAATTCTTTTACGAATAAGTTTTTGGCTTTGTCGATGCTAGCATTTTCTGAAGTTATTCTTTCTTCTTTCTTTTCTAAATAATATGAGTAATTTCCTTTGTATTGGTATAATTTCCCGTTGTCAAGTTCAATGATTTCGTTACAAACACGTTCCAAGAAGAAACGGTCATGTGTCACCATGAACAAAGTAATATTTTCTTTTGCGAAATAACTTTCCAACCATTCAATCATTTCTAAATCCAAGTGATTGGTAGGTTCGTCAAGAATTAATAAATCAGGACGATTGATTAATATAATAGCTAATGAAAGACGCTTTTTTTGTCCACCCGAAAGATTTTTGACTTTTAATTTAAAGTCTTCTAGCTTTAGTTTGAATAAAATCTGCTTGAATTGCGTTTCAAAATCCCAAGCATTGTGACGGTCCATATCATCAAAAGCTTTTTGGTAAACTTCTTCATCTTCTGGATTTTCTAATGCTTTTTCATAACGCTCAATTACTTTCAATATCTCATTATCAGAAGCGAAAATACTTTCTTCAATAGTTAATTCATCTTGTAAATTATGATCCTGAGATAGAAAAGCCATTTTAATATCCTTGCGCACTACAACTTGTCCTGTGTCTGGTTCGTCTTCACCATTAAGGATTTTCATGATACAAGTTTTTCCTGAACCATTCTTGGCAATGAAGGCTATTTTTTGATCTTTGTTAATTCCGAATGAGATGTTTTCGAACAAAGTGCGTTCGCCAAATGATTTTGATATATTTTCGACTGAAAGGTAATTCACTTTTTAAGTATGAGTTATATGTTATGAGTTGCAAAAGTAATCTTTTGAAATTAAATTTTGTCACTTTGAAAGATTGCAACTTTAGCAGTTAAAATATATCTTCGCAAGATGCAACTTTCAGTAATCATTCTCAATTACAACGTTCGATACTTTTTAGAACAATGCGTTTTGAGTGTTCAAAAAGCACTTCAAAACATTGATGGAGAAATTATTGTGGTAGATAATTTTTCTCAGGACGACAGTTGCCAAATGATAAAACAACGATTTCCTGGTGTAAAACTGATTGAGAACAAGGTGAATTTTGGCTTTCCAAAAGGAAATAACATTGGTGTTGCTGAAGCTAAAGGCGAATATATATGTATTTTAAATCCTGATACTGTTGTTGCTGAAGATACTTTTGAAAAAGTACTGCAGTTTGCCCAAACGAAAACGGATTTAGGTATTGTTGGTTGTAAACTCATCGACGGAACAGGCAATTTCCTTCCCGAATGTAAGCGTGGTGTGCCTACACCTTGGGTGGCACTGACTAAAATTTTTGGTTTATATAAATTCTTTCCAAAATCTCCTTTATTTAATAAGTATTATGCACAGCATTTGGAAGATGATGAATCGGGCGAAGTTGATATTCTTGTGGGTGCGTTTATGGTAATGAAGAAAGATTTATACTTACAAGTAGGAGGTTTTGATGAAAACTGTTTTATGTATTCAGATGATATCGATTTGAGTTATTTGGTTCAAAAAGCAGGTTTTAAAAATTATTATTTCCACGAAACTTCTGTTATACATTATAAAGGAGAAAGTACAGTTCGTGATGAAAAATATGTGAAACGATTTAGTGAAGCGATGCAGTTTTTCTATAAAAAGCATTTTGGAGGCTCATGGTTTTTTAATCTTTTTATGAAGATTGGTATTTTCTTTTTTGTTTTGTTTAAAAAGAATCAACAAAAAGAGAATAAAGCAGATGTGAGCTCGTATTTGCTTATTTCCGAAGAAGATAGCTTTAAAGAATGTTTTGATAAGCATGCAAGAGTTCAAAAAATGAATAATAATTATCTTTATGAAATGTCTGCTAGCATAGAAGTGGTTTTAGACAACAATAGTTATTCATTTAAAGATATAATCGCCTTTATTGAAAATAGTAGAAACAAAGGATATACTTTTAAGATAATACCACAATCGACGAACTATATGATTGGTAGTAATAACGCAAACGATATAGGTGAAGTAATAAATTTAACAAAAATTGACTGATTCGTGGTGAATCGAACAAAAAAATGTTAATTTTGCAAACCGAATAAGGAAACACAACTTTAGTTTAAAAATATGGCAAAGTTTGAATTGAAATTACCCAAAATGGGAGAAAGCGTTGCAGAAGCAACCGTAACAAACTGGTTAAAAAATGTTGGTGACAAAATAGAACAAGATGAAGCTGTTCTTGAAATCGCTACAGATAAAGTAGATAGTGAAGTGCCTTCAGAAGTATCTGGAACACTTGTAGAAATATTATTCCAAAAAGATGATGTGGTGCAAGTTGGTCAAACAATTGCTATCATTGAAACTGAAGGTGGTGTTGTTGTAGCAGAAGCTCCAAAAGCAGAAACGGTTTCAACTCCAGTTGCAGAAGTTGCTAAAACAGTTGAAGTAGCAAAAGAAACTGCAGCTCCGGCAGATTTTTCAGGTTCGGATAAGTTTTTCTCTCCATTAGTAAAAAATATTGCTGCAGCTGAAGGAGTTTCTTTGGCTGAATTAGAATCGATTCAAGGTTCAGGTAAAGATGGCCGTGTAAATAAAGAAGATTTATTAAATTATATTAAAAATAGAGGTAGTAAGCCTGCTACGGCAGTTGCTGAAGCTCCAAAATCAGTTTCTGCTCCAGTTCAAGCATCAACGCAAGCAGTTCCAGTATCAGTAAATGGTGCTGATGAAGTAGTTGAAATGGACAGAATGCGTAAGCTGATTTCAAAATACATGGTGGAATCAGTACAAACATCTGCACACGTTCAATCATTCATTGAAGTTGATGTGACAAACATCGTGAAATGGAGAGATAAGGTGAAAAACGCTTTCGAAAAGAGAGAAGGAGAGAAGTTAACTTTTACTCCAATCTTTATGGAAGCTGTTGCAAAAGCATTAAGAGATTTCCCTGGAATGAATATTTCAGTAGAAGGAGAATATATTGTTAAAAAGAAAAATATCAACTTAGGTATGGCTGCCGCTTTACCAAATGGAAACTTGATTGTCCCTGTAATTAAAAACGCAGATCAATTAAATCTAGTTGGAATGGCAAAAGCGGTTAATGATTTAGGAAACCGTGCAAAAGCTGGAAAATTAAAACCAGACGATACTCAAGGCGGAACTTATACAGTTACTAACGTTGGTACTTTTGGGTCAGTTTTCGGAACGCCTATCATCAACCAACCACAAGTAGGTATTTTAGCTTTAGGAGCTATTAGAAAAGTACCTGCAGTTATTGAAACTCCTGAAGGGGATTTTATTGGAATCCGCCAAAAAATGTTCCTATCACACTCATACGATCACAGAGTTGTTGATGGAGCTTTGGGGGGAAGTTTCGTGAAACGCGTTGCTGATTATCTTGAAGCTTGGGATATTAATAGAGATATTTAGTCTAAATCATAAATTGAAAACCACGCTTATTGCGTGGTTTTTTTATATTTGCTTATCAAATAAATAAAATGGAATTAAAACTAAACAGACCAATCTGTTTTTTTGACTTAGAAACTACAGGAATCGACGTTGGAAGAGACAGAATCGTAGAAATTGCAATAGTTAAAATATATCCCAACGGAAATAAAGAAAGTAAAACTTGGTTGGTAAATCCGACTATTCCCATTCCACCACAGTCAACTGCTGTACACGGAATCACTAATGAAAAGGTTGCGAATGAACCAACTTTCAAGGAATTAGCGTCTCAAATTCATAATATGATTAAAGATTCAGATTTGGCAGGATTCAATTCGGATCGTTTTGATATTCCTTTATTAGCTGAAGAATTATTACGAGCTGAGGTTGATTTTGACATGAAAAACAGAGTTTCTGTTGATGTGCAAACCATCTTTCATAAAATGGAGGAAAGAACTTTGAGTGCTGCGTACAAGTTTTATTGTGGACAAAGTTTAGAAAATGCCCACAGTGCAGCAGCAGATACTGAAGCAACTTATGAAATACTTAAAGCTCAGTTAGATCGTTATCCGGATTTAGAAAATGATATGAAATCATTGTCTGAATTTACGACACGTAAAAAGTTTGTGGATTTTGCAGGTTTTATAGCTTTAGATGCTGATGGTAATGAAATTTTCACTTTTGGAAAGCATAAAGGAGCATTAGTAGAAGAAGTGCTTGAGAAGGAACCTGGATATTTTGGTTGGATTCAAAATGCTGATTTTCCATTGTATACTAAAAAGGTTTTAACTGGTATTAAATTAAGAAAACTGAACACAAAACAGTAGTTGGTTTTAATGTTAGCGGATCGTTTTGTAATTCGTTAATGTTTATAACCAATAA
Organism: Flavobacterium terrae; assembly: GCF_900142035.1. Lineage (GTDB taxonomy): Bacteria > Bacteroidota > Bacteroidia > Flavobacteriales > Flavobacteriaceae > Flavobacterium > Flavobacterium terrae. The sequence continues at coordinate 242,101 of NZ_FQZI01000002.1, read as the reverse complement.
CTAAGAACTGAATATTATGAAAATAATCTGTATAGGTCGTAACTATGCTGACCACATTTCTGAATTAAATAATGAAAGACCAAGTGAGCCAGTAATTTTTATGAAGCCAGATACTGCTATTTTACCAAAGCAATTTCCATTTGTCATTCCTGAGTTTAGTGATGATGTGCATCATGAAGTGGAGATTTTGGTAAAAATAAATAAAGTAGGGAAGTATATTGATGCTAAATTTGCCCATAAATATTATGATGAAATAGGTTTAGGGATCGATTTTACTGCCCGAGATTTACAGTCAAAATTAAAAGAGAAAGGCTTGCCGTGGGAAAAAGCGAAGGCATTTGACGGTTCGGCGATAATAGGTGACTTTTTATCGAAAAAAGAGTTTGATTCTCTAGAAAATATTAACTTTGAATTAACCAAAAATGGTGAGACTGTTCAAAAAGGTAACACTAGTATGATGTTGTGGAAAATAGATGAAATTATTGCTCATGTTTCTGAATTTTTTACACTAAAAACAGGTGATATTATTTTTACAGGAACTCCAGCAGGAGTAGCAAAAGTTAGTCCTGATGATGTTTTGGAAGGGTTTATTGAAGAAAAACAATTATTTAAGATTCAAGTAAAATAATGGCAATACATTATAATTTAGCAAAAGTTTACGCAATATCAGATGATGACAAAGATTTTGTATTGCAAATAATAAATTTATTTGTTGATGAGGTACCGGGAGATATCAAAGAGATGAGAGAGGGTATCAAAGAAAAAGATTATGCTAAGGCATACAGTTTTGCTCATAAAACAAAACCAACTTTAGACTTGTTGGGAATGGATTCTGCAAAAGAAGAGATACTTCAAATAGAGCAATGGACTAGAGATAAAGGAAAAAAGAAAGAAATTAAAGAAGTTTATAAAAGCCTAAAAGAACGTGTTGACGCAGCACTTGATGAGGTGAAAAAAGATTTTAATTTATAATTTCCAAGCTAGTTTTTAAATACTTCACTTTCTATTTATATAAAAATGAAAGCAACAGTTGTCACCATCGGTGATGAAATTTTAATAGGTCAAATAGTTGATACTAATTCGAGTTTTATTGCTAAATCTTTAAATCAAATTGGAATAGAAGTTAATGAAATGCTTTCTATTTCGGATGATAAAAAACATATTTTAGATACACTTTTACAGCTCCAAAATAAAGTTAATCTAGTTATTATTACTGGTGGTCTTGGGCCAACAAAAGATGACATAACTAAAAAGACATTAACAGAATATTTTGAGGATACGTTAGTGGTTAATGAAGATGTTTTGAATCATGTAACTCAATTGATTGAGCAGTATTTTAAACGTCCAATTACACAGCTAAACAAAGATCAAGCTTTAGTGCCATCAAAATGTGAAGTCTTGTTCAATCAAGTTGGAACTGCGCCTGGAATGTGGATGGAAAAAGAAGGAACAGTCTTTGTTTCTTTACCGGGTGTTCCTTTCGAAATGAAACATTTGATTGAAAATGAAGTTATTCCTAGGCTAATTAAAAAATACGATCGTCCTTTTATAATTCATAAAACTTTATTGACTTACGGAGTTGGTGAAAGTCTGTTAGCCGAACGAATAGAGGAATGGGAAGATGCTCTGCCAGATTTCATTAAATTAGCTTATTTGCCAAGTCCAGGTAGTGTACGTTTAAGAATGACTGCTAGAGGTAAAGATGAAGATATGCTAGAAAAAGTTTTAGCTGAAAAAATTGCTTTATTAGAGCCTCAAATTCAAGATTGTCTCGTAGGTTTAGAAGAGGATGATACATTACAAGTGGTCTTAGGAAAGCTTTTGGTAAAAGAAAATTTAACAATAGCTACTGCAGAAAGTTGTACAGGAGGTAAGATTGCTTCTGTGTTAACCTCTGTTTCAGGAGCATCTGCTTATTTTAGGGGTAGTGTAGTAAGTTATGCGACTGTTGCGAAAGAAGATGTTTTAGGGATTTCTAATCAATTAATTCAGGAATATTCTGTTGTTAGTACTCAAATAGCTGAAGCTATGGCGCTAAGTGTGCAAAAGTTATTTAAAACAGATTTTGCAATCGCTGTAACAGGAAACGCAGGTCCGCTTAAAGGAGATTCTAATGCTGAAGTTGGAACAGTTTTTATTAGCATAGCAACGCCAAAAGAAGTTTTTACTGAGGAATTTAACTTTGGTCAACCTCGCGAAAAAGTCATAGATAGAGCGGTAAATAAAGGATTAGAGTTAGTTTACAAAGAAATTTTAAAAAACTACAAAAAATAGTTTGCACAAAAGGTTTCTTTTTTGTTACTTTGCACCCTGATTTTGAATAACGATAAAAGATAAGCATAATGTCAAGAGTTTGTGACCTTACAGGAAAAAGAGCGATGGTAGGAAATAACGTTTCTCACGCTATGAACAAGACTAAGAGAAAATTCTCTGTAAACTTGGTTAAAAAACGTTTTTACCTTCCTGAAGAAGACAGATGGATTACTCTAAGAGTAGCTGCTTCTACAATTAAAACGATTAACAAGAACGGAATTTCTGCAGTTTTGAAAAAAGCGCAAGCAGACGGATTTATTAAATAATCTGTTCCTTAATAAATTTATAGCAAAATGGCAAAGAAAGGTAATAGAATCCAGGTAATTTTAGAATGTACTGAGCATAAAGCTTCTGGCGTAGCAGGAACTTCTCGTTACATCACTACTAAAAACAAAAAAAACACTCCAGATAGATTAGAAATCAAAAAATTCAATCCTATCTTAAAAAGAGTGACTGTTCATAAAGAAATTAAATAATCTAGAAGTTTTTTACAATACTTCATTAAATAGTATAAGTCATGGCAAAGAAAACCGTTGCAACATTACAAACAGCTTCTAAGAGATTATCAAAAGCTATCAAAATGGTAAAATCTCCAAAAACTGGTGCTTACACTTTTGTTGAGGCTATTATGTCTCCAGAAGAAGTAGATGAATTTCTTAAAAAGAAATAATTTTATCAATTCAATATAACTGAGCTACTTTCATTGGGAAGTAGCTTTTTTATTTTATATTTGCTATAGTTTAGAAGCCTAATTTTATCGTGTTTTAAATACGATTTTCACAATGGTTTTTAGACTTTTAAAATTTATAACTTATAACTCATAATTTAAAATGAGCTTTTTCAAAAGATTATTTTCTTCAGAAAAAAAGGAAACACTAGACAAAGGTCTTGAAAAATCAAGTACTTCTTTTTTGTCAAAATTAACTAAAGCTGTAGCTGGTAAATCAAAAGTAGACGACGAAGTTTTAGATAATTTAGAGGAAGTTTTAGTAACTTCTGATGTAGGGGTTAATACCACTTTAAAAATTATTGAACGTATTGAAGAAAGAGTTTCTAAAGATAAATATTTAGGAACTGAAGAACTAAATCAAATACTTCGTGAAGAAATCGCAGGGTTATTATCTGAAACTAATTCTGGTGAAGAAACTGAATTTACCATTCCAGCTAATAAAAAGCCATATGTCATTATGGTTGTTGGAGTAAATGGAGTTGGAAAAACGACTACAATTGGTAAATTGGCAAATCAGTTTAAAAAATCAGGTTATAAAGTAGTTTTAGGAGCGGCAGATACTTTTAGAGCAGCTGCAATTGATCAATTACAAATTTGGGCTGATAGAGTAGGAGTGCCTATTGTAAGACAACAAATGGGAAGTGATCCTGCTTCGGTAGCTTTTGATACTTTACAAAGTGCTGTTGCTCAAGATGCAGATGTTGTTATCATCGATACTGCAGGACGTTTACACAACAAAGTAGGTTTAATGAATGAGCTTACTAAAGTAAAACGTGTAATGCAAAAAGTAGTTGAAGATGCTCCTCATGATGTTCTTTTAGTTCTTGATGGTTCTACTGGACAAAATGCTTTTGAACAAGCAAAAGAGTTTACTGCGGCTACAGAAGTAACATGTTTAGCAGTTACTAAATTAGATGGTACAGCAAAAGGTGGTGTTGTAATTGGTATCTCAGATCAATTTCAAATACCAGTAAAATATATTGGAGTTGGAGAGGGTATTAATGATCTTCAAGTGTTTAATAAATACGAATTCGTAGATTCATTCTTTAAATAATATGCAAAGTTTTAAAGCGTTTCATTTCTTTTTATTTGCTACTTCTGCTTTGTTGTTAGCACAAACTGTAAAGAATCTTTATGTTTCTATTGCATTTTATTTTATAGCACTTATCATGTACATTGCTGCATGGGTAAAGTTTAATAAAGAAAAGAAATAGAAAAAATATTAGAGATATAAAAAAAAACCAGCCAAATGGCTGGTTTTTTTATGTTATTTAAACAGAACCTAGAGTATATAGCTGCTCCATTGTAGGTGTTTTACTTCCTCCTTTTGGTTCTAGCGTAATTCCAAAAGCTTCTGCATCTTGAGTTTTACTAACTTCGAATATTTTTGAACCATTTTGGTTAAACTCAGATAATAAACCAATACTAGTTGGAGTTAATGCAGGTTTAAGTTTTAATGACCAAACTTGATATTCTTTGCCTTCTGGCGGTGTAGGTAATCCCGAAGCGTCTATATACACTTTTTGAGTTTCTTTGTTCCAATACACCTTTGCCACAGCTTTAGGAGCTACAGTTTGTCCAGCCAATGTAACAACAGTATTATTGTTGTCTCTTATAATGTTTAGTAATTCGTTAGCTCTTCTATTTTCGTTTTCAGAAGAAACTATTGTTTGATTTAGTTCGTTATTAGCATCCTTTAGTATTGACTGTTGTTGATATTGATAGCCAATGAAAAGTAAAAATAAAGCTGCTGCTGCCCATCCTACATAATTGTATCTACTACTTTTCGATTTTAATTCTATTATTTTATTATGTTTTATTTCTAATTCAGCTTTGATTTTTTCAAAATTCTGAACCGAAAGGAATGGAGAGAAACTTGTAGATAATGAAAGGATAGACTTTTCTATGGCTATAATTTCATTTTCAATTTCTTTATGTTTTTTAGACATCTCTAGCACTTCCTTGTTTTGAGCTTCGTCAAGTAAGCCATAAACATAAAGTTCTAATATTCCTGATTCTATGTAATCTTTAATATCCATCTATACTTTTAAAAAAGTTCTTAAATCATTAATGCAATTTCTGTTTTGTGTTTTGACAGTTCCAAGTGGTATTTCTAATTCTTCTGATGCTTCCACTTGAGTATAACCTTTAAAAAATAATAAATCAATTAAAGCAATACACTTTGGCTTAAGTTTTTTAATAAACTCCTGAATACCAATGGCGTCAATTTTAAAAGCAGATTTATTGCTCTCGTCAAGTAGATGTACGAAATTATCTGTAGATAGGTTTTTTTTAGATTTGTTAAAGTTTTTAGAACGTAATTTATCAATGGCAGAATTTCTGGCGATATTAATCATCCAAGTATAAAAACGACCTTTAGATTCATTATAGGTGTCAATGTTTTTCCAGATTTTAACAAAAACTTCCTGAAGAACATCTTCAGCTTCTTCTCTATCATTAATTAAATTAATAATAACAGCAAAAAGACTTTTGGCATACATGTCATATAAAACACTATATGCTTTATCATCTTTTTTTAATAACAACGTAACAATTTCTTCTTGGCTCATAAATAAGGTTTGTATTACAAACATAAATATTCTTTTTTAAATGCTGACTTTCTGGGACTTATTATTTTTTTTAAAAAAAAGTTACTTTTTTGAAAACCGCATCGAAACTTTTGCCGTAAGTGTAGTTATAATCATTAAAAAAACAATAAAAATGAAAAAGACAAAACAGTATGTAGGCCTATCATTATTCGCAGCGGTAGGTTTATTTTTAATTGCAGCCGATCACGCAGATGCTCCAGCTGTTACAGGTAATGCGTCAGATATAACTGATGTTTATGCATTTCAAGGACAAGATTCAAATAATTTGGTATTTGTTGTTAATTCACAAGGATTGTTAAGTCCAAGTGCTACAGCAATGGCAAGTTTTAATGAAAATGTCTTAACTGAAATTAACATTGATAATAACAACGACAATGTTGAAGACTTGGTAATTCAAGCTATTAAAAGAGGAAATAAAATGTACTTTTTTGGCCCTGTTGCTCCAGGAACAGCTGGTACATCAAGTACAATTAAAACGAGCGCAGCTTCTGGAAGTGTAGATATTTCACAATATGGACAAGCTCCAGTTATTGCTACAAATAATGGAATGAAGTTTTTTGCAGGACCAAGAGATGATCCCTTCTTTTTTGATTTAAATCAATACAAAGCAATACTAGCAGGAACTGCAACTGGTTTTAACAATCCGGGTACAGACACTTTTGCAGGTACAAATGTACTTTCTACAGTAATTGAAGTACCTAAAACAGCTTTAGGAACATCTTCAACGGTTAATGTTTGGGTTGAAACTAAACAAAAGCAATAATATAAATCTTTTTAAAAATAACTTTTATGAAAACATATAAATATAAAGTAATAGCTGCAGTGATTTTAACCTCATTATCTTTAGTTAGTTGTAATGATAACGATGATAATCAAGTGATTGATTATGGCCCTGACTTTTCGGGAACTTATGTCCAAAAAGACCAGATGGCTAGACCAGCAATAAATACAGTTTTTGTTGCTTCAGGAACTCCAAAAGATAATTTTAATATGACAACTCCATCTATGATGGCAGCTTCATATCAATCAGTATTTGAATCAAGATTATTAGCGTTAAACCCAGGATATACTACAAATGCATTGGGACAAACGGCAGCACAATTTACAGGTTTGTTGGCTACAGACGTTTTGAATGTTAGCAAAACAGCAACAACGACTTTTTTTGATGGAACAAATGTTTTAACAGGAAGAACTTTAGCAGATGACGTGATTGATGTAGAATTACTGTTAATTTTTGGTGGACCATCAGGAACTTCTAATGCTGAGCTAACTTCAGATCATGTAAATGCAAATGATAAAGCATTTACACTTTCTTTCCCTTACTTGGCTTCGGCTTGGTAAACGGATTATTTTAATAGAGCATGTTTTATTTAAACATGCTCTTTTTAACTAATTAATAGAACTCATATGAAACTTTTATCTGCTTTTATTACAATATTATTCACATTGCTTTTGATGGGATGTGATAAAAAAAGTGACCAAATCACAAATGCTGATGAGTATGATTCTTTTTTGGTCTCAAATGATAACAAAAAGACTGATTTTGCTTTAAAAGAAATAGAATTTTGGCAGAACAAATTTGACAAAGCTCCCAATCAAACCAGTTATTTAAATAAAATTGCTGCAAATTATTCAGTTCTTTTTGAACAAACTGGTGACATACAAGCTTTGTATAAAGCAGAACAATTGTTAATCAAATCAAACCTGCAATTAAATTACACTGATGCTAGCTCTTTGAGAACATTAGCAAAAAACTATATTACACAACATCGATTTAAAGAAGCGTTAGATTTAGCTAATAAAGCTTTTAAAACAGGTGATAAAATCAATGAAACTCATAAATTACTCTTCGATGTTCAAATGGAGCTTGGTAATTATGAATTAGCAAAAAAAAGTCTTGTTGCAATAAGCGACAGTAATGATTTTGATTACTTAATACGATTAGCAAAATGGAATGATCACAAGGGTGATCTTGAGGCTGCAATTGCAATGATGGAAAAAGCTTCAGCAATTGTCGAGAAATTTGATAACAAGTATCTTCTTTCATGGACGCATTCCAATCTTGGTGATATGTATGGACATGCTGGTAACATCGAAGAATCCTATAAACATTACATAAAAACTTTAAAAATTGATCCTAATAATTCTTTTGCTCTTAAAGGTTTAGCTTGGATCGCATTTTCACACGAAAAAAACACATCAGAAGCAAAAAGAATTATAGATGTTGTTTCTAAAAAACACAATTCGCCTGATTTTTATCTACTAAAAGCAGAAATTGCTGAATACGAGAAAGATTTTGCTTCCCAAGAAATTTATCTAAAAAAATACTTCAATACTCTAAAGAGTAAAAATTATGGTGTGATGTATAATAAGTATAATGGTTTTCTTTATGCAGATGATAATAACACTTTAAATAAGACTTTAGTTATTGCTAAAGAAGAGATTGCTAATAGACCAACACCTCAATCGTATGATTTGTTAGCATGGTATTATTATAAAAAAGGTGATGTTAAACAAGCATTAAAGATAGCAAATGAGCACATTGTAAATAAATCATTTGAACCGGAAGTTTTATATCATCTAGCATGTATTTATAAAGCCAATAATGAAATCAATCAAATTAAGTCAATAAAAAAAGAACTTCAAGCAAGTGTTTATGAATTAGGACCTAACATGGTTACAAAGATTGATAGATTATAATGAAAAATATATTAGCCATACTGTTTTTTTTACAAGCCACATTAATTTATTCTCAAATTCAAAAAGGAGCTGTTTTAGATTCATTAAACAATCCTATTGAAAATGCATACATTTTGAATCTTAGAACAAAGGCTCATGCACACACCGATGATTTTGGGAAATTTTCTATAGAAAATACTACCATAAAAGATACATTAACTGTTTCGGCATTAGGTTTTGAAAAGCAAACATTTCCGATAGAAACTAATGATATTAAAATTATTTTAATTCCGAGTATTTTTAAGTTAGATGAAGTAGTAGTTAATTCAAAACTCTCGGCGATGAATATTATTTCTAAAATAGATTTGGCTGTAACTCCAGTAAAATCATCTCAGGAGATTTTGCGAAAAGTACCTGGTCTTTTTATAGGACAGCATGCCGGAGGTGGTAAAGCAGAACAAATATTTTTGCGTGGTTTTGATATTGACCATGGAACAGATATTGCGCTAGATGTAGATGGAATACCAGTAAACATGGTTTCACACGCTCATGGTCAGGGCTATGCAGATTTACACTTTGTAATTCCAGAAACCATAGATAAAATTGATTTTGGAAAGGGAAGTTACTATGCAAGTAAAGGAGATTTTAGTACAGCAGGTTATGTTAGTTTTAAAACAAAAGAACGAATAGATAACAGTAGTGTAGGGGCAGAAGTTGGTCAATTTAATACCTTAAGAATTCATGGGATTTTTGACTTATTGGAACCAAAATCTAAAAACAGCGCTTACATTGCTTCTGAATATATGTTAACAGATGGTCCTTTTGAATCGCCACAAAATTTTAAACGCATTAATATTTTAGGGAAATACACTTATAATTTATTAAATAATGGAAAGGTTTCATTTTTAGCTTCTCATTTTACAAGTAATTGGGACGCATCGGGTCAAATACCACAACGATTAGTTGATAATGGAACGATATCAAGATTTGGAGCAGTAGATAATACAGAGGGAGGGGAAACTCAGCGAACAAATTTCAATGTTTCTTTTGTAAAACCAATTGATGAAAACTTGTCATTAAAAACCAATGTATATTTTTCAAATTATCAATTTAAATTGTATTCAAATTTTACATTTTTTTTGAATGATCCTGTTAATGGTGATCAAATTAGACAAAAAGAATTTAGAAATATTTATGGTTTAAATTCGGAGTTTAACCAAAAAATGAGATTAGGGAATTTACAATTAGGATTAGGTTTTAGAAATGATGAAACTTCAAATTCTGAATTATCGCATACACTCAATAGAAATGAAGTGCTAGAAAACATAAAGTTGGGAGATATCAATCAAACTAATTTGTTCTCGTATTTGAATGCTGAAATCAATTTTGGGAAATTAAAAGTAAATCCATCAATTCGATTAGATCATTTTAAATTCAACTATCAAGATAAATTACAGGAAAAGTATACAAATGAGTCTGTAGATAAAACAATAGTATCACCAAAATTAAATTTTATATACACACACAACAATAATTTACAATTGTTTTTAAAATCAGGATACGGTTTTCATTCAAATGATGCTAGAGTTGTAGTGTCTCAATTAGGAAAAGAAATTCTTCCAAGTTCTTTTGGTAGCGATTTAGGAATACTATTTAAGCCATTGCCAAAGTTGATTGTGAATTCATCAGTTTGGTTACTTAAATTACAACAAGAGTTTGTTTATGTAGGAGATGAGGGTGTGGTAGAACCAAGTGGTAAAACCATGCGAAAAGGAATCGATTTAGGAATAAGATATCAATTCAATAATTATTTGTTTTTTGATTCAGATTTGACTTATACTCATGCTAGAAGTACTGAGGAACCTGAGGGGTTAAATTATATTCCTTTGGCCCCAGATTTTACTACAACAGCTGGAATAAGTTTAAAAGATTATAAAAATTGGTCAGGAGGAATACAGTACAGGTATTTAAAATCTAGACCCGCTAACGAAGATAATTCGATAGTAGCGTTAGGATATGGAATTACAGATGCAAATATAAATTATGAGTGGAAAAATTTCACTTTTGGTTTATCTGCAGAAAATATATTAAATGTGAAATGGAATGAAACTCAGTTTGCTACCGAATCACAGTTACAAAATGAATCACAAAGTGTTACCGAAATACATTTTACACCAGGTACACCATTTAATTTAAAAGGAAAGGTTTTATTTAAGTTTTGATAGTTAGTTTATTATTTGATTGTTTGTTTTTTTGATGAACCCCAATTCTTTTTTTTAGTTTTAAGTGTTGGGGTTTGTTAATTTAGGCTAAATTATAATTTATACTGTTCTAGAATTTTTTTTAATTCTTCATATTCACCAGATTGACCAAATTTGGAATCATTATATCTTTCTCCAATCATTTGGTGTCTTTTACAGTCAAAACTAATTTTGGCCATGCCTACAATAATATTCTTTTCTCTAAAGATAAGAATGACTTTGTAGTCAGTTTTACATGTTGTAGATTGGTATTTATTTGTAGTTTATCGAAATTTTGTATTTTATTTATATTTTGTAAGAATTTTTTTTCAAATTTAAAAAATAGAAGATGTTTATAATTATTATTATTATTATTAAACTATTTAACTACAACTAAAATATGAAATTTGACTTTGTAAAATTTAGAAACAATTTAAATGCTATGATGCAAGAATCTGCTCCTGATGGATATCGATTTATTTGCGTCACAGAAGAATTAGTATATTTATTAGGAGACACTTCTTCCTTTGATCAGAATAAATTGGAAAGTAAACTAAAAACTAATCATATTAAAATTGGTAAAAATTCAGGAATAGGATTTGGTAGTGGAGGTGCCAGAAGAACAGCTATTGATCCACCACAAATGACAGCTTCTATTAACGATCGTTTTAATGTGGCGAGTATGAGTAAAACAATTACGGCAGCTACAGTTTTAAATATTCTTCAAGACAAAGATCTTCCTGTAACTACTCTTGTGAAAGATTTTTTACCTAGTAATTGGAAGTTACATCCCACAGTACAAACACTTACTTTTCAAGATTTTTTGACACATAGAACTGGATTTACTGTAGGTGAGGATGGTCACGATTTTGCTAAAATTAAAAGTAGTATGGAATTAGGACCTACTAATTTACCCAAAAAGAATTGGGAGTATAGAAATATTAATTATTCAGTATTTCGTGTTATAATTCCTCTCTTAAATAGTTACAACAGATTTACAAAGCAGGTGGGACTTATTTTTCGTTCTGATACTAATCTTGAAGAGGCTTATGCTAATGAATATATGAGAATTGTAAATGAACGTGTTTTAATTCCTTCAGGAGTGGTGGGAGCTAATTGTAATTCTAGAGGTAGCTTTAGAGGTTTAGAAACTACTTTATTATATGAGTACCAACATTCTCCAAAAAATCATGGATATGATTATTTAACTAATGATTATTTATATAGTGGTGCACATGGTTGGGCTATTTCGGTGGTAGATTTTGCCAAATTTGTACAGACATTTTTGTTTACAGAGATTATTGTTTCAGATGATATGAAGAAACAAATGTTACCATTACTACCATATCCAGATCCTGGATTTGGAATGTACGCAAATATTGATTCTAAGAGTGGAAACACAAGTTATGGGCATGGAGGATGGATTCCTTTTTCGGAAAAAATTCAGATTGCTAGTTGGTGGCTTTGTTTTAAGAATAACAACCTAATTGTAGTATCATTATCTAATGCTGGACATAAACCACCTCCACATCCTAATTGGAGTGATAGTTGTATTAAAATTTATAATGAATCCTGGAGTAATGAAATCTAGTTAGTTTTACTACTTAAATTGAATAAAAAAAACCAGCAAAAAAGCTGTTTTTTTTATTCATTATATATACTTAGAATTTTTTTTAATTCTTCATATTCACCAGATTGACCAAATTTAGAATCATTATATCTTTCTCCAATCATTTGGTGTCTTTTGCAGTCAAAACTAATTTTGGCCATGCCTACAATAATATTCTTTTCTCTAAAAATAAGAATGTCTTTGTAGTCAGATTTACATGTTGGAGCAAGAGAATGTTTTTTTTCTCTTAAAGAGAACAAATGTGATATTTTAGAATGTAACTTAGGATCAATAACATCCTTTTCAAAATTAAGAATTTCCATGTTTTTTATAAACATAGTATCCTTTATCGAAACTGGAACATTACCTGTAAGGATTTGTAAAAGAGCTTCATCTTCTCTAGTCTTGTTGGAATTCATTATAATACTTTGAAACTCCTTTTGAGTAATGTTTGGATGATAATATTCTACTTTGTCAAAGTGGAAAAAGGGTAAATCAGTATTGGACGTGGATTTTTTATTTTCATTACAAGAAAACAAAATAATAAAAAAAAGAAGTATTGGTAAGTGTTTCATTTTTTGGGAATTATTGAAATTCTAGATTATCAAAATCAACAATCTCAGATAATTTAATGATTTTGTTTGACTTTATTTTTGACCAAGTTTCTCTAAAAACTTCATCTCCGCCTTCAGATTCATGGTTTACATTTATTCGTTCAAGCTTTTTTTTGCTCAAAAAATTAATACTTGTTTCACTTTCAATTACAGCTCCACCATTAGTTGAATCATAACCAATTAATTCTAAATCTAGATTTTTTAATCTAAACGTATATTTCCAAAAACCATATCTTCCGTGACCGTAATGAACATATAAATTCCCTTTTTTAATTTCTACAGAAAGCTCAGGGGCAAAATACACACCACCATCTTCGTTTTCAGAGGAAAAACAATTATAGTTCTTAGTGACTAACTCGTAACGATTTTTTTTATTCAATAAGATAATAATTCCTCTTCTGTTTCTATCTAGTTCACCTCGATATTCATCATTGATAATTTTGCTTTTGTCAGTAGCCTTAATAATCAAAGCTATATCATCAAGACCGTCTTTGTTTAAATCTCCTTTAATCTTTTCAAAAAGGACATAGCCTTTAGGTAAAAATTTCATCAAGTCTTTATCTTGTGGATTTTGACCAAATAAAAAAGAAGTTATAATTGTGGTTAAAAGAATGAGTAATGATTTCACTGCTAAGAAGTTTTTTTATTATGGATTAAGAAACAAAATTGTTGACTTATTGATTTTTATAATCAAAACCACTTTGAATGGCATTTTTAAGAATATTGATATTTATATCTTTTAGAGTTTTAAATTTAATGCAATATCCCGTTACCTTTGCTTTGCCTATTTCTGAACCAAAGGTATTTGCCAGGTAAGTTTTATCATCGATACCCAAAATATAAACAGAGATACCCGTTTTGTTTGCACTCAATCCAATACGGTAAAATTCTCTAGTTTTGCCATCAGCATACTTTATAGTATAAAAACCATATCCAATATTTGGGTTTGAAACAATTTTATTTTCTTTGTTTTTACCATTCTCAAACCATAATCTACATTCTGGTGAAATTGTAAGAATCAGTTTGTGTAATTCCTCTATTTCATTACGTTTAGGTTGCTCTAAACTTGAAATGTATTCTTGAATTTGGTCTTGTATTTTCACAAAAAATTAAATCCCGTTAATAATCCCAACAAAATCATCAGCTTTTAGAGAAGCTCCACCTATTAGACCTCCATCTACATCAGCTTGTGAGAAAATTTCTTTAGCATTATCTGGTTTTACACTTCCTCCATATAAAATTGAAACATTTTCAGCAACATCATTTCCGTAACGTTCTAAAATAGTTTCACGAATAAATTTGTGCATTTCTTGTGCTTGCTCTGGCGAAGCAGTTTCTCCTGTACCAATAGCCCAAACTGGTTCGTAAGCTAAAATGATGTTTTTCCAAGCATCTTCACCTAAATGAAACAAAGCATCTTTCAATTGATATTCAACTACATTAAAATGTTGTTTGTCTTGACGATCTTTTAGTTCTTCACCAAAACAGAAAATAACTTTCATTTCATGTTTCAAAGCAGTATCAACTTTATTCGCTAACAAAGCATCTGTTTCATGAAAGTAGGCACGACGTTCAGAGTGACCTAAAATCACGGTTTTAATTCCAATGTTTGTTAGCATATCAGCAGAAATCTCTCCAGTAAAGGCTCCGCCTTCAGCTTGGTGCATATTTTGAGCTACTACTTCAATAGCAGTCCCTTTTGTTTGATTGACTGCTTGAGCTAAATTCACAAAGGTGGGAGCTATAATAACTTTTGCTTCTGTTTGAGGAAGATTTTGTAATAATTCGGTAATTAATTCTTGTGTTTGACCAGCATTTTTATTCATTTTCCAGTTGCCGGCTACTATTTTCTGTCTCATTTTTATAATGTTTTAAGTAGGTTGTTTACTTGTTCGTGATCAGTTTCTATTGCTCTGTATAAAGCAATATTTCCTGTTTTGTCAAGTATGATGTATCTAGGAATCCAATCAAGATTTACTGATTTACCAAAACTTCCTTTCATTCCTCCATCCATTAAATAGTGATCTCCTGTTAATTGATGTTTTTCAATTCCTTTAAGCCAAGCTTCAGGAGTTTTATCTGCTGATAAGAAAACAAAATTCACATTAGGATGATTGGCTTGTAATTCTTTTAATTTAGGCATGTTTTTCACACAATCACCACACCAAGAAGCCCAAAATTCTATAACAGTTGGTTTTCCTTTACTTTTGTCAATGATTTCTTGAAAAGTAATTTCATTTCCAGCTGTATCTTTAAGTTTTGAAGCTAATGTTTGTCCAGAGAATTTATCTTTTTGATTTTTTGCTGAATAAGCAAATGCTAAAAGAATTCCTCCAATAAGTAATACTACTAATGCTATCTTTTTCATAATTATAGTTTTATTGAGTCAATATCATTATAATGTCCTTTTTGAACCACAGTACCTTTGTTTAAAACAACTATACTAGGGTTTGCTCTTTCAATAGTTTTGATTGTAGTTGGATCACAAAAATAAAAGTCGAAAGTAAGACCATATTGTTTTTTTGTTTTTGCAATCGCATCTGCTGCAGAACCTGTTAACGCAAATACTCTGTACCCTTTTGATTTAGCATTTTTAGAAAACTCTTCTAGTTTTTCTAATCCTGAACTAGCAGATTTATCTAAATTATACATCGTAAAGAAAACTACTTTTTCTTCAGAAAGGATTTGGTCTTTTTCATCAACTCCATCTTTTTCAAGACTAAAATCATGAATAGGAGGTACATAGCCTTCTTTAATTAGTTTGTCTACTCTATCAACAAATTTAGCATTGGCTGGTAAATTCATTAATTCTTTATCAGAGAACTCTTTTTTCACTCCGTTTACTTCGTAAATGAATTTCATTTCGTATTCAGATTTTTGAGCACCTTCTGGAATTTCCATTCCTTTTTGAATGTTTTTGCCAACTGCAAATGCTCTAAAGTCAATTACTGGTAAATGATTTAATACATGATATCCCAAATAACAACTTAAAAGAATACTTATTATTGAAGCTGCCGAAGCAAATTTTGAACTAAATAAGTGTGATATATGTTGTTTTCCATAGAAAAGTATAAGAACAAAAACTAGTAAAACTACATCTTTTGTAAATGATTCCCAAGGAGTTAATTTTAAGGCATCTCCAAAACAACCACAGTCTTTAACCACATTGAAATATGCAGAATAGAATGTTAAAAAGGTAAAGAAAACAATTAGCCCTAATAAACTCCAAACGGTAAATTTAGGTTTATAACCAACCAATAACATTACGCCTAAAACCACTTCCATGATAACAACAAAAAGAGCTAAATTGAGAGTGAAAGGAAGTAAAAAAGGTAAGTTAAACACTGTTTCACCAAAATATTCATCTAATTTGTATGAAAAACCAATGGGATCATTTAGTTTGATTAATCCAGAAATGATGAATAAAACGCCAACAAACAGACGTGAAAAATGTACTAAATATTTCATGTTTATTTTTTTAAATCCATATGTATTAAAGCAAAAACAGAATAGTTAATCATGTCTTGATAGTTTGCATCAATTCCTTCAGAAACTATAGTTTTTCCTTTATTATCTTCAATTTGTTTAACCCTTAATACTTTTTGCAATATCAAATCGGTTAGTGAGCTAACTCTCATGTCTCTCCAAGCTTCACCGTAATCATGGTTTTTAGCTTCCATTAAATTTTTTGTCAATTTGATTTTTTCATCATAAAGAGTAACAGCTTCTTCAACACTTAGATCTGGTTGATCTGCCACTCCTTTTTCTAATTGGATTAAAGCCATGATAGAATAATTGATAATTCCAATAAATTCTGAGGCTTCTCCTTCATCTACTTTTCGAACCTCATTTTCTTGTAATGAACGTATGCGTTGTGCTTTTATAAATATTTGGTCTGTAAGTGATGGCAATCTCAAAATTCGCCAAGCACAGCCATAATCCTGTAATTTTTTTGTGTATAAATCACGACAAATTGCAATGATTGCGTCGTATTGTTGTGAGGTGTTACTCATTATTAATTTATATTTGTATCAAGTTTGTCCAAAAATAGCCTTTTTTGTTTAGAATTTCTTTAAAAAAAATATAAAAATGACCATCAATTGTAAAGGAAACCTGATCGATTTAACAAAGCCCAAAGTGATGGGGATTTTAAATGTAACTCCTGATTCCTTTTATGATGGGGGAAGGTTTTCTTCTGATACTGTTATTTTAAATCAGGTAGAAAAAATGCTTAATGAAGGTGCTACTTTTATTGATATTGGCGGACAAACGACAAAGCCTACTGCTGGTTTAATTTCTGTGGAAGATGAACTGAAAAGGGTAGTGCCTGTAGTCGATTTAATCTTAAAAAACTTTCCTGAAACGCTACTTTCTATAGATACATTTTACGCTAAAGTTGCCGAAGAAACTATCAATGGAGGTGCTGCAATTGTCAATGATGTTTCCGCAGGAAATTTGGATGAAAACATGTTGCCCACCATTGCAAAACTTCAGGTCCCTTATATTATGATGCACATGCGAGGAACTCCTCAAATCATGCAACAATTAACGCAGTATGATGATTTAGTTAAAGATGTGATGTTCTATTTTTCTGAAAAGATAAATGCAGCCCGAAGTTTAGGAATAAATGATTTAATCGTTGATCCGGGTTTTGGCTTTGCCAAAACCCTAGAGCAAAATTTTGAACTGTTTTCTAAACTAGAGTTGTTTCAAATGCTTGAATTACCAGTTTTAGTGGGTATTTCTAGAAAATCTATGATTTATAAAACACTTGAAACAATACCAGAGAATGCTTTAAATGGTACAACAGCTCTAAATGCATTAGCTTTAAGTAAAGGTGCTAGCATTTTAAGAGTACACGATGTAAAAGAAGCTGTAGAGTGCGTTAAGCTTTTAAATAAGTTTTGTTGATTTTATTATTTTGTCAGCTCGAGTGATTTTCGTTAGAAAATTATATCGAGAGCAAGAAATATTTTCTTAAAAAGGTTCTTGATACTTTTTTATTTCATAAAAAAATACTCGAACTGACGTTTTTTTTAAGTAATTATACTTAATAGATTAACTTAAAAAACCTTCAATTTGTGGAATAGTATCTGGAGCAACAGGTCTTCCATTTTTGATAGCAACTCCCGTTACTTTTGCAGATAAAATAGCTTTATTATCAGATAGTCGGATAATATCTTGATGGAAAACTACTTTTAAATTGCCTTCTTTTTCTGCTGAAACTTCAATTTTGAATTTATCTCGACTTACAAGAGAGTTTTTAAAATTCATTTCGATACTTTTCACAACTAGCAGGATATTATTTTGAGCAAATTCAACAAAATCGATACCGTGGTGGTGTAAAAATTCATGACGTGCATGTTCTAAGTAATTTTGATAAACTGAATTATTTACAATTCCTTGTACATCTAGTTCGTAATCTCTAACGTCTAATTCAATTGAAAATTTTTGCATTTTACTAATTTTATATTTCTTCGTGGTTAATAAATTGTGCTTCGTATAGTTTTTTATAAAAACCGTTTTCTTTTTGCAGTAACTGATTATGATTTCCTTCTTCTACTACAATACCTTTGTCTAAAACTACAATTTTATCGGCATTGATTACAGTTGCTAATCTGTGGGCGATAACAATTGATGTTCTGTTTTTGGTTAATGTATCTGTAGCTTTTTGGATTAATTCTTCTAAATAAGCATCAATAGAAGATGTAGCTTCGTCTAAAATTAAAATACTCGGATTACTAACGTAAGCTCTCAAAAATGCTATCAACTGTCTTTGTCCGGAAGATAACATGATTCCTCTTTCTTTTACATCATAATCATAATTTCCTGGTAAACTCATTATAAACTCATGAGCACCAATTTCTTTAGCCGCATTGATTACTTCTTGTCTAGAAATGTCTGAATTGTTTAGCGTAATGTTGTTGTGAATGGTATCTGCAAACAAAAATACATCTTGAAGAACGACAGCAATTTGCTTGCGAAGACTTTCTAAAGTGTACTCATTTATGTTGTGACCATCAATTGATATTTCGCCCGATTTTATTTCGTAAAAGCGATTTAATAAATTTATAATAGTCGATTTTCCAGCTCCAGTGGCACCTACAATGGCCACAGTTTGTCCTTTATTGATATTTAAATTGATGTTTTTTAATACATCTTCCTCTTTTTTGTATCCAAAAACAACATTTTTAAATTCAATGTTTCCTTCAAAATCAGGAGCAGTTTTTGTTCCGCTATCTTCTGAATGACTGTTGTCATCAAGTACCTCAAAAACTCTATTGGCAGCTATCATTCCCATCTGCATCTCATTAAATTTATCGGCAATTTGACGAAGTGGAGTAAAAAAGATTGCGATGTACATGGTGTAGGCAAACAAATCTCCTTTTTCTGTAAAAGGGTCGTGATTAAGTACCAAAATAGCTCCGTAATAAATAATAAAACTTAAAGTTAGCGAGGTAACAATATCAGCAATTGGAAAAAAAATGGAGTTGTACCACACGTTTTTCACCCAAGCTACTCTGTGTTTATGATTTATTTCTTTAAACTTTTCATATTCGATATCTTCTCTTGTAAAAAGTTGAACGATTTTCATTCCAGTAACTCTCTCTTGAACAAAAGTGTTCATTTCGGAAATTTGAGTTCTTACTTCTTCAAAAGCTCCTTTCATTTTTATTTGGAAAACTCTCGTTGCATAAATCAAAATCGGCATAGAAAATAGTACAATCATTGTAAGCTTCCAGTTCATGTAAAACATGAAAATCAAAATAGCAAACATTTTCATCAAGTCACTAATAATCATGAATAACCCTTGACTGAAAATTCGTGCAATGGCTTCGATATCAGAAACCGTTCTAGTTACAAGTTTACCAACAGGTTCATGGTCATAGTAACTCATTTTGAAGTTAGATAAATGCTTAAAGAGTTTTATCCTAATATCTTTAATGATATCTTGTCCTAACCAGTTTGCCCAATAGACAAAATAAAATTGAGCAAGTACTTCAAGTAATAATGTTATTCCCATGAGAGTAAGCATAATTACAAAGCCATTATTGTTTTTAGGAAAAACATAATCGTCAATAATATTTTTAAGTAAATAAGGACGTAAAGCAGCAAATATAGAGAGTAAAATAGCCCAAATAATTACGCTGTTGTAGCGAAATTTATAGGGTTTAGTATACTCTAGGATACGCTTAAAAAGTTTTTTATCAAATGCTTTCATCGTTGTTGATGTACGGATATTTTATTTGAGTAAGAAATAATCCTTGTGCTGGTACCGAAAAACCTGCTTTTTTTCGATCCTTGCTTTCTATTATTTTGATGAAATCATCAATTGTTATTTTGTGTAAACCTATATTTACCAATGTTCCTACAATGGCGCGAACCATGTTGCGAAGAAATCTATCGGCACTTATGGTAAAAATAAGTTCATTGTTTTTTTGAGTCCAATATGCTTCTGTGATGTCACAATTGTATGTAAAAACATCAGTGTTTGATTTAGAGAAGCATTGAAAATCTGTAAAATTTAGTAATAATTTAGCAGCGTTATTCATGGCTTCAATATCCAACTTTTGTTGTGAAAACCAAGTTAACTCATTGTTAAAAACATCTTTTATTGTTGAGATGTGGTAATGATAGGTTCTTGATGTTGCATCAAAACGAGCATGAGCGTCATCATGAACTTTTATTATTTTAGAAATTGCTATGTCTTTTGGTAAAAAAGAATTGGCTTTGTATTTGAGTTGCTCTAAATCTAAAGTCTTTTCTGTATCAAAGTGACCATACATTTGTGATGCATGAACTCCAGTATCAGTTCTTCCTGCGCCTACGATTTCAATTTCGTCTTGTAGCAAAGTTGAAAACACTTTGTTTAATGTTTCCTGAACAGAAATGGCATTTGGTTGGTATTGCCAACCATGATAATGGGTTCCTTTGTAAGCAAATTCTATAAAATACCTCAATGTAAATTCTTTTGCGCAAAGATAACAGAATTACTTAGAGGAATAAAATGTTTTAAAGTAGTCCTTTAGCTTGCTTTTAGCCCCGATGGAAATGACATCCTTTTTGTTGCCTGAGTAGGTTCCTGAGCTTGTCGAAGGATCGAGGGCAACAAAAAGATATAATGGACAGCGGGAAATACGTTTGCAGATATACCCGAGGTGTATGCTAAAAAAAAAACAGAGAACCGTAGTTCTCTGAGTTTCTATTTAAGTAGATGGTTGTTAACGTCTTCCGTGTCCTCTTCCATGTCCGTGACCATTTCCTCTATTATCATTATCACGATCTTTTTTATAATAACGTGGTCCGTTATCATAGTCTCTATGGTGAACTACTGCAACATGATTGCTTCTTCTGTGTTGTGGAGCGTAATATTCTTGACGATAGTTACGGTATCCATCTCTATAATACATACGACGGTGGTCGTTAAAATATCTCCAAGGAGAATGACCTCTATAGTCAATGACTACGTAACGTGCTCTGTTAATATCATAACCATGACAATAATCAGGTAAGTAACGTGAACGTATCCATCCGCTAGGGCCTAAATACACATAAACTGATGCGTAATTATCATAATAACATTCTAATTCTGGTAAATAAACATATTGTACTCTTTCGTCATGATAATCGCACCAGTCACGAGGACCTCCAATGTTTAAACTTACTGATACTTGTGCACTCGATTGCAAGGCAAAAAACATCACAAATGTTCCTAAAATTAATTTGATATTTTTCATAATCTATGTTTTTTAATTTATGGGTAATACTATAACGATCTTGTTTGAGTAATATTATCCAACAACTGTGCCAGAAAAATTATGAAAGGGTTCTAAAATTGAAATTTTAACAGATATTGATAGACTTTTTCGGTAGGTAAACCAACCACATTTGTATAGGATCCTTCTATTTTTGAAATTCCTATAAGGCCAATCCAGTCTTGGATTCCGTAGCTTCCAGCCTTGTCAAGTGGTTTGTGTTTTTTAATATAATATTCTATACTTTCTAACGATAAATCTGAAAAAGTAACTTTTGTTATATCGTATATAATTTCAGTTTTGTTTTTTGTTTTAAAACATACCGATGTAATAACTTCATGAGTTTTTCCAGATAAATTTTGAAGCATTTTGACTGCATCTTCTTCAGAAGAAGGTTTGCCTAATGTTTTTCCATCTAATACAACTAAAGTATCACTGGTAATTAGTAATTCGTCAGAATTTAAATCATCAAAAGCGTTGGCTTTTAGCTGCGCTAAATAATTTGTGATTTCATAAGATTGAAGGTGAGGAGGGAAAACTTCTTCAACTTCACGTATTCTTATTTGAAAGTCTAAATCTAAATCTCTAAAGAATTGTTGTCTTCGTGGCGAACCAGAAGCTAATATTATTTTAATGTCTTTTAGTTTATTAAGCAACATAGTATTTTATGTTTAATCCAATTACACCAATGCACAGAATACCAAAGAAGATAATTAGCTTTAAAACATCACTTAAGTGTTTGAAATCTTTTTTGCTTTTAGCTCCACTCATTTTAATCATAAAATATATTAGTGGTCCTATTAAAAAAGCAAGGATGTAAATTGTTGCATATTGTAAATGAAATAAATAATTGTAAGTGTAATATAATATGCCTGCAAAAGGGATAAAAGAAAGCACTAGAGTTACTTTAGCAGTTCTTGAAACTCCCAGTATAATAGGTAATGTTTTAATTCCATTATTATAGTCACCATTAATATCTTCAAGGTCTTTTACTATTTCTCGGATAAAATTGATAATAAAAGCCATTATAGCGAAATCAATAAGAATTGAAAAAGTCATTCGCATTTGTGCTTGATTACCGGCATGTGTTACTGGAAAAATATTGATCAAGCCAACAATAATGATACTAAAAGCAAGTAAAAAAGCCACAACAAGATTTTTAACCAATACAATTTGTTTGAAATTTGTGGCATATATGTAGAGTAATGCTGCACAAAGTATAAATAGAGTAACAAAGCTTGGTTTTTCTACAAAGTTTGATAGATAAAACCCAATACCAACTCCTACTATAGTAAACCCAACATATAAATTATAAGCCAGAGATTCGGTTATTAGATTCCCAACAATAGCTTTTTTAGGATTATTTATCTTATCCACATCTTGATCGTTAATGTCGTTAATGATGTATCCGCCTGCAGCTATGCAAACTGTAGCTATGATTAGTAAACAATATTGCCAATCATTTAATGCTAAATCGATGTTTTGTACTTTTAAAAAACCATATAATACTATTAATTGCATTAAAGCAATAAGAATCAAATTGGGATATCGAATAAGTTTAAGGTATTTCATTTGTAGCGATTAATCGTGTTTGCCGTTAAAATAAGTATTCCATTTGTCTTGAACTTTCATAACTTGTTCTATTACATCTCTCACTGCACCTTTTCCACCATTTTTATGAGAAATGTAATTTGATATTTCTTTGATTTCTGGACTTGCATCTTGAGGGCATGTTGGTAAACCAACTAACTTCATTACATGATAATCAGGGATGTCATCACCCATATACAATACTTGTTCAGGCTTAATATTATTAATACTACAGTATTCTTTAAAAGTCTCTACTTTATCTGGTGAACCAAGATAAATATCTTTAATCCCTAAATTACGAAGTCTTATGCGAACTCCTTCATTACTTCCTCCAGATATGATACAAACATGATAGTTACTTTCTACTGCTGCTTTCATAGCAAAACCATCACGAATGTTCATTTCGCGTAGCATTTCACCAGTTTGAGAAACGTGTACTGTTCCGTCTGTTAGTACTCCATCGACATCAAAAATAAAAGTAGTGATGTCATTCATAATCTCTTTATAACTCTTTGACATGGGTGTCTATGATAGATTTAGTTAGTAATTTATAAATTTCTTTGTATGTTTCGTTTGATAAGAAATTCAAATGTGAATTTATAGTTATTGTGTCATTTCTCTTTGCTGGGCCAGTTTGTGCTTCAACAGGAGAAAGATTTTTTATTTTTGAAGCGGTTTCTTCAATTAAAGGATAGAGTATTTCAAAAGGGATGTTGTTTTCCGTGCAAATTTCATTTCCTATCTGGTATAAATGATTGACAAAATTACACACAAATACCGCAGAAACATGTATAGCCTTTCTTTGTTCTGAAGATATTTTTATAGCTTTTTTGGATATAGATTGAGCTACTTTTTCTAAAAGAATATAATCTTCATCGTTTTGAGTTTCTAAACAAATAGGAATTTCATTAAAATCAACTTCTTTACCTTTTGTAAATGTTTGCAATGGATAAAAAACACCTTTTCGATTTTTATCATTTAAAATTTCCATCGAAGTTGTGCCTGAAGTATGAACAACTAATCTGTTATTGAAACAAATGTTTTCTGAAACTTCTGCTATAGCTCCATCTGTAACTGAAATTATATACAAGTCCGCATCTTTTAATAAAGTAATGTCAGAAATTACCTTTTTAGAAGGAAATAAACAAGGATCCAAATCATTTTTTCTGGAAAAAACCTGAATCACTTCTATATTCTTACTTTTATTAAAAGCAGAAATCAAGTGTTGAGCTACATTTCCTGAACCAATAATTACTATTCTAATCATTTTGCTAAAATAAGAAAAAGGTTTTAGAGTCCTAATCTGCTTTTTATGAATAGATTTAACGATAAGTTGTTGATAAATAATTTTTTAAATTTTTTATAAAAAATATTTTTTGTTATGTTTGGCAAATATTAATTTTTTAACCCAAAGACCATGAGAAAAATCATCACAGCTTTTGCGATTCTTTTAAGTTGTATGGCTTTTAGCCAAATTAAGGTATTACCAACAACTCCTTTAGAAAGACTAGGGAGAGTAGGTACAAATGATGTTTATATTCAAAAAGAAGGAACTCAATACACTTTCTTTTACAAGAATATTGAAAACAAGGATGACGAAAGCATTAGAAATTTCACATTTAAGAATATCGATAATGATTTTGAAAATTTCTATAAAATTATCATGGATGGTTTTAATGCAAATCCTATTTATGATATTAAATTAGAATTGCCAAATGATTATGTTTGGTTGCATTACACTAAAACTACTAGCAAGTTGACTGTTCAATTTATGACAACTAACAAAGTAACATCGTCTACAGGAGTTTCTGAAATGATGACAATTGAAGATGTAAAAAAACTTTTTGAAAAAAGTTAATAACCTATAAAATTTTTAAAAGGGTGAAACAATTTGTTTCGCCCTTTTTTTAATGCCTAAATTGTTGGCTGAGCGTAGTCGAAGTCAAAAATAAACATGATAGCGCGGAAATGTTTTCCGTGCTTACAATCAATGTTTTCCGTGCCTACAATTTATATCAAAAACAATTCCAACAAAACAATATCTAGATCATTTTCTAGCCCTGAATAGTTTCTTGCTGAGCTAAAATAATAATCTTCTGGCAATGCAACTATTTTGTCTTTTACAGGATTAGTATGAATATAGTTTATCTTTTCTTTTATAAACGAATTGCTATATACTAATTCTGCATGATAACCATCTTGCCAGACTTTATATTGTTGTTCTCTTTTTAAGTGTTCACAAGCTTTTTGAAAATAATCTAACAACCATTCTCGTCGACTCTCAGGCTCATCTATAATAGTTTGAATTATTTTCTTTGCAGTGAATTTTTTAAAATCCTGTATGACATCAGATAAGATAAACCCGTTTGTTGCTTTGCAAAGTATATGAATATGCGAACTCATAATGCAATACGCATATATTTCTAATCCTTTGTTTTGTTGGCAATGTTGCAGGGCATTAATGATGACATACTTTTGATTCAGACGAGTAAAAATATCTATCCATCCTACGGTTGTTATTGTAATAAAATAACCGTCTTCTGTGGTTGTGGCTTTATATTTTGTTGACATGGCTTTTAGTTAAAAAAACAAAACTACAACTTTTAAGGTTGTAGTTTATATTCTTTGTGGGCACGGATTACAAATCCGCGCTATCGGGGCTATTTAATTATTGATTTCCAATATTCTTCTGAGGAAGGAATTTTGCCATTTGGAAATCTTTCTTTTATATTGTAAGTTGAACTTTTACTCCCTTTTTCATTTGCTTTTAATAAGTAGTAATTGGCAAGTTTATCATTCATTTTGTATTTCTCTTTACCAAAATCTGTATGCAAAATTTTATAACATGTATAGTAAGCTCCACTATAATCATATGCATTTGCCATAAAGATGGCATAATATAGAAATTCATCTCTATGACCACTGTTAAAATAAATTTCTTCTAATTCTAAAAAAGCAATAGTATCACCTTTAATTTCAATTGTTTTTTTTAAGTTTTCTATTTTATTAGCATTGATAAATTCTTTATTATAAAAGGAAAATGTATTTGATTTTTCTTCATATTCACTCCTTTCGATTTTATCTTTTTTATTACAAGAATAAAGTATAGAAATTAATATTAAAACTTTTAATGGTACTCTTAATACTGACTTCATTTTTTATATTTTTTTTTATAATTAGACAAACTCATTCTTTTGATTTCAACACCACCTTTATAAATGACCACACTACCTTTAGAATCAAATATTTTTTTACCGTTTTTTTCTATTATTCGCGAACTAATCCCAGTTATTGAAGGTATCCCTTGTTTATCTTTACCCGATAGCGCGGATTTATAATCCGTGCTTATCATCAATTTCAAGTGAGATCTATCAAAATCACTTTTAAATTATTTGGCTTAGTTATCTAAAAACAAAACTACAACTTTTAGGGTTGTAGTTTATATTCTTTGTGGGCAGGGAAAATATTTCCGCGCTATCGGGGCCAAAAATAAATTTTTAAAATTGCAACTAAATCCCGATAGCGCGGATTTATAATCCGTGCTTATCATCAATTTCAAGTGAGATCTATCAAAATCACTTTTAAATTATTTGGCTTAGTTATCTAAAAACAAAACTACAACTTTTAAGGTTGTAGTTTATATTCTTTGTAAGCACGGATTGCAAATCCCGATAGCGCGGATTTATAATCCGTGCTTATCATCAATTTCAAGTGAGATCTATCAAAATCACTTTTAAATTATTTGGCTTAGTTATCTAAAAACAAAACTACAACTTTTAAGGTTGTAGTTTATATTCTTTGTAAGCACGGATTGCAAATCCCGATAGCGCGGATTTATAATCCGTGCTTATCATCAATTTCAAGTGAGATCTATCAAAATCACTTTTAAATTATTTGGCTTAGTTATCTAAAAACAAAACTACAACTTTTAAGGTTGTAGTTTATATTCTTTGTAAGCACGGATTGCAAATCCGAGCTATCGGGAGTATCGGGGTTTTTGTTTTTTATGTAGGCACGGAAAACATTTCCGCGCTATCGGGGTTCTACTGGTGGTTCATCGACTTCAATGGTTGTTAATGAAGATTTTCGTATTGCATTTGCAAATCATTTAAAATCAGTTTTTAGAAATGTGGTGTTGGAAAGAGAAGATTTCAAAGGACTGTATCGAGATATTGAAATTAATGAGGTGGAAACAGAAACTGAATGATAAATGAGGTTCAATTTAAAAGTAAATAACCCCTGTCGATCCGACAGGGGTTATTTATTTCTAATTTATTTGTTTCGTCTATTCCTTATGGTCTTTGTAAATTCCTCAAGAATATTTATGTCGGATAAAAATTCTTGAGAATCAGGTACAGTTGCTATCAATTCTCCTGCGCTATCGTGTCCCAAAAAATAAGTAGAACATTTCGACATATTATCATCTACAATAGTATAATCTACAATAGTAAGGTCAATAACCTTTGCTAATCTTTTAGTTTGAATTTCTCTCCCAAATCTTTGTACAGTGCTGTTAAGGAATACTTCTTCAACAAATCTTTCCCATGTTTCCCTTAACTTTCCATACAATACTTTCACTTTTTCATTATATACTTCTTCAGTTTCGGTTCTTTCAATTTTTTCTAAAATTTGATAATCTGCTTTGAGAATTCCAATTCTTTTTCCGACTGGAAGTGCATCCCAAGGTGGATTGCTGGCAATAATTCCAGTTTCTATTTTCTTTCGAGTTAAACTTTTTATATCTAACTCACAATCGAGTTTTTCAGCATGCTCTTGAATCATCAATAAAAAAGAAATGTCATGAGTAAAAACTATTACTTGCCTGTTTTTTGATTCCTCTGAAATCCTTCTTGCTATTTTATCACGCCATTTGTGGTCAAGAGATGAAACAGGGTCATCAAAAATTATTGAACTATTATGTTCTGAAAGCGATAATTCAGATAAAAACGTAGATAAAGCTATACAACGATGCTCTCCTTCACTTAGAATATCTTTTAATACTACACCTGTCGAATTTGGTTCGTTTAATTTTAAAAAATGATATTGCTTACCTTTTGCTCCTCTAGTTTCAGTTTCAATTTTAATATTTCTAAATCCTAATTTTGTTAATTCATTTTGAAAACTTTGCTTAAGATTTTGAGTCACATAAGTAGACGTAAGTTGATTACTAATAGTTGTAACCGTTCTAGTATTACATTTAGCAATACACTGAGCTAAAAGACTACTTTTCTTCTGACGGTATATTTCTCTTGCTAATTTAGGTTTATGTGTAAAAATTACTTTTTTACCTTGAAGTTCTGACAATTCTTTTTCAAGTGGCTCTAATTCACTTTCGATTGATTGCGTGGATAATTTTTTATTTTCTTCCTCAATTCTTTTAATCAGTCCTTCTATCAATTCTCTTGCATTTGGTTTAATCTCTGGCTTTGTCAATGAAGCTAAAACTTTTTTGTCTAGCAACTTACTAATTAAATAATCTCTTTGGACAGAAAGCCCCTTTAAGTATAAATCTTGATTTGTGCCATAATCATTAATAAAATTGCTTATTTCACTAATCGTTGGATTCAATTCGTCTAAATCAAAAGATAAATTATTTAGTTTTCCAATTAGTTCATTGTAATTTCTTAAAGCGTTATCATATTGCTTTTGGATATCTTGCTTGACAAAATCTTCAAAATCAATAAAATGTTTTTTTGCCTCATCGCTTAAATTTTGAAGACAAAGAGGGCAATTACTGTCAGATTCAGTTTCTGGAAAGATTTCTTTTTCTTTACTTTCATTATAAAACTTTCTTGCGCTTTCCCACAATTGCTTCCATGAATCATTTCCAACTCCATTGATAGGCAAATTTGAAAATATTTTTTCTGATGAAGCTTTTAATGTATCGCTAGTTATAACATAATTATCAAGTATTTCTTTTACACTATTTAAAGAATCTCCGCTTAAGGCTTTTTCAAGAATTGAAAATCTATTTATAAGAATTTTAAATCGACTAATTCTTTCCAAATTAAGCCTAAATAATTTTTGAGGGTCAGTAGCTTTTAATTCAAGAATAATTTTGCCCAATTCAACAATTCTCTCCTCACTTAAACTATTCCATACAGAATTGATTCTTAAATTGTCAAGTGTAGTATTAGGATTGAGATTATTTAAAAATTGTTTTGCTGAAGAATTAGCGTCAACTTGTAAAATACTATAATCAAATCTAGTTAAATTTAGGTTTTGATTTTCACTGGTTATTTCAGTTTCAATTTGCTTTAAAATAATTGCAAATTTTTCAACAATTGCTAATCCTTGTGGTATAAAGGCAATTTCATCTTCTCCTTCAATATAATGATTAGCGCTAAATGTATCAAAAACATCAACGCTCTTAAGAATTGAATTACTCAGTACATCGTTTTTTAATTCAACAGAATCAAAATTTATTCCATCAAGAGTATAACCAACTTCGGCTTTTTTATCCTTACTACTACTTTCTGGGTCGAATAGATTACCATTTATTTTTGGTTTTTGACCTCTGGTATTACATATATGCTTGAGAATGCTAACATAACTTGATTTTCCTGAACCATTATCACCATATACAACGGTTAATCCAGTGGGGGCAAATTCCAGTGTGGCTGTTGTTGATAGAGCATTGACATTATCTACATTTAATATACTAGACAATGTAATACTGTTACTGTTTGATAAATTATCAACATATTCTCTTAAATTATCAAAATTCACATCTTCATGTTCAATCTTTGATAATCCAAATTCTTTTTTACAGATTTCTTTCAGCTTTAGGAATTCAGTTTCAGTTATATGATTATTTCGGATAAGTTTATCAATTGCAACTTGCCAAAATATAGGTTTATCTTCAACCCAATCTATAATATCGTTTAATATTGACATATTTCAGTAAATAATTTATTAATTATTGTTTAGCACTATTCGATAGAAATGTATTACTAATACAAACACCAAACAATCCCTAATTCTAATGATATTTTATCTAACTAGATTTAGTTAGATGCCCGTTTACATAAAAACAAATAAAACCAATAAATCAATTATTTCTTTACGGGAAACCGTAACAAGAAAATGAATTCCAAAGAATCACACAATACGTATTTATACTGAATTTGATTGGTTTGGGTGAGGGTGGATAAAACAAAGGATGGACACGATTATGCGCCCATCCCTGTATCCCGAATGCCGTTGGAAACGAATTATTATTTTAGGAATTTATACCCAATTCATTCGTTATCTACTTTTCTGATTCGTACATTTTTTCTTGAATTAAATTTAAGAATGACTTAGAATCATTTTTTCTTACTCCATTAATTTTGATGCCAAAATGACTTCCCATACAAATGGTATCTGAAATTTTGCCTTTATGAAAAATTATTTGTGTACGCACATCTATTTCGTCTTGCTTTTTTCCAGTTTTTAACTTTTCATATTCTTTTTTAAACCTCTCAATATACTCAGTATCTTCTATTTTTTTATATTTTATATGTTCTCTAAACATTTCACTTCGTATAGATTTACAATTAATTCTAAAAGGAAAATGTTTATTTCCTTTGAAGTAAAAAAACTCTAGATATTGATTATCAATTTTTTCAGGTTTATTGTTTAAATTACAATTTAAAGCTGAAAATATAATAATAGTTAAAAGTATGCTTTTCATAAGTTTATAGTTTATCTCTTTTTGTATTTTTCAAAAGAAGGATTATAGAATATTCCTTGGTCAGCCATCTTCTGGTTAAATTGAACTGTTTTAGATGCATTAACCTTTGTTGAAGTTGGAGAACTTGTTATAACAGGTAACCCTTGGTGATTATTTCGGGTAACTTCAGGACCAGCAATTTCTCCATTTGCTCTTGCTGTTCTTTGTTCAGAGCCCGTAACAACTCTTTTCTCTTCTTTATTATCATATTTTGCATCTTCTTTCTCAAGTCTAAGATTCATTTTAACTTTCCCTTCAGCTGCATATTTTCCAGCATGGTCACCTTCATGGTCTAATACAGTTGCTGGAGATAAAATATTTCCACTTGTTGTCTCTAATCCCATATTTGGATTCCAATTTACAACATTGTAATCACCTGAATTAGGAGCTAATGAAGGTTGGTCAGTAAATGAAACACCGTCAGTTTGTTGGACATCTACCATTAAATTAGGGTTTTCTGCAACTGACCTTAATCCATCTCCGCCACCATTACCTACATTATAACGATATGCATCAACAAAATCTCTGACAAACTGATTGTCTGGCAAAGCCGTTTGCCCCCCATTAAAAATAAATTCCTGCTGTTTACCATTTTTATCAACATAGTTAATTCTCCAATCGTCAGCTTGCATTCCATCAGGGTCTACAAATCGCATAGGATTGTCATAACAGTATGTGTAAGGATTCCATCTTCTTGATGTTTCAGCAAGTGGGTCAATATTCATCCATCTACCAATTGCAGGGTCATAATTCCTAGCTCCATAATCGTACATGTTCAGCCCCAGCTCGTCCTGCAACTCTTTTCCGTTGTATTTATAATTATAAGTTGGTTTTGGAGCTTGTGGTGTACCACCACCTCCTTTTAGTGCTACAACACCTGATCTTTCCTCTTCTTCTTTGAAAATTAATTTTGTATTGTTATAATTAGTGTGTTTTAACCCAAAAGGATAATAATGATTTTCTTCAATAATCTTAAGAACTTGTGTATCTGGGTCAATACCATAACTTACTCTTATATTCCCTAAATGGTCTGTATAATTAAAAACATAGTTATAATTATTAGCTCCGTTTACAACGGTATTGTTTACATATCCTTCAGCATGTGGGAAAAACTGTAACACATTATCTCTATACTGAAAACCTCCATTTAAATATTGAGTTACATTACTACCAGGAACAAAAGTAGTACCATTATAAATTAAATCGTAAACTTTTTTTTGCACTTTTTGTCCTAGTGCATTGTAAATATATTCAATTTTTTGATTTGATACACTAGTAAAATCAATCTTAGTAGGTAGGTTCAAATGGTTGTAAAATATCTTTGTAATGCCCTTGTTGTCATCTTTAGTAAGATTTCCGTTAGCATCATATTCATAATCATCATCAGGATCATTAACTCCGTCAGAATCATCTCTAAATCCCTGTGGATTGAAGCTATAATCTATCACCTTTATCAATTGATTTTTTTTGATAGGATCATATGTATAATTTAATTCATCAATAGTATTTTCTGGAAGCGAACCGTCTGAGTCTTGGTCACCGTTTCTGGATAAATAATTAATGTTTCCGTTTTTATCGTAAGACAATAATTCTCTATAACTGTTATAAGCTGAGCTTACTTCAGGTTTTATGTATTGAGCATCAAGTAATCTATTTAAGGCATCGTACTTGTAATTGTATTTTCTAATTACATTATCACTATTGGTTCTCCAATAAGTTTCGGCAATATTGCCATTATAGAGTAACCATGGTTCAATATCGTTTGTTCCTATAGTATTATGAGTATTATAACCTATCTTAAAAGCAAATAAATCGTTAAGTTCAAGATTTGTTCCTTTAGAAAGATTTGCAACATCATTAATGGCTGTAAGCCAACCTCTAATATTGTAATTATAATCTACTTTTTGTAAACCTAATGTTCCTGTAACATCATTACCTCCCACATTTTTAGATGTTAATTGCCCTAATTCATCATAAGTGTTTTTAGCAATAAGTTGCTCAGGAAGATTATTAATTTGTTGTTTGTGTAATGATAATCTATCCTCAGGAGTATATTCAAAAGTGTCGGTTACTTTTATTTCAGTATCACTATTAACTCTTTTATGAGTGGTTTGAGTTTGTAATGTTTTACCAGCCCAATCTAATGTGTTGATTGTATGGGTATAACCTCCTAAATAATTATTTGTATGTGTAACAATAGGGCGGTATTTATAATCATACAACGTGTACGATAATTCACTAGCATTTGGATTATTAGGGTCCAATACTTTAACCCAACTACCAGTTTGTAATCCTTTCACATTAGTTGCATATGGAGTACCTACCGATAGATTAGGATTAAAGCTATAATTATCATAAAAGTTTTTGGTTAAAATATCTGTAGTGCCAAGAACAAATGGATTAGTTCCAGAGTTAATGTTGTTTTGCCATGAACCTCTTGAGGTTTCATCTATGCTCATTGCTTTCCATCCCGTTTGGGTTACTCTACCAAAAACATCATATTCTGTTATAAGTACCCCTGAGGTTGCATCACCCGATGGTGAAAATGCTGGACCTGTAGCCACAGGTCTGTCTAATTTGTCATACACAATAAACTCCCATTGTTTTCCAGGTAGTTTTTTAGCAACCAGTCTATTACGGTAATCGTATTTGTATTGATAGCATAAACCGTTTAAACTATTCTCAGAAATATCTCCATCAGCTAACGGAGGAATAACATAAGTCAAATTACCGTATTGATCATAAATGTAATAAGTATCATGTTTGGCTTCAGATTCTACAATTGTACCTCCTTCTATAATGTTAGAAAAAGTTCTTTTTAGCACAACTCGACCTTCTTTGTCTTTAAATTCCTGAGTAGTATAGTTGTTTCCAGAAATCCAATTTTCATCTTTAGTTACTGTTTTATATAACTGATTGGCTTGATAATTTCCAGAATTTGAAATAGCAATATCATATAAAAGATTGCTTGTATTCCAAGTAGTTGTAACTTGAAATAGTTTAATTTCACTAGCTGTATTAGTTTGATAGTCACTCTTGATTTCATGACCTGAATTCATGGCCCATGCATTACCAGGCGCAGCTTGTTTTAAAACTTTATCTAGGGGTGATGCTTCTAAAAGCTTTTCACTGTAAGGGTTAGCATCGCCATACAGACCTTGATAATAAGAACTTGTTCCAGTACTTGCAGTTACTGGATCGATAAATTGCATGTTGTTTTGGGAACTCGGATAGGGTAAATAGTCTTTTACCTGACGTCCAAAAGCATCATACTCAATATGAGTTACAATATCTTTTCCTGTATTAGATTGAGCATTGGTAACCTTTTGAATAGGTCTACCTAACCCATCAAAATAAGTGACTTGATGCAAAGGTTTTGTTGCTCCTTGATC
This sequence comes from Flavobacterium terrae, assembly GCF_900142035.1. Lineage (GTDB taxonomy): Bacteria > Bacteroidota > Bacteroidia > Flavobacteriales > Flavobacteriaceae > Flavobacterium > Flavobacterium terrae. Next base: position 207,855 of record NZ_FQZI01000002.1, on the reverse strand, counting down.
TCTGTAGGTAGTGGTTTTGACAAAATTTTGATCTGTGTTTTGAGCTAAAGCAAAACCAGAAATCAATAAAAATAATAGTTTCTTCATGTTGCTTTAGTTTTAGTTAGGTCTGTAATTATAATTGTTTTCACTAATAACGTTTCCTTGATGGTCTACAACTTGCTTGAGTCTGTTAAATTCATCGTATAAATAAGTTGTTAGATTACCTTTCGGATCGGTAACGGTACTAACTCCTACCAACGGTTTATAGGTTAAGGTAGTTACCATAGCATTTGGCAACGCAGTACGAAGGTTATTTAATGCTGTAATTAGCTCAGATTCTGTTCCAGTATCTGATTTAGATTGTAAATTACTTACATAGGATTCTACATCAGCATACGAGGCATTTTCAATTTTGGCAATGGGTTGTGTTTTATTGTAACCCCATATATAAGCTATCTTGGTACCGCCTATTTGTTCAACCTCTAATGGGTTGCCATTAGTGCCATCAATTCTATTATATTTAATTCTGTCTTCTAAGTCTTGGTTTCCTTTTGAAACTTTTACAATTTCAGGAGCTAACAAATTATTCCCCCAGTCTTTATAAAGAGTTTCTTGTGTAGATAGTTTTTCATTATTTCTTAAGGTTTCTGTTTTTAACGGTATACCTATCATGTTTTTAGCAATCATAGCTTGATTGCCTATTTCATGTGCATAAGAATATTTGGTTTCAAGGGTTTCTTCAATTGAATTTCGGTTTTGTGTACTTTTAATTTGATAGTTGTTTTGTGTATTGTATAAATACTCATTAACTGTAATGAATTCTGATCCTTCATAGTATTCAGTTTGAGTTATCTTTTTTAGAGGAGCAAAGCCACCAGTTAAAAAATATGATTTATAATAGTAATCTTCTGAACATTCATATTTTACACCTCCATTACCATCAGGAACCCAACAATTAGGTATATTATTATTAGCAGGTTCTCCACTTACATTCCCAGAACTCATAAAACTAAATAAGGGTAATCTAAATGAATCTCTTGTTTTTTTGTATTTTTTTAAAGGATCTGTAACATTTTGAGATAAACCTTTATAAGTGGGTTCTGGCTTTAAGGTTTCAATTTGTGGATCACTGTTAATCATATTAAGCATAGAATTCTGATTGTAATATTCATATTCTAATGTTCTCTGTAATTCATAATTGCCATTATTGTTTTTGTAATAATTTGTAACTAAAGGTTTTCCTCTTAACCATTCATTATCAGTAGGGGCATGCTGAGGGAATTCCCAATATTTTCCATTGTCTTGAGTATCTGTAAAAGAATACTCTATTTTTCCATTGTTTTGGTTACTGTCACCAAAATATTCAATAACAGTAGTGTAACCTGTTGAGTTGGATTGGTAAGTGCTAAAAGGAGCTCCAGGTATACCTCCATAGTTAGTGTATATTCTTTGTCCATTTTCATCTTTATAATGAAAAGACAGGAAATTAGGCAATCCATATAAATTACCTTTGCCAGGATAAATATATTCTTTACTCGTAACAAGAGAATTATCGTGATTGAATTGCTTTATGCTTTTAATTCTTTTTCCTCCAGAATATAAGTTATCACTGGAATTTACATTTTTTTTCCAATTTAGTATGATGTTAAATCCGTTAACCATGTCAAGATGGTCGTATGGATAGTTTAAAGGATGTACATTCAAAACATATTTTCCTTTCGGTAACAATATTGTACTTAAATTAGGCTTTAAAGGATATGATTTTTTTGTGTCAACATTTGTTATTGAAGCTTTATAAGAACAAGTTAATTCTTTACCAGTTATACATTCTGAATTGTTGTATATATGGAAAGTAGTGTTGATTGTTTCATAATTTGAAATTCCAGTATCTACATCAGTTATTTCAAAGATTTTAGTATAATATGATCCATTAAAATTAGTATTATATTCAAAAGGAGATAAACCAACTGGAGTAGCATCATCTTCAGGCATTGTTTCATGGATAATTATATTTCCATCAAACCTATTATCGTAAAATGCTACGTTATTTTCATAAGTATAAGTTGTATATCCTTTGGTTGGATATGTAATTTTTTCTAACATACCTGCAGAAGAAAAAGTTGGACTAACTCTTCTATTAATTGGGTTAACATTTGTTTGAAAAAAGGTAAGATAATGACCGTTTGGTTCACCGTTGTAATATCCCCACGCATCTTGAGATGTTGAAAATCTGCTAGGTAGTATCTGATTAGTATACTCCAGTTTATATGTAATAGGTTCAACTTCGCTGGAAACAACAGGAAACTCTATAACTTCAGATAAAAATAATCTTTTTTCAGATTCAGAGTCAAGCATTCTCAGTTGAGGAAGTACATTTTGATCTTGAGGATTTGCAGAAGTATAAAAGTGATTGAGTTTAATTTTTTTGATCAATACATTTTTTATATCATATAATTCTATTTGATCCAAAGATCTTCCTCCTAGTAAATCTTCTCTCTGTTGCTGTAAATTATTTATAAATTTTATTTTGCCTTGATTAAATTTTATTTCGCTTAATTGTTGTTGAACACTTTCTATTTTAGAAAAGTATGAGGTGGGAGTATTGTAAAAATTGTTTTCTCCCTGCTTTTCATGTTTATCATGGTTCTTCTTTATGTAGTAAGTAGTCTCAGGTTCGTAAAAGAATTCTATTTTGTTACCTTTTGATGTTTCTATCTCAACTAATTGCCAAGAATTAGGTTGATAACTTTCGTTTAAATTATTTTGCTGAAAAAAATTTGAACTATAAATATAGGATGTGTTTGATTTTTCGTAATTCAATGCTTTTCTTGATTGATCTTTTGTTTTGCCATAATAAAACTTGTTTCCTTCTTTATCTGTTAAGATAAATCCTGAACTTAATGATGCATTGGTGGTTGAATTAAAATCATGATTTATTATGATATCTTTATAATCTTGGATAACGGGTTGGTCATCCATGTAGTCAAAAATAAATTTACCACTTTCACTAGGTGTTGAAAAATAAAATTGATCTGGAATAAAATCATATGGATTAGTTTCAGGGTCAACAGTTGCACTAAGAATATTTATTCTTCTACTAGGGCTATATTGAAAGTCTCTAAAATGATCATTATAAAGTATTCCATATCCATCAGCTTTATCTCTTATTTGTCTAGATACAACACCTCCATAATTCAACGACCAACCAGCTCCAATTCTTGAGGAAATTTCGTCTACTAAAATACCTTTAGAATAATAATCTAATCTAATTGGAATTTCAATGTTATCAACTTTTATTGTTGTTATAGGAATTGAAATGTTTGCTAAACCGGAAAAATGAGAAACGGGAGTTTCAATAGCTTTTAACATTTGTGATGCTTCAGGGGAAGGTGGTACAATATTGGGCAACTCTTGAGCTAATGTTTTAATACTCAATGTTAAAATTAATAATATAAATACTTTACTTAATTTCATTTCTAATTCTTTATAATTTTCACAGAGTCTTCTCCGTTGTTTGTTTTAATGTTTACTAAATACACACCACTTGGTATGTTTCCTAGTTGAATTGGAACAGTATGTTCACCATGGAGTTCTATTTTTTGTAATTGTCTACCATTCAGGTCATATAAAGTTGCCCAGCCATCGTTGTAGTCATAGTTTACTAATGTATTGGTAAAGCTTTCAGCAGGGTTAGGATAAGCTTCTACTGCTGTTTTTGTTTTTTGTTTTTTCTCTTTGTCTTTTAGTTTGACTACCCAAAAATCGTTTCCTCCTATGGAGCTTCCTTTATCTCTAGATTGTCCTCCTTTTGAAGTTCCTGCAAGTAAGTAACCCCCATCTCTGGTTTCCAAGAGTTTTTTCATCACTTCATCTCCTTTACTACCCACGGTTTGGGTCCAGACCTCTTCACCGTTGTCTTTTATTTTTAAGGCTATATAATCGTTTATACCTTCTTTGTCATTTTTTGATGTTGATGACTTACTAATTTCTGATTTCTGATTTCTGATTTCTGATTGTGCATACCCACCTATAAGAAAAGTATGATCCTCATTTTCGACTATCGATGTTAATACATCTACTTTCCCATAGTCATAGGTTTCTTGCCAAACAATATCACCAGTTTCATCTAGTTTTACTACCCAAAAATCAGTTCCCTTTCCATTGCCTTTCTTTTTCGAATTTGTGGCATTAGAGTTTGAGTTTCCTCCTAGAAGAAAACCTTTGTCTTTAGTTTGAATTAAAGTGAATAAGTTATCATCTTTATCACCTCCAATAGTTTTTTGCCAAGTTATATTTCCAGATTCATCTAATTTTACAATCCAATAATCCCCAAGCCCAAAATTATCTGATGTTTTATCTCCAGATACGGGTGAATTAGAATATCCTCCTAAAATATAACCTCCATCCGTAGTTTGTTCAATGCTTTTAAGTTCATCAAAATATTTTCCTCCTATAGTTTTTTGCCATTCAGGAGTTCCATTTACACTAAGCTTAACTACCCAATAATCAAGATTACCTCTATTTTTTTCAGTTTTTTCATGAAGGTTGATTTCTTCCTTATCATTTTCTACTTTGTCTGAGCTCGATGATCCTCCTATAATATAACCACCATCTTTAGTACAAGCTATACTTTGTAATTTTTCTTGACCAGTGCCGCCTATTGTCTTTTGCCACATCACACCACCTTTAGCATCTAGTTTTATGATCCAAAAATCAGCATCACCATAAGCATTATCTTTTTTATCTTCAGATTTATTTGAAGTCGAAGTACCGGCTAAAATAAACCCACCGTCGTTAGTTAGTTTTATACTTTGTAGTAAATCGGTTCCAGAACCACCAAAACTTTTTTGCCAGTCAAGTCCACCTCTTTCGTCCATTTTCCAAACCCAATAATCTAAATCTCCTTTATTATTGTCAGATTTGTTACCGTTTTTATTGGAAATAGAACTACCAGCAAGAATGAAACCATAATCAGGAGTGGGAATGGCGTCAAAAAGATATTCAGCATGTTTTCCACCATATGATTTTTCCCAAAGTATGTCTTGAGCATGCATTGTGAAAACACAAAAGAAGAGAGTAAGCAGAGCCAAAAGCTTGCTTTTAAGATGATAAAGTATCATACAAACGTGTTAAGGTTAAGAAATGTTTTTGATTTAGAGACGGTTGATATGCTTGTTTCTTTTAATCGGGCGCAAAATTAGATTTTATTTTAGCATAAAACAATCACCAAAATTGGTTATTTTTTTGTAGGAATTTATAATAATTTAACTGCTCAATTATCTTGAGCTTCCAATCATTGAAAAATTCGTTAAAAAGTAAAAGTTGGTTGTGCGCAGCAAGTTTTTTTGCTTTAGGATTTGAAATGCAATTGGAACACTGAGAAACCCAGACTTGAAATCGAAGATTCACGAATTTCTTAGGCTAAATAAGAGCATGAGTAATTTTGGTACTTTGTTTCAAGACAAAGTACAAATAAGAAAATTAGTTATAAATCAATAGCAATTTTAAGCCATAAAAATAAAACCCAGTAGTTTGCTACTGGGTTCAAATCTTTAAAAAATTAAATGATATCTAAAATGCAGAGCACATTATATTCCTCATTTTTCAACGAATATTGTACACCATTTACTTGTTGATAGAACGAAATCATGAGCATAAAAAATTGCTGGCCACTTCCAGTTGGAATTTGAGTCGGGGTCAATGAAATAGAAGTAGGTGTGAGGTTTATTGGTAAGTTTGATACAGAGCTATAGTTTAACTCTGAAATTTCTGTCTCAAAATCCAATGCAAGTACAGCACTTTGAAAACTTACATGTGTAGCTCCTTGCGGAAATAAAATTTGTTCAGCAGTTAGTAAATTAGTTACTGTTACTTCACCAGTTGAAGTGTTTAATGTATAGGGAGCCATTAGTACTCCATTTAAGGTTGATTTTGCATTAAAGTTGAATCCTCTCAAAACTTGTTTACCTTCAGGGGTTCCTAACCCTATAGAAACTTTTCTCTCTCCTCTTGCAGATACTGTATCTAAGTTCTTGATTTGAGACATTACACCAAGTAATCGACTCGATAGTTTACTGTCTTTTGCTTTTAGAACCATAGAGCCTAAAGCACGACGTAAAATTTTTCCACTTGAACCACTATGTCCAAATTCATTGTTATTTTCTCTGGTTCTAACAAAATTTGAATCAGAACCAATGCGTTCTTTAGAAACGCCTCCTTTTCTGCGTACATAACTAACGCCTTCTTTTTTGTAAAAGGTTAAATCTTCTACTGTTCCCTCAATCTTAATGAGACCGCTTACTCTAGCCATATGTTTGTGTTTTAAAATTATTATGTAGCAATACTAAAGCAAGAAAAATTAATGTAAAAGAGAGATTGCCGATATCGCCTTTTATTGCAGAGAATTGCAACTTTTTGCAGTAAAATTTAAATAAAAGTTAATTATAATAAATCGTAAGAAAAATAATATAAAATTAGCATAATTATTGGTGTGATTAATAAGTGTGTAAAACAACATATTCATACTAGGACTATACTCCGAGTTAAAGTCGATGATACTCCGACTGTACTCCGAGCATAAGCCGAAGAAATGACAAAAAAGAATTGAATAAAATTTTAATCGATATTCAGAATGAAAAGAATTTGTATATACGCAAAAGACATTCAACAAATAACTGGTAAGAGCGAAAGACAAAGCCGTAATATTATTATGAAAATAAGAGAATTGCATAATAAACAAAAACATCAGGCAATAACAGTCGATGAGTTTTGTTCTTATATGGGGATTAATCCGGCAAGTGTACTTCAAGTATTAAAATGAATTTTAATATCCTTTTTGTGATTAAATTGATGGCTGAGCATAGCCGAAGCCAAAACAATAACAATAAATACCGTCCTAGTTTTCGCAGGTGGAGTGTCTGATGGTTGACATTCTGTTAAAAAGAAAAGTCGTTTGAAGTCTGTAAGACAAGTTCTTTTCTTTTAGAAATGAAAACAAAATCAGACCACTGAGAAAACAAGACTTGAAATCGAAGATTTAAGAAATCCTTAGGCTAAAAAATAGTATGAGTAATTTTGTTTCTTTTGTTTCAAGACAAAAGAAAATGATTTCATCATATATAACGAGGATTTGCAATCCGTAATAATAACCTCATTTTTTGTTTTTTTTAACACCATAAAGTTCCATTGTTTAGCGCTTAACAATAACAAATTGAGTATTTTTGTTCCGCTAAAAAAAACTTATCCAAAATAATGGACAAAAAAATATTCTCCTTTCTATTCTCGACAAAGCTAATGGCTGTTTTATTCATAGTATTTGCGGCAGCCATGGCAGCAGGAACTTTTATCGAAGACGCATATAATACAGATACAGCTAGAATAATAATTTATAATTCGTGGTGGTTCGAAGTAATTATGTTTTTCTTCATGATTAACTTTCTAGGAAACATTAAAAGATATCAACTGTATAAAAAAGAAAAGTGGGCAACTTTAACACTTCATTTGTCTTTTATTTTAATTCTTTTAGGGGCTTTTGTAACAAGATACATAAGTTATGAAGGAATGATGCCCATAAGAGAGGGAGCAACAGAGAATCAGTTTTATTCGGATAGAACTTATTTAACAATGTATGTTGATGGGCAACATGAAGGAGAAACTAAAAGAAGAACTTTTGAAAAACCATTATTACTTTCTGCCGCAGTAGATAATACGTTTACAGATGAATACCAATTTAGCAATATTCCTTTCAAAGTTGAATTAGTTGATTATGTGATGGGGGCTAAAGAGACCATAAAACAAGATGATAAAGGTATTCTTTATCTAAAAATGGTTGAAGCAGGAGAAGGTGGTCGTCATGAACATTACTTAAAAGAAGGTGAAGTTCAAAGTATTCACAATATATTATTTGCACTTAATAAATACACCAATGGAGCGGTAAATATTACTATAAATGATAAAGGATCTTCAATAGAGACTCCTTTTGATGGTAATTTTATGCGTATGGCAGATCAGTTTAAAGGTAATGTTGTTAAGGATGCTAAAGCAGATTTAATGTATCGTTCACTATATAATGTGGGTGGTGCTCAATTTGTTTTTCCTGAAGCATCCATAAAAGGAGTGAAGGAGTACAAGTCAAACGGGAACTACAAAGATAAAGAATTAGATGATGCTGTGGTGTTGAAAATTTCCAACCAAAATCAGGAAAAAACCATCACTTTATTAGGTTCAAAAGGAAAGATAAGCGAGCCACAAAGTTTTAAAATTGGTGACTTAGATTATACAGTTATTTTTGGAAGTAAAGTATATGAGCTCCCTTTTAAAGTTAAATTAAACAAATTTATTGCTTCTAAATATCCTGGGACTGAAAAGAGTTATTCTGCTTTTGAAAGTCAAGTAACGATTCTAGACGAGAAACCATTTGATGCTCGAATTTTTATGAATAATATTTTAGACCACAAAGGATATAGATTTTTTCAAGCTGGTTTTGATCCAGATGAAAAAGGAACAAAATTATCAGTTAACCATGATTTCTGGGGAACTTGGATAACGTATATTGGATATTTTCTACTATACTTAGGAATGATGGCAATTTTATTTACTAAGTATTCTCGCTTTGGTGAGCTTAAAGAAAAGTTGGATAAAGTGCGTATTAAAAAAGCATCACTGACTGTAGTTTTATTTTTATTGTCTTTGGGGGCTTTTGCACAACATGATAATCATGCACACCAAAAAGTGACCGAAAAACAAATAGATTCTTTATTAAATAAGTTTTTAGTACCGGCAGAGCATGCTGAAAAATTTGGGCGATTAGTAATTCAGGATGCTGGAGGTCGTATGAAGCCAATTAATACTTTTTCATCTGAATTACTTCGTAAGGTAAGTAAAAGTGATACGTATAAAGACATGAATGCTGATCAGGTGTTTTTATCAATTACACAATTTCCACAAGTTTGGTATGAAGTGCCAGTTATCTACTTAAAAAGAGGAAATGATAGTATCAGAAAATTAATTGGTATCGAAAAGGATGTTAAGTATGCAAAAATGATTGACTTCTTTGATGCGAAAGGAAATTATAAGCTTACAAATCAGTTGGATAAAGCATACAAAGCTGCTGTACCAAGTCAGTTTGAGAAAGATTTTATTGATGCAGATAAAAAAGTTAATCTTTTATATTCTGCTTTAAGTGGGCAAATATTGAAAATATTTCCAAAACCTTATGATAAAAACAATAAGTGGCTAAGTTATTTAGAGCTGAATGAGTCTACCAATACAGCTCTTGACACAGTAAAAAATGTATTGCCCTTTTATTTGAACTCATTAGATAAAGCTTCATTTTCTAAAGATTACAAACTAGCTAATAGTTTAGTTGTTGGTTTAGAAAAGTATCAAAAAAAGTATGGATATGAAGTGCGTCCTACAGATAAGCAAATTGACTTAGAAATTGCTTATAACAAATATGATGTATTCAAAAAATTATACTCTTGGTATATCTATGCAGGTTTACTAATGTTTGTTTTTGTTATAGTTTACATCTTTAATAAAAAGAAATGGGTTTCAATAACAATTAATGTGTTTCATGCTATAATCGCTTTATTATTTTTATTGCATACAGCAGGTTTAATCGCACGTTGGTATATTTCTGGACATGCGCCTTGGAGTAATGCATACGAATCAATGATTTATGTGGGATGGTCTATTATGTTTTTTGGATTAGCTTTTGGTAGAAAATCTAAATTAACTGTAGCATCTACTGCATTTGTTGCTGCAATGATATTAATGGTGGCACATTGGAATTGGATGGATCCTGAAATTGCAAATCTACAACCTGTACTAAATTCGTATTGGTTAATGATACATGTGGCAGTAATTGTAGCAAGTTATGGGCCTTTTGCATTGGGAGCAATTTTGGGCTTAGTTGCTATGTTGTTGATGTTGTTTACTACAAAAGAGAATAAAAAAGTAATGGATCTCAATATCAAAGAGATTACTTATATCAATGAAATGGCTTTAACTGTTGGTTTAGTGATGCTTACCATAGGAAACTTTTTAGGTGGTCAGTGGGCAAACGAAAGTTGGGGTCGTTATTGGGGATGGGACCCTAAGGAGACTTGGGCATTAATTAGTATTATGGTGTATGCATTTGTTATTCATATGCGTTTTGTTCCAGTTTTGCGTGGTAAGTTCATCTATAATTTTATGAGTGTTTTAGCATTTGCTTCAATATTAATGACTTACTTCGGAGTTAATTTTCACTTAAGCGGTTTACATTCATATGCTTCTGGTGAAAAACAAAATGTTAAAATTTATGGATATGTGTTAGTTTTTTTCTTAACGTTTTCGATAATTGTTTATATTAGACGCAAGCTAATTGAAAAAAACAAATAACCATGAAAAAGAAATTACTTATTGTAGCATTAATGGCGGTTGTTACATTTAGTTGTAAAAACCAAGAAGACAGTATTAAAAACAAAGCAGTAAACGTGGAATCAATTCAAGAAAACACAGCTGGTGAGGACATTTATCAATTCAAAGTCAATGACATTTCTGGAAAAGAGTTTGATTTAGCCTCATTAAAAGGGAAAAAAGTAATGATTGTAAACACCGCTTCAGAATGTGGTTTAACTCCTCAGTATGAACAATTACAAGCGTTGTATGATGAGTTTAAGGGTAAAAACTTTGTTGTAATAGGTTTTCCATCAAATGATTTTGCAAATCAAGAACCGGGAAGCAATGCAGATATTGCTGCTTTTTGTTCTAAAAATTATGGAGTTAATTTTCCTATGATGGAAAAAATTTCTGTAAAAGGAGAATCAATGCATCCTTTGTATCAGTTTTTAACTTCAAAAGCTAAAAACGGTATTGAAGAAAATAAAGTTGAATGGAACTTTCAGAAATACTTAATAAATGAAAAAGGCCATTTAGATAAAGTGTTATCGCCTCAAACACTACCTATCGACGAAGTTGTTATTAATTGGATTAGCTCTTAAAAATATTTATAGATTAAAAAAATAAATGCACTATTGATATAGTGCATTTATTTTTTGCCAAAGAGTGTTGTCAAAATCTGATAAGGCCGGATTAACACTATCAGCAGCGTCTCCCATTCTAATCACTACCATTTTTTTGCTTGGAACAACATAAATTTTTTGATCATTTTTACCAAGTGCCATATACATATCAGCGGGCCCAGCAGGAATTATACTTCCATTAAATTGTAACTGACTTTGAGGTAAATGGTAACTTGATTTTCCGTTGAGCCACCAAAGATATCCGTATGATTGATTTATATTTTGTGAAGTTGTCGTTGCTTCATTGAAATAATTGGTGTTGATTATTTGAGTACCATTCCAGTTTCCTTTATTAAGTGCTAACAAGCCGAATCTAGCCATACTTCTTGTGTCACTCCAATAAACTGAATTGTCTCCACTTTGAAACCAGCTTCCGTTCATGCCAATTTTATCTCTAAGTTTTGTGTTGAAATAGTTGCTCCAAGTTTGATTGGTTGCTTGTGCTACTACATCTTGTAGCTTAACATAAACATTATGATATGCCCATCTTGTTCCAGCATCGGCTTTATATTGTAAGTTACTTGGATCAACATTGTCTCCTAGCGCATCATCTAAACCCGAAGACATACTTAATAAATGTTTACATGTAATTAAATTTTCTTGAGCTAAAGTTTCAATTGTCCATCCGTTACCAATGTATGTTGAGACTTTATTGTTGATGTTTAAAAAGTTCTCCTGTTGTGCTATTCCTGTAACTGTTGATGTTAGTGTTTTTCCTGCACTTGCCCAGTACCACAATGAAGATGAAGCATGATTATTGAAGTAATTTTCCATTACAATTCTACCATTTATTAAAATTATAAATGATTTAGTATGTTTTAGTTCTAGGTAATCTAATAATGGTTGAACTGCAGATTGATTCCAGTTTAGAGAAGCAATTGTTTTTGTCTCCCACACAGAAGAATTGTTAGGTGGAAAATACATACTTTCCTCTGGTGTTGGTTGTGAGGGCGCTGTTGTAGTTTCGTCATCAGAACTGCAACTCACGATTCCTAAAAAGACAAAGCTTAAAAGATAAAATAGTTTCATTTTGGTAGTTTTAGTTATTTCAAATTTAGACTATAATTTTTCAAAAAGGTTTAACCTAATGTGTTAATTTTACAATATGAAAAAGAGTATTATTTTGTTAGCGTGTTTAGTTGTTTTTTCTTGTAAGGATAAAGTAACTATAAATAGTATAGATAAAATTAAAGGATATTGGCAAATATCAAAGGTAGAAACTGCTCAAGGAGATGAGAAGGACTATCCTGTTAATGAAAACTATGAATATTTTGATATTAAAAACAAAGTAGGTTTTCATAAAAAAGTAAGATGGCAACCTATGGGAACTTTTTTAGTAGATGATTTACAAGAAAAAATGGTTGCTTCAGAAAAAGAAGGTGAATTGGTTTTAGATTTTTCTTCAAATTTTGGTAAGCATTCAGAAACTGTTATTGAACTATCTGATAGTTTATTGGTTTTAGAATCAAAAGAAGGTGCAAATTTTTATTATAAAAAAGTTAATATAAATTCATTACCTCACTATGGCAAAAAGGCTGAGTAACGAAAGTTCTATAAGCGATATTTTAAAGGAAATTATTGAAGCTAATAAATTAGATAAAGGCTTAAATCAAATTTCTGTGGCTGATGCGTGGAAAAACCTTATGGGAAATGGAGTAAATAATTATACTAGAAATGTATTGCTTAAAGGTTCAACTTTATATGTCGAATTAACTTCATCGGTTTTACGAGAAGAACTGAGTTATGGAAAAGATAAAATCATTAAGATGATCAATGAAGAACTCGGAAGGGAAGTCGTAAAAGATGTTGTTTTAAAATAAAGAATGCCCCATTTTGTGGGGCATTTTTATTAACCAAAAAATTAAAATTGCGCAGTTTCTGTCGAATCTTTCATTGCTACAGTAGAAGCTAAACCTGCTGTAACAGCATTTTGTACTTCGTCAAAATAAGTTGTACCAACAAAGTTTTGATGTTTCACTGCTCTAAAGCCTTCTGCTTGTAACGCAAATTCTTTTTGTTGTAATTCTGAATAACCTGCCATTCCTTTTTTCTTATACGCTAAAGCTAATTCAAACATTGAAGTGTTTAAAGCATGAAATCCTGCTAGAGTAATGAATTGGAATTTATATCCTAAGGCTGCTAAATCTTCGCGGAAAGTTTCCATTTCTTCTACACTCAATTTAGCTGCCCAGTTGAATGATGGAGAACAGTTGTAAGCTAATAGTTTACCTGGATATTGTGCGTGAATAGCTTCAGCAAATTTTCTAGCTTCTGTAATGTCTGGAGTTGAGGTTTCTAACCAAATCAAATCTGCATAAGGAGCGTATGATAATCCTCGGCTAATTCCTTGTTCTAATCCTGCATTAACATAGAAAAATCCCTCAGGAGTTCTCTCACCAGTGATGAATTCTCTATCTCTGTCATCAATGTCACTTGTTAATAAATTGGCAGCATCAGCATCAGTTCGAGCAACAATCAAAGTTGGAACATTCATAACATCAGCAGCTAAACGAGCAGCGACTAATTTGTTTATTGCTTCTTGAGTGGGTACTAATACTTTTCCGCCCAAATGACCACATTTTTTGGCAGAAGATAATTGGTCTTCAAAATGTACACCCGCAGCACCAGCTTCAATCATTCCCTTCATTAATTCGAAGGCATTTAGATTTCCTCCAAATCCTGCTTCTGCATCAGCTACGATAGGAACTAGATAGTCTTTTTTATTTTCTACTTTATTTACAGACTGAATTTGATCTGCGCGTAATAAAGCGTTGTTGATTCTTTTTACTACTTGTGGTACACTGTTAGCAGGGTATAACGATTGGTCTGGGTACATTTCGCCAGCCAAGTTAGCATCAGCAGCTACTTGCCAACCACTTAAATATATTGCTTCTAATCCAGCTTCTACTTCTTGAATAGCCTGATTTCCTGTCATAGCACCTAGTCCGGCTACCCAATCCTGAGAATGTAATTTTTTCCATAGTATTTCTGAACCACGACGACCTATGGAATGTTCGATTTGATAAGAGCCTTGTAGTTCTACTACTTTTTCAGCAGTATAAGGTCTTTCAATTCCTTTCCATCTTGGGTTAGTAGTCCATTCAGTTACTAATTGTTGAATTCTTTCTTCAGTTTTCATAATTTTGTTGTGCTTTAGATAGTTATTATTAATTATTTGAATGTAATTGCCAGATGTTGCCGCATCTGGCAGTTTTTTATAAGTATTTGTATGCTATTGTGGTTAAGAAATCATCTAGTTCTTTTCTTAATGACATCTCAGTGAATAGTTCTGCTGCCAATTCGAATCTTCCTTTATTATATTTTTCTTCTCCTAGATCTTCTTTGATTTTTATCAATTCTATTTCTGTTAATTCTTTTAGAAGATGAGGAGTGAATGTTTTACCATCCTCTAAAACAATATTTCTTTTAAGCCAAAGCCAAATTTGAGCTCTAGAGATTTCTGCTGTTGCAGCATCTTCCATTAAATTGTATAATGCTGCTGCTCCTGTTCCGCTTAGCCAAGATTCAATATAAAGTATGCCTATGTTAATGTTCTTTTTAATTCCGTTTAATGTAATTGTTCCTTGAGGAACTTCTAGTAATTGCTCTTCGGTAATGCTTATTTCATTTCTTCTAATATGCATTTGGTTTTTTGTAAGCATATTGTCATTAAAAACTTTCATGGCTATTGGAACTAATGCTGGATGTGCTACCCATGTTCCGTCATGTCCATTTTTTACTTCTCTTTCTTTGTCTGCAATTACTTTGGCAAAAGCTATTTTGTTTGCTTCATCGTTGTTTTTGATGGGAATTTGGGCAGCCATTCCACCAATTGCTAATATGTTGCGTTTATGACAAATTTGAATTACTCTCAACGAATAAGCACTCATAAACGGACTTGTCATAGTGATTTGATCTCTATCAGGAACGATAAAGTTTTTATGATTTTTAAGTTTTTTGATGTATGAGAATATATAATCCCAACGACCACAATTTAAACCAGCAATATGTTCTTTTAGTTCGTATATAATTTCATCTAGTTGAAAGCTTGCCGTTATTGTTTCAATAAGTACTGTGGCTTTAATTGTACCTTGTTTAATTCCTAGATATTCTTGGCTAAAAACAAAAACATCATTCCACCAGCGAGCTTCTTCGTAGTGTTCTAATTTGGGCAAATAGAAGTATGGGCCAACTCCATTTGCGATTAAATTTTCTGCATTGTGGAAGAAAAATAATCCAAAATCAACTAATGATCCTGAAGCTAATTCTCCTTCAAAAGAAATGTTTTTTTCTTCTAAATGTAATCCACGTGGTCGAACTAACAATACTGCTGTTTTTTCATTTAAGCTATATTTTTTACCATTTTGTTCAAAGTCAATGGTTTTGTTGATGGCATCTCTTAAATTTTGTTGCCCTTCCATTAAATTGCTCCAAGTAGGTGAGCAGCTATCTTCAAAATCTGCCATAAAAGTTTT
The DNA here is from genome assembly GCF_900142035.1 of Flavobacterium terrae. GTDB lineage: Bacteria > Bacteroidota > Bacteroidia > Flavobacteriales > Flavobacteriaceae > Flavobacterium > Flavobacterium terrae. Next base: position 192,332 of record NZ_FQZI01000002.1, on the reverse strand, counting down.
AGCGCCTGAGTTTAAAGCATTAATTACCATTTTGCGATCAACAGGTCCTGTTATTTCAACTCTTCTATCTAATAAGGCATCAGGAATTTTTGCGGCTGTCCAAGCAGTGTTTCTTACATTTTTTGTTTCCAATGGGAAAACAGGGCTTTCACCCGAATTGAAAATTTCTTGTTGAATTTCTCTTTTTTCTAAAAGCTCAATTCTACTTTGATTGAAGTTTTTGTGTAAAGCTTCTAAGAAAGCTAACGCCTCCTCAGTAAGTATGTCTTTGAAGGTATGTTGGTTTTTTACCTTGTAGTTTTGATTGATTGCTAATTCCATTTTTGCGTTTATTTAGTTTTATGCGAACAAACTTATAAAATTAATTTTTACAAAACAAGCGAACGTTCGCAAAATATTTTCAAATTGCAAAATTCATTAAAAGTTATATCTTTGTTTGTAAGTAATAATATCAGTATTTATAATGATTGAAGAAGAATATATCCGATTGATTTTTGGTTTGAAGATGAAGCAGATGCGTACAGAAAAAAATCTGTCTTTATTTGGCTTGGCTAAAATGACAGGTTTGTCTAAGTCTTATCTTAATGAAATTGAAAAAGGGAAAAAGTATCCAAAACGTGATAAAATATTATTACTTGCCGAAGCATTAGAGTCCAATTATGACCATTTGGTTTCTTTAAAACTTGATAAAAATTTGGCGCCAATTGGTGAAATATTGCAATCAAATATATTGAAGGAAATTCCGCTGGAGTTGTTTGGAATTAAAGAAAGTGATTTGATTGATATTATTGCAGAAGCGCCTGTGAAGGTTAATGCCTTTATCAGCACATTATTTGAAATAGCTAAACATTATAATCTAACTCGCGAAAGTTTTTTCTTGGCAGCACTCCGCTCTTATCAGGAAGCAAATAATAATTATTTTGATGAAATTGAAAGTCAAGTTGAGAAGTTTGCAAAAGCCTATTCAATAGATTTAAATAAAAGATTATCTATTCAGGAGCTAGAAGAAATTTTGATTGAAGAGTATGGTTATACTATAAATAACGATGAATTATCTCAACATAAGGAATTAATTAATCTTCGTTCTGTTTTTGTTCCAAGCTCAAAAACATTATTGGTTTCATCTGAAACTGATGAGTCGCAAAGAATGTTTATTTATGCTAAAGAGATTGCGTATAATTATTTAAATATTACGGATAGATTGTACACTTTTTCATGGATTAAGTTTGAACGTTTTGATCAGGTGTTGAATAATTTCTTGGCATCCTATTTTGCAGGTGCTTTATTGATTCCAAGAAAACCTTTAGTAAAAAAACTGAAAGATTTTTTTGAGAAGAAAACATTTGACTCTATTGAATTTCAAAATTTAATTGCTGAGTATACAGATTCGCCAGAAACATTTTATCAACGCTTAACTAACATTTTACCTAAAGATTTCAATCTAAAGAATCTATTTTTTCTTCGTTTTAGTTATAAGCCAGATAAAAGTGATATTAAGTTGACTAAAGAATTGCATATCACAAATTTGTTAGAACCTCATGCTAATGAGAGTTATGAGCATTATTGTAGAAGATGGATTTCTTTAAAAACCATAAAAGAAATTCCGAATCTAGTTAAAGAACACTTGTTTGATACTCAAATATCATCCTATACACATAGTGGGGTAGAATATTTTACAATGTCTTCGGCAACAAAAGATCCTTTTAAAAATGGATATTATAGAAGTATAGGTTTTGGAATTATGATTACTCCTAATTCATCTTCTAAAATTGCTTTCTTGAACGATGAAAATAGTAAAAGACGTGAAGTAGGAATAACTTGTGAATCGTGTAGAATTAATGATTGTGCTGAAAGAGTAGCGCCTCCAAAAACAGTAGAGAAAAAAGTTCGATTTGCTCAAACGGACGAAGTGGTTCAAGGGATTTTTGAAAAGTATAAATAATAAAAAAGGCCGTTCATTTGAACGGCCTTTTTATATAATATATGTTTGATTAGAACATTTCTCTACCTGCAAAGTGAAAAGCACCTTCAATAGCAGCATTTTCATCAGAGTCAGAACCGTGTACTGCATTTTCTCCAATTGAAGTAGCATATTTTTTACGGATTGTTCCTTCTGCAGCATCAGCTGGATTAGTAGCACCAATTAAAGTACGGAAATCTTCAACAGCGTTATCTTTTTCTAAGATAGCAGCTACGATTGGACCTCTTGTCATGAATTCTACTAATTCACCAAAGAAAGGTCTTTCTGAGTGAACAGCATAAAATTTCTGAGCATCAGCCACAGTTAATTGTGTTAATTTCATTGATACAATTCTGAAACCACCTTCAGTAATCATATTTAAAATTCCACCGATGTTTCCTTTTTCAACCGCATCCGGTTTGATCATAGTAAAAGTTCTATTACTTGCCATTTTTTCCTTTTTTAATTTGCGTGCAAAAGTATAACTTTTTAATCAATCTGAAAGAAAAGTTTTAATGTTATTTTAGTTAATAGTTCTAGCTAATCTAAAACCATAAAACTCATTTGTTTTACTTGGATCTGTACTAATTCGATTAGCAGTTCTTAAATAATTTTCTTGGCTATCCCAAGATCCTCCACGAACAGATTTTTTCTCTCCACGAATAGGACCACATGGATTGTTACTATCTTCTGTTTTATAGTAGTCTTTATTGTACCAGTCCCAACACCATTCCCATACATTACCACTCATGTCATAAATACCTAGTTCATTAGGTAGTTTTGTCCCCACAGCATGTGGTTTTCTTTCGCTGTTTTTAATCCACCAGGCAATATCGTTTGAATTATTTGAACCAGCAAAAATGTTTCCTTTTGATTTTTTTCCACCTTTAGCAGCAAATTCCCATTCTGCTTCAGTTGGTAAACGGTACCCATTAGCAGTAAAGTCACACTTTACATTTGGACCAGCAAAAGTATAAGCCGCTTTTAAACCTTCAATTTTACTTAGCCAATTGCAATATTCAACAGCTTCAAACCAAGTGATATTTGTAATGGGATTGTTGTCATTCCATCCCCAAAATGGGGTTAAAGGCATTTTTTTATTATTTTTTTTGCAGTAGTCTTTCCATTCCCAAACTGTAACTTCAAGTTTGTTAATCTCAAAAGATTTTAATTTAACTTCGTGTTGTTTTTGTTCGTCATTTTCGGCAATGCGGTTATCGTCTTTAGATCCCATCATAAATGATCCTCCCTCAACTTTAACAATTTCAAGTACTGGATTACCAACTCTGTAAAATGATAATAATGTAAAAGATACTAGGCTTATAAATACTAATTTTTTTAACATAAGATTATTTATTTGTTATAAAAATGTCTTTTTAAATCGGCCGCAAAAGTATATTTAATTATGGATTATGTTGAGGCTTTGTGTGTTTAATCGATATAAATGCAAAAATAATCGCCAAAATGACTATTTTTTTAAAAGATATTTAAAAAACTACTTTTTTTAATTACAAAATTTTCCAAAACCAAAATATCAAGTGCGGTTTCTTCAAAAAAAGCAATTGCCTGATCTGGAGTTTCGACCATAGGCATACCTCGTCTGTTTAAACTAGTATTTAAAAGTACAGCTATTCCAGATTCTTTTTCAAAATATTCAATAAGTTTATAGAAACGCTCATTCCAATGTTTATTAACTGTTTGTACTCTCGCAGAACCGTCTTCATGAGTGGTATTTTGGAGTAAATCGATATATTTTTCACGAGTTTTATCGACTAAAATCATATATGGACTTTTTCTACCATTTTCAAAATACTCTTCTACTTTTTCTTCAGGTACTGCAGGAGCAAAAGGGCGAAAGTCTTCTCTGAATTTAATGTTTCTATTAATATGTTGTTTCATTCCTTTTATGCCGGGATGCGCCAAAATACTACGTCTACCTAGCGCTCTTGGACCAAATTCAGATTCTCCATGAAACCAGGCAATTGTTTTTCCTTTCGCAATGTTCGTAGCACAATGTTGTAATAACTCATCTTCATCCTGAAAATAATTCATATTGTAATTTTTACTATCTACTTTCTGTATTGCAAGTTTGATTTCATTTTCACTGTATTTTTTTCCAAAACAGGTCGAACCTTGATGTGGGATTTTGGGCATTTTTAAATGGTGAAGCCAACCGTAAAATGCACATCCTAATGCCAATCCGTTATCAGCGGCAGCGGGCTCCCAATAGATATTTTGGGCTAAGTTCGTATCCTGCAATTTAGCATTGGCTACAGCATTCAAAGCAACTCCTCCAGAATAACAAAGGTTGGGATGGGAAAATAGAGTGTAGCGTTGGGTAATGCATTTCAAAACTGCTTTTTCTACTTGTTCTTGTGCCCATTTTGCAACATCGGCATAATAGGAAAAATGAGCTTTGAAATAATCATATCCTTCAGAGGGATTGTTCAGCACTGCTTTCCAATCGTCTGAAACATAGATATTCTGATCTTCAAAATAAAAGGCTTCCATTTCAAATACTCCGGAATTTCCATACGGTGCCAATCCCATTAATTTGCCAACATCGTCCATATTGCCAAATACATAATGGCTTACTGCTGCATAAAAACCTCCAATAGAATGTCGAGTGGTGGGTAGTTTTAATTGATTTTCTCTTACTTCAGCCATCGGACTGAAATCTTTATATAGGGTTTTTAATTCGGTTCCATTGTAATAGTAAAAACTATCTTTTTCACAAAGCATTACATTAGCCGTCAAATAATGTGCCGGAACAGTGTCTTTTTCTTCAGGGTTTAATTGTAAAAACTGTTCGAGTGGACTCCCGCAACCATCTATAACCATAACGGCACATTCGGTAAAAGAGGATGTGCCAATAGCACTATAAGCATGAGCAAGGTGGTGCGATATTGTGATGATTTCCAGAGTGGATTTTTCCGCAAAAAGACGTTTTCCTTTAAATCGCTCTCGTGATGGTATTGAGAAGTTCTCGCTTTGTACAACTAAACTAATGTCGTCAATTGTAATGTTTTCAGCATCCAAACAGTACTGAATCGCATCGGTATCGTTACCACCATCGTGTTTAACTCTTGTAATGCGCTCTTTTTCAATAGCTACGCAAACTTTTCCGTCTTTCAGTAATACCGCAGAACCATCATGAGATAATCCGGTGCCCAGTATATAAATTGGTGTACTCATTTTTCGATTTTGTGCAATCGAAAGTTATAAATAATCTTTGGATTTGGAGATTGAATTTTTAAGTTAGGGTTTTACACAATCAATAGGGTGAAATCTTTATCTAACGGATTGAGTTCAGAGAGTAATTTAGAAATCAACTGATCGCCATTTTCAAGATAAAATTCTGAAAAATTCTGTTTGCGTTCCTGAAGTCCTCCATTAGGGAATAGTTCATTTTGAATCATCGAAATTCGTTCCAATTGATTGCTTAAAATTCTCTTCTCAGCTTTTAATAATCGCTTTTCCAAATTCTCCAAACCTTTGATTTGCTTTGCTTCTTGGGCTTTTACTGCTCCAATAAAGGAAGGGTCAGTTCGCTTGGCAATGTCGTTTAACGTAATGAATTGTTGCTTTAAAAATTCTTTTTGCTCCGAGAAATCAATCGTCAGACTGGAAAGTTCTTTGGTTTTTTTACGTATCAAATCGTGCTGTTTTGTAAATAAATCGGACCAACTTAAATCCAGTTTGTCAATCTTCTGCACTTGTTTTGCTGTAGCAATCACTACTGAATTTCGAACCAGTAAAACAGGAAATGTAACGCCATTGCTCTCAAAATTGGATTTCAATTGTAGCCAATAAGCGATTTCACCGCCACCACCAATATAGCATAAATTCGGTAAGATAACTTCTTGATACAACGGTCGTAAAATAACATTCGGACTGAATTTCTCCGGATGGTTTTCCAACTCAGCCAAGATATCACTTTCTGTGAATGTTGTTTTGGTAGTGTTGATACTATATTTACCTTCTTCGAATACAATTCGTTCCCGAAGATTGTCTTCTATATAAAATAAATTGATCTCTCTCGGATTTACCTGAATGTCATAGTGTGCTAATGCTTTATTCGTTGCGGTAACGTTTTGAAAGGAAGCTTGCTCTAATAACTCTCTTTTAACATAGGGAGCAAAGAGTTGTTTCAAATTCACATCATCTCCATCGACAATGACCAAACCTTCCTCCTTGAATAATTCATTGGCCAAAAACCGAGTGGCATCGGCTAATGTTGCATGTTCTAAATAGGCCTTTTTAAATGACTCTTTCAAATACTTGGCATAGTCACCAACACCCAGTTCTTTTTCAAATTGTGCATACACTTCTTCCAATCCTTGAGTTGACAATCGCCCAACTGGCCCTTTACTGTCTTTATTCCATTTTATCTTGGTTGTTTTGAATGTAAAGTGATTGATCTCTTCAAAATCATGATCCTCAGTCGCCATCCAATACACGGGAACAAAATGATAATTGGGGTATTTAGCTTTTAATTGTTTGGATAAATTAATAGTTGAAACAATTTTATAAAGGAAATACAACGGACCTGTGAATAAATTCAATTGATGACCGGTGGTAATTGTAAAGGTATTGGGCTGTTTTAACAATTCGATGTTGTGCAAAGAAGTGTCGGATAAGGTGAAGTTGGTATATTGTTGTAACAGACTTTCAACTAATACTTTTCGGTTTTCAACTGGAAAATTATTGCCTTTCTCCTCAATTTGAGGAAGAAAGTTTTCTGCCGTGGGAAGCCGATGGTATAACGACTGTAATTCGGGTTTCTGATTTAAATAATCGATGATGAGTTTTGAAAAATATCCTGAATTTTGGTAGCTGATACAGTCGGTTGGCATTTTTTTTATTTTTTGTAAATGTACTAAATTGAGGTATTCGACGATTTTATTTTAACGTCTTCTTATCATTTTAAAAAAAATAATTTGTAAGAAATTTGGAAATTTGAAAAAGTTTTCTAAAAATTTGTGCCGTAATAATTAACTCTTAAAAACGAAGAAAAATGTTTGTATTCAACTTAACATCTCAAAGCAACTCATCAGTACGTGGTGTAGCTTTTCTTCGTGGCTTATTTCAATCGTAGCGATTTAAATCAAAATATATGAAAAAGCCCGAAGACATTTAGTTTCGGGCTTTTTTGTATATTCTACACACTTCACAATTACTTCCCGAACACCGATTGTTATTTATTCGTAACGAATAAAATGATTTGCCTATGCATTGTCATTAGGCAACAATAGAAATTTTTAGCAACAAAATCATGGGAAATAAATTATCAGGGAGAGACCTAATTCAATTGGGTTTCCCTAAAAATAACGCAATAAACATTGCCTTAGGGCAAATTAACAGATATAGAAAAAAAGAAAAGAAAGCCAGCATTTTAACCGAAGCAAAAGAAGTACTCTTGGCACCTGAAAAATTCAAAGGTCACGGTACTTGGGGCAAAGTAGCAGAAGGTTTAATCAATCCGGTGCAGGTTAGAATGCATCAGTTGAACACCACTCGCGCTCCTTTCTCCATCTTTGGTGAAAATGAAATTGACGAACAGGCCAAATTCCAATTGTACGATGCATTGAAATTGCCTATCGCCGTTTCAGGTGCTTTGATGCCCGATGCGCATTCGGGTTACGGCTTGCCAATTGGTGGTGTATTGGCCACAGATAATGCCGTAATTCCATACGGAGTAGGTGTCGATATCGGCTGCCGAATGAGTTTGTCTGTCTTTGATTTACCAGCTTCTTTTCTGAAAGGTAAAGATGACCAACTGAAAGCGATTTTGAGCGAGCATACTAAATTCGGTATGACCGAAACGCACAAGATCAAAGCGGATCATGAAGTGTTCAGCAGAAGTGAATTCAAAGATATTCCGCTTTTGAAAAACTTGTTGGGTAAAGCCTACAAGCAGTTGGGAACTTCGGGAGGCGGTAATCATTTCGTTGAATTTGGTATCGCAAAACTGGATACGGTTTTGCCCGAATGGAAATTACTCCCGGGCGAATACCTGGCGGTTTTGTCTCACAGTGGCTCCCGCGGATTGGGCACTAACATCGCCAAACATTACACGTATCTGGCCACTAAGCAATGTCCGCTGCCGAAACAGGTGCAGCATTTGGCTTGGCTCGATTTGAATACGCATGACGGTCAGGAATATTGGATGGCTATGAATTTAGCTGGTGAATATGCTAAAGCCTGTCACGATGATATTCACAGACGTATCGCAAAAGCGCTGGGAAAACGTATCGTAACTACCATCGAAAACCACCACAATTTCGCGTGGAAGGAAATGGTCAACGGTAAAGAGTGTATCGTGCACCGAAAGGGGGCGACTCCAGCAAGCGAAGGCCAATTGGGAATCATTCCGGGTTCTATGACGGCTCCGGGGTTTATCGTAATGGGTAAGGGAAATCCGGAAAGTCTAAACTCGGCTTCTCACGGCGCCGGACGTTTGTTCTCTCGCGCCAAATGTAAAGCAACATTCACCCAAAGTGATATTAAAAAGGAATTGAAAAAACATGAAGTGCAATTAATCGGCGGAAATATAGACGAAGCACCAATGGCCTATAAGAATATCAATACGGTAATTGAATTGCAAAAAGAATTAGTCAACGTAATGGGAACTTTCACACCCAAAATTGTGAGAATGGATAAATAAAAATGGACACTATCATACAAATAACCGCAGGAAGAGGTCCTGCAGAATGCACTTGGGTTGTCGCCCAAGTGCTTAAAAAAGTACTGGAGGAAGCTCAAGATTGTAGCTTAAGTGCTACCGTAATTGATCGGGAACAGGGTAACGAAAACGGTACCATCGAATCGGCATTGGTGGCATTGGAAGGTAAGAATGCTGCCGAATTCGCCGCTTCGTGGAAAGGAACTATCCAATGGATCGGTCAAAGCCAATTCCGAAAAATGCACAAACGCAAAAATTGGTTCATCGGAATTTTTGAAGTGAAAAAACCTAAACAAGCGGCTTTTCACGAAAAAGAGATTCAATACCAAGCCATGCGTAGTAGCGGGGCAGGAGGCCAAAATGTGAACAAAGTGAGTTCGGCTATCCGAGCAACACACGTACCAACGGGTACTTCGGTGGTAGCTATGGACTCGCGCTCGCAACACCAGAATAAAAAACTGGCGAAGGAACGTTTGTTCGAAAAATTGGAAGTGGTCAATGTGGAACTGATTAAAAGGGAGTTTCAAAAGCAATGGATGAACCAGATGCAAATCGAAAGAGGTAATCCTGTGCGAACATTCAAAGGGACCGACTTCAAAAAAACAAAAGAAGAAAAGAATAACAAAACCGATCGACAGCGGTTTAAAAAAGAATTGAAAGATGAAATCTATAGATAAATACTTGTTTCAGGCATTGGACAATTATCCGTATTCGTTGGAGGAAACCATCGAATCATTGGATTATGCCTTGTCTTATGATGATAAAAATACTATGGCATTGTGCTTGTACGGACGTGTATACACCGAACAATTGTTGCAATTCGAAGAGGCGAAAAGCTATTTCCAAAAAGCGTTGGCAATTAATGTCAATGCTTTGGAAGTATACGCTTATTATATCGAAACCTTATTGTTGAATGAAGATTATGACGAGGCAGAAAAGTTAATCGAATTCGCCATGACCGTTAAAGGAAGCAATAAAGCCGAATTGCAATTGAAAAAAATCCAATTGTTCGAAAGAAAACAGGAGTATAAAAAAGCAAAAGCTTTGTTGAAAGACATGAGATTGGCAATCGTCAACAATGATTATAATTATTGTATCGAGGAAACGGAAAAAAGATTGACCGAAAAACTGAAGTTAATCGCACCCAAAAAGAAAAAGAAAAAGTCCAAAAATAAAAAGAGCAGTAAATAACTGCTCTTTTTTTATTAAACCATGGAATGTGTAACTTTGCCAAAACATTTCTCTTGAAAGATATCCTACTCATAACACCGCCTTTTACACAACTGAATACTCCGTATCCAGCAACTGCTTATTTAAAAGGATTTTTGAATACTAAAAACATCACATCTTTTCAGATGGATTTGGGAATAGAGGTAATTTTAGAATTGTTTTCCAAAAAAGGATTGACTGAAATTTTTGATGCAGTAGCCAACAAAGAATTGGATATGACATTAAATTCTGAGCGTATTATGGCTTTGCAGGATGAGTATGTAAAAACAATTGATTCTGTAATAGAATTTCTTCAAGGAAAAAATCCAACTTTAGCACGTCAAATTTGTTCCGGAAATTTCTTGCCAGAAGCCTCAAGATTTGAACAACTTGATGATATGGATTGGGCTTTTGGTTCTATGGGAATGCAAGACAAAGGAAAGCATTTGGCTACATTGTATCTTGAAGATTTATCAGATTTTATAGTGGAATGTGTTGATGAAAATTTTGGATTTAGTCGTTATGCTGAACGATTGGGAAGAAGTGCCAACTCTTTTGATGAATTATATACTTCACTCAAAGGAGAGATTACTTATATAGATAATATTACTTTAAAGATATTAGTACAAAAAATAGAGCAGACTAAGCCGAAGTTAGTATGTTTTTCTGTTCCTTTTCCGGGAAATCTGTACAGTGCTTTTCGTTGTGCTAAATATGTAAAAAACCATTTTCCAGACACTAAAGTATCTATGGGTGGTGGCTTTCCTAATACCGAATTACGGGATTTGAAGGACACTCGTGTATTTGAGTTTTTTGATTATATCACACTCGATGACGGGGAATTGCCTATTGAACTTTTGTTGAAAACGATTCAGGTGACTGAGTCTATTGAAGTCAAAAGAACATTTCTTATGGAAAACGGCGAAGTAGTTTATAAGAACAATACTTCTCGACACGATTATAAACAAAGTGAAGTCGGGACGCCGGATTATTCAGATTTGTTATTAGATAAATATATTTCGGTTATTGAAATTGCTAATCCAATGCATAGTCTTTGGAGTGATGGTCATTGGAACAAATTAACCATGGCTCATGGTTGTTATTGGGGTAAATGTACGTTCTGTGATATTTCTTTGGATTATATTAAAGTCTACGAGCCTATTCACGCTAAAATATTGGTGGATAGGATGGAGGAATTAATTACTCAAACTAGAGAAAATGGTTTCCATTTTGTAGATGAGGCGGCTCCACCCGCTTTGATGCGTGAGGTAGCTTTAGAAATCCTAAGAAGAAATCTAACTGTGACGTGGTGGACCAATATTCGTTTTGAAAAGAGTTTTACCTCTGATTTGTGTGTTTTGCTTAAATCTTCAGGTTGTATTGCAGTTTCTGGAGGATTAGAAGTTGCTTCCGATCGTTTATTGGAGTTGATTAAAAAAGGAGTTACTGTTGAGCAAGTTGCTAAAGTAACTAGAAACTTTACCGAATCAGGAATTATGGTTCATGCTTATTTGATGTATGGTTATCCAACACAAACCATTCAGGAAACTATTGATAGTTTGGAAATGGTTCGTCAAATGTTTGAACTTGGAATTTTGCAGTCTGGTTTCTGGCACCAGTTTGCTATGACCGCGCACAGCCCTGTGGGAATGAACCCTGAAGAATTTGGTGTGACACCACAATTAAATGATATTACTTTTGCCAATAATGATATTCAGTTTAAAGATAAAACGGGGATTAATCATGATAAATTTAGTTTTGGATTAAAGAAATCTTTATTTAATTATATGCACGGAATTTGTTTTGAATATCCACTTCAAGATTGGTTTGATTTCAAAATACCTAACACTAAAATTGATTCTAATTTTATCTACGACTGTTTACAAGAGGAAGAAAGTCAATTGCAAACGAAGCCTAATGCTAAGATTATATGGATTGGCGGTAAGCCTTCAGTAGAAATTTTTACTAAATCAAAAAAAGGGAACTCTTGGGAAATGATGAAGCTTATATTTCATGATAAAAGAGAAACGTTTAATATATCTGTTGAAAAAGAAAAAGGGGAATGGTTGGTTTTACTTCTAAATAAAATTCATATAGCAAACGATAAAAGAATGAATTATCAAGAAGTTAAAACTGATTATGATAATTTTGGGTTTGAAGAATTTGAATTATTTTGGTATTCAAAACCAATTTTTGCACTAAGAGAATACGGATTACTTGTTTTGTAATTAATTAAATAAAAAAAAGTCTTCATTTTGGTATGAAGACTTTTTATATCCTAGGAATAATATTTGAATAACTAAATGTTAAACAGCTAACTGAAATGGATTTGTATTACTAGGACTGGCTACAACGTTAATTAGATGGCACAAATCTTCTTTTCTTAGAATATATTGGTCATTATCAAGTAAGAAAATTTGATAATCTAGCATTTTTTTATATTTATTTAACTGAGATTCATCAGCTGAGATAAAATACATATCTGAATATTCATCCCATTGGTCTGTTTTCTCAACTAAGAATTCAAAATATTGGTAATGTAGATTTCTTCTAGCATTAAACCCTTCAAATTTTATAACATCTAAATCTAGTTCTTGCTTATCAGATTCGCTTAACGACTCTATTGCTGAATTAATGCGTTTGTACATGAACAAGATTTGAGTTGTTTCTTCACAAATTTCTAATGGAATTTCTTCCATTGCTACATCAAATACTTCATAATATTTCTCAGTATATCCATTCTCAAGAATCTCGATTCTTAAATCGTAGTTTTCAGATGGGTCACCAATCTTTGATAAGATTTTGAATTGATTGACAAGCATTTGTCTTTCAATAACTGATAATGTCTCTGGAATCATAGTAGTTAAATTTGCTTAATTCAAATGTATAACTATCTAATTGTATTGGGTTACGGTTTTTCCGTAATAAATGTTAAACTTTAAGTTAAGAAATTGGTTGTAATAAAAAGAGCCCTTCAATAAAGAGCTCTTTAGTATTTATTTAGGTTGTAAATTATTTTACAGGTGAACCATATAAATCAAATTCTGTAGCATCAGTTATTTTTACATTTACAAATTCGCCAGTTTTTAAATAATGTGTAGCGGCATCAATTAAAACTTCATTGTCGACATCTGGACTGTCAAATTCTGTTCTAGCAACAAAATACTGACCTTCTTTTCTGTCAACTATGCATTTAAAAGTTTGTCCAATTTTTTCTTGGTTCAACTCCCATGAAATTTGCGCTTGTAATTCCATGATTTCATTTGCTCTTGCTTGTTTAACTTCTGCAGGCACATCATCTTCTAATGTATATGCATGAGTATTTTCTTCGTGTGAGTAAGCAAAGCAGCCAAGACGCTCGAAACGCATTTCTTGAACCCAGTTTTTAAGAATTTGAAAATCTTCTTCAGTTTCACCAGGATAGCCAACGATTAGTGTTGTTCTAATTGCCATTCCAGGAACTGCTAATCTAAAATCTTTTAATAACTGAGTGGTTTTTTCATAAGTCGTTCCACGACGCATTGACTTTAATATATTGTCAGAAATGTGTTGAAGTGGTATGTCTATATAATTACAGATTTTAGGTTCGTTTTTCATTAATTCTAAAACATCCATAGGGAAACCTGTTGGAAATGCATAGTGTAAACGTATCCATTCAATTCCTTCAACTTTTACTAAGTTTTCTAGTAACTCAGCTAAGTTACGTTTCTTATATAAGTCTAAACCATAATAGGTAAGATCTTGAGCAATCAAAATAAGCTCTTTTACTCCATTTGCTGCAAGGCCTTCAGCTTCTTTAACTAATTTTTCAATGGGTTGAGAAACATGTTTTCCTCTCATTAAAGGTATAGCACAAAAACTACAAGGTCTATCACAACCTTCAGCAATTTTTAGATAAGCATAATTTTTAGGAGTTGTAGTTAAACGTTCTCCTAATAATTCATGTTTATAATCGGCACCTAACGCTTTTAATAATTGAGGTAGTTCTGTAGTTCCAAAATATTTGTCTACGTCTGGAATTTCTTTTTCTAAATCTGGGCGATATCTTTCAGATAAACATCCTGTTACAAAAACCTTGTCTACAATGCCTTGTTCTTTTTTATCAACGTACTCTAAAATGGTATTTACAGATTCTTCTTTAGCATTGTTAATAAAACCACATGTGTTAATTACTACAATATTACCTTCTTGCTCGTGTACTACATCTTTTCCGCTTGCTTTTAATTGTCCCATTAACACTTCACTGTCGTAAACGTTTTTTGAACAACCTAAGGTAATAACATTGATTTTATTCTTTTTTAAAGACTTGGTTCTCATATATTTAGTGTTCTATTTTTTAGAAAGTGTGCAAAATTACGCTTTTTATATTAAGGAGCGTTAACGTTTATGATTTTTTTAAACGTTGAAAATAAAAAAGCCTTCAATTATGAAGGCTTTTTATGTTTTGTGTAAGAAATTTTATAATTTGAATGAAATTGTAGCTATAATGTTGTCCATTCTGTTTTTGATTGCTGCTCTATCGTTAAGTCCAGCCAAAAATAGTTGCTCTCCATAATTTCTTTTAGCGGTTGAATAAGCAAGATCTAACTTAGTTCTTCCAAAATCGTAACCTATACCTGCAGAATATCCCTTAAGGTCATCCATGATTTTTTTGTCCTTATATGGACTTTCTTCAAAACGGTAACCAGCTCTTAAGCTCCATTGGTGGATTTTATGTTCAGCACCAATACGTAATTCTTTACTGGTATCAAGATTATCTTTTAATGCTTTGTTTAATCCTTTATAATCTCTAATTGGTTTAAATTCTGTATTACCATAGTCTTTTAAAGAATAATCAAGACTTAATAAGCCAACTTTTGCGAAAACTAATGCGCCACTTAAAGTTATTTTTCCAGGAGTTTTTAAATTGTAAGGTTCATACACAATAGTCACATTTGGGTCTGCATAATCTGGTGCTAATTCTCCATTTGTGCTTCCGCTTACGGCTTTTGCATTTTGAGTTAGTTCATCTGTGAACTCATACCATGTAGGTGATTCATATGCTGCACCAAGTCTTAGAATATTAGTTACTTTAAATATTGCACCAAGTTGAAAAGAAAATCCATTTCCAGTAGTATGTAAGTCTTCATTAAAATAGGCTCTTTTTACAAGATCTGTTGTGGTATTGTTGTTATTGTTACTTTCGAAAAAATATGAACTTCTTTTAAAGTCTGAAAAATGTGAATTTAAGTTTAAGCCAATAGACAGCCAATCAGCATATTGTGCAGATGCATTAAAGGTAAGTTTTCCGTTATAACCTGTTGTTTGAATGTTTTTTTCTTGATAGTAATTCCCCCCAGAAGGAACTAAAGAAGTGTATAATCTATTATTGTTTTCGTCGTAAGTAGGATCTGTGTCAATAATGTATGATTGATATCCTAACCAAGCCTGCTGTTCTTCATAAGTTAATTCATCGTAATAATAATTATCTAAATTAAATGCTGAAACACCACCTTCTCTATTAGCATAATATAGGAAATATTTATCTATAGAATTTGTGGGGTTGATTCCACTGAAATATAAGGAATTATCAAAATTATTTTGGTTTTCATAATTTATGGACAATGCGAATTTATTCCATTGGTTTTTCTCACCATTTTTTTCAAAAACAAAAACGCCTCCAGCTTGATTTAAATCAAAAGCATTAGATGATTCTGAATTTTTTGTACCAAAATAATTTGAATTGTTTTTATTATTTGAATTACTCAGAGTTACTGAAATTTGATTGTTGTTAAAAATGGAAGAACTTGCTGGATTAACACTAATGGCAGATAAATCTCCACCAAGAGCTCCCATAGCGCCACTTAATGCTCTAAAACGAGCAGTCCCTAATTGGTTGGTTTGACCATATCTTAAAGCATCTGTAAAATCTTGAGCTTGTGTAGCACTTGTACCAATAACTATAATGAATAGTGATAGATATTTTTTCATAACGTATGTATTAAAAAGCCTATACGTACTAATTATGTAGCAGTATAGGCTGTGTAGATTTTATTTATCCTCTGCGACCACCTCTTCCGCCACCGCCAAAAGAACCACCTCCATTACTTCCTCCTGAAGATCGAGGTGTGTCAAAACTTCTTGGAGTGTCAAAGTTTCTAGGACTTTCTGTACGTGGTCTTGGTGTATTGTAATCTGAACTTCTTGGGCTCTCCATACGAGGTCTTGGGGTATTGTATTCTGTACCTTTGGGATTCTCGGTTCTTGGTCTAGGAGTGTTTATATCATCATAACTTCTAGGTGAAGTTCTAGGTCTTGGATTTACATTGTCATTTTCTGTATTTCCTCTAGGATTACTAATTCTAGGTCTTGGGGTGTTGTTAATCATACTGTTGTCAGATTCACCTCTTCTTGGTCTAGGTGTATAATTTCTAGGTGAATTTGAAATTCCATTACTTGTTGAAGCGTAGGATCTCCTTCCAGGTGAATAACCATTAGAATTATATCTGTCATTATAGTATGATGATCCTCTAGTTTCGTGCCCGTAAGCGTAATTTCTTCCGTAATAACCACTACCATAATAGTATGGATATCCGTAATAACCACCATAGTAATATGGATTATACCAACCCCATGAAGGGCCGTAATATCCGGCATATCCCCAGTAAGGGTCGTACCAGCCGTAGTTCCATGAATTCCAACCTAAATATATTCCAGAACGCCATGGTCTGTAGCCCCAATAACTTTGCCAATACCAACCTGAGTTCCATCCCCAATTATTGTCGTAGTAATTAATAGTTACATTGCTGTTGTTTTCACCCCAGCCAGCATAACTTTTACTCTCGGTTTTTTTTATTGTGTCATTTGTATCGCTGGAATATCCTTCTACATCGGTGAAAACTTCTGTGTTTTCAGTACTGTAGTTGTTTGCATTTGCTGCAAAATATTCTTTGTATTTGTTGGCTGAAGGATTTTCAACAGCAGAATTCTCATTTTGTGTAGTTTCTCTTTTTTCGCCACCATAAATCCCATCATTATCGTAATAAGATTTATTTTGGTAAGTACCGCAAGAAACTACTGTTAGTCCTAATAATCCAACAAGGGATACTAGGATTCTATTTTTAAAAGAAAAGTAGTAAGTTTTCATTTCTATTGAGTTTTTATTGTTGGACAACACAAAAATAGTTAGTTTTGCCAAACTATTTGAAGTATAAATATAAACAATTTTTGTGCCAAACTATTCAATATGAGCAAGAACTTAACAAAACGCGAAGAAGATTATTCTAAATGGTATAACGAGCTAGTTGTCAAAGCTGATTTAGCTGAAAACTCTGGTGTTAGAGGTTGTATGGTAATCAAGCCCTATGGGTATGCGATTTGGGAAAAAATGCAAGCAGAATTGGATAGAATGTTTAAAGAAACAGGGCATAGTAATGCTTATTTTCCATTATTTGTACCAAAAAGCATGTTTGAAGCTGAAGAAAAAAATGCTGAAGGATTTGCAAAAGAATGTGCCATTGTAACTCATTATCGCTTAAAAAATGATGAAGATAAACCTGGGAAATTAATGGTGGATCCAAATGCTAAACTTGAGGAGGAGTTAATTGTTCGTCCTACTAGTGAGGCAATCATCTGGAGTACTTATAAGAATTGGGTTCAATCTTATAGAGATTTACCGCTATTAATCAATCAATGGGCTAATGTTGTAAGATGGGAAATGCGTACACGTTTATTTTTAAGAACGGCTGAGTTTTTATGGCAAGAAGGACATACTGCTCATGCAACTAAACAAGAAGCATTAAATGAAACAGTTCAAATGATGAATGTATATGCTGATTTTGTTGAAAACTTTATGGCAATTCCAGTTGTAAAAGGTGTGAAAACAGAAACAGAGCGTTTTGCAGGTGCAGATGAAACGTATTGCATTGAAGCGTTAATGCAGGACGGAAAAGCATTACAAGCAGGGACTTCACACTTTTTAGGACAAAACTTTGCGAAAGCATTTGATGTTAAGTTTGCTAATCAAGAAGGTAAGCAAGAACATGTTTGGGGAACTTCTTGGGGTGTTTCTACACGTTTGATGGGTGCATTGGTTATGACGCATTCAGATGATAATGGATTAGTTTTGCCTCCAAATTTAGCGCCAATTCAAGTGGTTATTGTGCCAATTTTTAGATCAGATGAGGAATTGGAGAATATTTCTATAGTTGTAAAAGATTTAATGGCTCAATTCAGAAAATTAGGTGTTACTGTAAAATTTGATGATAGAACAACTCAGAAACCAGGATTTAAGTTTGCAGAGTGGGAGTTAAAAGGAGTGCCAGTTCGTATTGCTGTTGGTCCAAAAGATTTAGAAAATAAAACTTTTGAAGTTGCACGTCGTGACACTTTGTCAAAAGAAGTGGTTGCAGCAGAAGGAGTAGCAAGTCATATTCAAGCATTATTAGAGCAAATTCAAAAGGATTTATTTGAAAGAGCTTTAGATTATAGAAATACACATGTTACTGAAGTAAATTCATTTGATGAGTTTAAAAAGGTTTTAGAAGGAAAAGCTGGATTCGTTTCAGCTCACTGGGATGGTACTGCAGAAACTGAAGAAAAAATAAAAGAGTTGACAAAAGCAACGATACGCTGTATTCCTTTAGATAGAAAAGAGGAAACAGGAACTTGTGTTTTTACAGGAAAACCTTCAACAGGAAGAGTCTTATTTGCAAAGGCTTACTAAAATTGAGTGAAAAAATATTGAAAAAATTTGCGAGTGCTCTTGCAGAAATAAAAAATAGGTGTATCTTTGCACTCGCATTACAGAAATGAGCGCTCTTAAAGAGACTTAGAGTAAGTAAATGGCCCGTTCGTCTATCGGTTAGGACGCCAGGTTTTCATCCTGGTAAGAAGGGTTCGATTCCCTTACGGGCTACAAATTTTGAAATACTGAAATAAAAGTATAGATGGCCCGTTCGTCTATCGGTTAGGACGCCAGGTTTTCATCCTGGTAAGAAGGGTTCGATTCCCTTACGGGCTACAAAATTAGTTGTAAATAAGTTTTATAAAATAAACTCTTAGTGTCTCAAGATTTATTTTATTAGTTAAAACCAAAGTGATTGCAAATGTAATTGTGGGAGGTTTTTCTTTTTTAACTGATAGTTTATAAATAATTATTACAATTAAAATTAAAAGAAAATGGCAAATCATAAGTCAGCTTTAAAGAGAATTAGAAGTAACGAGAAAAAAAGAGTTTTAAACAGATATCAGCACAAAACTACACGTAATGCTATTAAAGCAATTCGTTTAGCAACTGATAAAGCTGAAGCTTCTGCAAAATTATCTAGCGTTATTTCAATGATTGATAAATTAGCTAAGAAAAACATTATTCACGATAACAAAGCATCTAACTTAAAGTCAAAATTGACTAAACACGTAGCTGCTTTATAATTCAAATTAGTGTTCAAAATTTACTCAAAAGCCTTGCAAATGCAAGGCTTTTTTGTTTTATAATGTCATATTTTCTTTTCTAAAGTTTCAATTTTTGACTTTACCGAACCGCTTTCAAAAAATAGTATCACATTAAGTAGCCATTGTAATGTTTTTTTAGGATTTAAGAGTTTAAAGCCAAGATTTTCTATTATTAAATCTCTTTGTATAAATAATTCCTCTCTTTTGTCTAGATTCTGGCTTAAATCAGTTGCAAATAACCATGCTCCATCTCTAGCGGTTTCAATACTGAATTGAATTAGTTTATCATCCCATTGTTTTGCAAGAGGCATTAGTAACTTAAAAATAGGAGATATAGCTCCCATGTTTTGTTTTACTTCATCAACCATGTCTGATAAAAGTTGGTTAATCTGATCAAAATCTTTTTTGATGCTCTGAATAGGTAAGTTGTCAACCGTTTCAACTGTTGCAATGCTTAAATCTAAGTTTATGTGTGCATTTATTCCTGTGAGTAAATGTTGTAAAACTAAATGATTCTTTTCGATAGCTTTGAATGAAATTCTCCAGCATTTAGAAATTGTTTTGTTTTTCTTGTAGTCAAAATACGCTTTGAAATAACGATTAGCAAAAAGTACATCAAGCTTTTCCATTCTGTTATTATCTTCAAATCGATTATTTATAATACCATCTTTTACATTAATGGTAACTTTTCTGTATAGTACTGCAAAATACCCTAAAGGACTATTTGTGATTTTGCATTCTTCAACAATGATGTCAAGGATTTTAATAACTTCGGTTATGTTATTGGCTTGCATGTAAGTTAATTCTTCTAATTTTTTATAAAAGTAAAAATAAAATCATTTGATTAAGTATTATTTATGCTCCATATTGGTAGTCTTTTTGTTTAATTATTATGTCTTAATTGTTAAGTATTTAGCTCTTGAATTAAAAATGTTTTTTATGTAAAAAATAATCGTACTTTTGCACCACAAAAAAAAACACATGGAATCAATTAGAAATATTGCGATTATTGCGCACGTTGACCACGGTAAGACTACTTTGGTTGATAAAATCATGTATCACTGTCAGTTGTTTCGTGAAAACGAGAACACAGGTGATTTAATTTTGGATAACAATGACCTTGAACGCGAGCGCGGAATTACAATTACATCTAAGAACGTTTCGGTAACTTATAAAGGAACTAAAATCAACATTATCGATACTCCAGGTCACGCCGATTTTGGTGGGGAAGTAGAGCGTGTATTGAATATGGCTGATGGTGTTTGTTTGTTAGTAGATGCTTTTGAAGGGCCTATGCCACAAACACGTTTCGTATTACAAAAAGCTATCGATTTAGGATTAAAACCATGTGTGGTAATCAACAAGGTTGATAAAGAAAATTGTACTCCTGAAGAAGTTCACGAAAAAGTTTTTGACTTAATGTTTGAATTAGGTGCAACAGAAGAGCAGTTAGATTTCCCTACTGTTTATGGTTCTGCTAAAAACAACTGGATGAGTGACGACTGGAAAAACCAGACTGAAAATATCGAGCCTTTATTAGATATGGTATTAAACAATGTACCAGCTCCTAAAGTTTCTGAAGGAACTCCTCAAATGTTAATCACATCATTAGATTTCTCTTCTTTTACAGGACGTATCGCTATTGGTCGTTTACAAAGAGGTGTTTTGAAAGAAGGAATGAATGTTTCATTAGTGAAACGTGATGGAACAATTTCTAAATCAAAAATTAAAGAGCTACATACTTTTGAAGGTTTAGGACGTAAAAAAGTTGCTGAAGTAGTTGCAGGTGATATTTGTGCTATTGTTGGTTTAGAAGGATTCGAAATTGGTGATACTGTTGCTGATTTTGAAAATCCAGAAGCTTTAGCTTCAATTGCTATTGATGAGCCTACAATGAGTATGTTGTTTACAATTAACGATTCACCTTTCTTTGGTAAAGAAGGTAAATTTGTTACTTCTAGACACGTAAAAGATAGATTAACTAAAGAATTAGAGAAAAATTTAGCTTTAAGAGTTAATGAAACTGATTCTGCAGATAAATTCATGGTTTTCGGACGTGGTGTATTACACTTATCAGTTTTAATTGAAACTATGCGTCGTGAAGGTTATGAGTTACAAATTGGTCAGCCACAAGTAATCATCAAAGAAATTGACGGTGTTAAATGTGAGCCAATCGAAGAATTAACTATCGACTTACCAGAAAATGTTTCTGGAAAAGCGGTTGAATTCGTAACAGTTCGTAAAGGTGAAATGTTAAGTATGGAGCCAAGAGGAGAGCGTATGATTATTAAATTTATCATTCCTTCTCGTGGTATTATTGGTTTACGTAACCAATTATTAACTGCTACAGCAGGTGAGGCTATCATGGCACACCGTTTCTTAGAATATCAACCATATAAAGGAGAAATTGCTGGACGTATCAACGGTTCATTAATTTCAATGGAAAATGGTAAAGCGATTCCTTATTCAATCAATAAATTACAAGATCGTGGTAAATTCTTTGTAGATCCAAACGAAGATGTATACGAAGGACAAGTAATTGGTGAGAACTCTAGAGGAGATGATATGGTTGTTAATATCACTAAAACTAAGCAGTTAACTAACTTCCGTTCTGCTGGTGCTGATGACAAGACTAGAATCGTTCCTGCTATCAAGTTCACTCTAGAGGAAGCTTTAGAATATATTCAAAAAGATGAGTATGTTGAGGTTACTCCAAAATCATTACGTTTACGTAAAATCTACTTAAATGAAAATGATAGAAAGCGTTTTAAAATAGCTTAAGCTGTTTATATATGATAAAAAAGCCACTCAATCGAGTGGCTTTTTTATTATTAGTTATTTGGATTTAAATATTAAATTAAGAACAGCTAGAATTACGATTGCTCCAAAAGCACCTGTGATAATTGACCCTACTAATCCCCCGCCAATGCTAACGCCAAGTTTGCCTAATATCCATGAACCAACAAAGCTTCCTAGTATTCCAACTACAATGTTACCAATTAGTCCTAAACTACTTCCTCTGAAAACCTGACTGCCGAGCCAACCTGCAATAGCGCCAATAATTAATGTTACGATAATTTCCATAATTTATTTTTTGGTTAAACGTTTTAATAAAAATACGTTTTTTCTTTCAAAAAATTATGTTTGATGTTTTAAATAAAAAAATCCCGAACATTGTTCGGGATTTTTTTTATCGTTTAAGAGCAAAATGTCCTTTTGCAGTACGTCCATTTTCTAATTCTAAAGTATACCAATAATCATCAGCTGGTTGCGGTATTCCGTTAAAAGTTCCATTCCAGCCTTGATCTGTGGCGCTAATTTGTTTTAATAATTTACCAAATCTATTATAAATATAAATCTTAGCATTTGAATTATAGATTTTACTAAGCCCAATAATATTCCAATGATCATGATACCCATCACCATTAGGTGTAAAGAATTTAGGAGCTCCTACAACATTGACAGTTTTTTCAGAAGTAGGACATCCGTATAAATCTTTTACATAAACTGTGTGAATGTCAGGAGAAACATCGTAGAAGGTATTGCTTTCTTGGTAAGGTCCTAGTTCATTATCTAAACTATATACATAATTACCATCTCCAGTAACATTAATTGTTACTGTATTTTCCTCTTGTAAATCTATGACAGTTGTTTCAAGAAAAACAGCCGAATTAGATTTTGTTACAGTTATAGTTCTAGTTCTTGGACAGCCAAAACTTGTTTTTACTTCAACTGTATATATCCCTTCTTGATTTGTTTGTAGTGTCGGACCTGTTTGATCAATTATTTCAACAGTGTCTTTAACCCATTTGTAAGTGTAATTTGCTGTAGAACTTCCATCGTTTATTCCTGCTGTTAGTATTTTAATGATTGATGGATTATCTGAACATATATACTCTTGAGCAGTTAAGTCAATACTTGGTAAAGGATTAACTACTAAATTAATTTTAGCATAACCAAAACATGCATTACTTACTGAGCTATCTACACGAGCCCAAATTACTTGTACATTTGGAATATCATTTCTAAAGTTTGATGGATCTACAATTTCATTTAATTGAGAGTCTCTATCAGCAACATTTCTGTAATATTTAATTGTATAGGTTCCTGCTGGTAGTACATTAGTTTGTAAATCATCTGTTACAGAGGATACATCAAATTTTGTAAATCCATCAGAACCATCAGTGACATTAATTGTTGCATCAATATAATCATCACAAAGATTGAAAGTCTTTGTGTAAGAAGCAGGAATTTGTGTTGTAACAATCTGCACATTAATTTGAACTACTTCAAAACATCCATTAGCATTTTTTACGGTTGCCCATAAAGTAAATGCTCCTGGTGAACTACTATTAACATAAGCCGTAGGATTTGTAATTTTTGAAGCAGTAATTTCATTTTGAGCATCAGCTTGTGTATAATAATATTCGAAGGTTTGAGTGGCTGAATTTGCTGAAATTTGAGAATTATTAACAGTTAAATTAACTGTTGTAATTCCGTCAAGATCATCATCACACTGTACTATTGAAATAGGAGAATTCACTACTGGTAAAGGAAGAATATCTAATGAAACTTCATTAGATAATAATCCACAAGAATTTCCTATTTTATCTAAACGAACTCGATATAAGTAGCTACTCATTACATTGGTAATATTGTTTACTGATAATGTATTAGTAGTTACATTTGTATATGTAGCATTATTTGCTAAATTATTCCATGTAGTTCCATTATCAGTAGACAATTGCCATTGATAAGTATTTCCTCCATTGTCAGCAATTGTTATTGTAGCTGTTTGTAATTCACAAGCTGGATTTGTCTGAGGTTGTTGGGTAATTTCAATAGGGGCTGAATTTATATAATTTGGATTTGGAACAAAATATCCAACACCGCTAGTAACTAAACCATTTTGATTTACAATAGGTGGTGTTATCGAGCCTAATATTCCGTCATTATTTCCATCTAAGAATCCAGCTTCTATTACATCATTACATAAATCACCATCAGAGTCAAGGTCTCTATAATTTTTTATTCCATCATTATCTGTGTCTATTTGACCTTCGTTTGAATCTGTAACTCCATCATTGTCTGAGTCAAGATCTAAATAATCAGGAATTAAGTCTAAATCAGTATCCATAGGTGTTAGACCAGGCTCAAAAACGTTGTCTAAACCATTTGCATTAGTGTCAGCATTAGATAAAGTAAGTGAGTTATTTCCTTGAACTTCAATGATATCTAAAATTCCATCATTATCATTATCTGGGTCAATTTGATCTGGAATTCCATCTCCATCTGTATCATTAGGAACACATGTAGCAGTTAATTTAAATGTTGACTTATTTCCTTGTGTATCTAGAAGATTTTTATGTGTTATCTTAAAAGTATTCGTTTGGTAAGATTGAAATTTGAAAGTTCCAGTGCCTGCAGCTAAAGGAATATTGCCATTTAATCTAAATCTAATTTCAAAAGAAGAGAATTCTGTTACACCACTTTCATAAATACCGTCATAATTAGTGTCAATTAATAATTGATTTGTTGGGTTTAAAACAGTAACAGTTTTGTTAGTATCTACATTTACAATGTATTCAGCATTTGCATTTAATAGATCATTTGCATTAGCAGTTAATGGATATTCTAAAGTTATATTAATAGGTTGAGAAAATGTTTGTTTATAAGAAACATAATATCCTTTACCAGCTAATATTTCTGTTACAAAACTACCGTTTGAATTCCCAACAAATGGAGTTGTGGAATTGGGTAATGAATTTGTAATTACTCCACTAAAAGTGTTGTTGTAAGTCCCAACAGAAACAATTCCTGTGTTTGGATTTGAAATGTTAATGTCTTGATTCTCATAAGATTCAACGCAGTTTAAAATACCGTTGTTGTCATTATCTATATCAATGTTATCATTAGCTAAATCTCCGTCAATATTTGTAGGACAAGAACTCACCGGTATTTCGTCAGACTCAAACGGTAACCCACAACCTGAAATACTAGCTCTTACCTTGTAATATCCGGGCTGAGTTGGGGTATATTCATTTGTATTTGCACCTGGAATTATTGCTCCATTGAAAAACCATTCAAAAGTATCGAATGAAGTAACGCTATTTACTCCTAATTTAACATTTGGAATACAATTAGAAGACGTTAGAGCTATTTTGTTGAAAGAGATTTCTGGTTTGAAAGTAAACCCAGAATAAAATCCTCCATATGTTGCAGCCCCAGAAGATCCGTAATAAGATAAATATACAGATTTACTTGAGAAAACAGAAACATTTCCTGTTAGTCCGTTAATAGTATAGGTTTGGTATAATGTATTTCCATTTACATTAAAAGGTCCATTTGCTACAATACCTGTTGGAAGATTTGTTAGTGAATAATTAGTTCCATTGATTGTAAAATCTAGAGTAGCACCTGTCTCAGTTACTAAGCATACTGTTCCGGCAAAATTTGGATTTTGTCCAACTGAATTGATAAAAGGAATATTGTTTATTGCTTTTGGAGTTTCACAACTTAAAGGAGGTAAAAAATGCATATTTTGATTTGCTTGGGAGCTTCCTCCAATTCCTTGATAGGCAAATACTTTTTTGGATGTTTTGACATATAAATTACCTTGAGCAGAAAATTGAGATCCATTTAAAGCTACGTATTGACCAGCATTTAATATGGTAAAAGGTGTTGAGGTACCATTTAAAAATACTTCTGTATTATCTTCATGTGCTATAATTGTAGGTCTTTCAATAATATTTTCACCATCACCTCTAATAAATATATACTCTGTTCCTGTTCTTTCAGCAGAAACAATTTGATCAAATCCAATATCAGAATTGCTATTAACAGTTCCATTAGAACCACCATATGATCCACAATTTACAGCTACTGGTTTAGACGCTGTAATAAGTGCACCTATAAGACCATCTGCATTTGCTGGATTAGGTCCCTCTGCGGCTATTATATAACTTTGACCAGCATTTAAAGTTACGCTTGCAGGTGTGTTACCTGATGTGTTATCGTTTGTTAATATCACTCCAGGTTTTATATCACTAAAAGAAACAACTGTATTATTTTCAGTAGCTAATATAGCAGCAAAAGTGTAGTGTCTTGAATCTGTTGCAACATTAGTGTTTGTCATTGCTCCAATACGAAACTGAGTTCCTAATGCAGCCAATCCTTTTGATACTAGTCCGCCTGCGTGATTGTTACTTGCAGCGGTTAATCTTACTGTAACGTAAATTAGATCGTCAGCTTCTACTATATAACCTTTGTTATTTAAAATGGTACTTACTTTTGGGCCATTTGCTAATAGTTGAGTGTCAGAATCTGTTCCAATAAAAACAGTTTTAGGGTTATCTCTTCTAACAGTTCCTGTTGTAACAGCTCCCCCTATTGCTATAATTCTATAATTAATATCTGTTAAACTAGGTGTTGAAATATACATATACTGACCTAGTGTTTCATAGGCTTCAGTGTTAGATAATGGCGGTATATAATGTGTTTTACTAAATTGAGAAAAACATTTGATTGACGTAAATAAAACTAATAAAAGTAACTTTGATTTCATATGGGTTTTGTAACAAAAATCCCAAAGGTAGTTATTTATCTTTTAAGGGTAAAATGACCTCTAATTATATTTCCGTTTGCAAGTGTCAAAGTAAACCAATAATCAGTTGCAGGTAGATTTTGTCCGTTAAAAGTACCATTCCAACCCTCTGAATTTGAGTTGAATTGTTTTAGTAGTTTTCCAAATCTATCAAAAATGCTAATTACGGTGTTGGGTTTTAATTTTATATTTTTAATTACCCAAGTATCATTGTAACCATCTCCGTTTGGAGTAAAAAAACTTGGATAATCAAGCACGTAAATTGTTTTAGTAGGAGTTGGAAGACATCCATTTAAATCTTTAACAGAAATGTTGTATTCTCCAGCTGGCAGATTACTAAATTGAGGACTTGTTTGATAATTAATACCATCGATTGAAAAAACATAATCTCCACCATTATCGGTGTAAGTAATTAAAATGGAATTATTTTCATTACCAGTAAACTCAATAATTTGAGCATCGATATTGCTGGCGGGAGCAGATGATGTGACAATAAAAGTTTTGGTTGCTCTGCATCCATTAGCATCAGTAACTTCAACGGAATAATTACCAGATGTAGAAATGGTTATTTCATTTAATGTATCTCCATTGGACCACAAATATGCACTGTATATATTTGGCACACTTAAAGTCAAAGGAATTCCTTGACAAATTCCAATTGTTTCGGTTTCAAAGTTTGTTGGGGATAAATAGTTAACTACTAAATTTATTTCAACTAAACCATAACAATCAGGACCATTTATGATTCTAGCAAAGATAGTTTGAGTATTTGCTGTAGTATTTATAAAATTGTTTTGAAGAGCATTATTCTCATCAGCCAAATCAACTTCTGATGAATAGTATTGTAAAGTTAAACCAGAAGGTAATCCATTAAGAACAACGGGAGTTACTTCGGTATTTAAGTCAAAAGTAGTTTTTCCATCTTTAGTGCCATCTTCATCACATTTTTCATAAGTAATAGGAGAGTTAACAGGGTTGTTTGCGATTTGTAAATTTACTTGACAAGTCGATTTACATCCGTTAGAGTTAGCTACTTCAGCATAGATAGTTTTTGGAATACTCAGATAAGAAATAGGATTAGTTATTGCACTTCCACCAATTGTCTCATAGTAAGTCACATTTCCTAATGACGTATCTCCATTTTTAATTAAGTCATCTAATTTAGTCAGATTAAAAGTTGCATTTCCATTATTGTCATCATCACATTGAACTAATGTTTGATTGTTTATATTAGGAAGTGAAGCAAATTGTATTTTAACTTCGCCAGTTGAAAGACAAGCTCCATTAATTAATACTTCTACTGAATAAATTACCTCGTTTGAATTGTTATTGTCAGTTATTATAAATGTTGGGGTAGTGATACCTGTATCAACACCATCTTTAAACCATTTATAAGTATTTGTTCCCGGTTGAGTGGCATTAAGTGTTATGTTTTCTCCAGCACAATATGGGTTATTAGTTGCAATTAAGTGATCTGGACCTAAATCTGTACTACTTTGAAATGAGCCTCCTCCAAGAAATATTGCTGAATCATATAAATTATTTCCTTGATCTGCTATAACTAATTTAATATGATATGTGGTTCCTGGCGTAACGACTGATGTTGCTTTTAAAATCTTTGTTTGACCATTGAATGTTGTTGGGTTATTGAAACCGTTAAAAGCGTCAAAATAAGCTTCGTTTGCTGGAGGACAAATTGTACCAGCACCTCTAATTGTATTTACGCTTACAGGGGTATTTGTTCCTGGAACTAGTGCTAAATTTTGATAAGAGGATGAACCAACAGGTTTTAATAAAAAAGCAAATCCATCAGTATAACCACATTGATTTGCTGATGGATTTGATAAATATTGTTCTGATGAAAAAATATAATCGAAACTTATGTTATTTGTAAAAGGAATAAAATCAAACTCGATTACTGTTGCATTGATTGTATTATTGACACCAATTGCTTGTTCTAAATCAGCATCTCCTCCCCAAGATGTTGCTCCTTCACTTGAGTTCCCAGTATTTGGTCCAATAGCAGAAACAGCTTTTCCGGTACTCAATACTATTCCATTTGCAAAAGGAAAACTACTCGTTCCTTGGCTAAAATAACCATAGCTTTGTTCTGTACCAAAATTACCTCCAGAAACGACTATATTAGAAACATTACCACAACCATTACTGGCAAAAACATTTTGAATAAGTTGTTGTGCAGTATATGTATCATCAACTTGAATGTATTGTGCATTGCTAATAGCAAAGCTTAATAGAGTAATCAACTTTAAAAATGATTCCATGTAGTTTTATCATTTGGGCGTGCAAAGATACTACAAATCTCTTCTTTTCAGAATTTTATATGATAAAAATATAAAAATAACTGTCCATCCTAATACTATGAATATTGAAAGGTAATCAACACTGTAATTTTTCAAATTGTCTACACCAATTTGATTTTCAATCGTTTTTACAAATGACAATCTGGTAAAAGGTTCAACAATTAAACTAGACATAGACTCCAATGGAAAAAACTGAAAAGCTGTATCCACTTTTTCGCTTCCGTCAAATAATTTGAATTTTAATAATCCATAAGCAATATTTTCAAAAATGCTCCAAATCAATAAAAACCCTAAAGCAAATGCAGATCTTTTTACTAAAATCCCTAAAAATAAACAGAATGAGAAGAAACCAACGAGCTTAACAAAATAGGCTAGGAGATAATCTAAATCGGAAAAAATGATTGAAAATTCATTATAAGATGAAAATGAAAGTCCTAATATTAGTGACATAACAAAAACAAAAATTGTCGATATACCAGCAAATGCTAAAACTGTAAGGAATTTTGATTTTATAAACTCTTCCTTACTCATTCCATCAATAAGGTTTTGTTTTAATGTACCATAACTGTATTCATTTGCCATCATCGATACAATAACAACAGCGAGAAAAAACTTTAAAATAGCAGCTATATAAGTGTTAAAGTGCCAAATAAAAGGAAAATTAAAAATTCCAGTTTCGGCCAAGTCTATTTTGATAGGACCAAGGTCAAATTTTATCGAAGCTATAAGAGCTATTAATGATAATATGACAAAGTATGCTATACTTAAGACTCTACTGGCTTTGTTTTTCCAGATTTTTTGAAATTCTATTGAGAGTAATCGTTTCATTTTGATTGATGATGTTAATTTGATTGATGATTGTTTGTTAATTCTAAAAACTGGGCTTCTAAACTATGTTTGCGTTTCACTAAATGTTGTAGAACAATATTTTTTTGAAATAAAAATTGATTTAGTTCTTCTGAAGCAAGATCAGATTTTAGATAAACCAATAGTTTTCCATCATCTTCAGTAATTTTTTCAACAGATGGGTGATTTTCTAGAACAGATTCTAGTTGGATATTGTCTTTAGCTTTTAATTCAAAGAATCCTTGTTTATTGGTCATACCATCTACTGTACCAGAATATAACATTTCACCTTTTCTTAAAACCAAAACATGTGAACAAACTTTTTCAACTTCGTCTAACAAATGTGAAGCCAATAGAATTGTTGTTCCTTGAGAAGCGATTAATCGTATGATGTCTCTAATTTGATGGATTCCTTGTGGGTCTAAACCATTTGTAGGTTCATCAAGAATTAAAATTTCTGGGTCATTAAGTAGGGCAGAAGCTATTGCTAAACGCTGTTTCATTCCTAAAGAAAACGTGCTGAATTTGCTATTCATTCGTTCGGTTAATCTAACAATTTCTAATTTTTCCTGAACTTTAGTAAAAGGAATATTTTTTATTTTACAGACTAACTCTAAATTTTCTTTGGCAGTCATGTAAGGGTAAAAATTAGGGCGTTCGATAATTGCTCCAACTTTTTTTAATGCATCATGAGTTTGCATTGTACCCCCAAACCATTGATAGTCACCAGAAGTTTTATTGACAACATTAAGAACAATTCCCAAAGTAGTTGATTTTCCTGATCCATTTGGTCCAAGGATGCCATATACATTGCCTTTATGGATTTCTAGCGATAAATTTTTAACAGCATGAACGTACTTATTGTAAACCTTATTTAGGTTTGTGATTGTTAAGATTGTTTCCAAAATAATTGTTTTTCGATTGATTAAAATATGACGATTTAACAATTGTTTTGTTACAGTATTTTTAAAATATTCAATTAATTAATTTATATGAACTCTTCAAAGTTTTTTACAGAAAGAGGCTTACTAAGTAAAGTTTTTACACTATGATTGCATCTTATTTGTTCTATATCATTGTTGTTTAATGTAGATGAAAGCATAAAGACTTGAGTTTTGTTTTTTAGACTTTCAGGGAATGAGTTGTATTGTGCCAAAAACTCAAAACCATTCATAATAGGCATGTTAATGTCTAAAAGAATAATTAATGTTTTTTCTAATTTGTTGTAATTTGTGTTTAACCAATTAAGACCTTCTAAACCATTATTTACAATGTTTATTTCTGCAGTTCCTACAGCTTTTTTTAAAAGTTGGGAAGTTACCAATTGATCAATTGAATTGTCATCAATTAATAAAAATACATAATCACTTTTCATATCGTAATGGTATTTTGACAAAAAATGTTGTTCCTTTTTCGATAGTAGAGTCTACAGAAATAGACCCTTTTAAATTTTCTACAGCTTCTTTAGTGATGTACAAACCTAATCCAGAACCCAAATTACTATTGGTTGCAAAAAACATATCAAATACTTTATGCAGTAAGTCATTTTTAATTCCTATACCATTGTCTGTTACTTCAATTTTAAGCTGGTTACCTTCTTTTGTTGTTTTTATATTTATAAATTTTGATTTTTTCTCTTTGTCTGAGTATTTAATTGCATTAGATACTAAATTACTCAAGATAATTTTTAATCGTAAACGATCTGAATACACTTCATTCAAATCAATTTGTTTATTGATCTCTATCTCTTTTACTTCTTTAATATGTCTATGTTGATCAATGATTTCAGTTATAGTTTCGTTTAGATTTACTGCCTCATTATGAGATTCTAAACGCTTATTCCTTGAATAATCAATTATATCACTAATGAATTGATCTTGTCTAGTTAAACTTGTATTCATTAAATTCAAATAGTTTTTAATTTCATCAATATTGTCTTCGTCAATGGCTATTTCAATTAATCCTTTCAAAGATGTTATAGGTGATCTTAAATCGTGTGAAGCACTGTATACAAATTTGTCAAGCTCCTTATTAACAATTATAAGCTCTGAGTTTTTTTGTTCAATTTTTTTATTAGATATAATTAATCTCTTTATCATAGAATAATAATAAATACTTACCGTACTTATAATTATTAGAATGAAAAATATATTAGTGTAGACTAAATAATTTTTAATCATGTGAGTGCCTTCTCCAAGAGTATTTGAGAAATTACGTTCGTTAATAGTTAATTTGTCACTGATCTCGTTTATTTCCATCAGAATCGTTTGTCTGTCTTCATTTTTTAAACTATGAGTTGTAATTTTTTGGTTTACTTTTTTTCCAGTTTGGAAAAGCTTTTCAATTAAGTAATCTCCTTGTTCCCATTCTTTTATTGCTGTAGCAAAAAAAGGGATTGAATTAAAATTATTAAAGAGCCAAATAATATCATCTAAATCTTTATGACTATTGCGACCTATTGTAAATGATTCTTTAATACTTATCTCGCTTGCGTTGTCTAGTAAGCCTATTCTAGCTTTTCCATCACCTTGAGGAACTTTCATTTCTTCTAAAAACAGTTGCCAGTGTTTTGAATTGTAGGTATATAAATAAATGATAAGATGTCGTACAGCATCTTTTTGAGCTTTAGAATAATGTGATTCTCCATTAACATAAGCTCTACTTGATGATAAAATTTTAATAGTATAATAATTAAGAAATATCAAGGAGGCACACGAGAGAAAAATCACAAAAAGCAGTATGAAAGCGTTTGGTGAATGTTTAAGCTTTTTATTAGTGGCATTTTCTTCCATGTGTTATAATTGGTTAAATTATTCACAAGATTCCTTTTCTTAAAAAGTAGGAAAATTTATACTAATTTAAGAAAAAAATTGATTAGTTTTTTACTTTAAATGATCAAAATTAATTAATCGCATTTTGCTTTAAAAAAGTTAAAATTTCCCTCACCAATTTTAGTGATGCCAATGAAAATAACACTTCCCATTGCATTGTTTTGTCGTTTTTATTATTCTTTTTGTCGAGATTACGGTTTTTCCGTAAAATTTTTCTTAAATATTGAGTTAAATTTATTTAAGAAAAAGGCTACAAAAATTTAATTTCTCTTCTTTTTTCTAAATGTATAAATCTATTTATTGAACTCAATTTGACGTTCTAATTTCTCAAATTATTTTTTGGGATAGTATTGAAATGTAAATAGTATTTATCAAACTTTTTTAAGCAAAGTACCAACACGTGTTTTTACACAATATATAAAGTTGAACATTTAAATTATTGCTTATGAATAGGAGATTTACCAATAAGGATAACTTTATCCTCGTTTTTTGTCTTTCAGTCTTTCTGTTTCTGCAAACAGATTTGAAAGCACAAATCAATTACATAAATGCAAGTTCACTGGTCACCTCAGATCATGTTACAAATCCGACTAACGCAACACTCTACGACAATTCATTCGCTACATTAAATTCATACGGAGGAGTTGCTGTAGGAATTGGTGGCTATAGTGGAAAAATAGAGTTACAATTTCCAACTGTAATACCAGCAGGAAAAACAACTTATGTAAGAATTGATTTTGATCAAGATCTTTTAAATTCTCTAATAGGTGGAAATCTTGGAAGTAGTTTGGCAGATTTATTGGGGACTTTAGTTTTAGGAAATCATTTTTTTACTGTAAGTGCCAAAAATAATACGACAGTAATAAGTACCTATTCTAGTCAAAACAATTTTTCAAATGAATCAGGTAGATTAATTAGAGATGCCAGTGGAAACTTCTATTTTGCGATTACTCCTAATCTACCTTATAATAGAATAGAAATAACAGATAATACTAATGCAGTTTTGTTGGGAACTTCAAACAGTATGAGAGTATATTATGCTTTTTATACTACTGGAACCGATAGCTGTTCTCCTGCATTTGCTACATCTTTTGATGGAACTGGTGGAACTTTAGATTTGATTGGTTTAGGAGGGGCTGAGGTAGATCATCCAGAATGGGCCATCGATCCTGATGTTAATACTTATTCCCACCTAAGTTTAGGAATCCTAGCCGCTGCAGGTACATTAAGTCAAACGGTTTATTTCAATGATGTTTCTTTACCTACAGATCAAGTTCATATAAAAATGAGACTTGATAATCCTAGTATTTTAAATTTAGGATTGTCAGATGGCCTTAAAATAGAAGCTTTAAATGGAACTAATGTAGTTTATACTTTAGATGTTGGAACAATACTTGATCTAGATTTATTAGGATTATTAAGTAATGGACAAACCGTAACTATTCCTATTACTCCAGGTCAATCTTTCGATAGAATAAAAGTTACTTTGTCATCATTAGTTCAATTAAATATAGCTAAAGGATTACGAATATATGATGTATATAAGTCGGTTGGACCACCTACAATTGCTATTGGCTCACAGAATGTTTCAATTTGTGGTCCTCAATCAGTAACTTTATATGCCCAAACAGATAGCGGAAATGAATTGTTGTGGTATGATAGTCCTAATAGTACAACTCCTATAGCTACAACGGCTTACAATGTTGGTTTTACTACTCCATTTTTAAATGCAACAACTACATATTATGTAGCGGCAAGAAAAATTGGATGTCCAGCAATTTCATCACGAACAGCAGTAACAGTTACTTTCACTACTCTTCCAGTTGCCAGTGATATTAGTATTCCTAGTCCAGTAACTGCAAGTTGCTCAGGTGTTGCGGTATTAAGTCCAACTACTCTTATTGCTAATAGTGAATTTCATTATTATACAGATCAAAATAAAACTACCGAAATAACTACAGGATTTTCAGGTCATGCAGGAATTACTTATGTTAAAGATTCTTCAACGGGTTCACTTACCATTAGTGGGTTAAATGCAACAAACACACCTAGAACTTATTATATCTCTATTGAAGTTAATGGCATGTGTGAAAATCTTGTAAATACATTATTACCTGTTGATGTAATTTTTCCTTCTCAAGTTGATTTAGATGTGTCTGCAACTCTAACAGGATGTGGAGTTGTGAATTTGAGAGATGCTATACTTAATTTTGATTCATCAGGTAATACGACTTATGTTTTTTTAGATAGTAATCATAATGTAATACCCCTAGATCAGGTAGATAATATTCAGATTAGCGGAACTTATTATATACAAGCAGTGGTGGTAGGAGTACCTTGTGCATCATCAGAGGAAACTGTTGTTGTTACCATAAATTCTGTACCACAATTAACAGTTAATCCTAATAGTTATGTAATTAATGTTGGTGATAGTGTAACATTACAAGCTACTTCAAATGCAACAGTTACTTGGTATGATGCTAATGGTGTAGCTCTTGCCTCTTCAACTGTTGGCCCTTTTTCTCAAGCAGGAGTATATACTTTTACAGCAGTAGCAAGCAATGGACTCTGTAGTGTTAGTGCGATAGTAACTATTGTCGTTAATAATCCTGCAAATTGTACCACTTTTACAGAAAGAGTATATGCCGATACACAAAGTTCAGCCTCAATTGTTACTGGAACCGTTTTGAATGATGCACTAGCAGTTGATCATAATCCGCAAACTCATTCAACAATTAGTAGTGGCTTGGGAGTACTTGGTGTGGGTACAACATGGCAAACACTACAATGGAACAATTCTATTGCAGCAGGGACACCACTTTCGGTAAAATTAGGAACAGAATACAGTGGTTTAGCTTTAATTGGAGCTATTTCAGTTGTAGCAACCAAAAGAGATGGAGGTGGAGTTCCACAAATTATAGGGACAAGCCAGCCATTATCAGGTACATTAGTTGATTTATTATCTGGAGAAAATAGTTTTGAATACACATTTGTTCCTTCAGACAATACAGGGCCAAAAATTTATGATGGGGTCAGAATTATTGTAGGATCTGCAGCAGGTGTTGTTCAAAATGCAAGAGTTTATGAAGCTTATTATACAAGAGTGGCTAATCCTCTGATTTGCAATACTGGCGATGTTGAAGATATATTTTATGGGACTTATGATTTAGGTGTTGGAGCTCTAACAAGTACAACAAGTGTTGTTAATCCATGGAATGCAGTAGATAATGATGATGACAGTTACGCAACAATGTATAATGGAGTAGGTATTCTATCAGCTTCAGATTTAACTGTAAAATTTAGAACGGCTTCACAACCTACTGATGTTTTAAAAATTAAATTAACAAAACCAGGCACTGCACTTACAGTTTCAGCTTTATCAGGTTTTACAGTACAATGTTATATGGGTAATACTCCTGTGGGAAATTTAATGGTGGCAGGTAGCTCAGCAGCAACAATACAAGTTATTGATAATGATGAAATTATT
Organism: Flavobacterium terrae; assembly: GCF_900142035.1. Taxonomy (GTDB): domain Bacteria; phylum Bacteroidota; class Bacteroidia; order Flavobacteriales; family Flavobacteriaceae; genus Flavobacterium; species Flavobacterium terrae. The sequence goes on along the minus strand of NZ_FQZI01000002.1, from coordinate 155,958 downwards.
TTTATCTCTAATACACAATTGCCTACTTACGATCGAGTTCAAATACGATTAGGTGGTGCTGCAAACATGCTTGATTTTTTACAGGTTAATTATGTAAAACGTGAAGCTAATATTAGTGTTGTGGGAGGTAATGAAACAACCATTGAAATTTGTCAGGGAGGTACAGTATCGATTTCTGGAGATGCGTGTACATCATTCAGATGGTATGATAGTGAATTTGGAGGAACAATTTTAGCCAATGGTAATTCATATACATTGCCTTCAAATTTACCTGCAGGAACATATGTGTATTATGTACAGCCAATTAGAGGAGGTTGTGAAGTACTTTCTAGAACAAAAATAACAGTGATAGTTCTAGGAACTTCTCCTAGTGGATTAATCTCAAATATATTAATTAACTCAGATACAGATACTACAATTTGTAGCACAAGTGGAGATGTTTTGTTGACTGCACAGCTTAATAGCACTCCACCTATTACAAATCCTGTATATTACTGGTACAGTTTCGATGGAACAAATCAGATTTTAATTCCAGGTCAAAATTCCAATACTCTTCAATTAACAGGATTAGTACCTGGAACATATACTTATTTTGTGGGTATAAGTTCAACTCAGTTTTGTGAATCAACTCAGCCAGATATAGCTTCAATTACTTTTACGATATTACCTTTTTCAGTAGCGAATGATATTAATGCAAACGATATACAAATTTGTTTAGGATCTAACGCAGTAATTCAGCCTGTATCAGCTTTAAGTAACCCAGTCTTCAGTTGGTATTTTACAAATGATTATTCTCAGCCTATTATAAATGGAACATTTGGAGGAGCAACCTATACAATTAATTCTGCTGGGCAATTAACGATTTCAGGATTAAGTACTATTGGAAGTCCTTATACTTATTATATTTCAATGAGCAGTGATGTGAGCTGTCCAAATCTTTCAGGAAACTTAAAAGCAGTATCAGTTCAGGTTAATGAGACACTTACTCCAACAACTAATGATACGACTCAAGATTTTTGTCAATTATCAAACCCAACTGTTTCATCATTACAAGTAAATGAGCCTAATGTTGTTTGGTATGATGCTCCAAATGGAGGAAATGTTTTAGCAGCAAATACTCCTTTGATTAATGGTATGATTTACTATGCTAGTCTTACAAATTCATCGACAGGTTGTACTAGTATAAATCGTTTGGCAGTTACAGCTAATTTAAATAATGCTCCGACTCCAACAACTAATAATACTACTCAAGATTTTTGTCAATCATCAAATCCTACAGTTGCATCTCTACAAGTGAATGAACCAAATGTTGTTTGGTATGATGCTATAAATGGCGGAAATGTTTTAGCAACAAATACTCCTTTGATTAATGGTATGATTTATTATGGAAGTATTACAAATCCTGTAACTGGTTGTTCTAGTGATGTACGTTTAGCTGTAACAGTTAATTTAGATCCTGCAAATACACCTACGACAAATAATACATCACAAGATTTCTGTCAATCAACAAATCCAACAGTTGCGTCATTGCAAGTAAATGAACCTAATGTTGTTTGGTACGATGCTGCAAATGGCGGAAATGTTTTAGTATCTAGCACTCCTTTAATTGATGGGATGATTTATTATGCTGGAATAGTTAATCCTTCAACAGGATGTGAATCAATAATAAGATTAGCAGTTTCAGTTAACCTAGACAATGGTCAAACACCAACTACAAATGATACTACTCAAGACTTTTGTCAACCTACACCACCAACAGTTTCTTCTTTACAAGTTAACGAACCTAATGTTGTTTGGTATGATGCGGCGACGGGAGGTAATATACTTTCTCCTGGTACTTTATTGATAGATGGTATGATTTATTATGCTAGTATTACTAATCCTAGTACTGGATGTTCTAGTGTTGTGCGTTTAGCCGTGACTGCAAATTTAGATAGTGCACCAACTCCAACTACAAATGATACCACTCAAAATTTCTGTCAATCATCTAATCCAACAGTTGCTTTATTACAAGCAAATGAACCTAATGTAGTTTGGTATGATGCAGCTACTGGAGGAAACGCATTACCATCAAGTACTTTACTAGTAGATGGTGAAATTTACTATGCGGGAATTGTTGATCCAGTAACAGGATGTACGACAACAAATCGTTTGGCGGTGACAGCTAATTTGGATGCAGCTCCAACACCTACTACTAACGATACAACTCAAGATTTTTGTGAATCTTCAAATCCAACAATTGCCTCATTACAAGTTAATGAACCTAATGTTATTTGGTATGATGCTGCTTCAGGAGGGAATCCTTTAGCATCTTCAACTCCTTTAGTTGATGGAATGACTTATTATGCAGGTGTTACAGATTCTGTAACTGGATGTTCAACTATTAATCGTTTAATGGTAACAGTAAGTTTCTTGACAACGCAACCTGCTTCAATAAATACGACTTCTAATTCAACTTGTGCATTTGATGAGATTACTTACAATACTGAAACTGGTATGAGTAATTATCAATGGACTGTGAGTAATAATGCTCAAATTATTAGTGGTGGTGGTGCTAATGATTCTTCAATAACTGTTGCTTGGACACAACTAGGGACAAATACCATAACAGTGAGTTATACAAATACTGCTATTTGTAATTTGACTAGTTCCCAGTCTATGGATTTATTAGTTGAAAAATGTGTGTTAAGCGTTTCTGGAGATGAATGTTTTACTGTCTATAATGAATTTACCCCTAACGGAGATGGTTCAAACGATTTTTTCAATATCAAATGTGCAGAAAGTTTTCCTAACAACAAATTAGAGATATACAATAGATATGGAAACCTAGTTTATCAAACAACAGGATATAAAAATGACTGGAAAGGAGACGCAAATGTTAGCGGTACTTTTAATGGAAATGTATTACCAACTGGTACATACTATTACATTTTTGATACTGGCGAAAGTTCAAGTTCTTCTAAATCTGGTTGGTTGTACATAATGAGATAAATGATTCTTTCATTTTAATTAAAACAATGCGTATGAGAAAAAATAAAATATTATATAGCTTTTTGTTTAGCACATTTTTGATTCTAAAAATTAATGCTCAACAAAACCCAGAATATACTCAGTATATGTACAATACCATGATGGTGAATCCAGGATATACAGGTTCAGTTGGTGTGTTTGAAGCAAATTTATTATTTAGATCACAATGGGTAGGACTTAATGGCGCACCTAATACAGGGACTTTTGGTATTCATACACCCCTAAGTAATAAGAATATAGGTTTAGGTTTAAACTTTATCAATGATAAACTTGGTCCATCAAGCGAACAGACTGTTGCAGCTAATGTTTCTTATTCAATAAGTTTAGGTGGAGAAACTAAATTTGCTTTAGGTATGAAGGCAGGAGCAAGAATGCTAAATGTAGATTGGACTAAAGGAAGATTTTATGATAGTAGCGATATTCTGCTAAATAGTAATGTTGATAATAAGTTCATGGGTGTTCTAGGGTCTGGAGCATATTTGTATTCTGATAAATGGTATGTAGGTTTGTCAGTTCCAAATTTTTTAAGATCAGACTATTATGATGATATAAAAGAATCTGTAGTTTCTGATAAATTACACTATTATTTAATAGGAGGCTATGTTTTTGATTTATCCAAAGAAGTAAAATTTAAGCCATCAGTTTTAGTAAAAGCTGTAGATGGGGCACCGCTGTCAACTGATGCTTCGGCCAACTTTTTACTCAATGAAAAAGTTACTTTAGGAGCATCCTATAGATGGGATGATTCAGTAAGTGCTCTGGTTGGAATTCAATTTTTGAAAGACTTTTTCTTAGGATATTCTTTCGACTATACATTGACAAGACTAAATAAGTATAATAATGGTTCTCATGAAATTATACTTCGCTACCAGCCTTCTCAAAGATCGACGACTATTAAATCACCAAGATTCTTTTAAACATTTGCACCATGAGAAAACTAATTATATTAAGCCTTATTTTTTTTGTAACCAAATTTCATGGACAACAAAAATTAAAATCAGCAGATAAATTATTTGATGAAATGGCATACGTTGATGCGGTTAAACTTTATGAGGAATATGCTCAGAGTAATTCAGATTTGTCAATAGAAACTATAATGAACATTGCAGATTCTTATTATTTTATTAACGATACTAGAAATGCTTTAACATGGTATCAAAAATTATATGATTTGCAAGGTCAAGGTTTAACAGATTTGTATGTTTTAAGATATACCCAATCTTTAAGAGGTGTAAGGGATTATGATAAAGCGAATACAATTTCGAAAGAATTTTTAAGAAAGAAAAATGATAATACTGAGGCTAAACGGTTCATGCACCATCAAAAAATTCTTGATAGTTTAGCAACAAAAGAATCTGCTTATCAAGTAACCAATCTAGATATTAATACCTCAAATTCAGATTTTGGTGCTGCTTTTTATGGGAATAAACTAGTTTATTCATCTACAAAATCAGTTGGAGATATAAATAAGAAAATTTATTCATGGAATCAGCAGCCTTTTTTATCAATGTTTGTTGCAGATAGAAATTTAACGAATGGAAGTCTTATAAATGAGCAGCCATTTTTAAATGAATTAGCATCAAAATATCATGATGCAACAATAACATTTTCTAACGATTTAAAGACATTTTATTATACAACCAATACACTTAAAAGAAATAAACTTAAAAATGATAGAAAGGGAAATAATAACTTTCAAATCATTAAAGCAAGTTTAAATGATGATGTAATATCAAAATCAGAAGGTGTTTTTTTTAATAGCGTTGATTATAGTGTTGGTCATCCTTCACTTAGTCCTGATGGAAAATTATTTTTCTTTGTTTCTGACATGCCAGGAGGTTATGGGGAAACAGATATTTACATGGCTGAGGTATTTCCTGATGGGTCAATGAATTCGCCAATAAATTTGGGCCCAAAAATTAATACTATTGGTAGAGAAATGTTCCCTTTTTATAGTAATGGCGTATTGTATTTTTCATCTGAGGGTCATTATGGATACGGAGGATTAGATGTTTTTGAAAGTAAGTACATAGGCAAAAAGTTCTCTGACCCTAAAAATTTAGGAGAACCAATAAATTCTAACAAAGATGATTTTTCTTTTATTATTGATTTAGAATCTAAATATGGTTATTTATCCTCTAATAGAGGAGGAGGTAAAGGTGATGATGATATTTATTTTTTCAGAAAGAAAGATCCAGAGTGCTTTCAAACAGTTATGGGTAAAGTTTTGAATTCTAAAAATAAAAATGCAATTGAAGGGGCATCAATAAAATTTTATGACTCTTTTAATGATTTAAAGTTTGAAACTATCACAAATGCTATGGGACAATTTGAAATGAAAGTACCTTGTAAAGGCTTTTATAAAGTAATTGCATCAAAGTCTAATCATACCAGTCAAGAGAAGGAAATAACTCTAGGAGACAAGAATGGTGAGATTGTAAATTTAGATTTCGATTTAGCAAATCTTGAAGATTTTGTTGTAAAAGATAACGGAAACGAGAAAATCGATATAAACCCAATATTCTTTAATTATGATAAATGGGATATTACACCACAAGCTGCTGTAGAACTAGATAAAGTTGTTTATGTAATGATGACTTTCCCTAAAGTTAAAATTAGAATAGAATCACATACCGACTCAAGAGGTAAAGATCTTTATAATTTAAAATTGTCAGACAATAGAGCAAAATCAACACAAACCTATATTCTATCAAAAGGAATTTCATCTGATAGAATTGAAAGCGCAGTTGGTTTTGGTGAAACAAGATTAAGAAATAAGTGTAAAAACGGAGTAAAGTGTTCTGAAGATGAACATTTTGTTAATCGTAGATCAGATTTTATAATTGTCGAAAAATAAGTTTCATACTATTTTAAATAAAATCCCCTTTCTTGGTATGAGAAAGGGGATTTTTGATTTGAGGTATTTGTGGGGCAAATAGGTATTTTGAACAGAATATAATACTAAGTTGATAAATGTTGGTGTTGGTGCTTTCTTTTGTAAAATTGAAATAAAGTTTCATTTATTTCTCTCAATTCAGGAGTTAAAAATGTTTTACTTCCTTTAATATCGTTTGTGAGCTCCAACTGGCAGTGAACACATTTATATTCACTAAAATGATTTGTTACTTTTCTAGTTGTTACTAATTTATGACCAAAAAGTTGACAGAAAACTTTTTTAGTAAACCAATTTTCTTTTATGTTTATCTTGCTCATAATTAGTGTATTACAGCTTAGTTATGTAAAAGTATACAAATTTCGACAAAGTGTATAATAAAATCGATAAAATACACTTTAATGAATCAAATATAAGAAAATTCTTTAAATAAATACAAATTATTAAAAAAAAATCCTCAACGTTAAGTGTTGAGGATTAGATTATTAAGATTAATTAGGAAATAGAATTAACTTTTTTGTTCTTTGTTGAAATATACCAAGTAATAGTACATTTGTTTTTCTTCGTCCCAGCCTTTTTCTACAAACTTCTCGGCACTTTCTGGATTAACAAAGTCTAGTTTAATTTGAATATTTGTATCAAGTTCAATAACATTTTTCATTTTTCGGCGAGCATCTGTAACTGCAGCATTAGCAATTGGGAATGTTGTTAAATCTTCAATACTATATTTTTCACCTTTATCTACTTTGTAATTTTTAAATTCCGATATTAAGTCAGGATTGTCAATTACTTCGTTTAAGAAATTAGTTTCTTCAAAATTATCATTTTTAGCAAAGTGATTTACCGCGCGATTCATGAATAAAACTTCTTCTTTTTTATCTTCGGCTGGTAAAACAACATCTTTAGCAAAATCCTGACAAAATTTTAAATATTTTTTAGTCATGAAGTTTTCATCCTGAAATGCATCAACCGAAAGGAAATGCTCTAACCAATAACGAGCATCGTATCGATTGCTATCTACGGTTAGGATTTTGTAACCTTCTTCTTTTTTGTAGTTAAAAATTAAACAGCCTTTATCTAGTTTTTGCAAATTGATTCCTTGTTGCAAAATCATTTCAAGGTTAGTTTCTTTCTCTTCAAATTGAAGGAAATCAGATTTAATTTCACTTTTAAAAACACCTATTGCATCAACAGTTTTATTATCTATGCTTACATTTGTTAAGTAAGCTACGTATACTTCACCATTTTTAATATGTGGATGGTTTGACTGCTCAAATAAATGTTTTGTAATTTTTTTAGAAACTTCATGTACATTACTTGGATTGTTGAAAATCTCTGAAGCCAAGTTGTACATTTCGTTGTATTCTAAATCAACATCATGTGCAAATTGATAGTAGTTTTCTTCACCACTTCTAAAAGGTTTAAAGAAAAACTCTTTTAGTAAAGGCATTATCTCATCATTTAATCCGTAAGGTTGCTCAGAAATAAAAATAGCTTCATTTCGGCTTTTATTTCCAACTCTGTGAATTGAAAGATTATCAATATGTGTGTTAAAAAGATTTATCATTTTTGATATTGTTTTAGATAAAAGAACCAAGAAAAAAGAATAATCTTAAATCTTGGTTCTAGAATAATTTTTTATTTTTTTAGTTCCAATTATCTTCGAATCCATAATCTTCGAAAGAATCATCTCCTTCAAACATGTCGAAGTCTTCTTCATCATAATCGTCTTCAAATTCGTTTCCAAAATCATCTTTTTCGGAAGCAAATTCTTTGTCTGGAGCTGTCACTGGCATAATACCATGAGAAAATAATAAGTCAGGGTAACTAACACCAGCTTCTGCTTCTTCAATGGCAGCAAGTTCAACAAAGAATGTCCACATATTGAAAAAATCATATACATAAATCATTTTTGTATTTTCTTTATCAAATGTACTTGAAAGAAGGTAGTCAGCCATTGTTAGTCCTTCGCCTGGATTGTCACCTGTGTCAAATAGAGGAATTTCTTCATCTTGATTCCATTTGTCATCACAAGTATAAAACGCAGCCATTTCCATGCCGTCAAAATCAAAAGAATTTACTATCGAATTGTGTAAATCCTCTAAAGTATCATTTTCATCTATGGCGATATCTCTAAAAATATCCTCCTCTGCGTCTAATATGACTCTAAATTTGTAAATCATAAGATTGTATTATTGAAAGGGCAAAGTTAATTATAATTTTAGATTTTATTTTTCTGTTTTTGGTTTTGTTAATAACATTTACTCTATGAGTTTAAGTTTCTCTTTAGCAAGTGTTTTTTGATTTTCATCTCCTTTTTCAAGTAAAATAGTAAACAAGCGTTTTGCTTTTTTATAATCTTTTGAATTAAAATAGGATAACGCAAGATTATTGATAATTATGTTATCGTCTGGTTTTAAACTATAAGCCTTTTCAAATATAGGCAATGCTTTTTCAAGCTTATTGTCCATTAAATAAGTTGACCCAAGAGTACATAAAATAATAGCATCATTAGGGAAAATAGTATTCATTTTTTCTGCTATTTCAAGCATGTTCCCGTCTTCTTTATTTTTATACAATGTATTTTGATAATCTTGAACAGCAGCTTTTAGAAAATTAATTTCATCTTTTACAGGTTCATTATTTGACCATAACCACTTGTGATTTATTTTTTTTGAGTATTCTAAAGTCTCAAGTAAATCTCTGGTAAAATCATTAAATCTATTGAATGTTCCCAGGGCATATATTTTGCCAAATCTCATATCTAATCTTTTTGGATTTTTTTTAAGTCCTTCAACTAAAAAGTTTTGAGAAATATTGAATAAAGAATCGTTTTGAGTTTTCTGACCTCCTAAGTAAGCGGCAGTATTGTTTGTTGAATCTTTTAATTCAAGTTGAGGATTGCTTGTAGGTGATGGAGATAAGCTAAGTATTTCTTTAGTTGCTTCTTGGTAATAAAAATTAAATCCGCCAATATATAAATCAGGATTTGAAGGTTCTTTTTGTTTCCACTCCTTAAATAGATTATCCATTGATTTAGCATCTGAACCTAATTGCATTAAAATTTTAAATCGGTCATTAAAACTTTGACTTTGTGATGCTAGGCTACACAGAATAGTAATTGTAAAAAATAATTTTTTCATTTTATTTTTGGTAAAATTCGATTGGTAAATTATCAGGGTCAGCAATAAAAAAGAACTCCTTATTGGTAAACTCATCAACTCTTATTGTTTCTGATTCTATTGAATGCGAAAGTAAATAATTTCTAGCTTCCTCTACATTGTTTACTTCAAAAGCTAAGTGTCTTAATCCACTTGCTTCTGGTCTGGAAATTCTTTTTGGAGGATTAGGGAAAGAAAACAACTCGATTACATAATTATCGTCAATTGCTAAATCCAGTTTATAAGATTGTCTTTCGGTTCTATACACCTCTTGAATTATATTCAAACCTAAAATCTGAGTATAAAAATGTTTTGATTTTTCGTAATCTGAACAAATTATAGCTATGTGATGTATTTTGTTAATTTTCAGCATCTTTAGATTATAAATATTAATGAATATTCTTTTTGTTTAAACTTATACGATTGCTAATTCTTTTTTTAAATTTTGTAAACTTTTTGTTAGTTGGATATTGTCTATTACTTGTCATGTTATTAAAGATAAGAGCAACTAATAGTAGTATTATAGCTCCTGATAATACGGGTGTTAAAACATACCAATAACCTAATTTTAAAATAGCTGGGGATCCTGTTACTGCTATTAAAGCTGTGGCACCACCTGGTGGATGTAATGTTTTTGTTATTTGCATTAAAACAATGGCTGCTGCCACTGCTAGCGAAGAAGCTAACCAAATAGTGTCAGGGAAAATTTTAGCCATTGTAACCCCTACAATTGCAGATATGACATGGCCACCAATTAAATTTCTTGGCTGTGCCAATGGACTTTGAATTACTCCATAAACCAAAACACAAGAAGCTCCGAAGGAACCAATAAGAAATACAAAATCTTCTTTTGGAAAAGCATTATATTGTAAATAAGCAATAATACCCATACCAATGAAAGCACCTGTAAAGGCCCAAAAATGTTCTTGAAAATCAACTAAAGTTTCTTTGTAAAGAATGTATTTTGTCTTTTGATAACCTTTTTTAATATGTTTTGTGGGCATTAACTAATTTTTAGGTTGATAAGAGTAAACAGTATAAGGATAAATTAATTGTGCAGTAGTTTTAGATATCAAGCAAACAACTAAAATTGGAACAAAAAGTGTATAGTCATTAATTAATCCGCATATCAAAAATAAAGCAGTAAAAGGAGCATGTATACTAGCGCTAAGCGTTGCGGCCATACCTATGACCATAAAATTGATGGGAATAACATCAGCTTTAAAAAACGTATTTAAAATTACTGCTAATAATAACCCTAAGAAAGCACCTAAAAACATACTTGGAGCAAATACACCACCGTCTCCTCCAGAAGCTAATGTTACTGATGTGATAATTGGCTTTAAAAGTAAAATGCCTAATACAGTTAGACCAAAGGAATAGGTCAATGTTATGTTTTCAGCATTAAAAAAAATCTCTTTTACAGCATGATATCCTTCACCATACAATTGAGGTAATAATAGAAGTGAAAAACTAATAATTAATGAACCAATGATAATTTTAGTAGTATGTTTTTCTATTTCTGCAAATTTTGATTTTATGTAGATGACGCATTTAGTAAGATAAACCGAGTTTACACCTGCTAATAATCCTAATAATATAAAATAGGGAAATGCTTTTAGATACCAAGTTGTTATTGCTACTTCAAACAGTGGTTTTTCATCAAGGAGTAGAATAAACCCATAAGAAACAGACACTGCGATAGCTATTGTAATTAAGTAAAAACGTGATATTTTTCTTGAAATTACTTCAAAAGAAAATAATATACCTGCAATTGGACTATTAAATAAAGCTGTAATTCCTGCTGCAATTCCTGCGCAGACCAATTCTGTTTTATGGCGTTTAAAAACATTTTCTTTTTTTTGAGCAACTGATCCAATAGCAGCTGAAGCTACTACTGTAGAAACTTCTATTCCGGTTGAACCTCCAAAAATTACAGTCAGTAATCCGTTAAAAAAGTGAGATGGGATTTTATATCCAGGAAGTCTTTTGGTTGGAGAACCTGTACTTTCAAAAATTTCCTTAATACCTTTGTTCTCTTTCTTTTTGAAGAGATACTCACGCAAAAAATATATTATTGACAATCCGAAAAAAGGAAAGATTAAAAATAATAGCCAATTGGCATTTGCTTTATGAAATAATATTTCTTCGTAATGTTCAGTCAATTTTTTTAAAGAAACCGCCAAAAAAGCTGCTGAAAATCCAATTAATACCGAAGCTATAATCAGTTTTTGTAAAGTAATTTTTTTATGATCTTTTCTGAGTTGAGTTGTTTTGTTCATCATAATTGATTCTACCAATGTAAGTTTTACAAAAGTAGGTACTCAACCTCAAAAAGTATTTTAAAAAAAGTTAAAAATTGAAAATAATTAGCTTAAAACTAAATTTGGCTAAGTTCTTTCTTAATTTTTGCGGGTAATTTATCTTTTATCAGGTTATACGATTGTGTAACATAATGTTTCCATTCGCGTGTTGAAAGTCTGTTGATGTCTTCGACCAAAACCCATTTGTAACGAGCTACATAGGGAGCAGGAATAAACCCTTTTCTGGTAGAAAGTACTTCAAATTCTTCATCTAAAACTTTAAAAGAAGCTGATGTTGGGGATTGATTTAATCCCACAACACAAAACATTTTGGCTGCTATACAAAAGCACAAGTCATTTCCCCATTTTATATCTTCAGTAACATGCGGTAATGATTTACAGATTTGTTGTAACTCTTCAATATTCATACTAAAGCTTTGTTTTAGCAAGTTTCTCATGATTGCTAGAAACTTGCATTAATGCAGCGCTACTATACCAAGGAGTTAATTCTGCTTCAAATATTTTTGCCTGAACTGCTGGATCTGTTTCGACTAATTTTTGAGCTTCTTCAACAGTTTTACAATTAAAAATAAAAATACCTCTATAATTCCTGTCATTTTTCATGAATGGCCCTGCAACAACTAATTTACCTTCTTTTGCTAGACGATTTATATTTTCCATATGCCCTTCAAAGTATTTCTTTTTCTCTTCTACAGTTGAAGTAGTATTGCTTCCAGTTTTTAAAATACAAAAAACATAGCTTTTCATTCCATATTCATCCGCTCCTAATTCTTTAGCTAATTTTTCGTCATAAGGTTCAAGTTTTTCTTGAGCAGCAGCAATTGTTATGCTGCTAATTGTAAATAGTAAGATTAATATTTTTTTCATCTGATTGATTTTATTCAAAGATATTAAATGTCTTCTATCTATTTTGAATTATATATATCCTAAAAGCTACAATTCGGTATCAAAATTCTACAATTCGGTAATTATTAATTTAATTTTTGTGATTGAGATTGCAATTTTGCTTCATCAAATAAACAAAGCCATGAAAACTGCAACCACAATTATTCTAACTTTATTTTCGGCTCTTAGCTTTTCTCAAACAACAGTTTCTGGAAAAGTATTCGATAACAAAAACAAACCACTCGAAGGAGTTAATATATATATCGAAGGTACATACGATGGTATAATGACAAATTCAAATGGAGAGTTTGTGTTCACTACTAATGAAAAAGGTTCACAAATTTTAGTAGCTACATTTCTAGCTTTTGATGATTTAAAACTACCTATAGAAATTGAAAAATCTCAAGGATTAATTCTAAAAATGCGCCCAAGTGTAAATGTTTTAGATGCAGTTGTGATAACGGCTGGAACTCTTGAGGCTGGGGATAAAGCAAGAGTTTCGGTATTAAAACCTCTTGACATTGTGACAACGGCTGGTTCTGCAGGGGATATTGTAGGTGCTTTGCAAACTTTACCAGGAACTCAAACAGTAGGAGAGAGTGGAAGATTGTTTGTTCGTGGAGGTGAAGCAGATGAAGCTCAAACGTATGTTGATGGTTTACGAGTTTCACAACCTTATGGAGCTTCTACCAATAATTTGCCAACAAGAGGACGTTTTTCACCATTCTTGTTTAGCGGAATTTCATTTTCAACAGGTGGTTATTCAGCTGAGTATGGAGGTGCACTTTCTAGTATTTTACAGTTAAACACCATTGAAGAACCAACGCAAGAACAAACCGATATTTCACTAATGACAGTTGGATTAGGTTTAGGACATACCAAAAAATGGGAGAAAAGCTCTGTAAGTGTAAACACAGCTTATATAGATTTGGCTCCATACCAAGCTGTTGCTCCTCAAAATGTGAGTTGGAATAGAGCTTTTCAATCGCTTTCGGGAGAAACAGTTTATCGTTATAAGTTCAATTCTGGGATGTTTAAAATGTATGCGACTTTTGATGCTTCTCGTTTTGATGTAAATCAAGAATCTATTAATACAATAGTTCCAACTCGTGTAAATCTTAAAAACAATAATTTTTATTTTAATTCATCGTATAAAGGTAAATTTGGAAGTAATTGGCAGTTAACAACTGGACTAAGTTATGGTTATGGAGGTACAGATACTTCATTAAACTCCGACCAAATAGAAAATAATGAACATGCATCTCATCTAAAAATAAAATTGAAAAAGAGTTTTTCAGATCGTGTAAAATTGTCATTTGGGGCCGATTATTTTATCACAAAATTTGACGAAAGTTTTAATGTGAATGCAAAAGTTAATTACAACCAAAATATTGTAGCAACATATGCTGAAGCTGACATCTTCTTCTCTAAGGAGTTTGCTGCAAAAGTAGGTGTACGTTTAGCGAATGATAATTTGCTTAATGAAACATCAATTTCTCCAAGAGCATCTTTAGCGTATAAAGTTAGCGATGGAAGTCAGTTCTCTTTTGCTTATGGAATGTTTGATCAAGCACCAAATCAAAACTATTTAAAATACAATCAGTCTTTGCAAAACGAAAGAGCGTCACATTATATTTTAAATTATCAATATGCTAAAAACAAAAGAACTTTAAGAACTGAACTTTATTATAAAGATTATGACAATTTGGTTAAATATAATAGCGCAATGCCAATGTTTAACTCAAACTTTAATAACGATGGAATTGGTTACGCAAAAGGATTAGATGTTTTTTGGAGAGATGGAAAATCAATTAAATATCTAGAATATTGGCTGTCATATTCTTACATCGATACTGAAAGAAATTATAAAAACTATTCATCTCAAGTAACACCAAGTTTTGTGGCTACACACAACGCCTCATTAGTGACTAAATATTTTATTGAAGAATGGAAATCTCAAGTAGGTTTTTCGCATACTTTCAATTCTGGTAGACCATATAACAATCCAAATGAAAGTGCCTTTATGAATGGAAAAACGAAAACGTATAATAATTTAAGTTTTAACTGGGCCTATCTAGTAACACAACAAAAAATATTGTATTTCTCGATTTCAAATGTATTGGGAACACAAAATATATTTGGTTATGAATATGCAAATACTCCTGATGTAAACGGTATTTATAATAGAAGAGCAATTACACCTACTGCCGACAGATTTTTCTTTGTAGGATTCTTTTGGACCATTAGTAATGACAAGAAAACGAACCAGTTAGATAATTTGTAAAGTTTTTTAATGAAGTTGTGATATAAATTCAAAAACTTTTTTTTGTAGTTAAAAATGGTTATTTTGGTAGAAACTAAAAAACTATTCTATGAAAAAAATTACTTTAATTTTTGTCTTTTTATTACTCAATGCTGGTTTTGTCTCAGCACAGGTGACAAATATTACCTTGGCACCTGTATTTGATAATTCTACAACACAGCAACGTGCTCCAAATGGGACTAGTGGGCATTCATTTATGAGGGGTTCATCACTTGTTTTAGCTTCTGAACTTACTTCTATACCAGTAAGTACTTCGTTGAATTCATTTGGATTTGTCACGACAGCTGGTGCTAATATAGCAGTAACAGGAACAATAACCATTTACATGAAGAATAGTACAGATACTTCTTTTACTTTAGGTACAAATTGGAGTACAATCATTACTGGTATGACACAAGTTTATTCAGGACCGATTACTATACCTGCAAGTGCTACAAATATTGATGTAACTTTAGGTACACCATTAACTTACACAGGAGGTTCTGTTTATGTGGCTTATGATTTTTCAACAACTGGTCCTTTTGCAACTACAGCAGCTACTTATGCTGCCAATTCTTCAGGATT
Source organism: Flavobacterium terrae (assembly GCF_900142035.1). GTDB lineage: Bacteria > Bacteroidota > Bacteroidia > Flavobacteriales > Flavobacteriaceae > Flavobacterium > Flavobacterium terrae. The sequence goes on along the minus strand of NZ_FQZI01000002.1, from coordinate 140,778 downwards.
AACTGGAGGTTGTGTTTCAGCAGCTAGTGCTACTTCTGCTCCTGCGACTTTAGCTTCAACAAGTTTTAGACCTGTTATGCGTTTTGGATTCCCTAATACAAATACTAATGATGTCTCTGTTGAAAGTATTAATACTTTGGGGAATGTAGCTAATGTTTTAGGTTTACCTGTTGCAATAAGCGCTATCGTAAGAAATAAAAGTAATACAACTTTAAATAATATATCTGTTAGTGCTAATATGACTGGTAGTAATACTTATTCGGATACTAAAATGGTCGCTACATTGGCAGCTGGAGCAACTCAAACGGTGAATTTTAATGCTTGGACACCTACAGCTTTGGGAGCAAATACATTAAGTGTGACTGTGCCTGCTGATCAAGTTAATACTAACAATTCTGCTACCTTTAACAATTTAGTGACCTGTAATACTTTTGGAGCATCTCAGAACCCAATAAGTTATACTGGTGCAGTTGGATTTGGTACTGGTTCTGGAATTCTATGCACGCCTTTTCAAGAATCGGTAGCTACCACAGTTACTGGTGTTAATGTTTTTATTTCTAATAATACAGCATCTGTTGGTAGAAATGTATATGGAGTCATTTTGAATAGTTCAGGTACAATTATAGCAACTAGTACTAACACTTTAACTATTGCTAATGGCGATTTAAGTACAATGAAGACATTCAATTTTAGTCCTTCTGTTGCAGTTTCAGCAAATCAATTAGTATATTTTGGGTTAGCTCAAACTGCAAATGCTACAGCTTATTATCCAATAGGTACTTATACTAACACTTATTTAAGTACTTCATATTATACCACCGCACTTGTAGGTGGAGCTCCAACGCTTTTAACGGCAAACTTAGGTCAAATGGGTATCGAACTAAATCTTACGGGTTCATGTGCTTTAGGAGTGGATTCTGTTGATGGAATTGGAGAGAGGTTAAATATTTTTCCTAATCCAGCAAGTACAAATTTAAACGTTAGATTAAAATCCCTTGGAGTTAATGCAAATTTAGAGGTCTATAATGCAATTGGTCAAGTTGTAATTCCATCTCAAAAAATAAATTCAAATGAGTTTGACCTTAATGTTAGCTCTTTGACAAAAGGAGTTTATTTCTTAAAAGTAAATAATGATAATCAAGTAAGTAATATCAAATTTGCTGTTGAAAAATAATGTTTTATAAAAATTAAAAATCAAACCTGAAGTTAACAGCTTCGGGTTTTTTTATGCTCTTTTTATAGAGAAATAAATAGATATTATTTACAGAGTTACAATTCATCCTCAAAAAACTACAGTTCGGTAAGTATAAATTTTATAGGAAGAATCACAGAAGTAATTTTGAATCAGAAATTAAAACAAAGGTTTCAATCATCAATTAACAAATTAAAATTACTAACAAACAAAATTTTTAAAACTATGTTACGAATTATCACTTTATCAGTATTATTAATTAGTTCGGCAATTTTTGGACAATCAAAATACGAACAAGGAATGGGGCAAGCTCTTGGAATGTGGAAAGAAGGAAAATCTACAGAAGCTACCGCATTATTTGAAAGAATTGCATCTGTTGAAAAAACAAATTGGTTACCAAATTATTATGTGGCAATGGTAAACACAGTTGATGCTTTCAAACCAGAAAACAAAGAAAAAGTTTCAGTTTTATTGGAAAAAGCTCAAAAAGCTACAGATGAAGCTTTTTTACAAAGTCCAAATAACCCAGAGTTGATGGTAATGCAAGCTATGATTTACACGGCATGGATTGTTGAAGATCCAATGACAAACGGAATGAAATATTCAGGAAAAACTATGGAGCAATATTATAAAGCCCTAGCTATCGCTCCAAATAATCCTAGGGTAGTTTTTTGTAAGGCAGAATTTGAATTAGGCGGAGCCAAATGGTCAGGAGCTGATACAAAACCAATCTGTGCTCAAGTAGAAAAATCAATCGAACTTTTTGCTAATTTTAAGCCTGAAACTACTTTTCATCCAAATTGGGGATTAGATAGAGCAAAACAAACTTTAGAAAGTTGCAATAAATAATAAAAAATAAAAACAAAAGAACCTAATGGGAGTAAGTAGTAAAGAAATTGGTAAAGTTTTCACTTTTGGCATAATTGTTTTTATTATTATTCAATTAATCAATTTAGGATATGGAGGAGCAATAAAATTTGACAATCATCTTTTGATAAGTTTTATTTATAACATGCTTTACACTTTCTCGCTAGGTTATGCAAACAAAGCTTTATTTGTCTTTTTGGATAGCGTTTTTGAAGAAAATAGATTTTCGTTAAAAAGAATTATAATAGGTTTTTTTGCATCATTTATAGTTTCATTATTAGTTATTTTTCTTCTTCGAATTACAGAAGATGTAATCATAGAAAAGAAAACTTTTACTGATTTTATTGCTCATGAAAGTGCTGCAAACTATGTTTTTGCTATAGTAATTACTTTTATTGTTTCTGTATCGTTGTATGCGTTTCATTTTTACAGAGCGTATCAAGAAAATAAATTAAAAGAACAAAAAGTAATAGCAGGAACGGCATCAGCAAAGTTTGAAACATTAAAAAATCAAATTGATCCACATTTCTTATTCAATAGTTTAAATGTGTTAAGTTCTTTGATAGAAGAAAACCCAGATCAAGCCCAAAAGTTCACAACATCGCTTTCTAAGATTTATAGATACGTTTTGGAACAGAAAGATAAAGAATTGATTTCGGTAGAAGAAGAATTATCTTTTGCAAAGACTTATATGAATTTGTTGAAAATGAGATTCGAGAACAGCATAACATTTGAATTACCATCAGATTTTAATAATAATGAAGCTAAAGTAGTTCCATTATCATTACAGTTGCTTTTAGAAAATACAATCAAGCATAATGTGGTTAGTGAAAAGAAACCACTTCATATTAAGATTTATGTCGAAAATAATTATTTGATAGTTCAAAATAATTTGCAAAAAAAAGAAGTACTTCAAGATAGAAGGGGAGTGGGACTTCAAAATATTGTGAATCGTTATGGATTAATTTCTGAAAGGAAAGTATTAATAGAACAAAATGAATCATTTTTTAGAGTAATGATTCCAATTTTAACAAAACAAATTGCGTATATGGAGAGTCAAAATATATATAACGAAAATATGGCTTATGTTAAAGCCAAAGAAAGAGTAGATCAGCTTAAAGGGTTTTATGCAAATTTAATTTCCTATTGTTGTGTGATCCCAATTTTAATTATAATTAATATTAATACGACTGATTTTCAGTGGTTTTGGTTTCCTGTGCTAGGCTGGGGATTAGGATTGATTTTTCATGCTGTAGAAGTATTTGGTTATGGGAAAAACTGGGAGGATCGTAAAATTCAAGAGATACTTAAAAAGGAAGAACAACAAAATAATAAATGGAATTAATGGAACCTTATAAAACACCTGAAGAAAGAAGACTTGAATTTGCAAGAGTAAGAGTTCAAAAGATTAAAAGATATTACGTTCATCTTTTTATTTACGCATTAGGAATATTAGTTTATCTTTTAAAAACCTATTTAGGAGCACCTTTAAACTTTTTTCCACTAAAGTTTTTAACTGGTTTTATAATGTGGTGTTGGACTTTTTTTATTGTTGTTCAAACCTTACAAATTTTATTTGCAGAGAAATTGTTTGATAACAATTGGGAACAAAGAAAAATTAATGAAATTTTAGAGAAAGAAAATCAATCAAAAAATCGTTGGGAATAATGGAAAATTTTAATGAAGACTATAAAAGATATGAATGCGCTAAAGAGCGTGTCAAAGAGATAAAAGGTTTTTACATACATCTTTTTACATATGTATGTGTGATTTCTTTTTTGCTATTTATCAATTTAAAATACTCAGAAGATCATTTGTGGTTTTACTGGCCCATGTTAGGTTGGGGTATAGGACTACTTTTCCACGGACTAAAGGCTTTTGAAGTTTCTTTTGTAAGTAAAGATTGGGAAGAAAGAAAAATTCGTGAGTATATGGAAAATGAAAAGAAAAATCAAAATAAATTCGAATAATTATGAGCATTCAAGATAGAATTGACCGTCGTGTAGAACGCAGGATGGAACGCAGAAATATGAAAAATTTTATACCTTCTAATGAAGAGGAAGCTAAATATTTCGAAGCTTATAAACGAGTAAAAAAAGTAAAAGGGTTTTATACACATGCAATAGTTTATGTAGTTATAAATATTATGATTGTTATTGCAAACATTCAAGACTTAGACCCAGGGGAATCCTATTTTCAAATGCATAACTTTTTTACAGCTATTTTCTGGGGATTAGGTTTATTGGCTCATGGTTTGTCTGTATTTTTACCTAATATCATTCTAGGTTCTAATTGGGAAGAAAGAAAAATTCAGGAGTTGATGGAGAAGGAGAAAGGCAATCAAAACAAATGGAAGTAATTTAGTTATAAGCTAAGAATAATGAATATCATCATCATAGAAGACGAAAAGCCAGCGGCACGTTTATTACAAAGAAAAGTTGAAAAATTAGGACTACAGGTAAATAACATGTTGCACTCTGTTGAAGAATCAATTAATTGGTTCCAAAACAACTCACATCCAGATTTAATATTTCTAGACATTCAACTTTCAGATGGTTTATCGTTTGAAATTTTCGAAACTATAGATATTAAAAGTGCAGTAATTTTTACAACTGCTTATGATGAATATGCTTTACGTGCTTTCAAATTAAATAGTATTGATTATTTGTTAAAACCTATTGATGAGGATGATTTAGAAGTTGCTATCAATAAATTCAAACAGCGCAACCAACCACAAAACTTATCATTAGATTTTGAGATGATAAAAAGAATGTTGGTTAATCCAGTAGAAAAGGAATTTAAAAAGCGTTTTACGGTTAAAATTGGTCAACAATTAAAGTTAATAGATATTCAGGAAGTAGAATGCTTTTTTAGTCAAGATAAAGGAACTTATTTACATACCTTGGACAATCGTGATTATTTACTTGATGGCACATTGGAACAATTAGAAACAGAACTCAATCCAGAAGATTTTTATCGTGTTTCTCGAAAATTCATCGTCCCTATGAAAGCTATCAAGGAAATTCAAATGCATTCAAATTCTCGTTTAAAACTAGTTTTACCCACTTATCAAGACGACGAGGTAATTGTAGCTCGTGAAAGAGTAGGAGATTTTAAAGAATGGATAGGTTAATGTTTATTAACCTTTCTTTCTAGCTTCTAAAATCATATAGAATTGTATACCAAAAAGAATTGAGGCTAAAACTAAGTGAATTGTTTGGCTTCCAAAAGGGAAATGAACATAATACATCATCATTCCTGAAATAATTTCAATAGATAATAAAATCATTACCCAATTCATTTTAGTAAATCCTAAATTAAAACGTTTATTGCGTAGATATAAATATAAATTGGCTAATAAAACTACAATAGAAAAACTTCTGTGAAAGTAAAAGCTAATTTCGGGATTACTTAACCAGAGTGACTGATCTTCAATTCCTGATTTAACTTGTTCATCTACAAATTGACGAACTTGAGTCCCTAAAACGACTTGAATCAATGTCATAAATAAGGCCAACCACAATACATTTCTAAACATTGAATTAAAGACTGTATTGCTTGTTTTAGGATTTGCTAAATGGATGATATACAAGATAACGGCAACAATAATAAGCGCCATTACCATGTGTATGGTTATTTTTAATGGATTTAATACGCTATAAACTACCGTTGCACCAAGCCATCCCTGGAATCCCATTAAGAAAACAACTAACCAAGATAGTAATGTAATTTTTTTATTTTTTCGCCATAGAGAAAATGAAGCAATTGCCATTGCAAAGCAAGCCAATCCAGCTAAAGCACCTACTAATCTATTAATGTATTCCACCCAAGTATGTGTTGGATTAAAAATAGCATAATCGTGCTTAGTGTAAGGTTCCCATTGTGAAGCTTCAAAAGTTTTTCCAGTCAAGCAGTCTTCTTTGGCTACTAATAGTTTTTCATCTTTAATGATTACCATACCTTTTTTGAAAACTCTGTTTTCAGCCCAAGTCAACTCTTTAACGTCTGTTGGGGGAATATAGTAGCCAAAACATTTTGGCCAATCAGGACAACCCATTCCGGAACCTGTCATACGAACTAGTGCTCCTGCAATAATTACTAAATAAACTAAAACTAAGGCTGTTTTGGCAATTTTATTGAAGTTCATTTCTTTTTAAGTTTAAAGTTGCAGAGTTACAAAGTTCTGGCTATTAAATATATGATAAATATTAGGTTTTAAAATTATTTAACTGGTTTCAACCCCATCTTTTCTGCCCTTTTCATTACAAAATCATAAGCGGCTTGGTATTCATTTGGAATTTCTCCTTCTAAAATAGCCTCTTTAACAGCTTCTTTTAAAACCCCAATTTCACGTGATGGTTTTAAATCAAAAATTTCCATGATTTCTTCTCCCGAAATAGGAGGTTGAAACTCACGAACACGATCACGTTCTTCAACTTCCACAATTTTCTCTCTAACAATCTTAAAGTTGTTATGATATTTTTGAAATTTCTTAGGGTTTTTAGTAGTGATATCAGCCTCACACAAAGTCATCAAATTCTCTACATCTTCTCCTGCATCAAAAACTAATCTACGTACAGCGCTGTCAGTAACTATATCTTGTGATAAAACGATTGGTCGTGAACTCATCATAACCATTTTTTGAACAAATTTCATCTTATGGTTTAATGGCATGTGTAAACGCTCAAATATTTTTTTGACCATTTTTCCACCCAAAAATTCATGACCATGAAATGTCCAACCTTGTTTTTTGTGGAATTTCTTTGTTGGCGCTTTACCAATATCATGTAATAAAGCTGACCAACGCAACCATAAATCATCAGTATTGGGACAAATATTATCAACTACTTCAAGAGTATGGTAAAAGTTATTTTTATGTGTGTGACCCTCTACCTCTTCAACATTATTCAAAGCAGTTAATTCGGGTAAAATTATATCTAATAAACCAGTTTGATGTAATAACAGAAAACCAATTGAAGGTTTTGAAGAAAGTAATATTTTGTTTAGTTCATCAACAATTCTTTCTCCGGATATAATTTTGATACGTTCTTTATTTCGAGTAATAGCTTCTAGAGATTCACTTTCTATCTCAAAATGCAATTGAGAAGCAAAACGAATTGCTCGCATCATACGTAACGGATCATCAGAATATGTAATGTCTGGATCGAGAGGAGTACAAATAATTTTATTCTTTAAATCTGTAACTCCATCAAATGGATCTACTAAATCTCCAAAATTGTCTGCATTTAAAGAAAAAGCCATGGCATTAATGGTAAAATCCCTTCGATCTTGATCGTCCTTTAGAGTACCGTTTTCAACTAATGGTTTTCGGCTGTCAAAATTGTAACTTTCTTTGCGGGCACCTACAAATTCGATGTCCATATCTTCATAGCGAAGCATAGCAGTTCCGTAGTTCTTGAATACTTGTACTTTAGGATTATGAGGAATTAATTCTGATACTTTTAAAGCCAAATCAATTCCGCTTCCAACAGCTACAATGTCGATGTCTTTTTTGTGTTCTCTTTCCAATAAAATATCACGAACAAAACCACCAATAACGTAACAATCAACGTTGAGTGATTTAGCTGCTTGTGATACAATATCAAATATTTTATGTTCTAAATGCTGTTTGTAGTTCATTATAAAAGTCTAAGGTTTAAAGTCTATTTGAGAGACTTTAAACTAGAAATAAAATTTACTTGCGAATAATTTTTACCTGGCTATCATTTGTTAATTTAATGATAGTAGAAGGTTTGTCGCAAATTTTATCGTGGTGCAAATTTACTACATAGTCAACACCTTTAATAATTTCAGGCGATATTTCTTTAAAAGATTTTGGAGTTGGTTCACCCGAAATATTTGCTGATGTAGAAACCAAAGGTTTTTTCATTCGTTCCATTAATTTGTAACAAAAGGGTTCTTTTACCATTCTAACACCTAGAGTTTTGTCTTCAGCTATGACATTTTCAGCCACATTTCTAGGATTGTCAAGTATCAAAGTGGTTGGTTTTTCAGAAAGATCTAATATTTGCCAAGCTACTTCTGGAATTTCATTAAATACGTTGTACATCATGCGTTCACCATTAGTCAGCACAATCATACTTTTAGTTTCTTCTCGTTGTTTTATAGCAAATATCTTTTTAATTGCTTCAGGATTTGTTGCATCGCATCCTATTCCCCAAACCGTATCAGTAGGATACAGGATGATTCCACCATTTTTAATAACTTCGAATGCGTTGTGAACTTCTGTATTGATAACCTCACTCATTTTAAAAAATTAAAGGTTCTTTGAATTTTATAATTTTTGCAGGAACTCCAGTTACTATTGCATTATCAGGAACATCTTTAGTAACAACTGCTCCAGCACCAATAGTCACATTTTTTCCTACTTTTATTTTAGGAAGTATTACTGCAGATGCTCCAACTTGTGAATAATCTCCCACTTGTACATGACCCAATAAAGTGGCACTTGGAGATAATTCTACAAAATCACCAACAATACAATCGTGTGTTATAATGACATTATAATAAACGATGGTTCCTTTTCCTATTTTAGTGGAATTTGAAAAAGTAGCATTAGGCAAAACATTTGATCCTTCTCCAATTTGTACGTCATAACTTCCAAGAATTGCCGATGGACTTATAATAGAAACAAGTTTTCCACCAAGTTTATCGAATTTTTCAGAAAGTTTTTTTCTAATGTGTGGGTTTCCAATACCAAGAGTGAATTCATTTCCATTATTTTCGAAAAAAGCCTTTGCTTCTGTATCATTTCTCAGAATTGGGAATTTATCAAACATCAATCTGTCAATGTCAGGACTTATATCATCATAAAAAGCTAAATTATCGATATTACCAGTTTCTTGGAAAATTTCCAGAACTTCTTTTGCGAATCCTTTAGCTCCAATTATTAGCATATGATTTTATTTATAATAGATGTAATTCGTTTTAAATCAGAGGTTGGTAATCCAACATATAGAGGTAAGCACAAAATTCTTGAAGCAACAGATTCAGAAATTGGCATTTTAGCACCTTTTATGTAATTGATAGTATTCAGTGATGGATAAAAATAACGTCTAGGAAAAATGTTCTCACTCTGTAATTCTTTCTGAATCTCCAGTAATGTTGCTTCCGAATCAAAAACTACTGGATAATAGCTGTAATTCCATTCGGTATTTTCTCTTATTTTCAGTGGTTTCAGATTGGTAAAATTCAACTGACTGTTATAGAATTCTACCACTTTTTTTCGCTCTGAGAAGATAGTGTCAATATGATCAAAAACTGCTAATCCGATTGCAGATTGCAGTTCAGAAACTTTAGCATTAATTCCTAAACCATGAAAATCAAGTGGTCCGTTATGTCCAAAGTTATGACTGTAGTATAATTTATCGTAAATATTTTGATCATTGCAGAAAAGCGCTCCACCTTCACCGGTATGAAAAATTTTGGTAGCATGAAAACTACATGTGCTTACATCTCCATAGTTAAAAATGGATTGATTGTTGTAGTTAACCCCAAAACAGTGTGCAGCGTCGTAAATGACTTTTAAATTGTACTTACTCGCAATAGATTCAATAGCAGTGATATGACATGGATTTCCAAATACATGTGTTGCTAAGATAGCAGTCGTTTTTGATGTTATTGCTTCTTCAATCTTTGTTTCGTCAATGGTTAAATACTCCGGATGGATGTCTACAAAAACTGGCTTGCAATTTTCCCAAACTATTGCAGCAGAAGTGGCAACATAAGAAAAAGGAGTTGTAATAATTTCACCACCATTTCCGAATAATTTCAATGCAATCTGTATGGGAATTGTACCATTATTAGTAATAATGATATGATTAACTGCAAGATGATTTTTTAATTTATCTTCAAGTTCAAGAGTAAGTTCACCACGATTGGTAAGCCAAACTTTGTCCCAAGCACGTTTAACATAGGAATTGTATTCTTCTAAAGTAGGTAAAAATGTTTTTGTAACGTTTATCAAAGCATTATCTTTTTAAAATGTTCTATTCTGGTTTTGATTTGTTTCTCAAAACTGTACAAATGTAGCATTTTATTCCTCCCGTTTTCTGCAATTTTTTTCATCAGATCACGGTTATTATGTAATTCAAGAATCTTGTTTGTTATTTCTTCAATGTCTGTATTTATTTTGATGTAATGTATTCCATCTTTAAGTTCAAGAGTTTCACTTTCGTCAAAATAATCAGTCATAAAGTTGACATTACCAAAAAGAGAAGCCGTAACACAAGTAGCTAACGGAAATCCATCAAATGCATTTCTACTCAAAATGAAAGGCCTGTTAGCAGATATTAAAACATGAGTTTTCTTTAAAATAGTTTCAAATTCGAATTCATTTAGCATTCCTTTAAAATAGATGATCTCTTTTAACCTTGGATCAACTAAATCTTTTTTAGAGAAACCTCCAATCACAATAAATTCAAATTGATCTTTTTTATCATACAAAGCAACAGCAGTCTTTTGGAAGATATCAAATCCTTTATCAGCACCATCAGGTGTGTATTTATTTGCAAAAAACAATATTGAGGTTTTATCCTCAGGCTTTTTATAGCTGTAATTTTCAATTTTAGTAGAGTTAAGGTTTAATGGAACGCCAGGAATTAGATTAATAAGTTCTGGATTACATAATCCTTTCTCGATTAAATATTTTTTGGTAATATTTTGATTTACAATGACTCCCTTAAACAGTTTTGAATCAAAATAACGTTTAAGATTTTCATCTACCTCTTTGTCATCAAAACCAAAGCCACCACCTGGATAAAGTGTGAAGCTAAAAGGGTTTTTATTTCGGTTTAATACTTCGAAGTGCTTTTTTAAATTGTTATAAAATAGCATGTAAACAACATCACTATTTAAGTTACTGCTAAATTTTAGTTTTTTGATTTTACCTTCTAAAGAAGGATAATTTTCTGTTAATGTTTTAAGGTTTTCTTCAAAACTTTTTCCTTGAGAATAGTGCTTAAATGTAGTGACATCGGTTAAAATACGAGTATCAGCAAATGCTTTGCAAAGCTCAGAATATTCGTAACTTCGCCAAGGAGAAAGAGTTGAGGGAAGTATATCGTCAAGAATTATAATTCCAGAGCTCTGACCTCTTTTATAGTGTTTGAATCTATTAATTATTTTTTTTTTCAAGAATTATTTTTTGGAAAATTAAGAATTTTTGAAAAAATATTCAAGTTTATAAAGTTGTCTTTTGAGACCTTTAAGCCTGCCTTTTTTTAAATTATAAACTTGTTTAGATAATATTTTTTGAACTTTTTTATCAAAATTTGGTTTGATGTTCTCAATAAACCCAATCCATATGTTTTCACGATCAAGTTGCTGTTTTGATGACCAATACGAAGTTTCGTGAATGCGGTATACTGCCATATAATCTTTATAATACTTTATTTTTCCGTGTTTAGCATTAAGCATATGTAGAAAATAATCACCTATTGGAGATAATGCAAAATATTCTGGGAAATTTTTGAAAAGATGGTTTCTGTAAACAACACTAGGTGTATGCATGAAATTTCCTTTAGCCAAGTCCATAATTGTACTTGTATCAGGTAAGTCAGTTTTGATGTTATTTTCTTTTAAAATATTTTTTTCAAGTACATTCACATTATGGAAACAAATTGAATAGTCTTTGTTATTGTCAAGAAAATCAATTTGTTTTTGAAGTTTTTTTGAATCTGTCCAATAATCGTCTCCTTCGCATAAAGCAATATATTCTCCAGAGCCTTTTTTGAGAGAAAACAGAAAATTATTCATCATCCCGATGTTTTCTTCATGTTTAAAATATTTGATTTTATTTCCTTGTGAATGCGTACTGATTATTTTTTTTACAATCAAGTCAGTATCATCGGGTGAATTATCGTTTGAAATGATTAGTTCTATTTCGAAATTAGTTTCTTGATCTAGAATACTTTCAATAGCTTTTTGGATATATTTAGCATGATTATAGGTAATCATTACAACACTTACTTTCATATTTTTTCAAAAAAAAGTTATTAGTCGAGATTTATTTTTTGACCTTTTAATTTTAATTTAATTTTTAATAAGGTGGTTTGGAAGAAAAAACTCTTTTCCATATTTTTTATTGTTTTGTAATACTCAATTTTAATGTCTTCCGAATTTGAAATAAAGTGTTTTTTAAATTTTGTTTCAATATTGCTTAAAGCAATACTTTTTTCATAAGAAGAGAGTAATTTTCTTAATCTTCTTTTTAATGCAGTAAAGGTATTTTTCTCAGTATTAAGATTATAAATAGATGTAATACTTTGTTTTAGTTTCTCAGATTTCTCAAAAAACACACTTCCTACTTGTTGATTAGTATGAATACGATAGTAGAAAAGTTTTTCTTGCAAGAGTTCAAATTTATTTTGTTGGCTTGAAATTAATGCAATCCATTCATCATGATGAATTATATCTGAAGATGGAAAAGGTAAAATATCATTAATAATTTCTTTTCTAAACGCCATAGATGCACCAGTTGCTATATTTGAAATATGAGAGATTATAGTATGATAATTTACTTGTACATTTGATTCTTTTAAAAATTGAGGAATATCCCAAAGCGAATATTTTTCTTCTTCTTCTGAATTCTCATTTATGCAATAACCGTTTGAAGTTAGAACATTGATTTTAGAATGAGTAAAAAAATATTCGAGATAATGAGAAACTTTATCTATAGCCCATTTATCATCTTGGTCAGAGAGAAAAATAATATCTCCTTTGCAAAGTTTTATTGCTTTTTCAAAATTTTTAACGCTTCTTAAATTGATTTCATTACTGTGAATGTGAAAAATATCAGGATGTTGCTTTTTGTAGTTATTGAGTATTTCAAGTGTTTTATCAGTAGATTTATCATCACAAACAACAATTTCATCTACCTTAGTTGATTGATTTAAAATAGAGTCTAATTGTTCTTTTAAAAATTGTTCGCCGTTATATGTACAAATAGCTACCGATACTCTCATGTTAATTCAATATAGTGTTTATCCAACTTTCTAATGTGTATTTTTTCCAAATTTCGGTAGGTATTTCTTGATAAGGATTATTAAAAAATGAATCAGGGATATTTATATCTTCATCGTTTATCAAAAAAATATTGTTAGGGTTATAAAAATCGTATGTAGAAATAGATTGATTTGTTGTTATAATTTTTTTATCAAGCGCAATGGCTTCAAAAATTCTAAAACTTAAACCACTTTGTTTATTTTTAAGTACATCAAGTATAATTTCACTCTGCTCAATCTTTTGTTTTACTTCTTCCTGAGAGATACGCTTGTCTGTAAAAATTGTATTTTTAATTTCTTTCTTTGGCTTCTTTTTATCAAAAAAAATACTTAGATGAGAAATTTCTTTATCATTTAAAAAGTTAATTATTTTTTTAAAAATGTAATAACGCTCATCAACTGATGCAATTGAAAAAACCTTATATTTTGATTGAACAGGATTTTCATTTTTTTCTACATGCATAAAATTTGATAAAAAGATCAAATTATATTTTTCAACATCATGTTTATCAAAAGAAAAAACTTTATTGAAAATAGAGAGCAAATGGCGAGCATCATAATTTGCTAAACTATCATATAAATAGGCAGTATAGTTTGTTGTGAAAGACTTTATTTTATGATGTGTTTGTTCAGAAATCCATTCTGGATTAATTACTATTATTTGATCAAAATTTCTTTCTTTTTCAAGTATTTCGATTATATGTTTTTCAGCATTTATACGTTTTATATTTTTTTTAAGGAAAGTTTTGGATAAAAAGTTTTGTACTCTTTCAAACTTGCTTTTATATTTATATTTATAATCACTTAATTTGATATGAATTGCTTGATGGCCCAAATCATTTAATTTTGAAACAATTTTTTGGTCATACCCCCAGATATCAAAACTTATAAGGCAAACTTTCATAAAAAAAATTTATATTTTTGCCAAAAGTAACTAAAATTAGATGAATGAAAAAGATACATGTTGGGTTTTTATTGTCGTATGATTATGAAAAATTAAAGACGGCTATACCATTAGTGTACGAGTATGCTGATAGAATTTTTATAGCTCAAGATGAAAATTTTAATACTTGGAATGGGAATACCTTTTATGTTGATGAAAGTTTTTTTATTTGGTTGAAAGAAATTGATAAAGACAGCAAAATTGAAATTTATAAAGACAATTTCTACATTCCAGAGTTAAATGCAATACAAAATGATACTCGTGAGAGACATATGCTTTCTATGAAAATGGGAATTGGAAACTGGTTAATTCAAATTGATAGTGATGAATATATCCCTGATTTCAAGGGTTTTGTTAGTCAATTAAGAAAATATGATTTTTATTTAGATAATCCTAAGAAAACTCCTGTACAAATTTCGGGCTTTCATGTAGATATTTATAAATATTTAGAAGATGGATTACTTTATATTACAAATACTTGTAAAGTATTATTAGCTACAAATTATCCAAACTATAAACTGGCAAGACAAAGTTATGAAAGAGTAATATATGTTAATACATTAGTTTTTCATGAATCTTTAGCGAGAACTGAAGATGATTTACAAACTAAATTAAAAAATTGGGGGCATAATCATGAATTAAATAATGAGTTTCTAACTAAGTGGAGACGCGCTTCCAAGGAAAATTATAAAGAAATAAAAAATGTTTTTTATCTTAATCCAAAGCAATGGAAATCTTTAGGCTACTTACCAACAAAAGATTTTTTTGAGGTTAATAAGAATATAAAAAACATTAACATTCAGCAGATTACACCTATTTATTTGTTCTTTAAAAATTTTGGTCAATGGTTTAAATATAAATTTACAAAGCCAAAAAAACAAAAAATAGAATTTGAAGAATATATTAGATAACATATAGATTTAAATATTCTTGAGCTGCTTTATTCCAATCAAAAAAGGCAGCTCTTTCCCTTATTTTTTGATCAAAATTTTGTTTGTTTTTTGAATAAATGCTCAATTTATTAAGAAGTGTTTCTTTCATATATTCTGGAGCAAAATTATCCCAATAAAAAGCCACATCACCTCCTATCTCTGGTAATGATGTTTTTGTAGATAAAAATACAGGTTTTCCGAAATACATTGCTTCAATAGGAGGTAAGCCAAATCCCTCTCTTATAGAAGGAAATAAAAAAGCTTCACAATTTTTCATATAATAAGTTTTGGCTATATCAGAAATTTTTCCAGTCAAAAAAACATTTATAAGATTTTCATTTTCTATAACTTTTCGGATATAATTTCCGTATTCTTTATTGTTATTCCCAGAAATAATAAGATTAAAATCAGGTAATAATTTCATCATTTTAACGATTGAATGAAAATTTTTCCGTTCAATGAAATCACCTAAACTGAAAAAAAAAGGCTTGTCGATAGGAACATTGGGAGCAAATCCACTACAGTCTAAATCAGAAACGATTGGATTTCCATTATATATTATTTTTTCCTCAACATTTGGGACTTTAAAATACTGATGGGTTTGTTCTTTTGCGAAGTTAGAAATATAAGTTATAACATCTGCTCTATTTAATTTTTCAATAAATAGTTTATTTTTTGGATGATCCATATCAGAAGAATGTTCTTCGACAAAATTCACATCGTGTATTGTTAAAATGTATTTTTTAGGCTTAAATCCAGGTTCAATTTTAGTGTTTTGATTTAAACTATGCCAAACATCGTATTTAGTTTTAATCCTAAATAATTTATGACGCTGTAAACTTGTGTATTTTTTATATGAAAAAGTATTATAAAACTCTTGTTCTAATTCTGATGGATTTGGTGTATTTAACGTGATTTTTAAGTGATTTAAATCTTGTTTTGCAATCGCTTTAATTAGTTCATAATTAAAGGTTCCTAATCCTCCTGCTTTATTTTTTATGTTATGAGATTCTAAAAATACTTTTATCATTGTTTTTTTTGTAAAATTATCCAATAAATTGGAATTATATAAAACTATGCCTAATTTTGATTAAAAAGAAAAATGATAGGTATAATAAGCCCTAATTATAATTCATACAAAAGTTTTATTTTTGATTGTATTTTAAATTTTTATTCTTCTGGGAAAATGCTTTCAAATGGAAAAAGGAATAAAATTAAAATTTTTGAAATAGATAGTCTCACACTAAACATTAAATCCTTTAAAAAACCTAATGTAATTAATAAGTTTGTATATCGTTTTTTTAGAAAATCAAAAGCGCAACGTTCTTATGAATTTGCTTTGAATCTTTTAGAAAAAGGAATTGGGACTCCAAAACCAATTGGATATTTCGAAAACAGAAGTCTTTTTACACTTCAGGATAGTTATTACGCCTGTGAGCATTTAAAATATGATTTGACTTATAGAGAATTAGTAGAAACAGATTATCCTGATGCCGAAAATATTTTGAGACAGTTTACACAGTTTACCTATGATATGCATCAAAAAGGAGTAGAGTTTCTTGATCATTCACCTGGGAATACTTTAATACAAAATAAAGGAAATGGGAAGTACGATTTCTTTTTGGTTGATTTGAACAGAATGAAATTTCACGAATCAATTGATTTTCAAACCCGAATGAAAAACTTGTCAAAAATTACTCCTCACAAAGAAATGGTTGCTGTAATGAGTAATGAATATGCAAAGCTTTCGGGTGAAAACGAAGAACTTGTTTTTAATACCATGTGGCAACTTACAGCGGATTTTCAGTATAGGTTTTATCGTAAAAAGAGAATTAAAAAACACCTAAAATTCTGGAAGAAATAGTTTTTAAAGTACAGTTTTGTAAAAGCTCTCTAATTTTTCTAATAACAACTCAAACGGATATTCATCAAAGTATTTGAAAGTCTCCTGTTTGATCTCTTTTTCAGTAGACTGTTGGTAAATCTCAGGTTTAATGTCTTTTAAATGAATTGAGATATTCTTCTCATCTTCAAAAATCTGCCAAGTTTCTTTATCAACAGAAGGGGAAAAGATCGAAAATGTAGGCACATTTAATCCCTTTGCCATATTTACAGCACCACCTTCATTGCCAACTAAGGCATTACAATGTGATAACAATCCTAAAAAACCTCTAAGCTCTTTGGCATACAAATCAAAAACAATGTTTTGCTGAGTTTCTTTTTTGCAAAGATCATATATTTTTTGAGCATCTTCTTTTTGGGAAGGGATGTAGTTAAAAAGTACTCTAGCGTTAGTTTTTGATACTGTAAAATCAATAATCTGGGCCATTTTTTCAAATGGATAGGTTTTATACCATTCACTACCTAAAATACCAAACATTAAAATAGGTTTATCTTTTTTGATGTTATGAGATTCAAGTAAGGTCAATCCTTGTTGTTTTTCTATATCAGTTAAGAAAATCTTTGGTTTGTAATCGGTGATTCCTTCTTTGATCAAAGGTTTTAACAATAATAATCGGTTTAATATTGCTAGTCCTATTTCAGATTGAGTACCATTTTCAATTCTTTTTACATTATGAGTGTAAAACAAATTAGAGTATCCTTTATCGTATGAAATTTTATATTTGGCGCCTGAAAACAAGGTAATTAAATTAGTTTCGAATTTGCTGTACACATCAATTACAACATCATATTTCTTTTTTCTTATGTAAAGGATGAACTTAGCGAGTGAAAAATAGTTTTTTCTAACTTTTTCGTCTAATACTATTACTTCATTTATGTTTGGGTTGTTTTCTAGAATAGCAACACAATTAGCATAGCACATATAATCAATTTTAGCTTCGGGGAAGTGTTTTTTTAAATTGTTGCTAATAATAGTACTGGTAAGTACATCGCCAATTCGTTTTTGTTGAATCACTAAAATTCGTTTCATAAAGTCGTATTAGACTGCTAAAATACATAGTAATGTAAATTTTAAAAAGTCTTTTCTGTAATTTTGTCAAAAAATAAGAAATATGCCTATTAGCGGATTAGTGATTACTTACAACGAAGAGAAGAATATTGGTAAATGCATCGATGCTTTATTTAAAGTTTGTGATGAAGTTATTATAGTGGATTCGCTTAGTAAAGATAAAACAGTTGAAATTGCTGAGAGCAAAGGAGCAAAAGTTATTTCTCAAGCGTTTTTGGGCGATGGACCACAGCGTACCGTGGGATTGCCATATTGTAAAAACGATTGGATTTTGAACCTTGATGCTGATGAGTTTTTAGATACTGATGCTGAAGATTTTCTTTTAAAAGAAAAATATCTTGAGGGAAATTACGATGCTTTTTCTTTTAGAGTAAAGAACTTTTTAGCAGATAAATTAATTGATTTTTCGGGCTGGTATCCAGACCATAAGGTGCGTTTTTTTAATAAAAAAACGGCTTCACCTTCTGAAGCGAAAGTACATCAGAAAATTGTAACTACTAACGAGAAAAAGGTAGCAGTTCACATATTGCATTACGGTTGGGATTCTTTCGATCAAATTATTGCTAAAAAGAATCAATACTCAACTTGGCATGCCCAACAATTATTTGATCAAGGAAAAAGAGTAGGGCCTTTCAAACCAGTTTTAAACGGATTAGTTGCCTTTATTCGTTGTTACTTCTTTAAAAAAGGAATTTTTAATGGGATAGATGGTGTAACCATCGCTTTGATTCAAGGATTCTTTTCCCATATGAAATATGCAAAATTGATAAAATTGCAAAATGAAGAAAAGAAAAAGGCAAGTAATTAACTTGCCTTTTTTATTATTATATAATTTCAATAACTATACAGCTACATTATATTCACGTAAAGCATCATTTAATGACGTTTTTAAGTCAGTTGAAGGTTTGCGTTTTCCAATGATTAAAGCGCAAGGTACTTGGTATTCTCCTGCTTCAAACTTTTTAGCATAGCTTCCAGGAATCACTACGGAACGTGCGGGCACAACTCCTTTATATTCTACCGGTTCTGGACCAGTAACGTCTATAATTTTAGTCGATGCTGTTAAACATACATTAGCACCTAGAACGGCTTCTTTTTCTACACGAACACCTTCTACCACAATACAACGTGAACCAATAAAAGCACCATCTTCAACGATTACTGGAGCCGCTTGTAAAGGTTCTAAAACTCCACCAATACCTACACCTCCACTCAAGTGAACATCTTTACCTATTTGAGCACAACTACCCACAGTTGCCCATGTGTCAACCATAGTGCCTTCATCAACATAAGCACCAATGTTTACATAACTTGGCATCATGATAACACCTTTACTAATGTATGCACCATGACGAGCCACTGCATGAGGAACCACACGAATTCCTTTTTCGGCATAACCACGTTTTAGAGGAATTTTATCATGATATTCAAAAATACCCACTTCGAATGTTTCCATTTTTTGAATAGGGAAGTACATTACAACAGCTTTTTTAACCCATTCGTTTACTTGCCATCCATTTGCTGTTGGTTCAGCAACGCGAAGTGTTCCTGCATCTAATAAATTAACAACTTCTCTAATGGCATTTTGAGTTGCTTCTTCTTGTAATAAAGCTCTATTTCCCCAAGCTTCTTCTATAGTTGATTGTAAGTTTTGCATAAAATAAATCTATTTAGGCAAAGATAAAGTTTTGAAAGTGCTAAAACTACAGATACACTAAAAAACTTATTTTTGTTAAAAATTAGTAATATCAGTCCCAATCTGCGGCAATAAACTTCATTTGCAACTCTTTTTCATGGTATAAATAAAGAAAATGACCTTCTATTTTATAATGTGTTGTTTTCCTTAATGTTGCTAAAAAATCATTTTCAAGATTTCCTGGACAAAACATACGAGTACTTATAAAAATCAGAGAATATGACTTTTTCATCATCAGAAAATTTAGCTTTCAATCTTATCGTATTGCAGCCCATGTAAGCAGAACCTGATTCGGGATTATTCTCCCCTTGAATATTTGTAAGATTTAATGTTGCTTTCTTTTCAGTGAGGAGTTCTTTGCTATAATCTTTAAATGTAACCAACATCCATTGTCTCTTATAATTTGTTATGTTTTTTTGAGAACCACAACTAATAAGTAGAGCGTAAATAAAAACTGTAAGCAACAGTGAAATGTATTTGGTTGTCTTCATTGTGGATTATAGCTTGAAAATAAAATTATGAAGTTTTAGTCTGATACGGAAAATAGTAAATTTTAAATTTAGAATATATTTCTATCATCTGTAACCAAGGTAAGTTTTTTAAAAATACTTCGGTCAAATTTTATGCGACTTGCTTTTACTGCAATAGGGAAAAAGTTGTTTCCTCCCGAAACCATTTTTAAGGTGTTGCTATCTTTTGCTGTAAAATCAATTTTGCCGTCTGCTATGTTGTTAAGTTTAGCAATTAAAGAGACATCGATGGTAAAATCTGTTTCTATTTCTACAACAAGATTTTTGGCAAAAACAGTTCCAGTAATAATTAAGATATTGTCTTTATTAGCGTTTTTTAGTAATTGGGGATTGGGGTGTACAAAATCTGCTGCTGATAAATAACTTTCAATATTCCCTATGGCGTACTCTTTTGTAATCGAATTGTCGTAACTAATTACCACTTTTTTCCCAGTCTTAACCGCTGCCGAAATTTCTACAGCTCCTAGTCCTAGTGAACTCAGTATTTCCTCTAGTAAAGTAATCCCAATATTAAAACCATATTCGTTAGTGTTAGATGTATTAACTGATAATGCCTGATTTTCGATTTCTGTCAATACTTCTTCACTTTTAAACGCATGTTTTAAGGTAGCATAATACAATTCTGCTTCACTAAAAGCTTTTTTAACCCACAATTGTAAAGGTTTGTGATTGCGTATTGGTCCTTCAATCAAGTCATACCCTTGGTCGCTTAAATACTTGGTAAGTTTCATAATTTTAGTTTTGTACGAATATACATATAATGACTATAAAAAAGTAAAGTGAATTATAAAATTAATAAATTGAAAATACTTTTGTTAATGAGTGTCCAATCAGCTATTCGATCTTGTTTAGCCTTTATATATGACTAATCTGAAACTTACATCTTTTTATAACTATAATGATCCTCAGTATATACTAAAATTTATTTTTTGTTTAAAAAGCTATTCAACCTAATCTCAATAGTATAACATTTGGATTATCTTTCTAGGGTTTTGATTGAAAATAAAAAGATGAACACGTTATGTTGCTTCCATCCCTATATTAGAATGCCGTTAATTTTAAAAACATGTCTTAACTTACTCTCATATAATAAATGACATTTTTTCATTTTTGAATCTGAAAAAATGTCATTTTAATAGATTGGCACAATTTTCGTTTTTTTATTTGATGTCTCTGGTAACAGAGTTAACGTTCATAAAATTAATGTCTAACAATTTTAAAGTAAACAGTTATGAATCTAATTAAAAGAAACGAAAGTCAAATACCTGGCTTTCCACGTATGTTTTTTGATGACATCTTTGGCCGTGAGCTTTTCAATTGGGAAAACACCAATTTTTCATCTACAAGCACTACTTTGCCATCGGTAAACATCAAAGAAAAAGCCGACAGTTACGAAGTAGAAGTAGCTGCCCCTGGGATGGACAAAAATGATTTCAATGTCACCTTAGACGGAAATCTATTAACTATCTCGTCTGTAAAACAACAAAATGAAATTACAGAGGAATTAAACTTTACACGTAGGGAGTTTAGCTATCAATCTTTTCAACGTAGCTTTGAGTTGCCTAAAAATGTGGTCGATGATGAGCACATTACTGCACGCTATGAAAATGGCCTGTTGCTTTTAACTGTTCCAAAAAAAGAGGAAGCTAAGCAGAAGCCACCAAGAATGATTGAGATTTCTTAATCACGGTTCTTTCACAGTCAAGCATAAAAAGCTGTCCAAGTGGACAGCTTTTCGATTGTAAAAAATTCTTTTATTCATAGCAATTATTTTCAGAGATGTATGCGCTGTTCATTGTTGTTTCGGAGCTTGAGAAAATAATAATCATTTTTTAATGTTTACCAGTACATGATATTTAAAAACGAAAAAAATGGAAAGTTTATATTATATATCGGTCAATATTAAAGCGGTTTCAGGGATAGATTCCTATGCGACTTATAGTTTAGGAGAGGATAAAGAAAAGGCTATAGCCATCTTTAATCTACTCAAGGGTTCTTCTAACATATCTGAACATTCTGTTTTGACCATGGATTTTACTGAAATGAGAGATGGAATCCCATTTCCTATCACCATGTTAGATTGTACCTTTCAGGAAGTAGTTTATAATACTAAAGTTATAACCCGTGAAATATTTAAAAATCTTAATCTTTAACTTTTAATCACTTTTGTAATGGTTACTCATTATTAATAGTTTTATAATTTTTAACTTAATTAATCATCTATAATCAGATAGTGTGGATTTACTTCGTTAATTTGTTTCGCTTGGGTTTAATTCGTGCTTACCGTCTATTTCGAAAAAATCTAACAAAAATCACTAATAAGATTTACCTTTGCTAAAACAAAATAATATGCCAAGAATACTAGCATTAGATTACGGAATGAAGCGCACAGGAATTGCGGTTACTGATGAACTGCAAATTATTGCTTCGGGTTTAGAAACGGTTCCTTCAGAAAAACTTATTCCTTTTTTGAAAGAATATTTTTCAAAAGAACAAGTAATTAAAGTACTTATTGGTGAACCAAAACAAATGAATGGTATGCCATCTGAAAGTGCTCCAATCATTGAAGCTTTTGTTATAAAATTTAAAGAAAATTTTCCTGAAATACAAGTAGTTAGGGTAGATGAGCGATTTACTTCAAAAATAGCTGTTCAAACTATGATTGATAGTGGTTTAAAAAAGAAACAACGTCAAAATAAAGCGTTAATTGATGAAATTTCGGCAACAATAATGCTAAGAGATTATCTTTCTCGAAAAATGATATAGGTTTTTTTGTTAATATCTAAAATTCGATTAAAGGGTTGAAAATTAAGATAAATTTTGCATTTTTTGATAGTATCTTTGTGGCACAATTCTAAGAAATGACAACAACAACACAAAAAATCGAAACAGATGTAGTACTAATTGGAGCTGGAATTATGAGCGCCACGTTAGGCTTACTTCTAAAAGAATTACAACCTGATTTAAAAATCGAAATATTTGAGCGATTAGATGTCGCTGCTGCAGAAAGTTCAGATGCTTGGAACAATGCAGGAACCGGTCATGCCGCTTTTTGCGAGTTAAATTATACTCCTGAGCTAGAAGATGGTTCTGTTGATGTAAAAAAGGCGGTTAAAATTTCAGAATCGTTTGAAGTTTCTCGTCAGTTTTGGGCATATCTTGTTGAAAAAAACGTACTTCAAAATCCAGAAAATTTTATAAAAAGCGTTCCGCATCTTAGCTTTGTTTGGGGTGATGAGAATGTAGAATACCTAAGAAAACGTTTTAACGAACTTCAAAAATTTCATTTGTTTAAAGAAATGGAATTTACTGATGATGCCAATCAAATTAAAGAATGGGCGCCTTTAGTAATGGAAGGTCGTAAAACCAAAGACAAAATTGCAGCAACGACCATGAAATATGGTACCGATGTTAATTTTGGAGCATTAACTCGCAGTATTTTTAAATACCTAGAAACGCTTGATGGAGTTACGGTTCATTTTAACCATGAAGTTTCTTCGCTTAAGAAAAGAGATACTGGTATCTGGAGAATTAAAGTGAAAGATTTAGCTTCTGGTGAAAAGAAAAAAGTATATACACCTTTCGTATTTATTGGAGCAGGAGGAGGATCATTGTTACTTTTAGAAAAAGCCAATATCCCTGAAGGAGAAGGTTACGGAGGATTCCCAGTAAGTGGTCAGTGGTTAAAATGTACAAATCCAGAGGTTATTAAAAAACACGCAGCGAAAGTATATGGAAAAGCTTCTGTTGGAGCACCACCTATGTCGGTTCCGCATATTGATACCAGAATGATTGATGGTGAAAAAGCATTACTTTTTGGACCTTATGCAGGTTTTTCGACTAAGTTTTTAAAAAATGGTTCGTACTTCGATTTAATCAAATCAATAGAATTAGACAATATAAAACCAATGTTGGGAGCTGGAATGAAAAATATTCCGTTAACCAAGTATTTAATCGAACAGGTTTTCCAGTCGTCAAATGATAGAATGAAAGCTTTGAAAGAGTATGTTCCTTCGGCTAAAAAAGAAGATTGGGTTCTAGAAACTGCTGGACAACGTGTTCAGGTAATCAAAAAAGACAAGGACGGAAATGGAGTACTTGAATTTGGTACCGAAGTTGTTGCTGCTCATGATGGTTCTCTTGCAGTATTGCTTGGAGCTTCGCCAGGAGCATCTACAGCTACTTCGATTATGATTGAGTTGTTGGATAAGTGTTTCCCTGAGAAAATGAAATCTGAAGCTTGGCAAAATAAACTTAAAAACATGATTCCGTCATACGGGCAAAGTCTGTGTCAGAATACCAAATTGTGTGACCAAGTAAGAAAAAAAACAAATGAAGTATTAAAATTGAAAGTATAAAGCAATTTTAATTACTTTTGCACTCTAAATTAAATGCGTTAAGGATAGAAGCAAGGTGCCGTGCACCGCGAATAGCCTGACCACGCCCAGGCGTGGGAACGCCCAAATTGAAGTAGAATGATTTATCCAATTGTTGGTTATGGCGATCCTGTTTTAAGAAAAGTAGGGGAAGATATAGCTAAAGATTATCCTAATTTAAGCGATGTAATTGCTAATATGTACGACACGATGTACAATGCGTGTGGTGTTGGTTTGGCTGCACCTCAGGTAGGTTTGGCAATTCGTTTATTTATTGTAGATACAGAGCCTTTTAGTGATAGTGATGATTTAGCTAAAGAAGAAGCAGAACAATTAAAGGGTTTTAAAAAGACTTTCATAAACGCCAAAATTCTTAAAGAAGAAGGTGAAGAATGGGCTTTTAACGAAGGTTGTTTAAGTATTCCAGATGTAAGAGAAGATGTGTATCGTCACGAAAAAATTACTATTGAATACTACGACGAAAACTTTAACAAGCAAACTGATGTTTACGACGGATTGATTGCAAGAGTTATTCAGCACGAGTATGATCATATTGAAGGAGTTTTGTTTACAGATAAAATATCGTCACTAAAAAAGACGTTAATTAAGAAGAAACTTCAAAATATAATGGACGGAAAAGCAAGACCAGATTATAGAATGCGTTTTGCTGGGCCAAAAAAAGGAAGATAAACTAACAAATAAGATATATAAAAAATGAATTTAGAGAGAATTTTAGCGATTTCTGGTAAACCAGGATTGTACTCATTAAAATTGCAAACAAGAACTGGGTTTGTTGCTGAATCATTAGTAGATGGAAAGAAAATCACAGTAGGTTTACGTAGTAATGTAAGTTTATTGTCTGAAATATCTATGTATACTTACAATGAAGAGAAACCGCTAGTTGAGGTAATGAAATCTATTGCTGCTAAAGAAAATAATGGACCAGCACCTCAATTAAAAGATGATAAAGCTGCTTTGACTGCTTATTTTTCTGAAGTATTACCAGATTACGATCAAGATAGAGTATACGCATCAGATATTAAAAAGGTTTTAAACTGGTATAACATTTTACAATCTAAAGGTTTAATCGTTGTAGAAGAAGAGAAAAAAGCTCCTAAAAAAACTGCAAAAGCAAAAACGGAAGAAACTGCAATTGAAGAAAAGCCTAAAAAAGCAAAAGCTACTAAAACTAAAGAGTAATCGAAGTTTTAACATAATTATAAGTCCTGCAAGTGATATTCATTTGCAGGATTTCTTATTTTTACAAACAAGAGACCTTAGGTCAAAACCTTACGAAGTAAAACTACTTTTATGAATTCACGCCAACAACAGCTTGATGCTTTTAAGAGATTGTTAGATATAATGGACGATTTACGCGAAAAGTGTCCGTGGGATAAAAAGCAAACCTTACAATCTCTTCGTCATCTTACTATTGAGGAGACGTATGAGTTAGGAGATGCTATTTTAGATAACAATCTTGAAGAAGTAAAGAAAGAGCTTGGTGATTTGTTACTTCATATTGTTTTTTATGCCAAAATAGGAAGTGAGTCTAATAGTTTTGATATGGCCGATGTGGCCAATGATATTTGTGAGAAACTAATTCATCGTCATCCTCATATTTATGGTGATGTAGTAGTCGAAAATGAAGAAGAAGTAAAACAAAACTGGGAAAAGCTCAAACTTAAGGAAGGAAAACAGTCAGTGCTTGAAGGAGTTCCAACAAGTTTGCCAGCAATGGTAAAGGCAAGTAGAATTCAGGATAAGGTTAAAGGAGTAGGTTTTGATTGGGAAGAACCACATCAGGTTTGGGAAAAAGTACAAGAAGAATTGCAGGAACTTCAAGATGAGGTTAAAACCAATGATCAAGACAAGATAGAGGCCGAATTTGGCGATGTTTTATTTTCAATGATTAATTATGCTAGATTTTTAAAAGTAAATCCTGAAGATGCTTTAGAAAGAACCAATAAAAAATTTATAAAACGATTTACCTATTTAGAACAAAAAGCCAAAGATTTAGGTAAAAATCTTTCTGAAATGACATTAGCAGAAATGGATGTATTTTGGGATGAAGCAAAGAAAATGTAAATGATCGCCATGAAAAAAAATATACTAGCCTTTTTTCTTTTTTTTAGCCTTTTAGCTTCTGCACAAAAGGATTTTGTTTTGGGTAAAATAGAAACTATTCAATCCAAAGTTTTAAACGAAGAGCGAATCCTCAATGTTTACTTGCCAGCAGAATATGATGCAACAAAAGAGTATCCAGTTATTTATCTTTTAGACGGTTCAGCTAATGAAGATTTTATTCATATTGCTGGTTTGCTTCAATATGGAAACTATGAATGGATAAATATGGTTTCTAAATCCATATTAGTTGGAATTGAAAATGTTGATAGAAAAAGAGACTTTACATTTCCTACCACAATAGAAAAAGATAAAAAGGATTTTCCTACCACTGGTGAGTCAGCAAAATTTATTTCGTTTATTGAAAATGAACTTCAGCCTTTTATTGAAGCTAAATATAAGACAACCAGTAGTAAAACTATTATTGGGCAATCATTGGGAGGACTTTTAGCAACAGAAATATTGTATAAAAAGCCAACTCTTTTTTCGAATTATATTATCATAAGTCCCAGTATTTGGTGGGATAATCAATCTGTGTTTAAATTAACTCCTGAGTTTTCAAAACCGACTTTTAATCAGAAAACCAAAGTTTTTATTGGTGTAGGTAAAGAAGGGAAGGTTATGGAAAATGATGCTAAAAAGTTATTTGAGATAGCTTCAAAACATAAAAAAGGTATAGAAAGTCATTTCAAATATTTTGGTGAATCGAATCACGGCGATATTTTACACATGGCCGTTTATAGAGCATTTCAAACTTTAAAAATATGAAGCCTCCGTATTACGCAGTAATATTTACGTCTGTTAGAACAAATGTAGAACAAGGTTATGCTGAAATGTCAAATCTTATGGTTGATATGGCTAAACAACAAGAAGGTTTTTTAGGAGTCGAATCGGCTCGTAATGAAATTGGAATAACTGTTTCATATTGGAAAGATTTGGAATCTATTAAAAATTGGAAAAATAATGTAGATCATTTGCAAGCACAACGTATGGGAAAACAAAAATGGTATGAGTCCTATAAGGTGAGAATTGCTCTTGTTGAAAGAGAATATGATTTCGAAGTATAAATTGGAATAATTTTTGATAAATTTAGATTGTGAAAAAAGTAATAGTTTTATTGTTATTGTTGCCAATTGTAGGCTTTGCTCAAGAAGTAAAGCCAATAAAATCTATTGCTATCCCCAGAACTGATACACCATTACCAGATAAAAAGCCAGAAGATCAAACAGAAGCCCCTCAATATTCTATTTCTAAGCCTTTTGAGCCCAAAATGTTTAAATCTCCTAAAAAGGTATATGAAGCACCACAACTTGAGAATCAAATAGGAATGGGTAACCAACCTAAAAGTGATTTAAAACCAGGTATTAATTTTGAAAAGAAACTAAATAAGCCTTTTCAGCCTGAAGATGACGCAAAAGTTTATAGAGGGAATCAGTTTTTAGGTGATTTTAAAACAAAATCAGGTTCTGCTAAAATTGTTTATAGAGACCATGAGTTTGTGGATGGTGATTTAATAAGAATTTGGGTTAATGGGGCTGTAGTTGTTGATTATGTTTATTTAGAAGGTTCTTTTGGTAAATTGGATCTAGGATTGGTTAAAGGAATTAATAAAGTCGAATTTGAGGCTTTAAATCAAGGTTCGTCAGGGCCAAATACAGCAGAGTTTAGAGTGTATGATGATAACGGGGGAATTATTTCATCTAATAAATGGAATTTAGCCACTGGCTTTAAAGCTTCAATTATCATAGTGAGGGAAGAATAAGAAAATAAATATAAAATAAAAAAGCCTAGCATATGCTAGGCTTTTTTATTTTACAAATTTCTAATTTGTTTAAGTTTCTCTTTCCAAGTGGCTAATTCTTCTTTGTGACGCTCAATGTTTTTGTTGATTTCAACAAGCATTGGATTGTCTTTTTTAGCATTTGCAAAGAACTGAATATTGTTCTCTAACTGGAAAATTTCTTTTTGTACTTCTTCAATTTTACGTTGAATAAAGATTTTTTCATTATCCAAACCTCTTGAATTATTCGAGTCAGTTAATTGTTCGATACGATTGTTAAAACGCATCATTTCTGCGTCTTTTTTGCTCATACTTAACTTTTCAAATAAGGCATCAAGTATTTTATTGAATTTTCCTTCGATGTGTCTTCTTGCAAAAGGAACTTTTCCAAAACTTTTCCAATTTTCGATGTGTTTTTTTATTCCATCTAAATCAGTTTTGTGATCACCAGAAAATTCAAAAAGACGAACGGTTTCTAGGTATTCTTTTTTCTTTTCGAAAGCTTCAATTTCTACAGCTTCATTTTCATTTTTTACAGCATGAAGTCTATCAAAGTAATGATTACAAGCCGCTTTAAAATCGGCCCAAACAGCATCCGAAAATTTGCGTGGTACATGACCAATCTGTTTCCATTCTTCTTGAATTTTCTTCATGATTGGTGTGGTGTTTGCAAAGTCATCACTATCTTGTAATTCTCTTGCGCGAGCAACTAAAGCATTCTTTTTGTCAAGATTTGTTTGTTGTTCCTTTTTGATGTCTTTGTAAAACGAATTTTTATGAGCATTAAAATTGCGAACAGCATTTTTAAACTCACTCCAAGTTTGTTCATTTACATCAGCAGGTACTTTTCCTGTAGAAAAGAACTCTTGACGTAAGGCCTCTATTTTATTAATTTGAGCTTGCCAACCTGAATGTACTTCTACATGTTCTGTAGCAATAGCTTCTATAGCAGCAATAATTTCTTTTTTCTTAGCAAGATTTTGCAGTTCTATTTCATGTTGTTGAGCAAACAAACCTTCACGTTTTTCGTGCATTTGTTTGGTTACTTCACTGAATTTATGCCAAATTTCTTCGCGTCTTTCTCTAGAAACTGGTCCTATTTCTTCTTTCCAGATTTTGTGTAAAGATTGAAGTTCTCTAAAAGCTTTGAAAACATCTTGTTCTTTTAATAACTCTTCTGCACGACTTATTATTTTTAGTTTTAAATCTAAATTGTGCTTGAAGTCAAGATCTCTAGCTTCTCTGTCAAGATGTAAATAGTCGTAAAAGTTTTCTACATGGAAATGATAATTATTCCATACGTGATTGTATTTATCTTTTGGTATTGCTCCGGCATTTTTCCAACGCTCACGTAAATCATTGAACTTTTTTAGATTATCACCAATGTTTTCACTTGGGTTAATCAAAGTTTTTAGTTCTTCAATTAAAGCTAATCTATTTTGCAAATTCTCTTTTAGCTTTGATTCTAAGCTTTTAAAGTGATTGTTTTTTTTAGCTTTAAAATTGTTGTATAAAGAATCAAATTTTGATTTTAAAGGGAAGTGGTATTCAAACTCTTCGCTTGAATCATGATTTTCATGAAGAAATTCTTCTTTTTTCTCTTCAATAAAATGATTGTATTTAGCTAAAAATGCAGTTTTTATTTCTTCAACATGATTTTTTATGGCTAAAATATTGTCATTAGCTACCAAGTGTTCAAGTTCGACTACTAACTTGTCCATGTCCATTGCTTCATAATCGAGCATAGGTAAGTCATGGCTGTCTTCTGTCGAATGATGTTCGCTAGCTTCAGCATTTAAGTTTTCTATGGTTTCAATAGCTTCATTTGCAATATTTTGCGTTGTAGCTTCTGTTTTTCCGTCTGCGTGAAGCAGGTTGTCGTGTTGTTCTTCTTGCATATCGCAGGATATTACTGTTTAATTAATTAACGCCGAAGTTACTAAAAAGCGTATAAAATCAAAAGTAAAAACTGGTATAAAGATGCATAAATCGGTTAAAATGATTTAAGATCATTATTTTTTTGGAGCTTTATCCAGCTGTACACTATATCTTTTTGGTAACTTCGAGAGCCTCAGTCACCAAAAAGGATGCCGTTTCCATCTGGGCTAGGAATTCCAAATTTGCCAAGCTTTTTCGGCTTGTAAAACTAACATTTCATAACCGTTTTTAATTGTTGCTCCTTTAGTTTGAGCTTTTGTTAAGAAATTAGTTCGTTCTGGATTATAAATTAAATCGTACGCAATATGGTTTGAAGTAAAGTATTGATATGGAATATCAGGACAATTTTCAATATTGGGAAAAGTACCAAGTGGTGTACAATTAATAATGATTTGATGTTCTTGAAATATTTCTTTTGATAAATCATTGTAACTAATAGTTGTTGAAGTCCTATTTCTTGAAACGTATACAAACTCTATTTCTAATTGGCCTAAACCATAAGCAATTGCTTTTGCTGCTCCTCCTGTACCAAGAATCAGTGCTTTTTTATGATATGATTTAAGTAAAGGTTTTAACGATTCTGTAAAGCCAAAATAATCTGTATTGTGACCAATCAATTTCCCGTCAGGAGATATTTTAATGGTATTTACAGCGCCAATTTCTTTAGCATTGTCTGATAAGCTATTAAGAAGCGGAATCACATCTTGTTTGTAAGGAATGGTAACATTCAGACCAATTAAGTCAGGATTGTTTTTTAAAATTCCAGAAAACTCATTTATAGACTGTATGTCAAAGTTTTCATAACTGAAATTATTTAAAATTCCGTCGTTCTTGAATTTTTCGGCAAAGTAACTTCTAGAAAAAGAATAACTAATATTTTTACCTAGTAACCCCAGTTTCTTCATTAGGTGTGTTGGCTTTAATGTCAATTTCTATGGGAACAAGATATTTTGTTCTTACTGGTTTTTTATTTCTTGTAGCCGGTTTCCATTTTTTTAGAGATTGAATGGTTTTAACTGCTTCAGAACCTAATTGCTGAACGTTTCTTAAAATTTTAATATGTGATAATGAACCATCTTTTTCAATAACAAATTCAATTAGAATTTTCCCTTTTACATCTTCGGTAACTGAAGGATTAAAAGCAATATTAAAATCTTCGTCAAATTTGACAGCACCTTCTGAATATTCAGGAGTAGAGTCTAGTAAGTTCGCGTTTTTAGGATAATCATAAACATGATTTTCACCAAAAACAGGCTCAACTTTCACAATCTGACTACCTTCTTTGGATTGCTTGTTTGTTTTAGTATTATTTTTGGATTGACTTAATACTATTATTGGAAACAAAAAGAGGGTTAAAAAAAATATTTTCTTCATTATTTCTTGTATTTCTTTATTGTTTCTTGAACAATTTTTGTGTCCAGGATACCAGGAAAAAGTTCGTTTAGTAAGAATCTATTGTTATAGTTTATGCGCAATCCATTGTTAAGATGGAATAATGCTTTTTCGGTTTCGTTTAGCATTAAATGAAATCCTGCTAATCGATACTCAATTTCATTTTCATCAGGAAAAAAATCACAAGCTTGTAAAAGCGTTTGTATTGCTGCATCAAATTCTCCTAAATAATGTAGAATATTAACCCAGTACAACCATGTTTCAAGTTCAGTATCTCCAAATTCAACTGCTTTTCGATAACCATATTCGGCCTCTTCAAATAAGTTTAAAGCTTTATTTATGGATGCAAAACGTTTCCAGTAAAAGCGGTTTTCACCATCTATAGCAATTGCTTTGTTTGCAAAGTATAGTGCTTTTTGGAAATCATTGTGTTTGAAATGATAATCTGTTATAGCAATCCAGCCTTTATCTAATAATGGATCTTCGTGTACTGTTTGATTGTAATATTTTAAGGCTTCTTGATCATTACCAAGCTTCTCGTAACATTTACCAATACGTAATAATGCATACGAAGTAGGATCTTCTAGACGAATAGTTTCGTTGTAATTAAAAATAGCCTCTTCATATCGTTTTAAACGCTCTAATGATTTTGCTTTTTCCATGAATGCTCCCATAAATTGGTCGTCAATTAATGTTGCATAATCAAAAGCTATGTAAGCATCTTGGTAATTTTTGATGGTATAATTTAATCTACCTAACTGGTGCCAAGCAATTTCAGTATATGGATTTTTGTCAATATACTGGGTTAAGAACTCAATAGCTTCATCATATTGCTCTAAAAATTCAAAACAATAAATTACATTGTAAAGACTTGATTGTTCTTCAGGTTCTTCTTCAAGGCATTTAATAAAATATTCTTTAGCAAGCTCTAGTTCATCCATGAAAAGGTATTCCATACCAATTAGGTTATGAACATCTGCATAATCATCTGTATATTTTAAAGCTATTTTAAGTAGTTCAACCGCCTTTTCGTGATTGTCTCTTTTTGAGAAAATATTAGCCTTTTGAATGTAAATTTCTTCATTTGTAGGCTCAATGGCGTAAAGTTCATTTAAAAGTTTTTCGGCTGTTTCTAGTTTGTCTTCAAAGACTAACATTTCTACTTGAACTAGTTTTAATCCTGTCGACTTTGGATGTTGTTCGAGTGCTAACTTAAGTGCCTTCTTGGCAAGACTCGGTTTTCCAATGTCCATGTAATGTAGTATGATATCCTCGAATTCTTCTGAATCAAAAAACAATACTTTGTTTGTTTTAAGCATTGATTCAAAACGTGATAAGGATAAATTTCTCTCTTCTTCTTCGTGACTCAAATGCATACTCATTGTTTTTAGAATTATCCTTAATAAAGTTAAGAAACCTTTTAACTTGTTGTTGGTATTGAAAATTGATTGTTGTGAACAATTTAATTAACAATTTTGCGCTGACAGTTATTGATTTTAATGGTTTTTATACTTTTTTGCTTATTATTAAAATTATAACTCGGCCATCACTTCATTCATAGCCTCAATAATAATGCCACATCCTTCTTTTATTTCATCATTTGACAAGGTTAATGGTGGAGTAATCCTTATAGCGCAGCCTTCGAAGAGTAACCAAAATAAAATAAGCCCTTTTTCTTGACATTTAAAGATTACTCGATTAGTAATATCAGGACTTTCTGTCATGGCAGCCAGCATTAAGCCTTCACCACGAACTTCTTTTATTAATGGGTGAACTAGTAGTTCTCTAAATAGCTTTTCTTTTTCAATACATTGAGGCATTAAATCGGTCTCTACTAACTCTTGTAATGTTGCTAAACAAGCTGCTGCGATAACGGGATGACCTCCAAATGTAGTAATATGTCCTAACTTCGGATCGTGACTCAATAAATCCATATATTCAGATTTTGCCATAAAAGCTCCCACAGGCATTCCACCGCCCATTCCTTTTCCCATCACGACAATATCTGGAACAACATTATAGTTTTGAAAGCCAAATAGTTTACCTGTACGACCAAAACCCGGTTGTATTTCATCTAAAATCATTAAAGCTCCAACTTCTTCACAGCGTTTTTTTACTTTTTGTAAAAAATTATCATGAGGTTGAATAAATCCAGCTCCTCCTTGAATTGTCTCAAGTATTATTCCTGCTGTTTTATCAGTTATTTTAAGTAAATCTTCTTCGTTGTTGAATGTGATAAAGTCGACGTCTGGAATTAATGGACGAAATATTTGTTTGCGTTCCTCAAATCCCATAACACTCATAGATCCCATGGTGTTTCCATGATATGCATTATAACACGAAATTAATTGGCTTCTTCCTGTTACACGACGTGCTAGTTTTAAAGCGCCTTCTGTTGCCTCTGTACCTGAATTAACTAAATATACTTTATCAAGTGGAGCAGGAGTGTTTTCTGCTAATAATTTGCATAACTGTACAGAAGGATCTTGTGCATATTCGCCATAAACCATCACGTGAGCATATTTGTCTAGTTGATTCACAATGGCTTCACGTACTCTAGGGTGTTGATGACCTAATGTACAAGCAGAAACACCAGCTACAAAGTCTAAATAAGCTTTTTCGTCAGTGTCGTAAATATAAGATCCTTTTGCATGCGAAACTTCCATTCCTAATGGGTATGGTGAGGTTTGTGCCTGATATTTATAGAAATCGTTTAGCATTGTTACTATGGTTATTTGTTAATGCGTGGATTTGTTTATTTAAAAATAAAGAAAATAGAATGAGTAAATTATTTTTTGCTCTTCGACTTTGGACTTTGGACTTTGGACTTTTCTGGCTTTTTAGGTTTATCATACTCCAAGGTTTCTTTTGAAGCTTCCATTGGAACATCTAACTCCATCATTTTTTTCTTTGTTTCATCTTGTACTTTCGCATCAATTTCTAGCTCTTCTTTAGGAAAGATGTCCGCTAATGAAAGTATTTGTTCATCGCCCCGCCAAATAAATCCTTTGAGTAATCGAGCATTTTCTGGAAGCTCATTTTCTGGGAGTATATCACCATCAACATTTGTGAAAAAAGTAATGGTTTCGATGGTATTGCCGTCTAAAATCATGTTGATTTTACTACTGACATTTTTATTGATTCCAATAAGCTCTTGTTTTTCATTTCTCATATAATAAATGACTTCGGTGTTTTTTACAACATCGACTTCATGAAGCTTATTATCTTTAAATTTACCATATAAATTTTGTCCTTTTACTTGGTTGTACCCATTGCCAATAGTATCTTTTGAAACTATAAAAGCATTGTTAAGAACTTTTAAAGAGTCTATTCGTTCTGATTTACTATCCGAAATTAAATGCATCAAATCACCAGTCATTTGGTTTTTGCCATTCCAAAAAATGGGTTTACCAATCATTTGTGTTAGTCCCTTTTTTTGATCATAATGTATAGAGTCACATTTGCCACTCATGTCTTTTTTGTAAAAGCGAGCATTGTTAAAACCTCTAATAATGCGTTCTTGGGGTTTCCCTGTTACAATTAATTTTTTAGCATGGAAATAGACAGAATCCTTTTCAAAAAGAGTGGTAACCAATGCTTTTTTTGTGATAAACATCGAATCTTTCTTTTTGTAAACTTCTGCATAGTGACCTTTAACAACAAAATTATTGATAGTATCAGTGATTTTTACATTGTTTTTTGCTCGAGCAAAATCTTCTTTTCTATCATAGTAAATATCATCACCTTCAATTAGTCGGTCTTTATAGACAATCTTTGATCCTTTCTGAAGTTTTCCTTCGTCTTTTTTAGTGTCGTAAAACCCTTTAGTGGTATGAATGGTATTACTGCTTGATGTAATGGTTGATGGGCCAAAAACATAAGCATGACCAGAGTTAGTATAATAGTCTAAATGATTAGTCTTAATCGTTTGCCTTGGATTGGTAACTGTTACAGCGGTTTGAAACTGAAATTTTTTTTGCGATAAGAAGTACTTTCCAGATTTACTAGTCAAAGTGTTTTCTGGATCAGTAATTGTGCCTTGTGAGTTGTAATATGCCATTTGAGAGTTACGATCAAAATTGATTGTATCTGTAACCAATGTCATTTTAGGATCACGCATTACTACATTACCTGTAGCATAAGCAAATTTTGTGTTTCCGTTGTATTCAGCGTATTTACTGGTCATCGTAAGCGTATCACCTTGAACCATGTTTACATTACCAAAAGCTTTAACAAAGTTGGCTTTAGTGAAGTGATATGCCTTATTACAAGTCATTCTAACCCCTTCATGTACAATACGTACGTTTCCAGTAAAAACTATAGCACCTGGAATTTCACTTTCTGAAATATCTAAAAAATCAGATCCTTCAATAATAACCTGTTTACTGTCTTTAGAGACAGGTTGTGTTTGAGACCAAAGTGTAGTTGCACTTAAAAAAATAGTAAAACAAATAAGTCTAAAATATGCTGTATTCAATGGATATATTTTTTGCCAAAATTAACTAAAATCCAATAACGACGAATTTTATTAAGAATAATTTATAAAAGCTGCTATTTATTCAATTACGATTTCTTTTAGCTTCTTTCGATAGGCTTCTAAAATGGTAACTTTTGATAAAAAACCTAAAAACTTTCCGTATCTAATTACAGGTAAGATATTTTTTCCAGAAGTTTCAAATTTTTCCATGATACTCTCAGCACCTTCGTCAAACTCTATTATCACTTCGGGTTGCTCAATTACATCTTTTATTGGAGTATATTTAACTTGGAATGAGTTAAAAATGAGTGGTCTAATTTTTTCAAAATCTATCAGACCAATTAAAGTTGATTTTTCATCTAACACGGGGTATATAGTGTGATTTTTTGATGAAAGTAATTCTACCAAGTTTTCTAAGTTGCTATTTAAAGTAAGTGGTTGTACATTGGTATCAATAAGGTTTAAAAAATCAATACTTTGAAGAATGTTTAAATCTTTATTACTCGTGAATACATCGCCTTTATCCGCTAACGATTTTACATCCATAGAGTGTTTTTCAAAACGTCTTGAAACTGCAAAACTGACTGATGATACAATCATTAAAGGAACCATCAAGCTATAACCACCTGTGATTTCACCAATTAGGAAGATAGCTGTAAGTGGAGCGTGAAATAAACCACTTAGTATTCCTGCCATTCCAACTATTGTAAAGTTTACAATAGGAAGATTAGAAGATATGCCTAAAAGTTCTATTGATTTTGATACAAAAAAACCTAAATAGGATCCCACAAATAAGGAAGGAGCAAAGTTACCACCATTACCACCACTTCCTAATGTAATTCCTGTGGCAATAGATTTAACTAAAGTGATAACTCCTATAAAAATTAGCAAAATCCATTCACTTGACATATATTTTTCAAGTAAAGTATTTTCTAAAAGACTTTCAGGATGTGATGACGATAATGTTTTTATACTTTCATAACCTTCTCCAAAAAGTGTTGGGAATAAAAAGATTAGACCTGCAAGTAATAACGAACCAAAAATGGCTTTTCGATAGGCTTTTTTGCTAAAATGATTAAAGTAATGTTCTACTTTTCTAAAAGTTCTAGCGTGATGTACAGATACAAATCCAGCTAAAAGGCCAAGCAAAATATAATAAGGTGTATTATGAAAATCAAAGTTTTGTTCGTCTCTAAATTTTAATAAAATATCATCACTCAATATCATTTGAGAAACTAGAGCACCAGTAGCAGCAGAAATCATAATAGGTATAAATGCTGAAATGGTTACATCTGTCAATACAACTTCTATGGCGAATAACACTCCGGCTATTGGTGCATTAAAAGCTGCTCCAATTCCCGCAGCAACACCACAGGCTAATAGTAAAATTCTATCTTTTTGTGAAAGCTTATACTTTTGAGCAAAGTTAGAACCAAATGCAGCTCCAGTGATAACAATTGGACTCTCAAGTCCTGCAGATCCACCTAAGCCTACTGTTAATGAGCTTGTGATGATTTGTGCATACATTTGTTTACGAGGTACTATACCTCTTTTTTTGGCAACGGCATGCAAAATGTTTGAACTTCCTTTTTCAATGGTTCCATCAAGAAAACGCTTGACCACAAAAACAGTCAAAAGTATTCCTATAATTGGTAAAATACTGTTTGAGTATGGGAGCTTTAAATATTTGTTTATATAATTTGCCCAAAGAAATACATTGTGAGCAAAACTTTTTAGAACAATTACTGCTAATGCACAAGAAATTGCTACTAATACACAAGAAAAATAAATGAAATTTCTCTCGGACAATAATTCTTTAATTACAAAAAAAAACGTTTCGAAACGTCTTGAAAATTTTCTTAGAACTAATAATAAATATGCTGAGACTCTATTGGGCATTTTTTTAATTTGTGGTTAACAAATATAGGCTTTATTTATGGTAATCCAATAAAAAAGCCCTTATTCAGGGCTTTTGTTATTTTGAAATAGTCTGCTTTCTGTCTGGACCTACAGATACAATTGTAATAGGAACTTCTACTTCTTTTTCTATAAAATCTATATAATCTTTTAGCTCTTTAGGAAGTTGTTCGTATGTGTTTAATCCGGTCAAGTCTGCTTTCCAACCTTTAAATTCTGTATACACAGGTGTTACATTTTCGGGTTCTATGTTATATGGTAAGTGATCAATGTTTTGACCTTTGTATTGGTATGATGTACAAACTTTTAATGTTTCGAATCCAGATAAAACATCACCTTTCATCATCATTAATTGAGTAACACCATTCACTCTTATAGCATATTTTAATGCTACAAGATCTAACCATCCACAACGACGTTGACGTCCAGTAACAGAACCAAATTCGTTACCTACTCTTGCCATTGTATCTCCAGCTTCTGCAAAGTCTTCAGTAGGGAATGGACCGCTACCTACACGAGTTGTATAAGCTTTAAAAATACCGAAAACTTCTTTTATTTTATTAGGAGCAATGCCTAAACCTGTACAAGCTCCAGCAGCAGTGGTATTTGATGAAGTTACAAAAGGATAAGTTCCAAAATCAACATCTAGTAATGATCCTTGAGCGCCTTCACATAAGATTGATTTTCCTTCTTTTTGGGCTTGGTGTAAATATTCTTCTGAATCAATGAAAGTTAGTTTCTTTAATTCTTTAATAGCATCAAAAAATTCTTTTTCTAATTCAGCTAAATTATATTGAATAGAAACGTCGTAGAATTTGATCATTTCTTCATGTTTGTTAGCTAAATGGCGGTATCTTTCTTCAAAATCTGCTAATTCAATATCTCCCACACGTATTCCATTACGACCAGTTTTGTCCATATATGTTGGTCCAATTCCCTTAAGAGTTGAGCCAATTTTAGCTTTGCCTTTTGATGCTT
The DNA here is from genome assembly GCF_900142035.1 of Flavobacterium terrae. Classification (GTDB taxonomy): domain Bacteria; phylum Bacteroidota; class Bacteroidia; order Flavobacteriales; family Flavobacteriaceae; genus Flavobacterium; species Flavobacterium terrae. The sequence goes on along the minus strand of NZ_FQZI01000002.1, from coordinate 101,644 downwards.
CAGAAGCAGCATCTAGCAAACGGTGAGTAGGAAGTATTAAGTGTGCTTTTCTAGAAATTAAAAGTTTAGAGTAGATATCAATATTGAATTTTTCTAAGCCTTCAATTTCTTTGATGAAAACGACTGGATCAATTACAACTCCGTTACCAATAATGTTTATTGAGTTTTTGTGAAAAATTCCAGAAGGAATAGTTCTTAAAACGTGTTTAATTCCATCAAATTCTAAAGTATGTCCAGCGTTTGGTCCGCCTTGAAAACGAGCAATAATGTCGTATTTTGAGGTTAATACATCGACAATCTTTCCTTTGCCTTCATCTCCCCATTGTAATCCTAGTAGTAAATCTACGGTCATTGTGTTGTGTTGTTGTATTTATAATTAATCTTTTATAACTTTTGTTTTTGAAATTGAATCATGAAATCCATTTTTAGTGAATAAAAATGATATTCTATCAAAAGGAATTAATCTGCAAAAGCTTCTAAATATTATCTCAGTTAAGCTTGGTGTCTCCCCATCGAAATTCACAACTTTTGTTTTTGTTATAAATTTACCAATTGTTTTTTGCCAATTACTTTCAAAAAAAGTGTAATAACTTACATAGAGCAAAATCAATAAAACGTAACTAAAAAAAAGACTTTCTTCAATATTTATAATACTTCCAATTATAATGAAAAATATTTGAGAAATAATTCCAAAGAAAACAGTGTCAATTAAAAAATTGGCAAATCTTAACGATGAAGATGGTGTTAGATTGTTTAATTCTGTAGTTTTTTCAACTCTAATATCGATTTCTTTTTGGATAATGTTAAGTTTTTCAGGATCAATATTTCTATTGCTTAGTTCAAATTCAGCAGCTTCTACTGCTAAAGGTTGGTATTTATCTTTATCTACTGTAACGATTTTAACTAACTCATGATTAGTTTTTTTACTCATTACTTCGGCAAAGCTATTATTCATTTAATTATTGTTTTTTTGTTGCGTAAAAATAAAGCGAGTGATTTTGAATTTCGATACCAAAAATTTCTTCCATAGTCTGTTTAATGGTTTGAATTCTAGGGTCACAAAATTCGATAACTTCTCCAGTATCTGTCATGATAATATGATCATGTTGTTTGTCGAAGTAAGATTTTTCATAGTGCGCTTGATTTTGCCCAAACTGATGTTTTCGCACCAATCCGCAATCTAAAAGTAGTTCGATTGTATTGTATAACGTGGCGCGAGAAACACGATAGTTTTTATTTTTCATTTTAAGATATAGATTTTCTATATCAAAATGTTCCTCACTATCATATATTTCCTGAAGAATTGCGTATCGTTCAGGTGTTTTTCTGTGGCCTTTTTCCTCAAGGTACATTGTAAAAACATTTTTTACAATTTCCTGATTAGTAGTATTATCAGATGATATTTGTGTCATAAGTGGCAAAGATAATTTTTTTGTTTTGAGTATAAAAGTTTATTCTAGACTTAATTTTTATAAACTCTCGTAACTCTGTCTACGCCATCTATTTTTTTGATGTTTTCAATCATTTTTTTCAATACAGTATTGTTAGGGACAATCACGGCTAATTTACCATTGAAAATTCCCGCTTCTCCACTTAAGGATATACTTTGAATATTTACGTGCATGTTGTTAGAAATAACTCTTGTCAATTCATTAGTTAAACCTATACTATCCATACCTGTTATTTCTAATATAGCTTTGAATTCTTGTTGAGAAGAATCAATCCATTTTGCTTGCATTATTCGATAAGCATAATTTGATTGCATACTTATAGCATTAGGACAGTCTTTTTTATGAACTTTTATTCCTTCATTAATGGTTACAAAACCAAAAACCGGATCACCAGGAATTGGGTTGCAACAATTAGATAGCTTATAATCTAGTTTATCTTGTTCGGCTCCAAAAACTAATAAATCATAATTACTAGTAATTTCATCTTTGTGAATAAATTCAGGATTAGGGTTGGATCTCTTGATTTTATTTTTGAAGAAATTAAAGAAAGTATTGCTTTTTTGTGCAGCAAAATCTTTTAGTTGTTGATTATCTACAGTTCCAATACCTACTCTGTAAAATAAATCTAAACTTGTTTTTAAGTTTAAATAATAAACCAGTTCGTTAACTACTGTTTCATTGAATGTTATTTTTAGATGTTTTAGTTTTCTAGCTAAAACTTCTTTTCCATCTTCAGCAATTTTTTTGGTATTTTCATTAAGTACGTTTCTAATTTTATTTTTAGCACGTGCTGTAGTTACATAATCTAACCAGTTTGCTGTAGGTTTTTGATTAGGAGATGTGATGATTTCTATTTGATCTCCACTTTTTAATTCGTGATTTAAAGGGACCAATTTTCCGTTAACTCTAGTTCCTCTTGTTTTTACACCAATTTCTGAATGTATAGAAAAGGCAAAATCTAACGAAGTTGCACCTTTTGGCAGTGACTTTATTTCTCCTTTTGGGGTAAATACATAGATTTCTTTTGCGTATAGATTCATTTTGAAATCTTCAACAAAATCTACAGCATTAGTCTCAGCATTTTCCAAGGCTTCTTTGAGTAAGTTTAACCATGTATCTAAACTACTTTCTTCATTTGCTCCTTGTTTGTATTTGTAATGAGCTGCATACCCTTTTTCTGCAATTTCATCCATTCGTTCACTACGTACCTGAATTTCTACCCAGCGCCCTAATGGCCCCATTACTGTTATATGTAATGCTTCATACCCAGTTGATTTAGGAGAAGAAATCCAATCGCGTAACCTACTTGGTGAAGGTCTGTAATGATCTGTTACGATAGAATAGATTTTCCAAGCTAAGAATTTTTCATCATGAGGATTGGATTTGTACACTATGCGCAAAGCAAATTTGTCATAAACTTCATCAAAAGTTACATTTTGCGCAGCCATTTTTCTTCGAATAGAATAAATAGATTTTGGGCGACCTTTTATAATGTATTCAATCCCTTCTTCATCTAATGATTTTCTTAAAACATCAGATATATTTTTAATGTAGGCGTCTTGCTCTTCTTTTGTTTCTTTTATTTTGCTTACAATATCATTGTAAACTATAGGTTCTGTGTATTTTAAACCTAAATCTTCAAGCTGAGTTTTAATGTTATATAAGCCCAAACGATGCGCAAGAGGAGCATAAATATATAAAGTTTCGGAAGCAATCTTGATTTGTTTATAGTCGGCCATTGATTCCATAGTTTGCATATTGTGCAAACGATCAGCCAGTTTGATAATGATTACTCGAACATCGTCATTTAAGGTTAATAGCATTTTTCTGAAATTCTCTGCTTGCATAGAGATATTCATATCTTTTTTAACCTGAGATATTTTAGTTAGTCCTTCAACAAGTTGTGCTACTTTTGGGTTGAATAACTTTTCAATATCTTGAACTGTTATTTCTGTATCTTCAACTACATCATGCAATAATGCCGCAGCTATTGAAGTTGGTCCAAGCCCAATTTCACTAGCGACAATTTTTGCTACTGCAATAGGATGAAAAATATAGGCTTCACCCGATTTTCTTCTTTGATCTTGGTGGGCTTCAACGGCCACATCAAATGCTTTTCGAATAAGTTTTTTATCTTCTGTACTTAAAGTTTGATAACTTATTCGAAGTAATTCTTTGTATTCTTGAGCAATTGCTTTGTTTTCTTTTTCTATATCAATCTCAACCATGTCATTTAATCTTCAATTCTTTAAATTTAATCACTTTTATAAACATTTCAAAGCAAGTGTGAAAAAATAGATTCTTTTTTAACTTATTTTGAGTCTATTTTGGAAAAGTCCAAATCGTGGAAATCATAACTAAAATCTGTTAGTTCGGAAATTGCTTTCATTGTCATTTTTTTGTACCCTTCTTCGAAAGTCATAAATGCGTCAGCTTCCATTTTTCTATTGAACCATTTTACAGCAAAAATGTTGTCTTTATAATAGAAAACTTCACCATTTAATTGAGGTGAGCGTTTCGATTCAAAATAGTATTTTCCTTTTTGCTCATGTATGGTAATTTCACCAAACCAATTGTCTTTATAAGTTCCCGTTATATTTTTTAAATGTTCTTTTTGAATTTTTGCATTTTTTGCTACAGTTATCCATACCTCTTCGGTATTTTTATCAGCTTTAGTTGATGACTCCTGACTGCGTTTGCCATATAATGCTACATAATCTTGATATGGAATGTCTAAATAAGTATTCTTAATTGTATTTGTTATGGCTGAGAAAGCTGCGCCAGATTGTTGATTAGTTAGCACAATAATTCCAAGATTTTTTTCTGGAATCAGAGTCACTTGTGTGACCATGCCTTCAAGTCCACCTGTATGAGTTACCTGTTTATAACCTTTTACATCACTCAAAAACCATCCCAGACCATATGCACTAAAATGTACATTGTATGGGGGAACAGTATTTGTTGGGATTATGGTTTGTGGAGCCCACATTTCGTTATGTTGTTTTTCGCTGAATAATGTTTTGTTATCAGAACCATATTTACCAGAATTTAATTGGGTAATTACCCATTTACTCATATCACTGACGTTAGAAAAAATTCCTCCAGCAGCATCCATAACACTGTTTTTACTTTGTTTGGTTGTTTTGAGTTGGCCATCAATTTTTACGTGGGGTGTTACTGAATTTGTAGTATCTTTTATGCGATGCCAATTACCGCGACTGTTTTCCATTTGTAGAGGCTGCATGATATTAGTTTCAATGAATTCTGGCCAAGTTTTACCACTAACTTTATGAATTATTTCACCTGCTACAATATATAATAAGTTGTCATAATCAAACTTAGTCCTAAAGCTTGAAACAGGTTTTAAGTAACGAAGATTATGAATAATGTCTTCTGTTTTAAAATCGCTTCCTTCAGGCCAAAGCATTAAATCTCCAGCGCCTAATCCTAATCCGCTGCGATGAGTTAATAAATCCCTAATAGTAAACTCCTGAGTAACATAATCGTTATATAATTTAAAATCAGGGATGTATTTTACTACCTTATCGTCCCAATCTAACTTTCCTTGATCAATTAAAATAGCCAAGGCTGTAGCCGTAAAAGCTTTGCTGTTTGAAGCAATGCCAAATAAGGTGTTTTCGTCTACTTTTTCTTTTGTAATGATTGATTTTACTCCGTATCCTTTGGAATGAATTACTTTACCATCTTTTACAACCGCGACTGCTATTCCAGGTACATCGAATGTTGTTCTAGTTTTTTCAACGAGGTTATCTATTTCTGTGGAAGAAATTTGAGAGAATGTATTAAGGCTCAATAAGACAATTGCTCCAATAAAAAACTGTTTCATTATGTGTTGTATTTTTCTAGTTCGGTTTGAATGTTTGAATATAGTTCTTTTTCCCAATCAATATTTTCAATATTAGGGAAATTTGAATTTTTACGAAAGTCAGTTGGCGAAATAATAATTGGAAATTTTTGATTACTTGATTTTGCTGCCAAAGTAAAAACTTCTTCAATGTTTTGGTCACCAATTGGAATACAACCAATGGTGACTTTTTTTCCATGAATCATAATATCTCCACCTAAATCGGATCTGTTATCTGCTTTTGCTTTTTCCAGATCAAAGGCATTAGGGTAACTAACTTTTAGTGAAAGATGGTAACGACTGTTTGGATTAAGATATTCCATAGTATAAATTCCTTCTGGAATTTGTTTGTCACCGTTTTTTAATTTCGGACCAATTTTACCACTAAAGGCTGTGAAATTGTATGTTTTTATTAATTGATAAGAAGTTTTTGGGTTTTTAATGTAAAGTTCCAGTTTTTGTGAGTCCTTAAAAGCTAGAAGGGCCATTTCAAAATTTCCAGAATCAATTTTGGCTAAATCGAAGTTGTTTTTAAGTGAATTAAACACCCTTTTTTGGTGTTTGATTACAACTTGTTCTGTAGTGTATTTCGGTTTTAAATTATGATACCAATCATTTAATTTTTTTCTGAAAACTATTAATAAAGACATAAGTACCAGAATTAGGAGTAAACCTTTTTTTATCATTTAAAATTACGTTGTCTTTTTGCTTCAAATATTAATATGGCAGCTGCTACAGAAACATTCATACTGTCAATTTCACCTTGCATTGGAATAATGATATTTTGCGTTGCATTATCACGCCATTCTTGGCTTAATCCTGTAGCTTCTGTTCCTACAACCAAAGCAGTTGGTGTGGTGTAATCCTGAACATGGTAACTTGTAGAATTTTGTAAAGTTGCAGCGTAAAAATCAATTTTATTTTCTTTTAAAAAAGTAATGATTTCTGATGTAGTTCCAACTGCTATTTGATTAGTGAAAAGGCACCCCACACTTGAACGAACAATATTAGGGTTGTACATATCACTTTTTGGGTTAGCAATAATAACAGCATCAAGATTAGCTGCATCTGCTGTTCGAAGCATGGCGCCAATGTTTCCTGGTTTTTCTGGAGCTTCAGCTACTAAAATCAAAGGGTTTTTGGGTAATTTTAAATCAGCTAATGAAAAAGATTTAGATTTGGCAACAGCCAAAACACCTTCGGTAGTGTCTCGATAGGCTAATTTTTGATAGACTTCTTTAGAAATTTCAAATAGTTGCGTTTTGTATCCAACTAATTTTACAATTTGTTCTTCTGGATTAATTTCCGGTAAGAAAAGAACCGTATCTAACTCGTAGCCGCCTTTTAAAGCCAATTCAATTTCACGTATTCCTTCAATTAAGAATGTTCCAGTTTTTTTACGCTCTTTAGATTTTTCCTGTAATAGAGCTAGAGATTTTATATAAGGATTTTGGACAGAAGTTATTTCTTTCAAAACGATTCAAATTAAAAGGCTAAAGTACTAAGAAATAGATAGGCTTTCAAATTATTTTGTAGATAGGCTTTAAAATATGTACTTTCGGGATAAAATTATAGTTTGAGTCAATTTACCATAAAAAAATACGAGTCTAAGTTTTATGATCTTTGGAATCAATTTGTAGCTGATTCAAAGAATGGAACTTTTTTATTCCATCGTGATTTTATGGAATATCATAGTGACCGATTTGAAGATTGTTCATTACTTGTTTTTGATGAGAAGGATAAGTTGGTTGGAATTTTACCAGCGAATAGAGTAGGGAATGAGTTATATTCTCATCAAGGTTTGACTTATGGGGGATTGATTTTAGGGAAAAAAAGCGGTGGTGAATATGTTGAACAAATTTATAATTCACTGCTCAATTTTTTTAAAAAAGAAGGATTGGAAACTTTTTTTTTAAAACTACCATCTTTGTTTTATTCTCAAACTGGTTTTTCAGGATTAGATTATTTCCTATTTAAGAGCAAGGCTCAGTTGTGCAAAAGAGATATGAACTTGGTTTTGGATTTTTCAAAAAAGTTAAACATCTCAAAGAGTAAATTGAAACAGTTTAATAAAGTTTCAAAATTAAGTTTAGAAATAATAAATGAAGATGATTTTACTTCTTTTTGGCAAAATGTTTTAGTACCCAAATTGAAACAAAAATTCAACGCTAAACCTGTTCATAGTGTTGATGAGATTATGTATTTAAAAAATAAGTTTCCTAATAATATTGAGCAATATTCTGTTTATGATAATCATGAAATTATTGCAGGCATTACAATTTTTAAATCACAAGATGGAATTAAATCACAATATGGGGCAGCAACCAAAAAAGGGGAGTCATTAAGAGCTTTAGATTACTTATTTATTAGTTTAATTGAGAAGTTTCAAAATGAAGGTAAATCTTTTTTTGATATGGGGATTGTCAATGATTTAGATGAATATAATAAAGGAATGTTAAAACAAAAAGAAGAATTAGGTTGTAGGATATATAGTCAAGATTCATATAAATTAAGTTTATAATGATTTCATTTTTAGATCTCAATATAATAAACAAACCATACGAAGAAGCCTTTCAAAACAAATTGAAGCAGGTGATGAACAGTGGCTGGTATATATTAGGTGAAGAAGTGAAAGCATTTGAAGAGAATTTTGCTAATTGTTGTAATTCCAAATACTGTATTGGTGTTGGAAACGGATTAGATGCTATAACCCTATCATTTCTTGCTTATATAGAAAATGGAAATTTGCAAAAAGGAGATGAAATTATAGTTCCAGCAAATACTTACATTGCTTCTATTCTTGGAATTTTACATGCTGGATTAGTTCCTGTGTTAGTTGAGCCAGATATTGAAAGTTATAATATTAATCCTAAATTAATCGAAGAAAAAATTTCTACTAAAACAAAAGGGATTTTGGTAGTTCATTTGTATGGCCAATTGGCTAATATGGATGAAATTATTGAAATTGGATTTAAGTATGATTTATTAATTGTAGAAGATTGTGCTCAAGCTCATGGATTAAATTTTAAAGGCAGTCATACACGTACATTTAGTTTTTATCCTGGTAAAAATTTAGGAGCAATAGGAGATGGTGGAGCAATTGTAACAAATGATGAAAAATTATCAAATACAATTTTAAAGCTTAGAAACTATGGTTCAGAAAAAAAGTATTACAATGAACTAATAGGGTTTAATTCTCGTTTAGACGAACTTCAAGCTGCTTTTTTAAGTTGTAAGTTACCTAATTTGTTTTTTGAAAATGAGAAAAGACGAGTAGTAGCTAAACGTTATCTTTCAGAAATTAAGAATGAAAAAATTAAATTACCATCTTGTTTAGATATAAATAATCATGTTTTTCATTTGTTTGTAATTCGAACTGATAACCGTGAGGAATTACAGGCCTATCTATTTAATAATGGTGTTCATACTTTAATTCATTATCCAGTGCCACCTCATAAACAAAAAGCTTTAAAGGAATGGAATGATTTATCTTTTCCAATAACTGAAAAAATTCACAAAGAAGTGTTGAGTTTGCCAATGAGCCCAGTTATGACTGATGATGAGGTAAGTAAAGTGATTGAGGTTTTAAACAATTATTGATCTTGAGTTTTTTCAAAAAAATAATTTCTTCAGAACTGTTTAAGATTTCTTCCTTAAATAGTATAAACGTATTTACTAAAATTGGTGTTGGTTTAATTACATCAAAGATTTTAGCGATTTATGTTGGACCTTCTGGAATGGCTTTGATTGGAAATTTTAGAAATTTTTTAGCTTCATTCGATAGTATTTCATCTTTAGGTTTTCAAAATGGAATCATAAAATATGTTACTGAAAATAAAGAATCAAGTTATGAATTAAAAAAAATTTTTTCTACTCTTTTTTTATGCATTATTGGCGTTTCTGTTTTTTTTGGGATATTACTTTTTTGCTTTGCTGATTATTGGAATTCAATTGTTTTTGATGGCTATGATTTTTCGTATTTATTTAAAATTTTAGGATTTATTTCTCCTTTATATATTTCATCTATTTATTTGAATGCTATTATAAATGGTTTAGGAGAATTTAAAAAGATAATGTACATCAACATCATAGGTAACATTACTGGATTGTTGATAACAATTTTTTTTGTTTTAAAATATAATGTATTTGGTGCTGTACTTTCTATAATCATAGCTCCTTCATTGCTGTTTTTCGTGAGTCTTTACTTCTTAGTCAGTAAGTTGTCTTTGTTAAAACATATAAGCATTAAAATTTTTGATTTAAAGTTGATTAAAAACTTGTTGCATTATTTTTTGATGGCTTTAGTTTCTGGAGTTTTAGGCCCTTTAGTTATGTTGTTAATTAGAAATAATCTTATTGAAAATCAAGGAATTGATCAAGCTGGTTATTGGGAAGCAATGTCTAGAATATCTTCATATTATTTACTTTTTATGAATACACTTCTCACGGTTTATTATTATCCAAAATTAGTTTCAGCACAAAATAGTGTAGAAACAAGAGATGTATTATATGATTTTTATAAAAAAGTATTGCCCATTTTTGGTATAGGTTTGATTTTGTTGTTTTTGTTAAAAGATATTCTAATCTCTATTTTGTTTACTGAGGATTTTAAACCAGTTTCTCAGTTGTTTTTTTGGCAAATTATAGGTGATTTTCTAAAAACAATATCTTGGATATTGGCTCTTCAGTTTTTTGCTAAAAAAATGACCAAAGCATTTATTATTACTGAAGTTTTCTCTTTAAGTATTTTACTTGTTTCTAGTTTTTGTTTTACTTCATTTTTTGAAGTAGAAGGGGTAGTATTAGCTCACGCTTTTACATATTTTATTTATACTATTGTTTTGGGTATATATTTTAGAAGGTGTTTGTTCTAAGATAATTAATTTCCCCAAAACTTTAAGTAATTAGATGCTGTTATAATATAATTATGCTCCTTCTCAATAAATAACCTAGCATTTTTTTGAATCCTAATTATCTCATTAGGATTTTCAATTAAAAAACTAAGTTCATTAACTAAATATTCAACATCATCTTTAGCATGTATTGCCACTCTTTCTTTAAGATTGTAATGCTTCATGAAGTCATATCCAGCTCCTGTAAAAACCACTTTCCCTTTTGCCATAGCCTCTAGTGCGTTATATCCTTGGTCTTTAGCATAAACTTGATCTAAAAGTATATGGCAGTTATTATAATGATTTATATAATCGGCATAAGGGATATTTTTTGTAATAATTATTTCGATTTTTTGGGAATATTTGACTTTGATAATTTCTAAGGCTTTCTCAAAATAGTCAATCCCTTTTTTTGTATAAGTGTTAATGTTGATACCTAGAAAGATTATGATTTTATTATTTATTGAATTTTTAATAAATTCAATTTTATCTGAATTAATAGGATTTGGAACTAATCCAATATATTTTGGATTGTTTAGTAATGGAAAATGATAATCTAAATCGCTTGCAATTACACCTTCTATTTTTTTGAATAGAAAGTCATGAAGATTTTTATAGTCTTTTTCTAAATATTTTAATACTGGAGAATATTCTTTCTTATTTACTTTTTCTTCTAAAAAAGGAGTCAAAATTGATGATTGATTTCTATTTTCAAAATAATATTTTACTGATGAATAGTCATCTCCACAAGAAAGCAAGAATATTTTTTTGTTATTATTTTTTAGAAGGTTAATAATTTTTTTTTCATGTTTGGGTTGACACAAAAAACTATTTTCATTGATTAATTGAACTATATCGAATCCACTAAATTTTGACAAGTTATTTTTAACCTGAAGATATGTTAAATATGATGAAATGTCAAAACCAGAAACTTTATTAATAAGGATTTTTAGTTTTCTTAACAATCCTGAATTCCATTTTCGTTTTATTTCAAAATCAATAGGATAATTTTTAAAGCCGTCGTTTAGTCCATTTAAATATACTTTGTGTCCTAATGTTAACAATCCTTCTTTTAACGAATTGTGCAAACGACTGTATTCTCCTACTAATAGTATTTTCATATATTGTTATATTTGTCAAATATATCTACATTTTTTTTAGATGACTATCAAAAAAACAAAAAAGAAGGTTTTATTAGTAACTACTTCATTAGCAAATGGTGGAGCCGAAAGATTTGTAGCAACACTATCAAAAATTCTTGTAAACTTAGAGTATGAAGTCCATATTGTTACTGTTTTGAACAATATTGAGTTTGAATATCAGGGTGAGTTATTCAATATGGGTTTTCTGAAGGAGAAAAATGATTCTGTTTTTGGGAAAATTAATCGTTTTTTTGTTTTAAAGAAATATTTAAAAGAACAGAATTTTGAACTCATAATAGACAACAGAACAAGAACAAAAACGGTAACTGAAATACTATTCAATCTATTTTTATATAATGTTTCTAAAGTTATTTTTATAGTCCATAGTTATAAAGTTGCGTTATATTTTCCTAGAATAAAATGGATCGCAAAGAGATTATATACAAAATCTAAATTATTCGTTTGTGTCTCTAAGGAAATAGAACAACAAGTTAAGAAACAATATAGTTATAAAAACACTTGTGTTTTATACAATCCGATAGATTTTGATAAAATTAGTCACTTCTCAGAAGAATATCAGATTCAAGGAAATTATATTTTAGTTTACGGTAGATTGGATGATGAAGTTAAAAACTTGTCATTATTAATTAATAGTTATGCAAAATCTAGTTTGTCAGAAAAAGGAATTCAACTACTTATTTTAGGTGATGGAAAGGATAAGCAATATTTAAAGAATCTGGTTAGTAGTCTGAAACTATCTGAATCAATTTTGTTTTTTGATAAAAAAACTAACCCTTTTCCTTATGTTAAAAATGCTATCTTTACAGTGTTGTCAAGTAATTATGAAGGTTTCCCTACAGTACTTTTAGAATCATTAGCATTGAATACACCAGTAGTTTCAGTTAATTGTAAATCTGGACCTGCAGAAATTATCATTAATGAAGTTAATGGGTTGTTAGTTGAAAATCATGATTCCGAAAAACTGGCTCAAGCTATGGATAGAATGATTAATGATGAGGTATTATATCAAAATTGTAAAGCAAATGCTAAAGAAACCATAAAGCACTTATCTTTGGAGTGCGTAAGTAAAAATTGGCAAGACATTTTAGAAAATGAATAAAAACACAATAGATAATATACAGATTATTGAAATACCTAAAATTGCTGATAGGAGAGGGAATCTTTCTGTAATAGAAGGAAATACTGTCCCATTTGAATTTAAAAGAGTGTATTACTTGTTTGATGTTCCAAGTGGATCCAAAAGAGGAGGTCATGCACACATTAAACAACAGGAGTTTTTAATTTCATTGAGTGGTAGTTTTGATGTTATCTTAAAAGATGGAAAAAGTAAAATAACAGTTACTTTAAACAGACCCAATCAAGGCCTGTTAATTCCAACTGGAATATGGCGTGAACTTGAAAATTTTTCATCAGGTTCTGTATGTTTAGTATTATCGTCTGGAGAGTATAAAGAATCTGATTATATTCGAGAATATAAAGAATTCAGATTATTTAAAAAATGATTTTGAGTTAAATACTTTTTGCAATTTAATCAATGTTTTTAGTATAAATGAAGGAAACTTTAACAAGATTCTCTTTTTTAAAGGTAGATTTTTCTCGTTTATTTGTGAATACATCAAATAGAAATGTTTTTTATTTCCATAAATTTTAGCCTTAATTGCATCAGAAAATCGGTTGTAGTCTAAAAATGTTTTTAATTTAGGGTCACTTTTTTCTAATTCTGAAAAGTCAGAATAGTTTAAGCTTCTCTCAAAGTTTTTTTGTTGTCTTGATAATCCTTTTTCGTCAAAAATATAGCAAACTAAAATTTTATTAATGAATAATATGGGATAATGTAGTCCAATCCTAATCCAAAGATCAGTGTCTTCACCAGTTTTAAGTTTCTGATTAAAACCCTCAGTTTTTTCAAAAACTGACTTATGTATTATTATGCCTGATGTACATATTATAGATTGTTTTAAGCTAGCTTCAAAATAATTTACTAATTGTTCACTCTTTTCAATATCAATAGAATAAATAGCTGGATATTTTGTTTTTGAAGTTTGAATTTCAATAGCACATGAGAAAATTTTTTGTTCAGGATAATTTTTAATTGTTTTGTGAAACTCAGTCAAAAAAGTTGAATACCAATAATCATCAGCATCTAAAAAGCAAATATAATTTGAGGTAGCTTTTTCTATTCCAAAATTTCTAGCTTTTGAAACACCTTCATTTTCTTTATAAAAGTATTCTATTCTTGGATCCTCAAAATTTAAGACCTTTTCTTCACTACTATCAGTCGAACCGTCATTCACAATGATGATTTCAAAATCAGAGAAAGATTGACTTAAAACACTTTTAAGTGTATTTTGAATGAACTTATCTTTGTTATACAGTGGAATTATGATTGAAAAAAAAGGCATGTTATTTTAATTTACAGATATAACCCAAACGATATAAATCAAAAGCTAATAAATTGGGGTTGTTAGAAATTACTAGTTTTTTTAAAAATGGGCCAGTCATTTTAAAAATAATATTAGCGATAATGTTAATATTGTATTTAACGCAAAATTTATATGCTTTGATAATTGAGTCTGTTTTTTCTATTAAAGGTTTGTTTTTTAATAATTCAATACGTGTTTCAAGTGAAGAAATAGATTTGTTAAAGAAATCTTCATTTGATTCTAAGCCCAAATGATAAGTTGGATTATCAATATGCAAAACCTTAGATTTATTTATAAAGAGATTGTAGGAAAAATAATTGTCCAAGCCATAAATGTTCTTTTCACCATTATAGTTATTGGTCAAAAAAATATTTTTTTTGATAAACAAATTGCCTGAAAAAATGGAAGAATAAACCTTCTTATTCCTTTCCGTTGATGTTTTCTCTTCTCGATTTATACCATATTTGTATCTAAAAATCGTGGAACTATCGATGTCTTTTCGTTCATATTTTATTCCTCCTATTACAACTTCAACATCTTTGTTAATTTCATTTAAATAATTTTGAATAAAATTAATATCACAAGGTAAAACATCTGAATCTAAAAACAATAACCAATCAAAATTAGCTTTGTTAGCTAATATTTTTCTTGAAATGGTTCTACCTTTATTTGATTCGTTTTTTAGATATTCATAACTGTATTTTGCACAATTCTCTTTGTTGATTTTTGATGTTTCTAATTGCGTAGAGCAATCATCAATAACAATAACTTCACAGCTTATATTATTGAGTGTTATTTCACTATTAATTTTATCTAATAGCGATGAAATGTTATAATTGTAAACAGGAATTAAGATTGAAATCATAAAAATAAACTTGTTGCAATTTATTTAATATTATTTAAAATCACCCTTACAATATAGTATATTTGCTAAAAAGATTTTTTGAATGAATCGTTCAGAGTTGGCAACATACATTTTGAATTCATTAGAGAAAAATAAGGACAAACTTATTTCAGACTTCAAAGAATCAAAATCTAAAATAGGCCATTTTTATTTAGATAATTTACTGCCTGAAACTATTGCTTTAGAAATTTTCAAAGCCTTCCCCGAGGCAGAAGCTATGGTTTTAAAAAGGTCATTAAAAGAATTCAAATATGTATCTGCTCAAATGAATAAGCATAACGTTATTCTTGAAGAATGTATTTATGCTTTTCAGGACGAAAGAGTTGTAAAAGCAATATCCGAAATATGTTCTTTGAAAAATTTATTTCCTGATGATAAACTTTATGCTGGTGGAATATCTATGATGGATAAAGGTCATTTTTTAAGTCCACATCTTGATAATTCTCATGATAAGGATAGAAAAAGATGGCGCATTTTGAATGTTTTGTATTATGTTTCCCCTGATTGGAATTTTGAAAACGGAGGTCATCTTGAATTGTGGCCAGAAGGTATAAATGGATTACCTGTATTAATTGAAAGTAAATTTAACAGACTTGTAATTATGGCTACTCATAACGATTCTATGCATTCTGTTTCAAAGGTAAATTCAGATGCAATGAGATGTTGTGTTTCAAATTACTACTTTTCCGAAAACCCTTTAAGAGAATCTGACACCTATCATGTCACCACTTTTAGAGATAGAGTAGAAAATAGTTTAGTTGATAATTTATTAAAACTTGATAATTTTTTAAGAAGTAGCTACAGAAAAATTTTCAGAAAGGGACCTTTGGAAAACCCTCATTTCTATAAAAGAAAGTAGCTATTGATGATGATATGGCTCATTTCTTAATATAGTAAATCCACGATATAATTGTTCTATAAAAAACAAGCGGACCATTTGATGCGAAAATGTCATAGCGGATAATGAGATTTTTCCTTGAGCTTTTTTGTAAACTTCATCACTAAAACCATATGGACCTCCAATAACAAAAACTAAAGTTTTAATTCCAGAGTTCATTTTTTTTTGTAACTCTTCACTAAAACCTACACTTGAAAAATTTTTTCCATTTTCATCTAAAAGGATAAGTTGATCAGTATTTGTTAGTTTTGATAAAATTAATTCGCCTTCTTTATCTTTTTGTTGTGATTCACTTAAGTTTTTTACATTTTTGATATCTGGAATAATTTCCATTTCAAACTTGATGTAAAAGGAAAGTCTTTTCATATAATCATCAATCAAAGATTGAAGATTTTTATTATCGGTTTTTCCTATTGCTATTAGTTTTATATTCATATTTAGTATTCTAATTCAAAATTAAGCGAAATTTTAATAAACTAAAATGTTGCGGTTTTAAAAATGAAAAGTGAATATAAGCATATAAACAAAAGCCCTTCCCATACTGAAATTTTCTTATCTTGAGTAAGTAAATAAAACAAAAGACCACAAGCAGCCATTACAGGCAAAGAAAAATGAATCAAATTATCTGTAACTGCAATTGTTCCAAAAAATGATGCTATAGCAGGAATTACTAGAGTGTTAAAAATGGATGAACCTAAAACGTTCCCAATCGCCATTTCAGCTTTTCCATTTTTAATAGCACTTATATTGACAGCTAGTTCTGGTAGAGTAGTTCCAAGGGAAAGTAATGTTAGTGCAACGATGGATTTTGGTATTGATAAATCAGTGGCTATTTTTTCAAGAGAAATAATAGTATAATCAGCCCCAAAATAGATACCTATTGCAGATAGCAACAAAATTACTAAGGAAATAGTAGGGAATTTTTCGGTTTTTATTTTTACATCTTCTTTGCTTTTAGTTTCACCCTTAATAAGATAAATACTGTATACAATGAACATTAATAATCCAAAAAATGATTCTGGAGCATCCATTTTACCATCATAAGCTATCATGTAAAAGAATAAAAAACTTCCAATTAGGTAGTTTAAGTCTATATACATGTAGCCACTTTTTAAAGAAATATTTTTCTTGTTTATAACTACAGCAAGACCAGTAATAAGAAGAATATTTGAAATATTTGCACCAATAATATTTCCTGATAAAATTTCAGAAGAACCTTTATTTACAGAAAGTATCCCAGAGATTAGTTCTGGTAATGAGGTTCCAATACCTACTATAAAAACTCCAACAACAAAAGAAGGCAGTTTTAAATATTTCCCAATAGCTTCTGCAGAATTAGTAAAGTAGTTTGAAGAAATTAAAAGTCCTGTTAAGGCAAGTAAAAAAATTAAATAATGCATTATAGATTATATTTTAAACCGCTAAAATAGGCTAAATGAATTATGTATAAAAATGTATTCCAAATACAATGTATTTCTTTATTTGTAAATTTAATTTTAGTGGTATTGAAAATTAACAGAGAGTGGTTTCCAGTAGTGTTTATTTTGTTCAGTCAACCTATTTTTCTAAAACAAACTTAAAATTTCATAGAAAAAGTGAATTTCTATGCTTCTTTGGTAGTATACTCCTTTATGAATTTAACTAAATTTAATTTCATAAAATCGTTTAGATGTTTAGAATCAAGATGTTTTTTAAACTCTGATTTATTTTTAAAACATTTCCAAATTATGAATTCATTTTCATTTTCTATTGATTGTTGAATTTCAAAAGTTACATTCCCACTTTCATTTTTTGTATGTTTTTGCAATTCTATTAGTGCATTCTTTGTCACTTCAATATTTTGTTTTTTAATAACTCTTAAAATTTCAGTCAAGTAGAATTTTTCTTCGATTTCTTCAAAAGGTTCAATCAAGTCCCACAAATTTCCATAACAATCTTCAAAAACTAAAACTTTTCCATAAGCTTCAATTTTTGGTTTACGTATAATTTTTACATTTTCATTTAACAAGTTCTCATAATCTTTTTCAAAATCATTTGTATTCAAGAATAAAAATACTCTTCCACCAGTCTGGTTCCCAACTCTTGTTTTTTGTATTTTGTTTGATGCTTTAGCAAGCAACAAGCTGAATTCTGATTTTTTATCAGGAGCAATTTTTACCCAACGTTTAGTTTTATCAATAATTGTGTCTTCCATTAAAACAAAACGCAACTTTTTTGTATAAAATTCAATTGCTTTATCATAATCATCAACTACGATCGAGATATGTGAAATTTTATGATTCATTTCCTTTACTTAATTTGGTATTGAGATTAAATAGTCATTTCATGTCTTGTGCATACTAAACGTTATTTAGATGATTAGTTATAAAGATAGTAGATTTTAGATTTTCAGCAACAAAAACTAGAAGGATCTATTGAATTGGAATTATTTTGTCTAAGACTCTTTTTGTTTAGTGTCAATGAATTTTTCTCCATTAAAAATACTTTGAATAACGTTTATTGTTAGTTCATTTTAGGTTTTGAACTGAGAAAATTTACTCCCTCAAACCAATCCAACCCAAACAAGCCCATTTTTATCAATAGATAACCCCAAATTTCTTCATTCTTGAATCCTTTTTTTTTAAAATTCTTTTCCTACATATTTTATGAGTCTTTCTGATCTCCAAAACCAATAACTACGTTTTTATCCTGATACATTGTTCTTGTAAACTCTCTTATCATTTCATTTAAGTTGGTTATAATTTAGGGAATTGATTTAAATTGAAGGGTTGAGTAATTTTGTTTTATTTCATTTGATTAAAAAAGAATTTTATCACTTCAAGATTCATGTCTGAAGTTGTCCAATGGCCAACATTTTCATAGGTTTTAAAAATGGGAGAAATATTTTTTTTCACATATAGTTCTTGACATTTTAAATATCTTTCATGTACTTGTTTTCCTATATAACTATTAATTATTTGTCGTTCATTTTCATTATACGCATCGTCAAACTGAACAGCATCATTTTCATCTAATTTTCCCATATAGATAAACTGCGGAATTTTTTTATACGAATCAACATCAAATTTTTTGTCAAATATATCAGTGAAGTCGTTCAGGCCAATGGGGTAATTTAATTTTATACCATTAATTTTATTTTGAGGAAGCATCAGTTCACCATTAAATCCACCAATGGCTAAAGCTTTTATTGCTTGAGGATGAATAAAAGAAAAACGATTAGTAAACGTAGCAGATGCAGAAAACCCATTCATAAATACTTTTGAGTCAACTTTAATGCCCATATTGTTTAAGACCACTTTAGCATCAGTAATCATTGCTAACAATTGTAGGTCTAATCTTTGTAATTCAATAGATTTTTCCAGCATTACATCTCTATCTAAAGCATGAGTGTACATTAGTTCTTGTGCAGCTGGTCTAGGAAAAACAGGAACAAGTAAAGGTATTTTTAGCATTGTTGAAACATTATTTCCTACAGAACTTACCGATGCTAAATCAATAGCATAATTTTTATGGACTTCTATACTGTCAGTAGGTCTACCTGTGTTATTTGGTTCTACCAGCAGATATGTTTTTTTGTTTATGGGTGTCTCTTTTGGAATAAATAAAATATAGTCATGAAAAAATCCTTTTTCTGGATTTTTCTTAATAATAAATAAAGTGTCGCTTTTAGTAGAATCTAATATGGAGCCTTGAGAAAAAGAAGCTATAGAAGTAATTGAGAGAATTAAGAATAATATAGTACGCATTTAATTTTTTTGAAATTAGACGACTAATTTTGAAATTTGTTACCATTTTTTTAATTACAACTAAAGTCCCGCGACTTCTTGCAGTAGTGGCAATTTAAGAAAAAATAGTATGAGTAAAACAAGGTTTCAGTAATCCGTTAGGATTCCGGCGCAATGCTAACGAGCTATTGCGCGAAACCGCTGTTATGCACAGTGTTTTCTCAGTATAGTATTTCAATAATGTCTTCAACAAAAGCTTTTATTTTTTGCCCTTTTGGTTTATATTTTCCTGGATGTCCACATTTGTTTCTAAGGTCAAGACATGTGTTTTTTAATTCTTCTTTTGTTGTCTTGTCAATTAGTTTTAGTTTGCAAGCAAGTTCTAATAAATACTCATCTTTTATATAACCAAAATCATCAATTACTTTAATGTCTTTTGCTTTAGGATAGATTTTTTTTAGTTCAGTATTTACAAATCCTAGAGATTGTGTCAAACACATTTTCTGAATTTTATAAATAGATGCATTCCAAAGGAAGATTACACCAGCTCTTAATGCATTTGCTTTGAAACATTTAATTCCTTCGTTTAAATAATCCCTTTCTTCTTGGTCTGTAACTTTTGAAAGTATATATTCCAAATCTGTTGTGTCAAAAAAATCAAATTCTTGTTTTTCTAAAAAAATTGTATCAAATGGGCTCGAGTTGTGTTTTTTTGGAGGAAAACATAAGTCATTATATAATTTTACCGTTTCAGGATTTTTAATTTGTAATTGTTCAAGAATACTAGTTAACGGAATACCATCTTCAGTCAAATGTTTTACATATGAGTTTTTGATTGATCTTGTCGTAAGTTTTTTATTGAAATTTTGTTTAGCTAAACTAATTCTAAAAGTATGCTGAATAGTTCTATCAGAAATTGGATTTCCTTCCGTTTGACCTTCAAATAAGTAAATCTTGGGTTTGTAGACAGAATAGTAATCTCTTAAAATTTTGAGAATTGAAGCAGGTAGAAAAGTAATTCGTTTAACATTGGTTTTGTTATCACGAATCGTTATTATTTTTTTCTTACTGTTAATGTCAGTAATTTTTAAGTTTATAATGTCGTTAACGTCTAATCCAGTTGCGTACATAAACTGGAAAAGTGTTTTGTGCTTAAGATTATTAATTCCTAAAAAGAAATTTGCAATTTCTTTTTTTGTAAAATATTCTTTTTGAATTCTAATAGGCTTAGGAGTTGGTATTAAATTTACATCTAAACTATTATTTAGAACAACGTTAAAACCGCAATTTATTCCGTATTTAAGCGGTCTTAGTGTTCCATTTTTTGGGCTTTTATTTTTAAAAAGTGATTTAGAAAACCTTGCTAAGTCTACTGAATTAATTAGCATTACATCTTCTTTGCCACAAAATTCAACAAAGCGTTTAATACCTGATAAGTATAGACTGATTGTAGATTCAGAGCAATTTTCGTTACGTAAATGGCTTTCAACTTTATGAAAAAATAGTTCTTGAGTCATATTATTTTGTCGTCAACTAACATTGTGCATAACGTGATGGTCGCTTAACGAGGTTGCGAGCTTCGGAACCGATTATTTTCTGTTAAAGATAAAATTTCTTGCGAAATGTAAACGTGAATTTACTACAAAATTCGTAATCTTGCCAAACGCCTGTTAGCAGCAGTTTTAATCATTAAACCCAATGTCGTAAAAACGATGCTTAATTATATCCGATTTTGGAATTAAAGAATTAATTTTCAAAACAAGCTTTGTTATTTGTTCTTGAATAAAAAATATGGTGTCGAATGAAATAGAATTTGAGGAATTTTCTATTAATTCGATTTCTATACGGTTTCTATTTAGTATTGAATTTTTATCTTCAATTATAATTTTTTTGTCAGGCTTTGTATGAAATCCAACATTATGCATTGTGTTTCTTATGAAACAATAAAATTCAAAAAGTTTAAAATCATCTTCGCTAATTTTTTGAAAATGTATGGTTTTATTTTTATTCATCAAGTTTCTAAAAGTTTTAGTTATAGATGTTTCGTTAATATCTTCAATTTTCTTTTCATAATGTAAACCAATTTGCCTAATATGATTTTCTACATGAACAAACGAATTAATAAAAAAGGCATTTACAATAAAACCATGATAATTATGAAGAAGAGTTGGTAAGTCTTCAGAATCTATGTCAGGAGAGAAGTTGTTTTTACAATAGTTAATATCTTCAATGTTTGTAGATAATATATATGAATAAAGAAAGCTTTGTGTTACTTGATAAAATGCGTGTAAAGTTATACTTCGGATATCATCTTGATTCTCAAATGTATCTTTTGAAGTTATATAATTAATATAGTTTTTAATGTCTGTAATATGATTATTATTCATATTGATTCGTCTTTATTTAAGGATTTAGGTGGAAATTGCCACTAACTCATAAATTGGCGAAACTTCCAATTACAAACGATTATAAACATTTGTATTCGTTTGTAATTGGAATTGTTGATGTTTAAAATTATTTCTGCTTTGCTACAATTTGTGCAATTTCTACAATAACATCTACTGCTTTTTGCATACTTTCTACGGGAACGTATTCGTATTTACCATGGAAATTATGTCCACCTGCAAAAATATTAGGACATGGTAACCCCATGTACGATAATCGTGAACCATCAGTACCACCACGAATAGGTTTTATGATTGGTTTGATTCCCAAGTTTTTCATTGCTTTTTCTGCAATGTCTACAATGTGCATCATTGGTTCTACTTTTTCACGCATATTATAGTATTGGTCTTTTACTTCAATTTCAACAATATCTTCACCAAATTGTTTAGCGTATTTTGCATTGAATTTATCCGCAATTTTTTGCACTAATTTTTTGCGTTTTTCAAACTTTTTACGATTGTGGTCACGTATAATTAATTGTACGTTAGTCTCTTCAATACTTCCGTCTAAATGTACTACATGAAAGAATCCTTGGTAATCTTTTGTACGCTCAGGAACTTCTTTTTTAGGTAATTTAGCAATGTATTTAGTAGCTAAAAGCATCGAGTTAATCATTTTGCCCTTAGCATATCCAGGGTGAACACTCTTTCCTTTAAATTTTAATTTTACACCAGCGGCATTAAAATTTTCATATTCTAATTCGCCTATTTGGCTTCCATCCATAGTATAAGCCCAATCGCATCCAAATTTTTCTACATCAAAAAAGTCGGCACCACGGCCTATTTCTTCATCAGGTGTGAAACCCACTTTGATCGTTCCGTGCTTGATTTGAGGATTTTTAATTAAATATTCCATAGCAGTTACAATCTCTGTAATTCCTGCTTTGTCATCGGCACCTAATAAAGTAGTTCCGTCGGTTGTAATTAAAGTTTGTCCTTTATACAACAATAGATCTTCAAAATAACTTGGAGATAAAACAATATTCTTTTCTTTGTTTAAGATAATATCACCCCCATCATAATTTGGAACAATTTGAGGTTTAACATTGGCACCAGTAAAATCGGGTGTAGTATCAAAATGAGAAATAAAACCTATAGTTGGCACTTTTTCATCAATATTGCTTGGTAAAGTGGCTTGAATGTATGCTTTGTCGTCTATACTTACATCTTGTAATCCTATAGCTTTTAATTCTTCGACTAATTTATTGGCTAAATCCCATTGCTTAGCAGAACTAGGAGTTGTATTCGAATTTGGATCGGCTTCTGTATCTACAGTTACATAACTGATAAAACGGTCTGTTATATGTTGCATTTTATAAAATAATTAGATTTACAAATATATTGATATTTCCATTCTTATATCTGTATTCAATTTCCTATTTTTGCACCACAACACTAACTATCTATGTATAAATCACTAATTAGACCCATTCTTTTTGGATTTGATCCAGAAAAAATACATCATTTTTCATTTTCATGTATTCGTTTTATTAATAAAATACCAGGTGTTTCGTCAGCAATACGTTCTATGTATCATATTGATGACAAACGTTTAGAACGAGAAATATTTGGACTTAAATTTAAAAATCCAGTAGGTCTTGCTGCGGGGTTTGATAAAGATGCCAAGCTTTACAACGAATTATCAAATTTTGGTTTTGGGTTTATTGAAATTGGGACATTAACACCCAAAGCACAAGAAGGAAATCCTAAGAAACGTTTGTTTCGTTTATTAGAAGATTCAGCAATTGTGAATCGAATGGGGTTTAATAATGGAGGGGTTTTAGAAGCGGTTGAACGTTTAAAAAAGAATAACGATGTACTCATTGGTGGCAACATTGGGAAAAATAAAGTTACTCCAAACGATGAAGCTGTCAAGGATTATGAAATTTGTTTTGAGGCCTTGTATGATCATGTAGATTATTTTGTAGTGAATGTAAGTTCGCCTAATACTCCAGGTTTGCGTGAATTACAGGATAAAGAGCCCTTGACAAAACTTTTGATGGTTTTGCAAGAATTAAACATTAAAAAAGGTGTTACCCTGAGCGATGTCGAAGGGCAGAAACCCAAACAAAAACCAATTTTATTAAAAATTGCACCAGATTTAACAAACGAGCAACTATTAGATATTATTGAAATTGTAAAAGACTCTAAAATTGCAGGTGTCATTGCTACAAATACTACAATATCTAGAGATGGTTTACAATCAATTAATAAGATTGAAGCAGGAGGTTTATCTGGAAAACCTTTGACAAAACGTTCTACAGAAGTTATTCGTTTTTTAGCTGAAAAAAGTAACAAGGCTTTTCCAATCATTGGAGTTGGAGGTATTCACACACCCGAAGATGCTATCGAAAAACTAGAAGCAGGTGCCAGTTTGGTTCAATTGTATACTGGATTTATATATGAAGGACCAGCTCTTGTTAAGGCAATTAATAAAAAGATTTTAGAAAACGCTTAAATAGTTATATTTTTGAGCTATGAATGCCGAAAAAATCAAGCTTATTGAATGTCCACGTGATGCCATGCAAGGTATTAAGGATTTTATACCAACAGATAAAAAAGTACAATACATTCAATCGTTATTGCGTGTAGGTTTTGATACTATCGATTTTGGAAGTTTTGTTTCGGCAAAAGCGATTCCTCAAATGCAGGACACCGCCGAAGTTCTGTCTAAATTAGATTTGTCTAAAACAGAAAGTAAACTTTTGGCCATTATTGCAAATACGCAAGGTGCAGAAAACGCATCAGTGCATCCAGAAATTAAATACTTGGGTTTTCCTTTTTCTATTTCCGAAAATTTTCAAATGCGTAACACGCATAAGACTATCGCAGAATCTTTAGTTACCCTTCAGGAAATTTTAAATATTGCAGATAAGAATAATAAGGAGGTAGTTACTTATATTTCGATGGGTTTTGGAAATCCATACGGAGATCCATGGAATGTTGATATAGTAGGTGAGTGGACAGAAAAGTTAGCTTCTATGGGAGTGAAAATCTTATCACTTTCTGATACTGTTGGTAGTTCTACTCCTGAAGTTATTGATTATTTGTTTTCTAATTTAATCCCGAAGTATCCAGACATTGAGTTTGGAGCACATTTGCATACTACACCAGACAAATGGTATGAAAAAGTGGATGCTGCTTATAAAGCGGGTTGTCTTCGTTTTGATGGTGCTATTCAAGGTTTTGGAGGTTGTCCTATGGCTACAGATAAGCTAACGGGTAACATGCCTACAGAAAAATTGTTGTCGTACTTTACTTCTCAAAAAGCTGACACTAATTTAAGTGCAATGAGTTTTGAAAGTGCCTATAATGAAGCGCTAAAAATTTTTACGGTTTATCATTAAAAACGTTCGATAAGTAAACCAGCTAGCATTGCTATTCCAAAACTAAGCATAGTTCCTATTAAAACATATTCTGTTTTTATGGTGTTGGTATCTTTGTATCGAAGTATCGATTTTGCAGCTATCATAAAGCCTATAATTTCTAGTTTTCCTATAATAACAAATGTCAGGACTAATATTCTTTCAAGAATACCTATCACTTTTCCTGCATTTTTTAATTCTGTTGTAGTATCTGAAATACTTTCTATTTTGGCAACAACTAAAACCTCGCGTATAAAAATATTGGCTGGTTTTAAGCAAATCAAATAACCAGTTATGATTAGTAGTAATTTAGTATTGGTGATTTTTAATAAAGGATTTTCTTTAAAATACAGTTCAAACATCCATACGAACAATACTATCATTACAATGTGTAGCGTTTGGTCAATAAAAAAGGAAAATCTTCCTTTGTTTAATTTGTGTTTTAATCCATCAATGATTAGATGAGATGCTGCTATGCCTAAAGAGCATAAGGTGAAGTTAAAATCAAAAGATAAAACCAACGAACTAATAAAAGTTATTAAAGTGTGTTTAAAAATGAATTTACTCTTAAAACCATTTTCGTTTTTCTCTTTGGCACTTGCATCGGTTTGAAAGATGTAATCTCCTAAAAGATGTCCTATAAATTGTAGTATTAATAAGTTTACATTCATTATTCGTAATCCTTTATTATTGTTTTAAAATAAGTAACAGACTTGTCTATTGCATTCCATCCTACGCTTGTAAGTTGTTTGTTTACAGTAGGTTGTTTTATGTTTAATTGTATTGAAATTTCTTTTTCACTACTCCCTAATAAGCGTAAAAATAAAATTTCACTTTGTTTAGCAGTTGCATTTCCAATTAAAATATCTAACAAGCTTAATAATGTATCCATCATTTGGTCTAGTTTATCATTATCTGAAATGAAAAACAATGTATTTTTTATTACTATTCTTTGTTTGTTGTATGTTGATGTTTCTTCATTAATCTTTCTTCCCGAATAATAAATGGCATTCCCGTCAATTATCCCTTTTTGTTTGTCATATCGGGTTAATTCTCCAAAACCCATTGCAATCCTTATACCGTAGTTTTTAAACTTTTTATATCGGTTGCTACTATTGTCTTGATCATCAATAGCTGATTTTATAAAGCTTTTAATTAATAAAGTAATAAGTAAAGCATCTTCTGGATTTTCTACAACTACTTCTAGGTAATCACCTTTAATTATTCTTCCATATATAGGAAAATTCTCAACTAAAATAGAAATTAATTCGTTTAGTTTTTTTTCTAATGAGTTTTTTTCTTCAATACTTAAACTAGTTGAAGCAATTATATCTCCTGATAAAACAATTTTCTTTTTCATCTTCTATTCATTTGATACAAATCTATAGCTTTTTTTGGATATAAGTATTATTTATAGCTTATTTTAGCTATAATTATAATTTATAGCCTTTTAAAGCTATAAATTAAAATAAAGACCATTCTTTAGATGTTTATGTGTTAGTTTTTAAAAGTTAAGTTAAAACCATTTTATTAGAAGAGATAATTGTATTATATTTGCATGCAATTTAACTACAACTACAAATTGCAACATGAACGCACATGCATCTAAAATTGTCGGAGAAGGTTTAACTTACGATGATGTCCTACTGGTTCCAAATTATTCTGAAGTTCTTCCTAGAGAAGTAAGTATCAAAACAAAATTTTCAAAAAATATTTCATTGAATGTTCCCATTGTATCAGCTGCTATGGATACAGTTACCGAAAGTGCTATGGCTATTGCTATGGCTCAAGAAGGAGGTATTGGGGTATTGCATAAAAACATGTCTATTAAAAAGCAAGCTGCTGAGGTTCGTAAGGTAAAACGTGCTGAAAGCGGAATGATACTCGATCCAGTTACATTGCCTTTAAATGCTATTGTGGCAGATGCTAAAAAAGCTATGCAAGAGTATGGAATTGGGGGAATTCCTGTGGTTGATGAAAATGGTATTTTAAAAGGAATTGTTACCAATAGAGATTTGCGTTTCGAAAAAGATAATGATAGAGTTATTACAGAAGTAATGACTTCACAAAATTTAATAACTGCACCAGAAGGTACAAATTTGGCAAAAGCCGAAGAAATTTTGCAAGGCAATAAAATTGAAAAACTACCAGTTGTAAACGCTGATTACAAGTTAGTTGGATTAATTACCTTTAGAGATATCACAAAACTGACTCAAAAACCTAACGCTAACAAAGATAAGTTTGGTCGTTTAAGAGTAGCTGCAGCATTAGGAGTTACGGCAGATGCTGTTGAAAGAGCAGAAGCTTTAGTAAATGCTGGTGTTGATGCGGTAATTATAGATACTGCCCACGGACATACTAAAGGTGTGGTTGACGTTTTAAAACAAGTTAAAAATAAATTTCCTGACTTAGATGTAGTTGTTGGAAATATAGCTACAGCAGAAGCTGCTTTATATTTAGCTCAAAATGGTGCCGATGCTGTTAAAGTAGGTATTGGTCCAGGTTCTATTTGTACTACTCGTGTTGTTGCAGGTGTTGGTTTTCCACAATTCTCGGCAGTATTAGAAGTTGCAGCAGCTTTGAAAGGTACTGACGTTCCAGTAATTGCAGATGGTGGTATCCGTTATACAGGGGATATTCCTAAAGCAATTGCAGCAGGAGCCAATTGTGTAATGTTGGGATCATTATTAGCGGGAACTAAAGAGTCTCCTGGAGAAACTATAATTTTCGAAGGAAGAAAATTCAAATCATACCGAGGAATGGGTTCTGTTGAAGCGATGAAAGAAGGATCAAAAGACAGATATTTCCAAGATGTTGAGGACGATGTGAAAAAATTAGTTCCAGAAGGTATAGTAGGTCGTGTTCCTTATAAAGGGGAGTTAAACGAAAGCATGTTGCAATTTATAGGAGGTCTTAGAGCAGGTATGGGATATTGTGGTTCTGCCACTATTGATGATTTACAAGA
Source organism: Flavobacterium terrae (assembly GCF_900142035.1). Lineage (GTDB taxonomy): Bacteria > Bacteroidota > Bacteroidia > Flavobacteriales > Flavobacteriaceae > Flavobacterium > Flavobacterium terrae. The sequence goes on along the minus strand of NZ_FQZI01000002.1, from coordinate 73,549 downwards.
AAAAGGAAAGTTTGTTAGAATCACTTCAAGTGGAATTAGCGAAAGTCATCCGCATAATGTGACAATTACCAAAGAAGCACCAAATTATTCTAGATAAAATATATTTAAAATAGTTAAGGGATACATTTCAAAAATGTATCCCTTTTTTTAGTTTTGAATTATACTAGATAATAATTTTTTATCACCTACTACCCATAATATATCGTTTTCTTCAAGTATTAAATGTGACTCTGGATTAAGAATGCGTTTTCCGTCTCTTTCTATACCAACAACTAAGCCGTTTGTTTTTTCTCTAATTTTAGATTCTCGAATGCTTTTTCCTATATATTCTAGGTTTTTCAATTTTAAATGTTGTAAAACTATATCTGTCTGTTCAGACTCTTCAGGCGGTTCTATTTCGTTTTGATTAAGATATTTTTTGAATTTTTTCACCTGTGTATCGGTGCCAATAACACATACTTCGTCTTTTGGGAATAAACGTTCATTTCTGCTAGGCATGTTAATAGTAATTTCTCCTCTTTTGATGAATGCAATGTTAATTCCTGTTTTTTCTCGAATGCGAAGTTCGTTAAGAGTTTTTCCAATAATATTTGAAGAAGGAGCAATATCAAAAGTTGCCATATGCCCATCCCAAGGAGTTAAATCTTTTCTGAGGTGTTTGGTTTTACTTATTTCTCTTTCGTTAAAATTGCTCAAAAAATGTTGTTCTATTGTTAGGTAACGCTTCTGTAATCTTTTTGGAAAAGAGAAGTAAGCAATAATTGCAAAAATTAATGAAAGTACAGCTGTTGCTGGCGAGAAAAAATTATTTACAATGAAGCCAATAAAGAAAAGTCCTAAACCAATTCTGAAAAAGATGAGGATCATTATAGGACCTCTTTGTTTTTTAGTCGAAAAAAGTTCGTTAACAGCTTCGGTGGCAATTTTTCTTAAGGATAAGGCCCATAAGAAAGGAGATACTAAAATAAGGGTTATAAAAGCGGCTATGGTATGGCCAAATTCAGTTTCTTGAACAAATGGTAAAAGATATTTGCCAGATAGTAAAATGATAGCAATTATGATTATTGAGTGTAAAATAATTTGGAATAAATAAGCTCTTAGTGCTATTTGTAAAGAGGTCATGATTTTAATAGCATCTGCATTAGCACTATAATCTTGAATACTTTTTACCCATTTTCGAGGTAGTTTTTTTTCTAAATAAATGGCTAATGGTGTGCCTAGTGCAACCATGTAAGGTGTTGTGAAAGTAGTTATAGCAGAAACTGCTACAATTATTGGGTATAAAAAATCACTTGTAACATGTAAAGATGCTCCAAGGGTGGCAATAATAAAAGAAAATTCACCTATTTGAGACAAACTAACACCTGTTTGAACGGATTGTTTTAAGGGTTGACCTGCTAATAATGAACCAACAGTTGAACTAAAGGATTGGCCTGTAATTGTGATTATAGTAAGTAGTGCAACTGGAAGTGCATATTCAATTAAAGTATCAGGATTGATTAACATTCCTACAGAAACGAAAAAAACGGCTCCAAATAAATCTTTTACTGGTTTTACCAAATGCTCAATATGTTCTGCTTGTGTGGTTTCGGCAATAATTGAACCCATAATAAAAGCACCTAAAGCTGGAGAAAACCCTACATTTGAAGCTAGAATTACCATTAATAAGCAAAGAGCTAGTGATACTATCAATAGCATTTCGTCAGAAAGGAGATGCTTTGTTTTTTTTAGTAAGGTGGGTACAAAAAAGATTCCAGCCACAAACCAAATCGTAAGAAAGAAAATAAGTTTTAATACCGACAAAAATAATTCACTGCCTGAAAATTGTTGACTAACTGCGATGGTAGAGAGTAGTACCATCATTAAAATGGCTAATATGTCTTGGACTATTAAAGCTCCTATTACATTACCTGCAAATTTTTGAGCTTTAACTCCTAACTCGTCAAAAGTTTTGAGTATGATAGTAGTTGATGATATTGAAAGCATAACTCCTAGGAAAATACTATCCATGATTTTCCAACTCATTAACTGACCAGCTGTAAAACCCGCAAATACCATGAAAATAATTTGCGAAGTTGCTGTTATTGATGCTGTACCTCCAACTTTGACTAATTTTTTGAAACTAAATTCTAAACCAAGACTGAATAGTAAAAAAACAATACCAATTTCTGCCCAAACTTCAATGCTGTGAACATCTTTTATAGATGGAAAAAAATCAAAATGACTTCCAGCCAAAAAACCAGCAATTAAATAACCTAAAACAAGTGGTTGCTTTAGGATTTTAAAAATAAGGACAGCAATTCCTGCAGTCATCAATATTAGACCTAAATCACTTATTAAAGGCTGTAGATTAGTTGTTGCTGATCCAACGGTTAAAAGCATAAACTTGTGTTTTTTAAATCATTTGTTTATTACAACTTGTAAAATACAAAAAAGTTTGGAATTTTTAAACTATCTATGGTTAAATAGATGGTTTTAGTTTGAGATTTAATGATTTTTAGTGCTTTAAAATTTATTAACCCTATTTTTTTATGGGGTTAAATGGCAAAATAATAATAATTTGGTATGAATGTGTGTTTTTTGAAAGGGTTTTTTATATTTAGACTGAATTTTAAATACTCATAATATGAAAAGAAAGTATTTTTTAGCCTTTTTGTTGGTCTTTTTAGCCACAAGTTGTTTAATTGTTGATTTTTCTTTCGGAAAGACAGTAGCTGGTACGGTACCAAATTTTGATACTGGCGATACGGCTTGGATGATTGTAGCTTCGGCACTCGTGCTCTTAATGACTCCTGGATTAGGTTTCTTTTATGGAGGAATGGTTGGGAAGAAGAATGTGATTAGTACTATGTTGCAGAGCTATGTCGCTATGGTTGTGGTTACTATTTTATGGGTAGTTATTGGTTACGGACTTTCTTTTGGGGATTCTATTTATGGGATAATAGGAAATCCTTTCAAAAATTTATTTTTTAATAATGTTGGTACAAGTTCTTATTGGAAATTAGCTCCAACAATCCCTTTGTTGTTATTTGCTCTTTTTCAAGCCAAATTTGCAATTATAACTCCAGCATTAGTGACAGGAGCTTTTGCAGAACGTATTCGTTTTTGGTCTTATTTATTATTTATAGTGTTGTTTGTGTTATTTGTTTATGCTCCATTAACACATATGGCGTGGCATCCTGAAGGTCTCTTTTTTAAATTAGGAATATTGGATTTTGCAGGCGGAATAGCTGTACATATGAGTGCAGGATGGGCAGCTTTGGCAGGAGCAATTTTTTTAGGCAAGCGTAAAGAAGTAAGCCATAATCCTGCTCGTGTTACTTATGTGCTTTTAGGTACTGGTTTGTTATGGTTTGGTTGGTTTGGATTTAATGCTGGTTCAGCTTTTGGAGCCAATGGATTAGCAGTTCAGGCTTTGTCAACAACTACAGTTGCTGCAGCAGCTGCAGCAATGACATGGGGATTTTTTGATAAAATAAATAGTAGAAAATTTTCAGCTTTAGGGTTGTGTATAGGGGCTGTAGTTGGTTTAGTTGCGATTACACCAGCGGCTGGCTTTGTGAGTATTCCTCATGCTATTTTTATAGGAATGATAAGTAGTGTAGTAAGTAATGTTTTGGTCGAAAAATTCCCTAAAGGCAAGATTGATGACGCTCTTGATGTGTTTAGTTGTCATGGAGTAGGAGGTATGGTGGGCATGTTGTTGACTGGTTTTTTTGCTTCAAAAGAAATAAACCCTGGAATAGAACATCAAGGATTAATTTTTGGAGAATACCGTTTGTTTTTTAGTCATGTTTTTGTTTTAGTTATTGTTTCTGTATTTTCTTTTGTTATGTCTTATCTACTTTTTTATGTTGTGAATTTGATATCACCGTTAAGAGTTAGTGAGGAAAAAGAAATCTTAGGATTAGATATTTCTCAACACGGAGAATACATTTAAAATTTAAAAGACATTAGTTTACTGATGGCTTTTTATATAAGTTGAAAACTGATTTCTACTAAAGTTATTCTTCAATTTTGTATACATTAGGATTATATAATTCCATGTATACTTCTGGTTTCGGTAATTTAGTAAAACCATACTTTTCATAAAGCCAATCTGCAGTTGAGGTTAATAAAATCCATCTTCTTAAGCCTTGCAAGTCTGGATGTGCCATAACAGTATCCATCAGTTTTTTTGATAATCCTTGTCCTCTGTAATTGTCTAAAACATAAATATCACCGAGATATGCTATAGTTGAAAAATCAGATATTACTCGAGCAAAACCAATTTGCATGTCATTATGAAATAACCCAAAGTTTAAAGAATGGTTAATAGATGTTTTTACTTTTTCTAAAGGAATGTTATCACTCCAACCTGAATGTTTCGACAGAAAGTCGTGTATTGCAACAACATCCATTTTTGATTTGTCTGTTGAAATTGTATAATCGTTAAATTTTATTTCAATTATTTTCATGCTTAATTGTTTAGATATTGTATTTTTTTAGTTTAATATAGAAAAAACAATGCCAAGAAATAATATACTTCTTGGCATTGTCACAATATTTTAAAATTTCATTTATTATTAAATTCCCAAATAGTTACTTGGTGTAATCACTTTCAATTCTGCTTTAATTTCTTCAGAAACATTCAGGGTTTCGATAAATGCATGAATAGATTCTTTATTGATAACCGAATTGGTTCTTGTTAAATCTTTCAATGCTTCGTAAGGATTTGGATAGCCCTCGCGACGTAATATCGTTTGAATAGCTTCTGCAACTACGGCCCAGTTTTTCTCTAAATCTTCAGCGAATTTTTCTTCATTTAAAAGCAATTTGTTTAAACCTTTTAAAGTGGCTTCAAACGCGATTAAAGTATGTCCCATTGGCACACCAATGTTACGTAAAACTGTACTGTCTGTCAAATCACGTTGTAATCTTGAAATAGGTAATTTAGCCGATAAATGTTCGAAAATAGCATTAGCAATTCCTAAGTTTCCTTCTGAGTTTTCAAAATCAATAGGATTTACTTTATGTGGCATCGCTGATGATCCAATTTCTCCAGCTTTAATTTTCTGCTTGAAATAATCCATCGAAACATACGTCCATATGTCGCGATCTAAATCAATTAAAATGGTATTGATACGTTTTAGAGCATCAAAAAATGCTGCAAAATGGTCGTAATGTTCTATTTGAGTTGTTGGAAACGAATGATGTAAACCTAAAATATCCTCAACAAAGTTGGTTCCAAAAGCTTTCCAATCGTTATTAGGATATGCAATTTTGTGTGCATTGTAATTCCCTGTAGCACCACCAAATTTTGCAGCAAACGGAACGTTAAATAATAAACGCATTTGCTCTTCTAAACGCTGTACAAAAACCAAAATTTCTTTACCTAAACGAGTAGGTGAGGCTGGTTGTCCATGTGTGCGTGCAAGCATTGGAATGTCCTTCCACTCAACACTTAATTCTTTTAACTTAGTGATTACATTGATTAGTGATGGTAAATAGACTTTATCAAAAGCATCTTTAGTTGAAAGAGGAATTGCAGTGTTGTTAATATCTTGAGAAGTCAATCCAAAATGGATAAACTCTTTGTATTGTTGTAACCCTAAAGCATCAAATTTTGTTTTGATGAAATACTCAACAGCTTTAACATCGTGATTGGTTGTTTTCTCTGTTTCTTTTATCCAAAGCGCATCTTCTGTAGAGAAGTTCTCATACATTTTGCGTAATTCAGGAAATAAACTTTTGTTAATTCCAGATAGTTGCGGAATTTCTGCTTCGCAAAGTGCAATAAAGTATTCTACTTCGATTAAAACACGATATTTTATTAAAGCTTCTTCAGAAAAATAAGGAGATAGAGAAACCGTTTTATTTCTATAACGACCATCAATAGGCGAAATAGCGTTCAATTCAGTTAGTTGCATGTTGTTGTGTTGTTTTTAAGAAAGCGCAAATTTAGTGAATAGTGATTAGTTAATAGTGATTAGTTAATAGTTTTTTTAATTGATATTGTTATTGTATTTGTAATTGATTTTGAATTTTTGAAAGGCCCTCACTAGCACTCATAGCTAAAACTTCCAATGGATTTGCTAAATCATAAATAGTGGCGGGTTTTGGGTCGATATAAAACACAGGAGTAGAACTTTTTGCATAATGCATCAATCCAGCTGCGGGATATACTTGTAACGATGTACCAATTATAATAACAATATCAGCTTCTTCCATCATAGGAATGGCATCTTCAATAGCTGGAACTGCTTCGCCAAACCATACAATTTGTGGACGAAGTTGATTTCCGTTGGTATCAGTATCACCTAAATGAATATCTTCTGTCCAATCTAAAATGTAATTTTCATCAGCAACACTGCGTACTTTGGTTAATTCACCATGTAAATGTAAAACATGAGAACTACCTGCTTTTTCATGTAAATTATCTACATTTTGAGTGATAATTTGGACATCAAAATTCTTTTCTAATTCAGCTAATATTTCGTGACCTCTGTTGGGTTTTACTTCTTTAAGTTGAGCACGACGTTTGTTGTAAAAATCTAAGACTAAAGCAGGATTATTTCGCCATCCTTCGGGTGAAGCTACTTCCATGATATCATGATTTTCCCATAATCCGTTAGAATCTCTAAAAGTGTTTATGCCACTTTCGGCACTCATTCCTGCTCCAGTAAGTACAACGATTTTCTTTTTCATTTTAAATGTTTTTTGGCGTGCCCCTTTAGGTTAGGCTATCCGCTTTATCTTTTTACTTGTTCTCGATACGCTTCGCTACTCGAGCTGACGTAAAAAGGATATCGCTTCTATCCTTCACGCGATAATTTGTCTCTTTTAACTTCTAATTTCTAAACTCTAACTTTATGTTATCTTTGTCCAAAATAATCAAAATCTACCAAAATGCAGTCGTTATTTCAAGACGAAAACTATTTAGAATATCTAGAAACTTTTATTTCTGAAAATCGCAAAGAAGGTTTTAAACGTGTTTTAGCTAATAGAACCAAACATTTTACTGTAGTTTGCGAAGATGTGTATCAGTTACATAATACTAGTGCTGTAATGCGTAGTTGTGAAGTTTTTGGAATTCAGGAACTGAATGTTGTTGAGCAAAAGTTTGGAAAAAAAATAGATAAGGAAATTGCATTAGGAGCAGAAAAATGGGTAGACATAAATCGTTTTTCAAACATTCAAGATTGTATTGATGATTTGAAAGATAAAGGTTACCAAATTATAGCGACAACTCCCCATGAAAATGATTGCATGCTCGAGGATTTTGATATTACTAAACCTTCAGCAATTTTCTTTGGTACAGAAAGACACGGGCTTTCTGAAGAAGTAATACAGCAAGCTGATGGTTATTTAAAAATCCCAATGGTTGGTTTTACCGAGAGTTTGAATATATCCGTTTCGGCAGCTATTATTTTGCAGAATATTTCTACGCGATTGCGTCATTCTGAAATCAATTGGAAACTGACAGAAGCTGAATTATTAGAAAAAAGAATCGACTGGACTAGAAAATCAATTAAGGATATCGATTTTATTACCCAGAAGTATCTAGAGAACTTAAATGTCAAAAAACAATAGCAATATCAACAACAATTCTCGTTGATTTTGAAATTTTTATTGATATTGAAGTTGATTATTTCTTCTTCAAAATTTTATATTCTTCGTAACAACCATTAATGGCATCTAATACTTGTAAATCATTAGCTGATTTGGTAAAAGCTTCAGAGTAATTACATCTTTCCAGAATTTCAAGTAATTCTTTTTCGTTGATACCAAACATTAAGTAAATAGCTTGGCGGTCGTATTTGTTTTGGAGAATATTGCGAAGATTTTCGTCGCTGCGAATTTCACGTAGTTTTTTAAGCTCCTTAGGTCTTTTGCCAAAAAAATTGTACAAAGCATCGGCAGGATTAAATAGTGACCCCATAACTCTATTAAAAGCATTAGGAGAATTTTCTCCACCTTCATACCTTTTTGTTAAACCAGCGATCGAATACCAGTAGTTTTCTCTTTCAGGGATAAGTTTTGCATCAACTTCTAAATATCCTGTAAGTGTATAGGGAGGAATAACAATTTCTTCTAAAGCGTATGCTTTTTCAGTTAGTTTGATACGAGAATTTTGGCTTTTTATCCAGTCATTCGTAACCTTGATTTCTATGGATTGAAACCCTAAACATGAGATTAACAAGATGTCGTTAACATCGGCATTAATTTCAAAATTACCTTTAGAGTCAGATATTGCACCTCTAACTTTATTGGTATTTACAATATTTGCGTTCCAGATAGGAAGTAAAGTATTATCGTTTATGATAGTTCCTTTTACAGATGTTTCTTGAGAAAATCCTGAAAGGGTAAATATGAATAAAAAGAAAACAGTAAAATATCTCATGCCTAAATTTGTTGGGCTAATGTAATTATTCATTACGAGATATTTTACTGTTTTTATAGAATTATAAGAAAATTAACAAAAAGCGTTAATCTCTTCTTGGTCTTCTTGATCTAGGTTGATCAGATGAAGGAGCAGAACGTCTTGGTGCAGCACTTGAACGTCTTTCGTTTCTTGGAGCTCTTTCAGAAGAATCACTTCTTCTTTCTGTAGATCTTCCTTCACCGCGTCTTTCTGTTCTTGGAGCTCTGTCAGATGAGCGAGATTCGCTTCTTCCTCCAAAACCACCTTCTCTTCTTCCGCCTGAACTTCTTTCACCTCTAAATCCTCCGTCTCTTCTTCCTCCAGAATTTCGTCCGTTGTGATCACGACGTGATGAGTTTCCACCACCATCATTTTTAGAGATTTCAACGTTGATTCTTCTTCCATTAAGATCAAAACCATTTAAGATGTCCATTACTTTAGCAGTATGTTCTCCATCAGTATTAAAGAAAGAGAAACCTTCTTTAACATCTACTTTAAACACGTCATCACGGCCTAATTCTAGAGTTTCTTTTAAGAAGTCTTTTAATTGCATCCAATCGAAATCATCTCTTGCGCCAATGTTGATGAAATAACGAACTGGATCACCTGCTCTTATTTCTCTTGGTTCTGAGCTTCTTTCACCTCTGTCACTACCTTGACTAGATAAATCACGTTTTGATTTGTAGTAGGATAAGAAACGGTTGAATTCTACAGAAACCATTCTTTTTACTAATTCTTCTTTAGATAAATCTTGGAAAACTTCGTAGATAGCTGGTAAGTAGTTGTCAATTTCGTGATCAACTTCTGTATCGTGAATTTTGTTAGCTAAGTGTAATAACTGAATTTCACAGATTTCAATTCCGCTTGGGATTGATTTTTCCTCAAATTTTTGTTTGATGATTTTTTCAATCGCATGGATTTTTCTGATTTCACTCTTAGTTACAATAACGATAGAAGTACCTAATTTTCCTGCACGACCTGTACGACCAGAACGATGGTTGTATGTTTCGATTTCATCAGGTAATTGGTAGTTTACTACGTGAGTAACGTTATCTACGTCGATTCCACGAGCAGCAACGTCTGTTGCAACTAACATTTGAATTTGACGACCACGGAATGCTTTCATTACTCCGTCACGTTGTGCTTGAGATAAGTCACCGTGTAAAGCAGCTGCATTGTATCCGTCTTCGATTAATTTTTCTGCAACAGATTGTGTATCACGTTTTGTACGACAGAATACTACCGAGAAGATATCAGGATTAGCATCTGCTAAACGTTTTAATGCTTCGTAACGGTCACGAGCGTTTACCATGTAAAATTCGTGTGATACTGTTGAAGAACCTGAGTTTTTAGCTCCTACAGTAATTTCTTGTGGTTCATGCATGAATTGTTTTGCAATTCTAGCAACTTCTTGCGGCATAGTAGCCGAGAATAACCAAGTGTTTTTTTCGTCTGGAGTATCAGATAATATCGAACAGATATCATCATAGAATCCCATATTTAACATTTCATCTGCTTCATCAAGCACACAAAAGTTAATGTTTTTAATGTTCACAAGCCCACGATTAATCATGTCTTGCATTCTACCAGGAGTAGCCACAATAATTTGTGCACCTCTTTTTACTTCACGCGCCTGCTCGGTAATGCTTGCACCACCATAAACCGCAACGGTGTGTAAGCCCTTAATGTATTTTGAATATTGTTTAATCTCGTTAGTGATCTGTAAACAAAGTTCACGTGTTGGCGATAAAATTAAGCCTTGAGTGCTTTTGTCATCAGCGTCTATTTTCTGGATAAGTGGGAAGCCAAAAGCGGCTGTTTTACCTGTTCCAGTTTGTGCTAATGCTACAATGTCTGTGTTTTGCTCCAATAGTATTGGAATCGCTTTTTCCTGTACTTCTGACGGATTCTCAAATCCTAGATCTTTAACCGCCAGCAGTAGCGATTCATTCAATCCTAATTGTTCAAATTTATTCATTATGTATTTTTAAATTGGGTGCAAAAGTAGTGTTTATAAACGATATAAACTAGCGTATTCTTGTTTATTGTGAAATTATTAATGCTTGATAATCAATAATTTAGAAAAACACCTCGCATTAATGTTTGAATAATTCTGATGTTTTGGGCTTCTTTACTGAGAATTTTCTAAAAAAATTTACTTTGATTTTAAAAATTCGGTAAGTTGTTTTACCGCTTTCCCACGATGACTAATCGATGATTTTTCTTCTATTGTAAGTTCAGCAAAAGTTTTTTCATACCCTTCAGCAATAAAAACTGGATCGTAGCCAAAACCATTTGTTCCTCTGCGTTCATAGATAATTTCACCATCAATAATTCCTGTAAACAAATGTTGTTTGCCATTTAGATTTAAGGCAATGACAGTTTTAAAATTGGCTTTTCTGTTGGTTTTTTCAGAAAGTTCAAATAATAATTTGTCGATATTTTTATCATCATCTTTCTCCTCACCTGCATAACGCGCCGAATATACACCAGGAGCTCCATTTAGCACATCTACTTCTAGGCCGCTATCATCGGCAAAGCATGAATAACCGTAGTTTTTTGTCACATAATCAGCTTTTAAAATAGCATTTCCTTCAATTGTGTTTGCAGTCTCTGGAATGTCAACATTGCAACCTATGTCTTCTAAACTAAGTATTTGGATTTCAGATGGGACTAATAATTGAATTTCTTTAATTTTATTCTTGTTATTTGAAGCAAAAACTAACTGCATTTATCTAAAATTTTAGGATAATGCCAAAGATAGGTGTTTGATTTTGCTTTTAAAAACCAATTTGGGTGCAAAGAATTTTTCGGGAAGTACTTAAAAGTAAAAAGTCGAGGTGGAGCCCCCGACTTTTTGTCGAATGTGTAACCACATTGCTGTGTCATTCGGCTGCAAATGTAAGCTTAATTTTTTAGTTTCAATGATAAAACCAATATCTTTATTTGAAGTTTTATTTTTTATGTAAAATTTAATTTTAATGTATTGAAATTCAAAATATTAAATGTGTTAATCAATAGTTAATTATTATTTTTTTAGACATTATGTTTTGAAATAGTTGTATCTTTAAAGTGTAATTCTGATTAATTATTTGAGAAGAAAATCAATCTTAAGTGAGAGGAGTATTTTATAAGCTAGCCATTGGGTTAGTATGATGAATCAGAGTTATCATATTGGAGGCCTGTTATCAGGCCTCCTTATTTTTTAGCCCTGATGGAAACGATATCCTTTTGTTTTTTTCTTTAGAAAACAAAAGATAAAGTGTACAGCAGGAATAGCTCCTAAAAATAATTGTAAATTTGAATATTAAAATACCGCAGAAATAGTTACTTTTGAGCCGATTATAAAATCGTAAAAATTTACATTTTTGAATTATGGTTAAAGATTTATTTGAAAGAATACAAAACAATAAAGGACCACTTGGTAAATGGGCTTCGCAGGCAGAAGGATATTATGTTTTTCCTAAATTAGAAGGTGATTTAGGTCCAAGAATGAAGTTTCACGGTAAAGAAATTTTAAATTGGTCAATTAATGATTATTTAGGTTTAGCAAACCACCCAGAAGTAAGAAAAGCAGATACTGATGCTGCAATTCAATTTGGTGCTGCTTACCCAATGGGAGCACGTATGATGTCTGGTCATACAATTTACCACGAACAATTAGAAAAAGAGCTTGCTGAATTTGTAATGAAACCAGCTGCTTATTTATTAAATTTTGGTTACCAAGGAATGGTTTCTATCATAGATGCTTTGGTTACTAAAAATGATATTATAGTTTATGATGTTGACTCTCATGCGTGTATTATCGACGGAGTTCGTTTGCACATGGGTAAACGTTTTACATACAAACACAACGATTTAGAAAGTATGGAGAAAAACCTTCAGAGAGCTACTAAAATGGCTCAAGAAACTGGAGGAGGAATTTTATTTATTACCGAAGGTGTTTTTGGTATGCGTGGTCAACAAGGTAAGTTGAAAGAAATTGTAGAAATGAAAAAGAAATACAATTTCCGTTTATTAGTTGATGATGCACATGGTTTTGGAACTTTAGGTAAAACTGGTGCTGGAGCAGGTGAGGAGCAAGGATGTCAGGACGGTATTGATGTGTATTTTTCTACATTTGCTAAATCGATGGCAAATATTGGAGCTTTCGTTGCTGCTGATCAAGATGTAATTGATTATTTAAAATATAACTTACGTTCACAAATGTTTGCTAAAGCATTACCAATGATTCAAACAATTGGTTCTTTGAAACGTTTGGAGTTACTACGTAAGTCTTCTGAAATTAAAGATAAACTTTGGGTTAATGTAAATTCATTACAAAATGGATTAAAACAAAGAGGATTTAATATTGGAGATACTAATACTTGTATTACTCCAGTATACTTAGAGGGTTCTATTCCTGAGGCGATGGTGATGGTAAATGATTTACGTGAAAACTACGGAATTTTCCTTTCTATTGTTGTGTATCCAGTAATTCCTAAAGGTATTATTTTATTAAGAATGATTCCTACGGCTTCACACACTCAAAAAGATATCGATGATACTTTATCTGCATTTGAGGCAATTCGTGAGAAATTAACTAATGGTACATACAAAGCTTTAGCAGAAGCTAATGTTGAAAATGTTTCTTAATTACGTTAAGTTGAAATAAAAGTAAAAAGCCCAATCGTAAGATTGGGCTTTTTACTTTTATAAATCTTTTTTATAAGTTCTTCTTCTTTTGTGAATTGTTGGATCAAAATTTTTCCACAAGTTATGCATGGCATGATTTTCTTCAAGTTCTTGTGTTCTTATGAATTTCTTGATCTTCTTTTCTTTAAATACTTTATAATATTCGTCAAAAATAATAGCTGTAATTCCTTTGTTTTGATATTCTGGACTTATTCCTATCAGATAAAAAACAACTTCTTCTGACTCTTTTTTTGCTTTTAGTAAGTGATAAAAGCCAAAAGGAAATAGTTTGCCATTTGCTTTTTGCATTGCTCTTTCAAAAGAAGGCATAACGATGGTAAAACCAATCATTTTGTCGTTTTTGTCTAAGAAGAACTTAATGTATTCTGGGTTGATAAAGCTGATGTATTTCTTTTTGAAATAATCTCGCATTTCGTTGTTTATAGGAACAAATGTTTGTAATGCAGCATAACTTTCGTTAAACAAATCAAACATTTGATCTACATATGGCATTACATCTTTTGATTTTGTAAAATTTAAAACTCTTACTCCATAACGATCCTTGATCATTTGACTAGCACGTTGAAATGGTGCAGGATTTATAGATTCCATGCTGAAATAGCTTTCGAAATATTCTTTTTCGATAGTCATTCCTAATTTTTCAAAATGTTCTTTATAATAAGGAGGACTATACCAAGACACCATGGTACCTAATTGATCAAATCCTTCTGTAAGAACTCCAACTTTGTCTAGATTGGTAAAGCCAATTGGACCTTCGGCTATTTCCATACCATATTTTTTGCCTAATTCATAAACTTTAGCTAATAAAGTTTTAGTAACTTCAATATCATCGATTGTATCAAACCACCCAAAACGGACTTTCTTTTTTTGCTGTGAATTAACTTCATCCCAATTTATAATTGCAGCGACACGACCCACAATTTCATTGTTTTTGTATGCTAGATATAATTCTACTTGAGCAGTTTTTAAGGCTGGATTTTTATCTTTATTAAAAGTTTCAACTTCTTCTGTAATAATTGGTGGAATCCAGTAGGGGTTTCCTTTAAATAATTTAAATGGAAATTTTACAAATTCTGTTATTTCTTTTTTGGTATGTATTTGTTTAATAGTAATCATAAAAAATTATGGCGTTTCTTCTAGTTCGTCTAATCTTTTTCTTTTAGGCTCTTCTTTAGTTTCTTGTTCTGTGTCGTCGTTTGAAGGTTCAACATCATTATCTTTATTTCGACGTTTTTTTCTTTCAGCTTTTTTAGCCGCTTTTTCTAATTCTTCTGGTGTTTTGATGTTGCTCTTTCCTCCGCCGCCTTCGCCATCTTTTTCATCTCCACCTTCTTTAACCTCTTTACCGTCCTTAATTTTAATGTCTTTGTGTTTTTTGTCGAATCTCCAAGAGAAACCTATACCTCCATAAAATATAGAAGGTGTGTATTTTATGTTTTTAGCAATATTAATGTCTATTTGTAAATTATCTTTTAGTAAATGCGTGGCTCCAACTGCAAAAAAACCATCAGAATAATAATCACCTTTAACACCTCTGTTTTCTAGAAATGCAGACCATCTATCATCAACTCCACAAGTTAGTGTTAGTATGTAACCAAAGTTTTGTGCTTCTGAACCTATTTTATCAGCAATTAAGTTAGTAACTAAAACCCATCTGCTACCAAATCTATTTTGTGCAATTGCCATTACTTTTGGACTTAAAATTGCTTCGCCAGGAATACTGTAATCATTTTCCATGGTATAATTAGCTCCAACATATCCAGATATTGCAGGTATTAATTGTTTCCATCTAAAGCGGTGATTGGCTTTCCAGCTATAAATATTTGGTTTTTCTTCTCCTTTTTTGAAAGGATCATAAAATAAGTATTTTGCTCCAAGAGTGGTATTTCTTAATCCGCTTCTATTTTTATCTACAAAAAGACTAGAGTATTTATCCATTTGAAATTGAGCATCGAGAGTAACTTCAAACTGCTCTTTCCAAACACCATATCTAGCCGTAAGATCAAGACCAAAACCTTTAGCATCATAATCTAGCAAACTGTGCGATTCCTTAATGTAATATACTCCAGATTCTATTTGTAATACTTTTTTACCAACAGCAAATGCACCTGCAGATTTACCTGGTCTGTTTGAATTAACTTGATCTGTAAATTGAGAGTATAATGATGACGAAATACTTAAAAAGCTTATTAAAATAAATGAATGTAATACTTTCATAGGTTTTAAGGTTTGGTTTGACCAAATGTAGTATATTTTATTATTATTTTAAGAAACAGATAAGTCAATTATGCTTATTTTTGAAAAAAAATACAATGCAAGAGGCTTCTGTACCTGGTTTAATTAAAACCATAATCTATATCATAGGATTCTATTATTTAGTTAAAATTTTGGCTCGTATTTTTATGCCAATTTTAATGAAATCAATGATGAATAAAGCTCAAGAAAGCTTTAATCGTCAGTATCAGCAAGGAAATTTCAATCAATCAACGACTAACGATACTTTTAATCAAGAAAAAACGCAACGCGATTTTAAAAAACCTACAAAACAAGTTGGTGAATATGTTGATTACGAGGAAGTAAATGATTAATACTCTTCTTTAATTAAAAGTCAAAGCTAGTTTTAGTGAAGCAGAGATTGAAAATTAAGACTAGATACTAAAAAATTAGTATCTTCACGCCTTATTTGATTCAACCAGAATTTTTATGAATAAACTAAAACGTTTTTATCCGCATGCACTGGCTGTATTGGGCTTTGTGTTGATTTCTCTTATTTATTTTTACCCTGTTTTACAAGGAAAAAAAATTCTTCAATCAGACATTGTTCAGTATACTGCAATGGCAAAAGAACAAAATGATTTTAGAGCAGAGTATAATGCAGAACCCTATTGGACAAATAGCGCTTTTGGTGGGATGCCTACTTATCAGTTGGGTGCAAATTATCCGCACAATTACATTAAAACGTTAGATGGATTAATTCGTTTTTTACCGCGTCCAGCAGATTATTTGTTTTTATATTTTGTTGGATTCTATGTTTTACTGTTAGTGCTTAGAATTAAACCATTGAAAGCTTTTTTTGGAGCTTTAGCCTTTGGTTTTTCGACTTATTTAATCATAATATTAGGTGTAGGACATAATGCAAAAGCACATGCTATTGCTTATATGCCAATGGTTATAGCAGGTGTCTTATTGGTTTATCAAAAAAGATATTTAGCTGGAGGATTGCTTACGCTTTTAGCAGCAGCTTTAGAGATTAATGCGAATCACTTCCAGATGACGTATTATTTGTTGATACTATTACTTGTCATAACGGTTTATTATAAAGTTAAGGCTCTAAAAGCAAAAGATTTTGATCATCTATGGAAATCGGCAGCTGTATTTGTAGTTGCTGGTATTTTAGCTATTGGTGCCAATGCAACTAATATAATGGCTACATCTGAATATGCAAAAGAAAGTACAAGAGGGAAAAGTGAACTTACTTTTAACGCAGATGGATCTAAGAAAACTGAGGCTACTTCGATGACTTATGATTATATTACAGAATATAGTTACGGGATATTAGAAAGTTTCAATTTGATTTCGCCTAGAATTTTTGGTGGTTCAAACAGTGAAAATGTTGGAACAAACTCTGAAATGTATAAGTATGTAGTTGCACAAAATGTTCCTGAAGATCAAGCTAAAGAAATTGTAAAAGGATTACCAACATATTGGGGTGACCAACCTATTGTTGCTGCGCCTGCTTATATTGGAGCAATTGTATTCTTTTTAGCAGTTCTCGCTTTATTTGCTGATAACAGAAAGATAAAATATGCTTTTCTGGCAGGAGCTTTAGTTTCGTTGTTTCTATCATGGGGTAAAAATTTCCCTTTATTGACAGATTTTTTTATCAATTATGTACCAATGTACAATAAGTTTAGAGCAGTTTCATCTATCCAAGTTGTATTAGAAATATGTATACCTGTTTTAGCTATTATGGGATTACAGACATTCTTTAAATTAGATGAAAAAGAGAAATGGACGCATTTATGGAAATCAGGAGCTGTAAGTGTTGGAATTTTAATTGTTTTATTTCTTTTTAAAGGAAGTTTTAGTTTCGCAGGAGGAAGTGATGCTTATTTCATGCAATCATATGGACCTGAATTTGTTGATGCTTTAAAAGTAGATAGGAAATCTATGTTCTCAGCAGATTTATTGCGATCTAGCTTTTTTATAATTGTCGCTTTTGGAGTTTTATGGTTTTCTATAAAAAATAAAATTTCGGAAAGAGTAGCCATAATTTTTGTTGGAGTTTTAATGGTTGCCGATTTATTTTTCATTGATAAAAATTATTTAAATACATCTAGTTTTGTTTCTTCGCATGAAGTTGATGAGCCATTTGTAGAAGCTCCTTTTGATGAGGCTATTTTGAAGGATCAATCACACTACAGAGTTTTTGAAGTATCACAAAATGCCATGAGCGATCCAAGAGCTTCCTATTTTCATAAGTCTATTGGTGGATATCATGCAGCTAAACCTCGCAGAATGCAAGAATTGTTTGATTACCAAATCGTGAAAAATAATTTGGAAGTGCTTAATATGTTAAATGTTAAGTACCTTATTCAAACCAATGAAAAAGGAGAGCAAATCACAATTAAGAGCACTGGAACCAACGGTAATGCATGGTTTGTAAAAGAGATAAAAGAAGTAAATTCTGCTGATGCTGAAATGAAAGCATTAACAAAATTTGATTCAAAAAACGTCGCTTTTGTAAACACTAATGAATTTAAGATTGCAACTAAACAATTTGTGAAAGATACAACAGCAATTATTAAGTTAGATTCATACAAATCAAATGACTTAAAATATACGTCAAACAATCCTAATAATGGTTTTGCAGTCTTTTCTGAGATGTATTATAAAAATGGATGGAATGCCTACATCGACGGTAAACTTACGGAACATTACCGAGTAGACTATGCCTTAAGAGGATTGCCTGTTCCGGCTGGAAAGCATACTATCGAATTCAAGTTTGAACCACAAGTGGTGAAAACAGGTAGTATGATTTCATTATTCAGTTTCATTGGAATTTTGGGATTACTTGGTTTTGGAATTTATACTGAAAGAAAAAAGATTACTAACAAAGAGTAATTGAAAACAATTTTATACATAGCATTAGGAGGAGCCTTAGGTAGCGTTTTACGCTACCTAACTTCTATTATAATAAAAGCTAATCCTTTCCCTTATGCTACGTTCGTAACTAATATTGTTGGATGTTTATTAATAGGTTTGTTTTTTGGTTATTTCGAAAAACAGAATCTATTATCTCAGGACTTAAAACTTTTCCTGATAACTGGTTTTTGCGGAGGTTATACAACGTTTTCTACTTTCTCTTTAGAAAATATTCAGTTAATGCAAAACAATCAGATGTTTACTGCTGTATTGTATATGACTTTAAGCATTATTTTGGGAGTAATGGCAACTTGGGTTGGACTTAATTTAGCTAAAGCTTTATGAAAAAAGTGCTTATCATAACGTATTATTGGCCACCTGCAGGAGGACCAGGCGTACAACGATGGTTAAAGTTTGTGAAGTATTTACCGGATTTTGATATCCAACCTGTTGTGTATATACCTGAAAATCCCACCTATCCAATTGTCGATGAAGGTTTAGTAGAAGAAGTTTCAAAAAAAGCAATAATACTTAAGAATAAAATAGTTGAACCTTACGGTTTAGCTTCGGTTTTTTCAAAAAAGAATACCAAAGGGATTAGTTCAGGAATTATTCCTAACCAAAAAAAGCAAACTTTTTCACAAAAAGCCATGCTCTGGGTTCGAGGAAATTTATTTATTCCTGATGCAAGGGTTCTGTGGGTTAAACCTTCTGTAAAATTTTTGAAAGAATATATTAAAGAGCACAATATTGATACTATTATCACTTCTGGTCCACCTCATAGTTTACATTTAATAGGACTTCAACTCAAGGAAGAACTGAAAGTAAACTGGTTGGCAGATTTTAGAGACCCTTGGACAACCATTGGCTACCATTCTGCATTGAAATTATCAAGTTATGCCGATAAAAAACACAAAGCTTTAGAAAGTAAAGTTTTAAATAATGCGGATACTATTATTGTAACTAGTAAAACGACTAAAGCTGAATTTGAGAAGCTAACTACCAAACCTATTGAAGTCATTACTAATGGTTATGATGTAGAAAAAGTTGTTACTAAATCATTAGATGAAAAATTCACATTGGCTCATATAGGTTCTTTTTTATCGGATAGAAATCCTAAAATTTTATGGGAAGTATTGAGTGAACTGATTCGTGAAAATGATGAATTTGCTCAAAAATTTGAATTAAAACTGATAGGGAAGGTGAGTCAGGAAATACTGGATACTATTGAGCGTCTTGGATTAAAATCACATCTCAATAATTTGGGATATGTTTCTCATGCTGAAGCTATTCAACATCAAAGAAAATCACAAGCTTTATTATTGGTTGAAATAGATTCTGAAGAAACTAAAAGTATTATTCCAGGAAAAGTGTTTGAGTATATGGTTTCAGAAAGACCTATTGTCGCAATAGGACCTAAAGATTCTGATTTTGCAGAATTGATTGTATCTACGAATACAGGTAGCTTTTTTACTTATTCAGAAAAGGAAAGATTGAAGTCTACTTTGCTTTCACATTTTGAAAAATACCTTCAAAAGGAATTAAAAGTTTATCCAGTTGGTTTGCAACAATACTCTCGTAAAAGTCTTACTCAAAAGTTATCGTTACTTTTAAAATAGCCCTGATAGAAGCGGTATCCTTTTTGTGCACTGAGCGAAGTCGAAGTGTGTTACAAAAAGATATAGCGAATAGCAGGATAAAGCTCCTAAAAATAGAAAAACCCCAGAGTTATGGCACTCCGAGGTTTAACATAAACAAACAAACCTAACCAAAATTTATTTTAAAACTCTTTAATTTTTATCGTCTTCGATTTTTGACTTTGTACCATCAGCTTTGTAATAGTAGTAGTCATCATCGTTGTTGCGAGGGTCTGAAGGATAATTTCCTCGAGGTCCACCATAGTTATCATTGTAATAACCAGAAGCTCTGTATCCTTTTACACTACCCATCATATCAATGATTTGACATTTTCTGTTGTACATGATGCGTAATCCACCAATTTGTGTTAGCGCAAAACTGTTGTATCTCATGTAAACTGTACCAATTCGACTTACTCTATCATTGTAATCGTAGTTGATAAATGTGTTTCCAACTCTTCTTACTCTTCCAAAACTATCATGTTCGATACGTACTCCATAATTAACTGGTCTTCTACTAGCAATTTCTACTGAGCCTCTTTTACCAGCTGCTTTAAAGTAGTAATCACCTCCTTGAACATCATCTGGTCTTGTGTTAAAATCGAATTCACCGTTAGGGAATACAAAAAACTCAATACCACGTTCTATAAATGAAATAGGTTCAGCATCTCTGTAATCTACATAATGTTTAGGACCTTTTCCTTTTCCTTTATTGTCAGAAAAAAAATGGTTTTCTGACGCGTGAGCCATACTTCCCGCCAGGAAGATGCTGGCCACTAAAAGTGTAATCTTTTTCATAATACAATAATTTAATGGTTTGCTTACTCTTTCGATTTTCGGCTATCTCGAACAAGAAAAACATCTTGTTGAAATGATATATTCAATTTGCGTGCCAAAACTTGCTATGCAAGCATAATATTTTTTAAGTGTCTGATTTTTAAATAATTAAAAAATTTAAAAAAAACGTGTAAAAATGTTAAAAAAATATAACTTTGCTAAAACCCAAGACTATTATAAATATGAAACCAAAATTACTTGCTTTACTATTAAGCATTACTTTAAGCCCGTTGAGTTTATTTGCTCAAACTTTTGTGCAACGTTACGCAGATATTGCAAATCAGACATCTCAAACAAATATTACTAATTATTTAACTGAATATGAAGCTTTAGGAGTTAAATACAGAAATACTCAAGCTCTTGAAAATGCCTATCAATGGCTAGTGAATAAGTATACTGGATTTGGTTATACTGCTTCTCAGCTTTCTACTGATACCTATTCTTATTCAGGAAGTACTTGTAAAAATCTTGTTGTTACTAAAGTTGGTACTTTATATCCTAACACCTATGTTATTGTTTGTGGACATTATGATTCAATAACTGGAACAGGAACTAACGATAATGGAAGTGGTGTAGCAAGCATATTAGAGATGGCTAGATTATTAAAAGATGTTAATACTGAGTATTCTATTAAGTTTATTAATTTTAGTGGAGAAGAAGATGGTTTAAAAGGAAGTCAGCATTATGTGTCTTCTGTAGTAAATGGAACAACACCTAAAATGAATATTAGATTAGTGTTTAATCTTGATGAAGTTGGTGGAGTGGCTGGTATGACTAACAATACTATTACTTGCGAGAGAGATACTAATGGAACTCCTTCTACAAATAATGCAGCTTCATCTGCAATGACTAACGAGTTGATTACTTGTGTTGGTTTATATTCACCGTTACAAACTACATTATCTTATGCTTATGCATCAGATTATATGCCTTTTCAAGCTAACAATGAAATAATCACTGGTTTTTTTGAAACTAATGAAACAACTCATAAACACACTGCTACAGATTTGTTAGTAAACATGGATCCTGTTTATAATTTTAAAGTTGCTAAAGCGGCTACAGGTGCTTTATTGCATTTTGCTAAAGCAGAAACAACATTAAGCGTGAATAATTTTGAGAAGGATTTTCAAGTAAGCTTTTTTCCAAATCCAACTAAGGATTCTATTCATATTAATATGGGAAATTTAGAAACTAGTAGTTATGACTTTACAATTACAGATATTAATGGTAAATCAGTTTTAAATAAACGCATTTTTAATCCTAAGTTAATAGAAGCAGTTAGTATTGAAGGATTATCTAAAGGAATGTATCTGATGACTTTGAACTCAGGAGATAAAAAAATAAGTAAAAAAATTGTTATAGAATAAAAAAAAAGCCTCTTAATGAGGCTTTTTTTATAACTTCTCTTTTAAATATTTAGCTGTTATTGAAGCTTTGTTTTTAACTATTTCTTCAGGTGAACCAAAGGCAAGTAGTTTACCTCCATTTTCTCCGCCTTCAGGTCCTAAATCAATGATATAATCGGCACATTTTATTAAATCAAGATTATGTTCAATAACAATTATAGAATGGCCTTTTTCTAATAATGCATCAAATGATTTTAATAGTTTTTTGATATCATGAAAGTGTAATCCAGTTGTTGGTTCATCAAAAATGAAAAGCGCTTTGTCTTTTGTAGCTCCTTTGACTAAAAATGATGCCAACTTGATACGTTGTGCTTCTCCGCCAGATAAAGTAGATGATGATTGGCCAAGCTGAACATAACCTAACCCTACGTCTTGTAAAGGCTGTAATTTTTGGACAATTTTTGCTTGATTTTTTGCTTTAAAAAATTCTAAAGATTCATCGATAGTCATAGTTAATACATCATCTATATTTTTTCCTTCAAACTGTACTTCAAGCACTTCTTTTTTGAATCGTTTTCCGTTACATGTTTCACAAGGTAGAGAAACATCGGCCATGAAAACCATCTCAACATTTATAGAACCTTCTCCTTTACAAGTTTCACATCTACCACCATCGACATTAAACGAAAAGTGTTTGGCTTGATAACCTCTGTTTTTAGAAAGCTTTTCTTTTGAAAATAAATCTCTTATATCATCGTAAGCCTTGATGTAAGTAACAGGATTAGAACGAGAGCTTCTACCAATAGGATTTTGATCAACATACTCTATATGTTTGATATGCGAATAACTTCCTTCTAGTTCAGTAAATTGACCAGCTTTTTCACCAACACCTTCTAATTTTTTTTGCAGAGCAGGATATAATATTTTTTTAACTAACGTACTTTTTCCTGAACCCGAAACTCCTGTTATTACAGTTAATACGTCTAGCGGAAAAGTAACATCTATATTTTGTAGGTTGTTTTCTCGAGCCCCTTTAACTTCAACGAAATTTTTAAATTTTCTTCGTTTTTTTGGAACTTCTATTTCTAACTTGCCATTTAAATACAATGATGTTAATGAGCTAGATTGTAGTATTTCATCAAAAGTGCCTTGTGCGACTAATTCACCTCCATAAGTTCCTGCTTCAGGACCAATATCAATAATCATATCAGCAGCTTTCATGATATCTTCGTCATGCTCAACCACTATTACTGTATTTCCTAAATCTCTTAATGATAATAAAACTTTTATTAATCTTTCAGTATCTTTTGGATGTAAACCTATACTTGGCTCGTCTAAAATGTACATAGAACCTACAAGACTACTTCCGAGTGATGTGGCAAGATTAATTCGTTGTGATTCACCTCCAGAAAGAGTTGCAGAATTTCTATTTAAAGTAAGATAATCTAATCCTACATCTTCTAGAAAAGATAATCTACTATTAATCTCAATAAGTAATCGTTTAGCGACTTTTTGATCGTATTCTGATAATTCTAAGTTTTTAAAAAAAGGAATTAGCTTCTTGATCGATAAATCAACTAATTCTGGTAATGTTATTCCTCCAACTTTTATATTGTTAGTCTCTGGACGAAGTCTTTTACCTTTACAAGTAGTACATTTTGTTTTTCCACGGTAACGTGAAAGCATTACACGATTTTGAATTTTATAATTTTTCTCTTCTAATTCTTTAAAGAAATCATTTAATCCTTCAAAGTATTGATTTCCTTTCCAAACTAAATCTTTTTGTTCTGCAGTTAGTTGAAAATAAGGTTTGTGTATTGGGAAATCAAATTTATGACTGTTGTTAACCAATTGATCTCTATACCAGCTCATGCTTTCGCCTTTCCAGGGAGCTATACAATTTTCATAAATAGAAAGAGCAGAGTTAGGGATCACTAAATCTTCATCAATACCTATAATGTTTCCATAGCCTTCACATTGAGGGCATGCGCCATAAGGATTGTTAAAACTAAACAAGTGAATATTGGGTTCTAGAAAAGTGATATTGTCTAATTCGAAATTTGAACTATACACGATTTTTTTATCTGTATTTAATTCTTGTAAATAGCAAATTCCTTTTCCTTCATAAAATGCTGTTTGCGTTGCATCTGCTAATCTATTGTAAAAATCTTCTTCGTGTTTAACAACAATACGATCAATAATTAACAAAACATCTTTATTGTCAAGCGAATGCTGATCGATTTCATCTAAACGAACCATTTCGTTGTTGACTAAAATTCTAATAAAACCTTGTTGTAATAAGACTTTAAGTTTGTTTTCAAGATCTCTTCCTTCTTCCAGATGTATTGGAGAAAGGAGCAACCATTTGCTATTTTCTTCAAAAGTTTTTACTTCGTTAATAACATCAGAAACCGTTTGTTTTTTTACCTCTAAGCCAGATACGGGCGAATAAGTTTTGCCTATTCGAGCAAACAGTAATTTTAAATAATCATAGATTTCTGTTGAAGTACCAACAGTTGATCTTGCATTTGTTGTATTGACTTTTTGTTCAATAGCAACTGCTGGTGCAATTCCTTTGATATAATCGACTTTTGGTTTGTCTAATCGACCCAAGAATTGACGAGCATAACTCGAAAGACTTTCAACATAACGACGCTGTCCTTCGGCATATAAAGTATCAAAAGCAAGACTTGATTTTCCTGAACCCGATAAACCAGTTATAACAACTAATTTATTGCGAGGTATTGCTAAATCCAAATTCTTTAAATTGTGAATTTGAGCCCCTTTAATAAGTATATTTTTTTTAGGTTCTAGAGTAGAAATATCTTTGATCATATCTATGAAAATGTCTTTTCCACAAAGGTAACTATTTCGTGTCAGTTTTAATAAATAGCAAGTTGAACTAATTACTTTTTTTGAATAATTGTTTTAATAAGTTACTTTTACTTTTAACAACTAAACAAACAAAAAAACAAACCACCTTATGTTCAATTTTAAAAAGAATTGGTTATCGTTTCTATTACTATTCATCTCTTTAAATAGTTTTTCTCAAGAGTTACCACCAATCGTAAAATACGCACCGAATGTTTATGGTGCAGGAAATCAAAATTGGATGATATCTCAAGATTCAAAGCAATTTGTTTTTTTTGCAAATCATGAAGGATTATTAGAGTTTAATGGTTCAAATTTTACACTTTATCCATCTCCTAATGAGTCGATAATTAGATCTGTTAATGTAATTGGTGATAAAATATATACGGGTTGTTACATGGAGTTTGGCTTTTGGACAAGACAAACTAATGGTAGGTTGAAGTATACCTCTTTAAGTAAAAACATTAAAGATAAAATCATAGATGATGAGCAGTTTTGGAATATTTTAAATTATGATCAATGGGTTTTATTTCAGTCATTTAATGCTATACATATTTACGATACAGTTACAGGCAATTTCAGTAAAATTTCTAATAAAAATGGTATTTCAAAAACCTTCAGAACTAATAATTCAATTTATTTTCATGCTTTTAACGAAGGATTACTCGAAATTGAGAATGGAAAATCAAAATTAGTTTCTAATGATCCTATACTAACAAAAAATGTTATCATTAATGTTTTTTCAACAGATGAGGGATTATTGGTTTTAACTGAGCAAAATGGTTTTTTTAAATTAGTTAATGGAAAAGTAAGTAAACACAATACTTCAGCAGATTCTGAATTATTATCTTCTACAATTTATTCTGCAAAAAGGCTTTCTAATAAAGGCTTTGCACTAGGGACGGTTTCCAACGGAGTTTATGTGTTAAATTCTGAGGGTAAAATTCTTAATCATATTACACAAAGTTCTGGATTGAGTAATAATACTGCCTTGTCACTTTTTGAAGATGCCGATAATAATTTGTGGATTGGGTTAGATAACGGTATTAATTGTGTGAATTTGGATTCACCTATTAAAAGTTATGCAGACAATACAGGTATTTTAGGAACAGTTTATACTTCTCATTTATATAAAAATAAGCTCTACATTGGTACTAATCAAGGTTTGTTTTATAAAGAATTTGGAACTAATACACAATTTCGATTTG
Organism: Flavobacterium terrae; assembly: GCF_900142035.1. Taxonomy (GTDB): domain Bacteria; phylum Bacteroidota; class Bacteroidia; order Flavobacteriales; family Flavobacteriaceae; genus Flavobacterium; species Flavobacterium terrae. Next base: position 47,406 of record NZ_FQZI01000002.1, on the reverse strand, counting down.
TTTCTGGAACAAAAGGGCAAGTTTGGTCATTGTTTGAACATGATGGCGTGCTTTTTTGTGGACATAACCTTGGTACTTTTTTAATAGATAACGGAACGGCTAGTAACATTTTTAGAGCTTCGGGAACATGGAAGTTTGTAAATGTACCTGACCGAAGCGATTTGTTGCTACAAGGAAATTATTATGGCGTATCTGTATTACAAAAAATTGAGAATCAATGGATGTTTAAAAACAAAATCAATGGTTTTAATTATTCTTCTAGACATCTTGAAATAACAAAAAGTAAAGATATATACGTTTCTCACGAATACAAAGGGATTTTTAGATTTAAAACAGATAATGATTTTGAGCAAGCACATTCTTTTTATACCTATACTTCACCAGGGAAGGGAAAAAATGCTTCACTAATAAAATTTAACAACGAAATATACTATGCTTATAAAAACGGAATTTATAAATTAAATGAAGTTGACAAACAGTTTGTAAAAGATAAAACATTAAGTTCAATATTTGAAAAAGACGATTATACTTCGGGTAATTTGATAGTTGATAGTTCAAATAAATTATGGCTTTTTACAAAGAATTACATCCATTATTTCTCCTTAAACAAACTAAATTATAAACTGAAAGAAAATACGATTCCAATTCCTGCTTCTTTAACAAACTCCATGTTAGGATATGAAAATATTTATCAGCTATCTAGTTCTAATTATTTAATAGGTACAACAGATGGTTATTATATTATTAATCTTGATGGTCTGAGTTTTAAAAACTATAATGTTAGTATTTCTAATATATCTGTCAATAAACTAAGTAAGACTTCCATAAATGCTCCAATATTAAATAGTGGTGAGTTTTTACATAGTGAAAACAATATTACTTTTAGTTTTACTGTTCCAGAATACAATAAATACATTAATGCAGAATATCAATTCTTATTAGAAGGATTTCAAGATGAGTGGAGTGATTGGAATTCAAAATCTTCAATAAATTTTAAAAATTTACCTCCTGGTGATTATGTTTTTAAAGTAAAAGCAAAAATTGCTAATTCTACACCTGCAAACATGGCGATTTATAAATTTAAGATTTTAAAACCTTGGTATTGGACAAACTTTGCTAAATTTTTGTATCTAATTTTAATGTGCCTTGGTGCATATTTTATCAATAAGGCTTATAAAAATTACTATAATAGTCAAAGAGAAAAACTAATAGAGGAAAATAATAGATTGCTCGAAATTCAGGAGCTTGAAAATGAACAAAGATTAATGAAGATTAGAAATGAGCAATTAACTAATGAATTTGATGCTAAAAATAGAGAATTGGCAGTTTCTACAATGAACTTGATCAAAAAGAATGAATTGCTTTCTATGATTAAAGACGATTTGAAAAAGACAACACAAGAGGGTGATAAAAGTATTAAATCGGTTATAACGACTATTAGTAAAAATATTAGCGAAGATGACAATTGGAATGTTTTTAAGGAAGCATTTGATAGTGCAGATAAAGACTTTTTGAAAAAAGTAAAAGCAGCTCATCCACTTCTAACTCCAAACGATTTGCGACTATGTGCTTACTTAAGATTGAATTTGTCATCAAAAGAAATTGCCCCACTTTTAAATATTTCTGTACGTAGTGTTGAAATTAAACGATATCGTTTGCGTAAAAAAATGGATTTATCACACGAACAAGGTTTAGTTGAGTATATTTTATCGATATAAAACTTAACACATCACCTAAAAAAACTATACATTACCACAACATTTCGTTTTTTTAGGCCTCTAACAACTTCTTGAATTTATTTTTTATTAAATTTTTAATCAATTATAATTCCTTACAAATACTAATTCTTTTTTAAGAAATTGATAAAAAATAGTATGTTTTTTTATAGTGTATGTTTTTTGTAGGGGTTGTTTTTAACTTTTTATTAATAGATAAATCTAATTTTAACTTCAAACTAATCACACTAATATGAAGTCAAACTATTTATTAATTTATTTTTTACTCATTTCAACTTTTGGGTTTTCTCAAATCCTAGATTTAAGAGGTACTGTAAAAGAGAGTGGAACCAACGTTCCCATTGCAGGTGCCAATATTAAAGTTAAAAATGGGCAACTATTTACCACATCAAACTTCGATGGGACTTTTGTGCTCAAAGGAGTCCATAAAGGGGAAACTATACTCGTTAGCTTTTTAGGCTTTAAAACCTATGAGTATGTAGTATCTTCTAGTCAAGATAATTTAAGTATATCTTTAGTTGAAGATAAAAATGCCTTAGAACAAGTTGTAGTTGTAGGTTATTCTTCAAAAAAGAAAAAAGATGTAACAGGAGCTGTGAGTGTAGTAGCCAGTAAAACTATAGAAGAATTAAGACCAATTCAAGCATCACAAGCTTTGCAAGGAACAGTTTCAGGTGTTACGGTCAATGCTGCATCAGGAGCACCTGGATCAGGCTTTAGTATAAATATTAGAGGTATTTCTTCAAATTCAAACAATCAACCATATGTTTTAATTGATGGTTATGAAGGGGACTTAAATTTGCTTAACCCTTCTGATGTTGAAAGTATTACTGTTTTAAAAGATGCTCAGGCTGCTGTTTATGGTTCTGTAGGGGCTAATGGAGTTATTATTGTCACAACAAAACAAGGAAAAAAGAATTCACGACCTAAAGTAAGTTTTGAATCTTCGTTCGGGATGCAAGAAACTTCTAAAAAAATGAGATTGTTGAATGCTACAGAATATGCTCTTCTTTTAAATGAAAGCTACGCAAATGGAGGGCAGGCTTTACCATACCCTGATGTTTCTAATTTAGGAAAAGGAACAGATTGGCAAGATGAAGTATTTAGATCAGCTATGCTTTACAATAATAATCTTTCTATTTCAGGAGGAACAGATAAAATTATATATTCTTTTAGTGGATCAAATGTTAAGCAAGACGGTATCATAGGATTAGATAAATCGGGATTTGATAGAAGTAATGCTAGAGTTTCAGTTGCTGTTGACTTATCAGACAAATTTAATTTATCTACAAACTTAATGTATACAGATTTTAATAGACAGAGTTTAAATGAAAACGGTATTGGATCTGTATTATTCAATGCAATTAATGCTCCTTCAACACTTTCTGTTTATGATAATTTAGGTAATTATACTCTTATTCCTGATACACCAGGATATGGTAATGAAGTAATAAATCCTTTAGCGCAAATAGAAAACACATACAATAGTTACAATCAGAAAAAAATAAATGGAAATATTGTTTTACAAATCAAGCCTTTTAAAGATTTTAAGATAACAACTAGATACGGTTTTAATTCAGCTAATTCTGTTGGAAAGTCTTTTAGTAAAGAATTGTTTTATGGAACAGGAAAAGTATTTAATGTTACCCGAAATAGTGTTTCTCAAAATGCCATTCGCTATAGTGATTTTACTTATGATTTGTTTGGTGAATATGAAAAGACTTTCTTGGAAAATCATAAAGTTAAACTAACTGTTGGTGGAACACTTATTGAAAAGAATGAAGAAGGCCTTTTTGCAACAGGGTATGATGTTCCATATAACTCGTGGGATTATGCAGATATTCAATTGGCTAATGGAGCTCCACCAGATGGCGTAATTCCTAATGGGTCATACAAAAATGCACCTTATAAAAAACCTTCATTATTTACCACTATTGATTATAATTTTAAAGAAAAATACTTATTGTCTTTTATTTTTAGAAGAGACCAATCAAGTCATTTTGCAAAAAATAATAGTGTTGCATACTTTAAATCATTTTTAGGAGGTTGGATAGTATCTGAAGAAGATTTCTTTAATAAAGAAAGTCTAGTTAATTTTCTGAAAATTAGAGGAAGTTATGGAACGTTAGGGAATGATGTAGCTGGTTTATCAGACTATAGGTCAGTATTATCTGGTGAAGCAACCTATGTTTTCGATAATACATTAGTGAATGGTGTTGCGATAGGTAGAATCCCTAATGAAAAAATAAAATGGGAAACAGGCGAAAAATTAGATGTAGGATTTGATTTGAAAGCATTTGACAATAAATTGGAATTAATTGCTGATTATTTTAATGATATTCGTTCAGACTTATTAATTCAAAATGTACCTGTTTCAGGTATAAGTGGAGGGTATGCCCCTGGTTCTGGAAATCCAACATTAAATGCAGGAAAAGTTAGAAACAGAGGAGCAGAAATTACTTTGAACTACAAAAGTAATGTGAATAAATTTAAATATGAACTAGGTGTTAATGTTACTAAAATTCAAAATGAAGTATTAGAAGTTAATAATGCTACAGGTTATCAAGAAAGCGGGGCGTTTGGAATTGGACAATTACCACCAACAAGAATGCAAGTGGGACAACCTATCGGAGTTTTCTACGGACTTCAAGCTGATGGAATTTTTCAAAATCAGGCCGAAATTGATGCTCACCCTTCTCAAAGTGGTTTAGGATCTACAGTAACATCTCCAGGAGATATTAGATATAAAGATATTGATGGTAATGGTAAAATAGATTTTAATGATAGAACATTCATAGGTAAACCAATTGCCGATTATACTTTAGGTTTTAATTTAAATTTAGGTTATAAAAACATTGATTTCATTGCTTATTCATATGCTTCAATTGGCAATGATTTAATTAGAAATTATGAAAGAACAGAAAATAAATTAAACAAGTTAGATTATGTTCTTGATAGATGGACTGGTGAAGGAACAAGTAATACAGTTCCTAGAGTAACAACTGGTGCAACAAACAACAATTTATTTTCTAGTTATTTCGTCGAAGATGCCTCTTTTTTAAGAATTCAAAATATTCAATTAGGGTATTCTTTATCACAAAATGTTTTAGAAAAATTAAACCTTGCTAAGCTTAGATTTTATTTGTCAGCAAACAATATTTACACTTTTACTAAATATAGAGGTTTTGACCCTACTGCTAATACTGGTAACCCTATTTCAGGTGGAATTGATTACGGATTTTATCCTCAGCCAAGAATTTATTCATTTGGTTTAAATGTTAATTTTTAATGCAAATTGAAATGAAAAAAAATATTATATCATTTTTTCTGATACTATTAGTGATTACTGCTACTGTATCATGTTCTGACGAATTTATTAATGAAGAAGCTCCTTTTTCTATAGATTCTGAAAATTATTTTAACTCTGATAAAGATTATTATAATGCACTTGTTGCTGCTTATGATATGCTTCATTCGAGTTATGTAAATGTATTATTAGGAGAAATTGCATCAGATAACACATTGTCAGGAGGAGAAAGTGCAACAGATGTCATAGGTTTTCAGCAAGTAGATGAAATGTCACATACTTCTGTTAATAGTAATGTGAAAAATATTTGGGATTGGATGTTTGCAGGTGTTCAGCGTTGTAATTATATCTTAGAATTTAAAGATAAAATAGATTTTACTGGTAAAAATCAAATCATTGCAGAGACAAGATTTCTAAGAGCTTATTATCAATTTGAATTGGTTAAGTGGTTTGGTGGAATTCCTTTAAAAGGAGATGTTAGATTCAAATTAGGAGATGAAAAAACAATTCCAAGGTCTTCTGTTGCAGATGTATATGCTTCAATAGAAGCTGATTTAATGTATGCGATAAACAATTTAAATGTGAATGCTCCACAAGTAGGAAGAGCAACTAAAGGAGCTGCTCAAGCATTATTGGGTAAAATTTACCTTTATCAAAATAAATATCAACAAGCTGCAAATGTATTGGATAATGTTATAAATGATGGTAATTATTCATTAGTGTCAGATTATGCAACAATTTTTGAAAACGATAATGAAAATAATGCAGAATCGGTATTCGAAATACAATACACAGATACTCAAGGAGCTGGATTCGAATGCTTGCAATGTAGTGAAGGAAATGTAGCTGTAGGCTTTAATGGAATTAGAAATTTTAACGGACCATTATTTGATAGCGGTTATAGTTTTAATATTCCCACTAGTGAAGCTTACAATTCTTATGAGCCTGGTGATAGAAGACGTGATGTTGCTATTTTAGATATTGTAGCTTTTGCTGCTGCAAATAATGCAACATATGGTCAAGGATATAAGCATACAGGTTATTTTAATAGAAAATATTTGCCTAGAAAAGGAGATTCAAATATTGGAGATCAAAATTTAACAAACCCAAATAATTACAGATCTATACGTTATGCAGATGTTTTATTAATGGCAGCCGAAGCATACAATAGAGGTAATATTGATGATGGTAGAGCTCGTTTGTATTTAAATCAAGTTCGTAGAAGAGCTTTTGGAGATACAAATCACGATATAAATGCAACAGGTGCTGCACTTACAGATATTATTTGGGCAGAGCGTAGAGCAGAATTAATGGGAGAAGGGCATCGTTTCTTTGATTTAGTAAGAACAGGAAAGGCTGCTGGAACAATTCCAGGGTTTATGGCTAATAAAAACGAAGTGTTCCCTATACCAATAGAAGAAATTCAATTTGCAGCCGGAAATTGGAGTCAAAATCAAGGATATTAATAAATCGAATTGTAATCTTTAGTTATAAACTATTGAATATTTAAAATATAAGCATATGAAAAAAATTAAATATATACTTTACATCATTTTGATTGCAGCCTTTGCAGGTTGCTCTCAGGATGAAGATAATTTCGATTATCTTAATTCTGCAAAAGATCCAAGTAATATTTCTGCATTGTTTTTAATTACTAATGATAATACAGGAAAGGTAACAATTAGACCTAATGGAGAAGGAGTTAGTTCTTACCAAGTCTTTTTTGGTGACGCTTCAAATACGAATCAAATGATAGCTCCAGGAGGCACAGCAGAACATACTTATCCTGAAGGTCAGTATAATGTAAAAATCATTGCAACTAATTTAAATGGTAAAACAGTTGAATATACACAACCATTAACAGTTACTTTTGTTGCACCTACGGATTTATTAGTTACTGCAGAAAAAGAGCCTGGTAATCCTTTTAAGCTTAACGTTACTGCTAAAGCAAATTTTGAAACTTATTTTGATGTATACTTTGGAGATGTTCCAAATGAAGTACCTCAGCAATTTAATGAAGGTCAAACTATTTCTCATGTTTATGCTAGTATTGGTACTTATACATTAAGAGTCGTAGCACACAGTGGAGGAGTAGCTACCTCAGAAACTACTCAACAGATAAATATTTTCAATCCATTGTTATTGCCTATAAATTTTGATTCATCAATATTAAACTATGATTTTGTAAACTTTGGGGGTGCAACTTCGACGGTGGTTAATAATCCAGCTGTAACTACAAGTAATCCAAGTTCAAAAGTGGCAAGATTACAAAAAGCATCGGGTTCAGAAGTTTGGGCTGGTTCTTTATTACAACTAGATGAACCAATTGATTTTACAACGTTAAAAAAGATAAGAATTAGATCTTATTCACCAGTTGTTGGAGCAGTGATCAAAATGAAATTGGAAAATCTTACAGATTCAAATATTAACTATGAAGTTGATGTACCAACTACTGTTGCTAATGCATGGGAAACACTAGTTTTTGATTTTACACCTATTAATACAACAAATTCATATCAAAAAATTGTTATTTTCTATGATTTTGGAAATCCTGGTAATGGAGCCAACTATTATTTTGACGATATCAAACAAACAAACTCAAATAGTCAAATAGAATTCCCATTAACTTTTGAAGACAACTCTTTGACCTATACATTTTCAAACTTTGGAGGAGCGGGAACAGGAGTGATTAATAATCCATCAGTTTCAGGTATAAACGTTAGTGCAAAAGTGGCACAATTTAACAAACCTAGTGGAACGGAAACTTGGGCGGGCTCATTTATTGATTTGGCAGATCCAATTGATTTTACTAATCTTCAAAAAATAAAAATTAAAGTTTGGTCCCCACAATCTGGAATACCAGTTTTATTAAAACTTGAGAATCTAGGTAATGGATCTATAAATGTTGAGCGGACTGCTAATACAACAATTGCTAACGGTTGGGAAGAACTAACATTTGATTTTTCAGGGGTTGAAAGTTCCAATAATTACCAAAGAATAGTGTTGTTTTTTAACTTCGGAACTTCTGGCACTGGTGAAAACTATTATTTTGATGATTTAAAACTTTCAAATTAGAAATTATGAAAAATTATATATATACTTTTTTAGTAGCTATTTCTTCGTTACTAATTATTACGGCTTGTCAGGATGATGATCACACTTTTGGTTCAATAAACACTCCTGAAAATTTAAATATTGTAGCAGAAATTATTGGTCAAGATGGAGCTCATCCTAATGGAGATGGATCTGGATTGGTTAATTTTACGGCTACCGCAAGTAAATCTTTAAACTATAAATATATTTTTAGTGACGGTAGTTCACAAAGCACTCAAAGTGGTAAATTCCAAAAAAGATTTACTAACACAGGTGTCAATACTTATCAAGTAACAGTTTTAGCTAGTGGGACAGGAGGAGCTTCAACTACAAAAACTATAGAAGTTACAGTACAAAGTGATTTTTCTGATGATGAAGCATTTCAATTTTTAACAGGTGGAGGTACTAAAAAATGGTACTGGGCTGCAGCAGAAGCAGGACATTTAGGTGTTGGGCCTAATAATGATAATCCTGCACAAAACGGGACGCCTATTTGGTATGCGGCTGCTCCTTTTGAAAAAGCAAATTCCCCTGAAAGTAGCTGTTTGTATGATAATGAATTAACATTTGTTAAAGATGGTAACAATTTAAGATACACATTAAACAATCAAGGTAAAACCTTCTTTAATGTAGGATATAATAGTGTTGTTGGAGCAACATCAACAAGTGATGGATGTTATGATTATAATACTTCAGGAACTAAAACAGTTTTATTAGGTCCTTCTGATTCTGTTTTGTCAACAACAAATCCCACAGCTACAAGAGGTACAACAATGACTTTTTCAGATGGTGGATTTATGGGGTATTATATAGGCCAATCAAAATATGAAATATTATCAATTACAGATAATAGAATGGTGGTTAGAGCTGTAATGGGTAATGATAATGCTATTGCATGGTATCATATATTTACAACTTCCCCGCCAAGTCAAGGTGCTGATTTTACTAATTTAGTTTGGCAGGATGAATTTAATGTAGACGGCGCTCCAGATGCCAGTAAATGGGTTTTAGAAACAGGCAGAGGCCCCAATAATGATGGTTGGGGTAATCAAGAGCAACAATATTATACAACTAATTCAAACAATGTTTCAATTTCTGGAGGTACTTTAAAAATTACTGCAATTAGAGAAAATTTTAATGGTTCACCATTTACTTCTGCTCGTTTAAAAACTCAAGGAAAATTTGATTTTAAATATGGGAAAGTTGTTATGCGTGCAAAATTGCCTACTGGTGGAGGTACATGGCCTGCATTATGGATGTTAGGTAGTAATATTACTTCTGTACCTTGGCCTGATTGTGGAGAAATTGATATAATGGAGCATGTGGGTAATCAGCAAAATACTGTATTTAGTACATTACATTATCCCGGTCATTTTGGTGGTAATGGTGTTTCTGGAAATACAACAAATGCAACTGCATCATCCGCTTTTCACGAATATTCAATGGTTTGGACAGATACCGTTATTAAATTTTATATAGATAACGTTCAGTTCCATACGTTTGCTAACACTGCTAGCACTCCGTTCAATCAAAACTTCTTTTTGCTTTTAAACTTTGCAATGGGAGGTAATTTTGGAGGAGCTATCGACCCTAGTTTTACTCAATCTACTTATGAAATAGATTATGTAAAAGTCTATCAATAACATTTTTCATTCAATTTGTTTCTCAACCAGTTGCAAAGAGATTAGTTTTTTTCTAATCTCTTTGAGGTTGGGTTATACCTAAAAAAATACCTAATAAATGAATTTTAACCAACTTAAATATGGGTTGTTTATAGGTGCTTTGCTTTTGTATAATTGTAATTCTACTAAAAATACTCTCAGCACAAATAATCAAAATACGAATAACCTTGATAAAAGGGTTGATTCTCTTTTAAGTTTGATGACTTTAGAAGAAAAAATAGGTCAAATGAATCAGTATAATGGTTTTTTTGATGCAACTGGCCCTGTACCAAAAAATGGACAAGCAGTCCAAAAATATGAGAATTTAAAAAAGGGATTAGTTGGAGCAATGCTAAATGTAAAAGGAGTTAAGGAAGTCAAAGCACTTCAAAAAATTGCAGTTGAAGAAACACGTTTACATATTCCTTTACTTTTTGGATTTGATGTTGTTCATGGCTACAAAACAATTAGTCCTATTCCATTAGCCGAAGCTGCTAGTTGGGATTTAGAGGCTATAGAAAAATCAGCTCAAATCGCTGCAGAGGAAGCTTCTTCAACAGGAATCAACTGGACATTTGCTCCAATGGTAGACATAACTAGAGATGCCCGATGGGGGAGAGTGATGGAGGGTGCTGGCGAAGATCCTTATTTAGGGAGTAAGATTGCAATTGCAAGAGTAAAAGGTTTTCAAGGAGATTTGACATCCAATAAAAATGTTATAGCATGTACTAAACATTTTGCGGGTTATGGATTTGCAGAATCAGGCAGAGATTATAACACAGTAACGGTAAGTGAAGAAATATTACAAAATATTATTCTTCCTCCTTTTAAAGCTACAGTGGAAGCTAATGTAAAAACATTTATGAATTCTTTTAATGAACTAAATGGAATTCCTGCTACTGGAAATTCTTTTTTACAGAGAGATATTTTAAAAGGAGATTGGAAGTTTGATGGTTTTGTAGTTTCTGACTGGGGTTCTATCAATGAAATGATTGCACATGGCTATGCAAAAGACAGTAAGCATGCTTCTGAAATAGCATCAAATGCAGGTTCTGATATGGATATGGAATCATATGCTTATGTAGAAAATCTGGCTAAATCTGTTAGAGAAGGCAAAGTAAAAGAGTCAGTAATTAATGAAGCTGTAAAAAGAATTTTAAGAGTAAAATTTGAAATGGGTTTATTTGAAAATCCATACAAATATTGCGATGAGCAACGTGAGAGAGAAACTATTGGTAAAGCTCAATTTCACGATGATGTTTTAGATATAGCAAAGAAGTCAATCGTTTTATTGAAAAATCAAAATCAATTACTACCATTAGCTAAAGAAGGTAAAAAAATTGCAGTAATTGGGGCTTTGGCAAATGACAAGACTAGTCCGCTTGGAAGTTGGAGAATAGGCGCTGATGACGAAACTGCCGTTTCTGTTCTTGAAGGTTTAAAAAAGTATACTGGAAATCAAATTACATATACAAAAGGAGCAGATGTAGCAGTAGGTAGAACACAATTTGTCTGGGAGACTAAAATTAATACCACAGATAAAAGCGGTTTCCCTGAAGCCATCCAAAATGCTAAAAATGCAGATGTTGTAATTATGGTTCTAGGAGAACACGGCTTACAATCTGGTGAAGGTAGAAGTAGAACTGATATTACATTACCAGGTGTACAACAAGAATTATTGGAAGAAGTCTATAAAGTAAATCCTAATATCGTATTAGTTTTAAACAACGGAAGACCTTTAGCCATTCCATGGGCTGATAAACATATTCCAGCAATTGTAGAAGCATGGCATTTAGGATCTCAAGCTGGAAATGCAATTGCTCAAGTATTATATGGGGATTATAATCCAAGTGGTAAACTACCTATGACGTTTCCAAGAAGTATAGGACAACTTCCAATTTATTATAATTATAAAAACACGGGAAGACCTGTCATGAACGAGCCTGAAAGTGTTTTTTGGTCGCACTATATTGATCAGCCTAACACACCTTTATATCCTTTTGGCTACGGGTTAAGTTACACGAAATTTGAATATTCAAATTTAAAATTAAGCTCAAATTCATTTTCTAAAGATGGAAAAATAGAAGTTTCTGTTGAGGTTAAAAACACAGGAAAGACCAAAGGGAAAGAAGTAGTTCAATTATATATAAGAGATATGGTAGGAAGCTTTACTCGACCTGTAAAAGAATTAAAAGGTTTCGAAATGATAGAGTTAGAGCCTAATCAATCTAAAAGAGTCGATTTCGTTATTGATGAGAAAATGATAGAATATTATACTGCCAACGCTAAATGGGAAGCAGAACAAGGAGATTTCAAAGTATTTGTGGGGACAAATTCTTTGGATGTTTTAGAAAAAGATTTTCAATTTAAATAAGCTAAAATAAATTCAAATACCAATTAACAAATAAACCAAAACTAAAAATTATGAAAAGAATGTTTTATTTTAAAATTCTGGCAGTATTACAAATACTGTGCATGAGTTCAATGAGTTTTGCACAAGGAGCTATTCCTTTTACTGTCAATAACAATTCTCCTTTTTCTGACGCCGAATTGTATGTAGCGGTAGTAGGGATAGATTATACAACAGGGAATCATGTATGGGTAAACCCTAAAACAAGCCAAGTTCTCCCAATGAGTTCTTCTTATAATACTGTACAAGGGCCAACACCAGGCGGAAATTTAGGTCCTGGAGGAAACGGGAAATATGCAAACTGTTTTGTGAAATTAAGCGAGATTCCTAACAAAACATTTACGTTACCACTTATTGCTGGTTGTAGAGTTTTTATTTCAAAAGGATCTCAAATGTACTTGTATTTCTTTGGTGCAAGTGGGGCTCCATCGGGATATGCAGGACACAATCCTTTAAATTCAACAGATCCCAATAATGGAATTTTGTATGAGATGATTGAGTTAACTAATAATCAGTATGGCTTTTTTGGAAACCCTACTCGTGTAGACTCATTCAAATATCCAATGGGATTAGAATTACTTGGAGCAAATGGCTATCAAAAAAAGGTTGGAGAGTACAAAACTCAAAGCGAAATTGTAGCAGCATTTAAAGCAAATGTACCTGCAGAATTTCAAGGTTGTGTAAATGATGCAACTGGTGAAATTACGGCACCTTCAAAAACGGCACCTTTTGCTGAAGGAACTGGTGCATACGCTAACTATATGAAATCGTATGTAGACGCAATTTGGAATAAATACAAAACTCAAGATTTAATTTTTTATGCTGGAGATGCAGGTGTTTTTAAAGGAAGAGTAATAGGTGAACAACTTGAGGTTGTAGGACAATCAGGTGGTTTCGTAGGTCGTACAGGTAGAGTACAATATAGACCTTCAACTCAAGAAGTATTAGAAGGAAAGGGTGTACTGGATAGAAGACTTGTTGATGGAGATTTAGATCTTGTTATTCAAGCTCAACTTTGTGCTGCTATAAATAGACATATGGTAAATGTTACAGCATCTAATCCAGGTCAACAAAACTGGTATGACGCACCTAACTTTTACAAAGCAAACCCAATGAATCATTATGCTAAATTTTGGCATTTACCTGGAATCAGTTTAGATAATTTATCGTATGGTTTTGCTTATGATGATGTTGCAGATCTATCTCCATCATTACATACACCACAACCAACAAAGGTAATTGCGACTTTTGGGGGTTATGTTGGAATTTTAAATCCTAGTGTACCATCAACTACAGGTATAATTACAACTTATGATGATTGTAATTTCACTGGTTTTTCTGGAGGTTTTGGTGTTGGAGATTATAATCTAGCAGCTTTACAAGCAAAAGGAGTTCGTAATGATGTTATTTCTTCATTAAAAGTTACTCAAGGTTATAAAGTAATTTTATATATGGACGATAATTTTACGGGAACATCTACCACTTTAACCTCAGATTCTTCTTGTTTTAATGCAACTTGGAATGATAAGGTTACTTCAATGAGAGTTTTGCCTAATGGAGATACAGGTTTAGGGAATGTAACATACTATTTACAAAATCGTAATAGTGGATTGTATATGGACGTTTGGGGATCAAGCAATACAAATGGAGCAAACGTTGCACAGGGTACTTACAATGGTGGTAATAATCAAAAATTCACTTTTACTCATTTAGGTGACGGACTTTATAAAATAGTTGCAAACCATAGCGGTCAATCTTTGGATATAAATAATTTTAATACAGCTAATGGTGCCAATGTAGAACAATATCCATATAATGCTACTCCTAATCAGCAATTTGTTTTAGTATCTACTGGGGATGGATATTTTAAAGTAATTGCAAAGCATAGTGGTAAATTAGTTGAAGTTACTGGATATAGTACTGCTAATGGTGGAAACGTACAACAATGGGAAAACGTTAATCAAACTAGCGGACATTGGAAATTGGTGCCGGTTGTTAATTCAACTGTAATTCAAGCAGAAAACTATTCTTCTATGAATGGTATTCAAGTAGAAGCAACTACTGATACTGGTGGTGGTTCAAATGTGGGTTACTGCGATACAGGTGATTGGATGGCTTACAATAGTGTAAACTTCCCTACAACTGGAGCATATCTTATAGAATATAGAGTAGCTAGTGCTGTTACAGGAGCAAAAATTTCTTCTGATTTGAATGCAGGCTCAATTGTTTTAGGTACATTAAACGTTCCTAACACAGGAGGATGGCAAAATTGGCAAACGATCTCTCACACTGTTAGTGTAAATGCTGGTACTTATAATTTCGGAATATTTATTCAAACTTCAGGTGTAAATATTAATTGGATTAGAATTACTAAAGTTGCTAATGGAGCAAAAGTTGCTTTAGATTCAAAAGAAGAAATACAAGAGGAAGTAGAGTTTAAAGTTTATCCAAATCCAGCTCAAGAAATCATTTATTTCTCAAAAGATTTGATAGGAAATACAGTTCGTGTTTTTTCTTTAAATGGAAATTTAGTTCTTGAGAGATTATTAGATAAAAATGAATTAGATATTTCTAAACTACAATCAGGAGTATATTTAATAGCTTTTGATAAAGAAATCAAAAAAGCAAAAAGATTTGTAAAAATGTAATTGCTAAAACTCTCAGTTGGATTTGATCAACTGAGAGTTTTTTTTCAAATAAACCTAACTAAAATACCTATGAAAAATAGAAGCAAATATTGGTTATACCTATTTGTTATAATATTTTCATGCAGTTATACGATAGCTCAAACATCATTGGGTAATACTAAAACTGTGTTGAGAAAATTAAAACAAGAGGTAGTAAATTCTAATAAGAATGCCATAAAAAAAATATCATTAACTATTCCTGATTCAAAGATAATAACTGCAAAAGTCAATTATATAAAATCAGATAATTCAAGTGAATTTGTAATTGGAGAAATTTTAAATACTCCACAGTCATCATTTTATTTAAAAGTTTCAAATGAGTCAGTTGAGGGTCACATAATTTTCAAATCCAAGAAATGGGCTTATAAATATTATTCAGACAAGACTGGTAATGCATTTGTAAAAAAAGTAGATATCAATACACTAATCTGTGTAAACTACACTAATCCAAATGAAGTTTCAAATAAAAGCAACAAGGCAAGCACAGGAACGGCATCAATTGCTCCTGCTTTATTAAACTTACAGAGTTTACCTGGTGCTGCTGGTTGTGTTTTACTTGATTTTGATGGATATAATATGCCAGCAGGTAACTTATGGAATAATGGTAATGCTATTAATGCTGCTCCTTCAGGAATGAGCGATGCAGATATTCAGCAACATTGGGAAGTTGTTTCTGAAGATTACAGACCTTTCAATTTAAATATCACAACAAACGAATCTGTTTTTAATTCTTACCCTAAAAATCGAAGAATGCGTGTTGTAATTACACCTACTAATACTGCTGCTCCTGGAGCTGGTGGTGTGGCATATATTGGTTCGTTTAATTGGGACAATGATGTTCCTTGTTGGGTGTTTATTACTTCGGGTAAATCAGGGGGTGATGCTTCTTCTCATGAAATTGGTCATACTTTTGACCTAGGTCATGATGGACGTACTAGTCCAGCTGAAGAATATTTTGTTGGCTTAGATAATACTTCTTGGGCACCAATTATGGGAGCGGGTTATTATAGACCCATAGTTCAATGGAGTAAAGGCGAGTATACAGCAGCAAATAATAAACAAGATGATGTTGCTATTATTGCAGGAACAAAATTCGGAATAGGCTACAGAGGAGATGATTATGGTAATAATACAGGGTTATCAACTAAGTTAGATTATAATTCTAGTGGAATTATTAATCAGAAAAATGGTATTATTTCTAGCGAGGCAGATTATGATTTCTTCTCATTCACAACTGGAGGAGGAAATGTAGTGATTAATGCTAGAACTGTTAGTAGAGATGGTAACTTACATTTATTATTAAGATTATATAATTCTTCAGGAGCAGAAATTGGCACCTACTGGAATTCAGATCCATATGCTTTAAATGCAACAATGAATGTGAATTTAGCTGCTGGTAAATACTATCTAGGGGTTGATGGAAACGGAGCTGGAAACGCAGCTAGTGGAGGTTATTCCGCTTATGGTTCCATAGGAAGTTATAGTATCACAGGAACAATTCCTCCTGGAGGAAGTATTAATTCAACCACAGATGTAGTAACGGTTTACAAAGATTGCAATCATGCAGGATTTTCGGCAGGATTAAATGTAGGGGATTATACTTTGTCCCAATTAGCAACTCTTGGAGTATTAAATGATGACGTATCATCTATCAAAATAGCACAGGGTTATAAAGTAATTTTGTATATGGATGATAACTTTTTAGGGTCAAGTGTAACATTAACTTCAGATTTAGCTTGTTTTGATGCTACATGGAATGACAAAGTTTCTTCAATAAGAGTTAGACCAAATGGTGTTACAAATTTAGCAGGGAAATATACATTGCAAAACAGATACAGTGGACTTAATATGGATGTAGTAGGAGGACCAGGTGGTTCAAGTGCTGATGGTGTGAACATTCAACAATGGAATGTAAGCAATACAACCAATCAACAATTTAATTTTGAGCATTTAGGAGATGGAGTTTATAAGATCAGTGCAGTTCATAGCGGAAAATGTATAGATATCAATGGAATTAGTAAAGACAACGGCGCCAATGTGCAACAGTGGACTTATTACGGTACACCTAACCAACAGTTTATTGTATATGCAATGGATGCTGGTTACTACAAATTGATTGCAAAACACAGCGGCAAAGTTATAGAAGTTGCAGGGTATAGCACTGCTGCAGAAAGTAACGTTCAGCAATGGGAAAATGTTAATCAAGCTAGTGGTCATTGGAAATTAAATCCAGTAGCTGTAACCTCGACTGTTATTCAAGCAGAGAATTATTCATCTATGAGTGGTATTCAAGTAGAAGCTACAACAGATACTGGTGGTGGTTCAAATGTGGGTTACTGCGATACTGGTGATTGGATGGCTTACAATAATGTAAACTTCCCGACAACTGGAGCATATCTTATAGAATATAGAGTAGCTAGTGCTGTTACAGGAGCAAAAATTTCATCTGATTTGAATGCAGGCTCAATTGTTTTAGGCACATTAAATGTACCTAACACAGGAGGATGGCAAAATTGGCAAACGATTTCTCACACTGTTAGTGTAAATGCTGGGACTTATAATTTCGGAATATTTATTCAAACTTCAGGTGTAAATATTAATTGGATTAGAATTACTAAAGTTGCTAATGCTGCAAAAGTAGCTTTAGATTCAAAAGAAGAAATACAAGAGGAAGTAGAGTTTAAAGTTTATCCAAATCCTACTACAGACTATTTGTTTTTTTCAAGTGATATTGATTACGAGACAGTTTCAATATTAAATTCTACAGGAAATCTAGTTTTAAAATCTAAACCTTTACAAAATAGAATTGATGTGACATCTTTGTCTTCAGGAGTTTATTTTATTGAAATTAAGGGTGTTAGCGGTAGTTTTGTAAAACGTTTTATTAAGAAATAATATTGTATACGTTTGAGTTTTTATATATAATAGTTGAGTTAATTGTTAAAGTGTTCGATACATACCGAACGCTTTTTTTATGATTTTAAATTCCTTTTTGTAATAAAAATTCAATTTTTTTTGCATTTCTAATATAAAATACATTAAATTTGGCGTATAACACTAAAACAAAAGCTTATAATATAAAAATACTTTTTTTACAGAGAGAACTCTCTTTAATGATTAACCCAGAATCTAAAAAAGTATTGTTATGGCTACAAATCAACTCCCAGACGCTTTATTAGTTAGAGATTATATTAACGGAAATGAGAATGCATTAGCTGTTTTAATTAACAGACATCAATCTAAAATTTACGGCTTTATTTATTCAAAAGTTTTAGATAGAGACGTATCTGACGATATATTTCAAGACACTTTTATTAAAGTTATTAAAACTTTAAAATCAAATTCATACAACGAAGAGGGTAAGTTCTTACCTTGGGTTATGCGTATTGCTCACAATTTGATTATTGATACATTCAGAAAAGATAAAAAAATGCCGAAATATCGTGATTCAGATGATTTTTCAATTTTTTCTATTCTTATGGACAATAGTCCTAATATTGAAGGCCAAATCATTACAGAACAAGTTGAAGCAGATTTGTTAAAATTAATTAACGAATTGCCTGATGACCAAAAAGATGTTTTGGAAATGCGTATATACCAAGATCTTAGCTTTAAGGAAATAGCAGATTTAACAGGAGTAAGTATCAATACGGCTTTAGGTAGAATGCGTTATGCAGTGCTTAATTTGAGAAGAATAATTGAAAAAAATCAAATTGTTTTAACAAATTAAACAATATCTTTTAGGGTGGTGCGTTATATATTAAAATTAAACATAAAATATGGCGAAACTCTACACTAAGAAAAAAAATGAAACCCAAAAAATGTTACCAAAACAGGAAACAGTGGATTTTATATTAAACTATTCAAAAGCACTACGAATAGTTAAAACGACAAACAACGAAAACTTTGAGATTGTTGTAAATTGAGCTAGGAAAAACAACGCCCTTTTAGGGCGTTTTTTTATTGTATTCTTTTAGCACAGAGCTTCTCCCTATAGTCTTTGTAATGATGTCTTTTTCAAGATTCCATCCTCTTGCAGGTGAGTACTCTCGACCATACCAAATTATCTGAAGGTGTAAATCATTCCATAATTCTCTTGGGAATATTTTTTTGGCATCAGCTTCTGTTTTTTGAACACTTTTTCCATCAGATAAATTCCAGCGATACATTAATCTGTGAATGTGTGTGTCTACAGGAAAAGCAGGTACACCAAAGGCTTGACTCATTACAACACTTGCAGTTTTATGACCTACTGCCGGTAATTCTTCTAAGGCTTCAAAGCTTTGAGGAACTTCGCCATTGTGTTTTTCAATCAAAATTTGTGATAATCCATATATTCCTTTCGATTTCATTGGAGATAAGCCACAAGGTTTGATTATTTCTTTGATTTCTTCCACTGACAATTTAACCATATCATATGGATTGTCTGCCTTAGCAAACAAAAGAGGAGTTATTTGGTTAACCCTTACATCTGTACATTGTGCAGATAGCAATACGGCAATTAGCAATGTATAGGGATCTTTATGATCTAGAGGAATAGGGATTTCAGGATACAATTGATTCAAAGTGTCAATTACAAACTGAATTTTCTCTTTTTTGGTCATTTTAGTTTAATTTTGGTAAATCTAAAAACTAAATACAAAAACTCCTAAAATTTAATTTCAAAAAATGACAACATTAAAAGTAGGGGATAAAGCACCTAATTTTTCTGCTTTAGACCAAGAAGGTAAATCACATTCATTAAGTGATTATAAAGACAGTAAATTAGTTCTCTTTTTTTATCCAGCCGCTAGTACACCTAGTTGTACTATAGAAGTATGTAACTTACGTGATAACTATTCAGATTTTACAGCAAAAGGATATAAGTTATTAGGTGTGAGTGCAGATACTGCAAAAAAACAATCAAATTTTATACAAAAAAATCAATTGCCATTCCCATTATTAGCAGATGTTGATAAAAAAGTGATTGAAGCTTATGGTGTTTGGGGGCCAAAGAAATTTATGGGAAGAGAATTTGATGGTATTCATAGAACAACTTTTGTGATAGACGAAAATGGAATCATTGAAGATGTTATTGAAAAGGTGAAAACCAAAGAGCATTCTAAACAAATTTTTAAATAAATAAAAAAGCCATTCTCAAGGAATGGCTTTTTTATTTGTTTAAACAGTTTCTTTTTCTAAAGAACTGGTTTCTTGATAACCAAATAAATGATCACGCTTAATCATTTCTGCAATACCTTCAGGCAACATTTCTTCCCATCCAGGTTTGTTTTTGCTAATCATTTTTAAAACTTCTCTTGAAAATATTTTAAGGTGAGATTTATCAAAATCAGTTATGTCGATTACTTTTCCATTGTAAGCAAAGAATTTGTATAATTCTTTCATACGAGGATGAACTTTTAAGTTTTGAGAATTCAAAATTGTTCCATCTTCATCTTCCATTGGATACAAATAAACTTTCAAGTCTCTGTAGAATAACTTACCAAAAGCTTCAAGTATACCACCACTTAAATGGCGATAGTATTTTTCATCAAAAATATCAACTAAATTGTTAACTCCTAGAGCAAGACCCATTCTTTCTTTAGAGTAATTAGAGAAATATTCTACTACTTTATAGTATTCTTGGAAGTTTGAAATCATTACAGTTTGACCTAACGAGCAAAGTAATTCAGCTCTATCCATAAAGTCTCTTTCATCAATTTCACCATCAGAACGTAGGTTTGATAGAGTAATTTCAAAGACAACTAATGTGTTTTCCTTTTTTACTTTATTTTCTTCTAGAAACATTTGTAACGATTTCTCGTACATGTCCATGTTAACCTTTGTAACGGGTCTAAAACTTCCGCGAAGAGCTAGTATATTTTTTTTGTATAATACAGCAGCAGGTAGAATGTTTTTTCCAGTAGGATCAAACATAACGGCATCCGTCATTCCATTTTTAACAAGTTGTAAACTCATTAAACGGTTATCTACTTCAGCAAAACGAGGTCCAGAAAAATTAATAGTATCAATTTCTAATTGATCCTTATCAAGATGATCATATAAATATCTCAACAATCGCTTAGGGTCATTGTATTTATAGAATGCGCCATAAATTAAATTCACCCCAAGTTTTCCTAAAGTTTCTTGCTGTAATTTAGCATCTGTTTCTTTAAAGCGAATGTGAATAATGATTTCATTGTATGCTTCCTCTGCATCTAATTGGTATTTAATCCCAACCCAACCATGACCTTTGTATTGTTTTGCAAAATCTATGGTTGCCACTGTGTTAGCATAACTAAAAAACATTTTAGAAGGGTGTTTTTCTCTTTTTAAACGTTCTTCAATTAGTTCAACTTCGTGGTTTAACATTTTTCTCAAACGACTTTCCGTAACATAACGACCATCATCTTCAATGCCATAAATCGCATCACTAAAATCTTTATCATAAGCAGACATTGCTTTTGCAATGGTACCAGATGAACCTCCTGCTCTAAAAAAATGACGCACAGTTTCCTGTCCGGCACCAATTTCTGCAAAGGTTCCGTAAATGTTATCATTTAGATTTATTCGTAATGCTTTGTCAGTTATTGAAGGAATAGTTTCAATAACCTTGTCTCCTTTTAGTCTAATTTCGTTCTCTAAATTTTTCATTATTGGAATAATACTTTGCAAAGTTAATAAAACGAGAGGCTTTTTATCAAATTAATCTTTAATTTTGAGAAAAATTTAAGCAATTGAAAGTCTATTTTTTAGGTACAGGTACATCTCAGGGAATTCCAGTAATAGGAAGTCAGCATTTAGTTAATAAAAGTACAGATCATAAAGATAAAAGATTGCGAGTTTCGGTTTGGATTGAATGGGATGATTTATCATTTGTCATTGATTGTGGCCCTGATTTTAGACAACAGATGTTAACTTCAAACTGTCAGCACATTGATGCTATTTTATTTACCCATGAGCATTCTGATCATACGGCAGGTTTAGATGATATTCGTCCATTTTTCTTTAAACAAGGTGAAATTCCAATTTATGCTCATAACAGAGTTTTAAAAAATTTAGAAAAGCGATTTGATTATATTTTTGAAACAGAAAATAAATATCCAGGAGCTCCAGGAGTTTCTCCAATAGAAGTTGTTAATAATAATCCTATATCAATTGCAAATAAAGAAATTATTCCAATTGATGTTATGCATGGAAATCTTCAGGTTTTTGGATATAGATTTAGTGATTTTGCTTATTTAACAGATGTTAAAGAAGTTGCTCAAAGTGAAATAGAAAAATTAAAAGGTTTAGAAGTATTGGTTGTGAATGCTTTAAGAGAAGAATCTCATCCTACTCATTTTAATTTGCAGGAAGCTTTAGATTTTATTAAAATTGTGCAGCCTAAAAAAGCCTATTTGACCCATATAAGTCATGTTTTGGGATTTCATGAAGAAGTGCAACAAAAATTGCCAGAGAATGTATTTTTGGCTTATGATAATTTGATAATTACTATTTAAAAATGAAGAAATTAATTTTGTACGGATTTATATTTTCCGTTTTGGTAAACATTTTTCAGTTGATGTATTCTTCTAAAAAGTTCAATTTTGAAAATGAACGTTTTGAGAGTTATAAAACTAAAGTGAAAGACAGTATTTCTAAAATCGTTGCGGATAAAGAAGAAGGTGATTATTTTTCATTAGCACACAATGACAAAGCAATAGATTATTTAGAAGATTATGATGTTAATAAATTAATGCCTCAAATTAAAGAGCAGTTATTAGAATTTAATAACAACCCCAAAGGTAATCCTTTGATATCTTACGAGGGAATGTCAATAAATAAAGTTCGTTTTTTAAACCACAGATGGATTATTGCTGATTTTACAGGTCCAACTGGTTGGGGAGAAGTTATTTTTAAATACTTTATTGAAAAAGATGGAAAAGTTACTTTTGAAGTCGCTGAAACACTTTTGTATCCACAGAATTAAATAAAAAAAGGACTTTTATAAGTCCTTTTTTTATTTTGTTTCTTCTAGCCAATTTCTAAAATCATAGAAATTTTGTGGAGCCACACCATGTCCTACAGGATATTCTTTATATACATTTTGTATATGTAAACTGTCCAAAATAGGTTTTGCTTTACGTGCCCATTCTACAGGAACTACTTGATCTACATTTCCGTGAGAAGCAAATATTTTCAAATTTGTAAAGTCATTATTTTTAAAACTGTCCTTTGCAATATCATCATTAAAATATCCACTCATAGCAACAACACGTTGTACTTTTTCTGGGTAAGATAAAGCAATAGCATAACTTAAAATACAACCTTGACTGAAACCAATTAATGTCACTTTTTCAGAATCAATAGCATAGTTATTAATTAATTCATCTATGAAAGTAGCTATTAAATCACGTGATGTTCTAGCCTGATCTAAATCTGAAAACTTTTTTTCATCGGCATCAAAGTTTATGGCATACCAAGCATAGGCATTATACATTAAGTCGTAAGGAGCTCGTGCAGATACAACATAATACTCCTCAGGTAATTCTGACGCAAATGAAAACAAATCTTCTTCATTACTTCCATAGCCATGAAGCAATAAAAGAAGTGGATTTTTATCGAGTTTAATTTTGGGTTCTCTGACTAAATGATGTAATGTTAAATTCATAGGGTTTTAAAAATTTTCTGAAATAGATTTCCTAAAATTGGAATTTGTTTAGTTTCTCCTTTTACTGCTGTAAACATACCATACAACGTAAGTATAGATATAGCCCCCCACATGGACATTGTTGCCATAGGAATATTAAAATTCGATAATAATAAACCTAATACTATAAAGGTAATAGTTAAACCAAGTCCTTGTCTAATATGAAAAGAGGCAAACTCTGTTTTGTCTTCTCCACTGTTCATTGATATTGCAATAAGAGGGCCTATTAATAAAATATAACTAATTATGGCTTGTGTCTTGCCTTTTTTTTCTTCCATTATTTATTGTAATTGTAATTTTCCTTGATTGTAAATTCCGTATACTTTTCCTTTTAGAGTACTTCCTATAAAAGCAGAGTTTTTAGACTTAGATAGGATATTTTTTTCGTCAAATTCAAAATTTTCGTCAGGAGTAAAGAGTGATATGTTTGCTTTTTCACCTTCTTTAACAGAAAGAGTACTAAGACCGAATATTTTTCTACCAGAAGTTAATTTTTCTATGATTATATCAGTAGGTAAAATAGTTTGTAAAGCAGTATAAGCAGTTTCTAAACCTATTGTACCATTTTTTGCTAAATCAAACTCGAGTTTCTTGTGCTCAATGTCTATTGGATTATGGTCTGATGTGATGCAGTCTATTGTTCCGTCAAGAACTCCATTGATTAAAGCTTTGCGATCTTCTTCAGTTCTAATAGGAGGTGTAACTCTAAAATTCGCATCAAATCCTTTTAAAACTTCGTCATTAAAAAACAAATTATGAACAGCAACACTACAAGTAACATTAAGTCCCTTTTTCTTTGCTTCTTTAATAAGTTCGACAGATTTTGATGTAGAAATAGTTGGTATGTGTATTTTACCTCCAGTGTATTCTAGGATGAATAGATTACGAGCTATGATTAGTTCTTCGGCCAATGCAGGAATTCCTTTTAGACCTAGTTCAGTAGATGTGATTCCTTCATTAACTATTCCTTTTCCCTTTATATTACTATCTTGCGAAAAAGCGATTATTAAACCATTAAAATCTTGAGCATATTGTAAAGATACTTTAAGAAGATTAGCATTGTCTAAACTTTTATTGTAATCTCCAAAGGCTATGGCGCCAGCATTTTTCATATCAAACAACTCTGCTAAATCATTCCCATCACTGTTTTTTGTTAGCGCACCAATGGGATAAAGTTCTGTACTAAAACCACTCGCTTTTTGTTTGACAAAATGAATTTGCGATTGATTGTCTATGATTGGGTTTGAATTGGGTTGTAAAGCAATACCAGTAAAGCCAGATTTAGCAGCTACTTCAAGACCATTTGCAATAGTCTCTCTTTCTTCATAACCTGGTTCTCCTAATGAAACACTGGTGTCAAACCAACCAACAGAAACGTGTAAATTATCTAACTCAATTTCTTTAAAGCTTTCTTCAGATTGAATGTTTGGACTAATTTTCTCAATGATTCCATTCTTTATTTTGATGTCAATCACTTGATTATGAAATGAATTTCCAGGTTCAATAAGTCGGGCTTTTTTAAAAATTAAGTTCATTTTATGAATTTTTGTATAAGAATTTCAAGTGTAAAGAACAGTAGCGTAAAAATAAGAAACCATTTCCATATCTGATTATCTGTTCTCTCAATCTGTATGGTTTCAAAAAATTTATCTAAACTATCAATTTCATTCAAGTTGTCTAAACTTTCGTCACTAGGTTTACTTAAATTACTTTCTTTTCGATCAAAATTAAAGCTAAGATTTCCAATGGTTTTGTTCTTTTGGACAATATTATAGTTTCCTGCTTTTTTAGGATTATCTCCGTTAGAAAATTTTATTTTGTCTTCCATGATTTGTTGCATTGGAATAAAATCTTCTTCATTATTTTTAATCGAAATGACCTCGTCTTTGTTTACAGATGCATCTACAAGTAAAGATTTACTATTACCAATGATTTCAAACTTAACACCATTTTTATTGTTATTTACACCCATTTTATAAAATACTGGGACAATAAGAGGAGAATTTTGAAAATTACTATTTTGTTTATTTAAAGAAGACGAAAAAACATAAACCGCTCCGCTATTTTTATATAGAGTTGATAAAAAAGCAGTTTGGTCTTCATAAGAAATAGCTTGTGATATAGTTGATTTGATTTTAAAACTTTGCTTAACTGTTGGGTATTGAAAGTTTGTAATTTTCTTTTCGAAAACATCTGAAAACAAAGGATTTGAAAAGTTTATTTTAGTTATTTTCTTTTCGAAATTTTCAAGATTTAAAAACTGAATTCCTCCAAAAACTGAAAGGAATGAATTTATATTTTGAACATCATTTTCTTCAGAAGGTATAACAATCAAATTTCCGCCTTTTTGTACAAACTGTTTTAAGTTCGTATGCATTGCAACAGGGATGCTTTTTAATTCATTTAAAATGATAACATCTTGTTTTTGTAGCAAACTATAATCGAGGGTACTTAGTTCTGTATTAATGAATTTAAAATCAGGAGTTGTATATATTTTAGATAGAAAATTGTTTTTCTCAGTGTTTCCAATCCCTAAAACATTAATTATTTCGGGTTTTTTGATATTAAAATAAAATATATTGTCAAAGGCCAAACTATTATCATGAAGAGAAACATAACCATTAAAATCATCTTTTGGTATGGTAAAGTTTAATGTTTGTTTCTTTTTGTCGAGTTTTAAAATGGTTTTAGCAATTAGGTTTTCTTTGTTATGGATAGAAACCGGAATCGATTTTTCATCTTCAAAATTAGAACTCACTTGAACTCCTATTTCGTAAAAATTATCTAGAGTTTGACTTAAATATACACTGTCGATAGCTATGTTTTCAAAGTTTTCTGCCTCAGGAATAATAAAGTATGTTTTGGTATTCTCTGGCAATTTTTCGATAGAAGTTGTTTTTAATCCAATAGCATCTGTAACCACAACAATATCTTTTCCTTGGTTACTATTGTGTGATTTTATTTTAGTTAAAGCATTATCCAATGAAAATGGAATTGCAGAATAATTAAGTCTTTGCAAATCTTTTTCGATAGATTTAATATTTGAATCCCAAAATTCTTCTGAATTTGTGATCACCGAAATATTCATTTCTTCTGGAGTTACTTCTAATAAATCCTGAACAGCTCTTTTTAGAAGTTCACCTTTTTGTCCTTTAGCCTGCATACTAAAGGAATTGTCAATTATTACAAATAACTGATTGTTTTTTCCTTCACTATCGTTTGCTTTAAAATAAGGTTGTGCAAAAGCTAGAATAAGAGTTGCAAGTAATAATAGGCGACAAGCAAGTAGTAGGTATTTTTTAATTTTAGAACTTTTACGAGTTTGAACTGAAAGTTCTTTAAGTAGTTTTACGTTTGTGAAGTATTCTTTTTTAAAACGTCTTAATTGAAATAAATGCACTAAAATTGGTATGACCAATAGGAAAAGGAAATACAGAATTTCGGGATTTTTGAAGTGCATTTATCAAAAGTTTTTCAAAGATACATTTTTGGTTTAAAAATTAAACTATACTCGTTTCCCTTTTTTCTCTTTATAGAAATCTTTTTCGGCTATATAGATCGTTTTAGTTACCTCGCAAAAAACCACATCACCAGTTTTATTAGTTATTTGAGTTACTTTGGGATGCTCAAATTCTTTGCGTTCTTTTACTTTTGAAGTGATTTCATCTATTTCTTCATCACTAAATTCAAAAGTAGCATACATATCTTCACGCGCAGGTCTTTTAAATCTTATTTCTGCTGATTTGTCCCAAACGATGAACTCTTCTTTTAGAATATACATTAATTGTATCATTGGAATAGGATCTACAGATGCAAATAAGCTTCCTCCAAAAATTGAGCCTACATAATTTCTATTTTTATAGCTCAGTGGTATTTTAATTTTTACAGTTTTAATGTCATCAGAAATGTAAATCACCTTTGCAGTACTTCTTCTATACATGGGTGACATATTGAAACCAATTCTTAAAAAAGTTGATTCTTTGACAAACTTTCGAGCTATTTTAGCTAACTGTTGGTACATTTTAAATTATTTTTTCTTCTTTTTAGCAGCTCTGTTCTTTAAAATATTTCTGTTTACAGAAGTTCCTGTCTTTTTCTTCGTTTTTGATGGCCCACCAAGATTTACTTTTTTGTTTTTCTCAGATTTTTCATGAAAACCACTATTCTCACTAAGTTTAGGTTTCTTTGTAAGGAACTTAATTTTTTGTTTTTCTTTTTCAGGACCAATTAATTGTGTTGAAATTTCAACTTCAGAAGGAGTTTCTAAAATCTTAATTTCCATTTCCATAAGCATTTCTGCTTCAATTTTAATATCTTCTTCTCTTGGAGCAATAAAACTTATTGCAATACCCGAAGCGTCAGCACGACCAGTACGTCCAATTCTGTGAATGTATTGTTCAGGAATTTCGGCCATTTCAAAGTTGATAACATGCGTGATATTTGAAATGTCTAAACCACGGGCCATTACATCGGTAGTAATTAATCCACGTAAAACACCATTCTGGAAATCTTGCATGGTTAATAAACGATAGTTTTGTGATTTATTAGAGTGTATTACTCCAAATTGACCCGGAAAATCAGCATCAATTTTGTCAAAAAGCATATCAGCAATTTTTTTGTTGTTTACAAACACTAAAAGCCTTTCTAAAGATTCATCAGTATTTAGTAAATGTTTTAATAGATTAACTTTTGTGTTAAAGTTGGGAATATGATAAGATAACTGTTCAATTTTTTCAAGCGGTGTTCCTGAGGCAGCTAGAGTAATTTCTTCAGGAAAATCAAAATAGTCATTTAAAATTTCATCCACTTCATCAGTCATAGTAGCTGAAAATAAGATGTTTTGTCTTTTAGTTTTTAGCATCGCCAAAATAGAAGTCAATTGAGGTCTAAATCCTAAATTAAGCATCTCATCAAACTCATCTATAACCAGTTTTGTCACTTCTTGTAAGCCTAATACACCGTCAAGAGCTAAATCCATGATACGACCTGGAGTTCCTACAAGAATATCGATTCCTTGATATACTTGATTTTTTTGAGTATTAATATTTACACCACCATAAATCCCTAATGTTCTAACCGACATGTATTTTGTCAGCTTCTCCACTTCCTCAACAACTTGTACAACAAGTTCACGAGTAGGAACTAAAATCATTAAACGAGGATTATAGGTGTTTACAAATTTGTACTGTTTTAATAATGGTAATAAGTAAGCAAATGTTTTACCTGTTCCAGTTTGTGCAATTCCCATCATGTCACGCCCCGACATAATTACTGAAAATGATTTTTCTTGAATAGGAGTAGGTGTTGTGAAGTTTAAATCATCTATAGCTTTTTGTAAAGATTTAGGAAGATTGAACTGCTCGAAATTTGCCATTTGATATTATTTTTTGCAAAGGTATCGTTTAAAGTCTATTATTTACCAATTTTTAAGGTCGTTCATCGAAAAAAGTAAGATTTTATATAAATATTAGACAATTTTGTCTTAAATTTTCAGTGCTAATAAGATTAGGGAATGCTTCAGGATAATTATATAAAGGATTATTTTTTTTCATACATAAAACAAGATTTAGATTTATTCAATCAAATTGTAGTTTTAAATAAAAAGCATTTTTTTGTTTTTGACTTTTTTAGCCAAGATTTTCTTTGGATTTCAGAGTATTTATGCAAGAAATTAGGTTTTAAGGACAAAGAAAATGATCTGCACTTTTGGAAAAAGCACATACTATTTAATATTACTCAAATTACCAATCAGAAAACTGATATTGAATTTGTTAATGATCAAGGTGTTTCTGTTACTTCTCCAGTTTTAATTCATGAGCTGTTTGATGAAAAAAGGAATATTAAATTTCTAGTTGGAATTGTAGAATCTTCTCTTCGTTTTAAAGATTTTAACAAAAAAGTAAGTAGAATAAAAAGGTTTCAGAATACCTTAATCGAAAATCAAGATAGATTCAATTTTATTTCGGAGAACATTTCTGATGGTATTTACATAATTGAAAATGAGCAATTAGTTTTTACATCTGGGGCTTATCTTAAAATGATGGGAATGTCAGAGCAACAAAAACAAAGTAATCATAAAGTAGACATGTTTGGTATGGTTCATCCAGATGATCTCGAACCAGTGAAAAAAATTATTTATGGTGCTGCAGCTCAACTTTTACCTTCTGTAAAATACGTTTTTAGATGTCGTAGAGGAGATGGGGAGTACATATGGCGAGAGGATATTATGAATATCCAATACAATGAAAAAAATGAACCTGTAAAAGTGGTTACTATTGCTCGAGATATCACACAAGAAAAATTAGAGAAACTAGAAAGCGAAAAAAAACAAAAAAATACCGAGAGACAAAATAATTTATTGATTAATATATATTCAAGTGTAAGTACTAAAAGTTTACAAGATAAAATAAAGGAAGTAACTGTTTTAGCTACTAAAGGACTTACTATAGATAGAGCAAGTTTTTGGGAAATTAGTGAAGATGAATTAGTGTGTAATGATCTTTATGACAAAAACCAAAATAAACATCTTAAAGACCACTTTTTTAAAATTAGAGAAATTCCAAAATATATTGCAGCTGTAAATAATCAGGTTGCTCTAGTTGCGGATGATGTTTATGACAATGAGGCTACTTCTGAATTAATAGATAATTATCTAAAGCCTTTAGGAATTACAGATATGTTAGACATTCCTATAAGAGCAAACGGAAAATTTTACGGTGTTTTATGTTGTGAGCATAGAGATGATCCTAGAGTATGGAGTGAAAACGATATATCATTTGCTAGAGCCTTAGCAGATTATTTAAGTCTTGCTATTGAAGAAGATAAAAGAATTATAGCAGAAACTCAATTAAATGAAAATCAAGAACAATTAAAGTTTATTTCTGAGAATACTTCGGATGGAATTTTAGTTATAGAAAATAATAAAATTAGTTATGTATCACCTGTATTTGCTAAGCTTTCAGGTTATACAGAAACATATATTAAAAAACTAACTTTAGGTGAAGTGTTTGATTTTATTCACCCAGAAGATGCTGTTAAAATAACTGAGGTTATTTATAAAAACTTAAGTGTTCAAAACGGAAAGTTTAGTTACGAATATAGATTTAAAGGTGCTTCTGGTGAATATCAATGGAGAGAAGATTCTGCAAATGTAATATACAATCCAGATGGCACATACTCTAAATATATTTTAGTATCTAGAGACATTTCTGAAAGAAAGCAAACAGAAACAAAACTTATAGAAAGCGAGCAACAATTACGTTTGATCACAGAAAACACCTCAGATGGAGTTGCGGTTATAGAAAGCGGAAAGCTATCTTATGTTTCACCGTCATACATGAGATTACTAAATTATTCTAAAGAAGAATATTTAAATTTCACTCCTGATGATATTTATGATAAGTTTCATCCTGAGGATTTAGTTAAGGTGAAGCCTTATATTAAAGAATGTTTATCTAAACAAATGAGGGAGTTTAAATATGAAATGCGTTTCAGAGATGTTTATGGTAATTATCATTGGAGAGAAGATTCTGCTAATGTTATATATGATGAAAATGGAAGATATTCAAAGTACATTGTAGTTACAAGAGATATATCGGCAAGAAAAGAATCGGATAAAGAAAAAAACAGATTGTATGAAATAACCGAAAAGCAAAATCAAAAACTGATTAACTTTACGCATATTGTTTCACACGATATACGTTCACACACGAGTAACTTGGCAATGATTCTTGATTTATTTGAACAAACAAATGATCTAGACGAACAGAAAGAATATTTTACTATGCTTAAGCAAAGTACAAATAAGCTTTCAGATACTATTTTCTTTTTAAATGAAACTGTTGCGATACAAAGTGGAGGTAAAAATGATTTTGTGACCCTAAATCTTAAAAAAGAAATTGAACATACAATTTTAGGTATTAATGCTATTATAAAGAGTAACAAAGCAATAATAAATATTAATGTTTCAGAAGATATAGAAGTTAAGGTTACTCAATCTTATTTGGAAAGTATTATATTTAACTTATTAACTAATGCAATCAAATACAAATCAAAAGATAAATCACCTATAATTAATATAACTGCTAGTTTACAAAATGAAGAAGTTGTTTTAAAAATAAGTGATAATGGTTTGGGTATAGATTTAGAAAAAAATAGAGAGAAAGTTTTCGGAATGTATAAAACTTTTCATGGAAATTCAGATGCTGTTGGTTTAGGTTTATTTATGGTAAAAAATCATATTGAGTCAATGGGAGGAAGGGTTGAAATTGAAAGTGAAGTTGGGAAAGGAACTACTTTTACCTTATATTTTGTATGAAAAAAGCAGAACTTACATATATAATTGATGATGATAATATTTTTGTTTTTGTTCTTAAAAAACTTTTAGAAAAAAACGAAAATTTTGTACAAGTTAAAGATTTTAAAAACGGGGAAGATGTCTTGGATATCTTAGAAAAAAACTCTGAATTTCCAGATATTATTTTATTGGATATTAATATGCCTGTGGTTGACGGTTGGCAATTTTTGCAAAAATTAGAAGAGCTACCTAATAAAGAAAAGTTGAAAGTTTTTGTAATGTCATCTTCTATCGATGTTGCCGATGTAGAAAAATCTAAAGAATTTACGACGGTAAAAAATTATATTTCAAAGCCTATAAATCAAGAAAAGTTAAATGAATTACTGAGTCTATTATAAAAACGAAAAACCATCTCGTTGGAGATGGTGTTTTCAAAATATAGGTTTGGTTTGGTTTAAGATTTTTAGTTGTTAAGCATAACTGGCATAACAAGCATTGTAACTGTTTCACCTTCATCAAGACCATCTGCGGGAGTTAAAATACCAGCTCTGTTTGGCATAGACATTTCTAACATGATCATATCAGATTGAAGGTTTGTAAGCATTTCAGTTAAAAAGCGCGAGTTGAAACCAATTTGCATATCATCACCTTGGTAATCACAAGTTAAACGCTCTTCAGCTTTATTTGAATAGTCGATATCTTCAGCAGAAATATTTAATTCTGTACCAGCAATTTTTAAACGGATTTGATGAGTGGTTTTATTTGAGAAAATAGCCACACGACGAACTGAGTTTAAAAATAACGTTCTATCAATTAATAATTTATTAGGATTTTCTTTAGGTATTACTGCTTCGTAATTAGGGTATTTACCGTCGATTAAACGACAAGTTAATACATAATTATCAAAAGAGAATGTTGCATTAGCATCATTGTATTCGATAGTAACTTCAGCGTCAGACGTTGCTAAAATACCTTTTAAAATATTTAAAGGTTTTCTTGGCATAATGAATTCTGCTACTTGAGATGCTTTTACATCTGTACGAGCATATTTCACTAATTTATGTGCATCTGTAGCGACAAAAATTAATCCATCTGTCGAAAATTGGAAGAAAACACCACTCATTACTGGACGTAAATCGTCATTACCAGCAGCAAAGATTGTTTTGCTAACGGCAGTTGATAATACTTCGGCAGGAACAATAGTCTTTGATGGTTCTTCTAAATTAACAGATTTAGGGAACTCCTCACCTGGAGCATAAGCTAAAGCATATTTTCCTGATTGAGAGCTGATTTCGATTGTGTTATTTTCTTCAACAGTAAATGTTAAAGGTTGTTCAGGGAAAGTTTTTAAAATTTCTAATAATAACTTTGCAGGAACCGCAACACTTCCTTCACTATTTGAATCGATAGAAAGTGTAGCTGACATTGTTGTTTCTAAGTCAGACGAAGAAACGATTAATTGATTTTGTTTTAATTCAAACAAAAAGTTATCTAAAATAGGTAAGGTATTGCTACTATTAATAACACTTCCTAAAACCTGTAATTGTTTTAGTAAATAAGAACTTGATACTATAAATTTCATTTGCATCTTTTTAAATAATGGTCTAATAAACTCTCAGACACTTTACGTTTCACAAATATATTTTAAACCATCCAGTATTAAAAACAATTTTATCAACAAGAATGGTGGTTTTTCAACATAATTAACGCGCAAATTGTCTTTTTCTAAAGTAAGTTATTGCAATTCCAAACAACGCTAATAGTACTAAAGGTAAGCCAACAGTAAGTAATTGAGTATAGGTGTAGTCTTCATACACTTTCTCTTTGTCTAGTAAAGGTAAATCTACTTCCTTGCTTCTAATGTTAATAAGTCCGTTGTCATCCAGTAAATAATTAACACAATTCATCAAAAACTCCTTGTTAGAATACATTTGATTTGTCCATTTGTCATAACCCAACTCCATAGGTTGTCCGCTTTCGTCCAATTGATTTTTGATAATGTCTCCATCAGTCACCACAATCATTTTTGACGATTTTCCTTTGGCTTTAAAATCAGGATCTTTAAAAGGTAATACTCTGTTTTCATAAACCGATGAAAAATATCCTTCTAAAAGTAACCCAACGGGTAAATTTCCAGGAGTGTAATCCTGAGGATTTGGTTTTTCGTTTACAGTTTTTAAATCTATTTCAACTGGTGTTCCAATTTTCTTTGAATAAATTGACGATTGTAATAAAATGGTTTTTTTAATGTCGTTTTTTAATACATCAATCGGATTGGTAAACTCTAGTTTAATACCGTCAATGTTATTGACAATTGGATGATGACTTTCAGGGAAAATGTATGGAGAAAAAAACCAAGGATAGTTTTCATATTGTGTCTCATTACCTCTTTGACCCGTTGCTAGAGCAATAGGTGTTGCTTGTAAATCTTTTACCAAATAAGGATTAATTCTAAATCCGTATTTAAAAAACATATCATTTAAACCTAAATCAAATGGGAAAGCAAATGCAGAACCATTTTGACGAAGATTTTCCATATCAATATTTACTGATTCTACTAACCAAATTGTTTTTCCTCCGTTGATTAAAAACTGATCTAAAACTTGTTTTTCCTGATCAGAAAAAGCTTCTTTTGGTTTTGCTATTAAAGCTAAATCGAAGTTTTGTAACTGCTTTAGAGTTTTTACAGGGTTTTTAGCAACAGAATCTAGAGTAAATGCCCCTAAAAAATAGCTTTCTCCTAGAGTTCTTAAAAAATCAGCTTGATAGGCATCAGCCATCTCGCCGTTACCTTTAATAACAGCAATTTTCTTTTGTTTAGGAGTAGTTACTTTATAAAAAGCATCTGCAAATGCATATTCTAAATGCTGCACAGAACTAATTACTTTTTCTTGAGTAGAAGCACCTAGACGATTTTTAAGTAATGGTAATTTTGTGCTCTTATCTTTGTAGCTTGCTATGGCCCATGGAAAAACAACTTCTTGTGATTGTTTTCCTTTGTCATCAACAGTAACTTTTATAGGTGTTAATCCTCTTTCTAAGAAAGATTCCATGATTGCATCAGCTTCTTCAGGATTTTCTAACGGATTAACAAATTGATAAATAATATTAGGATTGTAAGCTTTAAATTCTTCTAAGATTTGTTTCGTTTCAGTTTGCAATCTTTTAAATTCTGCTGGAAAATTACCTTCTAAGAAAACATCAACATAAATTGGCTCTTTAGCATTTTTAAGAATGTTTAATGAAGTTTCTGATAGGGTATATCTTTTATCAGCAGTTAAATCGAAACGATGAAAAAAGAAATTACTGATTACGTTTACTACAATTAAAACGAGAAGTGTTACAACTAAAGTCTTTATATTTTTCATTATAATTTGTACGATTTTAGTTTATGAACAGTTAACGAAAGAAACAAAAAGATGATGCTAACAAAGTAAATTACATCTCTTGTGTCAATAACACCTCGACTCATGCTTTTGTAATGAAAATCCATTCCAAATGAATCAATTAAAGAGCTAAAATCTCCTAGCGCTTTATAGTTT
The DNA here is from genome assembly GCF_900142035.1 of Flavobacterium terrae. Classification (GTDB taxonomy): domain Bacteria; phylum Bacteroidota; class Bacteroidia; order Flavobacteriales; family Flavobacteriaceae; genus Flavobacterium; species Flavobacterium terrae. The sequence goes on along the minus strand of NZ_FQZI01000002.1, from coordinate 12,003 downwards.
GAAATACCTTGAAAACCAAAATAGATAACAAAACATAAAAGAACAGAAATTAGAAACGACACAATTTGATTATCTGACAATGATGAAGTATAAATACCAATTGAGGTATATGCTCCCATTAGAAATAACAATCCAAAATAAGAACCTAAAGTGCTTCCAAAATCAAGATTTCCCTCTGGTAAGCCTAAATCATAAATAACTTTTACATATACAAGTGTGGGTATAATCGCTATGATAAGTAATAAAAAAGCTCCAAAAAACTTTCCATTTACAATTTCCCATAAAGACATAGGTTTTGTTAAGAATAATTCCATTGTTCCTTGTTTTTTTTCATCCGAAAAACTACGCATAGTCACTGCTGGAATTAAAAAAAGTAAAATCCAAGGTGCAATTGTAAAAAAAGGAGTCATATCGGCAAAGCCTGTATTTAGGATATTATAATCCCCTTCAAAAACCCAAAGGAATAAACCATTTAAAATTAAAAAAATGGCTATTACCAAATATCCAATTGGTGAACCAAAAAAGGAACGGAATTCTTTAAATAAAATGGCTTTCATTTATTTTATTAAAGTTAAATTTAAAATCGAACAAAAGTAATCGAATAACACCAAACATGAAACATTATGCTAAAGAAACTAATTTGTCTACACTCCAAGCTTCTGGTTTGTCATTAAACAGTTTTTTTGTGAAGGTCCAAACTTCATCAAATAAGGCTGAATTTCTGTAATTTTCTAGATCTTGTTCTGTTTCCCAGTAACTATATGTGAAAAATATACAAGGATTGTTTTTATCTTGGTATAATTCTAATAATTGGTTTCCCGGAGAATTTCTGATTTTCTCTTTGATTTCTTCAAAGTTTTCTAAAAATGCTGGGATGTTTTCTTCGTGAAAACTAAGTTTTACTATTCTTACAAACATGATTAAGAAAATTGAATTGTTATTTCATCATAATAATTTAGACCTAACAAAGATTTTGCTGATCCCACTGTATTTGGGTTGCTTTTATAAATGCAAATTTCTAAGAAACCACTCTCGTTAAATAAGGCCAATTTTTCACCTTCATAATTTTTTAATTTGAATGTGTCATTTACAATGAAATCTGAGTAGGATTTGTGTATTTTTTTGATTGTTTTTTTATCCAATTTGACTCTGTTTTTTTCGTAAAAAATTTCAAATGGTCTGTTTTTACCTACTTCTTCAAATTGTTTTTTAGAAATGTTGGTGACACAATTTCCAAAATGATCTATGTATACAATATATCCTTTAATAGAATTAAAGTCTGAAGCAACAATGGCTTTTATTGTACTAATTGTTTTTAGAGTTGAAATTTCTTTACCCACAACACTTAATACACCTCCTTTAGCTAAATGATTGGCAACAGTTACAAAAACATCAATATCAGTTGATGATTCAGGTAATCGATCATGAATGTTTATTTCAGCTATTTTTTGAGGTTTAATTTTTTGAGTGAGGATGCTTAAAATACCATTATCAGCACAAATGAAATAATGATCATTCCATTGCATTGCAATATGGGAAGTGTCAATGGTTCTTTCACTATCAACTCCAATTAAATGAACTGTTCCTTTTGGAAAACTTGAATACGCGGCATTGATAATATAACTTGCCTCAGTTACATTAAATAAATCTATATTGTGTGAAATATCAACAATTTGAGCACTAGGATTTTCCGATAAGATTTTGCCTTTTAAGGCACCCACAAAGTGGTCTTTTAATCCAAAATCGGTAGTAAGTGTAATTATTGACATTATTTTGTTTATAACTATTCCTGAAAAGTTTTGGTAAATTTACTAGATTTGAGAGAAACAAAACGAATTTATTTCAAACTAAATTTTATTGCATTTGAACGAAAGAATTATTGAACTAGAGAATATTGCTCCTAAAGATTTTTGGGGAGCACATGATAGTCATTTAGAAACTATAAAAAAATATTATCCAAAACTTAAAATCGTTGCGAGAGGTACTACTTTAAAAGCTTTTGGTGAGGAAGAGGTATTAGATGAATTCGAAGTAAGATTTAGGCGATTAATGACACACTTTACTCGATTTAATAATATTGATGATAATGTTATCATGAGAGTTATTGAAGGTGATGCTCAGCAAACAGGAGTGATGGATTCTAAAGACGAAATTCTTGTTCATGGATTAGGAGGAAAGCTAATAAAAGCTATGACGCCAAATCAGCAAAAACTTGTAGATTTTGTTAGAAAAAACGATATGGTTTTTGCCGTTGGTCCAGCTGGAACAGGAAAAACATACACTGGAGTTGCGCTTGCTGTAAAGGCTTTAAAAGAAAAACAAGTAAAAAGAATCATATTAACACGTCCTGCAGTTGAAGCTGGCGAAAATCTAGGTTTCCTGCCAGGTGATATGAAAGAGAAGCTTGATCCTTATATGCAACCTCTCTACGATGCACTACGAGATATGATTCCACCTCAAACATTAGAGGATTACCTATTAAAAGGGATCATTCAAATAGCACCATTGGCTTTCATGAGAGGTAGAACTTTAGATAATGCTTTTGTAATTCTTGACGAGGCACAAAATACAACCCATTCGCAAATGAAAATGTTTTTAACGCGTATGGGAAAAAATGCCAAGTTTATCATAACTGGTGACCCTGGTCAGGTAGATTTACCTAGAAGAACTATTTCTGGTTTAAAAGAAGGTTTGCTTGTTCTAAAAGATGTTGACGGAATTGGAATAATTTATTTAGATGACAAAGATATCGTTCGCCACCGATTAGTGAAGAAGATTATTGATGCATATAAGAGTATAGAAAATCATGACTAATAAACTTTTAAAATTTGCTATAGTAATTATATCATTTTTAATTTTTTTACTCATACTAAGAATAGTTTTACCTACATACGATTTATATCCTTACAAATTGACAGAAGGATATTATTTGGTTGGTGTTGGTAATAAAAAATACGAAATACGAAAAGAAATTTTTGGGAAACCAATTATATCTAATATAACTCTTAATGGGGAATGGATTATTACAGCTAATGAAATTTATGGTATGAAAGGAAATCAAGGAAGTAGTGATGACGATTATTTTTTTCTTGAAAAAAGAAGTGATGCAATAGCGGTTTTTGATGATTTATTTTCTCTAAATCAATTTTTAAAAGAAAAAGGATATGAAGAGTATTCGATGTTCAATTCTGAAAAAGTTGTACATCTTAAAATAGACAGAAGAAAATTTTAGATTTAAGCAGATTTTAAAATATAAAATCTGCTTTTTTTTGTTAAAAAATAAAACTTTTCAACACGAAAACGTTTTCGTTACACTTGTAACTTGTTCAAAATGTTGTTCTTATGTAAAAAATCATAAATTTAGTCGAAACAAAAAACAAAAACTAAATTTTATGAAACAATCAACCACAAAATTAGTTTGCTTTTCACTACTTTTATTATCAATTGCTTGTGATAAAGATGAAACTAGTAAAGACCAATCACTCGAATTGGCAAAACAAACCAAAATTATCAATGTAACCAATCATGATGGTAAGCCATTTAGTACTGGAGTAAGTACAAATGTAAATAGTAAATATGTTGCAAATCCTGGAGGAGGTGTTATGATGCAGGCCTTTTATTGGGATGTACCGGCTGGGGGAACATGGTGGAATACTGTAAAATCAAAAGTAACCGCATGGGGTAATGCTGGGATTGGATCAATTTGGTTACCACCAGCTTCAAAAGCACAAAATGGTGCCTATTCTATGGGATATGATCCAACTGATTATTACGACTTTGGAGATTACAATCAAAATGGGACCGTAGAAACTCGTTTTGGTTCTAAAACTGAACTTGTGAGTTTAATTACTCAAGCACACACTGAAAACATGCAAGTATATGCCGATATTGTAATCAATCACAACAGTGGAGGACAATCTGAAGCAAATCCATATACTGGAACAAATACTTGGACAAATTTCTCGGGAGTTGCTTCAGGAAAATTCACTAGAAATTACAATGATTTCTATAAAAATTCTTATGGAAATAATGACGAAGGTTCTTTTGGTGGTTTTCCAGATTTGTGTCATGCAAATCCTCATGTTCAAGATTGGTTATGGGGAAGAGCTGATGCTGTTGGGAAATACTATAAAAATACGATGAAGTTTGATGGATGGCGTTTTGATTATGTAAAAGGTTTTGGACCTTGGGTAGTAAACAATTGGAACGCTAACGTAGGAGGTTTTTCTGTAGGAGAATATTGGGATTCCAATGTAAATACATTAGAATGGTGGGCAAACAATGCGAATTCTTCTGTTTTTGATTTTGCATGCTATTATAAAATGAATGATGCTTTTGACGGAAATAATTTAGCGTTATTGAATGATGATATGATGTGGAAACGTAATCCATACAAAGCGGTAACTTTTGTGACTAATCATGATACGGATGAAATCTGGAAGAAAAATTTGGCGTATGCTTATATTTTAACCCATGAAGGTTATCCAACAATTTTTTACAGAGATTACGAAGAATGGTTAAATAAAGAGCGTTTAAATAATTTAATATGGATTCATAACAATAAAGCCACTGGTACTACTTCTATATTATACAGCGATAACGACGAATACATTGCTAGAAGAAATGGTTATAATGGAAATGTTGGTTTAGTTGTTTATTTGAATAACTCTTCTTCTTGGCAGGAAAGATGGATTCAAACCAATTGGGCAAATGCTCAAATAAAAGATTTTACGGGACATTCGTCATGGTATCCAACAACACAGGGCGATAAATGGGTTAAAATTCAATGTCCACCTAATAGTTATTCTGTTTGGTCTATAAATATGTAGTTTATTTTTTAGTTGACAATTTTAATTGATAAAAGTCGGTTGTAAAACCGACTTTTATTTTATAAAGATATTCTAGTTACTATGTTTTTGAAATATTTATTTAAAGGGAAAATGATGTATTGATAGCTTAAACTAATACTTGTTGCAATACACCATGATCGTATCCAAATATAAAAGGAAAAGTGTATTGAATTTATATAGGTTAAAGCGAATGTGATAGTCGCTGTGATAGTAAAGTTTTAGTTATGTTATTGATTGATAATCTGGTTCAAGTTTTCAAATCGTAAATCTTTTAAATAATAATTATTCAATACCTTAAGAAATGCTTGGTATCCCAAATTGAATAGCTGTTTCAATTGGCATTTCTGTGAAGGGAAAATACAAGCTTTTGCCTGACAATCTATAATTGGACTTTCGTCTTGTTCTAATAAATGAATTAGATCGCCAATTGGAATTGTTTTGGCTTTATGGGCGATTGTAATGCCGCCGTTTTTACCTCGTTTCGTGTTTATTAAATTGTTATTGGATAAAAACTGAACCACTTTAATCAAATGATTTCTTGAAATTTTAAATTTTTCTGCTAATTCATCTAAAGAAGTAGATTCATTTTCATCTAAATGCTCTAAATAAATCAATACACGCATTCCAAAATCAGTAAAATGGTTCAGTTTCATTCTTAAGTAATTTGTTGATATTGTATTTTAAATACAACAAATTTAGTTAAGATTTAGTAATTGTGGTCCAAATTCTTCATAAAAAATGGAATCTTGTTGTACTCCTAATTTTTTTAATGATTCGAATTGGGCTTTAATAAAAGCTTGGGGTCCGCATACATAATACTTTGCATCAGGTAGAATAATATCCTTTTTAATTTCATCTAGATTCATGAAACCAATTTTTTTATATTTTGTTTCAGACGCTAATTCGTTAAAAAAAGTGTAAGCGGTTACATTTTTAAAATTTTCGTGATAATGATTTACTTCATTTTTGAAAGCTTGCACGTTTTCATTTCTGCAACTGTGTAACCAAACAATTTTATTTTCTTTTTCAGCTTGAGCTTCAAGTATGCTCATCATTGGTGTAATGCCTACGCCACCACTGATTAAAACCAAAGGTTGTTGTGGTTTTTCTCCTATATGGAACAAGCCTGCAGGAGCCGATACTTCTATTTGATCTCCAACTTTTTTGTTATGTAAGTTATTGGAAACATATCCTGCAGGTAGATTTTCTGGATTTTCTTTTTTAACACTGATGCGATAATATTTTTCGTTGAAAGCAGATGATAAGCTGTATTGTCTAGGTTGTTCATGACCTAATGCCTCTACAAAGGTTTTGACTGATAAGTATTGTCCAGGATGATAAGAAGCGATTGGTTGGTTGTCTTTTGGAGTTAAATAAAAAGATTTTATTTCTGTGCTTTCTTCAACGATACGATTTATAATAAAGGTTCTCCATCCATTCCAACCTCCTTTTTTCTCGCGGTTTTCTTTGTAGTATCCAGCTTCTAGATCAATCATGATTTTAGCAAGTTGATTGTAAGCAATTGTCCAAGCTTCTAATAGTTCCTCTGTTGCAACATCTTGTAGTACTTCTTTTATTGCGGCAATTAAGTGACTGCCTACGATATCATATTGGGCAGCAGTAATATTTAAACTAACATGTTTTTGTCCAATTGATTGTAAGGCGCCTATCAAGACACTTGGGTTTTCTATATGTTCAGCATAAGCGAGTACTGCCGTGGCAAGAGCCGTTTGCTGTCTGCCATTGGCTTGGTTGCCCATATTGAACTCATTCTTTAATTCTGGGTTATGGGTAAACATTCTTTGATAAAAATGTTTGGTTAGGGTTACTCCGTGTTCTTTTAAAATTGGGACTGTTGCTTTAATCAGCGAAAGTTGGTTATTATCCATTTTTTATAAAGTGTTAATTATTTATGATGCAAATGTATTAATAATTGTATTTAAAATACAACAATTAAAAATAATATTTCATTCTCTTTTGTTGGTGCTTATAAAAACTATATTTTTGTGACACTTTAACAACAACAACACAACAATTTAATGAATACGATTACTGCTACCCAGTTTAACTTTCCTGGACAAAAATCTGTTTATCACGGAAAAGTACGTGAGGTTTACAATATCAATGACGAACTTTTAGTAATGATTGCAACTGATAGATTATCAGCTTTTGATGTAATTATGCCTAAAGGAATCCCATACAAAGGTCAAATCTTGAATCAAATTGCAACTAAATTCATGCAGTTGACCGAAGATATCGTACCAAATTGGTTAGTAGCAACGCTTGATCCCAATGTTGCCGTGGGGCATTTATGTGATCCTTTTAAAGTAGAAATGGTAATTCGCGGTTACTTATCTGGTCATGCAGCACGCGAATATGCAGCTGGGAAAAGAATACTTTGCGGTGTAGAAATGCCTGAAGGAATGAAAGAAAATGATAAATTTCCTCAGCCTATAATTACACCTACAACAAAAGCTGCGGTAGGTACACATGACGAAGATATTTCAAGAGAAGCTATTTTGTCTCAAGGAATTGTTTCAGAGGAAGACTATTTGGTTTTAGAAAAATATACTAGAGATTTATTTCAAAGAGGAACTGAAATTGCCGCTTCTCGAGGATTAATTTTAGTAGATACTAAATATGAATTTGGCAAAACAAAAGAAGGTAAAATCGTTCTAATTGATGAAATACATACGCCAGATTCTTCACGTTATTTCTATGCAGATGGTTACCAAGAGCGTCAGGATAGAGGAGAGGCTCAAAAACAATTATCAAAAGAGTTTGTTCGTCAATGGTTAATTGCTAATGGTTTTCAAGGTAAAGAAGGACAACAAATTCCTGAAATGACAGAGGATTACATCGAAACAGTTTCAGAAAGATATATCGAGCTTTACGAAAACATCATAGGAGAAAAGTTTGAAAAAGCAGATGTTTCTAATATTCATGAAAGAATTGAAAAAAATGTAATTGCATTTTTGAATAAATAATATAAACTTATTTTAAAGTTTAATTAACCACGCTTTGCGTGGTTTTTTTGTTCTTTGTGTTGAGTTAGTTGTGATGTGGCTAATGTTAAAATTATGTTATAATGGAAATTTCATGTAACATAACTTTCAATACTACGTCTATTCATATAAATCATTAATCAAAAAAAATCAATCATCATGAAAAAATCAATTGTTATTTTAGGTTTAGTTCTTGGAGCTTTTGCAACACAATCTTTTGCATCAAATGTTAATATTTCTCCTAAAAAAGAAATTATTGCAAGTGTAAATTCTCCATTATGTGCGGCAATTATTAAAGGAGATTTAGAGGCAGTTAAAAAATTTGTTGAGTATGGAGTTGATGTAAATGAAACTTCAAACGGAATGACTCCACTAATGTTTGCTGCTCGTTTTAATAGAGTAGATATTATTGAAATTCTATTAAAAAATGGAGCAGATAAAAAAACTAAAGATGATAAAGGTTATACAGCGTTAAAATATGCTGAACAATCTAGAGCAAATGACGCAATTCAAGCTTTAAAGTAAATTTGATAAAATAAAAAGTCCCTTTTTTTAAAGGGACTTTTTATTTGTTAATGAGACATTATTTCTTTTCTAAATTCGTTTTCAAGTTATCTAATCCGGCTTGTAAATCTTTCCCAATCATATTACCCATAACAGATTTTATTGCATTCATTGGATAAGGCATTTCACCAGTAAATCCCCATTTTACTCTAGTTTGTGTTGGAGAAATTGACTCAGTAGTAAAGTAAGCATAATCTGTCGATACCATTGGACGTTTAAAGCGTAACTCAATATCTATACGTTCACCTGGTGTGATTTTTTTAATTTCTTGCTCTCCTTCACCCACATCATCGTTTCCATTCCAATTGTAAATGAACCCTACTTCACCGTCAGTTCCAGTAAATGTTTTTTTAGAATTAGGATCTTTCATATTCCAAACACTAAAATTGTCTTGGTTTTTCATCATTTTCACATAATTAAAAACACTGTCTTTGGGTTGATTGATGATTACTTCTCTCTCTACTGCGTAATCTTTCGATAGTATTAATCCTGCAATTAATACAATTCCGATTAAGGAAAGCAGCACGAGAAATATTTTTTTTAAAATTTTCATAGTTATTTAGTTTAGATTAATAAAGTGTTATTTAGTTTTTTTGAAAGCAGATTCATAAGTTTCAATCCACTCTTGAACACTCATTTTTGTCATTAATTCACCTATCAGTTCAAAAGGAATATCTTCTGGTTTTTTAAATCGCACACAACTTTTACCCATGTCTAGTTTTTTCTTAGAGTATTTTGGGTATTCTGATGTGAACCAATTTAAGAGTTCTGGATTGGCATAAATCCCCATATGATAAAAAGCAATGAAATTTTTTTGTGATGCAATTCCAGCAAATGGAAGAGGATCTTTAGGATTGCAATGATATCCATTAGGATAAATAGAATGTGGAACTGAATATCCCATCATACCATATCCCATGCCTTCTTGAAATCCTTTAGGTAAATTTTCAACAATAGTATTACGGAGTTTTGCAAAGGCTACCTTCCTTTCCTCAGGAATTTCGTTTAAATAATCATTTACTGAGGTAGCTTTTGATTGCATATGATATATGTATATGAGTAAAGTTATAAAAAAAACCATTCAGTTGTGAATGGTTTTTTTATTATATAAAACGTAATGGATTACTTAAAATAAGAGAATGATTCGTTGTTCTCAATTTTTAATAATGTTTCATAAATCAGTTTAATTACATTTTCCACATCATCTTTATGAACCATTTCAACAGTAGTATGCATATATCTTAAAGGTAAAGATATCAAAGCCGATGCAACTCCACCATTACTATAAGCAAAAGCATCTGTATCTGTACCTGTTACTCTTGATGTAGCATGACGCTGAAAAGGAATTTTATTTTTATCAGCTGTATCGGTTATTAAATCACGTAATTTATTTTGCACTGCGGGTGCATAAGCAATAACTGGTCCACGACCAATTTTTAAGTCTCCTTCAATCTTTTTGTCAATCATAGGAGTTGTAGTGTCATGGCAAACATCAGTTACAATAGCAACATTAGGTTTGATAGTTTGAGTTATCATTTCCGCACCACGAAGTCCAATCTCTTCCTGAACAGCATTCACAATATACAAACCAAACGGAAGTTTCTTTTTATTTTCTTTTAATAAACGAGCTACTTCAGCAATCATGAATCCTCCCATTCGGTTGTCAATAGCACGACAAACAAATTTGTTCTCATTCAAAATCATGAATTCATCAGGATAAGTAATTACGCAACCAACATGAATACCTAGTTTTTCAACTTCTTCCTTAGTAGTACAGCCACAATCAATAAAGATATTGTGTAATGTTGCATTTTCTTCTTTACCTCTTCCTCTTGTATGAATTGCTGGCCAGCCAAAAACACCTTTAACAATTCCGTTCTTAGTATGTATGTTTACTCTTTTAGAAGGCGCGATTTGATGATCTGAGCCTCCATTTCTAATTACATAAATTAAACCATCATCAGTAATATAGTTCACATACCACGAAATTTCGTCACTGTGTCCTTCAATAACTACTTTATATGGTGCATCAGGATTAATAATTCCTACAGCAGTTCCATAAGTATCGGTAATAAAAGTGTCTACATATGGTTTTAAATAATCCATCCAGATTCTTTGTCCTTCACTTTCGTAACCTGTAGGAGATGCATTATTCAGATATTTTTCAAGAAAAGCCATTGAGGCTTTGTTAAGTATTGATTTTGATGACATAAAAAAAATTTTCTGCTAATTTAAACATTTGGCACTACACTTGCTGAATAATTTATATTTTTGAATAAACAATACTACATAATGAGATATATAAAATTAATTGTTGGTTTATTATTCTTTAGTTTAGTAAGTAATGCTCAGGTAAAGAAAGATACTACCACAGTTACTCAAGCTGATTTAGATAATGACACGGTAACTCACGTAAGTTATACGTTGGAAGAAATCTATGTATCCAATAGAGATTATTTTAAATCAGCAGAAGAAAGAAAAAAGTTCTTAATACTTCAAAGAAGAGTACATAAAACATACCCTTATGCAAAAATAGCTGCTGATAGGTTAGTGGCACTTAACGAAGGAATGAAATTACTTAAATCTGAAAGAGATAAAAAGAAGTATTTTAAGTTGGTTGAAAATTATCTAACTAATGAATTTGAAGACCAATTAAAAAAGATGAGTAGAAAAGATGGTCAAATCCTCGTAAAGTTAATTCATCGTCAAACCGGTAGTACAACATTCGATTTGATTAAAGAATTAAAAAGCGGTTGGAAAGCTTTTTGGTCTAATAATACCGCCAAGTTGTTTGATATTAATTTAAAGACTACTTATGATCCTTACAATGTTTCAGAAGACTTTATAATAGAAGGAATATTATTTAGAGGTTTTTCCGATGGCAAACTTCCTAAACAAGCCCCGAAAGTAGAAATGAATTATTCAGAACTGGCTAAATTATGGCGAGAGCGTATAAAAGCAAGTAAGCAACAATAAACTTCAACACCTTATATATATAAGGTGTTTTTTATTTCAGTGCGTGTCCCTTCGGGTCGGGCTTTCCGCTATATCTTTAATGCGGTCATTGAGCGTAGGCGAAATGACCGTATTAAAGGATGCCGCTTCACTCCCTCACGCGATACATATATAGTATAGAAAAGCTGTATCTATATATAGTATAGAAAAGCTAAACCACAGAAGGAGCAGAAAAATCCAACTCCTTAAAAAAACTTTAAGAGCTAACTTATTGACGGTCAGAAGAACTGTAAAAAACTTGTAAAAAAGTTTTACAAAAGGCTTGTGTAATTGAAAAAAGGTGGTACTTTTGCACCCGCATTGGACAACAAGTGACATGCAAAACAAGTGAAGTTCTTTATTATAGTGTTAAAAAATCTTTAAGTAATTGAGTTTAAAGCGAGAGCGAAAAACTTAAAAAAAAATTGCAAAAAGATTTGGAGATAAGAAAATAAAGATGTTATCTTTGCACCCCGCAACGGAGAGGTTCTTAAGAGATATTGATAATTAAAACGGACTGAAAATTTTCTCAAAAAAAAGTTTCAAAAAGTTTTGGTAAATACAAAAGAGTTCTTATCTTTGCACCCGCA
>NZ_FQZI01000019.1 GCF_900142035.1 Flavobacterium terrae | reverse complement strand
GCTAACGTCCCGCCGGCTTGGCCTGCTGTTGCGGCATTCGTACACGGAACTTCACAAATATTAACAAATTTTGGTTTAACGCGTAACTTTCCAAATATTCGCAAAACCCGCAATGGCGCCAAACCGCTGTTGTATGCCGTTTATTCAAATTTTGCAGGTCCAAATCTTACACTATATTCAACTTTGTCTAGGATTAATTTATTTACACTTTGAACAAGAATTTTATTTTCTTTTATCGGATAACCAAATAAAGCGATGTTTGGAATTAGATGAGAATCTTCCGCAGAGTATTCTTTAAATTTACTTATTGGATTTCCAGTTGAGCCAGTTCTTAAATCACTAAAGAAAGAAGGATAAATTATTCCATCGAATCCAGCTTCTAGAATAGATTTTGCAATATCTCTTGAAATTTCATAAGAATGATTCCCCGCTGAATGAAGCATTTTAACCGCAATGTCTAAACTTTCAAATTCATTAAAATTTTCTTCTTGAATAGTTGTAGTTAGGTCTAACAATTTTAATTTAGATAGAGGTTTTAAAGTAGCAATATATAATTCATCGTTTACAGTAACTCTAGATTCATGAATGCAAACTTCTAAATCTTGTGAACCATAAAAAACAGACAAATCACTTGAATCCAATCTTCCATTTCCAGGCTTTGGGTTACTGTCATATTGATTAATTTCTTTTGGAAATTCAGGATTTTTTCGAACTCTATAAAAACTATCTTCTTTATTTAGATATCGAATAGGGAATTCATTAATTATGCGCTCAACAATTTTTTTCCTTGTCGATTTTGATTGTAACTCTATAAGAGGTTCAACGTGTCCTAACGTCCATAATCTTGGGCCATAATGGAAAAAACCTACCTTTAGTTCTCTTTCAAATAATTTGACATCTGTGTTTAATGGTTCGTCGAAATCTATTTGAGTTTTTTGGTATTCATTATATTGAATTAAAGGAGCAGAGCCATATTCAACTTTTAAAATTGATCCTTGAACAAAAAAGCGAAAGGCTAATTCATTGATTAAATCTATTGTAAGTTTTCTTCCATTAGACGAATCGCAATTTTGACAAGTTTCATTGTTTGCAATGCCGATTTGAAAAGCATCTAGTTTTAATCCTTCATCTTTGAAGCATTCAGAACATAATGGAGTTTTTTTCATATTGTTTTCAGGATGTTTCTCTAAATGGCATACAACGT
>NZ_FQZI01000003.1 GCF_900142035.1 Flavobacterium terrae | reverse complement strand
GAGCAAGAAAAAGTTAAGATTACCAACAATAAATAAAGCATTTTATTTTTCATACTCGAATTTTTACAACGTAGCTACAAAGCTTGCATATAACGCTCTGCGGCTTGCCGCAGTGGCGTGATTTTATTGGTTTGTTGTAAAGATAGCAAAAGTTTCGGCTTTCGATTTTCCGGCTACGGAAAATCGGATGCAGCCATTGCTGCAAACCGCTGTTAGCGGTTCGGTTTAAGTTTTCCTTATTTCACGCTTTTTATTCATTATTCTGTTGAAGAATCGTTTATAACGTTTATCAAGTCTTCTTTTAACCATTCTGAAAACAAGTCATCTAATCTCTCGATTTCAAGTTCTATAGAAGTTTCAAGTTCTTGTCCTGTTTTCCCTTTTTGCAATTCTAATATTTCAATTTGGCGTTTTAGTATTGACTTTAAGTAATAGCTATTTATAAGATTTGTAGAATGTATATTAATCAATAAACTTGCAATATTAAGTTTAAATTTTGGGTTACTCAATTCGTTATTTATTTCGTCAAAATTCATCTCGTATTTTTTTGGAATTATTTTTTCTGTGTAGGCTGCTTAAACTGACCGCTAACTTGTGTATATGTATGACACTGTCATACATGTCTGTCCTTTTTGCAAGGTAAAAGTATGATTATTGTTATGATTATTCGCTAAAGTAACAATAAAATCATAAGTCATCAAATGGACTTTTTATTAATTGGATACTTTTAGTGCTTACATGGGTATAAATTTCTGTTGTTTTACTGCTTTTATGTCCCAATAGCTCTTGTATGTATCTTAAATCTGTTCCATTTTCTAATAAATGTGTGGCATAACTATGTCGTAGCCAGTGTAAGGTGGCTGGTTTTGTAATATTGGCTTTTTTTATCGCTTGTTTGAATACGCTTTGTAAACTTTGTTCAGAATATTGTTCTTTCTTATGTTGTCCTTCAAATAACCAAAAAACTGGTTTGCACTCTAAGTAATAAATTCTCAATATTTCTAAAATTTTATTGCTTAAAGGTACAATTCTGTCTTTTTTTCCTTTCGCTTGTCTTACAGTAATTATATTTCTTTTAGAATCGATATCAGTTAGTTTTAAATTTAGTAGTTCACTTCTTCTTAAACCGCAGCTATATAGTAAGGATAGCATAGATTTATGTTTTATGTTATCATGGGCATTTAAAATTAATTTTATTTCTTCTTTACTTAGTACATTCGGAAGCTTTTTTTCTCTTTTTGGACGATGAATTTTTTCAATTTCAATAGTTTTTCCTTCAACAGTCTTAAAAAATAATTTTATAGCATTTACAATTTGATTTTGATAAGAAGATGATAATTTGTTTTTTAAAATATAGTTGTTATTGTATAAAATTACATCTTCGTTAGTGATTTGATCTATAGATTTTGTGTTAAAAAAAGTCAAAAAAGATTTTAATGCATCACAGTAAGTAGCTATTGTATTTGAACTATAGCGCTTGGAGGTTAAATAATTCTTAAAAGCCGTAATGTTCTCAATTCTTTCTTGACTAGGGGTAAAAGTAAAAGTTTCTGATAGAGGAATTTTGAAGCTTAATCGGTTTTCTTCGGTGTCAGGTAAATGCCAGTAGCGTTCACTAGATGACCATAAAGCATTTTCAAAAGTCTTAATTTGTCTAATAAATTCCGCGTTTTTTTCAAAATAAACAGCAATTCTAGGTGTGTTTTTATGTAAAACAGCTTTGGCTTTCCAATTCATTTTTAAAGGCTTATAATAACTCAAAAATAATGTTTTTTAAAAAATAAAAATCTTTAATCAGATAAATTTGGCGAATTAGTTTCTTGAGAACAGATAAAGTAAGTAATGCCTTGAGTATACTTCGAATATACTTCGACTTTAAGTCATATCAAAGCCGTATCAAAGCCGTATATAAGTCGACTAAGCCCGAACAAGAATGGTGACTATGTCTTATCACAATTTTATTTGAATATTTTAGCTAAATAGTGCTATCATATTTGTTGTAGAATGCCAAAGTTACTTAGTGTTTGATTCTTTTTTAACTTAACTAATTGTTTAACAGGCGTATTTTAGTATGATTTTTTTTACATTGTACGATAAACACTTTTTAGACTTTATTCAAACCTATTTCAAATGTAAAAAGTGATAAATTGTTCATGTAATAAAATTGCAATTTTTTCTTGTAAAATAACTTTCGGCCTAAATTTTGATTTAGGTTTTTAAAAAATTTAATATTTAAAAATATATAGTATTTTAGCCTATTATTACAATTTTATATGATTTCAGAAGAGCAATTTCAAAAGGAACTTCAAATAATTATTGCAAACGCAATTCGAGAGGATGTAGGTGATGGTGATCATAGTTCATTAGCCTGTATACCTACAAGTGCAAAAGGTAAAGCTAAGTTATTAGTTAAAGATGAAGGCGTTATAGCAGGTATTGAGTTTGCTAAGATGGTTTTTAAGTATGTAGATCCTGAACTTGAAATAGAACAATTTATCAATGACGGTGCTAGTGTTAAATATGGAGATGTTGCATTTCATGTCTCTGGAAGTTCGCAATCGATACTTAAAGCAGAACGCTTGGTTTTAAATGCGATGCAGCGCATGAGTGCCATTGCAACTAAAACAAAGGTGTTTGTTGATATTTTAGACGGAACAAAAACTAAAATTTTAGATACTCGAAAAACAACTCCTGGAATTAGAGCTCTTGAAAAATGGGCTGTAAAAATTGCTGGTGGCGAAAACCATAGATTTGCTTTGTATGATATGATTATGCTTAAAGATAATCATAATGATTTTGCTGGTGGAATTACAAAAGCAATTGAAAAGACAAACAAATACCTTAAGGAAAATAATCTTGATTTAAAGATTATTGTTGAAGCGAGAAATCTTAATGAAGTTGCTGAAATTCTAGAAAACGAAGGAGTTTACAGAATATTACTGGACAACTTTAATTTTGAAGATACTAAAAAAGCGGTGCAAATGATTGGTACTAAATGTTTAACAGAATCTTCGGGAGGAATCAACGAAAAAACAGTTCGTCAGTACGCAGAATGTGGTGTAAATTATGTTTCTTCGGGAGCGTTAACACATTCAATTTACAATATGGATTTGTCTCTTAAAGCAATTGATTAAATTGTTTCTTAATAAATTAAATTAAAATATACTAATACGAAGTGTCTACAGAAACTGAGCATTTTTTAAAGAAAATACCTGTTGTCAAACAATTAGTAATTGTTTTAGATAATATTAAATTGCCATGGCTGCAGGGTGTTTCGTTATTTGGTCTCATTGATTTTTATTTGTCTGGAGTTTTGCAAGGAGGTATAAGTTACAGAGCTGCTGCAATTGCCTTTAGCTTCTTTATGGCTTTGTTTCCATTTGCTTTATTTATACTAAATTTAATTCCTTACATTCCAATCGAAGGTTTTCAAGATGATTTTATGGCTTTTGTGCAAGAAAATGTACCTCCAACAACTTTTGATGCTATTAAAAATATTATTAACGACATTTTGCATAACAGTCATTCAGGATTACTTTCATCAGGGGTTATTTTGTCTGTTTTTTTAATGACTAATGGTGTAAATGCTGTTATGAGCGGTTTCGAAACATCTCAGCACATAACTGTCAAAAGACCTTATTTTAGACAATATTTTGTAGCATTGTTAATTTCTCTTTTATTGACAATGGTGTTAATTATAACAGTAACAGCAATAATTGTTTTAGAAATATTTATTCAAAAAACGATTATTCAAGATGTGTTGACTAATAGAGTTTCTGATAAAATTTCACTCTTAGAATTAGGAAGGTATATTTTTATTGTTTTAATGATAATGCTGGCAACAGCAATTTTATTCAAATACGGAATTAAGCAATCTAAAAAGAAAAAATTAATTACAATTGGTACAGTTTTTACAACTATTTTAATTGTAGTTTCATCTTACTTTTTTGGAATTTGGGTAGTCAAATTTTCAAAATATAATGAGCTTTACGGCTCTATAGGAACTTTATTAATATTTATGTTTTACCTCTGGATTAACTGTATGGTATTGCTTTTAGGCTTCGAATTAGATGCCTCAATTGCAAAGCTAAGACAGCATCCTACTAAAAATCCCCATTTATAATGAAAAAAACTTTCTTACTATTTTTAATTTTTGGTATTTCCCAAATGTATTCTCAATCTGTTTTAGGAAAATGGAAAACAATCGATGACAAAACAAATCAAGCTAAATCAATTGTGGAGATTTATGAGTCTAACGGAAAAATTTATGGGAAAATAATTGAAATTTTTAATGAAGCAAGACGAGATAATACATGTACTAAATGTGAAGGAGCAGATAAAAATAAGCCAGTTTTAGGATTGGTTATTATTAAAGGTCTTTCTAAAGATGGAGATGAATATTCTGGTGGGAAAATCCTTGATCCAGAATCAGGAAGTCATTACAAATGCATGATCAAAACTGTTGGTAAAGAAAAACTTGAAGTTAGAGGCTATATGGGTATTTCTCTTATTGGTCGTTCTCAAACTTGGATTAGAATTAAATAATGCACTTTTTTGTAGAAGTTATTTTACCACTTTCACTACCTCAGACTTTTACTTATAGAGTTTCTGAAGCAGAGTTTGAATTCTTGAAACCCGGCATGAGAGTGGCGGTTTCTTTTGGTAAAACAAAATTCTACACAGGTTTAGTAATGGAACTGCATAATGTAGAACCATTGTTATATGAAGCCAAAGAAATTCATCAAATCATTGATGATGTACCTTTAGTTACTGAAATGCAATTAAAGCATTGGCAGTGGATTGCATCTTACTATATGTGTTCGATAGGTGAAGTGTATAAAAGCGCTTTACCTTCGGCATTGATATTAGAAAGCGAAACTTTAATCTCTCCTGTAAAAGATTCTTTTGTTGATAAAAATGAACTTTCTGACGAAGAGTTTTTACTCATAGAAGCTTTATCTCAACAAAGTGCAATTAAAATTAGCGAAGCAGCTTCGATAGTAAATAAAAGGAAAGTATTTCCTGTTATTCAGCAATTATTATCTAAAAATATCATAACTCTACAAGAGGAGATGGTTGAAGAATATAAGCCCAAATTGGTTCGTTATATTCGATTAATTCCTGAATTTGAGTCAAGTAATAAGTTAGAGGATTTACTTCAAATTCTTAAAAATGCTCAAAAGCAAAAGGAATTATTGCTAAGTTATTTTCAGTTAAAGGCTTCTCAAAAAACACCTATTTCGGTTAAACAATTAACAGAGTATTCGGGTTCATCATCAGCAATTGTTAAAGCATTAATTGATAAAGAAATTTTTGAAGAATATTATATTCAGCATGATAGAGTTTCTTTTGATGATGTTGATGAAAACAAAATAGTACTCAGTGAAGATCAGTATCAGGCATTTCAAGAAATAAAAAATGTTTTGACTGAGAAAGATGTTTGTTTGTTGCATGGAGTTACAGCATCTGGTAAAACAGAAGTTTATATTAAATTGATTGAAGAATTTCTTCAGCAAGAAAAAAAAGTATTGTATCTCCTGCCTGAGATTGCATTAACTACTCAATTAGTTACTAGATTAACCAAATACTTTGGTAATAAAGTGGCGGTTTTTCATTCAAAATATAGTAATAATGAAAGGGTTGAAGTTTGGAATCAGGTTTTAAATAAATCAGATAAAGCTCAAGTTGTAATAGGAGCAAGGTCAGCCTTGTTTTTACCTTTTCAAGATCTTGGTTTTGTAATTATTGACGAAGAGCACGAAGCAACTTTCAAACAAGTAGATCCTGCTCCTAGATATCATGCACGTGATGCTGCCATAGTTTTAGCAAATTTTCATGGAGCTAAAGTATTACTTGGATCTGCAACTCCTAGTGTTGAAACGTATTTTAATACGCAAAAAGGGAAATATGGATTGGTTGAGTTGCATAAACGCTTTGGTAACGCGATTATGCCTGAAATTCATTTAGTCGATTTGAAGGATGCCTATTTTAGAAAAAAAATGACAGGTCATTTCAGTCAATCTTTGATTGATGCAATAACAGAAGCACTGTCTTTAGGGGAACAAGTTATTTTATTTCAAAACCGACGCGGATATTCTCCAGTCATCGAATGTATGACCTGCGGTCATGTCCCTCAATGTACACAATGTGATGTGAGTTTAACATATCACAAATTCAAAAACCAGTTGCGTTGCCATTATTGCGGATTTACGATAGCAAAACCAACAAGATGTCATGCTTGTTCAAGTATCGATTTAACTTCAAAAGGGTTTGGTACAGAGCAAATTGAATTAGAACTTAATAATTTATTCCCAAATAAGAATATCAAGAGAATGGATCAAGATACTACCAGAGGGAAGTATGCTTTTGAAAAGTTAATTGATAGCTTTAAAAATAGAGAGATAGATGTTTTAGTTGGAACCCAAATGCTAGCCAAAGGTTTAGATTTCGACAATGTATCTATTGTGGGGATCTTGAATGCTGATTCGATGCTGTATTTCCCAGATTTTAGAGCATTTGAACGAAGTTATCAGATGATGACACAAGTGTCGGGTAGGGCAGGACGATCAGATAAAAAAGGAAAAGTGATTATTCAAACCTATAATCCTTTACATAATACTATTCAGCAGGTTACTAATAACGATTATCAAGGAATGTTTAAAGAACAATTATATGAAAGATACATATACAAGTATCCGCCATATTATAAACTAATAAAACTGACCTTGAAGCATAAAGATTTTGATAAACTTAAAGAAGGTTCCATGTGGTTATATCAAGTTTTAAAGCAACAGTTTGATATTCCAGTTCTTGGTCCCGAAGAACCTCCTGTGAGCAAAATAAGAAACGAATATATCCGAACTATTTTAATCAAGATTCCACAAGAGTATCATTTAGGTAACACAAAAAAAACTATCCAGAAAATACTGAATAGTTTTGATGCTATTTCTCAATACAGAAGTATTAAGGTTGTTGTAAATGTCGATTATTATTAAGAATCTAAAGCTTTTACTAAATCTTCTTTTTTGTTACGACTTAAAGGTATTTTTGTTACTCCTATTTCTGCGAATTTACTGTTAAACTTCTCAATCTTATCAATATTGATAATGAATGATTTATGTACTCTAATGAATTTTTCTTTTGATAAATCCTTTTCAAAAGATTTCATGGTAGACAATACTAAGTGACTGTCATCTTCTGTAACTATTTTTACATAGTCTCCATAAGCTTCTATCCATTTAATTTTAGAAGTATAGATTTTTAATTTTTTCAGATTACTTTTGATAAAGATATGCTCTCCCTCTTCTTCAACACTTTCGCGACGTAATTGATACATATCCATAGCTCTTTTTATGGCTGCATTAAAACGTTCTTTCGTTATTGGTTTTTGAAGATAATCAGTCGCATCATAATCAAACGCTTTGACTGCATATTCTGCTTTAGCGGTGATAAATATGATTTGTGGTTTTTCTTTTAGACCATCTAATAAGTTAAATCCGTTTATAACTGGCATTTCAATGTCAAGAAATAACAAATCAACTTGTTTTGTAGCCAAGCAATTTTTGGTTTCGACAGCGTTAGAAAATTCGCCAACCAATGATAGATTAGGGTGAGCATCTACTAATTTTGTTACCAAAATTCTCTGAATAGAGCTGTCATCAACAACAATACAGTTCAATTTCATAAGCGTCTTTTTAATAGATTTGTTTGTTAAAAATATAGTTTTTTATTGAAACACCAAACTATTTTATGTAAAAAAATGGTTTTCATCGATTTATTTGATTTTTGTTTTGTGTATTGAAATAAAAAGACTACTTTTGCACCCACATTTTTAACAAATAAAATTTATTATTATGAATCATTATGAAACTGTTTTCATCTTGAATCCCGTTTTATCTGAAACTCAGGTAAAGGAAACAGTAAGCAAATTTGAAGATTATTTAGCTTCAAAAGGTGCTAAGATGGTATCCAAAGAGGATTGGGGCTTGAAAAAAATGGCTTACGAAATTCAAAACAAAAAATCTGGTTTTTACCATTTGTTTGAATTCCAAGCAGAAGGTGATGTATTAATTGGTTTTGAAACTGAATTCCGTCGTGATGAAAGAGTTATGCGTTTCTTAACAGTTAGTTTAGACAAACACGCTATTTCTTGGGCTGAAAGAAGAAGAGAAAAATTAAAATCTAAAAAAGCTTAATTATCATGTCAACAATCGAGCAATCTGCAAAAGGAAAAAAAGACGGAGATATCAGATATTTAACGCCTTTAAACATTGATACGAACAAACAAAAAAAATATTGTCGTTTCAAAAAATCAGGAATCAAATACATCGACTATAAAGATGCTGACTTCTTGTTAAAATTCGTAAATGAGCAAGGTAAAATCCTTCCTCGTCGTTTAACAGGAACTTCTTTAAAATACCAAAGAAAAGTATCTGTAGCAGTAAAAAGAGCACGTCACTTAGCTTTAATGCCATACGTAGCTGATTTATTAAAATAATTATTAAAGTCTAGTTGTTGTCCCGACAACGTCGGGACTAACTTCTAAAAAATACAAAAGGACAACAACATGGAAATTATATTAAAACAAGACGTTCAAAACTTAGGATTTAAAGATGACGTAGTTACTGTTAAGCCAGGATACGGACGTAACTTTTTAATCCCTCAAGGATTAGCTGTATTAGCTACTCCATCAGCAAAAAAAGTATTAGCTGAGAACTTAAAACAAAAAGCTCACAAAGAAGCTAAAGTTGTTGCAGATGCTAAATCATTAGCTGAAGCATTAAAAGCTTTAGATATCAAAATCACTGCTAAAGCAGGAGGGGAGAAACTTTTTGGATCTGTTACTAATGCTGATTTAGCTGTTGTTTTAGAGAAAAACGGTCATTCAATTGATAAAAAATTCATTACTTCAGGTATCGTTAAAAGAACTGGTAAATACAATGCATCAGTTCGTTTACACCGTGATGTAATCGTTGATTTAGCTTACGAAATTGTTGCTGAACAAGCTTAATTTTTAAGAAAATATTTTTAAAAGTCTCTGAACCTTCAGAGACTTTTTTTATTCTATATTCTTTACTTTTGTTTGGAAAAACATTTTTATGGAAAATTTTGACGTTAACGCTTGGCTTAAAGTTGTTTCTGTTATATCCTCTAGATACTTTATTTTAGCTGGTTTTACTTTTTTATTGTGCTATGTTCTATTTAAAGATAAATGGCAACAATTTAGATTACAATATAAATTTCCTAAAAGTGAACACTATTTTAGAGATGTGAAATATTCGATTGTTTCAATGTTCATTTTTTCTTCGGTTGCATATTTATGCATGAATACCTTTAAGGAGTACAATAATGTTATTTACACTCCAATAGATAATTGGTATTATTTTGCTTTTAGTTTTTTATGGATGTTTCTTTTACATGATGCCTATTTTTATTGGATGCATCGTTTAATGCATAATCCTGTTTTGTATCGAAAAGTGCATTTAATTCATCATAAATCTACAAATCCTTCTCCATGGACAGCATATGCTTTTCATCCTTTAGAGGCGGTTATAGAAACAGGTATTGTTCCTTTAATTGTGTTTACAGTTCCGGTGCATCGCAATGCTTTTTTTGTGTTCATGTTATTTCAAATAATTTATAATGTATATGGACATTTAGGATATGAATTATATCCTAAAAATTTCAATAAAACACTTATTGGTAAATGGATAAATACAGGAACCGCACATAACGCACATCACAAATCCTTTCATGGAAATTATGGTTTGTATACATTAATTTGGGACAGATTATTTAACACTCTGAGAGAAGATTATGATATAAATTTTAAGAAAACTACAATTAATAAGACATAATGAAATACACAAGATTATCAAAAGAACAATTAGAAGAATTACATTCTGAGTTTATCAATTTTTTAGCTGCTCAACAAATTGATAAGAACGAATGGGATTTAATTAAAGAACATAAACCAGAAGTTGCAGAACAGGAAATCGATGTGTTTTCAGATTTAATTTGGGAAGGAGTATTAACCAATGCAAAATATTTAGAACATTATTCTAATCATTATATTTTCTTATTTCATTGTACCGAGGTTCATTTACAGACTATTATTATAAAAACAGATGTCGCTGAAGTTGATTTTTTAACTAAAAAAGGCCTTGAATGGCTAAGCGATAATTTGTTTACAGATACTGTTGAGGTTCAACGT
Organism: Flavobacterium terrae; assembly: GCF_900142035.1. GTDB lineage: Bacteria > Bacteroidota > Bacteroidia > Flavobacteriales > Flavobacteriaceae > Flavobacterium > Flavobacterium terrae. Next base: position 533,023 of record NZ_FQZI01000003.1, on the reverse strand, counting down.
GGGCAAAAAGTTTTTGCTGGTGACAGGAATGGAGAAATTTTTGAATTAATAAAGCAAGGTGCTATATTTAGTAAAGGAGAACTTTACGATCAAATGAATTCGATTTTAGAGAAATAGTTTTCTTTATAAATCTATATTTTATCAGAAATTGGTTAAATTAGTTGCATAAACTAACTGACCAATTTTTTCTTTTTATATATGAGCGTTTTAGAGCAAATTAAAGCCCTTAGAGAGGAGCTTAATCAGCATAACTATAATTATTACGTTTTAGATAATCCTACTATTTCCGACTTTGAATTTGATGGAAAACTAAAACTACTTCAAGAATTAGAAAGTAAGCATCCTGAATACTTTGATGAAAATTCACCTACTCAAAGAGTTGGAGGTGCTGTAACTAAAAACTTTGAGACAATTGTTCATGAAAACAGAATGTATTCATTGGATAATTCCTATTCAAAGGAAGATTTGTTAGATTGGGAAGTTAGAGCTCAAAAGATATTAGGTAATGTTCCTATGAGTTATGTTTGTGAGCTTAAATATGATGGTGCTTCTATAAGTATTACGTATGAAAACGGAAAATTAAAACGAGCTCTCACTCGTGGTGATGGATTTCAAGGTGATGATGTTACAAATAATATAAAAACAATTAAAGCAGTACCAATACAATTAAAAGGTGATTTTCCTGAAAAATTCGATATAAGAGGTGAAATTATATTACCATTAGCTGGTTTTGAAAAAATGAATCAGGAGTTAATTGAAATTGGAGAAACACCTTATTCTAATCCAAGAAATACTGCTTCAGGAAGTTTAAAATTACAAGACAGTGCTGAAGTGGCAAAACGACCTTTAGATTGTTTATTGTATTCACTTGTAGCTGCTAATTTGCCTTTTTCTTCTCATTTTGAAGGACTTGAAAAAGCAAGACAATGGGGGTTCAAAGTTCCTACTCAGTCGAAATTAGCGAATTCTATGGATGAAGTTTTTGAGTTTATCGAATACTGGGATACCCATCGACATAATTTACCATATGAAACCGACGGAGTGGTAATTAAGGTTAATGATTTGAATCATCAAGCAGAATTAGGTTATACAGCAAAATCTCCACGTTGGGCAATTGCTTATAAGTTTAAAGCAGAACAAGTTTCTACTATACTAAATTCTATATCCTATCAAGTAGGAAGAACGGGAGCAATTACTCCTGTAGCAAACTTGGAACCGGTTCAATTAGCAGGAACAATTGTAAAAAGGGCTTCATTGCATAATGCAGATCAAATTGAAAAGCTTGATATTCGTATAGGGGATGAAGTTTTTGTTGAAAAAGGAGGGGAGATTATTCCTAAAATAATTGGCGTTGATTTATCAAAAAGAAACGCAAGCGCCGTTGTGACCGAATATATTTCAAAATGTCCAGAGTGTGATACAATTTTGGAAAGAAAAGAAGGAGAAGCAAATCATTATTGTCCAAATTTTTATGGTTGTCCACCTCAAATCATTGGAAGAATCCAGCATTATATCACTAGAAAAGCAATGGATATCGAAGGTTTAGGTGGTGAAACAGTTGCTTTATTATTTAATAATGGATTGGTTACAAATTATGCTGATTTATATGAGCTAAAAAAAGAACAAATCATTCCTTTGGAACGAATGGCAGAAAAGTCCGCAGAAAACTTGATTAATGGAATAGAGAAGTCTAAGGAAATTAAATTTGATAGAGTTTTATATGCTTTAGGAATAAGATATGTTGGCGAAACAGTTGCTAAAAAGTTAGCTAAACATTACAAATCAATTGAAGCTATTGCATCAGCTTCTGTCACCGATTTGACATTTGTTGATGAGATTGGTGAAAAAATTGCGCAAAGCGTAGTTGAGTTTTTTCAAAACCAAGAAAACCAGATTATTGTAAATAGATTAAAGCAATATGGTGTTCAATTAGAATTAGTTGAAGAGGAAAGTACAACAATTTCAGATAAACTTTCAGGTAAAATATTTGTTGTTTCAGGAGTATTTGAAAAGTTTTCACGAGATGAACTAAAAAAGGCAATTGAAGATAATGGCGGAAAGGTAGGAAGCTCAATTTCTGCTAAAACAAATTATGTTGTTGCTGGAGATAATATGGGGCCGGCTAAACTTGAAAAAGCAAATCAATTAGGTGTGCCTATAATATCAGAAACTGATTTTGAACAATTGATAAATGATAATTAAAAACGCTCCGGTATATTTTTATATAATTGCTAGTATTTTAGCAATCATTGCTATGATTTGTGATAGCGAATGGTTAATGTTGTTAACCAAGCCTTCTATTATTCCTGCATTGTTTATTTATTATGTAACAGTAAACGATTTTAAAATAGATAGTAGCTTGATAGCAATTTTATTTATTTATTTTATTTCAGATGTTATAACTCTTTTAGAAATAGAGGAAGCGACTCTGTATGTAATGGCATTGGATTTTATACCTTATCTTTTGCTCTTGAGAGTTGTAGTTGAAGATGTTTTTGTGTTGAAAATAAAGAAGCTAAGCAAAATAAATGTAGCAGTTGTATTTAGTGCGTTTACAGCATTAATGGTGGCAATGTATTATTTGATTGAGTCTTTTGCTAAAACAAACCCAGATTTTGTTTTGCCAGTTATTGCATATGGAATCGTTTTAGCATTGTATATTTCTTTTAGTTTGTACTCATATTTAGAAACTGATTTTGATTTTGCTTTCAACATATTGATTGCAGCTGTATTCGCTTTAATTGCAGATGTTATTTTTGTGGTTACAAATATGATTTTTAGTATTGAGGCATTAAATTATCTTGAATTTACACTACAGATTATCTCGTATTTTTTTATTGTTGTTTATTTCTTAAGAAGGAATAATTATAGATACATGGAAAATAATGAATATATAAATAGTATTAATGAAGTTTAATAATCCATCTTTGGTTTTATATTTTGTAGCCACAATATTTGCTGTTATTGGGGTTACTTTCAATTATGAAACTTTTGAATTGATTGCTAAACCTATGATTGTTCCTTCAATTTACTTTTTTTATGTTCAACTTTGTAAAGGAGAAATTAACTTACTTTTTACTACAGCAGTTTTTTGCAGCTTTGCGGCCGATATGATTGTGCTTATCAATTTACCAAACGGGACTTTACCTATTGCTTTTTTAAATATTTGTATGTATTCAATTTTTACATATTTTATTCTCACAGATATAGGAATTAAAAGTTTTGTAAATAAAAAAGTTATTTCTTTAATTGGATTTTCTGTATTTTTTTTATTTGTTCTGACAGTTATTTTAGATTTAATGAAGGGCATGGATCAACTAGAGTTTAATGTTTTTGTTTTTTATGGAATTCTGTTAAGTATCTTGTCAGCGCTAATATGTTATAATCACTTAAATAAGTCATCTTTGAGAAGTTATTATGCTTTACTAATGTGTATTTGTTTTATCGTCTCTGATGTTTTTTTTGCCATTTATAATTTTTACCTAAAGATTGATATTTTTGTATCATTAAATGTAGCAGGACAATTTATTTCATACTATTATATGGTGAAGTACATAACAAGTACTAATGATTTATTAGAAGAAAAAACTTGAAAATGAAGGAAGATAAAGATAATATAAAGCAAATCAGTTCGTCTTCCGAGGCAAATATGTTAATTGCTCTTTTCTTTTTAGTTTCTCTATCTGAAGCAATTGCAGAGTTTTTCGAATATCGAAGTTTTATTTTTATATTCAAAATGCTTTTAATGCCCATTTTGATGCTTCTTTATTGGACTACATCATCTGTTAGAAATCTATATTATTTAATCGCGCTTTTTTTTGCATTCATTGCAAATATGCTTTTCATATATAATGAAGATTTTGATTTTATTATTTTTGGAGCAACAACTTTCTTAGTTTACAGAATTATAACCATATACTTAATAATGAAATTTGTTAAGATTAAGAGTTATTTTCCTGTAATTATAGGTAGCCTTCCCTTTTTGTTTATATACTTTTATCTGACTTGTTTGACGATTGATGAACTCGGAGATGGTTTATTTGTATATATTATCCAGGCTATGTTTATGAGTTTTTTAGGAGGATTATCGGTAGGGGTTTATATGATAAATGATAACAGAAAAAACTATTGGCTTTTAATCAGTACTTTACTTTTCACAGTAAATCAAATACTTTTAGTTATAAAGCTCTTTTATCTTTCTGTTATCACTTTTCAACCCATATCTATGGCTTTGTATTGTTTCGCCCAATATGGTTTTTATAAATTTATTATTTTGTCAGAACAAAAAGATTTAAATAAAAATTCTTCTTCCGCTAGCTGATAAATTCATTTTATTGTCAAAATAAAAGTCAATTCTTCCTAAATTGATTCCATACGCACCAACTTGGTTAATTAAAACCTCCTGACCATCTAAGTTTTTTTCTATTACTGGTTTGTCTAAGAAAGTATGAGTGTGACCTCCAATAATTAAATCGATATTTCTTGTTTTTTTAGCTAACATGATGTCACAAACTTTGTTTGCATCATTTTTATATTCAAAACCAATGTGAGAAAGACAAATTACTAAATCACATTTTTCTTCATCTTTTAGCTTTTTAGTAATATCTGTAGCTATTTCGATTGGGTTGTAGTATTTAGTTTCTTTGTATAGGTTTTTGTCTACTAATCCATCTAATTCAACTCCTAGACCAAATACACCAATCTTGATGCCATCTTTTTTGAAGATTTTATAAGGTTTTACAAAAGTATCAAGTACAGTGTTTTTGAAATCATAATTTGCAGATACAAAATCAAATTTTGCATGTGGTAATTGTGCTAATAATCCATCAACACCATTGTCAAAATCATGATTTCCTATTGTAGCTAAATCATATTGCATCATGCTCATTAGTTTAAATTCCAATTCACCTCCGTAATAGTTAAAGTATGGAGTTCCTTGAAAAATATCACCAGCATCAAGTAATAAAACATTAGGTTCAGTTTTTCTAATTTGTTCAATTAAAGCTGCTCTTCTTGCTACACCTCCTTGATTCGGGTTCTTTGGGTGTGTTGCTGGAAATGGATCAATATGGCTATGTGTATCGTTTGTATGTAAAATTGTAATCTTTTTAACATCAACAGCAGAGTCAAAACTACTCAATGATAAACCTCCAAGACCTAATAATGTAGTTCCAGCTGCAGTTTTTTGGATAAAATCTCTTCTTTTCATTAGTGTTATTTTTCTTGGTTTATTCTAACTTCATTGTTTACTTTAATTGTATCTACATCTTTCATGTAATCAATTAACATGTTTCTTAATTTGTAATCAAGAATTGTAGAGGATACATTTTTTTTGAAAAAATCCATTTTGTCTCCACCATTAGCTAAATAATCTGAAGTAACAACATAATAAACCTTGTCTAAAACTAGTGGTTCATTATTTACTTTTATATCTTTTACTTTGTTATCTACAGTTATAGTGAAAGAAATTCCCGCTGTTGGGTGAGGTTTTTTCTCTTTTACAAAATAGTCTGCAAACTCAGCAATTTGTTCTCCTTTAATACCAACAACAATAGCAGAGTTTTCAAAAGGTTGGATTTCAAAAGCAGTTCTTGCAGAAACATTTCCTTGAGGCATAATAGCTCTAATACCTCCATGGTTTAAAATACATAAATCAATATTTTTGTTTTCTCTTTTGTTAAAAACAGGATTACCTTTTTCTAATACAACACTAGCAAGCATATTACCTATGTTAGATTGCCATTGTCCTTTGCTTTTGTCTAATGTTTCTGGACAAATGGCTAAAACAGCATCAAGGTCTTTGTTGATTTTATCCCTGTAAGGAGAAACTAAAGCTTCGTACTCTTGTTTAGTGGGGTAATTTTCATTAACATTAATTTGTTTTCCTTCAATAATTGTGACTACAGTTTGTGCTGCACATTCGTATCCCATTAACGATAACGTTAAAATTAAAACAAAATGCTTTAAAACTGTGACACTCTTTTTTACATTTACCATATTAATCGAATCTTAATTGCTTAAATTTGTTCTTAAGTTTTGAAACGGTAAATGTAATATGTTTATAAAGTATATAAAAGAATTATCATTAAAAAAAATATTAAAATCTAGTTTAGATAATGTCAAGCCCAGTGCACTTAACTCATCAATTAAAACAGTAGGTGTGTTAGTAGATGAGAGCTATTTCCAGCAAACCGAAGAGCTGGTAAAGGAATTGATAACGAGTGGCATTGTTCAAGAGGATATAAAAATTCTAATATTTAAAAATAAAATTAAGAAAAATGAACAGTTAGTTCATGATACTTTCAGTAGGAAAAATATGAATTGGAGAGGTGAATTTAAGCAAGAATTTGTAGCTGAATTTTTAAAATTTCCTTTTGATATGCTCATAAGTTACTATGATACTGAAAAAAAAACACTTCTTTTAGCAACACATCAATCAAAAGCTTTGTTTAAAGTTGGATTTTCTACAGTTGATAAAAGACTCAATCATTTAATGATTAATACTAATGTAGAAAACTACAAAGTTTTTGTACATGAGTTGTTCAGATATTTAAAAATTTTAAACAAAATTTAAACATGCAAGCATTTGTTGGGACAGGAGTAGCCCTTGTAACTCCTTTCAAAAAAGATTTTTCGGTTGATACTGAAGCTTTAAAAAGAATTGTAAACTATGTTACAGAAGGAGGAGTAGAGTACTTAGTTGTTTTAGGAACAACTGCCGAATCTGCAACTTTATCACAAGATGAAAAAGAATTAGTAATTAATACAATCGTTGAAGCTAACAACGGAAGATTGCCTTTAGTATTAGGAGTAGGAGGAAATAATACTCTTAAGGTAGTTGAGGAGTTAAAAAATAGAGATTTTTCTAATTTTCAGGCCATTTTATCTGTATCACCTTACTATAACAAGCCAACACAAGAAGGGATTTATCAACATTTTAAAATGATTGCAGAGAATTCTCCAATTCCAGTAATTGTTTATAATGTACCAGGAAGAACTGCAAGTAATATGTTGCCAGAAACTGTTTTGCGCCTTGCTAATGACTTTAAGAATATAATAGGTATAAAAGAAGCGGCTGGTGATATTGTTCAAGCAATGAAATTGATTCAACATAAGCCTAAAGATTTTCTTGTAATTTCAGGGGATGATATGATTACTTTGCCAATGGTGTTAGCTGGTGGTGCGGGAGTTATATCTGTTATAGGTGAAGGATATCCAAAAGAATTTTCTACTATGGTTCGTTTAGGGTTAGAGAGAAAAGTAGATGAAGCATATGCTTTGCATTATGAGTTAATGGACAGCATTGATATGATTTTTGAGCAAGGAAATCCTGGTGGTGTAAAAGAAATTTTCAAATCATTACAGCTTTCTGAAAATACAGTTAGACTACCTTTAGTGAATGTAAATGAAAGTTTAGCTAATCGACTGGATGCTTTTACAAAACAGTTGTTGAAGTAATAAAAATAAAGTTTTGTATATACAAATTAATAACTAAATTTGCGGTTCGTTTTGTGGTCAAAAAAGACCAATGAAATTGAGGATTTTGAATAAATATGAATAAATTACTATATATATTTCTGCTTGTTTTTGCTTTGTCTTCTTGCAGTGAATATCAAAAAGCTCTTAAATCTGAAGATGTTGCAGTTAAATTACAAGCAGCAGAAAAGAAATATGAAGCAGAGAAATATAACAAAGCAATACGCTTGTTTGAACAAATTGCTCCTGCTTACAGAGGAAAGCCAGAAGGAGAAAAGCTAACATATATGTTTGCGCAGTCTTATTACAAAACAAAACAATATTATTTATCAGGTTATCAGTTTGAAAGCTTGGCGGCTATGTATCCAAAAAGTGAAAAAGCTGAAGAGGCATCTTTTCTTGGAGCAAAATCGTACTATGAATTATCTCCAGTTTACACTCTAGACCAAGTAGATACTGAAAAAGCTATAACTAAAATGCAAAATTTTATAGATAAGTATCCTGATTCTAAATATTCTCCAGAGGCGAATGCGACTATTAAAGAATTGAGAGAAAAGCTTGAGAAAAAAGCGTTTGAAATAGCAAGACAATATAATACGATTTCAGATTTTAAAGCTGCTATCAAAGCATTAGATAATTTTATTTCTGATTATCCTGGTACACCATTCAAAGAAAAAGCTTTATACTACAAGTTTGATTCTAGTTACCAGTTAGCTATAAATAGTGTGCCAAGTAAAATGGAGGAGAGATTAAATGCTGCAAAAACAGCTTATAGTGCTTTAATTAAATTTAATTCAAGTACAGAGTATAAAGATAAAGCTGATGAAATGTTAGCAAGAATAGATAAGGATTTACAACAATTTCAAAATAAGTAAAAGGATGGATTTAAAGAAAACAACTGCTCCGGTAAACACAATAACTTATAACAAAAGTTTAATTGAAGAGCCAACCGGAAATGTTTATGAAGCTATCACAATTATGGCAAGAAGAGCTAATCAAATTAACTCAGAAATCAAAAAAGAGTTAATTGAAAAGTTAGAAGAATTTGCTACATATAATGATAGCCTAGAGGAAATTTTTGAAAACAAAGAACAAATCGAAGTTTCTAAGTTTTATGAAAAATTACCAAAGCCTCACGCTTTAGCTGTTCAAGAATGGTTAGAGAATAAAATTTACTATAAATCTACAAAATAAAACAACAACCGTCATGTCTGTTTTAAGTGGTAAAAAAATAATACTAGGTGTTTCTGGTGGAATTGCCGCTTATAAGTCAGCATTATTGGTTAGACTTTTTATAAAAGCAGGTGCTCAGGTCCAAGTGATTATGACACCTGCTTCTTTAGATTTTGTTACTCCCTTAACACTTTCTACATTATCTAAAAATCCAGTTTATTCTTCCTTTTTTAATGAAGAAGAAGGAAATGGGGTATGGAATAATCATGTTGATTTAGCTCTTTGGGCAGATTATATGATTATTGCTCCTGCCACTGCGAATACTATGTCTAAAATGGTTAATGGTAATTGTGATAATTTACTTATTGCAACATATCTTTCTGCAAAATGTCCTGTATATTTTGCACCAGCTATGGATTTAGACATGTACAAACATCCATCAACTTTGTCTAGTTTTGAAGCACTAAAACGTTTTGGTAATACAATAATACCAGCAGAAAATGGAGAATTAGCAAGTGGTTTGTCAGGAGAGGGCCGAATGGCTGAACCTGAAAATATTATTTCTTTTCTTGAAAAAGATATAGAAAATAAATTACCACTTAAAGGAAAAAAGATCTTGGTTACAGCAGGGCCTACATACGAAGCTATTGATCCGGTTCGCTTTATAGGTAATCACTCTTCGGGTAAGATGGGATTTGACATTGCTAATGCCGCTGCTGGATTAGGTGCACAAGTTATTTTGGTATCTGGACCTACCCATTTAAAAGTTAGGAATTCTTCCATTAATTTAATTAGAATTACTTCTACAGAAGAAATGTACAACGCATGTCATGAGTATTTTAATGATGTAGATGTGGCTATTGCTGCTGCAGCTGTTGCAGATTATAGGCCTAAAAACATTGCTTCTCAGAAAATAAAAAAGTCAGATTCTTCGTTTACAATAGAGTTAGAAAAAACAAAAGATATTTTAGCTTCATTAGGTCAAATTAAGAAAAATCAATTTTTGATAGGCTTTGCATTGGAAACAGAAAATGAAATTGAACATGCTAAGCAAAAAATCCAGAAAAAAAACTTAGATTTGATTGTGCTTAACTCTTTAAATGATTCGGGTGCAGGATTTGGAAAACCAACTAATAAAGTAACATTCATCGATAAAAACTTTTTAGTTGAACCTCAAGAATTAAAATCTAAAGAGGATGTGGCCATAGATATTGTAAATAAAATTATAACACATTATGCGTAAATATTTTACGGTTTTTATACTTTTTATTTTTAGCTTATCGCAAGCGCAAGAATTAAATTGTACAGTCACATTTAATACTGATCAGGTTGCTGCAACTAATCAACAAGTATTTAAAACGTTGCAAAAATCATTAACAGAGTTTTTAAACAATACGAAATGGACTGATAAAACTTTTAAAGGACCTGAAAAGATTAATTGTTCTTTTTTCTTTAATGTTTTGAGTTATAATAATGTAGATCAATTTACAGCGATATTACAGGTTCAAGCTTCAAGACCTATTTTTAATTCTACTTATAATTCTCCTATCCTGAATATTAATGATAAGGATGTTAGTTTTACGTACACTGAATTTCAAAATTTAATTTTCAATCCTAATTCATTTGATTCTAATTTATTATCAATATTAGCTTTTTATGCTAATATGATCATCGCTGTTGATGCAGATTCATTTTCACCTGAAGGAGGAACTAAAGCATTAGAAAATGCAATGAATATTGTAAATAATGCTCAGCAAACTCAAGAAAAAGCATGGACTTCTAATGGAAATCAAAATAGATATTATTTAGTTAATGATATGATTTCTCCCACTTATGCGCCTTTTAGAAAAGCTATCTATGAATACCATTATGGTGCTTTAGACAAAATGTCTGATAATCTTAAGGAAGGTAAAGAAGGTATTAGAAAGGCATTAAAAACTCTCAGAGAAGTTTCAAATGTTCGCCCCAATGCATATTTAACACGAGTATTTTTTGATGCTAAAGCAGATGAAATACTTAATATATTTACTGATGGTCCCAAAGTAGATATTACTGAAGTTGTTGATAACTTAAATAGATTATCTCCTACTAATTCTAGCAAATGGAGTCAAATTAGTTACTAAATTTGCCAAATGCTTACATCATTATCAATTAAAAATTTCGCATTAATTGAACAGTTAGAAATGAATTTTTCTAACCAATTTTCTATTATTACTGGTGAAACTGGTGCAGGAAAATCGATACTATTAGGTGCATTAGGATTAGTTCTAGGAAATCGAGCTGATTTAACTTCTTTAAAAGATAAAGAGCAAAAATGTATTATTGAAGCTCATTTTGATTTGACTAAATATGCTTTAAAAGCGTTTTTTGAATCTAATGATTTAGATTATGAAGATCAAACGATAATTCGTAGAGAAATTTTACCATCGGGTAAATCTAGAGCTTTTATAAATGACAGCCCTGTAAACTTGTCTGAATTACAAGATTTAGGAGAGTTTTTAATAGATATTCATTCACAACATCAAACTAGAGAATTAACAGAAGAGTCTTATCAGATTGAAATTCTTGACGCAATTGCTAATAATCAAGATATTTTAGCTGAATACAAAAAACATCTTTCTGAATTTAAATCAATAAAAAGTGAATTAAAAAAACTTCAAAATGAAAAAGAATCTCTCTCTAAAGAGGCAGATTATAATTCATTTTTATTAGAAGAATTACTTTCAGCAAATTTAAAAGCTGGTGAACAAATAGAATTAGAATCAACTTATGAGAAGCTTAATAATGTTGAATTCATAAAGGAAAATTTAGACAAATCTCTGGGATTGGCTAATGAAGAAGAAATTGGGATTATACAAAGTTTAAAAGAAGTTAAAAACTCACTACAAAAAGTAGCCAACTTATCGGAAGATTATAAAAATTTATTAGATAGAGTTTCAAGTGTTTTAATTGAGTTTGATGATATTTCAAAAGAAGTATTGATTCAAGCTGAAAAGTTATTCAATGATCCAGAAAAATTGGAGTTGGTAAGTCAGAAACTACAAATAATATACAACCTTCAAAAAAAACACAATGTTGCTACTGTTGAAGAGCTTTTAGAAATTCAAAATGATTTAGATTCAAAAGTAGTTTTAGCCGATGATTTAGATAGTAAAATTTTAAAGCTAATTAAGAATTTAGAAGAACAAGAAATTTCTTTAGAACAACTGTCTTCAAAAATTACAGAAAGTAGAAAATCAGCTGCGCCTATATTGATTGATAAAATTGTAGATGTTTTGTCACAATTAGGTATGCCTAATGCAAGATTTTCATTTGAATTCAAATTATCAGAAAGCTTTTTGACTACAGGTAAAGATGAAATTCTATTGTTGTTTTCTGCAAATAAGGGTACAGATTTCGGTTTGCTTAAAAAAGTAGCATCGGGAGGAGAAATGTCAAGAATTATGCTTGCGGTGAAATCGATTCTGGCAGATTATTCTAAATTACCAACTATAATTTTTGACGAAATAGACACTGGAGTTTCTGGAGAAATTGCTCAAAAAATGGGTGATATAATGAAGGTGATGAGTTTGAAAATGCAGGTTTTTGCCATAACACATTTGCCACAAATTGCTGCAAAAGGTGATCAACATTATAAAGTATTTAAGTCTGATAAAGAAGATACAACTGTATCAGAACTCAAATTATTAAATAGCGAAGAAAGAGTAGTAGAAATAGCAGAAATGCTTTCAGGCAAAGATATTTCTGAATCAGCTATTACACATGCAAAAGCTTTGCTTAACTAATTATTTAGATTAAATTTGCCATACAAACTAATTAAAATAAATTATGATTATAGAGCCTAGAATGCGAGGATTTATATGTTTAACAGCTCATCCTGAAGGGTGTGCGCAAAGCATTAAAAATCAAATTGAATATGTAAAGTCTAAAGGAGAAATAAATGGACCAAAAAGAGTTTTAGTTGTTGGAGCTTCAACAGGATTTGGTTTAGCTTCAAGAATTACTGCAGCATTTGGATCTGGAGCTTCTACTATTGGAGTTTTCTTTGAAAAAGAACCAGCTCCAGGGAAAACAGCTACTCCAGGATGGTATAATTCAGCTGCTTTCGAACAAGAAGCTCAAAAAGCTGGTTTATATGCTAAAAGTATTAATGGAGATGCTTTTTCTGATGAAATAAAACAAAAAACAATAGATATGATTAAGTCTGACCTAGGTCAAGTAGATTTAATTATCTATAGTTTAGCATCACCAGTACGATTACATCCTAAAACAGGAGTTTTACATCGTTCAGCTTTAAAACCTATTGGTCAAACTTTTTCTGATAAAACGGTTGATTTTCATACAGGTGTAGTTTCTCAGGTTTCCATTGAACCAGCTGTACAAGAAGATATTGATAACACAGTTGTTGTTATGGGTGGAGAAGATTGGACTATGTGGATTGAGGCTATGAAAAATGCTGGAGTATTGGCTGATGGCGCTACGACAGTTGCTTATTCGTATATTGGACCAGAAGTTACAGAAGCGGTTTATCGTAAAGGAACTATTGGTAGAGCAAAGGATCATTTGGAAGCTACAGCTTTTGAAATTTCTGATGTATTAAAAGATTTAGGAGGAAAAGCTTACGTGTCTGTAAATAAAGCCTTAGTTACTCAAGCAAGTTCAGCGATCCCTGTTATTCCATTGTATATATCGTTGTTATATAAAACAATGAAAGAAAAAGGATTGCATGAGGGTTGTATAGAGCAAATGCAACGTTTATTTGCCGATAGATTGTATAACGGAGGAGAAGTGTCATTAGATGATAAAGGTCGTATTAGGATAGATGACTGGGAAATGCGTGCTGATGTTCAAGATACTGTTAAATCCTTGTGGTCTAAAGCAGATACAGATACTTTAAAAGAGATTGGGGATTTGGCAGGATACAAGCATGATTTCTTAAATCTTTTCGGATTTGGATTTGATGGAGTAGACTACTTAGCAGATACTGATGAAATGGTTAATATACCAAGTATTTTGTAAAATCGTTAATTCAGATATTATTAAGAAAAACCATGCAATTTGCATGGTTTTTTTGTTTTTTATCGAATTGATTATTTAATTATTTAAAGGAGTGTTAATTTTTTGTAAATTAGTGGTCAAATCAAACTATTATTTATGAAAAAAATTACTTTATTAATGTTGTTAGCGATGTTTAGTATTATGTCATCGTTTGCACAATCGGCATCGACGTATGGTTTCTTAAGTACAACGGGAACTTATACTGACAACAGTGCTGGGGCGACAACTATTTCAGGCGTTAGAGCAGATACCTTTATGAGTTCTGCTCAGAACATTGGATTTACATTTGTTTATGAAGGAGTGAGTTATACACAATTTAAAATGAGTTCCAATGGTTTAATTAGTTTTAATATGACTGGAACTTCATCATTAACTGGAAATGATTTTAGCACTGCTAATGCAAATTCAAGACCTATTATTGCTCCTTTATGGGATGATTTAGATGGAGCAACTCCAGCTTCTTCTTTAGCGAGTTATGAGTTAACTGGTACCGCTCCTAATAGAGTACTTACCGTTGAATGGAAAAATTGGGAATGGAATTATGCTTCATCAACTCCAGTAATAAGTTTTCAAGTTAAATTGTATGAAACCACTAATATTATTGAGTTTATTTATAGACAAGAGGCAACAGCAGTTAGTTCAGGTTCTGCATCAATTGGTATAGGCTCAGCAACGGGTTCTGGTGCAGGTAGTTATTTGAATTTGACTAATGTTTCTTCACCAGCAGTTAGTAGTTCAACTTCAATAACAAATATTAATACTAAGCCAGCAACTAATCAGATTTTTAGGTTCACTCCTCCAACGCCTTGTGCAGGAACTCCAGTAGCAGGTTCTATAACTCCAGCAACACAGAATATTTGTATAGGTTCAACACCTTCAAATTTAGTAGCGACAGGTTACACTACTGGAGCAACAGGTATTACTTTTCAATGGGAGGAATCTGATGATAATGGAGCAACTGATGCTTGGGCTCCAGTTGTTGGAGGTACGGGAGCGACAACAGCTACTTATACACCGCCGGCTTTTGTCGGATCAACAATTTATTATAGATTGAATGTTACCTGTACAGTTTCTGGACAGTCAGCGCAAACAGCTTCAGTAAGTATTAATCCGCCATCAGCTCCCGCTACGCAAGCAACTGTTATGACATCTGGGACTGCAACCTTAACTTCATTGCCTTTTTCATGGACAAACGGAAATGGGAATAGAAGAGTTGTTATTTTTAATACAGTAAATTCATTTACAGATCCAATGAATGGTAATGGACCAGCATTAACAGCTAGTGCAGCTTATGCTGGAAGTGGAGAACAAATTGTTTATGATGGAACAGGAACTTCTGTTACAGTTACAGGATTAACTAACGGTACTACTTATTATGCTAAAGTATATGAATACGTAAGATGTGGTTCAGGGCCTTATGATTTTTACTTTAATGTTTCTACTGGAACAAATGAGGCTTCAGGCACAACATTATCGCCACCAGCAAATGATAATTTTGCTAATGCTCAACCAATAGCTTGTGGTAATACTTACAGTGGAAGTACAACTTATGCAACTCTAGACGAAGATTCTGCTCCTGATGGATTTGGTGCAGATATGGATGCTCCAAATGTTTGGTATTCTTTTACAGGATCAGGCATCGCTCAAACAGTGACTTTAGAATTGTGTGGTTCTAATTATGATACATCTGTTTTAGTTTATACTGGTACATCAGGTAATTTAACATTAGTAGCAGGAAATGATGATGCAGGGACAACTGCTTGTCCTGGAGCTGGAACTAGATCTAAATTAAATTTTAATTCTGATGGAACTACTACATATTATATTGCAATAGAAGGTTGGAATTCTACTAGTACTGGAAATTACATTATGAATGTTACTTGTGCTACAATAAATCCTCCGGCAGTTCCAAATCAGACTTGTGCCTCTGCTCTTGCGGTTAATGTTGATGGTTCAACTACAAATTCTGATAACTCTTATGGAGACGTATCTTCAACTCAGCCTTCTTGTGATCTTTTTGGTGCAATTCAAGATGTTTGGTTTTCATTTGTTGCACCAACTTCAGGAACTGTAGAATGTGTGGTTACTAATGGAACTATGACTTCTGGAAATTTTAATGTTTATGAAGGAGTTGATTGCTCATCTTTAACTCCAGTTACAGGCACTTGTAATTCTGATTTTACTACTTCTTCAACCGAAGCTATGACAGGGCTGGTTGCAGGATCAACTTATTATGTTCAAGTTTGGAGTGGTTCAGCAGAACAAGGAACATTTACTTTAAAACTTACAGATACATCATTGGCAAATGATTCTTTTAGTTTTGTTAATTTCAAAGCATATCCTAATCCAGTAAGTGATGTGTTGAATTTATCACATTCATCAGAGATATCATCTGTTGAAGTTTTTAATATGTTAGGACAAAAGGTTTTAGCTAAAGATTTAAATGCATCTCAAGGGCAAATTAATATCTCTAGTCTAAACTCTGGGAACTATTTTGTTAAAGTAACTTCTGAAGGTCAATCTAAAACAATAAAAATAGTTAAGAATTAAGTATTTCTTAAAAATATTCAACAAAAACCATGCATAAGCATGGTTTTTGTGTTTTTTACCGATATTATTGTTTGTTTTATGCTTTTTTATTAAAAAATTATTAAATTAGTAAAAATAATCAAACATAACATTTTATGAAAAAAATTACTTTATTGTTGTTTTTACTCCTAGGTTTATGGGATGTAAAAGCACAAATGTCAGTAAATGAGGGATTTGAAGCTACTGCAACCCCAGCTGGCTGGACATATGTTAGCTTTTCCAGATCAACAACAACACCGTGTGTTGCAACAGCTTCTTTGAGAAGAAATTTTTGGTCTTCAGGGCCAGCAGGTTCTGTTACAACTCCTAATTATGTAGCAGCGTCAAATGGACAACAAATTGATGTGTCTTTTGTTTGGAAGTCAACAGAATATTCTACAGGAGATGGTGTAGGTGTTTCTGTTGATATTCAATATTCTGCAGATAATGGTGGTACTTGGAATACATTTGGAAATGTTACTACAACATCTGTGACTGCATGTGCTACTTGGACGGGTTCAATTCCGGCTGGTACCGTTCCAGCAGGATCAGATTTTCAATTAAGATTTAATGGTACGCATACAGGAGGTGATTGTTATTTTTATATTGACAGTGTAGTCATTTCTCAAGTTGCTTTAACTCCGCCTAACTGTGCTTCAGGGTTATTGCCTGCTGATGTTGCAACAGGAGTGGCTAGAAATCCTGTTTTAAGCTGGACCGCAGCTACAGGTGGGCCAACTTCTTATGATGTTTATTTTGGAACATCTGCTACTCCAGGTTTAGCAGGGAATACTACTGGCTTAACATATACTCCTGCTGCTCCATTATTGGCAAATACAACTTATTATTGGCAAGTTGTTCCTAAAAATGCAAATGGAAGTGCAACAGGTTGTGCTATACAATCATTTACTACAGGGGCAACAGTTAATTATTGTACGCCAACAACAACTTTTGGATGTACGGATGGTGATGTTATCGCTAGAGTTACTTTGAATACTTTGGATAATGATTCAGGAACAGGATGTCCAAGTGGGACAGCGGGTTATTCAGATTATACTTCTGATGGTGCTTTGACTACAACTTTACAGGCTGGTAGTTCTTATGGTTGTACTGTTTATGCAGGACAATATTCAGAAGGTTATGCAGCTTGGATTGATTATAATGATGATGGAGTTTTTGATAATGTTACGGAAAGAATTGGTTTTTCAGTAGGTCAGGTTACAGGTAGTGGACAAGTAGGAGTTTTAGGTAGTTCTGCAACTTTTCCAATTGTTTTATCATGTAATCCACCATTAGGACAACATCGTTTGAGAGTAAGAGCAATGTTTAATACTAATGGTTCTGCTGTTACACCTTGTACAAATAATAGTTATGGAGAAGTAGAAGATTATTTGATAACAATTTCTGCTGCTGTGGCTTGTCCTCAACCAACTGGATTATCTGCAGCAAATGCTACTACAAGTTCTGTTGAATTAAGTTGGAATGTGGGTTGTGCTGAAACTGCTTGGGATTTACACGTAACTACTGCTGGTGGAGGAGCACCTTCAGGAGCTCCGTCTCATCCAAATGTTAACGATAATACTTCTTTTTTAGTTAATTCAGGTTTAACTGCAGATACTGATTATGAGTTTTATGTTCGTGCAGTATGTGGTGGTGGTAATGGAGAAAGTCTTTGGTCTGGACCATTCGCTTTTTCAACTTTACCTTTTGCTCCAGAATGTGCTACATTGACTACTCCAGCAAACGGCGCTACAAATGTTACTTTAACAGCTACAGGAACTTCTTTCGCTTGGACTGCTCCAGTTACAGGTTCTATGCCGGATGGATACGATGTTTATTTAGGAACAAGTCCTGGTACTTTAACTCTTTTAGGTAATACTACAAATCTTACTGAAATTATAACAGGTTTAGATTATTCTACAACATATTACTGGCAAGTAATTTCAGTTAATGCTGGAGGTAGTGCTACAGGTTGTGTAGAGTATAGTTTTACAACTCAAGCAGCTCCGCCACCACCAGCTAATGATGATTGTATAGGAGCGACTGTTTTAACACCTGGTGCTGATTTTGCTGCAAATGATATTGTAGGAACAAATGAATCTGCTACAGATTCTGAAGTGGCTGATCCATCTATTCCAGATCCTGCATGTGCGAGTTATTCAGGAGGCGATGTTTGGTATAGTGCAGTTGTTCCAGCCTCAGGATCTATTACTTTTGAAGTTAATGAAATAGCAGGAAATTTAACTGACACAGGTGGGGCAGTTTATAGTGGTTCTTGTGGAGCTTTAATTCTTGAAGATTGTGATGATTTATCTAGTGCTTCGGGAGACCATCCTTTAATATCATTAACAGCTAGAACACCTGGAGAAGTATTGTATTTTAGAGTTTGGGAATATGGAAATGATGAAACTGGAACATTTGCGGTTTCTGCATATGATGCTTCATTGAGTACATCTTCATTCAACTTAGAAGGATTTAAAGCTTATCCAAATCCAGTGAAAGATGTACTAAACTTATCTTACACTAAAGAAATTTCCAAAGTTTCTGTTCATAATTTATTAGGGCAAGAGGTTTTGTCAAAATCTGTAAATGCAATGCAATCTCAAGTTGATTTATCAAGATTATCTACTGGTACTTATCTAGTAAAAGTAACTGTTGATGGTTTAGAAAATACAATCAAGATTATAAAAGAATAATATTCAGAATATAAATGTTAAAAAAGTCATCCTTAGTGATGACTTTTTTTGTTAAAAATGTAACTTTGCCAAAAAAGTATCGAATGAACTATTCGTTTATTATACCTGTTTTTAATCGCCCTGACGAGATTGATGAACTACTTGAGAGTTTAACAAAACAAACCTATTCAAAGCCATTTGAAGTAGTTATTATTGAAGACGGATCGTCGATTCCTTGTGAAAGTGTTATAGATAAGTATAAAAATAAACTTACTATAACCTATTATTTAAAATATAATTCTGGTCCTGGTGATTCTAGAAACTTTGGTATGACTTATGCAAAAGGGGATTATTTTTTGGTTTTAGACTCAGATTGTATTATTCCAGAGAATTATCTTTTAGAAGTTGATAAAAGTCTTACTGAAGAGTACGTAGACTGCTTTGGAGGTCCTGATAATATGTTGCCTAGTTTTTCGCCTGTGCAAAAGGCGATTAACTTTACAATGACATCTGTTTTGACTACTGGAGGAGTAAGGGGAGGAACAGAAAAGCTGGAAAAATTTCAACCAAGAAGTTTTAATATGGGTATTTCTAGAAAAGCTTTTGAAGCTTCAAAAGGATTTTCTAATATACATCCAGGAGAAGATCCAGATTTGAGTATACGTTTGTGGAAACTTGGTTTTAAAACTAAATTAATTTCTAAAGCATTTGTATACCATAAAAGAAGAATTGACTGGGAAAAGTTCTATATTCAAGTTAATAAGTTTGGTAAAGCTAGACCAATTTTAAACAGTTGGTATCCTGAATATGCAAAACCTACTTTTTATTTACCATCTTTATTCGTCATAGTATTCATAATAGGAGTACTTTCTTTAATTTTTGCCTTTGATTGGATTCTTAAATTATATTTTGCTTATACTGTTCTCATATTTTTAGCTTCAAGCATTAAAAATAGAAATGTTTATGTAGGTTTTTTATCAATCATAGCATTGTGGAGACAATTTTTTGGATACGGATTGGGTTTTATAGAATCATTCATTAAAATTAATATTCTCAAGAAAAAGCCACAGGAGGCTTTTCCTGAATTATTCTTCAAAGTTTAGATGACCAAAATTATAGGATTAACAGGAGGAATAGGAAGTGGTAAAACAACCATTGCAAGACTTTTTGAAGGCGAAGGAATTCCTGTATATATAGCTGATGATGAGGCAAAAAAAATAATGCTTAATCCTATAACGGTAGAAAAAGTAAGAAAGGAATTTGGCGATAAAATAATTCAAAACAATCAGATAGATCGGAAAGCATTATCTGAAATTGTTTTTAATAATCCTGAACAACTTAAAAGGCTAAATTCTATTGTTCACCCATTAGTAAAAAAGCATTTTGATGATTGGGTAACTCAAAATTCAAATCACCCTTTTGTTGTAAAAGAAGCTGCAATCTTGTTTGAAAGCGGGAGTTATAAATATTGTGATAAAGTAATTACAGTAACAGCTTCAGAAGAAACTCGAATCGATAGAGTTGTAAAGCGTGACAATGTAAAAAGAGAAGAAGTTTTGCAAAGAATAAAAAATCAAATCTCTGAACAAGAAAGAATTGAACGCAGCGATTTTGTTATATACAATGAAAGTTTAGACCTTGCAAAAGAGCAGTTTTTACAAATTCTTAAAATTTTAAAGAAAAAACAGTAAACAAGCTCTTTGTTAATATTTGGTTAATCTTTTTAAGACTCAAATGTTAAAATGTTAAATTTGTAGCAATGAATAAGACCTTGTTTCGTTTTGTGGTTGTTTTAATGACTATTGCCCTACTGGGTATTATTGCTGTACAAGGTTATTTGATTAATGCTTCTTTTAAAAATAAGGAAGAACAATTTAAGTATCAAGTAAAACAAGTTGTAGCTAATGTAGCTAAAAATGTTGAAGAACAGGAAACCTATACTTTTTTAAGAAGATTCAATCAATTAAAAGATAGTATTGGGAAAACGCCACAACGTAGTGAGTTAATGAAGTTTTTTTATGTCGAAAAAAACGAATTAACAAATGAAACAATTATTTACTCAAGTAGTATCATTCCTGAAGATTATTCAGTATCAGCTTCGTTCTTTGATAAAAATAATGATTCAACAAGAATTAAAAATTATGTTGCAAAACGTGTAACTGAAGTTTACAATCAGAATATAGTTAATTCAGATATGAATAATAATGTTATTCCGTCTGAAAAAATTACTAAATCTGGTGTTGTAGATATTCTAGACAAAGCTACTTTTCAAATTAATTTTAAAGATATTGCTGCAACTAGATCTATCACTCAGAGAGTAACTCCTCATCAACTCAAAAATCTTTTTGAAAAAGAATTGAGAGAATATGGTATAAAAACACCATTTGAGTTTGGGATTTACAGTAATGGTTTAGCAACCAAAGTAAAATCTGAAAAATTCAAATTTGATAAAAAGACTACGTTTGATACGCCTATTTTTACGGATAATGACGGGATTAGCAAATATCAATTATTGGTCTCTTTTCCTAAGAAAAAAGCTTTTCTTATATCAGATTTAATAGGTATTGCAACATTAGCGTTTTTGTTTACAGCAATTATTATTGTTGCCTATTATACAGCATTAAACCAGTTAAATAAACAACGTCATATTTCTGAAATCAAAACAGACTTCATAAATAATATGACTCATGAGTTTAAGACTCCAATTGCAACAATAAATTTAGCTCTTGATGCGATTAAGAATCCTAAAATTATTGATGATAAAGAAAAAGTACATCGTTATCTTCAAATGATTAAGGACGAAAATAAACGTATGCATGCACAGGTTGAAAATGTATTGCGTATTTCTAAACTCGAGAGAAAAGAGCTTGATATTAAGAAGGAATCATGTAATATGCATGATATTATTGAGGAAGCAGTTGAGCACGTGAGCTTAATTGTTGAAGATAGAGAAGGAACAATTAATGTTGATTTAAAAGCAGTCAAGACAACTGTTTTATTAAACGATGTTCATTTTACAAACGTTTTGGTTAATATTTTGGAAAATGCTATTAAATATTCTCCCGAAAGACCGGTAATTAATGTAACGTCAGAAAATATTAAAAACTTTATTGTTATCAAAGTTAAAGATCAAGGACAAGGTATCAGTAAAGCTGCACAAAAGAAAATATTTGATAAGTTTTATAGAGAACATACTGGAGATATTCACAATGTCAAAGGTCACGGACTTGGTTTAGCTTATGTAAAAAGAATAGTAGATGATCATCACGGAGAAGTAATGGTCGAAAGCGAAAAAGGAAAAGGAAGTACATTTATAATCAAACTACCATTAATTTATTAAATTATGGATACAAGCAAAAAAATATTATTAGTAGAAGATGATCCAAACTTTGGGTCGATACTTCGGGACTATTTGTCTATGAATGATTTCGAAGTTACTCTTGCCAAAAATGGTATGGAAGGTTTCGAAAAATTTAAAAAAGATAACTACGACTTATGTATACTTGATGTAATGATGCCTTATAAGGATGGATTTACATTGGCAAAAGAAATTAGAGAAAAGAACAAAGAGGTTCCTATTATTTTCTTAACTGCTAAAACAATGAAAGAAGATGTTTTAAAGGGATACAAAGTTGGAGCAGATGACTATTTGAACAAGCCTTTTGATTCAGAAGTTTTATTGATGAAGATTAAAGCAATCATTCAAAGAAAAGCATCTGAAGTAAAAGCAGATGTTGCAAAATTTGAATTTGAAATTGGTAAGTTCCAATTAAACTCAAAACTTCGTTTCTTGACATTCCCTGGAGATGAACCAATCAAATTGTCACCAAAGGAAAACGAATTGTTGAAAATGCTTGCATTGCATGAAAATGATTTGATGCCAAGAGAATTAGCGCTTACTAAAATTTGGAGAGACGATAACTACTTTACTTCAAGAAGTATGGATGTGTACATCGCTAAACTTCGTAAGTATCTTAAATCGGATGAGAATGTTGAAATTTTAAACATTCACGGAGAAGGTTTCAGATTAGTAGTAAAGAAATAATCTTATACAAACAAAAAGTCCTAGCATTGAGCTGGGACTTTTTGTTTATTCTAGAAGCAAAGCAAAGCACACTTTATGATCTTTGCTTACTGTAAAATGATTTTGATTCTCATTGCAATTGATGTTTACAATATCATTTAAGTTCAATTCACGTAGAAAGTTCATTTCAAACGCATTTATTTGCTGTTTAAGCACTTTTTTTGCATCAATTGCATCAAGACACCACTCTAAGTATTTTGTATTGTTAGCGTGGTTTACAATATCTAAATCAGATAATAGCACTTTTCTTTCGCTAATTGTATTTGTTTCCTCACTGATGCTGATTCTTGAAAAAGATTTTTCTGTTGCTTTCCAATCAGGAAATTTTTCAAAATGTTCATGAGGTAATGCTAAAGCTTCTGATTTACGAAGTTGAGTATTTAAAACTGCCCAATACGTAGTTGCTCCAGCTATTTTGGTATCATTCAAATACATTTCTATGTTACGAATCGATTTGTTTCCTTCAAGGCTTTCTATCCAAGTTTTAACGGTTACTTTATCTTGCCATTTGGGTAATTTGGACACTTCAACTCTAATTCTACTCAAAACCCAAGCCTGATGATATTCTTGCATATCATTAAAGCTAAGTCCTCCAAGTATCGAATGTTCAGCAGCAGTAAGCTGAAGCAAATTGCATAAATCAACATACTTCAAAAAACCATTTGGAGCACATTGTGTAAAATTGATTTCCCACTCATGAGAGTATATGGAAGTGAAGTTTTCTGAAATTGGCATTAAATGAATTATGAATTATGAGTTGTTTCTTCTATAAAATTAATTATTTCTTTGCTATCAGTTTTAAAATCAAACCAGTTTGTGTTTTCGGTTCTTTTAAACCATGTCATTTGGCGTTTAGCAAAACGACGAGTATTCGTTTTAATTTGTTCTACAGCTTCTGCTAAGGTTATTTTGTCATCAAAAAAATCAAATAATTCACGATAGCCAACAGTTTGTAAGGCATTTAACTCTTTGTTTGGATAAAGCTTTTTTGCTTCTTCCAGTAAACCATCTGCCATCATGATGTCAACACGTTTGTTGATTCGTTCATACATGATTTCTCTATCAGCCTCTAAACCAATGACAATAGGAGTGAAGTTACGTTGATTTTTTCTTTTTCCAATAAAACTCGAATACGGTTTTCCTGAACCAATGCATACTTCAACAAAGCGTTTCATTCGCTGGGGATTTTGCAATGTTTGAGGATTCTCTTTTTCTATTTTAGTATAATAGTCAGGATCAAGTTTTTTTAAATTTTCTTGAAGAAATTCAATTCCCAATTCATCATATTTTGTATTGATTTCTTCCCTTATTTCGGTATTAATTTCAGGAAATTCATCAAAACCTTTTAAAACGGCATCAACATACAATCCAGAACCACCAACCATGATTTGTATGGAATTTTTATCAAATAGTTCGTCTAATTTTAATAAAGCTTCTGTTTCAAAATCGCCAACAGAATAGTTTTCAAAAATAGATTTGTTTTGAATGAAATGATGAGGAGCTCCAGCCAATTCTTCTTTGTTTGGAACAGCTGTACCAATATTCATTTCTTTAAAAAACTGACGACTATCACACGAAATGATTTCGCAACCAAAATGCTGAGCCAATTGAATGCTTAGAGCAGTTTTGCCAATGGCTGTAGGGCCTATGATGGTGATTAAATAGTTCAATTTTTTTATTTTTAGCCCCGATAGTAGCGTCATCCTTTTTACGTCAGTTCGAGTTTTTGCGAAGCAAAAGTATCGAGAACAAGTAAAAAGATACAGCGAATAGCGGGAAATTGCTCCTAAAACTTTATAATTTTTAATACTCTACGTTTATTGATATAATTCTGAATTATATTTCGGGTATCTCTATTGCTTTGCATAGGGATAATGATGTTTTTTAGAATATCGATATTGTTTATTTGATGGTTTAGATCATAAAAACAATAGCCTTTGTAGATTCCATTTTCGAGTAAAACAGCACTTCTTTCATTAGTACTTCTTCCTTTATCAACAATTACCATATTTTGATTATTGAATTGATGATTATTCATGAAGTTCTCAACACGAGTGTTATACTCTTCAGGATTTTCTTTACCTACACAAGCGCCATTACAAAGCTTTAAATCATATTGAAAACATCCTTTTTTTGTGTCATATAAACCGTTTACTTTTTGGCACAACTGATGTTTTTCGGTAATTTTAAACAATGCATTTTTGCCTTCTTGAGAAGTTGAAAAAGAAGTGATTTCTTTTTTTCGACCATCAGCTTTTAAAACTTTCAAAGCTAAATAGCCTTTATCATCTTTTTCAGCATATAAAGCCCAAGGGAAAATTGTTTTTCGTTGCGAACGATTGTATATTGGTTTGTTAACCTTAATTTCTTCACTTTCTTTTAATAAAGCAACTAATTCACTTCCGGTTTCCTCAAATGTTACCGCATATGCATCGCGTTGCATTTTTTTGCTTTTGTTTGAGGTGCCAGTAAAATGTTGGTTAACTCTTTTTTTTATGTTTTTGCTTTTGCCAATGTAAATCAAATCACCTTTCTCGTTATGTATATAATAAATACCGGTTTTAGAAGGTAATGATTCTACAATGTCTAAAAGTTTAGGAGACATTCCAGATTTAATTTCGGTTTTAATAAAACTCTTCAAAATTTCTTTTTCCGAATCTTTTGCTAAAAGCATTTTAAAAAGCTTCACTGTAGCAGTTGCATCACCGCTTGCTCTGTGTCTGTCAGCCACTGGAATTCCTAAATTTCGAACTAATTTCCCTAAACTATAGGAAGGTTGCCCCGGAATAAGTTTTTTTGAAAGTTCAACGGTACAAAGAGTCGGTTTTTGAAAATTATAGCCTAGTCGCTTAAATTCAGTTCGAAGTATACGGTAGTCAAATGAAGCATTATGCGCAACGATGACACAACCATCTGTAATTTCTATGATTCTTTTTGCTACTTCAAAAAACTTAGGAGCAGATCGTAGCATAGCGTTGTTGATACCAGTTAGTTTAACAACAAATGGCTGGATAGGAATTTCAGGATTTACTAGACTAATAAATTGATCTACAATTTCTTGTCCATCAAATTTATAGATAGCAATTTCAGTGATTCCTTCTTGATTAAACTGACCTCCAGTAGTTTCTATGTCTAAAATGCAATACATTTTCAATGTCAATGTCAATTACAATATCAATGTCAACTTTCAAAATCAATAATTAAATTTGAATTTTGATATTGTAATTGCTATTGAATAACTATTTTTTATTAATTATCATTTTTGAAGCTATAGCAATTAATTCTTCAACTTCTTTTAAAAGTAAAGCCCTAGTAGTTTCATTTCCTTCTTCAATATAATTTAAAATTTTTAATGAATTTCTAGATTCCTTTAATTCTTTAACTGTTAAGCCAACTTTAAAAATAAAATCTTTATCAGAATTTGTTCCTTGTGCTTCTCCAAAATTCAAAGAAGAACTTCCTGATGATCTAATCAATTGATTTTTGTAATATTCGTTTTCGTATGATTTATTTAAATTTCTAGTAAAGAAAATACATTCACCTGCAAATCGAACTAATCTGTCTTCAAAATTGAATATTTTATCATCAAAAATATTGCTTTCTTCCATTTAATTTTTTTGAAGTTTGTAATTGATATTGAATTTTTATCGTCCCCCAAATATACTACTTCCTACTCGAATCATTGTACTTCCACATTCGATAGCCAATTCATAATCGCCACTCATGCCCATCGAGAGGGTATTCATTTGACAATTGTTGGTACTTATAGCTTTGTACTTGTCGAATAATGATTTAAGATGTAGGAACTCTTTTTTTATTTGTGTTTTATCATCAGTAAAACTAGCCATTCCCATTAAGCCTGTTATGGTAATGTTAGTCATTTGTTGTACTTCTTCCGAATTAAGAATTTCATCCAATTCCTGATCATTTAAACCGAATTTTGTTTCTTCCTCCGCAATGTAAATTTGTAATAAAACATTGATGTGTTTGCGCCATTTTACCGCTAAACGATTAATTTCTTTCAACAATTTTAAGCTGTCTACACCATGAATCAGCTTAACATAAGGCACCATGTATTTGACTTTGTTACTTTGAACATGACCAATCATATGCCACTCAATATCTTTAGGCATTTGTTGCCACTTATCAGTCATTTCTTGGATTTTGTTTTCTCCAAAAATACGCTGACCAGCATTATAAGCTTCCATCAAATCACTAACGGGTTTGGTTTTAGAAACTGCTACAAGTGTAACATGTTCTGGAAGAGATGATTTTATATTATTAAGATTTTGAGCTATTGACATGCTTAGAATGAAAAATTTAAGGTTAACTGAAAAAATGATGCTGATTAGTATATACTAATTTTACAACTCATACACTAACAACCCACTTCTAAATTTGGGTTCTATATAAGTAGATTTTGGAGGCATAATAAGGTTATTATCTGCTAAAAGTTTGATTTCATTAATGTCAGAAGGATATAACATGAAACCAACCTCAAACTCACCTTCATCTATCATCTCTTTCATGTGTAAAATGGCTTGTTTACCAGGGATGTAATCAATGCGCTCATCATTACGTAAATCTTCTAAACCTAAAATGGGATGAAGAATGGTATCGTATAATATTTGAGCATCAAGATTCTCCAGAACGCCTTTTATCTTTTCTTTGTGTTTGTATTCCAAAGCATAAAAACGTCCGTCTAGATACATTCCAAACTCATACTTATGTTTAGGTTGCCACAATTCACGCTTTTTATCTTTAATTACAAAGTTGTCAGCAACTAATTTGATAAAATCATCTTTAGAATGACCATTTAAATCACGAACTACTCGATTGAATTCATATATTTTCACATTACTTTCGGCAATTAAAAAGCTCATAAAGTAATTCAAATTTGGATTGCCTGTTGACTTATCTTGTTCATACAACATTTCTGCCGATGCAGAGCGATGATGACCATCAGCAATGTATAAATTTGGGATACTTTCGAAATGTTCTACTAATAAGTTAATTTCGGTTTGAGTGTCTATTTTCCAAAGCGTGTGTTTTTCTTTTGTTGTTGTAGAGAACTCATAAATAGGTTTATTTCTTTTGTGTAAAGTTATAAACGTATTAATTTCAGTACTGTCAGGATAGGTAATTAAAACGGGTTCAGTATTAAAACCGGTTTGATGTAAGTAATCTTTAAATAGCTCAACACGATATTGCAGCGTGTCTTCATGTTTTTTGATGACATTGTTTTGATAATCTTCAATTGAAGTTCCTGCAATAATTCCGGTGAATGTGTTGTTTTTGGTTTGGATTTCGTACAAGTAAAATATTGGCTTGTCTTCTTGAATTAGTATATTCTCCTTTTTGAAATCATTGTATTTATGGGTAACTCCTTTAAAACGTTTCTCCGGCGTAATCTTTTGCGCATGGGTAAAAGTATAAGCAGGATTAATTACATGTAAAAATGAATACGGATTAAAATTAAGCCAAGCCGCTAATTCGGTTGGAGTATAATCATCATACATTCTACAAGTAACTAGCGCTACTTTATCAGGTGCTGGACGAACTGCTTTAAAAGGAATTATTTTTGCCATTTTTAGTGATTAGTAAATAGTGAATAGTAATTAGCTATAAGACTAAAAACTATTCACTAATCACTTTTTATTTTTTACTAAATTGAGATGAAACTTTCTCAGCTTTTTTACTTTCGGAATAGTCGTAGAAACCTTCTCCAGATTTCACTCCTAATTTTCCTGCCATAACCATATTTACTAATAATGGGCATGGAGCATATTTAGGGTTTTTGAATCCGTCATACATTACGTTTAAGATAGATAAACATACGTCAAGACCAATAAAATCTGCTAATTGTAATGGCCCCATTGGATGCGCCATTCCTAACTTCATTACAGTGTCAATTTCATAAACACCACCAACTCCGTTGTAAAGGGTTTCGATAGCTTCGTTAATCATTGGCATTAAAATACGGTTTGCCACAAAACCAGGGTAATCGTTAACTTCAGTTGGGATTTTACCTAATTTAACAGATAAATCCATTATGATTTTAGTAACTTCATCTGAAGTATTATACCCACGAATGATTTCAACCAATTTCATAATTGGTACTGGATTCATAAAATGCATACCAATTACTCTTTCTGGATGAACCACCTGTGCTGCTATTTGTGTAATTGAAATAGAAGATGTATTCGTAGCCAGTATTACATTATGATCACAAATTTCACTTAATTGCTTGAAGATATTTAGTTTTAAACCAACGTTTTCAGTAGCAGCTTCTACCACTAAGTCACAACCTACAACGCCATCTTTAATGTCAGTATAAGTGATGATGTTTCCTATGGTTTTGTGTTTGTCTTCTTCTGTGATAGAACCTTTAGTAACCATACGGTCAAGATTTGCGGCAATGGTTGCCATTCCTTTTTCTAAAGATTTTTCAGATATATCGATTAATTTTACGGTAAATCCTGATTGAGCAAATGTGTGGGCAATTCCGTTACCCATAGTTCCGGCCCCGATTACAGCAATGTGTTTCATTTTGTATTAATTGTGTTTTATTTTTTTTATAACTTTTCCTTCTTTGAAATATATATCTATTCTTTTGGTACCATCAGAATTAAATTGCTCCCAATGCCCTTCTGGAACTCCATTGTTTAAAGTGAAATTACCTTTTATTTTCCCATTTTCATGGTAATAATAGTTTTTACCATTATATAAATTACCTATGTGTTCTTCACAATCTCCGTAATGATAAAAACCATTTTTCTCTTGGATGTTTTCGTTTAGAACAATTTCATCAATATCTTTTATTCTTTTTTCTGAGCAGGAAATCAAGAAAAAGAAACCAAATAAAATTAGTAATCTTTTAAGCATAGTTATTTCTTCATCGAATCGATAATCTGATACGCCACGCGTAATGCTTCAGTGGCCTGTTCCAGTGTTACGACCGGTGTGGTATTATTGTTAATAGCATCAGCGAAAGATTCCAATTCGTCTAATATGGCATTATTCGGTTCAACCGAAGGGTTATCATAATAAATTTGCTTTTTAACACCTTCTGCATTTTGCAAAATCATATCAAAGTCTCCTGGTACTTCTGGAGCATCTTTCATTTTTACTACTTCACACACTTTATCAAGAAAATCTACAGAAATGTAGGCATCACGTTGAAAAAACCTTGATTTACGCATGTTTTTCATAGAAATTCGGCTCGAGGTGATATTCGCAACACATCCGTTTTCAAATTCGATTCTAGCATTTGCAATATCTGGAGAATCACTAATTACTGAAACGCCACTAGCATTAACCTCTTTTACTTTTGAATTTACCACACTCAAAATTGCATCGATATCGTGAATCATCAAATCTAAAACCACAGGAACATCGGTACCACGTGGATTAAATTCGGCTAAACGATGCGTTTCGATAAACATTGGGTTTTCGATTTTCCCCTTTACAGCTTTAAAAGCAGGGTTAAATCGTTCTACATGACCAACTTGACCTTTAACGTTATATTCTTTTGCTAATGCAATAATTTCTTCTGCTTCTTCCACAGTTGTTGAAATTGGTTTTTCTATAAAAACATGTTTACCTGATTTTATAGCAACTTTAGCACATTTGTAATGAGAAAGGGTAGGAGTTACAATATCTATAACGTCAACAGCATGAATTAATTTAGCTATAGTATCGAAATGAGTATATCCAAATTCGGCCGCGATTTTTTTTGCATATTCTTGGTTTTCATCATAAAAACCAACTAACTCATATTTATCAGATTGATTTAGTAATCGTAAGTGTATTTTTCCTAGGTGACCAGCACCTAAAACGCCTATTTTTAACATAAAGACTATTTTTAACAAAAGTAAATTAAAAATAATAAATCCCAACTTTTAAATGCTATTTAAAGATGTTTTTTTAGAATTTCATATTTGATTTTTGGGAATATAAAGTCTAATTTAGCCAAATAAATTTAGAGTTGTAGTGAGAGATTTAGCCAAACATCAAGGACTTAGAAATCAGTTAGTAAGCGTTTTACAAGCTAAAGGAATTAAGGATAAAAATGTATTGGAAGCCATTAGAAAAATTCCGAGACATTTATTTTTAAATTCAAGTTTTGAAGATTTTGCTTATCAGGATAAACCATTCCCAATAGGAGCTGGCCAAACTATATCTCAACCTTACACAGTTGCTTTTCAAACAGAATTATTGCAAGTAAAAAAAGATGATAAAGTTTTAGAGATTGGCACAGGTTCTGGATATCAAACGGCTGTTTTATTTATGATGGGAGCTAAGGTTTTTTCGATTGAAAGACAAAATGAACTTTTTAAGAAGACTTCTTTATTATTACCTAAGCTTGGAGTTCGTGCAAAACAATTAATTTTTGGAGATGGCTATAAAGGACTTCCAACTCATGCTCCATTTGATAGTATTATTGTTACAGCTGGTGCACCATTCATCCCACAACCTTTAATGGCACAACTTAAAATAGGAGGGAGATTAGTAATCCCTGTTGGTGAAGATGTTCAAGTAATGACTTTATTGATTAGAAAAACCGAAACACAGTTTGAAAAACATGAATTAGGAGATTTTAGATTTGTTCCATTATTAGAAGATAAAAATTAAATACATATAAATTAACCTACATTGAATGAAAAAAAATTACTTATTACTTTTATTACTGGTAGTTTCGTTTGCTAAAGCACAGGTAAACTACGACAATGTTTTGAATTTATTGATCAACAATAAAAGAAATGAAGCGAGAGCTTTATTTGATAAACAATTTGGAAAAATTAAATCAACCAATATAGATTTACTTTTTCTTGATGCTTTTCTTGATGAAGAATCAGGACGAATTGATTTTGATGAAGAATTAATAAGAAGCTTGGAGAAACTTCCTAATTCAGAATATTATATTGCACCATTCATAAACAGGAGTTTCATTTTAAGTGACGTTAAAGAAGGCATGTTTAATGATTTGACATACAAAAAAATAGACTTTTTAAGTAATTCGCCTAAGTTTAAAGACTTAGCTATTGTAAAATATAAAAAAGCAATCTTTGAGCGAATTAGACACTTAAAAGAGAAATCTATTCAATCATTTGATGATTTAGGTACAATAAAAAGTTGGCAATTTTGTGGAGTCTTTGAAAATTTAAATAGTAGCGGATTGGATATTGATTATGAACCAGAGATGTATGCTAAAAATGATAAACTTTTTGATGCAAATAGTAATGGAAAAGTTGGATGGTATAATCCTAAAAAAAGCCAAAATGAAGCCTACCATTTTTTTGGAAATGAATCAGAATATGGAGCAGGAATTATTTACGCACAAACATTTATAAATTCTAATGAAGCTAAAAAGTATCTTTTAAGTTTTGGTGCAAATAAAGGACTTAAGATTTTTTTAAACGACAAAGAAGTTTACTATAATCAAGACATTAAAAGAACAAATCTAGATGCTTACACTATTAGAATACCTTTAGAAAAAGGTTTTAATAGATTACTTTTTAAAATTGAACTTTCTAACGGAGGAGACTATTTTTCTGCATCAATAAAAGATTTGGAAGGTAAAACAGCTTCAGATTTATCTTTTAGTAATACATATAAACCATATTATATTGCAACAAAAGATTACAATGATATCGAAGAAATCCCTTTATATTTTGAAAAATATTTCGACGACTTAGTTAAAAATAATCCTAACAATATTTTATACAAAATATTTCAGTTCTCTGCTTATGAGGCAAATTATAAAAAGGTAAAAGCTTTTGAAGCATTGGAGGGATTAAATGAGAAATATCCTAAAAGTTCATTTGTGAATAATTACTTTGTAAAGTATTATAATTTATTAGGTGATGAATCACAAAAAATTGACGAAATAAACAAAAACTTCGAAACAAATGATCCAGAATATTATGTCAATTCTTTAAATAAACTTACTGATAGTGAATGGTTAAAATCAGCTCAGATTTCAGAATTAGAAAGATATAGAGATATTTCAAAAAAATATAAGCAAAGATATGTTGAGCTTATGTTTGATTTTATTATTAAATCTCGACAAGGCGACATTAATGAAATGATTTCTCAACTAGATCAATTAGTAATAGATTCTTATAACAATGAGAAAATTTTAATCCTTGCTACTAATTTGAGATATAAATTGAAAAATGATACTGATAAGGCAATTGCTACTTTTGAAAATTTATTAAAAGAAAAAGATATCTATGAGGTTAGCAATACATTATCAGCTCATTATAAAGCATTGAATAGAAAAGCAGATGTAGAAAAAATTATTAAGGAACAAATTTTAAATCATCCTCATTTAAATGATTTTAGAACTAATTATGTTGATTTTTTAATTAAAGAAAATAAATATGATGAAGCCCTTAAGCTATTAAATGAAAATTTAGAATATTTTCCATATTCCTTTGTAACACTTGAAAACAAAGGACTTGTTTATGGTTTGCAAAAAAATGAAAAAGAAGCTGCAAATTATATTAGACAATCTTTAGAGCATAACTCTGGAAATAGCAATCTTAGAAAAAAACTATACGATATTACTAAAACTCCTGATGAAATTGAGCAAGTTGCAACTAAAAATATTTATGATTTAGTAAAGAAAAGAAGAAATTCTAGTCTTAAGACTGATTATGGAGTAGTGACTTTGTTAGATGAGTACATTGTTAATGTTCTGCCAGAAGGTGGGAGAAAAGAAAAAGTTACTTTTTTATATGAAATAGTGAATGAAAATGGAATTGAAAATTTAAAAGAATATAGTTTAAATTCTGATTTTTCAATTTTAAAAAGTGAAGCTATTAAAAAAGATGGAAGTTTAGTGCCTGCAGAAAAAGGAGATAATACTTTAGTATTCTCTAATTTACAAATTGGTGATGTAGTTCACATATCTTATGAAAACTTTGATAATAGATCTGGACGTTTTTACAGAGATTTTAATATTTCATGTTATTTTAACAACAGTTACCCTTCTGTTGAAACAATATTTGGAATTATACATATTCCTAGTTTAAATTATCAGTCACATTTTACGAATGGAGAAATTCCATCCTCTACAACAAAGGTTAATGGTAAAATAGTTACAATTTGGAAAAAGAACAATATACCAGGAATTCCTAATGAAGAAAGTTATTCCCCAATTTTTAGCGACATTACCAATAATTTGCGAGTAGGAACTATAAAATCATGGAAAGATATATCAAACTGGTATGCAGATCTTGTAAAGAAAAATTTAAAGACTGATAAGATAACTTTAAATACCTTTAAACAAATTTTTCCCAATGGTCTAGATGGATTATCACAACAAGAAAAAGCATTTAGTATATATAAGTATATTGAATCTAATATTAATTATAGTTCTTTAGATTTTAGACAAAGTGGTTATGTGCCTCAAAAACCATCAAAA
Organism: Flavobacterium terrae; assembly: GCF_900142035.1. Taxonomy (GTDB): domain Bacteria; phylum Bacteroidota; class Bacteroidia; order Flavobacteriales; family Flavobacteriaceae; genus Flavobacterium; species Flavobacterium terrae. The sequence goes on along the minus strand of NZ_FQZI01000003.1, from coordinate 498,558 downwards.
ACTATTCAGACAAAATTGGGTGATTGTAAAGATGTGTCTACTCTTTTTGTTGTCTTGTCTGAACTAGCTGGATTAAAATCTAATCTTGTTTTAGTTTTAACTAACGACAATGGTTACAAAAACATGAAGTTACCAACAACAGATTTTAATCATTGTATCGTAAAAACAGTTATTGATGGAAATGATGTTTTTCTTGAATTAACAGATAAATACCTTCCTTTTAGAGCCTTACCTTTATCATTATACAAAGCAAATGCTCTTGTAATTTCTTTTGATAAGATTGAAAACGAAAAAGCCCAAATAATTAATATTCCTTTTGATAATGCAACTTCTAATATTTCTAAAATATATTCTGAAGTTTTAATTAGCGATAAAGGAAAAACATTTATTAACAAGCATGTTATTCAAGGTTCTGGAAAATCATATTATAATGAACTTTTTTCAAATGCTACAACTGAGGATGTAAGAAAAAAAGAATTAGAATCAAATTTTAATAGTAGACTTAAGAAAGTTATTTCACTTGAATATATTAAATTATTATCTAATCAAGTTTTTGATAACGAAATAACTTATGAGTCTAAATTTTTTATTTCTGAAAATATTCAAAAGGTTGGGAATTTGAAAATAGCTAATATTCCTTTTATTGATAATATTTATACTCGAGATATAATTGCAACAGAATCAAGAACTTTTGATATAAATTATATTAGTTATGAAAATAATAATCAATATGATTCTGAAGTGATTTTAAAAATTCCTGAAGATAAAGTTTTCTCTGAGCTACCACAAAGTAAGACTTTCAGTTTTAAAAATCATAATTATTCTATAGCTTATCAATTAGTTGATAAACATACGTTGAAAGTAAATAGAAAAGCAAATTTAAGCTGGGATAACATTACTACAAATGAATATTTAGATTATAAAAAATTTGTTGAAGGTGTAATAGAAGCTGAAGAACAAGTTGTAGGATTCAAATAAAATTAAAAGCCACTCATTTGAGTGGCTTTTTTATTTGTAAGATTTTTTAATTCTGTCCAGATCTCGTTTATTGTCTCGATCCTTGATTGTTTCTCTCTTGTCAAAGTTTTTCTTACCTCTACAAAGCGCTATATCCAGTTTAGCTAACCCTTTTTCATTAGTAAACAAGCGTAATGGAATTATGGTCAATCCTTTATTTTGGACATCTTTTAGTAATCCTTTTAATTCTTTTTTGTTTAGTAGAAGTTTTCGCTCACTTTTTGCTTTGTGATTGTAGTGAGTACCGTATAAGTATTCCTCAATATGTGAGTTGATTACAAATAGTTCATTTCCGCTAAACTCACAGAAACTTTCTGCTATAGAAGCTTTTCCTAAACGGATTGATTTTATTTCTGTACCAGTTAATACAATACCAGCTGTGTAACGATCTATAATTTCGTAATCGAATTTAGCCCTTTTATTGAGTATGTTAACCGTTTTTTGCATGATTGGCAAATTTACTATGAAAAATCTTTTTTTTATTAAAAATCGTATTGTTTTTTTTAAGATATTGATAATCAGTTAAATGCATTTTATCTACTTTTTCTTACATTTTATCGATAAAAGATTGTATTTTAGATTCTTATAATTATTTTATACAAACAAACCAAAAAACTATCCAAATGAAAAAAACACTTTTAAGAATTTGTGCAGTATCGATTATTGCATTTGCATCATGTACCCAAGACGATTCAAAGTTTGAAGACATAGTTGTTTCACCTGAACAAAAAAATCCCTTAACTGCAACACAAATTGTTTCTAAAATTGATGAATCTCTGCAAACCAAAGGATCATTTAATTGGAAAGATGCTTCTAATTATGAAATTTGGAGTGCTATAAAAAATGGAAATAACATTTGTACAATAGGATTCGGGAATGATAAAAATGATTTTGATCGTAGTAAATCAATGAACGGTAGAGGTTATCAAAACTCAATTATTCAAATCATTGAAAAATATGAAGGAAAATCATCTAAGGACTTTTTAATCTCTTCAGATCCATTTTTGAACTTAATAGATGTAATTATCGAGAAACAAGAAACAGTTATTGCACTTCGTAAAAACAATTTCATAAGATATGTTGAACCATCAGATTTTAAATACTTTGAAACTAAAGGAATGGTAGAACAAAAATCTGATTCAGAATCTAGTTCAGGTTGCGGATTAGGTTCAGAAGCTATCGCTTCTTCAGATTACACTACAATTACTCCAAATGCAAAATTGCCTTGGGCATTTAATAATCATAATATTCCAGCAGCATGGAATTATAGTACTGGAAAGGGTATAACAATAGGAGTTGTAGACACCGGAGCTTCTACAGTAAATTCTCTTTTAAACGCTAACTTTAATAATGGATATTCTTCAGGAAGAACTGTTCAACGTTATGGTGTGTATGTAGATTCTATATGGCCATGGAGTACTGGAACAGATGGAGTAAATGATAAATGTGGACATGGAACAAGTATGTCTTCTGTAGCAACAGCTCCAAGAAATGATAAGGGATTTCCTGTTGGTGTAGCATATAATTCTAATTTAATTGCGTACAGAGCGGCTTCAAATGTTGTTTTGGATGGTTATCACGAACAAAATGGAGTTAAAAATGCTTTTACAGCTCTAGCAAATAATTCAAGTGTAAAAATAATTTCTATGTCTATGGGGCATATTTTTTCTGTTGGTAAAATAGAAGATGGTGTTAAGTATGCATATAGTAAAGGGAAACTAATATTTTGTGCAGGTGGTACATCTACAAGTTTTACAACTTTTGTAGGGGTAATTTTCCCTGCTTGGATGCCAGAAACTGTTGCAGTAACTGGAATTAAAGAAGCTTCAACATATCAAAAATGTACAGTTTGTCATACAGGAAGTAAAATTGATTTTACTATTATGATGGAAAGACCATCTGGAAATAAAATTCCTGTGAATAGTTATTATGATGGGCAAGGAGATTATGTAGGTGGATCATCAGTAGCCACGGCTACAACTGCTGGAATTGCTGCTTTAGTGTGGGCAAAAAACCCATCATGGACAAGAGATCAAGTTTTAACAAAAATGAGACAAACTTCACATTTATATCCTAATAAACATTCTGAATTTGGTTATGGTATGCCTAATGCTTTATTAGCGGTACAATAGTCAAATTGTAAGTTGAATCAAAAAGAAAGCCATCTAAATAAGATGGCTTTCTTATTTAAACTGATAGCATATCATAATACCTCCTCTATAAGGTAGCCATTCTCCACTTTTGTTATAATCATGTGCTTTTTCATATCTTTCTAAGCTACTTAAATAGTATCCTTTATAAAAAGCTTGCTGATTTCCAACTCCTGCAAAAATGTCGATTAAAAAATTAGTTGATATTTTTTTTTGATAGCCAATTGTAGCTCCCATCATGTAGTTATATCCTTTTTGATAGTATTGCGTGTCTGAGTAATTCCATTTTTGGAGCTTAAATTTACCTCCAGCTATATGACCACCAAAATAGAAACCTTGATTGTTACTATTTATATGATAGCGTAATTCTGGAGTTAAAATAACAAATTGTAACGGTCCACCGTTTATTGATTTCCAAAAAGAGGCTGAAACATCAGCTTGAAAAGTCCAGTGATTTTTTAAGGTAGTTTCGATACCAATGTTTGGGATTAAAACAAAAGCTGTTAACCCATTTACTTTTAAATTAGTTTGTGTGTAAACCGAGTTAAAACTTAAAATGGTTAGTGATAGAAAAATTAACTTTTTTATCATCAATTTTTGTTTAATAATGAATATATATTAGTGTCAAGCCATTCACCTTGCCATAAGGTATCTTCTTTAAATTGTGCTTCAAGTACAAAGTTATTTTTCTCTAATACTTTGGCAGAAGCTTCATTTCTAGGATCTATAATAGCTTCTAATGAGTGCATTTTCATGGTGTTAAACCCATAATCAATTAGCAATTTTACTGCCTCTGAAGTTATTCCTTTACCATGATATTCTGGTAAAATCATATAACCAATTTCAGATCGTAAATTTTCCCATGAAATTTTGTAATGGCCAATTACCCCTATTAGTTTTGGATTCCCTTTTATTGTAATAGCCCAATTTATTCCTTCATTTTCTTCAATTTTAGACTGAATCAATTTAATATGTTCTAAAGCTTCTTCTTTTTTTGTAACAAGTGGGCGAGGAACAAATTTCATTATTTCGGGATTGCTTCTTAATTCAAATACTTCATCAATGTCGTCGTTTGTAATCTGTCTTAAAAGTAATCTTTCAGATTCTAAATTTTGAAAAGGTAAAAAGGAAACGGTTTTCATAGTTTATTGTATTTCAAATAGTATTGCGAAGTCTTTTCTTTCATTTGGTGGTAAATGAATCATTCCTTCTTTAGTTGTTAATTCACCAGTGCTATTTTGATTATCTGCATATCCATACCAAGGTTCAATACATATGAATGGAGCATTTGTTTTTGTCCAAATTCCTAAATGAGGAAAGTTATCAAAGCTAATTTTTATTAATGGGTTATTATGCTTATAAATTGTTAAATATTTTGAATCAAATTTCTTTAAAACAATAGCATCCTTTTCGAATAAATTATAGTTCAGGTTAAGTCGATTATTGTCAAGTTTTATGTGCTTTGTTTGTCCAGAAAATTGTTCATTTTCTAGTTCATGACAATTGAGTAAAGAATCTTTTTCAAACAAAATAGAATAGTTTTCAAAATCTGTATCTATCTTAATTGCAGGATGTGCTCCAATTGAGAACAGCATTGTGTCTTCAGATTTGTTTGTAACACTATAATCTATTTTTAAACCATAACTTTCAATGGTGTAAGTTAAAATCAATTTGAATTTGAAAGGGTAAATTGAAAAAGTTTCCTCATTATCATTGAGTTGAAAGCTTATCGAATTTTTAGTTTTATGGAGTAACGTAAAATCATAATTTCTAGCAAAACCATGTCTTGCCATATTATAATTTTTTCCGTTTAAATTATAACAATCATTTTTAAGACGTCCCACTATGGGAAATAGTATTGGAGAAGTCTTATTCCAAAAAGCTTCGTCCACATTCCAAATATATTTTGTGTCTCCTTTAGAAAATTGAATTAATTCTGCTCCTTGCGAATTAACTTCAATAGAAATGGTATTATAAGAAATTTGATGTACCACGATTAAAATTTGATTTATTCAAAAATAAGGATTTAAACTATTAAAAACACCTTTGAATAATTAACATTGCATATGGAAATGATTAACATTAGCTAATTATTTATAGACTTACCTTTAATCAATTAAAATTACCCTCATCTTCCATTATTTCTATTCCAAAAACTTTTTTTTAGCACTTTGAGTTATCAGATCATTAACAAAAAGGGGAAGTAATCGTATGCCTTATATTGATAATTCAAAATCATTTTATTATTGTTTAATTAAAAAAAATGTAATTATGAAATTAATACTTAGTGTTATAGCTCTTGTAAGTTTTGCTTTTGTGTCAAGCGCACAGAGTATTCAAGATGAAGATTTTATAGCTGATGAATTGCCAGCTGTTGTTATTAAAAATGCTGGAAAAGATTTTTCGGTTTATTTACCAGATAGAAATCCTGATACAAAAGTTAGACAGATGCAGGATAAGTTTGTAGGATACAATATTGGTAAGGATTATGAAGGACATGATGAGTATTTGGTATTTTTTGATGCTGAAGAAGCGTCATTAATGGCTACATATAACGATACTGGTAAATTAGTAAGAGTAGTAGAAAAATATGATAATGTTAAATTGCCACGTTCAGTTATATTTTCAGTTTATAAATCTTTTCCAGGTTGGGTTATTGTGAAAGATAAATTTTTATATACTCAAGCAGATGGAGATGTACTCAAAAAACAATACAATCTAAAAATTAAAAAAGATAGAGATGTTAAAAGACTGGTAGTAAACCCTAATGGGGAAATTGTCGCAGGCCTATAACTATTTTTTTAAAAACTTATTCTTTATAAAATGTTTCTTAGAAGAATTTTAACCTTAAAAATCATCAATTAAAAAGGGTTTAGAAATATTAATTACTAAACCCTCTTTTTTTATTCTTCAGCAATACCTTTCCATTTCCTAATAGATGAACATAAAAAGAACATGCTTGCAAAAACTATAATCAGATTAATTGATAGCATATTAGGAACAAAGTCGCTTAAAAACATATAGTGTTGATCATAATAGTATGACTCTAGATGCTGAATTGACTTTTTATAAATCTCAAAATAAGTTGAATAAATTAGCGGTATCAATGCGCCAAATAACCATAGTAAAAGATTGAGTACGATTTTAGAAAAATTCTGACTTTTCTTTGATATTAAAATTGATAAGTAATAAATTATGATGGCCAGAATAAATAATATAATTAAAATTGTATAAGTTATAAATTCACCACTTATTGCTGAAATAATTCCTGTGACTAAGTTTAGCACACCTAAAGTAACAATTCCAATCAACCAAGTTTTTCCTGAAGTAACTCTAAACGAAAAGATAAGTAATGATATTCCAAAACCAAAATATAGAAATGGTAAAAGCGAATCTTCTTTAAAAATGGAACTAGTATAGGCTCTTGAAATGACTTGATAATTGTGACTTAATGTATTTTGCTCAATGAAATATTTGGAATACTCTTTTTTTGTTTCATAATCAGCAACAGAAGTAGTTACAACAGTTTCATCATAATAATTAGTAGAATAAATATCTGTGCTGTCATTAGGGGCATAAGAGTTTATTAACTCATATTTTTTAAATTCTGGATGGTTGTATGTTATTTTAAACCATTTTTCTTTTGTAAGATTTGTTAATAAACCATGCTCTTTTATAATTGACATATAATCGCCCATGATTTTTTTTACTTCATCTTTTTTGTCTTTAAAAAGTATTTTTTGAACTTCAACTTTTCGAAGTGAATCTTCAGCATCTGTAAAAAAAGCAAATTCTCTAATGTTTCGGTTAATAAGTGAAGTAGTGCTATATTTTTTACCAAAAATTGTTACGTAATCTTTGTAAACAATATTTTGATAGACAGGTTCTCCATCGATAACTGTGTCTTTTAGGACTGAATTGACCGAATCAACTTCTGCTTCGCCAAAGCTTCCATCAATAAAAAAGTCGGCTTTAGATATTATCTCACATCTTTTTTTAGCTTCAGTCTCTGTTAAATAACTTGTTTTGTGAAGTTTTCTTCCAATTTCAAACGGAAAATAAAATCCTATTAGCAGAAGAACAATCACCAAAATTTGAATCCATTCGTAAAATAAACTGTATTTACTCTTTGGATAAAATGATTTTAAGGAATTATTTCTAAAATAATTTACTAACCACAAAATGAGTAATACTAAAGAAATAAGAAAGCAAAAACTAAAGAAAGTAAAATCTATATCAGAGTCATAACGTTCCTTGAAATTAATGGCTCCGTCTGCATATCCAATGAAAAAATATAGCAGATTAATAAGTAAACCAATACAAACCATAGGAACAAACTTTGTGTTCCATAAAAGAGGATATTTTAGTAATAGTTTTTTTTGAATTTTATTAAACATGAGTGATATTATTTGATGAAGAATCTTCTAGTTGAATGAGTAATGTTTCTTAAATAGTTGATTGTAATGTTTTCTTCTATTACTACTTTCATAAAGTCATTAATAGTAACATTAATAGGGAAGGTTGCAATTAAAGTTCCTCCGTTTTGTTCTAAGGAAAGTAACTGAAGTTTTGCTAATTTGTCATTAATTGTGCTTAAAGATTCATTAGTTTCAAATTCAACAATGAAATGTTGTTCTTGTGATTCTTCAGATTTAAGATTTCGTTGACTCCCTTGTTTTAAGAAAACTACTTGATTTGAAGTTTTTTCGACTTCATACAATTGCTGAGAACTTAAAACTATTGCAATAGGTCTAAATGCAGAATTAGCGATGTTTCTAAAATCGTCCAAGATAGTTTGTTGAGCTAATATATCAAGATTAGCTAATGGTTCATCAATAAGTAAAATTTTGGGCTTTCGCAATAACATTCTAGCTAATTCGAAACGCATTTTATAGCCAGAAGATAAGCCGTTCCAGTTGTAGTTTCTAAATTTTCTTAGACCTAAACGTGTAATTATTAAATCTACAACCAAATTATTTTCTTCAGGAGTATAACCATAACAGCTAGCTGCAAATTCTAAATTTTCATACATAGACCCTCTCCAAGTTTCGGTTCTTTGAGGAATGTAAACTAACTTAGTTCGTAAATCAAATAAGTCATCGTATTCAAAATGGTATTTAATACTTCCTGATGATGGATGTAGTTCACCACAAATACTTCTTAATAATGTGGTTTTACCATTTCCATTTTCGCCTACTAAACCTATAATTTCTCCCGATTTAATATCTAAATTGATAGGTCCAAGTGCAAAATTTGAATTGTATCTTTTTCCAAGTTCATTAAGAGAAATGATTGTTTGATGAGGTTTAATTTCTTTTTTTGTGAGATACTGATGTAATTCCGAAGCCAACTCACTTAATCTTTGCTTAATTTCAATTTTATCATCATTGCTATCGTTCCAGTTTAAGAAACTGTTAGTTTTTTTGTAAAAATCTATATTTTCAGTATCGAGAGTAAAATCTATTATTCGTTTAATAGCTTGGTTGTAATCTTCAAAACCAATCAGTTCAATGACTTCGTGGTATTGTTTTTCAAATAAGTTCATATATGTAAATAAGGAGTTTTATTTTATTCGAATGTAGGAATAAATCCTTTATTTAATCATCAAATGATTTAAAATAAAATACCCGATTGATTATTTAAAATCAATCGGGCAAACCAAAACCTAACCAAATAATATAAAAACCGAATTACTTTTCTGATTGATTTCTAAAAACCAATTGGTTGTCAAAACTATCTAGTAAAATAATACTATCTGTTGTTACTTTTCCTGATAGAATTTCTTTAGAAAGTTGATTTAAAACCTCTTTCTGAATTACTCGTTTTACTGGTCGAGCACCAAAAGTTGGATCATATCCTTTGTGGGATAAATAAGTGATAGCCTCTGGAGTTGCATCCATAGTAATATGTTGTAAAGCCAGCATTTTGATAACACTTTTTAGTTGCAACCCTACTATCTCACGAATGTTTTCACCTGTTAAAGGTGTGAACATCACAATTTCATCTATACGGTTGATGAATTCCGGACGAACCGTTTGTTTCAATAAACCTAATACTTCTGTTTTGGCAGCTTCCGTTGCTGCTTCGATTCCACCTTTTAAATTCTCGAATTTCTCTTGTATAATGTGACTTCCCATATTTGAAGTCATAATGATGATCGTGTTTTTGAAATCAGCTAGACGCCCTTTGTTATCAGTTAAACGTCCTTCATCTAAAACCTGTAACAAAATGTTGAAGGTGTCTGGATGCGCTTTTTCTATTTCATCCAATAATACAACTGAATACGGTTTTCTTCTCACGGCTTCGGTAAGTTGACCGCCTTCGTCGTAACCTACATATCCTGGAGGTGCACCTACCAAACGGCTCACACTATGACGCTCCTGATATTCACTCATGTCGATTCTTGTCATTGCGTTTTCATCGTCGAACAAATATTCCGCTAAGGCTTTGGCTAATTCCGTTTTACCTACACCAGTTGTTCCTAAGAATAGGAAAGAGCCGATTGGTTTTTTAGCATCTTGCAATCCAGCTCGGCTTCTGCGAACTGCGTCACTAATCGCCTCGATTGCTTCTTCTTGTCCCACAACTCTGCGGTGCAATTCGTCTTCAAGGTGTAATAGTTTTTCGCGTTCACTTTGCAGCATTTTAGTTACTGGTATTCCAGTCCATTTGGCTACTACTTCAGCAATATCTTCGTGCGTTACTTCCTCTTTAATCAGGGATTTATCCGATTGATTTTCTTGTAATTGTATTTGTAAACCATCTAATTTTTCCTGCGCTTCTTTTATTTTTCCGTAACGTATTTCGGCTACCTTTCCGTAATCACCATCGCGTTCAGCACGTTCAGCGTCAGTTTTAAAATCCTCAATTTCTTGTTTTATGGATTGAATAGTATCAACTAAATCTTTTTCGGATTTCCAACGAGTATAAATTTCATTGCGTTCTTCTTTAAGATTAGCCAAATCTAATCCAAGAACTTTTAATTTGTTCTCATCGTTTTCGCGTTTGATGGCTTCGATTTCGATTTCTAATTGCATGATTTTACGATCTAGAACGTCTAATTCTTCCGGTTTCGAATTGATTTCCATGCGTAATTTCGAAGCTGCTTCGTCCATCAAGTCGATCGCTTTGTCTGGCAAGAAACGATTGGTAATGTAACGCTGTGATAATTCTACTGCGGCGATAATCGCGTCGTCTTTGATTCTAACTTTATGGTGCGTTTCGTATTTCTCTTTAATTCCGCGTAGGATTGAAATCGCGCTTTCAGTATCGGGTTCATCCACCAATACTTTTTGGAAACGACGCTCTAGTGCTTTATCTTTTTCGAAATACTTTTGATACTCGTCTAATGTGGTTGCTCCGATAGCTCTTAATTCTCCTCTTGCTAAAGCAGGTTTTAAGATGTTTGCTGCATCCATAGCGCCTTCGCCACCTCCAGCACCTACTAGTGTGTGGATTTCATCAATGAAAAGAACGATGTCACCTTCAGCTGAAGTTACTTCTTTTACTACGGATTTCAAACGTTCTTCGAATTCTCCTTTGTATTTTGCTCCAGCAATTAAGGCACCCATGTCCAAAGAAAATACTACTTTATCTTTAAGGTTTTCTGGAACGTCGCCAGCTACAATTCGGTGTGCTAAACCTTCAGCAATGGCAGTTTTACCCACACCAGGTTCTCCAATTAACATCGGATTGTTTTTGGTTCGACGCGATAAAATCTGAAGCACACGACGAATTTCCTCATCACGACCAATTACCGGATCGAGTTTACCATCGTTAGCTAATTGATTTAAATTCTTCGCGTATTTGTTTAAGGCGTTATACGTTTCTTCAGCCGAAGCGGAAGTTACGCGTTCTCCTTTTCGAATTTCTGCAATCGCAGCTTCTAAACCTTTTTCGGTTACCCCTTGATCTTTTAAGATTTGAGCAACTTTACTTTTTGATTTGAAAATGGCTAAAATTAAATGCTCAATCGAAACGTATTCGTCGTTCATTTTTTTAGCAATGATATTGGCTTCATTTAATGTAGTACCAGCTTCGCGGGAAAGCATTAAATCGCCACCCGATACTTTCGGGAAACTCTGAATAGTACTGTCTAGAATCTGTTTGAATAGGTTTACATTGACATTCAGTTTTTTAAGGATAAAAGGCGCCACGTTTTCGTCCACTTCTAAAATTCCTTTAAAAATGTGTTCGTTTTCCAGCTGTTGCTGGCCGTTGGCTTGTGCAATTTGCTGTGCTTGCTGCAAAGCTTCTTGCGATTTTATTGTTAAATTGTTTAAGTTCATAATTGAAATTTTTCCTTTAGTATTATGTTGTTGTTATTTGATTAACTTTGTTTTTGAATAGACAATTTGTATTCCAAGCATAAAAATCAAGACAAAATGACTGATTTTAATTAGTTTTGGAAGTATTATCAAGACAAAATGACTGATTTTAATTGAATTATGATAAAGTTTTATGTTTTTTTGACAATTTTAATATTGTCAATTTTTGGATGTAAGCCAAAAGATGATTTTGAAAAGTTGTCAGATTTAGATATTCCATTAGAAACACCTAAGTCAGGTGAATGGTTAGCTGAACACGAAGAAACTGGTCAAACCTTTGAAGAGTATGAAAAGTTAAAACCAATAAAACCTAATAATGTTAAAAATAAAATTTACATTTTACCAATAGGAGGTTTTACTCGTCAAGAGGATTCAATTGTAAATGCTACTGTTGTTTATCTTAGACTTTTCTACAATATTGAGACGGTAAAAATGAATGGTATTAAAGATGATATTGTTCCTAAAGAAATGAGAAGGTTGAATGAAAATGGTGATGAACAACTTAATGCAGATTATTTAATAAAAAAAGTTATTTCGAATTATAAACCTAAGGATGCTTTAGTCATTATGGCTATAACTGGCAGAGATTTATTTCCAAAGCCATCTTGGAATTATGTTTTTGGATTGGCAACTTATAATGAAGGTGTTGGAGTGACTTCTATAGCCCGATATGAGCCTAATAATAAAGATTTTGCTTTAGGATTAGGTAGGACTATAAAAACATCAGCTCATGAAATTGGACATATGTTTAAAATGAAACATTGTACTCATGCTCTTTGTGTAATGAATGGTGTTAATAGTTTAAGTGAAGATGATACTAAGCCAAATACTCTTTGTTCGGTTTGTTTGAAGAAAATGGATTTTAATTTTGGTTTTAATTTAAAAGATCGTTATCAGAAGATTTTAGAATTTTATCAAAAGTATAGTCTTGTAGAAGACGAAAAAATAATTTGGAAGCAGTTAGAAATAATAAAAAATTAATATGAGTTTTTTAAAGAATATTTTTGGCAATAACGAGCCTCAAAAAGAAGAATCAAAAATGGAATGGTTTCCTTTAAACGAGATAAATCAATTGGATGAAATTATAGCTGAATCAAAAGAAAATCCTGTATTGATATTTAAACACAGTACACGTTGTATAATCAGTAGAACTGTATTGAAAAATTTTGAGAAAAAATTTGATTTAGAGGGTAAAGTGAAGCCTTATTTTTTAGATTTATTAGAATTTAGACCAATTTCTAATGAAATAGCTTCTCTTTTTAATGTTACCCACCAATCACCACAATTAATTTTGGTAAAAGATGGCAAAGCAATTTATAATGCATCGCATGATAATATAGAAGTAAAAGATTTGAAAAACTATATTTAAAATATGGCAGTTAAATCTTTAGCTATTTTATCGCTACTCAAAGAAAATGACTTGTTTGAAAATGAGTTAGTTATTAAGCGAAATGAATTCCTGAAAGTTGCTGGAACTATCGATACCAATATTTATTTTATTGAAGAAGGTTGTTTGAGAATATATATTCTTCAAGAGGAAGAAGAGCAAATTATCCGTTTTGGTTACCAGAATGATTTGGTTGTTGCTTTAGATTCTTTTTTGACTAACGAATCTTCGGATTTTTACATTCAAGCCATAAAAAAAACTTCAATAAAGATTATTTCCAAAAAGACATTTTTCGACTTTATTAATAAAAAGGAAGAAAATTTAAAATTATGGAATTCTATTCTTGAAAATTTGGTGTTGCAACAAATGGAACGCGAAAAGGATTTGCTAATTTCGTCTTTTAGTGAGCGGTATTCAAGAGTTTTGAAAAGAAGTCCAAAGCTTTTTCAAGAAATTCCACATAAGTATATTGCCAATTATCTTCGAATGACTCCAGAGACTTTATCACGATTGAAAAAGTCTTGATTTGAATCAATTTTTTATAATTAAGTAGTTCCGAAATTTGTTTAAAATTACGATAATGAAAACTAAAGATTTAATTTCAGAATTACGGGCAATAACACTTCAAAATATCGATTTTGCACAAAAGCTTTATAATTTATCTGATGAGGAACTTAACTGGAGGAGTAACTCAAAGAACTGGAGTGTTTTAGAATGTTTGGAGCATTTAAATATTTATGGAAATTTTTACCTTCCTGAAATTGAAACCACAATATTAAAGAGTGAGACTTCATTTGAATCTGAGTTTCGTCCGGGACTTTTAGGCAATTATTTTGCAAAAAGTATGAAACCTAAAGCGAAACTAAATAAAATGAAAACCTTTAAAAAAACTGATCCAATAGGAAGTGATCTCAGCAGAAATGTCATAGATACTTTTATTTCTCAACAAAATAGTTTACTAGAATTACTTCAGGAATCTGAAAAAGTTAGTCTGAATAAACTAAAAACTGGAATTAGCATCACTAAATGGATTCGTATTAAACTTGGTGATACTTTTCGTTTTGTAATTTATCATAATCAAAGGCATATTTTTCAGGCAGAAAAAGTTTTAGTTCTTCAAAACAATTAATTTTAATTGCTTAATTTTAGTGAGTCAAGACTTGACAATGAATTGGCATAAATGAAACAATAAAATATGTTTACAATAGCACAAATTAAAGAGGCACATTCTAAAGTAAAATCAGGAGCCGATTTTCCTAACTACATAAAAGAATTAGTTGGTTTAGGAGTAATTGGTTATGAAACATTTGTCTTTGATGGACATGGCGTTTTTGAAGGAAGTGAGCAACACAAAATACATACAGAATCTAAGTATGATGATTTAGTTGTATCAGATTTTGTTAATGCTGAGCAATTTAAATCAGATTTAAAAGCTCATCAGCAAGGAAAAACAGATTATATGACTTTTTGTAACGATTGTGCTAAATCTGGAATCGAGAAATGGGTAATTTCTATGCAAAAACTAACTTGTACTTATTTTGATAAAAATGGAAATGAATTACTTCAAGAAATCATTCCACAATAATATTTAAGTAAAGATCCCGAGTATGACTCGGGATTTTTGCATCTACTGTTTAACTATTTTTTGAGAATATTCTTTGTTGTCCAATCGAACAAGAAGTATATATGTTCCACTAGGAAGTTTATCTAAATTGATTTCTGTTACAAAATCTTTTTCTTTTATTGAAGATTCAGCATTGTATACTTTTTTTCCTGTAATATCAAAAACTGAGAATGATACTTTTGAAGAATTTACATTAGTTAAGTTCACTGAAATTAAACCAGAAGTAGGGTTTGGATACGCTTTAAATGAAGGCTCACCTGCAGTAATGAAGTTATCATTATTTTCCGAAATTTTAGCAGCGCAACTAGTTGCGGTTACAGACCTTGTTCCGTTTGAATTATTTGTTGTTCCAGCACTGTTTTTAGCTTTCAAATAATAGGTATATGTTGTACCAGCTGTAATTAAGTAAGTGTTTAAAAATGATGTTCCTGTTACATCTTGTGCATATAAATTACCATTTCTGTAAATATCATATGAAGTAGCATTGGCAGAAGCTGTCCATGTTACATTAATTGCACTTGTTGAACCACTGCATGTTGCCGTTGCGCTAACAGTAAAAGCACCAGGAACACAAGCAACAGCTGTTGCTGTTTTAGTTCCATTGGAATTATTGGTACCTCCAGCAGTATTTTTAGCTTTTACATAATAAGAATAACTAGTTCCTGGAGTAATTAAATAAGTATTTAAAAACTGTGTTCCCGTTATATTACTAGCATACAAGGAACCATTTCTATAAATATCATAGGATGTAGCTCCAGCAGATGCTGTCCAGTTTAGACGCATTTGCGAAGTTGTTCCACTGCATTCTGGAGTAAGAGTCAATGTAAATGAGCCAGGAAGCGATGAACTGCAAGTAACGCCTAAATTAGATTTAAGTGAATTAAAGTAAGAATTTGCGAAAGTAGCTCTCCAAGTCGAATTTGTTAATTTTGTAGCATCTGATGAATCTACAAAGCCAATTTCATTTAAACAACCAGTTGCAGATGAATATCTTAAAACACCTAGGTGATAAGAAAGGAAACTATTATCTTCTACACATCTACGATTGTTCCATGAACCGTTGGTAGACATGTCATTTTGAATTTTTTGCGCAAATGCGATATCAGCAGCTGTAGTGGTATCATCATAAGTACAGTAAAAAGTTTCAGTTCCTGTTCCACCACCAGCGTTACAGTGAATACTTAGTAAGCGATCTGCACCCCAGTTATTAGCCATAGTCGCACGTTGATTTACAGATATCCAACTGTTCAGGTTAGTTGTACGCGTCATATGTACTGTCCAAGAAGAGCATGAGTTTTGAATTAAAGTTCTAGTTCTTAAACCCACATCTAAAGAGGTTTCTATTTCTGTTGCGGTTCTTCCGTCAGGATTATCACTTGTTGTGGCTCCATATCCATGACCAGGATCTATAACTACAACTTGTGCTTGAAGAGTAATTGTAGTTAATATTACGAATACTATTGATAAAATTTGTTTCATGAATTAAAGTTTTAGAGTTGTGACATAGATTTTTCCTGATTTTTCGTCTGAAAAAATAATTTGATTTTCACCAAATAATGACGGAAACATTTCAAACTGATCTTCTGTAGAAGTTAGTTTTTTTGTTTTTCCATTTTCTACATCAAATAGAAGAATTTCAGAATTGCTAATTGAATGTCCATCTAGACTCTCGTCTAAAAAACCTATAAGATATTTATCATCAGTTGACCAAGAAGTAGCAATTCCTTGACCAATAAGTTTTCCTTTATCAGAACCATCTACATTGTAAACCCAAATATCAGCACCTTTATGCACAGCAACTTTTTTTCCATCGTGAGAAAGAATAGCATTATAGTATTGCCCTTCATCATTTGTTACTGCCCAAGTTTTTTGTGTTTTTAGATTAGTAGCTTCAATTTGTAATGTAAAAGGGTTAGTATGAACCACTATTTCGTTCTTTCCATTAAATGAAGGGAGTAAGTTGTGATTCAAATCAGTTTCTTTGGCAATTTTATCTTTAATTGAATATGATTTTACTCTAGAATTTGAAAAGTATTCTTTTTCTCCTTTTTCCTTAAAGTAGAACGTTTGGCTATCTAAATTCCATGTATAACCATATCCAATTCCTCCAATTGTAGAAATTGGAGTTACTTCTTGTGTATGGATGTTTAAGAGGAATACGCCGTGATTGTGTTCTTGCGTAAGAAGGGCATGTTTTCCGTCTGGAGATGCGACTGGATTTGTAAAGATTCCTTTAACTGGAATTTCTTTGGGTTTTGAAAGTTCTTGTGCTTGTAACTTAATTGTTAGAAGCAATAAAGCACTTAATAATACGTTTTTTTTCATGTTTATTTTGTTTTGTTAGTAGTAAAAATATTACTAAAAACATATAAAACAAAAAAAACATCTTGATTACAAGATGTTTATGTAAAAAATATGAAAAATTATTTTCTAAACTTATTTCTAGTGATAATACTTTTTAGTTTGGCTTTTAAATCCTCTCCAGAATCATAAACCATTTGTTCATTGCTAGGAAATGGCGTGGCTCTTCTTCCAAAATATTGTAAATAATCACTGTCGCAAGCATTTCTATCTCCGTTATAATTAGCATAAATATATTCAAAAATAAATTCGCTAGATAGAGGAAAAGTATCAATAAGTTGATTTGTTCTAAAATCAATATAATCTACTTTTGCAGTAACATTACACGCTTTAAATTGTTTGAATTCATAAATAGTTGCACGAACTGTCTTCATATTGTCAACCATAACTACATTGCCTTTTTCGTCTTTTACTTGGTTTCCATTAGCATCAAGTAATGGTTTTTTGCCATCAGCAATTTGTTTTTCTTTTACAAACTCACGCTCCTTAATTTGTTCTGGAGAAATATTGATTTGTCGAAAATTAACAATCAAGCCATAATCATAATTAACACCTTTTTGACGGTTACTGTGGTAAACTGTCCATTTATCATCTAAACCAAAAGTGCTAAAATCAAGTAAATCAGATTGAAGTCTTGTTGGTATAACCATGTTTGTTTCGTTTTTCGTATAAACACTAACAAAATCGG
The DNA here is from genome assembly GCF_900142035.1 of Flavobacterium terrae. Lineage (GTDB taxonomy): Bacteria > Bacteroidota > Bacteroidia > Flavobacteriales > Flavobacteriaceae > Flavobacterium > Flavobacterium terrae. Next base: position 481,004 of record NZ_FQZI01000003.1, on the reverse strand, counting down.
TGCCTTTATAAAAAGCTTCATCCATAAGCTTTTTGATATCCTTATAACCAGGGTTAATTTTTTCTAAATAAGCAAAATCGTCATATGCTTTTCTAAAAGACATTTTATCATTTTGCTTCATTAAGTTTTTAGAATTGTCATAAAGATATTTAGAAAGTGATTCTTTGCTTTTTACAATTTGAGAAGAATAATCGTCAAAAGGAAAGTAGGCATTTCTACCTTCTTTTATTAGATACAAAGGTAGTAAAGGTCTAATTTTCTCCTGTCTGTTGTTAAGTTGTAGATAAGTGTTATATATTTTTTCAAAATTTGCAGGATTTCCATCTTTTTGAAGCATGTCAATTTCACGTAAATTACGGTCTTTTGCTTTTGCAAATGCTTCCTCTATTAAATAGACATAGTCTTGTTTTCCTTTAGAATCTTTATTGGTTTTAAGAGATTCTGCTGCACGATAAATCGCACCATCATAATCACCATTGCTAAGCATCGATTGAGTACTTTTTACACCACAACCAATAAAAAAACTATAAACAATAATTAAAAGGGTAATTTTTTTCATATGTTCAAATTTTGGCAAATATATATTTTTAGGAGCTTACTCCCGCTGTGCACTGTATCTTTTTGTAAACAAAAAGGATGCCGTTTCCATCGGGGCTATAAAAAAACTCCGATTTTTGTCGAAGTTTAAATTATTAATTTTCAGGTCTGTATTCTAAATCATATTCTGTTACCCAGTCTTTTCCTTCGTTGTTTGATATTTCACCATGTTGTCGAACTTTACCGTCTTTTAATTTATAAAACGTTAATTTTCGAACAGAAGTTGTTTTTCCTCCATTATTAAATGGTCTACTGATAAAATGCATTGCATCATTTTCAAAGTGTCCGGTTAAATATTCGGTACTTCCACCAGTATTATCAATCCAGTTTTGTTGCCATTGTTTTGTTGCTGAATTATACGAATTAAAACTTTTTCCACTAAAAAGAAGTCCTTGTTGCTCTTTTGCCGAAGTCCATTCTTCTAAGACAACACAATTGTCTAGGATTTTAGTAATCTTACTTTGACCAGCTAGATTTCCTTTCAAATCATAAACTTTCCATTCTCCTATCCAAAAATCAAATTGATTATAGATTGGGTCTTTTTCACATGGTTTTTGAGCAAAGCTAACAATTGTGAAAAGTAAAAAAAAGAATAAAGTACTTTTTTTCATAAACATATAAAATATGAAAGAGCAATTTAATTAAACTGCTCTTTTTTATGTGTTAACAAAAATGTAAAGTATTATTTTGTTGGAATGGGAGGTAATAATTTACTAGAAACTTCTCCAAAACCAATTCTCACAGATTCATTTTTACAAAATCCTCTCATTGTAACAGTATCACCATCATTAATGAATTTTCTTTCGCTTCCATCTTTCATTTTTAAAGGATTTTTACCACCCCAAGTCAATTCGAGCATTGAACCAAAAGAATCTTCAGTTGGACCAGAAATAGTTCCTGAACCCATCATATCCCCTGAATTAATTCTACAACCGTTAATAGTATGGTGAGCTAATTGTTGGCTCATTGTCCAGTACATATATTTCATATTCGAATCACAAACAACAGTTTCTTCACCATTTTCAGGAGTAATCGCAACTTGTAAGTTGATATCAAAAGCATGATCTCCTTTTTGTTGTAAATAGGGTAGTGGAGTAGGTTCTTGTTTTGGTTGAGCACAACGGAAAGGCTCTAGAGCATCCATAGTCACTATCCAAGGAGAAATAGACGAAGCAAAGTTTTTTGCCAAAAATGGTCCTAGAGGAACATATTCCCATTTTTGAATGTCACGCGCACTCCAATCGTTCAAAAGTACCATCCCAAAGATGTATTCTTCAGCCTCATTAATAGGAATGTTTTCTCCCATGATATTGGCATCCGTAGTGATAAAAGCAGTTTCAAGTTCAAAATCAACCAGTCTTGATGGTCCAAAAACAGGTGCTGTAGCATCAGCAGGCATTGTTTGCCCCATTGGTCTGTGTACTGGAATTCCAGAAGGAACTATAGTAGAACTTCTTCCGTGGTAGCCTACAGGTATATGAAGCCAGTTTGGTAATAATGCATTTTCAGGATCACGAAACATTTTTCCAACGTTTGTCGCGTGTTCTTTACTTGAATAAAAATCAGTATAATCACCTATGTAAACAGGAAGCTGCATTTCGACATCTTTCATGTTAAAAATCACCACATCTTTATGTTTTTTGTTATCACGGAGAGTTGGGTTTTCAGCATCAAATATATCCGCAATACGGTTTCTTACTAACCTCCATGTTTTTTTACCGTCAGAAATGAAATCATTTAAAGTATCTTGAAGAAAAACATCGTCTGTTAGTTCAATTCCTTCAAAATAGCCTAACTGTTGTAAAGCACCTAAATCTATTGCAAAATCACCCAAACGAGTTCCAACGGTTACAATATTTTCTTTAGTTAAAAATACTCCAAATGGAATGTTTTGTATAGGGAAATCACTGTTAGGTTCTATTTCTAACCATGATTTTCTGTTTGGATTGTTTGCGGTTATGGGCATAATAATAAATTTTGTGAAATTGTATTGTTTTAACACCTCAAATATAGTTTCTATTGGGATTATACCAAACACTTTTCGTATTTTTGACCACCATTTAACATAAAATAATTAAAATGCAACGCGACGAACAAATTTTTGACTTAATCTTAGATGAGCAAGACAGACAAATTCATGGAATTGAATTGATTGCTTCTGAAAACTTTGTAAGCGACCAAGTTATGGAAGCACAAGGTTCATGTTTAACTAATAAATATGCTGAAGGATATCCCGGAAAAAGATATTACGGTGGATGTGAGGTAGTTGATATCGTAGAGCAAATCGCTATAGATAGAGCAAAAGCATTGTTTGGTGCAGAATATGTAAATGTACAACCTCATTCAGGTTCGCAAGCAAATACTGCTGTTTTTGCAGCTTGCTTAAAGCCTGGTGATAAAATTTTAGGCTTCGATTTATCTCATGGAGGGCACTTAACACATGGTTCGCCAGTTAATTTTTCGGGAAAATTATACAATCCAGTATTTTATGGTGTTGATCAAGAAACTGGAGTATTAAACTATGATAAAATCCAAGAAATAGCTTCTAAAGAACAACCAAAAATGATTATTGCAGGAGCTTCAGCATATTCTCGTGATATGGATTTTAAACGATTTAGAGAAATTGCAGATTCTGTTGGTGCTTTATTATTGGCTGATATTTCTCATCCAGCTGGTTTAATTGCAAAAGGATTGATGAGTGATCCAATTCCTCATTGTCATATTGTAACTACGACTACCCACAAAACATTACGTGGACCAAGAGGAGGAATGATTATGATGGGTAAAGATTTTGAAAACCCATGGGGATTAACTACTCCTAAAGGAGAAATAAGAATGATGTCGCATGTGTTAGATATGTCTGTTTTTCCTGGAAACCAAGGAGGCCCATTAATGCACGTTATAGCTGCAAAGGCGGTTGCTTTTGGAGAGTGTTTATCAGATGAGTTTTTCCGTTATGCAGTTCAGGTGCAAAAAAATGCTAAAGCAATGGCAGAGGCTTTTGTTAAGAGAGGATATAACATTATTTCAGGAGGTACTGATAACCACATGATGTTAATTGACCTACGTAACAAAAACATTTCAGGTAAAGAAGCTGAAAATGCTTTGGTTAAAGCCGAAATTACAGTAAATAAAAACATGGTTCCTTTTGATGATAAATCTCCATTTGTGACTTCAGGTATTCGTGTAGGAACTCCTGCAATTACTACTCGTGGTTTAGTAGAATCTGATATGGAAACTGTTGTGGATTTGATTGATCGTGTTTTAATGAATCATACAAACGAAGAAGTTATAGAGCAAGTTGCTGATGAAGTAAACGACATGATGAGCGAAAGAGCGATGTTTGTTTTCTAAAAATAAAACTCTTTATAAAATAAAAATCCCGCTTCTAGCGGGATTTTTTTATGTTTATGGTAAGTGCTGATAAGCTCCTAAATCAGGAGGAGATGTTCTTGTAACTCCATCTGCATCTTGAGATATTATAAAAGTATTGTTTCCTTTTGCAATTGCAGCAGAGCCTAAAAGTATTCTCAAATTGTTTTTTCCAGTATTTTTAAATTTTGGGTCATTTGCTGCTTGATTGTTGCTAATAACATTTGCGTTTGAAGCATCTTTAATGGAAGTATATAAAGGATTATTTCCAAATTGATTACTCACATCATTAAATTTGATTAATGTGTTTTCAATGTCATAGTTAAAAGCTGCACCATTATTTTTGTTTAAACCAATTTCGAGATTGTTTGGTCCAAAAATGATGCTATTTCTTATATTAGCTTGAGTTAAATCAGCAAAATAAAGAGTTTGACCATCATTGTAAGTGTTGTCTAATAAAACAGCAGGAGATTGTCTTGAACTTCCTGTCCAATAATTAGCAAAAGTACAATGCGTAAAGTCATAAGTTCCTCCAAGTGTACAAGCTAAAGCATATTGTCCAGCCTTATTAATGACAATGTTTTCGCCATTTATTTTTCCTGTTCTTGCTAAAATCCCCACATTTGAGGAATTGTAAATTTGAGTATTTTTAATTTGAACGGTTGTAGCATCTTGTCCTTGAATAAAAAGACCTACTGTAGCATTTTTTATGGTTAAATGATTAAAGCTATTGTTTGTACTCCCGTCAGTTAATAATATTGTACCCCATTGTCCAGGAACTTCTGCAAAACCTGGTTCAAGTCTGTCTCCTTCAAAAATGACTTCATTTTCTAAAAGATCTGGATTAGTAGAAACAGCTCCATTAACCTGAATACTTCCAGTGTTAGCTACTATAATCCCTGATTGATCATGAAAATGCACTCTTGCTCCAGCTTGTATGTTTAATATCTTATTAGGAGGTACGGCTGCATAACCATAAATTACATAAGGTTTTTCGTTGGTAAAAGTCAATTCAGTATCATCTAAGAAAAAACCACGAATCGTGTTACTTGGATCAGAACCTATTTGTAATTCCTCATAAGTATAACCTCCGTTTCCATCTGGGTAACGTTCAGGATATAAAAAAACAGCATCTTGAATTAGTGTAACTAAGTCAACACTTTGTTGGTTAGAGCCTCCATCAAACAATATCTTATCAGTGTATAATAAATCAGTTGGCTTAGCATCTGCAATACTCGCTGTAGCTTCAATAAAAACATACATACTATCTTTTGCCAAAAGTTCTACATTTTCAAAATATTTCCCTTTTCCATCTCTACCTGACATTCCATCAACCATAATTCTATATTTTGAATTATCACCTTGGCCAAGTGCAATAGAAGGGATGTGTATATCATCATTACTTCTATTGTATACTTTTAAAGTATAAGTACTCGAACTTGTATTAGTAAAAACAGTATCTAAATAAACTGTAGTTTTAGAAAACTCAAGCTGTCCATTGCTGGGTTTAGTGTCAAAATCTTTTCGGCAAGAGGTCAACGATATAAATGTGACAACTAAGAGTAGTATTGAATAACGCATTTAGGTTTAATTTTTGATAAAAATAAGCAAAATGTTTTAACGAGTAAAAAATGTTTTTATTCTTTAAAAAGAGCTATTTGCACTATTTTTTGTAAATTTGATATACTAAATTTTTACTATGTCCTTTGATAAAGAAAAGGTTTTAAACCAATTTAACCTCATGTGTCAAAACACTTTGATGCAAACCCTTAAAATTGAATTTATTGATGTTGGCCCAGATTTTCTAAAAGCCAAAATGCCTGTAAACCCTTCTGTACATCAACCTATGGGATTATTGCACGGTGGAGCAACAGTTGCATTAGCAGAAAGCGTAGGAAGTGCTGCTTCGATTATGTTTATAGATAGAGAAAATGAAGAGGTAAGAGGTATTGAAATTTCTGCAAATCATGTTAAAAGCAAAAGGTCTGGCGAAGTGTTTGCTACTGCAAAAATGATTCATAAAGGACGTTTAGTTCATTTATGGGAAATTAAAATTGTAGATGAAAACGACACAATGATTTCACTTTGTAAATTAACAAACATTGTACTGCCATTAAAAAAATAGTATGAGTCCTATTTTTGAAAAAGTAAAATTGCATTTAAAGCAAAACTTGCCCTTTGTTGTTTATAGAAAACCCAATTCGAGAACAGTTATTGGTGTTTTTCAGGTAAACGATCATTTGTATTTTTCTGAAGATTTTAAAGAAGAAGGATTCCTATTTAGTTCTTTCTTAGATGATAAACCTATCGTTTTTCCTCTAGAACAATCTGAGGTTAAATTTGCAGCTCCACATTTGGCTGAAGCTAGTGAAGAAAGATTTATGGAGTCAGTGACCAATGAACAAGATAGAGAAGATTTTATTACATTAGTTCAAAGCGGGATTAATGCTATAAATGATGGTACTTTTAGTAAAGTAGTTTTGTCACGTGTTGAGTCTCTTAATGTTCCTGATTTTGATCTCGAAAAAGTTTTTGAAAGAATGTTACAGCATTATTCTACAGCTTTTTGTTATTGTTGGTTTCACCCAAAAGTAGGAATGTGGATGGGAGCAACTCCAGAAAAATTATTGCATGCAAAAGAAAAGAGTTTCAATACAATGTCGCTAGCTGGAACTCAACCTTTTCAAGGAAATGATGTTGTTTTTTGGAAAAATAAAGAACGCGAAGAACAAGAGTTTGTTACGAGCTTCATAGTAGAAAATCTAAAAAATGAAACCTCTCATGTTCAGTTATCAAATCCTTACACAACAAGAGCTGGTAATTTACTTCATATAAGAACGGATATTGAAGGTACATTAAATGATGATTCAAATCTTAAAAATGTGGTTGATATTTTGCATCCAACTCCTGCGGTTTGCGGTTTGCCAAAGCAATCTGCTCGTGATTTTATTCTCGAAAACGAAGGTTATGAAAGAGAGTTTTACACTGGTTTTTTAGGTGAATTGAATTTAAATGTTAATACAAATGATATTGAATCGGATTTGTATGTCAATTTGAGATGTATGAAAATTCAAGGAAAACAAGTTCAAATTTATGTGGGTTGCGGAATCACAAAAGACAGTAATCCCGAAGCTGAATGGGAAGAAACAGTAAACAAAACTAAAACAATGAAGCGAATTTTGTAATTTGCTTTAAATTTTCAAATACAATATTATGAAACTTGATATATTGGCTTTTGGCGCTCATCCTGATGATGTGGAACTAGGTTGTGCAGCCACAATTGCTAAAGAAATTTCTCTTGGTAAAAAAGTTGGAATTATTGACTTGACTAGGGGAGAGCTTGGAACTCGTGGCTCGGCTGAAATTAGGGATATTGAAGCTGAGAGAGCAGCAAAAATTCTTTCTATTTCTGTTAGAGAGAATCTAAATTTCAGAGATGGTTTTTTTAAGAATGATGAAAAGCATCAATTGGAAATTATTCGAATGATTCGAAAATACAAGCCTGAAATAGTTTTATGCAACGCTATTGATGATAGACACATTGATCATGGTAAAGGTAGTAAATTAGTGTCTGATGGTTGTTTTTTATCTGGTTTGCCAAAAATTGAAACGAGTTTTGATGGTAGTATACAAGATGCTTGGAGACCTAAATTAGTTTATCATTATATTCAATGGAAAAATATAGAACCAGACTTTGTGGTTGATGTTACTGGTTTTATGGATATTAAAATGGAGTCAATTTTAGCATATGATTCTCAATTTTATAATCCTGATGCAGACGAACCTGAGACGCCTATTACTTCTAAAAACTTTCTAGATAGTGTAAAATACCGTGCTCAGGACCTTGGAAGGCTCATTGGAACAGATTTTGCGGAGGGTTTTACAGTAGAAAGGTATTTGGCAGTCAATAGCTTAACAGATTTACGATAAATTTTTGAAAAAAACTTTTGCAGAACTCAAGTTTTACTCTATATTTGCACTCGCAAACGCATAAATGGTGATTGTAGCTCAGTTGGTTAGAGCGTCGGATTGTGGTTCCGAAGGTCGTGGGTTCGAGACCCATCATTCACCCCAGAAAAAAAGCCCTGAAGTAATTCAGGGCTTTTTTGTTTGTATATGTTTTTTGCACAAGGGATAGAAGCAAGCTACCATGTAGCGCGAATAGCCCGACGGCTGCTTAAGCAGCCGATGTGCCATTAATTTTAGTTCCCAGATTTATCTACGACTGGTCTGTCTTTTCTGTTTGCCAATTCCCAAGCAATGGCAAAAGCTAATTGAGTTCTTTTTTCCAATGCATCGTATTCAATTTTACTAGGTTCATCTGTAGGTTGATGATAATCTTCGTGTGTTCCGTTAAACAAGAATACTGCAGGAATATTGTGTTTTGCAAAGTTATAATGGTCTGAACGGTAGTAAAAACGATTAGGGTCGTTACGGTCGTTGTATTTATAATCTAGATTAAGGTTTACAAACTTTTTGTTTGCTGCTTCTGTAATATTATAAAGATCTGACGAAAGATAATCTGAACCAATTATGTAAACATAGTTGTTACTGTCTTCATGTAATTTATCACGACGCCCAATCATATCGATATTAATGTCTGTGATAGTTTTTGCTAAAGGAAATAAAGGATTTTCGGTATAATAACGAGAACCGTGTAAGCCATGTTCTTCACCTGTTACATGTAAAAATAATATTGAACGTTTAGGCCCTTTTCCTTCGTTTTTAGCTTGTTGAAAAGCTTGAGCAATTTCTAATAATGCCACAGTTCCAGAACCATCATCATCGGCACCATTGTAGATTTCACCATTTTTCATTCCTACGTGGTCGTAGTGTGCCGAAATAACTAATATTTCGTTTGGTTTTTCTGAACCTTCAACAAATGCCCAAATGTTTTCTGAATTCCCTAATTTAGGACTAAAAGCTTTTTGGAAATATGAAGAAGGAATGGGTTGATAATAGGAGTTAACTCCTTTAGGAAAAGGAACTCCGTTTTTAGTGTATTGATCTATAAGGTATTTACCTGCTTTTTTTTGACCTTCTTCACCAGTATTTCTTCCTTGCATTTCATCAGACGCAACTATATAAAGATGTGTTTTTAAATCTTCTGCAGTGATAGTTTTAATGTATTTTTCAACATCAGTGCTATTAGATTCTAATGAGGTTGGGTTTGTACTTAACTTAGCTACAGTCGATTTTTGACTCGTGCAACTGGTAAACGTTACGAGTGCTAATGATAAAATAGCGATTTGGTTTTTCATAATTTAATAATTGTTAAACGAATTTAACTAATACTAAATTATTACCAAATTTTATTAGAATTAATTAACATTTAGTGCACTATAGGTAACTAATATTAATATTGTGATTATTAAAAAAACAGTATTAATCCCTAAAATAAAAGTTCCTTTTATTCTAGAAATCCATTTTTTCTCTCCATAAAAACGGCTATGTGATCTAAAAAAGTAAAACATCCACCAAAGAATTAAGAACAAAGCTATAAAACCGTTTATTGTATCTGCTATTTCGCCTTTAAACATATAATCTAAAACCAAAGTGATTATTTCATTTATGGTAAAAGAAAGTAAAATCATAGAGAAGTAATGTATTGTAAAAATGCCATGATCAAAATAATACCATTTCTTTTTATCGTGAAAAAGCCATAATACGAAAGCAAATAAAGGCATGAAAATAAATAAAGCCTTAGGTATGGTGCTAAAAAATGTTTTGGAGAATTTTTTATTAAAGTCTTTTTGTTTAGAATTTTTCTCAAAATCTCTAAATTTTGAGAAAAGCCATTTGACTGTTTGATTGTTTTCTTTTCCTAATTTTGATTGTATTTCTGTTGAATCTAATTTTATTACATTTCCTTTACTTTCAGATAATCTAATATTATCTTCTTTTATTATTTCTTCTTGAGTATTGGTATTTTTTAATGGAGTTTCTTTATGTTCTTCAAAAGAGTTAATAACAGAAAGAATAAAAAAAGTGATGAAACTTATAAAAATATAAAGTTTTACAGGAGCTACATAAGTTTTTCTTTTGCCTGAAAGGTATTCAGTAGTAAGTTTAGCAGGATAGAATAATAGAAATTTAATTGTTTTCCAGAATCCGCTATCGTAATGTACTAAATCTTCAATGGTATGTGTAAAAAGATAATGGAATGATTCTTTAGTTTCAGTGTTTTCTTGACCGCAATTAGGACAGTATCTTTTTTCAACTACATGATTGCAGTTTAAACAAGTCATATCCTTACGTAATGCATGGTGTCCCATTAGTAATTAATCTTCTAGTTGATCAAATATATGTGATTTTGAGTAATTTCGCCACTTTTCGATACACTCTTTCATATCTTCAGGGATCTCTGTATCAAATCTCATATATTCTTTAGTTACTGGGTGCTCAAAGCCAAGTGTTTTGGCATGAAGTGCTTGTCGAGGTAATATTTTAAAACAGTTTTCTACAAATTGTTTGTATTTTGTAAAAGTTGTACCTTTTAAAATTAAATGACCACCATATCTTTCATCACTAAATAAAGGATGACCTATATGCTTCATGTGAGCTCTAATTTGGTGAGTTCTTCCTGTTTCTAATATGCATGAAACAACTGTTACATAGCCAAATCTCTCAATAACTTTATAATGTGTTATAGCAGGTTTTCCAATGTTTGGGTCTGCATATACTGCCATTTGCATTCTGTCTGTTGCATGACGAGCTAAGTTTCCTTCGATGGTTCCCTCGTCTTCTTTTATGTTACCCCAAACGATAGCGATGTATTCTCTTTCTGTGGTTTTATCTTCAAATTGCTTGGCTAAATATGTCATTGCAGTTTCTGTTTTTGCAATAACTAAGAGACCAGAAGTATTTTTATCAATTCTATGAACTAATCCAGGACGCTCACTACTATTCATGGGTAAGTTGTCAAAATGGTACGCTAAAGCATTGACTAGTGTACCAGTGTAATTACCATGTCCAGGATGTACGACTAACCCAACAGGTTTATTTATAACAAGTAAAGCATCGTCTTCGTAAACAATGTTTAAAGGTATATTTTCAGGAATAATATGATTTTCAAAAGGAGGATGCGAAAGCATAACCTTAATTTCATCAAAAGGTTTTACTTTATAATTCGATTTCACAGGAACTCCGTTGGCAAAAATATTTCCTCTTTCAGCCGCTTGTTGAATTTTATTTCTGGTAGCGTTTTCAATAAGTTGCATTAAAAACTTATCTACCCTTAAAATAGACTGACCTTTTGGAGAAATAAATTTATGATGTTCGTATAACTCGTCTTCTAATTCTTCGTTTTCAAAAATATCTTGACTCATTATTCTATAGAATCTGTTGCTTGATTAATTTCGTCTAAATCAGCTTCTTCAAAGCCAATTTTACCATCTCCTAAAACTAAATCCACTTTAGTCATTTTAAGTACTTGTTGGCCAGCTTTTATTGGTTTTCCAGCAACTTTCATTTCCAGAACCATATCTTTTGCAAGGTTAGGGATGTAAGTTGTATCGCCAACTTCCAGACCTAGAGCTTTTAAAGTAGGTACGGCTTGACGATATGTTTTTTGTACTAGTTCAGGTAATCTAACTTTAGAATATCCTGAAGCATTTATTTTTACATAAATAACTCTGTTTTCTTTTACTTTAGCTCCTGGAGAAGGATCCTGCTGTACAATAGAATGAATTGGAAAAGCAGCATTGTAATCTACAGTGTCTAATAATTCATAGTCTAAATCGAGTTCATCCAATTTATCTTCAGCTTCTTCAAGAGTAAGTTTACTTAAGTTAGGTACCGCAATTTCTTGTCCATGATTAGTAGTAAAACTTATCCAATACATAAATAAAAATAATGAAGCACAAACAATAAGAAAAGCAATTGCTAATTGTTTGAAAAAAGTAAAGCTAAGTAGGAATTTTTTGAAACTCATAAAAAATCATTTATTGCAAAGATATAAAAATACTAAAGCGATTTCATTTCAAAAAAAATGATAATTTTGTTTTAAACACAAATACAATTTATGAAAAATATCGCCATTATTATGGGAGGTTACTCAAGTGAGTACCAAATTTCACTTAAAAGCGGAAACGTAGTTTATAATAATTTAGATCAAACAAAATATAAAGGATACCGAATTCACATTTTCAAAGAAAAATGGGTGTATGTAGATGATAATGATAATGAATATGTTGTAGATAAAAATGATTTTTCGGTTATAGTTAATGGTAGTAAAGTTATATTTGATTGTGTTTTTAATGCCATTCATGGTACTCCAGGGGAAGACGGGCTAATGCAAGCTTACTTTGAATTATTAGGAATTAAACAAACATCATGTGATTATTATCAAGCGGCTCTGACTTTTAATAAAAGAGATTTGCTATCAGTTCTAAAACCATACGGAATTAAAACAGCAACTTCTTTCTATTTAAACCATGGAGATGAAATCAATGTTGATGAAATCATAGATAAAGTAGGTTTGCCATGTTTTGTAAAGCCAAATAAATCAGGTTCTAGCTTTGGAATTTCTAAAGTGCATAAAAAAGAAGATTTTTTGACTGCAGTAGAAAACGCTTACAAAGAAGATAATGAAATCATTATTGAAAGTTTTCTTGATGGAACAGAAGTTTCTGTTGGAGTTATAAATTATAAAGGAGAAATAATAGTATTGCCTATTACAGAAATTGTTTCTGAAAATGATTTCTTCGATTATGAGGCAAAATATTTGGGCAAATCTCAAGAAATAACTCCTGCTAGATTAACGCCAGATGTTGAATCAAGAGTTCGTGAAGTGGCAAAAAAAGCTTACGAAGTGCTAAAAATGAGTGGTTTTTCACGCAGTGAATATATTTTAGTGAATGGCGAACCACATATGCTTGAAATGAACACGATTCCTGGGCTTACAAATGAAAGTTTGATTCCTCAACAAGCACGAGAAGCAGGAATATCATTATCTGACTTATTTTCTAACGCCATAGAATTAGGATTAAAATAGTATTAAATGATAGTTTACGGTTGGAAAGGTTCACACATAAAAAGTGGCCAAATAATAAATACAAATTGTACTCAATGTGAGACAAATACTTCTATGATTTATAGCATATATGGACAATATGCACATATTTACTGGATTCCACTTTTTCCTTATAAAAAAAAGACTTTTGTAGAATGTTCAAATTGTAAAAAGACATTCGATAAATATACTTTTACAGATGAGATAAAATCAAAAATAAAAAGAGAAAATGAAAAAAATGGTAATTCAAGATACCCATTTTGGATGTTTTCCGGAGTAATTATAATAGCTGGGCTTATAGGATATTCATATTTAAATGATATTTTAGTTGATAATGAAGAAGATAAGCTTATTAAAGATCCCAAAATAGGAGATATATATCATGTACGTTTATTTAATGGACATTTTAGTTCATTTAGAATAGATAAAGTGCAGAGGGACAATTTAGATATAACTTTAAATGATTATGAAACAGACTTAATGTCTAGTGTAGATGAAATTAATATCTCTGAAAACTTCACCAATCAAAAAATTAATATATCTCCATTAAGACTCTACAGTTTATATCAACAAGATACAATTTATACAATTGAAAGAAAAAAATAATGAGAAGAGCAATATTTCCAGGATCATTTGATCCTATAACCTTAGGCCATTTAGATATAATTAAGCGAAGTATTCCTTTATTTGATGAGATTATTATCGCTATAGGAGTTAATGCCGAAAAAAAATATATGTTTTCTCTAGAAGACCGTAAACGTTTTATTGAAGAAACATTTAAGCATGAAGATACAGTTTCAGTAATAACCTATGAAGGGCTAACCATAGAACTTTGTAAAAAGTATGAAGCCGATTTTATTCTGAGAGGTTTGCGCAACCCTGCAGATTTTGAATTTGAGAAAGCAATCGCACACACGAATCGAAAATTATCCAAAATAGAAACTATTTTTCTTTTAACAGCTGCAGATACCTCTTACATAAGTTCTAGTATTGTCCGTGATGTTATTAGAAACGGAGGTAATTATAAAGTACTTGTGCCAGATGCAGTAACTGTAAAGTAATGAAGCGTTTCTTAAAATTTTATTTTCTTCTTTTTGTATCAATCGTATTTTCTCAAGAAAAATATTTGACTGTTTTCGAAAAAGGTAACGGAAATCAATCAGCCACTTATGAGCAAGTAATTGAGTTTTACAAAAAGCTTGATAAAGATTTTGCAACTATAAAAATGGATGAAATGGGACTCACAGATTGTGGTGAACCACTGCATCTTGTTTTTTTTAATGCGGATAAAAAATTTGATAAAAAATCTTTCGAGAAGAAATCTATTATTTTAGTTAATAACGGAATTCATGCTGGGGAACCAGACGGAATTGATGCCTCAATGCTGTTTTTTAGAGATTTAGCTACCGGGAAAATAACTATTCCTAAGAATACAGTTGTAGCTGTCATTCCTGTTTATAATATTGAAGGTTTACTAAATAGGAATTCAACTTCGAGAGTTAATCAAAATGGTCCTGAGGAATATGGTTTTCGCGGAAACGGAAGAAATTTCGATTTAAATCGTGATATGATTAAATCGGATGCAAAAAACACAAAAGCACTTGTTGATATTTTGCACAAACTCAATCCTGATGTTTTTATTGATAACCACGTGAGTAATGGTGCCGATTACCAGTATTCATTGACATACATACAAACTCAACCAGACAAGTTAGGAAAGGAATTGGGTGATTTTCAAAAAAGTGTAATGACACCTTCCATTGTGCAAAATCTAAAAGGTAAGGGTGTTGAATCGATTCCATATGTAAATGTTTGGGGAGGAACGCCAGATAAAGGTTATGTTCAGTTTTTTGATTCTCCAAGATATACTACAGGTTACACATCTTTATTTAATATGATTGGATATGTTGTAGAAACTCATATGTTAAAAGAATATTCAAAAAGGGTAGAGGCAACCTATCGTTTTATGGAATCGCTTTTGCAATTTGTAGATAATAATTCAGAAAAGCTTAAATCGATAAGAAAGAAGAATTCTGAACAATATTTTGTTGGAGGTAAATATCCAGTGCAATGGAAACTAGATTCTACAAAGGTTGAAAAAATGAATTTCTTGGGATATGAAGGAAGTTATAAAAAAAGTGATGTAACCACAGGAAACAGGTTGTTTTATGACAGAGCTAAACCTTTTGATAAAGAAATTGATTTTTATCCAAACTATAAATCAATAAAAGAAGTCGTTATTCCTAAAGGATACATTATTCCAAAATCTTGGTGGAATGTTATTGATTTGCTTAAACAAAATAATTGTCAATATAGTATTCTAAAAAAAGATACTGTAATAGAAGTTGAAAGTTATAAGATTGCAGATTATAAAACATCAACTTCGGCTTATGAAGGACATTATAATCATCGTAATACAAAGGTTACTTCTTCTGTTCAGAAAATTAAATTTAGTAAAGGAGATTATTTGTTTTTAGTAAATCAAGCTTCTTTTAAATACTTACTGGAAACTTTAGAACCAGAAGCGATGGATTCTTTCTTTAACTGGAATTTCTTTGATACGATTTTGCAGCAAAAAGAAGGTTATTCTGAATATGTTTTTGAAGATTTGGCCAATGAAATTATGAAACAAAACCCTGATTTAAGAAAGCAACTTGAAGAAAAAAGAAATTCAGATAAGACATTTGCAGAAAGACCCGAAGCTCAATTGGACTGGGTGTATAAAAATTCTGTTCATTATGAAAAAGCACATTTGCAATATCCTGTTTACCGAATCATAAAATAAAAAAAGCTCCTATTCATGGAGCTTTTTTTCTTCTGCGAACAAAAGTTTTATATTTTCATACGAGTTTTTAAGCGCCTCTTCTACTTCATGTGGTTTTAGCCAAGCTACTTTTTCGATACCTTCTTCAATTTGGCCAACAGGTACACCTTCAAAAGAGGAATACATTTCAAACCATTGTGTTATTTTAAGTTTGTATTTACCGTTGCGTTTAAAAATGTGATATGTTTTTTGAAGTTTGTTGGTTATCTTTAGTTTGCCTACACCAGTTTCTTCTTTTACTTCACGAACTGCGGTTTCTTCATATTCTTCACCACGATCCATTCCTCCTTTAGGTAAATCCCATTTTCCATTTCTAAATATGAATAAGACTTCTCCTTTATCATTGTAAACTAATCCTCCACCAGCTTTACAAACAGGGATTTTAGCCCTTAAGGTTTTCATAATTTCTTTTTCGTCAGGATGATACAAATAAACCTTCTGAAATTTGTTTTGAAAAAAACCAATGATTAGTTGTTCTATATCGACACTTTCCAATAAAAAAAACTTGAAATCAGTCTCTTTTTTGATCTCATTTGTCAGGAAAAGTGGCTTGTCGTTTACAAAAACTTTATACATTTGTACTATGATTTTTAATAAAGATACAGCTAGTAAAACTGCCGAATTGCTTTTACAAATAAATGCAATTAAATTGAATTCTAAAAATCCTTTTACATGGGCTTCAGGTTGGAAATCTCCAATCTACTGTGATAATAGGGTAATTTTATCTTTTCCGGCGATAAGAAATTATGTTCGAGACGAATTTGCGAAGAACATCGAAAAGCAATTTGGTAAACCAGATGTTATTGCAGGTGTTGCTACAGGCGCAATTGGAGTAGGAGTATTGGTAGCTCAAGAAATGGGTTTGCCTTTTGTTTATGTAAGACCAGAGCCCAAAAAACATGGTAGAATGAATCAGGTAGAAGGCTTTTTGCAAAAAGGACAAAATGTTGTTGTGGTTGAAGATTTAATTAGTACAGGAAACAGCAGTCTTTTAGCAGTTGAAGCATTACGTAATGAAGGAGCAAATGTCAAAGGAATGGCAGCTATTTTTTCATATGGTTTTCAAGTGGCTGAGGATAATTTCAAGCAAGCAAATGTCAATTTATACACTTTAAGTAATTATGACAGTTTGTTAAGTTTGGCTGTTGCTAAAGAATATATAAAAGAAGCAGAACAGGATACTTTAAAAGAATGGCGTAAAAATCCATCTCAATGGAGTGTTGAGGTATAGTTTTTGTTAATCAAAGAAAAATTAATTTATAAAAATCTAAAAATAATGAATTTAGAAAGCCCAAAAGTAACTGTTCAAAAATCTGCAGAATATTTATTTAATGAATTAAGTCAAGTTAAGAATTTTGAAAAGTTAATGCCAGATAATATTGCTAAGTTTGAAGTAATTGATGAAAATTGTTTCGAATTTGGTTTAAAAGGAATGCCAGAAATTAAATTGCTTAAAAAAGAAGCTACACCAAACTCTAAAATTGTTTTAGGTGCGGCTTCAAGTAAATTACCATTTACTTTAACTGCAAATTTGATTGAAGAAGGAGCAGAGTCAACTAGTGTTCAGTTGTTTTTTGAAGGTGAATTTAATGCTATGATGGCAATGATGATAAAAGGACCAATCACAAAATTTATCGAGACTTTAGCAGGAAACATGGGTAAATTATAATTCTCAATTTAAATAATTAAAAAAGCCATTCTTTTAGAATGGCTTTTTTAATACAACATCTTAATTTCTTTTATTCCATATTTTTTGATTGTGTCATCTTCAAGCAGTACTTCTAGCTTGCCTTCTTGATTTACTCCTTGTATAATTCCCATGAATCGCTCATTTAATTCATTTTCAAATGCCATTGGAACCCCATTTTTGAAAAGTTTTTCATGGTAATTTTTCCATAAAAAAGTTTCGTCTTTATTAATTATTTTTTGAACATAGAATTTAAGTTTCTGAATAATTCTATTTAAGATATCTTCTATGTCAAATTCTTTGTCAGTAATGCACCTTAATGAACTAGCTTTTGTTAAATCTTCAAAGTTTTTTTGATTAACATTGAGTCCTATCCCGACAATTGACTCTATTTTTCCATTTTCTTTTATGAGATTTTCTATTAAAACGCCAGCTATTTTGTTCTTTCCTGCCATAATGTCGTTAGGCCATTTGATTGATATCGAAGAAATTTTTAGTTCTTCTAAGACATTTGTAATGCTTAAAGCAACCGAAATGTTTAACAAAAAAACATCTTTAATATTACTTAAAGTTTTTGATATTAAAATGCTGGTTATTAGATTCTTTCCTGGTTCAGATAGCCACACTGATCCTTGTTGCCCTCTGCCTTTATTTTGAGTTTTAGCAAGTATAACTGTAAAATTTTCTAATGCTTGATCTTGTGCCATTTTCTTTAAAAAATCATTTGTAGAATCTATGGCATCGAGTTTGATTAATTTCATAATGTCAGAATTTGAAACACTATCTGAAAAGTTACTTTAATATTAAGTTCAAAATAAAGACAAAAATCAATAACTTTGTGCAAAATATTTTTAAGATTTAAATGACGAAAAAAGAAGTAAGTAACGATATTTTATTAGCAAATATCATTAAAGGAATTGAAGAAGTTAAAGGTAACGATATAGATATTCTTGATTTAAGAGAATTGGATAATACTGTTTGTGATTATTTTGTAATTTGTAATGGTAATTCGAATACTCAGGTAAATGCAATAGTAAATTCAATTCAAAAAGTAGTTTCAAAAGAACTTAAAGACAAACCTTGGCATGTAGAAGGTACAGACAATGGAGAATGGGTTTTAATGGATTACATTCACATTGTTGTTCATGTGTTTCAAAAACACATTCGTGAGTACTACAACATAGAAAGTCTTTGGGGTGACGCAAAAATCACATCTATTGAAAATAAATATTAATTAAATATCTATGTCTAACGAAACAAAACAAAATAATTTTAAGTTTAATCCTTGGTGGATTTACGGTATTATAGCTGCCATTTTTGTTGCCATGTGGATTTCTGGTCAATCGCGTTGGGTTGAACCATCAAAAACTTCTGTATCAAAATTTAATGAGTTTTTAAATCTTGGACAAGTCGATAAGGTTGTTGTATATAATAAGAGTTCTGCTGAGGTTTTTCTGAAGCCTGAAGCTCTTAAGCAAACAATGCATAAGGATTTACCTAAAAAAGATATTTTAGGAAATCCAAATACAGGGCCTCATTATACTCTAGAAATTGGTAATGATGAACTTTTTCAAAAGAAATTGGAAGAAGCTCAAACTGCAAAAAAACTAACTTCATACGATTACAAAACATCAAGTGATTTTACAGATTTATTGATCAATTTATTGCCAATAATCTTATTATTAGGTTTTTGGATTTTTATGATGCGCAGAATGTCTGGTGGAGGAGCTGGAGGTGGCGGTGGCCAAATATTTAGCATTGGTAAGTCTAAAGCTAAATTATTTGACGAAAAGAATGATGTAAAAACAACATTTAAAGATGTTGCAGGTCTTGAGGGAGCAAAAGAAGAAATTCAAGAAATAGTTGAGTTTTTGAAAAATCCTAAAAAATATACTGACTTAGGAGGTAAAATTCCTAAAGGAGCATTACTTGTTGGGCCTCCGGGAACAGGAAAAACATTATTGGCTAAAGCTGTAGCTGGAGAGGCAAAAGTTCCATTCTTTTCACTTTCAGGATCAGATTTTGTGGAAATGTTCGTTGGAGTTGGTGCATCTCGTGTACGTGACTTATTTAAACAAGCTAAAGAGAAATCTCCTGCAATTATTTTTATTGATGAAATTGATGCGGTAGGTCGTGCTCGTGGAAAAAATAATTTTTCAGGTTCAAATGACGAACGTGAAAACACGCTAAATCAGTTATTGACAGAGATGGACGGTTTTGGAACAGATACAAGTGTAATTGTATTAGCTGCAACTAACCGCGCAGATGTTCTTGATAAAGCTTTAATGCGTGCTGGTCGTTTTGATCGTCAAATTTATGTTGATTTACCAGATATTAGAGAGCGTAAAGAAATTTTTGAAGTACATTTAGCACCACTAAAAAAGGTTGAAAATCTAGATACAGACTTCTTAGCAAAACAAACACCAGGATTCTCTGGAGCAGATATTGCTAATGTTTGTAATGAAGCGGCTCTTATTGCAGCTCGTAACAATAAAACAGCAGTAGATAAACAAGACTTTTTAGATGCTGTTGATAGAATCGTTGGAGGTTTAGAAAAGAAAAATAAGATTATAACTGCAGACGAGAAAAAAGCAATTGCAATTCACGAAGCAGGTCACGCAACGGTAAGTTGGATGTTAGAACATGCTGCTCCGTTAGTAAAAGTTACAATTGTTCCTAGAGGTCAAAGTTTAGGTGCTGCTTGGTATTTGCCTGAAGAAAGACAGATTGTTCGTCCAGATCAAATGCTTGATGAAATGTGTGCTACAATGGGAGGTCGAGCTGCCGAAAAAGTAATTTTTGATAAAATTTCTACAGGGGCTTTAAGTGATCTTGAAAAAGTAACAAAACAAGCTCGAGCAATGGTTACGGTTTATGGACTAAACGATAAACTAGGAAATATAACATATTACGATTCATCTGGACAAACTGATTATAACTTTTCAAAACCTTATTCTGAAGAGACAGCTCGTACAATTGATCAAGAAATTTCAGTGATAATTGAAAAACAATATCAAAGAGCTATTCAAATTCTTCAAGAAAATAAAGATAAGCTAAACCAATTAGCCGATATTTTAATTGAAAAAGAAGTAATATTTAAAGATGACTTAGAGACAATTTTTGGTAAAAGACCTTTTGACAAGGCTTTACATGAAGAAATTGTTTAAAACTTAGTTAATAAAAAGCTTTAAAATCTTAGCCTATTTAAAAAAAATGGGTTAAGATTTTTTATCTTTGGTACAAATAGCAATTAAATACCTTGGTTTCTCATAGTATGAGTATATTTAGAAAAATATTTGGTTCAGGAAATGATGCCGCTAATGATGGTAATGAAAGTGATTATAATCCGTTTCAAGATTTGCATTCTCAATTACCAATAGACGAACAGTTCACTCATAATTTTAAGAAAAACGGTGGAAAGTTTTTGTATTGTGAGAATGTGGCTGAATTAAATGAACAATTTGAAAATATTTTAGAAGAAAATGATTGGTTCGAATCTGAAGCAATGTGTTTAGAGCCAAGATTGTTTAAAATGTTAGAAGAAAATAATATTAAGTATCAAAATGTTACTGTTCCAAGATTTTTATTTGCTAGTTGTGAAAATTTAATTGCAGAAGATGGATCAATTCTTTTTTCATCTATTCAAATAAAACAAAATAAACCGAATCAATTACCTGATAATATTGTTTTAATTGCTACTACGAGTCAGATAATCTTAAGTAAAAGTGACGGTTTAAGAGAAATTAAAAAACGATATACTACTGATTATCCTACAAATATCACAAGTATAAAATACTTCGAAAAAGTTAAGGAAGAGGACTTTTTACATTACGGAAGTTCTCCAAAAAACTTATATTTGTTATTGCTAGAGGATTTATAGAATGAATGAAAATGTTATACGTTCATTATCAGGTTTAGTTTATATTTTTCTACTGATATCAGCAACGCTTTTTTCCAGAGAGACTTTCTTGATTCTTTTTGGTGTTTTTTTACTGCAAACTGTCCGTGAATTTTCTGATTTAATAAGCTTTCCAAAAACTCCTGCAATAGTTGTTTCTGGCCTATTGTATTTGTTGTTTGCATTGTTTGATAAAACGAGTTTTTTTATTGATTTTGGCTTAATTTTAGCCTCAATGTTTGTTTCTGTCCAGTTAATTTTTTGGCTTTTTTCTGAGAAATTACAACATCAAGATATTCAATCAAAATGGGTTAAATTAATTGGTTATATTACCTTACCTTTTATTTTTATTGTAAAAATTCCTTACACTCAAAATCAATTTACACCTTCAATTATTATTGCTATCTTTATACTTATTTGGACAAATGATACATTTGCCTACATTGTTGGTAAATCCATTGGAAAAAACAAGTTGTTGGAAAGAGTATCCCCTAAAAAAACCATCGAAGGATTTATAGGTGGAGTAGTTTTTGCAGGAATCGCATCTTTTTTTATTGCCAAGTATTATTTAAATGCTTCTGTAGCTATTTGGATTGTTACAGCTTTTATTGTTAGTTTTTTTGGGACGATTGGTGATTTAATTGAATCAAAATTTAAAAGACTAGCTAATGTTAAAGATAGTGGTAATATCATGCCTGGACATGGAGGTATTTTAGATAGATTAGATAGTATTATATTTGTAGCTCCATTTTTATTTTTATTTTATAAAATCATAACTTATGTTTCATAAAGAAGGTTCAAAAATCATTTTAGTTGCAACAGTAATTTTCATTTTTTCAATTTTACTAGCCGGTGAATTTATTGACATTTCTTGGTTAAGAATGTCTATTCAAATTATTGCATTGTTTTTTTACATAATGATTTTGCAGTTTTTTAGAAATCCAAATAGAAATATTTCACCTTTAGATAATCAAATTGTTGCACCAGTAGATGGTAAAGTGGTTGTAATTGAAGAAGTTTACGAAGAGGAGTATTTTAAAGATAAAAGATTAATGGTGTCTATTTTCATGTCGCCAATAAATGTGCATGTTACTAGATACGCAGTTTCAGGTTTAGTAAAATATAGTAAATATCACCCTGGAAAATATTTAGTTGCTTGGCATCCTAAGGCAAGTACAGAAAACGAACGTACATCTGTTGTAATTGAAAACAAAGTTTTTGGTGAAATTATGTATCGTCAAATTGCTGGTGCACTTGCTAAACGAATTGTTAATTATGCAGAAGAAGGAACTCAAGTAGTTCAAGGAACAGATGCAGGTTTTATTAAATTTGGTTCTAGAGTAGATTTGTATTTACCTTTAGGTACTAAAGTGAATGTAAAGCTTAACGAAAAAGCTACAGGGAATAAAACAGTTATTGCAATTGGATAAATTGTATGTCTGAAAAAGATTTAGATATTTTATTTAAAGAAGCATTTGAAAAAGCTTCTTGTATGGAACAAGACTCACTTCCACAAGATACTATGTTGCGTCTTTATGCATATTATAAACAAGCAACTCATGGTTCTATTGGTAATAACAATAGTTTTAATTACTTCAATGGTCAAGATGTAAGAGATGCTTTTAAAACAAATGCTTGGCTTCAAGTTAGTAATGTTTCAGAAGAAGAAGCTAAGAGACGTTATATTGATTTAGTTAACGAAATTCTTGAAGGGAAGAATGAAAAATAATAAAATTTTATATGTAAGCTTTGCAACAGCTTTACTTTTGATTTCTTGTAAAAAAGATACTTTGGTTGAAGTGGTTGATGTACCAGATACTCCAATTGTCAAAATTGAACAAAAAGGAGGGAAACCTTCAGATATTAAAGCAATTGAGGGTGCTTTTAGTCTTTATGTATTACCTTTTGATTACAATGCTCTTGAACCAGACTTTGATGCAGCAACAATGGAGTTACATTATTCCAAACACTATTTAGGTTATGTTAATAGCTTAAATAAGTTCATTGTGGGGACTAAATATGAAATTTTAGAGCTAGACCCTATCTTAAGAAATTTAAACTTATCTGACGCAGCTATTAGAGATAATGCGGGTGGTGTTTACAATCATAATTTTTTCTTCGAAGCATTAGCGCCTAAATCTGGAGGAGAACCTTCAGGAAGCTTGTTAGAATCTATTAATAAGGATTTTGGCTCTTTTGATGAGTTTAGAAGACAGTTTGTTGAAACTTCAAATAGATTAACTGGTTCTGGTTGGACTTGGTTAGTATCTGATAAAACAGGTAAGCTTAAAATTGTAACTTCTGCAAATAATGATAACCCTTTAATGAAGAATTTAGGTATTTCAGGAATTCCTATTTTAAATCTTGATATGTGGGAACATGCTTATTATCTAAAATTTCAGAATAGAAAAAGAGAATATGCGAATACATTTTTTAGTGTAATTAATTGGGAAGTAGCAGAAAAGAGATATGAAGCTTTTAGTAAATCTGCTAGAGTTACAGCATCTGCACAACCTGTGCAATCTGTTGAAGTGACTGCAGAACCTGTAAAGCACGTAATTCAAGAAAAACCAAAGCAACAAGAAAATAGTGTTGATGAATTTCAATAAATAAAAAAGCCATTCTTTAAGAATGGTTTTTTTATTTTTATACTTCTTCTGTTTTTAATTTGGCAGTAAAAATCAAATAAAGCCCTGCGAGTATAAACGGAATACTTAACCATTGACCTGTTGACAACATTCCTAGTACATTTTCAAATCCACCTTGGCTTTCCTTAACAGATTCTACAATAATTCTAACAGTAAAAAGCGTTACTAAAAACATTCCAAAAAGATAACCTTGTTTTAAGCGAGCATTAGTTTTCCAGTATAAGAAAAATAATAAGGCAAAAACGAAAATATAACCAAAGGCTTCATATAATTGTGAAGGGTGTTTAGCAGGTATTTGATCTAAGATATAAGCAAATTTTGGATTTGTAGCAATTGCGTTATAAGCTTCCTTTGGATTTGGGATATTTGTTTTTTGCATTGCTTCGTTAGGACGCATTGTATCTTGAATGAATTTGATGCCAAAAGAAGATGTTGTTTCATGGCCAACAATTTCAGAATTGAAAAAGTTTCCTAAACGAACAAAAATAGCCCCACTTGCTACTGGTATAACCACTCTGTCTAGTACCCATAAAACTGGTTTTTTCATTACCTTTTTAGAGAAAAAATACATAAAAATAATAACAGATATTGCGGCTCCATGACTTGCTAATCCTTGAAAACCTGTAAATTCAAATTCAGGTTTGAAACGGAAAGGTAAAAAGATGCTAAAAAAATCTTCTTTAAATAATTCTGGTTGATAAAATATAACATGTCCTAAACGGGCACCAAGTAAAACAGATATGACCATCCATACAAACATATTGTCTAACTTTTCAATAGGTTCTTTTTCTCTTTCAAATATTTTTTTCATAATGTAAAAGCCTAAAGAAAAAGCGACTACAAACATTAAGCTGTAAAAACGAATTGTAAAAGAGCCTATTTGTATTCCTTCAGATGGATTCCAAACAAAGTAAAGAGGGTGTGTCATATTATATTTTTTTCAAAGTGTTTCAAAAATAACAATAATAATTGCTACGACAATAATTCTTTTTATGATTTTAGGAATATTTTAAGGTACAGGATCATAGCCACTTCCTCCCCAAGGATGACAACGTCCAATTCTTTTAAGCCCTAGGAATAAGCCTTTAAATGGGCCATGTTTTTTTAAGGCTTCTATCATGTAACTGGAACAAGTAGGTTGGTATCTACAGGTTGCTGGCATTAGTGGCGAAAGTATATATTGATAAATACGTACTAAAAATATAAGCGGAAAAAGTAGTATTTTGTTTAGCATTTAAAAGGATTGTAATATTCAAAATGGAATTGCTAAATTCCGAAAAAAAGATTTCTAATCTAAACAAATGGCTCGGTAAGTTTGTATTTGTGTGAAAACAAAACCAGTCCTACTTTCGATTTAATATTAAAACGCTCAAAAAGAGCGGTTCGATACGCTTCGATAGATTTAATAGACAAATTCATCATATCTGCCATTTGATCATAAGTAAATTCATTGGCATCACAAACCAACTTTAAAAAAGTCAGTTCTCGTTCAGAAAGGACTATATCTATTTTTTCTGAAGTTGGGGGAGCATTATAGTTTTTAATCCGTTTAAGGATATCAGTGATATTATTGTAGCCTATTTTGATGATGTTATCTATGGCAAATTGTAAATCGGCAGCGCTACAGTTTTTATGTAAAAAGCCTCTTGCGCCATGGTGGTAACTACTGTTAATAATGTTTTCATCAAAATGTTGAGTCAATAATAACACTTTGTACTCTTCTTCTTTATCTTCAAGTGCTTGTAAGACTTCAATACCATTCATATTTGGCATCGAGTAGTCTAATATATAAACCTCTGGTTTAGGTTGTAAAGGAAGACTTTCTAAAAACTCCTCCCCATTATCAAATTCATGTATTACCTCATAAGTACCTAGCTTGTGCAAAAGCTCTTTTAAACCTTGTCTAACGATGGCGTGGTCATCAATAATACAAATCGTTGCTTTTTGTGCAGTCATACGTTTATACTTTTTCTGAAAGGACAATAGTTGTACCTTCTCCAATACTTGTTTTTATATCAAAATGATAATTAATAATTGCTGCGCGATTCTTCATATTATGTATGCCTAGCGTAGCTTTGTTAGTTATTTTGGCATTATCAAATCCTTTACCGTTATCGCTTATTGTCATGCTAAAGTTAGGCAATGTATTAATGTTGATGCTAATTTTACTTGCCTTTGCATGTTTAAAGCAATTATTAATAATCTCCTGAAAGATACGATAAACGACTATTTTTTCATTAATAGAATATTCTTTTCTTGAAGTTTCTTCAATGTTTGATTCAATTTTAATCTTGGTATTTTTTTGCAAGCGCTTTACTTCATTTGTAATGGCTTTTAGTAAATCTTGTTGTACTATTAACTGATTGCTCAAAGAGTGGCTTACACTTCTAATAGAGTGTGATAGGTTTCCAACAGATTCTGATAGAGGCTCTAAACTAGATTTAAAAGCGTCGTTATCAAGTTTTAGGTTTTCTATCTGGAAGTTAATATAAGTAAGTTGTTGGCCTACATCATCGTGCAAATCTTGAGCGATGTTGTTGAGTACCTGCTCTTGTGTTTCAATAATGGTTTGATTGAGTGCTTTTTGAAAATCAATGTCCTTTTGATAAATAAGCTTGGTGTAGTTTTTTACTTTGTTTATGTATAATTTAATAATGAGTATACAAAACAGTACCAACAATAGTACAAAAAGCAAACTGATTATGATACCAAAAGCGATACTATACATGTTGTGCTCTTTTTTCTCTAAAAATATAGATGTTCAACAAAGTGTAATAGATGACATTAACAACAGTCATAATTAGAGCATATAGTTTGATGTTCCCAAAAACAATTGTTGATGCCAACTCTTTACTTTTAAACCCAAATACAAAGCTTAATCCAAAAAAGAAAAGGACAGGAGCAGCTAATAATAGATATTTGTTTGCAGTAAAGAAACTAAAGTTTTCCAGTTTAAGATGATGGAAACTTTCCCATATAAAGGCCCCTATATATAATAAAGCTCCAACAATAAAAGTGATATAATTGAATTTATCAGTACCTTCTAGTAAGAACAAATTCAAGAAAGCATAACTAAAAAAAATGATAGTAACAGCTTCCATTACTTTTTTAGACTTGCTGTTTTTTAAAAGAAGTAGTAACCAAAGACCATTATGCAAAATTACATTTATAGTCGAGGAAAACCCAATTGTTTTATTTGTGAATAATAGCGCAGAGTTTATGAGTTCTGTTCCAAAACTGATTAATAGTATAGTAATCAAAATTCGATAGTTCGTTTTTTGAAAACCTAATGTCATTGCATAAATCAATGTAATAATCACATAAATTTTTATGAAATTAATTGATTGAATAAAAAAATCTATCATACTATTTCGTTTTAAAGAACAGAACTCAATATTAATTAGAAACCACTAGAAACTATAATATCTTTAACCCCACCAGGGAAATCAGATAAATCATAATAACCAGCCTCCATTCCTTTTTTAGTTATCTTGAAGATTACTTTTTCCTTTACTTTTTCTCCATTTTCAACTTTTACATTAATCATAGCTTTAGTGAAATGGATAGTATCATTATCAGTTAATTCATATTTCTTCTCAAGATTCAAGAAAAAAGGAATCGAATAGCAAGTTTCATTGGTAGAAAATAAGCTCACTTTTTTAAGTTTTAATGTTGTACTAGACATATCAAAGCTTACATAAGAGTTATAGCAAGAGTCATTTGCAATAGTCTCTTTAATTTCTTTCCATGGTTTGTCATAATAACGGATAGAGTTACTGTTTTCAGTATGAGCTTTTGCAAATTTTTCAAAGGTTTCAGCATCTTTGATATCGTGCAGTGATAGCATGCAATCTTGTAAATCAAGAGCGCATAATTCGGCTCCATGTTTTTTTAACCAATCTTGTTTAGCAGAATCTCCTTCTTGTTTAAGAAGTTCTTCTACTAAAGTATTGTTACATAGTGAATCAATTTTTGCCTCAACTTGAATGTTTTCACCTGAATCATCAACTTGTTTTTCTTTCTTGCATCCTATGATAGCAACAGAAAAGAGCATAATAAGTACCGTTTTTTTCATAATGTAGTGTGTTAGGTTAATTGTTTTACAAAGTTTGTTCATTCTGTTTTTTATCAAACTAGGGAAAACCCTATTTCGTGAGTAAGATATCCCTAATGCCTTGATTCTTGCTAAAATATCACTTTTTTCTTAATAAAAAGACCTTGATGCCTATGAATTAAGAAATAGGGAAAGAACTATTTTAAGTAGGGTTTACCATAAGAGTTAACCTATTTAACCAATTTAAATTTGACTTATACAATAAAAGTACCAAGACAATTTTAAAACTAATAGTATGAAAACGAAACGCAACACCTTACTCATTTTATTTCTTATAAGTCTGTGCTTAAACAGTTATGGGCAAGAAGTATATAGTGTAGCTTTTGAAAGTAAGTCAATAACCTTTTCAAAAAGCGCCAAAGACGATAAAATAGAAAAAATTAAATTGAAAGTTAAACAGGCTTTGCCTGAAAACTTAAATGATTATTCTTTGAGAATTAAAGTGGACTCTATGAAGTCTACCTTATCAGCTTCAGAATATATTCTTGATTTTAAAGAAAGATTATTGACTAGTACAAAAGCTGAAGATGTTATTTATCTAACTATTTTGAAAGACTCTTTAGAAACTAGTGATCGTAAATTGTTTTTATCAATAGATGTTTTTGATAAGAATAAAAAATCGGTAACTAAAATGAATCTAGCCGATAATCAAAAGATTGAAATCATAGTGAAAGGCATAAAGAAAGAGGAAAAGGCATTTAGTAATTATTCCTACTTATCCTATGCAGGAACAAACTTTGACTTAGTGAATGGTACTGAGCCTAAGAATCTGTTTTTTGCAACTAATGTTTTTATTCCTCCAGTTAAAAATAAAAATCGTTACGGATTTTATCTAAGCTTATATGGTAATAGAACCATGAGTGATATAGATTCTACAGGAAACGTTAGAAGAACTTCAAAAATGATTAAGCAAACAGATAGTACTTATTTAAAATATACTGAGCAAAGTAAAATGATCACTACTAGAGTGTCTGACAATATTGGGGCTCATATTAACCTTTTAGTTCCCTTTTTTAACAAAAATGAAAAGAGTGACTTAAAAGTCTATTACTCACCGTCTTTAGAATTTGTTTGGAGAAGAACTAAAATTAATCAGCAGTTTAAAGATCCTATTTTGCAAGATTCAACTATGGTCAGTGGCATAATTCCAGGCTCGATGGTATTCGATTCAAACAGTAATAGACAGTTCAATGAGTATTCATTTAATGCTGGCTTAGCAGGATTATTTGTAGCATTAGAAAATAGTGCCATAAGTGTTAGAATGCATGCATCTACTGGATATTCTTCAAATTTTTATCCTACACAATCGATGACTACTAATACTACAGTTACTACAAGAAGTCATGATATTTTCTTTTCAGGTAGAGTTTGGATTACAGAACCTGTTACTGGTATAACGCTTCAAGCTGAAGTCACAAATACGTCTAAGAATCCAAGGCCCTTTTTTGGAGCTACTTTGTCTAAAGCATTCAACTTAAAGGATATTGGGATTTTTAAACCACTCAATACCACTTCTAAATAAATCAATTTAGAGATTTCACTCAAATAAACAACTTAAATAAAACACTATGAAACTATTTTTTAAAACCATGATTATGGTTGTGACTGCACTAAATTTGTGTGGTTGCAAACCTGTCAAAATGTATGTGAATAGGGAGTTTCCACCTCTTTCAACAATAGATCAACAATATGCATCGACAGATGTAAATTTAAAAGAACTTAACGATTTTAATTCCCACATAGGAGTTCACATAGATAAAGATGTAATTAATCAATATCTACCTAAAGAATTAAAAAAAGCAGCAGAAGCAGTAAAAAGTGAAGATGTAATTCTAAAAAGTATAGAACCCAAACTATCGTTTGATAGACAAGGTATTTTTGTTGAAGCAGATTTCTTGCTTAACATCCCTAAATACAATGCAGATGTTAAAGGTACTTTTAGCGGCGTTACAGCTATATCTACAGTAAAAGATTCATTGTATTTACGAAATGCAATACAATCTTTAAAAGTTAGCAATGTTAAATTCCTAAAAAGACCAAAACTTTCAGGAAAAGCATTGGCAAAATTAATAACACCAATTCTTAAACATTTTATAGATAACGCAAATGGAGAAATTTTTAAAAAACCAACAGTTATTAATATAGGATGGGGAGAAGTTTATAAACTTAAATTGAAAGAGATATTTAAAGATCAAAATACAGAGGTAAGTATAGATTCTATTGTAGTTTCCAGATTTGTAAAAAAAACTTCTATTCGTGTTAAATCAGAAGGAATTTCTTTAATGGCCGAATTGCAAAGCAGTAAGCCTACTCTAGACTTGATAAAAGGAAATTCTAGACAAGGTAGAACTAATTCTGAATTGAATAAGTTGTTTAAAGAATACAATAAAAAATTTGATAGCATTTGGTCACAAGTATACGAACCTATTGATGTCGCTTCTTTAACTACAGTGAATATTAGTAAAAGCGAAATAGCAACTATTTTGAATACAGCTTTTTCAAAGCCCATAACTTTAAAACAAAGTTTTGAGATTCCTAAATCTACGTTTAATGAAAAGTTAGAAGTAAAAAGGGGTGATATAGACTGCCAAAAAGTAAGAACGCCATTTAGTTATCCAGATTTTAATGGTGATAGCTGTGATTGGAATTGTATGCGTACAGTAACAATTGGTGTGTGTCCATTTTGTAGAAGAGTTCGCATCGAAGATCCTGCTTGTGCAGCAAGTAGAAGAGCTTGTAGACTAAGGGTTGAAGCAGAGAGAATTGTATGGCAGGCAGCTCGTGAGACAGCTCGTATTGCTCATCAAGTAGAGAATGAAGCAAAAGTAGCTGCTTGTAACGTATGGAGGGAGACTTTAGATTTTTTAGCACTAGGGAGATTTAAGGGGAGTGTGTCAGGAAATGCTAAAGCTATCATTAATTTTGATTCCTTACAATTTAGTCAAACACTATCTGAGATTAATTTAAAATTTTCTGGAAATGTTAATGGAGCATTAGATTCCAATATAGAATTGATTCCTATAGATTTAGGACATGTGTTTTTTTGTTTTACATCTTATGAAAAAAATACTAATAGTAATGTAAGTGTTAATATACCTAACAATACTTTGAGAGTTGGAATTAATTCGGAAAGTGAAGGTGAAAATTTAATTCTAAAAATAAAACCTAATAAAATAAAGTATAATGCTTCTGTAAGTCCTAGTCCACTTCATGCCATGTTGATGGATCCTGTTTTTAGTACAAAGTGTCCTATTTATTTGTTGATAGGTGCTGCTGCTGGTGTAGCTCAAATTGCGAATATGCTAAACTTAATTAAGTTAGCACCAGAACAAGAATTAATTTTGGCTGGGACTGTAAATGGAGAATATGGGGTGGATGAAATGCGAGTTCCTTTTAAACCTATTGTTTTTAAAGTTAACGGAGAAGAAAAGAAAGCTTCACTTTTTTGGCATGACAAATCAATACAGGCTAAATACCTTAAACCAAATGGCGTACAGCAACAAAAACCAGAAGAAACACAAGTAATTCAAACCGTAGCTAAAAATGTCACATTGACTAACGAAAATTAAGGGTTTTTAAAATTTGTTTACGAATATAAAAAAGGCATCATTTGATGCCCTTTTTTATTGAATTGCTATTTAATTTTTAAATATCGTTCCCTGAGCGGAGTCGAAGGGAACATGGTTTTAATTTATGCAGAAAATAGTATTTTTATCTAAAATGAATTACACGCCATGAAAGGATATATGTACATTTTAGAATGTTCAGACGGAAGTTATTACACAGGAAGTACCATAGATTTAGAACGACGATTACAAGAACATCAAAACGGGGAAGGAGCAAACCACACTAAAAAACGACTACCCGTTTCCTTAGTCTATTGCGAAGAATACGAACGTATAGACGAAGCCTTTCACAGAGAAAAACAAATACAAGGCTGGAGTAGGAAAAAGAAAGAGGCGTTGATAGCATCTTGTGAAAAATCATTGAAAGAAGCCGCTCAATGTATTAATGAAACCCATTTTCAGAATTATAAAGGTGGTTTCGACTCCGCTCAACCACCGTTTAAGAATGGTGACTGAGCATACTTGGTGACTGAGCGTAGCCGAAGTCACACTACGATTTCGACTCCGCTCAATCTCCGTTAAATAACATTCTTCTAGGGTGGCTGAGCGTAGCCGAAGTCACAGTTCAGCTTTGCCTTCAAGAATCACGTTATGTTGCCTTCGAGGGCCTCAGGCAACAACTACAGTCTCAGCCACCAAGAGGACGTTTTAGGGTTACGGTGGCTGAGGTTCTCGAAGCCACACTCCGATTTCGTCCTTCGACAGACTCAGACCCCGAATCAATTCTATAGTTGCCTTAATATGTCTTGTTGCTTGAGCTGAACCCTGAGCCTGTCGAAGGGCAAAGCCACACTACGATTTCGACTCCGCTCAATCTCCGTTAGGCTAACGTTTTTTATGGTTGGTAATTGTATTTGGTGACTGAGGGTATTTGGTGACTGAGCGTAGTCGAAGTCACAACACTTTCTCAATGTTCCCTGAGCGTAGTCGAAGGGAAAACAACAAAACCCCAAAAGCTAACACCTTTGGGGTTTCAATGACCTAAAAAGAAAACTACAACGTTGCTTTCTTCTGCGTTACTGAAGTCATAAACGCATCAATCTCGACAATCTCCTTCGAGATACGTTCTACGTCCAACTCCTTTTCCAGCAAAGCTACCACACCATAATTGATTCTACGATCTTCCAGAAGAAACTTTCTGTAATCCAGTTTGCGGAGCTTCTTTAAATTTTCCTCCTTGATACTACCCTCAGGAAGCGTTGGTAAAATAGCATTAATCGTGTTCATTTGCGTGATGACCGACTGTAGTTCAGTTTCGATACTCAAAGAAGTATTAGCATAATTTCGAGTCAGTTTACTCTCGTTTAGCTTTTTTAATTCTAAATTCTCTTTCTCAGTTTGAGCCCAAGTTAACACAGCGTCGCAATCAGATACCTGTGTCAGTTTTTCAATTGAATACATGATATAAAATGTTTAAATGTTATACCAGCAATCAAAACAAAATTCAGTCCAAAAATTCTTACAAAACTATCTTTTAGCACAAGATTAACAAGACCAGAATCAAAGCCTAAATCTACGTTAATTTTTATACTAAACCTTCTGGTGGAGCGTTACATCAGCTTGCTCTTATGAGCGCTAAGCGCACTAATCATGCCATCTAATGCCACTATTTCATACTGACAGGCCAACTGTTCCTGCCAATTGTTCCGTGCCAATTTCTTTTCGGCTTGCGATAATAAGTGATCTAGTTCATTTTTGCGAGCTTCTTTGTTGTTTTCTTTTTCGTAGATAGCCACTTGCATCGCCGCAAATGCCTTTTGCTCATTGGCGATCATTGTTTTTAGCTTGCGTTCCAGTTGCTTCTTTTTTAATTCATGTTTGGCAAGCATCTCCTCAATAGTGGTGACCGATGCTTTTTGTAACGCTTTTTTATCTGTACCAGCATCCTTTCTTTTATTCATGGCATCACTCACATGATTCGACAAAGTGGCCAGTTTAACTAGAGCATGAGTGGGTAAATCCCGCTGGCCAACTTCATACATAGAAATTTGTGCTTTAGGAATACCTAACAGTACAGCAGCCTCTTCCTGAGTGATACCTAATAATTTTCGAAGATTCATACTAAATGCAAAATGTTTGTGATTATTTATTTCAAAATTTAATTTAGGCACAATATCGTGCCAATTTTTTTATGAAAAATAATTTTAGCACAACATTGTGATTTTTTTAAAATTAAAAATTATTTAGGCACATTTTTTATCAAACAGGATAATTACTTCAATCATAGTTTTAAATGGCTAAATATGAGAGGTTAGTAATTATTCAGTGCATTTATTTATAAGCACAAATTAATTGCTCGTTTAGTTTTAGTAAAACCTCAAAGTCACAAATATTGGTGATTGTGTAAGTCTTTTTTTATAGTTATGTTTGAAAGAAACAAATTTTAAAGAATTATGGCTTTAAGTTGGAATGAGATTAAAGATAGAGCAGTAAGATTTTCAAAAGAATGGGAAGATACACACAATGAGGAAGCAGACGCAAAACCTTTTTTAGTCGAGTTTTTTAATGTTTTCGGAATAAACAGCAAAAAGGTTGCAACCTTCGAGCATCGAGTAAAAAAACTTGATGAAAAGGACGGCTACATTGATTTACTTTGGAAGGGAACTATCTTAATCGAAATGAAAAGTCGAGGCAAGAACCTTGACCGAGCCTACCAACAAGCAAGAGATTATCTTCACGGATTAAAACAACACGAATTACCCAAATACATTCTTATCTCCGATTTTGAGGTTTTTAGACTTTACGATTTAGAAGACGACAACCTCATCGAATTTAAACTGAACGATTTAATTAATAATGTTCAGCACTTCGGCTATCTTATTGGCTATCAAAAAAAGGTTTACAAAGAACAAGATCCAGCCAATATAAAAGCGGCTGAATTAATGGGTAAACTACACGACCGATTAGAAGAAATAGGTTATACCGGACATTCGTTAGAAGTGTATTTGGTTCGTATTTTGTTTTGTTTGTTTGCCGAAGACACAACGATTTTTACACTACAACAATTTCAAGATTATATTGAGTTTAGAACCAATGAAGACGGAAGCGACCTTGCTCCGAAACTTCAAGAACTATTCCAGGTATTAAACACTCCGAACGACAAAAGATTTAAAAACCTTGACGAGCAACTAAACGAGTTTCCTTATGTAAACGGAAAGTTATTTGAGGAAATTTTACCAATGGCGAGTTTTGACAGCAAGATGCGTCGAGCGTTAATAGATTGTTGCCGTATTAATTGGAGTAAAATTTCTCCCGCAATATTCGGGTCGATGTTCCAAAGTGTAATGAACCCAAAAGAAAGAAGAAATCTTGGAGCGCATTATACAAGTGAAACTAATATTCTAAAATTAATTAAACCTTTGTTTCTTGACGACCTTTGGAAAGAGTTTGAAAGTGTAAAAGGAAATAAAAATAAACTTCACGAATTCCATAAGAAAATAAGCGAACTTAAATTCCTTGACCCTGCTTGTGGTTGCGGAAATTTCCTTGTTATTACTTATCGTGAATTGCGCTTATTGGAAATTGAAATTTTAAGAGCAACTTATAAATCCGGACAAGGTGTTTTAGACATCGGAGATATTATTTGGTTGAATGTCGATATGATGTGCGGAATTGAATATGAAGAATTCCCCGCTCGTATTGCCGAAGTTGCAATGTGGTTAATCGACCATCAAATGAATATGTTGATTAGTAATGAGTTCGGACAATATTACGCCCGACTACCATTAAAGAAATCGGCTAAAATAGTTCATGGCGATGCGTTGGAAGTCGATTGGGAAGAAGTTGTTTCAAAAGATAAACTATCATTCATTATCGGGAACCCGCCTTTTATTGGTTCCAAGATTATGAGCCAAATACAA
The DNA here is from genome assembly GCF_900142035.1 of Flavobacterium terrae. Classification (GTDB taxonomy): domain Bacteria; phylum Bacteroidota; class Bacteroidia; order Flavobacteriales; family Flavobacteriaceae; genus Flavobacterium; species Flavobacterium terrae. Next base: position 445,365 of record NZ_FQZI01000003.1, on the reverse strand, counting down.
CGAAATCAAATTGTAAAAGAATTTGATAACATTCAGGGAAGCGGAGTTTTAGATTATGTTTCGGGCTGGTATCTTAAAAGCGCAAAGTATATTCAGGGAACCAAAATAAAGGCGGCTTTTGTTTCAACAAATTCAATAGTTCAAGGCGAACAAACAAGTATTTTGTGGGGGCAAATGTTAAACAAGTATGGTGTAAAAATTTATTTTGCACATCGCACCTTTAAATGGAGTAATGAAGCAAAAGGCAATGCGGCGGTATTTTGTGTGATAGTAGGATTTGCTAATTATGATACTACTAATAAAACCATTTTTGAATACGATGACATTAGGGGTGAAGCGCATGAAATAAAAGCGAAAAATATAAACCCTTATTTAGTTGACGCAAAAGACGTTTTAATTGAAAAGAGAACAACTCCTATTTGTCCAATTCCAAAAATGAGTTTTGGGAATATGCCGTTAGATGGAGGAAACTTACTTTTGACAGACGAAGAAAAAAATGAGTTTTTAATTAAAGAACCCAAAGCGGAAAAATATATTTTACCTCTTATATCGGCTTACGAATTTTTAAATGGTCATAAACGCTGGTGCTTATGGCTTGTTAATGCAGAACCAAACGAATTAAAACAAATGCCAGAGGTTTTAAAAAGAGTTGAATTAGTTAAGCAATTCCGTTTAAGTAGTGTTGCTCCATCTACTCAAAAATTTGCATTGACCCCGACTTTATTTAGAGATAAAAATAGACCTGATACTTTTATTGTCGTCCCAAGAGTTTCTTCGGAAAACAGAAAGTATATTCCAATGGGATTTTTTGATAAGAATTCAATTGTAAGTGATACTTGTATGTCAATTCCAAATGGCACTTTATTTCATTTCGGAGTATTAATGTCAACAATGCACATGGCTTGGGTAAAAACTACTTGTGGAAGATTGAAAAGTGATTATAGATATTCGAAAGATATTGTTTATAATAATTTCCCGTGGCCGGAAAACCCAACTGATAAACAAATAAAAGCAGTAGAAGAAAAAGCGCAAAAGGTTTTAGATGCAAGAGCCGAGTTTCCTAATAGTTCATTAGCCGATTTATACGACCCGCTAACTATGCCTCCCGCATTAGTAAAAGCGCATAATGAATTAGATAAAGCGGTTGACCTCACATATAGAAGTCAAGCCTTTACGAGTGAAGCAAATAGAATGGTGTTTTTATTTGAATTGTATGAGAAATACACAGCTGGATTGTTTGTGAAGGGGAAGGAAAGTAAAAAGTAAAACGAAGAAAGAAGCTACCAAAAACTTGAAATCGTATTCTAAATAGGATGAGGTTTTGGGGATGGTGGTTGAGGATTAATAAAAACAAACAACACAATGAACTATACTTTAGAAGATCTTATAATAGCCTATAAAAAAGTTAAAAATGATATCTATCATGATAAGAGCAATATATCAATATTTAAGATTGTTGATTTTGAAAAATATTTGATTGAAAACCTTGAAGTTTTATTAGAAAATCTTAATAATTATAATGAACAATATTTTAGTTCTCCTGATTTTTTTGGAGGCTTTAATGTTTGTTTAAAATCAACTGAAATTACAAATTCAGACAGGAATGATTCAGGAATTTATTTTTCAAATCATTTTGAAGATTCTCTAGTACCAAATAAAATTAAATATCGATATATTGGAGATAATTCAATTGAATTTCAAATTTTGGGCTCATTATGGATAGATAAAATAGGTGTTCATTTAGAAAAAAATGTATCTAAAAATAGTTATGGTTGTAGATTAGATAGACCTTTTCAAAAGGAAAATGAGTTTGTTGATAATTTAATTAGATATTCTGAAAAGGATTATAAAAAATTAGATAGTCATTTTAGACCATATTTTTTGGATTACAAGCGTTGGCAAGAAAATAGCTTAACCCAAATTGAAAAGTCTTTAGATGAGAATAAAAAAATTGCTGTTTTAACAACAGATATTAAAGGTTTTTATCATTCAATAGATCCATTTTTTTTAAAAGAATTTTTTGAAACAAGTAATGAAGAACAAATTTTTAAACATTCAAATTTGAATTTAATTTTTTGTAATTGTTTACAATTGTGGAGTGAATTTAACTATGAGAAAATTAAAAATTTAGGGTTTGATATAGCTGAAAAGCACATAGGAATACCAATAGGTTTAAGCGCTTCTAAAGTTATAGCAAATTTATTTTTGCATGATCTTGATAAAGAAATTGAAAATAATTTAAATCCTCTTTATTATGGTAGATATGTCGATGATTTAATTATAGTTATTGAAGATAAATTAGGTTTTAAAAATAGTCAAGACTTTTGGGATTTTTTTAAAAGCAAGATTTTTAAGTTGCAATTAGAAAATTTAAATGATAAAAAGATAAACTTTAATATAGACACTTATTGGAATTTTGAAAAAACAATAACACTTAATTCGGATAAAGAAAAACTATTCATCTTACATGGACTTTCTGGCAAAACTTTTATCGAAACAATAAAAGATACCATGAATGAAAATAGTAGCGAATGGCGCTTATTGCCAGACTCTGAAGATGATCTTTTGAATCTAAATAAAGAAGTAACATCGAGTAGCAATGATATAAAAGAGATATCTAGTAATCTAAGGCAAGCTGATGGAGTTAGCATTAAAAGAATGAAGTTTGCATTGCGATTAAGAAATTTTGAAAACTTCACAAGTACTGCTCCTAAAAAAGAATGGAAGAAAGGATTAGAAGACTTTATTGCAATATGTTCTGATTTTATAATAACACCTGAGAATATTGCTACTTACTTAAAATACATTCCAAGAATATTTGGTCTTACTGTTTCAACTAATACTAATGAACTTTATTTAAAACTTTTAAAAAGTTATCTAAATTCTTGGGAAATATTACATAAAACAAAAGAAAGGAATGAAATTTTAAAAAAATCAGAATCTTTTTTAAACCTAAAAATTAAAGAGTCTATACTGTCAAACATTCCTATAAAATTATCGAATTTTGACTTTTTAATTTATGATTACTTTTTAAAATCTACTACATCATCAAGAAGCAACTTTCAAAAATTGCAAGCATATCCTTTGATGCTTTTCTTATGTGACTTACATCAAAAACCATTTAAGAATAGTTTGTTTGAAAATGATTGGCAAAAAAGAAATCACTCCAACAAAGCGACTAATTTTTACATGTTAAATGTTTTAGGTGAAAATTGTAATACTATTGACATTAAAACTTATAGAGATTTTTTTAAAAATATAAATCAAAAATTTTCATCAGAAACAAACGATTCTAAAATTCTCCCAAATGCAATTTATTTTTCAACGAGAAAATTAAATGCTTTAGAACTTAGTATGATATACTCTCAATGGTCTATTGATAAAGATAAGTATTCAACAAACTTTAAAAGTTATTTTAATTTGTTTAATATACCTAATATTAGCTTAGAAATTAATGACAGTTATATTGATAGTAATGTATCTGATTCAAAGTTCAATTTAATTAAATTTCCAACAAAAATCAATACTGAAAATCCAAAACTGGTATTAACGAATTTTTTAACTACAGACGAATCATGGAAATCGAATGTAAGAGGTGATAACTTTGAACCAGATAGTTCACGTTTTACAAGAATAAATAGAATTATTAATGATATTTTAAAGGAGTGTAGTAGATCAAAGATTAATGTCGATTATATTGTTTTACCAGAACTTTCTATGCCGAGACAAAGTATATTAGATATTGCAAAAAAATTAAAATCTAAGGGAATATCTTTAATCACTGGTGTTGAGTACGAAAAAGAGTATTCTCAATCAATTCAGAATAATTATGTAGGCAATGTATCTAATCAGTTGCTATATATTTTGAATGTGAACAATGGGAAGTATAATGATCAAATAGCAATTATTCAAGAGAAAACTATACCAGCAATACATGAAGAATCGGAATTATTCAATGTAGGAGGAATGAGGCTGAATCCAAAAAACAATTTAAAGTATATAATTGAACATAACAATTTCTTTTTCGGCGGATTAATATGTAATGATTTATTAAATATTGATTATAGACAAGTACTTAGAGGTGAAATTGATACTCTTTTTGTAGTTGAATGGAATCAAGATATCGATATGTATAATCATATAATTTCGGCTACAAGTAATGATTTACATTGTTATGTAGCTCAAGTGAACAATAGAAAATATGGAGACACGAGATTAAGAGGTCCTTTAAAAGAATCTTATGAAAGAGATGTCGCAAGAGTTAGGGGCGGTGAACTTGATTATTTTGTTGTATCATCAGTTAACGCAACTGCTTTAAGAGAATTTCAAAGATTTTATAGATCACCCAATAAGCCTTTTAAACCAGTTCCTACTGGTTTTAAAATGAGTGAAGAAAGAAGAAAAAAAGATTTGAAATAAAATAATATTTGATAATGTCTGAACTACAAAATAAAATTCTTAAGCTATCAAATGAGATTTTGGATTATCTTTTAGAATTTAAAAAAAACAATCCCGATTTTACTTTTTCTTTAAGAAAAAGAGATAGCGCGCAATCTAAGGGAGTGAAAAGACTAGCTACTGGTCAATGGTTTCAAGGATCTCATTATATATATGTTCCACTATTTTACCGAGGTGACAATGCTCGAAAAATTAAAACAATTGGATTTGTTATTAGTTTTAAAAAAGATGGTTCGCTTAACAATTATATAGAAATTTCATTTAAAGATGGAATAACAACTTTCGAAGAGAAAGAATTCCATAGAATGCTTGCTAAATTTTTAAATCTCAAATTAAATAGTAAAAATAACGGGCAAAAAGTTTTTGATAATCAAAATGACATTTGGAATAATTTAAATTATTATATAACTGATTTTAGAAATTATGCTTTGAAATTGATTGAAGATTTTGATATTAAAGACAAATATCTAATAAGTGAAAATGAATTTCAAAAAGATTTAAAAAGAATATTAGCCATTAAAAAAACTTTATTACCTATTTCAATAGATAGCTCTCAAAATATTATACCTAAAACTCTAAACAAAATGCTAAATCAAATCTTATACGGTCCTCCAGGAACAGGTAAAACTTATCACACCATTAACAAAGCAATTGAAATTTGTAATCCTAGTTTTAATCTTGAGCACGACCGTAAAGTTTTGAAAGATGAGTTTGATAGGTTGGTAAAAGAAGAGCAAATCGTTTTTACGACCTTTCATCAAAGTATGTCGTATGAAGATTTTATTGAGGGGATAAAGCCTAAAACAGTTAACAATACAGTACATTACGAAATCGAAGATGGTCTATTTAAACAAATTTGTCATAAAGCTAGAACCAAAAATGGCAATTTTGATGCTGTGATTGAAACCTTTAAAAAAGATATTTCAGAAATAGATGGTAAGCAAGCTCTAACAATAAATGCTCCAAACTCTTCTTTTGATGTGATTTATAGAGGAACAAATGTTTTTTATGTACAACCTCATAACTCATCAAAGGATAATCCTTGGTATCCTGTAAACATTAGTAATATGCAAATTGCATTTGAAACTAATAATTACGATAAGTTATACAATCCAACTTATATTAGAGGGATACTACATTATTTAACTTCAAATTACAAATTAGTTAAGGGGGAGAGTGAAAATAACAAAAACTACGTTCTTATCATCGACGAAATTAACCGTGGTAATGTCTCTCAAATCTTTGGCGAATTGATTACGCTTATTGAAGAAAGCAAGCGCTTAGGCAATGATGAAGCGCTAGAAGTAACCTTGCCTTACAGTAAAGATCTATTTGGAGTGCCACCTAATTTGTATATCATTGGTACGATGAACACTGCTGATAGAAGTGTAGAAGCTTTAGATACAGCACTCAGAAGACGTTTTAGTTTTGAGGAAATGATGCCACAAACAGAATTGCTAACTCCCTCAGCTTTGTATTGTAAATTGTTATGGGAATATAAAGATGTTCGTTGGGAGAATAAGGAGTTTATGGAAAAAGAGAAGTCCTTTTTTGAGGTTTTTGGTTGCCCTGATGATTTTAATATAAAGAAAAATGATATTTGGGAAACTATGAAGGAATCTGACGATAAGACTAAATTGGATTATTTTAAAGATTTTAGTTTTTCTTTAGATTTATCGAAGATTTTAAAAACTATAAATAAGCGCATCGAACTACTTTTAGACCGTGATCATACCATAGGGCATTCGTATTTTATCAATGTAAATTCCTTAGAAGATTTAGAGAATACCTTCAAAAATAATATTATCCCATTATTGCAAGAATATTTTTATAACGATTACGAAAAAATAGCGCTGGTATTAGGCGAGGGGTTTGTGGAGATTAAGAGGCCACAGGACAATCAAGTCAAGTTTGCAAAATTGTCGGTGGGACTAGAGCAACCAGAACTTCAAACGGAATTTGCTGTTAAAAAGGGTTTTGATATACAAAAAGCAATCAATTTATTAGGTTCAAATGAGTAAACCTAAAAGCATACAAGTTTTTGAATATTCCACCTTAATTTGTGGGCAGGAATATAATGGACATCATTTTAAAAAAGCGCATTTTAATGCCTTGGTCAAATTGAATGAGATTCATAAAGGCAATTATTTTACCATAGGAGTAAATAAAATTACCTTCAAAAACTATGTGGGTGTTCTACAAGTGGATGGTTTAGTCATTGAAATTTTACCCAAAATAGATCAATACGAATCGGATTCGGAAAGTAGCAAAATAAAATGGCAAGCGGCATTGATAGAGATGCTTCGAGTAACTAAGCGTTTGAAGATTAAAGAAAAGGATGAGGCATCGGTAGCCACACAATCGAAACATTTGCTAGATATTTACTTTGAGTGGTTTTTAGCTGAGGTCCAAAAACTCATCCATCAGGGACTCATCAAACAATATTATAAAGAAACCAGTCAGGTAAAAGCCTTAAAAGGCAAACTCGAATTTGCGGGGCATATCGCAAAAAATGTGGTGCATAAAGAACGGTTTTATGCCACTCACCAAGTATATGATAAGGACCATTTATTGCATCAGGTGTTGTTTTGCGCTTTAGAGATTATTGCTTCGCTCACTAAGGGGAGTTATTTGTACAGTACATGTAAAAAAGTCCAACTGGATTTTCCTGAAGTAAAAACAATCAAGGTAAGCGCTAAAACCTTTGAGCAAATCCCTCACGACAGGAAAACAGCACCGTATGAAACGGCATTGGCAATTGCTCGGATCATCATCCTGAATTTCGCACCAAACGTCAAAACAGGCTCCGAAAATATGTTGGCACTACTTTTTGATATGAATGTCTTATGGGAGCAATACATTTTGGTGCGGTTGCAACGTGCCCAAGAGAAAAAAGGTTTTACGATCATAGGGCAAAATTCCAAACCTTTTTGGCAAAATATTGCCATTCGCCCAGATATAGTTTTATCAAAAGGAGAAAACGAAAACTATATCATTGACACCAAGTGGAAGAATATCGATCAATCCAAACCATCCACACAAGATTTACGCCAAATGTATGTGTACAATGAATATTGGAACAGTAAAAAAGCAATGTTGCTCTATCCTACAAACGCTATCTCGAGTGAGATAAACGAAAAAGATTTTGTTGCATTTCAGGAAACTCCAAATGTGAAAGACCATCATCAGTGTAGTTTAGGTAAGATTTCTATTTTCAAAGAGGGTAGATTAGATGAAGAAATAGGAAATACGATTCTTAAATGGTTTGAAACTTCAAAAAATGAATAAAATAGCTTTACTCGACGACAATCCTGAACAATTGCAAAGCAATTGCAATTACTTAAAAAGCGTAGATAGCACTATGGTTGTTACTGCGTGTACCAGTGCAAAAATCTTTATGGAGGAAGTAAAAAAAACGATGCCTGAGGTACTGGTGCTGGATTTGAATTTAGGAGATTCGTACATGACGGGTATGGAGGTGGCCTATGAGTTAAAGCTACCTGTACTATTTGCCAGTAGTAATGTACCCCAATACATTAAAGAGATTGAAACTCTAAAAAGAGAGTTTGGCTTGTGTGTAGAGCACATTACCAAACCATTTACTAGTGATGAATTCATCAAAACCATGAGTCGTTTTTTTAAAGAGATTCAGTTTTTTGGTGCTATCGATTATGTGCATTTGCATTTGGGTAAAAAGGGGAGGACAAAAATTGCAACGAATAGTATAGTTTATTTGTCTTCGGATAAAGAAAATGGGTCGGAGTCGAATAATAAGATGATTCATTTTACCCATCAAAAACCAGAAAAGCTAATTGACTTTTCGTTTACGCGAATGGAGGAAATAGGATTGCAAAAATCGCAGTTTGTCACCATTCATAAATCGTATCGTGTAAACAAGCATCACATTAAAAGTTTTGATAAAAAAAGAGAAACCCTTGCAGTAGAAATTTTTGATGGAGTTCAAAATTTGCCTGTGGTAAGGCATCTTCCAGTTTCTGAAAATTATATTTCTGCGCTCAAAAAAATCCTAAAATAACCGCTCTTGTTACTATAGTTTTCGGTTTTGTTATTCTGCTACGGCTGATATTTCCCAACATTGTGCTATCTCGCCTAAAAAGTAAACATTTGAATCATCAAAGCATAAGCTTTGTGTGAACTTAAAAAATTATTTAGAATGAAAAGCACAAATTCTGCAGTGAAGTCAGGAAGTAAACCAGCCACTCCATCGAGTACTCCATCTCCAAAAACTAATCCTAACTATCCTAGTAAAAAACTAGGAATGCCATCTGGACCACGTAGAGGTAATACTCCTAAAAAGTAATTGCTATGGAATACAAGATTATTACTGCGACTTATGAGTCTAAACTAGAAGAAGAGATTGCAGCTTTATTAAAGCAAGGTTGGAAGCTTCAGGGAGGTATCAGTATTTGTTACAATAGGGGTTATGGAAACACTGACCTTTACTTTGCTCAGGCATTAATTAAGTAGTACTATTTTAGCTTTCAGACTCTGTGTTTTAAGTAAAAGCTAAAAGTAAGCCCCTTAGGTGAAAATCTAAGGGGCTTGTTGTTTGTTACACCCCTAAGATCGACCTTGAGGGAATCTTAGGGTTTATAATAGTGAGTGATCTTCAACGTCACGGAAATCTTTCAGCAATTGCCGAACCCTTTCAGTAGTCGGTAGACTTTGAAAGCGGTTAAGGGTAGGGATAACCGCCAAAAGGGTCTTTGACCGCTTTTGGGGTTCTTTGACCGCTTTTGAGAATAGGTAGCCAGAAGTCAATCTTTTAATCAGTTGGTTGATTTAGAAAGCGGTTAAGGGTAGGGATAACCGCCAAAAGGGTCTTTGACCGCTTTTGGGGTTCTTCGACCGCTTTTGGGGCTCGTTCGGAAAGATTAACTGCCGATAGAGTCTTCAACTGCTATCGGAGTTGAAAAGAAAAAAATATTCAATAAAAAACCTTAAATTGGTCATTAGTAAAAGCCATGATTAAAATAGTTAACAATGCCACAATTAAAACAGACGATCGAATATGGTCAGTATTATCATATTTACAATCGAGGGAATAACAGGAATGATATATTTTTTGAAACGGATAATTATAATCATTTCTTAAGATTATACGATAAATATATCGACCCAATAGCAGAGACATATGCTTGGTGTTTGCTTAAGAATCATTTTCATTTTTTAGTTCGTATCAAGGACAAAGAAGAAGTTGCCAAGATTACCTTAAAAAAAGGGAATTTAGATAATCCTAGAATTTTAAATCCGTCACGGCAGTTTGGTCATTTGTTTAATGCCTATACACAAGCCATTAATAAACGCTATAAAAGAACAGGTAGTTTATTTGAATCGACATTTGAAAGAAAACTGGTTGACTCAGAAAAGTACTTCCAAAAATTAATTTTTTATATTCATAACAATCCAGTGCACCATGGTTTAGTTGATTCGATGATCGAGTATCCTTGGAGTTCGTATCTTACAGTGACTTCAACTAAAGAAACGAAGTTGAATAGAGGTGAGGTTATTAAGGTATATGGAGACTTGGAAAATTTCAAATATTATCATAGTCAAATGCAGCATTTTAACCAGATAGAAAGTATTATCATTGAATGATGTGGTTAACCGCCAAAAGGTCTTAACCGCCAAAAGGGTCTTTGACCGCTTTTGGGGTTAGTTTAACTCGTATTTTGTGAATATCTCTTTCTAAAAAGTAGTCCATTCTTTTTCTAAAAAAATTACATTTGCCCTCCTTAAAAAAATAATTATGAGTGCAACTTGGTATGAATGTAAAGTTAAATTTAGAAAAGTAGATGAAAACGGTGTACAAAAGGTAACCACAGAGCCTTATCTGGTAGATGCCTTATCGTACACAGAAGCCGAGTCAAGGATTACGCAGGAAATGATGAGCTATGTAAGCGAAGAATTTAAGATTACCAATATCAAGGTGGCCAATTACAATGAGATTCATCCGTTTGAGAATTCGGACCGTTGGTTTCGTTCTAAAGTAGCTTTAACAGCGTATGACGAAGAGAGTGGGAAGGAACGCAAAACAAATATTTATTTGCTAGTTCAAGCCAATGATATTAAAGAAGCTTTTGATAATACTATGTATGCGATGAAGAATACAATGGGGGATTATACAATACCTTCAATTTCGGAATCTCCTATTATGGATGTTTTCCCTTACTTTAGTGGGGAAGAAGACGGGTTAGAACAAATCGAAAAGTTTAATGCCCTTAAAAATTCTAAACCAGAGTCAGCCACTGAGGTGGAAGACCACATGGAGTTTGATGCTGAGGTTGTAGCAGAATATACTGAATAATTCTGTTTTGATTTATAAAAAAAGAAACATCCTAACGTAGTGAGATCAAACTAGGTTAGGATGTTTTTAATTGGTTGTAGATCACATTAAATCTTCGCCATAAAATCGTAAATATACCAGTAGTTTTGACCTGTAGTGGTCGTATTTAACAAGAAGGTAGGATTAGGCAATACACATGGTGTAATGTTTGTGTTGTGTGAAATACGTCCTGATGAACTCCCCACTGTCCATCGTTTACCACAGCATGCATCAAAATGAAATCCTAACTCTTTCATAGTCCAATTTGAATTAGCCGTTAGATTTTTATACGAATATTTAGCAACGTAAGGTCCGCCTGCCGTAGTGTATTCAAAAATATCACCAAGAGTTGGACTGCAAATCAAGTTGGTTGTACCTGAAATGGCATGAAATTTATTGCCAACTACTGTTAATCCGTTGTATTGTGAAGTAGGACCCGGAGGCGCAAATACACTACATACACCACCTGGTACAGACACTTTCATTAATTGCGAAGTGCCTTCTTTAATGGCTACAAATAATCCAGTGTTTCCATAGTTTTCGATATCCTGTAGCGGTACTGTTGTAGTAGCTACTACACTAGCGGCACCTGTAGAGATTTGTACACGCAATAATTTACTTGGAAAGTTTGAGTTCATACCTGTAACGGCCCAAGCAAAATCTGGTACGCCAGGCATGTCACATAGTCCTGTTACTGAACGAACTAATACACCACCAACAGTAATTTGTGATACAAAATTGTAAGCCGTAGGGCTTGCACACAAGTCGACTTTAAAGATTGTAGAGGCGAATCCAGCAGGAACGGGCGAACCGCTCGAGCCTGATAATACTAAGGCGTACACTGTCGAACAAGGTGCTAAGGCTTGCGAGATCACTTCTTGTTGTTTCTGACTTTCTGTTTTGTTGGTGGTGATTAGTTGTTCTTCTTCTGCTTTATCGCAGGAAAGAAAAAAGATAGCCGTGGATAAAACTAAGGCTATTTTAGTTGCAAAATTTTTCATAACATGTCGTTTTTTAGTTTGTTTATTGATGGTTAAAGTAAGTTGTTTTTTCTTACAAAAGGTACGGGAAAATCACCCTTTTTATTTACGGAAAAACCGTAAATTTTAAACTAAAAAATCCTTTCTAAGTAATTGACTCAGAAAGGATTTATAATAGAAGAACTCTACTTACTTAATCACTAATTTTTTAGTAATTACTTTGCCTTCTTTACAAGATAATTTTAAGGTGTAAATACCAGGTTTGTACTGATTTGATACACTCATTTCGATAGCTTTATCATTAGTTTTACTAAAAGGTAAAATACGAGTGTTTCCAGTATAATCAATCGTTTTTACTTCAGTTACTTCATAACCAGCAGTGGTAAACGTAAGTTTTTCGCCAACTGTAACTGGGTTAGGATAGAGTACAGTTTCTTCTTGAGTAACTGTTTCGTTAGCTTGTCTTGCTTTAGTTTTTTCATCAGTTAATGATTCTTCTATTGCATAGTTAGGAGATCCGTCTGCTAATAATCCTTGAATGACTACTCTAAACGCTTTACGGGTTTCATTCCATGGCATGCAATCGTTCCAAACACCGTGTTTGATATAATACCATTGGTTCACCACTAAATTAGCACTAAACGTTGCAGAGGCATTTGTACAACATTGATCTGGATTTCCAGGGACATTGCTATTACCAGTTGTAGAACCATTAGGTGCATAAAAAATAGACCAGTGGTGATTTACAAATACGGGATTGTTATGAGCAGCGGCTGTTACTGTTACATTACCATTTAAATTACTACTAGGCGCTAAGTTAAAGTTAGTAGTATAGTTTGACCAACTTACATTTTGTGGTAAAGCAGTGCGTTGTTCTGTCCAGTTTACACATGTACTATACACCCCATGTTTGATGTAATAAAATTTTGTACGGCTAAGACCTGTGAAAGTTACTGTATTGCCACTTTGAGTAAGTCCTACTTGACCAATTGTTGCCGCATCTGATGTAGCACCCTGCGCATTTGATTCCATTAATGCCCACCAGTGGTTAAGACCTGTAGTTGTATCTGTTGCATTTGCTGTTACACTTATAGTTCCATTAGGAGCGCAAGAACTAACAAATGTAAATGCTGGTGATGCATTGTTTGAAAGCACTCTAAATGTTCTTGTAGCTTCTACCCACGGAACACATGAATTCCCTACAGCTAATTTTACTTGGTATTCAAATCCATCCACAAAAAAATAGTTTTGCGCTGCAAATAGGTTAGATAGATTTAAAACACCTACTTGCCCTAAAGTCCATCCGTTTGTACCTAATTGTGTTTGCCATTGGAATGCTCCTGTAGAACCTATTGGTCTTCTCCAAATGTCTATATAGTATTGTGTTTCATCAATCGAATTGGTCCCATTCATGTATACATCTTCACCTGGACAAAAGTCGGTTTTACGAGTTCCAGCAGCATTTTGAAAAAATAATGAAGCATTTATAGCTGAATTTACCGTTATGTCATCGACTTCCATTTGGATTTGCGCGCTGTTATTAGCACCTGAATCGGCAGTCATTAAAGGATATAACCATAATTGTGAAAAGTTACTTGTGGGTGTATAGAATAACGAAATGGTTCTCCATGTCGAACCTACATTGGCTACCGTTTCGCTCCAGATAGTTTGTACGTTTGTAGGATTAGGTATTCCAGTAGCATTTGTACTACTTAGACCAGAAGCAGCTCTAACATTAAGCCTTGAATTTAAGACTGTCGAGTTTGGATTACTGATATTTGTAGTGGCTCTAACTCGAAACGAAATCAAGTAAGTTTTTCCTGATTGAAAATTATAACTTGTTCTGATTCCTTCTCCTGTATTACTATGAGACCAAAGCCAAACCCATGTGTTTCCTCCTACGGTTCCCATAGCAGTAGGTGTTCCATGAGTTGCTAACCAGTTGGATACACATTGATTTGATGTGTTGTAACCATCTCCAATGCAGCTACTGTTTAATGTTCCGTTGTTGATTACACATTGTGCGTTTATAAGTACGCAAAAAAGTAATAGTACTTTTGTAAAAATAATTTTTCTCATTTTTTAGTGTTTTTAGTATTTTAGTTTGTAAGCTTACTTTGCAAAGATGTAATGAAGTAGAATTATTTTTATTAGGACTATTCCTATAAATAAATAAGAAAAACACTTTGATTTTATACCCAATTTATGGGAGATAAATTTTTTAATAATGCCTTTAATTGGTTACTTTTAGCAAAAAATGAAGATTTATTCTTTGTGATTATAGTCTAAAGTATATTAACTGTTTATGTCTTTAAATAAATATATCTATTGTTTAGAATCTGTCCCTGATGCTACTGTGCTACACAAAAGTGTTATTGTACCTGCGCTTGAGACTTTAGCATTGGGCTACGGAATTACTAATGTGTATAATACGTGTGATAGTATTGAAAGCTTTGAAGAAAGTATAGGAACACTCGTTTATGAAGACAAACATTATAAGGATTATGCTTTTATCTATTTAGTATTTGAAGGTCGTGATAACGAATTGAAAATTGACAATTACTACTATAGCTTTGAAGAGATTGCCGAGTTATTTGAGGGAAAGCTTAAGGGAAAAATTATTCATTTTGCGAACACCTTTCAATTGGATTTAGAAGATGAAACGTTTCAATACTTTCTAGATGTTACTGGTGCCAAAGCTATTTCGGGTTATGGTAATCCTGCACCTATATTAAGTACTGTTTTAGACAATTTGTACTTTGCGCTTAGCGAAGAGTATGATGAAAATGTGGATCTTGTTGAGGTTTTATTTGAAAAGCAATATGCTCTTTGTAGGGCCATGGGTTTTAGAATGTATTACTAAAAATAAATCCTATAATACCTTTTATCATTGTTTTTATATAAACAAACGACTTACTTAATTTCTTTTTTTTAAATCACATCTATTACTTTTTACCAAGCCATTTTTACTTATAAGTTATGGGTTATGAATTATGAATTATGAGTTATGAATTATGAGTTATGAATTATGAGTTATGGGTTACCAATATTTGAATATCTTAAAGATTTGAAGCATTTGATGAGTTGTAAAAACTCTGTAAAAACAATGCTTTAAAATTAATTTTATTAAAAAGTAAGAAAAAATCTACATAATATTTTTTTATTTGAAATATAATTCTTACAATTGTAGTGATATTTATGATCTGATTGGTATATTATTTATTTCACATTAAATTCAAGTACAGATGAATAGGATTGCAGGACTTCTCACTTTAGGGTAACCGATAATCTTTCGGTTATTTAATTTTCAGGAAAAAAATAGTATTTCAAAAATCGTGATTTAACCATCATTAGTGTCAAGGCATTGTTGTATGCTTTGCGGAATTGTATTGTCTTTATTTATTAATTATTTAAATATTTTTTATTATGTCATTTAAAGCAAGATTAAGCGTTGGGGGAAAAGAATTCAACGTATTGAATGTAAACTATGGTTTATTTCAAGAAACAGATGCAACAGGTCGTCCATCCACAGTAACAAGAGGTGGTAAAATTGAATTAACAATCGAAGGCACAGGCTCAACAGAGTTATTCGAGTGGATGACAAACAGTTTTGAGCGTAAAGATGGAAGCGTTAAATTCTTCAAAAGAGATAGCGATGCTACCTTAAAAGAATTAAAATTCACTGAAGGTTACTTAGTAAAACACAGAGAAAACTTTGATTCTACAGGAGTAAATCCATTAACAGAATCGTTCACTATTTCAGCAAGAAAGATTGAAATGGGAACAGGAGTTTACGAAAACGAATGGGTATAATCTGTCAAGGGATTATAAATTAATAAGTTCTTATTTGTGATGTCGGAATACACTGGGATAAAGGCCCCAAACTTTATCCCGTTGTTTCGACAAATTTTATCAACAATCACCTAAATCGAAATTAGTATGTCTTTTTTAGCAAAATTGGAATTAGATGGGGAAACCTATAATGTATTAGAGTTTGACCTTCATATAACACAAGAAGTCGATCATAACGGTAAGCCTCAAACCATAGCTCAAGGAGGTAATATTAGATTAGTTGTTGAATCTACTAAGAGTGTCGATTTTATGAAGTGGATGATTAGCAGTACGCAGACAAAAAACGGTAAAATCACGTTTTTTAGACGCGATGCGATGTCAAAAATGAAAGAATTGAAATTTGAGAAAGCCTTTTGTATCAATTTTCATGAGAGCTTTCGTTCTAGCAATGAAGTACCTATGCAAATAGAGATCCTTCTATCAGCTAAAGATATAGATTTTAGTGGAGCGGTATTAAGAAAACCGTGGTCATTGGATTTATAATCACTCCAAAATTAGAAAAATACACGAGTCAAAATAGTTTTTGGCTTTACAATCATATAAAAACATAAGCCCATGAGTACCGTTAATAGCCTTATTAAAAAAGTTACTGATGCAATGGTTGACAAGGTTAGCATTCAAATAGGAAGCTTTTCGCAACCGGTTGTCTATTATAATTTAGTGATTAATCAGCAATTACTAGGACATCATTCTTTTAGTTTTACCTGGAGGATAGGAGATGTGGTAATGGATTTTAAGAGTCAGGCGGATTTCATTAAAAAATATATGGGAGCCAAAGTGGTTATCACGCTTAAGGATGCTGCTCGTGGGGAGAATGTTTACTTTAAGGGCATTATTTCTGAGATGGAAGTCTTGGATAATGATGGCGCTTCAAAAGGGTTCCAAATAGTTGGAAAAAGCCCTACTATACTATTGGATGAAATCAAACAAAGTCAAACCCATTTCTCAAGTATGCTCAATGAAATTGTGCATAAAATAGATGAGAGCATAGTAAAAGGAGTTTTGACAGGTATGGACATTAATCCAAAGTGCCAAACCGTATTGCCTTATATAGTGCAATACAACGAAACCGATTTTCAGTTTTTAAAACGTCTAGCTGTTCAATATGGCGAATGGATGTTTTACGATGGAGATTATTTACGATTTGGAGAATTAAAAACCTCAAAAGCGGCATTAGAAAACGGTGTAAACTTACACCACTTCAAAGTGACTAGTCGTTTACAATCTCAAAAAGTTTCTTATAAAGGCTATGATTATAACATAGCTTCAGAGATTAGTTCTCAAAATTTAGAACCTCAAAACAATACCCAAAGTTATATTTCTCAAAATGCACAACAAGCCTCGAGTAGTGTGTTTGACAGGAGTAATATCAATCATTCCTTTGCCAGTAATGCAAATGATTCACAAGATATCAAAAGAATACAAGAGCTAAACCAACAAGCCATCGAAGCCAATGTGCTTACCTACTCAGGACTGAGTAAAATTCCATTGCAAATAGGAGGTATGTTTAGTGTGAGTAAAGATGGCATATCAGGAGATTTTATAGCAACAGGGGTCCAACATTATTCTAAAGGATTTGGACATTACGAGTGTCAGTTTGAATCTATACCAAGAGATGTTAAAGTGCCACCATACACGAATCCATTAGTATATCCAAAAGCAGAAACTCAAGGTGCCGTAGTAACCGATAACAATGATCCACAAGGTATGGGAAGGGTTAGAGTACAATTCTTTTGGGGACACGAAAGCGATTGGACTCGACTGGTAACACCACATGCAGGCTCGGGCAAAGGATTTTATTTTATTCCCGAGATTGGAGAAGAAGTCTTTGTTTCCTTTGAAGGCGGCAATCCAGAAAAGCCATTCATCATAGGAACCCAATACAACGGACAAGAAATCTCAGGATACAACACTGCAGGAAACGACCAGAAAGTCATCCATACCCGTTCAGGTACCAAGATGATTTTTAACGATGCACAAGGAAGCATCTTCATCGAAGACCCAAGCGGCAACACTTGGCTTATGGATGGACAAGGAAATATTAGCGTGAATGCGCCTAATGATATAAGTATAACGGCTGGTAAAAATATGAGAATTGATGCGGGACAAAATATATCTATCTCTGCCGGAAATGATATAACAGAAACAGCTGGATCTAATAAAAATTTAATAGCAGGTGCGTTTCATAATGTTTCAGTAGGTAAAAACTATTTAATTAACGTGATGGGTAGCTTATTAGAAATAGTTAAAGGAAATAGAGAGTCCGAAACGTCAGAACGAACTGAAATTGCCAAATCGGCTCAACTGAGTACTACTGAGAAAAGTATTGTGGTGAATGCATCTCAAAAAGTAGTGAAAAAAAGCGGAGAGAAATCTAATTCATACTAAACTATGAGTATCACAAGAATTGTAGAAGGAGATTTGATTAACACGTCTACCGCCATGAATTTGACGGCAAATTCAGGTAATTATGAGTTTCAAACTCCAATGAAAAATCAATGGAAGGGCGAAGGTGAAGGTGTGGTCGAGTCTGATTATGAGGCTTCTAATAAAGAGGATACTTTGTCAAATTCCATCAATGTGAATTTGAACCTCTTCTTTGATGGTACTCAAAATAATAAAACGAATACTGAAGCAAGAAATACTAGTTCAAGTAATCATCAAGCCTATATCAAAAAAGGGAATAAAAATGATGATAGTTTTGAAAATGACTATACGAATGTTGCTAGAGGTTTTGATGCAATTGATTCAGATGCTGAAAATCAGATTGCTGTATATATCGAAGGTATTGGAACCGAAAATTTAAAAGGAGATACTACATTTCCTGGGGTAGCATTGGGTCAAGGTGACACAGGGGTTCCTGCAAAAGTTACTAAAGGCTGTATGGATGCGGTAAAGCAAATGGAACGAAAGGGATATCAGTCTAAAGAGATTGATATACTTCATGTAAATGTTTATGGATTTAGCCGTGGAGCAGCCGCAGCAAGACATTTTGTTTATGTTGCCAGTAAAATGGCCAATTACCTTTTAATGCAAAGAGTAGGAGATAAGAAGTTTAAATATCAAGTTTATCCAGATTATGCTTTTAATGATAGATCTTATACCTTTTATCTAACTCTAGAAAATACTGAATTTATAGATAAGTATGGTTATTTTGGAGCTTGTTTGTTGAATTCAGGTATGAAAATCAAGGAAATAAGGTTCAATTTTGTAGGGGTTTATGATACAGTTGCTTCTTTTGGAGTATATCATGGCAATGATGTGAGTGATCTTAAATTAGATAGTATTCAAAAAGCTAGATATGTATTTCATTTAGCATCAGATGATGAATATAGAGAAAATTTTGATTTATCAGATATTAATTCAGCTGGTTTGAGAGGTTTGGAATTAACATTACCTGGAGTTCACTCTGATATAGGGGGTTCTTATCTTGATAATATTAAAGAAATTTCTGTGATTGACAATATTCAAATACCAGATACTCCTGAACATAGAGAAATGGCTACAAATAACAAAAGCAAAGAGTTTGATAAATTTAAAGCCTATGTTGTAGATGAAGGTTGGTTTAAAGACCCTCAAATTAATAAACAATTCTTTTACGAAAAAGAGTTTGATCCTTCGACGAGTTGGTATGAAAATCAATTTAATTATGGGCTTGTTGGTAAAAGAATGCTTTATAATAAGTATGATAAGATTCCTTTAAAATTGATGACAGATCAGTCCAAAAGTTTTGACGTAGTTTACAAAGAATCTTCTTTAAAAAAATACGAAATAAAAGACAATTTTATAAACAGTGTTTATAGCCAAATTTTAGGTTATTTCAATGCTTGCGCTTCGATACGAAACAAGTATGTTGGGACATACAACAAAAGCAAAAAAGATTTCGAAATTTTTTCAAGAGTTTGCATTGAAGACATTAAAAAGGAACATTACACAAACTATATTAATGAAGCTGATTTAAAAAAATTGAGGAATGAGTATCTGCATTGGTCAGTAAAGAGTAATCTGTTTGGATTATCAGCAAGAGATGAGGGTGCTTTACCTCAAAATAAACGTAAAAGAGAAATACATCATGGATAAAATATTTAAAATTATTTTAATTCTTTTCCCTTCGATTGTTATGTTTTCTCAAAGCTCAAAAGCAAACTTAAATGAGATGTATAATTCTTTTTTAAAAACAGATCCTAAAAAAGAAAATAGAGAAGGAGTTGATTTTTTAGTAAAGCAATATTATATTTTAGAAAAAATCGAAAAAGATGGTTCAGCTTTTCTAAAAACAAATGCTGATTCTGAAATTCAAAATTTAGAATCTGATGCCTATTTATTTTGGGAGAACGTTATGAATTTTGAAAAGGTCTTTCCTGAATTAGAAAATAATATTAAAAAAGAGAAATTAGACGCTTTTTTATATCTAATTGGCCAACTTAAGGAGAATTATGAAGTTTTTACAAGATTTTTTAACAATACAGACAAAAGAAATGAATACTTTGATGAGTTTAAGCTAAAAAAGGATTCGTTAAAAGATTTACTAATCAAATTATTAAAAGATTTTTAAGTTTTAGACTTATAAACTTTGAAATAATATAATGAGCAATTTAAATACAATATGTTTAGCTATTTAAGAAGATTATTTATTTTAATTGTTCTATCACAATTTAATTTGCATTGTCAAATGAAAGCTAATTTACCAGAATTCAATACTGAAATTTGTCATCCTAACAACAATTATGAAGTAACACCAGTTATGGATTATATAACCACACTAGAAGGAACTCCTGCAAGTTTACCATATGGAAGTACTAGTGGGCAATGGGGATCTTCAGGTAAAATGTGGACTAAACAAAAAGGTACACCTATAGGTTTTGGAATTACTTATTATTCTTATTATGAAAATAAGTATTATGAGATACAACAAGACCTTGAACATGATTATATGAAAGAGATGACAACAAGATGTTATCCTATTTCTGATAAAGGTGAAGGAGCCCTTAACGAGTTTATTACTTTGCAAGATTATAATAATAGTTATGAAGAGTATAGAAATACGTATAGTCCTTTTAGTACTTTGGTTTTTGGTTTTGCTCCAAAAGGAATGGTAGTAGTTTGGATATGCTACGCCAATATTTCTATTGAAGTTGGACGCTATACGGCTCATGAGTTAAATGATGAAAAGAAAATTAAAGAATGTGAAGCTAAATTGTTAAGCACATACCGAATAGAACCTGAAACTCACAAAGAATTAATTGAATCAATGAGTATTCCTAAAGCTTCACCACAGCCATGGGAAAACTATAGAATCAAGTATGATTGGAGTTTTAATGTGACCTCAACTAATCATAATTTCAGATTTCTTGCTCTAGACAATGATTCGTATAATGGAGAATTTGAATCTTTATATAGGCCTTTTGTTTCAAATCCTGAAGTTAAAAAGAGAGCTATTCCTGAGATTTTAAATATTTACTGGGAAACTGGAAAAAATGAGCGTTACATCAGCCGAATTTTTTTCAACTGGGATAAAACCAATGAAAAGCTTAAAGCTTCAGGAATTCAAGACAATTTTTTTAATATTAAAATTAAAGAGGATAACAGTGAACTCAGTATTGATTTAAATGGTAAACCAATAGAAGTAGATAGTATTCGTATTTATCCCAATAGTCATTTACGATTTAGGGATTCCTATCAAGATTAATAAAAGTATAAAAATAATCTTCTCTATTTTTTACTCAACTTATTTTAGTTGATACTCTTTGACTAATAATTACAGAAACATAAGAAAAATACTATTGTGTATTTTTTGTAAAATATAAGAATTGTATTACATTGGCCTATTCAAAAATTAGCTATGAATTTATCGTTTTCATCAGATAAAAAAGTTTCAGAAAATCCTCTTGTAGGGAAAAAAGTTTTTGAAGTAATTCACAAACAATATGTTAGTGGTTTGTTGAACAAATCGTTACAATATGAAATGGAAGTGATATTATTAGGTCATGTAACGGCATTGATTAAAGGTTACGAAATTGATCGTAAAAATCTGTTGATAGATAATGAAGAACCTACTGGGGTTTTTGATAGTTTGGCCTTAGCGTGTGGTAATGCACTCTATCCAGTTCGATTTTCTATAGATGAAAAAGGAGATGTTGTTCAAGTTTATGAATATCCTAGATTAATTGAGCGATGGGAAGCGATTAAAAACCAATTGCTTAATTATTATGAAGGTGATATGGCAGTGAATTATATACAATGCAACGATAGGAATTTAAAGAATATCGAGTCATTGAAGAAATTATTCAAAAACCAGTTGTTTCACTATTTCTTTTTTAATCCAATAGATAAAAGACAAATCGAACAGAAAGGTTCTGCTATTTGGAAAACAGCCCCTTTTATGGATTTTGATGGCGATATATTGATGAATATTGTGCCAGAAAATAGTAACGCTGGAGATTTAATGTTGCAATCTGACTCACCATTTATTAAGATTAAAGCCCAGTATACGTTTGATGAAAAAAATAAGAGCATCGATTCTTGTAAAGCGTCTATTGTTCAGGATAATGATACAACCATTGAATTGTCTTTCATAACAAAACAAGCAGAAGTATCACAAAATTAATGGTAATAATGTTTAATTTTTAGTAAGAGCCATGTCAGAAAAGCATCTAGTTTGTCAAGGGGCGATTTGCCAATGTAAATTTGGAAATACACCCGATAAGTTGAAAGTTAAAACCCAAAAAAAGACTTTTATCAATGATCCTGAAGGGAGCGAAAAGCTAATGGCAACCAATAAAGATATTGGTCAAACATTTGAGAAAAACACTTTTGGTCCTTGTAAACAACAACCCATACCAGGAGGATACAAAACCTGCCAAGCTCAAGTAACGCAATGGACTGGTTTTTATGAAAAAATTACACTTGATGAAAATGGTGGAAAGGCACTTATGGAGTCGAGTAAAGCAACTTGTCCTATAGGCGGTCCAGATTGTATAACAATCACAGATCATGGACAAAAAGCAAAACCGAGCCAGCAACAAGCTAGAAAAGCAGATCCCGTAGCTACTAATCAGTTGAACCCAGCTGTAGATACAGAGCAATACCAGACAGAGCAGGAACAAGAACAAACTAATCACGCAGAATAATGAATACAAAGTACAACGACTTTAAGACATATACTGTAAGTGGAAACGAAACAGTGCAAGATATTTGCTTGGCAAATAATATTTCTGAAAGTGATTTAGTTCAAGCTAATCCTCATATTTCACTTGCATCCTATGGAGGCTCTCTATTTAGCTCTCAAAAATATAAATTAGATATTAAACCAGGTGATGTGCTAAATATTCCTTTTTATAATGAAGAAAAAGATAAAAAAGGAGTAAAGATTATTAAAGGGAAAAGTACAGTTAAAGTTGGAGTATGGGAAGATTATGAAGTTACTGATTGGTACGAAGGAACACCAGAGGAAGACAGAAACGAAGAAAAAGTAAAGTGGGATTTGTATTACATGCAAAATGGTACAAAACCAGAACTTATTCTTCAAAAAGAGGAAGGTAAAATTCGTTTTCAAGATAAAGCAGTAGGAAACAAATATAAAGTGGTTGCTTATCTTGATGAACCCAATTTAAATGATGGTAGTGCTTTATTAATAGAGGTTGAAGCTTCAGAAAAAAAGGAAATTCTAAGCATTAAAATTAGCGATAGCAACAATAAACCTATTAATGGTCCATTAGCTTACGGCGAAAAAATCAACGTTCATGTTACTACAACGGGTATGAAGGGTGAATACATCTACATAACCCTTTGGGAAGATGATGCTAATGGAGAAGGACATGATGAAGCCAACAAATACAACCAAGTAGGTGTTAAGGAGAAGGCTTTAGTTGGTGAAAAAGGAGTAGCCCATGCGATATTTACGTTAAATCCTGATTTTAAAAAAATTGCAAATGCTCATTTGTCTAAGGGAGACTCAAATGAAGGAAAAACACATGAATATTATGCCATAGCTCATGCTTCGGGCGATTCAAAAGCAAGTGCAAACTTTAACATACGAAATCCAGACTACAAAGAAAAGCGAAAAGAAGAAATTCAAGATCATTTAAAAGGGAGTAAACCCAAACCATCTGCACCAGATTATAAAGGGCCTGTTAAGAAAGAAGAACCTAAGCCTACTCAATCCAGTCAAGTAGGAATAAGTGCTATTTACATTGCAAATGATAAAGGTGCTAAATTAACTAAAAGTACTTTCGGGAATAACATTAGAGTTTATATAGCTTCAAAGGGGCTGAAAAATAAAAAGGTTCGATTGTGGTTGTATGAAAAGGATACATTTGATCCTAATGACGAATTGTATTCTAAAGATATTGTTATTACCTCAGATTTATGTTACGAAAACATAAAGCTTACAAAAGCAATGCAAAACAAAGGAAATGAATACGAGATAGGAGAAGGTAGTTCTCAAGAATTATTTGCTCGGGCAAAAGTAATGAATGTACCTTCACATATTTTTAGTAAAAGTTTGCAAGCAGATATTTCCTCAATAGTTGTTGATGTAGCTGAGAGTACTACTGTGGCAAAAGTGGCTGATTCTAAAACTACTAAGAAAGAATCTACAAACGTATGTTTTTGTAAACAAGAAGAAAATCAATTTTATTGGAGTGATAGACTTACTTGTGATCAAAGGAAAAAAGTTTTGGAAGTTTGTGCATCTATTTGGGGTGAAAGTAAAAAGAAAGAAAAAGCGAGTGAATTAATGTCTGTAATGCATTTAGAAACTGCGAATAGTTTTAGCCCATCTTCTGACAATGGTGCTGGTTATTCTGGATTAATTCAGTTTAGTGATGGAGCAGCAAAATCTATTGGTACGACAAGGTCACAATTAAAAAAAATGACATTTATAGAACAAATGGATTATGTTAAAAAGTACTTGGAAAAGAAAAAAGGTCAATTGAATACAATGACTGATTTATATTTAATGGTACTCAAACCCAATGCTGTAGGACAAGGTAATAATTCAGGATATGTTTTGTTTGATGAAAGTATTTCAGTACCTGATGGAGATGGAAGTAAAACAAGTACTGAACAAAGGAAAAAAAATATACAAGTAGAACCTTGGGTTACAAAATATGGCTATGCTTCAAATCCTAGTTTTATGACTGAGCCAGATGAAAAAACTAAAAGAAAAAAATGGGTATATACCCGACAAGCATATGAACAAAGAGCTGGTTTTGTTAATGGTAAAACTACAGTTGGCGAAGTTGCAAAAGTTTTAAAAAATGAACATTATAATAAAGGAAAAGGAAATATTTTTCGTGGTGAATGTAAAAATGTAAAAGAAGAGAAAAAACAACAAAAAGGAAGAGCTCCTTGGGTTGATGTCGCTTTTGAGGAATTTGAAACTTATAAAGGATTAACAGAGAAAGAAAGTCCTTTAAAAGAAAGGATATCTGAATATTTTAAACTGTCAGGTAGCCCTAGTCTAAAATACACAGATGCATGGTGTGCTACTTTTATTTTTTGGTGTTTTCAAAACACAAAAGATTATAAAGATACAAATGTAAAAGGTAATGTGGGGGCTTTTGATTGGGCTGAAAAGGACAATTCTAAGATAAAAGGAAATAAGTCAAAAGATGGATGGATTAACGGTGAAAAATCTGAGGTTTTTGTTGGAGCAATAATCGTTTTTTCTTTTTCTCATGTAGCAATAATTGTGGGTGAGAACTCAGCTGGAGATAAGTATGTATATTTAGGTGGGAATCAAGGTTCAAAAGTAACTGGTGGGCAAAAAATATGTTTAGGTACTGTATCTAAAACTAGTAAAGATATCTTTGCAATTATGAAACCTTCAAATTATAAACCAAAAGATGAAGAAAAAAAATTACCTAAATATGATGTTGATTCTGAAAACTCAAATTCTAGTTCTAGATAAAATAAATTATATGAAAAGTATTTTTTTTAAAAGTATTACTCTTTTGATATTGTTATCAAATATGAGTTGCAAAAATGAAATCAATTCTAAAAATGAAAACATTGTCACTGAAAATGATAAAAATATGATAAGTGAAGTTCTAAAAAAACAATTAAAAGAGGGAGCAAATCAGTACATAAGCGAGGCTGGTGTAGAAATACCCAAAAAAGAGTTTGAAAGCATCGAATTAGATGCTGTTGTGCAAATAGTTAAGGAAAAATTGAATCTTAATGGCTATAGAGTAATATCTGAAGATGAATTCAAAAATAGAATAGAGAAAATTTTTAAAAGAATAATTGACTTTAATTCGCGAAATAAATATCTGTACATCAGTTTTTTAGATAAATGTAATAAAGAATTTTCAATGCTACCTTCTAATAAAATTGACTTTTATGGCACTTATATAATAAAAAACGAAAAATTTATAACTGATTTTTATTTTATTCCCGAGTTAGTTAATTATCAAAATGATTATCAAGAGGTTGCTAAAATTGAAAATAGTTTATCAAGTAAAATCAAGAATGAAAACGGAACTGAATGTTCGATTGAATTTTGGAAAGACATAAGTGATTTATCAAACCAACGTCAATCAAATATTCAAAAAATAATGAATCGCAATAAATTTTTATTTAATGATGACAAGGCAAGTCTTACCTGGTTAAAAACTAATGATGTAGAATTCTTAGAAATTTTAGTGAAAACTTTTGGGTATGTAGAAGATAAAGAACTCACAAAATTTGTTTTAGATAAAAATCTTAAAGATGATGAAGAGTTTGGTAAAGTTATTTGGACTAAAACATGTGATGGAAAACTTCATTTTAATGAAGAGATTGTCAAAATAATAAAAGATTCCCCCCAAAAATATATAGAACCTGTTGAAAATTATTTGAGATATTTATATAATAGTAATGATAGTGATTTAGCTTTTTCTCAAAAAGCTGAAATTATGGGAAAATTAGCTTATCATCTTACAAAAATTGTAGATAATCAATCTAATGATTATTATAATTTTTTCCCTTCCGTATCAAGTGAAGAATTTCAAAAAGAATTCGAAAGTAAAAATTATTACAATATTAAAGATTTTCAAAGTATTTATGAAGAAACTAAGACTGGTGGTGTAGCTTATCCAGGTATGGAATAAGTTTCTATAATCTTTGGATGTTTTAATAAAACATAAATTTTAAAGTAAATAATCTTAATGCAAAAAGGTATAATAATTACAATCCTATTATTCTCTTTAGTTAGTTGTAAAAAAGACATTGTAAATAATAAGGATTTTGTATTGGATTCATTACAAAATGGAAAAATGCATGCCAAGATTATTTTTGAAAATAAGGATTTAAATCAATCAATAACTTCTTTTACTATCGATTGTGGTTCAGGTTGTGCTATGACTTATAATGAAGTTTCTAGAAAGAAGAATAAAAATTCAGTTGAAATAAAATATAATGTTACACAGTATATTAATGAAAATCCTCAAGATGAATATTTCGAAACTTATGTTTTCGAAAATGACGGCAATGAATTACTAAAGAGTATTCATTTAAATTCCGATGCTCTGAATATTTTAAATGATGATGATTCACTATTAAAAAGCGAATTGTCGAAAGTAGGTATTGAACTATTCCCAAAAGGAATAGTAAATCAAAATACATCTAATAATTTAGAAGTTGTTACTGAAAAAGCTCCATATAATTTAATTTCTGTTCCTTTCGATTTAAAAAGCTACATAAAAAATCTGCCTAATGAAATTAAAAATAGTTATACACCAACATCAAAGTTAATTGATTATTTAGTATCAAAAGGATATGAGGGTGAAACCTATAAATGTTTCTTTTTAAATACAGATGATAAATCAAAGAAAATTATAGCCTCAATCGCAAGAGGAGATTCAGAATATTTTGTGTTGATAACAATTTTAGATAATAAGTTCTCATCATTCAATGAAATTGGAAGCATTGGTGAAGAAACAAAATATTTTAAAATAGACAATAATTACAAAGTTCTATCTTATTAGTATTGAATACTTCATGTTAATTTTATGATTGTTGAAAATTTAAAATCAATTGCTATAATTCTATTTGTATCTTTCCTTAGTTGTAAAGAAAATGAAATTGCAAAAATAAATACTGTTGGTACTGTGGAATCTAAAGATTCTATAGTTGAAGCATCTGCAACACCTGAAAATGAATGCCTATTAAAATCTACTCTAGCGTTACCATATTCTTAAAAAATAGACATTAACAAAATAAAATACAATACTACAGATTGTAAGTTTGAAGGAATTGATGAATTGCTTTGTGATAGCAGTACTTTGCGCTATATCGCTTTACCTAATTCTGAAAACAGAAAAGTTATTTTAGTTCCTGTAGATTGTGGTGATTTTAATTATAGATTTTACTTAGCAACAATTTTTGAAAACAAGCTTCTTGGTAAACTTTATGTAGAGGGAGAATGGCATGAATCTGGCGACGATTCTTATAAAGAAATAACAAGTTTTTCAATTGATGAAGATTATGTAATTACAGTGACAAAAAAGTCTTTAGAAAATGGGAAAAACACTGCAACAGAATCTATAAAGTATTCAATTGATTTTGATGGAAATTTTGTCAAACAATAAACAAAAAACCCTGATTAGAAACTAATCAGGGTTTTTTGTTTTTATTCAAGTTTTGGTTTAGTTTTTTCTACTCATTAGTATGCGTAGTATATACCAAAATAATAACATTACCGAAGCAAATAGACGTAAAGCTGCTCCTACATATTGTTCTGTATTATATTGCTCTTTTAGCTTATTTGTTTCATATAATATACTTGCTGAAGCTAAAACCACCATTCCTACAGAAAACCAAAGTCCTAGGTTGAATCCAAAAATGGCTCCACAAACAATTAGTCCTAGAGCGATAAATCCACCAACAGTGATAGCAGTTCTTAAGAAAGAAAAATCAGCTTTAGTGATAAAAACAACAGCTGTTAATCCCGAAAACATAAAAAGTGTAATTAAAGCAGCTTGTGATAAAATTTCTGTTCCAGCAGTTGCCATTGCAATGGTAATAAGAGGTAAGAAAACAATAGCTTGAAGTATTACATAAGCTCCTAAACCAAGGTATTGTTGTTGACGTGAAGGGTGAAATGTTAATCGTTCAGATAATGATGAACCTAACCACATTAAACCAATGATAAATAACCACATAAATTTATGTGCTACCATACCAATAATCCATTCAATAGGAAGGATATTTAATAGTAAAGTTTCAACTACAATAAAAGCTAAGATAGCTAAAGCTACATGTGAATACGTTTTTTTGTAAAACTGTGCTTTCTCTAAGTCATTGGCCTGCGCAACAATGATGTTTTCGTTTTCCATATTAATTTTTTTTAATTCTTGCTAAAATTAAAAAAAAGAAACTTCTTTTAAGCAGAAACCATAACAAGTTATCAAGAAAATTTCTTTGTTAATTCTGATTTTTTAAATGTAAAATCACGTAAATATACTGGTTTCCAATTTTGAATTTCTGACTAATATTGTTGAATAATTTTCAAAACTTTAATTTAAAATCAAACATATTATAAGAAAAATATTGTTAATTTATAACATTCAAAACTGTGAAAGTTTGAAGAATAAAAATTTAGATTATAACCATTCAGAATTTAATGTTTGGCGAAATCTGAAAAAACTTAGAAGTAGAAATAAACAAACAACTAAAAACTAAAAACAATGTTACCACAAAATTTTGTGCCATTCAATAGACAGAGTGGCTGGCTTCCAGAGCCCAATCGTGAATCTTTCAGAATGTTTTTTGAAATGATTTTAAAAACAGACCCCAAAGAACTTGCACCAAGTGTTCAAGCGCTTAAAGAATTAATTCAAGGGAATGATGTACTAACATATTTAGCTGATAATGCTTTTCAGCAAAATGATAATATTGTTCATGCTAATCAATCCACACAAGAAGCACCAATTCCAAGAATTCCTAATTTGGAAGTTTTATTGCATGGTTTCAATACAATTTTAAATTTACCGCCACAATATATCAACAATGACTTGGTGGGATTACCTTTCTCTGCATTTGTAGTGGGTATAGATGCAACGTTAGGAGGAAGTACTTTGTTCCGGCTTCCTATGTTTAACGAAAAAATGAAGGCTATTTTAGATGATTGGGCTAAGTTTTTAGTGACACCAGCTTCAGCAGCTGGATTTATGGTCGATGGTGAACAATGGTTATCTGATACAGCAAAAAAACAATATGATTTTCCTATTTGGAAAAAAGATTCTGAAACATTACCGTATTGGAAATCATGGGATTCATTTTTCACTCGTGAATTTTTAGATCCAAAAGCTTCACGCCCTGTTGCTGCTCCTGATAGTAATCAAGTAGTTATTTCGCCAAATGATGGTTCACTGTTTTGCTGGCAACCACAAGTAAAAAGAAAAGATGTGTTTTGGTTAAAAGGGATGCCGTATTCATTAGATGATATTTTAAGTTCATCAGATCCAGTGCAAAATGCTGTCATCGAAAAATATAAACTAAGAGAAATGTTTGAAGGCGGTTATGTATTTCAAACCTATCTTAATCCTTATAACTTTCACCGCTGGTGGGTTCCTGTAAATGGAAAAGTATTGTTTGATCCATTAGTTGTGCCAGGATGTTTCTTTAGCAAATTAGTATTACCAGATTATGGAGGAGCAACTACAGCTTCGACTCCATATTTATCTGAAGCTAATGCACGTGGAATTATTGTTTTTGAAACAGAAGATTACGGAAATGTTTGTTGTATTCCTTTAGGAATGAGTGAAGTTTCAACAGTTCAATTTGATGCTACAATGAAACAAGGAGCAATTGTAACAAAAGGCCAAGAAATGGGCATGTTCCATTATGGAGGTTCATCGTTTGTAGTAATTTATCAAAACTTACCAGACAAACAATTGGTTTTCATGAATGACAAAAACGAGTTATATCCACAACAACCACCACCACCAGGAAGTAGTGCAGGAGCGAGTAACTATCCTACTAATATTGCATCTCAAATAGGGCAGTGGTTTTGTAAATGTTCAGGTGAATAAGTTAAATTATTAATCAGATAAACGATACAATATATGTGTACCACTATGATTATTACCTGTGGAGCCACAAAAGATGGTTCTATGGTAGTTACACACTCTGATGATAACGAACTTTCAGATCAACGCTTTATTTATGTTCCAGCACAAGATCATTCAGAAGGGAGTGAAAGAGGAATTGTTAATGGCACAAATGATGGATATCCTCGTTTAGTTACTAAGGATCGAGGATCAGGTTATGATACTCCTGAATGGCCTGAAACACCACTTATTGGAAAAATTCCTCAAGTAGCGCATACCTATGCATATTTTGATGGAAGCTACGGAATCATGAACGAGCATAATTTAATGTTTGGTGAATGTACAAATGGAGCCAAGTTTATGCCTCAAAGTCCAGTAACGCAAGAGGTAGCGGAGAAAACCGGAAAGCATTGTCGTCTTTTTTACAGTGCCGAATTGTCTCGTATTGCTTTAGAACGCTGCAAACTGGCTCGTGAAGCGGTACAAGTTATGGGAGCACTTATCGATGAATACGGTTATTTCTCAACGGGTGAAACCTTATTAGTTGCCGATGAAAAAGAAGCTTGGGTTTTTGAAATGTGTGCTTTGCCTGATGAAGAATACCATTCGGCATGGATAGCACAACGAGTGCCAGATGGAACTATTTTTGTGGCTGCCAATGAATTTCGTATACGTGAGATAACTCCAAATTCTGAAGATCAAATTTTCTCTGATCGATTAATTCCAGGATTACAAAAACTGGGATGGGCTCCTAAAGAAGGTCCAATAGACTGGTTGGTTGCTATTAGCGAAGGAGAATACAATCATCCTTATTATTCATTGCGAAGAGTTTGGCGTGTATTTGACAGAGTAAATCCAGATTTAGGTTTAAGTCCTTGGGTAACCAATGGAGGTTATACTACAGATTATCCTTTTTCAATTGCACCAAAGGAAAAACTGGATGTGCAAGATATTTTTGCATTGTATCGTGACCATTACGAAGGCACCGAATTTGACATGACTAAAGGTATTGCCGCTGGACCTTATGGAGATCCGACACGTTTCTACGGAAGTTATGACGGTACAAGTTATGATATTGGAAATCATAAATTATATGGTGCTTGGGAACGACCTATTTCAGTATTTTATCAAGGATATACGTATGTGTTACAAACCCGACCAAATGCTCCAGAATTAACTAAAGGATTGTGTTGGTTTGGTCCAGATGTGTCGTATACAACTTGTTTTGTGCCTTTTCCATCTAAGGTAGCTCAGCTTCCTCAAACTTATCAAATTGGCGATCCGCAAAAATTTAGTCGTGATGCCGCTTGGTGGGCATTTGATTTTGTAAACAATTGGTCCAGATTAAATTTTCAAAGAATGTGTCAGGTAGACATTCAACCTTTGCAAAAGGAATTGGAAGAGGCTCAAATAAATCTTATTAAGGAATGGGATGGAATAAATTCAGTTGAAGAACTAACTAAATCGTGTGATGCTAATTCTCAAAGTATTGTAAGTAGATGGTGGGAATTAGCTGATAGATTGATTGCTAAATATTCTGATGGTTATATCAACTCAAAACCTTCTAAACCTCAAAATAGTTCCCCAGTTGGTATTGGTTATTCTTCTGATTGGCTTAAACTGACCAATTACAAAAATGGTCCAGTGAGTTACGATATGGAATTGTAATTTTTATTATTTATAATTGTAAAAACAAAAGATACTATCGAAGGTAGTATCTTTTTTATTTCCCAATACAGAAATTCGCAAAGATATTTCCTAATAACTCATCATTTGTTACTTCACCAGTAATTTCACCAAAGTAATACAAAGCTTGACGAATATCAATTGCCATTAAGTCAGAAGATAAGTTTTGTTGCATGCCCCATTGTACTTTTTGAATTTCTTCTAAAGCTTTAAGCAATGAATCGTAATGCCTTGTATTAGTAATAATGGTTTCATTGTTACGTAAAGCACCTGTATTCACAAACGATAATAAAGCATTTTTCAATTCCTCGATGCCTTCTTTGTTTTTAGCACTAATGAATAAGGAATGTTCAACTTGTGTTTCAAGTGCAGTAATCAAGTCAGCTGACATTAAATCTTTTTTGTTGAATAATACTAGTAAAGTTTTTTGAGGATATTTGTTTTTAATTCGCTCAATTTCAACTTTTAAATCTTCTATTTTTTCAATGGTTAATTGTGAACTATCCACTAGAAACAAAACGACTTGTGCCTGTTCAATTTTCTCGAATGTTTTTTGGATACCAATGCTTTCAACATAATCTTTAGTCTCACGAATACCTGCGGTATCAATAAATCTAAAGCCAATGCCGTTGATGACTAATTCATCTTCAATCGTATCACGTGTTGTTCCTGCTATATCAGAAACGATAGCACGTTCTTCGTTTAGTAAAGCATTCAATAAAGTAGATTTACCTACATTGGGTTCACCCACAATGGCTACTGGAATTCCGTTTTTAATTACATTCCCAACTGCAAAAGAGTCAATTAAACGTTTCAATACAAATTCAATTCTCTTCAATAAATCTACAAACTGACTTCTGTCTGCAAATTCAACATCTTCCTCTGCAAAGTCTAATTCTAATTCAATTAGTGATGCAAAATTTAGTAATTCTTCACGGAGTTTAGCTAATTCATTACTAAAACCACCGCGCATTTGTTGCATGGCGATTTGATGGCTTGCTTCATTATCTGAAGCAATTAAGTCGGCAACAGCTTCAGCTTGTGATAAATCCATTTTTCCATTCAAAAAAGAGCGTAGGGTGAATTCCCCAGCTTGCGCCATACGACAACCTTTACGAAGTAATAGTTGTATGATTTGTTGTTGGATAAACGTAGAACCGTGGCACGAAATTTCGACAGTATCTTCACCGGAGTAGGAGTTAGGTCCTTTAAACACAGCTACTAATACCTGATCTAAAGTTTTTTCTTGCCCTGAGTCTGTAGAAGGGTCAATAATATGACCTAAATGCAATGTGTGTGATTTTTGTTTCGTTAAGTCTTTATTTCGTACCGATTTAAAAACCTGACTAGCAATAGCAATAGCTTGTTTACCTGAAATTCTAATCACAGCAATAGCTCCTGCACCAGATGGAGTAGCTAAAGCAACAATTGTATCATTAGGAATCATATTATATTCAATTTTTTGCAAAGATAAGCATTTGCTGTTGGTTTAAAGCTCTGGTAAAAAGTTTACAATAAAAGTATTCTAATGCTTATAAAACTAGAGTAGTTATCAACTCATAAAGTATATATTTTCTAAATTAGCACTAAAAACCAAGACTATGTTTACAATGCGTTTTTGGGGTATTACTGCTTTAATTTTGGCTCAGTTTTCTTGTGAGAAAAAAAGTGATGTTACAGAAATAGGAAAGTTACCTAAATCTCTAAAAGAAATTTCGGGGATAGAGTGGGTAAATAACAAACTATGGACAATAGAAGACAGTGGTAATGAAAACGAATTAAATAGTATTGATTTAAATGGTGATATTACTAAAAGAATTACCATTAGTGATGCTACTAACATTGATTGGGAAGATTTAGCTTCAGACAAAGAAGGAAATATTTATATAGGAGAT
This sequence comes from Flavobacterium terrae, assembly GCF_900142035.1. GTDB lineage: Bacteria > Bacteroidota > Bacteroidia > Flavobacteriales > Flavobacteriaceae > Flavobacterium > Flavobacterium terrae. The sequence continues at coordinate 411,113 of NZ_FQZI01000003.1, read as the reverse complement.
TTTGGTAACAATGACAATGAAAGAAAAGATTTATGTATTTATAAAATTAGTAAAGATTCACTAGGGAAGACGCAATGTAAAACAGTAGCGAAAACTACTTTTAATTATCCTGAGCAGAAAGAATTTCCTCCTAAAAAAACACAACAATGGTTTGATGTTGAAGCTTTTATTGTTTGCAAGGATCACTTTTATTTAATTACTAAAAACAGAAGTAAAAATTCTGATGGAAAAGCGTTGTTGTACAAAATTCCTAATCGAACAGGAAAGCAACCAGCTGAACAAATAGGTTCTTTTATTACTTGCTCCGAATTTAATACCTGTGCCATCACTGCAGCTTCGATAACTAAAGATGAGAAGAAAGTAGCATTGTTAAGTCACAGCAAAGTGTGGTTATTTGAAGATTTTAAGGAAGATCATTTCTTTGAAGGAAAAATAACTGAATTGAATTTAAATCATTATTCCCAGAAAGAAGCAATAACTTTTAAAGATAATTCGACATTATTAATTGCCGATGAAAAAGTAAAGAAATCGGGAGGAAAAATATATGAGTTCAAATTAAAGAATTAAAACCCAAAACCTAACCCGAAAGCAATTCTATTTCCATCAGATCCATTAAAGTAGGTAAGTCTAGCGGTTATGGTGTTAAGGCCGTTTAGCCATAAACCACCTCCAACAGATTGGTGCCATTTATTGGAATCTTCTCCATCAAGCCATACACGACCATAGTCGTATCCGCCCAAGATTCCGTACTGCATTGGTACAAGACTTTGACGTATTTTACCAAGTTTTAATCGTAAATCGGTACTCTGGAGGAAAGATTGTTTTCCTAAGAAACGCTCTGTTCGGTAACCTCTCAAATCGTAATCACCACCTATAGTTGCTCCTTGATAAAAGTCATAATTGTCATTTAAAACAGCTTTGGCTTTCAATAAGGTGCCCAATACCAGTTTTCCATTGGTAGTTATTTTATGACTAATTCCATAAATACCTTCTAGATAAGGAAAATTGCGGTTAGAGTCTGATAAATTGGTTTTCCAACTTGCTAAAACTGAAAAAGTCATTCCCATAGTTGGGTTTGAAACATTGTCATAATTTTCATAACTGTACTTGAAATTCATTCCAGCAAATTTTTGGTAATCGAAAACTTTTTTATTTACACTTCCAAGTTGATTTACGTATCTACCTGTGGTCTCTTCTACTTCAATGTTCTCAAAAGTAGGCTGAATTTGTATTGTGCTTCCGTTTTTTCCTCTTCTAATCAATGATGGGGCTACTTTTAGAATCTGAATTTTAACTCTATTATAATCCATTCCTAGGATATCGTCATTATTTTTGACCTCATTACCAAAACCAAAATAATTGATACTAAAGTTAGGAGTTGTGTATCTCGCATCCATCACAAAATCCCAGTAGCCAATTGCTTTTGTAAAAGTGCCTTTATAGAACAATTCAAAACCTTCGGTAGCAAAGTAGTAGTTTCCTTTAAACTGGTGTTTTTGCTGATACGGATTGTTTTTGAATCCGTATTTAGTATAATCAAGTGCCACTCCAAGTTTTACTCCATCATCTGGATTTGAACCTATAGAAGGCATAATCATCAAGGCATTAAATAATGGTCTTTTATAATAATAATCATTAAGTTCATAATCATTCGATAAAGCTACACAAGCTTTGCCTTTGTTTTCGATTGTATTTTCTTTCGATTTAAAGTCATGAATTTTTACACAACTTCCATCTTCAATACGATAGGTATCGTTGTTTTGTCCGCCAATTAATCGGATAAAAATAGAATTTGAAGTATTGCCTTTTACTTCAAAAACATCTTCATCGTCCAAACCATAAATCAATATTTCTTTGGTGTTCTTTTTATCATAGACTTTACTGAATTGAGTTACTTCTCCTTCTTTTTTTATTCGTATTATAGTTATTTCCGTTTTTCCATCAGGCATTCGAGTAACTACAAATTTGTCTTTTTTATCAGTACCTAAAAGAAGTATTCTTTTTTCTAATCTGTTTTGATATTTCAAAGCATAAGCTTCAAGATGTTGTTTTCTATACTTGAGTTTTTCTTTAATGTCAAGGGTTGTATTATCGTTATTGATTTCTTTGGGTAAATTGGCAAAAGCCATATCAATAGATTCGTCAGTAAGATTGCTTACAATGTAGTTCACTTGTTTTTTCCATACTTCAGGATCATTTTGTTTTATAAACTGTCTGTCTAGGGCATTAGCAGCAAAATTGAACCATTTTAAATTTGGGAATTCCTTTTTAAAAGATTTCATGTGTCGGGCTGCTGGAATATTGGTAAGTAGTTTTAAAAGATTTCCATCAATTTTGGCAAATGCTTGGTCACGGTCTCTAGGAATAGGTTTGTAAATCACTTTTTCTCCTTGCTTGTATTCTGCCCATCGCCACTGATCTACATGTCGATCCCAATCGCCAATTAGCATATCAAAAAGACGTGCTTTAATGTAGCTTTCTTCATCAACACTATATTTTTCATCTTTTCTCAAATTAGCCAATACATCTTCAGATCCCACAATAGCATCTGGTTTACCGAAGTTTTCTAAATCTTTATGTTCATCTGTTGGTCGTTCTTCTATCATGTATAATTCGTCTCCAAAAGTGTTATTGTATTGACTCAGTACTTTTTGTTTTGGAACATAAAACAATTTTGGATTAGTATGAAATACGCCAACTTTATCTGCTAAATCTCCAATGATGAATGGAGTATAAGGATGCGCCGTGGTGTAGTAATCAAAAATGAATTTTTCGGCTGTGGTGTTATTGAATTCGTTTTCGATATTTTGATCTCTAAAAGCAACGCTTTGGAGGAAGCGAGAAGCACTTTTTTTAAGAGCTCGCATAACATATTCTTTTCCATTTTTGTCTTTTAGCCTTAAAGAAAGAGATTGATGTCCTCCCCCTGAAATTTTTGGTTTAAGTCCGCCATATAAAGTGTCGAGCTTAGCAATAGGAGCTTCAACTGGAATGCCATAATAGTTGCGATAATGTTTTCCCCATAAGAAACGGTAAAAAGCATTTTTCTTTGTCAATTTTGTTGGGTATATAGGAGCTTGAGCTGTTTTATTAGCTAATCCTGTATAGACTAGCTCAGTTTCCTTTACTTCTTTAATGATTTCCTGATGAAATATTTCACGTTCCTGATTGTCTTCGGTACTGTAAAATGTTGTACCTACTTTACCGTTTTGTTTTATGTTGAGTACTGCATACCCATTACCACCAAAAGAAAAGTTTTTAGGATAAATGGCTCTTGCAGCTTCTCTTTTTGAAGCCGATCCACTTACAATTTGCTTGATACCTTCGTGTTCAATAAATTGTAAGTTATGTTCGTGTCCAGAAACTACTACAATGTTATTTCTATTCTGAATGATAGGTTTAATTCGGTTTACAAATGCTGCATATTGCTTGTTTTGTAAATCTTGCGGACTAATACCAGATGTTTTTCTTAATAGATTGATGAACGAACCAAGAATAGGTAAGGGGATGGGATGCTTTGATGGATAAATTTGTTTTTTTAGTGAAAATTGTCCGCCATGAGGTCCATTGGTTAACAAAGGATGATGAATGGCAATAACAATAGTTTTGTTCTGATTTTTGTTAACAAGACTTTCAAATTCTTCAAAGAATTTATCACGGGTTTTTATTTCACAATCATCATTAATGTAAGGCTGATTGTCCCAATTTTCTAAATACCACTGACTGTCAATAGTGATCAAAACAGCATCATCACTTAGGTTTATGCTTTCTATAGCACAACCTTTTCTAGGGAGGAATGATTTCTTTTCTTTTAAATATTCGGTAACAAAGTTTTCCTGTTCCTTAAGTCCTTTTAAACCGTGATACCAATCGTGATTTCCAGGAATGAAAATCGTTTTTCCTTTAAAGTTTTCCGTAATTTTTAGTTGGTTGGTAAGTTTGGTTTCAGAAGCTGATCTTTCAGGAGTGTTTTTCTCAGCAGGCATTCCTAAAGGATAAATATTATCTCCCAGAAATAGTAATGTTGAATTTTTGTCAGCTATGTCTAATTTTTGTTTTAAAATAGAAAGTGTTTGTTGCGTTTGTTCTTCATCTGCATTTCCAGCATCGCCTATCAAGTAAAGAGTATGACTGTTTTTAACAGTATCAAGCTCTTCTTCAACAATTTCATGATAAGTGTCTTTTCCTAATTGAATTTTGTGGGTAGCACAGGCAGATAAAAGTAATAAGAGTGATAAATAGCATAGAGGCTTATAATTTTGTTTGATTGATTCGTTTACCCAAAACAATTTCATAATTTAGTAGTATTAAATGATCATTGTATGAATTTTATTCAACACGCAGAAGACTTTGTTTTCAACTTATTCAAAGATAATCTTTCTAATCTATATACTTATCATAATTTTAACCACACCCAAAAAGTTGTCACAGCTGCTAAAAAACTCATTCAGAACGAGAAAGTTGATACTATTGATGAAGAAGCAATATTAGTAGCATCTTGGTTTCATGATGTTGGATATACAAAAGGTTCAGTAAATCATGAACAGGTAAGTGCCGAAATAGCCAAACAATATCTTTTAGATACTAATAAAGATAAGGACTTTATAGATAAAGTAACTTCATTAATCCTAGCAACGGAGGTTAACTATGAACCTAAAACCCTTTTAGAGAAAATCATGAAAGATGCTGATTATAGTCATTTTGCTAGTGATGATTATTTAGCAACATGTGAATTATTGCGTGAAGAATGGAGGTTAACTCAAAACAAATCTTTTAGTGATTTGGAATGGATGACCGAGAATAGAAGAATTTTAACTAATTGTCATAGGTATTTTACGGACTTTGCTAAAAATAACTGGCAAGCAGTAAAAGATAAAAACATTATTTTGTTGAATAAAGAGATTCAAAAATTGTCTGATAGTTCTGAAAATATTTCAAAAAGCAAAATCAAAAAAAAGAAAATGGAAAAACTAGAGCGTCCTGAAAGAGGAATAGATACCATGTTTAGAACCACGCTTAATAATCATACAAGGTTGAGTGAAATAGCAGATAGCAAAGCAAATATTCTTCTTTCTGTAAATGCAATTATTATTTCTATTGCGTTGTCTACTTTGATACCAAAACTGGATAGCCCTGGGAATGTACATTTGATTGTTCCAACTTTTATTTTGTTGATGTTTAGTGTAATATCCATCATTTTTGCCATCATGTCGACAAGGCCAAAAGTGACTAGTGGTACATTTACGAGACAAGATATTGAAGATAAAAAAGTAAATCTTTTATTCTTTGGAAACTTCTATAAAATGCCTCTGGAAGAATACCAATGGGCAGTAAACGAATTGATGAAAGACAGGGAATATTTATACAATTCCATGATTAAAGATTTATATTACCTCGGATTAGTTTTAAACCGTAAATACAAATTACTGCGTATCACTTACACAGTTTTCATGATAGGTATTATTTGTTCTGTTTTTGCTTTTGTATGGGCTTTTAAAACTTCTGGTATTTAGTTTAGTAACACTTTAACACGTATTGCTTTTAATCCAGAAACACCTTGTAAATCTTCTACTTCAAGAAACTCTACAGTAGGTTCCAATACTTTTTGAAACTGAAGGTATTCGATATACTTTTTGTATTCTTTTTCTTCATCAGAATGTGAATAAACAATTGTAATCTTACCTTTTTCAGTAATGCGTTTATTTGTGTTTTTTTCTAAAGCTTTGTCAATACGTTTTTTGACTACTTCGTATCGAGCATTGTACGAACCGTCTACATCAAAACGTTTTTCATCCATACGGAAACGAATGGTAATAGGTGAACTAAATACAAGTATTAATGACGTAACTTCTAATTGATATGGTAAAGAATCTTTCAATAAATAATGCTCTTTCTCCATTTCAGCCAAAACCTGAAGCTGCCATAAGCGCATGTTGTATAGATAATTTAGATTGAAACTAGCATTAGGCGCTATAGAGTTTCCAATGTATAAATTATGTTCTACACCATCTGTATTGAAACGTTCGAAATAATGCGGAAAAATATCTTGTGCTTCTTTTTGTTTGTTATCAATTACGATGCTCATTTTTTTATTAATGGCAGCAAGAGTGGCATCGAATTTTTTTCTTTCTTGATAAAAAGTCCCAGTATTTTCATCAATTCTATTGAAATAATCCTCAATAATAGTTTCTTGACTTTCATTTTTTAGAATAGGATGTATTTCTGTTTCAATGTAACGTTGAATTTGTTGTTCAGTATCTGCTTTTAAGTTGGTGAATAAATCATTAAGATAACTTTCTAACTCAAATTTTCGTTGTTCTAGTATAGGAAGTTTTGTTCTTTGACATAAGTATTCAATTATAATTATTAAAGTACTTAACTGATTTTTAATATCATCTTGCGCCGCTCTGTTTCTAGTATCCGAAGATTCTTTGATGTCTATTTGTCCATATAAAGGATACACATCTTTAAAAACAATTTCCTTGAATGCGTATTCAGGATTTGAGTGTTCGTTTACAATGTATTTACGGGCTTCTTTTTGAAACTTCCAATAAACACTTGGATGTATTGTAGTATATTCTTTTTGAATGACAGCCTCAATTTTATTTTCAACTTCTGAATTATAACGATCAATTGTGTCAACAATAAAAGCCATGACAATATCCAACTTGTGTGCATTCAAACTGTTCAATTCACCTACTTTAGAAGAGACCAATTCAATTACTCCTAATAAATTTCCATCTTTTACAACAGGTGCAAATACACAACTCATGACATTTTGTGAAAGCAAGTGATTTCCGAAAAAAGCGTTTTCTTCAATCATTGCAAATTTATTCACATTAGAAATGGCCACATACTTTTTTTCTTCTATTAACGATTGGTAAAAATTAGTACTTAACGCTTTTTGGCATTTTATTTCTGTATTGCCACAGAGTAAGTAACTCTCCACTTTCTTTTCTTTCTCCATCGAGCTGAATTTTATTTCATCCTGAGCAAAAGAAGTATAGCCAATGTGTAAATCTTTTATTTTATATATAGATTTTAGTATTCCTTTCAAAATTTCATTAAAATCTTCATCTTCATTATTTACTTTTAATAATGTGCTTTTAAGATTAGAAACAGCATTTTCAGTGGTAGCGTCAAAAAGAACAACTATTCCAAAACCTTTAAGTATCCAACTGTCAACTGGGAATTTTTCTTTCCAGATATCGATGTTATCAAAACTATCCATTAATAAATCAATATCCTCTTGAGTTATTGGAATTGATTTTTCAGTAGGTAATATCTCTAGAAAATCAGCATTATATAGAATGCGATAATGCTTCATAATTCCTTGAGCATCCGGAATATCGTAAAATAATGGTTTGCTGAAGTCAAAATTTTGATTGTATCTCATGTTGATTATAAGACAACAACACATAATGTAAAATTGATTTTCATCAAAATCACGAATATTCATATCAAAATCGGTTCCAGCATCTTTTAGTATTTTTTTAAATCTTTCAGTATAATTGAAAGTGATGTTTACAAAAGGTATGGTTACGGCTTTTATTTCGTTGTTTGTTAAAGCAGTTGGGAACAAATCGGCCAACAAATGATTAATAAGCACTGCATTATCATCTATTTGTCGCATACTCGTAATGCCATCTCTTAATTCTGGAAAAGGTGCTGTTTTTTCCAATAATGCCTTAGCATAGTTAGAACGATAATCAACATCAGAATTAGCAATTTCTTCTAAAGCTTCAAGCACTTTATGAAAAGAAATTTTTATTTGAAACGGATTGTCAGGGAATTCACTAAAATTCATGCTTTTTGATAAAACTACCTCAAAGGTACTAAATAAGCATGTATTAGAAATTTGAATTTAAGTTTCTCTTAACTATGATTAGTTAAAAATTTTCGAAAACACCTAATCCAAATAATGCAAAATCATATTTTACAGGATCATTAGGGTCAAGATTTCTTAGATTTGTATCTAACTCTAGTAATGCTTTAGCATCGTTTTGTTTACGAGTGAGTAATCCTAATTTTCGAGCAACATTTCCTGAGTGTACATCTAACGGGCATGATAGGGCAGAAGATGATATGTTTTTCCATATTCCAAAGTCAACACCTTTGTTATCGTTTCTAACCATCCATCTTAGATACATATTGATTCTTTTTGCTGCTGAACCAACTAAGGGATTAGGTAAATGTTTTTCTGTTCTTTGAAGATGAGGAATTTCGAAGAACGTATTTTTGAAATTTGCAATTGACTCTTGTGTTGAATTATTAGAAATATGGTTTGCAAAAACAGTTTCTAATCCTTTGTGTTTAATGTAAATATTTTGAAGTCCTTTAATAAAAACAATCAAATCTTGACTGTTGAATGTTCTGTGTACAAAACTTTCAATCTTTTCAAGGTTGTTTTCAGTATGCGACATAACAAAATCATAAGGAGTATTTCCCATGAGTTCCATCATTTTTTGAGCATTTTTAATGATCATTTTGCGATTACCCCATGCGATTACTGAGGCTAAAAAACCAGCAATTTCAATATCTTCTTTTAATGTAAATTGATGAGGTATTTGTATAGGATCACTCTCGATGAAATTTGGATTGTTGTATAAATCTACTTTTTCGTCAAGAAATTCTTTTAGCTCTAAATGAGTCATTATATTAAACAGATGTACTATTTATAATTTCGTCTTTAATACGGCCATCAACCATTACTAGTTTTCGATCAGCCATATTTGCAAGTTGTTCATTGTGAGTTACAATAACAAATGTTTGACCAAATTCATCTCTAAGTTTAAAGAAAAGTTGATGTAAGTTTTCAGCTGTATGTGAATCAAGATTTCCACATGGTTCATCGGCAAAAATTACTGCGGGTCTGTTTATTAAAGCTCTTGCTACGGCAACTCTTTGCTGTTCTCCTCCCGAAAGTTCACTTGGTTTGTGGTGCATTCTTTCTTTAAGTCCTAAATAGGTCAAAAGTCTTTCTGCTTCAGTCTCAGTTTCATTTTTTGGTTTGTTTGCAATAAATGCTGGAATACAAACATTTTCTAAAGCAGTAAATTCTGGTAGTAATTGATGGAATTGGAAAATAAATCCTAAATTCAGGTTTCTAAATTTAGAAACTGTTGCATCGTTCATTTTTAATATGCTTTCGCCATTAATTTGTATGTCTGAGCCTGTAGATAATTTAGGAGTATCTAAAGTGCCTAACAATTGTAATAAAGTTGTTTTTCCAGCACCCGAAGCACCAACAATAGAAACTATTTCACCTTTTTTAATATGTAAATTTACTCCTTTTAATACATGAAGTTTTTCATAAAATTTATGGATGTTTTTAGCTGTAATCATACTATCAGTTTTCACAAAGAAACAAAGAATTTGTTGAACATCAAATAAAGTTTTGTTAAGTTGTTTTATTAGGTTTCTCTTTTCATTAAATTTGAGTAAGCATTATAATTATGAAAACAGTTGTTGCTCTTTTTTTGTCATTTTTAAGTTTGAATTGTGAATCAAAAGATAAGACAATGCCTAATATTGAAAATAAACAAATGAATTTAGATAAAGGAAAGGATATAGCCATCTTTGCTGGTGGATGTTTTTGGTGTACAGAAGCGGTTTTTTTGCAGTTGGACGGTGTAGAAAGTGTTGAACCAGGTTATATAGGGGGAAAAACAAATAACCCCACATATAAAGAGATATGTACAGGTTTAACCGGTCATGCCGAAGCCATAAGGATTGTTTTTGATATGAGTAAAATAAGCTATGGTGAATTATTAGAAGTTTTTTTTGCTACTCATGATCCTACTACTTTAAACAGACAAGGTAATGATGTGGGTACTCAGTACAGAAGTGAAATATTTGTTACAAACCAAGAACAAAAAGAATTAGCAACTAATTACATAAATGTATTAAATACTGAAAATACATTTGGTAAAAATGTTGTCACAAAAGTTAGTGATGCTACTCAATTTTTTGTTGCCGAGTATTATCATCAAAACTATTACAACCAAAACAAAGAGCAATCGTATTGTTATTATGTGATAACTCCTAAGGTAGAAAAGGTTAAGAAACAATTTAAGGAAAAATTAAAAAAATAATTGGCATCAGATTTGTTGTTACTATTTAAACTAATTTTAATTTAAAAATGACAAAAGATTTACAAGTTGAATTAAAACAAAAGCCACAAGCAACCACTGGAAAACTTATTATAGGTTTACTTTTTGACGCTATTGGAATGTTGTCTTATGCAGTTCCAGTATTGGCTGAAGCTACAGACATTATTTGGGCTCCCATTGCTGCTTTTGCAATTTCTATGATGTACAAAGGAACAGTAGGAAAGGTAAGTGGCGTTATTGCTTTTATAGAAGAAATAACACCTGGTTTAGATTTTATTCCAACCTTCACCATTACGTGGCTATATGAGTATTTTCAAGAAAAGAAAAATAAGTAATATTTAAAAGTCCCGATTTATCGGGATTTTTTTATGCTTTAAAAATAAATCCTAAACCAATAGATTTAAGCATTTTTTTAGCAAAAGGAAAAAAGAAACCTGATTGTCCAAATAAGTAGCCAAATGCCATAAGCATAAAAGGATATAAAGGCAATACAAGTACTAAAAGAATTATGTAGTAGGGAATCCAATGTAGGTTTTCTTTTGTAAGCCCTAAAAGACCCATCAAATAATCTGAGATTTTAGCAGATAATGAACCATTAATGGCAAAAACAATAAAAATTACGACTAGTTGCCAATTAGATGTAATTCCCCAGCGTTGTTTTAATTTGTTCATGTAACAAATATAAAAAATTACCTTGGAGGAACAATACTAAGGAGCTTTTGTTTGTATTTATTTTGGAAATATATCATATAGTTATAAATAAGATAATTTACTTCATAACCATAATGGATACTTGGATCATAATTGATTTGCATTTCATATAAACTGGGATCATATCGTTGTGGTTGAAGTACTCTTCTGTTCCACTCAGAAACATACCATTGATTTTTGTTTTCCAAATAAGATTCAGAGTGATACCCCCTCTGAAAGGCTCTACTATTTAGCCAACTTGTAAATCCTGGATCAATAATTGTTACTTCGTATTCTAAATCTTTGTTAGCAATTGTTACAGTATCTCCTTTCACAGAGTTAGAAATTGAACTAGGATTTGAAATACTTTTTGTTTTGCAGCTAATGATAGTTCCAAAAACTAAAAGAAATAACATAAACTGTTTCATTGTATTAAAAATTAAAACCACGCTAAAAAGCGTGGTTTGGTTATCTTTATTTTCCAAATAGTTTTCCGAGTAATCCTCCTATGCCTCCTTTTTTTGTTACCGCAGCAACAGCATCACCAACTCCCAATTGACCGTCACCATCTTGATCTAAAACAGAAGTTAGTATTGAACCACCCATTGATGGAGCTTGCGCTTGTTGTGTCTGGCCTCCGCCTAAAAGACTTCCAAGAAGACCTCCTAAATCTGAACCACTTTGTACATTACTAGTTCGAGCTTTATTTGCTAAATAAGCCATTAAAATTGGTGCAGCTATTTTTAAAATCATACTAATTTTATCAGAGCTAACCCCAGTATTTTGACTTAAAGAATTTTCAACATTTGCTTGGTTTCCTCCTAAGACATGACCTAATATTTTTCCTCCATCTTCAGTATCAATACCTCCACTGCCCATTAGGCCACCTAGATTATCTAGTAGACTTCCATTATGCTTACCACCTAAAAGAGCTCCCAATAGACCACCAGCTCCTTGCTCTGAAGAAGCATTGTTTTGCATCGCATTTATTAATGTAGGTAAGGCAGAACTCAATACAGATGATGTTTCACCTTCTGTGGTGCCTGCTTGTTGCCCCACACTTGATATGATTTGCTTACCCAAATCACTATTTAATAGGTCCATTAATCCAGCCATAATTTCTTGTTATTTAAGTTAGTAATACATAAATGTAAGAAATAATTTTAGATTTCGTGTTTCAATAATGTTATAATTTGCTCAGCTAATTCTGTTCCAATTCTATCTTGTGCCTCAACAGTGGCTGCTCCAATATGCGGAGTTAAAGATATTTGAGGGTGCATTAAAATTTGTACAGCTGGTGTGGGTTCATCTTGAAAAACGTCAAGGCCTGCAAAAGCTACTTTTTTTGAATCTAAAGCTTCAATTAAATCAACTTCATTAATAATTCCTCCTCTAGAACAGTTGATGATTCCAACACCATCTCTCATTACATCAAATTCCTTCTTAGAAATTAAATACCCATCTTGAGAAGGTACATGAAGAGTAATAAAATCAGAATGTTTTAGTAATTCTTCAACAGGTTCTGTGGCGATTTCAAGATCTATAAATTGATCGTTGTAGAATTCAACTCTAATCATTGCTTTACCCACAAAACTATCTGAAGCGATTACTTTCATGCCTAATCCTAAAGCCATTTTAGCAACTGCTTGACCAATTCTACCAAAACCAATAATTCCAATCGTTTTACCTCTTAGCTCTATACCATTTGCATAGGCTTTTTTCAACCCATCAAAATTACTGTCACCTTCAAGCGGCATATTTCTGTTAGAATCGTGTAAAAAACGAACACCACTAAATAAGTGTGCAAAAACTAGTTCGGCTACAGAATTTGAAGAAGAAGCAGGGGTGTTAATTACCTGTATATCTTTAGATATAGCATAATCAACATCAATATTATCCATGCCAACACCACCACGGCCAATAATCTTTAAGGATGGACATGCATCAATAATGTCTTTACGAACTTTAGTTGCACTTCTCACTAAAAGAACAGCAACCTGATGCGTGTTTATATAATTGGCTACTTGTTCTTGAGCCACTTTTGTTGTAATAACTTCAAATCCGGCATTTTCTAAATGTGCAATTCCACTTTTTGAAATCCCGTCGTTTGCTAAAATTTTCATTGTGTTTATTTTATTTTGGAGCTAATCCCGCTGTTCGTTGTATCTTTTTATGGGTCATTTCGAGAGCCTCAATGACGTAATAAAAAGGATGCCACTTCCATCGGGGCTATTTATATCTTATTTTCTAATTCTTTCATTACATCTACTAAAACTTGAACACTTTTAAGTGGTAAGGCATTGTACATTGAAGCACGATATCCACCAACTGAACGATGGCCAGTTAATCCGGAGATTCCAGCTTCTTTCCAAAGTTTATCAAAAATTTCAGTATGATTTTCATCATTTAGAACAAAAGTAGCATTCATAATACTTCTATCTTCTGACGCAGCAGTTCCTTTAAACAAAGGATTTCTATCAATTTCGGTGTACAGTAAATTTGCTTTTGCTTCATTGACTTTTTCAATAGCTTTGATACCTCCTAGATTTTTTAACCATTGTAATGTTAGTAAAGAAGCATATACCGGAAACACTGGTGGAGTATTGTACATGCTTTCTTTAGCGATATGCTGTTGGTAATCTAGCATAGAAGGAATGTATCTACCGGTTTTTCCTAAAATTTCTTCTTTAACGACCACTAAAGTAGCTCCTGCGGGTCCCATATTTTTTTGAGCTCCAGCATATATTAAGTCAAATTTTGAAAAATCTAATGTTCTAGAAAATATATCAGAACTCATATCACAAACAATTGGAATATTCAGTTCTGGAAATGATTTCATTTGAGTTCCAAAAATAGTATTGTTGCTTGTACAATGAAAATAATTTGCATCTTCAGGTACTTGATATCCTTTAGGAATATAGTTGTAATTATCTGCTTTTGAAGATGCAACAACAACTGTTTCTCCAAAATGTTTAGCTTCTTTAATTGCACCACTTGCCCAAGTACCAGTATCAAGATAAGCAGCTTTACCATTTTCTTTCATTAAGTTATAAGGAACCATAAGGAATTCTAAACTAGCTCCTCCATGTAAAAAAAGAGCTTGATATCCTTTGCCTTCTAAACCTAAAAGTTCTAAAACAAGAGCTCTAGCTTCTTCCATCACCGATACAAATTCCTTACTACGATGGGAGATTTCAAGAATGGATAAATCCATTCCATTAAAGTTCAACACTGCTTGTGCTGACTTATCAAAAACTTCCTGTGGTAAAATACATGGACCGGCGCTGTAATTGTGTTTTTTCATTTTTTTATTGTGTTGTTTATTGGATTTTTTAAAATCTTCACAAATTTCGTGAAATAGATAACAAAAAAGCCTAATTGTTGTTAACATTAGGCTTTAGTTTATTAACGAAAACGTTTTCGTACTTTATAATTGTAACAAAAAGTCTAATGTATCTATGTTGTCAGCATAATCCCAAAGCTTTGGTTTTTGTGTTTGTCCAAATGGAATGCTATTTGAAACCAAATTATTGGATACAATACATTGTATGGAATCTTTATCATTAATCAATCGGGACTCAATATCTTTAATGTCCTTATAGAATTCATAAAATACAGAAGAAATGGGTGAAGCATAACTAGCATCTTCTTTTATAGTCAAGAATCCATTATCTAATAACTGAAACAAACTCATCAAGAAAACAGCTTTGTTATAGTCATAGTTGTTTGCGTATTTCTCATATTTAATAATGTCTTGATATTCAAAAATAGCTTCAAAGAAATTTTTGAAATCATACCCTTCAGGAACAAAAAGTTTAGAAACGTTTCGGCATCCTAATCCAAAATAACGGAAAATATCTTCGCCTAAATTGACTAAATCTTCAGTAGTTTCTTTTCCATTTAATACAGCAACAGAATTTCTGTTTTTACGTATAATACTCGGTTTGTCTTTAAAATAATATTCAAAGTAGCGAGCAGTATTGTTACTTCCTGTAGCAATAACAGCATCAAAATTTTCAAGTTTACCTTCGGTAAATGTGATGTAATCTTTTAAATCAGGTGCTATTTCAATTAAATAGTTTGCGAGAAATGGTAATAGATGCTGATCGTTAGAAGAAGATTTTACTAAAACTTTGTGTCCAGAGATTAGTACTGATAAAAAATCATGAAATCCTACTAGTGGAATATTTCCCGCAAGAATTAAACCAATTGTTTTTGTGTTTACTTTTGAGAAATCATATGAAGAAATCCATTTGTTTAGGTTATCTTCAGTCAACGCTGCTGCCCATGAATTAATAGAAAAGTAAACTTGTTCAGGGGTAAACCAACCATTATGGGATTGAGAAAGTTCTATTAAACTAATAAAACGATCATAGTACAATTCGTTTAATTTTACACCTTCAATTTTTTCACTTTTATTGCGTTGAAATTGACTCAAAAACTTTCCTAATTCAATAAAAGCATTTATTTTGTCTTTTTGTAGCATTTGTTTTTTGCTTATGTGTGGTTTACGTTGTAATTTTGCACAAAAATAAGTTATTTAGCGTTAAGCCGTATGCAATATGCTATAAGCTTTTTACTTTTAAATTATTTTAACTGCTGACGGCACATAGCTCACAGCATAAAGCAAAATATAAAATGGCAATTATAATAACAGACGAATGTATTAATTGTGGGGCTTGTGAACCAGAATGTCCAAATACTGCAATTTATGAAGGTGCAGATGACTGGCGCTGGAAAGATGGTACAAGGTTAAGTGGGAAAATTATTTTACCAGATGGAACAGAAGTAGATGCCGACGCTGCTCAAACTCCAGTTTCTGATGATATATACTATATTGTTCCAGGAAAATGTACTGAATGTAAAGGATTTCACGAAGAACCACAATGTGCAGCAGTATGTCCTGTAGATTGTTGTGTTCCAGATGATAATCATGTTGAAGATGAAGAAACGTTATTGAACAGACAATCTTTTTTACATAACGAATAATAGCATGAATAAATAAAAAGAGGACTTTTTCAAAAGTCCTCTTTTTATTTATAAATTTGATACAAATCAACATTGATGAAGAAATTTTTATCTTTTATTTTATTTTTTCTAAGCATTAGTGCTTTTTCTCAAAATCTTGAATTTGTAGTTATAGTTAAAGATATTGAAACAGGTTTACCAATTGAAGAAGCAACTATTACTTCAAAAAAGAATAATCAAGGTTTTTTAACAAACAAAGATGGAGAGGCTTTTATTAATTTAAGTAAAGCTTCAGACTTACAGTTTGAGCATTCTCTTTATAAAACCTATATTGTTAAGTTTTCCGAATTAAATAAAAAAGTAAACGAGGTTTATTTAGAAAGTAATACTAAAAAACTAGATGAGATTATTTTGACTAGTGATCATCCTCAAGATATTTTAAAAAAACTGGTTAAAAATTCATTGGAAAAAATAACTATTCCAGTGAATTTAAAGGTTTATCTGAGAGAGTTTTACAAAAAAAATAACAAAATAGTTTTTTTTAATGACGGACTAATTAATTTTCAAATATTTGGAGACTCTAAAAATATCAAAACTGATATTTTGGTTGAGCAAAATAGAGCGATTGGTTTACTAGAAATTGATATTAAAAATGAGCTTTTAGGTTATGATTTAAACGATATCATTCAAAATTATTATCAATTTAAGTATTTAGATGAAGTTTTGGAATCTAGTGCAAAAAAAAGATATGAGTTTCAAGTTATGTCATATAATAGTAATGAGGATTATTTAGTTATTAATATTACACCACTTGAAGAAGCCAACGGTGTTTTGTCAAATTATAAAATAGTTTATGATAGAAACAAAATGATTATAATGGAGACAGGTTCAATGGTTGCAGAATCAAGATTGGGAGAACTAAGACAGTCTTTTTTAAAAAGTAGTAAAATTTTTAAATTAGAATATAAAAACACCTTCAAAACAGATGGTAGTCTTTATTATTTAGCAAATTCTAAAGAAGTTATTGGATTTGAAAAAAGATACAAGAAAAAAAATAATAGAGTAGAAGTTAATAATCATATGGTTATTACAAATTATGATAAAAAGCTTTTCAAGTATAATGAGCATAATATCTTTAAGGATAAATCTTTGATAAGTAAAAAGACAAAGTATTTTAATAATTATTGGGATGTAGAATCTGGTTTTATCTCTACTAAGGAAGAAAAAGAAGTTATTGAGCGTCTATCAAACATTGGTTATACCGAAAATTAAATAAATTAAAAAGCCTGTTCAAGTGAACAGGCTTTTTAATTTATTATACTGATAAAAGATTTATAATTTTTTTATTGTACTTTTTTAAATATCGAGGTTGTAGCTGAGTCAGTTTTTGAATCATACCACTCTAAGACAAGATTTCCAGTTGTATCAAAATAAGCTATTGCAGTTTTATCTTTTGTAACATAAAAATAGGCATTGGTTGAAGTTTTTCGCAATAATTGTGAAGGTTTACCTTCTTTGCCAATTAATTTATAGCCCTGCGCATCTAGTTCTAGTTTTAGAGTTTTACCTTCAGATTCATAAGTAGCAGATCTGTCAATATGAACTGTTCTTCTTGATCCATCAGGATTAATAACTTCTGTAGATTTAATAACTTGAACAGGAGTATCTACAACTTCCATGTCTTTTGAATTTGCTTTTTCATCTCCAACTTCAATTTTTTGGATCTCTTTTGTAACTTCATTTTTAACTACTTTTTTCTCTCCGTCAGAATCTTTGATTGTTCTAACAGTTGTAGTAACTTCTGATTGAACGTTTGTGTTTTGCGCTAAAATACCGTTTGTTGCTATTATAATAGCGAATAAAATTAGTTTTTTCATGATGTTTTGTTTTTATTTATTTGATTTTCAATATTTTAATAAATATAAATTTACAAAATATTATGTGCAGAAAATTAAATTAATAATAAGATTTATAAATCTTATATTTGCACACTTTTAAAAATCAAAATAATGAAAGCAGGAATTGTAGGATTACCTAATGTAGGAAAATCGACTCTTTTTAATTGTTTATCAAATGCTAAAGCTCAAAGTGCAAATTTTCCATTTTGTACTATCGAGCCTAATATAGGTGTTGTAAATGTACCAGATCCTCGTATTAATCGTTTAGAAGAATTAGTAAAGCCAGAGCGTGTACAAATGGCTACAGTAGATATTGTAGACATTGCTGGATTGGTAAAAGGAGCTAGTAAAGGAGAAGGATTAGGAAATCAATTCTTAGGAAATATTCGCGAGTGTAATGCAATTATTCACGTTTTACGTTGTTTTGATAATGACAACATTGTTCACGTTGATGGGAATGTTAATCCTATTCGTGATAAAGAAACTATTGATATTGAATTACAGTTAAAAGATTTAGAAACGATTGAAAAACGTTTAGAAAAAGTAAATCGTGCTGCAAAAACTGGAAATAAAGAAGCTCAAGCAGAACAATCATTATTAAATAGAATTAAAGATGCTTTAATGCAAGCAAAATCTGCAAGAACAGTTCAACCTCAAAATCAAGATGAGGAAGAGTTGATGGAAAGCTTTCAATTAATTACTACAAAACCAGTTTTATACGTTTGTAATGTTGATGAGGGTTCTGCAGTAAATGGAAACAAATATGTGGATCAAGTTCGTGAATTAGTTAAAGATGAAAAGGCAGAAGTAATTGTGCTTTCTGTTGGAGCTGAGGCTGATATAACTGAATTAGAAAGCTATGAAGAGCGCCAAATGTTTTTACAAGACATGGGGTTGTCTGAACCAGGTTCTTCAGTTTTGATTCGTGCAGCTTATAAATTATTAAATCTACAAACTTACTTTACTGCCGGTGTAAAAGAAGTTCGTGCTTGGACTATCAATATTGGAGATACCGCACCAAAAGCTGCTGGAGTAATTCACACAGACTTTGAAAAAGGATTTATCCGTGCAGAAGTTATTGCTTTTGATGATTATTCAAATTATGGTTCTGAGGCTAAAGTAAAAGAAGCTGGAAAACTTCGTGTAGAAGGAAAAGAATACATTGTTAAAGATGGTGATGTGATGCACTTTAGATTTAATGTTTAATTAATCATTTGATATATAAATGTTTAAGCGAAACCTCAAGGTTTCGCTTTCTTTTTGGCTTAATTTTTGATTTTCATCTTGAAAATTATTCCTATGAATATCAAAAAAGTTGTAAAATTTTCTATAAAACTGGTACTAGGTTTCGTAGGGTTTCTATTGATCTATGTTTTATGTGTCTTTTTTTTACCTATGATTCCAGTGAATTCTAATGTTACCACAGAAGGTAAAACGATTCCGGTATATATACTTTCCAATGGAGTTCATACAGATATAGTTCTTCCTGTCAAAAATGATTTGCATGATTGGAGTCAAAAAATAAAATTCGAAAACACGATTGCCAAAGACTCAACAGCTCAATTGGTTGCTTTTGGATGGGGTGATAAAGGATTTTATCTAGAAACACCAACCTGGGATGATTTGAAATTTTCAACTGCCTTTAAAGCAGCTTCAGGATTAAGTACATCGGCAATTCATGCTACATTTTATAAGAGCCTTAAAGAAAATTCAAATTGCAAACTTTTATTGGTTTCGGAAACAGAGTATATGAATCTAGTTGATTTTATAATTGATTCTTTTCAGCATACTTCAGATGATTTTATAAAAATCGATACTGATGCAGTGTATGGAAAAAATGACGCGTTTTATGAAGCAAAAGGGAGTTATAGTTTATTTCATACATGTAACACTTGGGCAAATAATGTTTTAAAAGCGGGAAATCAAAAAGCGGCATTATGGACAGCGACTGATACAGGAATACTTTGTCATTATTAATTGTAATAGTTTTTATTTTGGCTTAATTTATCTCGCATTTTTTTTACCTTGTAAATAAATTTACAAAATATGAAAATAATAGCCTTTGGAGGAAGTAATAGTAAAAACTCAATTAATAAAAAACTAGCAACTTATGCTTCAAGTTTATTTAAAGAGGCCTCAGCAGAAGTTCTCGATTTAAATGATTTTGCACTACCATTGTTTAGTGTTGATTTAGAAAAAGAAATAGGGCAACCTCAATTGGCCAAAGATTTTTTAGATAAAATCGCTTCAGCTGATTTTCTTGTTGTTTCATTAGCAGAAAATAATGGAAACTATTCTGCGGCATTTAAAAACTTATTAGATTGGGCATCAAGACAAGCAAAAGAAGTTTTTCATCAAAAACCAATGTTGTTAATGGCTACTTCACCAGGTGGTAGAGGAGGAGCAACTGTTCTTGAAATCGCTAAAAATGCATTTCCTCGTTTTGGTGCAGATATTAAAGGAACTTTTTCATTACCAAGTTTTAATGATAATTTTGATTTTGAAAATATGAAAATTTCTAATCCTGAATTTGATACTCAGCTAAAAAATATTATTTCATCATTATAAATAAAAAGCCGCTTTAAAGCGGCTTTTTATTCTATTGTTTTTTTAATTTTTCATCCTTTCTACCAATCTCTACATCAAGTATGGTTTCATCTTTTGTTCCAGATACTTGAGTAATGTAATAGCCCTCAATAGAAAACTCTATTAGATATTTATTGTCAACAAGTTTTGTTACTTCTACGCTAAACTTACCGTCTTTGTCAGATTTGATTGTTTTAGTAGTACCTTTTTCATATATGTATACATCAGACAATGGTTTGTTATTCTCATCATGTACAAATCCAGTAATTTTTATTTGAGAATAGCAAGAACTAATTCCTGTGAAAAAGAGAAAAAGAAATATTATTTTTTTCATTTTTTTATATGTAAAAATATCAAATTAAAATGTAAATCCTAATCTAGCGTAGTAATACGCTCCGCTAAAGCCCATTTGAACAGCGTCCCAATATCCACCAGCTTCAACCCAGTCATCTTGTTGGTCAGGATACACATTGAATAAGTTATTGCTTCCTAAACTCAATTTAAAGTTTTTAGAAAGTTTAAACCCTAATGTTAAATCAGTTACAATTTTAGGATCATAAGTATCAGTTGCAGCCTTAATTTGTTCATCAAACGAACCGTAACCAGAAACATCTTCATAAACTTGATAGTCTAACAACTTAACTTCACTAAATCTTGTAAACGCAAGACCAGCATCAAACCATTTTCTTCCATAATTCAAGTTTAATGCAAATTTATTTTTTGGCGCGGATGCTAATAAAAAGGCTTTATCACGCTCTCCAAAAAAAGTTTGCTCGTCTAGATTACGATTCTTTACTTTTGAAATTTCCATTTCGTTAATGTTTCCAACAAATGTTGCTCCAAAATTAGATTCTCCAATTTTTTTCTTCCATGATAAAACTAGATCAATACCTTTAGTTTTTGTATCTGCTCCATTTATGAAAAACTGTGCTTGATCAACTCCTAATCCTAATGTAGATGCGTCAAAGTAACCAGTTAAAACGATTCTGTCTTTAACATTAATCATATAACCATCAATAGTTGCAGTAAAAGAGCCAAAAGTAGCAGTTACACCAAGAGAAGCGTTTATGGCTTTTTCTTCATTTAATTTTTCAATACCAAACGCTCTTGTAACCGAACTTTCATTATTGGCTAATAAAATTTCTGATGCACCTGAACTACTAAAGTTTGTAAAACTTGTGTTGTAATATATTTGAGCTAATGATGGAGCTCTAAAACCAGTACTAACAGATCCTCTTAAATTTATTTTATCTGTTACTTTAAATCTAGAAGCTATTTTACCATTTAGTGTACTTCCAAAATCACTATAATTTTCAAAACGGGCAGCAGCACTAACCATGAATTTTTCTGTGATATCAAATTCTGCATCAGCATATGCCGAAACATTTGAACGAGTTTTATCAACTTCGTTTTTAGGACTATATCCTGGGAAACCTTGAGAGCCTCCAGGTCTTGGATTTCCAGAAATTGGATCAATTGGAGCAGATTGTGTTGAAGGGTCAGTAATCACTTCACCATTGGTGTCGTATGTAGCATATGAACCAACTTCTCCAGCAAAAATTTCAAATCTTTCGATTCTATACTCGGCTCCAAAAGCTAAGTTCATACCTTTTAATACCGAATCATAGTTTTTAGAAAAATCAAGATTTATTGTGTTTTGACTCAAGCTATGTCCTCCTGCATCAAATTCAGTAGGAGAATTACCTTCTAAAGATGCATTAAGTGTTCCTTTAATTCTGTAATCAAAAATGTTTTTACCATATGTATTACTTAAATCCATTTTCCAACCACTATCAGATTTTCTTTTAAAACCAGCAGCAAATGAATTGTCAATAATGTTTGAAGTAATTCTTGGTGTAAATCCACCTGGGTATATAGATTCTACAACTCTTTCACCATCATTTCTTGTAAAAGCATATGCGTCTGTATCTCTGTAATTTCTACCACCAAATGCATAAAAGTCTAGTTTGTCACAAATAGGAATAGATAAATTAGCCATTATATTCGCGCTTAATATTTCTGCTTCTCCAAAACCTTTTCTAAAATCAAAACCAGGACGTAATGTTTTTTCTTTTTTCAAAAACTCAGTTGTAAAATTTACAAGTCCTCCTTTTTTTCCAAGAGACACACCATAATTTGCTCCAACTTTAACTGAGTTTCCATCTAATCGTTTATTTTTTCCAAATGAATTTCCAAAACCATTTTCATCTAATCTAAAACCTTTTGTATTGGCAGTTCCATTAGGAAAATCTCCTTCAGCATCAGTGTTGTATGCTCCATAGGTAACAGCACCATTAAGTTCATTTACATTGTCGTTCAGAACTATGTTAATAACACCTGCTATTGCGTCAGAGCCATATTGTGCAGCAGCACCATCGCGTAAAATTTCAATTCTTTTAATCGCTGATGCAGGAATTGCATTTAAATCAGTTCCTGTATTTCCACGACCTCTAGTTCCGAATAAATTAATTAGTGACGATTGGTGTCTTCTTTTTCCATTAATCAAAACTAAAGTTTGATCAGGCCCCATTCCTCTTAAAGATGCAGGATCAACGTGATCTGCCCCATCAGATCCGGATTGTTTGTTTGCATTAAAAGATGGTGCTACGTATTGAAGTAATTCGTTAATTTCAATTTTACCACTTTGTGTAGTTACTTCTTTTACATTTATAATATCAATTGGAACAGCAGAATTTACTACTGTTCGTTTAGAGTTTCTTGAACCAACTGTTTGAATGGTTACTTCTTCTAATTCTTTACTTTGTTCCTTTTCTTGATCTTGTGAATATCCATTGGATACACAAAATAGAATTAAGGATAATTTTAATAGTTTTTTCATATAATAAGTTTGTTAGTTTGTGCTAAAGTAATTAATTTTTTAACAAATTTTATGAAACTTTTTCTCATTTTATAAGGTAATCATTGTTAATGAAATTTAGATTAATAATCTTAATAACTTTCTGTTTCATCTATTCCTTTTTCATAACATTTCTAGTATATTAGCGCCAAATCGATTTTTTATATGCTTGAGCAAAATCAATATACCGAAGACAATATACGTTCTCTCGACTGGAAGGAACATATTCGTATGCGTCCTGGTATGTACATAGGAAAACTAGGAGACGGTTCATCGCCTGATGATGGTATATATATCTTACTAAAAGAGGTACTAGATAACTGTATTGACGAGTTCGTAATGGGGGCTGGAAAAACCATCGAAGTCACACTTAAAGACCGTATGGTAACAGTTCGTGATTATGGACGTGGTATACCATTAGGAAAAGTGGTTGATGTGGTTTCTAAAATGAATACGGGAGGTAAATACGATTCTAAAGCCTTCAAAAAATCAGTAGGTTTGAATGGGGTGGGTACCAAAGCAGTTAATGCGCTTTCAACGTATTTTCGCGTAGAATCTGTTCGTGATGACCAACAAAAAGCTGCCGAATTCTCAGCTGGAAATCTTACTCTTGAAGAAGATGTTATAACTACTACAAAGCGTAAAGGAACAAAAGTTTCTTTCGTAGCTGATGATACCATTTTTAAGCACTACAAATACAGAAATGAGTACATCATAAAGATGTTGAAAAACTATTGTTATCTAAATACAGGACTAACAATAATTTATAACGGAGAAAAGTTTTATTCTGATAATGGATTAAAAGATTTATTAGAAGAAACTATTTCTGAAGAAGACATGCAATATCCTATCATTCATCTTCGTGGTGATGATATCGAAATTGCAATGACGCATAGTAAAAGTCAGTATTCTGAAGAGTATTATTCGTTTGTTAATGGTCAAAATACCACCCAAGGAGGTACGCATTTAGGTGCATTCCGTGAGGCTATTGTTAGAACAATAAAAGAGTTTTACAATAAACCTTTTGAAGCTTCCGATATTCGTAAGTCTATCGTATCTGCGATTTCTGTTAAGGTGGAAGAGCCTGTATTCGAATCGCAAACAAAAACTAAATTAGGATCGACAGATATTGGTCCAAATGGTCCTTCAGTACGTACATTTGTAAACGATTTTATCAAAACCAATTTAGATAACTTCCTACATAAGAATCCTGAAGTAGCCGATTTATTGCTTCGTAAGATTCTTCAAGCAGAGCGTGAACGTAAAGAACTTTCAGGTATTCGTAAATTAGCTAAAGAACGTGCTAAAAAAGCAAGTTTACATAATAAAAAACTGCGTGACTGTCGTGTGCATTTAACAGATGCTAAGAACCCACGTAGTTTAGAAAGTACTTTGTTTATTACCGAGGGAGATTCGGCTTCTGGTTCGATTACCAAGTCACGTGATGTGAATACACAAGCGGTATTTAGTTTGCGTGGTAAGCCCTTGAATACTTACGGTATGACCAAGAAGATTGTATATGAAAACGAAGAATTCAATCTTTTGCAAGCCGCTTTGGACATTGAAGAGAGCATGGAGGATTTGCGTTACAACAATATTGTTATCGCAACCGATGCCGATGTTGATGGTATGCACATTCGTTTGCTGTTGATTACGTTCTTCTTACAATTTTTTCCAGAAATCATCAAAGAAGGTCATTTGTATATTTTGCAAACACCATTATTCCGTGTACGTAATAAGAAAGAAACTATTTACTGTTACAGCGATGATGAACGCAGAGCTGCGATCGATAAATTAAAACCAAAACCCGAAATCACTCGATTCAAAGGATTAGGAGAGATTTCTCCCGATGAGTTCAAACATTTTATTGGAGAAGATATTCGATTAGATCCTGTAATGCTGGATAAAGCAACTTCTATCGAGACATTGTTAGAATTCTATATGGGTAAAAACACACCGGATCGTCAGGAGTTTATTATCAAGAATTTGAAAGTGGAGTTGGATACTGTTGAAGAATTAACCAGTTAGATGTTTTGATTATGAAATATATTTTAATTGGATTTATTACTTCATTCTGCATATCTTGTCAGAAGGATGTTGAAAATCAACTTCAAGGAATCAGTTATGATAAAGTAGTGGTTTATTCTTTCGAATCAAGAACACCTCCACCACCTCCACCTATACAAGATGATGACAGTCTAAACTCTTCATCTGAAATAAAAAATATTGATATTGTTCTAAATGGGAAGATAACTTTATCAGAGGATGAAATAAAAGATAAAATTATTTTAAATAATAGCCAAATTGAAGATTTAGTCAATTTTATAAAAGAAGATTATTGTAAAATTAAAGCTACAGTTGCAGCCTGCTATGCTCCGAGGCATCTAATTGCTTTTTTTAAAAAGAATAAATTAAGTGCTTATTATGAGTTTTGCATTGAATGTGGAAATGATAAAAGATCAAAAAAATTATATAAATATCCAGAGTTTTGCCTTGAAAAGGGGGAAAAAGCTAAAGAATTATTAAAACAATTTGGTGTTAAATATTTAGGTGACTAAAAGCTGTTAACTGAAAACTGTTAACTGAAATATGAGCGAAGAAAACGAAAACATAAACGAAGAAGAATTAACACCTCAAGACGAGAACTTATCTGAAGAAAACACTACAGAGGAAGGACATTTTGAAGGTGAACATTTTTACGATCACAACGAAGATAATCCAGAGGCTACCATTACTAAAGTAACAGGTATGTATAAGGATTGGTTCTTAGATTATGCGTCTTACGTAATTCTAGAACGTGCTGTACCTGCTATAGAAGATGGTTTTAAACCAGTACAACGTCGTATCATGCACTCCATGAAGGAGTTGGATGATGGCCGTTACAATAAAGTGGCAAATGTTGTTGGACATACGATGCAGTATCACCCACATGGTGATGCGAGTATTGGTGATGCTATGGTACAAATTGGTCAAAAAGACTTGTTGATAGATTGTCAAGGAAACTGGGGAAATATCCTAACAGGTGATGGAGCGGCTGCTTCTCGTTACATTGAAGCCCGTATCTCAAAATTCGGGTTGGAAGTTTTATATTCTCCAAAAATTACCGAATGGGGATTGTCGTATGACGGTCGTCGTGCTGAGCCTATTAACCTTCCTGTAAAGTTTCCATTGTTGTTAGCACAAGGAGGAGAAGGTATTGCAGTGGGTTTATCGACTAAAATTTTGCCACATAACTTCAATGAGTTAATCGATGCGTCCATTAAAATCTTAAAGAATAAACCATTTACCCTTTATCCAGATTTTCCAACTGCAGGTATTGCCGATGTTTCTAATTATAATGATGGAAATCGAGGCGGACGTATACGCGTACGTGCAAAAATTTCACAGTTAGACAAACAAACCTTGGTAATTACCCAAATTCCTTTTTCGACGAATACGACGTCATTGATTGATAGTATTTTGAAAGCGAATGATAAAGGGAAAATTAAAATCAAAAAAATTGAAGACAATACTGCAGCCGAAGTTGAAATTTTAATACACCTTCCGCCAGGAGTATCGCCAGATAAAACGATAGATGCCTTATATGCTTTCACCGCTTGTGAGACTTCAATTGCACCATTAGGATGTGTAATTGAGGATAACAAACCGTTGTTTATTGGTGTTTCGGAAATGTTAAAGATTTCGACTAATAGGACGGTTGATTTATTACGTCAGGAGCTTGAAATTCAGCTGAAGGAGTTGCAAGAAAAGTGGCATTTCTCTACTTTAGAAAAAATCTTCATTCGTGAAGAAATGTATATTGATTTCAAATTGTATTCAGATAAAGAATCGTTATACGAATATATGTACAAACGTTTCGAACCGTTTAAAAAGTTACTGGTTCGTGAAATCAATGATGATGATTTACAACGTTTGACACAAATTCCAATGATTCGTATTACACGATTTGACTCGGATAAAGCGGATGATGCGATTGCCAAGTTGGAATCCGAAATGGAGCAAGTGAAGCATCATTTGGCAAACCTTATTGATTTTGCCATCGATTACTTTGTCCGATTAAAGGAGAAGTATGGTAAAGGGCGTGAAAGACAAACTGAGATAAGAAATTTTGATACGATTGAAGCGACTAAAGTAGTGTTGCGTAATACTAAGTTATACGTAAATAAAGAAGAAGGTTTCATTGGTACTGGTTTGAAAAAAGACGAATATGTAGCCGATTGTTCTGATATTGATGATGTGATTTGTTTCCTTCGTAATGGAAAAATGATCATCACTAAAGTCGATGAGAAAAAGTTCATTGGTAAAGATATCATCCATATCGCAGTTTTCGATAAAAATGATAAGCGAACCATTTATAATATGATTTACCGCGATGGTAAGTCGGGACCTTCATTTATTAAACGTTTTAATGTTTCTGGGGTAACTCGTGATAAGGAATATGATTTAACGCAAGAAAAAGCAGGTTCGCAAGTATTGTATTTTTCAGCGAACCCCAATGGTGAAGCAGAAACAGTAACCATTTTGTTACGCCAAGTAGGTAGTGTGAAAAAACTGAAATGGGATGTTGATTTCGCCGAAATCATGATTAAAGGTCGTGCTTCAAAAGGAAACACAGTTTCTAAATATCCTATCAAGAAAATTGAACTGAAAGAAAAAGGAATTTCAACGTTACGACCTCGTAAAGTTTGGTTTGATGATACCGTACAACGTTTAAATGTTGATGGAAGAGGGGAGTTATTGGGTGAATTCCGTCCGAATGATCGTTTGCTTATCATCAATCAATCAGGTAAACTAAAAACAATTATACCTGAATTGACGACGCATTTTGATGAAGACATGATTGTTCTGGAAAAATGGCATCCTAAAAAACCTATTTCTGCTATTTATTATGATGGAGAGAAAGAACGTTATTTTATCAAACGTTTCTTGATTGAAAATGAAAATAAGGAAGAAATTTTTATTACAGAACACGAAAAGTCCCAATTAGAAATTGTTTCTACTGATTGGCGTCCGGTTGCTGAAGTTATTTTTGCAAAAAGCAAAGGTGTTCAAAAAGAGAATCAAACGGTCGATTTAGAACAATTTATAGCAGTTAAAGGAATAAAAGCCATAGGGAACCAGCTAACGACTGATAAAATAAAACAAATCAATTTATTGGATCCGTTGCCGTATGAAGAACCTATTGAGGTAATTCCTGAAGAAATTGAAAAAGGAGATTCAGAAACGATTGAAGGAACTGAATTGACTGATTATAATATAACGCTTGAAGATGATGGTCAAATCACTTTGAGTTTAGATTAAGTTTTAAGAAAAAAGTAACAGTTCAAACTGTTACTTTTTTTTATATTTGTTCAATCAGATGAAAACAAAGATATTCTCATATTTAATTGTATTTCTTTTAGGCATGTTTTTAATGCCTAATCAAGGTTATGCATGCAATATGAAAATGAATTTGACTTCTCATAAAACAATCACTTCAAAAAAGTTAACTTCAAAAAATTGTTGTGATAAACAATCCTCTCCCAATAAAGATAAAGGATGTAGTAAAAGTTGTGACGATTCAAAATGTCAATGTACCTCTTTTGGAAGTTGTACTTCCTTGGTATTTACTATGATAATTGAATCTAACAATTATTCTTTCATATCTACTACAAAAAAAGAAGATAATTTCTTTTATAATGCTTTGATAAACAAGGTGTTTTTTTCTGTTTGGGCTCCGCCAAAAATAAGCTAAACGAATTTCTGACTAGCCATAATTGTATTTATCCGTTAATGGATGAATTTACAATTGTAATTATTTACCTAATTTTATAGTAATTATCAGCTTGTTAATCAGGCTACAATTCGTTTATGTATGAAATCGCCACATATAACATGTTTGTTGCAAACAAACACTTATTAAAAATAAGGCGATAACATATGTGACCTCTAAAAATTAAATTATACACATATGAAAAATTCAATTCAAAATATAGTTTTATTGTTAAGTCTGGCGTTATTTTCTGTTTCTTGTGAAGCTCAAATTAAAAATGAAAAAAAGGAAACTGTAAAAATCAGCGGAAACTGTGAAATGTGTGAAGAAACTATCGAAAAAGCAGGGAATTTAAAAAAAGTAGCTTCAATAGATTGGAACAAAGACACAAAATTAGCCAACATCAGTTATGATGAAAAGAAGACCAATAAAGAGGAAATTTTAAAAAGAATAGCTTTAGCTGGATATGATAGCGAATCTTTTTTGGCACCAGATGATGTTTATAAAAATTTACCACAATGTTGTCAGTACAAACGTGAATTTAAAAAAGAAGTTGTTAAAGCATCTATAAATGAAACAGCTCACAATCATGAAGATCATGTTAAAACTGAAACTGTTGGAGTTAAACAAGAAAAAAATCAATTAGAAAAGGTTTATGGAAATTATTTTCAATTAAAAGATGCTTTGGTTAGTTCTGATGGAAATAAAGCTTCAGAGGTTTCAAAAAGTATGGTAGTTGCCATTAGTCAAGTAAAAATGGAATTATTGGATAATGAAGTACACATGGTTTGGATGAAAGTTTTAAAAGATCTTACAGAAGATGCAGAACATATTGGTGAGACTAAAGATTTAAAGCATCAAAGAGATCATTTTATGACACTTTCTAAAAATGTTTATGCTTTACTGAAAGCCGAAAAGTTGAATAAACCAGTTTATTATCAATTTTGTCCTATGGCTAATGATGGTAAAGGAGCCAATTGGTTGAGTTATGAAAATGCCGTAAAAAATCCATATTATGGTTCGATGATGCTAAATTGTGGAAAAACGGTTGAAACCCTGAAATAGTGAAGATTTATATCAAGAATATGGTTTGCAGTCGCTGTAAACTGGTAGTTAAGTCTGAGTTGGAAAAACTCGGACTTAACGTTCTTTCAGTTGAATTAGGTGAGGCTGATATCATTGATTCTTTAGACGAGAACAGGAAAAAGTTAATTGTTAAACAATTAGAAAAATTTGGTTTTGAAGTGATTGATGATAAAAAAAGCCGTTTGATTGAACAAATCAAAACGATTATCATTGAATTAGTGCATCACAACAAAGATGGAATAAAAACCAACCTTTCAGATTATATCAGCGAAAAGCTATCCTTAGATTACAATTATGTAAGCAACCTTTTTTCGGAAGTTGAAGGAGTAACAGTAGAAAAATACTACATACTACAACGTATTGAAAAAGTAAAAGAACTTTTGGTTTATGATGAGTTGAGCTTGAGTGAAATTGCTTATCAGCTCAATTACAGTAGTGTGGCGTATTTGAGTAATCAGTTTAAAAAAATCACTGGTTTTACTCCAACTTATTTTAAACAACTAAGGGAAAAAAAGCGTAAACAAATTGAAGACCTATAAAAATTACAAATCATATCAGAAATATTGTAAATAATTTGGTGTAGTCTGTTCAGAACTTTGTCATTATAAATCACTTAAAAAATTTAAACAATGACACACGAGTATCAAATAACAGGAATGACATGTTCAAGCTGTGAGGCTAAAGTAAAATCTGCTTTGTTCTCTGTAGCAAACATAACTAATGTAGAAGTTTCTAAAGAAACAAATTCAGCAGTAATTTCGATGGATAAACATGTTTCGTTAAGTGAATTGCAAAAGGCATTGACTGAAAAAGACAGTAAGTATAAAATTACTGTGAAGACACATAATGAAATAGCTGACCAAACTAAATCTTGGTTGGAAACTTACAAACCAGTTTTACTGATTTTTGGATTTATTACAGTTGTGACCTTACTGATTCAATGGCGAACAAGTTCTTTCAATTCTATGATATGGATGAGACATTTCATGGCAGGTTTCTTTTTGGTATTTTCTTTTTTCAAGTTATTAAACTTAAAAGGATTTGCAGAAAGTTATGTCATGTATGATGTAATTGCACGTAAGGTACCCGTTTGGGCTTATATCTATGCTTTTGTAGAATTAGGTTTGGGAATTGCTTTCCTAATTGATTTTAATCCAATGATAACTAATCTAATCACTTTTGTGGTTATGTCAGTTAGTATCATAGGAGTTTTGCAGTCAGTTTTGAATAAAAAAAGAATTCAATGTGCTTGTTTGGGTGCTGTTTTTAATTTGCCTATGAGTACAATAACCATTATCGAAGATGCATTAATGATAGCTATGAGTGCTTACATGCTTCTTCAATTATTATAACATAAAGATGAAATTTTTAATTAAAATTATAATATTATTATTCATATCGACGGCTTTTGCGCAAAAAGTCGTTAGATATGATTTATATGTCCGAGATACCATTGTGAATTATGCTGGTAAAGAAAAAAGAGCCATTGCTGTCAATGGTCAGATTCCTATGCCAACATTAACTTTTACTGAAGGTGATATGGCAAAGATTTATGTCCACAACGAATTAAATGAAGAAACCAGCATGCACTGGCATGGTGTTTTTTTACCAAATAAAGAAGATGGAGTACCTTATCTAACCCAAATGCCTATAAAACCAGGTAGTACATATATTTATCAGTTTCCTATAAAACAAAACGGAACGCATTGGTACCATAGTCATTCAGGATTGCAAGAGCAAATAGGAATGTATGGTTCCATGATTTTCAATAAAAGAAGTGATGATTCAACTTTTCGAAAAGGGATTGATGATTTGCCTACTTATCCAGTAATTTTAAGTGAATGGACTAACACTGATCCTAAAAATGTGCATCGAATGCTGCACAATGCTTCCGATTGGTTTGCTATAAAAAAAGGGACTACTCAAAGTTATGCTGAAGCAATCAAAGAAGGTCATTTAAAAACCAAACTAACTAACGAATGGAAACGAATGTTAGCCATGGATGTGAGTGATGTATATTATGAAAAGTTCTTTGTAAATGGTAAACCAGAAAATCAAATTACAGGGATTAGAGGCGGCGAAAAGGTGAGGTTAAGAATTTCAAATGGTGGTGCGTCAACTAATTTTTGGCTTACATATGCTGGAGGAAAAATAACAGTTGTGGCTAATGATGGTAATGATGTTGAACCTGTAGAAGTAGATCGTTTACTTATCGCTGTATCAGAAACCTATGATGTTGTGGTTGATATTCCTGCTGATGAAACCGCTTATGAGTTTTTAGCAACCCCGGAAGACAGAACAAAATCGGCATCACTTTTTTTAGGAAATGGAATAAAGCAATTGGTTTCACCATTGCCTAAATTAAAGTATTTTGAAGGGATGAAGATGATGAACGATATGATGAAAATGAACGGAGAATTGAATGATATGGGGATGAAAATGAGTTTGAACCAAATGGACATGAATACGGTTATGTATCCCGAAATTACTGGTAAAAAGAATGAAAAAAAAGTAATGTCTAATGAACATTCAGAACATCAATATAATGCAAATAAACTATCAAGTATAGTGACTTTAAATTATGCAATGCTGAAGTCACCTACTAAAACAGTTTTGCCTTCTAATGCTCCAGTTAAAGAATTACGATTTGAACTTACAGGTAATATGAATCGTTACGTTTGGAGTCTAGATAATAAAGTGATTTCAGAAACGGATAAAATTTTGGTTAAGAAAGGAGAAATATTACGTATTACTCTTTATAATGGTTCAATGATGCGTCACCCAATGCATTTACACGGACATGATTTCCGTTTGATCAATGGTCAAGGAGATTATGCTCCTTTAAAAAACGTTGTGGATATTATGCCAATGGAAACTGATACTATTGAATTTCTAGCTAATGAAGAAGGAGATTGGTTTTTTCACTGTCATATTTTATACCATATGATGAGTGGTATGGGCAGAATCTTTTCGTATGAAAATCAAAAACCAAATCCAGAATTACCTGATCCTAAAAAAGCTTATAAAATGCTGAAAGCTGACGATCGTGAATTTCATTTTATGGCCGAAAATGATTTTGCAACCAATGGAAACGATGGTATGTTTATGTTGCAAAATACACGATGGAGTATAGGCACAGAATGGCGTTTGGGGTATAACGATATGCATGGCTATGAAACCGAAACTCACATTGGGAGATATATTGGAAAAATGCAATGGTTTATGCCTTTCATTGGTTTTGATTGGCGCTACCGTAAAATGGGACATGATGAAATTGAAAAGAATCTTTTTGGTCAAACTAACACTAAAGATAAACGCGCCGTTGTGAGTGCAGGAGCTAGTTATGTTTTACCTTTTCTTGCAACGGTTCAAGGAGAAGTATTTAGTGATGGTAATGTGCGTTTTCAATTGATGCGTGAAGATATTCCTTTATCAAAACGCCTGCGTATGGCTTTCATGATTAATACGGATAAAGAATATATGGGAGGATTTAAATATATTATGAACCGTTATTCTGCCTTATCAACACATTATGATAGTGATATGGGATTCGGATTCGGATTAACTTTGAATTATTAAATAAAAAAGCCCTGAAAATTTCAGGGCTTTTTTTTAAGATTAATTAGTTAAATCGTTATCTGTTAACTTCTCATCCAAGATTTTATTATTGTGTAATTGTACAGGTGTACCTTTTTTCTTCATTCTTAAATTTAGGAATTCCACAAACAAAGAGAAGAAAATAGCAAAGTATAAATAACCTTTTGGAATACTGTGAACTTCTGTACCACCAAAGAATTTTAAGTCAGCTAAATGTGAACCTTCTGCTAACAACATTACCCCAATCAAAATAAGGAATGATAACCCTAAAATTTGAATTGTAGGATGTTCGTTAACGAATTTAGAAACTGGACCAGCAAAAATCAACATAATAATAATTGAAATAATGATTGCACCAACCATAATTTCTAATGCCCCAGCCGGACCAAAACCTGTAGGTGGTTCAGCTGAACTTACTAATCCAACCGCAGTTAAGATACTATCAAAAGAGAAAACTATGTTTAACAAAGCAATTTGTATAATAGCACCACTTAATGAATTACTTGCTTTTCCAGCAGCTGACTCTTCTTCGCCTTCTAGTTTATGATGAATTTCAGAAACCGATTTATAAAGTAGAAATAAACCTCCAGCAAATACGATCAAGCTCTGCCCTGAAATACCTCCTGAAACAAAACCAAAATCAAAATCAAAAAATGATTTTTTTAAGCTCATAACCCATGTGATTCCAAAAAGAAGTATAATTCTAAAAGCCATCGCTAATAAAAGACCTATTCTTCTCGCTTTTGGTTGATCTTCGGCTCTTAATTTTCCAGATACAATCGATAAGAAAACTATGTTATCGATACCTAAAATAATTTCTAAAAAAGTTAAAGTCAGTAATGCAATCCATGCATCAGGGTTCATTAATGTTTCCATTTTGTTTAATTATGTTTACGGGAGTTATACGGTTCTAATTGATTTTTGTTACAGTTCCTTTTTCTTTTTTTGCTTCGCCAACAAAAGAATATTCAAATTGATATTCATTCTCTTTGGTACTCAGTATTTTAATGTTAATTGCTTTTTTTTCTTGCATGTTTTTAGGATGTAACTTTTGTAAAACATATTCACAATCATTTACCCAGCGAACACTAGCCGTATCTGTTTTACCATTAAAAGTTTCTATTTGTAACGAATCATTTCGCTCAAAAACCGAAGTCATTTTTTTACCTTCAATTTCTTGTGTAAACTGAAATTTTCCAGTTTTAAAATCTTCGCATTTTTGTTCTTGTTCGTAACATGAAAACAATGAAAGAGTAAGTAATGCAATTATTTTTTTCATTTTTTTAGGAGCTATTTCCTGCTATACGCTATATCTTTTAAAAGGACATTGAGGTTCTCGAAATGTCCTTTTAAAAGGATGCCGCTTCTATCAGGGCTATGTTATTAACATATATAATAATGTAAATAATTAAAAGACAAGCAAAGATTTGTATTAAATAGAAAAACCATTGATTCCTTTTATTAAATATATCTGATTGTTCTTCAGAAAGATTTGTTGAGCAAAATTTTATTAAAACCCACCATAAAAATCCGCCAGCAAGATTATAAAAACCAGCCATTAATTATTTCAATTTATTCATTTCATCATCCGTAAAATGCTTTAGACTTTTTTCTTTCGAAAATTTGTCTGCATTATAGTCTTTTGATTTGTTTTTCGGAATTGATAAACTATTCCATTCTGTTTTCTTAAGCATTTTGGCACAAAACACAATTTGACCAATATGATAAGGGTAATGTGCTAATTGACGGTTGATGGCATCTAAGGCTGTTTGACCTTCGTTTCTGATATAAATTATTTGTGATAATTGTTCAGGTTGAAGCGAATTAATAGCATTAAAAAAACAATTCCAACCTTTTGTCCAAAGAGTTATTAATTCGGCTTTAGTTGATGTGTTATTTTCAAATTCTTCATCACGTTTACGCCATTCTTTTTCTCCATCGGTTGTTAGAAAATCTGTCCAACGAGAAAGCATATTTCCTGCCATATGTTTCATGATTACTGCAATACTGTTGGTGTCTTCGTTTGTACTGAAGAATAATTGGTCTTCATCTAATTGGTCTATTGCTTTATCTGCAATAGTTTTGTAGTAAAGCATTTGTTTTTTTACGCTTTCTAAGTATATGTTTTTAGTTTCCATTAAAAAGACTTCTCATTATGGTTTGAATTCCTTTAAAGATAAGAAAAATTGCTAGTAAGCACAAAATAATACCAATCCCTAAAATAGGAATATAAAAAGGGTGGTTCTGATTTTTAAAAGAACTAAAAATCACCGAAGGTCCAATGAACATTAACGGCAAGGCAAAACTTAAAAATTTAATTCCTTTGTATAAAACTTCTTTGTTGGTAGACATTTTCTCTTATTTAGATTGATAACTTTCCACAGCTTTTCTCACGCTTCCGTGTTCTTTTAAAAGCTTTTCAGCTTCTTCATAAGTTACAGGAATTTCTCCCATAATCATTCGAACACCACGGTCAATTAACTTAACATTGCTAAGTTGCATATCGACCATTTTGTTTCCTTTTACACGCCCCAACTGAATCATGGTAGCTGTCGAAATCATGTTTAGAACCAATTTTTGAGCTGTTCCTGCCTTCATTCGGCTACTTCCAGTTACAAATTCAGGACCTACAACTACTTCAATTGGAAGAAGGGCAGTTTGTGCCAAAGGACTTCCTTGGTTGCAAGTAATACAACCAGTTGTAATATTATTTTCGTTACATTTTTCTAAACCTCCTATTACATAAGGAGTTGTTCCTGATGCTGCAATTCCAATAACCACATCATTTTCATTGATATTCCATTCTTGAAGATCTTTCCATGCTTGTTCCTTATCGTCTTCTGCAAATTCTACAGCCTTTCTAATGGCAGTATCGCCTCCAGCAATGATTCCAATTACCAAATCGAAAGGCACTCCAAAAGTTGGAGGACACTCTGAAGCATCTACAATTCCCAAACGACCTGAAGTACCTGCTCCAATGTAAAACAAGCGACCGCCTTTTTTCATTTGTTCTACCACTTTTGTTACCAAAATTTCAATTTGAGGTAAAGCTTTTTCAACGGCTAATGGTACGGTTTTATCTTCATTGTTAATATTGGTCAATAAATCATGAAGAGGCATTTGTTCTAAATGCTCGTATTTTGAGGATTGCTCTGTGGTTTTTGTGAAAGTCATTTTTTATTAGTGTAATGTGACAGAGTTTCAAAGTTAAGAAGATTTTAGAATGGAAAAATCAGTAAAAAGTGTTTATTTCATTCTCACATAAATTCCACTATTTGGAAAAATAATTTGTGGTAGATAGTTTTCATTAGTCAAGTATTGATACCATTTTCGATACTTTTTGTCTGTAAAATCGAATACATTAATAATTAAGTAAGGCTGTTGAAACATAATCTTCTTTAATTCAATATCAAAATTTGAAATAAGATGTTTTTCTTTTTTAAAAGTTTTATAGTCAAAATGTAAATATATTTTATTCGTTTTGTCAGAATTTATAAGCTCTAAAGTTTCTGAATTTAAAATCAAATCTCCAGGATAATAATTTACATATATTTTTTTTGTTTCATTTTCATTCTCAAATTTTAAATAAAGATTTGTTATTTCTCCATTTAAAAGTTGGTCATTTACCATTAAAACGAGATTTGTATTTTGTGAAAAACAAAAGTTAAGGCTTATTAAATTAATTAAAAGTAAAAATATTTTTCTCATAACTTACATAAAATAAGCCAACACAATTCCTAAAATGATAGCTGTAAGTTTAGCCATATTGAATTTGTGTCCTTCGCTACTTTCAAAAATGATAGTAGACGATATGTGGAATAAAATACCAATAACAAAGGCGGTGATTTCAGTTTGAAATCGTAGTAATGCAGTCGAATCTGTTGCTATTAATGTTCCTAGTGGAGTCATTAAAGCAAAAACAATCATAAAAATTAATCTTGAAACTTTATTTAAGTGGGATTGCATTAAAAATGTTGTCAAAATGATGGCAATAGGGAAGTGGTGAATCGAAATTCCCCAAGCCAAATGATGATGCTGACTTACAGGCATTCCTTCTAAAAGAGCATGTAAACACAAACTGATGAATAATGCCCAAGGAATGTGATTCATTTTATCATGACCATGCACGTGACCGTGTTCGGCACCTTGTGAGAAATATTCCAAAATGATCTGGAATACAATTCCAACCATGATAAAAATCCCAGTATTGTTATGCGTATGTTCCGCACTTTGTGAAACATTGTATCCAGAATATATTTCAGGCAATAAATGTGAAACCGTTAATGCTAAAAGGAAAGATCCACTAAAAGCCAGTAAAAGTTTTAGATTCTTTTTGTTTTTAGGTTGTAAAAAAGTAGCAATTATATATCCTAATACTACTGATAAAAATGGAATGATGTATATCATAAATTAATTATGAGTTATGCGGTATTTAACTATTTAAAAACCATAATCAATCGTTCAGAATCGTTTTTGTAGAATTTTCGAAGTTTGTAATCTCCAAAAATGTCCAACAAATAAATGTCGGCTTTTTCCATCATTTGTTCAAAATCTTGTAAAGTCAAAGCTCTTACTTTTTCTGTGAAATGGAATTTCTGTCCTTTATCTTCAAAATCAATTTCTTTATAAATATGACCATCAGTAAGATAACGTTTGATATTAAAA
The DNA here is from genome assembly GCF_900142035.1 of Flavobacterium terrae. Classification (GTDB taxonomy): domain Bacteria; phylum Bacteroidota; class Bacteroidia; order Flavobacteriales; family Flavobacteriaceae; genus Flavobacterium; species Flavobacterium terrae. The sequence goes on along the minus strand of NZ_FQZI01000003.1, from coordinate 372,902 downwards.
TCAATTCCATTAACAGTTTTTACTTCTTCTGGAACTAAATTATCAATAACATAATTTGCATTCATAAAATCAATTACAGCAAAACCATATTCGGTTAAACTGTTTTTGATAGCAGCTAATGTTTTAAAATTATCTTCTTCATTTTCAAAATAACCAAAACTGGTAAATAAATTAAAAACCGCATCGTATTTTTCCTCTGTTTGCACACGCATATCGTGTACTTTAAAATGTAATGTGTCGTTGCTTGACTTTGAAGCTTCTTTAATACTGTTTTCTGATAAATCAACACCTGTTACATCATATCCTAATTGATTCAAGTAAATAGCATGACGTCCTTTGCCACAAGCAAGATCTAAAATTTTAGCTTCTTCTGGTAAATTTAGGTAATGTGTAAGGTTATCCATGAACAATTGGGCTTCGGTATCATTACGATCTTTGTATAAAATATGATAATATGGAGAGTCGAACCAAGTTTCGAACCAATTGTTTTCTTGTGAAGTATTGTTTTCTGACATTTATTCGTATTTACTTGCAAATTTACAGTAATTTTGCGAACCTGTTCCAATTTGAAATTTAAAGATTCATTGGAATTAGCAAATTATTAGTTGGAAAGAGAAGAGTTTATGGAAAACTTTAAAATGATTGCCAAAACTTTATTTGGTTTTGAAGAAATATTAGCAAAAGAATTACACCAATTGGGTGCTCAAAATATAGAAATTGGAACCCGAATGGTAAGCTTTGTTGGAGACAAAGGTTTTATGTATAAATCCAATTTAGCTTTACGAACAGCATTGAAAATTTTAAAGCCAATTTATAATTTCAGAGCTTTTAACGAAGCAAGTTTATACAAAGGAATTCAAGGTATCGATTGGTCAAAATACATGAACTCCAATCAAACATTTGTAATAGACACAACAGTTCATTCTGATAATTTTAAACATTCACAATTTGTGGCTCAAAAATGTAAAGATGCTATTGTGGATCAGTTTAAAGAAAAATTTGGTTCTCGTCCAAGTATTGATAAAGATTATCCAGATTTACGAATTAACATTCATATCGACAGAGATCAATGTTCAGTTTCATTAGATTCTTCTGGTGCTTCGTTGCATCAAAGAGGTTATAAAACGGCTACAAATATTGCTCCTATCAACGAAGTTCTAGCTGCAGGTATGTTATTATTATCGGGTTGGGACGGAAGTTGTGATTTTATGGATCCAATGTGTGGTTCAGGAACTATTTTGGCCGAAGCAGCTATGATTGCTTGTAATATTCCACCAAACATTAACCGTAAAGAGTTTGCTTTCGAAAAATGGAACGACTGGGATAACGATTTGTTTGACCAGATTATGGATTCATTGATGAAAAAAGTAAAAGAATTCCATTATACAATTACTGGTTACGATAAAGCACCAAGTGCTGTGATGAAAGCAAAAGACAATATTCGTAATGCAAATCTTGACGAATATGTAAAAATTTCTGAGCGTAATTTTTTTGATACCGAAAAAGAAAATCAAGGCCCATTACACATGGTATTCAACCCACCGTATGGAGAGCGTTTAGATATTCATTTAGAGCGTTTTTATAGAGAGGTAGGAGATACCTTGAAACAAAGTTACCCAAATACCAATGCTTGGTTTATTACTGCTAATTTAGAAGCGTTGAAATTTGTAGGCTTAAAGCCTTCACGTAAAATCAAATTGTTCAACGGTAAGTTGGAAGCCCGTTTGGTGAAATATGAGATGTACGCAGGAAGTAAAAGAACTAAATTTCAAGAATCAAATAATGACTAAATAGTATGAGTAAAAAAACAAAAGCCTTCTTATTTAATTTTATTGGTTTTGCAGTGTTCTTCTTTGGAACAAGATATTTAGTGGATACGTATACTAACCTTGAAGGGTGGTGGATTCCTATAACCGCATTCGCTGTTGGTCTTATTTTAGCTCCTAAATTTCAAGCTGTCAATACAAAAGATGGTGAAAAGCTTTTTATGCAATGGATTTTTATTAAAGGAATTAAAGAGATAAAATAAAAAAAGCCTTCAAAATTGAAGGCTTTTTTTATTTTACTTTTTCTTTTTGTAAAGTGGTATGAAATAAGAGATTGTATAATTCCATCCTACACCAAATTTCCCATCATAAGTTTTGTTAAAACCAGGAATGTATAAGTTAGCAAAGTTGTCAGGTTCTTTTTGTGTAACTAGATAATTAAGACGAACGCTAATACCTGCGTAAAAATTATTAAATAATTCTGCTTTTACACCAGCAACCACTTCGGCCCAATGCGCAGATAGTCCATCATATTTTTTTCCAGAAACTACATCGGCAGGTAAAGGATAATAATTTGAAGTGTCGTATATTTTATAGCTATTTAATTCTTGGCTAAACGAACTCACACCATATCTTAAACCTATGTGAATCATATTTTCCATGTCTAGCCAGTTTTGGTAAGCATTAGAATCAAAACCAACTTTAAAATAGGTTCCTTTTGTAGTAAAATTTACTCTGTCATCTTCAACAGTTTTATCTTCATTACCAATTTCTCCAGCAATGTAAATTTTCTTTGTCAATCTATAATCACCAACAATTTCTAACCCTTTATAGTCCTTCTCATAAAAAGAACGGGCTAATTTTGACAAATCAACACCAACACGAAGACCATAGCGTTCTGTTTTTTTACTCACAGTATCTTTTTTTGCATTTTGAGCAAAAGTTGAAACTGATAAAAACAGTAATAAAAAATTAAAAGAATATCTTAACATGAACTTCGTTTTCGTTTAAAATGTTGTGATTTTGTATTGCAATTTCTTTAATCCAATTATTTGAATCGGGTGTAAATTTCATTCCGTTAGAATTATCTAATTCAAATACTGTTTTATATCCACAAGCTCTAGAAATAAAAACATCATTACGAAGATAATTTACTTCAACGTTGTCATTGTTTATTAATGATGTATTTGAATTAGCAGAGTCGAATACAAAACTAAAATTAGAATTATTTGCATTGTTTTTTAATGGAATTTCGATTTTTGAAACCCCATTAAATTTTAATGAATCGGTCATGTTTTCTCCCACAACAGCTAGATTTATAACATTTTTTTTAACCGTTGGGTTATTATTGTCGTAGAATTCTACAATCAATCTAGGAGTAGTAGGAGTACCTTCTTCACAAATGTCGTCCTTTTCACAATTGAAAATTGTCATTGCAAATAAGATGGAGAATAAACCAAAAAGTATTTTTTTCATTATTTTTAGTAATTAGTGACTAGTAAAGAGTGATTAGAAAACCATTAGCTAATCACTTTTTACTATTTACTTAGTTTCTTTTTTCTAAAAGTACAACATTTTCAACATGATGTGTTTGCGGGAACATATCCACAGGACGTACACGTGTTACTTTATACATTTCATCCATTAGAGCTAAGTCACGAGCTTGTGTAGCCGAATTACAACTCACATATACTACTTTTTCTGGAGCTATGCTTAAAATTTGTTTTACAACATCGGCATGCATTCCATCACGTGGTGGATCAGTAATAATTACATCTGGATGACCATGAGTTGCAATGAATTCGTCATTAAATACATTTTTCATATCACCTACAAAGAACTCACAATTTGTAATGTTATTGCGTTTTGCATTTTCTTTAGCATCGGCAATAGCTTCTGGAACTGCCTCTACACCAATAACTTTTTTCGCTTTTTTAGAAACAAATTGAGCTATGGTTCCTGTTCCAGTATATAAATCATACACCAATTCATTGCCTGTTAAGCCAGCAAATTCACGAGTGATAGAATACAATTCATAAGCCTGTTCAGAATTGGTCTGATAGAACGATTTAGCATTTATGCTAAACTGTAATCCTTCCATTTCTTCTAAGATATAATCTCTTCCTTTGAAGAGAATAATGTCTTGATCGTATAATGTATCATTTGCTTTTTGGTTAATCACATATTGTAATGAAGTGATTTCTGGAAAACGTTCTGCTAAGAAATTCATTACCAGTTCGATTTCTTTTTTAGTGTTGTCAAAGAATTGAATTAATACCATTAATTCGCCAGTAGAAGCCGTACGAATCATTAAAGTTCTTAATAAGCCTTCGTGATTTCTTGGGTTAAAGAATGATAAACCATTTGCATTAGCAAAGCTTCTAATCTCATTACGAATTGCATTAGATGGATCTTGTTGCAAATGACATTTTTGAATGTCAAGGATTTTATCCCACATTTTAGGAATATGGAAACCCACTGCATTTTTATTATCTAATTCAGCTCCACTTTCAACTTCTTCTTGCGTCATCCAACGAGAAGAAGAAAAACCAAACTCCATTTTATTTCTGTAGAAAAATTGTTTTTCAGAACCCAATATTGGTTCAAATTCTGGTAATTCAACTTTTCCAATGCGTTTAAGATTATTGAATACTTCTTGATGTTTGTAATGTAATTGTTGGCTGTACTTCATATTTTGCCATTTACAACCACCACATACGCCAAAGTGTTCACAAACAGGATCTACACGATGTTCAGAAAAGCTATGAAATTTGATTGCTTTTCCTTCAAAATAGGATTTACGTTTTTTGAATGTTTGAACATCTACTACATCACCCGGTACAACGTTCGGGATAAATATTACTTGGCCTTCTGGGGCTTTTGCTACACTAACGCCTTTTGCACCAGCATCAAGGACTTTTACGTTTTCGAATACGACTTTTTTTGTTTGTTTTCTTCCCATGGCGCAAAGATAATGAAAAGAGAACTTTTTTTTATAGTTATTAAGTTTCGTTAATAAAAACTCAATTAACAGAAAATTAGTAATAAAAAACGGCTTTGAAATTAACTTAGCTGTAAACAAACTAAAAGTGGTGAACAAACTTTATTTTATATATCTAATAGGTAGTTTTTTTAATCTTGTAAATGCACAGTCAAAATTCACAGGCAAAGTAATAAGCGGAAATATACCTTTGTCTAATGTTGAAATAATTAATTCAACTGAAAAATCTGTTGCTAAAATTGATAACAAAGGAGAATTTCAAATTAATGCGAAATTGAATGACGAAATTATTATTTTCCTAACAGGATATCTTAAAATGAAATTAATTGTCACTAATGAACATCTTAATACATTCAACAAAATAATTCTTGAAAAAAATACTATTGAGTTAGATGAAATAGAGATTAATAAAACAAAAAACCTGAAAATTTTTAACGACTATAAGTCATTAAAAATGGCAAAAATTTCAAAACAACAATCACAACCTAAAGTCACAGGAGTATATACAGGTGAGTTTCAAAATGGTATAGACTTTATAGAAATTGGTAGTGTTCTAGTAAATCAAGTAAGCAAGATTTTCAAAAATAAAGAGAAAAACAACGATAGAAGTAAACAGATAAGTTTTCGTAACCGAATTCAAAATGAATTTTCAAATGATTTGTTAGTTTCAAAATTGAAATTAAAAGAAGACGAAATAGATTTATTTCTCAATTTTTGTGAATTAGATAATAAAACTAAATCTTTTAATGATAATACAAGCTCAATTGAGTTATTTGATTTTTTGGTTAGTAAAAGACTAGAGTTTAAAGGAGAATTTTAAATGATATTTTTGTAGAATAGATTGTAACTATAATAACTCAAATTGGACTTTAAACATAATGATGTACTTGTATTACAAAATCAAAAAACGATTAGATTAAAAAAAGTAAACAAATGATACACTATAATAGTTTTGTTTGGCTTTAGTTTCAAATGCATTGTTGTAAAATGGCGCTTGTCTGAATGGATCAGTTATTCCCATATTGTATTTTATATTGCACATGATGTCTTTATATTCTGCACTTATTCCTAAAGGAACATAAGCATTAAATGAAATTTTTTCATTTTCAGTATCAAATTTCAAATATCTTGTTTCAAGATATAATGGATCGAGAACATAATCTTCTTTAGAAGTAGAAGTTTTAGTCAAAGTATAGTTTTGAAGTAAACTAATCATAATACCAGCATTTGCACCAATTTTAAACTCATCATCCTTAAATTTTAAAAAATAATAATTAAGTACAACAGGTAAATTGATGTTTTCTAGTTTAAAATTCAATTCTTCTGGTTTGGATTCGAAATTTTCCCTTCCAATAATTTTCAACCTATGATGTGTGTAATTTAATTCAACCATTAGTTCCAAATAATCGGCAAGCTCTATGGTGGAAACAACACCAAGACTAAAGCCCGGCTGCGATTTGGTAAAAAGAACATTTGAATCTAGTACGTAATTAGTATAACCTGCTGTGATTCCAAATCTTCCATCGGCTAGTTGAGAATAACCAATACTATTAAACATAGTTGAAAATAGTAAAATCAAAAGGTAATTTATAGGTTTCATTTAGTATGAATTGGGTTTGTTTTCAGTAATGAGGTTGCAAAGATATTATTATAATTATACTTTTGGCGAAAAATACGACTACTGATATATGAAAAAAATATTTTTACTGTTGTTTATTGCCGCCTTTAGCAGCTGTGAAATTGAAAACTATAATTACACCGAACCAATTGTTTTTACTTTCGAACCCGAAAATGTAATGACTAATTCAGCTTCTATGGGAGGAGCTGTTGCAAGTGAAGGTGGTAAAGATGTAGTCGAATATGGAGTTGTATGGAGTGTTAACCCAAATCCTACAAAGGAGGATAATAAAGCGGTTAGAGGGGAACGTCTTGGGGAGTTTTTTGAAACTTTTTCAGGTCTTCAACCCAACACAACTTACTATTGTCGTTTTTATGCTCAAAATGAAATTGGTATAGGATATGGAGATGAATATTCTTTTAAAACAGGAGTTGAAGCACCATGTAATCCAACTGTAAGCAACCGTGTACGAATGAATCAGTATAGTGAAATTCAAATTACAAATGTTGAAAAGTCATATCCAAGTTGGGCTTTTAATGAAGGAAATATTGAATTTGCCACTTCTAGTTATAGCTCAACAGCTAGAATATTTGTACAGTTTAATGAAAATAATAGTCAGCCTCCTATGTCAGGCGAATATACTGTAGTTGTTGGAGAATTTGGAAATAACGTGGATTTGTCTACAGGAAAAGCAAAACTTTTTATTCAGGATTACGGATCAGGTTGGGGAGGTGCAACTGCAGCGGCAGGGACTAAGTTTTATGTTAAAAATGAAAACAACCTCTTAACCATAATTTTTTGTGACACACCTGTTGGAGCTAATTATCTATTGAACGGAAAATTTTCCTATACTCTTAATTAATTTTCATTAATCCTATGTATACACATTTAGCACTTCTTCGTGGTATTAATGTCTCTGGTCATAACATGATTAAAATGGATGATCTAAAAGTTTTATTGGAACGTATGGGTTTTCAGAATGTTAGAACCTATATACAGTCGGGTAATGTTTTTGTGGATAGCGATGAAGAACATGGAGCAACTCTTGGGTTTAGAATTAAACAAGAAATTTTTAAAGAGTGGGGTTATGATGTACCTATTATAGTGGTTACTAAGGAAGATTTAGAAGCTTGTTTGAATAACAATCCTTATCTAAAAGAAAAAGATGCTGATACTAAGAAATTGTATTTTACTTTCATTTCTAAAGAGTTGAACGAAAGCAGTATTCATGAATTAAAAATGAGTCAGGTAAAACCTGATGAAGCGGTAATCGATAAAAATAGAATCTACGTTAAATATGCTGTTGGAGCTGGAAAGACCCGTTTTGACCAAAAGTATATAGAGAAAAAACTTAATGTAACGGCAACCATGCGTAATTGGAATACCGTTACCAAACTTTTAGAAATGTATAATGAATAATTAATATTTGTTGTTTAACGTTTTAAGAAAAGCAATAAGATCTTTTATATCAGTTTGAGTAAGATGTAATTCATCTGTTGGTAATGTTTGATTTTCAAGTTGAATTCCTATTCCTGCACCACCGCCTCTGTTATAAAAATCAATCACTTCATCTAGCGAGTTATAAACACCATTGTGCATATAAGGATAGGTAATAGCACTATTGCGAACTGTTGGAGTTTTAAAAGCATATTTCTTTAAAGGAGCTTTAGTTATTTCATATTCTCCTAAATCTGAATCAATCTTTGCGTTTTTCATTTCTTTTTGATTAGGAACACCTAAAACCTCACTTTCTAGTTCATTATACATTGGCGGAACGCTTCCATTGAATAAAGGAAAAAAATGACATGTTGCACATTTTCCTTTTCCCATAAATACATTGAAACCTCTTTTTTCAGTAATAGATAATTTTGCTTTTCCTCTAAGATATTCATCAAATTTTGAATTTAATTTTGACAAAGAACGTACATAACTTGCAATTGATTTTAATAGATTTTGTTCAGTAATTTCTAAATCATTAGGGAAAGCCTTCTTGAATTCAGTCTGATATGTTTTATTGTTTTTAATCTTTTCAAGGGCTTTAGAAAAGCTGCCATGCATCTCATCTTTATTATTGATCACCGCTTTTGCTTGATCTTCTAAATAATTTACTCTACCATCTAAGAATAAAGTGTTTTGCAAACCAGAGTTTAAAAGAGTAGGAGTGTTTCTTGATATAGCAGCGTTTTTAACTGCCTTAGTTTTGTGATCAGCGTACCCTTCAGATGGAATATGACAAGTAATACATGAAACCGAATTATCACCACTCAAAATCGTATCTGTAAATAATTTTTCTCCTAATGTAATTTGTCCCGAAGTGGGATTCTTATTATAAGAAGGAGCAAAATGACTCACATTAAAAGCACCTTCTTCAAAAACTGTAGCATAATCAAAGTTGATTGGCCCAAAATTAGGATTATTCTTAACTCCAAGTTCTGTTTGTATTTCCTGAATTCTTTTAGAAATTGGAATGCAATATTTTATAATGAAATCAGCCCTGTCGAAAGTATTGAAATCGTTGTTATTACTAATGAATGTAATAGATTTTTGGACTAAATCTTTTAAAACACTATCTTCTTTAAAATTGAAAATGACTGATAGGATCCCTTCAATAGATGCTTTTGCTTCAGGTAAAGATTGTAAAGCAATTGGCGAATCAAAACCTGATATTCCAAGACTCATAATGCGAATCATTTGAAGTTTTTGAGTTTCAAAAATATTTGAATCACTAAGTTGAAGGTTTTCAAGATTTGATTTGCAGCTTACAATATAACCATTTAAAATATTTACTTGTTTTTTTAATTCTTCTAATTCTATTTTTTCTGAAAACAATAGTTCTTCTACTTTTTGAAAACCGGTTGCCTCTTCTATTTTTCTACTTGTTTCTTGAGTATCATTTTTGTCTATAGCAGCACCATTAATTTTAGTGGAAGTTTCAGGAAGATAAAATGCAATAAAGGATTCCACTTTTTTATAAGCTAATCGAGTTTCTTTAAAACTATTTATAACAATTTTTTTATTAAAATCGGGTTTTATCAAACTAGTTAATTGATTTGATTTTTTTACCAAAGAAGAATAGTCAGAAAGAATTAACTCTTTTGTTTTTTCAATTGGAGCTAGATTTTTATAAGTGGTATCCTGACATGGATAAGTTAAAATGATCGAAATGAGAAAAATTATTTTTTTCATCTAGTATTAAAATTAAAAATTAGGAGTACAACTTGATGTACTCCTAATTGTTTGTAATGATTTGGTTATGAATTATCTAGGTAAACCTTTGATTAAAACTACTTGGCTTCCTTGGTTTTCATTAGGACGTAAAGTTCCTCCATCTTTTCCTTTAAAAGCTTCTTTTTTCCAAGAGTGTGGTTGAATTGACAACATAAAAGTGTCAGGAACTCCTATAGTTTCAGATACATCAATCAAAGCTCCATATTCCCATGACCCTTTAGAAGATGATGCACTTAAGTATTTGTCACCAGGTTCGTTTCTTTTGTGATCTAATTCAAATACTACTTTTAATTCTTTTGTAGCAATATTGTATTGATATATGTATGCATCATGTGTTTCATCTCCATAACCGTTAGCATCTTCTTGAAGATAAACATAGTTTTTAGTCACACAAATATTATCAACATTTTGAAATTGTTTTGCTTTTCCTGATCTGTCATCACCATCTAAAACTAGTGTTAGTTGACCACTTAACGGATTATTAGCATCTAGAACCAATTTGTAAACACGACCGTATTTTGAACGAGAATTATCGGCATTAGCACCAGAGTTGTTTTGTCCAGTTACATTAAAATAAATTTCTCTCTCTTTACCTTCTGTTTTATTATAATCTATGTCTTCTACACGACCAAAAGCGATAGCATTTGCAGCTTGTGCAGCTTGATTATTTTGTAAACCAGTATTGGTTTTTGCATTTGTAATTTCAACAAATTCAACAGGATAGGTTCCGTTTTCTGTCATAGTTCTTTCATTAATAACATTATCTGTTCTTTTGATAACATATACCTTTCCATTATTTAAATCTCCTTTAGTAGATTTATACATCACTAATTGTCCTCCGTAAGTTCCAGAGTCATCATCTCCTAAAAGAACAATTGTTTGCCCAGAAAAAGCATTTTTTGATAATGGTACTGCATTCTCTGCGCACCATCTTCCAAAACCTAAGATTGGTCTAGGTGTACTATTGTTTGCTTTTGTATCATATGGAGTTAAACCGTGAACTTGTGATTCACTATCACTTTCTCCAGCTGTTAAAAATAATGGACCAAAACCATGAATTTCTGGAGTTGCTAATGAAGCAGAACATAGTCTAGTCCCAGCTCCATTTGAGTTTAAAATATATTCTCCGGCAACTGGTTTGAATGAAGCATCAAATTTAATTTTTGAAACAGCAAAATTATCTTCGTTGTTTACCAAGAATGAATAAGTATCATCTGAGTTTTTAAATAATCCAGAACCATCAGCTGAACCAGCAAATACATATTCAGGAGTTTCCGAAAAAGTATCTTCACTAGAGAAAAGAGAGAATAATTGAATTGTGCTGAATTCAGACTTTGCATTTAAAAATGCAGGAGTTGTTGAATGATTTTTTAAAACAACAGGATTGTTTGTTTCGTTGTTTGTTGTGTTGTCATCATCAGAGTTACAAGCAATAAAAGATCCTAATAAAGCTGCACTCATCAAAACGTTTAAAGTTTTCATTTGTAGTTAATTTTGATTTCGATGCAAACATAGAATCCTATTGTTAGGAAAATTTAATCAGAATATTTTTAAAAATGTAAGAAAAGGTTAATAAAATTAAGTTATGTAATAAAATTGTAAAGTTTAGTGCTTATTCATTATTAGTGATGTTTTGAAAAAAAATATCTGGTTTTTAAGTTAGCTTTTAGCGGTCTTAAATTTGTACTTTTGATACTCATCTTTTTTTAAATTATTATGACAAATAAAGAAATAAATAGTATTGCCGAACTTGAGGACAATAATGATAAAAGAACTTTGGGTCAACGAGTGGCTGACAAAGTAGCTGATTTTGGTGGAAGTTGGACTTTCATTCTCTCATTTTTATTTTTTTTAATAGCTTGGATCATCACCAACGCCTATTTTTTACTTAATAAAGGTTTTGACCCTTATCCTTTTATTCTTTTAAATCTTATTTTATCTTGTATAGCAGCCTTGCAAGCACCTATAATAATGATGAGTCAAAATCGTCAAGAGGAAAAAGATAGAGAAAGAGCTAAAAAGGATTTCCAAATCAATTTAAAAGCTGAACAAGAAATAAGAATTCTTCAGAAAAAATTAGATCATATTTTAGAACATCAGCACCATGAGTTGATTGTAATTCAGAATAAACAGACAAAACTTTTAGAAGATATTAAATCACAACTTAATAAATAATATTCTTTGAGTTTAATTTATAAATTTGTAGCAAATATGGTTGATTTCTCACCAGCAAGAAGGAATTGCGATTTTACCAATCAATAACAAATTATTATCATGGCAGTTTTAGAAAAATTAAGTTCAGCAGAAGCCATTGCATTAGAGGACAAACATGGAGCACACAATTATCATCCACTTCCAGTAGTTTTAAGTAGAGGAGAGGGTGTTTATGTTTGGGATGTAGAAGGAAAAAAATATTATGATTTTTTGTCTGCCTATTCGGCAGTAAATCAAGGGCATTGTCATCCAAGAATTGTTGGTGCAATGATGCAACAAGCACAAACATTGACATTAACTTCAAGGGCATTTTATAATGACAAGTTAGGAGTTTACGAGCAATACATAACTAACTATTTTGGTTTTGATAAGGTTTTGCCAATGAATACAGGAGCTGAGGCGGTTGAAACAGCTTTAAAACTTTGTAGAAAATGGGCATATGAGAAAAAAGGTATTAATGAAAATGAAGCTCAAATAATTGTTTGTGAAAATAACTTCCACGGAAGAACTACTACAATTATTTCGTTTTCTAATGACGAAAATGCTCGTAAAAATTTTGGACCTTATACAGCAGGGTTTATAAAAATTGCTTATGATGATATCGATGCATTAGAAAAAGCAATTACTTCATCACCAAATATTGCTGGTTTCCTTGTTGAACCTATTCAAGGAGAAGCTGGGGTATATGTTCCTGCCGAAGGATATTTGGCAAAAGCAAAAGAATTGTGTGAAAAACATAATGTTTTATTTATTGCCGATGAAGTACAAACAGGAGTTGCTCGTACAGGAAAATTATTAGCAGTTCACCATGAAAATGTGCAACCAGATATCTTGATTTTAGGAAAAGCTTTATCTGGAGGTGCTTATCCAGTATCTGCTGTTTTGGCTAACGATTCAATTATGAATGTGATTAAGCCTGGTCAACATGGTTCAACTTTTGGTGGAAATCCAGTTGCTGCTGCAGTAGCTATTGAAGCATTAGAAGTTGTAAAAGATGAACAATTGGCTGAAAATTCTGAGTGTTTAGGTAAAATATTCCGTCAAGAATTAGCTAATTATATTGCTACTTCAAGCATTGCTACTTTAGTTCGTGGTAAAGGGTTATTAAACGCTGTTGTGATTAATGATGCTGAAGAAAGTGATACAGCTTGGAACATTTGTATGAAACTAGCTGAAAATGGTTTATTGGCAAAACCTACACATGGAAATATTATTCGTTTTGCACCACCATTAGTAATGAACGAAGAGCAGTTGAGAGATTGTATATCGATAATCATTTCTACTCTAAAACAATTTGAAAAGTAATAACAAGTAAAAAGAATATTTAAAATTAATGGAAAATAGAAATGATACTTTAGTAGTTAGTGTTGATGCTAAAGAATATTTACAAGAAAGTGCAAAATGGTCTAAAATATTAGCAATAATTGGATTTGTTGGGATTGGAATTATGGTTGTAATTGCATTTTTTATGGGAATAATTGCTACTTTCGTGTCTCCTGAAGTTTCAGCAATGCGTTCTTTTCCTTCTGGAATTTTTACAATTTTGTATTTATTAATGGCTGGAATTTATTATTTGCCTGTATATTATTTGTACAAATATGCAACAGACACAAAAAAAGCGTTGGTATCAAATGATTCAGAATTACTTGAGGCTGGATTAGAAAAATTAAAATCTCATCATAAGTTTTTAGGTATTATGATGTTAGTTTTATTATCAATTTATGCTCTACTATTTGTTATAGCTATTTTTGCTGGTATATTTGCAGCCGCAAACTATTAGAAGTATTAAATAAATAAAAAACCGAGCAATTTGCTCGGTTTTTTTATTATTATATTTTGAGATTATTGTCCCATCATTTGTCTAATTTTTTCTTGCATGACTTCAGGGTTTTGAAGATTTTCAAATCCAAAGGTTGCAATAATCCAAATCATATAAATTAGATAAATAACTCCTAGCACAATTCCAATGATGCTTAAAATTCTACCAGTATTAACATTATTATAATTAGAGTATAATTCAGGATTCTCTTTGTACAATGCCATATCTTTTCCTGCAAGATACACACCTACACCTCCTAATACAATACTAATAATGCCATAGCAACAGCAAGTTACGATTGATAAAATTCCTAAAACTAAAACGGTAGTACCGTTGGGCAATTTTTGTTTTTCCATGTTTGATTTGATTAAAAATTAGTTTGTTTGTAAATGTATGAAATAACCATTATCACGGCATTAAGTATTGCCATGGTAATGATTAATTTATGATAGTTTCTTGACTTGTCAATAAAATGCAATCCTAAAAATAAGAATAATAAAACTGTAGTATAAATAGCTGGAAACATATAAAAAGCCTCTTTAAATTCTCCTTTAGAGAGTAAAATAAGCGCTCTTTGTGTTCCACAACCCATACAATCAACTCCAAAAAGTGATTTATTCATGCAGGGTAACATATAATCTTCGGCTGGCATTGTTTTTATTTTTAGTCAATTTTACAAAATATTATATTCATTTAAAAATATAAAAGGATGAAAGTTCTTACTTTTGAAAAAAGAAATTCTATGAAAAAAGTTATTCTGTTTATTTTGATGTTAATAGTTGTTGGTGTATTATTTTGGCAACTTAATTCAGAACAGCCTAATATTTGGGTACAAGTAATGGGATTTGTATTACTTTTTTATGGAATGATGCGTTTGAGTAGAAAAGTACCAAGTAAGAATCAAGAACAAGACGAAGAATAATGTTTGCAAAAGGGGATAAAGTTTCGGTATTAGATGATAATATTAATGGAGTTGTTATTAAAATTGTTTCCAATCAAGTAACTATTGATACAGATGAAGGTTTTGAATTGACTTTTAATGAAAAAGAATTGATACTAATAAAATCTTCTGGTGATTTGATGAACAACATCGCTATGACCAATTTTTCTTCTGTAAAAAAAGAAAAAGAAATTCCTGCTCCAAGAAGTTTTGCAAAAGAAAAAAAATCTAAGAAAGACGAATTTGTTCTTGAAATAGATCTTCACATCGAAAAGTTAGTTCCTAATAAAAAAGGAATGAATAACTATGATATTTTGACCCTCCAAATGGACACTGCTAAAAGACAATTGGAATTCGCAATGAGAAACAGAATTCCAAAAATTGTTTTTATCCACGGAGTAGGAGAAGGTGTTCTAAAAGCTGAGCTTGATTTTTTTCTCGGCAGATATGACAATTTAACTTTTCAAGATGCTAATTACCAAAAGTATGGTTTAGGAGCAACCGAAGTTTATTTTATTCAAAAGAAAACACTATAAAGTAGTATAATAGGTTCCAAATAGATAATCTCCATCAGGATTTGGACTGTAGTATTGGAATCCTTTTCTAAAAGTTGTTTTGTACAAATAAACTGAGTGCTTAAATTCACCTGGAGTAGATGTCGTTTCAGTTACAACTCTTATAATACCACTTACATTGTCAACACCATTATCAGCAATCCATTCTTCGGTTAAAGTAGGTGTTGAAGGAGTTATTGCACTGCAAAAATAATTTTCATTTAAACCACCACTGTAAACACGGTATATAACTTTATTAGTAGTAGTAGTAATTAATGCTGTTCTTGGATTACCAGGAGTTGTTACTGAGTTTTGAAATAAAGCAGCTTTGTCAATATCAAATAGTAACACATTGTTCTGGTTATACTTAAATAATAAATTGTTACTTGGACATTCTATTACTTCTTCAGGTAAGGCATAATCAAAATCTAAATCAATTACATCTGTTCTGTAGCTTCCATAAAAATAGGAATCATAAACTACTTGCTTGTCAGAGGCTTGAAATGTAACGTTTTTGAAAGTAATGTTGTGATTATAAGCTACAACGGTTATTCCACTAAGAATTTCAGTACTCACAATTTCTATTGTTCCTCCTATAGCATTCCATTCACCAACAACTTGCAAAGTAGGTGTCTCGCAAATATTTGATGCAGATGTTGCGCTTACAAATTTTCTGTACATCAATGAATTGCTTGAGCCAATTGTGTAAGTTTGAGTTTGAACTTCGTTAGAAAAATAGGTTTCAGGAGCATTAAAAATTAAGGACTCTTTATCATTAATCTTATATAGAACATTTGAATTTGAACATTTTTGAATTGTTGCGCTTTCAAAATTAAATGTATCCTCTATGATGTCTCCATCATCACAAGAGGTAATAATCATTAAACTCAACAAAACTGTCCAAAAATATTTCATGTCATTTAAATTTTAGCAAAAATAGTATTTGTTATTAATAATTTGAATTATTTTAAAAATTACTTTTTAGAATTGACAATATGTTTACTATAACGTTTTCGTTAATAACTTATTTTTAAATGCCATTTTTTCATAGTTTTAAAAAAGTATTTTTAACCAAACAAAAAACCAATTCAATAACCAAAACCAAATTTATGAGTTTAGAATCACAAAAAACAAATTGGGCTCAATTCATTCCATTAGTTACAGTATTTTTCTTTTGGGGATTCGTTGCAGCTAGTAATGATATTTTAATTCCAGTATTCAAAAAAGCATTTGATTTAACACAAGTTCAAAGTCAATTAGTATCTCTTGCCTTTTATATAGCATATACCGTTGGATCTTTGTTGTATTTGTTAATTTCTTATTTGACAAAAGGAGACTTAATCAATAGATTAGGATATAAAAATAGTTTGGCTTTAGGTCTAGGTATTTCAGCATTGGGAACTTTATTGTTTTACCCAGCTGCAAATACTGGTTCATTTACATTAATGCTTTCGGGATTATTTATTGTAGCTTTAGGTTTTTCTTTGCAGCAAACCGTTGCTAATCCATTAGCTATAGCACTTGGTCCAATTACAACTGGTTCTCAGCGTCTCACAATGGCAGGAGGAATTAATAATTTAGGAACTACAATTGGTCCATTAATTGTAAGTTTTGCAATTTTTGGTTCTGCTGTATCTGGATCTACAGACATGAGTATCGAAAGTGTAAAAATCCCTTATTTGGTTCTTGGAGCAGCTTTTTTATTGGTGGCAATTTTATTGAAATTTTCATCTCTTCCAGATAAACCACAAGCTGTAGTAGCTTCTGAAGATGGAGCAGAAACATCAAGAAGTTCAGCTTTAAAATACCCACAATTGATTTTAGGGATGATTGGTATTTTTGTATATGTTGGTGTGGAAGTGTCTACAGCTAGTAACTTACCAGCTTATATGGAAAAACATTTAGGTTTTATGACAAAAGATATTGCGCCTTATATTTCTTTATACTGGGCGAGTTTGATGATAGGAAGATGGACAGGGGCTGTTGAAGCTTTTACAGATAATATGTCAACTCAAAAAATATTACGTTTTATAGCACCTTATTTAGCTTTTGGTGTTTTCTTATTTGTAAATTCTGTTGCAAAACACGATTTAACTCCTTTTTATGTTTATGCTTTAATAATTTTAGTTTTGATTTTTGCTGATATGGCAAGTAAAGGAAATCCTGCTAGAATGTTATTGTTGTTTTCAGTATTGGGCATTTTAGCATTAATTATTGGAATGTCTACTAGCGGAATGGTTAGTGTTTATGCATTTACAAGTGTTGGATTATTTTGTAGTACTTTATGGCCATGTATTTTTACTCTAGCAGTTTCTGGTCTTGGAAAACATACTAGTCAAGGAAGTAGCTTTTTGATTATGATGATTATGGGAGGTGGATTTGTGAGTCTATTACAAGGTTATGTGGCTGATGTATTTACAATTCAATCAAGTTATATCGTTGGAGTTTTATGCTTTGCGTATTTAGCTTTTTATGCTTGGAAAGTTTCAGGTATTTTGAAAAGTCAAGGAATTGATTTTGATAAAAAAGTATCGGGTGGACATTAAATCTTAAAGAAATATTAATATAATAATCGGGATGAAAGGAATTAAGTACTTTTATCCCGATTTAATTTTTATTGAGATGAAGCATATATACTTTTTACTATTTTCTTTTGGTTTATTGGCACAATCTCAAAAAGAAATTTATCTAGCAAGTACAAAAGCATACGAAAATAAGGATTATGCAACTTTTTTAAAGCTTTCGAATCAATTAGACAGTTTACGACCTTCACATCCTACTTTTTCATATAATCTAGCTTGTGCTTATGCTTTGAATAATAAGTTAGATAAAGCAGTTTTCAAACTCAAAGAATGCTTATTAGCAAATGCTGGAATTTCGTTTGAAAAAGAACCAGATTTTAAAATCCTTTTTGATACTGATGAATTTAAACAGTTAGTTGATTTAAAAGTTAAACTTAACGAACGTATAACTACTTCTGAAAAGTTTATTGAATTGTCTGAAAAAGATTTGCATCCTGAGAGCTTATTGAATTTAAAAAAAACGAAGACGTGGCTAATCAATAGCATTAGAAATAAAAAAATAGTATCGTTTGATGAAAAATCTGGTAAATGTATTGATTGGTTAACTGATGAAAAACTATTTTCTGTTTTTGCGATGAAAGCAGATAAAAATGAAAGATTTTTATGGATTACAACCTCTGCAATTCCTGAAATGAAAGGCTATAGTAAAGACTTAGAAGGAAAATCAGAAATTTTAAAAGTAGATATTGAAACTAAGAGTATTGTAAAAAGATTTCCAGTTCAAGGGAATCATGTTTTTGGTGATTTAGTTATAAATAAGAATGGCGATATTTTTCTTTCAGATAGTGGAGAGGCAATGATTTATCAAATTAAAAATGATGAATTATCCATTTGGTTAGACTTAAAAAAAGAAGCTTTCAATTTGCAAGGAATAACATTCGGTAAAGATGAAAATGAATTATTTATTGCTGATTATTTGAAAGGAATATTGAAAATTAATGTTCAAAATCCTTCTGAAAGAAATTGGTTAAAACTTCCTAACGATGTGTCAAAAAAAGGAATTGATGGATTCTTGTATTCTAATAATTCATTAATTGTAATTCAAAATGGAGTAAAGCCACATAGAGTAATTCAATTATATCTAAGTAATGGTTTAATCGTAGATAGTAAAATTATAGATTGTAATAGAACAGAAATGATTGAACCAACCAATGGAATAATTAAAGGTAATGTCTTTTACTTTATTGGTAATTCTCCTTGGAGTTTTTATGACGGAAAATTCAATTTAAACGAATCGAAAATTAATTTCCCAACTATATATAAATATAATCTCAATGCAAATTAATAAATACTTTTTGTCTGCCTTTTCTGCTTTCTTTATTTGGGGATTTTTTAGTTTAGCTTTAAAACCGTTGCATAATTATCGATCGTTAGATATTCTTTTTTATAGGGTGTTTTACGCTACAGTTTTACTTTTAGTTATCAATTTATTTTTTAGAAAAGAAAAAATAAAGAAAGATTTAAAAGTTTTCAATGGATTTGATAGAAAAGAAAAAACAAAAATACTTACACTTACTATTTTGGGTGGATTTTTATTGGTTTTTAATTGGTTTCTTTTTATTTACTGCGTAAATCATGTAAGTGTTCAATCTGCATCATTAGCATATTTAATCTGTCCAATTATTACAACAGTTTTAGCCTTTTTCATCCTAAATGAACAATTAAGTAGATGGCAGTGGTTGTCAGTTTTTATTTTTGTTATCAGTTGTGCCATATTGTCTTATGGCCATATTAAAGATTTAGCATATTCATTAATCATAGCTTTTAGTTTTGCCTTGTATTTAATTAGCCAAAGAAAAAATAATCAATTTGATAGATTCGTAGTGCTAACAATTCAACTAGTAATTGCATCTATTGTTTTAATTCCTTTTTTCCCTGTATATAAGGCTGCAACACCTGTAGCTTCTTTATTTTGGATTTTGATTACAATGATAGTTGTATTGTTTACGATCATACCTTTGTTTTTAAATTTATTTGCTTTAAAAGGAATGGATTCTGCAACTGTTGGAGTTCTAATGTATACGAATCCATTAATAAATTTCTTCCTTGCATTTTTCTTTTATAAAGAGAATGTAAACACAATGCAAATTATTGCTTATGTCTTGATTTTACTAGCGATTTTAATTTTTAACGAACGCTATATCTTTAAAAAAAATTGCTATTTAAAGCATTGATTTCCAGTTGTTTTAAAAAAGTTGTTTTTTACTTTTTTTGTTATTTTTAATTATAAATATTGTTAAAATTATCGATTAAGTGTTGTTTTTTATCGATGAAATGCACTTTTTAATTATTTCTTATTTGTAGGTTAATTCTTGTTTAATTTTGTATTAACAAACTTTATAAATTTGGCAAATTATTAAACCATTTAACCAAACTATTAATTATGAAACAAATTAAAAAAGGTGCTATTGCACTAAGTATGTTGTCATTAGCTGTGATTTTTTCATGTAACAAAGATGAAGAAAATGTTGCAGAAGTTGAAGCAACAAACATTGATCAAGCAAAAGGAATTGAGAGAGAATGTATGTATGTAGATGGTAATTGGCCTTCATCAGCAACTTTATCAACAACATTAACTTCAGGGGCTGGAACATCTTCAGATGTAACATTAATGACTAATCAAAACACAGCTATTAAAACTTTTTGGAGAGGAAGTTCAGTATCTGCACCAACATTCAGATTTGTAAGAAATGGAACTAATTGGAACTCAACTTACAATGCTATTTCATACAGCAACGGAAAAATTTATTATGGTGAAGGAATTTTTAGAGATGCAAAATCTAAGGATGCTTCGAATTTAATTAATGTAATGATTTTAGCTCATGAGTATGGACACCAATTGCAATACGCATTCAATTTACCTTCTGTAAGAGAATCTACTGCAAGACCTAATGAGTTAGAAGCTGACGGTATGGCTGGTTACTATTTACGTAGAGGGTATGGTAAATCAACATTCTCATCGATTGCTACTGGTTATGAATTTGCTTATTCAATTGGAGATTATTCAACTACTAGCTCAGGTCATCATGGGACTCCTGCACAGCGTCGTTCAGCAGTTCGTTTAGGATTTTTATTGGCAGATCCGGCAAATGCAAAATTGTCGGCATCGCAATTTGATTATAATTTCTTCTACTACTACAGTGGTGTATTGAGTGGTTCTTATAAAACAGGTTTTGCTAAACCAGAAGGTATGACTCAAGAAGGTCATGAATTAATGATGATTCACATGGATGAGTTAAAAAGAATTCAAACTGGACAAATGTCTGATGAGGAATACTTCAACTTAGAGTAATATTAATTGCTAACAATAAATTTAAGTTTCTAAACCACCCCACGGGGTGGTTTTTTTATTAATTATTGCCATTTTGTCATATATGTTTTTAGAAATACTGACAATTTATTTTAAATTTTCTATTGGCACAATCCTTGTCATTAAGCTCAACGTGTTGCAAAACACTACTCACTCGTAGAGGAGTAATTAAAATAAATAAAAATTAAGGAGAATTATATTATGAGTAAGATTATTGGAATCGATTTAGGAACAACCAATTCATGTGTTTCGGTTATGGAGGGTGGAGAGCCAGTTGTAATCGCGAATGCTGAAGGTAGAAGAACTACACCATCTGTAATTGCATTTGTTGAAGGTGGAGAGATTAAAGTAGGAGATGCTGCAAAACGTCAGGCAGTAACTAACCCTACAAAAACTATCGCTTCAATTAAGCGTTTTATGGGT
The DNA here is from genome assembly GCF_900142035.1 of Flavobacterium terrae. Taxonomy (GTDB): domain Bacteria; phylum Bacteroidota; class Bacteroidia; order Flavobacteriales; family Flavobacteriaceae; genus Flavobacterium; species Flavobacterium terrae. Next base: position 351,447 of record NZ_FQZI01000003.1, on the reverse strand, counting down.
AATAAGTATTCTGAGAGTGCTAAAGAGGCATCAACAGTTGCTTATAAAGTAGTAAAAGGAGATAACGATACACCACGTGTAGATATCGATGGACGTTTGTACACTCCGCAAGAATTGTCAGCAATGACACTTCAAAAAATGAAAAAAACTGCTGAAGATTATTTAGGACATTCAGTGACAGAGGCAGTTATTACTGTACCAGCATATTTTAATGATGCACAACGTCAAGCTACTAAGGAAGCAGGAGAAATTGCAGGTCTTAAAGTTATGCGTATTATCAATGAACCAACAGCTGCAGCTTTAGCTTATGGTTTGGATAAAGCAGGACATGACAAAAAAATTGCGGTATACGATTTAGGAGGAGGAACTTTTGATATTTCTATCCTTGAATTAGGAGATGGAGTTTTTGAGGTATTATCAACAAATGGTGACACTCATTTAGGTGGTGATGATTTTGACCAAGTAATTATTGACTGGTTAGCAAATGATTTTAATGCTGCTGAAGGAGTTGATTTACGTAAAGATCCAATGGCTTTGCAACGTTTAAAAGAAGCTGCTGAAAAGGCAAAAATTGAATTGTCTTCTTCTGCACAAACAGAGATTAATTTACCATATGTTACAGCTACGGCTTCAGGGCCTAAGCACTTGGTGCAAACATTAACTCGTGCTAAGTTTGAACAATTGGCAGATTCTTTAGTGAAACGTTCAATGGAACCAGTAGCAAAAGCATTAAAAGATGCAGGTTTATCAACATCTGAAATTGATGAAGTAATTTTAGTTGGAGGTTCTACACGTATCCCTGTTATTCAAGAACAAGTAGAGAAATTCTTTGGTAAAAAACCATCTAAAGGTGTTAATCCAGATGAAGTTGTGGCTATTGGAGCTGCTATTCAAGGTGGTGTATTAACTGGAGATGTTAAAGATGTATTATTATTAGATGTTACACCACTTTCATTAGGTATTGAAACAATGGGAAGTGTAATGACTAAATTAATTGAATCTAACACAACTATTCCAACGAAAAAATCACAAGTTTTCTCAACAGCTGTAGATAACCAACCAAGTGTTGAAATTCATGTGTTGCAAGGAGAGCGCCCTATGGCAGGAGATAACAAAACGATTGGCCGTTTCCACTTAGACGGTATTCCACCTGCACCAAGAGGAGTTCCTCAAATTGAAGTTATCTTTGATATTGATGCTAATGGTATTATTCATGTAACAGCAGTTGATAAAGGAACTGGTAAATCTCACGATATTCGTATTGAAGCTTCTTCAGGATTAACTCCAGAAGAAATCGAAAAAATGAAGAAAGAGGCTGAGATGAATGCTGAAGCTGATAAGATTGCTATGGAAAAAGCTTCTAAATTAAATGAAGCTGACAGTATGATTTTCCAAACTGAAAAGCAATTGTCTGAATTTGGTGATAAATTATCTGAAGGTAATAAATCAGCAATTGAAGCAGCTTTAAATGAATTAAAAGCAGCTTACGAAACAAAAGAAATTTCAGCAATTACTCCAGCTTTAGATAAAATTAACGAAGCTTGGAAAAATGCTTCTGAAGAAATGTATAAAGCTCAAGCTGAAGGTCAATCTCAAGAGGCTCAACCTCAAGCAGACGCTAGTGGCGATTCAACTCAAGATGTAGAGTTTGAAGAAGTAAAATAAATTTTATATTCTTATTAAAAAGGCTGTCTAAAATAGACAGCCTTTTTTATGTTGTCAATTATTGAATGTTTTCTAATTTATTGAAAATCAGGAAAAACACTATCTGAATTACCAAGAAAATCCCCTGTGCTTTATTTAAATGTTAGTATACTTTTGATATCTAAGATTTATAACCCAAGTCGTAAAAATAATTTGAATTAAAAATTAGAAATCAAATATTAATTTAAAATAAAAGATTATGGGGAAAGTAGTAAAAGTTGTAAAAAATGATGCAACAAAAATTAAAATATCAGAAAATGCTAAAGTAAAACTTAGTAAAAATGAACCGGTTGATAAAGACAGAAAAAAAATAGTGGTTGATAAAAATTCATTTGCTTTAAAACCGGGAGTAATTTCTAGATTAGGAGTTAAAAGAATAACCCACAAACCTTCAAGTTTCAATTTCAAAATTGCTAAAAAAGATTCTATTTTTAGCACTACTCACAATTTAAAAACTGGAAAGGTTGAATTAAGCTTTGGACGTAAATCTGATTTAGAAAAATTAGCTGAATCTAACGCCATTTCATCCAAAAGAGAAAATCAAGGAAATTGGACCTGTAATATTAAAGATGTAAAGATAACAGATCTTAATTATAATGGTTTTCTATTAAATCCACAGTTTTATAAGATATTCGTAGGTGGAGTATACGATATGAAAAATATCGCAAGCGGTCAATATAATACAGTTCCTTTTTCTAGAAAGCCTATTACCATTTCTAGTGAAGGTACTAATTTGACTAAAACAACTGTGAGTTCACCATCTTCAAGTAATATAGAAGAAGCAGTTCGCAAGCTTAGAGCATCAGGGGTACATGCAGGAGGTATAACTCACGGAGCAAAATTTAAAATGAATTCTGAACAAGAACTTTTTATACGTACTTCAGGCAGTGGAAACTACTTAGGGTTTGGCGGAAATCATGATTTTACCTACAAGACTAATGAAAAATCAAATAAATATGTAGTAGAACTTTATCAAATTTATTATACAGTTCATGTAGATAGTAGTGTAAATGAACCAGGCGATTATTTTTACCTCAAAAGTGAATCTGATAATACTCAAGCAATAGAGGATAAAGATGTTGATCCTAATTGGGTTTATGTTGATAGTGTATCATATGGCCGTATTTTGTATATAGTTTATGAATCTGATTATTCGTTTGAAGAACATGATATAGATGTTAATATGTATGCATATTTTGGATTTGCAAATGGTGAATTAGGACTTAATGAAAGACAAAAAGAAATTCTTAAAGAAACAAGAGTAACTATTGCTTGTGCAGGTGGTAAACCAGAAAAAGTAGCTCCATTATTGAATGCAAATTCATTTAAAGCTTTTCAACAAAGAATTGATAGTCTTCTTAGTGATAAAAATGACGAAGTTAAAATTGGATATACTCTTGCAACTTTAGATCAAGCTACTGTAGGAGCAAGAGTTATTACAAACTACACTTCTAGAGAATGTTCACCTAGAGCTACAAGATATAGAGTGATTTGGGAAAATATAAGAAACGTGGTTAATGATGACCCTGGAAATGCATCTGAAATAAAAGCAGTGGCAAGAATTAGAGCATTTGGAGATGGAAAATCAATTCTTGATATTGATAAAAAAAATAAGCCACTTGCTGAGTGGGATGAACTCCCTCAAAGTGTAAAGAAAATTGCACCCGCGCCTTGGACTTTTACAGAAGGTAGTAAAAATAATCCACTAGAATTGGCTCAAAGCGAATTATGGAAAGTTAATAAATCTATCGATTTTAACGTTCCTATAAATGATCCTGAAGCAAAAATTGCAATAAGAGTAGATCTAACTGAGTATGATAGCACAAGTGCTGATGATAATTTTGAAGAAAATCTTTGGAGTGCAAAAATTAGTGAATTGTCAGATAAAGAAGAAGTAAGTTTAATGTGCAGACATGAAGCTAGTAGAATTGAATTTAAATTTAAAATTCAAGCAATTTACTAACCTAGGCTAAATAATTCTTGATTGAAACACTTCCTAAATAGACTTCTATTTTAGGAAGTGTTTTTTGTATTATTTAATTGCGATCATCGAAATTTCAATATTTACATTTTTAGGTAATGTAGCCACTTGAACTGTTTCGCGAGCTGGTGCCGTTACTTCATTAAAATACTTTCCATATACAGAATTAATTCGAGCAAAATCTCCCATATTCATGATGAAAATTGTTGATTTAACAACATTTTCAAAAGTCATATCTGCTGCTTCTAATATGGCTTTCAAATTTTGCATAACTTGCTCTGTTTCCACTTCAATATTGTCTAAAACTAGATTATCTGTACCTGGAATAAAAGCAACTTGTCCAGAAATATAAAGTGTGTTATCAGCTAGTACAGCTTGATTGTATGGGCCAATAGGAGCAGGGGCTTTGTCTGTAAAAATTATTTTTTTCATTATATATCTCGTAGTAAATAGTTAAAATTAAAGTCTCCTATCTGGTAAACTGCGTTTGTCCCACTTGATGTCGCTTAGTACAGAAGAGCTAATTCCTATGAAAAAATACCAAGATGCTCTATCACCAATTGGATTCCAATTAAAATCCATGCGCCAACTTAACAAATCTCTTGAAAATCTTAATTGAGTATATGTAACACCATTTTGAACAAAATCATATCCAGAGGAAATTCCAGCTTTCCACATAGGAGAAATATCGACGTTCCCTGAAAACATTAATGAACTTTGACTTATTTTATTTTCTCTATTATTATTAGTATAAGTTAATGAATATGCAAGATTTAAATCCCAAGGTAATTTGGTATTAAAGAATTTATCAAATTTTGTGTCATCTTTATCTTCAAATTGACTTTTTTGTCTGTCACTAAAATCTGTAGATGTGCCAAATAAATCGTCTGCTCGACCACCATTTCTTAAGCCTTTGTTATTGAGTGAATTTTCGTTGCCATTCTGATTTCCATTGAATTCTTTGCTAGAAAAAGAATAGTTAATGGTCATATTAGCACTTGTCATTCTAAAAAGACTACCTCCATTGTTGATGTTAAAAACATCGACCATTTGTCCTTTATTATTTATCGCATAAGGATTTAAAGTCATACCAAAATTCACATTCATTTTGTCTTTTAGTAAATTTGTACCTCCACTTACTCTTAAAGGAGCCCAACGTAATGAATCTGAACTAATGTTATAACTTGTAGAAAAGTTAAAATTATTTAGAAGAATTATTTTTTTTGGTTCCACCTTAGTTGAATCTTTATCCCTAACTTTTGCTTCAAATGTATTATTTATATTAAAACTTAAAATATTACTATTTTGTCTACTTGGTGAGCCAAAAATCCCTTTTTCAAAACGAGAATAAGTTTCCATTCTTCCACTTCCATCTGCTGCATAAGTATCGTAGTACTTTTCAAAACTAGGAGTATATGAATAGGATACATTTGGCCTAATGACATGTCTAATGGCTTGAATTTTTTTATCTTTACTAATATTGAAAGTACCATATATTGTTGTACCTATCCCTGAAGAAAAATTGTAAGTTCTAAATGCATCAAAACCAGGTTTTTCAATATCTTCAACTTTATTTATTAATGAATTGTATTTTTTTTCTATAGTTTTTAGATACCAAGTTTCAATATAATTTGTGGCAGCAGATACACTAAAGTGTTTGAATATTTTAAAGTTTGTACTTAATGGAATTGTATGTTGTAATCCATTTTGTGCTTGTTTAAACATTTCTGATTTAAAAAATATAGAATCGTTTGTTGTAAAACGATTTTCACCTCTTAAATTATATTGAAAATTAATATTTTTAATAAAACCCTTTTTTGTGCCGTTTTTAGAAGCGAAAGGAAATACTCTGTCAACACTTGCTTGAAGAGTTGGAAGGGTCATATTTATTGCCCCAGTATTAGTATTTTGCGAATGTGATGCAGTTAATGACATATTCACTTGCGGAATACTGTTGAATGTTTTGCTATATGAAATAGATGAACTTAAAGTGTTATTTAAAAAATTCGCAGTATTAAGTTGATTGAATGAACTTTGATAATATTTTGAACTTCCCAAATTAACTGAAGCTGAGAATCTCGAATTAGGAGTTGCCTTTGCGTCTGGAGAGTGAGTCCATTGAATATTGTATAAATTAGTTTTACCATACCCCGGAAGTCCTCTTTCTCCTGTTATTTGATTTTCATATCTAAAATTAAAATTCCCTCTGAACTTATATATTTTTGCATAGCTTGTTTCTGCTCTAAATGCATAACTACCATTTGTATAATAATCACCCAAAAGAGCTAGATCATAATTTTTACTAAGAGCAAAGTAATAACCACCGTTTTGAAGAAAATATCCTTGTGCATTGGTTTGTCCAAAAGTAGGCAAGATTATTCCTGAAGTACTTTCTTCTGTCATTGGAAAAAAAGCAAATGGTACACCAATAGGTGTTGGAACATCAGCAATAACCATATTAGTAAGACCAGTGACTACTTTCTTTTGAGGAACAAGTTTTATTTTTCTGGCTATAAAATAGTATTCCGGTTTCTCTATGTTTTTTGATGTTGTAAATCGAGCATTTTTAATAAAGTACACAGAGTCATTCTCTCTTTTGGTTATTTCACCTTTTACTTTAAACTCACCTTGATCTGTCCTAGAATTCCAGATAAGCGCTTTTTTTGTTTTAAAGTTGAATCTAATAGAGTCCGGCTCAACCACATTTGCCCCTTGTTTAAAAACAGGGTATTGCGTATATGCTCCTGAAGTATCTTTAATTCTTCCAGCATAGACTTCGTCTTTTTCATAATCAATAACTATGACTCCAGACTTTAATTCAATGTCTTTATAGTACACTTCTGCTTCGTCATGAAGTGTAATTTGCTTCTTTTTTTGATTTATTTTTGCGTATTCTTTAGACTTATAATGTATTTTTCCATCTAAAAGCGACTTTTTTTTCTTAACAGTATCGGTTTTAGTGCTGTCTTGTGTTTTTGTAGTATTATTTTTACTTATTAAAATTCTATCTTCTTGTTTGTCAGCAGATATTGAAATATTCTTTTTTGGTAACTCCTGCGAAAAAGTTTTTAAACTGCTAAGAGTTAGAAAAAAAGGCAGTAAAACGATATGAAATAAGTTTGTACGCAACGCTATAAATACTATTTTTGTAAAAATATGGCTTAATTTTTGAAGTGACAAACTTACATCTATTTTTAAAAATAATTAAGCATTTAGTAAAATTATAACCTTTTGGTCTTTATAAAAATAATTAACATGAAGTTATCCCTTAAAATTAAAGAAGTTTTTGTTTTAGTATTATTATTTATTGTATCATCCATGTTGGCTCAAAGTTCAGGTAAATTTAAAGTTACATTGGATGCGGGTCATGGAGATCATGATTTTGGTGCAACATATCATGGCTTTATTGAAAAAAATATTGCTCTTGGTGTTGTTTTAAAAGTAGGTAAAATATTAGAACAGGATCCAACTATTCAAGTTATATACACAAGAAAGAATGATAGTTTTATAGATTTAGTTGAAAGAGCTAATATTGCCAATAGAGCAAATGCAAATTTATTTGTTTCGATTCATTGTAATGCAAATAAAAATCAAGAAGCCTATGGAACAGAAACATATGTTATGGGTCTTTCAAAAAGTGCTTCAAGTCTTGAAGTTGCAAAAAAAGAAAATGAAGTAATTCAAATGGAGAAGGATTATAAAACAAAATATGCTGGATATAATCCTAATTCACCTGAATCACTTATTAGTGCAACATTAGCTCAAGAAGAATATTTAGATCAAAGTATTGAATTTGCTAGTAGAATTCAAGATAATTTTGATGTTAAATTAAACAGAAAAGTAAGAGGTGTTAAGCAAGCACCTTTCATGGTTTTGCATAAAGCATTTATGCCAAGAGTTTTAATAGAGATGGGCTTTATTTCTAATAAAGAAGAAGGAGCTTATTTGAATTCTGAAGAAGGACAATTAAATGTGGCAAAATCAATTGCTGATGCAATTTTTAGAATGAAAGTGGAGCATTTTGGAGGAAGTATGCCTGTAATTGAAATTCAAAAATCAGAGAAAACAACCGTAAAAAAAGATACAGTTAAAACTTCATCCAAAGAAACTTCTAAAACTTCAGACAATAAGCCTGTTGATACTACAAAAGTTGTTTATAAAGTTCAAGTTAAGGCTAGTTCAAGCCATGTGGAAACTAAACCAGAAAATTTTAATGGATTAAGTAAAATCTCATTCATATCTGAAAAAGGTTACTACAAATATATGTATGGTGAGACTAATGATTATAACGAAGCTAAAATGCAGTTACTTGAAGCTAAAACAAGAGGTTATGATTCTGCATTTATAGTACCCTTTAAAAATGGTCAAAAAATTAGTTTAAATGAAGCTTTAAAGAGTAAGTAATTTACTTATATATCTTTTAAATTAGTATTTTTGTTTATTAAAAACCACACATTTTGAAAATTACTAGAGAAATTAAAACGGCCATACTTGTTATTGCTTCATTATTATTATTTATTTGGGGTTATAGTTTTTTAAAAGGATCAAATCTTTTTAACGATCATAAAAGACTTTTTGTTGAATATGATAACGTAGAAGGCTTAGCTGTTTCTGCACCTGTAACAATTAGCGGTAAAATAATAGGAAAGGTTGATAAAATTGAATTAGCGCCAAGTGGAAAATTACTAGTTGAACTTCAAATTAATGAAGAAGATTTTCCAATTTCTAAAACAAGTGTTGCCGAAATATATGAGCCTGGTTTTATTGGTGGTAAACAAATTGCTATAGTACCTAACTATAGAGATAAATCTATAGCGGTTTCAGGAGATAAATTAGTTGCTGGAGTAAAATTAGGTTTAACATCTTCTTTAGGTGAAAAACTTACACCTTTGCAACATAGATTAGATAAAGTTCTAGTTAGTGCTGATGGACTTTTGACAAATGTTAATAATGTTCTTGATAGGGAAACTCAGGCAAATCTTAAAAAAGCGATAAATGAGTTAAATAAAACACTCTCTAACTTCACTAAAGTTTCTGCAGAATTAGATCAACTTTTATTACAAAATAAAGATAAATTAGGAAGCGCGGTTGCAAATCTAGACAAAACGACTCAAAACTTTTCTAAAATCTCTTCTGATTTAGAAAAAGCACAATTAGGACAAACAGTAAAAACATTAGAAACTACTCTTGCTAATGTCAATAAAATAATGACTGATATTGAGTCTGGAAAAGGTACAATGGGTAAACTTATGAAAGATGAAACGATGTATAACAACTTCGCAAAAGCTTCAAAAGAATTAGAACTTTTATTACAAGATTTAAGATTACACCCTACACGCTATGTTAATGTTTCTCTCTTTGGAAAAAAAGAAAAGCCATACATATCACCTGAACAAAAATAAATTTTCAAACAAATCAACCAATTATAACCATTATGAATTATTTAAGCAGTATACTATTTCTTGTTATTCTTGCAGTAGGAGGAGGTTTTTTTGCTAAAAATGTCAAAAAAATTATCCGCAACATTAAATTGGGGAAAGATGTAAATCGTTTTGATCGATCATCCGAAAGATGGAGTAATATGGCTCTAGTAGCTTTAGGTCAAAAGAAAATGTTTACAAGACCAATACCCGCAGTGCTTCACTTTGCATTATACGCTGCTTTTATCATCACACAAATCGAATTGTTAGAAATTCTTGTGGATGGAATTTTTGGAACACACCGTTTCTTTAAACCTGGATTAGGAGGTTTTTACACTTTTTTAATCAGCTTCATCGAAATTCTATCAGTTCTTGCATTAACAGCGACTGTTATCTTTTTGGCTAGAAGAAATTTATTAAAGCTACCTCGCTTGAACAAAGCTGAATTATTAGGTTGGCCAAAAAAAGATGCTAATTTGATTTTAATTATGGAAATCATTTTAGTTTGTTGCATTTTTACAATGAATGGAACTGATGAAGTCCTTTATAATATGGGTAAATCACATTTTGAAGGTCAAGGTTCTTTCGGTTTTACTGTATCTCAACATGTTGGACCAGCTTTATTTGGAGGAATGTCTGAAGGAGCTTTACATATATTGGAAAGAATAGGATGGTGGGGTCACTTCATGATGGTTATGGCATTTTTGAATTACTTATATTATTCAAAACACTTACATATTATTCTTGCTTTTCCTAACACTTATTTTGCTGATTTAAATCCATTAGGACAATTTGATAATTTAGAAAGTGTTACAAATGAAGTAAAATTAATGTTAGATCCTAACGCTGATCCATTTGCAGCACCTGCTCCAGATGCAGATGCAGCGCCAAGTAAATTTGGTGCTTCAGATGTTCAAGATCTTAATTGGGTTCAGTTATTAAATGCTTACACATGTACAGAATGCGGTCGTTGTACTTCATCTTGCCCTGCAAATCAAACGGGTAAAAAATTATCTCCTCGAAAAATTATGATGGACACTCGTGACCGTCTAGTAGAAGTAGGTGATAATATTGATAAAAATAATGGTGTTTTTGTTCCTGATGGAAAATCATTATTAAACGATTATATCACACAAGAAGAACTTTGGGCATGTACTTCATGCAACGCTTGTGTAGAAGAATGTCCTGTAAATATTAGTCCACTATCTATTATTATGGATATGCGTCGTTACTTAGTAATGGAACAAAGTGCTGCACCACAATCATTAAATGCAATGATGACTAATATTGAAAATAATAGTGCACCATGGCAATATAACCAATTAGATAGATTAAACTGGAAAGACGAGCAATAATGGAAAATAAAGATTTAGATAAAAAATTAATTGCTGCTACTGAAGACGGCCATACAATTAGTCCTATACTTCCTCCAGGTATTAAAAACTATTTAATAGATATAGATGGAACTATTTGTGATGATATCCCAAATGAAGAGCCAGAACGTATGCTAACAGCAGAAGTATATCCTGATGCATTAGCTACTTTGAATAAATGGTATGATGAAGGACATATAATTTTCTTTTTCACGTCAAGAACCGAAGCGCATAGAGAGTATACAGAGATTTGGTTAAAAAAGCATGGTTTTAAATACCACGGAATGATTATGGGAAAACCAAGAGGTGGAAATTACCATTGGATTGACAACCATTTAGTAAAAGCGACTCGATATAGAGGAAAGTTTACTGATTTAATCGAGAAACAAGTTACTATCGAAGTATTTGATGACGAAAAAGATATTATTTAAAAACTAACAAGACCAACGAATAAACATATAGATTATGTCAGAAAATTTAGTAGTGCCTACTATGGCCGAAATGTTAGCTCAAGGCAAACAACCAGAAGTGTTATTTTGGGTAGGATGTTCTGGAAGTTTTGATGATAGAGCAAAAAAAATAACTAAAGCTTTTGTACGTATTTTAAATAAAGCCAATGTTGAGTTTGCAGTATTAGGAACCGAAGAGGGTTGTACTGGTGATCCTGCAAAAAGAGCTGGGAACGAATTTTTATTTCAAATGCAAGCTTTCATGAATATTGAAGTACTAAAAGCATATGAAACAAAGAAAATTGTAACAGCTTGTCCACATTGTTTTAATACTTTAAAAAATGAATATCCTGAATTAGGTGGTAATTTTGAAGTTGTTCATCATACTCAATTTTTAAAAGAATTACTTGATGCAGGTAGACTTACTATCGAAGGTGGTCAGTTTAAAGGCAAAAAAATTACTTTTCATGATCCATGTTATTTAGGTCGTGCTAATAAAATATACGAAGCGCCTCGTGAATTAATTCAAAAATTAGATGCTGAATTAGTTGAAATGAAGCGTTCAAAAGCAAATGGTCTTTGTTGTGGAGCAGGTGGAGCACAAATGTTTAAAGAGCCTGAAAATGGAGATAAAGATATTAATGTTGAAAGAACAGAAGATGCTTTAGAAACAAATGCTGAGATTATTGCAGCAGGTTGTCCTTTCTGTAACACGATGCTTACCGACGGAACTAAAGCTAAACATCGCGAACATGATGTAAAAGTGCTTGATGTGGCTGAATTAATTGCTAATGCTCAAGATTTGTAAAAAAAATATGCTAAAAAGGAAAGCATTATTCTCAGTCGGATTACTGTTTCTAAGTTTTTCTTTGTTTGCACAAGATAATGAGATTGTAAAATCAAAAGATTCTGTTTTTTTAGATAAAAAGAAAATAAATTATAAGCAGTTCATTATACCATCTGCATTAATTGTATATGGTGCAGTTGGATTAGAAAGCCATCAACTTCTATCTTTTAATGCTGAAGTTAAAGAAGAATTAAGAGAACATATTGATGAGAAACTAACATTAGATGATTTTTCTCAATATGCACCATTAGTGTCAATTTATGCACTTGACGGATTGGGAATAAAAAGTAAGCATAATTTTAGAGATAAAGCTATAATATCGGCAACATCTTATTTAATTATGGGGGCGGTTGTTAATACGATAAAAGGTACTACTGTTTCTCAAAGACCTGACAGGACTTCTAATAATTCTTTTCCATCAGGACATACAGCAACAGCATTTATGGGTGCAGAATTATTGCATCAAGAGTATAAAGATAAATCGATCTGGTATAGTGTTTCGGGTTATGCAGTAGCAACGGCAACAGGTTTTTTTAGAATGTATAATAATAGACATTGGTTCAGTGACGTAGCGGCTGGAGCTGGGATCGGAATTTTAAGTACTAAAATTGCGTACTTATTATATCCAGCTATTAATAGAGTTTTTTTTAAGGAGAATTCAGAGAAATCAAAAATTTCACTACTCCCTTATTATAACAATAAAGAGGTTGGGTTTTGTTTAGTTTCAAAAATTTAAAAAATTAATTATGTATCTTCCTTTTGAAGAATTACCAGAACAGTCTAGAATTTGGATTTACCAATCCAATAGAAAATTCACTGATGAAGAAATGACAGAAATTGAAGATTCTGTTAAAAATTTTGTTGAAAATTGGTCTGCTCATGGTACAAGTCTTGAAGCCTCATTCATAACAAAATATAACAGATTTATAATTCTTGCTGTTAATCAAGATGAGCAAGCCGCAACCGGATGCTCGATTGACTCATCAGTAGTTTTTATCCAAGAATTAGAAAAAAAATACAGTGTAGATTTACTTGATAAAATGAATGTAACATTCAAGAATGGTGAATTTATTGCCCATAAATCTTTAATAGATTTTAAAAAAATGGCCAAAGAAAAAGCCGTTTCTAATACTACTATTGTCTTTAATAATCTAGTAAACACAATTCAGGAATTTAATGAAGCTTGGGAAGTTCCTGCTGAAGATAGCTGGCATAGTCGTTTCTTTTAAAAAAATACAATGAAAAACATCGGTTTAAATATTTCTTTCTTTTTAAGTTTAATTGCCTTTACAGTAAATTGTTCTGTGAAGAAAAAACTCCCTGAAAAAAAAGAAGAACTAGCTGTTACCGAAAATATCAATATCGAAAAATTTAAAGATCCTTCATTAGAAGGATTTAATTTGTTTGAAGATTCCCCAGCAGAAAAAAAATGGGTTGATAGTGTTTACTCAACGTTGTCTTTTGAAGAAAAAATTGGACAATTATTTATGGTGGCAGCCTATTCTAATAAAGATACTGTGCACTTTAACGCCATTGATAAATTAGTTAAAAACTATAAAATTGGAGGCTTAATTTTCTTTCAAGGAGGCCCGGTTAGACAAGCAAAATTAACTAATCGATTTCAATCGAATTCTAAAGTTCCTTTGTTTATAGGGAATGATGCCGAATGGGGATTAAGCATGCGATTAGACTCTACTTATAAATATCCATGGAATATGACTCTAGGAGCTGTTCAGGATATGAAACTTATTGAACAATTAGGGGGGCAAATGGCAAAAGAAGCCAAAAGACTAGGACTTCAGTTTAATTTTGCTCCAGTACTAGATATTAATACGAATCCTAATAATCCTATCATTGGAAATAGATCATTTGGTGAAAACAAAGAAGAAGTAACCAAGCATGCAGTTGCCTTAATGAAAGGAATTCAAAATGGTGGTGTTTTTGCTACTGGAAAACATTTTCCAGGACATGGCGATACCGAAACGGATTCACATCATACACTACCAGTTGTTAATTTTTCTGAAGAGCGAATAAACGAAGTTGAATTGTATCCTTACAAAAAAATGTTTCATCTAGGTTTGGCTTCTGTAATGGTAGCTCATTTGAATGTTCCAAGTTTAGAGCCTAGAGAGAATTATCCAACTTCAATATCTTATCATGTTGTAAATGATATTTTGAAAGAACAATTAAAATTTAAAGGTTTGATTTTTACTGATGCTTTGAATATGAAAGGCGCTAGTAATTTTAAAAAACCTGGTGATATCGACTTTGAAGCTTTCATGGCTGGAAATGATATTTTACTTTTTCCTGAAGATGTTCCAACAGCAGTTGAAAAATTCAAGCAAGCTTATACCGATTCAATTCCTAAAATTACTGATGAAAGAATAGAATTTTCTGTAAAGAAAATTTTGAAATACAAATACAAAGCTGGTTTAAATAAATACAAACCTATACAAATAGAAGGTTTGTATGATGATATTAACAAACCTGAAAATACGTCTTTACAATATAAATTGTATGAAAATGCAATTACTGTCATCAAAAATGATGATGAAATATTACCAATCAAAGATTTGGCAAAATCAAAATTCGCCTATGTAAAAATTGGTGACGATACTAATTCAAAGTTTTTATCAACTTTAAAGAAATATGGCGATGTAACTGAGGTTTATCACAAAAATTTAGATAGTTTAAATCAAGAGCTTAAAAATTATGATAAAGTAATTATTGGATATCATGTTTCAGATAAAACTTGGTGGAAAAAACATGAATTCACTTCAAAAGAGCTTGAATTAGTTAATAAAGTAGCTGATAAAAACGATGTCATCTTAGATGTTTTTTCTAAACCTTACGTTTTATTGCCCATAAATGATTTTGATAAATTTAAAAGTATAATTGTATCCTATCAAAATGGAGATATTCCTCAGGAAATATCTGCAGAAATAATATTTGGTTCCGTTCAAGCTAAAGGTAAATTACCAGTTTCTATAAATGATAATTTTAAAGTTGGAGACGGTTTACCTACAGGAAAAATAAATAGACTAGGTTTTGCTAATCCTGAATCAGTAGGCATGAGTTCTCAAATTTTATCAAAAATTGATGGGATTGTAAAAAAAGCAATTGATGGTGGAATGACTCCGGGTGCTCAAGTGTTAGTTGCTAGAAAAGGAAAAGTTATTTACCAAAAATCGTTTGGATATCATACTTACAGAAATGGTGTAAAAGTCAAAAATTCAGATGTGTATGATATTGCATCACTATCAAAAATAATTGGTACTTTACCCAATGTAATGATAGATTATGATCATCAAAAAATCAATTTAAATACTCGTTTAGGAGAGATGGTTCATAAAGCTAAAGGCACTGACAAAGATTCAATTACTTTTAAAGATTTGCTTTCTCATTATGCTCGTTTACAAGCCTGGGAACCATTTTATAAAAGTACATTAGATTCGCTTACTAAACAGCCGTCAAAAAAATACTATAGAAAAACAAGTCTTAAAGGTTTTACAACACAAGTAGCAGAAAATTTATTTATTATTAATAGTTATAATGATACTATTATTACTAAAATAATGAAGAGTAAATTGTTACCTAAAAAGGAATATAAGTATAGTGATTTTACTTTTATCTTATTGAAAGAGTATTTAGAGAAACATCATAAAAAAACATTAGATGTTTTAGCTCAGGAAAACTTTTTCTCTAAGTTAGGAATGACTAATACTGCTTATAACCCTTTAAGAAAATTTGAGCAAGATATTATTCCTCCTACTGAAAAGGATAAATATTTTAGATATCAAGTTATTCAAGGATATGTACACGATATGGGGGCAGCAATGCAGGGTGGTGTAGCAGGTCATGCAGGTTTATTTTCCAATAGTATGGATGTTGCTAAAATGATGCAATTGTACTTGCAAAAAGGCAACTATGGAGGAATTCAATTTTTCTCTGAAAAAACGTTGAATGATTTTAACACATGTTATTTCTGTCAAGAAGGAAATAGAAGAGGTTTAGGCTTTGATAAACCTCAATTAGCAGGAACTTCAGGGCCAACTTGTGGCTGTGCTTCCATAACTAGTTTTGGACATACCGGATTTACTGGTACAATGACTTGGGCAGATCCTGAAACAGAAATTGTATACGTTTTTCTTTCAAATAGAACTTATCCAGATAGCAATGCTTCAAACAAACTTTCTAAAGAAAATATTAGAGAGGATATTCAAAAAATTATTTACGAAGCGATAATAAACTAATAGTTAATTTTGTCTAAAAGTGACTGCTAATATTCTTTGTTTTTAAGTATTTTAGTAGTATGAAAATAGCGATTGTTTGTTATCCAACTTTTGGAGGTAGTGGTGTGGTAGCCACAGAGTTAGGTCTCGAATTAGCAAGAAGAGGTCACGAAATTCATTTCATTACTTATCGTCAACCAGTGCGTTTGGCACTTTTAAATCCAAATGTGCACTATCATGAAGTAAATGTTCCAGAATATCCATTATTTCATTATCAACCTTATGAACTAGCTTTATCTAGTAAATTAGTTGATATGGTTAAGCTACATAAAATAGATTTATTACATGTACATTATGCTATTCCTCATGCTTATGCTGGATATATGGCAAAACAAATGCTTAAAGGGGAAGGAATTAAAATTCCAATGGTAACAACACTTCATGGGACAGATATTACATTAGTTGGTAATCATCCTTTTTACAAACCTGCTGTTACTTTTAGTATCAATAAGTCTGATGTGGTTACATCAGTTTCTCAAAGTTTAAAAGACGACACCCTCAGATTGTTTAAGATTAAAAATGATATAAAAGTAATACCAAATTTTATTGAATTAGATAACCGTATTGTTGATAATATTCATTGTAAAAGGTCGGTTATGGCAAGACCTGATGAGAAAATTATTACTCATATTAGTAACTTCAGAAAAGTAAAGAATATTCCTGATGTAGTTAAAGTGTTTTATAAAATTCAACAAAAAATTCCTGCTAAGTTAATGATGGTTGGTGATGGTCCAGAAAAGATAAAAGCGGAGCAATTATGTGATGAATTAGGTATTACGGATAAAGTAATATTTTTTGGTAATAGTACAGAGGTAAATCAAATACTAAGCTATTCTGATTTGTTTTTACTTCCATCCGAAACAGAAAGTTTTGGTTTAGCTGCATTAGAAGCTATGGCATGTAATGTTCCAGTTATATCTAGTAACTCAGGAGGTTTGCCAGAAGTTAATTTCCATGGGATTTCAGGATATTTAAGTAATGTAGGTGATGTAGATGATATGGCTGTTAATGCTTTAAAGATTCTCTCAGATGATAATGAACTTCAAAAATTTAAAGATAATGCCTTCGAAACTGCCAAGCAGTTTTCAATAGAGAAAATAGTGCCCATTTATGAAGAATTATATTCTAAAGCACTAAAGAAACAAAATAAAAAACACCTTAATAATTAAGGTGTTTTTTATTTTTATTTGTTTTGAAATTAAAAACGATATCTAGCACTTAATCCAAAATCAGGACCAAAATTACCATCTCTAATTTTATCATAATCATCACTTACATAAATTTCTGGTCTAAAATCAAATGATAATTGTAAAGGAAAGTCAAAATTATATTCAATACCAATGTCACCAGCAAGTACAAGGAATGCTCCTGAATCACCTTCTACATATACATTGTTACCATAATAATATTTGTCACTATTCCAAATCCCAACACCTGCTCCTGGACCTGCATACCATTTAAAACCTTTGTCTATATCCCATACCCATTGGTACAAACCAACAAGTTTAGCTGCACTATGATTTACTTTACCACTGTAATAACCGTTACCATTGTATCGATAGTAATTGTTATGTCCTCTAAAACCTAAATCTAGTTCTAGTCTATTTGATTTTGATAAGTATCTTTGATAAGATGCTTCTCCTCCAAAACCATCGTTGTCGCCCAATCTAATACCTATTGCATTTTTTTCTTGAGCTTGAGAGTTAAAAACTAACCCTAAAATCATAATTACTGATAAAAGTATTTTTTTCATAAGTTAAAAATTTTGTTTAACGTTTAACGGAAATAAATATACAAATATTATACAGATTAATAAGATTTTTTTTAATTAAAGTTGAATAGAGCTTATTAAATGCTCCATTTCAAATAATTGTTCTTCTTCATTTTCGATATTTGAAATAGTACTTTCTTGATATTTAAAAAGTTTCCATCTTTTATTATTGTATTCAAGGCAACTAAGGTTTTCTATCCAATCGCCAGAATTTAAATAAGTTGTCTTTCCAAATTTATTTTCCACCTCTTTAATTTTGGGCTCATGAATATGACCACAAATAACATAATCATATTTTTTATCAATGGCCAAATCAGTAGCTGTAGTTTCAAAATCGTTTATAAATTTTACTGCTTTTTTTACACTGGCTTTGATTTTTTTAGAGAATGAATAAGAATCTTTACCCATTTTATGTAAACACCAATTTATAAATCTGTTTATTAAAATAAGATAATCATATCCAAAGCCACCTAATTTAGCAATCCATTTGGAATGCTGAACGGAAGCATCAAAAACATCTCCATGAAAGATCCAGGTTTTCTTTCCATCTAAATCAAGAACTAATTTGTCTAATAATGAAAAGTTACCCATAAATGTATCACTAAACTTTCTTAGAGCTTCATCATGATTTCCTGTTATGTAATAAACCTTAGTACCTTTAGAAGCCATTGTAATTATCTTTTTAATAACTTGTAAATGAGCTTTAGGGAAGTATGATTTTCTAAACTGCCATATATCAATAATATCACCGTTTAGAACTAAAGTTTTAGGTTTTATTGTAGATAAATAATTTGATAATTCTTTAGCATGACACCCGTAAGTCCCTAGGTGTATATCTGATATTACTACGAGTTCAACTTTTCTTTTTTTCAAAATAGGTTTAATTTGAAGTTTAGCAAATAAATAAAACTAGTATTAATTAATAAGTAACTTATTGTTAAGAAATACTAATGTAACCTTCAACTTTTCATTATTTAACTTTTAATCTTTAAACATTAATCTTACATTTGTTTTCAAACTACTAAAAATGGCAGGAAACAGTTTCGGAAACCTTTTTAAAATAACCACTTTTGGAGAATCCCATGGAGAAGCTTTAGGCGGAATAATAGACGGTTGTCCTGCAGGAATTACAATAGATTTTGAAGCAATTCAAAATGATATGCAACGTCGTAAACCAGGACAATCTTCAATAGTGACTCAACGCAAAGAAGAAGATGAAGTTCAATTTTTATCAGGACTTTTTGAAGGTAAAACAACAGGTACTCCTATAGGATTTATAATACCCAATACAAATCAAAAATCTGACGACTATTCACATATAAAAGATACTTTTAGACCAAGTCATGCTGATTATGTTTATGTAAAGAAGTATGGAATACGTGATTATCGCGGTGGAGGACGTAGTTCTGCTCGTGAAACTGCAAGTAGAGTAGTAGCTGGTGCAATTGCTAAACAAGTTATTTCTGATATTAAAATAAATGCTTTTGTTTCTGCTGTTGGAGAAATAGCTATAGATAAACCTTATCAAGATTTAGATTTTTCTAAAATTGAATCAAATCCTGTACGTTGTCCAGATGAACTAATCGCACAACAAATGGAAGCCCATATCAAAGAAATTAAAAAGCAAGGAGATACTGTAGGCGGAATAATAACATGTGTTATTCAAAATGTTCCAATTGGTCTTGGAGAACCTGTTTTTGATAAGTTGCATGCTGAATTAGGTAAAGCAATGCTTTCAATAAATGCTGTTCATGGATTTGAATATGGAGAGGGTTTTTGTAGCGCAAAAATGAAAGGAAGTGAGCATAATGATTCTTTTAACCCTGATGGTACTACTAAATCAAATCTTTCTGGAGGTATTCAAGGAGGTATTAGTAATGGTATGGATATCTATTTTAGAGTAGCATTTAAACCAGTAGCAACTTTGCTTCAAAAACAAGAAGTACTTACAAATAAAGGAGAAATAATCGAGCTACAGGGTAAAGGGCGACATGACCCATGTGTTGTTCCTCGTGCGGTTCCTATTGTTGAAGCAATGTCAGCTCTAGTAATCGCAGACTATTTTTTATTAAACAAAATTCATCAAACTAAATAATGGAAATTACAAATAAACAAGACGATAAAAAGTCCTTTTTCTCAAATTTAACGGTTCAAATTTTAGTTGCCATGATTCTTGGTGCTGCACTTGGGATATTTATTCATAATAATTACTCTGCAGATGCTGCAAAAGAGTTTAGTGGTTACATTAAAATGTTGGCAACGATATTTATTCGTTTAGTACAAATGATTATTTCGCCCTTAGTATTTACAACACTTGTTGTAGGAATTGCTAAGCTAGGTGATATCAGAGCAGTAGGTAGAATAGGAGGTAAGGCACTTGGTTGGTTTTTAACAGCTTCATTAATTTCCTTATTAATAGGTATGTTTTGGGTAAATGTTTTGGAACCAGGAACAGGATTAAATTTAAGTGGAGTTGATGTTTCTGCAGCAACTGAGGTGACTGACAAAACACATAACTTTTCGGCTCAAAATTTTGTTGAGCATATTATACCTAAGAGTGTTGTAGAGGCGATGGCTACAAATGAAATTTTGCAAATTGTAATTTTTTCTATCTTTTTCGGATTAGCAGCTGCATCTTTAGGTAATTACACTAAACCAGTGGTTAACGCTTTAGATAAAACATCTCATATCATTTTGAAGATGGTGACTTATGTTATGAAGTTTGCTCCTCTTGGAGTTTTTGGAGCGATAGCAGGAGTTTTTGCAATTAGAGATTTAGGAGAATTGTTGTTAACATACGCTAAGTATTTTGGATCATTTTTAGTGGGAATATCTTCTCTTTGGTTGGTTCTATTAGTGATAGGCTATTTATTTTTAAAATCAAGAATGACTGTGCTCCTAAGACATATTATATCTCCTTTAGTAATTGCTTTTGGTACAACTAGTAGTGAAGCTGTTTTTCCTAAATTAACTGAAGAATTAGAGCGTTTTGGAGTAAAAGATAAAATAGTTTCGTTCATGCTACCTTTAGGGTATTCTTTTAATCTTGACGGAAGTATGATGTACATGACTTTTGCTAGTATTTTTATTGCACAAGCTTATGGCGTTCATTTAGATTTAGGAACACAAATGACAATGTTGATCGTATTGATGTTAACTAGTAAAGGTATTGCAGGAGTTCCTAGAGCAAGTTTAGTTGTAGTAGCAGCTACTTGTGGTATGTTTGACATTCCAATTGAAGGTATTGCTTTGATTTTACCTATTGATCATTTTTGTGATATGTTTAGAAGTGCTACAAATGTACTTGGAAATGCATTGGCAACATCAGTGGTTGGGAAATGGGAAAAAGATTAAATCTTATATGAAAATAAAAAAAGCGACCAAATGGTCGCTTTTTTTATTTAAAATCTATTATCACCATCCAATAAGTTACCTAATCCTCCTAATAAACTTCCTTCTTCTTTTCCTCCTGTCATTCCTGAAGCCATTATAATTCTTCCTGCTAAACGACTAAACGGCAATGATTGAATATATACTATTCCTGGTCCTCTTAATGTTGCGTAAAACATACCTTCACCACCAAAAAGGGTGTTTTTAATACCTCCAATGAATTCGATATCATAATCTACATCTTTAGTAAAACCAACAATACATCCTGTATCAACTTTTAAAACTTCTCCAGCTTGCAATTCTTTGCGGGCTAAGGTTCCTCCTGAATGTACAAAAGCCATTCCATCTCCTTCGATTTTTTGCATAATAAATCCTTCTCCGCCAAATAGACCTCTTCCAAGTTTTTTGGAAAATTCTATACCTACCGAAACACCTTTAGCAGCACAAAGAAAAGAATCCTTTTGACAGATAAATCTCCCTCCGTATTTCATTAAATCAATGGCAACAATTTTCCCTGGATATGGAGCAGCAAAAGAAACTTTTTTCTTGTTTGATTCTTGATTTTGATAAGCTGTCATAAAAAGGCTTTCCCCTGTAAGCATTCTTTTTCCAGCACTTAAAAGTTTTCCTAAAACTCCTGATTGTTGTCCAGATCCGTCTCCAAAAATGGTTTCCATTTTAATTCCGTTATCCATCATCATAAAACTTCCGGCTTCAGCAACAACTACTTCTTGTGGGTCTAGTTCTATTTCTACATATTGCATTTCTTCACCATAAATATGGTAATCTATTTCATGTGCTTGCATTTTTTTAGTTTTTAAGTTTACTAATTAGAGTTTTAATTAAAAAAAATGTTACAAAAAAAGCGTTCAAATTTGAACGCTTTAAACTTTATCCATGAATAGTTTCTTTTTTGCCAAAATTTACAATGATACTTTCTTCATATTCAATCCATTGTTTCCATCGATTGTCAACATATTCTCTTTCACCATATTTTCGAGCAAAATTTAAGAATGTTGTATAATGATTGGCTTCAGATATCATTAATTCTCTATAAAATTGAGATAATTCCTCATCATTAATATTTTCAGAAAGCACTTTAAAGCGCTCACAACTTCTTGCTTCAATCATGGCCGCAAAAAGTAAACGATCAATCATTGATTGATCTCTACTACCATCTTTTTTTAAAAATTTAGTTAGCAAACCTACGTAATCATCTTTGCGTTCTCTTGTAAATTCAAAACCTCTTGCTTTGATAATATCATGTACCATTCTAAAATGATCCATTTCCTCAATAGCAATTTTAGTCATTTCGGTGACTAGATCTTCTTTCTCAGAGTTATTAATTATTAAGTTTATTGCATTAGTTGCAGCTTTTTGTTCACACCATGCATGGTCTGATAAAATCTCTCCCAAATTATCTTCTGCAATATTTACCCATCTTGGGTCAGTTTTTAATTTTAATCCTAACATAGTTCAAAGATTGAAGTGCAAAATTACATTTTATTTGTGATTTATGATTTATATCTATTTTTGTTTAAAAAAAACTTTGAAAACACTTTTAGTTATAGGTTTAGTTTTTCCAGAACCCAAATCATCAGCAGCAGGAACGAGAATGTTGCAATTAATTGAATTATTCCAAGAACAAGGGTACAAAGTAACCTTTGCATCATCTGCTCAAGAAAGTGATTTTTCATTTGATTTAAATTTTATTAATGTTGAAAAGAAAAACATTGAATTGAATAGTTCAAGTTTTGATTTATATATAAATGAATTAAATCCTGATATTGTGTTATTTGACAGGTTTATATCAGAAGAACAATTTGGTTGGAGAGTAATAGAAAATTGTCCTAATGCTATTCGGATTCTAGATACTGAAGATCTACATTGTTTGAGGTATGCTAGGCAAAAAGCAATAAAAAATAATTCAGTTTTTAAACAAGAAAATTTATTGGAAGAAGAATCTGCAAAGAGAGAAATAGCAAGTATCTATCGTTGTGATTTATCACTCATGGTTTCTGATTTTGAAATGGATGTCTTAAATACCATTTTTAAAATTGATAATTCTTTGTTGTTTTATCTGCCAATGTTTTTCAATCCAAAAGATGATTTTAAGTCTTTTAATGAAAGGAAAGATTATGTTTTTATTGGAAATTTTCTGCATGAACCCAATTATGATACAGTTTTACAGTTGAAAAAAATTTGGAAAGAAATTAAAAGAAATACTCTGGATGCTAATTTGAATATTTATGGGGCCTACTCCTCTCAAAAAATAGAACAATTGCATAATGAAAAAGAAGGTTTTTTGATTAAAGGTAGGGCAGATGATGCTTTGAAAGTCATTGAGGATGCAAAAGTCTTATTGGCTCCTTTACGTTTTGGAGCAGGGATTAAAGGAAAGCTTTTAGAAGCAATGCAGGTAGGAACACCTTCTGTAACAACATCTATTGGATCTGAAGGAATAGTGAATAATATGGATTGGAATGGGTTCGTTAATGATGATATGTCTAAATTTATGCAAAATGCAATTGATCTTTATTTGAATGGTGAAATCTGGCAAGAAAAGCAAATTAAATCAAGAGCAATTCTTGCTAAAAAATTCACCAAAAATGAGTATGTATCTAATTTTGAGAATAAAATTTATTCAATTAATGATAGTTTAATAGAGCATCGAAAAAATAATTTTATTGGCAATCTTTTAATTCAAAATCAATTTGCTTCGACAAAATTTATGTCAAAATGGATAGAAGAAAAGAGTAAGAAATGATTATTTTTTTAAAAGTATAGTTTTTTAGCAAATTTCTATATAACTTTAAGCATTGGCTGTAATTATTCTATCAAAAATACGTAGATGCTTAAAAAGTACTTTTACTTTATATTACTGTATTTTATTACTATTCATGTATCGGGTCAGATATATGATTTTAGGCGTATTGATCAAGAAGATGGTTTGCCATCAGCTAATATAAATGTTGTTTTTCAAGACAGCAGAGATTATTTGTGGATTGGTACTGAAGGAGGAGGATTAGTTAAATACGATGGAATTAGTTATGAAATTTTTGATCAAAGTAAAGGCTTGCCTGGCGAGTTTATTACTGATATAATTGAAGATCAAAATGGAAATCTAATAATTTCTACTCGCTATAGTGGTATTTATGTTTATGACGGTTTGAGTTTTTTTAAAGAATTTAATTTTAAAAACAACAAAAACGAAATAACTACAAATCTTGTTTTTAAAACTTTAAAAACAAAACAAGGAGTTGTTGCAATTACTTCAAATGAAATTTTTCAGATTTCAGCAAATTATGATTTAAAACTTCTATTAAAATTTGATAAACCAATAAATCAAATTAATGCAGCTATAGAGTTGATTGACAGCAGTATATTATTAGCTACTAATGATGGGGTTTTAAACTTTAAAAATGGAAATATATCTCCTTTTTTTTCAAAAATAATTAATGGTAGAACAACTGTTAGTAAAAGTGAAAAAGGAAAGGTATTCATTGGTACAGACAAAGCAGAACTTTTTACTTATGAAAATGGAAAACTATCAAATCCAGAAATTATAAAAGATGATTCTGGAAAACTTTTCTCACTCAAAAATATTTATGTTACTAAAAGAGGAAGTAAATGGCTCAGCAGTTACGACACGAAAGGTGTTTGCTTAAGTCATGGAAGTTTTAATGTTTTCTTTGATAAATCTAATGGGTTTAACGGAGATTATGTTAATTCCTTTTTTCAAGACAATACTAAAAACTTATATATAGCTACTAGTGCAACTGGTCTTTTTATCACATTACCTCAGCAGTTCATAAGTTTTGCTAATGTTGAATCGTTGAACTCGCCAACAGCTTTTTGTGTTTTAAAGAGTGATGATAAATTATATTTTAGTGAGGATAATAATTCAGTTAATGAGGTACTTTTTAATAGTTCTGACGACATTAGACTTTTAAGAAAACTTCCAATAGAAAATTCGAACGTTGGGATTATTGATAACAATAAAAACATTGTTTTTGGTTGTAGTCAGGGGCTTTCTATTCTAGAAAAAGGTAGAATAAAAAAAGTTGATATAAGAAAATATGCTGACAACGAAAATTTAAAAGTTACATCATTATTTCAAAATAAAGATGGGCAATATTTTATAGGGACTTTTGGTTATGGCCTATTTGTATTAGATAAAAATTTCAAGTTTTTAAACAGAATTAAAGGTAAAAGAAATTTTAGCGATTATGTTTCTGTAATTATAGAATTAAGCAATCAAAGTTGGTATGTAGGTACAAGTGATGGCTTGTTTATTCTTAAAAAAAATAAAGGTAAGTTTTATTTATCTAGAAGAATTGTTTCAGAAGTTATATCAGTTGGAACTAAAGATAGTTATGGTAATTTTTGGTTCTCGGGTAATAAAAAATTGATTTTAGTTGACGAAAAATTTAGAAAAAGGTTTTACACCGAAAAGAATGGTTTAGTTTCAACTTTAATATATACTCTAATAGCAAATAATGAAGGAGATCTTTTAATAGGAACAAATTTTGGATTGGCTAAAGTAAAAGTGAATGAAGAGGGCAAAATTATAAATATCAATAATTACAATTCTAAAAACGGATTTACTGGATTAGAGACAAATATGAGAGCTCAGTATAAAGATGAATATGGAGATATTTATCTAGCAACTGTAAAAGGATTGTATCAATGTTTAGGAAGTTATAAAACTAATTATAAAGAAAACATTAAAGTTAGAATTACAGGCTTAACTCTTTTTAATGAATCAAAAAGATGGGAAAACTTAAAAAATCATTGGGACAATTTACCTCAAGCAAATCATGTATTCAAAGTTGATGAGAATAATTTGACTTTTAGTTATTTAACTATCAATAATAATGTTTCGAAAAATGCTTTATATTCCTATAAACTTGAAGGATTAGAAAAAGCCCAATGGTCAAAACCTACACCTCAAAGATCAATTAACTATTCTAACCTAAGTTTTGGTAAATATGTTTTCAAGGTTAGAGTTGTAGACAATATTGGGCGTCCTATTAGTCCAGTGGCCAGCTATTCTTTTAGAGTTGATAAACCTTTTTATTTGAGTTGGTGGTTTATTTTAGGAGGAATTACTATTATTTATTTAGTTATTTCTTTAATTTTTAGCAAGACTGCTAAGTATAATAAAGATTTTGTCAAAAATTATGCTGAAGCTGATTCTTCAAATGAACAATTTGGTCTATATTTTCTTTTTTTAGGTATTTTAATCCCACTCATTGACTTTATAATAGAAATTACAAATGTAAGGGCGGTAGAGTCGTTACAATTTAACATATTTGTTGGTATCATTCTCATTGGAGTATACTTGTTAAGTAAAAATTTTAAAATTGTACAAAATAATTTAAGAAACTTATTTGCAATATTCCTTTTAATTTATGCTGTTGAAACAGTTAGGAAAATGATATTATTTCCTAATCACATAGCTTCTTTTCTTGATTTTTTAGTCGCATTTTTCTTATCCTATAGTGTTTTTAGATCAATACGATACTATTGGCTATATGTTTTTATGGTATTTGGTATAATAATAGCACTTTATACTTCAAACGCTATAACAAGAGAAGTAATGGTTGCATTCTTATATAGTTGTTTTATTATCGCTATTCTTAATCAAGTTAGATATATTGTTAATTTAAATGCAAAGGATAAGTTCTTATTTGCAGATAACATTGTTAATAAGGGAACTTCATTGGTATTGGCAGTTAATAAAAAAGGGGAAGTTGTCTATTGTAGTGAAACAATTCAACAAATATTAGGTTATAATGTTGATGAAGTTAAGGGAATGAATTATTGGACATTGACAGAAGATGCTGAATTTTCAACTGTTAATTATAAAATAAGTGAAACACTTTACATAAGAAAACTAAAATGTAAAGACGGCAGTTATAAATTTATTCAATGGAAAGATTCTAAATATTCAGATGATTTATATGTAGGTATTGGACAAGATGTTACTGAGCAAGTGGAGGTTCAAAATCAATATAAAAAGCTCATCGAATCAGCTTCTGACATGATTTATGAAACGGATATTAGAGGATATTTTACGTTTATAAATAAGTTCACAGAAAAATTATTAGGTTTCTCTCGAGAAGATTACATAGGAAAACATTTTACTTCATTTATTCATCCCGATTATGCCGCAAAAGTAGAATTGTTTTATAAAACTAACTCATTAGATGTTGATGATATACCTTTTTTAGAGTTTCCTGTTGTTAAAAAGACGGGAGAGAAATTGTGGGTTTCACAAAAAGTATCTTTATCTCGTAATACAGATGGTAAAGTTATAGGTTATGCAGCCATTGCACGTGATATTACAATATTGAAGAATATTGAAAAAGAACAAAAGTACAGACAAGAAAAGAATGAATTGTTCAATAAAACAATTAATAAGCTTGTAACAAAGATTTATCCAGAGGAAACTAGTTTTGTAGATATTTTGAAAGAAATTTTAAAATCTGCGGCAAGAGGGGCTAATATTGATAGGATTAGTTATTGGAATTATAAAAAGTCTGAATTAGAATGCTTAGTGCTGTATACGTTAAATGAAGATAATTATACTGGTAATTTTGTTACTAACCTTTCAGAATGCCCTAATTATTTTAAAGCTCTTGAAAATGACAATATTATAATAGCATCAGATGTTTATAATACTCAAAGTGTAAAGGAGTTTGTAAAAGATTATTTGCCTGATAATGGTATAAAATCAATGTTAGATGTACCAATTATTTTTAATGGAGAAATTGAGGCCATTTTATGTCTTGAAATAACTAAAGAATATAGAAATTGGGATAATGATGATATTAATTTTGCGCGTTCAGTATCAGATGTTATAGCAATTGCAATTGAGTCACAGAAACGTTTAGAAACAGAAGGTAAATTAAAAATTAAAACCGAGATTTTATCAGCAATTGCTGTTTCTACAGAAAAGCTATTAAAAGGAAAAGACCTAGCTACAATTTTTGATGACATATTCCCAATTATTGGTAATGCTTCAAAAGTAGATAGGGTTTATTATTTTCAAAACAATGCAGTTGCTAAAACTTTAAGTCAAAAAAATGAGTGGGTAAACACTGATATTTCTGTTCAATTTCATAATCCTATATTGCAAAATATGCCTTATGAAAGTTGTCAAGAATTTTTAGAATTTTTAGCTCAAAATAAAGTGTACAATGCTATAGTTAGTGAAGTTAAAAATCCTGAGATAAAAAAACGTTGGCAAGATCAGGGTATTTTGACTATTTTAATTTTTCCAATTTTTGTAAAAAATCAATTTTACGGATCTATTGGTTTTGATGATTGCACAAATGGCAGAAAATGGTCTGATGATGAAATTGGTGTACTCCAAATTTTAGCTAACAATATATCTACAACTATAGAAAGAGTCCAAAATGAAGAATTACTTCAGGAAAGTGAGCAACGATTTAAGTTATTAACCAATAGTATACCTGGAACAGTTTACCTTTCTGAATATGATGAAAAATGGACAAAAGTTTTTCTAAATGATCAAATTGAAGTACTTACTGGATATAAAAAATCTGTGTTTTTAAACAAAAAAGCCTCTCTGATTGATTTTGTTCATCCTGATGATAGAGAAAATTTAAAAGACTACACTAACGATTGTATCAAAAATCATATCCCTTTCCATGTAGTTTATAGGTTAAGAAAAAGTAATGGTGATTATATATGGGTTGAGGAATTTGGAGATGTTATTTTAAAAGATGGTAAAATAGCTTTCATTGAAGGAATTTTATTCGATATTACTGCCAAAAAAGAAATCGAAACAGAAATCAAAGCTCGTGAATATGCTGAAGCATCTAATAAGGCAAAATCTGAATTCTTAGCAAATATGAGCCATGAAATTAGAACTCCTTTAAATGCAATAATTGGGTTTTCAAGTATATTAAAAGAGACTGAGCTGGATAGTGCTCAGCAGGAATATTTAGCAACAGTAAACCATTCTGCAGACATTTTGTTAGAAGTAGTTAATGATATACTTGATTTTTCTAAAATTGAAACTGGTAAATTAGAACTAGAATTCAAAAAAACCAACCTGCATGAGCTTTGCCATCAAATTATAGATATAATTAGATTTGATTCCGAACAAAAAAACATTGCACTTTCTTTAAATATAGATAAAGATGTACCAAAATACATTTTGATAGATTCACTAAGAGTAAAGCAAGTTTTATTGAATTTATTGTCTAATGCTGTTAAGTTTACAAATAAAGGAAAGGTTCAATTCCAAATTGATGTTGTTCGTAAAAATGATAAAGATGTAACACTCAAGTTTGTTGTAATAGATAGTGGAATAGGTATTAAAAAAGCAAATCAGGAAAAAATATTCGAGCCATTTTCGCAGGAAGATAATTCGACAACCAGAAAGTACGGTGGAACTGGATTAGGATTAGCAATTTCGAATAAAATTCTGAAATTAATGAACAGTGAATTAAATTTAGAGAGTGAATTAAATAAAGGAAGTACTTTTTATTTTGAGTTAAATACAAAATACTATCCAGAGGTATTAGAGACAGAATATGATTTTGATGTAAAAGAAATAGAAGTGAGTTATGAAGACATTAGTTTATATCATAAGAAATCAATTTTTAGCGTGTCTAAAAAAATATTAGTTGTCGAGGATAATAAAATCAATATGCTTTTGGCACGAACTATGATTAAGAAAATTATTCCAGAGGCAATTATTTACGAAGCAAGCAATGGAAAAATTGGTGTTGAAAAATGTAGTGAAGTAAATCCTGATTTAGTACTTTTAGATATTCAAATGCCAGTGATGAATGGTTATGAAGCTGCCATTGATATTAGGAAATTTAATCCTAATGTACCTATTATTGCTCTAACTGCAGGAACAATTAAAGGCGAAAAAGAGAAATGTATAGAGTCTGGTATGAACGATTATATATCTAAACCAATTGATAAGGATGTTTTTGAGAGCATGTTGTTCAAATGGTTGCAAAAAAATAAACTATAAACTAAACTTTTTAAAATTATGAAATGGCAAGGTAGACGTCAAAGTGAAAACGTAGAAGATAGGAGAGGAATGTCAACAGGAGGTAAAGTTGTTGCTGGAGGTGGTGCTCTAGGAATTATTATTCTATTACTTAATTTGTTTGGGGGTGAAACTGGTCAAACATTAGCCCCTATGTTAGAGCAAATGAATCAAGGACAAACTACAACTCAAACTGAACAAAGAGAATTGACTAAAGAAGAGAAAGTAGTTGGTGAATTCGTTTCAACAATGTTTGCGGATAATGAAGATACTTGGCAAAAAATATTTCAAGAAAACAATATGAAGTATCGTTTTCCTAAAATGGTAATGTTTACTGATGCAGTAGAAACAGCATGTGGAAGTGCTTCAGCTGCGTCTGGACCTTTTTATTGTCCAGGAGATGAAAAAGTATATATGGATTTAGCTTTTTTTAACGAATTACAAACTCGTTTTGGAGCAAAAGGCGGTGATTTTGCAATTGCATATGTAATTGCTCATGAAGTAGGTCATCATATTCAAACGGTATTAGGAACTTCAAATAAAGTTCGTCAGTTACAATCAAGAATGAATCAAGTTGAAGCAAACAAACTTTCAGTAGCTTTAGAACTACAGGCTGATTTTTATGCAGGAGTTTGGGCTAAATATAACCAAGAAAACCTTGATGCTGATGATATTGATGAAGCATTAAGTGCAGCACAAGCTGTAGGTGATGATGCAATTCAGGAAAGAATGCAAGGACATGTTGTACCCGAATCATTTACTCATGGTACTTCAGAGCAAAGAAAGTATTGGTTTATGAGAGGATTCAAAACGGGTGATATCCGTCAAGGAGATACATTCGCAGAACTAAATTAAAATAAAATTTATATCTAAATAGAGCCAACGTAATGTTGGCTTTTTTTTTGCAAAAATTTGAGCTTAATCTGTTTTGTAAATTTATTTTTGTTTAACTTTATGTAATAAAAATTAAACAAAATTTTTGCAACTTAGAGTATGATGACTATTTCATGAAATTACTTTAAAAATAGTATCAAATAAAAAATAGCATAACGATGAGAAAAACAGTTTTATTTGCAGGAGCATCAAGCGCAATAGCAATCTCAGCTAAAACTATATTACAAAATGAGTTTTATGATGTTATTGGACTGAGTACTAAAGGAGAAATTAGTGATTATGATTCATCTTTTTCAGTGATAGATTATTCTGTAGAAAACTTACCTCAACTAGAAGTATCATTAGATGGCATTGTTTACTATCCTGGAACTATAAATTTAAAACCTTTTCATAGGTATAAGGATGAAGAGTTCATTAATGATTTCAGAATTAATGCGCTTGGAGCAGTAAATGTAATTCAAAAATACTTACCCAATTTAAAGCAATCATCTAATGCATCTATTGTCTTAATAAGCTCAGTTGCTGTTGGAATTGGGATGCCATTTCATTCTTCAATAGCTATGGCAAAAGGCGCAATAGAAGGCTTAACAAGATCACTAGCTTCAGAATTTGCACCAACAATACGAGTAAATGCTATCGCTCCATCATTGGTTGATACGCCACTAAGTGCAAAATTTTTAACAAACGATGAAAAAATTGAAGCGATGCAGAAACGTAATCCAATGCAAAAAATAGGACAGCCAGAAGATATTGCAAATATGATTTCTTTTTTATTAAGTGAAAAATCAAGTTGGGTTACTGGTCAAATATTTTCGGTAGATGGTGGAATGGGAAACTTAAAAGGTTAAAAAATGCAACGAGTTATAGTTTGGTTTAAAACAGATTTACGCTTAAACGACAATGAAGTATTGTTTAAAGCCATACAGAATAATAAAGAGATAATTCCAGTTTATTGTCTTGATGTAAATGATTTTGATCAAGGACCTTTTGGGTTTAAGAGAACAGGTAAATTCAGAACTAAATTTTTATTAGAATCCTTGCAAGATTTAAATAATGAATTAAAAAAAAGAGGCTCAGGTTTAATAATACTCAAAGGCAAACCTGAAATTGAAATTCCTAAAATTGTTTTGAAATATGGAGCAACAAAAATCTACACAAAAAAAGAAGTAGCCTACATTGAAAAAAATACGCTAGAGAAAGTTCAAAAAGAAGTCTCCAAAATTAATTGTGACGTTTCTATTTTTAGTACCAGTACATTATATCATCCTGAAGATTTACCTTTTTCTATTAAAGATATACCAGATGTTTTTACTGATTTTAGAAAGAAGGTAGAGAAAGAATCGACTGTTAGACCAATTTATAATGTTCCTAATGAAATAAAATCACCTTTTTTGCCCGAATTTAATTTGCCTCTTCTCTCTCATTTAATAGATGTTAATACGTTAGAATTTGATGACAGAAGTGTTTTAAACTTTGAAGGAGGGGAGGCAAATGCTATTAAAAGGCTAAATTATTATTTGTTTGATAAAAAACTAATTTTAAACTACAAGCAAACACGTAACGGTTTATTGGGTAGTGATTATTCTACAAAACTCTCGCCGTGGCTAGCTATGGGTTCTATTTCTCCTCGCTATATTTATGCTAAGATTAAAGATTTTGAAGCAGAATTTGGAGAAAACGAATCAACATATTGGTTAATATTTGAGCTATTATGGCGAGATTTTTTCAGGTTTATGTTTAAAAAGCACAATGATAAACTGTTTCTCTTGAATGGATTATCTAAAACTGTTAAACACCAAAAAAATACAAATCTTGATAAATTAGACTCTTGGATAAAAGGAGAAACCGGAAATGATTTTGTTGATGCTAATATGCAAGAACTCAAAGCTACAGGTTTTATGAGTAACAGAGGGCGTCAAGTTGTAGCGAGTTATTTAATTAATGATTTGAAAGTCGATTGGCGCTATGGGGCATCATACTTTGAGCAAGAATTGATAGATTATGATGTGTCAAATAATTGGGGAAATTGGGCATATCTTGCAGGGGTTGGTAATGATCCTAGATCTTCACGATATTTTGATACAGAAAAGCAAGCCTCAGAATACGATAAAAATGGTGAGTATCGAAAAAAATGGATAACCACAAATAATGTAAGATGAGAGTTTTATTAACAGGTGCGAATGGATATGTGGGTAGAAGGCTTTTACCTGAGTTATTAGCTAGTGGTCATGAAGTGATTTGTTGTGTTCGTGATAAATCTCGTCTTGGTTTAGAAGCAGAAACGCTAAATAAAGTTGTTATTTGGGAAGTTGATTTTATTGAAGAGCCTAATTTTGATAATCTTCCACAAGAA
Source organism: Flavobacterium terrae (assembly GCF_900142035.1). GTDB lineage: Bacteria > Bacteroidota > Bacteroidia > Flavobacteriales > Flavobacteriaceae > Flavobacterium > Flavobacterium terrae. The sequence goes on along the minus strand of NZ_FQZI01000003.1, from coordinate 317,933 downwards.
ATTGATGTGGCTTATTATTTAATCCACTCTATGGCTAATTCAACGCAAAATTTTGTTGAAATGGAAGCCAATTCTGCAACTCACTTTAATCTCTACATGGATAAGATGAATGTAAAACAAGTCATTTATCTGAGCGGAATTGTTAATGATCCTAATCTTTCCAAACACATGCACTCTAGAAGTAATGTTGAAAATATTTTATACAAAGGAAACTTTAATTTGACTGTTTTGCGTGCAGGTATAATTGTTGGCTCAGGCAGTTCCTCTTTTGAAATTATTAGAGATTTATGTGAAAAATTACCTGTAATGATTACCCCAAAATGGGTTTTAACTAAATCACAACCTATTGCTATTCGTGATGTTATAAAGTATTTGATAGGTGTTGTTAATAAAAAAGAATGCTACAACAAATCATTTGATATTGGTGGACCTAATGTGTTAACGTATAAACAAATGATGCAGCTTTATGCAAAAGTAAGAGGGTTTAAAATAGTTATGATTACGGTTCCATTTATGACACCTAAATTATCTTCGTATTGGTTGTATTTTGTGACTTCTACTTCTTATAAATTGGCACAAAACTTAGTTGATAGTATGAAAGTTGAAGTGATTTGTAAAGACAATCAATTACAAAGAATCTTAAATATTAAACCCATATCTTATACAGATGCAATTAAACTAGCTTTTAAAAAAATTGAGCAAAATCTAGTATTATCCAGTTGGAAAGACAGTTTGTCCAGTAGTAATTTTAAAGCCCATTTGAAAAACTATATTGAGGTGCCAAAATATGGATGTTTGAAAGATTATAAAAAAGTACAATTGAACAATGATTCAATTGCCTTAGAAAATATTTGGTCAATAGGAGGTGAAAAAGGGTGGTATTATGGTACTTGGATGTGGGAAATAAGAGGTTTTATTGACAAGCTTTTTGGAGGAGTTGGTTTGCGAAGAGGACGTACTAGTCCAACACATTTAGATGATGGTGATTCACTTGACTTTTGGAGGGTTTTAATGGCAGACAAAGAAAAAAAAAGATTACTTCTCTTTGCAGAAATGAAAGTGCCAGGTGAAGCTTGGCTCGAATTTAAAATTGATGAAGAAAATGTTTTACACCAAATAGCAACATTTCGTCCTCGAGGTATTTTTGGAAGGCTATACTGGTACAGTATGTTGCCTTTTCATTTTTTTATTTTTGAAGGAATGATCAAAAATATTGCTGCAAATAAAAATTAATCCTATTCTAAATTTTTTCAATTTTATCGATATTTTTACAAACCATTTTAACTAAACTTTTCATGAAAGTAGGAATAGATGCAATCGCTTTTGATTTGCCAAAAATATATTTGCCAATAAGAACACTAGCAGAAAACAGAAATATTGAATTTGAAAAATTAAATCTTGGCTTAGGACTAGAGAAAATGAGTTTTCCTGATGTCCATCAAGATGTTGTAACTTTTGCGGCAAATGCTACTTTAAAATTAATAGAGGATAATACTATTTCACCTGCCGAAATTGATAGAATTTATGTGGGCACAGAGAGTGGAGTAGATTCTTCAAAACCAGTTGCTTCATATGTTACGCAATTATTGGAACAAAAATTAGGAGAAAATACTTTTAAAAATTGTGATACTTTAGATATGACTTTTGCTTGTATTGGAGCGATCGATGCACTTCAAATTTGTTTGGATTTTGTTAGATTAAATCCTGACAAAAAAGCAATTGTAATTGCTACAGATAATGCAAAGTATGATCTTAATTCTTCTGGCGAATATACACAAGGCGCAGGTGCTATTGCAATTCTAATTGCTGCCAATCCTAGACTTATTTCATTTACTAAAGAAGTTGGAGTTTCATCTCAAGGAGTTTTTGATTTTTTTAAACCCAGAAGATATTTTTCAAAAGAAGAAGCTGGTGTCGATTTTTCTTTATTGAATGTAGAAGAAAATGAACTATCTATTTATAAAGAGCAACCTGTTTTTGATGGTCAATATTCTAACGAATGTTACATCAGTAGAATAACAGAAGCTTATGCTCATTATAAAAAAGTGTCAAATAGAAACGACGCGGTTTTTAAAAAATGGGAGAACATTATAATGCATTTGCCTTATTGTTTTCAAGGAAGGAGAACTTTTGTTTCAATTTATGCCAATGAAACAAAAACGGTTGAAGAAGTCAATACTAAGGATTTTATAAAATCTTTATCTAAGAGTGAGGAGTATACTAATTTTGTTCAAAAAGCTTTATATCCTGCCGAAATCGCATCTTCAAAAATTGGTAATATGTATACAGGATCCATCTTTTTAGGTTTACTTTCTACATTAAGTTATCATTTTAAACAAAACAATGAAATTACTGATAAAACCTTTGGTTTTATTGCTTATGGAAGTGGTTCTAAAGCAAAAGTTTTTGAAGGGCATGTAGAACAATCTTGGAAACAAGTCTTTACAAACCTAAATCTTTTCGAAACAATAGATAACGCAAAAGAGATTGATTTCGAAACATATATCAGTCTGCATAAAAAAGCAAAGAAGGAATCTGTGTTATCGCCTAAAAATGAATTTGGATTAGAGTCTATTGAAAATTCTAATCCTAACCTTGTTGGAGCTAGATATTATAGATATTACTAATTATCCCAACCAGCCCTCTCTGTCTAAACTTCTATACTGTATTGCTTCGGCAATATGGTTTGAATTTACTGTATCCGATGCTTCTAAATCGGCAATGGTTCTAGAGACTTTAAGGATTCTATCATAGGCCCTTGCAGATAGATTTAAACGTTCCATAGCTGTTTTTAAAAGTTGTAACGAAGTATCGTCTAGTTTGCAATATTCTCTAATTTGTTTTGTAGTCATTTGCGCATTGTAATGGATAGCTTCAGACATAGCAAAACGTTGTGACTGTATTTCTCGAGCTTGTGTTACGCGTTTTCTTATTTCTACACTACTTTCACCATTCCTTGTATCTGAGAGTTTTTCGAATGGGACAGGAGTAACTTCAATATGAATATCAATTCTATCTAATAATGGTCCTGAAATTTTACTCAAATAGCGTTGCATTTCGTTAGGAGAGGAGCTTACAGGAGCATTTGGGTCATTAAAATAGCCTCCAGGACTTGGATTCATACTTGCGACCAACATAAAAGAGGAAGGGTAGGTAATGGTGAATTTAGCTCTCGAAATAGTTACTTCTCGATCTTCTAGAGGTTGTCTCATTACTTCTAGTACTTCTCTTTTAAATTCTGGTAATTCATCTAGAAAAAGTACACCATTGTGTGCTAATGAAATTTCACCTGGTTGAGGATAACTCCCACCACCCACTAGTGAAACACTGGACGCAGAATGATGCGGACTTCTAAATGGCCGCTGATTCATTAATCCAGTATCTTTTACTTTTCCTGCAACACTATGAATTTTTGTGGTTTCTAATGCTTCTCTGAGTGTCATGGGAGGCAAGATGCTAGGCAATCGTTTTGCTAACATTGTTTTTCCAGCACCTGGTGGGCCAATTAAAATAATATTATGTCCTCCAGCCGCAGCAATTTCCATACAACGCTTTATAGATTCTTGTCCTCGTACTTCTGCAAAATCAAATTCAGGAAAATCTAAATTCTTATAAAATTCCTCCCTTGTGTTTATTGTAGTGGGTTGTAATGTCCCTTTTTCTTCAAAAAAATCAATTACTTGAGATATGTTTTCAACACCATAGACATCTATTCCGCTTACTATGGCAGCTTCTTTTACATTTTGCTCTGGCAAGAAAAATCCTTTGAAACCTTCTTCTTTGGCTTTAATCGCTATAGATAAAGCTCCTTTTATAGGTTGTAGACCTCCATCAAGAGATAGTTCTCCCATGATAATGTACTTGTCTACTTCTTCAGATTTTATTTGACCTGATGCGGCTAAAATACCTATAGCAATGGTTAAGTCATATGCAGAACCCTCTTTGCGTAAATCGGCAGGAGCCATGTTTACAGTAATTTTTTTACCAGGGAAATTGTAGTTGTTGTTTTTAAGAGCGGCAGCAATGCGGTAATTGCTCTCCTTTATGGTATTATCTGGAAGTCCAACTAAGTGATAACCTATACCTTTTTCGACATTGACTTCAACAGTAATAATTGTGGCATCTACACCAAAAATGGCGCTCCCAAAGACTTTCACTAACATGGCTTGTAATATTTTAATGGCTATTATTGGGTAAAAATAGTAAATAAAATTTTACAAAAAATTATTTACTATTTTTCATAAAAAAATGTTAAAGAGAATAGGATTGCTATATTTTGATAAAATAATATAAGTATTTTTAGACGACTAATCAACCAAAAACAAAATGAAAAGAATCTTTTTACTATTATTTTGGAGTGTTTTTTTAACATCCAATATTAATGCCCAAGAGTACTTTCCTAATAATGAGAGTACAAAAAGTAAATCCTCCGTTTTTATAGCTTTCACAAACGCAAAAATACATGTTTCTCCTTCAGAGGTAATTGAAAGAGGAACATTGCTAATAAAAGATGGGAAAGTCATCGCTGTTGGTACTTCAGTTTTAGTTCCTAAAAATGCAATGCAGATAAATTTAGAGGGAAAGTACATTTACCCTTCATTTATTGATATGTATACAAATTTTGGTATAGAAGTGCCTAAAACTTCTAGAAGTGAAGGGAATAATAATCCTTTATATGATACAAAAAGGAAAGGATATTATTGGAATGAGCACATTAAAACTGAAGTGAATGCTAGTGATAGTTTTAAATTTGATCAAATTAAAGCCGAAGAATTTTTAAAAGCTGGTTTTGGAGTTGTGGGAACTCATGTACCTGATGGAATTGCCAGAGGAACAGGTGCATTGGTATTATTAAATAATGATAAAGAGACTAATAAGTTTTTGTCAACAGTAACAACTAATCATTTTGCATTTACTAAAAGTCAGTTTTCAAATCAAGCTTATCCATCATCATTAATGGGGATGTTGGCATTATTGAAGCAGATGTATCATGATGCAAAATGGTATAAAGAAGGTAATTCAGATTATAGAGATGCTTCGTTAGAAGCATTGATCAAAAATGAAAAAATTGTACAAATTTTCGCTTCAGAAGATAAATTAAATAGCTTAAGAGTTGCTAAATTAGGAAAAGAATTTGGAATAAATTATATTTTAAAAGGATCAGGAAATGAGTTTGAGCGTATAGACGAAATTAAAAAAACTAATGCAAAATTTATTATTCCTATTAACTTCCCTGATGGTTATGATGTTTCTGATCCTTACCAAGCAAATCAAATGGAGTTAGCAGATTTACGTTTTTGGAATCAAGCGCCTACAAACCCTAAATCTTTGTCAGAAAACGGAATAATTTTCGCTCTTACAACTGATAAGTTAAAAAAGCTTGATGACTTTAGGACAAATCTTTTAAAAGCAATAAAATATGGTTTTGACAAAACCAAAGCTTTAGAATCTTTGACTACCATTCCAGCTTCATTATTAGGTAAGTCTGATGAAATAGGCAGTCTCAAAAAAGGAAACATTGGAAATTTCTTAATTACTTCTGGGGATATTTTTGATTCTAAAACGATAATTTATGAAAATTGGGTTCAAGGAAATAAGTTTATTATCAATGATATGAACCTAAAAGACATAAGAGCTGAATACCTGTTAACTATTGGGAATGATAATTATAAGCTGAAAATAGATGGAGAGATAAATTCACTAAAAGCAGATGTGAAATTAGCAAATGATAAAAAGGTTAATTCTAAATTAACATTGGCAAACAATTGGTTGAATTTGCTTTTAAAGACAGCAGATACTACAAAAACAGAGTTTCATCGTTTAACAGCCTTTGTTTCTGATACAAATATAATTTCTGGTAAAGCCGTTTTAGCTAATGGAATTGAAACTCTTTGGTCAGCAAAAAAAGTTCCAGTTTCAGCAGAAACTAAAAAGGAAGAAGAAAAGAAAAGTGAAATAAATAAAGTTTTTCCGGTGACATACCCTAATTTGCCATATGGTAATGTTCAAAAACCAAATCAAAAGACTATTTTATTTAAGAATGTAACTGTTTGGACAAATGAAAAAGAAGGTGTTCTTACTGAGACTGATGTTTTAATAAAAAATGGTAAAATAGCTTCAGTTGGTAAAAATTTAGCCGATCCATTAGCTCTTGTTGTTGATGGCAAAGGGAAGCATTTAACAAGTGGTATAATTGATGAACATTCCCATATTGCTATTTCAAGAGGAGTAAATGAAAGCGGACATAATTCTTCTGCAGAAGTAACTATCGAGGATGTAGTAAATTCTGATGATATTAATATATACAGAAATTTAGCTGGTGGAGTTACAACTTCTCAATTATTGCATGGTTCGGCAAACCCTATTGGCGGCCGATCTGCAATTGTTAGATGGAAATGGGGATTAGCTCCAGAAGAGATGATTTTTCAAAATTCTCCCAAGTTTATCAAGTTTGCATTAGGGGAAAATGTAAAGCAATCGAATTGGGGAATTCAAAATCCAACAAGATTTCCTCAGTCTCGAATGGGAGTTGAACAAGTTTTTATAGACTATTTTACCAGAGCACAAGAGTATGATAGATTATGGAAAGAGTATAACTCTCAAGGAAAAATGGGTAATTTAAAAAAGCCAAGAGTAGATTTAGAATTACAAACATTAGCTGAAATTATTAATAAAAAAAGATTTATCTCTTGTCATTCATATGTGCAATCAGAAATTTTAGGATTGATGAGAGTGGCAGAAAAATTCAACTTTAATGTAAATACATTTACACACATTCTTGAGGGTTATAAAGTAGCTGATGAAATGAAAAAACATGGAGTTGGAGCTTCAACTTTTTCAGATTGGTGGGCATACAAATTTGAAGTAAATGATGCTATACCTTATAATGCAGCTTTAATGCATAAACAAGGTTTAATTGTTGCAATAAATTCTGATGATGCTGAGATGTCTCGACGTTTAAATCAAGAAGCAGCTAAAACTGTAAAATATGGTGGAGTTTCAGAAGAAGAAGCTTGGAAAATGGTAACATTGAATCCAGCTAAACTATTACATTTAGATGATAAAGTGGGGAGTATCAAAGTAGGAAAAGATGCAGATGTTGTTTTGTGGAGTGATAATCCATTATCTATTTATGCCAAAGCAGAGAAAACGTTAATTGAAGGAGTTGTTTATTTTGACAAAGATTTAGATGTTCTTAAACGTGATGAAATTGCAAAAGAAAGAGCTGAAATAATTACACAATTGCTACAAGAAAAAAACCAAGGTATGGCTACACAACCAGCCTCAAAAAAGGAAAAAGTACATTATCATTGTGACACTTTAGAAGAATAGTTTATGAAAAAATATATAAAATTAGCTTTTATAATACTCTCTTGTGTGAGTATGAAAGCGCAACAAATACCTGCATCAAAGCAAGCTAAACCAACATTAATACTAAATGCTACTGCACATTTAGGAAATGGAGAGGTTATTGAAAATTCTGTAATAGGTTTTAAAGAAGGAAAATTAACAATAGTTGCAGATGCAACTACTATTCGTTTAGATATGTCAGCCTATGAAAATGTTATTGATGCCAAAGGAAAACATGTTTATCCGGGATTTATAGCTCCTAATTCAACAATAGGTTTGGTTGAGATTGATGCTGTAAAAGCTTCTGATGACGAAAGAGAAATAGGAGGAATGACTCCTAACGTAAGAAGTCTTATAGCTTATAATTCAGAGTCTAGAATAATTGAAACTGCACGTTTAAATGGCGTTTTATTAGCACAAATTACCCCTAGAGGAGGTAGAATAACTGGAACATCATCTATTGTTCATTTCGATGCTTGGACATGGGAGGATGCAATAATTAAAGAAAACGATGGTATACATTTAAATTTCCCTACTACTTTTAAACGTTCTGGATGGTGGGCAGAACCAGGAACTATAGAAAGTAATAAAGATTATACGAAACAAGTTGATGAAATTAACTCGTTTTTTGGAAAGTCAAGGGTTTACTTGGCAGAGCCATCATCTGTTAAAAATTTGATTTATGAATCGATGAAAGGATTGTTTGATGGGAGCCAAATTTTGTATATTAATGCTAATGAAGAAAAACAATTAATAGATGCAATTCGTATAGGCAAAGAGAATGGAGTAAAAAGAATGGTCGTAATTGGAGGGTATCAAGCAGTTAAAGTGGTAGATTTATTAAAGGCTAATCAAATAGGAGTCTTAATAGGAAGAGTCCACGAATTGCCTAGACTAGATCAAGATGATATTGATCAGCCTTTTAAATTAGCAAAATCATTAACTGATTTAGGTATTTTAGTTGGATTAGAAAATAGTGGTGATATGGAGCGAATGAATGTTCGTAATTTACCATTTCAAGCAGGTACTACAGTAGCGTATGGGCTAACAAAAGAAGACGCTCTAAAAACAATAACATTAAATACAGCTAAAATTTTAGGAATAGATAAGCAAGTAGGTTCACTAGAAGTAGGAAAGGATGCAACACTTTTTATATCATTTGGTGATGCCTTAGATATGAGAACAAATCAAATTTCAAAAGCTTTTATTCAAGGACGTGATATAGTTTTAGAATCGCATCAAACAGAATTGTATAAAAAGTATAAAGAAAAATATAATCAATAAAAAAAGCCCTCGTTTAGAGGGCTTTTTAATTTATTTAAAGTTTTTAATTCCGTTTTCTAACCAAGTTTTATATTCTGAAGCTTCTGGCATATAAGCTACTGGAGTATTTAAAACTTCACTTGTTTTAGGATTAAATAGCACATAAAAAGGTTGGGAGTTTGATTTAAAAAATTCAGTTTGAAAATGTGCCCATTTGTGGCCGTAATTTTCAAGAATTCTTGTTCCTCCATCTGATTTTATTACTTCTAATTGTTCTTCTTCCGATAATTGTTTTTTATCATCAACATAAAGAGAAATTAAAACAACATCATTTCTTAATATTTTATCAATTTCAGGTTTTGACCAAACATGTTCCTCCATTTTACGACAATTTACACATGCATAACCTGAAAAATCAATCAATACTGGTTTGTTTTTTTCCTTTGCATATGCTAATCCTGATTTTAAATCCTTAAAACAATTTAAATTATTTGGACAATCATTAGGGTAGAAAATACTATAGCCAACAGGTGGTGCCAATCCACTCAACAAACTTAAAGGGGTAAAAGTTTTTGTTTCCTCATTTACTCTAAAACCTGAAGTTAAGTATCCAACGAAAAGTGCTGTAACAACTCCAAAGATAATTCTGAAAGTAGATAGTTTTTGTATTGGTGAATCATGTGGAAATTTTATTTTTCCTAATAAATATAGAGCCAATCCCGTAAAAATAATAATCCATAAAATTAAGAAAGGTTCAATTTTTAAAATCCCCCAATGTTTTACTAAATCTGCGTTAGATAAAAATTTAAATGCAAGAGCCAATTCTAGAAAACCTAGAATTACTTTTGTTGTATTCAACCAACCACCTGACTTAGGTAAGGAATTCATCATATTTGGAAACATAGCAAATAAAGCAAAAGGTAAACCTAAAGCAAATCCAAAACCAGCCATTCCTGCAGTTAATTGCCATGCACCTCCATCAGCAGTTAATGAGCCAGCCAATAATGAACCCAAAATTGGCCCAGTACATGAAAAAGAAACAAGAGCTAATGTCAAAGCCATGAAGAATATTCCTAAAACGCCACCTATGTTTTCTCCTTGTGTAGTTTTATTCATCCAGCTTGAAGGTAGAGTCAATTCATAATATCCAAAAAATGAAAATGCAAAAAAGATGAAAATCACAAAAAAGAAAATATTTAACCAAACATTAGTTGAAATTTCATTAAGAATGTCAGGATTCACACTATCTAATAAATGGAATGGTACACTTAATAATAAATATACGGCTAAGATAAATGCTCCATATAATAATGCTTTACCAATTCCTCCAGATTTACTTGACCCACTACTTTTTGTAAAAAAACTAACTGTTAAGGGAATCATTGGAAAGACACAAGGTGTTAATAAAGCTAGTAATCCTCCTATGAATCCTAAACCAAAAATTTTCCAAAGACTACTCTTTTCAGTAATAACTTCATTTTCTTTTGTATCAGAGGTTGATTGAATTTGTTTTACATCAGATACATTTAGGCCATATAGTTTTTGGTTAATTTCTTCGGATTTAAGACCTACTGGTCGATTTTCGTCTGTGATTAATGGTACAGCGATTACCTCACTAGTATCTTTTACTAGCGTGTCTTTAACAACAGATTTTTCAGCTTTAGATTCCTCTATACTGCTAATTGGTAATTTAATATCAAACGTTTTGTCTTGTTGAATACATGCTTCTTTACATACTTGATATTCAATATATACTTTTGCTGAAGTTACTTTTGGATTCGTAATTTTTATAGTTTGACGAAATTGTGCTTTATTTTCAAACAAATATTCATCTACTTCAAAAATATCACTGTACACTTTTTTGTAAGGGCTCTCTTTTGTTTTTCCAACTAAAGTATAATTTCCTTTAGCATTTTTATATTGAATAACTGTTGGTAAAGAAGCTTCATCAGGTGTAAACTGTGAGAACATATGCCATTCATGTTCTATTGTGGCATCTAAAACCAACACAAATTCTGTATCAGACTTTTTTTCTACCGAAGTTTTCCAAGATACTGGATCTAATATTTGAGCGTTTCCTATAAAGCTTAATAAAACTAGAAGAATTGAGGCGAATAGTTTTTTCATTACTGTAATTCTATTTTTAATATTTGTTGTGTGTTATTATTTGCTAAAAATCGTTGGTCTGCACGATGGTTTATAATCCAAATCACTTCGTTGTTTGAGCATAATAGCCAAGTATTTTCTTTGTCAATTAATGAAAACTTCTCATCCTTGAAGTATTTGCTTACTTTCTTTTTCCCTTGCATTCCCGAAGGGTAAAAATAATCACCTTCTTGCCATTTTCTTATTTTTAGTGGAAATTTTAACTTTTCTTTATTGACAAAAATACATGACTTAGTAGGTTCAGAAATGTAACTTTGGTTACAAATAGATAAATTTATTGGTTTTACTATAGAATTTTCGTTTTCATTTATTGAAAAAGATTCCTCATTATTGTTGATTCCTATTTCTGAAAGTATAAGTTGATTTCTATCTTTTAGTAGACGGTAATTTTCTGAAAAGATTTGTTTTCCAGATTGACTGTGAATCAATTCGTATATCGATTGCCAGTCAGAAAAACCAAATGATTTTAACCATTCATATAAGTATGATTTATAGTTTTCGAGTTGGACTAATTTTTCAATATCAAAGTAGGTCTCGCTATTTTTTTGAGTAGCAATCACTTTAAAATTAGTATTTAATGCATCTTTAACTAATGTATTAGTTCCAGAAATATTTTTAATAGTATTTTCAAATGATTCTAATAAACTTGGGTTTAGTTCTTTTAATATAGGAATAACATGATGTCTAATTTTATTTCTGAAATACTTATCGGAAGCATTACTTGAATCTTCGCGCCATTCTATCTTATTTTCTTTGGCGTAATTTTCAATTTCATCTCTTGAAAAAATCAATAGGGGACGGATAACATTCCTGTTCACTTCTGGAATTCCAGTTAATCCTTCAATCCCTGTTCCTCTTGTGAAATTGATTAAAAAGGTTTCTAAAGAATCATCTAAATGATGAGCAGTTAATAGGAAATCATAACCTTCTTTTTCTAATAATTCATTAAACCAATTGTATCGTAATTCCCTAGCTGCTTGTTGGATAGAGATTTTTTTTTCTTCTGAATAATTTTTTGTGTCAAATGATTTGTAATGCCCTTTGATAGTATACTTTTTTGATTGTGTTTTGACAAACTCTTCATCTCCATTACTTTCTTCTTCTCTTAGTTGAAAATTGCAATGTGCAATACCTAATTTAAAGTCAAGTTTTGAAAATAAATCGACTAAAACCATACTGTCAATACCACCACTAACTGCTAGAAGTAGATTTTTACCAGTTATGAATGACAAGTTCTTTTCAATGTGTTGTTTTAAATATTGAAGCATTTTCAAAAGTATGAAATTTAACTCACTAGAACATCATGCATAGCTTTTGCTTTTAAAAGGCATTCTTCATATTCTTTTTCAGGTTCAGAAAGTGCAGTAATGGCGCTACCAACTGAGAAAGAAATGTATTTCTCTTCGGCATTATATAAAATACTTCTAATAACTACATTAAAATCAAAATCACCAGTAGGAGTAAAGTAACCCATAGCGCCACTGTACAATCCACGTTTGGTTTCTTCTAATTCTTCAATGATTTGCATGGCAGAAATTTTAGGAGCTCCAGTCATGCTACCCATTGGGAATGTTGTTTTTAAAATTTCTACAGGAGATGTATTAATTTCGACCTCAGAAGTGATAGTTGAGATCATTTGATGAACTTGTTTGAAAGTATAAATTTCACATAATTCTTCTACATTAACTGATCCTTTTGAAGCTGTATGTGATAAATCATTGCGAACTAAATCCACAATCATAATATTTTCAGAACGTTCTTTGGGGTTTTGAGCTAATTCGGTTTTTGATTGTCTATCTAATGTAGCATCTTCAAATCGTTTAGAAGTTCCTTTTATAGGTTGTGAAATGATTTTCGTATTTTCTTTTCTTAAATATCTCTCTGGTGATGCAGAGAGTAGGTAATGTTTGTTGTTTTTAAAATAGCAGGCAAAAGGAGGTTCAGATATTTCATCAAGTCTTTTAAAAATTTTTACTGTATCTATAATATTTTCGGCATAAAATTCCATACAGAAATTAGCTTCATAAATATCTCCACGATGAATATGAGTCAACATTTCTTGTACTTTTTCAATATATTTTTCTTTAGAAATACGCTGTTTTACGTTAATATTTGTTTTATGTGATTCTTCTTCAATATTGAAGTTTAAAATCTCTTCAAAATCAGAATCAATTTCATCATCACACATTGCCAAATACGAAATTTCCAATTGATTATCTTTCAAGAAAAATAATTTTTTGGGCTGAAAGAAAAATAAATCAGGAAATTGTAACCCATCAAAGTTATTAGACTTTAGCTTTTCAGTATCATTTTTTAAATCATAGGATAAATAACCAAAAAGCCAGTCTTTTGTTTGTTGTTGGTATTGTTTTAAATCTTCAAAGGCATTATGATAATCTGTTTTTATAGATGTAAAGGCATCAACAGCTAACACAGCATTGTAGCTCGAATACTTTTGAGGGTAGTTGTTACTATCCAAATAGACAATTTCACGAAATTGTTGAGACCAATTCAATAATAGCATTTTGAATTGGTCAACATTTGAAATAGATTTAAAAATAGATGTTCTCAAATTCTTTTTATTGTGTAAAAGTAGCATTTAACACTAAAGTGAACAAAGAAAATCGATATGTTGTAAATAACTTTTTAATTCAATTATGCTATATTGTTATTGGATTTTTACCATCCATAAATCGTTAGCCCCTTTATTTGATGGAACATCATTAGTGTTGCTTTGAGTATCACCTATAATGACAAAGCCATCTTCAGTTTGAATAAAATCATTAGCAATATCAATTTGGTTTCCACCAACAGTTTTTTGCCAATGAATACCGGTATTTGGTCTGTTGTCTATTTCAAATATCCAATAATCATTTTGACCTTTATTAGTCGTACCATCAATGTTGCCTCTTGAACTTCCTACGATACCAAATGATCCATTTTTTAATTTTTTTATAGTATTTGCTGCGTCAAATTCAGGACTTCCAAATGATTTTTCCCAAAGTAATTCTCCATGATCATTGACATGAATTACCCAAGCATCAAAATTTCCTGTATTTTTTGAGATGTCTCCATCAGTACTATTGGATCTCCCAACAATCATGTATGAATTGTTGTCCGTTTTCGCTACACTATTTGCTTGATCAATACCACTTCCACCGAAATTTTTCTTCCAATGTAAGTGACCAGAAGCATCTAATTTAAGAATCCAATAATCATAGCTCCCTTTATTGTTAGTGATATCAAAATCTACACTTTCTGAATAACCAACAAGAATAAATCCACCATCATTTGCCTCTACAATATCATTAATTCTATCGTTTTGTGTTCCCCCAAAATAGCGATACCACTTGAAATTTCCATTGCTATCAAGACGAATGCCAAAATATTCTCCGACTCCGTGTTTAGCAGATGATTTGTTTCCTTTTAACGAATGCCCTTCGCCATGATTGCCATCACCAGGTGTTCCTTCTATACCTGCATAGTCAGCATATCCGCCAACAAAGAAGCCTCCATCTTGAGTTTCAATAATTTTATGAGCATGATCATGACTCATAAAACCATAATTTTTACTCCATAAAATATCTCCGTTGTTATTTATTTTACATACATAAAAATCATGCATTCCTAAATTACCTGGTACATCTCCATCACTACTTGCTGAATAGCCTGCTACAACAAAGTTTCCATCTTTTGTTGGAATTATACTGGTGCCATAATCGTTATTTGATCCTCCAATTGTTTTACTCCACACTAAATTTCCAGAAGAATTGTATTTTGACAACCAAATATCTACCATGCTATTTGATTTAATAATATCTCCATTATTGCTTTGAGTATAACCTAAAACAATAAAACCACCATCATTAGTCTTAACAACTCCTGTCATGTATTCATCTTGAGTGCCACCATAAGTTTTGCTCCAAGATAATTCACCTTTTACTTTTTCATTTTCATTAGAAGGTTCATTTTCATTATTACATGAAAAAAGTGAAAGTGATAATAAAAAATAGACTAATTTTTTCATTTTACGATTAGCTTTTTAGTACTTCCATTATCAAGTTTTACTAAGTAAAGACCAGCATTTAAATCGCTAACATTAAAGTTAAACTCATTGGCTAAAATTCCAGTAAATTCTTTAACAATTTTACCAACTGTATCAAAAATATAAACCTTTTCGATGTTCTCTTTTGCTTTTATAGTAACTATTGAATTTGCAGGATTTGGACTAAGAGCAACTTTTTTAAGTTCGTATTCTTGAGTGCTTAAAGAACCACTTTTTTTAACAACAAAAAGTCCTCTTTCAATATCACTAATGATTACATTACCGCTTGGAAAATATGGATAAACACTCCATGCTCCGTTATAATTTGCTGAATCACTCGTAGGAAAAGTATCAAAATACCCCACTTCATTCATAGTATTTGATGCATCTATATTAGAGATATCCAAGATTCTCAAACCAGCCCTGTAGTTTGCTAAATAAAAATGATTTCCTAAAGTGTATCCATTATGATCGATTGCAGGTGTAGTTCCAAAATAATTTCCTTTTAATACAGGATTATCTAAATCTGTTAAATCAATAATTACCGATTTTGTGTTAAAACCAAAATTTGTTTCATCGATTTCATCACCTAAAATCCAGTATTTTTTGTTTGGAGTTAACCATCCTTGATGTGTATATGCTGTATTTTGGTATGTAAAAGTTGAAAGTAGAATAGGATTGGACTTATTAGTAACGTCCATGATAACAACTTTTGTTTCATTAGCCCCAAAAAATATTTCTTTTCCTGTATGTTGCGTGTCTGGACCATCATAAATTACGATTTGTGCGTCATGACAATAATTTTGGGCACTATATCCAAATGAAAAAGTTGGGTTTAAAGGGTTTTGAATATTAACAACATGAGGTCCTCCAGAATAGGTGTTAGATCCAATGCAATAGGCATATCCAGTAGCTTCATTAATTGCTATATTATGGCATTTTCCAAAACCGGCATAGTGTGCATCAGGTGTAAAAGTTTGAGGAGTAACTACACCTCTAAGTCTTGTTAAGTCAAATACTTGCATACCATGCCCTGTTGCTTCACTTACAATAAAAGCATAGTTGTTGTACACTTTAATGTCTCTCCATATACTATTTACATTATTATGTGACATAACTTTACCTAAATAAACTGGTGCAACAGGATTAGATATATCAATAAAAGATGTATGACTAGTACAACCTATTATTGCATATTCTTTATTTGTTAATGGATCTGTCCACCCCCAACAATCATTTCCTTGAGTTGATGTTGTTCCTCCAATTTGTGAAAAACTCATTACAGAAAGTAAATCAACATTATTACATTGGAATCCTCCTGCTGTTCCTCCTGAGCAAGGTGTTTGTGCAAAAACGAATAAACCTAATAATAGGAAACAAAGTAAGGTTAATTTTTTTTTCATGATTTTTGGGCTAAATAGTGAATTTTGTTTAAAAAATTAAGTTTGGATGTAAAAATATTAAATATTCTTAATTTTTGACTCTAGTTTAATATATAAAATCGAATAATCTATTAATAGATTAGTTTTTTATAATATCTATTGATTTACGGAATAGACTAAATGGAATGAATAATTTTAAGTAACTTTATATTGATTTTCAGTTAATTATGAATTCTATGAGATCATTTGTTATTTTTTTCTTGATTATTTCCTTTGCTTTTTTTTCTTGTAAAGAAGAAGTCTCTAAAAAGCAAATACCAATTCTTGGAATGAATAGTTTAGGTTGCGCTCCACCTGTTGTTGATGCAGCTTGGTATGCATCTGACAATAAAGCTCCGCTTTTTAAAGGTATGGATGTTATCAATTATAAAATTTCTACCAATAATCCAGAAGCTCAAAAATATTTTAATCAAGGTCTCGCTTTAGCCTATGCTTTTAATCACGCCGAAGCTGCCCGTTCCTTTTATTATGCCACAAAACTTGATCCAAATTGTGCCATGTGTTATTGGGGTTTTGCGTATGTTTTAGGTCCAAACTATAATGCAGGCATGGAGCCTGATAATTATGAAAGAGCTTACAAAGCTATTCAGACAGCATTGAAATTAAGCAATAATGCCACCGATAGTGAAAAAGCTTTGATTCAAGCACTTTCCAAACGTTACGTTGAAAAACCAGTCGAAGATAGAAAACAGCTTGATATTACTTATTCAGAGGCGATGAAAGAAGTTAATAATAGGTTTCCCAATGATATTGATATCAATGCTCTATATGCTGAATCAGTAATGGATTTGCATCCATGGGATTTGTATGAAAAAAATGGAAAGCCTAAACCTTGGACACCTGAAATAGTTTCTCTTTTCGAAAAAATACTTAAAAAGAATCCTAAGCATATAGGAGCAAATCATTTTTACATTCATGCAGTAGAAGCGTCTAGTAGCCCTCAGCGAGCTTATGATTCTGCTAATTTTTTTGATGAAGGTAACGCTAAATCTTTTGGTCATTTAATACATATGTCCTCTCATATTTATATTAGAACAGGAGATTACCATAAAGGCACATTGGCTAATATAAACGCAAGTAAAATTGATAGTACTTATGTTACCATGTGTCACGCTCAAGGAGCTTATCCTTTAGCTTATTATCCACATAATTATCATTTTATGGCCGGAACTGCTACACTTGAAGGGAATTCAAAATGGGCCATGGTTGGTGCCTATGAAACTTCAAAATTGGTGCATCCTAAAAATATGATTCTTCCCGGTTTAGAAACATTACAACATTATTATGTTATTCCTTATTTTGTAGCTGTTAAGTTTGGTAAATGGGATGATATTTTGCAAATGAAATTAGTTTCGGATACTTTAAAATATCCCAAAGCTATTTCGCATTACGCTAAAGGCATAGCATATTTAGGAAAAAAAAATTTTGTAATGGCTAAAGAAGAATCATTACTATTAGATGTTTTAGCCAATGATAAGTCTTTAGAAAAAATGACGATATGGCAAATCAATTCTATGAGTTCGATAGTAAACATTGCAGATAAAGTGTTGAAAGCTGAAATTTTAGCATCAGAAAAAAATTATGTTCAAAGTATTAATCTTCTCCATAAAGCGGTTGAAATTGAAGATGGTCTAAACTATAATGAACCTCCAGATTGGTTTTTTTCTACACGTCATCATCTTGGAGCGGTCTTAATTGAAGCTGGAAAATATAATGAAGCAATTAAAGTTTATGCTGAAGATTTAAAACAATTTCCTAAAAACGGATGGTCATATCAAGGAATGAAATTAGCTTACGAAAAGTTAGACAATAAATCTAAAGTAGCTGAAATGGATAGACTTATTAAAGAAGCTTGGGCATATGCAGATGTAAAAATAACTACGTCGAGAATCAAATAGTAATCTTTTTCTTATATTTGATTAACAAACCTTTTAAATCAAATATTTATGAAAATCGCGACAATTGTTGTAAGAGTTCTGATTGGTGCCTTATTGTTATTTGGTTCTGTCGTTTATTTTTTAAAATTATTTCCTGAACCAACTTTAACTGGAAACCTCAAAACCTTTAACGAGGGATTAACGGCCTCTGGTTATCTAATGAACCTTGTAAAAGGTTTAGAATTACTATGTGGCTTAGCTTTTATTTCAGGGAAATTTATTCGTTTAGCAAATTTGGTTTTGCTACCTATATCTGTAAATATTGTATTAGTGCATTTTTGTTTGGATCCAAAGAATATTGG
Source organism: Flavobacterium terrae (assembly GCF_900142035.1). Lineage (GTDB taxonomy): Bacteria > Bacteroidota > Bacteroidia > Flavobacteriales > Flavobacteriaceae > Flavobacterium > Flavobacterium terrae. The sequence goes on along the minus strand of NZ_FQZI01000003.1, from coordinate 299,428 downwards.
TGCTGGAGCTTTTTTATTTATTGGAAATCTATTTATGATTTATAGATATTGGGAAAGTTATAAAGAAGTACTTAAACCATAAATAAAAAGCCGTTCATTAGAACGGCTTTTTATTATTATTAATTACATTTTATACATGTAAAGCTCTTTTTCCAGTTGCATCTAAAGCGGCTTCTTTTATAGCCTCAGCAAATGTTGGGTGAGCATGTGACATTCTTGAAATGTCTTCAGCACTTGCACGGAATTCCATAGCGGTTACTGCTTCTGCGATTAAATCGGCAGCACGAGCACCAATCATATGTATACCAAGTACTTCATCAGTAGTAGCATCCGCTAAAATTTTGATGAATCCATCAGTATCAGCACTTGCACGAGCACGACCTAATGCTTTGAATGGGAAGTTACCTACTTTGTAATTTCTTCCTTCAGCTTTTAATTGTTCTTCAGTTTTACCAACAGCAGAAACTTCTGGCCAAGTATAAACTACTCCAGGAATTAAGTTATAATCAATATGTGGTTTTTGACCAGCTAAATATTCAGCAACTAAAACACCTTCTTCTTCCGCTTTGTGAGCTAACATTGCACCACGAACCACATCACCAATAGCATAAATATTCGAAGCTGAAGTTTGTAAATGATCGTTTACTTCAACTTGTCCTCTGTCTGTTAATTTAACACCAGCCTTTTCAGCATTTAAACCATCAGTGTAAGGACGACGACCTACAGCAACTAATGCATAATCTCCGTCAAGTACAATTTCCTCACCTTTAGCATTATCTGCTTTTACAACAACTGCATTTCCGTTACGAGTAACTTCTTTCACTTTGTGTGAAGTGTAAAATTTCATTCCTTGTTTTTTCAATACTTTAGTCAATTCTTTTGACAAAGCACCATCCATTCCTGGAATGATTCTATCCATAAACTCAACAACAGATACTTGAGCTCCTAAACGTAAATACACTTGACCTAATTCTAAACCAATAACTCCACCACCAATAATGATTAAGTGTTTAGGAACTTCTGGTAATTTTAAAGCTTCAGTCGAAGTGATTATTCTTTCTTTGTCAATTGAGATGAATGGTAATGATGAAGGTTTTGATCCTGTTGCAATAATAGTATTCTTTGCCTCAATTTTTTCAACTGAACCATCAGCTTTAGTTACAGCAATTAAATTAGCACTTTCAAAAGAACCTACACCATTAAAAACAGTGATATTGTTTTTGTCCATTAAAAATTTAACTCCACCACTTGTTTGATCTACCACAGCTTGTTTGCGGTCAATCATTTTTTGAAGATTTACCTTTACTTCACCAGATACTTCAATTCCATGATCAGCAAAGTGTTGTAATTCTTCATAATGATGAGAAGAGGCTAATAAAGCCTTAGAAGGTATACATCCTACATTTAAGCAAGTACCTCCAAGTGTAGAATATTTTTCAATAATAGCAGTTTTCATTCCTAGTTGTGCACAACGAATAGCTGCCACATATCCACCAGGTCCTGAACCAATTATAACTACGTCAAATGAACTCATAGTATATATTTTATGTTGTTTTTAAAAAATCAACTGCAAAATTAGTGAATTTTGTTTAGAAGGAATTGTCTTTTAATAAAATATAAACAGAAAGATTTCCAAATAAAAAGCCCTGAAATAGTTCAGGGCTTTTATTTAATTAAATTTCGTCTTGACAAGTGTATACTTGGGGACATGCGATGTAATTTGAGCAATACCATGGACCTGTTACGGAACCAGCGCAATCACATCCGCAAAGTGATAAATCAGGATTTCCTTTTCCTGAACCAACTATCGTTTTTTGAGCATCTCTAGATAATAATTCTGCTCCTTGAATGTTTAAAAGTCTTGATTTCATAATGATATGTTTTAAAATAATTTTTAAATTAAGAATCTTGTCCAGCACATGGATCTATAAAACAAGGAGAACAATAGGGAGGAAGTGGTTTTCCACAAATACAATGGCATGCTCCAACAATTGGGCCACCACCATTTATTAATTTTTGATTTTCTTTTGACAATGTTTCAACACCGTTAATTTTTAAAAGTTTAGTTTTCATTTTTTTAATTTTTGTTTATTTAAAATACTAAAGTAGTCTTTTACTTACAAAGTAAAAAATATTTTTGGGTTATATTATAATTAAGAAATGGGAAGATTTTTTAAATTCTTTAACAATTTCAATATCATCATTTACTAAATTAGCGGTCTAAACAATAATTATGAGAAAATTTATATTTAGTTTTTTATTAGTAGGAAGTATTTCATTTGCTCAAAAACTTACTATAGAAGAAACTGTAACCGGTGGACGTAAGTATGCCCCAACAACGCAAACTGCTCAACAGTGGCGTAAGGATTCAAAATCAATTACTTATTTAAGTAGTGATTACTCAAATTTGTTAGAAAAAAGTGCTTCTAATGGATGGAAAGAAATAATTTTGGCTACGAAAACCGATTTTGAAAATGCAGTAAAATCAAAAATTACTTCCGATGAGTTTACCATGAAAGTATTTCCTTTGGTAATCGATTGGAAATCGAAAAATACTTTTGAAACTCTGGCTGCGGGTAAAAGCAAAATTTACAATGTTACCTATGATATTGTTTCAAAGCAAATAAGTAATATAAAAAGTTATCCAATTGATGCTCAGCAAGCAAAGTTTGCTAATAACGGAAACGTATCTTGGTTAAAAGAAAATAATATTAAAATTACTACTGCTTCAGGTAATGTTGTAGATGTTACTAATGATACTGATAAAGGTATTGTAAATGGATCCGATTATGTACACCGTCAGGAATTTGGTATCGACCAAGGAATGTGGTGGAATGAAGCAGGAACACAACTTGCTTATTATCGTAAAGACGAAACTATGGTTGGGAATTATCCTATTATCAATTGGAACGAGCGAGAGGCAGTAAACAACGATATCAAATACCCAATGGCTGGAATGACTAGTGAAAATGTAACATTGGTAGTTTATGATGTAGCATCGGGTAAAAAAGTAACGATTCAAACTGGTGAACCAAAAGAGCAATATTTAACAATGGTTTCATGGGAACCAACTGGTAAAAATATTTTTATAGGAATTTTAAATAGAGAACAAAATCACCTAAAGTTCAACAAATATGATGCGCAAACAGGTGCTTTTGTAAAAACATTATTTGAAGAAAAAGCATCTACATGGGTAGAGCCACAACACCCGTTGACTTTTGTTCCAAATAATCCAACACAATTTATTTATCAAACAGATTTTAATGGATACAATCAAATGTATTTATATAATACAGATGGGAAATTATTAAAAAACTTAGGTTTTAATGACGTTGTTGTAAAGGACATGTTAGGTTTTGATACCAAAAGGACTAAAATCAACTACATAGGAACTGCAAATAATGGTTTAGATCGTCAATTGTATCAAGTAGATTTAAAATCAGGAAAAACAATTCAGTTGACAACAGTTTCTGGAACACATATTGCTTCTGTTTCTTCTGATGGAACAATGGTTTTAGACCAATACAGTAATGTGACAACACCAAATGAAATTTCAATTATTGATATAAAATCTAAAAAAGCTAAGCAATTAGTAAAAGCAGATAATCCTTTTACTGGAAAAATTGATATGCCTAAAATGGAATTAGTGACTTTGACATCTGCTGATGGAAAAACACCACTAAACGGGCGAATCATTTATCCAGCCGATTTCGATGCTACGAAAAAATATCCTGTAATGGTGTATGTTTATGGAGGTTCACACGCACAATTAGTAACTAACCGTTGGTTAGGTGGAGGTGGTTATTTTGACTACTATATGGCTCAGCAAGGGTATGTGGTATTTACTTTAGATAATAGAGGAAGTGATGCTCGTGGAAAAAAATTCTGTGATGTAAACCACCGTCAACTGGGAGTTAACGAAATGGCTGATCAAATGGAAGGCGTTAAATTCTTAAAATCAAAATCTTTTGTTGACCAAGATAAAATTGGAGTTTTTGGATGGAGTTTTGGTGGATTTATGACAACTACTTTGATGACTTCTCAAGCTGATACGTTTAAAGTTGGTGTAGCTGGTGGACCAGTAATCGATTGGAAATATTATGAAATCATGTACGGAGAACGCTATATGGATACTCCACAAGAAAATCCAGAAGGTTATGCAAAAGCTTCATTGTTAGATAAAGCTAAAAACTTAAAAGGAAGATTGTTAATCATTCACGGAGCGCAAGATCCTGTAGTTGTGCAACAAAACAGTATGAACTTTATTGAGTCTTGCATCAAAGCAGGCAAACAAGTTGATTATTTCTTATATCCTAATCACGAACATAATGTAGGAGGAAGAGATCGTATTCATATGTATGCTAAAATTGCAGATTATTTTGATGTATATTTAAAGAAAAATAATTAAAATATGGCACAACAAAAAACTTCTAATGCTTTTATAGCTGCTTCTTGGGTAGCTCTTGGTGTTGGCATGATTGGATATTTAGTAGGACTAGCTAGAGCCGAAATGTTATTAAATGAAAAAGGTTACTATTTTTCTATTTTAATGTTTGGATTATTTGCTGTTATATCTCTTCAAAAAGCCGTAAGGGACAAGTTAGAAAATATACCTGTAACTGATATTTACTATGGACTTTGTTGGTTTACAACTTTGTTAGCGATAGTTTTATTAATTATAGGTCTTTGGAATGCTACTCTTTTACCCAGTGAAAAAGGATTTTATGCATTTGCTTTTCTTTTAGCCATGTTTGGAGCTATTGCTGTTCAAAAGAATACAAGAGATAACGCAAATTTCTAATTGAAAGTTTAAGAACTTTAATACTTAAAATCCGTTTCTTTTTTAGAGACGGATTTTTTTATACTAAAACTAAGCTCATTTGTGTTTAAATAAATAAAAATGGGCTCAATGTATTTAGCTATCTTTGCGCCATGCCTAAATCTTTATTTCAGAACTTTAAAGTAAATATTTCAGGGATTTCATTGCCTGATAAATTTACGTTTCCATTTTATTACGAACCACATGAGTTGAGCAAAATTGCAACTCAAGAATTACAATCATATCTTGAAACTCAAAATGATTTTGAACATAATTTTGGTTTAAATGATGAACAAGAAGGATTGGTAATTGGAAAAATGTTTGGAGTTTTAGTTTGTCAGAATAAGCAAGGTGAATTGGGCTATCTGTGGGCGTTTTCTGGAAAATTAGCAGAGCAAAATCATTTGGATTATTTTGTTCCAACCGTTTTTGATATGTTGGAAGAAAATGGCTTCTTCAATCAAGAGCAAGAAATCATTAATACTATAAATCGTGAAATTGAAGATTTAGAATTACAACAAGAATATAAAGATGCTTTAGCAAATTTAGAATCGACTAAAGTTGAAGCAGAACAAGACATACTTCGTCATAAAGACCATATTAAACAGCAAAAAAAAGTAAGACTTCTTAAAAGAACTGATGCAGAAAAGGTACAAGATACAGAGGCTTTTCAACTTCTAATAGAAGAACTAAAAGAAGAAAGCCAGCAGGAAGGAATTTTACTCAAGAAAATGACTGCTTATTGGAATTATAAGATTACTGATTCCCAAAAAATTGTAGATGACTTTGAGTCAAAAATTAATGAATTAAAAGAACTTCGCAAGCAAAAATCGAACGCTTTGCAACAAAGATTATTTGCCGAATATGCGTTTTTGAATTTAAAAGGTGAGACTAGAAGTTTGGGAGAAATTTTCGACAATAATCCACCCGCAGGAGCAGGGGAGTGCGCAGCACCTAAATTGTTACATTATGCTTTTCAAAATCATTTAAAACCTATTTGTATGGCCGAATTCTGGTGGGGTCAATCGCCTAAAAGCGAAGTGCGCAAACATCAGCAATTTTATCCATCATGTAAAAGTAAATGTGAACCTATATTATTAGGACATATGTTGGAAGGAATTGAAATGGATGAAAATCCTTTTGAAATCAACCCTGCTCAAGGAAAAGAAATTGAAATTATCTATGAAGATGATTCAATAGCCGTGGTTAACAAACCAGCTGAATTTTTATCGGTTCCGGGAAAACAAATCTCTGACTCGGTATATGCGAGAATGAAAGCAAGATATCCCAAAGCTACAGGACCTTTAATTGTGCATCGATTGGATATGTCAACTTCTGGAATTATGCTTATTGCTAAAACAGAAGAAGCTTATTTGAATTTGCAAAGTCAGTTTATAAAACGTACCGTAAAAAAATGCTATGAAGCTTTGCTTGACGGTATAGTTGATGACGAAGAAGGTTTTATTGACTTGCCTTTACGTGTAGATTTAGACGATCGTCCCAGACAATTGGTTTGTTATGAATACGGAAAACCAGCGCAAACTAAATGGGATGTCATTGCTGTTGAAAACGGTAAAACTAGAGTTCATTTTTATCCTATCACAGGTCGAACACATCAATTGCGAGTTCATGCTTCACACGAATTGGGTTTGCATACTCCAATTGTAGGTGATGATTTATATGGTGCAAAAGCAAACAGGTTACATTTGCATGCAAAAGTAATTACTTTCAAACATCCTTTGACCAACGAAGAAATGAGAATTGAAGTGAAAGCCGAGTTTTAAATCAAGGTTTTTCTCTACCTACAAATTTGTCTTTACCAAGCAAGAAATTAATCGCTTTAGAAATATTAAGTATAATTTTGAGCTCAGGAATAAAATAATATTCTTTATTAAGATTGATAAATAATTCAAACTTATTATATCAAGGTTTTATCCATTTTTTACTGATAAAATGAAGATTACTGTTTTCACATTCGTATATTTTGTTGAGATCTATTTTATATATTATTTTCTTTCTATAGATTTTTATTATTGTTGAATTTTTTTCATGGTTTATTGAATCACCAATTTGTATTAATTTCCATATCTCATTGTTGTTTTCTACATAAGGTAATTGATATTTTAATTTTATATAGGCTTTATCATTTTTGCTAATAAATTTTTTCTCAACAATCCTTTTTTTTTGATTTTTTATTATTACTTCCAATAATTCTTTTCTTTTTAAACAAAAACTACGATTGTAATAAAGAGCAAACAATACTAAGCACAATCCTATTATTGCAGTAATATGTTTTAAAGATGAATTGTTTAGAATCATTTGAACACTTTTTATTTTTTTAAATAAGTATCAAAATAGTTGATACTTTTCATTTTGAATTTATTGCTCTGAAATTTCTTTTAATTTATCTAATGCTTTAGGATAAGAGTTATTAAAATAGTCTAAGTAATCGTCAATACTATCCATGTCAACAATTACAGTTGTTATGCCATTATTTTCTTGAAAATTATAATTTTCATGTCCGCCGGCCCATTGTTCTACTTGTTCTCCTGTTGTTATTTCAGTGTCACCATCTAAAAAACCGTAATGACGAATAGAAACAAAACTGGCTGGTTTATGTTCAACGATTTCCGAAACCATTCCTCCTTTTTTACCGTTTTCATCTTCTCCTACAAAAAGGATTTTACTTCCTTTCTCCCAACTTCCTTCATAGGTAGAAGTAGGGTTAAAAGCTGCAGTCCAGTATTCGTAAGTAGATTTGCTTTTTAATCCAAGCATCGTTTCATAAACCTTTTGAGCCGATGCTTTTATTTCTTTTTTAAATTGTAGTTTTTGCATGGTTTATTTTTTTTTTGATTTAATTAATTTGACTTAATCAGTTATGGTAGAAGTAAAATTACAGAAAAATAAAGAAAGCTTAGGATTACTTTCTAGAAGATTTAGCTAGAATATTGCAAACCGCTGTTAGTAGTAGCTTTTAAGGATGTTGAGAAAATTCTTTTATAAAATCTAATTGATTAAATACCTAAAAACTACAATTTATTGGAAATCTTTATAATAGTGGTTTTGTGAATTGTTTATTATTAAGTATTGAACCTATTTTTTCGGAAATTTCATTGTCATTTTTTGTAAAATCAATGAAGAACTCTATTTGCCAAAATTGAGTTTTTTCAGCTTGTTTATTTTCTGTTTTTGTCCAACTTGGATAAACTCTAAAGCCACGTTTTCCTTCTTTGAGCTTTGTACTTAGTATGTTTCGTTTAATTAATTCAGTTTTAGGAAATAAAAAGAACCCAAATTTTTCAATTTCTTCAGTTGCGATAATATAAAAATCAAATGCATCCGTTTCGTTGAAAGGCTCAGTTATATTTTGAGAGTTACGTTTCCATAAAGTTACAAATTGACCAACTTTTTTAGGTGTTATTTTCGCTTTTCTAAATTTGAAATTCAATTTCTCTGTTTGAAAGTTGTAGCCAAAATATTCTTGACTTTCTTTGTCTTCAATTACGTTAGAGATTTTTAAGTTAACTTCCTTAAAAAGTAAGTTTTCTATTTTTTTTAATTCAGTTATTATCATTTGATTTTTTCTAGCACTTTACTGCTAACGTTTCGTGGCTTAGCGAAGTAACGGGATTTTAAATTAATAGATGTAAAGATAATGAAACTTGCCTTTCGATTTTCCTGGTACGGAAAATCGGATGCAACTATTGCTGAAAAACGCTGTTAGTTGCTGTCTTTATTCTTTTTGGCTTCGTTTTCAATTAAATTGTCCAAGTCTGGTGTTGCGCTAACTTGAGAAATAAACCACATCGTTCCTTTAGTTTCCATATTCTGTTAGCCCAAACTATTCCGATAATTAAACCTAAAACAGAAATAATGATTGCGATAGAAAGTCTTGTTACAGTTGGATTTGGAAAATATATAAATGCTCCGATTCCCAATCCAATTATAAGTGGCGAAGCAACAATTTGAAGCCATGCAATAATTCCCATCATATATTCAAAAATTCTGTGCATACTGTTATTTTAAACAATTTTGGTTAAGTTACTGGTAACGTTTCACGGCTTCGCGTCAGTAGTGGCCAATGCGTGTTGATTATTTTCGGTTAAGATAAAATTTTCTGCGTGAATTGATAGTTTCAATTTTAAGAAAAACCAGCAATTGAGCCAAACGGCGGTTATGGGCAGCCAAACTTTATTTTGTTTTAAAAATGAGTTCACTATCGTGTGAAGTTACAAATACAGGAATTTTTGTCCATTCAGATTTGTCTTTAAATCTTTTATAGGTTTCTCTGAAGAGTTCTAAGAGTCTCAAAGTGATAATTATTGCACAAAGTTCAGCTGAATCTTCATATTCCCATTTTTCATTTTGTACATAATCTTCATATATTTTTTGTAAATCTTCATAGCCTTCTATTACTAAAGCCATCTCAAAAAAGTAATCATAATCAGCAAGCCAATCAGTATCAGTCAAATCATTACAGAAAGTAAATGACATACCCATGACAAACCATAAATCAGGGTTTATTGTAAATCCATTCATTTCACAATAAATGGATTTTACATTAACAATTTCCTCAGTAGATTTTTCGAAAACTGCATTTAAAAATTCGTTAGCATCATCAATTAGGTGAAATAAATTTCGACCAATTATTTTATGAAAATCATTTTTTGGAATCTTTAATAATTCTACTTCTGTTAATTCAATTGCTTTATCAATTTCTTCAATTTTAATTAGTTCACAAATGCTATTTTCAAATTCGTATACGTCCATAATTCTGATTTGAGTTTTTTATTGGTTGCCCATAACGTCCTGTGGCTTTGCGACTGTTGCGGAAATTGGAACTGAGTTCGCTCGGCTGGACGAAACGAAATTATGAAAATAAAAACGAGCTTTTACAACAAATGCAGCAATAGCGCAAAACCGCTGTTATGCGGAGTGCTGATTGTTTAAATTGCTTCTAAGAAAAATTATTAATTCATTATAGTTTTCAAATTTATCTGGAGATAAAATAAATGAACTCTCATCAGATAAAATAATTTCACTCAGATGAAAACCATCACTTATCTGCCCAGCTTTTCCTTGTTGAATGATTTTATGTCTCTCAATATTTACAATTTCGTTATACTTAATAATCCTATTTCTAATTCCTAAAAAAGCTTGTATTTCTAAATCATTTTTTCTTAAAATTATTTTTGTAAGTTTTAAAAAATCAAATGAACCCGCCATTGTAAAACAAATTATAACTATAATAAAGAAAAATGCTATTTTTTCTTTTGTTGGATATGTTCCATCGCAGAATTTTAGGCAAATGCAAATACAAAAGATAGCAGCTAAATAGCCGCAAAATAGTTTTACAATATATAAGTTTCGAAATTTAGAAGTTATTGTTTCCATATAGTATTTAGCATTTCGCATAACTCACAAATATACGCAAGTTCCAATTACAAACTAAAACAAATGGATATAATCGTTTGTAATTACTTTTATATAAAAAAAATCCCAAGTGTTTTGCTCAGGATTTATATTTTTAATCTTCTATAGTGGCTTCGATTCTGTTTTTGTTTAGTTTACTATTTCTAAAACCATAACAGAAGTATATCACTAATCCTATAACCAGCCAAACCCCAAACCACTTCCAGTTAGAAACTGCCATACCAGTTAGTAAATAACAACAAGAAACTAATCCTAATAATGGAATTAATGATAAGTTTTTAACAAAGGCTAATACTGTCATAACTGCCGTTAAAATAAAAAAGGCAATCATGGGTAGGTTAGTGGCTAGTTTATCTTCTGAGAAATCAAGAGTATCAGTAAAGAAATTAGGCACATAAACCACTAATAATGCAATTGTAAGAGCTACGATAGCAGGAAAAACAAATTTTGAATTAATGTATGGAATTCTAAATTTACCTTTTGTTGCTCTTTCGGCTAGTTCGGCTTCGTTTTGAGGTGATAACATTAAAACTCCTCCACAAACTAATACGAAAGCAAATAGAGTACCAATGCTGGTAAAATCTAATACAAAGTTTTCATCTGTAAAGAAAATAGGAAGCCCTACTACTAAACCTGTAACGATGGTAGCAAATCCTGGTGTTTTGTGTTTAGGGTGAATTTCAGCAAACTTTTTAGGCATTAATCCATCTCGGCTCATAGTCATCCAGATACGAGGTTGACCCATTTGGAACACTAACATTACACTTGTCATAGCCACAACAGCAGCAATAGATACAATGAAAAGCATCCATTTAACTCCTTTTAAAGCAAAAATCTCAGCTAATGGATCACTTACTCCTAATAGGTTGTAAGACACCATTCCTGTTAATACTAAAGCTAAAATGATATAAACAACTGTACAAATTACTAATGAGTAAATCATACCTTTTGGTAAATCACGTTGTGGGTTTTTACTTTCTTCAGCTAATGTAGAAACTGCATCGAAACCAATATAAGCAAAAAATACTGCAGATACTCCTGCCATAACTCCGCCAAAACCATTTGGCATAAAAGGTGTCCAGTTTTCAATATCAATATAAAAAGCTCCAACAATGATTACTAATAAAATGATTACTAATTTCACATATACCATTGCATTACTTAAGTTCTTAGACTCTTTTGTTCCTTTGTAAATTAAGTAAGTAATTAAGATATTAATTACTACAGCTGGCATATCAAAAATAATTTTTAAGCCTCCAATTTCAGGAGCATTAGTCCAAGCTAATAACCCTTCACCTGCTTTGTTTTCTATAAATGCTGCATGTGCTGATTTGTAATTTATGGTTAACCATTCTGGTAAGTGAATGTTGAAGGTTTCTAAAAGATTCGTAAAGTAACCACTCCATGAAAAAGCAATGTAAATGTTACCAATAGAATATTCCATTAATAATGCCCAGCCAATAATCCAAGCAAATATTTCCCCAAAGGATACATAAGCATAAGTATATGCACTACCAGAAACAGGTACTCTTGATGCGAATTCTGCATAACACATAGCTGTAAATCCACAAGCGATGGCACACATTACATATAATAAAATTACTCCAGGGCCACCCGAAAAACAGGCGTTTCCTATAGCAGAAAAAGTCCCGCCTCCAATGATAGCTGCAATACCAAAAAAAGTTAAGTCTTTTACAGTCAGCACTTTGTTTAGTCCAGAATGTTCACCGTCTCCTCCTTGTTGTAATATTGTTGTTAGTGGTTTTTTTCTAAATAAATTTAAAAATGACATATTAATTTTTTTGTTTGGTTTGTTTGTTAAGCCAACAAATATATAAAACCAATTGGGAATTAAGGGGAATGTTGATAAATTAAACAAGAAAGGTGACCCATTTGAGTCACCTTTATCTTTAAAATTATTAAGAATTTTTACAAATCAAATCGGTCTAAATTCATCACTTTGTTCCAAGCAGCAACAAAGTCTCTTACAAATTTATCTTTAGAATCACTTGAAGCATAAATTTCTGCAATAGCACGTAGTTCTGAATTTGAACCAAAGATTAAATCAGCACGAGTAGCAGTCCATTTTGGTACACCCGAAGTTCTATCTGAACCAACAAAAATTTCACCTGAATCGTTAGTTGCTTTCCAAACAGTTCCAAGATCTAATAAATTTACGAAGAAATCATTACTTAAAGTTCCTTCGTTTTTAGTAAATACACCGTGTTTTGAACCATCATAATTTGCACCCAATACTCTCAAACCACCCAGTAATGCAGTCATTTCAGGAGCAGTTAATGATAATAATTGCGCTTTGTCTATAAGCATTTCTTCTGTTATACTTGAAGCTGTTGAGCTTTTATAATTTCTAAATCCATCAGCTTTTGGTTCTAGTACAGCAAATGAATCCACATCGGTTTGTTCTAATGTTGCGTCACCTCTTCCTGGAGAAAAAGGAACTTTAACTGCGTTTCCTGCAGCTTTTTCAATAGCAGCAGAACCACCTAATACAATCAAATCGGCAAGTGAAACATTTTTGCCAGATGAATTGAAATCTTTTTGAATATTTTCTAAAGTTGATAATACATTTTTTAATTGTGATGGATTATTTACTTCCCAATTAATTTGTGGTTCAAGTCTAATTCGAGCACCATTAGCTCCACCACGTTTATCACTATTTCTAAATGTTGATGCAGAAGCCCATGCAGTTGAAACTAATTGAGAAATTGTTAAGCCCGAATTTAAGATTTTAACTTTTAACGATTCAATATCTTCATTACTCAAATTTTTGTTTCCAGTAGGAACTGGATCTTGCCAAATTAACACTTTACTAGGAACTTCAGCACCTAAGTAACGAGTAATAGGTCCCATATCACGATGTGTTAATTTGTACCAAGCTCTAGCAAAAGCATCTGCAAAATTATCGAAGTTTTCATAGTAGTCTCTAGAAATACGTTCGTAATCAGGATCCATTTTTAAAGCTAAATCGGCAGTGGTCATCATAGGAGCGTGACGTTTTGTTGGGTCATGTGCATCTTCAACTAGAGTTTCTGCAGCTGGATCTGTTGGCACCCATTGGTGAGCTCCTGCTGGACTTTTAGTTAATTTCCAATCGTATTTAAAAAGTGTTTCAAAGTATCCATTGTCCCATGTGGTTGGGTTGGGTTTCCAAGCTCCTTCAATTCCACTTGTAATGGTATCACCACCTTTACCAGTTCCGTGCGCATTTTTCCATCCTATTCCCATATCCTCAATACTTGAACCTTCAGGATTTACTCCCACAAGAGCTGCATCACCAGCTCCATGCGCTTTTCCGAATGTGTGACCACCTGCAACTAAAGCTACAGTTTCTTCATCATTCATAGCCATTCTGGCAAAGGTTTCTCTGATGTCTCTAGCAGAGGCCAAAGGATCTGGATTACCGTCTGGACCTTCAGGATTAACATAAATTAATCCCATCTGCACTGCAGCCAGTGGATTGTCTAATTGACGATCACCAGAATAACGGCTATTTGGTTTTTCGCTAGTTGCTAGCCATTCTTTTTCATTTCCCCAATTAATATCTTGTTCTGGCTCCCAAATATCTTCACGTCCTCCAGCAAAACCAAAAGTTTTAAATCCCATCGATTCTAAAGCACAGTTACCGGCTAGAATCATTAAATCTGCCCATGAAAGTTTGTTGCCATACTTTTGTTTAATAGGCCAAAGTAAAAAGCGAGCTTTATCCAAGTTTCCATTATCTGGCCAGCTATTGACTGGAGCAAATCTTTGATTTCCGGTACTTGCGCCACCACGACCATCCCAAATGCGGTATGTTCCAGCACTATGCCAAGCCATTCTTATAAATAAAGGACCGTAATGTCCGTAATCTGCTGGCCACCAGTCTTGAGAAGTTGTCATTAATTCGAATATATCTTTTTTAACTATTGTTAAATCTAATTTTTTAAATTCCTCAGCATAATTAAAGCCTTTGTCCATTGGGTCAGATAAGGAAGAATGCTGTCTAAGAATGTCTAGATTTAAACGATTAGGCCACCAATCTTTGTTTGATGCACCAGTGCCAGCAGTTTGTTTCATTTGTCCATGATTAAATGGGCATTTGCTTTCTCCATTACCAGAGTTGTGATTTGAATTTGTGTAGTTTTCCATAATTTATTTTGATTTGTATTTTTTTCGTAAGTGTAAAATTATTTTAAAAAATCTATCATAAAATGCTTTTATGATAGATAAAAATTATAGTTTAACTGACTTATCTTATGTAATAAAGTTACTAATAATGTTGAGATGAAAATAAAATCAGTTTTAAAAAATATTTAAGTATTTATTTTTTTATTGGTTGATTTTATATTTTTTTAATAAAGTAACTGAGTATTTGATAAAGATATTGTAGTTTTTATACCTGTATAAAGACATTCTATAAATGGATAATAAAATATAATCTGCATGATTTAAATATTTATGATTTTACGATTACCTTCGCAAAAAATTTAAATAATTCAAATAAATTCAAACTTATGTCTTTAGTAGGAAAAAAATTCCCGAACATTACCGTAGATGCAATCTCTGAAATGGGAGATAACTTAAGAATCAACGTTTTAGAAGAAGCGACAAAAAACAACAAAAAAGTATTATTATTTTGGTATCCAAAAGACTTTACTTTTGTATGCCCTACTGAATTGCACGCTTTTCAAGCTGCTTTACCAGAATTTGAACAAAGAAATACAATCGTAATTGGAGCTTCTTGTGATACAAACGAAGTTCACTTTGCATGGTTAAATACAGCAAAAAATAATGGTGGTATTGAAGGTGTTACTTACCCTTTATTAGCAGATACTACTCGTAATTTATCTAAAGCTTTAGATATTCTTGATGCTCAAGAAGTATATGATGAAGAGTCAAATGATATTTTAGTAGAAGGTTCAAATGTAACTTTCCGTGCTACTTATTTAGTTGATGAAACAGGAAAAATTTTCCACGAAAGTGTAAACGATATGCCATTAGGAAGAAATGTGAATGAGTACTTACGATTAATCGATGCTTATACTCATGTTCAAACTAAAGGTGAAGTTTGTCCTGCAAACTGGGAGCAAGGTAAAGAGGCTATGAACGCTGATAGATTAAGTACTGCTGCTTACTTAAGCCAAAACTAATTTACTTCAAAATCAATAACAAAGAACAATAGCAATGTTTTTTCAAGAAACTGGAAATTGACATTGCTATTGCTATTTAAATTTATAAGATATGTTATTAGAATTAAACGAAGATACTTTACAAAATATAGTTGAATCAAACGATAAAGTTGTAGTTCAATTTTCAGCTTCATGGTGTGGTAATTGCCGAATTATGAAACCAAAATTTAAAAAATTGGCTACTGAAAATGAAAATATAACTTTTGTAATTGTTGATGCTGAAAACTCTCCTGAATCAAGAAAGTTGGCTAATGTTTCAAATTTACCAACTTTTGCCACATTTGTGAATGGAAAATTGGTAAACGAAACACAAACAAATAAAGCAGAAGTTTTAACTGAATTGGTTCACGAAATCATTTAATTATGAAATTACCAGTTATAAAACATTTAACTCAATTTATTGAGGAAAATGATCAAGACTATTTAGTTGAGACAATTGAAGTTCTTGAAGCTCTTACAGAGGTTTCTTCTCTAAAAGATGAAGAACTAGATGTGATTGGTGAATTAATTTCTAACATGTATGGTGCTCTAGAGGTTAATAAAATGGTGAAAGAAGGAATTGATAAAAAAGAAGCCTTAAACAATTTTATGAAACGAGTTTTAGGCTCGATTGACAAATAAAAAAGCTCTCACAATGAGAGCTTTTTTATTTATATATCATGGAGTAAATAACGATTTATAGTTATCCCAATATCTGAATATTAAAAATGCATTACCAAGTATAATTGCTATAGCGATAGGAAGATTCTCAGGACTCATAAAAAGGTGAATCATAAAAATATTTATAGTAACTGGAAGAATAACAATATTAGCAAGGGTTACAAATTTTCCAGTTAAAAAAGAAAAACCACACAAAAGTTCTAACAATTTTGCTAGAGGTAAAATGTAAGTTGAGGCAACAATACCAGATTGAAAAGCTTTAAAAGCACCAGTAGTTTCAGGTTCAGGGGATAATTTTAGAAAAAAATTAGCAGAAGCGTAGACAAATAAAAGTCCGAGCAAGACTCTTATAATAATGGTAGCGATTTTCATGATAGATGTTTTTTATGTTCCTATCAAAGTTACTGAAAAAAATGCAATAAAATTCTTAATATTTTAGTGTTTTTCAT
The DNA here is from genome assembly GCF_900142035.1 of Flavobacterium terrae. Taxonomy (GTDB): domain Bacteria; phylum Bacteroidota; class Bacteroidia; order Flavobacteriales; family Flavobacteriaceae; genus Flavobacterium; species Flavobacterium terrae. Next base: position 282,875 of record NZ_FQZI01000003.1, on the reverse strand, counting down.
TTTTTAATTATAATTTTTTGTTTTATTGTTTTTCTTTTTGCCTTTTAAAAAGTAATAATTTAAGATTTCTTTTATTCTAAATCATTTTGTTTTTTTTGATTACTTTTGAAATTCTAAAATTTTAAAAAATGGCACAAATTACATTAAAAGGAAACCCAATAAATACAGTAGGTGAGTTACCACAAGTAGGTACTCAAGCAAAAGATTTTCAATTAGTAAAAACTGATTTATCAGTATCATCTCTTGCAGATTACAAAGGTAGTCGAGTTGTTTTAAATATTTTTCCAAGTGTTGATACTAGTACTTGTGCTACTTCAGTTAGAAAATTTAATGAAAAGGCTAGTTCGTTAGATAACACAAAAGTTCTGTGCATTTCAAGAGATTTGCCATTTGCGCAAAATCGTTTCTGCGGAGCAGAGGGTTTAGAAAATGTGGTGAATTTATCAGATTTTAAAGATAATTCTTTCGGTAACAGTTATGGTTTGTCTATTGTAGATGGTCCTCTAGCTGGTTTGCATTCACGTGCAGTTATCGTACTAGATGAGAACGGAGTAGTTAAATACACGGAGTTAGTTCCTGAGATTGTTGATGAGCCTAATTATGAGGCAGCTTTAGCTTCGTTATAAAATGAAATTTCAAAAAGACGAGACACTTTTTACAGGTAGGTTAAAGAGTATGGTTTTTGCTTTTAAAGGAGCTGTTAAATTAATTACTACTGAACATAGTGTAATGGTACAGTCTTCATTGGCAGTGGCCATGATTATTGCTGGATTTTATTTTGAAATAACTAAAACAGAGTGGATGTTTCAAATTTTTGCATTCGGTTTAGTTTTGAGTATAGAAGGATTAAATACTGCAGTAGAGAAAATAGCAGATTTTATTCACCCAGATTATCACGAGCGTATAGGTTTTATTAAAGATATTGCCGCTGGTGCAGTTTTTTTTGCTGCTATGACAGCAATTACAATTGGACTTTTTATTTATTTACCTCGATTAGTTTAATTATTAATATTGATTATTTTTGTTTAAAAAGAGCAAATTAATGGCCAAGTCTAATAAAAAAGAGAAATCTAATTTAGAGCCTGAAGAAACTAATTTATTTAGTAGATTTAATCCAACAAAACAGCATAAGATAACAATTGGAGTACTTTTGGTACTACTGGCAGTTGCTTTAGCTGTTTCTTTTGTTTCCTATTTTGTTAACGGAAAATTTGATCAAAGTGAGTTGGGTGAATTTTCTAATAGAGATGCCCATGTGCAAAATTGGTTAGGAAAATTTGGTGCCTTTTTATCAGATTTCTTTATTTACAAAGGATTTGGAGTTGCTTCTTTTTTATTTGTTAGACTACTTTTCTTGACTGGAGCCTATTTAGTTTTAGATTTAGCGGTTTCTAAACTTAAAAAAACTTGGTTTTGGGATATTTTCGTAATTATTATTCTCTCAATTTTATTTGGATTCTTTGGTGATTTTTTACCAGAATTAGGAGGAGTAATTGGATATGAAATGAATATCTTTTCTCAAGATTATATAGGAAAGACTGGAACATTATTGGTTTTAATATTTGGAATTGTAATTTACTTAATCTTTAAAGTAAAAGTTTCTCCCGATAAGATTAAGGGAATATTTGAAAATACTAAAAAGAAATTAAACGAAGATTTAGCTTTTAGAGATAGCGAGAATACTTCTGGAGCTTATAATTTAGAAGAATTTGCGGTTAATGATGATGAAGAATTTCAAGTGTCTGATTTGAAAGAGAATTTAATCACTACGCCAAATAAAAACGATTTTGAGGAAGATGAAGAAGAATTAGGAGAAATAGTTTTAAAAACTACTCCAACAATGCCTTCGCAATTTGAAATAAACAAAGACGCCTTAAAACCAACTATTGGAACTGCATCAGAATTATCGTTAGAACCAACAATTAAAAATGAAGTTGTAAAACCAATCGATGATGTAAAATCAGAAGAAAATGATTTTGTAATTGAAAAGGTTGAAGAAGAAGATATTGTTGAAGAAAATTTGGCAGCTAAATTGGTTTCTCATTTTGGAGAATTTGATCCAACACTAGAATTGTCAAATTACAAATTCCCAACTATTGACTTGCTAAAAGAATATGGTACTGTGGGAATTACCATTAATCAGGAGGAATTAGAAGAGAATAAAAACAGAATTGTTGAAACACTTCGTAATTATAAAATTGACATTGCTCAAATTAAAGCAACAGTTGGACCTTCGGTTACCTTATATGAGATTGTGCCAGAAGCAGGTATTCGTATTTCAAAAATTAAAAGCTTAGAAGACGATATTGCATTATCATTAGCTGCATTGGGAATTCGTATTATTGCACCAATTCCTGGAAAAGGAACAATTGGTATAGAGGTGCCTAATAAAAATCCAACTATGGTTCCTATGAAAGGAGTCATTGCTTCGGCAAAATTCCAAGAAGCTGAAATGGAATTGCCAATTGCTTTAGGTAAAACAATTTCAAACGAAACTTTTGTGGTTGATTTGGCTAAAATGCCTCACTTACTAATGGCAGGTGCTACTGGTCAAGGTAAATCAGTTGGATTAAATGCTGTTTTAACATCATTATTATACAAAAAGCATCCAGCGGAAGTAAAATTTGTCTTGGTGGATCCAAAGAAAGTTGAGCTAACACTTTTTAATAAAATCGAAAGACATTATCTAGCTAAACTTCCAGATGTGGAGGATGCGATTATTACAGATAATTCTAAAGTAATTACTACGTTGAACTCTTTATGTGTTGAAATGGATAACCGCTATTCTTTGTTAAAGGATGCAATGGTTCGAAATATTAAAGAGTATAACGAGAAGTTTAAACAACGAAAATTAAATCCTGAAGCAGGGCATAGATTTTTGCCATACATCGTTTTAGTGGTCGATGAGTTTGCTGATTTGATTATGACTGCTGGTAAAGAAGTTGAGACGCCTATTGCTCGTTTAGCACAGTTAGCTCGTGCAATTGGAATTCATTTAATTATTGCTACACAAAGACCTTCTGTAAACGTAATTACTGGTATTATTAAGGCCAATTTCCCAGCGCGTATTGCGTTCAGAGTAACTTCAAAAATTGACTCTAGAACTATTTTAGATACACAAGGAGCAGATCAGCTTATTGGGCGTGGAGATTTACTATATACTAATGGAAATGATTTAGTGCGTGTTCAGTGTGCTTTTGTAGATACTCCAGAGGTAGAAAAAATATGTGATTTCATTGGTTCACAAAAAGCATATCCAACAGCTTATATGTTACCAGAATTTATTGGTGAAGATAGTGGCATAAGTCTTGATATAGATATATCAGAAAGAGATTCATTGTTTAGAGAAGCAGCAGAAGTTATTGTGACTGCGCAACAAGGATCAGCTTCTTTAATTCAAAGAAAGCTAAAATTAGGCTACAATAGAGCAGGTAGATTGATAGATCAATTAGAAGCTGCTGGTATTGTTGGTCCTTTTGAAGGAAGTAAAGCTAGATCAGTTAATATTCCTGACTTGGTTTCTTTGGAACAATTTTTTATGAATGAACAAAAAAATAATTAGTATGAAAAAGATAATTGCATTATTAGTATTATTTGCGGGGTTAACAGTACATGCTCAAGATGCAACCAAAGCTAAAGCTTTATTGGATAAAGTTTCAGCTAAAGTAAAATCATATAAAACTATCGAGTTAGATTTTAATTACAACCTTCAAAATACTAAAGAAAGAGTAAATCAAACCAATAAAGGTAAAGTAACTTTACAAGGCAATCAATACTTGTTGAATTTTTTAGGAGTTACTAAAATGTGCGACGGTAAAAAAATCTATACAATATCTAAAGAAGATGAAGAAATTAGTATTGCTAATGTTGGAGGTGAAGATGATGCAGATACACCAGCAAAAATGCTTACTTTTTTTAATAAAGGATTCAAATACTCATGGGATATTGCACAAACTATAAAAGGAAAAAAGATACAGTACATTAAATTAACACCGATAAGTTCAAAAGACGAAAGAAAACAAATTCTTGTTGGTGTCGATGTAGCAACAAATAATGTGTATAATACGATTACAACGGGTAGAAATGGAACAACAATAACATTAACTGTTAATTCTTTTAAAACAAATATTCCATTAGCGAAAAATCATTTTACCTTTGTAAAAGCAAAATATCCAAACTACTACATTAATAATTTGGATTAATACTATTGAATGAAAATTCTTGACAGATACTTATTAAAAACTTACTTGATTACATTTACTTCGGTATTTGTAATCTTGTTTTTTATATTCATACTACAAACAGTTTGGCTATTTATTTCAGAATTAGCAGGTAAGGACTTAGATTTATTCATGATCATTAAGTTTCTTCTTTTTGCTTCGCCAAAATTAGTACCAATGGTTTTACCACTTTCAGTTTTGTTATCATCAATTATGACTTTTGGTGATTTAGCTGAAAACTATGAATTCGCAGCAATGAAATCGGCTGGAATTTCTTTTCAAAGAACCATGAAAGGTTTGTCAATTTTTATTATACTATTATCTTTTTGTGCTTTTTTCTTTGCAAACAATGTAATTCCCTATGCAGAATATAAATTCATAAATTTCCGTAAAAACATTGCCCAAGTAAAACCAGCACTTGCCATAGCCGAAGGTCAGTTTAGTAATATTGGAAATATTAATATCAAAGTTGATAAAAAAACGGGGGAAAAAGGTGAGTTTTTAGAAAATGTTACCATTCATAAAAAATCAAATTTAGGTGAAGGAGCAAAAACCGTTATTAAGTCTAAAAAGGGTCATTTATTAAGTAGCGAGGAATCTAATTTACTTCAATTAATATTAATTGATGGATATTATTACGAAGACATTACGCCAAAAGATTACAAAGACAGACCTAAGATGCCTTTTGCAAAAGTCTATTTTAAAAAATACAACATTAATATTGATTTATCGAAGTTAAATTCGACCGAAGAAGATAAGTCACAAATCACCAATACTAACAATATGCTTAGTTTAAGTGAATTAAAATATACGGCAGATTCACTTTCAACAAGTTATAATAAAGAAGTATTGTCAGTTTCCGATAATGTTTACCAAAGATTTGGATTTAATTACAATATGGCTCAATTCGATTCGATCAAAAATACTAAAACACCTGAATTGACAAGTTTTTTAGATAATACTTTAAAATCAAAAATTCTTGAAATCGCCAATAGTGATGCTTTGAGTTCAAAGCAAAATTTAGAGATGAATGAAATGACCTTTTTAGCTAAAAAGAAAGATATAAATAATCACTGGCTTTCCATGTATGAGAAATTTGTAATAGCTTATGCTTGTTTACTTATGTTTTTCATAGGCGCTCCATTAGGCGCAATCATACGAAAAGGAGGTTTGGGATTGCCTATTGTATTTGCAATGTTGATTTTTATAACATTTCATTTCTTGAATACTTTTGGAAAAAAACTTGCTCAAGAATCAGGAACTACTCCATTTATGGGAGCTTGGATTTCCTCAATGGTATTAACTCCATTGGCAATATATCTAACAAAAAAAGCAATAAACGATAATGGTGATGTAAATTTCGATTTCATTTCAGAACCTTTTAGAAAACTGTATGATTTCTTCACCAAAAAATTAAACAATAACAACAACACAATACAAGAAAATGGAGACTAACACCATTAAATTAAACACAATTGAAGAAGCAATAGAAGATATTAGACAAGGAAAAGTCATTATTGTTGTGGATGATGAAGATAGAGAAAATGAAGGCGATTTCCTTGCTGCTGCAGAAAAAATTACTCCTGAAATGATCAACTTTATGGCAACTCATGGTAGAGGGCTTATTTGCGCTCCTCTTACTGAAAGCCGCTGTAAAGAGTTAGGACTTCGTCCAATGGTAACAAATAATACAGATCATATGGAAACGGCATTTACCGTTTCAGTGGATTTAAAAGGGCATGGAGTGACAACTGGAATTTCGGCATCAGATAGAGCTAAAACAGTACAAGCTTTAATTGATCCAAACACTAAACCATTTGATTTAGCAAGACCAGGACATATTTTTCCATTAATTGCCAAACAAGGAGGTGTTTTGCGACGAACAGGTCATACAGAAGCTGCAATTGATTTTGCACGATTAGCAGGTTTTAAACCAGCTGGAGTTATTGTAGAAATCATGAACGAAGACGGTTCGATGGCACGTTTACCTCAGTTGGTAGAAGTAGCTAAAAAATTCGACTTGAAATTAGTTTCAATTGAAGCATTAGTAGCTTACAGAATGCAACATGATAGTTTGATTGTTAAAAAAGAAGATTTTGATATTGAAACACGTTTTGGAACATTTAGAATGCGTGCCTATGAACAAACTACCAATAAGCAAATCCATATTGCTTTAACAAAAGGGACTTGGAATTCGGGTGAAGCAGTATTAACTCGTATAAATTCTTCACAAGTAAATAATGATTTGTTGGGAACGCTGACTAATAACGCCGATAAACAGTTGGATGATATGTTTAGAGTTATTAATGAGCAGGGGCAGGGAGCAGTTGTTTTTGTTAACCAAGATATGCAATCGGTGAGTTTACTAAATCGTATTGCCGAATTGAAAGAATTACAACAGCAAGGTGAAATGAAAGCTCCTAAAATTGTTATTGATAGCAAAGATTATGGAATAGGAGCACAAATTTTACATGATTTGGATATTTCTAAAATTAGATTAGTATCTAATACAGAAGTAGGGAAGCGTGTTGGAATGATAGGTTATGGTCTAGAAATAGTTGAATATGTAACTTATTGAAAAAAATATTTTTTTCTGTAATTTCAACGTAATGAAACAGTTAAAAAATAAGTTGTAATTTTTTCGTTTTTTTCTTTTAAAAACGTTTGGAGATATAAAAAACAGTGCTATATTTGCACTCGCAATACGGAAGTAGAGCGATACATACTGGAGAAATGGCAGAGTGGTCGAATGCGGCAGTCTTGAAAACTGTTGACTGTAACAGGTCCGGGGGTTCGAATCCCTCTTTCTCCGCGAAAATGGTTATAAAGCCCCGAATATCGGGGCTTTTGTTTTTTAGTTGACAGTATAGTTGACAATCCTCTCTCTTTTAAATTATTTTAGTTTATAAATTTTTCTTGAAAATTAGAATATAAATATTATCTTCTTAAATTTACAATGTGAAATTTATATCTGTCATACTATCCTTTTACATTTTTGTTCTCTCTACTGTTCCTTGTGCAGATATAGAGATTAACAGTATTGCTCATGCGACAGTTAATCATTCATCAGATAAAGACAATCATTCGCACAATAAGAGTAATGACCTGTGTTCCCCTTTTTGTATTTGCAATTGTTGTGGACAGGTTACTTTAACTTATGCACCTGTAATCATATATGATTTTCAAGTTCAATTTGAAGAAATAAAAACTTCAAATTCATTTTACACTTCAGTTTTTCATTCCAATTTCTACGGAAGTATTTGGCAACCTCCTCAAATAGTATAATGATGCCCGAGTAATTTCGGGTTAGAAAGTTGTGCGTTAGCACGAAGAATGGCAAGTATTTCTTATTTGCTGATTTTCTAATTCATTATATATTTTTCAATGTTAGACAAGATTATACAATTTAGTATAAAGAATAAGTTCGTTATACTACTTTTTACCCTTGTGCTTTTAGCTTGGGGTAGCTATTCCATTAAACAATTACCGCTTGATGCTTTACCTGATGTAACTAATAATCAGGTGCAAATTATTACAACTGCTCCTACTTTAGCCAGTCAAGAAGTAGAGCAGTTAATCACTTATCCATTAGAACAATCTGTAAAAACCATTCCTAAAGTAATAGAGTTACGAAGTATTTCACGCTTTGGACTTTCGGTTGTAACTGTTGTTTTTAAAGATGATGTGGATATTTATTGGGCAAGAGAGCAGATTTTCCAAAGAATTAAAGATGCTGAAGAAAACATCCCAAAATATGCTGGTTCACCTGAATTAGCTCCTATTTCTACCGGACTTGGTGAGATATACCAATATGATGTTTATGCCAAAAAAGGTTATGAAGATAAGTATGATGCTATAAAGCTAAGAACAATTCAGGATTGGATAATTATCCCTCAGTTACAAGGTGTTGAAGGAGTTGCTGAAGTTACAAGTTGGGGTGGAAAATTAAAGCAATATGAAATTGCTGTTAATCCAAATACCCTAAACAGTTTGGGTGTTACAATTACTGAGATTTTTGACGCTTTAGAAAAGAATAATCAAAATACTGGTGGTGCTTATATAGAGAAAGACCAATATGCTTACTTTATACGTGGTGTGGGAATGGCAACAGGAATAAAAGATTTGCAAAATGTGGTTATCAAAAACCGAAATGGCGCACCTGTTTTGGTTCGTGATGTTGCAACAGTTCGTGAAGGTATTGCTTTGCGCTATGGTGCATCCACCAAAGATGGTAAAGGAGAAATTGTTAGTGGATTAGCGCTGATGCTTAAAGGTGAAAACTCAAGTGCAGTTGTTGACAGGGTAAAAGAGCGAATGGAGCAAATCAATAAAAGTTTACCTGAAGGCGTTGTTGCAGAACCATTTATTGATAGAGGTAAATTGGTTGATAATGCTATTGGGACAGTTACTAAAAACCTCATCGAAGGAGCATTAATCGTAATATTTGTATTGATTCTGTTTCTTGGAAATCTTCGTGCGGGGCTTATTGTAGCTTCTGTAATTCCACTATCAATGCTTTTTGCTGTTATCCTGATGAATTATTTTGGGGTAAGTGGTAATCTTATGAGTTTAGGAGCGATTGATTTTGGGATTATCGTCGATGGCGCTGTAATTATTGTGGAAGCTACAATGCACCATTTAGCAAGACTCAAAAGGAAAAAGAAATTGACACAAGCTGAAATGGATAGTGAGGTTTATCTATCTGCTTCCAAAATAAGAAACAGTGCAGCTTTTGGTGAAATTATTATTCTAATTGTTTATTTACCAATCTTAGCTTTGGTAGGAACAGAAGGTAAAATGTTTAAGCCAATGGCAATGACGGTAGGTTTTGCAGTTATCGGAGCTTTTATAATGTCTTTGACTTATGTACCTATGATGAGTGCAATGTTTCTATCGAAAAATACTGAGCATAAAGCCAATTTTAGTGATAAAATGATGGCTTGGTTTGAGAGTAAATACACACCATTACTTAACAAAGCATTGGAAATAAAAAGAACCGTTATTTTAGTTTCTATTGGATTGTTTGCTTTAGCATTATTTACTTTTCAGAATATGGGTGGTGAATTCATTCCTACTATTGAAGAAGGTGACTTAGCCATTAATGCTACTATAATGACCGGAAGTTCTTTAAGTCAAATGGTGGAAACGACAACCAAGTATGAGAAAATATTAAAAGCAAAATTTCCTGAAATCAAAACCATTGTATCAAAAATAGGAAGTGGGGAAATCCCAACTGACCCAATGCCAATCGAAAGTGGTGATTTAATTATTGTGCTGAAAGATAAAAGTGAATGGGTTTCAGCTGATAATTGGGAAGATTTAGCCAATATGATGAAAGAAGAAATGGAATCGATTCCTGGCGCAACGATTGAGATTTCGCAACCAATACAAATGCGCTTTAACGAGCTTATGACCGGAAGTCGAAGCGATGTAGCCATTAAGATTTTTGGTGATGATTTAGAAGTATTGGACAATAAAGCTAAAGAGTTAATAGGTAAAATTAAATCTATTGATGGTATTGGCGATTTGAAAGCGGATAAGGTTGCAGGTTTGCCACAAATAACAGTGAAATATGACTATGATAAAATAGCTCTTTATGGGCTGAATATTAGTGATATCAATCAAATCATACGTTCTTCATTTGCCGGAGAAACCGCCGGTAAGATTTACGAAGAAGCCAAACGCTTTGATGTTGTTGTTCGTTTGAATAGCGATAATAGGACTGATATTTCTGATGTTAGTAATTTGTTTATACCTCTTCCCAATGGACAGCAAATCCCACTTTCACAGGTAGCCACAATAACCTATGAACAAGGCGCGGTTCAGGTTGTGCGTGAAGATGGAAAACGAAGAATTACTGTTGGCTTAAATGTTCGTGGAAAAGATGTCAAAAGCGTAGTTGAAGAAATCCAATCTAAATTAGATAAAAGCTTCAAACTTCCTGCTGGTTATTATATTACTTATGGCGGTCAATTTCAAAATCTCATCGAGGCTAATAAAAGATTATCGGTTGCGCTTCCTATTGCTTTTGGGTTAATTTTAGTATTACTGTACTTCACATTTGGTAGCATTAAACAATCTTTATTGATTTTTACTGCTATTCCTCTTTCTGCCATTGGCGGTGTTTTTGCTTTATGGCTTAGAGGCATGCCATTCAGTATTTCTGCAGGCATAGGTTTTATTGCTTTGTTTGGTATTGCTGTATTAAATGGAATAGTACTTATATCTTATTTTAACCAGCTAAAATCAGAAGGAATTACAGATCCATTACAACGAGTTTTATTAGGTACTAAAACAAGGTTAAGACCTGTCTTAATGACAGCAGCTGTGGCATCATTAGGGTTTATGCCAATGGCATTATCTACAAGTGGTGGAGCTGAGGTTCAAAAACCTTTGGCAACTGTTGTAATAGGTGGTTTACTTTCTGCAACATTATTAACCTTGATTGTTCTACCTATAATTTATTTATTATTTGAAAAAGGAATCAAAAGAAGAAAAAATATGAAAGCTTCAGTAATAACAACAGTAGTATTACTATTAAGTACATTTTCATTTGCTCAAAATTCACAAACAGTAACATTAGAGCAAGCAGTTGAATTAGCTAAGAAGAATAACAGCATCTTGAAAATTGTCGATAAAGAAATTGAGAAACAAAAAATACTTAAAAAAGGTGCTTTTCAAGTTGATCCATTACAAATTCAATATCAAGGAGGACAATTCAACAGTGATGCTTATGACCATAATGTTTCGGTTCAGCAGTATTTCCCAATCGGAAAAATAACTAAAGCAAACAGGCAGTTACAGGATGAATTGGCAAAATTGGCTGAAAAAAGAAAAGCATTATCTGAATTTGAAATTGAAAAAGCTGTAACATTATCATTTTATCAGTATTTGTTTGGGTTTGAGTTGAAAAAACTAAACAATGAATTGAATGAGATTTATACTAAGTTTCTCAAAAATGCTGAATTACGTTTTGAAACCGGAGAAAGCGGAAAAATCGAAGTTATCAGTGCCAAAGCTAAGGTAAAAGAAATAGAAACCATCAAAGCTCAGATTGAATATGATTTGGCTATTAATCAGAAACAGTTGCAATACTTTGTACAAAGCGATGAAGCTATAATTCCTGATACTACTTCAGCATTGCAATATAAAGTCGCATTAGGAGCTGATAATTCAAAAGTTGATGGTTTGATGAACGATTTTTATTCCCAACAAGTTTTGGTGAATCAAAAGGAAACAAATGTTTTCAAAGCTCAAAGGATACCCAAGTTAGGATTAGGATATTTTGCCCAAACTATTGATACCAAATCTTTATTTCAGGGATTTACAGCCGGTTTACAAATTCCTTTGTTTGGTGGAGCTAATACAGCCAAAGTTAAAGCCTCAGAAATAAGTGTTTCCCAATCACAAATAATGCTTGAGAGGAATAAAGTAATCCTGAAGCTGAAAAAAGAGGAATTGCAAAGTGAGTTTGATAAACAGAAAAAGGCTCTTGATTACTATAAAAATGAAGGCTTGGAATATGCTAATCAAATCATCAATACTGCACAAAAAAGCTATGCGAATGGTGATATGAGTTATTGGTCATATATCAGCTTCTTAAATCAGGCTATTGATATTAAAAAACAAAATGCAGAAGCTGTTAATCTGTACAATCAAAGTGCTATTCAGTTACAATTCCCATCACTCGAGCTAAGCGAACTGACGAAGTAATCCTTAACAATTAATTTTAGGTAAAATGAAATCGAAGATTCACGAATTCCAAAATATAAAAACATTAAAATCATGAGTAAAAATATAATCTTTAATAAATTATCACTATTTATACTTTCAATTTCACTATTTCTAATCGTTTCATGTGGCAAAAAAGAAGTTACAGAAGCTAATGAAGTAGAGAAATCAGAAACAGAAGTAGTATTGACAGAAGTTCAAACCAAGACTATCGGAATTGAAACAGGAAGTATTGAAATGAAGAACCTCAACACTATAATTAAAGCCAATGGCTATACAGCAGTTCCTCCACAAAATAGGGCTGATGTTTCTACGCTTATTGGTGGTGTTGTAAAAGATATTTTTGTTTTGGAAGGTACATTTGTAACTAAAGGAAAAACTTTGGCTACAATTCAAAATCTAGAGGTTTCAGAAATGCAGGAAGAATATCAATCAGCTGTTGCCAACATTGAATATTTAGAACAGGAATATAAACGTCAAAAAACCTTAACTGATGAAAATGTAAATCCCAGAAAAGCATTTCAGGAAGTAAAATCAAAATTAGCTTCAGAAAGAGCTAAAGCCCAAGCAGCTAAAAATAAGTTACAGGCTTTGAATGTAAGTCCTAAGGGGAGTACGTCTTTAGTTCCTATAGTTTCTCCTATAAGCGGTTATGTTGGTAAAATAAGTATTACCAAAGGAGTATTTGCTGAAACTGGTATGACTCTTTTTGAAGTTGTAGATAATACACAAATGCACCTCGACCTAAATGTATTTGAAAAAGACTTAAGCAAAATTTCAGTAGGTCAGGAAGTTGATTTTGTGTTGACTAACCAATCCAATAAATCAATCAGAGGAAAAATCTTCGGAATCAATAAATCTTTCTCCAATGAAAGTAAAACAGTGGCAGTGCACGCTAAAATTACGAGTAGCACTAAAGATTTGATTTCTGGAATGTATGTAGCAGCCAATATAAATATCTTAAATCAAACTGTTCCAGCACTTCCAAAAGATGCGGTTGTTAGAAATGGTGATAAATACTTTATCTACATTCAGGAAGAAGGACACGAAGAAACACCGAAAAAAGAAGCTGAAGAACACGAACACAATGAAGCTGAAGAAAACCGGAAAGAAATTCACTTTAAAGCCGTTGAGGTAGCAGTAGGAACAACTGATTTAGGTTATACTGAATTAAAATTAATTGAAGATATACCTACAGAAGCCAAAATTGTAATTAAAGGAGCTTATTACTTATTGGCAGAATCAAAAGGAGGAGGTGAACATAATCATTAAAAAATATATTTCTAAAAGTCCTTTAAATCATATTTGAAGGACTTTTTATTTGTTATTAATCTTTGCATAAAATTTTAATTTTTTGTTAATTTTAAAATTCTGAAACGATTATTCCAAAATATAACTATATTTGCATTGAAATTTAGATTACATGGCACGTTGTGTAGAATTTAACGAGAAAGAAAAAATAGATAAAGCGATGAATGTCTTTTGGGAAAAAGGATATAATGGTACATCTATGCAAGATCTTGTAGATGCTATGCAGATCAATCGAAGTAGTTTATACAATACATTTGGAGATAAACACAATCTTTTTTTAAAATGTTTGAGTATATATTTTGATAATGCTATGTTAGAATTAAAAGAAAAAGTAGCTCTTGAGAAATCTGCTAAACAGGCACTTATTAATATTATTAGAGATAAAGTTTCTTGGATAGTAGATTGTGAAAAAGGATGCTTGGGAATGAAAACAATTTTTGAAATTGCACCTGAAGATTTACAAGTTAGAAATCAGATGCAAAAGAATAATGAAATTTACCTTCTTTTTTTGTCAGAAGTTGTGCAGAAAGCAATTGATAACAAAGAATTAGATGGAACTTCAGACGCCAAATTAATTGCAGAGTACATTGTGACTTCGTTTACTGGATGGAAGCAATCTTACATATTAGAAAGAAATCCAATTCGAATCAAAAAGATGTCTGAGTTTTTAATCAAGACTATTTTACCATAGTTTTTTTTACTTTTTTCTGAAACGATTATTCCAGAAAAAGTAACCTAAATGCATAAAATACAATAAATTACAGATTTAATTCTGAAACGATTATTCCAAAATTAATAATAATTACTAACCTTTTTAAATATAAAAAGCAGCATGAATTCTGAAACGATTATTTCAAAAATAAATAATAACGAATCCAATAACTTAACTAAAACAAATAAAAAAACGACTATGAAAAAGATTATAGTATTTAGTGTATTGTCTATACTATTAATTAGTTGCTCAGGAAAAAACAATGAAATGCCTCCAGCAGCACCGCCAACATTACCTGTTTTAAATATAGTAAAGTCTGATGCTCTAACTTCAACAGAATTTCCTGTAGCAATTCAAGGAAAAGCAGATATAGAAGTAAGACCACAGGTGAACGGTACCTTAGAAAAAATCTTTGTTGATGAAGGTGCTTATGTTACTAAAGGACAACCTTTGTTTAAAATTAATGATAATGCGTATCGTCAACAATTCAATAATGCCAAAGCAAGTTTAAGAGCAGCTGAAGCTTCATTAATCAATGCTCAAATTGAAGTGGATAAATTAATTCCATTGGTGCAAAATAAAATGTATTCTGAGTATCAATTAAGAACTGCTAAATCAAACTTAAGCATTGCCAAATCAAATGTTGAACAAGCTAAATCAGTTTTAAATAATGCTCAAATTAATTTGGATTACACTTTAATACATGCACCTATTAATGGTTTTATAGGTAGACTACCAAGAAAACAAGGGAGTCTTGTTGGTCCTCAAGATCCTGAGGCATTAACAAAATTATCCGATATTAAAGAAGTATATGCTTATTTCTCTTTAAGCGAAAATGATTTTTTAAACTTTAAAAAGCAATATGAAGGAAGTTCAATCGCTCAAAAAATAAAAAAAATGCCAGCAGTTTCATTAGTATTATCTGATAATACTGAATATGAACATAAAGGAAATGTGGATATGGTAGATGGCCAATTTGATAAAACCACAGGAGCAATTACTTTAAGAGCAAAATTCCCAAACAACAATGGGTTATTACGTTCAGGTAATACAGGAAAAGTGAAAATAAATGTAAATCATGCCAATGCAATAGTGGTTCCTCAGGAGGCTACAATTGAAATACAAGACAAAGTATATGTCTTTTTATTGGATAATAATAATAGTGTTATGCGACAACCAATTATAGTTTCTGGTAAAAGCGGAACCAATTATTTAGTAGAAGAAGGAATCAAAACAGGTGACAGAATTGTATTAAAAGGTTTTGAAAACTTACCTGATGGTGCAAAAATAATTCCGGAAAACACTAAAAAAGAAGTAGCTAAACTTTAATTTCTAAATTCAACAAATTCAATATGTTACAAAAATTTATTGATAGGCCAGTACTATCAACAGTCATCGCTATACTTATAGTTATCCTAGGAAGTATAGGATTATCGACACTTCCTTTACAGCAATTTCCAGATATTGCACCACCAGCTGTTCAAGTAGTTGCGTTGTATCCAGGTGCAAATGCAGAAACTGTGCTTCGTTCTGTTGCGCCGTCATTAGAAGAGGCAATTAATGGAGTAGAAAACATGAGCTATATGAGTTCAACTGCTAGTAATGATGGATCATTGGTTATTACGGTAAATTTCAAACTAGGAACAGATCCAGACCAAGCTTCGGTAAACGTTCAAAACAGAGTTTCTCAAGCTACGAGTCAATTGCCAGCCGAAGTAGTTCAAGCAGGAATTTCTACGACCAAAAAGCAAAATAGTCTTTTAATGGTCGTGGATTTATATACTGAAAATGAAAAACAATACGATCAAACTTTCTTAGCTAATTATGCGCAAATAAATATCATACCTGATCTTAAAAGAATACCGGGTGTGGGTCAGGTGGTAACTTTTGGAGGCAACAAGGATTATTCAATGCGTGTTTGGTTGAATCCTGCAAAGATGGCTGCTTATAATTTGACACCAAAAGAAGTTATGGGTGCAATTCAGGATAAAAACCTTGAAGCGGCTCCAGGAAGATTTGGTGAAGCTAGCAAAGAAGCTTTTGAATATGTTATCAAATACAAAGGAAAATTAAACAATCCGGGGGAATACGAAAATATTGTAATTCATTCTAATGCTGATGGTTCTGTGCTACGTTTAAAAGATGTTGCTCGTGTTGAATTAGGTTCTTACACTTATGCTAGTAGCACTAGAATTGATGGTAAATCAGGTTTAAATATTGGAATTTTCCAATTACCAGGATCTAATTCAAGTGATGTTCAAATTGCAATTAAAGCAATGATGGAAAAAGCTTCAAAAGATTTCCCTAAAGATGTGAAACATTTGATTTTATATAATACCAAAGATTCTTTGGATATGTCAATTTCTCAGGTAAAATCGACTTTAATTGAAGCTTTCATATTAGTATTTATCGTTGTATTCTTATTTCTTCAAGATTTCAGAGCAACTTTAATTCCTGCAATTGCAGTTCCGGTTTCGATTTTAGGAACGTTCTTTTTCATGCAAATATTTGGATTCTCAGTTAATTTATTAACTCTTTTTGCTTTAGTATTAGCTATTGGTATAGTTGTAGATGATGCAATTGTTGTAGTTGAAGCTGTTCATGAGAAAATGCATAGCAAGAAACTGAGTGCAAAATCAGCTACAACATCTGCAATGAGTGAAATTACTGGTGCGATTATATCGATTACTTTAGTAATGTCAGCTGTATTCTTACCAGTAGGCTTTATGGAAGGCTCAACAGGAGTTTTTTATCGACAATTTGCCTTTACTTTAGCAATAGCCATTGTAATTTCAGCAATAAATGCTTTAACATTAAGCCCAGCTTTAGCGGCATTATTTTTAAAAGATTTACCACATGATGACCATACTCATGAGGTTGAAAAGCCAAAAAGCTTTAAGGAAAAATTCTTCATCGGATTTAATACCGGGTTTACTAAACTGACGAATAAATATGTAAAAAGCCTTCAGTTTTTAATTAAAAATAAATGGTTGAGCTTGGGCGGATTGGCTGTGGTTATAGCGGCAACATTTTACATGGTAAAAACAACACCGACAGGTTTTATTCCATCAGAAGATCAAGGATTTATTGCAATTTCACTTTCAATGCCTGCTGGAGCTTCTTTAGAAAGAACGCAAGATGTAATGAAAGAAGTAGAAGGAACATTGGGAAATCTTCCATCAAAGAAAGTATTGAATGTTATTTCAGGATTTAATATGCTTACTTCATCTACCAGTTCTTCGGCTGGAGTAGCTTTTATATTATTAAAACCAGCAAAAGAACGTGGAGATGTTCAAGATATTAATGACATCATGAATGATGTACGCGGAAGGTTATCAGGTATAAAAGGAGCCAATTTCTTTGTATTTACGTTTCCAACAGTGCCTGGTTTTAGTAATGTCGATGCATTGGATATTGTGTTGAAAGACAAAACTGGAGGAAGTATCAGTAAGTTTAGTGGTATCAGTACTCAGTTTATTGGTGAGTTAATGAAAAGACCTGAAATTGCATTTGCTTTTACCAGTTTCAAAGCGGATTATCCACAATTGGAAATGGAAGTTGATGATGTGAAAGCAGAACAATTAGGAGTAAGTGTTAGAGATATTCTTCAAGCCATGCAAACTTATTATGGTAGTGCACAAGCTTCAGATTTTAACCGTTTCGGAAAATATTATCGTGTTATGGTTCAAGCAGAAGCCGCTTCTAGAAATACTCCTGAAACAATGAATAACATCTTTGTAAAGAACAGAACAGGAGAGATGGTTCCAGTGAATTCATTAGTGAAATTAAAATCTGTAAATGGTTCAGAAACGGCTTCAAGATATAATCTTTTTAACTCAATAGGAGTAAATGCAATAGCAAAACCTGGATTTAGTTCTGGTGCAGCAATCAAAGCTGTTCAAGAAGTAGCAGAAACAAAATTACCAAAAGGTTACACTATTGAATTTTCTGGATTGACCAATGAAGAAATAACTTCTTCTGGACAATCGGCAATAATTTTTGGATTGAGTTTACTTTTTGTATTCTTCTTGTTAGCAGCACAATACGAAAGTTATATTTTACCTGCTGCCGTTTTATTATCTATCCCAACAGGTATTTTAGGAGTGTTTTTAGCCATAGGTTTTGCTGGAATTGAAAATAACATTTATGTCCAAGTTGCATTGATAATGTTAATAGGATTATTAGCTAAAAATGCCATTCTAATTGTAGAATATGCAGTTCAAAGAAGGAATGCTGGAAAATCACTATTGGCCTCGGCATTAGAAGCAGCCAAATTACGTTTGAGACCAATTATTATGACCTCTTTTGCATTTGTAGTTGGATTGATTCCTATGATGAGAGCAACTGGACCTTCAGCTTTAGGAAATCATTCTATAAGTATTGGAGCTGCAGGCGGGATGGTTACTGGTGTTCTTTTGGGAATATTTATTATTCCTGTATTGTTCATCATGTTTCAATATTTACATGAAAGAGTTTCTGGTAAGCCATTAGCTGTAATTCATAATGAAGAAAAACAATCAAACTAATTTATAATTGATTACTATGAAATTTTTAAAATTAAACATACATATAGTTCTCGCACTTTTTATAAGTGCGGGAGCTTTAGCTCAAAATAAAAATAAGGTAGAAGTGCCATTAGTATATAGAAATGTTTCAACTTCTGATACAACTTCTATTGCGTCAATAAAATGGAAGGATTATTTTAAAGAAAAGGAACTTATTCAATTGATTGATGAGGCCTTAAAAAAGAATAATGATTTGTTGATAGTTGAAAAAAACATATCAATTGCTAATCTTCAGTACAAACAGACTAAATGGGGTAATGTCCCGCAAATAAATGCTTTTGTCAATGCATCATCGAATAGATTGTCTGAAAATAGTTTGAGTGGTGTTAGTACCAATTTATTTTTGGGACAAAATCATATTGAAGATTTCTCAGCAGGTTTAAATCTTTCTTGGGAGATAGGAATTTGGGGTAAAGTAAAGAATCAGAAAAAAAGAGCCTTAGCCCAATATTTACAATCTTCAGAAGCCAAAAAAACTCTTCAAACCACTGTAGTTGCTAATGTTTCTAAAAGTTATTATAATTTATTAATGTTAGATGCTCAGTTAGAAATAGCTAAAAAAACGTTACAGTTAAATGATAGTATTTCTCGTTTTGTGACACTACAATATGAGTCAGGAATGACTAGTTTATTGGCTAAAGAACAAACAGAAGCACAACGTTTGATTGCTGCAAAATTAGTTCTGCAAATTGAGCAAAATATTCAAATTCAAGAAAATACGTTAAGTATTTTATCAGGAAGTTTTCCTTCTGAAAAAGCGAGAATTGAAAATTTGAATACAATTATAACTGAAACAAATTCATCAGTAGGTATTCCGTCTCAGTTGCTTGAAAAAAGACCTGATGTAAAAAGTGCAGAATTAGCATTAGACGCCGCAAATGCAAAAGTTGGTATTACAAAATCTAATTTTTACCCAACATTAAATATTACAGCTATTGGAGGGGTGAATTCTTTTGAAGCAGATAATTGGTTTACTATACCAGCATCATTGTTTGCTAATCTAGCTGGTAGTTTAACAGCGCCTATTCTTAATAACAAAAAAATCAGAACTCAATACGAAATTTCAAAGTTAGAAAGAGATCAAGCGGTTGATCAATTTAGACAAACCGTAATGGTTGCAGTAGGAGAGGTAAGCAATGCCTTAGTCAGTATTGATAAGTTAAAATTGCAATATGAATTAGCTAATGAAAGACAACTAAAATTAAAAAGTGCTCTAAAAAGCGCAACGATGTTATTTAAAAGTGGATTAACTACTTATCTAGAAGTGATAATTGCACAAAGTAATTTGTTACAAGCTGAGTTAGAATTTGTAACGATTAAAAAAGATTTGCTATCAGCTAATGTTGATTTATATAGAGCTTTAGGTGGTGGTTGGAATTAATTGATTATCAATTTATTAAAAAATAAAGAAACATGAAAAATAACCAAACAAAAGACCTTGAAGATTTTATTTTAAACCTTGTGATTGTTGTTGCTTTTATAGCAATTGCCTCGATGAGTTTAGTTTATTTGATTTGATAATATTGATGAATCATGATTTATGCATTTTTGTATTTGATATCATTACTTCCTTTTAGAGTTTTATATTTTTTTTCTGATTTGACTTCTTTTATTTTATTCTACATAATAAGATATAGGAGAAATGTAGTGGAAGAGAATATTAAAAAATCATTTCAAAATTTAAATGAAAACGATAGATTAAAAATTGAAAGGGAGTTTTATACTAATTTTTGTGATAACTTTTTTGAGACTATAAAATTGTTGTCAATGACCAAAAATGAGTTGCATTCTAGGATTGAATTTGATTATTCTAATTTAAAACAACTAATTGAAAATAAACAAAATATTCATATTTACTTAGGACATCAGTTTAACTGGGAATGGGCAAATGCTCATATTGCATCTGTATTAAAAAATGTAAATATTGTTGTTGCATATAAGCCTTTAAGAAATAAATCATTTAATGGATTTATGCTTAAATTGAGAAGTAGATTTGGATCCAAGATGGTTTCTTCTAAAAATATGAAAAAGGAAATTGAAGATTTAAAAGTTAATGAGCACATATTAATAATGGTTGCTGATCAAAATCCTAAAACACCTGATAAGAGTTTTTGGACATCATTTTTATCACGGCCAACAAGTTTCATAAGCGGTTCTGAGCTTTATTCAGCATCAAAAAATACACCTACTTTTTTTGCTAAAATAGTTCGCATAAAAAGAGGAAAGTACAAGTTTGAGGTTTCTCCAATTTTCAATTTTGACGAAGAGTATCATTTAGGGAAAATTACGAGTATTTTTACCCATAAGCTTGAAGATGCAATCATTCATAATCCAGAAAATTATCTATGGAGTCACAAAAGATGGAAACATATTTATAAAGAGCAATACAATAAACGTTGGTTAACTAATCTTGAATTGACATATTAAAGTAAAATTTAAAAAAAATATAAATTCATGATGTATTTTACAATAACAACTCTAATAGCTTTAATAATAGCTTTTACAATACTTTTCTTAAAACAACCACAATTTGGAAAAGAACCTTCAGATCAAAGACTAGAGAAAATAAAAAAATCTCCTCAATTTAAGAATGGTAAATTTGAAAACATTTCTTATACGCCTGCATTAACTCAAGGACATTCCATGTTAGGGATACTTTATAAGCAATTATTTGGTAATAATCCTAATACAAGTCCATCGGTCAAAATTCCATCGGTAAAGACTAATTTGAAAGAGTTAAAACCTGAAGATGAAGTTTTTGTTTGGTTTGGACATTCGTCTTACTTTTTTCAAATTGAAGGGGTCAGATTTTTAATTGATCCAGTTTTTAGCGGTAATGCATCACCTATACCAGGAGTTGTTTCTTCATTTGATGGAAGTAACAATTATCAAGTTTCAGATTTACCAGATATTGATTATTTATTGATAACTCATGATCATTATGATCATTTAGATTATAAAACAATAAAGGAATTAAAAGGTAAGGTGAAACTTATTGTTTGTGGCTTAGGAGTTGGTTCTCATTTTGAATATTGGGGATTTAATAAGCATATGATTGTTGAAAAAGATTGGAATGAAACTATAGATTTGGATAGAGGAATAAAGTTGCATACGACACCAGCAAGACATTTTTCTGGAAGAGCATTAAAGAGAAACAATACACTTTGGCTATCATTTGTATTAGAAACTTCAAATCAAAAAATATTTTTAGGAGGTGATAGTGGATATGATAGTCATTTTAAAATAATTGGAGATAAATTTGGTCCTTTTGATTTAGTTCTTTTAGAAAATGGACAATATAATGATGCTTGGGAAGCCATACATTTATTACCAAATCAAGTTCTAAAAGCTGCTACCGATTTAAGAGCAAAACAATTAATACCAATGCATTCTTCTAAATTTAAACTGGCAATGCATCCATGGGATGAGCCTTTGGAAAAAGTGTCTAAATTTTATAAGGAAGGGGAGTTTAATTTCATGCTTTTAACACCTATGATAGGTGAGCAAGTTATTTTGGGAATAGAAAACCAAGTTTTTTCAGAATGGTGGAAAATGGTTTAGATAAAATTTTAATCATAATAAAAGCTTCTGTTATTGAGACAGGAGCTTTCTTTTTTTAAAATATTTAATGTTAACTGAATCTAACCTTTTTATGAATATTAAAGATTTATATCGTATTTGATGTATAATTATTTAAGGTTAATTGACCATGGTCAATGTTTAAAATATAGAGTTTTAATAAATTTGTTAAACAAAAGTTCTGTAAGATATTTTTAATTACTTTAAGTTTTTTTGCAAAAAATAAAGACTCAAAATAAATGTATTGAAAAACTAATTACTCCCTTCAATATAGATTTTTCAAAGTAAAACTGATTTTTTTTTGAGCAAGTTATTAAGTTCAAAGTATACAATTATTTTCAATAATTGGTTAACATAACTTATTTATAGAATTATGATTCATCTTTTATATGGAATATTCAATTGAAAATATTTTAGTACCAACAGATTTTTCTGAATCAGCTGATAACGCTTTAACAATTGCTATTGCTGTTGCAGAACGTCATAATGCTACTTTACATCTTTTACATGTTATTGAACCATTAATTTTAGGAAAGTTTGCTAATATTCATGGAAAAATAATAAATGTTCAAAAGAAAATGATTTTAAAAGCAAAGAAAAATATTGCTTATCAAGCAAATCTTATTGAAAAATCTACTACTCTTAAGGTGAAAGCAAATGTGTTTCTTGATGGTGTTGCCGATGGTGTTGCTAGATATGAAGATGAAAACAATATAAGTTTAACAGTAATAGGGACTCATGGTAAATCAGGTTATTATGATTTTTTTTCTGGGAGTAATGCTATAAGAATCATCGAAAAATCAAATGTTCCTGTTTTATCTATTTCTCCTTTTTTTACAAAAAAAGTATTTGAAAAAATTTTATATTCTGTTAGAGTAGTAGAAGGAAATGTTGAAAAATACGAATATGTAAAACCAATATTACAAAAAAATAAATCTAAACTTCAAATACTTGGGGTTTATGAGTTCGAAAAAGTTGACCAAGTAAATGAACTGTCAGAAAAAATAGATGAAATAAGATATCTTGCTCAATCAAATGACTCTGAAGTCAGTTATGATTTAACGCCTTGTCATGGTATAGAGAAAATAATTTTAGAAAAATCAGAAGAATTTCAATCTGATTTGATTGTGATAAATACCACCTTTGATAAAAAATGGTATCATATTTTCAAAGGAAATAGTTTTACTGAAGAGATAGTAAATAAGGCTAAAATTCCAATACTAAATATAAAATCAAAATTACTTATAAATGACTTAGAAAATCTTTTAGACTTAAGAACTGAAAAAAATATTGATTATATGCCATTAAACATTCATGCATTGTAGTCAAAAACATGTTAATGTTTTGTAATATTACAGCTGAATTATATTTTAAGTCTTATGGAAATACATTTAATAATTGCCCTTTGTGTTCTAGTTCTTATTGCTTATCTTTTTGATATTAGTTCTAGAAAAACTAAAATTCCAACAGTAATTTTTTTATTAATTATGGGTTGGGCAATTAATCAGGTTACTTTAAGGTCTGGAATTAGGATACCAGATTTAACATTATTACTTCCTCTTTTTGGAACATTAGGTCTTATTCTAATTGTACTTGAAGGAGGCTTAGAACTTGAAATAAATAAAAGTAAAATTGCATTTATAAAGAAACCTATTTTATCGGCTTTAATTTCACTTTTTGCTCTTTATATTATTATTGGTTGTACATTTCATTACTGGTTAGGAATTAACTTAAATATTAGTTTTTTAAACGCAATACCTTTTTGTGTCATCAGTAGCGCTATTGCTATACCTAGTGCTGCAAATTTTAGTAAAAAAAATAAAGAATTTGTAATCTATGAGACAAGTATGTCCGATATTTTCGGAGTTATCTTGTTTAACTTTATGATTGCTAATGAAATTATTAATGCTTCAAGTTTTTTCGTATTCTTTTATAATTTGATTATAATACTTATAATTTCACTTATTGCAAGTATTGCTCTTGCATTCTTTATTAAAAAAATTGATCATAATGTAAAGTTTATTCCAATAACAATAATGGTTGTTCTTATTTATGCTTTATCTAAGATTTATCATTTACCAGCCTTAATGTTTATATTAATCTTTGGGATATTTTTAAATAATCTTGATGAATTAAATAGAATAGATTTTATTAAAAAATTAGAACCCGAAAAATTAAATTTAGAAGTACAAAGATTTTCAAAATTAGTAACTGAAATTACTTTTTTAGTGCGAACAATATTTTTCCTTTTATTAGGATATACAATTCAAACTAACGAGGTACTTAATACTGAAACTTTGCCCGTGGCATTGATCATCGTATCTATAATTTATTTATTTAGAATAATACATTTATTAATTATTAAGGAAAACTTAATGCCATTACTATTTATGGTTCCAAGAGGATTAATAACAGTTGTATTATTTATATCAATACCAGTCAATAAACAAACAGAAATTATAAATCAATCTTTATTAATTCAGGTAATATTGTTAACCTTATTAGTGATGATGTTTGGTTTATTGTTTAATAAAAAAACAACAAAAAATGAGTTTTAATATTCACATCGAAAAACTAGATTTAAATCACTACAATCAATTTTACAAGGCAATGCAAGAGGCTTATAAAAATTGGCAAGGAGATCTATGGAAAGAAAAAACAATAGAAAAATTAATTTCGATATTTCCTGAGGGACAACTTGCCATTTTTGCAGATGACAAATTAGTTGGATGTGCTTTATCTATAATAGTTAATTATAAAGATTTTGACGACAACCACACATATGATGAAATTATAAGTAGTTATACTTTTAAAACACATAGTTACGATGGTAACGTACTGTATGGATTAGAAATATTTATACATCCTGATTACAGAGGACTTCGTTTAGGGCGCAGATTGTATGATGAGAGAAAAAATTTATGTGAAAAATTAAATTTAAAGGCGATTGTCTTTGGAGGTAGAATTCCTAATTACTATAAATTCTCGGATCAGTTAAGTCCCAAAGAATATATCCAAAAAGTAAAACATAAAGAGATATTTGATCCTGTTTTAAGTTTTCAACTTAGTAATGATTTTCACGTAAAAAAAATACTTAAAAATTATTTACCAGAAGATGTTCAAAGTCAGGAATATGCAACCTTACTTCAATGGGATAATGTATATTATGTTTCGAAAAGCAATAAAGATCAAAAAAGTCGAAAAAATGTTCGTATAGGTCTAATACAATGGAAAATGAGATTGTTTCAATCCATTGAAGAGATGTTTCAACAAGCAGAATATTTTATTGATGCGATTTCAGCTTACAAATCTGATTTTGCTGTTTTTCCTGAGTATTTTAATGCTCCTTTGATGCAGCAGTTTAACCACATGAACGAAGCTGACTCCATGCGTGCTATGAGTGAGTTTACTGATATAATAAAAGAAAAATTTTCAGAATACGCAGTAAGTTATAATGTAAACATAATTGCGGGTAGTATGCCTATGTATGAGGATGGAGTCTTAAAAAATGTTGGATTCTTATGTCATAGAAATGGAAATATTGATATTTATGAAAAGATTCATATTACTCCAGATGAAATTAAATTTTGGGGATTATCAGGAGGTGATTTATTGAAAACTTATGATACAGATGCTGGAAAAATAGGAATATTAATTTGCTATGATGTTGAATTTCCTGAGCTATCCAGATTATTGGCTAATGAAGGAATGCAAATTTTATTCGTTCCGTATCTTACAGATACCCAAAATGCTTATATGAGAGTTAGGTTATGTGCACAAGCAAGAGCAATTGAGAATGAATGTTTTGTTGCTATAACAGGGAGTGTAGGTAATTTACCTAAAGTAGAAAATTTTGATTTGCATTACTCTCAATCAGCAGTTTTAACACCTTGTGATTTTTCATTTCCATCTAATGGAATTAAAAGTGAAGCAACTGCTAACACAGAAATGATTTTAATAGCCGATGTCGATTTAAAACTCCTAGATGAATTACATTCTTATGGAAGTGTAAGAAATTTAAAAGATAGAAGAACTGATTTTTACTCTTTAACTAAACTTTCTCAGAGTAAAGAATAAAATAAAATTATTTTATAAATCATTGACCGTCATCAACTTAATTATAAATAAGATGAAATAACTTTTCTCATGTAAATAATAAAACATATTGCATTTAAGTTTAATATATAAAAGCTTGAGTAATGGAAAAATTTCATAATATTGATAAATCATTTTTCTTACATAGATTAGAAGAAAGCAATAAAAATTTCCTTAGTTATCTTGATGAAAGAAAAATGGTTGAAGTTTTTTACGATAAATGTTGCGATTATGTTAGTCAAGAACTTAAACTTCATTTAAGAATTGATGCATTTAATAATAGCATTTCTGATGATAATTATATTAATGATGTAGAGGAATTGAAAGTAGTTTATTTAAACAAGGCGATAAAAAAATTAGAGCCTTTTTTCTTTACATTATAACTTTCAACTTTTTTATTTTTTTAATTTGCTGAAATTGAAATTCTTTATAAACATTAATTAAAAGTCAAAAAACAAAAACACTTTTTAATTGACATATTTTTCTTACATTTATCCCAAAAGAAAGAATATGTCATTACCTCAATTAGGTCTTTCTATGTCAATTACTGATAATGAAGGATCTCCATTATATGCTGGTGTAGGTCAAAGAGAACTCATAACTACTTTTGACTCGGCATTAACTAAACACACTATTACTATTGTAATTACTGACGAAGAAGTTGGTAAAGTAAATGTTAGTCTAAAAAAAGGAACTAAAACTTCCGATGTAGAATTGGTTACTTACAAAATGAGTATCACAGATGATAAAACAAACGAGACTAACTTTTATGAGGTTACTAGAGATACTCTTCTTTTAAAAGAAATCAAAAACAAATCGATTAGTAAATTCAAATTCTTGGGAATAGAATGGTTTAAAAGACAAATTTCAAATTTGCCCTCAATTTCTTATGAACCTTTAAAAACTGCCATTGATTATTTTGAAGTCTCAAGGTATAGAACTATGAGGGATAATTATATGTCTTATAGTTTGAAAAAAGGTATCACAGTAGCTCATTTAGTCGCTGGTCAATTACCAGAAAATATTTTCAAGGAAACTAAAAATGAAAATTTTTTCTGTGTAATTGATAATAGTGATGGACAAAGATTTATAGGTGACATTAGATATAGAGAAAAGTTCATAAAAACTATTCCAAATGTTGAAATTCAGGTTATGAAAAGAAATAAGACAATTAAAGAAATTGAAATTGATAAATCTGGTAAAGTAAATAAAATTGTCTACATATAATGTACGGAGTTTATTATAAAACGCCAATAAGCTTTAAAGACTTAATGGCAAAAAAAGAAATCGATAAAACTAATTTAGAGCATTCAATAGCTCAATATATCAATTTAGTAGCTACAACATCTTTTGGTGAATGTAAGTTTGATGAAATGTTTGGTTGTAAAATTTGGGAAATGGATTTCGATTTGCTTTCAGACCAGAACACTCTTAAAGATAAAATTCGTGATGCTTTAAAAGTGGCAATTAAAACTTATGAATATAGACTTGATGTAACTGATATTGAAGTTAATATTACTGAAGCTAAAGCAGTTTCATATAACAATAATCTTCGTATGAAGAAAAAAGTTAATGTTACTGTAATGGGTAACGTTAAAAAAACAAATAGAGACTTTAACTTTTTTGGTTACTTTTTTGTGGGACCACTATCATACATTTAAAATTTATGGAAATTCAAGAACGTATTAAAGATAGAATTTTAAAAAGAGCAGCCAGGGTTTGGGGTTATAGTGATAGTGAGTTAGAAACATCCTTTGATCCTATTGTTGCAATGTTATTAGAAGCTTGTGCTTCAGAATTAGAAAAACTATCTGTTGAACTTAATAATTCAGATGCAAGAATAATCGAACGATTGCTCGAAATAATGTCTCCAGCGTCAAATACTGGAGCACTTCCTTCAAGAACAATTATTCACGCCACTCCTTCAGAAAACAATTATAAATTGATGTTAGAGCATCAGTTCCATTGCAAAAAAAGTATTCCTAATATTTATGATCCAATAAAACCGATTATAAAAGAAGTTTATTTTGGTCCAACTGGTAATTTTATGCTTTCCAGCGCTGAAGTGGAATTAATGGCATTTGATAAATCATTATATACTTTTAATAAAGGTGTTCACAAAGAGTTTTTATTGAAGTCTAATAATTCATCATTGCCACAATCTAATTTATGGCTTGGAATCAAATGTCTTGAGCCAAATGAAATTTTAAAGCAATTGATGTTTTTTGTTGATGTGAAAAATACACATCAAAGAGAAGTATTTTACCATTACTTAAAACAAGCAAGAATATTTTTAGGAGATGAAGAACTTAAATTCAAAGAAGGATATAATGCTATAACAAAAGAATTAGATGTCGATGCAATTGTAACAAAAAATTACAATCGAATTAATCAAATTTATTCTGAAGTAAATACTTTTTATTTTGACAAATTTTTTCATTTAACTGAAGATATTGCACTAAGCGATTCTATTTTCAAAGCACCAAAAGAAATATTAGAAGTATTTGATAATGATAAAATTAGCGCTTTAAAAGATGTTTTGTGGTTACGTATTGAGTTTCCTGAAGTGATTAATAGTGCAATTTTTGAAAATATAAATTTTGCTCTAAACTGTTTTCCAGTTATTAATAAAAGACTAATAAATTTAGCTCAAAGAATAGATCCTTATATCAATTATATTCCATTAATAAATACTGATCACTTTTTAGATCTAGAAGATATAACAGATTCTAGAGGTTTTGATTATCATTTAAAAGATTTTTCAAATAAAGCATTAGAAGCAGGTCATGCGAGTTTAAGAAGTAATGGTGTAAATAGATTTGATGAACGTAATGCATCCGAAATGATGCAATATCTTTTAGAACTATTAAAAGATGAGAGTGCTTCTTTTTCTGTTTTAGGTGGTGATTTTGTGAGAAGTATTATTGGTGAAATGAATCAACTTATTGCTACGCTTGAACAGCAAACAAAAGAAAGTTCATTTCTAAAATCTAATTTTCCATATGTAGTTATTAAATCTAAATTATTAGATGATAGAACGGAGAATGATACCTTTTTTGTCAACTTTTGGTCTACATGTGGAGAAGATGCTAACGATATAAAACCTGGAACAAAATTAGAGCTACCTTTTGGTTCAGATTTTATAGGGAATTCCATGTATTTAGTTGAGCCAAGTGTAGGAGGGAAGACAAGACTTACTTCAAGAGAAAAAATATTATCTTATAGAGAAGCTTTATTATCTCATGGAAGAATAGTGACATTTGCTGATATTAAGACATTCTGTTTAAAGCATTTTGGACACACAATTTCTAAAATAGAAGTAGATAAGGGAACTAAAATTGATCCATCATTAAACACAGGATTTGTAAGAACAATTGATATTAAAGTTTATAAAAATACTGATGAAGACATTCAGTTTTCTGATAATGAATGGAATTATTTGTGTGACAATTTAATGCATAAATTGGATCAAGTTTCATCAAACATTTATCCATACAGACTCATTGTAAATTAATAAAAAAGGAGCTTTTTAAGCTCCTTTTTGTTATTTGATATCCCAAATTAAATCGTTGTCTTTTAAACTGACAGTTACATTACTTCCTTCAAGTACTTCATTAGCAATTATTTTTTTAGCTAATGGTCTTCTCAGTTCAGATCGTATAATTCCTTTTAAAGGTCTTGCTCCATAAGTTGCATTAAAACCATTGTCTACTAAAAAAGACTTTGCTTCTTCAGAAATTGTGATTGAAATTTCTAGTGATTTAAGTAAATCGTATAACTCTTTTTTAAGATGAATTTCAAAAATACCAAGAGCGTTTTCTTTAGAAATTGGTGCAAAAGGAATGATTTCTGTCAAACGACCTAAGAATTCTGGTCTAAAATGTTTAGTCATAATTTCCATCAATTGATTTGATGATGGATAACCGCTTCCATTTGTAATTGATTCAACAATAAATTGTGAACCAATATTTGAAGTAAATAAGATTAAAGCGTTAGAAAAATCACCTTCTTTACCTAAGCGATCGTGAAGTTTTCCTTCATCCATAATTTGTAAAAAAACGTCAAAAACAGAAGGGTGTGCTTTTTCAATTTCATCAAAAAGTACAATAGAGTAGGGCTTTTGTCTAATTTTATTCACAAGTAATCCTCCGTCTTCATAACCAACATATCCTGGAGGTGCTCCATATAATAAGGCCGCCGAATGTTCTTCTTTAAACTCCGACATATCAAAACGGATAATAGCACTTTCATCTTGAAAAAGAAAATCAGCTAATGATTTTGCTAATTCTGTTTTACCAGTTCCAGTTGGACCAAGAAAGAAAAATGATCCTATTGGTTGACCAGCTTTACTTAATCCAGATCTGGATTCTAAAACAGATTCAGAAACAATTTCGATGGCTAAATCTTGGCCAACCACTCTTTTCTTTAAGATTTCCTCCATGTTTTGCAAACGATCTTTTTCTTCTGTTTGTAATTTTCCCAGAGGAATATTTGTTTTTTGCGCAACAATAGCTCCTAAGTCAATAGGTTCAATATGTTCTTTTTTACTTTGAGCGATAGGAGTAAGCCTTTCTAAAAGGTTCTCTAATTTTGAAATTAAAGTGTCAGCATCAATATCAGTTAAATTTTCATCTTCAATGTGCTGCTCCTGAGTTAGTAGATAATGTGTTTTACGTTTAATGTCTTCATATAACCATTTTGCCTCTTGTAATTTAGCTTCATCATTTAATTCTTTAATTTTTTCAATTTTAGTTGATAAAACCTCTTTCTCAGAAAGAAATGATTCTCCTGCAGTTTTAATTACAGACATTGTTCTGTCTAATAAGTTAAGTGCCGATTCAGGAAGGCTTTTTTCTTTTAAGTAACGTTTAGACAAACGAATTGATTCTCTAATTGTCTCATCATTAGTTTTAATTTTATGATGCTCGTTATAAGATTTTAAAGCTGTTTTGATGATTCTGAAAGCATTTTCGTCATCTGGTTCTTCAATTTTTATCATTTCAAACATTCCAGATAAGACTTCGTCTTTTTCTATTTTTTTGGTGAACTCATCAACAGTTGTGGTTGCAATTAAGGTAAGCCCTTTTGATAATTCACTTTTTAAAATACTTGATATTCCGGCGTTATCACTATTCTTATCTAATAGGACATGAATTCCGTCAATGACTAAAATAGCTTTGGGATATGATTTTAATTCTTGAATCAATTTTTTCAGTCTGTCCTCAATCTCTCCTTTATAAGAAGCTCCTGCTATTAGAGTAGCTAAATCCAATTCAAAAATTTCTGTATTTAATAGTTTTTCTGGAACTTGATTGTTTAGAATTGCATTTGTAAAACCATTAATAACAGACGATTTTCCAACTCCTGGATAACCATTGAGAAGAACATTGGGCTTTGAAAAGCGACATAAAATTTCTGTAATCTCTTTTATTTCTTTATCTCTACCAACAATCTCAATTTTATTCTTTTTAAGCTTTGCCGTTTTATTCGAACAATATTTGTGAATGTATTTAGAAATAGATCTTTCTGAAGGAAGATTCATTAATTCGGAGTTCAATTTTCCATCTTCTCTTTCTGTAAGTAATTCAGAGCGAGTCACAGGAAAACTTTTCATTTGATCAAAGTTGAAACCAACTCCAGGTGTTGCTAAGGCAACCATGGTTGCAAATAGATCTATTTCTTCCTTCCCAAGAATATCGCGGACAGCATCAGCTTCTGCGATGATATCGTCAATACTTTCATGCGCTTCAACTTCTGTTGGTTTGTTGGTTTTTGGAAATTCATCGATTCTTACTTCTGCCCATTCTTCAATAAAGAAAACATCTTTACCCATCGATTCTAACTCTTTTAGCAAGGTTAAATCGCGATGTAAAATTGCTTTTAGTAAATGCGCAGCAGTATAATGGTTTTGTTTTGCTTCACGAGCAATTCTTTTAGCTATTTCAAGAGCAGATTGAAGCTCCTCATGGAAAATTATATTTTCTGTAATCATCTTTTCTCTTTTATAATTAATCTTCTGTCCAACCTATAAGACCTTTTACTTTATAAGTGATGCTAAATCCATCAATACAGTTTAAGTTGTCTTTTGTAAGTCTGAATGATTCTATTTTAATTTCTTTTCCTTTTATTCTTTTGCAAAACTCCTCGAAGGATATTACCTGATCTCCGTTTTTAATTACTGGAATTTGATAATTGCCACAGATGTATTTGCTGAAATCTTCTTTCTCTTTAGTTTGATTTGCAACTTGATGAAGCAGTAATTCAAATTGATTTTCAGATATATCAGGAGCAAATTCACTTATATGTCTTTCGCGAGAGCGTGTTGGAATTGTTTTAAGAATTTTATCAGAAGCATCAGGTTTTGGATTTCCTTTTGGTTTGTAAAAAGCTTCAACAGGTTTTTCATACGTATATCCTTCTTCTAGCATCATTTCACTTTCTTTTTTAAATGCAGGACGTGGTTTGATGTAGATTATTTTTGAAGTTTTAAATTTATATTCTCCGTTTACAATTAATGTAACGGTTTTAGGGCCAGGAGTTCTAAAACTATAGTTTGGAAATTCATTTGTATTATCTATTTGTCCAGTTTCACCAAAACTCCATTCCCATGAGAAGGTTTCGTTTGTGTAATATTTATAGGTAAAATTTACTTTTTGCCCTACAGCAGCTATTTTTGGAGCTATTATCACTGGTAATTTTGTTCTATCAATGATTTCTCCATGATCTTTTATTTGTATTTTTTTTTCTTTCAAACAAAAACCATTTATAACTAAAGTTATAGTATAAATTCCGGGTTCTGTATATTTATGTAATACATGATTTTTAGTTTCACGAGGACTTCCGTCTCCAAAATCCCATTTCCAATTAGTAGCATTAGGTGTCTCGTTATGGAATTCAATTACTTCACCTACGGAGTAGTTTTCCGCTACAATGTAAAAATCAGAAGTGTCACAATCGACATGTTTTTTATATTTAAAACTAAATATTATAACACTCACTATTAATAATAAAACGAATAGAGATATAATTTTTGTTTCAAAATTTGAGAAGACCAGCTTAAAACTATTTTTGCTTTTTTTCATATCATTAATTGATAATTAATCATTAATCCAAATGAGGTGTTTTTTTATTTTATATGTTATTTCAACATTTATAATACAATTATTGTCATTTGTCGTCAGTCTTATTTTTGATATTTTTAATGTCTTACCAATTAGTTTTTTACAAAATTCATCGAAAGGCATAATTTTAGAATCGTTTATAAGAACCGGTATTTTATAATCTTCACATAAAAAATTTCCAAAATCATCTTTGGTTTTACTTTGTTTTGCTACTTGATGAAGTAACAATTCAAATTGTTCTTCTGAAATGGAAGGTGCAGTGTTATTATTTTTTTGAGACTCTTTATGTTTCTTTTTTGATGATGGAGGTACAACCGGTAATGTCATGGCAAACTCTTCTGCGGGATCAATTTGAGCAGGACCACGTCTTAATTTTAATGGTTTTATTTCAACATCTTCAGCATATGCTTGAGTTAATGCCTGTTCTTTAGGTTTTACTAGTATTGTTTTTGAAGTTATACTATTAATATTTCCATTGATTATTAATGTAATTTTTTTAACTCCAGGTGTTCGATAAATATGAGTAGGGTTACTATCGGTATTATCAAGTCTAGATGATTCACCAAAGCTCCATTCCCAAGAAAAAATATCTGTTCCGTTATAGTAATAGTCGAATATTACTTCTTCTCCAACCCTTACAACTGTTGGAGCTATAATTTCAGGGACTCTAATTCTTTTGGATAAATCACCAACAGATTTTATTACTACATCTTTATAAGTAATACAGTTGTCGTTTATTGTTAAAGTAACTCTATACTTTCCCGATTTTTTGTATATGTGAGTTGTGTTTTTATCAAAAGCATTTTTTGATCCATCACCAAAATCCCATTTCCAAGTACTTGCGTTTGGTGTTTCGTTAAAAAATTCTATAGTTTCTCCTTCTAATCTATTTTTTGCTACTACATAAAACGTAGAGTTTTCACAATCAACTGTATTGATAGCCTTTGTAAAAAAGAAAATAGATCCTATTATCATCAATGAAATAAACAATGCTAATATTCTATAATCAAAGTTTATGAGTAGATTTTGTAGGCTTCTTAAACCGCGATTCATGTTTTTTTTGTCACGAACTTAAAAAAAAAATGCAGTCTCTACTAATTTTTTATGAAAAATTTCTTACAATTAAATTTTTTGTGTAGATTTGAAAATGTAAGATATTTTTTACATGTTGATTTTCAGTTAATTAACTAAATTTCTTGCAAAATATTTTTTTCTTCACACAAAATTTATCCTTTTAAAATTTGTTTTTTTCATAAAAATTATATTTTTGTAAGTAATTACTTATAAATATTTATTGCTTTGAAAAAAATATTTCCAATTATTTTAATATTAATCATTGTTGTCTCTTGTGGCGCACCTAAATATATTGAAGAAGTTCCTTTGAAATTAAAGTATGATGAAGCAAAAATCAAAAAGACCTTAGGAATTAAAGAAAATCAAAATAATCAACGTTTAGTAGATCAGTATGAAGAAGGCTTAACAGATGAACAAATTAGAGTTAAAGAAAAATATGCAGTACTCTTAAGTGTAAGACCAGATGAAATTAAACGCTATGATTTCTATCAATACATTGATAAATGGCTTGGCACACCTTATGGAGCAAGATCATTTTCGAAAGATAGTTTAGCAATGGTGCCATTTGTTCAGGCTTTATATAGTAAGGCTTATAAAAAAAGTTTGCCTAGAACAGCTTTAGGAATTTTCAAATCAAAAGATATTGAACTTTTCTTGTCAAGAGTAGATTTGGAAGAAGGTGATTTTATATTCTTACGATATAATAAAGACAACCCCATTTCGGATGTTGCTATTTATCTTAAAAATGATAGAATACTAGCAACTACGAAATCCTCTGGTTTAAGAGTTTTTAATTTTAATGACGATTATTTTCAAACAAGATACTTTGCTTCAGGAAGAATAAAAGAAGATGAGGAAAAACAATAAGTAGAAGTATGGAAGAGATTTTTGATATAAAGAATAAGATTAATTCTATCCCTTACGATATTAAAGCAGAAGTTGTTCTTTCTTCTGTTTTAGAATCTTTTAAGAAGGATGGATCTGATTTTATTATAAATTATGAGGGTCAATTTAAAAGACCTTACAGTACAGATGTTTTAGGCTGTGAAGTAATTGATTACGATTATGATTCTACTCAATTCTTAAAAATAAATATTTCTAGAGATGGAATTTATGATGCTTTGCCTGAGGGAATTTTTCATTATCCTAAATCACAAAAAATAAACCAAGGTGTTGATGATATGACTAAGGAGTATCGTCTTCAACAAAAAGAAGAAGAAGAAGCTCGTCAGTTTTTTTTGCCTTTTGAAAATGAATTTTTTCTTGCAGGATTGCAACGAGAAAAAGCAGAAAAGGATTTCCTGTTTAAACTTAATGATGGAAAGCAAATTGATTTTCTATACGATTTCTGGGATTTAGATAAGTCATATCCTGAAATTTTGATGTCAAAATTCATTAGGTTACTTCCTTTTGTTCATAAAATTGTTGGTAAGCTAAATCATACTGCTTACTGTTTGCAATATATTTTGGATGAAGAGGTTGAAATTGTAGAGATAGGATATCAAGAATTAGCCGAAAGTCAACAAAATGTACGATTAAATGATTGTTGTCTTGGGCTCGATATGATTTCAGGAGCTTCCTACATGGATTATTCTTTAAATCTAGAATTTAAGATAGGATCTCTAAAAAATAGCCCTTTTCACGAATATATTCATGATGGTGGAATAAAGAAAGTTATCACCCTTTTTTACGAATACTTTTTGCCTGTAGAAATTGATGTCAAGACAACAATTTTATTATCAGAGGAAGTAGAATCATTCAATTTTAAAGATCAACAGCCTGTTTTAGGAATTACTACTAGAATATAAAATGAGACCAACATTTAGACCCAATTTTAAAGAATTAATAGATCCAAGTTTGTTAATTGTAGTAGCAATTTTATTGTTGCTAGGAGCAATTCTAACTATGTTTTTTACAGATAAAGTAAAAAATTTCAAAAGCGAATTTAAGACTAGGTATTATATCTACTTGTTTTCGGCAATTTTGGTATTTACTTTAGTTTCTTTTCTAGGACAATCAAAAACGATTAATTCATTATTTGATGAATTTGTGTTTTATCAAGTATTGTTATTTAGTTTAGGAGTTTTACACTGCATTGTTTACAGAACCTATCTAGGAAAGTATGAATTAGATAACATTTGGTTGGAAGGTATCTATAATTTGCTAATAGCTATTTTTGGGACAATACCTTTCTTATTACTATATACATACATGAATGGAATAACTTATTCCTTTAGTATTGTTTCAAGTATAGTAATGTTTTTAGTGCCAACATGGATTTATTCAACATTTAAATCATCAATTTCAATTCCTGCCAAAATATACAAAACTTGGCCTTTTCCTGAATTTGGAACTTTTTCAGAACCTAAAGATGACGAATTTAGAGATATGGTTGTCATAACATTTGTGTTCTACAAAAATCCTCATTCAAGTATTCGAACAGAGTTTAGAGCAAAATCCCCAATTCGTATGGATTTTGGACGTTTGTTTTATCATTTTGTCAATGATTACAATACTAGAAATTCAGATAGTCCGATAGAATTATTGGATGAGCTTGGAAATCCACAACATTGGGTTTTTTATCTAAAACCAAATTGGTATGGAGTTTCAAAATATATTGATCCTGACTTGACAATGTACATGAATGGAATTCAAGAGGACAGTACTGTCATATGTTTAAGAACCAGACCTATTGATGAAGCAAATTGGCAACAAGAATTGTTAGTTCCTCAAAATAGTTAATCACAAGTAAGAAGAGAGTTATGTTAGAAAAGTTAAATCATTTTCCTGTCAACTGGGTAGACGGAATGAAAATCAACAAATCCCATTTTATAGCGATGCAAGATCACATGAGTGATGTTGTAAGAGATGCTTTAGGAACACAAATGACCCCATTAAATTATGGATTGCTTCCTTTTGGAAACTCTGGGGAATCAGTTAAAATTTCATTGGTTATTGATAATCATAAGTTGTTAAGAGTAAAGGTAGAAGAGTGTCATGCTATTACTCCTAATGGATGTAGAATAGATATTAGTTCTAATAATGCTCATATGTTAAATCTGGAAATGCCATATCCAGAAGCTGTTTATGAGTTAGATTATGATCAAGACATGGTTTTGTTAGCAAATGTTTCGGTTAACTTATTTGATAAAAGACCGTTTGGTGATCCAGATCCTAATGAAAATCCACCAAGGTATCCTAATGTCATTCCTACCTTTAATCTTAATCTTGTGCCTGAAAAAAATGTTGATAACACGCAAGGAGGCTACCATTTAACTTTAGGAAAAATTATTATCAACAGAACAGAAAGTTATTTGATGGCAGATTATATTCCGCCATGTACTTCAGTAACAAGTCATCAAAAGCTTATTGATATACATACTAAAATTGATCGTTTTTTTGGCCAATTAGAGCTTTATTCAGTACAGATATCTCAAAAAATTAATCGTAAAAATCAATCAAATGAGCTTGCGATAATCATTCTTGATTTATGTCAAAAAATTATAACCTACTTAGGTAATAATATCAATTCGTTTAGATGGTTTACTATTTCTCAGCCACCAGCATATATGTTTGACACTGTTATTGCTTTAGCCAGAATAATGAAAAACTACATTGATTCAAAATCGGGTGCTGGAAAGGAAGAACTTTTGAATTATATAGCTGAATGGTGTGGCATTAGCCAAGGTGATTTTGAAGTGATGTTTACAGATTTAGTAAACGTAGGATACAACCATGTGCAAATTGATAAAACGGCTAAGAAAACATTACACTTTGTCAATGTAATTAGTGAATTGTTTACAACTCTTAATCACTTAGATTATATAGGTAAACGTAAAGACAATGGAATTTTTGTTAAAGAAAGATTAGAATTAGAAAGCGTTGCATTAGATACTTCAAAACGCAATAGAACATTTTTAGAAGATTAAACAATTATGGAAGTTTTAAATAAAAAAGAAAGAGCGAAATCTTTTTTAGCCTTTTTATGTGTGTTTGGAATTACAATGGCAGTAATTATTGGAGCAATTTTCTTTGATTATTATTTACCATGGAAAGAAAACAGCGAGCTTAAAAAAGAAAATGATTTAATGAGCAGAGAATTTATGTTTCAAGAAGAATTTGCAAAAAATATGGAAGATTTAAAATCTTCTATTGATTCATTAAATGCGCCTGGTCAAGATTTTTATTACAATCAGCAAAAAGCAATTTCTACTATTATAAGCATGCAACAATCTATACCAACAAAGGATAGCTTGATGAGAGATAATATGTATGACAACATTATACTTACAAACAGACAACTTATTGATGCTAAGAAAAGCATTCAGATGATGGGAGAAAGTAAAGAAGAAATGGATAAGCTTTTACAGCAAATAGAAACATACAAAAGTGAACTAGAAATAGTAAAGCGTGACCTAGAAGTTTGTCGTCAGATAAACAAAGCAAATTAAATAGTATTAACAATAAACAAATTAAATCTTATGTTATCAAATTACGGAATTGGAGGAAATGAGGTAAAATTAGATGCTAGCGAAGCAATTCTAGAAATCCCTCAAAACAGAACTTTAATTGCTCAAAAACTTACAGGAGATTCTCCAGTAAAACCTGAGCTAGTTGAAGGTTTAACTAATGTAGAACAAGTGTTTGCTCATTATAAACCAACTGCAAAAGTTTCTTTTGAAGATGCTGATGGAGCAACTAAAAATGAGGAATTAAAATTTAATAACCTTGGTGATTTTGGTGTTAAAGGAATTACTGCTCAAAGTAAATTCTTAACTAACATGGAAACTGAAAAAGATCAGTATCAAAAAATTATCAAGCAGTTAAAAACTAATAAAATCCTTAAGAGTGCATTAGAAAATCCTGATGCAAAAAAGGCTCTTTTAGAAACTATTGAAGAATTAATTTCTGAATTAAAATAAGAATAACAAAACACTAAAAAATAAACATTATGTCTAAAGAACAACTACAAGCTCAAAATGCAGATGCAGCTGTATTAGAGCCAAAAAAGAAAGAGGTTGGGGTTAAAATAAGTGCAGAAAAACTTGCTAAATATGGAGGTTTTGATTTGTTAGAAACTTCAATAGAAGGTGCTCAAAATATGAACCCTGATAGAAAAGCTCGCCGTCAAATTTTTATGAGCGAAGCTAACAAAGAAGGGGAGAGAGAAACTCTTAAAAAAACACTTGAAATGTGGGCTAACGTTTTAAAAGAAAACGAATCATTAACAGATATGGTTGCTCAATGTGAAGATAAAAGCAAAGTTGCTGAAGAAACTCTACTTAAAAATTTAGCAATTGCAATTCACGAAACTAAAGAACTAGAACAATCATATAGAACTATTGGTTTGTTCTACAAAAATACAGAAACTGACAAAGTTAAAAATGTAACTATTGTTAATGCTGAATTAGAGCAATTGCAAGATTTAGATAATACACGTTTTATAGATGCTATTCACAATGAATTGGTTGATAATTACGATCGTTTAGATTTAAAAAATAACTACGGATTATTAGTAGTTCCGGGTTATTTAGGAAGCAATAAAGTTGTTGAAAAATGGGCTAAAATTGCTCATGAGAACAAAGTTATGTTAGTAACTGACTTTGCTCATCTAGACGAACCAGATGATGTAATGGAAATGTTTGATGCAGCTTACTTAACTGGAGGTGATATTTATCGTTCAAATGTTTTAATGACATGTAACTGGTTAGTTGGAAGAGGTAAGTTTGATGTTGTAGGTGAGTCTGAAGATTTATTCATTCCACCATCAGCTGCACTTGCTGGAAAAATTTACAAAACTTTGATGTCTCAAGTTACTGCTGGTAAAAAGTTTGGAGGTATTAATGAGGTAGACGGAGTTCGTTTTGACTTAAAGAAAAGTGAAATCGCTAACTTAGAAAACATGGGATTAATTCCTATGGTTAATGAGTATGGTAAAGTAATGGCTTTCTCTGGAAAAACATTATTTAACGGAGATAATTTAGGGTTACAAACTTACTCAGTTGTACGTGTTTTTGATTATGTTACTAAGGTTTTAATGGACTTCTTAAACAGAAGAGCTTTTGAAAACTTTACGGCAAAAACAAGAAAAGAAATTATGGGTCAAATTGTTCAATTTTTAGATGGTATCACTGGGCCAGATAAATTAATTGAAAACTTCGAAATCAGAAGATTTGAGCAAGATCCTATTCAAAAAGATAGAATTTATCTTGATATTCATATGAAACCATATTTTCCAGCTAAAAACTTTATGATTAAAATGGAAGGTCAAAAAGGAGACGATGGTACTGATTGGGATACTGAATACGAACAAAAATAATTTATTGTTACTTGAAAAAGGGATTGAAAAATCCCTTTTTTATTAATCTTTAAAAGTTATGCAAAATCATATACTTAAATTTTTTCTTTTCTTTTTTTTAGTATTTTTTTCTCTCGAATCAAATGCTCAAATGTCTCACAAAGATTCATTACGTATTCGATGTAAAAACAGAGTAAAGGTTGCTAGAAGCAAAGAAAATTTTCTTGATAAAAAAGCTTATGCATACACAGAGCCTTATTATTTTAAAGTGTATAACACTGATCCGGATTATATTTCTTTTCAATTAGGAAAGCGTAAAGGATCTAAGGTTTTTCTTTATATAAAACTTTTTTCTTTTAACGCTTGTATTAAAAAGGATGATGTTGTAGAGTTAACTTTTGTAAATGAAGATAAATATGAACTTATCAATAAATATCAAGTTAATTGTGAAGGTTATATTGTTGTTGAGTTGAGAGGATATGATATTAAGTATATTAAAAAGAGTCTTATCAAAGGCTTTATGATTCATACATATCAAAAAGATTATGAGTTTAGAGTTGATAATAAAACTGCCAAACAAATTAATGAAGATATTCAGTGCTTAAGGAAATATTAAAAAGTAAGAAAAAATCTACATAATATTTTTTTATTTGAAATATAATTCTTACAATTGTAGTGATATTTATGATCTGATTGGTATATTATTTATTTCACATTAAATTCAAGTACAGATGAATAGCATTGCAAGACTTCTCACTTTAGGGTAACCGATAATCTTTCGGTTATTTAATTTTCAGGAAAAAAATAGTATTTCAAAAATCGTGATTTAACCATCATTAGTGTCAAGGCATTGTTGTATGCTTTGCGGAATTGTATTGTCTTTATTTATTAATTATTTAAATATTTTTTATTATGTCATTTAAAGCAAGATTAAGCGTTGGGGGAAAAGAATTCAACGTATTGAATGTAAACTATGG
This sequence comes from Flavobacterium terrae, assembly GCF_900142035.1. Taxonomy (GTDB): domain Bacteria; phylum Bacteroidota; class Bacteroidia; order Flavobacteriales; family Flavobacteriaceae; genus Flavobacterium; species Flavobacterium terrae. The sequence continues at coordinate 241,192 of NZ_FQZI01000003.1, read as the reverse complement.
TTTATTTCAAGAAACAGATGCAACAGGTCGTCCATCCACAGTAACAAGAGGTGGTAAAATTGAATTAACAATCGAAGGTACAGGCTCAACAGAGTTATTCGAGTGGATGACAAACAGTTTTGAGCGTAAAGATGGAAGCGTTAAATTCTTCAAAAGAGATAGCGATGCTACCTTAAAAGAATTAAAATTCACTGAAGGTTACTTAGTAAAACACAGAGAAAACTTTGATTCTACAGGAGTAAATCCATTAACAGAATCGTTCACTATTTCAGCAAGAAAGATTGAAATGGGAACAGGAGTTTACGAAAACGAATGGGTATAATCTGTCAAGGGATTATAAATTAATAAGTTCTTATTTGTGATGTCGGAATACACTGGGATAAAGGCCCCAAACTTTATCCCGTTGTTTCGACAAATTTTATCAACAATCACCTAAATCGAAATTAGTATGTCTTTTTTAGCAAAATTGGAATTAGATGGGGAAACCTATAATGTATTAGAGTTTGACCTTCATATAACACAAGAAGTCGATCATAACGGTAAGCCTCAAACCATAGCTCAAGGAGGTAATATTAGATTAGTTGTTGAATCTACTAAGAGTGTCGATTTTATGAAGTGGATGATTAGCAGTACGCAGACAAAAAACGGTAAAATCACGTTTTTTAGACGCGATGCGATGTCAAAAATGAAAGAATTGAAATTTGAGAAAGCCTTTTGTATCAATTTTCATGAGAGCTTTCGTTCTAGCAATGAAGTACCTATGCAAATAGAGATCCTTCTATCAGCTAAAGATATAGATTTTAGTGGAGCGGTATTAAGAAAACCGTGGTCATTGGATTTATAATCACTCCAAAATTAGAAAAATACACGAGTCAAAATAGTTTTTGGCTTTACAATCATATAAAAACATAAGCCCATGAGTACCGTTAATAGCCTTATTAAAAAAGTTACTGATGCAATGGTTGACAAGGTTAGCATTCAAATAGGAAGCTTTTCGCAACCGGTTGTCTATTATAATTTAGTGATTAATCAGCAATTACTAGGACATCATTCTTTTAGTTTTACCTGGAGGATAGGAGATGTGGTAATGGATTTTAAGAGTCAGGCGGATTTCATTAAAAAATATATGGGAGCCAAAGTGGTTATCACGCTTAAGGATGCTGCTCGTGGGGAGAATGTTTACTTTAAGGGCATTATTTCTGAGATGGAAGTCTTGGATAATGATGGCGCTTCAAAAGGGTTCCAAATAGTTGGAAAAAGCCCTACTATACTATTGGATGAAATCAAACAAAGTCAAACCCATTTCTCAAGTATGCTCAATGAAATTGTGCATAAAATAGATGAGAGCATAGTAAAAGGAGTTTTGACAGGTATGGACATTAATCCAAAGTGCCAAACCGTATTGCCTTATATAGTGCAATACAACGAAACCGATTTTCAGTTTTTAAAACGTCTAGCTGTTCAATATGGCGAATGGATGTTTTACGATGGAGATTATTTACGATTTGGAGAATTAAAAACCTCAAAAGCGGCATTAGAAAACGGTGTAAACTTACACCACTTCAAAGTGACTAGTCGTTTACAATCTCAAAAAGTTTCTTATAAAGGCTATGATTATAACATAGCTTCAGAGATTAGTTCTCAAAATTTAGAACCTCAAAACAATACCCAAAGTTATATTTCTCAAAATGCACAACAAGCCTCGAGTAGTGTGTTTGACAGAAGTAATATCAATCATTCCTTTGCCAGTAATGCAAATGATTCACAAGATATCAAAAGAATACAAGAGCTAAACCAACAAGCCATCGAAGCCAATGTGCTTACCTACTCAGGACTGAGTAAAATTCCATTGCAAATAGGAGGTATGTTTAGTGTGAGTAAAGATGGGATATCAGGAGATTTTATAGCGACAGGTGTGCAACATTATTCGAAAGGATTTGGACATTACGAGTGTCAGTTTGAATCCATACCAAGAGATGTTAAAGTGCCACCATACACGAATCCATTAGTATATCCAAAAGCAGAAACTCAAGGTGCCGTAGTAACCGATAACAATGATCCACAAGGTATGGGAAGGGTTAGAGTACAATTCTTTTGGGGACACGAAAGCGATTGGACTCGACTGGTAACACCACATGCAGGTTCAGGCAAAGGATTTTATTTTATTCCCGAAATTGGAGAAGAAGTCTTTGTTTCCTTCGAAGGAGGCAATCCAGAAAAGCCATTCATCATAGGAACCCAATACAACGGACAAGAAATCTCAGGATACAACACTGCAGGAAATGATCAGAAAGTCATCCATACCCGTTCAGGTACCAAGATGATTTTTAACGATGCACAAGGAAGCATCTTCATCGAAGACCCAAGTGGCAACACTTGGCTTATGGATGGACAAGGAAATATTAGCGTGAATGCGCCTAATGATATGAATATTACTGTGGGCAAAAATTTCAATATTAATGTTGGAAATAATATGACTACTTCAGTTGGAGTAAATATGAATGAAACCGTTGGTGTTGACAGAATGTCAACAGTTGGTATGATGTCAAACACTTTTGTTGGAGGTAACAGTACATTAAGTGTTACGGGTAATATGATGGAATTTATTCAAGGAAATCTAGATTCTCATTCAGAAAAACAAAGGCAAGAATCTAGTATGAAAGGAATTCAAATAACAAGTGATGATGTAATTGCAAAGAATTCTAATAAAGAAGTGCAAAATAATAGTGCAGAAAAATCAAAATCATATTAGGATATGAGTAGAATACGTATTGTTGGTGGAACAATTGCAAAACATACAGTTGGTAAACACAATATGTATGCAGAAGAAAATATAGTATTTCATTCAGGAAAAGTTGTTTCTGAAAAAGGAGAAGAAAAAGGAGTAACCTATGGTGAACCCAAAATATCACATCCAGAGTTTAAAATAGAAAAGAGTACGTATGAACTCGAAAGTAAATTTGCTTTAGAACAACTTTTTGCATTTGCAAAGAAAGACAGCAAAGCAATGTTTTGTTTTTGGGCTTCAGAAATTTTTGGAGCAGATATTCCTTTAGAAGCGTATGAAAAATTCTATGAAGATGCAAGTGATAAAAAGGAAAGTATAAATCCTAAAATTGTTGTAGCATTAGATGTTCCTGGGTATGGAGCTGCCTATAGATTTGATAAAAAATCAGAATACGCCAATCACATTGTTATTTCACAAGGTTTTATAGATAATGCCCTTGTAAGTAATGAATATCAAAAATCACTTCTTTTAGCCTTGGTTGAAGAATTTGGTCATCACATTGATTATCTTTTAAGAAATGAATATTCTTCAGTAAAAGGTGATGCTCCGGGAGATGATGGAGCCCTTTATTCTAGTAGAATGAATAAAAGGTATAAAAAATACATAATAGATCCATTTAAAGATAAAAATCAGCATTATGCAACAGCTATAATTAATGGAGAAGAAAAAAAACTTGTTTGGGATTTTACTGATTTACATGAAAAACTAGCGGCTTTTGTTGAGAATAGAATAGAAAAAGATGATCACTATTTTGCTGGTTATGAGTTTTTTGGTGCTGGATTAGGTGACTCTTTACACGGATTAGGCCATCAGTCTATTGAAAAAGCTTCTCTTTTTGATTCAGGACTATTTTCAGAAAATGAATATCTTCAAGTTTATTTCGGAAACTGGTTACGTGATTTTTCTCAGTTTGTAGATCCCATGGTTGTTCGCCCTATGGCAAATGCCTTGGATATGTTAAGTGAAGAGTATAAAGACAAAAATAATAATCCTAAAGAGTTTAATAGTGTTATTAACGATTTAGGAAAATTAATGGAAGAAAATAGATTAACTTATTTAGACAGAAGAACTTTTCGACTTCCAGTAAATATTGAAATCCAACGACCTGATATTAATTTGAATTATCAAAAAGTTGGAGGGTTTAGCGTGCCTACTGGATTTTCATTAAAAGGTTTTGAAGCTCAAATAAAATGGGAGCCAACAACAATTGCTCCTGTTAAGTTAAGTCGTGAAGCAATTACTACTCTTGTTGAGCTTTTAGGTATTAAAGAATTTGGAAAACTAAAGGTAGAAGCTGACAATAAAGAAGGTAAACCACAAAATTTCATGAAGTATCTCTCCGATTTTAGAGTCAGCTTTGCAAAAATAACACCTGAACTTTTAGGGGTTTATAAACCACAGGAACATATAGATAATCCTTTGGCATTACATCCCAAATTTATTTGTGAAGCAAACAAAAAAAAGGGTTTGAAATGCCCACCCCCTGATTTTAATAATAAATTAGATCCTGACTTTGTAAAAGATCCTATTGATTCACAATGGGATAATAATAAAGCTTTCGGAACAAAAAATTATATTCGTGGAAACGGACCTGAACCTTTCGAGAGTGCTTATGATTGTTTTGTTAAATTTATAAGTAAAGCAAATCCTAATACAGTTCAAGGACGTATTAATTTTGGAGCAGCTTTACATATTATAGAAGACTATTATGCACACAGTAATTTTTGTGAGCTAGCTGTAATGAAAGTTTATGATCCCGAAGTTTTTCCATGGGATAATATTTCAGTATCTGCACCACAAGATCAATTAAAAAAGCACAAGGCTGATATTACATCTAATAGTTTTATAAAAAATAATTTATTAGATCGTAGTAAAATAAAATTCAATACTGCTTCAAATCCAGATTTACATAGTAATGCAGTGGCTAATTATTTAAGAGCAAATCCAACAAAAAAAGCTAGTGATTATTACGCTTCATTGGGAAGTACAACAACAACAACAAATAAGGGATTGTATTATTCAATGGGAGAAGCAGCCATTGTACAAACAGGAAGTTTTGGATTACTTGATACTATTGCTAGTATTGCTCCAAAAATAAATAATAAAATTTTTTCGATACATATTGAAGATCAAGAAAAAATGAAAGAAGGGGAGCGTACTTTTAATGATGCACTTATTTATGAGTTATTAAAAGACGTTTCCAATGCTCAAGCAAACGATACTAAAGAGACTAATAGTAATTATCAGGGGACAAATGATGGTGTTTATGCTGATGTATTTTTAAAATACTTGCAATTTAGAGATTTCATGGTTAAAGAAAGAGTTCTTGGTTATTCGTTTAAAGATGTTACCAATGTATTTGGTATATTTGAATTTGTTACACAATATATAAATGTGATAGCTAACATTCGTAATCATTTTTTAAGTTTAGCAGCTATCAACTTAATAGACGATTATCAAACGTATTTAGAAAATGAACTTACTTTGTTAGAAAACGGAACGTGGAAAGTTAATTCTTATGGACCCTCGCATACACAATTGGCTAAAGATAATGGAATACAGCCTTTACATCATCTTGCAGTAACTTTAGGGAAAAAGAGTGTAAAAGAAGTAGGTAGGCTATTTAGGAAAAATGATATTGCGGGTATAATTGCTTTTGCCAACACAAATTTATTTGTTCATCCAATGTATAGTGATTTTATGGATGAAGAAGTTATAAAATGGTGCAATGAAAATAAAATAAGAGTAAAAAATGCACATCAGGCAAGTATTGTGCTTTTTGGTATAAGACATGCTTATCAAGAAATTGCGGAATTGTCTCATGAAATAAGTATAATACGTGATTTTAGTTTAACAGATGATCAAAAAAAACAATTTGATTCAGCTATAGCAGGTATGAGTGAAAGATGGCACAAAGGCCATGAAAGATTTAAAAAATTATGGGAAAAGCAAGGGTTAGGTTCCTTGAAATTGAAAGATGCTGATGAAACACACAAAGAACATTTAGAAGAAAGTGGTTATGGTAAATAGAATGATTTTTTTTAAATTATTTTTAAGTTTTTTAATAATGTCAAATTTGGTAAGCTGTCAGGAAAAAATGAGTAATTCAATATATGATAAAGGTTTTGTTATAAAAGATTCATTGTTTTATTACAATGGAAATAAAATTACAATTAATGAATCTATTGATCATTTTGTTAAAGTAATAGGAAAACCCGATAGAATAATTACTGATTCTGAAAAAGTACATTTTGACAAGTCATGGAAATGGAAGAATCGTTACGAAGCATTTGAGAATTATGAGCATAAAATCATTGTTTCTGCTGCTAAACAAAACAATGATTATGTTGATAAGCAATTCAATACAATCGGAGATGCTGTGAAAGAATTAGGTCAATTTGATGAATATCAAAATGAGAAGGATGAGCTTGAAATACGTCAATTTTATGTTTGGGATAATCTAGGTATTTCAATATGGGTAGAGAAAACAAGAGTTGTACAAGTGAATATTACTTTGCTACCACCAGCAATTTTTAGAGGATTTCTTTTTGAAGATGAAGACCCAGAATTTAAAGCATCTTTTCCTAAGAAATTGTATTCAGGAGAATTTACTTATAATGAGAAAACTGTAAATCTTAAAAGTTTGAAGAATTTGGAATGGGAAAATTTTATTAAAGAATTAGATATTACAGATAGTAAGTTTGATCCCCCAGGAGATTCAAAAGGCTGGAGTAGAGAAATAAGAGCAAGCGATGATTTGTATGCTATTTTTAATAGATATAAAACTACAAACGAGACATCTCCAAAAATTGATGTTATTTCTTCAATAAATATATTTAGTTACGGAAAGAAGAATAATTAGGACTTCTAATAATTATTGCAAAATGATTAATAAGATTCTTGGTAATATATCTAAATTGATTTTAGGATTTTTAATCGTTTCAAATCTAGTAAGTTGTCAAAATAAATCTCAACCTAAGCAAATTTCAAATTCCCTAGGTTTTTACATTCAGGACTCATTAACTTACTATAATGGACAAAAGTTTAATATTGTAGGACCAATAAAAGATTTTGTGGATATTATAGGGAAAGCTGATAGAATTGTAATTGATTCATCAGGAGGTAATACTAATAAATCATGGAAATGGAATAAGTCAGGATTTTATGCTTTTTTGAATAAGAGAAAAAAAGTTGAAGTTTACAATCTAAATATTGATAATCCAAAAATTGAAAAAGAATACAACAATATAGATGAAGCTGTAAAAGTGCTTGGAAATTTTGATGAATATAAAGAAGATAAAATACCTCTAGATATTCGTAAATACCATGTTTGGGATAAACTAGGTATAGAAGTTTATGTGACTGAAAAGGATGAAATAAATTGTATTTATCTACATACACTTCATTACAGTAAGACAAAAGAAATTTCAAAAGAAGAGCTTGAAAATACTGATTTAGTTTACAACAATGCTCCAAAACAAGAGTATAAAGGAATGTTTACCTACAATGGTCATACTGTAGATTTTAGTAAAATGGGTTATGACAATTGGTTTAAAACTGTAAAAGGCTTAAATATAGAAGGAGAAAGTTATGAACCACCTGGAGATTCTAAGGAATGGTCAAGAATAATTTCTGAGCGCAATTTATCCGTAGAAATGTTACGAGATATTAACGAATTGGGTAGTACTGATGGTTTTCATGTAAGTGAAATAGGAGTTGTTAATGCTGTGAAATACATACAAATTTCAAATTAATTAAGTGAAAATGGTTTCAAAAGTAAATATTGTTTTAGTATAGTTTGAAATTTTAAGAATGTGATGAATAACACAATAAAATATGTACAAATCTTACTGCTCATCTCTTTACAGTTGACAGCACAAGAGAACTATCAAAATGTAAAGAAAAACATTGAAGAATATATTCAAATATATAAAAGAGAAGGTAAAACAAATAAGTATTTAAATACCATTATTTCAAATTTCAATGAATCCAAAAAAATTGAATTAAAGGATTTAAAAAAGGATAATGTAGGTATTTGTATCATACTTTCAGAAGATAATCCAGATTTAATAATTTCACCTGCAAAATATACTTTTTACGAAGAAAAAATAAACATTTCAGCAATTGGTCCTCAAAATCCCAATGAGTTACCCGATTATATGAAAGAATATGTACAAAAATACCTTACTGAAATTGAAAGCATAGGTGGTACTGAATTATTTCAAAAACTTATCTTAAAGAAAATTGAAACTGAAGGTACTTTCATAGAAAATAAAACAGAGTATGTAGTAAATGAGCCTAATACAATTTCATTTATACGCGAAAAGGACAATTGGATGTATATTATTTCTATTGATGATGATTATAAAAATTTAACAAATCCTAGGATTATAGTGTACTGTTTTAAAAATTCTATATCAGGTAAAAATATTTTTAACTTAAATGATTCTCTAGAAAATACTGAAAAGAGGAAAGAAAAAAAGCTATCTAAGCATGAAGAAGACCGTAAAATGTTCCCTCTATATCACGATTTCAGGATAGACGATTTACGTGAAGGTTTAAAATAACTTTTAGAACATGAACCTTATAAATCGAATAAGGAATTACTCAATTATGCCAACAAATTAAATGAAAAGCTGGACCGATTCAGCATCCGAAATTATGTAAAAGAGCTTGCTTATTTTAGTGATTTAAAAATTAGCGAGAGTTTTTTAAAAGAACATTTTGACGCGATTCCGCGTGGAGAATATGAAGTTGAAAATATTTTGCATTTATCAACACATAGTTTAGGTGATATTTACTTTTCTCAAGGGAATTATCAACTTGCTAAAGAATTTTATACAAAAGCTATTTTTACAAATCCATTAATAGAATTAAGCTGGACAAATGTTAAAAAAGACGTCGACAGAATCATATATGATTTAGCTAAAAATGCCTATAAAGCTGAAAAAAAAGACGAAGCTTATGCTTTTTTGATAGCCTCAATGTTTTCTAGTAATATAGATGTAAAGGAAGATATTGATATTTATTTCAATGAGCAAAAAGAAGATAAAAAGCAATTCAAGAAAGATTTAGACAAAGCTTTAAAAACTCTAAAAAAAGGAGATAAATACAGTTATACGTTAAATTTTAGAGGTAATGAAGCTTTTTTTATTCCTATATTACAGGCAACTGTAAAATCCTTTCAAGAAGTATTTAAAAATAAAGAATTTTACAAATCATTGTAATAGATTGAAAAAACATTTAAATCATTTTCCCTTCAACAATAACATTTTCAATCAAATTACTTCCAAATTCATAAGGTAACTGATAAAAGGAAACAATCGGTTTTGTAATAATTAAATTTGCTCTTTTCCCCCTTGTTATACTACCGTGTGTTTGAGAAATGCCCATTGCATATGCTCCATTTATAGTAGCTGCATTGATAGCCTCTTCTGGTGTCATCTTCATTTTTATACAGGCAGTTGCTACAACAAAATTCATGTTTCCTGATGGAGTAGTGCCAGGGTTATAATCAGTAGCTAAAGCTAATGGTAATCCTGCTTCCATCATTTTACGGGCTGGTGTGTAAGGAATGCTTATAAAATATGAGCAGCTAGGCAAAGCCACAGGCATTGTTATACTATCTTTTAAAGTTTCAATATCTTCATCGGTAACAATTTCTAAATGATCTACACTAAGAGCTTCATGTTTTACACAAGCTTTGATTCCGTCAATTGCAGTAAACTGGTTTACGTGTATTTTTGGAGTTAATCCATATTTCTTTCCTGCAATCATAATTCTCTCTGTTTCCTCAACAGAAAAATAACCAGTTTCTAAAAACGCATCTATATAATCAGCTAAATTTTCTTCAGCGATTTTAGGAAGCATTTCATTTATAATCAAGTCAATATAAGCCGAATGATTTTCTTTATACTCAGTAGGGAAGGCGTGAGCTCCCAAAAAAGTAGATTTAATCATAATGGGATAATTTTCGGAAAGCTTTTTAATTACCCTTAGCATTTTTATTTCGTCATCAACCGTTAAGCCATATCCAGATTTTATTTCTACAGCTCCAGTGCCTTGCTTTATTATTTCTTCAAGTCTAGCTTTCGATTCATTGTAAATGATTTCTTCTGAAGTTTCATTAACTCTTTTTGCAGAGTTTAGAATACCACCACCACGATTGGCTATTTCTTCATAACTTAAACCATTTATTCTATCAACAAACTCTTGAACTCTATTGCCTGCATAAACAATATGAGTATGACTATCACACCAAGAAGGCAATACAACTTTTCCTTGAGCATCAATTGTTTTATCAATATCAATTTTAGGACAGTTATCCATTAAACCATAATCAGCAATTAAATTGTCTTCAATTAATAAATAAGCATTCTCGATTTTAGGAAGTATTGCCATGTCTTTCCCCGATACTTTATCTATGTTATTTTCTCGTACTTGAAGTAATTCTTTAATGTTTATTATTAAGGTTTTCATGTAAACTATTTTATGTAAAAATAATGTAGTTTTTTTTTATTTCTATTTTATGTTTAATAAATTCATTAACACAATCAAATTAACTTTTAAGCTAAATTTATTTCTAAAAAAAATAAATTTTAGTATGTAAATAGAATATAATTTGTTAAATTTGAGATAATTAAGTAAAGTAAAATTTGTGGCTTTATTTGATAAAATGTTATTGCAGAAGTTAATCCTAAAGTTTTCGAGATTCTGCAGTACGTTTATAAAAAACGAAATAGAGGTTAGTTATATTAATTCAAGAAAAGCTGTTTGGATTTTATTCAAAGAGCTTTTTTTATTTTACAGAAGTTTTGTAATATTACTCTTAAAAGCTATTGCAGTGCGAAAGATTAAATATAAAAAAGGACGCAAAATTCAACCGATTTTTTTAGAGTATACAGGGCATTACAAAAACGTTGAAACGGAGATACAATTGTTTGTTTACAATAATGATGAACTTACTGAATGTGAAAATTTAAAGTGTCATGATATCTTATCTAGTATTGATTTTGAAAAAATTAATTGGCTGAACATTCATGGTTTAAACGATATGAAAGTCATACAAGAAATTGGAGATTTTTTTAAAATTGATAATTTCATGTTGGGAGATATACTCAATACTACTAAGAGGACTAAGGTAGAAGAATACCACGATACTTTATTTTTTAATATTAAATCACTTTTACCAAATAACGAATCTTTCCAATTAAATGTTGAGCAAATTAGTTTTTTGCTTAAGGATGGAGTTTTAGTTTCTTTTCAGGAAAAAAGAAGTGATTTTTTTACACATATCAGGGAAAGAATAAGAACTCATTCTGGAATAGTGAGAACCAAAAAAGCGGATTATTTGCTTTATATTTTACTTGACGCAGTGATGGAAAATTTCTATATCACAATTGAAAATGAGGAAAATAAAGTTGATGAGTTGCTAAATCTCTCAAAAATTGATGTGAACCCAAGAACCATCGAAAAAATAGAAAGACATAAAGACAATTATAGTTTTTTAAAAAGAGCCATCATCCCACTAAGAGATTCATTACATACCATAATTAGTATTAAAGACGATAATGTTTTTAATGCTATTGAATCTCAAAACTATAGTTTTTTCTCTCGTTTATATCAAAAAAGTCTTGAGTTATTAGAGCAGATTGAAGATGATATGGCAACGCTTGATAGTGCAACTCATTTTTTCTTTTCGGCACAAAGTCATAAAATGAATGAGATCATGAAAACACTAACAATTGTCTCTGCAATTTTTATTCCACTTACTTTTATAGCTGGAGTTTACGGGATGAATTTTGAAAATATGCCCGAATTGAAGTCTGAAAATGGATATTTCATTACTATTGCGATTATGTTTATCATTACTATTGGAATGATAATATATTTCAAACTTAGAAAATGGTTTTGATTGATTAATCACAACTTAATTTTAGTTTAAAATAAAATTCGTTTTATTATTGGTTAACCCAATAAATACATTTACATTTGTAGGGTATTCAAAAATTCCGGAAAACATGTTTGAATTTCAACAGTATTTAGGTTTCTTACTTTTCTTAACAATATTAACCATGGGTTTTTGGTTAATGATTTTCTTAATTAACTTCGTATTCTACTGGATAGGAGGAGCTATGTGGGAAATGTGGAAAGAAAAAAGAGCTAATAGACTAGCAGAAAATGAACAAGCTTAATTGATTTGTTTAAAAAATAAAAGGTACGCATTGCGTACCTTTTTTTATGTTATCCCATGAACTCATCATCACCATTACCATTATTATTTTGTTTTGGTTTCTGATCTCTGTCAGTTTTCTTTTTATTAAAACGATAGGTAAATGAAAGTGTAAATGCTCTTCTACGCCATTGCATTTCACTGTGAGAATTGGTATTAGGAAGTTGTATGTCTTGTATTCTTTTACGTGAATTAAATACATCACTAATGTTGAAAGAAATAGTTCCCATATCTTTAAGAACATCTTTGCTAAATGCTAGATTCATCGCTGCAATAGCCTTGTTAGACCCTTGAGCAGTTTTTTGAGCTGCATTGTAAGTTGCATTGGTTTGCCATTCAATTTTGTAAGGCAATGTTACTTTTGATGTAATTCTTGTGAACCAAGTAGTTGCGTTTCTATTAAAACTTTGAAAAACTTCTTCATTTTTACTATTTATATAAGTATAGCTGCCTGTATTTTGACTATTAAAGAAATTGAAGTTTCCATTAAGTTTCCACCATTTTTTAAAGTTATAGTTTAAAGTAAATTCAAATCCAAAACGATCATTTTGACCTAAATTAAAAAAAGTATTAACAATAACAGGAGTTTTAATGTCTTCTCCATCGTTTACAGTAACAATTTCTCCATTGACAATAACATCTGGGGTTCCAACAGGTGTAAAAACAAAATCTCCTCTTTCTTTTCTAACCATTTCAAAAGAATCTGTAGTGTGATTGTAATACAGCGATGTACTTAATGTTAGTTTCTCCCATTTTTTTAGATAGCCTAAATCAAAAGCATCTGAGTAAGCAGGGTTTATATCAGGATTTCCTTGAAATAAGTTTACGTTACTAGTATATGACGCAAATGGATTAATGAAACGATCTCTAGGTCTAGAAATTCTTTTACTATAATTTAAAGATATGCTGCTTTGGTCATTTATTTCATAAGTTAAAAATAAACTAGGAAATAAGTTGTTGTATTTTTTTGTTTTAAAAATAGTAGATGTCAACTGATTAACTTCAATTTTAGAGTCTTCAAAACGTAGTCCAGCCAAATAAGAAAATTTATTGATTTTTGACCCAAATTGCGTATAAACCGCTGTTACATTTTCATTATATTCTAAAATGTTGGTAAATTCATCAATATTAGTAAATGGACTAGAAGCTGTTTTTCGTTCTTCAACTTGATAATCTGTTATATTTTTTACATAATTTCCTCTAAAACCAGCTTCAAATTGTGACTTTTTGCCAATAGGAAGTACATAATCAACTTGAAATAAATTTCTTTGTTGTTTGTCATTTTTACGAGTTCTCTCAGAAGAAACAAATTCATTATTGTCTAAGATTATACCTTCAATAGTAGAATTGTCATTGTCACTATTTTGTGAAATCGAAATATCTGCAGTTAATTTATGTCCATCTTTTTTAAAGTTCTTCACGAAGTTTGATGAATAATCGACATTTTCACTTGTTGATTGTAAATCATTATAACGTTGTCTGGTATTTAAATATTGATTTAACGCATCGTAGTTGTAATAAAGTACATTTTCTTTATTACCTCCTTTATTGCTTCTTACATTCAAAGAGTTTGTCCATGAAGTTGATTTATTCAATAATAATTCAATTCCAAAATTTGCATTCAATCCTTCACCAAAACGATTGTTTTTTCTCCTTTCATTCAAAATTGATTTTAGAGCTCCATTTTGGTCAAAATTTTGCTGATCAATTTTAGTATTTCCTGGATTACTTCTGTTGTTGTAACCAATTGAAGTAAAGAAGTTTGAATGTTCTTGTTTAAAGTTTAAGTTTGCAGAAACTCCTGTGTTTCTTGGATCTCCAACAGAAGCAACAAATGTTCCGTTTATACCTTGGTTTTTACCTTTTTTAAGAATGATGTTAATGATTCCTCCACCTCCTTCAGCATCATAACGAGCTGATGGATTTGTTACAATTTCCACTTTATCAATTGTTTCTGCAGGAATTAGTTTTAAAGCATCATTAATATTACCCATATTTGATGGTTTTCCATCAATTAGAATACGAACGCTTTCATTTCCTCTTAGTGAAACTGTACCGTCTGAATCTACAGAAACTGATGGAACATTATCTAACACGTCACTAACAGTTCCACCTCTAACCATGATATCTTTTCCTACACTATATACTTTTTTGTCTAACTTAATATCAACAGCCGTTTTTTCTACTCGTATTTCTACTGCGTCTAATTGTTGGGCTTCATCTTCTAAAGCTATAGTTCCAAGATTTGTGTTTGATGAAATGTTTTTTCCTTTTATTTCAATAGTCTTAAAGGAAATGTATTCGTATTTGATGTTATAGCTACCTTGTGATACATCAATTTTAAATTCACCTTTACTATCTGTAACACCACCTGAAACAGGTTTACTAGTAGATGGATTGATAATTGTTACCGTAGCATATTCTAAAGGTAGACCGCTAGTCTTTTCTATAATTTTTCCAGATAAAGTAACTTTATTTCCTTGCTGTGCAAATGAAAAAGTAGAGATGAGAACAGATAAAAAAGTAAGTATTTTAAAAAACTTCATGACTTTAAATTAAGCCACAAAAATAAAATTGAAAATTATAATTTTTGCCAAAGTATTGTTAAATGGTTATTCTCTACAATATTTCTAGTATTCTTTCTTTTGGTCTAGCTATAACAGCTTTGTTACCATTGACTATAATTGGTCTTTCAATTAGAGTTGGATATTTGACCATGGCATCAATGATTTCCTCATCGTTTAAATCTTTCCCTTTAAAGTTTTGTATCCAAATGGTTTCTTTTTGCCTTACTAGTTCTAAGGGTTTGTATTTTAACTTTTTAAGTAATGATTTAATTTCTCTTTTTTTGGGAGATTTTTCTAAATAGTTTACAATCTCAATTTCAACCTTTGCATCTTCTAAAAAACATAAACCTTCTCTTGATTTTGAACAACGGTTATTGTGATAAATTGTAATCATTTTTTGTTATTTTTATCTTTTGTTAAGTTCACACAAAATTAAAAGAACTTACTTATACTTTTTAATTTGTTTTTATGTTTTTACAACAAGCCTTTTTGCCCGGTAATAAATTTTGGAAATATATTTTAGGTGGTTTATTAATTTTTATTGCTAATGTAATCGGTCAAGTCCCTTTATTGGTAGCTGTAATGGTAAAATGTTTTGCAGAAGATAAACCTATGCCTGTTGTTACCTCTGATTTCATGAATGTTTTAAATAAAAATCTGACATTTTTTTTACTGCTTTTGTCTTTTGCTGTTGCTTTAGTTGGAATTTATTTTGTTGTAAAAATTCATGATCAAAAGATTAAAGACATAATAACTTCAAGAATGAGGATTGATTGGAGTCGTTTCATTTTTGCTTTTTCGATTTGGGCCATTTTTCAAATTATTACAACTATAGTTGGTTATTTTACTTCACCACAGGATTTTCTATGGAACTTTAATTTGATGCCTTTTTTAATGCTTCTTGTAATTGCAGTTGTAATGGTTACTATTCAAACAAGTGTTGAAGAATTAATTTTCAGAGGCTATTTTATGCAAGGATTTGGGTTGTTAGCCAAAAACAAATGGGTTCCACTACTGGTTACTTCAGTAAGTTTTGGTCTTTTACACTTTGCTAATCCTGAAGTTGATAAATTAGGCAATATTGTGATGATTTATTATATAGGAACAGGACTTTTCTTAGGTATAATAACACTTATGGATGAAGGAATGGAACTCTCTATGGGATTCCATGCGGCTAATAATCTAATTGGAGCTTTGTTGGTTACTTCAGATTGGTCTGCTTTTCAAACTGATTCAGTTTTTAAAGATGTTTCAGAACCAGGAGCTGGTTTCGAGGTTGTCCTGCCAGTTTTTATTGTATATCCTATTTTATTATTTTTATTCAGCAAAAAATACAATTGGACCAATTGGAAAGAAAAACTTACTGGCAAATTAATTGAATAAAACTATAGATAAGTGGAGAATTTTACTTTCAATATTCATCCTTCATTTCAATTAAATGATTTAAGCCTTGATAAGGCAGAATTACTTTTAAAATCCGAAGAGTTTACTTTATCGACAATAGATAATCTTAAAGATTTGGGATTTTTTTTAAAACAATGGTTCAATCAGGATTCCTTCATAATTGTAAAAACCTCTGGAACAACTGGTAAATCTAAAGAAATTAAGATTGAAAAATCAGCAATGATTAATTCTGCTTTAGCTACTAGTGCTTTTTTTGAAATATATGAAAATACTATTGCTCTCTGTTGTCTTCCTGTAAAGTATATTGCAGGTAAGATGATGTTTGTTAGAGCAATGGTTTTAGGGTGGAAGATTGATGTAGTTGAACCATCAGCAAGTCCTTTGAAAGATATTTCAAAAGTTTATGATTTTGTGGCTATGGTTCCACTTCAAGTTGAAAACTCAATTAATCAACTAGATAAAATTAAAACATTACTCATAGGTGGTGCACCTTTAAATCAACAATTGACTACTAAGTTAATCGAAATTAATTACAATGCTTATGAATCCTACAGTATGACCGAAACTGTAACTCATGTTGCTCTAAGAAAAGTAGGGGATAAGGGTTTTAAAGTTTTACCTAATGTAAAAATCAAGACAGATAATAGAGATTGTTTAGTTATCTATGCTCCACAATTAATTCCAGAAGAACTAAAAACAAATGACATAGTTGATTTAATTTCAGATACTGAGTTTGTATGGAAAGGAAGATTTGACAATGTAGTTAATAGTGGTGGGATTAAGCTCTTTCCTGAGCAAATTGAGAGTAAGCTAATTAGTAAAATTCAAAGGCGTTTTTTTGTTGCAGGTATTCCCGATGATGTTTTCAATGAGAAATTAGTTCTGTTTATTGAAGGTGGAGAATTTAAATTAGATCCTTCAATTTTTGAAGAATTAGATAAATATGAAAGGCCTAAACAAATATTTTTCGTTAACAAATTTTTAGAAACTGAAACAGGAAAGATAAAAAGAAAAGAAACAATAAAATGTCTTAAATAAAAAAAGCAACTCACAAAGTTGCTTTTTTATTATAAGTAGGTTAATCATGGTCTGGTGAAGGGGCTTGATATGGTATATCCGATTTTGAACCGTCAATGGCAAAGTTTAATCCACAAAATAAAAAATGTAAGTTAGTATTTGTGTTTGCAGTAAATTCTCTTTGAAATAAGTATCCTAATGATACACCAAATGATTTAGTTGCTTGATACCCGCCCCCTAAGAATATTCTGTTTCTATTAATTGTTGGTTTTTCAGGACCAATAAAAAGTTCGTCAAAAGTATTCAAGAAAATTGTTTTAGCTTCAAACTTTTCTTTGTTTATAGGAACTAAAATGTTTAATCTATATCTGTATCTCTCAGTATTTGTATTAGCATCTGTAACAGGATTGTGAAAAAACCTTTTTTCAGCTCTAAATCTATTTTCAAATTTAATTCTAGATATGTTTTTACTAAAAGTATATTGTAACCAAAATCGCAATTCTTCCCTAGATAGTTTACTATTTTTGTAATTCACATATCTACCTAAGCCAATAAAAGCTTGGTTGTTTCCGTTGATATTGTATCCTGAACCACCTTTTATCTCGTAGTAATCAATTTTTGAAAATTCTGCAATTGAGCGACCTTGTAATTCAAGATAAGAGTACCATTTTTTATTGAATTTATAAGTTAATGAAAAAGTTGTAAAACCTGAAAGGTGTTCCTCGTTTTGTGCGCTTAAATTTGTGTTGGAAAAGATTGATATTAATAAAATCAGAATTATTCTTTTCATTATTATAATGTAGTTATACGGTTTTGTTGTTAAGTAAAAGTTGTGTGTTGTATATGAAAAGGTTATTTTTTTCAAAATAGGTTTAAAAAAAAGAGACTAAATATTAGTCTCTTTTTTAGAGTGTTTTTTATTAAATAAAAATTCTTAAAATAAAATATGTTATTGTTGCCAGAACTGCAGAAACAGGAATTGTTAGTATCCATGCCCACAAAAGATTTACGGTTACTCCCCATCGAACAGCAGAAACACGCTTAGTAACTCCAACACCAATGATTGAACCAGTGATTGTATGTGTAGTTGAGACAGGGATTTTAAAATGCTCAGTGATAAATAATGTTAGAGCTCCAGCAGATTCTGCAACAACTCCTTCAAAAGCAGTCACTTTAGTAATCTTAGATCCCATTGTTTTAACAATTTTCCATCCACCACTTAAAGTTCCAAGTCCAATAACAGTATAACAAGCCAATGGTATCCATTCAGGCATATGTGCTTTGATTCCTTTTTCTTCATTAGGTAAAACTACTTGTAACCATTCTGGCATTTGCATTACGTCAACTCCAGATGTGTTGATATAAACAGCTACAGCTGCAGCAATAATACCCATTACTTTTTGAGAATCATTACCACCGTGACCTAAACTGAATGCAGCAGATGATAATAATTGTGTCTTTTTTAGAATTGATTCTGCTTTACCAGCTGAAAAACTACTAAATAATAAGCATATTGTTCCAAGTGCAAAAACGATAAATCCTACCAAGAGCCATTTAATATTTTCAGGTTCACCAACTACACTCCAAAATTCAGATTGAAAACGAGGTTTTTTAATTTCGCTGTATCCTTTCATCACGGTTGATAAAAACCAAACTGTTGATGCTAAGAAAGCTACTGTAAATATTTTAGGATAGATACTTTTTTTAGCTGAATGCATGAACCATAATGAGACACAATAGGATATAATCATACCTACAATAGGAGCTAAAGCTATAAAAGCGATTATAACCAAAACACCACTTGGAAGTAATTCTCCTTCTTTGGCAGCTTTAAACCAGTTTACGATTCCAAAACCATAATGACTTGGATCTGTTACTTTTCCTGAAAAACCATGTGCTAATGCTGCTCCAGCAAAACCTCCTATAAGTGTATGCGATGATGATGATGGAATTCCTTTCCACCAAGTGAATAAGTTCCAAATGATTGCTGCTATAATACCAGCAAGTATAACCACTAAATCTATACTAGAAGTTTTAGCTGTTTTAGCTACAGTGTCTGCAACACCAAAACCAAAAACCCAGTAGGCAAGGAAGTTAAAAAATGCAGCCCAAAGTACCGCTTGAAATGGTGTCAAAACTTTAGTTGCAACAATCGTAGCAATTGAGTTTGCTGCATCATGAAAACCATTAATATAATCAAATATTAAGGCTAATATGATAATGATAATTAATAATGTCATAATTAAAACCGAAAATCGGTAATTAAGAGTGTTTTACTGATATTTGTTCAATAACGTTTGAAACGCCTTTACATCTGTCTGATGCCATTTCAAGTGCAGAAAGAACTTCTTTATACTTGATAATTTTTATAGCGTCGGTCTCGTTTTCAAATATATCAGCTACTGCTTTATCAAAAACTACATCTCCTTTGCTTTCTAATTTGTTAATACGTTTGCATAAACTTTTAATGGATTGATGATTTTTTAAGTCCTTCAATTCTTTAACTGCTTTGTCAATTAATTGACAAGCTTCTAAATTAATTTCAGTTAATTTACGTATTGATTTGGTAATTTTTTCAACTTGATACAAACGCATTCTACTTGCAGCACCATGCATATTATCTGCTACATTATCAATAGATTTAATTAATGCATTAATGTCTTCTCTATCAAATGGAGTAATGAAGTTTTTGCTTAATTCTAATTGAGTTTTGTGAGCAATACCTTCAATTTTATTTTCTAATTCTTCAATTTTTTGAAAATAACTTTCTCTTTCTTCTTTTGGAGCATTTACAGCTTCGTGTAAAGTTTCAGCTAAAACAACTAGTGAACTACTTGCTTGCTCAAACAAAGGGAAGAATTTCGTGTCTTTTGGTACTAAAAATTGAAAGATACTGTTTAGGTTCATGTTATTAAATTTTTATCCGGCAAAAGTAGCTTCTCAATGTTAAGAAATCATTAACAAATAGTGAAAAACATATTAACATTGTAAAGAAATATTTAAGGTAATATGAAGCAGTTTGATTGAATTGCTTTTTGTATTTTAGCCATCAAATAAACAAAATAATTTCACAACTATAAATTTATCATGGACTTAAACTTCAATAAAAACGAAGATCACAACAAACTTTTGCTTTCAGAATTAAGACAACGCTTTGCAAAAGTTAAATTAGGAGGAGGTGAGAAAAGAATTGAAAAACTACATGCAGAAGGCAAAATGACCGCTAGAGAACGCATAGATTATTTATTAGATAATGATGAAAAGTCTATAGAGATTGGTGCTTTTGTTGGTGATGGCATGTATAAAGAACATGGTGGATGTCCAAGTGGTGGAGTAGTAGTGAAAATAGGATATATTCAAGGAAAGCAATGTATTGTTGTAGCAAATGATGCTACTGTAAAAGCAGGTGCTTGGTTTCCTATAACTGCAAAAAAGAATTTAAGAGCACAGGAAATTGCAATAGAAAATAGATTGCCAATAATTTATTTAGTAGACTCTGCTGGAGTGTATTTACCTATGCAAGATGAAATTTTTCCTGATAAAGAACATTTTGGGCGTATTTTCCGTAACAATGCAATAATGAGCAGTATGGGAATTACACAAATTGCTGCCGTAATGGGTAGTTGTGTTGCTGGTGGCGCATATTTACCTATTATGAGTGATGAAGCACTGATTGTAGATAAAACAGGAAGTATTTTCCTTGCTGGAAGTTACTTGGTTAAAGCTGCTATTGGGGAAACAATAGATAACGAAACTCTAGGTGGAGCAACAACGCATTGCGAAATTTCAGGAGTAACCGATTTTAAAGCAAAAGATGATGCCGCTGCTTTAGATAGAATCAAGAGCATTGTTGGGAAAATGGGTGATTTTGATAAAGCTGGTTATAACAGAGTGAAATCTGAAAAACCTGCTTTAAATCCAGAAGATATTTATGGTATTTTACCTAAATCTCGTGCGGAACAATATGATATGATGGAGATTATCAAACGTTTAGTTGATAATTCAGAATTTGATGAATATAAAGCAGGTTATGGACAGACAATTATAACGGGTTATGCTCGTATTGATGGTTGGGCTGTGGGTATAGTGGCCAACCAACGTTTGATCGCGAAAACAACTGGAGCAAAAACAAAACCAAGTGAAATGCAATTTGGTGGAGTTATTTATTCAGACTCAGCAGATAAAGCCACACGATTTATTGCGAATTGTAACCAAAAGAAGATTCCTTTAGTATTTGTTCATGATGTAACTGGATTCATGGTAGGATCTAAGTCAGAGCATGGAGGTATTATTAAAGATGGAGCAAAAATGGTGAATGCCGTTGCAAATTCAGTAGTTCCTAAATTTACTGTTGTAGTAGGAAATTCATATGGAGCTGGAAATTATGCCATGTGTGGAAAGGCTTATGATCCAAGACTAATCTTTGCATGGCCAAGTGCAGAACTTGCGGTAATGGGAGGGGCACAGGCAGCAAAAGTATTAATGCAAATTGAAGCGGCTTCTTTAAAAGCAAAAGGTGAAGAAGTTGATGCACATAAAGAACAAGAGTTATTTGATAAAATCAAAGCTCGTTATGATGAGCAGGTATCTCCTTACTATGCAGCATCTCGATTATGGACAGACGCTATTATTGATCCATTAGAAACCAGAACTTGGATTTCAATGGGTATCGAAGCGGCTAACCATGCACCAATTGAAAAGCAGTTTAATTTAGGGGTTATTCAAGTTTAATTTTATGAAGTATTTGAAAATTTTAGCATTTATTGTATTTGATTTAGCTATTTATATGTAATATTCAAGTTCGTAAAATCTAAATTTAAAAATTAAAATTTTCTTAAATGTAACAATATGTTAAAAACTACCACTAACTTTACGTGGTAGTTTTTTTATTGAATAAACCCCAAATCCATGAAAAACACTTTATTTATTTTTACTTTTTTTGTGAGCTTATTTCAAGCTAATGCACAATTAACGGTACCTAAAGAAACTTTTACTCGTCGTGATACCTTGCAAGGAGGATTAAGACCAGAGCGAACAAGTTTTGATGTATTGCATTATGATTTGAATATTAAAATTAGCCCTAATCAAAAACACATTGTTGGTTATAATGATATAACATTTAAAGTTGTAGAGAATACTTCAAAAATTCAAATAGATTTATTTGAAAATATGAATGTTGATAGTATTATTTATAATGACAAAAAGTTAGATTACAAGAGAGAAGAATTAGCCACTTTTATTCATTTTCCTCAAGAACTTCAAAAGGATACACAAAGTGTGATTCGTTTTTATTATTCTGGTAATCCTGTAATTGCTAAAAGAGCACCATGGGATGGTGGTTTTGTGTTTAGTAAAGATAAAGATGGAAAACCATGGGTTGGTGTAGCTTGTCAAGGTTTTGGAGCTAGTTGTTGGTTTCCAGTGAAGGATTCACAAAGTGACGAACCAGATAATGGAGCAACAATTAAAGTTGCCGTTCCTAATGGTTTGATGAACGTATCAAATGGACGATTCATGGGAATGGAAAATCTAAAAAATGGATACACTCGCTGGGATTGGGAAGTAAAAAATCCTATAAATACCTATGATATTACTGTTAATATTGCCGACTATGTTCATATACATGACAATCACAAAGGATTAGATTTGGATTATTATGTTTTAAGAGCTAATGAGAAAAAAGCTAGGAAACATTTTGAGGAAGTAAAACCTATGATGGATTGTTTTCAAGAGAAATTTGGAAAATATCCTTTTAGTGACGATGGGTATAAATTAGTAGAAACTCCATATTTAGGAATGGAGCATCAAAGCGCTGTTGCTTATGGGAATCATTATATGAAAGGTTACATGGGGAATGATTTGTCTGGTACAGGTGTAGGTACACTTTTCGATTATATTATCATACATGAATCTGGTCATGAATGGTTTGGTAACAGTATTACAAGTAAAGATATTGCAGACATGTGGATTCATGAAGGGTTTACTATGTACTCAGAAATAGTTTATATTGAATGTCAGTATGGATATGATAAAGCCATGCAGTATGCTTATGGTTTACGTAATGCAGTTACTAATGATAGACCAATAATAGGACATTATGGTGTAAATAAAGAGGGTAGTGGTGATATGTATCCTAAAGGAGCATTAATGATAAATACAATCCGTCATATTGTTGATAATGATTCAAAATGGTGGAGAATGCTTTTGAAATACTCTGAAACATTTAAAAAGCAAATTATAAAAACACAAGATGTTATTGATTTTTTCAATAAAGAATCTGGTAGAGATTTGACTCCAATTTTCGATCAATATCTTCGTTACACATCAATTCCTGAACTAGAATTTAGAAAAAGCGGAAAAGTGATTGAATATAAATGGAATGCGGAAGCTCCAAATTTTGTTATGCCAATTGATGTGATGATTAAAGGGAAAAAGATTCGATTAGAAGCCAGTACTTCTTGGAAAGTCTTCACAGAAAGTGTAAAATCGATTAATGACATTCAGCCTATAAAAACTGATTTTTATATAAAATACTGATTTGTAGTAGGTTATTTTTGTAATCTTTATTAAATTAGATAACTAATTTTAAACTGAAGCATTATGGAAACCGTTAAAAGTTTAAACAAATGGGCTAACGCTCATACGTATTATTCATTAGATATTTTGCGAATTATTGTTGGTGTTTTTCTTTTTTGGAAAGGAGTATCCTTTATAACAAACACTGAATATTATAATCAACTTGCAGATCCTATCAAAAATTTAGGAGGAGGGATGTTAATTGTGCATTACGTTGTAGCTGCACACATGATGGGAGGAATAATGATTATAGTTGGTTTGCTTACTCGCTGGGCAATTATGGCACAGTTACCAATTTTGCTTGGGGCTTTTCTAGTTAATTTTATTGGAGAAATGAATGTAGGAAATATGATATTATCATTTTTACTTTTTGCAATTTGTATTTTCTTTCTTTTCTATGGAAGTGGTAAACACTCAGCAGATTATTATTTTAAGATGCAACAGTAAAAAAGTAAAAATATATGAATAAAAAAGAGCCATTAAAAATGGCTCTTTTTTATTATTTAGCTGGTGCTATATTTGACCAGTTAATTCCTCTTTTGATTCTCAAAAGCTGAGTTTCTGAAACTTTATATCTTTTGGCTAATTTTCGTAAAGGTACATCTTCATTAATTTGTTTCTTAATAAGCATTACTTGATGAATTGTTAGTTTTGATCGAGTAATTCTTACAGGCCTATTAATATTAGCAATTGCTTTAGCTTTAATTACGTATGGACTATTTTGTTGATGTTTGATATTTTCATCACTAGTCATCCACTTTAAATTTGAATGATGATTATTTAATTTATCAAAATCAAGATGAGCTACAAATTTATGCTCGTTTGTTGGTTTTTCAACAAAAGAAATAGCTACTAATCTATGTACTAAAGTTCCAAAAATATGTCTGCGATTATTTTCTATTTTTCTATATTTCTTTTGATATGTTTTTTTGAACGAATCAAGTAAATTTTCTTTAATTTCTATTTCTTTTAATATTCTATAATAATCTGCATTTTTACCATCACATTCTTTTAATTGTTTGTTAAGTGCTCTAATTTCATTTTTAAAATCTAAAATTTTATTCCTGGCATCAAATAAATATTCTTTGTCAGATTCACTTTGGTCACTAAAAACACTTAAATTAAAAGAAGGATACCCTTCAGTTAAAGAAGGCTTTATAGAAATTTCTAAATTAGTTTCAAGAGTTAATTTTCTCAAGTTTCCATAGTTGGAAACAAATAGTTTGAATTTTTCTTTAAAAGGAGATTTTAACTCAACTTCTTTCCAAATTTCTTCGTCATAATATCTTTTTAAATACATAGAAAAACTATTAATTAAACAATTTAACTTTCTTTTTGTCCCATCATCATAAGATAAGCTTTCAAGAAGTCATCTAGGTTTCCATTCATTACGCCTTCAACATCACTAGTTTCATGTTGCGTTCTTACATCTTTAATTAACTTATAAGGATGCATAACGTAGTTGCGTATTTGTGAGCCCCATTCAATTTTCATTTTATTAGCCTCAATATCAGCTCTTTGTTCCATACGTTTTTTTAACTCGATTTCATACAATTGAGAACGTAGCATTTGCATTGCTCTTTGTCTATTATCTTGTTGAGATCTTGTTTCAGAACATTGAATTTGAATTCCTGTTGGCTTATGATATAATTGAACTTTTGTTTCTACCTTGTTTACATTTTGACCACCAGCACCACTAGAACGCGATGTTGTGATTTCTATATCAGCAGGGTTAATATCAATTTCGATACTATCATCAACTAATGGATAAACATATACAGAAGCGAACGAAGTGTGTCTTTTTGCATTACTATCAAAAGGCGAAATTCTTACTAAGCGATGTACACCATTTTCGCCTTTTAAGTAACCAAAAGAATAATCTCCTTCAAATTCTAGAGTCACCGTTTTAATACCAGCTACATCTCCTTCTTGAAAGTTTAATTCTTTTACTTTATAACCATTTTTCTCACCCCACATTAAATACATACGCATAAGCATACTTGCCCAATCACAACTTTCTGTACCTCCAGCGCCAGCGGTAATTTGGAGCACAGCGCTCATACTATCTCCCTCATCAGAAAGCATGTTTTTAAATTCAATATTTTCTATGTGAGAATTAGTTGCTTCGTATAATTCGTCAAGTTCAGTTTCGCTTAGATCTCCTTCTTTGAAAAAGTCATAGGCTATTTGAAGTTCGTCTGATAGATTAATAGCTTTTTCATAATCTTCAACCCATTTTTTCTTTGAGCGAAGGTTTTTTACAATTACTTCAGCTTCTTTTGCATTATTCCAAAAATCAGGAGCAAAAGTTTTCTCTTCTTCGTTAGCAATTTCGATTAATTTGGCATCAATGTCAAAGATACCTCCTCAACGCACCAAGGCGTTCTACAATACCTTTAATTTGGTCGGCATTTGTCATAATAATTTTATACTTTTGATTTCTATTTTTTAGGTTTTTATACGTATTTCTATAATTAGCCGTTACGGTTTAAAAGTGATATGTTTGAAATACTTGGGAAAGATACTAAAAATATTTTTTCTCCCCAAAAATAGTGAGTTCAGAACAATTTAATTCTTACAAATAGATTGATTTTTTATCAATATGGAAATAAACCTGGTAAGTGATACCGTAACCAAGCCTACACAAGAAATGTTGCACGCTATGTTTAGCGCAAAAGTAGGAGATGATGTTTATAAACAAGACCCCTCAGTAAATGCTTTAGAAGAAAAAGTCGCTACTATTTTTGGAATGGAAGCTGCATTGTTTTTTCCTTCGGGAACAATGGCAAATCAAACAGCAATAAAGCTACATACAAATCCTGGCGACCAAGTTATATGTGACAAATGGTCGCATATATATCATTATGAAGGTGGTGGAGCTTCTTTTAATAGCGGAGTTTCATGTAATTTAGTTGATGGAACTAGAGGGATGATTAATGCTTCTATAGTAAAAAATTCGATTAACGATCCTGAGTTTTACCATGCCCCTTTGAGCAAATTAGTTAGTATTGAAAATACTACAAATAAAGGAGGTGGAGCTTGTTATGAAATAGAAACATTAGCAGAAATAAAACAAGTTTGTGTTCAAAATAATTTGAAGTATCATTTAGATGGTGCTCGAATTTGGAATGCTTTAGTGGCAAAACGTCAATCACCAAGACAATTTGGACAATTGTTCGATACCATTTCTGTCTGTTTAAGTAAAGGACTTGGAGCGCCTGTTGGATCAGTTTTGATTTCTGATGCTAAAACAATTAAAAAAGCATTAAGAGTAAGAAAAATTCTTGGAGGAGGAATGCGTCAAGCAGGATATCTTGCTGCGGCTGGAATTTATGCTTTAGACCATCATGTAGGGCGTTTAGAAGATGATCACAGGCGAGCAAAAGAATTAGCTCATATTTTACAGCAGTTGCCTTGGGTAGCCTCAGTAGAACCTGTTGAGACTAATATTTTAATTTTTTCTGTACAAAGTTATTTGAATGAAAAAGTAATAATCGATAAGCTAAAAGAAAAAGGAATTCATATCAGTTCTATGGGGCATGGTAAACTTCGTATAGTTACTCACTTAGATTATCGCCAAGTTATGCATGAATATGTAATGAATATCTTGCCTAAAATTGCAATGTAATTTATAAAGCGATTATAAATAAAAACCCGAAGTAATAAGCTTCGGGTTTTTATTTATTTGAATAAACCATCCATTCCAGGAATGTTAGGCATCCCTTCTTTTGCAACTGCACCTAACTCTGCTTCATGAACATTAGTTGCTTTTTCGATAGCTTTGTTTAATACTAATATTAAATAGTCTTCTAATTGTTCTTTATCTTCAAGCAAAGAATCATCGATAGAAATAGATTTGATTTTTCGGTTTGCTGTTAAAGTGGTTTTTAATAAACCATCTGAGCTTTGTTCGTCAACTAAAACAAAATCAAGTCTTTTTTTAGTTTCTTCTACTTTTTGCTGGGTCTCTTTTAGCTTACCCATCATACCCATAATATCTCCAAACATTGTAATAATTTTTTAATTCCAGGACAAAAATACTAAATTGCCATGCACAAACACAACAAACTATTATGAATAAATTAGTTAAAATAAGCTTGGTAAGTCTTATTTTTGCATCTTCAATTAATAAAATAACTGCTCAATATAAAATGTCAAAAAATATACAGCCACCCATTGCTAAAATAATTCCACACACATTAGAAAAACATAATGATATAAGAATAGATAATTATTATTGGCTAAATGATCGAGATAATAAAGAAGTTATAGATTATTTAAATGCTGAAAATAAGTATTATGAAGAAATGACTGCTCACACAAAAGATTTTCAAAATAGTTTGTTTGCAGAGATGAAATCTAGAATCAAAGAAGATGATCAATCTGTTCCTTATTTGTATAACGGATATTATTATATCTCTAAGTTTATAACTGGCGGGGATTATCCTATTTATTCAAGAAAAAAAGGAAGTTTAGATGCTCAAGAAGAAATTATGTTTGATTGTAATGAATTGGCAAAAAATCATGCATATTTTCAATTGTCTGGAGTGAGTGTAAGTCCTAACAATAAGTTTGCAACTTTTGGAGTAGACTTAGTCAGCAGAAGAATTTATACTATTCAAGTTAAAAATTTAGAAACAGGTGAAATTCTTTCAGATAAAATAGAAAATTGTACGGGAGGTTCAGTTTGGGCAAATGACAATGAGACTATTTTTTATGTTACTAAAGATCCTGTAACACTTCGATCAGATAAAGTTTTCCGTCATAAATTAGGAACAAATACTTCTGAAGACGTTTTAGTCTTTGAAGAGAAAGATGATACTTTTAGTGTTTTCATTTACAAAGAGAAGTCTAAAAAATATATTGTCATTGGATCTCAAAGTACAATGACTACAGAATATCAAATAGTTGAAGCAGATTCTCCCAATGATTCTTTTAAAGTATTTCAAAAAAGGACAAGAGGTTTAGAGTATAGTATTTCGCATTATAACGACAGTTTTTATATTTTGACCAATAAGGATAAGGCGACTAACTTCAAGTTGATGAAGACTCCTGAAAATAGTACTTCAAAAGAAAATTGGAAAGATCTAATTCCTCACAGAGATAACGTTTTGTTAGAAGATATCGAAATTTTTAAGGATTATTTGGTTGTAGAAGAGCGAGATAACGGATTAACCAAGTTACGAATTATGCCTTGGAATGGAGAAGGGGAGTATTATCTTCCATTTGAAAGTGAAACCTATACAGCATATACTTCAACGAATGTAGACTTTGACACGGATATATTGCGTTATGGTTACCAGTCTTTAACAACACCTTCATCTATCATTGATTTTAATATGAAGGATAAGACTAAAGAAATTAAGAAAGAGCAAGAAGTTTTAGGAGGTAAATTTGACAAGAATAATTACGAAGAGAAAAGAATTTGGGCTACTGCTCAGGATGGAGTAAAGGTTCCTGTCTCTTTAGTGTATCGAAAAGGAATTAAATTGGACGGAAACAATCCTTTGTTACAATATGCTTACGGTTCTTACGGTTATTCAATGGATTGTACTTTTTCAACTACACGTTTAAGTTTGTTGGATAGAGGATTTATTTATGCGATTGCACACATTCGTGGTGGAGAAGATTTAGGAAGACCTTGGTATGAGGACGGAAAATTATTAAAAAAGAAAAATACTTTTACAGATTTTATTGATTGTTCTAAATTTTTGATTGATCAAAAATATACATCTCCACAACATTTATATGCTGAAGGAGGTTCTGCTGGAGGACTTTTAATGGGAGCTGTAATAAATATGGCACCACATTTGTATAATGGGGTTATAGCGGCTGTACCTTTTGTAGATGTTGTAACTACTATGTTAGATGAATCTATTCCTTTAACAACTGGTGAGTATGACGAATGGGGAAATCCAAACGAAAAAAAATATTATAATTATATGAAGTCATATTCTCCTTATGATAATATTGTAGAGCAAGAGTATCCTAATATGTTAGTAACTACAGGATTACATGATTCTCAGGTGCAATATTGGGAACCAGCGAAGTGGGTTGCTAAACTTAGGACTTTGAAAAGTAATAAAAAACTATTATATTTAGATACTAATATGGATACTGGACATGGCGGTGCTTCCGGAAGGTTTGAAGCCTTAAAAGAAGTCGCTAAAGAGTTTTCTTTTTTATTAGATTTAGAAGGAATTAAACATTAATAAAATTTTTTTTATAGATTTGCAAAGTTTTGGTGTTGTTAAAATCCCAAAATAAAAAGCCTCGATTATAAAATATATGGGACAAGATATACAAGCTTACAATAATGTATTGGAATTAATAGGGAATACTCCGCTAATTAAAATCAATAAGATTACTGAAGAAATTAAAGGAAATTTTTATGCCAAGGTAGAAGCCTTTAATCCTGGTCACTCTACAAAAGACCGTATCGCATTATACATTATTGAGGAAGCTGAAAGACAAGGAATCATCAAGCCAGGAGATACTATTATTGAAACTACATCTGGTAATACAGGATTTAGTTTAGCAATGGTAAGTATCATTAAAGGATATGAATGTATTCTTGCGGTTAGTTCAAAATCATCTCCAGACAAAATAGATATGCTACGCAGTATGGGAGCTAAGGTCTATGTTTGTCCAGCCCACGTTTCTGCAGATGACGAAAGATCATATTACAATGTTGCCAAAAGATTACATGAAGAAACTAAGGGTTCAGTATATATCAATCAATACTTTAACGAGTTAAATATTGAGGCACATTACAAAACAACAGGCCCTGAGATTTGGGATCAAACCAATGGAAAAGTAACACATGTTGTGGCTTGTACAGGTACAGGAGGAACATTATCAGGTGCTGCTAAATTTTTAAAAGAGAAAAATCCAAATATTAGAATTTTAGGTGTTGATGCTTATGGATCGGTATTAAAAAAATACCATGAAACAAGAGAATTTGATGCTGAAGAAATTTATCCATATAGAATCGAAGGATTAGGTAAGAATTTAATTCCTACTGCTACAGATTTCGATTTGATAGATAAGTTTGTTAAAGTCACTGATGAAGATAGTGCTCACATGACACGTAATATTGCAAAGACCGAAGGTTTATTTGTAGGTTATACATCTGGAGCAGTTATGCAAGCTATCAAGCAATATGCAGAAGAAGGTGAGTTTGACGAAAATAGTAATGTGATAGCTATTTTTCCTGATCACGGCTCTAGATACATGAGTAAAGTATTTAGTGATGAGTGGATGAATGCTCAAGGATTTTTTGATAGTGTAAATGCTGAAGAAGCTCAAAAAATTGAATTTATAAAATAGTATAATTTCCTTATAAAAAAAACTTCGAATCAACGATTCGGAGTTTTTTTTATGTAAATAATTTTGTTATTATTTCTGTACAAGAAATTTCTCGGTAGTTATTTTATCAGATTTATTATTGTAAGTTTCTAAGATAAAGTTTCCTTCAGAGTCAAAATAACCAACAGAGAACTTATTTTTATTATAGTAAATATAGTTGTTGTTTGATGTTTTTCTCATTTTTCCACGTGGTTTATTTTTATCAGTATACATGGTGTATGATTCTCCATCTTCAGATTTTAATTGGTATTTCATACCATCAAGCATGTAATATGTAGATTTTTCAATATCTACAACTTTTGCTACACCATTATGGTTTACTGTAGTTGTGCTAGTTACTTCAACAGGATTATTAGCCATTGGAATATTTTTAGAATCTGATCGTTCTTTTTCAACTTCGACTCCTACTTTTTGCACTTCTTTTGTAACTTCCGATTTAACTAATCTTTTTTCACCATCAGAATCTTTAATGGTTGTTACTGTTGTCTTTACTTCTGTTTGTAAGTTTTTGTTCTGCGCTTGGATATTTAATGTAAATACTACTGCAAGCATTCCTAAAATTGTAGTTTTCATAACTTTGTTGTTTTTGTTATTATACATTACAAATTTAGATTCGGCACAGGCAAAACGCTTTACATGATTTCTATTAAGAATTATATAATTCTCATATAAATAAAAAAACTCCTGAATTTTCAGGAGTTTTTAATATATAATTGGATAAATTATTCTTGCATTGTATGGAAAACGTTCATTACGTCGTCATCCTCTTCAATTTTTTCTAATAACTTCTCAACATCAGCAACTTGCTCAGCTGTTAGTTCTTTAGTGATTTGTGGAATTCTTTCAAAACCTGATGACAAAACTTCTATACCACGGTTTTCTAATTCTTTTTGAATAGCACCAAAACTTTCAAAAGGAGCATACATTACAATTCCATCTTCGTCAGCGAAAATTTCTTCTACTCCAAAATCAATCATTTCTAATTCTAATTCTTCAACATCTTGTCCTTCAGCTGGAATTCTAAAGTTACATGTATGATCAAACATAAATTCAACAGAACCTTGTGTGCCTAATTGTCCATTACATTTGTTGAAATAACTTCTTATGTTGGCAACAGTTCTATTATTGTTATCAGTAGCAGTTTCGATTAAAATTGCAATTCCATGAGGTGCATATCCTTCGAACAATACTTCTTTATAGTTTGCTGTATCTTTATCTGATGCTTTTTTTATCGCACGATCAACATTGTCTTTTGGCATGTTGGCAGCTTTTGCATTTTGTATTACTGCTCTTAAACGTGAGTTAGTTTCAGGATTTGGACCTCCTTCTTTAACTGCCATTACAATATCTTTACCAATTTTTGTAAACGTTTTTGCCATTGCTGACCAACGCTTCATTTTACGTGCTTTTCTAAATTCGAACGCTCTTCCCATTTCTAAGAATATATTTTAGTTTCTAAGTTTCTATAAATTAGAGTGCAAAAATAAAACTATTAATGCATTTTGCCAAAAAAGGAGGTTCTTTAGAGCCTCCTTTTGAAATTATTTTTTGTAGAATGGTAATTTAACCACTTTAGCAGCAATGTCTTTATTTCTGATTCTAATGAAAATTTCAGAATCTACTGTTGAAAATGCTGTTGGAACATACCCTAATCCAATACCTTTATTCATTGAAGGTGATTGAGTACCAGAGGTAACAATTCCTATAATATTTCCATTAGCATCAACAATTTCATAATCGTGACGAGGAATTCCTCTTTCTATTAATTCAAAAGCAACTAGTTTACGAGTAACTCCTTCTTCTTTTTGTTTCTTAAGATTAACTGAATTAGTAAACTCTTTGTCAAATTTTGTAATCCAACCTAAGCCAGCTTCTAATGGTGAAGTTGTATCATTGATATCGTTTCCGTATAAACAGAAGCCCATTTCTAAACGTAATGTATCACGAGCTGCTAAACCAATTGGTTTGATTCCGAAAGCAGCACCAGCTTCAAAAACTCTAGCCCAGATAGTTGCCGCATCTTCATTTTTGAAATAAATTTCAAATCCTCCAGAACCTGTATAACCTGTAGCCGAAACAATCACATCGTTTACACCAGCAAATTCTCCAATTTGGAATGAATAATAAGGCATGTTAACTAAATCAATAGACGTTAGCGATTGCATAGCTTCAGCAGCTTTAGGGCCTTGAATTGCTAATAACGAATATGCATCAGAGTTATCAATCATTTCAACTCCTAAGTCGTTGTGAGATGAAATCCAATTCCAGTCTTTTTCAATGTTTGAAGCATTTACAACCAACATATAGTGATTGTCAGCAATTTTGTATACAATTAAATCATCAACAATTCCGCCTTCGTTATTTGGCAGGCATGAGTATTGTGCTTTTCCATCAACTAATTTTGAAGCATCGTTAGAAGTTACTTTCTGAATTAAAGCTAAAGCATTTTCACCTTTCAAAAAGAATTCTCCCATATGTGAAACATCAAAAACTCCCACGCCATTACGAACAGTTTCATGTTCTATGTTAACTCCTTCGTATTGAACAGGCATATTGTAACCTGCAAATGGAACCATTTTAGCTCCTAAACTTTCGTGAATGTGCGTTAATGCTGTATTTTTCATATTGTGTTGTAAAATTATTTTCGAGCGCTAATGTACCTATTTTTTATCGAGTTGCAAAGTGGTTAAAAAAGGAAATTAGGATAGTAAATAATCTTTAAGTTGATCATATGTGGCAATTTGAATACTCTTTTTTTCTTTATTCATTATACTTTCAATTTGTTCTGGTACTGCTAAATTGATTTGTAAAGTTGATTCTACAATTTCTGAAAATTTAATTGGATGGGCGGTTTCTAGAAATACACCAATTGAATCAGATTTCTTTTTCAATTCTTCTTGAAGTCCTAAGTAGCCAATTGCGCCATGTGGCTCAGATACATAGTGATAGTTTTTGTATAAAAGTTGCATAGCATCTTTTGTTTCTTCGTCAGTAAAAGAATAGGCTGAAAAATCTTTTTTAAAAGTATTTAAATCATGATTATATAATTCCTGGATTCTGATAAAATTACTCGGATTACTTACATCCATAGCATTAGATATTGTAGCAATAGTCTGTTTTGGTTGAAACTCTCCATGAACAAGAAATCTTGGAACGGTATCATTAGCATTGGTGGCTGCAATGAAATGAGAAATGGGTAAGCCAAGTTTTTTTGCTAATATTCCAGCACACAGATTTCCGAAATTACCACTTGGACAAGATAATACAATTGATTTGTTATGTTTTTTTAATTCGCGATAAGCAAAGAAAAAATAAAACATTTGCGGAAGCCAACGCGCAATATTTATAGAATTTGCAGAAGTTAAATTTTTATACTTCAAATCAATATCTGAAAAAGCTTTTTTCACCATTGCTTGACAATCGTCAAAAGTACCATTTACTTTAAGCGCAGAAATGTTTTCTCCAAGTGTTGTTAATTGCAATTCCTGAAAATCACTTACTTTTCCACTAGGGTAAAGAATTACTACATTGACATTTTCTGTATTAAAAAAACCATTGGCGACCGCACCGCCAGTGTCTCCGGAAGTAGCAACTAAAATAGTTGTTGTTTTTGCATTATGCTGATTGAAATAACTTAAGCATCGAGACATAAATCGCGCACCAACGTCTTTAAACGCCATAGTAGGTCCGTGAAATAACTCGAGGGAATAACAGGTTTCGTTAATTAGAACAATCGGAAATTCAAAGCATAAGGTTTCTTTAATAATTTGTTTTAAATTGGTTTCAGGAATTTCATCTCCTATGAATTGCTGTATTGCTGCAAAAGCGATTTCTTCATTACTTAGCTGTTCAATAGTCTCGAAAAAAGAGTAGGGAAGTGGTGTTATTTTTTTAGGAAAGTACAAACCATTATCAGGAGCCAAACTGCTAATTAAAGCTTTCTGAAAAGTAACTTTATGCTGTTTTTTATTTAGACTGTAATACTTCATTTTTTTATTTTCTTAGTTGATAATACGAATACCTTGTGAATCGATTTTTGAAATATGAATTTCAAAAGGTATATTGGTTTTTGAGTATATATCTTTCATTATAACAGCAATATTATTAGCTATTTTAATTCCTTTATTTAAAGTAAAAATTGATGGTCCTGAACCCGAAATCCCACATCCTAAAGCATTGTTTTTCAAAGCGCTATTCTTAACTAAATCAAAGTTAGGAATAAATGGACTTCGCAGTGGTTCTACAATTTCATCGTGTAAAGAACGCTTTATAAGCTCATAATCTTCGGTGTATAATCCAGCAATTAATCCTCCAAGATTTCCCCATTGAGTGATAGCACTTTTTAGAGTGATTTCTGGTTTTAAAACAGCGCGCATTTCTGAAGTTTTCAATTCAATTTGAGGATGAACAACCGTAACATATAACTCGGCAGGACTTTCAATTCGAATCACATCCAATGGATTGTAACCACGAACTAGAGTAAATCCGCCCAAAAGAGCCGGAGCAACATTGTCTGCATGCTCACTGCCACTAGCTAAAGCTTCTCCTTTCATAGCAAATTCCACCAATTCTTTTCTAGAATAGGGCTGACCTAGTAACTCATTAATTCCAAAAACGGCACCAGCAGCACTAGCCGCAGAACTTCCGATTCCGCTACCGGCTTTAATTTTTTTATGAATTTCAATGTCGAAGCCAAAGTCGATATCAAGATCTTTGAGGAGCGCTAAGGCGGCAACACCTGCAACATTTTTCTCTGTTTCAAATGGTAAATCAGCTCCGGTTATTTTGGTGATTCGTATGCCTTTTTTTGACGATTTATGAATAATCATTTCATCGCCTATGGTGCTCAAACAGAGTCCTAAAACGTCAAATCCACAACAAATATTAGCTACTGTTGCAGGGCAAAATAGTTTTATTTTGTTCATTTTTTTAAATTTAGTTGTTTCCAATTCTAATTACATCTGCAAAAATTCCTGAAGCTGTGACTGCAGCACCTGCTCCAGCTCCTTTTATCAATAACGGTTGATCGCTATAACGGTCAGTATAAAACAAAACGATGTTATCTTTGCCTTCTAAATTGTAAAAAGGGTGCTCTTTATTAATAAGTTGTAAACCAACTTTAGCTTTACCGGTTTCAAATTCAGCAACATATTTTAATCGACAGTTTTGAGTTACGGCTTGTTGGTACAAATCATTAAAATGAGATTCGTGTTTTTTTAGATTGCTAAAAAATTCTGATATGGATTTGGCATTCAAAACTTCTTTGGGTAAAAAGGATTCATTTTGAATTTGATCGATTTCCATTTCATAACCACTTTCTCGAATCAGAATTAAAATTTTACGCATTACATCAATTCCACTTAAATCAATTTTCGGGTCAGGTTCAGTGTAGCCTTCAATTCCAGCTTGTTTTACCACATCATGAAAGCTATAATCGCTATCGAAATTATTGAAAATAAAATTCAAACTTCCAGATAAAACCGCTTGGATTTTATGAACTTTATCACCAGATGCAACTAAGTTTTTGAGTGTGTCAATAATTGGTAAACCAGCACCCACATTAGTTTCAAATAAAAAAGGAGCATTGTATTTTTTAGAAAGTAATTTTAAGTTCTTGTAATTTTCATAATTAGAAGAGCATGCAATTTTGTTGCAAGTCACTACCGAAATATTTTGTTTTAAGAATCTGTCATAAACTGCTGCAATATTTTCATTTGCAGTATTATCTATAAAAATACTGTTGCGTAAATTTAGTTGTTCTGCAATGGAAATGAATTTATTAATGCATGCTTTTTCTCCATTTTCTAGAACTTCTTTCCAGTTCTCAAGCGAAATACCGTCTTCGTTAAAATGCATTTTTTGGGAATTGGAAAGTGCAATCACCCGAACGTTTAACTTAAGATTGTCTTTCAAGTATTTTCTTTGCTGCTGGATTTGCTCAATAAATTTACTACCAACATTGCCTACACCCCCAATGAAAAGATTGACTTGCTTAACTTGATCTTCAAAGAATTTTTCATGTAAAGTGTTGAGTGCTTTTTTTACATCTTTATTGTTGATAACTGCCGAAATATTACGCTCGGAAGCGCCTTGTGCAATGGCTCTAATGTTCACATTATTTTTACCTAAAGCACTAAACATTTTACCACTCAATCCTTGATGGCTTTTCATATTTTCCCCAACAATGGCAATGATGCTTAATCCGGTTTCAACTAAGGCCGGCTTAATTTTAAATAGTTTTATTTCATAAGCAAATTCTTCATTTATGGCTTGTTTTGCTTTTTGAGCTTCATTTTCAGTAATGCCAATGCAAATGGAATGTTCTGAAGAAGCTTGAGTGATAAAAACAATGTTTATTTTTTCCTTTGCAATGGCACCGAAGAGTCTTTTAGAAGCACCGTAAATGCCAATCAATCCAGTACCTTCTAAAGTAATCAAAGCAATATTATCGATATGACTTATGCCTTTCACAGGATTAAGATTTGGAAAATTTTCACTAGAAATAAGTGTTCCTTGAGCTTCAGGTTCAAAAGTGTTTTTAATTAGAATCGGAATGTTTTTGTTTAAAACGGGCTGAATAGTGGGTGCATACAAAACTTTGGCTCCAAAATGAGACAATTCCATCGCTTCTTTATAGGAAATATTCGTGATTGGTTTGGCTTGTTTTACAACTTTTGGATTAGCTGTAAACATTCCGCTTACATCAGTCCAAATTTCTAGCCTTTCTGCATCTAGAGCAGCAGCAATAATGGCCGCAGTGTAATCGGAACCACCTCTACCTAAAGTAGTAGTATCTCCGTTACTGTCTTCTGCAATAAAACCTGGAAGTATTGTTATTTCCGCTTGATTTTTATCAAAATAATATTGAATAGAATAATCAGTAATTTCGAAATTGACACTAGCATTTCCGTAATTAGAATCAGAAGTTAGTAGCCTTCGACTGTCTATGTAACTTACTTTTTTGCAAACATGTTTAAGCTTTTCGTAAATTATTTTAGAAGCAAGAAGTTCTCCATAGGAAAGTAATACATCTTTTGATTTGTTTGAAATTTCACCAAGAAGGAAACATCCTTCTAATATATTACTAATATGTAAAAAAGATTGATCTATATAAGTAAAAATCTCTTTTTGATTCTCTTGTTTTAGAAGATCATTAGCAGTTTGAAGATGCCTTTTTTTAATTTCTTCTAATTCTATTTTATAGCTCATGTCTTTATTTTGAGCCTTGATTAAAGCATTTATTAATGCATCTGTTATTCCTCCTAAAGCAGATACAATAACTATTTTTTTGCCTGGAATATTATTGATTACAGAAATGCATTGTAATATGTTTTGAGGGTTGGCAACCGAAGTTCCACCAAACTTTAAAACTTTCATGATAAATATATTTTAGTAAATCTGATTGTTTTATTGTGACAACAGATTTTAATTTGATTAATAGAATAAGTGAGTTGAAAAAACAACTAGTAGCGTGTAAAAAAATACACGTATACAAAAGGATTATATGAAATGATTATACCCCTAGAGGGGTAGTTGTAGTAGTTGTTGATGTAACTGTAGCAAAAAACGCAACCGAAGAATTGGTTGTAGTTTTAATGCTATATCCGTTATTGTTAATCAACATAATACAAATCTACATTTTTTTGTTATTCAAAATCATTTTTTATAAAATAAATTTTAAAATGTATTTCTTAAATTTATGTGATGAAAAAGTATGTTAATGTAGATATTGAACTAGTTAAAAGTAAATTTAGACCTATTGAAAAAAAGGCTCATAAAGGAATTCAAGGTCACGCCTTAATTATCGGTGGTAGCTATGGAAAAATAGGATCTGTTAGTCTTTCTTCAAAGGCTTGTTTGAAATCGGGAGCTGGATTGGTTACTGCATATATTCCTAAATGTGGTTATGATATTATACAAGTTCTAAACCCTGAAGTTATGGTTATTACAGATGAATGTCATGATTATATAACGTCAGTTTATCATAATTTATCAATTCAATCTATTGGAATAGGAATGGGCATGGGTGTTCATAAAGAAACACAACAAGCTTTTCTTCAGTTTTTAAAAATGAATGATTTGCCAATGGTAATTGATGCAGATGGATTAAATATACTTTCGGAAAACAAATCTTGGCTAGAAAATTTAGCTTCAAAAGCAGTTTTAACTCCTCATAGAAAGGAATTGGAGCGTTTAATTGGTAATTGGAGTACAGAAGAGGAAATGATTGAAAAGGTTAAATCGTTTTCAAATGATTATGATATTGTCATTGTTGTAAAAGGAGCGCCAACGATGATTGTGTACAAAACCATGGTTTATATAAACTCAACAGGAAATCAAGCTTTAGCTACTGCTGGGAGTGGTGATGTTTTAACTGGAATAATCACAGGTTTACTAGCGCAAGGATATGAAGAGGTTGATGCTTCTATTTTAGGGGTTTATCTACATGGTTTAACAGCTGACTTAGCAGTACCTGAGACGGGTTGTAATTCATTTACAGCTTCAGATATAATACATTATTTAGGGAAAGCATTTTTGACTTTAGAGAAATAAAAAAGGCTGTTAAAAACAGCCTTTTTTATTATTTAATTCCTAATTCTTCAAACTTCGCAACTAATTTAGGATCAGATGGGCGAGGAGCATCTGCAGAAACAATGTTTCCATTTGGATCAACTAAAATGAATCTTGGTATTCCTTCTATAGCATAATCAGTTACAAATTTTGAATTCCAATCATTATCTGCAAAAAGTTGTATTCCTCCGAGTTTTTTCTCTTCCACAAATTTTCTCCATTTTTCGTAGTCTTTTTTTGCATCAATTGATAAACTAACAAACTCAATGTTTTTACCATGATAGTCTTCTTCAATTTTTTGTAAACTTGGAATTTCTTTTCTGCATGGTCCACACCAAGTTGCCCAAACATCTATATAAACATATTTTCCTTTTAAACTTTCTAATGATGTTTTACCACCTTTAAAGTTTTCATATTCAAATGTTGGAGAAGCTTTTCCAACTGCCATTGTTTTAATTTTATTATATTTTGCAGTTAGAGATTCTTTAAGTTTATTATTATCAGAAAGTGCCATGATTTCATTATAAAGCATTTCAGAATCTGGATTTCCAGCAATAACTTCGTAAGCTAAATTTTGAACTAAAGCATTTTTAATTGATTTACTTTTGATTTTTTTAATTTCTGGTAAAGCTACTTTGTATGTGTACTCGTCTCCACTTTCTATCTTTGAAGTTAAATAGTTGTTGAAATTAGCATTTACTAATTGTTTGTAATGACTAGAGAAACGATAATCAACTTCATTGTCATAATTTATTAAAGGATCCACTTTTGGAAAGTTATCAGAAGTTTTAAAACCTTCTTTTTTCGCATAGTGTGAGTGATATCTTTCGTAAACTAAAATTTGCAATTGCTCAAAATAATCTAAACTTTTCTTTTCGTTTTCTTTAAA
Source organism: Flavobacterium terrae (assembly GCF_900142035.1). Taxonomy (GTDB): domain Bacteria; phylum Bacteroidota; class Bacteroidia; order Flavobacteriales; family Flavobacteriaceae; genus Flavobacterium; species Flavobacterium terrae. The sequence goes on along the minus strand of NZ_FQZI01000003.1, from coordinate 200,780 downwards.
AGATTTGTCTAATAATCTAGTATTGTTTAATAGTGTTAATATGTTGTTTTTCATTTCTTTAATTCTATTTAAATAAAGTGATTCTTCATTTGAATAAAATTCCTGTGGGTTAGACATTTCTTTGATTAAAATAGCACTTTTTTGTTGCCAATAATTATTTTCAGCACTTCCTGTACCTTCAAATTTGATGGTATTGTAGAAGTTTGCATCATCTGCCGAAATATTTAACTTGCTGTTTTTTGTTAAATACATCGCAGCACGATTATTTTTTGTTGCTATTAAGTAGACACCATCATATTCAATTGGTAAAGTTGTAGAAAATGTTCCATCAGGTTTTAGAGCAATTTCTTTCTCAAACAATTCACCTCTAACAATAAGCTTATCAGTAGATGAATTTGTTATTTTCCCAGTAAGCGGTATGGTTTCTGTCGAAAACGCTAAAAAATTAGTAAGTATTAAAACTAAACTATAAATACTCTGTTTCATAAGTTGGTTGTTATTTTTAAGATTCTCAAATGTACTGAAACGATTTAAAAATTAATCATAAAGAAATACTAATATTAACTTGTTTTTTAGTGGCATTTTGTGGAATTTTGGCATCCAAATAAACAACCAAAATGGATACAGTGCATTATATTAGTTCTGATGTGTTTTCATTAGAATTACTTCAAGAAATAATCTCTCAAAATTATACTTTACAATTATCAGAAGAAGCAAGATTAAACATTGAAAAATGTAGAGCTTATCTTGATAAGAAGATGGAAACTCAAAAAGAACCAATCTATGGAATTAATACTGGTTTTGGCTCTTTGTATAACATAAAAATTTCAAACGAAAATCTTTCAAAGCTTCAAGAAAATTTAATGAAATCGCATGCGTGTGGTACTGGAGATGAAGTGCCGCATGAAGTGGTGAAAATAATGTTGCTTTTAAAAATAAAGTCTTTAAGCTATGGTAATTCTGGAGTTCAATTGCAAACTGTAGAGCGACTAATAGATTTTTACAACAATGATATCTTGCCAATAGTTTACACTCAAGGTTCTTTAGGAGCTTCAGGTGATTTAGCTCCTTTGGCACATTTGTGTTTGCCATTAATTGGGGAAGGAGAAGTTTATGTTGATGGTTTCCGTCAGCCTGCATCAAAGGTTTTGGAAAAAATGGGATGGCAACCAATTATTTTAAAATCAAAAGAAGGGCTAGCACTACTTAATGGTACTCAGTTTATGAGTGCTTATGGATGTTATACTTTGCTTAAAGCGATGAAATTTTCCTATTTGGCTGATGTTATCGGAGCAATTTCGTTAGAAGGATTTGATGGAAGAATTGAACCTTTCAACGAGTTAATACATTTAGTTAGACCTCACAAGGGACAAATTATAACTGCACAACGTTTTAATGAATTACTTGAAGGAAGTGAAATTATAAAGCAAGCTAAAAAGCATGTTCAAGATCCTTATTCTTTTAGATGTATACCACAAGTTCATGGTGCTTCAAAAGACACTATCGATTATGTAAAAAAGGTGTTTAAAACTGAAATCAATTCGGTAACTGATAATCCAAATATTTTTGTTGAAGAAGATTTAATTATTTCCGGTGGAAATTTCCACGGACAGCCTTTAGCATTAGCCTTAGACTTTTTAGGATTAGCTTTAGCAGAATTGGGAAGCATTTCAGAGAGAAGAACCTATCAGTTGATTTCTGGATTAAGAGAATTACCAGCATTCTTGGTTAGTGATCCAGGATTGAATTCAGGATTCATGATTCCGCAGTATACAGCCGCTAGCATTGTGAGTCAGAATAAACAATTGGCAACCCCTGCAAGTATTGATAGTATTGTTTCTTCAAATGGTCAGGAAGATCATGTGAGTATGGGTGCAAATGCCGCTACAAAATGCTTGAAAATTATGGAAAACCTTGAGCGAATTTTGGCAATTGAGCTAATGAATGCATCACAAGCTATCGAATTCCGTCGTCCATTAAAATCAAGTGACTTTGTAGAAAGTTTTTTGAAAACATATCGTGAAGATGTTCCACTTGTAAATGAAGATAGAATTTTACATTATGACATTGAAAAATCTATTGCTTTCTTAAATAGTTTTTTTGTAGAAGGGTTAGAATAGTAAGTGATGTCTTTTACTTTTCTTAAAGAAAATAATACATTTTTTTATAAGTTTTCTTTTGATTTGACTTGGTCAATTGTAAAAGCTGTTTTTGCAATTATTTTTTTAATTGGAATATTATTTTTTGTTAACTGGCATAGTGTAGATTATTCATTCTTTATAGGTTATTTGATTGTTTTTGGAATATTTATGTATAAAAGTTTTGAGTCATACATAGAATGGAAACAAAATGGAAGAAGACTAATCGAAAATAAAGACAACTTTCTTTACATTAACAATAAAAAAATAATTGATTATCATCAGATAAAAAAAATTGTTATAGACTATAATGGTGCATCAACAAATCAAGGCTGGCTAGTATATATTGAATTTTATATACATCAAGATTTTATTCTTAAAAAAGCATTATCTAGTAAAGAAGCAGATGAATTTGCAAAAGGTATAGCTTCTTTTTTTAATGTTGAAGTTATAAAGATAAGATAAATACAAAAGCATTGTAAAATATAAAAGAAATCGAATTAAAAAGAAAAAAACTCATTGGTAAAAATCTTTATCAATGAGTTTTTTTAAATAATACAACTTTGTATTGTTCGGAAGTTTCGCTCTTCATATTAAAGAAATAATACAGCTAATATTCCTAAAACTGCTGGAAAAGTCTGTACGTATAAAATTCTTTTAGAAGCTGTAATTGCTCCATAAATTCCTGCAACAGCGACACATCCTAAAAAAAATAGCGCTACATTTTTTGACCACGCTAAGTCGCAAATTATTAGTGACCAAATTAATCCTGCCACTAAAAAACCATTGTATAATCCTTGGTTGGCAGCTAACACTTTTGTGGGTTCAAATAAATCTTTCGGGATCGTTTTAAATACTTTTGGGGCTTTTGTTGTCCAGGCAAACATTTCTAACCAAACAATGTAAATGTGGATAAAAGCTACAAATCCAATAATAATTTTTGCTATAATACTCATAATTAATTTCTTTCTTCAAAGGGTGTTATTGTTCCGTTTTCTATGTACTGTTTCATTTGTCTTAGTAAATTAGCCCAACAGTAACTGGCTACTCTAAATTCTTTACTTATTTCTGTCCAGTCTTTATGGTAAAATTGTACTGATGTTACATTTGGTTGTTCTTCTTTTAAAATAAATCCAAAACTTGTAGGCATCCAATCATCCATAGCCTTGGTCATTTTGAATTCAATTTCTTCGTTGTGTTTTAATTTAACTATTTCGGCAAGCCAATTGTACTCTTCCGAAAAATATAAATTATAGACAGCTCCTAATTCACATTTGCCACTGCATCGTTTTGTCCACCAGTTGTTAATTTCATTGGGAAAACTCACAACTTCGAATACTCTTTCTATAGGCTTGTTAATATAAAAATCGTGGTAAATAGTATTCATAATTAACTTTCTTTTTCGGGTTTAAATACTTTTTCAATTCTCTTATCAGGAATTAACCACATTAAAGCTACTAAAATATAGATTACTGCCGAAATAGCTTCGTGAAAATACGTAGAAAAAATAGCAACTATATATAAAATAGGAGAAGCTTTTCCTTTCAAATCTTTGCCAATAGCTTTAGATAAAATTGAATTTTCTCCTTGTGTTTTTATAATTTGATTTTGAAGAATGTTGTAAGCAATTCCACACATAAGAAGAATAAAACCATAGAAAAGCATTGGGAATGGGGCAAAATGATGTTCTCCAATCCAAGCCGTTGCAAATGGTACTAATGAAAGCCAAAAAAGTAAATGTAGATTTGCCCAAAGTATTGCTCCTGTAACTTGTTTTACCGTATGCATCATATGATGATGATTATTCCAGTAAATGCCAACATAGATAAAACTTAAAACATAACTGATAAAAATAGGAATTAGATTTAAAAGCGATTTTAAATTAGATTCTTCAGGAGTTTTGAGTTCTAAAACCATTATAGTAATGATGATAGCTAAAACTCCATCGCTAAATGCTTCAAGTCTATTTTTGTTCATAATTCCTCATTAATTAAATTACTAAACATCCCAGTATTGACTGCAACAAAAATATTATCACGAAAATCTTCTTTTTCGATATCATTTAGATTAGTTTTGTTTAAGAAATAATTCTTCATTTCTCTTTCTGATTTAGCCCTTTTATAACTCCATCTTTTGCTTATTTCTTTACCACGTGTGAATATTATAAGTTTAGCTCCTTTTTTAAGTTGTTCTCCAATTGCTTGCCACCAATAGTTATCAGTATCTCCAATTGAAGAGCCGAAAATGCAAATTAGATTTGCTTGAGAAATTTGTAAATCGCAAAGATTATCAATTGTATGCTTATTAGCTTTATTGCAATTTGGTTTTACTAATGCGTCTAAAATATCTTGATTGTTATGAAAACTTTGGTTTTTAATCTGTGAAATGTCATTTACTCCCATAATCATTCTATCTTCACAATAACCATGAATATGCTCCATTCCTTTTAAAATGATATTTGATCTATGATGTGTTCCTAAAATTAAATTGGTGTATTTATTATCAAAAATTTTTTCTAAAGAATTAGTATAATTTAAAGTTATTATGTTTATCTCCCAATTTACTGAAGGCCAATTATTTTTAAAACTTATTAATATTTCCTCATCTGCCTTGGGTAAAGATTTTTCTGGATATGCAAGATAATCTTTTAATTTAGAGATATTAATTTTTGAAAAATCAAATGAAGTTTCTTGATCTTTTAAATAATCCCCTAGATTATCTCCTATATCTTCATATACTTCAATAAATTCATCAACGGTGCTAAATTGTTCAGTATATGTTCCTATAGCTAGCTCTAAATCTGACCAATTTTCAAAATTTTTATCTATATGATTTTTTAAGGTATTAACCGTTACCGAATTTGAATGAGATTTTATGTAATATTCGTAAAAATTAGTATATCTTGTTTTTAAACCAAGATTTATATCAAATCCATTTCCTATTATGTAGAGAATTTTCATATTCGATAATTATAAGTAAAAAATGTGATTTCTAACTCAATGACTTATGTGCTCTTCTTTTATGTTTTGTTTGCTTTAATTCATCGTTACCACTAATAATGCTTATATTTCCGTCAATTTCAAACATGGCTAGTTTCACTTCATTGTGATGCATAATTCCATGTTCACGCATAGCTTCTTCAAGTTCATCAGAAGTGATTCCTAAACGGGCTAATGTTTTATAATCAGTTTTACCATCATGTATTAATATTTCTGGTTTGTCTTGAACTAGTTCTTTGATAAAAGAAGACTTTAGCATAATTTTCTTAAACAGAAAATTAATAAAAAATAAAACAAACGCAGCAATAATTCCTCCTAAAAGCGATGAGTCACTTCCAACCATTGCATTTTGAACTGAATTACTGATTAGTAATATCAAAATAATATCGGCTGTATTTAATTGAGAAAGTTCTTTTTTTCCAAACACACGTAATGCAATTACCATAAAAAAATACACGGCAATACTTCGCAGTACTATGTCAAGATACAAATTCATTATTTTAACTTAAAGTTTTTCTCAATTGCTTTAATCATTTCACCAGCAATATCTTTATGAGTTGCACCTTCAATTCCTTCTAATCCGGGAGAAGAGTTAACTTCAAGTAGTAATGGACCTTTAGAAGAACGGATAATATCAACTCCAGCTACTTTTAAATCCATAGCTTTTGCAGCTTTAATAGCAATTTTTTTCTCGGCAGCAGTTACTTTCACGACAGAAGCTGTTCCTCCCATATGAATGTTTGCTCTAAACTCTCCAGGTGCTGCTTCACGTTGCATAGCAGCAACCACTTTGCCATCTACAACAAATAAGCGTAAGTCTTTACCATTAGCTTCTTTAATAAACTCTTGAACAAGAATATTAGCATTTAAACTTTTGAACGCATTAATAACAGATTCAGCAGCTTTTTTTGTTTCTGCTAAAACAACACCTTTTCCTTGTGTTCCTTCTAAAAGCTTTACAATCAAAGGCGAACCACCAACCATTTTAATCAAATCATCAGTATCTAAAGGAGAATTAGCAAATCCTGTTGTAGGAATATCTACACCATGGTTTAAAAGCAATTGTAATGAAAATAATTTATCTCTGGATTGTGTTATTGATGCTGCTGAATTTAAAGTGAATACTTTCAAAGCTTCAAACTGCCTAGTTAAAGCACATCCATAAAAAGTAATACTTGGTCTAATACGAGGGATAATGGCGTCAAAATCATTTAGGACACGACCACCACGATAATGAATTTCTGGTGTAGTGGCATCAAGTTTCATATAACATTCTTTAATGTTCAAGAAATGCATTTCGTGTCCGCGCAGCTCTCCAGCTTCCATGATTCTACGATTACTATATAATTCAGGATTACTTGCAAGAACTCCTATACGCAAACCATTTTTTACTATTTCAGAAGACTTATAGTAATTTTTTATTTCATCAAATGAGGCTTGTCCTAATTGATACTTTTCTTCAGGGTCTACAATTACTCTGCCCATCATCGCTTCACGTCCTAAAAGCATTCTAAAACCCATTGAGTCACGATTGGTAAGCGTAACTTCTACAGTCCAAGTTTTTTCTCCAAGCTGTAATTGTGTTTGTATAACGTAACGTTGTTCTCTAAATCCACTTGAGCTTTTAACAATTCTTTTGTCTATTAAACGCGCTTCACAACGTTTAGTTATTTTAGTATTATTTTGAAGCGGATTAACTTCAAATTGTACCCAATTTTCATTATTTCGTAAAAAAGGAGTAATGTTTACGGCATGTAAAGCTGATGTTTTTGCACCCGAATCTACACGGGCTTTTATATAAGGAATTTGTAATTCAGGAAACGAGCACCATTCTTCGCTTCCGATAATCACTTTACTTTGTGACATAAGAGAAGGGTTTAATTAAAAAACTAAGTTAGTATATTATTTGAAATAAAAAAACCTACTAATTAGTAGGTTTTTGTGCTTTTTTTATTTTGACTTTGAGCTCTTGTGAATCCTTGTCTAAATCCATTTCGATGGTGTCACCTTCGTGGATTTTCGAGGTGATTATTTCTTCTGCTAGAGCGTCTTCAACGTATTTTTGAATGGCTCTTTTTAAAGGTCGTGCTCCAAATTGTTTGTCAAAACCTTTCTCAGCTATAAATGCTTTGGCTTCATCAGACAATTTAAGGTTATAGCCTAAGTCTTTAATTCTACCGTATAATTTTTTTAATTCAATTTCTATGATCAAGTCAATGTCTTCTTTTTCTAAAGCGTTGAAAACAATAACGTCATCAATTCTATTTAAAAACTCTGGAGCAAATGTTTTCTTTAAAGCATTTTCAATTACACCTTTAGAATGTTCATCAGCTTGAGCTGTTTTTGCAGCTGTTCCAAATCCAACACCTGTACCAAAATCTTTTAATTGACGGGCACCAACATTAGATGTCATAATAATAATAGTATTTCTAAAATCAATTTTACGACCTAAGCTATCTGTTAAGTAACCATCATCTAAAACTTGAAGCATCATATTGAATACATCAGGATGTGCTTTTTCAATCTCATCAAGTAAAACAACACAATAAGGTTTACGACGTACTTTTTCAGTTAACTGTCCACCTTCTTCGTATCCAACATATCCTGGAGGTGCTCCAACTAATCTTGAAATTGCAAATTTTTCCATGTACTCGCTCATGTCAATGCGGATAAGCGCATCTTCTGAATCAAATAATTCTTTAGCTAAAACTTTGGCCAACTGAGTTTTACCAACACCTGTTTGACCTAAGAAAATAAATGAACCAATAGGTTTGTTAGGGTCTTTTAAACCTGCGCGATTTCTTTGAATTGCTCGAGCAATTTTTTGAACAGCATCTTTTTGTCCAATTACTTTATTTTCAATAAGTTCTGGTAGTTTAGCTAATTTATTGCTTTCAGTTTGAGCAATACGATTTACTGGAATTCCAGTCATCATAGAAACTACATCTGCAACATTATCTTCAGTTACTTGAATTCTATTGTTTTTAGAATCTTCTTCCCATTGTTCTTGCGCAATAGCTAACTCTTTTTCAAGCCTTTTTTCATCGTCACGAAGTTTTGCCGCTTCTTCATATTTCTGTCTTTTTACTACAGAATTTTTAAGTTCACGCACTTCTTCTAATTGACGTTCTAAATCAAGGATTTGTTTAGGAACATCAATATTGGTAATATGAACTCTTGAGCCTGCTTCATCCATCGCATCAATTGCCTTGTCTGGTAAGAATCGTTCAGACATGTAACGCTCTGTTAACTTAACACAAGCTTCAACTGCTTCTGGAGTATAAATTACATTATGATGATCTTCGTATTTACCTTTTATGTTATTAAGGATAGTGATTGTTTCTTCAATTGTGGTAGGATCAACAATGACTTTTTGAAAACGGCGCTCTAAAGCTCCATCTTTTTCAATGTATTGACGGTATTCATCTAATGTTGTGGCACCAATACATTGTATTTCACCTCTTGCAAGAGCAGGTTTAAATATGTTTGAAGCATCTAATGATCCTGTGGCTCCACCAGCACCAACAATAGTATGAATTTCATCAATAAAAAGAATGATGTCATCATTTTTTTCTAATTCATTCATTACAGCTTTCATGCGTTCTTCGAACTGACCGCGGTATTTTGTACCAGCCACTAATGAAGCTAGATCTAAAGTGACCACACGTTTATTGTAAAGAATTCTTGATACTTTTTTCTGAATAATCCTTAAAGCTAATCCTTCAGCAATGGCAGATTTACCAACTCCAGGTTCTCCTATTAGGAGTGGGTTGTTTTTCTTTCTTCGACTTAAAATCTGTGATACGCGTTCAATTTCTTTTTCACGACCAACTACTGGATCTAATTTACCTTCTTCGGCCATTTCTGTTAAATCACGACCAAAGTTATCTAAAACTGGGGTTTTAGATTTTTTATTTGACTTATTGGCAGGGTTGTTAAATGTCCCTTCTCTTAAGCTGTCATCTTGTCCCGAATCATCTCCATACTGAGATTCATTTTTCGGAAAATTATCTTGAAAGTCTTCTTCGTTTGGCATCATAGTTAAATATTGTTCTTTTGCTGTATCGTAATCGATTTTCAGCTTGTTTAATAATTTCGTAGTTGGGTCGTTCTCATTACGTAATATACATAACAATAGGTGTCCAGTACTTATAGTGCTACTTTGAAAAACCTTAGCTTCTAAAAAAGTGGTTTTTAAAGCTCTTTCTGCTTGGCGTGTAAGATGTAGGTTCTTTTTGTCGTTTCCGCTTAAAGGGTTAGGATTTGCAGGGCTTAATATTTCTACTTTTTTTCTTAAATGATCTAAGTCAACAGATAGGTTGTTTAAAATATTAATGGCAGTTCCGTTACCATCTCTTAAAATTCCAAGCATAAGATGTTCAGTACCAATGAAGTCGTGACCTAAACGTAAGGCCTCTTCTTTGCTGTAGGTAATAACATCTTTTACTCTTGGTGAAAAATTATCATCCATAACTAAAAAGGATTTGAATGTAAATTTAATGATTTATAAGGCTAATTGCAAAAATCGTTCCTTATATGGGGTCCTGACAGCTAAGTGACAAAAAAATATTTAAAAACAACGTTAATAATAACATAATTTATTAAACAAAAACTAACTTTTTTTTGTTGATAAATCGTTAAAATATGTTTTTGTTGAACTAAAAAATAAGCTCAAAATATCGTATATTAGCGCGTTTTGTAAATAAATTAAATTAATAACATAAATACTTATGTCTGACGGAGAAAAGTTAATTCCAATTAACATTGAAGACGAAATGAAATCAGCATACATCGATTATTCGATGTCTGTTATTGTGTCGCGTGCATTACCTGATGTTAGAGATGGTTTGAAACCAGTTCATCGTAGAGTTTTATTTGGAATGCATGAATTAGGTGTATATTCAAATAGAGCGCATAAAAAATCAGCAAGAATTGTAGGGGAGGTATTAGGTAAATATCACCCACATGGAGATTCATCAGTGTATGATGCCATGGTACGTATGGCTCAAGATTGGAGTTTACGTTATTTAATGGTAGATGGTCAAGGTAACTTTGGTTCAATTGATGGTGACAGTCCTGCAGCAATGCGTTATACTGAAGCTAGAATGAAAAAGTTCTCAGAAGAAATGTTGGCAGATATTGAAAAAGAAACTGTTGATTTTCAATTAAACTTTGACGATACCCTTGAAGAACCAAAAGTAATGCCAACTAAAGTTCCAAACTTATTAGTTAATGGAGCGTCTGGTATTGCTGTTGGTATGGCTACCAACATGGCCCCTCATAACTTAACTGAGGTTGTTAATGGTACTTTAGCATATATAGATAATAATGATATTGAGATAGATGAGTTAACTACCTATATCAAAGCACCAGATTTCCCTACAGGAGGTGTTATCTATGGAATGGATGGAGTGCGTGAAGCATTCAAAACAGGACGTGGGCGTGTTGTGATTAGAGCAAAAGTTGGCTTCGAAGAAGTAGATGGACGCGAAGCTATCATTGTAACTGAAATTCCTTATCAAGTTAACAAAGCCGAAATGATTAAGAAAACGGCTGATTTAGTTAACGAAAAGAAAATTGAAGGTATTTCTACTATTCGTGATGAATCGGATAGAAATGGTATGCGTATCGTTTATATCTTAAAAAGAGATGCAGTACCTAATGTAGTTCTTAATACATTATATAAGTATACTCAATTGCAATCTTCTTTTAGTGTAAATAATATTGCATTAGTAAAAGGTCGTCCTCAAATGTTGAATTTAAAAGATTTGATTCATCATTTTGTTGAACACAGACATGAAGTTGTAACTCGTAGAGCACAATTTGATTTACGTAAAGCCGAAGAAAGAGCGCATATATTAGAAGGTTTAATTATTGCTTCAGACAATATTGATGAAGTAATTCAATTAATTAGAGCTTCTAAAGATGGTGATGAAGCTAGAACTAAGTTAATTGAACGTTTTAATTTATCTGAAATACAAGCACGTGCCATTGTAGAAATGCGTTTACGTCAGTTGACTGGTCTTGAGCAAGATAAGTTGAGAGCTGAGTATGAAGAGATCATGAAAACGATCAATTACTTAAAAGAATTACTTGCAAGCAAAGAAATGCGTATGGGGGTAATTAAAGATGAGTTGGCAGAAATTAAAGATAAATATGGTGATGAGCGTCGTTCAACTATTGAATATTCAGGTGGAGATGTTAGTATCGAAGATTTAATTGCTGATGAACAAGTAGTAATTACAATTTCGCATGCAGGATACATAAAACGTACCCCTCTAACAGAATATAAAACACAGAATAGAGGAGGAGTTGGACAAAAATCTGCAGGAACTCGTGATCAAGATTTCTTGGAACATATGTATGTGGCAACAAATCATCAGTATATGTTGTTCTTTACGCAAAAAGGAAAATGTTTCTGGATGCGTGTTTATGAAATACCTGAAGGAAGTAAAACAGCTAAAGGACGTGCTATTCAAAACTTGATTAACATCGAGCAAGATGATAAGGTAAAAGCATTTATCTGTACTCAAGATTTAAAAGATCAAGAGTATATCAACAGTCATTATGTAATAATGGTTACTAAAGAAGGGCAAGTGAAGAAAACTTCTCTTGAATCTTATTCTCGTCCAAGAACTAATGGTGTTGCTGCTATTACAATTAAAGAAGGTGACGAATTATTAGAAGCAAAATTAACAACAGGTAATAGCCAAGTATTAGTTGCATCTAAGTCTGGTAAATTAGTGCGTTTCGAAGAAGAGAAAACACGTCCAATGGGTAGAACAGCTTCTGGTGTTCGTGGAATTACATTAGCTGATGAAAAAGATGAAGTAATCGGAATGGTGTCTATTGACAGAGATCATGTTAACGATTCTCAAATATTAGTTGTTACAGAAAATGGTTATGGTAAGCGTACTAAATTAGTTGATGACGATGGTGAAGATGTTTACAGAATCACAAACAGAGGTGGTAAAGGAGTTAAAACTTTAAATATCACTGAAAAAACTGGCTCACTTATTGCTATAAATAATGTAACTGATGAAGACGATTTAATGATTATCAATAAATCTGGATTGACTATCAGAATGCGAGTATCTGATTTACGTGTTATGGGACGTGCAACGCAAGGAGTTCGTTTAATTAATATTAAAGGTAATGACTCTATTGCTGCAGTTTGTAAAGTAATGCGTGAAGACGAGGAATCTGATGAAAATTTAGAAGATTTGAATGATGATATAACTAATGAAACTTCTTCAGAAGCAGAAACACAAGAATAATTAAAAATTAAAAGAATGAAAATTAAAAATTTAGCAATTGCAACTATATTATTAAGTTCAGTAGTTTCATTTGCTCAAAAAGAAGAATTAAAAGCAGCTGAAAAAGCATTAAAAGCTGGAAATCCTAATGAAGCTAAATCAGCTTTAAGTCAAGCGGAATCATTAATAGCTAATGCTGATGATAATCAAAAAGCTCAATATTTTTTCCTTAAAGGAAATACTTATTTTGATTTAGCTAAGAAAAATATTGATGCTGATGCAAATTATACGGAGGCAGCAAAGGCATATAATGAACTACTTTCTATTGAGAAAAAAACAGGAAAATCAAAATATTCTTCTCAAGCTCAATCTTCGTTAGTTGAATTAAAAAGAGAGTTGACTAATAGCGCAATTGCTGATAGTGATGCGAAAAAATTTAAAGAAAGTGCTTTAAAATTATATCAAGTGTATACTCTTGAGCCAAAAGACACAAGTATGTTGTATTATGCAGCAGGATCTGCTATTAATGCTCAGGATTATGATTTAGCTTTAAACTATTACAATAAACTAAAGCAATTGAATTATTCTGGAAAAAAGGTTAATTATTTAGCAAAAAGTAAAGTTAATGATAAAGAGGAGACATTCCCTGATAAATCGACAAGAGATCAGGCTGTGAGATTAGGTTCTCACGCTTTTCCTAGGGATGAAAATGAGCCATCTAAAAGAGGAGAGATTTATAAAAATATTTCTTTGATTTATATTGAAAAGAATGATGTTGCCGCTGCTAAAAAAGCTATAATTGATGCAAGAAAAGCTAATCCTGATGACATTTCACTTATTATGTCTGAAGCTGATCTTTATTTAAAAACAAACGATTACACAACTTATAAAAATTTAATTTCTGAAGTATTAGCTAAAGACCCTAATAATGCAGATTTGTACTATAATTTAGGTGTTATATCTGCTCAATCTAAAGACAATCAGGCAAAAATTGATGCAGAAGGATATTATTTAAAAGCTATTCAGATCGATCCAAAATACAGAAACGCATATATGAATTTGGCGGTGTTAAAATTAGATGGTGAAAAAGAAATAGTTGATGCTATGAATAAATTAGGGACTTCACCTGCTGATAACAAGAAGTACGAAATTCTTAAAGCTAAAAGAGAAGCTATATACAAATCGGCTATACCTCATTTAGAAAAAGCTTATGAATTATTTGTTGGAGATGCAGCCATTAAATCAACTCTTTTAAACATGTACAATGCTTTAGATATGACTGAAAAATATAAAGCTTTAAAGGCTAAAAATTAATTTAGTTTTAATAAAATGTAAATAAAAAAGCCCCTTTAAGGGGCTTTTTTATTGTTATATAACTTTTTTAATGACTCTAAGTTTGTGAGTATGTCTGTTAATTTCGGCATTATAAATACCTAAATGGTCTAGGCGATCTATTCTAACTTTACCACTTGCATGAATAATGTAATTATTTTCCATTATGATTCCAACATGAACAATATTTCCTTCTTCATTGTCAAAAAAAGCTAAATCTCCTGGTTCACTTTCTTCAATAAAGCTTAAAGCTAATCCTTGAGTTGCCTGTTGTGAAGCATCTCTCAATAACTTATAACCATTGAGTTTATATACCATTTGTGTAAAGCCAGAGCAGTCAATTCCAAAAGGCGTTTTGCCACCCCATAAATACGGGGCATTTAAATACATAAAAGCTGTGTCAAGAATTTGCGATTTGGATTTAATACCACTCACTTTAATTCCTTCAAAAGTTAGACACTCCGTATTTATTGAATCATAATTTAAAAAAGACAATGATGCTCCTAATGGAATTGGCATTAATAAATTATCCTGTGAAGTCACACACTCAATTAAATCAGCATTTAAGACTATACTGTCTGTTGATAATAAATTGTATTGCTCCTCAGTTATATCTTTGAATTGTTTGTTGTCAATCCATCCTTCGTAATGATCATAGGCTAATTTTATTTTAGACCATTTTTGATTTTGTTCTAAGATTTGAAAATGTTCTCCAAAAAGGACTTGTGAAACAAGTTCACTTCTATCACTAGGTTCAAATCGTAAAGGAATATTGGCTAGATTACAAATACCAAACATTTATTTTAATTATGAGTTAAGAGTTATAAATTATGAGTCATACAAAAAAGTATAACTCATAACTCATAACTTATAATTATTTTAAGCTCTTTCAATAACAATTGCAGAAGCACCACCACCACCGTTACAAATCGCAGCAGCTCCAATTTTTGCGTTATTTTGTTCTAAAACATTTAGTAAAGTTACAATGATTCTTGCACCTGAACAACCTAGAGGGTGACCTAAGGAAACAGCTCCACCATTAACATTTACTTTATTGTTATCTAGACCTAAAATTTTAGAATTAGCTAATCCAACAACTGAAAAAGCTTCGTTAAATTCAAAGAAATCAACATCAGAAGTTGAAATTCCAGCTTTTTTTAAAGCAATTGGTAATGCTTTAGCTGGTGCAGTTGTAAACCATTTTGGCTCTTGTTCAGCATCAGCATAACTTTTAATATATGCTAATGGTTTTAAGCCAAGTTCGTTTGCTTTTTCTTCACTCATTAAAACTAAAGCGGCAGCACCATCATTAATTGTAGAGGCATTTGCAGCTGTTACAGTTCCTTCTTTTGTAAATACAGCATTTAATGTAGGTATCTTATCTAAACGAACATTTGTATATTCTTCGTCTTTAGCAAATATAATTGGGTCTCCTTTTCTTTGTGGAATACTTACAGGAACTATTTCGTTGTCAAATTTACCAGCTTCCCATGCTTTAGCAGAACGTTCATAAGATTGAACTGCAAATGCATCTTGTTCTTCACGTGTAATTTTGTGTTCTGTTGCGCATAAATCAGCAAAGACACCCATTGCTTGTTGATCATATGCATCAACAAGTCCATCTTTTTGCATACCATCTAATAAAGTTGCTGGACCAAATTTTGCTCCATTTCTCATGTGAACATAATGAGGAATTAAGCTCATATTTTCCATACCACCAGCAACTACAATCTCAGCATCACCACACATGATAGCTTGAGCTCCCATAGTAACAGACTTCATTCCAGAGGCACAAACTTTATTTACAGTAGTACAAATAACACTATCAGGTAAGCCTGCAAATATTGCAGCCTGTCTTGCAGGAGCTTGTCCAGTACCAGCTTGAACAACATGTCCCATATATACTTCATTAATTAAAGCAGGATCTAAATTGATTTTATTTAAAGCACCTTTTATTGCAGTAGCGCCTAATTGTGGAGCTGAAACACTAGATAAAGAACCCATAAAGCTTCCTATTGGTGTACGTACAGCCGAAACGATTACAACTTTTTTCATTTTTTGGTTTTTCAAAAATTATTTGCGAATTTACTAATTTAAGACATTATATAATAGTCTTTTTTAAATATTATTAACTGTGATTATTGGATTTTAAGTTGTATCATTGAAAAAAAATTAGAACGTACTGTGTTGATTCTTAAATACTTTAAAAAAACCTTTCAAAATATCTTAAAAAAGTCGTAAAAAAAGTTGGTAATAAAGGAATGATGCGTTACATTTGCAACCGCAAAAAAGGTCAAGTTCTTTGCAATAGGAGAGGTGCCGGAGTGGTAACGGAGCAGATTGCTAATCTGTCGACGGGTAACTGTCGCCAGGGTTCGAGTCCCTGTCTCTCCGCTTTTTTTGTACTCGGGGTGTAGCGTAGCCCGGTCATCGCGCCTGGTTTGGGACCAGGAGGTCGCAGGTTCGAATCCTGCCACCCCGACAAGATGATAAATTGTTTTAGTTTACTAAAATGAGGTCCAATAGCTCAGCTGGATAGAGCAACTGCCTTCTAAGCAGTAGGTCTCAGGTTCGAATCCTGATTGGATCACTTAAGCCTCACAATCGTGAGGCTTTTTTTATTGGTATTTTCTACGTATTTTCATAAAAAAATAATCAATGAAGCTTTTTAAAAGTATCTTTTACACTTCTATATTATTATCTGTTTTTTCATGTAAAACGGCTAATAGCAATACTATAAATTCAAATAATATAGCTTCCATAAAAACTAACGAAAAGAAACAAACAATATCTGTTTCTGATACAGTTTTTGAAAATCTGACAGATCATAGCAAAGATTTTATTCTTGAAATGAAATACGCTACAAATGATAATTTTCTTAATTCTAAAGTTTATGATTGCGCATCTTGTTATTTAAGAATTAAAACAATTAAATCTTTAATAAAAGCAAACGAAGAATTTTTGAAAAAAGGATATAGGATTAAGCTTTTTGATTGTTATCGTCCCTTGGACGTGCAAAAAAAAATGTGGAAAATTGTGCCTAACGCAACTTATGTTGCAAATCCCAAAAGAGGTTCTATACACAATAGAGGAGGGGCTGTTGATATTACTATAGTTGATAAACAAGGTAATGAGCTAGATATGGGAACAAAATTTGATCATTTTGGTCCAGAATCCTCTCATTTATTTACAAAATTATCTTCCGATGTAATTAAAAACAGGAAATTATTAAAAAAAATAATGATTAAAAATGGCTTTGAATCACTCGATTCAGAGTGGTGGCATTATAATTTAAAAGATGCTAAAAAAGATGCACTTTCAAATTTTTCATGGAACTGTAATTAGTTCATGATACAATGAAGATTATCGATAAAAAAGCTTTCAGGGTTTGATTTGGTATTTATTTTTTCTGAAATTAATTCTTTAGATATAATATACTCCTTTTCATCTGAAGCAAGCTTAATTTTCATTAGCATTATTGGAAACTTTTTCAAGTCTTCAAAATCATTTTTTAAAAATAAAAAAGTACAGTCAAGTAATCTATTGTTTTCTTTGTCTGTTTCGTTAAAAATTAAATTGTCACATTTATCGTTTGATGCATTAACTAAAGTATAAATTTTACCATTAGTTAATTGAAAGTAAATTCTAGAATTTTTATCAATGCATTTTGGAATAATAAAATCTTTGCTTTTCTGAATTATTTGTAATTTTAAAAATGGTGTACTATTGTCCGAGCCTATCGATAAAAATACCAACTGAGAAGAATTTCCAAATACTTTTTCATAGACTAAATGACTGGGTGTTTCTTTGTATACACCAAGTGAATCGGTTGTATTTATTTCAAATTTACAAGGTTGTTTTTGTGCAAACGTTATGAATTGAGCAAGTGTAAGTAAAGCAATAATGTAAAAACGCATTTTGTTATATTTTTTGGCAAATTAAAACAATTTTGTGATTACTTTTGTCAGTTGTAAAAAAAGAATACAAATCTCCTCCATCTTTTATTTTCCACTTCTTTCTTATTTCTTCAACTGTTTCTGAAAAATTTCGTGTTGTTATGTTTGCTTTTGAGTTTGCTAAATGATGTTTCATATTTGTTTTGTTATACTCAAAGACTTTGTTTACTATAAATTTTCTTCCTGGAAAATCAATTTCTTGGTCTGATGTATATAAATGTGAATGTTGTTGAAGTTTTTCAACTTTATAAAACTTTGCTACATTGTTAAACCCTCCTGATTTAAGTATAGCACTGTTTGGTTCGTATAAGTATTTTTTTGGTTCAGAAAACAGGGATAAATAAGTATTATCATTTAAGTTAAATTCAAATAATTCTTCATTTTCTTTTGAAATATTTATTGTTTTAATTTTACAGCTTTCTTTAAAATCTTTTTGTAAGATCCAAAGGAGTTCTTTAACTTCATTGTTGATAGCTACAATATGTATTTCGCGAACATTTTTCAATTCAGATAATCCTGCTGAAATATCTAATAATGGAGCCGTTTTTATTAATATGTTGTCCGTAAAATTGAAGTAAAAATCTAAATTTGAAGGAACATCTGGCAAACAATCTTTGAGCAAAAAAACTTTGCCTTTGGCATCGTTTCTTCTTGATGGATCAATATAAATCCAATCAAATTTTGAATTGATTTCTTTAATAATAGTACTACTATCGCCTAAAAAACATTCAATGTTTTTAACAGAAAGTGATGAAAGATTGTGTTTTACAATTTCGTGAAGATCTTTTTTTAATTCACAATGTACTACTCTTGAAAATATTTTTGAAAAATAATAATCATCTACACCAAATCCACCAGTTAAATCAATTATTGATTCTCCTGAAATCAAATTTGCTTTGTAATTTGCAGTTTTTTCAGAAGAAGTTTGTTCAATAGAAAGTTTACTTGGATATAAAATAGCATCAGTATTAAACCATGTAGGAAGTTTAGTTTTTGCTTTTGCTTTGGATGCAATTTGAGTTAAAATATCTGTCCATGAAATTTCCGGAAAAGGATTTTTTAATAAAGCTATTTTTGAAAAATTTATTTCAAGTGATTCATTGATGAATTTTTGTACTTCAATATTAAGTAAATCTTGATTCAATTTTATAAATCTTTGGTTAATGATTGTATAATTCTATTGTTAGGTAAGAATTCTTTTCCTACTACTTTTAAAATTGTATATACAGGAATAGCAATTATCATCCCGAGTATTCCAAATAAAAAACCAAAAATAAGTATTATTAAAAAGATTTCAAGGGGATGGGATTTTGTACTATTAGAAAAAATATAAGGTTGACTAATATTATTGTCTATAAACTGAACTACAAAAAATCCTATCATTACATAAATAGTAGTCATTAACATTTCATGAGTAAATGCTCCATTGAAATTTCCTAAAAGAGTTAATGTAACTGCTAAAACTGTCCCAATTAAAGGTCCTATATAGGGTATAATGTTTAAAAAAGCACATAAAAAGGCAATAATGAAAGCGTTTTCTACTCCAAAAATTAGAAGAACTATTAAATATAGAATGAAGACAATAAACAATTGAAGTAAAATTCCTAAGAAATACCTTGAAAGTAGTTCATTAATTTGAGTAACAGAATTTAAAATTTTTTCTTCATGTTCATCTGGGAGTATATATCTAAATATTTTTAAAAAAATCACTCTTTCTTTTAAAAAGAAAAAAGTAATAAAAAATACTGAAGCCAATCCCATTCCAATATTACTAATTGTATTTAAAGTGTTATTTAAAAAATCTGAAAGAAAATTAAAATTTAATTTTGAAACCAAGTTATATTCCTTCATCATTTTACTACTATTAAATCCACGTTGATCCAAAAAGTTCTTAATCTGAACAGTTAATTCTGTAATTTGATTTTGTAGTGCATTTGAATCTAGAAGTGATAATTTTTGACCTTGAGTGGTTATTAAAGGAATAAACATCATTATAAAACCAAAAATTATAAGTCCATAAAACAGTAACGTAAAAATTACAGCAGTTGTTAATTTGAATTTTAATTTTTTCCTTAAAAAATCTACAATTGGAGTTCCAATCATAGCTAATATTACAGAGACCAATATGTAGACTATTACCAGTTGAATTTTATATAAAAAATAAAGGATAAGTAAAATTAAGGCAAGAGTTAAAACACCACGTACAATTCCATTTGCAATAGTTTTTGAATTCATTGTTGAGTCTTTTGAAAACGAATATAAAAAAAAACTCGCTACTAAGAGCGAGTTTTGTAATATTATATTTATAGATTATTATCTAAAAGAAGCTCTAGCTGCTCCTACAGCAAATACAGCGTTCATTCTAGTTTTTTGACCTACAGAGAACATATACATTCCTCTATCATCAGTATAATCCATATAGTTCATGTACATTTCAAGTGGAGTACCTGAACAAGTTGATCTGTGACCTACAGCAGGAACACCATAATTTGCTGTGTTATGAACTGGAGTGTCAGATACTAAATCTGATCCACAAGTAGCGTCTCCCCAAATGTGACGTAAGTTTAACCAGTGACCAACTTCGTGAGTTGCAGTTCTTCCTAAATTAAATGGATAAGTTGCTGTACCAGTTGTTCCTAAATATTTAGAATCAATAACAACACCATCAGTAGAAGATGAACCTCCAGGGAATTGAGCATAACCTAATATTCCTCCGCCTATTGTACAAACCCATAAGTTTAATTTAGTTGTTGGAGAAGTTGGATTTAAACCTCCTTGAGTTGATTTTTTCATTGCATCATTAGTACCCCAAGAAGTTTTAGTTGTTGATTTACGAATTACTTGATCTAGTACAAATCTAATATTTGTATTACCACTGCGCACTGATGAATAAGGGTTGTTAGAAGTATTGTAATCAGAGTTTGTAGCAGAGAAATCTTTGTTTAAAACATCAATTTGTGATTGTAATTGAGCTAAAGAAATGTTTTCAGCTGAAGTTCTGTATAGTACGTTAAATACTACTGGAATTTCCATTACCCCATTTACTATTCTTCCAGTTTCTAAAGTATTTTGAGTTTGAGCTTCGATTTCAGCCATTTTTTTAGCTAAAGCTGGATTAGCTCTTAATTGTGCTTCAAGAACTTCGTGAGAAGCACAGCCTCTGTGTGCAGTAGCATCAACATTTGTTGTTTCAGTTGTTGCTGATTCATTGTCATTTTGACAAGAGAACATTAATAAAGCTGCAGAGGCAGTCAATAATAATTTTTTCATAGTTTTTTTGGTTTGGTTAATAATTTGGTTTTTTTATTAATTTCGATGCAATACTATATATTTTAAGTTTATTTAACAAAAAAATAATGATATTATTATTTTAATGTTGTATAGTTTGATATATTAAAAATTGTTAATAATTATGTTTATATCAGGAAATATAAGTAGTTTAAAACGTTTTATTGTTAATAACTTTTGTAAGAAAAACCCGTTTTTTAAACCAAATTTTAGTCTTAACTAGCTGAAAATAAAAAAACTCGCTCATTGAGCGAGTTCAATTTCTTTATATGAATTTGTATATTAAGGTTGAGCAAATGAATTTCTAGCTCCGCCAGAAGCAAATATAGCATCCATTCTAGCTTTTTGACCTAATGAGAACATATACATACCTCTATCATCAGTGTAATCCATGTAGTTCATTGTCATTTCAACTGGAGTACCTGAACAAGTACTGTAATGAGGATATGCTGGTACACCGTAGTTAGCAGTGTTGTGTACAGGAGTATCAGAAACTAAATCTGATCCACATGTAGCATCTCCCCAAATATGACGTAAATTCATCCAGTGTCCAACTTCGTGTGTAGCAGTTCTTCCTAAATTATAAGGATAGCTTGATCCAGAGTTACTTGTTACACCGAAATATTTAGAATCGATAACTACACCATCAGTAGCTGTTGATCCTCCAGGAAATTGAGCATATCCTAAAATTCCACCACCAATTGTTGCTACCCATAAATTTAGTTTTGTTGTTGGAGATGTAGGGTTTATACCTCCTTGTTTAGATTTTTTCATTGCATCTCTTGTTCCCCAAGAAGATTTGGTTGTTGATTTTCTAATTACTTGATCAAGTACAAAAGAAATTCCAACATTTGCTTTAACACCAGAGAATAAAGATGGAACTTGATTATAATCACTATTTTGAGCATTAAAATCTTTGTTTAAGACATCAATTTGGGATTGGATTTGAGTTAAAGAAATGTTTTCAGCGGCTGTTCTATACAAAACATTAACAACAACTGGAATTTCAATTCTCCCATTAACAAGGCGTCCTGTACTTGAAGATAAAAAACTTCGTGTTTTACTTTCAATCTCTTCCATTTTTTGAGCTAATCCTGGATTTTCTCTTAATTGTTGTTCAAGAACTTCATGTGAAGCACACCCTCTGTGCGTAATAGAACTAGAAGTTGTTGTTTGATCTTCTGTTACAACTTCATTGTCTTTTTGACATGAAAACATCAATAATGCTACAGATGCTGATAATAACAATTTTTTCATAATTTGTTTAGTTTGGTTAATAAATTATTAATTTTTTGTTAATTGATTTAGCAATACTAATTTTTTTTTATGAAAAAACCAAAAAAAATTAAATTTTATGTATTTTTTTTATTGTGTAAAAAGTGTTAATTTTTTTATTTTTTTTAAATTATTAATAAAATCAGCACGTATGGCAATCTGTAGCTGCCAAAAAGTATAAGAAAAAAATCATTCCTAATCATGTGAATGAACTCTTTTCTATTGATTAATTTTGAAAAGTATAGTTAATTATATTGGCTCCCATTTTAAGAGCCTTATCACGAACTTCTTTAGGATCATTATGAACCTCATAATCTTCCCATCCATCGCCTAGGTCGCATTCGAATGTGTAAAGAAGAACAAGTTTGTTGTTTAGAAAGATACCAAAAGCCTGTGGTCTTTTAGCTTCATGCTCATGAATTTTGGGTAATCCACTTGGAAAAGAAAATGGTTTTTGAAAAATAGAATGAGTTGATGGAAGTTCAACTAATTCATTATTAGGAAAGAGTTTTTTTATTTCACTCCTTATATATTTATCCATACCATAATTGTCATCAATATGCAAAAAACCTCCACTAGACAAATAGTTTCTTAAATTTTCAATTTCTTGAGCATTAAAAATCACATTTCCATGACCTGTCATATGTATAAATGGATATGAAAAAATGTCTGGACTTCCAGGTGCAACGGTAGCAACTTTGTTTTTTATTCTAGTGTTTATGTTTGAATTACAAAATTTAATTAGGTTTGGCAATGCCGTTGGGTTGGCGTACCAATCACCTCCACCATTATATTTCAACAAAGCAATTTCTTGCGAAAATCCCAAGTTAAAAAAGAACAATATTGTAAGTAAAAATATTTTTTTCATATTATTCGTTACTAAAAACAATACTATGGCAAGCTACTAGCGCAGCTGTTTCAGTTCTCAAACGTGTATTTCCTAATGATACTGGAATATACTTGTTTTTAATGGCTAATTCTATTTCTTTTGAGGAAAAATCTCCTTCTGGGCCAATCAAAATTATATGTTTTTGGTTTGGTTTTACAACTTCTTTAAGCAAGGTTTTGTTTGTTTCTTCGCAATGAGCTATACACAAAATACCATCGAAGTCTTTATTTATGAAATCTTTAAATGAAATAGAATCATTCAATTTAGGTAAATATAATTGATTTGATTGTTTCATTGCAGATTGAATTATTTTATCAAAACGATCAGTTTTGATTGATTTCCTTTCTGAATGATCGCAAATAATGGGAGTGATTTCGTGAATTCCTATTTCTGTTGCCTTTTCTAAAAACCATTCATACCTGTCATTCATTTTTGTGGGAGCAACAGCTATGTGTGTGTAAAATGATGTAGGATTTTGACTTTTAGTTTTAACTATTTTTACAGTACACTTTTTTTCAGAAGCTAAAATTATTTCACAATCAAATAGAACTCCTAATCCATTAGTAACAAATAAAATATCACCTTCTTTTTTACGTAATACTTTAGTTATATGCTTACTTTCTTCTTTGTCAAAAGAAAATGCAGTGTCATTTAAATTTATTTCAGGATTATAAAATAATTGCATAATTAAAATTCTATTCTAGCTTTAGAAGTTACTGAATAATCTTCAAATTTATTTTCTAAATATTTTTGATATCCAACAATTCCAATCATTGCTGCATTATCTGTTGTATATTCGAATTTTGGAACAAAAGTTTTCCAACCATATTTACTTTCTGCCTCTTTTAAGGTATTTCTAATTCCAGAATTGGCAGATACACCACCACCTATTGCAATTTGTTTTATTCCAGTTTCTTCAACTGCCATTTTAATTTTGTCCATCAAAATCTGAATGATAATATTTTGAATAGAAGCACAAATGTCATTCGTATTTTCTTCAATAAAATTAGGGTTTTCTTTTACGTTTTTTTGAATGAAATAAAGAATTTGAGTTTTTAATCCGCTGAAGCTAAAGTTTAGTCCATCAACTTTTGGCTTCGTAAATTGATATGCTTTGGGATTACCCAGTTGTGCATATTTATCTATTAAAGGTCCTCCTGGATAGGGAAGTCCTAGTATTTTAGCGCTTTTATCAAATGCTTCTCCTACTGCATCATCTGTAGTTTCACCAATGATTTGCATGTCAAAAAAGCTGTTCACTTTTATAATTTGGGTATGTCCTCCAGAGATTGTCATTGCTAAAAATGGAAATTCAGGTTTGTCATAACCTTCCTCATCTATAAAATGTGCTAAAACATGAGCGTGCATGTGGTGAACAGATATAAGCGGGATATTAAGAGACATAGCTAATGATTTGGCAAAAGAACTACCTACTAATAACGACCCCATTAACCCTGGGCCTTGAGTAAAAGCAATACCAGATAGTTCAGATTTGTCAATACCAGCTTTTTTTAAAGCAACATCTACTACTGGTACAATGTTTTGCTGATGTGCTCTTGATGCTAATTCTGGAACAACACCTCCATACTCTTCATGAATTCCTTGTCTTGCTACCACATTAGACAACACTTTACTATCTTTGAGCACTGCGGCAGCAGTATCATCACATGAACTTTCAATAGCTAAAATATAAATAGGAGATTTAGACATAATAAGGGCACAGAATTTGTGTTATATTTTGAAAAACCAATATAAAATAATTAATTTTACATCGAAGCCCAAAAATAAAGATTTTTATTGAAATTGTACCTTATTGAAACGCTTCACTTTTCGAAAATAAATTCTTGGAAGAAACTAAAAAAAATACGGGCTTAAAAAAACTTAGAAAAATTGTTTTGTTTTTCCTGTTAGGGTTAATTGTGCTTTTACTTACCCTAGGTATTCTTTTATGCTTACCTTCAGTTCAAACAAAGATTGCTCAATATATCACTGAGAAATTAAATGAAGATTTTGAAACAGATATAACTATTGAAAACGCTAATGCTTCCATTTTCGGAGGTGTAAAATTGAAAAATGTTTTAATTAAAGATTATAAAAAAGACACACTTTTTTATATCCAGATTTTAAAGACTAATATTTTAGATTTTAAAAAACTATATGATGGTGATTTGCATTTTGGTGAAATTAGACTTCATGGTATAGATTTTCATCTAAAAAATTATAAAGGAGACCGTGATACTAACTTAGATAAGTTTATAGACCTTTTTGATAAAGATAAATCAACTAAGAAGAGTACTAAGAAGTTTTTATTGACAGCAAGAGACATTCATCTTCTTAATGGACATTTTTCATACATTGACGAAAATTTAAAAACACCAAAAATTTTAGATTTCACGAAGTTAAATGCTCATACTTCAAATTTTAAGGTTTATGGGCCTGATGTTACTACTAAAATCAATGAGATGAATTTTTTAGATCATCGAGGTTTAATTATTGATAATCTAAATTCTGATTTTACTTATACCAAGAAAAACATTCATTTAGAAAATTTAGATTTAAAAACCAATGAATCTAATTTAATAGGTGATGTTGAACTTCGTTATAAAAGGGAAGATTTTTCAGATTTTAACAATAAAGTTTTGTTTGATGTTAAAATTAAAAAAGCTTCGGTTTCTACAAATGAATTAAATCTTTTTTATGGAGAATTTGGTAAAAATCAACGATTTGATCTTAAAGGAAAAATTTTAGGAACATTAAATGATTTTACAACTAAAAATATTCGTCTAAGGGATAAGAACAATTCAATTATTGTTGGGAATTTTAGATTTAAAAATTTGTTTTCAAAGCAAAAAGATGCTTTTTATATGAAAGGAGATTTCTCAAAAATTTCATCTACCTATAATAATTTAGACGCATTATTACCAAGAGTCTTAGGTGACAATTTACCTTCAACATTTAAAAAGTTTGGAGTTTTTACTTTATCAGGTACTACAGAAGTTACATTAAAAACAGTTAAAGCTGATATATTACTAAAGACCGAATTAGGTAATGCGCAATCTAATTTAAGTATGACTAATATCAATAACATTGATAATGCAACATATATAGGAAATATAAAGTTAGATAATTTTGATTTAGGGAAATTTTTGTCTCGTGATGATATTGGTGCTGTAAGTTTAGATTTAGACGTAGATGGTAAAGGTTTTACAGAAGAATTTTTAGACACAAATCTTAAAGGTAAAGTGCATAATGTTTACTACAATAATTATAATTACAACAATATTGTAGTAGACGGGACTATGAAAAAATCAGTTTTTAAAGGGAATATTACTGCAAACGATCCTAACCTAGTAATGGAATTTGATGGTAATCTGGATTTAAGTAAGAGGGAAAATAAATATGATTTTCATGCAAAAGTAGAATATGCAAATCTTGAAAAGTTAAAAATTTATACAGCAGACTCAGTTTCGGTATTTAGAGGTGATGTTCTAATGAATTTGCATGGTAATTCTATTGAT
Source organism: Flavobacterium terrae (assembly GCF_900142035.1). GTDB lineage: Bacteria > Bacteroidota > Bacteroidia > Flavobacteriales > Flavobacteriaceae > Flavobacterium > Flavobacterium terrae. The sequence goes on along the minus strand of NZ_FQZI01000003.1, from coordinate 174,129 downwards.
AATCTATACGGTGATGTTTATATAAATAAAACATCATATGAGAATAATAAAGACACTTACTTCTTTGATGATTTTATGGTAAAATCATCATTTGATAAAAATAGAGTTCGTACCATAACGGTTAATTCTCCAGATATTATTGATGGAAAAATTGAAGGCAAATTTCAGTTCAATCAATTAATGAAATTAGTTGAGAACTCACTAGGGAGTCTTTATGCAAATTACTCCCCAAACAAAGTCAAAAAAGGGCAATATATAAAATTTGATTTTAACGTTTATAGTAAGCTGATTGAGATTTTTTATCCAGATGTTTCACTTGCGGAAAATACCTTTGCTAAAGGTTATATAAATTCAGATAATGGTGAATTTAAATTTAATTTTAAATCACCAAACATTACTGCTTATGGGAATCAATTTGATAATATTAACATCGAGTTAGATAATAAAAATCCATTATACAATGCATATATTGAAATGGATAGTGTTAAAACAAAACACTACAAAGTTTCAGATTTAAATTTGATTAATGTTACTGCAAATGATACTTTGTTTTTTAGAACTGAATTTAAAGGAGGGAGCAAAGCAGAAGATTATTACAACCTAAACTTATACCATACTATTAATGAAGATAAAAAAAGTGTAGTTGGTATAAAAAAATCGGAAGTAAATTTCAAGGATATTTTATGGTTTTTAAATGAAGATGAATCTAAAGACAATAAAATTGTTTTCAATAAAAAGTTAACAGAATTTGATATTGAGAAAATTTCAATGTCTCATGAAAATCAAATGGTTGATTTAATGGGAGTAATAAAAGATTCTACCTATAAAGACCTTAAACTTACTTTCAATAATGTACATTTAGATAAAATTACACCTTCAATTGATAGCTTGAAGTTGAAAGGTAATGTTAACGGAATGATAGCCTTTAAACAAAGAAAATCAATTTATGAACCTACGGCGTTAGTAACAATTGATAGTTTAGGAATTAATAATTATTCATTAGGTAAACTTGACTTAAGTGTAAAAGGTGATAATACATTCAAGAATTTTGAGGTTAATTCGGTTCTTAGAAATGAGGGATTAGAATCATTTAAAGCTGAAGGCTTTGTTTATATTGAAGATAAAAAAACAACCCTTGATCTTGATTTAAGGCTTGACGAATTTAATATGGGCGCGTTTAGTCCTTTGGGAGGAAGTGTAATAACTAATATCAGAGGTCTTGCATCAGGTACAGCTAAATTTGAAGGAGACTTTGAAAATCCAGATATAACAGGAAGACTCTATTTAAATAAAGCAGGACTTAAGATTCCATATCTAAATGTTGATTATAATTTCGAAAATAATGCTATTGTAGACATAACTGAAAATCAGTTTACATTTCGAAATATTGACTTAACAGATACTAAATTTAGCACAAAAGGAGTATTAAGTGGATCAATACGACATACTAAGTTTTCGGATTGGTTTTTGGATTTGAACATAGATTCAAAAAGATTGTTAGCACTTAATACTAAAGATTCTGATGACGCATTGTATTATGGAACTGCATTTATTAATGGAGATGCATCTATACGTGGGCCATTAAATGGATTGGTGATTAATGTAAACGCAAAATCAGAAAAAGGGACATCGATAAAAATCCCGATTAGTGATTCAGAAACATCTTCGGAAAGGGATTATATTAAGTTTACTTCTGCAAAAGAAAAATTAGCCGAAGCAAATAAAAAAGGTTCTAAATCTAAAAAATATGATGGAATAGAATTAAACTTTGAGTTAGACATTACTCCAGATGCAGAAATTGAAGTAATAATTAATAAAAATACAGGACATGGATTAAAAGGACGTGGTTTTGGAAGTTTATTAATGGAGATTAATACATTGGGTAAGTTTAATATGTGGGGAGATTTTCAAGCCTATGAAGGAACTTATAATTTTAAATACGGTGGAATAATTGATAAGAAATTCCAACTTAAAAAGGGTGGTTCAATTTCCTGGGATGGTGATCCATTAAATGCAACACTTAATATGGAAGCAGTTTATAAAACGGAAGCCAATCCAGCTGTTTTATTAGAAAATCCTTCGTTTAACAAAAAGATTCCAACAGAGGTAGTTATTAAATTGACAGATAAGTTAACGAACCCAGTACCAGATATATCTATTAACTTTCCTACTTTGAGTTCGGTGCTTCGTTCTGAATTGGATTATAAACTTAGTGACAATGACACCAGACAAACTCAAGCCATTTATTTATTATCATCAGGTAGTTTTCTAAGTGATAAAGGAGTTGCTGAAAATGCAATCACAGGAAATTTATTGGAAAGAGCAAATAGTTTGTTTGATGATATTTTTGCTGATGATGACTCAAAATTAAAAGTTAGACCAAATTTTGTACAAGGAAGTAAAACTAATCAAGGTGTAGAAACTGATGGAAGATTGGGTTTTACAGTGTCTACACAAATAAATGATAAAATCACTATAAACGGAAGACTTGGAGTTCCTGTAGGAGGTGTTACAGAAACTGCAGTAGTTGGTGATGTAGAAATACAATTACGTTTGAATGAAGACGGTTCTTTAAAAGCTCGTTTTTTTAATCGCGAAAATGATATCAATTACATAGGAGAGGGTATAGGTTATACTCAAGGAGTTGGTATTTCATATGAGGTGGATTTTAACACTTTCAAAGAATTATTAACAAAAATATTTAATTCAAAGAAAAACAAACAAGAAGATCAGTCTCCTCATGATGTTCCTGATTCTGATTTATCTCCTGATTTCATTCAATTTACTGAACAACGTCAGAAAAAGTCTACTGAAAAGCCAAAAACATATGATGAAATGCCGCCAGATCCAAACTGATTTGGGGTGTTTTTTGAAAACTTATTAACGAAAACGTTTGAAAATTTCAGCAACCTCGGTTTTTTAACATTTAACTGAGAAATTAATAATTTTCTTTCCTAACTTTACAATATCAAACGTTTTGAAATGTCAAAAAACATTAAAAAAATAGGGGTTTTAACCTCTGGAGGAGATTCTCCTGGAATGAATGCAGCCATAAGATCGGTTGTTCGTACTTGCGCTTATCATAATATCGAATGTATCGGAATTTATAGAGGCTATCAAGGAATGATTGAAGGAGATTTTAAAGAAATGGGGCCCCGTTCTGTTAATAATATAGTTAATAAAGGTGGTACAATTTTAAAATCGGCTCGTTCATTAGAATTTAAAACACCAGAGGGTCGCAAAAAAGCTCACGAAAATTTAGTCAATGCGGGTATTGATGCACTAGTAGTTATTGGTGGTGACGGAACATTTACGGGAGCTGAACTCTTTAATAATGAATTTGGATATCCAGTAATGGGAATTCCAGGAACTATCGATAATGATATTTATGGTACCAGTCATACATTAGGTTATGATACAGCTTTAAATACTGTTGTAGAGTGTATAGATAAAATTCGTGATACTGCCAGTTCTCACAATCGTTTATTTTTTGTTGAAGTAATGGGACGTGATGCTGGACACATAGCATTAAATGCTGGAATTGGAGCAGGAGCAGAGGAGATCTTAATACCTGAGGAAGACTTAGGATTAGAACGCCTTTTAGAATCGCTCCAAAAAAGTAAAGCTTCAGGAAAATCCTCAAGTATAGTAGTAGTATCCGAAGGTGATAAAATAGGTAAAAATGTCTTCGAATTAAAAGAGTATGTAGAAGAGCATATGCCAGAATATGATGTTCGTGTATCTGTTTTAGGGCACATGCAGCGAGGAGGTTCTCCATCATGCTTTGATAGAGTTTTAGCATCACGATTAGGTGTAAAAGCTGTTGAGTCCATCTTAGAAGGTAAATCAAATTACATGGTAGGATTAATTCAGGATAAAGTGGCTTTAACACCATTAGAACAAGCCATAAAAGGAAGCTCTAAAATAGATGAAGAATTATTGAGAGTTTCTGACATAATGACTACATAATTAAAACAAACCCAAATACAATAAACGTAATATAAATCGCTTAAAGAACGCTCTTTAAGCCTATAGCAAAATGAATATGAAAGTAAGATTAGGAATTAATGGTTTTGGTCGTATAGGCCGTATAGTTTTTAGAGAAACATTCAATAGAGATAACGTAGAAGTTGTTGCCATCAATGATTTATTAGATGTTGATCATTTGGCTTATTTATTAAAATATGATTCAGTTCACGGACGTTTCAATGGAAAAGTAGAAGTAAAAGAAGGTAAATTATATGTGAACGACAGATACATTCGTGTTACTGCAGAAAAAGATCCTAAGTTAATTAAATGGGATGATGCAACAGTTGATGTTGATGTAGTTGCAGAATGTACGGGAATTTTCACAACATTAGAAACGGCTCAAGCACATTTAGATGGTGGTGCAAAAAAAGTTGTTATTTCAGCTCCATCTGCAGATGCTCCTATGTTTGTAATGGGAGTTAATCATACCGAAGCAAAAGCTACAGATAAAATAGTTTCTAATGCATCATGTACAACTAACTGTTTAGCTCCTTTAGCTAAGGTTATTAATGATAATTTCGGAATAGTTGAAGGATTAATGACAACGGTTCATGCTTCAACTGCTACTCAAATGGTTGCCGATGGTCCATCAAGAAAAGATTGGAGAGGTGGTCGTGCAGCTTCAGTAAATATTATTCCTTCCTCAACAGGTGCAGCAAAAGCAGTTGGAAAAGTTATTCCTTCATTAAATGGAAAACTTACTGGAATGTCATTCCGCGTACCTACAGTAGATGTTTCTGTAGTTGATTTAACTGTAAAATTGGCTAAAGAAACTACTTATGAAGAAATCATGGCTGTGCTTAAAAATGCTTCAGAAACCTCAATGAAGGGAGTTTTAGGATTTACAGAAGATGATGTTGTTTCTCAAGATTTTGTTGGAGAGACACTTACATCAATTGTAGATGCAAAAGCAGGTATTGGATTAAACTCTACATTCTTTAAGTTAGTGTCTTGGTACGACAACGAATACGGTTATTCAAGTAAATTAATTGATTTAGCTGTTCACGTATCAGGTTTAAAATAATTCTCTATATTTATCATCCCGTTAATCATCATTAGCGGGATTTTTTATTTGGAGCCATTCCTGCTGTTCGCTATATTTTTTTTAATGTTGTCTGAGGTTCTCGAAGACAACATTAAAAAAGGATGCCGCTGCCATCAGGGCTAATTACCAAAAAACATAAATTAAAAACCAAACTAAAAAGTAATGAAATTACTAGTAGATAGCGGTTCTACAAAGGCCGATTGGATTGCTATAGATGATGCAGGAAAAGTATTGTTTACTACACAATCATTAGGATTAAACCCAGAAGTTTTATCTAAAGAAGAAGTTATAAATAGATTAGATGATCGATTTGATATTTCTCATAATAAAGAACATGTAACTAATTTGTTTTTTTATGGAGCAGGTTGCGGAACAGATCGAATGAAAAACTTTTTAACTGAAGTATTTCAGGAATATTTTAAATCTGCAAAAGTAACTGTTCATGAAGATACATACGCTGCAGTTTATGCAACGACACCAAAAGGAGAAAAAGCAATCGTAAGTATTTTAGGAACAGGTTCAAATTGTAGTTATTTTGATGGTCAAGTTTTGCATCAAAAAGTACAATCTTTAGGCTATATTGCAATGGATGACTGTTCTGGAAATCGTTTTGGAAGGCATTTATTACGTGGTTATTATTTTAATAAAATGCCAAAAGACTTAGCTCAAGAATTTGAAACAACCTATAATGTTGAGCCTGATCCCGTAAAGCATAATCTTTATAAAGAACCTAATCCTAATGCCTATTTAGCAACATTTGCGAAATTTTTAATCAAGCATAAGGATACTGATTTTTGTCGTCAGTACATTTTTGAAGAAATGGAAGCTTTTGTAGATAATTACATTAAACAATTTGATAATTATAAAGAAGTACCCGTGCATTTCATTGGATCGATTGCTTTCTACTTAAAAGATGAATTAAAAAGTGTTTTAGAGAAACATGGAATTAAGTTAGGAAATGTATTGCGACGTCCAATAGATGGTTTGATAGAATACCACGTTTTAAATAAATAGTCATGGAAATCGCTATAATTGCACATGATGGTAAAAAAGCTGACATGGTTCAGTTTCTAAATAAGAATATCGATATTTTACATCAAGAAAATATCAAAATCATAGCGACCGGAACGAAAGGGAGTAAAGCGGAAGCTACAGGCATTAAAGTAAAAAAACTTTTAAGTGGTCCACTTGGAGGTGATGCTCAAATAGCGGCTAGAGTTGCAGAAGGAAAATGCAAAATGGTTTTATTTTTTAAGGATCCTATGAGTAGTCATCCTCATGAGCCAGATATCAATATGCTAATTAGAATATGCGATGTTCATAATGTTCCTTTAGCTACAAACGAGGCTACTGCACAGCTTTTGCTCAATGCAATTGCCCAATAAAAATTATCGCGCTTCATGGCGCGATTTTTGTTTTTTGGAATGATATTTTTTATATATTGGCGAACCATAAACTACTTAAATATGAAAAAAATTGCACTACTATTATTGGTACTATCTGTTAGTTTTTCTTACGGTCAAAAGAAAAAAAGATCTTCATCTTCAAAAGTAAAAGCAAAGGCACCATCTGGTGTTCTAGCTAAAGAAGGTGATGCATCTGTATTGTTTAATAAAAAAAATGATTTGGTTTTAGTTGTTGCTAAAGACAGTATGGTTTTAACTAAAAGTAAATCAAACTTTGCTCCAACAAATGTAAAAGTAGCTCCTGTAAAAGTTAAGACAAATACTTTTTATTGTGTGACTTGGAATGAAACAGTAAAAACGGATACAAAAGCTAAAAAAGAAACTGCTGCAGTTACTGAAAATCAATTATGGAATCCAGCTACTAAAACACTCTTGGTTGGAAATACACAAAAAGCTGTAGAAGTTCAAGAGGTTGAATATTTAGATAAATTAAAAACTGCTTCTCAAACAGTTTATAAAAAGCGTAATGAAGGTTATCAGTTTACTTTACTTGGAAACGGAGATTTCACTTTAAGTAATAAGACATCTTCAACAAAGTATGCATATAATGAAAAATCTTCAAGGTACGAACCTGTAAAAAAATAATTATTTCAATAGTATATAAAAAAGCGAAGTCCTAAACTTCGCTTTTTTTAATCAAATTTATCTCAAGGATTTAATAACTGCACCTCCTAACATTACAGGAGAATCTTCCATTTTAACATTAATTATTCTTGAAATTGAAATAGTTCTTTCTATCACTTTCATTCCCATAAATGAAAAAATTAAAATATCTCCTTTTTTAGCTTTTATATTATAAAGCCCATCGAAACCAGTTTGTGTTCCATTAGTTGTTCCTTTAACAATAACATTAACTCCTGGTAGTGGTCCAGAAGCATCGCTAACAATTCCAGATATTGCGATTTCTTCATCCTGATTTTCTAGATTATAGGCAACTTTTCCAACAATAATATGTGGCGTTTCTGTTTGTTCTGTTTTTGGTTTTTCCTGTGCAGATACTTTTGTATTAAAAAACGTAATCATTCCAAAAAACACTGCAGCTAACCAAACAGATTTCTTCTTTTTAGGATAAAATAATTCTCTATCCAATTGTGAAGGTAAAAATCGTCCACAGATAGAATTATTTTTATTATACATTTCAATGATTTGTAAATCAGTTGATCTAGTGAAATCAAAAACATTTTTTTCGCATGATGAGCAAAATCTTCCTTTTTGCACTGGAGTCATTTTATTCCAGTCTTCATGACATGGTTCTGGTATTGTAAGTTGTAATTTTCTCATAACTATATAAAATAAAAAAATGGTCTATATATACATAGAGACCATTTCTTTATAAAAGGTTGGGAGAGAAGTAAAAAATTAATGATTTATTTTTATCTCAAACATTTTATCCCAGTTTTTTCCTGTTACAAAAATTGTTTTTGTCTTAGGATTATAAGCAATTCCGTTCAATACATCAATATCAGGATGTTGAGTAACTTTTTTCTTTAAAGCAGATAAATCAATTACAGCTTCTACAGAACCTGATTTAGGGTCTATAATTGCTAATGCATCCATTTGATAAATGTTAGCATAGATTTTTCCGTCAATCCATTCTAATTCATTAACAGCCTTAATTTTATTTTGAGCTGTATAAACATTTATAAAATCAACTTGTTGAAATGTTTCTGGGTTTAAAAGAGTAATTCTTTCAGTTCCATCACTTTGATAAAGATTTTTACCATCGTTAGTTAAACCCCATCCTTCCATTTTTTTGAAATATTTGAAGGTTTTTTCTTTTTTGAAAGTTTCAGCATCATAAACATAACCTTCATTGTTTAACCAAGTTAATTGGTATACTTTATTGTTTAAAACAGTAATTCCTTCTCCAAAATAATCTGAACCAAGTTCTACTTTTTTCAAAACTTTACCAGTTTTATAATCAACTTTTCTTAAACTGGAAACACCACGTTCTCCAGTTCCATTACCAGCACCGTTGCCGGTTCCTTCAAATAAAATATCATTGTGAAATTCTAATCCTTGAGTGTATGCTTTAAGATCATGAGGATAAGTATTAAGAATGGTGTATGTCAATAATTTTGGCTCAATATGAGAAACCAATTCAATTCTTGATTCAGTCTTTGTAGAATCTCCTTCAAAATAGACTACCGCTTTTAAATTTTGATAACCTAGTTTTTGGTCTTTCAAGCTATAATTGAACGCTGAATTTCCTTTTACAGAACCTATTCTTTTATCTCCATTAAAGTAAGCTATTGAGTCAATTGATTTATCTTTTTTATTGGTAACAGACAATGAAACGTTGTCGTCTTGATGATATAAAAGCTTAAATTTAGAATCATCTATAGAAAATAAATTTTTTTTATCACCCGCACAGCTTGCACCTAAAAGAAGTAACGAGGTGATAGCTAGAAGTTTATGTTTTATCATTGTTTAAATATTTGAGAATACAATATACAAAAGGTTTTTACCTAATCAAATTTGCTTGTAAAAATACAAAAAGATTGTATATTTGCACTGGCAAGTCCTACACGACCAGCTCCTGCAGACTCCTCCAGGGTGGGAACACAGCAAAGGTATGCGGTTGTAGCGGTGCGATGTAGGTCGCTTGCCATTTTTTATTGAATTTAATTTGAATTTTGTGGTCCCGATTGTTCGGGATTTTTTATTTTTAGACCAAATTATTCCAGAATGCAACTTGCTTGGCAAAAGGTCAAACTTCCTCTTAAAGAAACTTTTTCTATATCCTATGGTGATTATTCCTTTAGGGAAGCTTTAATTATCAAATTAAATCACAAAGGGCTTTCGGGCTATGGTGAGTGTACTGTTATAGATTATTATGGAATAAATTTAGATGATTTAGTTAATCAATTAATATCAAGTAAAACTTTAATTGAGAATCAACAAATTACTACTCCTCAATTGTTTTATTCTTTTATAAAAAATTTACATTTAAGTTCATTTGTGACTTCGGCATTAGATTGTGCGTATTGGGATTTATTTGGAAAACTTGAAAATAAAAGCTTTTTAGAAATTAATTCAATTGATTTAAAAGCAATTCCTGAATCTTCTATAACCATAAGTATTGATGATATTGAAAGTCAAATAAAGAAAATTGAAAATTCCGATTGGAATAAGTTTAAAGTAAAATGTAAAGGGCTAGATAAAGAATCTTTCATAAAATTAGCTGGTTTAAACAGAAATATAGCGCTCGATTCTAATGCAAGTTTCACTATTGAAGATTGTCATTGGATTGAAAATAATGAATTAGCATCAAAGTTTACTTATTTGGAACAACCAATGCAAGTGAAAAATTATACTAATTTGTCAAGAGATAAATATGCAAATTGGATGGCCGATGAAGATTTTCAAAACAGTAATAATTTAGTTTCTCTACTTTCACATTACAAGAGTTTAAATATTAAATTGGTTAAATGCGGAGGTTTAACGCCAGCGTTGGAGATTATAAAGGAAGCTAGAAAATTAGATTATAAAATAATGATTGGTTGTATGACTGAATCTACTGTAGGTATTTCGGCTGGAGCGGTTTTAGCGCCTTTAGTGGATTATTGCGATTTGGACGGAGCCAATTTAATAGCTAAAGATATTGCTATAGGAAGTAAAGTAATAAACGGAAAAATTCAATTATCAGACAAACCAGGTTTGGGAATTGAATTAATTAAATAAACGAATTAATAATGAGTAAAGTTGTAATAATAACTGGTGGTTCATCAGGAATTGGAAAATCAATAGGAGAGTTCTTGCAAGATAAAGGCTATACAGTTTATGGCACAAGCCGTAATCCTGAAAAAGTTCAAAATTCTAAAATTCCATTAGTAGCATTGGATGTTAGAGATAGCGAATCTATTTATAAAGCGATTGGAGAAGTTATTGCAAAATCAGGAAGAATTGATGTTTTAATCAATAATGCTGGAGTTGGTATTACTGGACCAATTGAAGAAATACCAACTGATGAAATGCGCAATAATTTTGAAACCAATTTCTTTGGACCAATTGAAGTAATGAAAGCCGTTTTACCTCAAATGAGAAGTCAAAAATCAGGATTAATCATCAATATTACATCAATTGCGGGTTATATGGGATTGCCTTACCGAGGTATTTATTCAGCTTCAAAAGGAGCATTAGAATTAGTAACTGAGGCGCTTCGAATGGAAACAAAACAATTTGGAATTGAAATTACAAACATTGCTCCTGGTGATTTTGCTACTAATATTGCTGCTGGTCGTTATCATGCACCAGTAATAAAAGGATCTGCTTATGAAAAAGTATATGGAAACACATTGGCAGAAATGAATACACATGTTGATTCAGGCAGTAATCCTATAGAAATGGCACAAGCAGTTTATGTAATAATCAATACTCCAAAACCAAAAATTCATTATAAAGTAGGTGCTTTTATGCAAAAATTCTCAGTGATTTTAAAAAGAACTTTACCAGATAAAGTATATGAAAAAATGCTTATGAATCATTATAAATTGTAATTTTGCACTTTCTTCTCATAAGAAAAATCAACCAAGTTAATCGTATAACCTTAAACACAACTATTTTAAATACATACAAATGAAATTTTTTATTGACACAGCCAATTTAGAGCAAATCAAAGAAGCACAAGCTTTGGGAATCCTTGATGGAGTAACAACAAACCCATCATTAATGGCAAAAGAAGGAATTACAGGAACAAACAATATTTTAAAACATTATGTTGATATCTGTAATATTGTTGAGGGAGATGTAAGTGCTGAAGTAAATGCGCTTGACTTTGAAGGAATGGTAAAAGAAGGTGAGGAGTTGGCAGAATTACACGAACAAATCGTAGTTAAATTACCAATGACTAAAGAAGGTGTAAAAGCATGTAAATATTTTTCTGACAGAGGAATTAAAACAAATGTGACTTTAGTATTTTCTGCTGGTCAGGCATTATTAGCAGCTAAAGCAGGAGCTACTTATGTTTCTCCGTTCTTAGGTCGTTTAGATGATGTTTCTACAGATGGTTTAAATTTAATCCAAGAAATTCGTGACATCTATGACAACTACGGTTTCGAAACTCAAATTTTAGCAGCATCTGTTCGTCATACAATGCATATTGTAAACTGTGCAAAAATTGGTGCAGATGTAATGACAGGACCTTTATCTGCAATTACTGGATTATTAAAACATCCATTAACAGATATCGGAATTGCGCAATTCGTTGCAGATTTCGAAAAAGGAAATAAATAGTCTTAACTATATAAAATTGAAAAAGCGGTATCAAATATTTGATACCGCTTTTTCGTTTGGTTTGAGGATTAGTTTATTTTAAGTATTCTTCTAAGTTTGCATCAAAAATACTAACGAAACCATTTTTTATAGTTCCATCTGCATTTAGAAGCATTGTTCTATGAATTTTGGTAATTACCCATTTATCTTTTATTGAGTTAAAGTTTGTAGAATGTAGCTCAGTACTATTTTTGAAATTATATTTTTTCAAATTCTCCATCCAATTTTCAGAAGAATCATCAATGTTGACTGCTATAAAATCCCAATCTGGATGTTTTTGTTGAAGTTCTGAAGCACGCTTGTGAACCAATTCCATATGTGATTTTGCTTCAGAAGTCCAAAAGAAAAGAACAGTTTTTTTCTTAACAATTTTGTTTATGTTAACTGGATTCGAATTTGCATCAATTAGCTCAACATCTTCAAGTCTTTTTTTCTGAGCTAGATTTTGAATTGCATCACCAATTTTCTTGATCTCTTTTTGACGCTCCTTATCTGTAGAAAGTTTTAAATATTCCCCTAGGAACCTTTTATTATTTTCAATGTTTTGATCTTCCAGTAAATACATAAATGCAATGTTATTCAAAACAGCATTTTTTATTTTTTGATTTTTGAAAATTGAATCAGCAACTTTTAACTTATGGATGTTATTTTCAATAGATTTTCCTGTAACGTCTTTTCTACAAGTTATGTTGCTCAACATTGATGTTAAATAACGAACAAAAGGAGCAAAGTTGGTTAACTTTTCGTTATTGAAATCAATCTCTTTTCTGTAATCATAATAATCTTTAGGAAGTCTTGAACAAACATCTTGGTTTGTTCTAAATTTATGAGCTAAAGGATACATTTCTTTTTTTGCAAGATGAGGCATTTCTAACATAGATTTTGCATAAATATCAAAATCCTCATCCCAATTTATATCCTTTTTTCTTCTTTCATAAAAAGCATTCTTGATTTTAAAATCGGAATCTATTTTTTTATCAAATTTCTTTAAATCGTAATCATAAATATCAAAAGAAGCATTGTTGTCATCCTCATTTTTCAAAAACATTTCAATTAAGAAATTGTTTTTTTCATCACCACGTCCGCAAAAAGTAAGTGAGTTGTCAAATTCATTGGTGTTTAAACGAATCATCAAACTGTCATTTTTATCAAAATAAATGTATTGATATTCTGGGTCATGCTTAAAAGTATACATTCCAGGTGCGAGTGAATCATATTTAGTAAAAAACCTATTGTTTTTGTCTAACTGAATAGTATCAATAACTTCATTGTTTTTACATAGGTAGATAACCCTAGAGTTAGGGTTTATTATCTCACCTCCAAAGTATGCAGAATAATCATCTTCTTTAAATCCTTTTTCACAAGAACTTAAGGCAATAACATTCACTAATAGAGTTAAAAATTGTAGTTTTTTGAAATAGGCAAACATTCTAACTTATTTATGATAAAGCAAATATATTTTTATAAACAATACAAGGTTGTTAATGTACAGTTAAAACTGACTAATTGCCAAAAAATATGAGTCCAAAACAAGAACCAAAGCCAATAATGAATGCAATTACTGAAGAAATTATCATTTTTGTCGCAGTTTTTTTACTTTCTTCTGATTTTGCTACAATAAGCATAATCAAACCAACAATAAAAACAACAACACTAATTAAAAGTATAAATGAAATGATAAAAAATAAATTATCCATAAAATTAAAGTATTAATGCATTGAGCCTAAAGATAAGTTAGCTAAACAAGTTCCAAAACCAATAACAAAAGCAATTACTGAAATAATCATCATTTTCACAGCTGTTCTTCTATTTGTTTTAGATATAATTGCCATAATCAAGCCTACTAAAAAGACAATTGGGGCTATACATGCTATAATTGCTCCTATACTTGCTAAAATATCTGAATCCATAGTGTTAATTTAAAACTTTTCTAATTTCTTCGATAGTGTTATCTCTGTAAAATAAATTCATAGTCTCAAAAGGAACCATTTTACCTCTTTTATCTACAATGTGAACACAAGATTTTTTCACCGCTCTAACATCAAAATCATGAGCATCCATGAAATTCATTATGATGATTCTAAATAAGTTTTCATAATGCAACGAATCCGATTTTACTCTTGGTAAACAACACATTAATTCACCAAATTCTTCTTCAGCACAGTCAACTGATATTCCAGTACTAAACAAATTTAGCATATGATCTTTTAATTTTTCATCATTTTCAAATACAATAGTATTCTTAGAATTATTTAATAAATCTTCAGGGTTAATCAAATGTGTCATTGGTAAAACATCTCCATCAATTTTAAGAGCATAAGCCATGCACAAAGCATCTGGATTACAAGGAACCGGAATTAAATCTTGTGGAGTAAAAGTTGGGAACTGTTCATATATTTTACGACGAACTTCTGTTAAAGTAATTCTTCCAGCGTTATCATCATAATTATCATTTCTTCCAGCAACTTGTGTAGGCTGGAACGTTACACCACGAACACACTTTTGTTGTAAAGCATATTCTAAAATCTTACCTATTTCATCATCGTTTTCTCCTTTTTGTAAAGTAATAACTAGTGTAGTAGATAAGTTGAATTTATTCAGATTTTCAATGGCTTTTCTACGAACTTCAGTCAAATCTTCTCCTCTTAATTTTTCTAATACTTCTGGTTTAAAGCTATCAAACTGCAGGTAAATCTCGAAATCAGGCATATAAGATGCTAGTTTTTCCACAAAATTCACATCTTTAGCAATACGGATTCCATTGGTGTTTAACATCAAATGTCGGATAGGTTTGCTTTTGGCAATATCGAGTATTTCAAAGAATTGAGGATGTACTGTAGGTTCTCCACCCGATATTTGCACCACATCAGGTTCACCTTCATTGGCAACAATTACATCAAACATTTTTTCTATTTCTTCCAATGTTCTGTGATTGCCATAATTAGGGCCTGAACTTGCATAACAAGTTGGACAAGCTAAATTACATCTATCAGTTACTTCCACAATTGAAAGACACGAATGTTGCTCATGATCAGTACACAATCCGCAATCATAAGGGCAACCATAATGAACTTTTGTATTGAACTTTAAAGGGATTTCAGACTGTTTGTTGTAATTTCTTATTTGGCGGTAATACTCTACATCATCAGCAATCATAACTTTAGAATCGCCATGCGTTTTACAGTGCTTAAGCATCCAAACTTTTTCATCCTGAAAAATAATTTTTGCATCTACAAGATGTAAACATTCTGGACACAAACTTTTTGTATAATCGTAGTATATATAATCTCTGTTAGGCATTTATAATTTTTGGTTTTAAAATTCTAAGATAGAATTTGTAATAGTAAATAAATATAAAGATAGAAATCCAATGAATAATACTTAATCCTAAAAATAATGGTTGGAATGGTTTAATAAATTCAACTAAAAATCTATATAAAAAATAGGCTATCATAAACATTTTGAAACGATCACCATTTTGTAAATCTATTTTTCTAATGTAGATAAAGAAAATTATTAGAAATAACATTGTGAAAATTTCATACAAAGCGACAGGATGTCTTAGTTTGTTATCTCCTAAATTCATTCCCGTTAAAAATGAAGTTTCTATTCCGTAAGTGGGTTCTAAAACTCCCATTCCAAAACAACCAATCCTTCCTATTATAATCGCTGTAAGAATAGGGATTACATAGATATCACCTGAAGCTATTTTTACACCGATGATTTTTTTGCTTAATTCTACACCAAATAATCCTCCAAAAAAACCACCAGCAACAGTTTTATTTTGATAAAAAGTTAACCACGTTTGATTTAAAATTAAACTTGGATTCTCAAACATTGCAATGACTCTTGATCCAATGAGTGCTCCAACCATTGCTCCTAATAAAATCCACAGTCTATTCATATCAGAAATAGGATCTTGAATCCCTTTTCTTAAAAAATAATAGAGTCTAATACCTATAAAAAAGGCAAGAGTTTCCATTATTAAGTGAATAGTTGATGCATTATCGAAAGGTATTGTCATTTTGATTATTTGATTAAGGTAAAACTCCACTATTTTTACTACTTTTGCAACACTTTTAAAAAAAATAAATAAATGCTTACAGTTTCAAATTTATCGGTTCAATTTGGTAAAAGAATTTTATTTGATGAAGTAAACGTAACCTTTACGCAAGGTAACTGTTACGGAATTATTGGTGCAAATGGTGCAGGAAAATCAACTTTCTTAAAAATATTATCAGGAGATATTGATCCTACTTCAGGACGTGTTATTCTTGAGCCTGGAAAACGTATGTCGGTTTTAAATCAGAACCACAATATGTTTGATGAGCATACAGTTTTAGAAACTGTTTTAATGGGAAACAAAACTTTGTTTGCTATTAAAAAAGAAATGGATGATTTGTATGCTGATTATGATGATAAAAATGCAGACCGAATAGGAGAGTTGCAAATGCAATTTGACGAAATGAACGGATGGAATGCAGAATCTGATGCTGGTGCAATGTTATCAAACTTAGGAATTTCAGCCGATTATCACTATACTTTAATGAGTGAGATGGAAGGAAAATTAAAAGTACGTGTGTTATTAGCACAAGCTTTATTTGGAAATCCCGATGTATTAATCATGGATGAGCCTACTAACGACTTAGACTTTGAGACTATTGGTTGGTTAGAAAATTTCCTTGCAAATTATGAAAACACAGTATTGGTAGTTTCGCACGACCGTCATTTCTTAGATGCAGTGTGTACACATGTATCAGATATTGACTTCGGAAAAATAAACCATTATTCAGGTAACTATACATTCTGGTATGAATCGTCTCAATTAGCAGCGAAACAAAGAGCACAACAAAACAAAAAAGCTGAAGAGAAAAAAGCTGAGTTAGAAGAATTTATCCGTCGTTTCTCTGCGAACGTAGCAAAATCAAAACAAGCTACTTCTCGTAAAAAAATGATTGAGAAATTGAATATTGGAGAAATTAAACCTTCTAGCCGTCGTTATCCTGCCATTATTTTTGATCAGGAGCGTGAAGCTGGAGATCAAATTTTGAATGTACAAAACTTATCGGCATCTTTAGATGGTGAAGTTTTATTCAAAAATGTAGATTTGAATATGGCTAAAGGGGATAAGATTGTTGTTTTTTCTAGAGATTCTCGTGCTACTACTGCTTTCTATGAAGTTTTAAATGGTAACTTAACGCCAGATTCAGGTACTTTTGATTGGGGAATTACAACAAATCAATCGTATTTACCTGGTGACAATCATAGTTTCTTTGAAAATGATTTAACTTTAGTAGATTGGTTACGTCAATGGGCTAAAACAGAAGAAGAAAGAGACGAAGTTTATGTTCGTGGTTTCTTAGGAAAAATGATTTTTTCTGGTGAGGAAGCTTTAAAAACTGGTCGTGTTTTATCAGGAGGTGAAAAAGTACGTTGTATGTTGTCAAGAATGATGATGTTGCGTGCTAACGTTTTAATGTTAGATGAACCTACGAATCACTTGGATTTGGAATCGATTACTGCTTTCAATAATTCGTTAAAAAACTTCAAAGGTTCAGTATTGTTTACAACGCATGACCACGAGTTTGCTCAGACCGTTGCTAATAGAGTTTTAGAAATTACACCAAACGGAGTAATTGATAGATATATGACATTTGACGAATATCTTGAGGATGAAAAAATTCAAGAAATGAGAAAGAAAATGTATTCTTAAAAATATAAATCCCGCTTTAATGCGGGATTTTTTTATAATAAAGATGTAGTAATTTCTGTTGGATTTATCAATGCTTTGTGGACAGGACAACTGTTGGCTATTTTTAAAAGACGTTCTTTTTGTGTATCATCTAAGTTCCCAATTAATTCAATATTTCTATTAAAAATTGATTTATTTTTCTCTTTAATCCAGTCAAAGGTTACTTCAATATTTACATCTTTCAAGTCCCAGCCTTTATGATTGGCATACATTTTTAAAGTTATAACTGTACATGTACCTAGAGAAGCAGCTAATAATTCATGAGGATTAAAACCTAAATCTTCACCTCCCAAGTCAAAAGGTTCATCAACAATTATAGAATTTGTCGCTGTTTTTACTTCAGTCTTATAATTTTGTGTTCCTAAGTGTGCGGTTATTTTTTCCATTATTTAAAATTTTTTAATGCTGGTGGTAATGGGACAAATTCTGTTTCGTTTGGAACTTTAGGAAAATTTTGATTTTCCCAATCGGTTTTGGCTAGTTCTATACGTTCTTTTCGAGAAGAAACAAAATTCCAAAAGATAAAACGTTCTTCTGGGAAAGCTTCTCCTCCAAAAATATAAATTGTAGTGTTTTCAGCCATTTCAAATTCACAAAGCTTACTGTCTTTTGCAATAAGAATTTGTTTGGGTCCAAAAGTATTGTTGCCATCTGTGATGCTTCCTTCCAAAATATACAAAGCACTTTCGCCAAATAAATCATTACCAATTTTTACAGTTTGAGTTGATGTTGATTTAAGTTCTAGAAAGTAAAGTGGACTGTGTACAGGGACAGGTGATTTTCTGCCAAAAGCTTCTCCTGCAATTAGTTTTATAGAAACATCATTTTGTTCCCAACTAGGTAAATCTTCTTTTTCAATATGAGTAAAGCTTGGCTCCATTTCTTCTAATTCTTTTGGAAGGGCAACCCAAATTTGTAAACCATGTAAAGATTTATCAGAAGTTCTTAAATAGTCAGGAGTTCGTTCTGAATGTACAATTCCTTTTCCTGCTGTCATCCAATTTACAGCACCAGGTTGAATTTCTATTTCAGTTCCTAAACTATCACGATGCATCATACTTCCTTCAAATAAATAGGTTAGTGTTGAAAGCCCAATGTGTGGATGTGGTGGAACATCTAAGTTTTGATAGTCTTTTAAATATGCTGGCCCCATATGATCAATAAATGCAAAAGGACCAACAGTTCTTTTTTCACGAAAGGGGAGTAGGCGGCCAACCATAAAGTTTCCTATATCTGCTGAACGCTCTTCTATTATTAATTGTACGTTTGACATGATTCTGATAATGTTTTATTCTTCAAATCCTTTAAAGTTTTCATCGACTATACGTTTCCATTCAGTATGTCTTTTGATATATGCAAAGACTAAGGGACAAAGTGGAATCAGTTTGAATTTGTTTTGTTCTATATAATCTAATGTTTTTTCTATAACTGCTGTTGCAGCTCCTTTCCCTTCAAGTTCAGGCTCAACTTCGGTATGAATTAGAGTTATTTTTTCTGGTCTTTCTTTGTAATCAATAAAGGCTTTATGTCCTTCAAATGATATTTCAAAACGATGATTGTTTTCATTTTTATCGAGAGGTATTTTTTCAAATTCAGGTTTCATAGTTTTAAGTTTGTTTAAAATACAAAAAAAACAGTAATTATTTCGATTACTGTTTTCTCAAATTTATTAATCTTCAAGATGACCAAATTTTCCATTATTGAAATCTTCAATCGCCTGAACAATTTCTTCACGAGTATTCATTACAAATGGACCATGAGGAAAAATAGGTTCGTTAATGGGTTCACCGCTCAATACTAAAACAACTGCATTTTCAAGTGCTTCAATAGTAAAATTTTCTCCTTCATTTTCAAACAATACAAAATGATCGGTAGGAACGATTTCAGAATTATTTACTTTTATACTTCCTTCAATTACTAATGCTGCTGTGTTGTAATTTGCAGGAAATGAAAATTCAGCTTTTCCTCCTTTATTTAGTTTTGTATTTTGCATATTGACTGGAGTAAAAGTATAGGCTGGACCTTTTATTCCTTTATATTCTCCTGCAATTATTTCAATAAAACCATTATCATCTGGAAGTTTATAACGTCCCATTTTACTGTTTTCAATTGCTTGATATTTTGGTTGACTCATTTTATCTTTTGCAGGTAGATTAACCCAAAGTTGAACCATTTGAAATTCACCACCAGTTTTACTGAATTCTTCCTCATGGTATTCTTTGTGTAAAACACCAGAAGCTGCTGTCATCCATTGTACATCACCTTCACCAATGATTCCGCCACCACCCGCACTATCATGATGAGCAACTTTACCTTTATATGCAATGGTAACTGTTTCAAATCCACGATGAGGGTGAACTCCAACTCCTTTAGGGATTTGAGAAGGAGGGAAGTTGTATTTTGAATTATAGTCTAGCATAATAAATGGGCTCATTCGCTCCATATCCAATCGATATCCACTAGGTATAAAATTATGAACTCTAAAGCCATTGCCTACAAAATGAGGTGTTTTTGGTTCTGCAACCAATTCTATGTTTTTTATTGCCATTGTTGTGATTATTTAAGTTAATACACAAATTTACACTCAATTTCATCGAGTATGCTTAATGTAGATTAAGAAAAGAATTTTAGTTGAAATATTTATTGTTCCAATTATTTGTACTGAATTGCTTTCCTTTCCAAATAAAAAAATATAGAATGATTCCACAATAAGATTTAAAAACGAATAGAAAGGTTATTAATGCGACAGAGGAGGAATTTGTATTGTCAAACTTTTTAATAGGTATTACTATTGTGGTAAGTAAGCTGATTAAGAATATTGTAATGAGTAAATTACTCAAATTTTTCATTGGCCAAGAAAACCATTTTCTTAAAGGATGTAAATCATTTCCCCATTTGTGAATTAAATAATAATAGTCATTTCCTATTGGTGCAAATAATAATGGGTCATCATAGTTTTCTAGCTTTAAAGATTTTGCTGGTGCTATAATCATTAAACTATGAAGATTTGTATTGTGGATGTTATTTAAAACTTCAATTTTCTCAGTTGCTTCATTTGGTAGGTTTAATTTATAATAGGATTTGTCTAAAAAGCGAAGTCTATATTCAATACATATTTTTTTAATTTCCGAAATATGATAAATAGCATTGGAATCTAGTTTGTCTAAGTATAGTTTATTGACAGCAGTGAATTGATTTGAATGCTCAATATTATCTATTACTTTTTGAGTAAAAGCAAGTAGGTCGGTTTTTGAACCGGATTTTAATTTTTCCTTAATCAGGACTTCTTCTATATCAACCCTTTTAAAAAACATAGCACAATCTGATTACCACTAAGTTAGTGATTTACAGATTGTGCTACAAAAAGATGTATAATTTTAACTTTTGTCTACCTTAAACTTGCTCCTAATTCCGTTTCAAAAGTTTGAGTTAGTTTACTCATTACTTTATCAATTTGTGAATCAGTTAGCGTTTTTGAATTATCTTGTAAAGTGAAACTTACTGCGTAAGATTTTTTTCCTTGAGGAAGGTTTTTACCTTCATAAACGTCAAACAAATCTACTTTCTTCAATAAATTCTTTTCAGTCGATTTAGCTAAATCAAAAATTTTAGCAAATTCAACTTTTTGATCTAATAATAAGGCTAAATCTCTTCTAACTTCAGGGTATTTAGAAATTTCAGAGAATTTTATATTGTTAGCTGATACATGTTTTAAAATGGCATTCCAATTAAAATCAGCAAAGAAAACCTCTTGTTTAATATCGAAATGTTTTAGAACTGTTTTTTTGATCGTACCAAATTCAACTAAAGTAGAACTTCCTAATTCGTAAACTAATCCTTCAGCAAAAACATCTGTTTTTAAAGGCGTTGCCACTAATGATTTATTTAACCCTAATCTTTCTAAAATTCCTAAAACATATCCTTTGAATAAAAAGAAATCTGAAGGTTTTTGTGGATGAGTCCAACTTTCATTTGTTCTATCTCCAGTAACAGTTAAGGTTAAGTGTGTATTTTCTTGATATCCAGAAAGTAATTTATGGTATGACTTCCCAAATTCGAATAACTTTAAATTTGAATTACGGCGATTAATATTAAAAGAAACTGCTTCCAATGCTGAAAATAATAATGATTGACGCATTGCTGATAAATCACTACTTAACGGATTTAGCATCAAAACATTATTTGTTTCATTAATATTACTACTTAGTTTTGAATAGGATGGAGTCGTTAGTGAATTAGCCATCATTTCGTTAAAACCGTTTCCTACTAAAATATTTGCTACAATATTTTGAATTTTGTAATCCTCAGTTCTTGGAGAATGTGAAGTTGAAGCATTTAATTTTTGAGTAAAATTGATGTTGTTATATCCGTATACTCTCAATATTTCTTCAATGACATCTATTTCTCTAGTAACATCAACTCTATAAGCCGGTACAATTAGACCTAATCCAACTTTTGATATGCTATTTACTTTTATATCTAATGATACCAATATTTTTTTGATAACATCATCAGAAATCGATTCACCAATAAGCTTATTAACTTTTTCTAGGTTTAATAATACTTGGTGATCTTCAATTTTCTTAGGATATACATCAATAATATCAGAAGTCATTTCTCCTCCAGCTACTTCTTTGATTAAAATTGCAGCACGTTTTAATGCGTATTCTGTTATACTTGGATCTATTCCTCTTTCAAAACGGAAAGAAGCATCTGTATTTATTCCATGTCTCTTGGCAGTTTTACGAACAGAAATAGGATTGAAGTATGCACTTTCTAAAAATATAGAAGTCGTTTCGTTAGTAACACCCGAGTTTTTACCACCTAACACACCAGCAATACATAAAGGTCCTTTTTCGTCATTAATCATAATATCATCAGAACTTAAAGTTCTTTCTACATCATCAAGAGTGATAAATTTGGTGCCTTGCTCAGCATTTTTAACGATTATTTTTCCATTAATTTTTGAAGCGTCAAAAGCATGCAATGGTTGACCTAATTCATGTAAAACATAATTTGTAACGTCTACAACATTGTTTTTTGGAGTTATTCCTATAGCTTTTAATCTGTTTTGTAGCCATGCAGGTGATGGAGCAACTTTAATATCAGAAATAGTAACCCCACAATATCTAGGGACTAACTTATTATCATCGACATTTACATCGATTTTTAAAGTTCTCTTTTCTACTTTATATGAGGTTACAGAAGGAGTTATTAATTCGACATGTTCTCCGTTTTGAAGCATACCAGCTCTTAAATCTCTGGCTACACCCCAATGACTCATTGCATCTGCACGATTTGGAGTTAATCCAATTTCAAAAACTTCGTCATTTTCTATATTAAAGACTTGTGATCCTGGAGTTCCTGGAATTAACTTTTCATCAAGAATCATAATTCCATCATGACTATCTCCTAATCCTAATTCGTCTTCGGCACAAATCATTCCGTGGCTTTCTTCACCTCTGATTTTACCTTTCTTGATTTCGAATTCTTTACCTTCCTTGTCATAAAGTTTGGTGCTAATTGTTGCTACTGGAACTTTTTGTCCTACTGCGACATTACTTGCTCCACAAACAATTTGCAATGGAGATTCCCCTCCAATATCAACAGTAGTTATTTTTAGTTTATCTGCATTTGGATGTTGTTCACAAGTCAAAACATGACCTACTACAATACCTTCTAATCCACCTTTTACAGATTGATATTTTTCTATTCCTTCAACTTCTAAACCAAGGTCGGTTAGCATTGCCCCAGTTTTTTCAGAATCCCAATCAGTTTTAATAAATTGCTTTAACCAGTTATATGAAATTTTCATTTGTTTTTAACGTAATTTTTTCAGAACTGCAAAGATAGTTATTGCATTTGGAGTATGAAAAAAGTTATATACTTTTTAAAAGTATTTTTCAACAAAAAACATTCATAGCTGAGTATTAATTAGGAAATGGTGTAGACCATTTAGGATCTACATACACATTTGATCCTGAAAGTGTTTTTAAAAAAGCTATCACAGCATTTACTTCGGTTGCTGTTAAATGGAGTTGTTGTCCAAAACCGTTAGGGGTCAATCTAGGGTCTAAATTTGTGTTTCCAGGTGCGATATTAATTGTTCCATAATGTCCAATTGCTGCTTGTAGACTAGTAATAACAGCAGTATGCATCATATTGCCATTTAACGTACCATCTTGTTTTACTAAATCTCTAAGTGAAGGTACTCTGGTTATAGATATGTCAATTCCAGTACCTGAAACTGTTCCTATAATGCCATTGTTTCTAGAGTTTGGATCAATATCAAATTCAGGAGCTTTATGACATCCTGCACACCCTAAACCTCCACTAGTTCTATTTCCTGTTGAGTCAAATACTGGGGGAGTTATAAATAAGTTCTTACCACTGTTTTCCTGTTGCGTAAAATTTGGAAAAGGTTGATTATCTGTTACCACTTGAGCTCTGCCTATATCATATTTAGAATCAAATGATTGAATGCTTTTTACGAATTGCGCTAATGCTAATTGAATTTTACTTTGGGTTATTTCTTCAGATCCGTAAGCAAATTTAAATAACTCTTTATAGTATGATATGCCATTTAATTTTGAAATTAGTGCTGTAAAATTTTGATCTCCATTTGTTCCACTAAACCCCATTTCGATATGATTTTGTATGGGTTGTGTTGTTTGTATTTCAAGAGAGGCCGCTCTTTTATCCCAGAAAAATTTAGATTCTAAAGCAAATCTATTATTAACTAAGCGCATAGAGTGTCTATCAGTAGTTCCATTTACACCATTACTTACATCATTAGAATCACTAAAAGCATTGGATTGTTGATGACAACTAGCACAAGAGATTGTGTTATTTGAAGAAAGATTTTTGTCATAAAACAATACTCTTCCTAATGTGGCTCCTTTGTCTGTTATAAGATTTGATCCTGAATTATTTTTTGTAATGTAATTTGGTATTGTTTGATTAGCATAATTGTAAAGATTTGCCAAATCTAGTTTAGTTCCAAAAGTAGCATTAACATTAGGGAACTCTTCAGTAGGAATTGATTGATAATCACTTTCATTACTATTTGAACACGATAAAATAATAAATGCTAAAATGATAAAGGATAGTCTTTTGAGTAATGCTTTCATGTGGTTTGGTTTAATGTTAATACTATGACATTACTTATTTCAAAAGGTTTAATTAACAAATCAATTTTTTTTGTTTTAAAATAGTGATATATTTGGCTACTTTAAAATATTAATCTTTAGATATGAAATTATTAGAAGGAAAAACAGCAATTATTACTGGTGCTAGTCGTGGTATTGGAAGAGGTATTGCTGTTGTATTTGCACAACAAGGTGCAAATGTAGCTTTTACGTATAGTTCGTCTGCTTCTGCAGCTCAAGAGTTAGAAAATGAATTAATTGCTTTAGGAGTAAAAGCAAAAGGATATCAATCGAATGCAGCTGATTTTAATGAAGCACAAAAATTAGTTGATGATGTTATTGCAACATTTGGCACTGTTGATATCTTAATAAATAATGCAGGAATTACTAAAGATAATCTGTTAATGCGTATTTCCGAAGAAGATTTTGATCAAGTTATCAATGTAAATCTTAAATCGGTTTTCAATATGACAAAAGCAGTTCAGAAAATCATGCTTAAAAATCGTGCAGGATCTATCATTAATATGAGTTCTGTTGTTGGTGTAAAAGGTAATGCAGGACAAACTAATTATGCAGCATCGAAAGCTGGGGTAATTGGGTTTACAAAATCTGTTGCTTTAGAATTAGGTTCAAGAAATATTCGTTGTAATGCTATTGCTCCTGGTTTTATTGAAACTGAAATGACTGCAAAATTAAATGATGATGTTGTTCAAGGTTGGAGAGATTCTATTCCTCTAAGAAGAGGTGGTACTCCAGAAGATGTTGCTAATGCATGTGTGTTTTTAGGATCAGACATGAGTGCCTATGTTACTGGTCAAGTAATGAATGTTGACGGAGGTATGTTGACTTAAAAAGATAAATACTGAAAAGTGAATAGTATTTGGTTTAACCACTCACTCTTGACTTATCACTAATCACTAAAAAATGTCGATAAACACAATTTTACTCTTACTATTAGCTTTAATTGTATCTGCTGGAATTGCATTTTATCAATATTTATATAAAGCCAATAACAAATCGTATATGTATTTGTTATTGGCTTTTTTGCGTTTTGCTTCAATATTTTTGGTTTTATTGTTATTAATTAATCCGATAATATCTAGAAAAACTTACGAAACGCAAAAAACGCCTTTGCCTATTGTTGTTGATAATTCTGAATCAATAGCTTTTTTAAATCAAGATAAAAATGCAACTGAATTATCTAAGATTTTAGCTGAAAATCCAAAGCTTCAAGAAAAATACCAAATTCAACTTTACTCTTTTGATGAAGAGTTTAATTCTGATAGACAGGTTGATTTTAAAGGTAAGCAATCTAATATTTTTAAGGTATTTGAGAATTTAAAACAACTCTACCGTACTCAAAATCATCCGGTTGTATTATTGACCGATGGAAATCAAACACAAGGAAGTGATTATGTGTTTAATATTCAGCAAAATGCAAATGTATATCCTATTGTTCTTGGTGATACGATAGAACACTTAGATTTAAAAATAAGTCAACTCAATGCAAATAAATATGCTTTTTTAAAAAATAAATTTCCAGTTGAAGTTTTTTTGAATTACACAGGTTCTAAACCTGTTAATGCAATTTTAAATATTCAATCAGGAAATACTTCTGTTTATAAACAAAATGTTTCTTTTTCTTCTAATAAAAAGTCTGAAGTTATTTCTATTTTATTGAATGCAGACAAAGTTGGGGTTCATACCTACAAAGCAGTTCTTTCATCAGCTGAAAATGAGAAAAATAAATTCAATAATGTAAAAAACTTTGCCGTTGAAATTATTGATCAACGCACAGAAGTTGCGTTAATTTCAAATATTATTCACCCTGATTTAGGCGCTATTAAAAGAGCTATAGAATCTAATGCACAACGTAAAGTAGCTTTAGTTAAAACAAATGAAATCAAGAACTTATCTGATTATAATGTATTGATTTTTTATCAACCAACATCAGAATTTAAATCTGTTTTTAGCCAAAATAAAAATCTTAAAACTAACAGTTTGATTATTACAGGCTTGAATACGGATTTTAATTTTTTAAGACAATATCAAAATCATTTTGATTTTAAAATGTCAGCTCAAAAAGAAGATTATTCTGCCGATTTTAATGCAAATTTTAATTCTTTTGCCATAGATGATTTTGGTTTTGAACAATTTCCTCCTCTTGAAAATCCTTTTGGTTCAATTACTCCCAAAAATAATGTGAATACATTATTATACTCTAGAATTAGAACCGTAAAAACTGAAAATCCGTTATTAGCATTCACAGAGTTTGGAGTCAATAGAAATGCCTATTTATTTGGAGAGAATATATGGACATGGAGAATGGAAACTCACTTGAGAGAAAAATCATTTGAAAAATTTGATGTATTTTTTGATAAAATAATTCAATATTTAGCTGCAAATGCAAAAAAGAAAAACTTAGTAGTCAATCATGAAAATTTCTACAATTCTGGAGAGAATGTAACCATTTCGGCTCAATACTTTAATAAGAATTATGAATTTGATGAAAATGCTCAATTGACTATTCAACTTAAAAATAAAGAAGATAATACTACTAGAGTTTACGATTTTGTAAAAGGATCTAATGATTATTCGGTTACACTTGACGGTTTATCATCTGGAAATTATAGTTTTATTGTAAAAGAAAACCAGTCAGGATCTCAGTATACGGGAAGTTTTCATATTGTTCATTTTGATGCTGAAAAACAATTTGTTAACGCAGATAAGAATCGTTTACTTCAACTAGCAAGTAATACACAAGGAAAAGCATATTTTGTAAATCAAATAAATGATTTAGTCAAATTTCTGGGGGAAACAGAAAACTACAAACCTATACAGAAAGAAGTCATAAAAAAATCCCCATTAATTGATTGGATATGGGGACTTGTATTACTTGCTATACTTCTTGCTAGTGAATGGTTTACAAGAAAATATAATGGTCTATTATAATTTTTCTTTTTGATATTTTTTATGCTTTAATTGAATTGAAGCTGTCTGATAAAAAGCTATAGCCTCTTCAACTAAAATTTTATCAATTTTTTTAACTGGTTTTTCCTCATATATAAGACTAAATTGTGAATTGGTTTCATTTTTTTGAGGAATTAAGTCAAATTGTTTTGCTTTTTGTTTTGGAGAAATAATAGTTAACTTATTCTGTTCGATAAGTCCTAAGTCTTGGTAAGTTGCAATTAAAGCTCTTTGTTCAAAATAAGGAGCATTTACATCTTGACCATAGAATTTACTTTTATAATCAAAATTTAACATCCCAAAAAGAGTTGGCATTATGTCAATTTGAGACATTAAAACAGGGTTAATTTTTCCAGAAGTATTTGGATCAAAAATCATTGCAGGAATATGATATTTATCTATAGGTAATTCTGTTTTTCCAGCACTTGAAGCACAGTGATCAGCTAAAATAACAAATACAGTATTGTTGTACCAAGATTGTTTTTTTGCCATATTGAAAAATTGTTTCAAAGCATAATCTGTATATTTTACTCCTCCATCACGAGATTTGACATCATTTGGTATATCAATTTTGCCGGAAGGGTAGGTAAAAGGTCTATGGTTGCTAACCGTCATCCAGTGATTGAAAAATGGTTTACCAGTTTTTGATTCTTGGTTCATTACTTTGATGGCTTTTTTTGCCATATCCTCATCACATACTCCCCAAACATTAGAAAAAGTTATTTCTTCTGGTTTCATAGTTTTTTTGTCAACAATATCATAACCATTTCCACTAAAAAAATCTTCCATGTTATCAAAATAAGCATCACCTCCATAAAGATATTTTACTTGATAACCTTTTTCTTTGAATATGCTACCAGTTGAAAATTTATTTTTATTATCCTTACGTTTTACAATACTTTCACCAGGAGAAGGAGGAAGACATAATGTAACCGCTTCTAGTCCTCTAATTGTTCTGTTACCTACTGCATATAAGTTGGTAAACATTGTGCTTTTTGTTGCTAGACTATCTAAAAAAGGTGTAATGTTTCTATCGTTACCATAACACTTCATAAATTCAGCGCTTAAACTTTCAATAGTAATCAAAACAACATTTTTATGTACTTCTGGTTTGTCTGATTTAATTTCTCTAATAGTAGATAAATCTTTTATTTCAGGAATTTGAACTTTTAACAAAGCAAAAGCCTCTTTTTCAGGCATGGTCTTGTAAAATTTATCATAATCTAATTCACTATTCATAAAAGCTAGATAAAACCTATACATACCATTAGCTTGTAATTCATTACTAAATACATTAGCAGAAGTTTCCTGTTTAGCCAAAATAGGGGTAAGAAATAATGCTGAAAAGAACAAAACTAGATAAATGCTAAATCCTTTGATTTTATCTGAAAAAGAAGGCAAATTTTCTAAAAAAGGATTAGATTGTTTTACTATTAAATAAGTTATGAAGCCAGTTATTAATCCAACACCTGTAAATAAAGGTATAACAGGATATGATTCCATTATATTCTTAATCACTTCATTAGTATAAACCAAATAATCAACAGCAATAAAATTATAACGAACTCCAAATTCATTCCAAAAGAAAAACTCACTTAAAGCATTTTGTACAATAACTAAAACAAATATGAAAATAGCTATTGAAAATAATACTAATCTAATTTTACTTCGATATTTAGGAAAAAATAATAGTAATCCAAATAATATAGTTTTTAAAGCAATAAAACTAATTCCTATTTCAGGTAAAGCTCCACCATATTCATTCAAAATAGTATTAAAAAAAGAGATATATACTAATAAAGATACTAATGAGCCAAAAATAATATAACCCCATGGTTTATCATATTTCGAATTGGAAAGAAACAATAAATACAACCATAATATTCCACTTCCAATAATAAAAATTAGTATGTCTGATGCTAAACCACTTATAAATATTTTAATGATTTCTTGCCAACTAAAATTTGCAGTTGTTATAGGGTGAAATAATAACACTATTCTAAGTATAAAACTAACTGCTACATACAATTTAAGTAATTGTAAAAATGGGGAGTATTTTTTAAAAAAATGCATAAATGAAATTTTCATCGAATTTATAAAAAAGAATCGGATTATTATGTGCCAAAAGTCACGTTAAAAATTTAAGCCAAATGCTTACATTTGAGATAATTAAAAAAGAGATATATGAATGATGCTCACTTACATATGGTAGTAAACCATTTTCCTATTATTGGTTTATTTTTCGGGATAGCAATTTTGGCTTTTGGAATTTTAAAAAAGAATCCACAAATCATCAATATTGCATATGTAATTTTTGTTTTTTGTATGATAATGGGAAAAGTGTCAATGTTTACTGGTGATAAAGCTGAAGATGTTGTCGAAAATTTAGGCATTTCTAGAAATGTAATACATAATCACGAAGAGTTGGCTGAGGGATTTATGAAAGTCATGTACCTACTTGGATTAGTATCTTTTTTTGGTCTTTTTGCTAATACAAAAAAACACAATAAAGCATTATTATTGTCTTACTTAATTTTTATAATTAGTATTGTTGGTGCTGTTTTAGCGAAACCTGTGGGTACTTCAGGTGGTGAAATTCGCCATACTGAAATTCGAGAAAATAATGGAAATGGCATCCCAAATAATATTTCAAAAGAAGAAAATGAAGATTAAATATGGCAAATGTAAATTTTGATAATTACCTTGATTCACATTACATACACCGTAGTAATTGGTTAAGAGCAGCTGTTTTAGGCGCAAATGATGGGATTTTGTCCATATCAAGTATTGCTATTGGTGTTGCGGCAGCGAGTGATACTAGAGAAGCTATTGTTTTAGCAACTTTAGCTGGATTAGTAGCAGGAGCTTTATCAATGGCAGCTGGTGAATATGTTTCTGTAAGTTCGCAAACCGATGTCGAAAAATCTGATATTGAGAGAGAAAAAAGAGAGTTGGAAGAAATGCCTGAAGTCGAATTACAAATCTTAGCTCAAATCTATGAAAAACGAGGTTTAAAAAAAGATACTGCTTTACAAGTTGCAAAAGAACTTACTGAATTTGATGCTTTAGGGACTCACGTTCGCGACGAGTTAGGCTTAAATGAAATTTCTCAAGCAAATCCTTTACAAGCTGCATTAGCTTCTGGAGCTGCCTTTATTTTTGGGGGGATCTTACCCTTTTTGGTAACATTGTTTTTTCCTATAAAAAACATGGAATATTCTCTTTATGGATTAGCTATTTTATTCTTAGCAATATTGGGAGCAATAGCTGCAAAAACAGGTGGTTCACGAATACTAAAAGCCATAACTAGAATCACTTTCTGGGGCACAATTGCTATGGGGTTAACAGCTTTAGTTGGGCATCTTTTTGGGGTAAACATTTCATAAATTTTTCAAAAAGATTTGTTTTTTAAAAAATAAACTCCATACATTTGCAAAACAATACGTAGAAATCATGTTTTTAAATCAATTACATCATCATCATTATTCCCACGCTCAAGCGAGGTAGTAATGATATTGTGTAAGATCATATAAACTATTAACCCGTTTGAGTATATCAAACGGGTTTTTTCTTTTTAAAAGCTTCGCTGGTATACTCATAAATTCTAAACAAAATGAGTATTTTAAAAATTGCCATTCAAAAATCTGGACGTCTTAATGAAGATAGTCTTAAAATTCTAAAAGATTGTGGAATTTCTGTTGATAACGGAAATGACCAACTTAAAGCTTCTGCTTCAAATTTTCCGCTTGATGTATTGTTTCTCCGCAATTCTGACATTCCTCAATACCTAATTGATGGAGTTGTAGATATTGCCATTGTAGGAGATAATATTTTAGTAGAAAAAGGTGGAAATATTAAAATTGTGGAGAAACTTGGATTTTCAAAATGTCGTGTTTCAGTTGCAGTTCCTAAATCATTTGAGTTTAAATCAATGAATGATTTGAAAAAAGCTAGAATTGCAACATCTTACCCAAATACAACACTTCAATTTTTTAAAAGTCAATTGATAAAAGTGGATTTACACCAAATTTCAGGTTCGGTTGAAATTGCTCCAAATATTGGATTAGCTGATGCTATAGTTGATATTGTTTCTACCGGAAGTACTCTTTTTAAAAATAATTTAAAAGAGGTTGCTGTGATTATGAAAAGTGAAGCCGTTTTAGCAGTTTCTCCAAAAATCACTGATGATAAGAAAGTGTTACTTGATAAATTAAAATTCAGAATTCAAGCGGTCCTAAGAGCTCGTAAAGCGAAGTATATTTTAATGAATGTGCCTAATGAAAAAATTAAAGAAGTAAGCCAAATATTGCCAGTTTTAAAAAGTCCTACAATTGTTCCATTAGATCAAGTTGGATGGTGCAGTGTTCAATCGGTTATTGATGAAGAACAATTTTGGGATGTTATAGATAAGCTTAAAGAAGCTGGTGCAGAGGATATTTTAGTTTGTCCAATTGAAAAAATGGTAATTTAAAAAATTATGAAAAAATATATTTATCCACAAAAATCGGATTGGCAAATTTTAACACAAAGGCCAACTCAAAGTTTCGCTGATATTGAAGAAACTGTAAAAGGGATTTTTAAAGAAGTGCAACAAAAAGGAGAAAACGCTCTAAAGAAATATACATCACTATTTGATGGGGTTTTGATTAATGATATTTTGGTTTCTGAAGAAGAAATTAAACAAGCGATACAAATAATTACCCCCGAACTTAAAGAAGCAATTGCAAACGCAAAGGCAAATATTACCAAATTCCACATGCTTCAAAAGCGATCAAAAATTGAAGTAGAAACAACAAATGGTGTAAATTGTTGGATGGAAAAACGTCCTATCGAAAAAGTAGGATTATACATTCCTGGAGGAACAGCTCCTTTATTTTCAACGGTTTTGATGTTAGCTATACCTGCTCAAATTGCTGGTTGCAAAGAAATTGTTTTATGTTCACCGCCAGATAAAAACGGCAAAATTAATCCTGCAATCCTTTATACTGCTCAATTATGTGGTGTTACTAAAATCTTAAAAGTTGGCGGAATTCAAGCAATTGCCGGACTAACATTTGGAACTGATACCATACCTAAAGTTTCTAAAATTTTTGGTCCAGGAAATCAATTTGTTACTGTGGCAAAACAAGTCGCAACGCAATATGGTGTAGCTATAGATATGCCAGCAGGACCAAGCGAACTTTTAGTTTTTGCAGATGAAACTGCTATTCCATCTTTTGTTGCTTCTGATTTATTGAGTCAGGCAGAACATGGCTCTGATAGTCAAGTAATTTTGGTAACCACCTCTAAGTCCATTTTAAAATCAGTAAAAGAAGAAGTTGAATCGCAATTAAAGCAATTACCAAGACAAAACATAGCATCGAAAGCTATCGAAAATTCTAAATTAATTTTAGTTAAAGACAAAACGGAAGCAATTGATTTTATAAATGAATATGCTCCAGAGCACTTTATTGTTTGTAGTAAATACGAAGAATATTTTATTGAAAACATTAGTAACGCAGGTTCTGTTTTCATAGGGAATTATACTCCAGAAAGTGCAGGAGATTATGCATCGGGAACAAATCACACTTTGCCTACCAATGGTTATGCAAAAAATTACAGTGGCGTAAGTTTAGATAGCTTTTTAAAATCAATTACTTTTCAAAGAATTAGCAAGGATGGCTTACGAAATTTAGGAAAAACAATTGAAATTATGGCTGAAGCCGAAGGATTACAAGCTCACAAAAATGCGGTGTCAATCAGATTAAAAGCGTTAGAAAATGAAAATTGAAAATTTAATTAGAAGTAATATCAAGACAATGAAACCGTATTCATCAGCCAGAGATGAATTTGAAGATTTTGAAAAAGAAATGGTTTTTCTTGATGCTAACGAAAATCCTTATGAGAATGGGGTGAATCGTTATCCTGACCCACAACAAAAATCGGTCAAAGCAATACTTTCTAAAATAAATAAGATTTCTGAAAATCAAATTTTATTAGGAAACGGAAGTGATGAAGTACTGGATTTGTTGTTTAGAGCATTTTGTGAACCTAATCAGGATAATGTCATCACTTTGCCACCAACGTATGGAATGTATGGTGTTTTGGCCAATTTAAATGCCATTGAAAATAGGGAAATCATTCTTAAAGATGATTTTCAGCCAGATATTGAGAAAATCATGAAATCTGTTAGTGAAAGGACGAAAATCATATTTTTATGTTCTCCAAACAATCCAACAGGCAATTCTTTTTCAGATGAAAGTATTGTAACTTTATTAAAAAACTTTAATGGTTTAGTAGTTATAGATGAAGCATATATCGATTTTTCAGATAAAGAAAGTTGGTTAGAAGAATTAAATGATTATCCTAACTTAGTTATTACACAAACGCTTTCTAAAGCTTATGGTATGGCTGGTATTCGTTTAGGAATTATTTATGGTTCTAAAGAAATAATAGCTATTTTGAATAAAATAAAGCCTCCTTATAACATCAATCTACTAACACAATCAAAAGCTATTGAAAGATTGGCTAAACTTGATGTATTTAAAAATGAAATTGCTTTAATAAAAGAGTTTAAAGAATACTTACTTAAACAATTACTTGAGGTTAAATTTATTAATAAGATTTATGAATCCGATGCTAACTTTATATTGATAAGAGTTGATAATGCAGAGCTTAGATATAATCAATTAGTTAAAGAAGGAATTGTAGTTCGAAATAGAAGTAATCAGCCGTTATGTGATAACTGTCTTAGAATTACTATTGGAACACCAGAAGAAAACAACAAATTACTAAACACACTTAAATTATTACCTGATGCCTAAAAAAGTCTTATTTATAGATCGTGACGGAACCATTATTAAAGAAACTGTGGATGAGCAAATCGATGCTTTTGAAAAAATGATATTTTACCCAAAGTGCATTCCGTTTCTAAGCAAAATCGCTAAAGAATTGGATTATGAATTGGTTATGATTACTAATCAAGACGGTTTAGGTACAATTTCATTCCCAGAAGAAACTTTTTGGCCAGTGCACAATTTCATAATGAAAACCTACGAAAATGAAGGGGTTGTATTTGATAAAGTATTTATTGACAGAACTTTTCCTTACGAAAATGCAAATACACGCAAACCTGGAACTGGATTATTAACAGATTATTTTACATCAGATTATGATTTAGAAAAATCATTTGTCATTGGAGATCGTTTGACTGATGTTGAATTAGCAAAGAATCTAGGTTCTAAAGGGATTTTCATTCAAGATAATACCAATTTAGGTACTGGTGAAATTTCTGTTAAACAAGAGGAATTGCAACCTTACATTGCTCTAGAAACTAACGATTGGGAAAAAATTTATGAGTTTTTAAAATTAGAAAACAGAACTGCTTCTACTACAAGAAAAACAAATGAAACGGATATTCAAATCAATTTAAATCTTGATGGAACTGGTAAAAGTAACATTAAAACTGGTTTAGCCTTTTTTGATCATATGTTGGACCAAATTGCACGCCACGGACAAATGGATTTGGAAATTAAAGTTAATGGTGATTTAGAAGTAGATGAACACCATACGATTGAAGATACAGCCATTGCTTTAGGTGAAGTTTTCAATCAAGCCTTAGGAACTAAACTAGGCATTGAACGTTATGGTTTTAAATTACCAATGGATGATTGTTTGGCTCAAGTAGCTATAGACTTTGGAGGAAGAAACTGGTTGGTTTGGGAAGCTGACTTTAAACGTGAAAAGATTGGTGAAATGCCAACAGAAATGTTTTTTCACTTCTTCAAGTCATTTACAGATGGAGCCAAATGTAATTTGAATGTTAAAGCCGAAGGCACTAATGAAC
The DNA here is from genome assembly GCF_900142035.1 of Flavobacterium terrae. Classification (GTDB taxonomy): domain Bacteria; phylum Bacteroidota; class Bacteroidia; order Flavobacteriales; family Flavobacteriaceae; genus Flavobacterium; species Flavobacterium terrae. Next base: position 138,620 of record NZ_FQZI01000003.1, on the reverse strand, counting down.
ATCATAAAATTGAAGCCATTTTCAAAGCATTCGCAAAAGCGATCAAAATGGCTGTAAAAAGAGATGTAGAAAAAATGATTTTACCTTCAACTAAAGGAATGTTATAATGAATATTGCAATTATAGATTATGGAGCAGGAAATGTACAAAGTGTGCTTTTTGCTTTAGAAAGAATTGGATTTACCGGAAAAGTAACTTCTGATGCTGAAGAAATCAAAAATGCTGATAAAGTTATTTTTCCTGGCGTAGGAGAAGCGAGTAGTGCAATAAAAATGCTACATGATAAAGATTTAGTTAAAGTAATACTTCAATTGAAACAACCTATTTTAGGAATTTGTTTGGGAATGCAGTTATTGTGTAAATCATCAGAAGAAGGAAATGCAAATGGTATTGGCGTTTTTGATCTAGAAATCAAACGTTTTTCTAATCAAGTTAAAGTTCCGCAAATGGGCTGGAATAACATTTATAATTTAAAATCACAATTATTTGATGGTATTAGTGAAAATGAATTTATGTATTTAGTTCACAGTTATTATGCACCACTTAATGCATACTCAATAGCAACTACAAATTATGGTATCGAATATGCTACAGCTATTCAAAAAGATAATTTCTATGGAGTACAATTTCACCCTGAAAAAAGCGGAAATGTAGGAGAACAAATTTTAAAGAACTTTTTAAATCTATAATTAAAATGAGAATATTACCAGCCATAGACATCATTGAAGGAAAATGTGTTCGTTTATCAAAAGGTGATTACGATACCAAGAAAATTTACAACGAAAATCCATTGGAAGTTGCATTAGCATTTCAAGATCACGGAATTGAGTATTTGCATTTAGTAGATTTAGACGGTGCAAAATCCAGCAAAATTATCAATCATAAAGTTTTGGAACAAATCGCTTCAAAAACGAATCTAAAAATTGATTTTGGCGGAGGCTTAAAATCGGATGATGATTTGCGAATTGCCTTTGAATGTGGTGCAAACCAAATTACAGGTGGAAGTATTGCTGTCAAAAATCCTGAAGTTTTTCAGGATTGGATTCAAAAATATGGTGCTGAAAAAATCATTTTGGGTGCAGATATCAAAAATGAAAAAATTGCGGTTTCGGGTTGGTTAGAAGAAAGTGAAAATGAAGCTATTCCATTTATTCAATCCTATCAGGCTAAAGGCATTGAATATGTAATTAGCACTGATATTGCTAAAGACGGAATGTTACAGGGGCCAAGTTTTGATTTATACAAAAAGATTTTGGCTGAATGCGAAAATATCAAATTGATTGCTTCAGGAGGAATTTCTAAATTTGAGGAATTACCACAATTGGCAGAATTAGGATGTGAAGCAACCATTATTGGAAAAGCTATTTACGAAGGAAGAATCAGTTTAAGAGAATTAGAACAATTCATTTTAAAAACCAATTAAAATGCTCACTAAAAGAATAATCCCTTGTTTGGATATTAAAAACGGAAGAACTGTAAAAGGAGTCAATTTCGTGGGTCTTCGTGATGCCGGTGATCCTGTTGAATTGGCTAAAAAATATTCATTGGAAGGCGCTGATGAACTCGTTTTTTTAGATATTTCTGCTACAGAAGAAAGAAGAAAAACGCTTATTCCTTTAGTTAAAGAAGTGGCTAAAGCGGTTAATATCCCATTTACTGTTGGCGGTGGCATTGCATCAATAGAAGATGTTGAACTTCTTTTAAAAAATGGAGCCGACAAAGTTTCCATAAATTCGTCAGCAGTCAAGAATCCAAGCCTCATCAACGAGTTGGCTGCTAAATTTGGAAGCCAGTGCATTGTAGTGGCTATAGATGCAAAAAAAGTAAACGCAGAATGGATGGTTCATTTGGTAGGAGGCAAGCAGCCTACTTCAATCAACCTATTTGATTGGGCCAAAGAAGCTGAACAACGTGGTGCAGGTGAAATTCTTTTTACTTCCATGAACAATGACGGAACAAATGACGGTTTTGCCAACGATGCTTTAGCAAAACTATCTGATTTAGTTAACATACCAATTATTGCTTCAGGTGGTGCCGGAACTAAAGAACATTTTCTTGATACATTTATAAGAGGAAAAGCTGATGCAGCTTTGGCAGCCAGTGTTTTTCATTTTGATGAAATTCAAATTCCAACGTTGAAAAAATATCTAAAAACAAATAATATTTTAATGAGACTTTAAATCACTTATAACTCATAATTTATAACTAAATGAACCTCGATTTTACAAAATATACAAACGGATTGATACCGGCAATAATTCAGGATAATGAAACAAAAACTGTTTTGATGCTTGGTTATATGAATCAGGAAGCAATAGACAAAACATTGGAGACTAAAAAAGTAACTTTCTTTTCGCGTTCTAAAAACAGATTATGGACAAAAGGGGAGGAGAGTGGTAATTTTCTTGAATTGGTTACCATTCTAAATGATTGTGATGAAGATACTTTGCTTATTAAAGTAAAGCCTGTTGGACCAACATGCCATACGGGAGCGGATACGTGCTGGCAGGAAAAAAATAAAAATGTTTTTGGGTTTTTAACCACATTGGAAGCGGTAATTGAAGACCGTAAAAATAATTTCAATGCAGATAAAAGCTATGTAGCTTCTTTATTTGAAAAAGGAATTAATAAAATAGCACAAAAAGTAGGAGAGGAAGCTGTAGAGGTTGTGATTGAGGCAAAAGACAATAATGATACTCTTTTTTTAAATGAAAGTGCCGACTTGCTTTTTCATTACTTAATTCTTTTACAAGCCAAAGGATTTAAACTAGAGGATGTCATCAAAGTTTTGAAGCAAAGAACTAAATAATTTTGGAGATACTGATGGAATTTTGGTATTTTTAAAAATAAAAAATGATTTCAAAAGCAGAATTGGATTTTCTATCTGAATTGGCCCATAATAATAATAGAGATTGGTTTAATGAAAACAAAAAAAAGTTTGAAAAACATCAGGAAGTGATCAAATCACTTTTTCAGGATATTAATCTCGGATTATCAGCGAAAGACAAACTGGAGAAAATGCAAATTCATCGTATTTATAGAGACATCCGATTTTCTAAAGATAAAACACCATATAAAAATAATTTCAGTGTGAGTTATGATCGGGCAAAGCCTTATTTACGTGGTGGCTATTATTTGCACATTCAACCTGGAGGTAGCTTTATAGGTGGTGGATTTTGGGAACCAAATACAGAAGATTTGAAACGTATAAGAAAAGAATTTGAATTGGATGATACTCAAATACGTTCCATTATCTCTGAAGAAAATTTTCAAAAGTATTTTGGTTCTTTACAAGGTGCTGAATTAAAAACTGCCCCTAAGGATTTTGACAAAGAACATCCTGCCATAGATCTAATCCGAAAAAAGCAATATTTAGTTTATCGTCGTTTTACAGATAAAGAAGTAACTAGTCCCAATTTTAAAGAAGAAGCACTGGTCACTTTTGCAGCTATGCGTTCATTTTTCGATTACATGAGCGATGTACTTGGAACAAATTTAAACGGCGAACCTATTTATTAATTTATTTCCTCTAATATTTGAACATTGCTTTTCAATCGTTCAATTAATAAATTCATCATTCTTTTATTCAAGTTTGATGAATTTTTTATGTATTCTGTATATTCATCGATTGTAAATAAAGCAATAATCATTCCTTTTAGTGAATTACGAAATTTGATGTCTTTTTGAATCACATTTTCTATGTAAGCCAATTTTTTTTCCGGAGCTAGTTTAAAAAAAACATTCTTTTGTTTAACAGCATAATTAATAAAAACTTGAACAAACAAGTCGTTTTGCAATTTTAAAATTGGACGAATCGTTTTATTTTGAAATGCCTCTTCAGAAGACGATTGTGCATTTACATTTCCTAAAATTTCACCCCTTAAAATTAGGAGTTTTTCATCACGGGTATCCATTTTTTGTTTTTTATTAAATTTAGTAAAAATCCTTTCAGAATCAGATTTCACTTTCAAAAGTTATTAGTAAATTAGTGTTGAAAACCTTGATTATGTACACCTCAAAAATATTCGTCACCGTTGATATTGTCTTATGCAAAAGCTCAAAAATTTTACTAATTAAACGTTTGAAAGATCCTTTTAAAGATTGTTGGGCTTTGCCAGGAGGTTTTGTTGATGAAAATGAAGATCTTGAAGATGCAGCTAAAAGAGAACTCTTGGAAGAAACTTCCGTTAAAGTTGATAAATTAACTCAAATAGGTGCTTTTGGAAAACCATTTAGAGATCCTCGTAGCCATACTGTATCGATAGCTTATTATGGAGAAGTCCCTGAAAACACTATTGCAATCGCTGCAGATGATGCTAAAGAAGCATATTGGTTTTCTATGAACGATTTACCTGAATTAGCATTTGATCATCAAGAAATAATTGAAAAAGTATTAAAAAAATAAAATATGAGATTTCACACAAGAAAATGGGTAAAACCCGAAGATTTAAACCCTAACCATTCACTTTTTGGAGGTAAACTTTTAGCATGGATAGATGAAGAAGCTGCGTTGTATTCTATTGTTCAACTAGAAAACCCGAGAGTTGTGACAAAACATATGTCGGAAATTAATTTCATAAGTTCAGCAAAGCAAGGCGATATTGTTGAAATTGGTTTGGATGTCGTAAAATTTGGAAACTCTTCTTTGATTTTAAAATGTGAAGTTCGCAATATGATGACTCGAGAAACCATCATTACCATAGATACCATCACAATGGTCAGCTTAGGAGAAGATGGAAAACCTAAAGCACATGGCAAAATTAAGGTAGAATATGTAAAAGATAGGATTCAGAATACTTAATAATAAATATTTAGTATAATCTTTTTATCAGATTTGTCTATAAGCTTTTCAAGTATCGTAAAGAATTTCTCATTGACCATTGGACAACCATAGCTAAGACATATTGGTGTATTTTGTTCTTCAAATGGTACTTTGTTATACTTATGTAATACAATGTTTCTTAAATAAGCATTGTTGTTAGTTTCATCTAATCCTTTTAATTTATAAGCTTTTCCAAACTCACCTGAATAACTATTTAAGATTTCGTATTTTCCAAGAGAAGTGCAAAGTGAATTATTTACATTACTAAAAAATAATTCACCTTTAGAATTCTTCTTTTTTTCTGAACCAGATCCATGTGCTACTAAGCCTTCGTTTAAAATTTTGTTTTTTTCTAAATTATAAACAAAAAATCGATTTTTATTTGAAGGTATTTTCATATCAACCAGAAATATTATTTTTTGATTATATGATTCGTTATTTGAAGTAAGCTTTTTTACTTTATTAGCCTCAAAACTAATTCTTTTGTTAAAATTTTCTTTTTCAGTTTTAATTAAATGAGATTCGTTTTCTTTTTTTACATTCTCTTTGTATTGAAGTACATAAAATAAGGAAAATAAAAAAGCAATAAGAATAATCAAGTATTTTGCTAATAGCTTCATATATATCAAGCCTCACTAAAACCATTTTTACCTGAAGGCATTTCAAAAACTTCTAAGTCAAAATATTTTACAGATGCAATGACATGATCAAAAATATCACTCATGATGTACTCATAATTCAACCAACGCTTATCTTTAGAGAAAGCGTAAATTTCAATAGGAATACCTTTATCTGTTGGTTGTAAGTGTCTTACCATTAATAACATATCTTTATTTAAACCAGGGTAGTTTTCAAGATAAGCAGTAAGATATTTTCTAAACAAACCTAAATTAGTGAGATTTCTACCATTGATTGCTAATGACTTATCAATGTTATGAGTCTTATTATGGGTGTTTATGTCTTTTTCCTTCTTTTCAATATAATTCTTTAACAAATGAATTTTTTTAAAGGCTTCTAATTCCTCTTCTTTTAAAAATTTGATTGAACTTGTTTTAATTGATATATGACGTTTTATTCTTCTTCCATCAGAAGAAATCATTCCTCTCCAGTTTCTAAAACTATCTGATATTAGGCTGTATGTGGGTATAGTAGTAGTTGTATGATCAAAGTTTCTAACCTTTACAGTTGATAGATTGATTTCAATAACATCTCCATCGGCACCAAATTTATCCATCGTAATCCAATCGCCAATGCGTATCATATCATTAACAGATACTTGCACACTAGCTACAAACCCTAAAATTGAATCTCTGAAAATCAATATAATAATTGCCGATACAGCTCCAATTGTTTTAAATAAAGTATTAGGGTCTACATCAAATATTTTTGCAACAATTATAGTAATTCCAAGTATCCATAATAAGATCATGATTACTTGAACATAACTATCTATTGGCTTGTCACTATATTCACTTTTGGTTTTTAAATGGTCACGTATAGCTTTTAATATCGAATTTATAACCCAAAGTGTTAAAACAACTATATAAACAGCAACTAGTCTAGAAAATATAGCTTCCCATGAAGTAAAATCATCTAAAATAACAGGAACAGATTTATAGATGTAAATAAGCGGAATCAAATGAGAAATATACTTGGCAGTTTCGTTAGAAACTAATAAGTCATCAAATTTTGTCTTGGTTTTTTTAGCAACAATTGCCATAATAGTCACAAGAAAAAATCTTGAAACCATATAAACTAAATATGAAATAAAACCTAAAATTATGATATTAACAACTAAGCTAGTATAAGCTGCTAATGTCTCATTAAAGTCTAACTTCATCAGTAATTTGAAGCACCAACCAAATATTTTCTCAGTGAATTTAAGCATTTCTTAAATATTTCTTCTCTATGTAAAACGTACCAAAAGGTAGAAGTGAGGCTATTAATATTATTCCAAGGGTTTTAAAATTCCATTTCTGTGGTTTTTTAAGCAAAATTGCGAGCAAAATATAACCCATAAACAAAACCCCATGAGCCATTCCTAAAGGAAAAAGAATTTGTTTGTATAAGGCTAAGTTATTTGGTTTTATTAATAACATATTCGCAAATAAAGCTAAATATGAAACTCCTTCGAGTAAGGCAACTTTTCTAAATAAGTTTAACATAATATAATAAGGGAAATTTGATTTTGCAAAATAACGAAATCTTTTATTAAGTCATTCTTTACTGACCTTTTAAAATGAGTTAAAAATTATATAAATATTAAATTTATTAGAAAAAGTACTGAATAACACTTTTTTAGCAGTACTTTTGCAAAAATTGAAAAAAACAACAATGCAACACGACTCCTTTGAAGACATAATTGAAGGGAAAAAAGAACTTTATGATTATCAAAAACGCGACATAAATTCGATTTTTGATAAGATGGATAATGTTCCTCAAAATTATCATTTACTTTATCAATTGCCCACAGGAGGAGGAAAGACAGTAATTTTCTCTGAAATTGTAAGGCGATATCTAGAAAATCACAACAAAAAAGTTGTTGTTTTAACTCATCGTATAGAATTATGTAAGCAAACCTCAAAAATGCTTAGTAGTTTTGGCGTTAAAAATAAAATTATCAATTCTAAGGTAAAAGAACTACCTGATCAGCATGATTATTCATGTTTTGTGGCTATGGTAGAAACCCTTAAGAATAGATTAAATGATGAAAAACTTCAAATAGATAATGTTGGATTAGTTATTATAGATGAGGCTCATTATAATTCTTTTAGAAAACTATTAAATTCTTTTAAAAACTCTTTTATTCTAGGTGTTACGGCAACACCATTGAGTTCGAATATTAAGCTACCAATGTATGAAAACTATAAAGAGCTTATAGTTGGAGATCCTATCAATAAATTAATTCAAAACGGATTTCTGGCAAAAGCAAATACTTATAGTTATGATGTAGGATTGTCTAGTTTAAAAGTGGGAATTAATGGAGATTACACAGTAAAATCTTCAGATGAATTGTATTCTCAGTTAGATATGCAAAGCAAATTATTAGCGGCATATGAAGAACAATCTAAAGGAAAAAAAACATTAATTTTTAATAACGGTATTCATACATCATTGTATGTCCATGATACTTTTCGTGAAGCTGGATATACAATACGACATCTTGATAATACAACACCAGCCGAAGAAAGAAAAGAAATTTTAAGATGGTTTAAACATACTCCAGATGCAATTTTAACATCTGTTGGGATTTTGACTACTGGATTCGACGAACCTTCGGTAGAAACTATTATTATAAATCGTGCCACAAAATCATTGACACTTTATTTTCAAATGATTGGTCGTGGTTCAAGGTTGTTGCCAAATAAGAAAGAATTTTCAATAATCGATTTAGGTAACAACGCTGCTAGATTTGGTTTATGGAATGAGCCGGTTGACTGGCAGCATATATTTAAATCTCCAGAATATTATTTAGATAATCTTCGTGAAGATGCAGAAATTGAAATGCATTTTAAATACGAAATGCCACCCGAAATTAGAGAAAAATTCAAAAATTCATTGAATGTTGATTTTGATGTTGAAGAAGAATTTAAAAAAGCATTATCTAAAAACTTAAGACCAAAATTTGTAATTGATGAATCAATTGATCAACATGCGATAATGTGTGTTGAAAATTCTGAAGATTTAAATGAAGCAAAAAAATTGGCTAAATATTTAGAAGAATCAGCAAATTATCGCGTAAAAGTTTTCTGCAGATGTTTGGCTAATTCTACGAAGAATTACAGAGACTGGTTAATGGAAGAATATAGAAAGAATCTTCAAATAGCCATTGGTCGTAAATTGAGAGAGAAATTGTTCAGCATGGCTGATTAATTTAAACACATACTTTTGAACTATAATTTATATTATGTAAAATAGAATATTTTAAAGATACCTTCGTTCTTATAAAAAATGTGTTTATTTTTACACTACCTGATAATTTATATTCCATGAAGAATTCAATTGCTGAACATATAGCACTTTTTTTAAAAGATTTTAAGCCATTCAATTACTTAAGTTTTGAGGAATTAAAAAAAATAGCTGAATCTATACGTGTATTAAGTTTAGAAAAAGAAAAAACTTTATTTAAAATTGATGAAGTTTTACATGAATGTTTTTATGTAGTTAATCAAGGTGTTGTTCATCTTACGGTTATTTCAGATGCTGAAGAAGCTTTACTAAATAAATGTTATTCAGGAGATATTTTTGGTTTACGTCCGTTTTTCTCCAAAAATAATTATCAAATGACTGCAAAAGCTCGTGAAGAAAGTATCATATACGCGATTCCTATAGATTCTTTTAAACCTTTTGTATCTCAAAATCAAGATGTTTTAAATTTTTTATTGGAAAGTTTCGCAACTAACTCTCGTAATGATAAAGAGAACACCAACAGAATAGTTTCCTATTCAAATCCGAATGAAAATCAAGCTGATGTTTCTTTTTTTCAAACACTTTCTTATAATAAAAGCCCTTTAAAAGTTAATGCCCAAACTTCTATAAAGGAAGTTGCTATTTTAATGAGTGATAATTTACTAGAAAGTGCTTTAATCGTTGAAAATGATTTAGTTAAAGGTATTGTAACTGATGCAGATTTTAGAATGAAAGTAGCAACTGGAAAGCATGGTATTCAATCAAATATTGAAAATATAATGAGTTTCCCAGTACTTACTGTACCTGAAAATATTTCTCTTGCAGAAGCGCAACTGGTTATGATTACTCATAATTTGAATCATTTATGTGTTACAGAAGATGGAACTACTTCAACTCTTGTAAAAGGAATTATATCTCAAAAAGATTTAATTAACGCACAGGCCAATAATCCTGGTGTGCTTTTAAAAGAAATCAAAAGAGCTATTTCGGGTAATGAATTAAAAAATGTAAGGCAAAATTTAGATGAAATTATAAACACTTCTATATCTAAAAACATTCCTCTTAACCATATTAATGCCATTGCTGGTGAAGTTATTTTATCAATTGTCAGAAGAAGTGTTGAAATCGCTATTTTAGAATTAGGCTCCCCTCCTGTCCCATTTGCTTTTTTAAGTACTGGAAGTGAAGGAAGAAAGGAACAATTATTATATACAGATCATAATAGTATTCTAGTTTTCCAGGATGTTGAAGCTGAAAAATATAGAGATGTAAAAGATTATTTTGTGCAATTAGCTAAAAAATCTTCAACTATGCTTGAACAAGCTGGATACAAACATAGTGCTTATGGTCATGTAGCTAGTAATCCTAATTTATGTAAATCATTATCTGAATGGATTAAACAATATAATAGTTGGATCAATACACCTGGCGAAACATCAAATGAAATTTTCACTATTTATTTTGACTATGAATTGGCTTTTGGTGATCCAAAAATAGAAACTGAAATTACAGAAAATATCTTTAAAAATGCTAAAAACAGTGTTCTTTTCTATGATTATTTAGGAAATGATGCTTTAAAAAAACCAGCTCCTTTAAACTTTTTCAAAAAATTTAATTTAGAAGAAGAAGGTGAACATAAGGGTAAATTTAACATAAAAACAAAAGCTCTTATGCCTTTAATTGATGGTGCAAGATTGTTTGTAATGAATATGGGAATAAAAGGTATAAATAATACATACCTAAGATTTAAACAACTAGCCATTACAGATGAAGCACATGCAGAAATTTATCTTGAATGTGCTGAATCGTTTTTATTCTTATCAAGAATTAGAACTATTGAAGGTTTAAAAAATGATAGTGACGGAAGTTTTATAGACATAGATGAACTATCAAAATCTGATAAAGAAAAGCTAAAACAAGCTCTACACGCCATGGATAATTTAGAAGAAATTATTAAAGATCGTTTTCAGTTAACACAATTTTCATAAACAATGCTTGATTGGTTAAAACATATTGGTAAAGACTATCCTGATTTTTGGAAAGAATACATTTCATTATTTGAAGAAAAATCAAAAAGATATGTAGCTCTAACTTTAGAGACATCAGGAACAAATCCTAAGAAAAATGTAATACTATCTTTTGCAGCTATAGGAATTGTAGATCAAAATATTATAGTCAATGATCATTTAGAGTTTTCGATGAATGATTTTGAAACTGAAGCTGATGCTATTCAAAAATTTATAGAATACATTGGAAATGCAACTTTAATTGGACATCGCATTTATTTAGATGTTGAAATGATTAATGAATCTTTAAGTAAAATTAATTGTGGCCGATTGAAAAATGAAGCATTGGATATTGAGATTATGCATAAAAAATTCTTTGACATTCATGAAGATAAGCCAATATCTTTAAATGAGATTGTATCAAATTATAAAATAACTCAAGCTGATAAGAACTCAAATGCTGATGATGCCTTTACAATTGCATTACTTTTTTTAAAGCTTAAATCTCGTCTTAATATAGAATAAAAAAGCCCTTCAAAAGGGCTTTTTTATTAAATTCTATTGTCTTTAATTTCATCAATTACTTCAGGATTTAAAAGTGTTGATGTATCACCAAAATTAGAAAAATCTCCTTCTGCTATTTTACGAAGTATTCTTCGCATAATTTTACCAGAACGCGTTTTAGGCAAACCACTTACAAATTGAATTTTATCTAATTTTGCAATTGGTCCTATTTGATCTGTAATAATCTGATTAATTTCTTTTGATAAGTTATCACGGTCTCTAGTTTCTCCTGTTTCTTTTAGGATAATAAAACCATAAAGAGCATTACCTTTTATATCATGAGGAAATCCTACAATGGCGCTTTCTGCAATTGCTGGATGTTCGTTAATCGAATCTTCAATAGGAGCTGTACCTAAATTATGTCCCGAAACAATTATTACATCATCTACCCTACCAGTAATTCTGTAGTAACCTACTTCATCTCTTAATGCTCCATCACCTGTAAAGTATTTACCAGGATAAGCTGAGAAGTAAGTTTCTTTATAACGTTGATGATCTCCCCAAATAGTCCTTGCAATACTTGGCCATGGAAACTTAATGCATAAACTTCCCACAACTTGATTACCTTCAATTTCATTTCTCAATTCATCCATCAAAACAGGTTGAATTCCTGGTAATGGTAAGGTCGCATATGTAGGTTTTGTAGGTGTTACAAAAGGAATAGGTGATAACATAATTCCTCCAGTTTCAGTTTGCCACCAAGTATCTACTAATGGACATCGCTTCCCTCCTACATGATCATTATACCAATGCCATGCTTCATCGTTAATTGGTTCTCCAACCGATCCAATTACTTTCAATGATTTCATTGGGAATTTTTGAACATAATCAATACTTTCTTTTGCTAAAGATCTAATGGCTGTTGGCGCTGTGTAAAACTGAGTTACTTTATGTTTTTCTATTACTTCCCAAAAACGACTAAAATCTGGATATGATGGAATTCCTTCAAAAATTACAGTAGTAGCACCATTCAATAATGGTCCGTATAAAATATAAGAGTGACCCGTAATCCAACCTATATCAGCCGTACACCAAAAAACATCATTTTCTTCGTAGTTAAAAACATTTTTAAAAGTATAGCCCGTATATACCATATAACCAGCCGTAGTATGTAGCATTCCCTTAGGTTTACCAGTCGATCCTGAAGTATATAAAATAAATAAAGGATCTTCAGAATCCATGATTTCCGCAATATTAGTATCTAGAGCTTCATTTAATAATGGTTGTAACCAAATGTCTCTACCAGGTTTCATTTCGACTTCCTCATTTGTTCTTTTAACAACTAAAACTTTATCAACTGAAGGACATTTATCTAATGCTTCATCAACAATTGATTTAAGGTTTATAGTCTTATTTCCTCTATATCCTCCATCTGAAGTTATAACCATTTTACATTCACAATCATTTATTCTAGCTGTTACCGCTGATGCTGAAAATCCAGCAAAAATTACAGAGTGTATTGCACCAATTCTAGCGCAAGCTAAAACTGCAACAGCTAATTCAGGTATCATAGGTAGATAGATACAAACTCTATCTCCTTTTTTAATCCCTTGATCGCGTAGTACATTAGCCATTTTAGAAACTCTTTTATATAATTCATTATATGTTATATGTAGAGCTTCTTCATCAGGATTATTAGGTTCAAAAATTATCGCTGTTTTTTCTCCTTTTCGAGCTAAATGACGGTCAATGCAATTTTTAGTAATATTTACTTTGGCATCTAAAAACCACTTAAATTGAGCTTCTTGCATATCAAAATCAAAAACTTTGTCCCATTTTTGATACCATGTAAAGTTTTCATCAGCCACTTTGTCCCAAAATTTACGGGGTTCTCGTACTGACTTCTTATACATTTTAAAATAATGCTCTAGATTTTCAATTCTATAGTAACTCATGGTAAATGTTTTTGATATTCGGTAAATTTAAAAAGAACTTCAACATATATCTATTTCAAATTGGATATTTTTTTAGTTAATTTGTAGAAAACCAACTAAACAAAACAATGCAATTCGATACCAAAAATACGGATGCTTCAACCTTGTATAAACTACTAACCGGAACTGTAATTCCAAGACCGATTGGATGGATTTCTACTGTTGATGGTAATGATGTAAATAATCTGGCGCCATTTTCTTTTTTTAATGCTGTAGGTGAAGATCCACCGCATGTTATGTTCTCAACTGTGCGAACAGGTGATAAAAACAAAGACACACTTAACAATGTACTAAACAACAACCAATTTGTTGTTAATCTGGTAACCGAAGATGTCGTTGAAAAAATGAATATAACTGCACAGCAAGTTGACCCAAATATCGATGAATTTGAACTTGCCGGGCTCACTCCTATTGATTCAATCTACGTAAAACCTAAAAGAGTTAAGGAAAGTTTGGTGCATTTTGAATGCGAAATGGTACATTATTATTTTCTGGAAGATCATAAAAATGGTGGCGCTGTAGTCGTAATCGGAAAAATTCTGGCCATGCATATTGACGATTCTATTCTGATGGAAAACGACCGAATTAACCTTGAAACCTTCAAACCTGTAGCGCGTTTGGCAGGATCAAATTATTCAAAATTAGGAGAAATATTTTCCATAAAAAGAGGATAATCATGAGTCAGCAAAAATTAGAAATCAATGTAGCAATGCAAATTCAAAAACCAATGAACGAGGTATTTGAAGCGATTGTCAAACCTGAAAAAATGACCCATTATTTCATTTCAGAAAGCACCGGACGAATGGAAGAAGGTAAAAATCTAATATGGAAGTTCCCAGAATTCGATTTCGAATGTCCTGTTCGCGTGGGGAAAATTGAAAAAGACAACTACATCTCCTATTACTGGGAGAACTCAGGTAAAGAATTATTGGTGGAAATCACTTTGTCAGAAAGTTTAAACAATTCAACCTTAGTTTCCATTTCCGAAAAAGACATGGAAAACGACGAAACCGGTTTAAAATGGTTATCAGGCAATTCGTTTGGCTGGTCAAACTTTTTAGCTTGTTTGAAAACTTATTTAGAATACGGAATCAACCTTAGAAAAGGTTCCTTTGATTTTATGAACAAATAATAAAAATTCGTGGCATCCGCGTTTCACATCTGTGACTCTGTAAGATCTGCGTTCTTTTAAAAAATGAAAATAACAGTAATCGGTGGCGGCCCAGGAGGTCTCTACTTTTCCATATTAACCAAAAAAGCAATTCCTAACTGTCAAATTGATGTTTACGAACGCAATAAAGCCGATGACAGTTTCGGTTTTGGTGTAGTGTTTTCCGATGAAACTTTAGGAGAATTCCTTACTCGCGACACCGAATCGTACGAATTAATCAGAAGCAAGTTCGCCTATTGGGACGATATTGTAGTGGCTCGCGACGGCGAAAACGTTAGTGTTTTCGGTAACGGATTCTGCGGTTGTTCCCGTAAAACTTTATTACAGTTGTTACAGCAACGTTGTACGGAAGAAGGTGTAAATCTTCATTTTGAAGCCGATGTTACTGATTTGTCACAATTTAAAGACAGCGATATTATTGTAGCTTCAGACGGAATCGGAAGTGCTATCCGAACGCAATTTGCTGCAGATTTCGGCACTAAAGTTGCACTTCAGAAAAACCGTTTTGTTTGGTTGGGTTCAACGAAACCACTGGACGCATTTACCTATTTCTTCAGAACAACAGAATTCGGAACTTTTGTAGCGCACACCTATCAATACGAAGCAGGAATGAGTACCTGGATTTTCGAATGTTCGAACGAAACATGGGAAAAAGCTAGTTTTGAAGTAACCAACGAACAAGATACCATTGAAAAAATCGCCCAAATATTTAAAGAAGAATTGGACGGACATCCGTTAATTACCAATAAATCACATTGGCGCCAGTTTCCACATGTTACCAACGAAAAATGGTCGAAAGACAATATTGTTTTGTTAGGCGACTCAAAAGCTACAGCGCATTATTCAATTGGTTCTGGAACTAAATTAGCGATGGAATGTGCAATTGCATTATCAGATGCTGTGGTGGCGAATCAAAATAACGTTTCAGCCGCTTTTGAACAATACGAGCAATCCCGAAGAAACCGTGTGGAAATGATTCAGCACGCCGCTAACGTTTCCTTAGATTGGTTTGAACATATGGATCGTCACGTTCAGCACGATTTTCAGCAATTTGCTTTTGGGGTGATGACTCGTTCTAAGAAAGTTACCTTTGAAAATTTAGCGATTCGCGATACTTCCTATCCTGCAAAAGTATTGTCGGAATTCAATGCGAAAATTGGTATTGATGCTAAAACTCCTGCAGCTTTTACCCCTTTCCAACTAAGAGAAATGACACTGCAAAACCGAATTGTAATGTCACCAATGGGACAATATTCCGCTGAAAATGGTATTGTGAACGATTGGCATTTTCAACATTATACCAGCCGAGCCATTGGCGGTGTTGGATTAATAATTACCGAGATGACTGCAATATCTGAGACTGGAAGAATTACTCCAAGTTGTGCAGGTTTATATTCACAAGAACAGATAGTTAGCTGGAAACGAATTACTGATTTTATCCATCAAAATACACAAACCAAAATAGGAATTCAATTAGGACATTCCGGAAGAAAAGGAGCTACAAACAAACCTTGGGAAGGTGGTTCAGAGCCGATTGGGAATCCTTGGCAATTGCTTTCCGCCTCTCCTATTCCATTCAACGAAAAACTGGCAACTCCAAAAGAAATGACTTTGGACGATATGAATCAGATTATTTCTGAATTCGTTCAGGCAACCAAAAATGCAGATGCAGCCGGTTTCGACATGATTGAGTTACAAGCCCACCATGGCTTTTTATTAGCTTCTTTCCTTTCTCCGTTAACCAATATTAGAACCGATGAATTTGGTGGAAGTGTAGAAAACCGTTTAAAATTCCCAATTCGCGTATTTTCGGCAATGCGAGAAGCCCTTCCGCAAAACAAACCGATGTCCGTTCGAATCTCCGCCTCAGATTGGGCAGAAAACGGAATTTCAGAAGAAGATGTTATCGCAATTTCCGAAGCATTCAAAGCAGCTGGAGCAGACATTATTAGCGTTTCAACCGGAAATACCGTAGCAAATCAAAAACCACAAACAGGAAGAATGTGGCAAACGCCGTTCTCCGACATGGTGAGAAATACGGTTCATATTCCAACAATAACAGCCGGCTACATTCAGGATATTGACCAAATCAATACCATCTTATTAAACGGACGCGCCGATTTGGTTTCTTTAGGAAGACCATTGTTACTGGATCCTTATTTTGTTAGAAATGCGCAAGCCTACGAGAATTTCAGACCTACAGATATTCCACAACAATATATGGCTGGAACCACGCATTTGTACCCGTTACAAGCATCAGAACGCAAAATGGTTGAAGGCATGAAAAAAGCTTTAAAACCGGAGAGTCATAAAAAAGCATAGTTTAGAAGATTTCAACTTAGCAACAATGAAACATTACGAAGATAATTTCGCTCACAATAGTTTACCAAATCTGGCTTTACAACCGGATTATGCTTTTTTGGATTTACCACAATTCAACCGCCCGGAAATGCTTAACTGCGTGGAGCGCTTGTTGGATTATCATATTCAAAATGGTCACGGCGACGCGGTTTGTATTCAGACTTTTGAAGAACGCTGGACCTATAATGATTTGTTTGAGAAAGCGAATCAGATTGCTCATGTTTTGACGGAAGATTTAGGACTAAAATCAGGAAATCGCGTTTTAATTCGTTCAGCAAACAATCCTATGATGGTTGCTTGTTGGTATGCGATCCTAAAAGCTGGCGGAATTGTGGTGGCTACTATGCCTTTACTACGTTCCAAAGAACTGACAACCATTATCGACTGTGCGAAAATCTCTCATGTTTTATGTGACAGTTCTTTAGCAGAAGAAATGGAATTGGTAAAATCTCCATTTTTAAAGAAAACCTGTTATTACAAAAATGCAGAGTTGGAAGATTTGATGCAAAACAAACCAAAATCCTACTCCAATTATCATACAAAATCCGATAGTATTGCTTTAATTGGCTTTACTTCCGGAACAACAGGATTGCCAAAAATGACAGCACATTTTCATAAAGATGTGTTGAATATTTGCGAAGCTTTTCCACAATATTCGTTACAACCTACTCCAAATGATATTTTTACAGGAAGTCCACCTCTAGGGTTTACTTTTGGTTTGGGTGGTTTAGTATTGTTTCCTATGTATTTTGGAGCTTCAACTTTTTTAATTGAAAAACCAACTCCGGATTTACTGTTACAGGCAATTCAAGATTATAAAGTAACAACTTGTTTTACAGCACCAACAGCTTGGAGAGTTTTAACTTCTAAAGCAAATGATTTTGATATTTCAAGTTTACGCAAATGTGTGTCAGCTGGAGAAACCTTGCCATTAAAGGTTTGGGAAGACTGGTATCATACTACAGGATTAAAAATTATTGATGGCATCGGCGCTACCGAAATGCTTCATATTTTTATTTCTTCCAATGAATCGAATATGAAACCTGGTTCAACAGGAGTTGCCATAACAGGATACGAAGCTAAAATTATCGATACTCAAGGTAATGAAGTTCCAAGAAATGAATCCGGACGATTAGCCGTTAGAGGGATTACTGGATGTAAATATCTTAATCGAGAAGAAAAACAACGTGAATATGTAGAAAACGGCTGGAACCTAACTGGTGATATTTTTCGTCAAGATGAAGAAGGTTACTTTTGGTTTGTTGCTCGTGGTGATGATATGATTATTTCATCTGGGTATAATATTGCAGCAATTGAAGTAGAAAGTGTACTTTTAACACATGAAGAAGTTCAAGAATGTGCAGTTGTTGGATTGCCTGATGAAGAGCGTGGGATGCTGGTGTGCGCTCACATTGTTTTGAAAGAAAAAGATAAAGCAACAGATGAATTAGCAAAATCTATTCAGCAATGGTTCAAGGAAGTAGCTGCACCATATAAATATCCAAGAATAATAAATTTTATCGATGTTTTGCCTAAAACGGAAACGGGAAAAATTCAACGATTTAAATTAAAACAATAGTTATGAGAAAAGCATTTTTAGTAATAAGTTTTACAATCTTGTCTTTAACGGCAATGCTAATTTTTGTAAACTGGAAGTTTAGCTTATTACTTCTAACATTTGTCCCTTTAGTAATCATGGGCATTTACGATATGTATCAAGCCAAGCAAACGATTCGCCGTAATTTTCCATTACTTGGAAGAATGCGTTATTTGTTAGAATCAATTGGTCCAGAAATGCGTCAATACTTTATAGAAACCGATACAGATGGAAAGCCATTTAATCGTTTGCAAAGAAGTATTGTTTATCAAAGAAGTAAGAAAGAAATTGATACGATGCCTTTTGGAACTCAATTGAATCTTTATGAAACTGGTTACAAATGGATCAATCATAGTATTAAAGCTATACCATTTGCAGAAATAGACGCCAATCCAAAAGTAAAGATAGGCTCTTCGCAATGTGAAAAACCCTATATGGCGAGTTTGTTCAATATAAGTGCAATGAGTTATGGTTCTTTAAGTAAGAATGCCATAATAGCCTTGAACAATGGTGCAAAAGAAGGTGGTTTTTATCATAATACTGGTGAAGGAGGTCTTTCTCCTTATCATTTACAAGGTGGTGATGTTGTTTGGAATATCGGAACAGGTTATTTTAGTTGTCGCGATAAAGAAGGTAAGTTTTCATATGATGAATATACAAAACGCGCCACTTTAGATAATGTAAAAATGATTGAGTTGAAATTCTCCCAAGGTGCAAAACCAGGTCATGGTGGAATTTTACCAAAAGAAAAAGTTACTGATGAAATTGCAACCATTCGTTTGGTTAATAAGGGAAATGACATTATTTCGCCACCCCGTCATTCGGCTTTCTCTACTCCACTGGAATTAATGGAATTCATAAAATTATTACGTCAGGGTTCTGGAGGAAAACCTATAGGAATGAAACTTTGTATAGGAAACAAATCAGAGTTTATATCCATTTGTAAAGCAATGGTGGAAACAAAAACGTATTTTGATTTCATTACCGTTGATGGTGGTGAAGGCGGAACTGGAGCAGCACCACAGGAATATTCCGATCATGTGGGCATGCCGTTGCGTGAAGCATTAGCCTTTGTTTACGATTGTTTGAATGGGTTTGGTATTAAAGATGAAATCAAGATTATAGCTAGCGGAAAAGTAATTACTGGCTTCGATATAATTAAATGTTTATCAATTGGTGCTGATGTTTGCAATTCTGCTCGCGGAATGATGTTTGCATTAGGCTGTATCCAGGCATTAGAATGTCATAAAAATACTTGTCCAACAGGTATTGCAACACAAGATCCTAGTTTAACAAAAGGTTTAGTTCCGGAAGAGAAAAGTATTCGTGTAGCTCGCTTTCAACATGAAACCGTTAAAAGCGCTATGGAGTTGATGGCTTCAGCAGGATTACGCCATCCAGATGAAGTAGACAGAACTGTTATTAGTGCTCGAACAGGAAGTACCAAAATTGAAACCTATTATGAAATGTATCCTGAAATTGTAACAGGTTGTTTACTAAACGAAAGTACAGTTCCCAAAGAATATTTGTACTTTTGGAAGAAAGCATCTGCCAATCAATTTTAAAAAATATATACTATGAATTATTTCATTAAACAAGAAAAAGTACGATTCCAACATATTGATTTTGCAGGAATTGTGTTCTATCCAAGATTTTTAGAAATGCTAAATGCTTTAGTGGAAGATTGGTTTGAAGAAGCTTTGCACCGCCCATTTCATAAAATGCATGAATCGAATGGTATTCCAACTGTTGATTTAAAAGTTCAATTTAAAAAAGCGGCCAGACTTGGTGAAACGTTAACGAAGGAATTATGGGTTAAGGAATTGCGTTCTTCTTCCCTGCTTTGTGGCTTTCTATTTAAAAATCAGGATAACGAAACTATTTTGGAAGGAGAAGTTACTCTGGTAAATGTAACCATTGAACCCGATCGAAAAACGATTAAATCGGAACCATTCAACGATGAAACCCGAAACAAAATTGCTTTCTATTTAATGTCTTAATAAAACCCAATGGAATTTAAAAAATTTAAAGCCGCAACTGTTCAAACGTCGCCCGTTTTTTTAAATGTTGAAAAAACAATTGACAAGGCCATTACCTTTGTTCAGGAAGCTGCGGCTAATGGTGCTAAACTTATTGCTTTTCCGGAAGTTTTCGTTGCTGGTTATCCATATTGGAATTGGGTCATGACACCGGTTCAGGGAAGCAAATGGTACGAAGAATTGTATAAAAGTTCCGTAACCACTGAAGATGCCGACATGTTAGGATTGTATCAGGCAGCCAAAGACAACGATATTCACATTGTCATTGGAGTTAATGAACGTGGCAATAGTTACGGTGAAATTTACAATACCAATTTAATCATTGACAACAACGGAAATTTAATTGGAATACACCGTAAATTGGTTCCTACATGGGCAGAAAAACTAACCTGGACTTCGGGTGACGGTTCTTCTTTAAAAGTATATGATACCGAAATTGGTCCAATTGGAACGTTGGCTTGTGGTGAAAACACCAATACATTAGCACGTTTTACATTGCTTTCTCAAGGTGAATTGATACACATAGCGAATTACATTTCCCTACCAGTTGCACCACCAGATTACAATATGGCGGAAGCCATTAAGATCCGTGCTGCTGCGCATTCTTTTGAAGGTAAATTATTTACTATTGTTTCTTGTTCGACCATTTCAAAAGAAATTATGGATGCATTGAAAGATGATGTTCCTAATATTGAAGAATTACTAACACGTAAAAATTCTGCGTTTTCAGGTTTTATTGGGCCAAATGGTGCTGTAATCGGTGAGCCTTTGATTGACGACGAAGGAATTGTGTACGCCGATATTGATTTGGCAAAATGCATCCAACCGAAACAAATGCACGACATTTTAGGACATTACAACCGTTTTGATATTTTCGATTTAAGAGTAAATATTGCTCCAACACGAAAAATAACATTTATTGATAATCACGAAGAGTTTAATAAAAATTAAACCGAAACACACTTATGGAGAACAATTCCCCAAATCAACTAAAAAAAATACTTGGTGTTAGTTTCGGAATTGCTATTCTAATTGGTGGAACAATAGGTGTAGGTATATTAAGAACTCCAGGAACAATTGCTGGAATGTTAAATGACTATTGGCTCATCATTACTTGCTGGTTATTGGGTGGTATTTACGTTTTGATTGGCATTGGAACTTATGCAGAATTAGCCACAATGTTGCCCAAAGCTGGTGGTTCTTATAATTATGTGAAGCGTGCTTTTGGTAATTATGCTGGATTTATAACGGGTTGGTTTGACTATTTTTCCAATGCAATTGCGCCTGCATTTTTTTGTATTGTTATTAGTGAGTATATCGTAATTCTCATTCCGGAATGGCAAAACAGGACAACTGTTATTGCGATTGCATTCCTAGTAGGTTTTACACTGCTTCATTCGACCGGAATTAAAAACGGAAGCATTGTACAACAAATCTCTAGTATTATCAAAGTGATATTGTTTGTCATATTAATTATTGCTTGCTTTACTTATACAGGTATTAAAATTGAACCAATAAAAAAAACATCTGGACTATTAGAAGCTAGTGTTATTATTTCTTTTTTTAAATCGTTACAACTGGTTTTGGGAACTTATGATGGTTGGAATGCAGCCTCTTTTTTTGCTGAAGAAGATGAAAATCCAGGTAAAAATATCCCGAAATCAATGTATTTAGGTGCGTTTGTTGTGATTACTATATATATAATTATCAATATGGCATTTTTGGATGTCTTACCAATATCTAACATTGCTAATTCACCTTTAGCGGCTTCAGATGTTGCTAAAGTTGTTTTTGGAGAAAAAGGCTCTTTAGTGGTTACTGTTATTGCTGTTTTTTCTATTATCAGTATTCTAAATGCTTATATGATGATGCCTTCACGAATTTTGTATGGAATGAGTCGAGATGGTTTTTTTATTCAAAAAGGAACTTTAATCAATGATAGTGGAACTCCAATAGTTACGTTGCTAGTTTCTTCACTATTTGCTTTTGGTCTAATTTGCATCGGTACCTTCGAAATTTTGTTTTCATTATCAACTTTTATGGCCATCACTGTTTGGGGATTGACTTATATTTCGTTGATAAAATTGCGTTTTTCTGAACCTAATTTAGAAAGGCCATATAAATCTTGGGGTTATCCATATACATCAATATTGATGATCTTATTTTCCCTTGCTTTGTTTATAGGTTTTGCTTACAGCGATAGTAAAAGTTTTCTTATCATTGGTACCATCACTTTACTTTCGTATCCCGTTTTTTTAGCACTCAGAATCAAATCAAATAAAGAATAATCACCTAAAAAGTTAGAAGATAAATCGTAATTTTACGACTAATGTTTTGAAAAATAGATATGGAAAATAAATATAGCGACGACGTAATTGGTCGTGCACGAGTGCAAGATACTCCAGAACTGGAAGCTTATTATAAAGAATTAGAAGGTTTAGGAGCTGGTGCATTATGGACAGTAGCTAACGATATTGAACCTTGGGAACCAAGAACTTCTTCGGTTCCTATGCTCTGGAAGTATGAAAACTTAAGAGAATTGGTCTTAAAATCATCTGATTTGGTTACTCCTGAACAAGCCGGAAGACGTGTAGTGTATTTAGTAAATGATAAGCGTAAAGATGTTTCTGCTGCAGTTGGGTGGTTGTATACTGGAATTCAGGTAACACGTCCTGGCGAAAGTACATCAGCACATCGTCATAGAGCTTCTGCCCTACGTTTCATTATGGAAGGTGAAGGTGGTTATACTGTTGTGGATGGAAATAAAGTAACTTTTGAAGTAAACGATTTTGTAATTACACCAAATTCTGCTTGGCACGAACATGGTGTTGCAGAAAATGGTAAAACTTGTGTTTGGCAAGATGGCTTAGATATTCCATTAGTAAATGCTTTAGAAGCGAATGATTATGCCGTTTATGATGGAAAACAACCCTTGCAAGCACCAACTAATTATTTGCCATTATCGTATGGTGGTGCTGGGATTATTCCAGCAGATAAAGTTTGGGATAAGCCCTATTCTCCATTATTCAAGTATTCTTGGAAGCAAGTGTATCCAGCTTTATTAGAAGCTACTAAGGTTAATGAAGGTTCGACTTTCGACGGAATTATCATGCAGTATTCAAACCCGTTGACAGGTGGTCATGTAATGCAAACCATGGGTGCTTCAATGCAGTTGTTACCTGCTGGTTTTAAAGGTAAAGCACATAAACATACTGGTTCTTTTGTATATCAATGTGCAAAAGGAAGTGGTTATTCCATAATTAACGGAAAACGATTTGATTGGAAAGAAAGAGACATTTTTTGTGTACCATCATGGGCTTGGCATGAGCATCATAATGCTTCAAATACCGAAGACGCTTGCTTGTTTTCTTTTAATGATTTACCTGTAATCGAAGGATTAGGATTGTATCAGGAAAGAGTGTATTCAGACAATAATGGAAATCAAATTTTAGAATAAAACATACTTATAATATAATGAAATTACTTACTTATTCAATTGAAGGTTCAGAACCAAGATTAGGCTTTATTCACAACAACCAAGTAATTGACATGGAAGATTTTGGAGATGTTTCCAACTTTCCATTGCCAAAAACTATGTTGGAACTAATCGACATGGGCTTTGACGTTATTGCTGAAATTAATGATTTAATTGCTGATACAAGTGAAAAACAATTTGATGAAATTGCTTATGATATAAATGAAGTGACTTTTTTGGCACCAATACCAAAGCCTAGAAAAAATATCATTGGAATTGGATTAAATTACACAGAACATGTTGCAGAAAGTGCGAGAACATTAGACACAACTGGGAAATTACCAACAAAACCAATCATTTTCTCGAAACCACCAACAACGGTTACGGCAACAAATACAAATATCATTAAAAACACAAAATTGACTTCACAACTAGATTGGGAATGTGAATTAGCAGTTGTTATTAGTAAAAAAGGAAAATATGTAACTAAACAAGATGCATTAGATTATGTTTTTGGTTATACTGTAATTAATGACATTTCTGCACGCGATTGTCGTCGTGAAGGTCAATGGATTGTTTCTAAAGGTCAAGATACTTTCGCTCCTATGGGACCAATTTTAGTTACTAAAGATGAAATTGAAAATCCTCATAATTTGAATTTATCGTTGAAAGTGAATGGTATTGAAAAACAAAATTCGAATACCAAGTTCATGCTCTTTAATATCAATGATTTGATTGAAGATTTGAGTATCGTTTTCACTTTGGAACCAGGGGATATCATTGCGACAGGAACACCAGCTGGTGTTGGTGCTGGTCGTGATCCTCAAGAATGGATGTATGATGGTGATGTAGTTGAGGCTACAGTAGAAGGCATCGGAACTATTGTCAACACTATCAAGGAAATATAATAATTCTTAAAGTGAATAAGACACAAAAAGCGGTCGAAGTTTTCGATAAATGTGCAAGTCTTTACCAAGATAGATTCATGGATTTTGATTTGTACAACGATACTTTTGACTTATTTTGTGATTCAATTCAAAAAGAAAATCCATCAGTTTTAGAACTTGCTTGTGGTCCTGGAAATATAACTAAATATCTTTTACAGAAACGTCCCGATTTTGAGGTTTTAGGAATAGATTTGGCACCGAACATGATTGAATTAGCCCAAAAGAACAACCCGTCAGCGACTTTTCAGTTATTAGACTGTCGTGATTTTTTAAAAATGAATAAGACTTTTGACGGCATTATGTGTGGCTTTGGATTGCCTTATCTCTCAAAAGAAGATGCTATACAATTGATTAAAGACGCTTCAGCATGTCTAAATTCTAATGGTATTTTATATTTAAGTACAATGGAAGATGACTACAGCAAATCAGGATTAAAAAAAGGAAGTACTGGTGACGAAATTTTTATTCATTATCACCAAGAAGATTATTTAACGGAATCTTTGATTCAAAATGGTTTTTCAATAATAGCTTTACAGCACAAAAAGTTCCCAGAGCATAATGGAACTGAAACAACAGATTTAATACTAATTGCAAAAAAATAAAATGAAAAAATATAGAATAGGACAAATAGTTCCTTCTTCAAATGTTACCATGGAAACCGAAATTCCAGCTGTTTTCCGTTCACGCGAGACTATTTTGCTGGAGCGTTTTACATTTCATAGTAGTAGAATGCGAATGAAAAAAGTAACCAAAGAAGAATTGGAAGCAATGGATGCCATGAGTTTAAAATGTGCGCAAGAACTTTCAGATGCGCATGTAGATGTTATGGGTTATGCATGTTTAGTAGCGATTATGAGTATGGGACGTGGTTATCATTGTGTCTCGGAAGTGAATTTACATCAAGAAACTGTTGCAAACGACTTCCCTACTCCTATTGTAACTTCGGCTGGAGCTTTGATTAATGGATTGAAAGTTTTAGAGGCTAAAAAAGTGGCGGTTATCACTCCATATATGCGTCCGTTGACTGATTTAGTTGTGGATTATATTGAACATCAAGGATTTGAAGTAGTTGATTCAATTGCATTGGAAATCCCTGATAATTTAGAAGTAGCCGCTCAAGACCCAATGAGTTTACTGGAAATTTATAAAAGACTAGATTTAACTGGAGTTGATGTTTTAGTAGCTTCGGCATGTGTGCAAATGCCTTCATTGGAAGCGATTGATTTAATTCAGAAAGAAATTGGTATTCCAGTAACTTCAGCTGCAGTTTGTACAACATACGAAATGATGAAAAAATTAGGAATCGAAGCTAAAGCACCTATTGGAGGTGAATTGCTAAGCGGGAAATATTAATCTGCAACTATTATAATATTTAAAGACCTCAATGAGGTCTTTTTTTATATATTTTGCTTGGACAAATTTCGTAAATTTAGATTTCAATAAAAACTACTAAAAATAAACACATGAAAAGAAAAGCAACAGCCGTTTGGAATGGCTCAGGAAAAGATGGGAAAGGTCACTTAACCACACAAAGCACAGTCTTAAATAATACACAATACTCCTTTAGTTCAAGATTTGAGGAAGGAGTTGGTACTAATCCTGAAGAACTAATTGGTGCTGCACATTCAGGTTGTTTTACTATGAAATTGGCTTTTAATTTGCAAGCCGCTGGTTTTACTGCTGAAGAATTAAAAACGGATTGTGAGATAGTTTTTGAAGATGGAAGTATTGTAGCTTCAAATTTGAATTTAACAGCTAAAGTTCCAGATATTGATAATTCTAAATTTGAAGAATTAGTTCGAGATGCTGAAACTAATTGTCCAATTTCTAAATTACTTAATACTAAAATAAATGTTACTTTTAAATTAAATCAATAATTTTTATTATATACTTAATTTACTGATGAATAAAGCATTATCTGTTTCTCAAGAACAAAATATCTTAAGTATTTTAGAAAGAAGATTTGAGGACAACACTACACGCCACAAAAATTTACAATGGAATGAAATTCTAAAAAAACTAAATGCAAATCCTGAAAAGCTTTGGTCCTTAAATTTAATGGAAGAAACTGGAGGCGAACCTGATGTAATTGGATTTGACATTGAAACTAATCAATACATTTTTTGTGATTGTTCTGTAGAAAGTCCTAAAGGAAGAAGAAGTCTTTGCTACGACCATTCGGCCTTAGAGTCAAGAAAAGAACATAAACCACAAAATAGTGTCGAAGCTTTAGCAGATGAAATAGGAATTGATGTATTAACCGAAACCCAATATCGTGAATTACAGCAATTAGGCAAGTTCGATTTAAAAACTTCTAGTTGGATTCAAACACCTGAAAGCATTCGAAAATTAGGAGGTGCTTTGTTTTGTGATCGAAGATATGATGCGGTCTTTGTATATCATAATGGAGCAGAATCTTATTATGCAGCAAGAGGCTTTAGAGGAATATTAAAAGTTTAATATTCGTAAAAAATAATAAAGAGCTATCTAGCATAGCTCTTTATTTCATAGTTATTTGACGAAAATTTCTTTCAACTGTCCAATAATGTTTCCACTTCCTGAAATGGTAATTTCACCAATACGATCAGCGATTTTTTCAACATATTCCATTTCTTTCAATTTCCACAACATTTCGTTTTCTTCCATCAATTTGGCAGTATTCAACATACTTCTCATCGAAGCTGTTTCCTCACGTCGCATAATGGTATTAGCTTGCGCCTTTTTCTCAGCTACCAAAACTTGGTTCATGATTTCTTTCATATCACCAGGCAAAATAATATCTCTTATACCAGCGTCAAAAACTTCTACACCTAATTGTGCAACTTTAACTTTAGTTTCAGCTAAAATAGCTTGAGCGATATCATCTTTTTTGGTCAACAATTCATCTAAAGTAAATCCGCCAACATAAGCTCTTAATGCCAATTGCATCAAGATGTACAATTGTTTCTCGTAATCTTTATTTTCTGTTAACGCTTTTTGAATGTCAGTTACTTGGTATTTAACAAAAAAGTTGATACGTAAATTGGCTTTATCCTTAGTCAACAATTCTTGACCTGAAATTTCCATTTGCTGTTGTCTTAAATCGGCAGCTTTAATCTCTACTCGATTTGCATTATTCCAAAAGTTATAAACACCAGGCTCAACTATTTTGATAAACTCACCATTAATAAATAACAAACCTTTTTCATAGTTCAATACTTCATAGCGTCTCACAAATGCTTTTAATTTTGGGTATTCCAATATAGATTTATCAATTGCTTCTGAAATATTCAAATCATTCAAATCGATAGTAACAAACTTATAATTCAAAACTCCTTTCCAAAACGCATAACGACCAGCTGTGTATATTTCTTTAAAATTTCCATTTACATATTGCAAAGCAATTTCATTATCTGCTACTTCAATTACATCCAACATAGTTGCTAAAGTTTCATTTTGCAACATAATATCCAAGTTAGTTGGTGGCATAAACTGAATGGTCATATTAGCAAATGAAAACTGAATATCATCAACATTTTTCCAAAAAGCATATTTACCAGCTGTCAATACTTCTTTAAACGATTTATTCACAAACTTTAATGCAACTTGATATTCTGGGACTTCAACAACTTGTAACATTCCAGCCAATGTTTCATTTTTCAACAATACATCTAAATCTTGGTTTGGTTTGAAAGCTTCCTTCATTGAGAAGTATTCAATATCTTTATTATTGCCAAACAAAATGTATGTACCTTCGGTCAAAACCCGAATCAATTTCTTCTCTTTAAAAACCAAACCAACTTGGAAAGTTTCTATTGTAATTCTTTTCAACATATCTTAAATTTTTAATTTCTTTTTTAAAAAAACGTAAGTCCCTTTATCGCTCTTTCAAAAACGGATAAAAGTGAGTTTATAGAAGTATAAAAATGGTTTTACATTATATCTTATTTCTCCTTTTATTAAATCAAAGTCGAAACAATCAAATGCGAAAGCAAAGAAATAGTTTTACAAACAGCTTCTTTTTTCAGGCTTTTTCAGGAGTGTTTTATGTCAAGAATTATTTTGCCGAAACAAAATGAATCTGTTAATAAAACCCGAAAAGTTCCTTACGTTTTCAATCTTTTTGGTGAATCTTTTTAAAGAGAGACTCAACTCTTTCAATAAAAGCTACATTAACAGTGTAGTGCTCTAACCAACTGAGCTAATGCAAATGGAAATTGCATATCGGACTCGAACCGATGCTTTCAAATAGTAACAAGATCCCTAATCTTGCGCGTTTAACCACTCCGCCATACGCCTTAACGGCATAGCAGGATTCGAACCTGCGTACTTGGTGATTATTTTTTGGAAATAACCTAAAACCATCAAATCAAGTTGCATAGTAAGTTGTAACACGCCTTTTGCGTAACCCTCACTACATAAGTGCTATACAGAAACACCCAACAGGACTTGTTTGATATTTTATAATTCAATGAACTTATTTTTCTTGAACAAAGATTCAAAACATACTGCGCAATTAATTTACGCAGTATGTAAATTACACTTCAAAAGTCATAAATTCCTCTTTGATTAACTTAATAACCATTGTGTTTAATCGTTTGTTAATGGCTCTCTGACTTTCCTTTTCCAAAGTATCCAACTCTGAAGGATTTTCTTTTTTGAAATCGTTAATTACATCTTGAGACATCCAACCCGTTAACTTGCCAATGATTTTTGGGTAAAATTCGCCCTCTTTGCTCAATACATTGTACAAACGGTTTACGGTTACATAATCCTTAATCTTTGACCAAACGGGTTTGGCCTCTATTGGGAAATCAACTAGTGCAAGATCTTTTTTAGACTTATCACATTTTGCTTTTTCAGCCCATTTTTCGTTTTTGTTTTTTAACAAAACACGACTTCCATTACCAAAGAATAAAGCCTCAACTGGTCTAATAATCACGCCTTCTACAATGTTGGTTTCCAAAGTAGGTAAGTCTAACCATTCTGGAATTAAACTATTAAAGTCATTTGGGTATTTCAAACAATCAGCCAAACTACCTTTAAATAAGGTCTTTGCATAGAAAAAGTCTGTTTTTTCAAACAATTTATTAGCTAAGTCAACATTCAAATAGTGTGAATTGTCCACTTTAATATCAAAAGCGTAAAAATCATTTTCTGGACTGTAATGAATACCTTTTTGAACCTTAATTGCGCCTTGAACAGTTGGTACTTCTGGATGGTTGTAATGACCTCCAAACAATTCACCAAAGACTGCAATAAACTGTACATTTGGAAATAATTCTTTTACTTCATAAAATAATGACTTTACTTTTGCATGGTATTTTTGAGCTACTTTATGAGCGTTATAAAACGTATCGTTTTCTTCAATAAAATCTGAACGTTTAGCTATTTTCACTTGGATATCATTGGTATAAAAAGCAAAGTTGGCACCGTGTACTTTTTCTTGCACGACATATTCTACCGCATCAAATTCGTGTTTGATAATTTGTTCCAAAACTGTTTTTTGGTACGTATTTTCTATTGAGTTGTATTTTCTAAATTCCATGTTTTCTTTTTTTAAACTATCAAGTATTTAAAACCTGATAGATGAATTGATTTTTTTATTCGATAATTCCCATCTTAAGTTGATGTTCTTTATCTCTAACATCAATCGCTCCAAAAGGACTACCTTTGAAAAATCCTATATTTTTAAATCCGTTTTCTTCGGTAATAAGCGATTCCTTTTTAGTCACTGCACCTGTGTATTTTGAGCCATAATTACCTGTTAACTTCTTAGTGGCTGGATCAACGTCGCCCCAGGCAGGTGTTTTGCCATTGTAAATTGGCTCAACAAAATACGTGATGCCAGTTATACGGGATTTCATAATAAATCTTCCTGTCTCATCGGTGTTCGTTAAAAACCTTTTTAAAATGTCTGGTCTCATAATTATTAATTTAATTGTTATTACTCTTGTGGACTAGATTCGACTCGAACGAATACCTCCTGTTCTTCAGACAGGCGTGCACACCATGTACGCCACTAATCCATTGTACGGAAAGAGAGATTGTTCACCTTTTTTAAATAGATTTTTAAAGGTGTTCACGAATGCAAAGCATTTCAAATTCTCAAAATTCAGATTCTAAATCTGACGCGTTTACCATTTCGCCATTCCTGCAATTGTTGATTTGTTAGGACTCGAACCTAAACAAAGAGAGTCAAAGTCTCTTATGCTAACCAATTACATCACAAATCAATTTTATTTTTAAATAGAGTACCAACCTATACTAAGTGAATCGAATCAGATATAGAATGAAAATCATTTGTCAATTCATTTTATACCTTACTGCCACTGGCAATCCTCCTCTTATTATCAAATGTCTGGGAAGCAGGGCTCGAACCTGCAACCTCCTGCCTCCAATGCAGGACAAACAACCAATCGTTATCTTCCCAGTGTTAGGGTGTTTTCGGGATTCGAACCCTGTTCTTCAGATTCACACTCTGAGGTTTTACCCATTAAACTAAAAACACCATTTAGCGGCTCATACGAGAATCGAACTCGTAGCTCCCGAGAGACAGTCGGGAAGGTTAACCTTTACCACAATGAGCCAGTTCCCTTTCTAAAGAACTTTATATGAGGTTCTAACAAGATTCGAACTTGTATCTGCTGTTTAGAAGACAGCCATTCTATCCATTGAATTATAGAACCTTATTTTGTGATCCAATCAGGATTCGAACCTGAAACCCTTCGCTTCGTAGGCGAATACTCTATCCAGTTGAGCTATTAGATCTTAAAAGAGAGTAAGAAAATTGAACACTTTACATAACTAATGGTTATTGATAAATAAACCCTACTCTCCTATTTTTTGGGCATAAAAAAAGCACCCTAGTGGGTGCCTGTTATACTAATTGCTATATATAATTATATATGCCTGCTAATATTTACACCCTTGATTGTACAATAGTAATCCACACTCGGCAGTGAGCGAAAATCTTGTCTAGTTATTACTAGATCATTTCTTAATTGTGCTTTATGTTGAAATTGTACTTTCATTATATTTTTATTTAAATGTTTTGTCTGATTGTTTTCAGTCATTATTTCGATGGCAAAGATAAAGTCAAAAAAAAATAACTTCCAAATATTTTTTAAAAATAAATTATTGATTATCAGTAAGTTAAAATAAAATTCAGGCAGTAAAAATCCTGTCCGTTTACAACGGATACTCTCTATTTTGTCAAATGACTGTCTCTCATTCGATTAACTTTCAAGGTTATTTAAATTCTATTTTGGTTATGCATTAAACATTTTTTTATTTTTTTCTAAAAATTTAATTTATGATCTTTTTTTCTATTCAATTGATTGATTTTTTTGTTTAAAAATTTCTATAAAAACAAAAAAAAGCGCCCTTTTTGGAAGGACGCTTTGCTATTATTGTTACTATTTATAGTTTAAAATCGTATAAACATTGTATTACTTAGTACAAAACATCCATTTTTTGACATAGGGAAACTATCTCGACCTCTTAGAGATTGAGATTTATTTTCTAATGCTATATGTTGTTTTGTCATTTTCATTACTATGCAAAAGTATAAAATATTTTATACTAAATTAAATTACTTGGAACAACCTTTAATAGTACTTGAAATTCCACTCCAAATTTGATTTTCAGATACAATTCCAGGCTTTTTAGTAATTGTATAATCAACAGTATTGTTTGTTGGATTGAAAGTAAAATTTAAGACTACATCTCCAACAATTGAATTTGTAGTTGCTGTTCCTTGATTAGCGCCTGGAGGTGCATAAACTGTTCCATGTTCTTTAAGACTTGTTGCTTTAACACATTCCCAAATAGCGGGAGTAACATTCTCGAAAGTTTTTGATTTTGACATAATTTTAGTGTTTAAATGATTAATTATTAAATAATTGTTCTGTTAGTTTACTTTGATAAATATTATGAGCATCATATTTTGCCAAAACTGAAGTTTCCCAGTCCCAGTTATCATCACTAGCTCTTGAAATAGTAAATCCTGACTTAACTTTGTTCATAAAATCAGTATTGGCCCAAGCTCCAGAATTGGTATAGGCCCAACCTTTAGACCATTCAGGAACTACTTTTGCATTTGAGCCTTTAAAATGTTCTAGGAACCATTGTTCTAATTCTGTATAAAACTCATCTGAATAGTTTGTTCCTGGAATAGTTAAAACATCTAACCATAAAGCAACATCCCATCCGTTTTTAACTGTTTCTCCATCTGTAGCCAAGCTTGATATGACAGGTCTTCCCGCTGGATTATTTGAAAAAGAAGGCATATTATCTCCGCTATCTAAACCAGTTACTCTTATTTCTAGAGGTGAATTAATAGGAAACTTATCTTGTTGCTTATACTTCTCCAACATAGTTTCAAATTGTTTTGCAAAATCTGAGATTGCTTGCTGCACATTATTTTTGTTCATTAAAACTGCATATCCATTTGCAGTCACTCTTAAAGTAGTATCCTTAACATAAAAAAGAGTGTTTTTTGATGGTCCCCAAATATCTCTTGATTGATCATAAATTGGGAATCCTAAAATTTTTCCATCAAGTCCTTCATTTGTCATTTTGTACATTAATTTTCCGAAATCAGGTGTTAGACTTGGAGCAACACTCATTATCATATCAATCATCTTTACCACAAAATCTGGTAAATTATCAGAGAAAGGATAATTATTAGGTTGGTCTACTTTTCTAGAAGTTGAAGGTTTTGTTTGCTCTACTGTCCATACTTTTAACCAGGGATAATTTGTAAAGGGAAACCAAATAATCTCTATTCTACCATTTTTGTTCAGAAAATCACCACAACTATTTAAAGGAGGATTTGTACCTGTATATGGAACAAATAAAGTTTTAGCATCAATATCTGTAATTGAGAGACATCTTAAATTATAGTTTTCTACAACTTGAAAAGTTACTTCGGTAATTAGACTACGTCCCAATTGAGTCATTAAAGCATTCATTTCTTTATCACCTCTCTTGAAAGTTTTTAGTTGATAACTATTTGGACTTTCACTATCAGGATCAGTAACAACTGCAGTTAAAGATAAAATTCGATTACTCATTGAACCATATGTAGTTTTAAAGTCGTCATTTGGACTTGTTGGAACAGCAGTACCATGAGCATTTATTGTTATTACGCCACCTATTGTCAAATGATCTGGAGCTGGAACATGTGGAAAACTATATCCGCTAGCAGCACCATTACCACCAGAAACATTTTCTAAATACTGTAAAAGATTGCCCATCGTAGCTCCTGTTTTTACTTTTACAGCTGGTCCTTTTCCTTCAAAATCAGAGATAAATTCCATTTGATTTAATGACACTGTCGTATCAATGAGTAATACTTTATCGTACGATGATAAATTAGGTGTAATAGCCAATGGAGACCAATTATGCATAATCCCTCGAGCACGAACTGTCCAACCATTAGTGGCTCCCCAATTGCTAACTGCAATAACATCTTCCTCATTTGCTGGAATACAAGTCCAAACATTAGGGACAACTATAGCATTGGCCCAGTTTGAAAATGTTTCTTGTTTAATGGTAATATTTGGAGGAAAACCTTCCAAAATTTGATTATTTGTAGTTTCCATAAATTAATTTTAATGTTTGTTTATAACCTTATGATTCCGTCAGCCGGCATTGGATTTTGAGCAACTGGAACATTCATAAAATTCAGTTCTTGCTTTGTTCTCTCTTGAGCAAAAGAATTGGTTTCTAATCCTCCAATGCTTCCTCCTACAACTCCACCAACAACAGTATTCAATATTCCAGTATCTAAGCTATTTCCGTTAATGGCATTTGAACCTAACTGAATAGAAATATCTATGGCTTCTGATTTTGCAACACTAGCTGACATTCTAGCAAATAAATTGCCCCAACCCGATTTGTAATCGATACCCGGTATTGCCCATGATAATGTTGAACTTAAAACACCTTTTACTAAAGCTTCATCCAATCCTGCGCTCAAATTATTACCGTGTGCAGCGTTATCTATTAAACTTGAAGTAGTAGCTGCTAATTCGGCTCCACCAATAGCGAATGCTCCTTTAATACCAGCATTGGCCACTTTTGCTAATGTGCTCACTGCTTGACCAGCTTCAGCCGCTGCTTTAACTCCTGTAGCAGCTTCGGCAGCAATAGATCCAGCAGCTCCAAAACCAGCAGTTATAGCACCTGCAACAAATCCTACTGCTGTATTGATACCATATTCTTTCCAGCTAAATTCATTGGTTACTAAACTGACCGCAGAATAAGTTACTGCACTAACACCTGCACCTATAAATGCACCAGCTAAAGAAGCAAGTCCAACGCTTGCTGGAGTTGAGAGTCCTCCTGTTACAACCTCTAAAACACCTGCAACAACATCAATAACAACACCTATAAGAATCTCGATTGCTCCAATTATTGCTCCTCCAATGGCCGAAAAGAAATTGCCAATAGAGAAATGTCCAGATGGATCTATATATACAAAAGGATTATTTCCTGCATAGATATAAGGACTAAAGAATTGATTGTAACTATCCATAACTCCAAATCTTCCAATTCGGCTGAAATAGAATCTTGCTTTATAATTATATATTCCTAATTCGTAATCATATTCTTGACTAGTAAATAAATAAGGAAAAAAGTCTGCTTCAGGTTGTGCTATGATTTTTACATTACCATAAACATCATATTCATAAGCTGCCACAGGTTCTGCATTATTATCCATTATAACTCTAATTGAACCTAAATGATCTTTGAGTGTATAATAAGACTTTTCATTTTTGACAAATGAGACAATACCAACAGGTCCATATACAAAATAGATAGTGTTTTCAGAATTTTCAGTTTTCATAATTTGTACTAATGGATTTCCTGACAGACTTTTCACGTATAATGTGCTTTCTTGAAGTAAATCACCAGAAAATTGTTGCTTTAATACTCGATCGCTTGAACTACTGTAAAAAAACTTATATTGTTTATCTAGAGTCAAATCATCAATCATATTTGTCATTTGAGTACCAGAATCGTACGAAAATTGTAGATTTTGAGCAGCATAACCATCTTCTTCTGTAGCTTGGTAATTTCCTATAGATCCATTTAAATTGTATTGAAAATTAAATAAAGGATTTTGATTACCAGAATTTACAACTTTTTGAAGTCGATCTCCTTTACCTGATTCTGCTTCAAATTGATATGTTTTAGAATTTATAGTTATAGTATCAAAGTTTCCATTGTTATCAAACTGATAAGCTTTATTATTAACTAGTTGATCTTTTGTTTCTGTAACATTTTCTAAAGCATTTAATGAATTATACGTATTAGCAAATGTTGAACCTGCATCCATAGCAGAAGGATAATCAAAACTGATAGACGCTGGCTGACCGTTATAATACGCTTGACCATTAGGAATAGCTGTTTTAATATTTTCTTCAAAAACAACTGACTTGTCTTGCTGTTTCACATCAGTCATATTATTTAACCAAACTGGTGAATCATAGCCATAATTACGAATTATACTTGTGGCATTTGGGTTTAGTGTTTCCTCTAACAATTTCCCAGTTGGATTGTAAGAATATGAAGCAATATCATTTAACCCCTTTTCAGTTCCAATGGTTGCAATTTGGCCAATTACATTATACGTGTAATACACTGAATATGATGAAGAATTCTTTTGAACAGGATAATCTATCTGGATAATTCCTCCTAAATTATTATAATGAAAACCTGTTGTGTATTCTTCAGAGTCGAAATTGATTACTTTTTGTATTCTTTGAATTACATTTCCGTAAACATCGTATGCGAAATTTTCAATTACATCAGCTTGACCATTATCCGAATGGTTGTTTTCTGTCCTAACAACCTGACCAATTTGATTTGGTAAATTTGATCCATCAAAATCATAATATGTTTTTAAACGCCAAGTGTTTACACTTTCTGGATAATTAGGTTGATTGTTGGCTTTTTCTTGTAATGCGTCTCTATTCCATGTACCCAATACATAGCCACTTTCTATTATTCTACCTGAAAGATCGTATTTGTAATACTGATACGTTCCTTGATTTTTTGCCTCAGCGTCCTGACGGAAACGTAAGCGATCTGCTTTATCATAAATCATTTCAGTGGTTCCTCCATTAGCAGAAGTCGTTGACATTAATTGTCCCAAGAAATTATAAGATTGATAACTTACCCAATTCTCATTATTTTCATCTCCTTCAACATAATTGGGCGACAAAGCTCTTATTGGATAACCTAAATCATTATAAAAAACAGCAGAAACAATATTTTGAGTTGGTGTTTTTTGACTTATTTTTCGAACTTCTTGATTTCTTTTATTAGAAATTGTTGTTGTTTTATTACCATTTTGATCTTCAACAGTCAATTGATAGTACTCACCTTTAGGTAAATCAAAATCACCATTATTACTATTGTAATAGAATTTTTGCGTATTAGCTCCTAGTTTGTAGTCAACACCAGGCATTGATTTTTCAATAATTCTAGACAATGGAGATGCTTCATATAAATATCCAAAAAATGGATAACCGTTATCATCAGGATAATTTTCAGAAATTAAACCACTCATTTGTTGGCTCTGCCAATCATAAATAGCAAAATTTGGTAAAAACTTAAAAAGCTCATTAGTTGAAGATGCTTCTATAAAAGCTGGTTTCGTACTTGCAATTACATTTCCTTGAGTATTAAATATGTTTTGCATCACAGTCATTCGAGTATTATCTAACAACTGAGATTGCAAATCATTACCTGTAGCATTTACAAAGGTTTGCGTTACCATTGTACTAAAAGCAGTCAATAAATAATCAATACTAATCTTATTACTTGTAAATAAGCTTGGTTTACCTGATATGATTTCCGAAGAGCAATAATTGAAAATTAACATTCCATCGGCAAAAAACAACAGACTATTTTCATTAACAAGGACTAGCCATTGATCAGCAAGATTACCAACCTCTACTTCTCTTGTATTATAATTGACATTGTAAAATTTATCGAATTCTGATTCGTAAACTGCTTTTTGATTTGATTTAATTGCTTCTTTAATTACTTTAGAATACAAACCTCTTCTTAATAATTTACTCTGTCCATTATTTTTTTGGGTAGTTTCATCTAATTCAACAGTTTGTTTTTTACTTGTAATTACTTGGCTTTTATTATCCAATAATTCCCATTGATTAGTCGAAGGATTCCATTGAATTGATAGCATATCCCCTATTCTTATTCCCAATGAATTAGAGATTATTTCTTTAGGACTTAATTGTACTAATAATCCGTAATTATTGAGTTTATCGCTTTTGTATTCAAGGATTCCCTCTTTATTTGAAGTAGTATAATTTAAAGCTCCATTTTGAACTTGCCAATCTGATTCTTGAATTGGTGTCCAATATTGTTTCCATTCATTCCCTTGAGTAAAACGAATAGCATCACCTCCATCAACAGCTAACAGTTTTAATTTACTATTAGGATCTTCGGAAGAAAAGGCATTATTATTTCCAGTTCTTGAGAAATAATTTGTTGCTATTGCTGCTGTTTTATCTGCAAAACTAGTATTGGCTACAACTCTTTGATAATCATCAAAAAACTTAGTTTGGATTTCTCCGTTACTTCCTAAAGTTGATTCTACAACATCAATTTCTTGATTAATTGAAACTGATGAAATCATGCTTTGCAATGGTGAAAATCGGACACAATCAATTAAAGCAAGGCTTTGTGTATTATCATTTTGAGCTTTAATAACAACTGAAGTTATACTATTACTAGTAAGACCAATGTCTCTCAAATTAAACACTTTAAAAAGATAAATCCAACTACCCACTATCTCACCAAATGGTAAAACAATTTCCTGCCCAACTGGATTACCGTTTTGAACAAATGATAAAATCCATTTTGCATTTCCTTTACTTATATCAAAACCTTCGGGTAGTTTTATATAGCTAGAAAACACGTAGTCCTGTTCTTGATTTTGAGGTGTAAAGCTATTTTGTAAACCTACTCCATTATTTATTTTTAAAGAAGACTGTCCAAATTTTGCATCTATAGTAGCATCATTTTCATTAGGAATAATAGATGCATGAGAGGTTATTACCCAACCATTAGCGTTTTCATAAGACTCGAAACTATAAAATGAAACTTCATTACCTAATTTACTTGCAGTTAAAAACTCGGCAATTTGAAATTGAGCATCATTACTATAAATATAAGAAGAGTGTACGCCTTCTACATTCATCATCTCATTTATTGTATCAAATTCTCC
The DNA here is from genome assembly GCF_900142035.1 of Flavobacterium terrae. Taxonomy (GTDB): domain Bacteria; phylum Bacteroidota; class Bacteroidia; order Flavobacteriales; family Flavobacteriaceae; genus Flavobacterium; species Flavobacterium terrae. The sequence continues at coordinate 99,548 of NZ_FQZI01000003.1, read as the reverse complement.
ACGAGTAACAACTTCTTGTTTTTTTAGCCAATCTTCATTGTTTTGAGAAGAAGTAAAATCAAAAGAAGGCTGATTGTTTTCATTTCCTAACCATTCAAAATTTTGAAATGGAGACCATCTCCAAGCATTATTCTCTGACCAATTTTTCCATGTGACAACTTTAGCACTAACATAATTTTTAGGATTATTTTTATCACTCACAAACACTGACTCCTGAGCAATAGCATTAAGTAAATGCTTTTGTTTCATAGCAGATTGATATTCTGCGATTTGTATTGCATATTTTTTTTCGTTTGTAAGAGTTTTTAATGTTCCATCAGAATCATAATACGATGTAACTGATGACATTGGTAAACCTAAATCTTGATAATAATTTACAGTTGAGAGCTGTGAAACTCGATCTTGTTGTGATAAGACCTTGTTAATTCTATAAAATGCACCATACAAATAATTTTTTTGATTGACATTATTTGTGAAAATTTGCCAATAGTTAACTTCTTTAGTGACTAATTTACCCTCTATGTCAAATTGCAACTTTTGCAATAATGCGCCATTTAATAAAGCACTATAGTTATAAATCCAATTGGTATCATAAGGAATTTCGTTTTGAGCCGAAACACCATTAGAAAAATAACTAATCGAAATACCACTAGTGGTTTTGCTTACATCTGGAATTTTAGTTCCAAAAAATGTAGTTACTTTGGGAAATTGAGCTAAGCCAGAACGACCATCATAAGTAATTATTGACTGTGCTGAACGAGCATAATCATACGATTGATAATATGCTTGTTCTTCATTTACTTCATCTGTAATTGTGATATAAGAAATTGGAGTTATGGTTACAGAATCAGTTGCTTTTCCATCTACAACTTTATAAATAGCTAAAGAATTGCAACTATCAAACTCTTGATTTGAAGGATAAGTAACAAATGTATCAGCACCAGCTAGTGAAGTTCCAGGTTTTATATTTTCTGAATCAACAACGATTTTTTGACCAATGCCCTCTGCTGTGATAGGAAGCTTTATGGGTGTATCGATATTTCCGTTGTTTGGATTTACAAAATAGGTTTGTGCGTTACTATCTGTATTGTCTTGATAAGCTATGTATGATGAGGCTCTATTTTGGACAGTATTGGGCGCATTAAGATTATTTAATTGCTGCGATAATTTTATCCAACTTCCATTAGTATTTAAGTAATACACATCTTTACCAACAGTCATGTAATTACCGCTAAACGTAATATTTTTATCAGAAGAAGCTAAATTCTGAATTGAACCCCAAGCCCCTGTATTTGGATTAAATTGAAAATATTGATTAATGTTTGAATTCCCTTGTACTTTTGACATTGTAATCACATCAATACCCGTTGCAAAGCTTACTTTATCATCGGGTTTTGTTGTGAATGCAGTTGATTTCCAATTTTGAACATTATTACTAGTTCCAATACCTCCTAAATATCTATTTGCAAATGGATTATTAGTAACCATTGCATCAGTTAAAATCGTTGAAAATAATTGATATTGTGATTTGCCCTCTACAATTGGTGTTTCATAATTTTTAACAAAAGGATTTCCTGCATCTAGTAAATTGAAGTTTTTATCCCATTGTAGAACTCTGAGACTATAGTTTATTTTATCATTAGTTTGAGCAGTAATATAGGTTGCTACGGCAAAAGAATTACTTAAAGTTAAGCTAAAAGGAAAATCATTAGTGTCTGAATCTTTATAAATACTGACATTTGAAGTACTGTAAAGATTACTCTTTGTCCATATATTGTTTCCGTTATGATAAAATAATTGAAACTGTAAGACTTTTGTATTGTAGTTATAAAAAGAAGCGATGTAATAATTATCTTTTGCTTTTAGTAAAATATTAGAAGCATTTGCGATATCTGAAGGTAACGGAGTTAATATAGAAATACCTCCCTGTACAGGATTTGCAGAACTATTCCATGTTCTTTGTTTCCAGTTCCATTGAAAAATAGTTACTGGAGTAGTTGTAATTTCTTTACTTGAAACTATTACAAAATCTCTTCCAGACTCTACTCCAACTTTTGAAGTATCCGATTTTAAAGGAAAATTTTGAACACCATTAGTCAAATTAAACGTTCCAAACTTCTCTGGATTTCTTCTGTATAAAAATAGCTGAAGTTGTTTTTTAGTTTTTTCAGTAAAATAAAGTGCTATATAATCCGATTTTGCAATAACGCCCAATGAATCGATATCAAAATCAACATTCGTAAAATATGGTGTTGTAGGAACATCTGAATTTAATTCATAAGTCGACCAATTTCCTGACCATGAATGTACTTTTGCTACTAATTTCTTATTGACTTTATCATACCATGTTATTACTGTATAATCTGTACCAAACCACACTCTTGGTATGGCGTTAGTCATTGGACTAGTTACTTTAATATTTCGAGAACTATTTAAAGGTTCATTTTTATAAGTATAGATAGCTTTTGCACCTTGCGGATATAAAATACTTTTTAAGGCACCCGCATTTGTATCTTGCATTTTATCATAGTACTCAAACTCCATTCCAGGCAAAGTATTCCCTTTAGGTTGTACTTGCCAAAAGCTTTTTAAAACTCTTTTCCACATTAGTGGGTAAACTGTTGTTTGGCTATTAGAACCTAAATTGATGAAATCATATTCAAAAACAATACTAAACTGTAATAGATTCAACTTATTTCTTACTTCGATATAGTCTAAAAAGCGTGTTTCATAGCCATCCTGATATGCATTGGGAGCGACTTGATTAGTATGCATTGCTTGATACTCTACTATATTTTGTGAACTAGGATTATTAGCTCCATATTTTTCACCATAAAAGAATGTAATTGTTCTTTGAAAACTATCTTTAATTTGTTTTAGATAAGAAGCTTGAGTATGAACTAAACCATTTGAGTTGCCTACAGGAACATTTACGTTATCGTATTTATATAAAACAGATTGATCCCAAGTATTTCGAACTTCAGATAGATTCCAAGCAGTCACATAGTTTTCTTGTCCAGTTGTAACATTAGAAGTCCCCATCCAGTTACCCCACTGAACTCCATGCTGCACGGTGTTTCTACCACTATTTTTATCACCATAAATATAGATGGTTCCATCTTCTTTAATAATGGTCCATTTTTCATTATATGGATCATATTGTATGTCCCAAAATTCAAAATTTCTAAGTTGAAACAATAATAAACTTGCTGGATTTTCCGGTAATAAACCATCTTGAATCAAAGGATTTGAACTACCATTTTCTATTAAAAAATAATCATCAGATGACGAAGTGCCACTGCCATTTTTATTAACAACAATTTTATCAAATGACATGTCCCATCCCAAACCTAAAATTCCAGTTGGATTTGTAAGGTTCCAGTTTTCTACAGAGTTTTTTATATTACTAGTGTACATGATATTCACATCTACATCTAGTCCTTTTCTCCCCTGAAAAGTGGCTATATTGATTGGAATATTAGCAGTACCAGTAAATAAATTGACACTTTCTTTTATTTGACCTACCGTTTTGTTATTAAACTGAAAGGTCGTGACCTGAGGTTTACTCTGGTCATTATTAGTTGCATTATTTGAGTTCATTTTAGTAGTTTATTTGATTATTAGTTTTTTAGAAGAAAGCAGCACATGCTCTTGTTACAAAGCTTGTGGTTATTGGTGGACTTTCATAAGTAAGTATGGTATGTATAAAGCCAATAGGCCTTCCCATGGGCATTTTAATAAATGGGCAAGATTCCCATCCTTCGTTTTCTGTATATCGTTTAGCTAGAAATTGTAAGCTTTTGTCTAGCCATTTAGAATCAATTTCTTTTTCCAAATAATTAGAAGCAATTGAAACGCCAAGTAAAGCTAAAGCAGTTTGTAAAGAATCTGATTCTTGATCTTCTAATCCCCATCCACCGTCAGGTCTTCTTGACTTAAATAAAAAGTTTAAAGCATTATTTATAACTTCTTTATTTCCATTATTTTGAGCTATTGCTTTTATACTAATAAAAGTTCCATAGTTGAGTCCATGATACCAAGTGCTTCCCCAGGCTCCTTGGTCTTGTTTATTGTATAAAAATTGTAAGCCTTTTTGAATATCATTTTCAAATCGTTCTTTATCATACAAATTCAAAGCATATAAAAAATTAGCAACTACATCTACATCAGACCCTGTTCCCCAACCTTTATGGATCCATTCGCATTGTAATTGTTGCTCTTTTGTTAAATTCTCTTTTGGTAGAATCCAAGATTCCCAACCAAAATCTTCATTGGCTTGTTGTTTTAAAGTAGTTTGAATTGGAATTTCAAATAAATCATCGAAAAATGATTTAGGATAATAATGACAATATGCTTGTAAAATTTGTGCTAAATCATCAACATCTGCTGGCAATTCCATTAAATCTGGAAAATAACTCCATGCACCTATTTCGTCTTTTCTTCTTGAATTATATAAATAGTCTAATTCAGAAATAATAATAGTATCAAGATTTAAATTAGTTTTTTGATTTGCATAGATAAAAGTATCAAGTATTAAAGCTCTTTGAAAAATATCTGTCACCTGTAATTCCTCTTCAACCCGAAAAATTTCTTTTGAAAAGACCATTGAGTGTTTGGTGTTTTTAAACCCTTTTTTTTGTTCATCAAGTAAATGCTGAATACCCTTTTCAAAGAGCTCTTTCCAAAAGAATTTGCTATTTTGAGTTGAAAAATCAATATCTGTTATTTCTCTAGAAACTTGTGACATGACAATCTTTTTTAAATTGGCTTAAATAATTAAATAGTTTTTCTTTTGATTCTATTTCTTTCTCAAGGCTTATAGTTTCAATAAGTTTGTATTCTTCTAGATTTGGCTTACTAAAAAGAGGTTCTGATAAATAATATTTTTGATCAACATTAAATACCTCTGCAGTTTTAGTAGAAGTATTATGATAATGGTATCGTAAAAGAGATTCTTTAGGGCCTGCTAAACCTGCAGCTACAATTCTAGCCTCTTCACTTTTATTTGTTGGTGAAGCATGAAATACAGCTGGATTTCCTATGTAAGCTTGACCTGCTTTCATATATAGTAATTCGCCAAACTTTTCTAAAAGTTCTTCTTGTAAGCTTATATATGGAAACGGTTCACCTCCACATCGTGGAAAGTTTAAAAAATGCTGACTTCCTGGAATCACTTGCAATCCACCATTTATTTCATTAGTATCTATAAGCGGAACCCAAAGACCTAAAGGTTGAAAAAATTGCTCGTCTAAAAATGAAGGATCTTGATGTAGCGGTACTGTTCCAATACTTGTACTTGGGTATTTGACATTAAAATTTCCCCAAAAGAAAGTAACGTCATGAAAGATATTTTCCATTGCAGTTTTAAAATACTCATCAATCACTTTTGAGACTTCATTTCTAAAAACTACATTCTTACTCATAATTGTTGAAGCAAAAGCTGCCTCTCCAAGATCGCCTTCGAGAGCATCGTAAGTAATTTTAAGTGAATTAACTTCTTTCAAACTTAAAAAGTCAACCACTACATACCCGTTTCTATCAAAAGAATATTGATGTTCAGGATTTTTAAAAAGTGCTCTGTATTTATATGTTGATTTCATTAAACAGGTTGATTACTTTCTTTTCTTGACTCTCCAAGAATCAGTCTGATCTTTTCTTCATTAAGAACATCAAAATGATATGTTACTTCTCCTATTTTTTTAGCTCTTGATTCATCTGGTCTACTAAAAAGCGGAGTTTCTATATAATAGTCTGGCTCTAATTCAAACACTTCCATCACATCAGTTGGATTTCTGAAATCTTGGTAATAACAGCGCATTTGACTTTCTTCTTCTGCTAACCATGCTAAAGCAGCTACTCTTTCGGTATCACTATAATTAGATGGTGACCAATGAAAAACCTTTGAACTACCTATGTAAGCTTGACCTGCTTTAATATCTAAGCGTTTAAAATAATTTTCTATCAAATAAGGACTTAATTCATTGTATGGGAATTTTGGAAGTGTACTTCTTGGACCATCATTTAATTTTTGGCTTCCATCAATAACTTCAAGTGCTCCATTCATTTTATTAGTATCTATAAGTGGTACCCATAAAGTAATACCTTGGTATTTTGATTCATCAACGTAAGCAGGATCTTGATGGATTGAACAAATACTTTCCGATTGATTGGGTTGTTTTGATGTGAATATTCCAAAAAATAGCTTAAAATTATCTAAGTGAGAAGCAACAGCTTTTGCAAAAGTATTTGTGATGCCATCGGATACATTTTTTCTATAATTAGCATCCATGCTCATATTAGATGTCGAAAAACCTCTTTCTTTAGGTTGAGCATTTAATTGATTGTATAATTGTTGTAATAATTCAACCTCTGAAGGGTTTAAAAAATCAATCACTACATATCCCTTTTCTTCAAACTCTCTTTGGAGAATAGGATCTTTAAAAACATTTCTCATATTATTTTATAAAATGATTAGACATTAATCAATTGTCTTGAGTAAACAAAGTCTGCAGTTTATAAAACCAAGACAAGACAATTGCAAATGGAACAGCTGGAAATACCCAATAATTATAAATAGGTGTTTGCCCAAGAAATAGTATGGGATAACCCTTTGCTTTAGGATAATCTTCAAAAAAAAGCTGAATACTTTCGTCTACCTCAAGAGGTATTCTGTCAATGATATACATGGATAAAACAACCACCATCTTAGATAAAAATCTACACTTTGCGCAATACCCTTGATAATAAATAGCTATTTTATTCTTAGGAATAATTATACTCTGTTTCATAGGAATTAGGTAATAAAGATTTAGCGCAGCATGCAATGAGCATTCTGCAATAGTAATTTTGAGTAATACGTAATTAGTTAAAAGGATTGAGGAGCTAAATCCAAAATATTGATAATCAATAGTTAATTAGATATAGTTTTATTTTTCAAATAAAGATTAAGTCTTTTGTTCCCCATAATATCAATCCCTAATCCATAATAGGAAACAGCACAATCATTTTCCAACGTTTCCTCTGTAATTGGGAATTTGACAACATTATTTTTAGAAGCTGTTTGATCCAATAAACTCACCCATTCACTAGGATTTAATTCTACATAAGAAGGACAGGCACATACATCAATTTTTGCATCAAATAATTTAGAACTTGCAATGTGAAAACCAACGTTAAAAACAATTCCTGCTAAGTTTACATCTTTATTACCAATGACATCGTTCATGAAATTTGAAACGGATTCGTTGAGTAATATAGGTACTTTTAAATCTTCGATTGTAAGCTTATGTGTTAGTCTAAAATAGATTTTAGCTCTTAAATTTTTTAAAGAACTTCCTTCTAAACCAATACTCATTATATTAGCATAAGGACTTAAGGTTTTGACAAAATTGTCCACTTCAGTATTGTTTGGCATTAAGTGGTTTAACCATGTTCTAAATCTTTCCCAAGACTCCTCTTTTCCTCCTCTTCTACCATCTATATAAATTGCCATACCTTTACTATCAGGTGATGCACCTAACCAAAAAACGCCATCAGGATAATCCTCCATGTTTTCCTTAGATTCTGGCAAATGAAAATCTAACATTTCCTCACAAACACTCTTTATTTCTTCAGTTTGCGTTGTAATGTATAATTTTTGCAAAGCTTGATAACTGTATTTAAATCGTTCTTCTGGTGAACCAGCTATACAAGAAGGATCGCTTATAAAACGTGAATGTAAACCGTCACTTGAAGAACTAATACAATATTGTAAAGGACTACCGTCTATATTTAAACCAGACCTCCCTCCTAATGTTACTTCATTTTCTTCAGGTAAAGCAAGCAACTCATCTCTTAAATCCAGCACTTGTTTGGCCGAAGCCAAACTAAGTGTGGATGCATAAGAGGAAAGTTTTGCTACGTTTGACAAAATTGAATCTTTAGTCGTATTCATAGCATTACATTACTATACTTGTTGTAAAATAATTTGAGCTTGAGTTCCATTATTTCCTCCGACAGCAGAAGAAGTATCAGATTTTCCTCCTGAACCTGGTGCTCCTCCTGGAGATCCTGCTTTACCTGCACTACCTCCCGATCCACCAACTCCAGGATTACCACCTTTAGGGATTGGAGTAGATGTCATAACATTTCCTCCGTGATACTGTATAACAATAGTATTACCATTACCACCGTTACCTCCATTACCACCTTTTCCGCCGTTACCACCATTACCTGCAGCACCACCATTACTTCCAGAACAATCAGAACCAGCTGGACAGCTAGAAGCTCTACCTCCATCACCACCGTTACCACCAGTTTGTCCATTACCTCCATTACCTCCATTACCTCCTGCGCCAGCAGCAGCAGCAACTAGTAATGAACCTGTTAACTGACCAATAGTAATTGTAGCCGAAGGACAATCTGTGCCATTACCTCCTGATGCTCCATTACCAGCATCAGCTCCGTTACCTCCTGAAGTTCCTGCAGTTGAATTGGGTCTGCACACTGAATCCCAGTCACAGTTTGCATTAGTCCCATTATTGCCACTTGGTGCTGGCGAATTAAAGCCTTGACCATTAATTCCGTCAACGCCATCTGCACCTGAAATTATAATATCTCCGTTTAAAACACTCATGATTTCTTTTTTTTAGTTTGTTAATGTATTTGATTACTGTTTGATTAACTCAGCAATTCTAATATCTGCAGTAGTTAATACTTTGATTTGTCCCCCAGGTTGAATAGTCACTTTATTATAACTTACCTGAACTGGCCCACTTCCAGAGATAATTAATGGATTAGCTGGTGTTACAACAACATCGGCTGCTACTGTATAAACAGCTACTTGAGGTAAAGCTGCCATAGATTTACTTGCTTTTGCTGCAGAAGTATCAATTTTAAAATCCGTCAAGTCGTTTAAATCTTTCATTTGTGGTTGAAATGCACTATCAGGATGAGGTGGATTTGAAAAAAATAATTTTCCATCCGCTGTAGAAATATCTGTTGTACTCATTTTTTAATTTGTTAGTTATTAATATTGATTGCTTGCCGAAGTATAAACTTCGATTGTTGTTTTTAAAAATGGATAAAGTATAGACGTCTCTAGTTTTACCCAAAATTTGATTAATTACACTTATGATTAAAGCTTATCTCACAATTGTAATTTGTTTGTGTAGTACTACCAATCCAAAAGTAGACAAAATGAAAAGTGGGTTTATAGGTGAAACTACCTGTTTTTAAATTTTACAGTGTTTTTCAATCATAAATAATTGAAAAACAAGTATTTATATTTATATATAAAACAAAAAAAAAGGACTTAAATTCATTTTTTAATGAATAAAAGCCCTTTAAAAGGAGAAAATTATAAATAAGATATTTCTTATAGAACAGAAAAATTTTTTAATAATTATTACGTCATAGATAATTTAGACAATAGTGCTTCTTCTTCTGGAGTGATATCGACAACAGCATACGTTGGCACTTTAACTATAGCCATTTCGTCTAAAACATTAACTAAATCACCATAATTAGAATCTTTACTTGGCTTGATGATTACAATTAATCCTTTTTTAGGATCTCCAGTTGCTTCTAAAATTTGATTACTTTTTTTAATTAATTCTTTACGCAAAGCTAATTTTTCAGAACCTAAAACTTTTGGAGGCAAAGATGAATATATTGGCTCTCCAGAATAAACAACCGTTTTATTATTCTTTCCAATTAAAATTGTTAAAACCCTACTACCATCTATACATCCACTAGAACCTCCATAACCTCTGCATCTTGTGTTATCAGGCATTCCTAAATTCATCATATTAGAACGTGACAAAAAAGAGGTCAACATAAAAAAGATTATTAACAAAAAAGAAACGCTAACCATAGCGGTTAGATCTACTCTTGGATGCAGTTTTTTTGTTTTAGGAGTTATCGGTTTTCTTCCAAAATTGTTTTTTGCCTCATTCATAACTTTCTATTTACAGTTATACTAAATAATAGTATCTTCAATATACATTCTTTTATTATAACTAGCAAAGAGGTTAGAATATTTTTCAACTTATATTAAAAACAGGTATTTCTACTCGAAGGAAAATACTCATAAAAAGTATATTTTTACTTTATCTAAAAACAAACTAAAATAACTTTCAATTATGAGAAAAAGAACAGTAACAAAATTTCTTTTATTGGCAATTATGGGTTCGCTTACCGTGAGCTGTAAATTAGAAAATGGGAAATTACCTAAAGACGTTGCAACCACTTGTGAAGTAACCGATGCTGAATTTGCAACTTGGTTTAAAGATGGATCAGTTACAGAAAATGGCCAAGTAACTCCAGCTAATAGTGTAGACTTTGGTCATAAAAATAATTGTGATTTTTACAAATGGTCTGAACGTATGTTTTTATGGATGACTTCTAAAGAAGGTAATCAAACGGTTTTTGAATCACCTGAATTTTATACTGTTTCTCCTAAAGTTAATGGCCAAAGAAATTTAATTCCGCACAAAGAAGGACAATTACTTAGAGCCTTTGCTAACGTTGATAAAACAGGAAAAATCATTAGTGAAGAAGGTCAAGCAACAGATGATGTTTTAATGGACGCCAATGGAAATTTAGTGTATTATATTTCTATGGTAAATGATGTTTATGTAGAATTTTTAAATGCTGTTAACCAAAAGAAAATGCCTGGAAATACGTTCCCAACTACAAAAGCGGAAAGAGACAGTATTTTTGCATTTGCTAAACAAAATGGCATTACACTTAAAAATCCTGATGCCTTAGCTTTAGAAATTAAAACATCTTGGGTAGATGTTTCAAAATTTGAAAATACTGATGAATTTGTAGTAATCGATGCAACCATTCCTGTTTACAATAAAGTAAGTGACCAATTGTGGACAATTAATGGCGAACGTAAAGCAAAACTTGCTTTAGTAGGTATGCATATTGTGGGAAGTGCAAATGGACATCCTGAATTAATTTGGGCAACTTTTGAACACAAAAGAAATACTCCTAATGCAGCTTATCAATATGTTACTAAAGACGGTTCAGTTGAAACAGTTTTGGCTGATCAAGGAAATGATTGGCTATTAAACAAAGATATTAAAGATACAGCAAATGTTTCACACATGACATTTTCTGGTGATTCTATCAAAGCCAATAAAGGATTTACAATATCTCCTAGTAATACGGTAAGAACAAAACCTTGGGGAAGTGCAGTAGATGTTCAACCTAATGCCGAAGACGCTTCTCCTGCAGCATCAAATAGCGAAATCATAGCTATAAATAATGCGATCATGTCTAAACTTAAAGGAAAAGATGTACGCAAAAACTATATATTCATTGGGGCAACTTGGACAAATAGCGGAACAGGACCTAATGGATATAGCTATAACCCTAAAGTAGATTCGTTAAAAGTGAACGGTGTTGCTATTGGAGCTAGTCAGTTGGCCAACTCAACAATGGAAACTTATGCTCAAAATGGAGAGAAATACAATGCCTTTGGTTCATGTTTTTCTTGTCACTCAAATAATAATGGTTTAAAACCAGACGACTTAAGTCATATATATAGTGGATTATTAAAAGGACTTCCTACTCCACCGCAACGTGTTGGTGAAAAACCAAAAAAATAACTTAAAGTAAAACTTTAAAACATTGATTATGAACGCCCTTTTATAGGGCGTTTTTAATTTTTTATATAAAATAAAAAAATGAAGCAATAAAAGTTTTAAAAAACCGTTGAAATTTAAACTGGAATTAGATTGGGGAATTATATTCAGTTAAAAAGAACAAGGCCAATTAGTAAATTGGCCTTTTTTTATTGTTCTCTTAAATAGAAAAACAAACTGAAAAACAGATAATTTAGATAAAATTATTCTTAGATATCATACAATTCTTTCCTGATTTCTATCAATAGCAATTCAGCTTCTTGTTTATTAGGAAAATCGGGTAATGTTGAACTTAAGTATTCATGCTCGATACAGGCTATTAAATTTTCTGCTTTTTCTAATAGGGCATCATAATCCATTACTCCAGCTTTTATAGATAATAACTCTTCACGATTTTTGACTTTTATGTCTAGTTTGCCTTCTATTATTATTTGATGCGCCGATTGCAACAACCTTATGGTATGCATCATGTTTTTGCTATCATAGTTTTTTCCATGTTGCTGATTGGTATTAAAACGTTCTTCGTTACGTTTTTCTATCCAATCCCAATATTCCTTATAGTCTTTACAATAACTTGAATACGCTTCTTGGTTGCAAAAAAGATAGGCCAACTCCTTCTCTCCTTTTGGAATTGATGAAAGTGAAACTTCGTTTGAGTTTTCGTTTTTGATTATGCCTTTGTACTTTAAGCTATTTGAGGCAACATAAAACAAAGCGTACATTCCTTTTGAATGTGGAATATTAACCAAGCCACAATTTTCCTGAAGGTAATTATTTAACTTAAACCATTGCTTTAACTCAATTGCATTGTGCCCTTGTAAAATATAACAAAAATCAAGTAAAGACTTGCGTTCTTTTTCCATTGGGTTTACAATTTTCTTTTTGAGTCCCCTAGCCTTTTTGATTTGTGTTACGGCATAACCAGCAAATGTATCTTTACACAACTTTGATAAAAAATCTTCTAAGCGCAATTGTTCCATTATGGGATGCTTGTACAAAATACAATCCTGTGGAGTTGCCAGTATTTCTAAAATATTAGGATTGTTTTTTAGCAATAGCTCTACAAAACGACCAATTTCATAATAGACTTCATCATTAGTTTCATTGCTGATTTGCGGTATGTACTCTAAACCATAAAACTGATCTTTGGGCAAGTAAAACACCCCTTTTATATCTGTATCCGATGTTGGCGTATCTAACCCAAAAGATTTACTTCCAGAGACTACTTCGAAAAGGATTAGGCTGTTATTTTTTAAATCTTGTATCGTCATCTTGATTGCGTTACTATTTCAAGATACAAAATTTAAAAGATGCTACGCAATTATTTTGCGTTGTTGTGTATTTCTTATTAATAGATTGAAAATGAATTGTGTATAAAGAACTGCAAAGTAGTAAAATTCATCAAGTAATCAGTAATCTGCCACTCTTTTTAAGTTATAACACTCTCCTTTTCAAATTTTCTGCGATACGTTTAGCATCTAATAAAGTACAATCTAAATTATCATAAACTAAAGCCGTAGCCAATGGCATTTGATTTTGTTTTAAAGCAAGCAAAACTTCATTAACGGTTTCTGGTTTTAAATCTTCTTCCAAGTACCCTTTTTTTCTTACCTTATTTTCTAATCCTGTTACTTCGTAACCAAATTCTTCAAGGATTTGAAGCCCATTATCAATTTGATATTGCTTTTGAATAGTGAAATCAAATTTTTCCATACTTATAGCAATAATTATTTCTTTAACAAAACTTGGCGTATTGATATTAAGGATAATTTCTTCATCGTTTTTGTAGGTTTTAAAATGACCTGAAAAAATCAAACTCCCAACATATAAATCATCACGGGTATCAAAACTGACCTTAACAAACTCGTTATTAGAATTTTTAGCAGGATTAAATATTTTTAAAGAAAACATCTCTACAACATATTTGTAGGTAATGTTTCCTATGGTTATGGTACGAAGTTTGGATTTCATTTACTTATAAAGATATTTAACGTAAAAAATAGCGATTCTTTTCGAGCTGTTCAAAACTTAAATCATTTAAAAAATAAAATTGTTTAGCCTCATCTTTACTCAAGAATTGATAAAAATCTAATGAAAAACAGTTGCTTAAAATTCTAATGACGGTATATTTCATTAGCTCGGGAGTTGTATCAACAGGAAACCAATGAATTTCGTGAATTATAATCTCGAAATATATACTGTTTTTATCAAAAACATTTCTTTGAAAGTTCGTAAAAGCATTTTGCACAATATCTACATAATACTTCAATGCGTTTTTATCTTCAAATATGATTTTGCTTTGGTTATCTGTTGTTTTTATAGAAAATGAAAGCCCAGCCATGTATCCTCTTTTCTCAAATTGTCTTCTTATTAGATAATCCAGTTTTTCCATTATTTAATTTTTAGCATGGTTACTAGCTATTTATTTTAATGCTAAGCACGGATTTACACCCGAGCGAAGCGAACTGACGAAGTAAATCCGCGCTATTGGAATCACACAAAGTCAGGAGACTTTGCGTAGCAGGTTATAAATCCAAGCTATTGGGGCTAATTTTATTAATCAATTAGATACTTTTCTATTTCAAATTTGAATAATTCAGGTTTAGTTTTTAAATAAATTTCAAAATTCTTTTTGTTTTTAGCCTTTAGATTTCCATTTTTATCTAATTCAATATTTGAAATTTGATTATCTTTTTTAAGCTCAGAAATTGTACTTACACTTAAACCAAATCGAACTAAATCAATTATAGAATTATTAGTTGTTCCATAAACTATTTGAAGATAATAATCTCTTGAAATAATTTCAAAATCATGAAGAAATGAAATCAATTGAGTTATTTTATATCCAATAAAATCTTCTTCTATTTTTAATTTAACTATTGCAATATTTATTAAATCTACTTGACTATCTGATAAATCAATATAAACTTTACTATCATATTTTTTAGTATTCTCATCATATTTTGATTTTTTACCTGCTTCTTTTGACGTTAATTGACCATAACTTGTTCCAATAAATAAATATGGATCATCTGTCTTTGCTTTTTTATCAAAATATTCCTTAGTCGAGATTATTCTTTGATTCAAATGCATATGTTGCACTACTTCAATAAAATTATTGTAATAATTTCTAGCTTTTACTTCGCTTAAACGAGAAATTTCAAAATCAGTTATATTATCAACTTGGTTGTTGACGAAAATTTCATTAATGATATCAACAATTTTATCATTTTCGTTGAAAACATATTTTTTAACATTTTCAATTATAATCTGAATAGCCAATTCTAAATTTTCAAAATAATTACTGATAGAATTCTCAATACAATATCTCTTAATTTTATCGAATTCATTTTTTGGTTCTTCCAAAATAAAATCAGAGAAATCGTTTATCTTTTTATCTTCCAGCCTTTGTTTTTTGATTGTTTCGTCATTTGCAAGATTCAATTCCTCAACATTATAGCTTTCAGCAATTGGATTTTCAATAATGTCTTTTACATTTTCACGATTAAGCTTTTCCATTGTGCTCTTCATTGATCTCTTTCCCTGAAATATTTCATGATCTAGAAAATGAATTTTTGAAATTAATCTATCCAAAGATTTATCATTAAAAATAAAATTTAATCTGTTTGCTCTACCTATTAAATTAATTAAATCATTATAAGAAATATTCCTTTTTCCAACTCTATTATTTGTAATAAAAATTGTTTCAATTGGCATATTGATTCCTTCAAGTACAACCTTATTTGCTACCAAATATTTAATTTCATCAATTTCTCTATATTTACTTTCTATATATTCTTTTACTATGTTTGGTATTTTACCATGCAAGTAGACAACACCTTTACTTAGAAATTTAGCAAGCTTAAAATCTTTATGAACTTCTTTTTTTAATACAGAAATTATTTTTTTTATTTCCGAATTATCTTCTTTTGAATCTCTCAAATTATAATATAATCTTTCTGCAAAGAGCTCAATTATTGGTGGCTTATTCTGGTAAAAGAAATTCTTTGATTTTAAATTATCAGTAATATAATCAAAGTATTTGATTTTTAAATCTATAGGATAAGTCTCTCCTGAAAACCTATTAAAAAAATAGCTTTTGTTATTATTAAAATAATAAGCTTCAAAACTTTTAAAATCATGATTAACTTTCTTAACAGAAATTTCCCCTTGAAAAGTTTTTTTTAATTTCAAGTTTTGAACTGCCCCAATTAATGGAGATAAGTAAATAATTCTTTGATTATTATTTCTTTTGTAATTTAATTGTAATAATCTAGCTAAAATAAAACTTCTTGAATCTCTTTTAAAAATATTATGAGCTTCATCCACAAATAAAACATCATAATAATTTTTTTTATTACTATTTAAAATTCGTGTTGCCCTTTCTTGTGTTAAAATTCCAATAAATTTATTTTCATTTGAATACATTTCATCATGTAAAACTAACTTATAATCACCTGACAATTCTTTTAAATCTAGATAAGTTTGAATTAATAATGATTTTGTAGGTACAATAACAGCAATTTTATTTGGCTTATTTATTTTAATAAAATCTTTAACTATGGAACTTTTTCCATACGAAGTTGGAGCAATATAGGCTATCTCATTTCCTTCAAAACTTATGATCTTTTTTCTAGAATTATTTTGCTCCAATGATTCAACATAACCCTGTCGAATTTCATAGCCCTTTTTGAACAAACTATAAGCAAAAGCATCTACAATAATATTTTTTGTATTTAATTTTAGTAATTCTTTTCGAAGTATAAATTCTACAAGCGGATAAAAACCTAATTGCATAGATATATCATATAATGCTTGATATTTATTATAAGAAAATGAATACTTTAAAATAATATAATAACCAATTTTAAAGTAAGAGGTATATCTTTTGTCTGAATCATATAATTTAAAAAACAATATAGAACAACTTAAAAGAAATTGGATTTCATCAAAAGATAATTCTCTGTTTAGACATAAATTTTCAAAATTGTCTCTAAACTTTTTATTATTTTTTAATCTACGTAATTGTTCAATATCTTTTTCCACTATTAATTATTTATAAACTTTATAAAATCATCAACACTCTTTTTATTAACACACAATACATTTAATTTTTTAGCATCTTTTTTAACTATTTCTTTTTCGAATATCTTTTTAAGTTCATCATCGTCAATTTTTTTCCAACTTCCTTTAAGATAAATTGTTGAACATGGTATTATATTAAACTCTTTAATTTTATGTTTTTTATTGTTGATAAAATCCGAACTTAATTTTTTCATATTCTCTGTTAAAGTTTTATTAGGATTTGCTATTTGAATATGATGTTTTGCATTTTCCCAAGGATCATTTATTTCAAGATTTTCTTCACTAGATTCTATTTTCATTTTAATATCAGAATAGGCTTTATTAATTTCACTAAAGTGTGTGTTTTTTAGTACTGTGGTTGATTTACTTTCTACTAACCACATCTCATTATCCAGCATATATAGCCCATCAAATCCTTTCTTTGGTCCTCTTTCTTCTAAGTTTTTAAATAGAGAATATTGCTCAAATTTTCTAGATCGTAAATATAAATGGCAAATAAATTCTGCAACAAATCCATTCTTAGCTCTTTCATCCTTTTTTTTTCTATCAATCCATATCTTAATTCTTTTCTTTATGTCCTTAATATCTTCATCATTTACAATTCCATTTCTAATAAAACCAATCTCTTCTTCAATTAATTTAACAAAATCCTTTGAATAATTTTCAACATTTATGAAGTTGAGTGTTACTTTCTTATCTAATTGAATTACTGTATGATTAAAAATATTCATAATTTATAATTTTATTAATTCCATAAAAAACTCATCCAACTCCTTATTCATTTTTTTTCCACTCCCTAACCCACTCGCATGTTGCTCATTAAAAGTAACTGTTTCTTCTAAAAAACTCGTTATCATTTCCTCTTTTGGGTGTAAATAGTTTTCGTCTTGGTTTGCCTTTATTGCCATAAGTTCAATAACTTTTTCTTGTATGTTTTGTGGTGCTATGGGTAACAATTTCATAAAATCTACCGGAGGAAAACTATTGCTTTCTATGATCCATTTGCCTGCTAGTGCAGTTCGCAGGGCATAGAAATAACTTTTTAGTTTTACTTCATCAGCTTGGCATGCTTCCATAAACTTTTTGGTAGTACCTAAGTAATGGTGTAGTGTCGCTATGGGTGAAAAACAGTCTTTTGCCAAGGCACGCATTTGTGTAGCAAAAGTTTCGTTTTCATAATACACCACAGGGGAATACAACCATTCCAGTAAAGGTGCGTTAGATTTTGCTAATAGTTTTAGGGTTTTCCGTAAGTCCCAACCGCTACCGTCTAAATCGTCTGTGGTCATGAACTCGATAGTATCAGGCTTATCCCATAACGAAAGATAGTAGTCTAACTCGTGCTTGTAGATAAAACGTATGTCGTAATCGCTATCTGGCGATGCAAATCCCCACGCACGACTGCCTGATTCTACAGCGTAAAGTACCTCTACTTCCTTAGTTTGTTCTATGTGTTTAAGTTGGTTTAGTATGTTTTGTTTCATGCTTTCTCAAATTTAATAAATTGTTTTATTTATAACCCCGTATAAATACCTGATTTCAAATTAATAAATACAATACGCAATTAATTTGCGTAATGCTATTATTGTTATTAATTCTACAATTTACATTCTTAAAAATATAAGAATTTTAACACAAAATGAATTAATTATCTTGATGAATGTTTGTACTTTGGTATTTATTTTAAATAACAAACTTTTAAACTTTACAATTATGTTAAACAAAATTTTAAAACTAGAAGGCGCTAGTACACTTTCAAAAAACGAACAAAAAGAAATTAAAGGAAAAGGCGGTGATTTATTAGCATGTACTTGTCCTGACGGCTCTAGAGTTATTGCTCATGGTAACTCATGCGAGGAAGTGATAGGTCAATTTTGCGCAGCAGATATGTAATAGATATTCTATTAGTATGCAGTCCTCAATAGATAAAACTATTGGGGATTTTTTTTAAAATAAAAAGAGCTGCACTATGGCAGCTCTTTATAAAATGGTAGTCTATATTAATTTTTAAAATCACCTGAGTAAATAAACATTGCTTTGTCTAATGTTATGTACTTTTTGATTATTTCATTAATCTGTTCAACTTTTAATTGATCTACTTTAGACTCTAGTGCATCAAAATCCTCAAGCGGAGTACCAAAATTAAGCTTGTTGTTGATTAAGTTCATCAAATAATTTTCGGTCCCTAAGCTTGTTTTTCTTGAATTTTTCCAAGTAACAATTGCGCTTTGTAATTCAGCTGGTGTGAAACCATTAGTTGAAACTGCTTTTTGAATTTCATCATTCATAGCCTCCTCAACTTTAGCTAATTTAGTTGGATTAAAAAAGGCATAGAAACCCATTTGAGCCACTTCATTGTCTGTAGGGATATTAATATAAGAACCTGCACCGTATGAAATTCCTTCTTTTTCTCTTAATCGCATAGGGATTCTTGAAGTTAAAAATCCGCCACCAAACATTTCGTTTGCCATTACCATTGCTGGATAATCTGGGTTTTTATTGTCCATTTTAAAGTTAATTCTACCTACTACAGCAGCATTTTCTTTATCTTTTATAACAATTTTATCATTCCCTTTTGCTAATTCAAAATGTATTGGATTCACTTTTGCATACTCAGATTTAGAAATCCAATTGCCAAAAGTTTTACTTACTAGATCACTAACTTCAGTATTGTTTAAATTACCTACAATCGTTCCGTGTCCGTTATTAGCTCCTAAAATAGTATTGTAAAATTCAACTAATTGGTCTCTTTTCACAGCGTTTAAGCCCGCAATTCTTTCATCTGCAGATGGCAAATAAAAGATATGATCTTTTGGATATTTATTTGCTCTTCTTTCTATTTCTTCAAAAGCAACATTTTGAGGATCGTTTCTGTAAGCTTCGATTTGAGTTTTCTCTTCAGTAATTATTTTAGTTAATTCGGCTTCAGGGAATACTGAATTAGTGATTAAATCTTGAATTAACTCAAATGTAGGTTTGATGCTTTCTTCATACGTATTGATACGGGCAATTAACATTTGTCCAGTAAAGAAGAATGAAACATCACTTTTCATTTTGTCTAATTCATCTTGGATTTGTTCATTAGTTCTCGTTTTTGTTCCCGATTTTAGCATTCTTGCTACAACTTGTCCAACAGATGCTTTACCAGCTAAATCTTTAGCATTACTTACCATAAATTTAAAAGAAGCAACTACTTTTTTCCCTTTGATAGGTTTTTTTAAGATTGCATATTTTAAACCTGTTGATAATTTATACTCGATCAAATTATTTTTAACATTAGATATTGACGCTTCAAAAGTGGCATTATCTTCTGTCACAGTTTTACCTTTATATGTTTTTGTTAATTCAGCAATTGAATTATCTGATATTTCAACAGGTTTTACACGCTCTTCTTCTTTTGAAGGAATAAAAACACCATAAGTACGATTATTTGTAGCAAAGTATTTTTTAGCTACTCTTTCAATATCAGCTAATGTAAGTTTTTCAATAGCATCACGGTATAAAAACCCAAGACGGTAATCACCAGCACCAATAATCTCTGTTAAATAGATAGTAAAATCAACAGTGTTATTTTGAACATTTTCTAAAGCTTTTAAAATTTTAGCTTTAGCTCTCTCAACATCTGCTTGTGTAAAGGTTTTATTTTTAATGTTATCAAGTTCAGATAAAAAAGTTGTTTTTGCTTCGGCCATGCTTTTATCTTTTGGCACAGAAACATTAAACAACAAATAACTTGCATCTCTTACTTGAGGTTGGTAAGCATATAAACTAGAAGCTTTTTGGCTTTCAACTAAAGCTTTATATAAATAACCTGAAGGATCTGCTGTTAGAATTTCTACTAAAGCATCGATTGCTGCATAATCGTTATGTGCATAAGGAACAGTATGGTAAACAGCCTGTAACGATTGAACATCACCATTTCTTTTTAATTCTACATAACGCTCACCATCTTGAGCAGGCTCAACAGTATACGTTTTAGCTAATGCACGAGTTGGTCTTTTAATTGTCGAAAAATACGTTGCAATATATTCTAAAGCTTTATCTGTATTAAAATTACCACCAACAATTAATGTTGCATTATCTGGCTGATAATATTTTTCATAAAATACTCTTAGTGTATTGGCTTTAACTCTTTCGATATCTTCTTTAGAACCAATAGTACTGTTACCATAGTTATGCCATAAAAAAGCAGTTGATACTAGTCTTTCTGTAAGAACTCCATCAGGTGAATTTTCACCAATTTCAAATTCATTTCTTACTACAGAAAATTCTTTGTCTAAATCTTCTTGTAAAATGGTAGCATTTATCATTCTGTCAGCCTCCATTTGTAAGCTCCATTTTAGATTTTCGTCTGAAGAAGGGAAAATTTCGTAATAATTTGTTCTATCAAGCCAAGTAGTACCGTTAGCACGACCTCCTTTTGAAGATAATTCCTTTTTGATATCTCCTAACTTTTTGGTGCTTTTAAACAACATATGTTCTAATAAATGTGCCATCCCTTTTTCTCCATACCCTTCGTGTCTAGATCCAACGTTGTAAACAATATTTACAATCATATTACTTTGACTTGCATCTGGTAGTAAAAGAATTTTTAGGCCATTTTTTAAGCTGTATTCTTTTATTCCTTCAGTGGAACCAATAAATTGTGGTTTCTCTACTGCAAAAGTAGATTTTTTCTGTGCCGAGACATGCATCCCTATCGCTACAAACGATAGTAAAAAAAATTTCTTCATTTTTAAGTTTAGTTTATTCAAATTTAATCTTACTGATTAAGATTCTACAACAAATTTACTCTTGCTATTAGAATAGCTACTATACTTAACAGCTTTTTAACAAGAAAAATGCTGTTCATGTAAATTATTAATAATCTAATCAAATAAGATTTTAAAATTTTGTATTTAAATTGATTTAACTGAAAAAGACAGACTTTAATCTGTCTTTTAGTTAATCCTCTCTACTTCCATCATCTGCCATTCGCACCATTTTTGGAGTAAACTTGGCGACTACGTCAACCAATTCACCTTGAGCAGCCATTACTTGATATATATCTTTGTAAGCCATTGGTGCTTCGTCTTTTCCTGCGCCAATAAGCGTTACACCATGATCTTTTAAAATAGCTTTCATTTCATTTTTAGTAATGGTTTTTATGGCTTGAGTTCTACTCATTTGTCTTCCAGCTCCATGTGAAGCTGAGTTAATAGCGTTCTCCTCTCCTTTTCCTCGCACTAAAAATCCAGGTGCTGTCATACTTCCTGGAATAATTCCCATCACTCCTTTAGCTGCAGGAGTAGCTCCTTTTCTATGCACAATTACTTCTTCTCCATTATACATTTCTTTCCAAGCAAAATTATGATGGTTTTCTACTTTGGCTAAAACAGTTGCTCCCAAAGCTCTTTCCATTTTTGCATGAATAATTTCATGGCAAGCCGAAGCATAATCACCTGCCAAATTCATCGCAATCCAATATTCTTGACCTAAATCAGAACCTAAATCCAAATACGCTAAATTTCTAGCTACTTCTGGAAGTTTACAAGTTTCTTTAGCGATTTTAGTATAATGTCCTGCAATGGTAGCTCCAAATCCTCTCGAACCTGAATGCGTTAACAAAGCCACATATTTTCCTTTCGGAATGTTTAATGCAGCATCATCGGTTGCAAATTCTATAATACCAAATTCCACAAAGTGATTTCCACCTCCAGAAGAACCTAATTGCGACCAAGCTTTATCTTTTAAGTTTTTAATAAAAGTGTGTTCTGTAAACTCATTTCTATCCAAAACCTCATGATTCGATTTGTATTGTCCATGAAATCCTTGTCCAGCTCCAAATTTAGAATGCGCAACCAATTCTCTTTTGAATTTTGCTTCATTCTCATAATAGAACAATTCTGGAATATCATAAATTGACAATGCCATTCTGCATCCAATATCCATACCAACACCAAAAGGAATCACCGCATTATTCGTAGCTAAAACACCACCAATTGGTAATCCATAACCTTGATGTGCATCAGGCATTAAAGCGCCAGCAACAGTAACTGGCAATTGCATGGCAACTTGCATTTGTTTAATAGCACCTTCTTCAATTTTATCAGCTCCATACAAAGCAAACTCTGACGGATTTGGATTTAAAGAAATGAAATCTTCTGGTTTTTCATTTGCTTTTTCTATAATAGCATTTGCTAAATTTCCAAAGATTTTATGTTCTAAAAATACTTCTGGATTTTCTAATACCAAGACATAATTAGATAACATTTCTTCTTTAGAAAAGCCTGTTCTTTTCATATTTGTTTTTAAAGCAATTCCAATTAAGCTTCCTTCAGGATATCCTAATGCTAATAAATCGGTTCCATTAATTTTAGTTTCCATGACGTTAAATTTATATTTTTTTTGAATTTCATTTCTTTCGATTGCCTGACGCATGTCCAACGATACATCAGCTTATTTCCCTTTGTTTGATGAAGCAAAGGTTTTATAGTTCTACGCAATTATTTTGCGTACTAAAAAAGGAATTGTATTTTTGAGTAAATTCTGCTTATGAATCTCAAAGAAATATATTCAAACCTATTGCTTGAAATAGGCTTTACTGTCGATGAAATCAATAGTTTATGGTTGGATTTAGAAAAAGCATACTCCAAAAAATCAAGATACTATCACAATCTTACCCATTTGAAAGAAATGGTGTTTTGGTTCTTTAAATACAAAGAGCAACTTCAACAACCAAACGAAGTGTTATACAGTATTTTTTACCACGATTATGTGTACAAAGTCACGCGAAAAGACAACGAATTGAAAAGCGCTGAACACGCAATTGCACTATTAAAACCAAATCATCCACTCAACAAACAACTTGTTTTTGAATTAATTCTGGCTACACAATTTCACCAACACAACGAAAACGTAGATTGTAATTGGTTAATCGATTTTGATTTAAAAATTCTTTCCAAAGATTGGGAAGAATACAAATCCTATTATCAACAAATTAGAAAAGAATATAAAATCTATCCCGATTTCCTCTACAATCCTGGTAGAAAAAAGGCTTTAGAACATTTTTTGAAGGATGAACATATTTATCAAACTGAAACTTTTAGAAGTTTATATGAGGAAGTCGCAAGAACTAATATTCAAAAAGAAATCAATTTATTATAAAAATCTTATTTAAAAAGTGGCTCAAAACAAAAACGCTCTCATCCGCTATAAAACCATAGACAAATGTTTGCAAAATAAATACCGTCAATGGACATTGGAAGACCTAATCGAAGCTTGTTCACAAGCGTTGAATGAATACGAAGGAAAAGAGACTTCTGTAAGCAAGCGTACTATTCAATTGGATATCCAAATGATGCGTAGTGATAAATTAGGATATAATGCGCCTATTGAAGTCTACGATAAAAAATACTATCATTATACAGAAGAAGATTTCTCTATTACTGATATTCCGTTGACAGAGACCGATATTAATGTTTTAACAGAGACGGTTTCCATGTTGAAGCAATTCAAGGATTTTTCTTTGTTTAATGATGTTTCAGATATTTTGCAGCGATTGGAAGATAAAATCTATGCAGAGAAATCACACACACAACCTGTAATTCATTTAGATAAAAATGAAAATCTAAAAGGACTGCATTTTTTGGACGAAATCTATCAAGCTATAATTAAAAAAGTAGTTTTAGTAATTACCTATAAGTCATTCAAATCTAGAGATGAGCAAACTTTTAATTTTCATCCTTTTATTTTAAAGGAATTTAATAATAGATGGTTTGTTGTGGGTAAAAAAAAAGGTAGTCAACCTATAAGTAATCTTGCATTGGACCGAATTATAAAAATTGATTATGATTTCAATACACCTGCACTAGAACATAATTTCAATGCAGAAGAATACTATAAAAATGTGGTTGGAGTTACTATCAATGATGGGATGCAACCTAGAGTAATTCAACTTTGGGTAGATGCCTATAATGCACCTTATGTTATTACCAAACCGATTCACAATACGCAACGCATTATACAACAAAATGAAGACGGAAGTATCATTATTAATTTATTTTTAATTGAAAATTTCGAATTAGAACGAATCATTTTAGGATTTGGTGAAAGTGTAGAGGTATTAAAACCTGAACGTTTAAGACAGCGAATTAAATCCATCATTAACAGAACTTCTTTACTATACAATGAAAAACTCATAAATACTAAATAATTTTTTTAAGCTCCACAATTACCTACTAGATATATGAAATATAAAAGCGACATTTATTGAATGTCGCTTTTATATTTATATTCATTAATTTAATTGAATGACGCTAATTTTTTCTAAGGTTACTTTAGTATCACCAATACCTTTCTTTTTCAAAATTATTTCAAAATTTGAATCTGTATTTATTAAATCATCAGAGATATAATAGGAATATTTCAATTGAACACCGCTCTCTCCTATTTCGTGATTTTCGCCTGTTCCATGATCATGTGCTACTCCAAAGAAAGTCATGATACCAACATATTGGTCGTTTTGACCTGGGTAACGAAGATATACTGTATAATAGTCTTTAGGTTCCTTATAAACAGCTACTTCTAAATTAAGAATCATTTTTGCATTGGGTTGACTCTTTAAAGACTTATTAGTATTAACTGCAAGTTTTTTGGTTACTTTATGTACAAACGAATCTTCACCAATTACTTTTCCAACTTTTTGTTCCCAAATTACTTTTTCTTTTTTTTCTTGTGAAATACTTATCGATTTTTCCTTATTTTCATTAGAAGCTAAAACTGGAGTATCAGAGCCGTATAACAATGTATCGTATTTATAATCTAAATTAAATACAATGTTATACATTTCTTCCATAGTATAAGTAATTTTATCGCCATTAGGAGCAATAAATTCATATGGCCAAGGATTAGCTTTTAAATCATCTAAACTTGGACGCTGTCCATAGGTTGAAAGATCCCAAGATTCCCAAATTCTATCAATCATACTGTGATGCAACCAAAACACTGGATCAAATCCTGCTGATGGTACATTTGCCATAAGACCAGACATGTATGTTTGATATATAGAATTATAATACGTTTCTGCTGGTTCTGCATATTCTCCCCCAATTAAGTCATGCATAAAACCGTGTGGTGCAATTTCTAAACTCTTACTGAATCCAGCTTTTCCTGCAAATGAAGGATTTGTTTTTAATTCCTCAATTGCTAATTGAATTTGGTCAACCTGCTCTGAAGGAATTGGCTGTCCAGCATTCAGAATACTCCAACGAGCCTGTTCAAACAATGAGCCATCTTTAAGTCGTATTGCTTCTGCCATAATATTATTATTAACGTCTTTGCTACCATAATTCCAATAAGGCAAAGCAAAATCTTGTTTACCAGATAAGTCTCTTACAATTTTTTCTAAATACCAAATGTACATTCTATGCCAAAACAAAAAGTTCATAGACGCATTTTGAGAACTATTGTGCGTACAATCTCCCCAAGCCCATAATTTATCTTTACTAGTTTGGTACTGAGAACATAATTTATTTTGTCCATTAATAACTCCGGGAATGTTATGAATGGCTCCTTGGTAATACCATGCTAGGCCTTTATCACATCCCATATCACGCATTTTTTTAAATGCTACGTTCATTGCATCTAAATCGGCTTTTGCTTCAGGTGAATTTGCATTACGTCGCACGTATTTTGCAAATGTTTTGTCTTGAGCAAAACTTGTACTTGTACTTGCAATTAAAATTGAAGCACAAAAAAGAAAGATTTTTTTCATTATTAGTTTTGTTTTTAGTTAGTATTTGATTGTTTAATTTGTTTAGAGTACTTGAACTTCAAAAGTCATAATCTTGAAATAACTTGGATTATTCTTGTCATAGATTTTAAACTTAACAATACCGTTTCCTGTTTTATTTTCAGGTATCACATGAATAGCAATAAAACCTTGTTGATCAGGATTAAGTTTACTAAAAGAGGATCCTTTGGGTATACCTATTTGGCAAGCGCCATGCTGACACATAGAACAATCCCATTCTTTAGGGAAGGTATTCGAGACAGTTTCCCAAACCAAATAAATAGGTTTATTAGAAATATTTTCTACTTTAATTTTAGAAATATCTAATCGCATATTTTTTTTCAAAACTTCTTTATTGGTATCGCTGCCTATTATCGAAAAAGTAGGTGACTGTTGCGCAAAACAACTTGCAAATGAAAAAAGTAATAGCATGTAAAAATAATTTGTCTTCATAATCTTGTTGGGCATTTAGTTATACAAAATCGGGATTGTTGTTTTAAAGGCTGGTTTTTTAGTTTTTGGTTCTATAAATTGGTAAATCATTCTTTCTTTGGCAGTGACATCTTCTAAATTGACCAACAATTCTATAGTTTCTCCAGTAGCAAGACTAACTATATTATCTTTAATTTTAATCTTGTAAATTGACCCAATATCATTATTCACTTCAAGTTTTACTTTAGCAGGAAAATTTATTACATGTATATATAAACCAGCATTTACTAAACGAAGTAAAATTGTTTTTTCTTTATTTTTTTTAGATTGCAATCCTTTTAGGTTATTAATATTTTCTCCATTGACACAAAAAATATCTGGCAAATAATCAGGAATAGAAATTGGTTTATTTGAAGGATTATAATCAGTACCCATGAGTGAGTCAGTATGCCATTTAGTATCTATTTCATGGCTACACCAAAGCAACTCATCAATAGTTTTTTTAAACTGTAAATCAATACTTTGAGGCTTTATAATCATAATTCCAAACATTCCAGCTTGAAGATTAAAAGGATAATTTTCGGGACTATAATACAAATACGTTCCTGGTTTTTTAGCTATAAATGAATAATAGCCATGTTCCATATGATGTATTGGTTCATTTTTTAAAACTACTTCTTGGTTAATGTCTTTTTGAACAAAATCAATTTCCTTACAATGCAAGGATACAGGATTTCCTTGCGAAATATTCCAAAAATCAAGATGTATACTGTCTCCAACCTTACCATTGATAGTACAGCCTGGTAATTTAACTTGTCCAGAGAGAGATTTTACAAAGCCAAAAGTGCGGATGCTTTTTTTATTGTTTATGGACAAAGTACCTGTTGTTCTTCCAATGATTAATTGCTCATTTTGCGAAAACAAAACAATGGACCACAAAAGCAGAAATAAAAACACCACTTTGTTTAACTTATTTTTCATCACTTATACAAAGCAAAATAAAGCTTGTTTACCAAATGTAATCCAATTCAAAAAGATAAAAATGCGTAGAAATACTGGATTTAATAATACTGCATTATTTTAAAGTTATGAATACAATCAAATATGCTTTTTTAAAATTTATTTAACTTTACAATTCAATTTAAAAATATGGACAACACTCGAGTTTATAAAATGTCTTTTGCCAGCGTTTATCCTCATTATATTACAAAGGCAGAAAAGAAAGGAAGAACAAAAGATGAAGTACATCAAATTATTTTTTGGCTAACCGGTTATAACAAAACTGATTTACACCAAATTCTAGAAAACAAAACCAATTTTGAAGATTTTTTTACCAAAGCTCCTTTAATTAATCCCAATGTTTCGAAAATTACTGGTGTCATTTGTGGTTACAGAGTTGAAGATATTCAAGACACCATTATGCAACAAGTTCGTTACTTAGATAAATTAATTGATGAATTAGCAAAAGGTAAATCTATGGAAAAGATTTTAAGAAAATAAAGTTTTAAAACTTAACCTCTTTATAAAAAATCCCCAGTTTATACTGGGGATTTTTAACTTAGTATTTTAATAATTCTAACAATTCAGTTTCAAAACGCTGTTTTGGTAAATATTGATCTTCTAGCGATTTCATAAATGGAATTGCAGATTCTAAACTTCCTACTCGTTTTACTGGAGCATCTAAATATTCAAAACAATTTTCCATAATCATTGACGAAATATCACTTGCCACTCCACCAAATAAAGTATCTTCTTGAAGGATAATAACTCTACTCGTCTTTTTAACTGAAGCATAGATTGCTTCCCAGTCTAATGGTTGCAATGAACGTAAGTCTAACAAATCAGCAGAAATTTCTTGATTTTTAGCCAATGTTTCCAATGCCCAGTGTACTCCAGCTCCAAAAGAAATAATAGTTACATCGTTACCTTCTTTAAGCAATGAAGCTTTACCTAGTGGCAAAGTGTAATAATCTTTAGGCACATCCTGATAAACACTACGATACAATTGTTTATGTTCAAAGAACATAACAGGATTTGGATCATTAATCGCTGTATTTAATAATCCTTTAGCATCATACGGAAATGCTGGATAAACCACTTTTAATCCAGGAGTTTTAGTGAACCAAGCTTCATTGGTTTGCGAATGAAAAGGTCCTGCTTGAGTACCACCTCCACAAGGCATACGCACTACCACATCTGATTTCTCTTGCCAACGGTAGTGTTGCTTTGCTAATAAGTTAACAATTGGATTGAAACCAGTCGACACAAAATCAGCAAACTGCATTTCAACTACAGCTTTATGACCATTAATAGATAATCCATTAGCAGCAGAAACAATTACGCTTTCGCAAATTGGTGTATTACGAACTCGGTCTTTACCAAACTTATCTACAAATCCATCAGTGATTTTAAAAGCACCTCCATATTCGGCAATATCTTGCCCCATAATCACTAAGTTAGGATGACGTTCCATAGATTGACTTAATCCTTGCGAAATAGCATCAATCACACGGATGTTTTCAAATTCATCAAAATGGTCAATTTGCTCATATTCCCATGGGCAATATACATCGTTCAATTCTTCATCTAAATCTGCAACAATAGCAGGTTCCTCTTGCACTTTTGCCCAATCAGTGTCAATCTCTTTTTTAATTTCAGCGCGAATAGCTTCATCTTCTTCATCAGATAAAACGGCCGTAGCTTTCAAATAATTTCTGTAATTCTCAACGGGATCTTTAATTGCCCACATGTCCATTAACTCTTGAGGAACGTACTTTGTTCCACTAGCCTCTTCATGACCACGCATACGGAAAGTCATAAACTCAAGTAAAACCGGACGTGGATTTTCAATCATAGAGGCTTTTAATTCTGATATTAAATTATAAACATCTAAAATATTATTACCATCAACTACGTGACTTTCCATTCCGTAACCTACACCTCTATCAGCTAATTGCTTACAACGATATTGCTCGTTAGTTGGCGTCGACAATCCGTAACCATTATTTTCAATCACAAATAAAACTGGTAAATCCCATACAGAAGCAACATTTAATGCCTCATGGAAATCTCCTTCCGAAGTTGCACCTTCTCCTGTAAATACAGCAGTAACTTTTCCGTTTTGTTTTAGTTTATTGGCTAATGCGATTCCGTCAGCTATTCCTAGCTGCGGACCCAAATGTGAAATCATTCCTATAATATTATATTCTTGAGTTCCAAAATGGAATGAACGATCGCGTCCTTTTGTAAATCCATTTCTTTTTCCTTGCCATTGAGAAAATAGACGATGTAATGGAATTTCTCTTGTTGTAAAGACACCTAAGTTACGGTGCATTGGTAAAATATATTCGTCTTTATCTAAAACGGATGTAATACCTACAGATATTGCTTCTTGACCAATTCCTGAAAACCATTTAGAAACTTTTCCTTGACGGATAAGGATCAACATTTTTTCTTCAATTAATCTAGGTTTTAATAACTTTTTATATAAATCTAAAAGCTGTTCGTTGGTTAAGTTCCTTCTTTCGAAATTCATTACTAAATGGTTTTTTAAATCGATTTCAAAATTAATAAAAAATAACAGAAACTCTTTGCTTTGTTATATTTTTTTAAAATGTTAATAACTTTTGAAATTAAATATTTAAATTTATATATACATTTGTAAAATCAAGGCATTCCCTTGAAATTAAGTTATTAACAAAAACTAAGTACAATGCAAAACATTCCAAGTGTTGACTTACGTGATTTCCTATCGGGTGACCCGGTACGTAAACAAAAATTTGTAAATGAAATCGGAAAAGCATACGAAGAAATAGGCTTCGTAGCATTAAAAGGTCATTTTTTAGATGACAAATTAGTTGAAGACTTATATTCAGAAGTTCGTAACTTCTTTTCACTTCCACTTGAAGTTAAAGAGAAATACGAAATTCCAGGAATTGGAGGACAAAGAGGCTACATTTCTTTTGGAAAAGAACATGCTAAAGGTCGTTCAGCCGGAGATTTAAAAGAATTTTGGCATTTTGGCCAATATGTTGATGCCGATTCTAAATATGCATCAGAATATCCTGCCAATGTTACTGTGGAAGAATTACCTCATTTTAATGAAGTAGGAAAAGAAGCTTATCAAATGCTTGAAAAAACAGGTATTTATGTTTTAAGAGCTTTAGCACTTTACATTGGACTTGATGAGTTTTATTTTGATCAATATGCTAATCATGGAAACAGTATTTTAAGACCAATTCACTACCCTCCTATTACTAGTGAACCTGAAGATGGAGCCGTAAGAGCTGCTGCTCATGGTGACATTAACTTGATTACCTTATTAATGGGAGCTCAAGGAAAAGGATTGCAAGTTCAAAATCATGATGGACAATGGATTGATGCTATTGCAGAACCAGACGAATTAGTGATTAATGTGGGAGATATGTTATCTCGTCACACAAATAATAAATTAAAATCAACCATTCACCAAGTGGTAAACCCACCTAGAGAATTATGGGGAACTTCTCGTTACTCAATTCCTTTCTTTATGCATCCAGTAAGTGACATGTCACTTAACTGTTTACCTGAATGTATTGATGAGAATAACCCTAAATTATATGAAGATATTACAGCTGGGGAATTCTTATATGAACGTTTAGTTGATTTAGGATTAATTAAGAAGTAATTCTATTATATTATATAAAATTCCAAGTTCCATGAAATATTGGAATTTGGGATTTTTTCTTTTTTTGTAATTTTACAGACATGGATTTACAAGACCAATTAAAAAACTTATTCCCTGATCATATTCCTTCTAATGAACCTGAAGAAATAGAAGAAACAGAACACGAGTTATATGTTCAAAAAGAACCTATGATTTGTAAGTATGAAAAAAGAAAAGGAAAACCAACCACAATTATCGCAGGATATGAAGGTGAAGACGAAGATTTTAAATTATTAGCCAAAGAAATTAAAAACAAACTAGCTGTCGGCGGTAGTTTTAAAGACGGAGAAATCATTATTCAAGGTGATTATCGTGACAAGATTATGACAATTTTAAAAGAAAAAGGATTTAAAGTAAAACGCGTAGGCGGATAAATATTTATAAAATGAGTGAAATAAAATCTTCAGAATTAATTCTGAACCCTGATGGAAGTGTATATCACTTAAATCTGAAACCAGAGCATATTGCACATGATATAATTTTTGTAGGTGATCAAAATAGAGTAGAAAAAATCACAAAATTCTTCGACTCAGTTGAATTCTCTACTCAAAAAAGAGAGTTTAAAACACAAACAGGAACACTAAAAGGAAAGCGCATCACTGTAATGTCAACAGGAATTGGCCCTGATAATATTGATATTGTGATGAATGAACTTGATGCTTTAGTAAACATCGATTTAGAAACGCGTCAACCAAAAGAAACATTAACAAAATTGAATATTATACGTATTGGAACTTCAGGATCTCTGCAAGCAGATATTCCGGTTGATAGTTTTGTAATGTCTAAATATGGTTTAGGCCTAGACAATATGTTACGATCGTATTTGATTGATGATATTTCTGAAAAAGATATTGAAGAAGTTTTCATATCGCAAACAAATTGGGACTTACGCAAAGGAAGACCGTATGTTGTAGCTTGTTCAGAAAAATTAGAAAAATTTATAGAAAGTGATCAAATTCATAAAGGTTTTACAGGTACTGCTGGTGGATTCTACGGACCTCAAGGTCGTGTATTACGTTTAAACATCCAGGATGAAAACTTAAATAGCAAAATGGATGCTTTCAATTTCAACGGTACTCAAATGACTAATCTTGAAATGGAAACTGCCGCTATTTATGGTCTTGGAAAATTATTAGGCCATGAAACATTATCATTAAATGCCATCATTGCTAATCGTGCAAATGGTACTTTTAGTTCAGATCCTTACAAGGCAGTTGATGAATTAATTGCTTATACATTGAAAAAGCTAACAGAATAAAGTATGAAAAGAATAAATGCTGCTTATCTAATTTTAATTGTTAGTTTTTTATTAATGATTATTAATATCATTAATTTAGATTTTAATGATTTAAGTAAAAATAATTATTCAGGTATAGTATCCAATATTCTACTTATTGCTTCTATGATTTTTACAATTAGAGATTTAAAAAAAATAAAGTAAAGTGATTCTTGAAACAGAACGTCTAATACTTCGCCCCTTAGAGATCAAAGATATTGACGATTTCTTTGAAATGAATAACAATCCAAATGTGAATAGGTATTTGAGAAATCCTTTACTTAACAAGTTGGATGTTGAAAATTATATTAAAAAAATAAGAGCAGAATACGTAAAAAATGGTATTGGTAGATTTGGAGTTATTCTAAAAGAAAACAACAAGTTAATTGGGTTTTCAGGTCTGAAGTTTAGAGCTAATGAAGAAAATGGTTATGCAAATTTTTATGACATCGGATATCGTCTTTCTAAAGAATATTGGAGAAAAGGTTACGCAAAAGAAGCAGCTTCGGCATGGATTGAATATGGTTTCAACAAAATGCAACTTAAAATAATCCACGCTTGTGCCGAAACTGAAAATATTCCATCAAACAATTTACTTAAGCTATTAGGGTTTCAATTCATTAATTCTTACTTAGTAAATAACACTTTACACAATTGGTATCAATTAGAAAACAAACATGAATCTAAAATTTGAAACAGAACGTCTAATTCTCAGACCACTTGAACTTAGCGATGCAGAAGCAATGTTTATAATGGACAAAAATCCTTCTGTTCATAAATATTTATGGCAAAAACCAGTTCAAGAAATTGACGAGGTAATAAAAGTTATTAATTATGTAAATGACCAATACAATAGAAACCATATTGGTCGTTTTGCTACTATTCTAAAAGATTCTGGTGATTTTATTGGGTGGACGGGAATCAAATTTGTAGACGATCATGTTGAAAACGGTAATACTAATTTCTTTGATTATGGTTATAGACTTGATGAAAGATTTTGGAATAAAGGTTACGCAACTGAAGCTACAAAATTTTGGGTAGACTATGGTTTAAACGAAATGAAAGTAGATAATCTGAACGCATATACACACTATGAAAATAGCGCTTCAAATCAAGTGCTGAAGAAAGTTGGCTTTAATTTCATGGAAGAATACACTGCCGAAGATGGCGTAAAATGGAATTGGTGGCAAGCTAAAAAATAATAATCCAAAGTTTAAAAATGAAAACTGTAAAAATAGCAGGAGTACCCGAACATTTTAATTTGCCTTGGCAATTATGTATTGAAAATGGAGAATTTGACGAAGTTGGGATTGATTTACAATGGACTGATGTTGCGGAAGGAACAGGAAAAATGTGTCAAATGCTTCGAAATAACGAAACTGATATTGCCGTAATTCTTACAGAGGGTATTATTAAAGATATATCAGCAGGAAATAATTCATCAATTGTTCAGATTTATGTACAATCACCATTAATCTGGGGAATTCATGTTGATGCTAATTCTAAATTTAATCAACTTACTGATTTAGAAAATACTACATCTGCTATTTCAAGAATTGGTTCAGGTTCTCATTTAATGAGTTTTGTAAATGCGAAGCAGCAAAATTGGAATATATCTCAGTTAAAATTTGAAATTGTAAATACCATTGATGGAGCTGTTGAAGCTCTAAAAAACAATAGTGCCGATTATTTTATGTGGGAAAGATTCATGACCAAACCATTAGTAGACAATGGAACTTTCAGAAAAATTGCCGACTGTCCTACTCCCTGGCCATGTTTTGTAATTGCAGTAAGAAATGAATTTTTAGAAAAAAATGTTTCAACTGTTGAATTAATCCTAGAAATTATAAATAATACTACCATTGAATTTAAATCAATCCCCAGTATAGATAGAACACTTGCTTCTAGATACAATCAAAAATTAAAAGATATACAAGAATGGTTAAAATTGACTCGTTGGTCTCAAAAGAAATTAGATAAAAATACTTTTGAAAAAGTACAAGATCAACTACATGAGTTAAATTTAATTGAAAATAAAATTTCCTTTGAAGCGGTAGTTAAATAATTCGTTATTTTTATCGTTTTAATAAAAATGTTTTCAGCCCTAAAAAATTACTATACCACCTATAAAGACAAGCTTTCTTTACCAAAGCCTTGGGATAGTATTGTGATTTTTTTATTGAATATATTATTTACAATTCCTGTATTTATCATCATTCATCAAAATGTTCAAGAATTAGACCTCAAAGTTCCCATTGATAGAATACTAATATTCTTAGGTCTCTTAGGTCTTTTTCAGTTTATTTTATTCAAACTAAGAAAAACAGTTTTAATTTCTGTTTTTGTATATATTCTTTTCCTCACCTACGGTACCATATTTGGCGAGTATAGTTTTTATCGTGTTTATGATGATTATAGATCAATGATGTATACTATGGGAGATTCTGCCCATCCTCAAGATCTAATCGTTAGCAAACTATTACCTTTTCCAAATAAAACAAAGATTATACGCTCTATTGATTTTCAAAATCCAAAAGTGAGAAACTTCGCATTGCTTGCCACTACAAAGCATTTTGCTGAAGCTAAAAAACTAAAAGGCTATAGCTATTATAGAACCACAATCCAATGCTTCGCTGTATTTAAAGAAATAAAATCTAGATGGAATTATGTTAGTGATCCTATTGGGAACAATTATATAGCATCAGCTTCAGAAACATTAGAACATTTTTCAGGTGATTGTGATGATCATGCTGTACTTATGGCTGCTTGTGTTAAAGCTGTAGGCGGAACACCTAGACTTATACATACCGATGCGCATGTCTATCCTGAAATGCTAATTGGAGACAAAAGAGATTTAGAAAATATTATTTTTCTAATAAAAAAAGTTCTTTTTGTTGAAGAAAGCAAAAACAAAGACATTCATTATCATATTGACGAACATGGTCAAATATGGCTGAACCTAGATTATACCGGATATTATCCTGGAGGAAAATTTATGAGTGAAAAAATTCTTGGGGAGTTGACTCTTTATAATTAACTACCACTCAATAATTTCTTTATTAACACTTTTCAAATACTCATTCGTTTTCAAAAAGTGATTATTTCCAAACCAAAAACCTCTATTGGCACTTAGTGGTGAAGGATGACCACTTTCTAGAACCAAATGCTTTTCTCTATTGATTTTAGCTCCTTTTTTTTGAGCAAAACTTCCCCAAAGTAAGAACACAACATTTTCAGTATTTTCAGATATGTATTGAATAACTGAATCTGTGAAAACATTCCACTTTAAATGCTTATGACTATTGGCTAAATCTTTACGTACTGTTAAAGAAGCATTCAATAATAAAACTCCTTGTTTCGCCCAGTGTTCTAAATTTCCCGAAGTTGAAAAAAACACTCGATCGTATTCATTATTGATTTCAATTAAAATATTTTTTAAAGATGGGGGAATTGCAATACCATCATTAACCGAAAAACACAAACCATTTGCCTCACCTACTCCATGATAAGGATCTTGACCAATGATTACCACTTTTACTTCTTGCAAGGAGCATTTGTCAAAAGCATTAAAAATCAAATCTTTTGGAGGAAAACAAATAAAATTTTGGTATTCTTCATCAACCTGTTTATTAAGTTCCGTAAAATATGACTTAGATGTCTCCAAATCAAAAAAAGGTTGCCAAGATGGATGAATATTTAATTGCATTTATTTGTTTTTTATACAAATATAATCACTTTGATTCTTTGCTACTTTGAATCTTTGTAACTTTGGGCTTTTGCAAAATAAAAATGATTTCAATAAATACTAAAACGCAACAAGATTTACAATTCCAAACTGTTTTAGAAACCATTTCAGAACTTTGTGTTACTGAAATTGGTAACGAAAAAACATTAAACATCAAACCTTTTAAAAATCAAGAGGAATTGATGCAAGCTTTACTACAAACTTCTGAGTATAGAGCCTCATTTGACAATAACAACGCTTTGCCTAATCATGGGTTTGAACCAATAACTAATGAAATAAAATTTTTAGGTATAGAAGATAGTTTTCTGGAATTACAAAGTTTCAAAAAAATCCATTCTATTTCTGAAAACACAAATATTTTACTTCAATTCTTGAAAAAATTTCAAGACTACTACCCTGCTTTGTATTTGAAATCTAGTGAAATTGAAATTACTAAAGAGATAACTAAACTTATCGATAGTGTGTTAGACAAATATGGAGAAGTAAAAGATGATGCTACACCAACTTTACTTGATATTCGTAGAAACATGAACTCGGTTCGAGGAAAAGTAAATCAAAGCTTTGGATTGGCCTTAAGTCAATACAACGGATTAGGATACTTAGACGAAATCAAAGAAACTGTTGTTGAAAATCGTAGAGTTTTAGCGGTTTTAGCTATGTATCGCCGAAAAGTAAAAGGTTCAATTTTAGGTAGCTCAAAAACAGGAAGTATTGCTTACATAGAACCCGAATCTACTTTACATTACTCTAGAGAATTGGCTAATTTAGAATATGAAGAACGAGAGGAAATCATTAAGATTTTGAAAACACTCACCAATTCTATAAGACCTTTTTTACCGCTTCTTATACAGTACCAAGAGTTTTTAAGTGATGTAGATGTAATTGCAGCTAAGGCTAAATATGCTCGAAAAATAAATGGTTTATTACCAAATATCACCGAAGAAAGAAAAATATATTTCAGAGATGCTTACCATCCTATTTTATATTTAACAAATAAAGCGAAGAAAGAAATCACTTATCCACAAACATTTGATTTTAATAATGACAATAGGATTGTTGTAATTTCTGGACCTAATGCTGGAGGGAAAACAATATCCATGAAAACTGTTGGATTATTACAACTAATGCTTCAGTCTGGAATGCTTATACCTGTTCATGAGCGTAGTGAAACGTGCTTATTTGATCGAATCATGACCGATATAGGAGATAATCAATCTATTGAAAATCATTTAAGCACATATAGTTATAGATTAAAAAACATGAATTACTTTTTGAAAAAATGTAATTCAAAAACCTTATTTTTAATAGATGAATTTGGAACAGGATCAGACCCTGAACTTGGTGGTGCTTTAGCAGAAGTATTTCTTGAAGAATTTTATCAAAGAGAAGCATTCGGAATTATTACCACTCATTATTCTAACTTAAAAATGTTAGCCAACGAGTTACCTTCTGCAACGAATGCTAATATGCTTTTTGATGAAAAATCATTGGAACCAATGTACAAATTAGTTCTTGGACAAGCTGGTAGTTCTTTTACATTTGAAGTAGCTCAAAAAAACGGAATTCCTTATGGATTAATCAACCGAGCTAAAAAGAAAATTGAGGGTGGCAAAGTACGTTTCGATAAAACCATTGCAAATCTTCAAAAAGAACGCTCTAAGCTTGAAAAAACTTCTCAAAACCTTAAAGAAGAAGAAACTAAAGCCAGAGAAGAAAGTAAAAAACTTGAAAACATTAATGCTAAAATTCAAGATAAACTAGAACGCTACCAAGAATTATATGACGCAAATCAACGTTTGGTTTATATGGGACAAAAAATTGATGATATTTCTGAAAAATACTTCAACAATAAAAATAAGAAAGAGCTCATTGGTGAATTTTTAAAAATGGTAGAGATTGAAAATTCAAAAAGAAAAAAGATTACTGCCAAAGAGAAAAAGGAAAAAGAGATTATTGTCAAAGAAGTTATTGAAGAGGTAAAAGTTAAAGTTGAAGAAATTCGAAAAGAGAAAAAAGAAAAAAAACTTAAAGCAAAAATCGAAGAAGAAAATAAACCTAAAGTAATACTTAAAGTTGGTGACCGAGTTAGAATGATAGATGGTAAATCTATAGGTACAATTGATTCGATTGAAAAAAATAAAGCTACCGTAAATTATGGTATTTTTACATCAAAAGTGAGTTTAGATCAATTGGAATATATTCAACCCAAATAATATGGAAGGTGTACCGCAAAATAAAAAAATAATATTATTTGACGGTGTCTGTAATTTATGTGATTCGACCGTTCAATATATTATTAAACGTGATAAAAATGATATTTTTAGATTTGTCCCTATTCAGACTGAGTTAGGTCAAAAAATTTTAAAACACTTAGGGATTTCAGAAAGAAATATTGATAGCATTGTTTTTTACGAGCCGGGAAAAGCTTATTATTATAAGTCACATGCTGCGCTAAAAATTGCTAAAAATTTAGGCGGATTTTATGCTTATGCAATCATTTTTAAAATAATCCCTTCATTTTTACGCGATTTTATTTATGATTATGTTGCCAAAAACCGATACAAATGGTATGGTAAAAAAGAGTCGTGCATGATTCCTACTCCTGAGTTGAAAAAGAAGTTTTTGGACGAAAGTAACTAACATTGACCACATTTAGAAAATGAATTCATTTATAACAGCAACACAGTTAGAAGGGTTTTATAAAGAAGGCTTTTTAAAATTAACCAATTGTATATCTGCTGAATTATTAAATAAATTACAAGTCTATTTTGATGAAGTAATAGCTGATGAAGAGGATAATCAAAAGGTAACCATTACTGTTGGAGAGCAAAAGTTTGTTACCAATATTGAGTTGTTGTGTTATAAAAACAATTTAGCTTGTTTAGAGTTATTGGGGGCTCCTTTATTGCTAAACATTGCTCAAACCATTTGCGGAAAAGATTTTTTTGCTATACAGGAATTTGCAGTAATTAAAAACTCTGGTGATCAATTACCTGTTTTGTGGCATCAAGATATGGTAAACGAACAAACAGGAAATAATTTTACAGTAGGTATTTATATTGATGATGCTAATGCTGGTGATGGTGCTCTTAAAGTAATACCTAAAAGTCATTTGAGTAAAAAAACGATTTGTGAACTAGCTCAAGAAGAAGCTTTAGAAGTTCCTATGAAACGAGGAGATATTCTTATTCACGATATGATGTTGGCACATTGCTCAGATATTTTGCAAAAGAATAAAAAAAGACGTGTCATTTATTTCGAATTTTTGTCGGCTAAGCAAGTTTTAAATGAACATATCTACACCCAAGAATTAGTTGACAATAGAACCAAGTTACTAGCAGTTGCAACAAGTTATTATAAATTGCAAAACCCGTTATTGCCTCAATTTGATTGGAAAAGAGAACAAGTTTCAATCTATGATTCTGAAGATCAAATACGAACTGCATTAGATTCAATTTATGCAATGCCAATACACGCAAAACCCTCTAATTATTGTTTTGAATTGTTCAAGTGATTTACTTTACATTTTAATTTTCAAGGATAGAAGCAAAAAAGAATCATGCATGATGCCTACCCCAGAGATAAAAGCTAGATTTCTTGAATAAAAAAGCCTCTTTTTAAAGAGGCTTTTTTATGTTAAAGATTAAAATTAATTCCTACCATTATATTTCTTCCAATATTAGGAATTCCATCATTCTTTAATCTAGATAAATGAGATACATACTCTTTATTTAATATATTGTTTCCACTTACAACAAGCTCAAATTTAATCTTACTTAAATTAATATTTCCCCCTAATCCAAAATTTAATAATGAATAGTCATTAGTTGCTGTTTCAAATGAACTAATCTTATTTTGCTTTAAATAGGTTTCTAAATTAAGTGAAAAGTACATTTTTTTAAGCCATTCAAAAGAATTAACCTCAAGCCTTAATGTATTATTTAGTTTATTAGCAGGAATTAAGGGCAAATTGTCGCCGTTTTCAATTTTCCCTGTAACACTTTCAAAACTACTTGTAAAATGTAACCAGTCCAGAGGATGGGGATGCAAATGAATACCAGCTTCTCCACCATATAAAGCACTATTTGCTTGTGTGTAATTAAATACTAAATTATCATCTATATAATCAGAAGTTGGAGAAATAAAAATATAATTATTGATGTGATTGTAAAATCCGTTTACAAAGAATTCAAAATGTGAATTCCCATATTCAATATTCAAATCGACCTGAATGTTTTGCTCATTTTTAAGATTTGAATTCCCTATCTCATAACGATTACTCCCTTCATGGACTCCATTAGAAGTTAATTCTGCTAGATTTGGTGCTCTAAAACCTGAAGCTAGATTAGCTCTTAAAGTTACCTTATCTATTAAACTT
Source organism: Flavobacterium terrae (assembly GCF_900142035.1). Lineage (GTDB taxonomy): Bacteria > Bacteroidota > Bacteroidia > Flavobacteriales > Flavobacteriaceae > Flavobacterium > Flavobacterium terrae. The sequence continues at coordinate 58,522 of NZ_FQZI01000003.1, read as the reverse complement.
GTTTTATAACCTAATGATGCATTGAAGCTTTGAAACTTTTTATTAATTGCTTCAAAATAGCCTTCCTCTCCTATTTCTCCATGTGTTTCTGTTTCTATACTTCTATTATCAAAACGTAATCCTGCTTGAAGCACATTTTTACCAAACTCATAATTAGATGTAATTAAAAAACCTAGATCATTAGTTTTTGCGTTAGGGATTAATATTTCTTCTCCATAGTTTTTATTGGTTTGACTCATTCCTTGAACACCAATTATTGTTTCAATTTTTTTAAACTTAGGAAAGTAATACTTAACATCATAATTAAAGGTTTGCAAATCCATTTTTAATATTGGAATTTGAGAATCTTCATATTCATTTCTATCATTTGCAATAAACCCTAAGTCAAAATCTAGTTTAGAATTTTTAAAGAACATAGTATTATCTAAACTAGCAATATGATTTAGAACTCCTTGCCTAGGGTAATCTGGATCTTTTTTAATAGTGTTGTCTCCTATTTCTTCTGGCAAACCTAAATTTAGATTATTTAAGTTATAGCGAAAAATTGTTGAAAATGAATTATTACTATAGCCTATACCTGCTTTAAAATCTGTCTCTTCAAAACGAGTATTTGTTACTCGATTACCATCAGGTATTTTATAATCTGAATGCAAATTATATCCGCCTCTTAAAAGAAATTTCCAGTTTTCAGAGGAGCTTTTTAACCCAAAGCTTGTATTGCTTCCTAAGGTATTTGAAAAGAACTTTTGGCTGAAATCACTTGAATAAGAATTTGATTTTGCAAATTTTTCAGGATTAAAATAAAGTACACCTCCTAAAGCATCCGATCCATAAAGCAATGAGGCTGGACCTTTGATAACTTCAACACTTTCAACTCCACTATCATTAAGCCCTAATCCATGCTCTTCACCAAACTGTTGATTTTCTAATCGAACACCTTGTGAATAAACTAAAACTCTATTACCGCTTAGACCTCTAATCACGGGTTTCCCTATTGATGTCCCTGTTGAAATGTTTGAGACACCAGGTATTTTTGATAATCCTTCGGCTAAAGTTGCTGCACCAGATTGCTGTAATTCTTTAATTTTTTTGTTTTCAACTTTCATTACATTTTGTGATTGAATTTTATTGAAAACTGTAGACACTATGACTTCATCAATATGATGTGAATGCTCTTCAGATAAAATTACATCATGAACAACTTCAGAAGAATTTAAAGTAATAGTTGAAGTAACTGCATCAAATTCTGGATGTGAAAAAATAATTGTAAAATTTCCTGATGGAAGATTATTAAATTGATAATTCCCTGATTGATCTGACTTAACTTCTTTATGTAAATCAGGAATTAAAACAGTAACATCATTAATTTTATTTTTGTTTTTATCAGTAATTGTTCCTTTTAGTGATGTTTGTGCATGGGTAAATATTGAAAACCCTATAAATAGGGTTACAAAAAAATATTTCATTGGTTAAATTTTAATGTTTAATAATAGTAATACAATGTATTCAGGATATTAAACATTTACGGGAGGTCCTCTGAGATAATAAACCGTAGAATTACAATTAATTTCTACTTTTTTATAACCAAATATTATGTCAGAGTTAACAACAAAATTTTTAAATTCAAATGAATAGAATTTTGTTGGTAAATAATTACTAAAAGAATACTCACAAACAAAACAATCGTCAAAATCATTGTGTGCGTGAGAAAATTCGGTTTTATCTTTATTGTACTTGTGATGACAATGCTCTGTAGTGAGCTGCTTTACTAAATGTTCAAATGAATGCCCAGATTGAAACAATACTGCAAACAATATTGCGCCAAGCAGGGAGTAGTTAAGAAGTATTAATTTCTTTTTCATTTGTAACAAATATAAAAAAGAAATCCGTTATACTACAGCATAACGGATTAATATAATTAAGATGATTTTTTTAAACTAAATTATTAGCAACTATATATTCAGCTATTTGAACAGCATTTGTAGCAGCTCCTTTACGCAAATTATCAGCAACAATCCACATATTTAATGTATTAGGCTGACTTTCATCACGACGGATTCTTCCAACAAAAACATCGTCTTTACCTTGAGCATATAATGGCATTGGAAAAGTAAACGTATCAACATTATCTTGAACAGTCACTCCTTGAGTCTGATGCAAAATTTGGCGAATAGTACTCACTTCAAAATCTTTTTCAAATTCTACATTAACTGCTTCACTATGCCCTCCCACAACTGGAATTCTTACAGCTGTAGCAGTAACTGCAATTGTTCTATCATCAAGTATTTTTTGTGTTTCACGCACTAATTTCATTTCCTCTTTAGTGTAATCATTTTCTTCAAAGACATCACATTGAGGAATAGCATTGCGGTGAATTTGATATTTATAAGCCATCTCACCCTTAGCTCCTTGATATTCATTTTCTAATTGTCGAACCGCTTTTACACCTGTACCAGTAATAGATTGATAGGTCGAAACCACCACTCTTTTTATATCAAATTCTTTGTGCAACGGCGCTAAAACCATTACCATTTGAATTGTAGAACAGTTTGGGTTTGCAATAATCTTATCTTCTATTGTCAAAACTGAAGCGTTAATTTCTGGAACTACTAATTTTTTTGTTGGATCCATTCTCCATGCTGAAGAATTATCAATTACAGTAGTACCTACTTCTGCAAATTTTGGAGCCCATTCCTTAGAAGTATCTCCACCAGCTGAAAAAATTGCAATAGCAGGCTTCATATCTATAGCTGTTTGCATTCCTACGACCTTATATTTATTTCCCTTAAATTCAATTTCATTCCCTACAGATCTTTCAGAAGCAACAGGAATTAATTCTGTAATTGGAAAATTTCTTTCTGCTAAAACTTGAAGCATTACTTCACCTACCATACCGGTAGCACCTACTACGGCTACTTTCATCTTAAATGTGTGTGTTTAAATTTTGACTCCACAAAAGTAATTAATATTTGCATTATAAATACGTAATTACAAAATTTAACAAATTGTTATAAAAATAAATTTTAATAAAATAAATAACTAATAAACAATAAGTTAACATAAATCGAAAATATCAACTGATGATTTACAAAATAATAACTTAAGCATAAACATAAGAAAATTCTTATTTGTATATTTTTGTCCCTATTAAACTAAAAACTATGAAAAAAATTTTATTTACTTTACTGGGTATAAGCATATCCACAATGCTATTTGCTCAAACCACATTGATTAATGCTGGATCAAGTTGGAAATATCTTGACAACGGGTCAAATCAAGGAACAACATGGAAATCAACTACAATAAATGAAACAGGTTGGTTACAAGGCAACGCACAATTAGGATATGGTGATGGAGACGAAACAACTGTAGTAAGTTACGGTTCTAGCTCATCTAACAAATATGTTACAACTTATTTTAGAAAAACATTCTCAATCACCAACGCTTCACAATATTTAAATTACACTCTAAAAGTAAAAAGAGATGACGGAGTAGCTGTCTATGTGAACGGAAATGAAGTATACAGAAATAATCTAGCAGCAAATGCCACTTATACTACTTTAGCTTCACTAGCAAGTGATGATGGTAGTACATTTCAAACTACAACTTTGCCAGCAAATACTTTTGTAACAGGAAACAATACAATCGCAGTAGAAATACATCAAAACGCAGGAAATAGTTCTGACATTAGCTTTGATCTTGAATTAATTGGAAATACTTCTGCTCCTGCTTCAACTACGCAAAAACACATTCGTTGGGGTACAACTAAAAATCCTTTAGAAGGACTTACTATTTCTTGGACAAACTCAACTTCTGCAACCACTGATCAAATTAAATGGGGTTATACAACATCTTACGAAAAAGGAACAAGTAATGTGTCATCTAGAGCTGGATATTCATCTTCTACGAACAAATTTTTTAGTTTTACATTTCCAGGTGTTTTAAACGCTAACTCAACTATTTATTATTCTCTATACGATTCCGTTTCGGGTGTATGGAGTGCTCAAAAAACATATACAACGACACCAGCACTAAATACTAATACATTCACTTTTGCGGCTATAGGTGATAGTAGAACAAATGTTAATGTTTGGAATAACATATCAACTTTAACAAACAATAGAAATCCAGCTTTTGTTGTTTTTAACGGAGATATTGTCGATACTGGCAGCTCTGCATCTCAATGGAATTCATGGTTTGACAATGGAACAAATTTAGTAAGTAATAAACTAATACTACACGCACAAGGGAATCATGATGTGGCTTCAGCATCTTATTATCAAAATATTTTTGACTTACCAAAAAACAATACTGCCCAAACTGAATTATATTATTCTGTAGAATATGGAGAAGCCGTTTTTATTTGTTTAAATTCTGAAACTCCTGGAGATGTTAATCAATACAATTGGCTAAAATCAACATTAGCAGCAAATTCTAATAAAAAATGGAAGATTATTTCTTTCCATAAACCATTTTACACCGTGGGACCTCACGCTGGAGAAATGAATTCGTATTGGAACACTTGGTTTAAAGCTTTTGATGATTATGGTGTTGATTTAATTTTAACAGGTCATGATCACATGTATGAAAGATTCAAGCCTATTAATAGAAATGTAAGTACAACAAATTCTGTTGCAAATTATGGAAGTTTGCCAACAGAAGGAAGATGTCAAGTTGTTTGTGGTGGAGCTGGCGCTCCATTATACACAGCAGGAAGTTCATCACTTTTACAAACTTTTAAATCTGATTACCATTATGTTATTTTTGATGTAACTGCTACTTCTCTTTGCGGAAAAGTATACGATGATACAAATGTGATGATTGATAATTTTTGTATTGACAAGCCTTATTTAAATACAAAACAACAGAAACAAATTTTTTATCCAATTAAAGTATATCCAAACCCTATAAAAGAGACATTTAAAGTCGAATACAGTTCACCTAATACTGGCAATGCAATAATAAAAATCTATGATATTAAAGGAAATTTAGTATTGACAGATAAGGCTGAAAAAACTAAAACTGATTTTACTTATCAGTATACAGGATCAGCATTACAAAAAGGAATTTATGTTTTTGAAATACAAATAGACAATCAAAAAGACAGTTCAATCATAGTTCGTGAATAATTACAGCAAAAAGATAGTAGAAAAATGTGCCAGAATAGGAGTTTTTGGCACATTTCTGGGACATGGCATTCTAGCCCTTGGAATTAATCCAAAATGGATACCATTAATTACATGCTTTGGTTTTTCGGAAGAACAAGCCATAACAATAATGCCTTACATAGGGATATTAGATATTATTGTAGCATTCTTTGTTTTAATTTTTCCTATTAGAATTGTAGTATTTTGGGCTTTCTTTTGGGCATTTATAACAGCTTTAAGTCGTCCTATTTCAGGTATGGAATTTATTGAATTCATCGAAAGGTCTGCCAACTGGAGTTTACCATTAGTTTTACTCATCACATTAGGAATTCCTAACACTTTAAAAAGCTGGTTCATATTTGAAGAAACAAAAAAGGAGAGTTAAAACTCTCCTTTTTCTATTATTTTTTTAATAAATCCCTAATTTGTGTTAGCAATTCTTCTTGAGTTGGCCCTGCTGGTGGAGCTACTGGCTCAGGCTTTTTCATCTTATTTATAGCTTTAATAATCAAAAACATAACAAAAGCTACAATGATAAAGTCAATTAGAGCTGTTAAAAATGCTCCCCATTGAATCGCTACTTCAGCAACTGCTGGTGAAGTAACTGTACCTGAGGCATCTTTAACTTCAGCGACTGCATCAACTATAACTACTTTTTTATCATTTAAGTCAATACCTCCCATTAATAGACCAACAACAGGAGCAAACATTTTCTCGACAAAAGCAGTTACTACTTTACCAAATGCTCCCCCCATAACAAAAGCAATTGCCATATCGACTAAATTGCCTTTCATTGCAAACTCTTTAAACTCAGATAAAAATCCCATAATTTTGTTTTTTAGTTAATTTTAGTTACTAATAAAAGCTAATTTAACATTTTATTCAGAAAAAACAAATTGTGCAAATTATTCTCTATAAAAAACTCTTTTAACTCTTTCAGAAATACTCGTAAGGATTTCATAAGGAATAGTTTTGATACCTTTTGCAATAGTAACAACAGATGGATCTTTTCCAAAAATAATTACTGAAGTTCCTTCGGTACAATTAATCCCTGTAACATCAACCATCAACATGTCCATACATATACTTCCTATGATTGGAGCTTGTTGGTTATTTACAACTACATATCCTACTCCATTTCCCCATGCTCTTGAAATACCATCAGCATAGCCAATGGGAATCGTAGCAACTTTAGTTTTTCCCTCAGCCATAAATCTTCTGCTGTAGCCTACGCTTTCACCTTCATGTATTTCTCTAATTTGTGAAATGACTGATTTTAGCGTTCCTACGTTTTCTAGAAGATGTATTTCATCCTCATCATTTGAAACACCATATAGTCCAATTCCTAACCTTACCATATCATATTGCGCTTCTGGATAATTACTAATACCAGAAGTATTACATATATGACGGATAGGATTTATTTTTAACTCTTTCATTAGAAATGAAGAATCTTTTTCAAAATCTGAAATTTGTTTTAATGTAAACTCATTATGTGAAAGTACATCACTTGAAGCTAAATGAGATAAAATACTCTTAACTTTTATAGAAGTTAACCCTTTCAAAATAGAAACTAATTCAGGCAAAATCTCGGTATCAAAACCTAAACGATTCATACCTGTATTGATTTTGACATGAATAGGATAGTTAGTTAATTCTTTTTGATCAGCTATCTTTAAAAAAGCTTTCAATTGCCTAATACTATAAATTTCAGGTTCTAAATTGTACTGAATCATAGAACTAAAGCTTGTCATTTCTGGATTCAAGACCATAATGGGCAAGTCAATCCCTGCTTTTCTTAATTCAATTCCTTCATCAGCAAACGCTACGCCTAAATAATCTACTTTATGATGTGCTAATAACCTCGCAATTTCATAGCTTCCGCTACCATAGCCAAAAGCTTTAACCATAACCATTACTTTGGTTTTAGGCTTCAGTTTTGATTTAAAATAGTTTAAATTATGACTTATGGAATTCAGGTTAATCTCTAAAACTGTCTCGTGTGTTTTTTCTTCTAGTAATGAAACAATATTTTCAAATTCAAATTGTCTTGAACCTTTAATGAGAATAGTTTCATTATCAAAATCTAAACTTTCAAATGCTTTAATAAAATCCTTAGTTGATTGAAATGAAATAGAGTTTAAAAATTTGTGTTTAAACTTTACAACTGTATCACCTATACATATTACTCTTTTAATTTTATACGAAATAATTAACTGAGAAACACGAGCGTACAGTTCATCATCTGACAAACCAGACTGAAATATATCTGATAATATCAGTGTTCTTTTTTTATGTTGTTTTTGATGTTCAAGAAAATCTAAAGCAATTTTAAGTGACTGAAAATCTGAACTATAACTATCATCAATTAAAGTACAATTATTGATTCCGTTTTTGACTTTTAAACGCATTTCTACAGGGAAAAGTTCAGAAACTCTAGATTGAATTATCTCATCATTGTAACCCATATACAACATTGTTAAAACACAATGCATACAGTTTTCTAAAGAAGCATCATCAGTAAACGGAATCGAAATTGAAAAGCATAAATTTTTATAGGTTATATTCAGTACTGAGTGATTGTCAAAAGATTTTTTTTGGTAATAAACATCAGCACTGCGATCTTGGGAGCTCCAAGTAAAAGTTTTTATCTCTGATTTTAAAAATGCCTCAATTGTTTTATTTTTATGAAGTATTAAAACTTCAACATCTGAGAACAGCTTTAACTTTTCTTTTATTTTTTGAGAAATATCTACAAAACCTTCATCGTGTGCAGAACCAATATTGGTTAAAATTCCAATAGTCGGCTGAATGACTTTTTGCAATCGAACCATTTCTCCAATTGTCGAAATTCCTGCTTCAAAAATTCCAAGATTATGATGCTCATTTATTGCAATTACAGATAATGGCACTCCTACTTGTGAGTTATAACTCTTAGGACTTCTTATAATATTGTAATCAGGACTTAATAAAAAATTAAGCCATTCTTTAACTATTGTCTTCCCGTTACTCCCTGTAACTCCTATCACTGGAAAAGAAAATAGAGCTCTGTAATATGAAGCAAAATTTTGTAAAGCAAAAAGTGTGTTGTCAACAACTAAAAAATTTGCTTTATCATTGATGTTGTCTGGAATATAATTTACGACAAAGTTATTTACACCTTTATCAATCAAATCATTAATGTAAATATGAGCATCATGATTAGGCCCTACTAGGGCAAAAAACAACGTTTTATTATTATTTTGTTGCGATCGGCTATCGATTGAAACATTTTCTATAATTTCATCTACTAACTCAATAGTAGCTTTAGCTTCTATAACAGGAATAATATTTTGTATTGGAATACTCAACTCTTTTATTTTCTTTTTTGTTGTTTTTCTTCTTCTAATTTTTTCATGGCATTGTAGTATGCTGCACGGCTTAAAGGCTCATATTCCTCGGTTTCACCTAATAGAACTAAGTTTTCATTCTGTGTTTTTCTAAAACTATAATTGGCCAAATTTCCTGTTCTGGTACATACCGCGTGCACTTTGGTAACATATTCGGCAGTTGCCATAAGAGCTGGCATAGGTCCAAAAGGGTTGCCTTTAAAATCCATATCTAAACCTGCCACAATTACTCTAATTCCTGAATTAGCCAAGTCATTACAAATAGAAACTATCTCGTCATCAAAAAACTGAGCTTCATCAATACCTACCACATCACAACCTTGCGCTAATATTCTAATATTTGCTGCAGCGGGAACTGGAGTAGATCGTATTTCATTTTTATTATGAGAAACTACCATCTCGTCGTCATATCGAGTATCTATAGATGGTTTAAAGATTTCTACCTTTTGTTTAGCAAATTGAGCCCTTTTTAGTCTGCGTATTAATTCTTCTGTTTTACCAGAAAACATTGACCCACAGATTACTTCAATCCAGCCAAATTGTTCTTTATGGTTTACTGTATTTTCAAGAAACATTTTTTATTTTTATAACGATAAAAAAGAATAGTTTTTATTACTTTGTAACAGAACAAATTTATTAAAAAACAAACGCTTTAGTTACTATAATAATAAAAGTTATAAATAATTTTAAAGTCACATCAAATAATATCTGTAACCAAATGAAAAAGAAATTAGAAGCCGAATTAATTAGCATTGCCCACCGAATCTTAAAAATGAAAAATAAAGATGACGTTAAGGAATTGCATCATGAAGCGCAAAAATTATATGAAAAATTATCGGTTTTATTATTTGTTGAAGAAAATTTTGATGAGGTTAAGCCAACTATTGGACTACATGACATTGAAGCAAAATTGGAAAAAGCATTTGATTTTGACGAAAAAATAGTTGTTGCTGAGATTAAAGAAGATGAAAATCACGAATTATCTGTTGAAACTAAAACTGATGTAAAACCTATAGAAGAAACTTCTGTAGAAGAAGAAATTCTACAAGAAGAAACTCCTACTGAAGAGGTAAAAGCTGAAGAAGAAGTTATAGAAACTCAAGAAGAAATTGCAGTGGAAACACAACAAGAAACAGTAATCGAACCTGAGGCTATTACTGAAGTTAAAGCAAAAAATGAAGCTGTAATTGAAGAAGCCCCAAAAACTGATAAAAAACAAATTTCATTTGAAGAATTATTAGGAGGTATTCAACCAGAACCTATTTTTGAGCGTATAGATAAAGTACAAGCAAAAAAAGAAACTGAAATCAAACCTGAGCCAGTTCTTGAAACTGCTTTTGAAGATAAAAGTACCGCTTCTAAAAAAGAACCTAAACCTGCCGCTAACTTAAATGACAAACTAATCAAAGGCTTCAATATTGGGTTAAACGATAGAATTGCTTTTGAAAAAAACCTTTTTGGCGGAAGCAGTGAAGACTTAAATCGTGTTATTTCTCAATTAAACACCTTAGACAGTTTAGAAGATGCTAAAAACTTTATCGATGAAATGGTAAAACCAGATTATAACAACTGGGAAGGTAAAGACGAATTTGTGTCTCGATTTATGGAACTTGTTGAAGGTAAATTTGCGTAAATGGGTAAATTATACATTGTCCCTACTCCTATTGGAAACCTCGAAGACATGACTTTTAGAGCCATTAAAGTCCTTAAAGAAGTTGATTTAATTCTTGCTGAGGATACTCGCAATAGCGGAAAGTTATTAAAACACTTCGAAATTGCTACACACATGCAAAGTCATCACATGCATAACGAACATAAAACTGTTGAAGGTCTTATTAAACGTTTACAAGCTGGTGAAACTATTGCTTTAATTAGTGATGCGGGAACTCCAGCAATTTCTGATCCTGGATTTTTATTGACTCGTGCATGTGTCGAAAATGGAATTGATGTAGAATGTTTACCAGGAGCTACAGCCTTTGTTCCAGCACTTGTAAACAGCGGATTACCTAACGATAAGTTTGTTTTTGAAGGTTTTCTACCTGATAAAAAAGGTCGCCAAACTCGTTATTTATCTTTAGCTGAAGAAACACGTACTATGATTTTATATGTTTCTCCTCATAAATTGGTTAAGACACTTGGTGAATTTGTACAATACTTTGGTGCCGATAGACAAGTTTCTGTTTCTAGAGAATTATCAAAACTACATGAAGAAACCGTTCGTGGTACCGCAGATGAGGTTTTAAAACACTTCGAAGCAAAACCTCCTAAAGGAGAAATTGTGATATGTGTGGCAGGGAAGTCTTCAAAATAAAAATAAGCTTCCAATATTCAATTATAAAATGAAATATTATACTTTACATATTAAAGATTCAGGTGCTATTGAAGATTATGATGAAAAAATAATTAATGGTCAAAAAACACATATTTGTAAAATATACGATGATGTAGAATTTAATTCATTAAATGATATTCTTCATACAACTGATGAATACGTAGTAAATGAAAAAACTTTAAAACTGTTTCAGAAAAGTAATATTATTCCATATGACTTATTTCCTGCCATTGTGAAAAGAAAAGAAAAAATTCTTGGACCAATAAAGACTACAAAATCATATGAATACTTTAAAGTTTCATTACTTGAACCTAAAGATTTAGTTTGCTATAATTGGATTAATTTCAATAAAAGTGAAATAAAAGTTTTAAAAGATGGTATTGAAGTTTGTAATTTATCATCTCATGAAGAATTATTTATTTACATTGAAGAAAACAAAAAAATTTCAAAACAAATAAATGAGATTCATTCATTAAAAATTTCAGACAAAGAAAAAAGAGAAAAAACTAAAAATCTTAAGACGTTTTTTTTTGAGACAAAATCTATAACTTTTAATAACAATTTTGATTCTTCAATTGATATGTTTAAAATTCCTTTTTATTCATGGGGAACTTATGTTTCTGAAAGATTTATGAATTTATTGTTAGAAAATAAAATTAGTGATATTGGTTTTGCGGTTAGTCAAAAAGAATTAGGTAATGTTTGGAAACCTTATTTCCCAATAATAAAATTTGAATAATTTCTAAAAGTATTAGCCAATTTAAAAGATAATTGATTAAAAAACAAAATATGAAACATCTTCTAAATAATCCTTCCTTTCAAGATGTAATCGCTTTCATTGACGAAAACTACCACTTCACTCCTACCAGTTTTAAAAACGGGAATCAGTACAATGAAGCAGGTCAAAACAATGGTTCTTGCAAAGTGTTTTCTTTTGCAAAATTGAATAATCTATCCAAAGAGGAAACACTGTTACTTTTTTGTGAGCATTACCAAGATGTCTTAAAAACACCCGAAGCAACGGATCATCAAAATATTCGCAACTTCATGCAGTTTGGTTGGGACGGAATTATATTTGATGGCGAAGCTTTACAATCAATCTAATTGTAGGTTTACAAATTCAAAACTTTTACCACTAAACAATCCTTTATCAGATAATTTAAGGTCTGGAATTACTAATAAAGCCATGAATGATAAAGTCATAAATGGAGCTTTTAAGCCACTGCCTAACTGTTTTGCCATTTCATCAATTTCTTGGTATAATTTTCCGGCAGTCCATCCGTCTTGATCGCTCATAATTCCAGCAACAGGTAAAGCTAATGATTTAAATTGGTTACCATTCACCGCGCAAACTCCTCCTCTATTTTCAATCAAAACATTTACAGCCTTGCAAATCTCTTCATCAGAAGTTCCTACAACTACAATATTGTGACAATCATGAGCAACAGAACTGGCAATAGCTCCGTGTTTTAAACCAAAATTTTTAATAAATGCTACAGCTGGTTTTTCATTACTGTATCTATTAACTACAGCCATTTTCAACACATCATTTTCAACATCAGACACTAATTTTCCTGAACTTTTTAATGATTTACAATGAATTTCGTTGGTTATCAATTGGCCTTCTAATGCTTCAATTACTCGAATGTTTTGAGCAGTACTTACAACTTCAAAATCGGAAGCACTTTTCTTTTCAGTATTAAAGTTGTTGGGTGTTTCAAAAGAAATTTTTTCTACCAACGATTTTCCATTATCGGCAACTAAAATTCCATCAATAAAGGTTTTCTTTACTTTGAAATCTACTAAGTCTTCTACAACAATAAAATCGGCCGCATCATTTTCTTTCAATAATCCTACATTCATATTATAGTGGTGAACTGGATTTACACAAGCCACTTGAAGCACTTTAAACAAATCCATTCCTTTGGCAATTGCTCTTGCACACAATGCATTAATATGACTTACAATTAAATCATCGGGATGTTTATCGTCAGAACAGAACATCATGTTTTCATAATATTCTGGCAATAAATCAATCAAAGAATTAAAGTTTTTAGCTGCACTTCCTTCACGAATGATTACTTTCATACCTAAGTCTAATTTTTCCTTAGCTTCTTCATACGTAAAACACTCATGATCGGTAGTAATTCCTGCGGAAATATATTTTTTTATTGGTTCTCCTCTTAATCCAGGTGCGTGACCATCAACAGGTTTATTAAAATGCTTTGCCCAAGCAATCTTCTTCAATACTTCTTCATCATCAAATAAAACACCCGGATAATTCATCATTTCGGCTAGATAATGAATATCTGGCGAAGCCAATAACTCTTTAATATCTTCAGAATCTATAACAGCCCCAGCCGTTTCAAAAGAAGTTGCGGGCACGCATGAAGGTGCGCCAAAATGGAATTTTAAAGGAACTTGTTTGCTGTTTTCAATCATGTAATAAACACCTTCCTTACCTAAAACATTAGCAATTTCATGAGGATCAGAAATGGTTCCTACTGTACCATGAAGCACTGCCAATCTTGCAAATTCTGAAGGAACAAGCATCGAACTTTCGATATGAATATGAGCATCTATAAAACCCGGTAATATATATGATTTGGTGTCATGATTTTTTTCAATGATACTTACAATTTTACCATTTTCAACAGTGATTTCACCAGAGTAAATTCTTTTGTTTTTGATATCAACAATTTGACCTTGAATTTGCATTTCTATTTTTTTTAGCCTTCAAATGTAACTATTTTTGATTGTTTTGTTATTATTTCTTTTAGCTATACAAACGTTTTTTACTAAATTCGTACTCTTTATAATATACCTCAAATAGTCATAATTAAATGCGTTGGAATTTAAAATCTAAACCAGATAATCAAAAAATAAAAACTTTACAAAACGCATTACAAATAGATGAAATTGTAGCTACATTACTTCTTCAAAGAGGCATAGAATCCTATGAAGATGCTAAAACATTTTTTAGACCAACACTAGATGATTTGCATGATCCATTTCTAATGAAGGATATGGATAAAGCCGTTAAACGAATTCTAACTGCAATTGAAAATCAAGAAAACATATTGGTTTTTGGAGATTATGACGTAGATGGGACAACTGCTGTTTCTTTAGTTTCAAGTTATTTAAAAAGCTTTTATCCAAACGTTGCAACTTATATTCCTGATAGATATAATGAGGGTTATGGAATTTCTTATATCGGAATTGACTTTGCAGATGATAATGATTTCTCCTTAATTATAGCTCTGGACTGCGGAATTAAATCCATTGAACATATTGACTACGCTAAACAAAAAGGAATCGACTTCATCATCTGTGACCACCATAGACCTGGCGATACTGTTCCAAATGCAGTTGCTGTTCTTGATCCTAAACAAGAAGATTGCAATTATCCTTATAAAGAATTATGTGGTTGTGGTGTAGGTTTCAAATTAATACAAGCTTTAGCTTCTACAAAAAATCAATCTGTTGATGATTTAGTTCCTTACCTTGATTTAGTAGCTACTGCTATTGCAGCTGATATTGTTCCTATTACAGGTGAAAACAGGGTTTTAGCAAAATTTGGTTTAGAAGTAATCAATTCAAACCCAAGAGCAGGAATAAAAGCATTGATAAAAAACGTAAAAAAGGCAACATTATCTATTACCGATGTAGTATTTATTATCGCTCCACGTATAAATGCCGCTGGAAGAATTAAACACGGAAATTATGCTGTTGAATTACTTACTGAATTTGATTTAAGTCAAGTAATTCAATTTGCTGCAGAAATAGAAACTTTTAATGCTGATAGAAAAAATTTGGATAAGCAAATTACAAAAGAAGCCTTATCACAAATTATTGACAATAATGAAGAAGATAGATTTTCAACAGTAGTATATCAAGAAGATTGGCACAAAGGTGTTATTGGTATCGTAGCTTCTAGATTAGTCGAAAACTATTATCGCCCAACAATAGTCTTCACAAAAAGCGGTGAAAAACTAGCTGCTTCTGCTCGATCTGTTAAAGATTTTGACATTTACAATGCCTTAGAAGCATGTGCAGAACATCTAGAACAATTTGGAGGTCATATGTATGCGGCAGGTATGACAATAAAAGAAGAAAATCTACAAGCGTTCAAGCAAGCTTTTGAAGAATTCGTACAAAAAACTATACATCCTGATTTATTAACTCCAGAGATTTCTATTGATTTAGAAATAAATTTTGATGACATAAATCCTAAATTACTTCGAATTTTAAAACAGTTTGAACCTTTTGGGCCAGAAAATATGACACCCATTTTTCTAACTAAAAATGTTTTCGATTCTGGTTATCCAAAACAGTTAGGAAGTGATAATGAACATTTGAGACTATTCGTTAAACAAGAACAGTCTGAAGGATTTGGAACAATTGGTTTTGGACTTGGTAAAAAAATTGAAATAGCAAGAGACAGAAAACCTTTTGATTTAGTTTACTCTATTGAAGAAAATGAGTGGAACGGAAATACAACTATCCAACTTCAAATGAGAGATTTAAAAGCTTAGAAAAATGAATGAAATAGTAAAAAAAGATCCGTATTCATCTTTAAAAATAATAGAATTTCGTTGGTTTTTAGCCATGAGACTTGCCATAGTTCTTGCATGGTCAATGCAATTTGTATTAATTGAATGGGAAGTATATAGGTTAACTAAAGATCCATTATCGTTGGGTTTAATTGGATTAATGGAAGTAATTCCAGCCATAAGCATGGCTCTATTTGCAGGTCATTTTGTAGACCAAAATGAAAAGCGATCGATGCTTATTAAATGCTTTATAGGTCTAGTATTAATTAGCGGAAGCATGTGCGTGTTAACATACCCAGCTGTTCATGATACTTTATCAAAATCATTAATTGTCAAAGGTTTTTATGCATTAGTTTTTTTAGGTGGCATTATCCGTGCCTTTATTATTCCCTCTATATTTAGTTTACTTGGATTAATTGTTCCTAATAATGAAAAACCAAATGCTGCTGCCTGGAGTAGTTCAACATGGCAAGTGGCTGTAGTTATTGGTCCTGCATTAGCTGGTTTTTTGATAGGTTGGATTAGTGTTTTTGGTTCTATGTGCTTGGTAACCTTTGCAATAATAGTTGGTATCTTCTTTTTAATGCAAATAAAACCGAAACCTATTTTAAATCCAGATTTAGGCGAACCTATTTTTCAAAGTTTAAAACGTGGGATAAATTTTGTTTTTGAAAACAAAACTATTTTAAATGCCATTTCATTAGATATGTTTGCAGTTTTATTTGGAGGAGCCGTTGCGTTACTTCCTATTTTCGCTCAAGATATTCTAAAAGTGGGTTCGGAAGGGTTTGGAATTTTGCGTGCTGCACCAGCAATAGGAGGATTAATAACCATGGTTGTAGCAACGCATTTTGACTTAAATCATCAAGCAGGAAGAAAATTACTATTTGCTGTGTTTGGTTTCGGAATTTGTATTATCATTTTTGGATTATCAACTAACTTTTGGATTTCAGTAATTGCCTTATTTATGAGTGGTGTGACTGATGGAATTTCGGTAGTAATTCGTTCAACAATTTTACAATTGTATACGCCTGACAATATGCGTGGTCGTGTATCTTCAGTGAATTCAATATTTGTGGGATCTTCTAACGAATTAGGGGCTTTCGAAAGCGGATTCACTTCTAAATTAATGGGAACAGTAAACGCTGTGGTTTTCGGAGGAATTATGACACTTGTTGTGGTTGGAACTACTGCTTTTGCTTCGCCAAAATTTAGAGACTTGGATATTGATAATAAGTAATTAGTAACGAGTAATTAGTGATAAGTTCTTTCCCGTATTACAAATACTCTTAACTTTTCACTAATCACTTTTCACCAAAAAAACAATACCTTTGTATTTTGCTCAAAATTTATGCAACATACTGACGAAACTATCGAAATCATAGGCGCTCGCGCTCATAATCTTAAAAACATAGATCTTTCTATTCCGCGTGAAAAACTGGTGGTTATCACAGGTTTATCAGGTTCAGGAAAATCATCCTTGGCTTTTGACACTATTTATGCCGAAGGTCAGCGTCGTTACATCGAAACGTTTTCTGCGTATGCGCGTCAGTTTTTAGGTGGCTTAGAACGTCCGGATGTTGATAAAATCGACGGACTTTCTCCAGTAATTGCTATTGAGCAAAAAACAACCAGCAAAAGTCCTCGCTCAACCGTTGGAACCATAACTGAAATTTACGATTTCCTTCGTTTATTGTTTGCGCGTGCTGCCGATGCATACAGTTACAATACGGGTGAGAAAATGGTTTCGTATTCTGATGAGCAAATCAAAGATTTAATTATCGAGAATTTCAAAGACAAGCGAATTAATATTCTGGCTCCTGTTATTCGTGCACGTAAAGGACATTATGCCGAATTGTTCCAACAAATTGCCAAGCAAGGTTTTTTAAAGGTTAGAGTCAATGGTGAAGTTCAAGATATTGTTGTTGGAATGAAACTCGATCGCTACAAAACGCATGATATCGAAATTGTGATTGATCGTTTAGCCATAGATAGTTCAGAAGATAGTGAAAAACGTCTTACTGAAAGCATCAAAACAGCTATGTATCATGGTGAAAATGTATTGATGATTTTAGATCAAGATACAAACGAAGTACGCTACTTCAGTCGTAATTTAATGTGTCCTTCAACAGGTATTTCGTATCAAAATCCAGAACCCAATTTATTTTCGTTCAATTCGCCAAAAGGGGCTTGTGACAATTGCAACGGATTAGGAACTGTCAATGAAATTAATCTTCAAAAAATTATTCCTGATCCTAAAGTTTCCATCAAAAATGGTGGAATTGTGGCCATTGGCGAATACAAATCATCATGGATTTTCAAACAGTTAGAAACTATTGGTGAAAAATTTGGTTTCAAGTTAACTGATCCAATCGAAAAGATTTCTGCCGAAGCCATGGATATGATTTTAAATGGTGGTAACGAAAAGTTTGCCGTTAGTTCAAAAGCTGCTGGTGTAACCAAAGAATATAAAATTGAATTTGAAGGAATTGCCAATTTCATCAAAACCCAACACGATGAAACCGAATCGACTTCGATAAAGCGTTGGGCAAAAGATTTTATGGATGAAGTAGATTGTCCTGTTTGTGGGGGATCACGCTTAAAAAAAGAAGCATTATACTTTAAAATCAATGAAAAAAACATTCAAGAATTATCGAATACCGATGTTTCTGATTTGAGTATTTGGTTTAATGAATTAGAAAATAATTTAACCGAAAAGCAAAAGGTTATTGCCAGTGAAGTTGTTAAAGAAATCAAAGCTCGCCTTCAATTTTTAGTTGATGTAGGGTTGAATTACCTTTCGTTAAGCCGAAATTCAAAATCACTTTCGGGTGGAGAAGCCCAACGTATTCGCTTGGCTACGCAAATTGGTTCGCAATTGGTTGGTGTGCTTTATATTTTGGACGAACCTAGTATTGGTTTACATCAAAGAGACAACGAGCGATTAATCAAATCACTGGAAAGTCTACGAGATATCGGAAACTCCGTTTTAGTAGTAGAACACGATAAAGATATGATTGAACGTGCTGATCACGTGATTGATATTGGACCTAAAGCAGGTAAGTATGGAGGCCAAATAATTAGTCAAGGAACACCTAAAGCTTTACTTCAAGAAAACACTATTACTGCTCAGTTTATGAGTGGTAAAATGAAAATTGAAATTCCTAAAAAACGTCGCGAAGGAAACGGAAAAACGATGAAAATTTCGGGTGCTACTGGAAATAACTTAAAAAATGTTTCGGCAGAATTTCCTTTAGGAAAATTAATCTGTGTGACGGGAGTTTCAGGTTCAGGGAAATCAACTCTGATTAACGAAACCCTCTATCCTATTTTGAACCAACATTTCTTCAACGCGGTAAAAAAACCACAGCCCTATAAAAAAATTGAAGGCTTAGAACATATCGATAAGGTAATTGATATCGATCAGAGTCCTATTGGACGTACACCAAGATCAAATCCTGCTACTTATACCGAAGTTTTCTCGGAAATAAGAAGTTTGTTTACTCAAACACCAGAGGCGCAAATTCGTGGTTACAAACCAGGTCGCTTTAGTTTTAATGTGGCTGGTGGTCGCTGTGAAACTTGTGAAGGAAGTGGTGTGAGAACTATCGAGATGAGTTTCTTACCTGATGTCTATGTAGAATGTGAAACGTGTCAAGGGAAACGTTTTAATAGAGAAACTTTAGAGATTCGCTACAAAGGAAAATCAATTTCGGATGTATTGAATATGACCGTTGACGAAGGTGTGGAATTTTTTGAAAATATCCCTAAAATACACCGAAAAATAAAAACCATACAAGATGTAGGTTTAGGTTATATTACTTTGGGACAACAAAGCACTACCCTTTCTGGTGGTGAAGCGCAACGTATTAAACTAGCGACTGAACTTTCTAAAAAAGACACCGGAAATACATTTTACATCATGGACGAACCTACCACAGGTTTGCATTTTGAAGATATTCGTGTGTTAATGGATGTGATTAACAAGCTGGTTGACAAAGGAAATACAGTCTTGATTATCGAACACAACATGGATGTAATCAAACTTGCCGATTATATCATTGATGTAGGATATGAAGGTGGAAAAGGCGGTGGAGAAATCATTGCCAAAGGAACTCCTGAGGAATTAATTAAAAATAAAAAGAGCTATACCGCTCAATTTCTAAAAAAAGAACTATTTTAGTCGGCTGATTTTTTTAAGCCTAAGCGGAATTGAAAACGTCAATTCGAGTTTTTTATGTAATAAAAAAGTATCGAGAATAGTTTTCAATTGAATTTTTCTTGTTCTCGATACCATTTTCTACGAAAATCACTCGAACTGACGAAAAATGAATCGCATAAATAAATTTATAAAAAACATATAATAACCTTAGAATAGAATGAAAGAAGAATTTATAAATGAAGACGAAAGAATTCAAGATAAGTTAAAACAAAAAACTTGGAACGAAATAAGAACCAATGACTCGTGGGCGATTTTTAAAATCATGTCTGAGTTTGTAAACGGATATGAAACTATGGCGCGTATTGGTCCATGTGTTTCCATTTTTGGTTCGGCAAGAACAAAACCTGAAGATAAATACTACCAGTTAGCAGAACGAATTGCTTATAAAATTAGTAAAGCTGGATATGGAGTTATTACTGGTGGTGGTCCTGGAATCATGGAAGCTGGTAACAAAGGAGCGCATCGTGGCGAAGGAACTTCTGTTGGCTTAAACATTGAATTACCTTTTGAGCAACACTTTAACCCATATATTGACAAAGATAAAAACCTAAACTTTGATTACTTCTTTGTGCGTAAAGTAATGTTTGTAAAATACTCGCAAGGATTTGTGGTAATGCCAGGAGGCTTTGGAACTTTAGATGAATTGTTTGAAGCGATTACTTTAATTCAAACCAAAAAAATTGGCAAATTCCCTATTATCTTGGTAGGAAGCCAGTTTTGGAAAGGATTGATTGATTGGGTAAAAGAAATCATGATTAATCAAGAAAAGACCGTAAGCCCAGGCGATATGGATTTGATACAAATTGTAGATACCGAAGAAGAAGTGGTTGAAGCCCTTGACAACTTCTACAAAAAATACAATTTATCACCTAACTTTTAAAAATAAAGCCTCCAGAAAACTGGAGGTTTTTTTATATTGAAAACAATTCAAAAATACGTATTGTACTTTTTGTATTGTTTTTCTTATATTAGTCATAAATAAAGAAAACTATAAAATTAACAGTATTCGTACTGTGTTTATTTATAAGTTATCTGCAATGCTAAGCAAACTATTACAGAACATGAAGTTATCACGAGTAGCACTAATAATTTTGATAATTGGAATATTATTAGTTCTAATTGCTCCTTTCCTGTTTACAAGAAACGGAACATTAGAATTTACGACAACAGGGCAAATTGGTGATACTATTGGCGGGACAACTGCACCAATTACAAGTTTGATTGGTTCAATATTAGTTTATTTAGCACTGAAAGCGCAAATACGTGCAAATGAAATCATTCAAGAACAAATAGATGATCAGAAAAAAGATGAAAAAGCAAAAAAGCAATTAACATACATTTCTGATTTATATAAATATTTTCTTCAAACAGTTGAGAGTTTTGAATATGATAAAGCAAAAGGAAACGGCGGTATTATAAAATTATCAAGAGAGCTAGCAAATCTTGACAGAAAGTTTGCTCATGATGATTCCTTATATGATAAAGGGAAAATGGCAGAACTAAACGCAATTTTTAGACTGGAAAATTTATTTATTGAACAACTTAACAAAGTAAACATTGATTCGAATGATAAACAATATTTCAATGAACTAATAAAATTTCATTTAGATTCATTCGTGCTTCCTTACATAAATGCCGAATCAGAAAAACCTCAATGTATTTTATGTGGAGAAAATCATAATGGATTTCCTAAGAAATTGGCAGAGCTTGTCCAAAAAATTGAAAGTAATATTAGACTTGAATAAGAAAAACGCACTGTAGGCAACAGAGGTTTAGTTCAATAACTGCATTTACCTTAATTTCACGTTTAATTTCCCTCTTGAAAATCTTATCTTAGCAGGAAATAAATCTTTCACTTAATAACACACTACTCCAAGGGTTCAAATACTATGAGTCAACTTAAAAAAATTATCTAAAAACATGACAACCAAAAAATCTAAACTAGAATCTTTTCTTCCTAAAAAAATTGACACTTTATCAAAAAATGATATTGAAGAAATTGCTATTAAGATTATCGCGAGTTTAGATTTTAAATCTAAAAAACAAATGCAAATTTTAAACTCTATTCCTTTCAATACAAATACTTTTCGTAGAGATTTAAAAGATAAGTTTGTGAGTTTGGAAAGTCTCGAAAATCAAAAACAACATTTAAGAAATGAGCTCTTTGTTGTTGACCAAGAAATAATTTCAAAAAATTATAATAGTAAATTCAGATTCAAACATTTTCTATCAGATAAACAGATCGATGTTAACTCAAATCGACAACTTAAAGAGTTAATCAGAGAATATAAAAAACTAAAAAATCAAGCTAGCTCATAACACCCGCTAAAATTTTTGGCTAACTTTCTATGAAAGAATTTACTACATACAAAGATCAATTTTGCATTTCAACTGACAAGTCTAAATTAGACATTCATTCTATTCATGAGTTTTTATCAACGAAAGCATAATTGGGATGCATTTAAATCATACCGAATAATTGAAGATAATATTTTCCTCGATTTAAATGTAGGAAATCAATTATCATGCGTACTAGGAAATGAAGAAATTGGAGAAGATTCGTATGTAAAAATTATTATGTTAATAGATGATAAAATAAAAAGAACCAGACTATAACATCGGCTTTTAAGAAATTGGGGGTGGTGTTTTTTTAGAATGTTTAATACTTGTATTTCTTATTTAAAAAAGAAGTTTTTTCTTATATTCTTTTCAATATATTTGCTTCAAACAATATCAAAAATTTGTCTTAACAAGACCTTTAAACATTGGTTTAAATTTAAACAACAATTACAATGCGATTATCCTTCACTACATTATTATTATTTATCTGCACATTTACTTTTGGACAAAATTACAAATCTACTATTGCTGAAGCTAGTGCTTTTTACGACAACAAGCAATATAAAGAATCTGTAGAAAAGTATAAAGAAGCCTTTAAAATTGAACAAAAAAGCGGAAGTGATTTTTATAATGCAGGTTGTTCTGCAGCGTTATTAGGAGAAAACAAATTAGCTTTTACATGGTTACATCTAGCTATAAAAAATGGTTGGTCTAATATTACACATTTAAAAAAAGATACAGACTTAACATCATTACATACAGACAAGAATTGGAACAAACTCGTTTCTGAACTTCAATCTATAATTGATAAAAAAGAAGCAAACTATGACAAACCATTGCAAGCTAAGTTATTAGCAATATTTGAAGACGACCAACCAATTAGACAACAATACATTTCTGCTCAGAAAGAATTTGGATATCAGAGCAAACAAGTTGATAGTTTGGGCAAAATTATGATATATAAAGACAGTATTAATCTGATAAAGGTTACTGAAATTTTAGACAAATATGGATGGGTTGGGCCTGACAAAGTTGGAGGTCAAGCCAATCAAACGTTGTTTTTAGTGATTCAACATTCTGATTTAAAAAAGCAACAAAAATATCTTTCTATGATGAGAGATGCTGTTAAAATCAATAATGCAAGTGGAAGTTCATTAGCACTACTTGAAGACAGAATTGCTCTTAGAGAAGGAAAAAGACAAATTTACGGTAGTCAAATTGGTTACGACAATGTAACAAATTCAAATTATGTTTTACCACTTGAAGACCCCGATAATGTTGACAAACGAAGAGCTGATGTGGGACTTGGCTTACTTGCTGACTATGTAAAACGATGGAATATAATTTGGAATGCCAAAGAATATAAAAAGCAACTTCCAGAACTAGAAGAAAAACAAAAGAAAAATTAATAATTTCAATAAATAATAGAACTTCTTAATATTACTCTTGACTAAATAATAAAATTGAAATTAGTATTCAAAATACCTAAAAGGGGTTAATATAAATGTAAGATGATTTTTTTACTGCTTATCAGCAACTAAATACATTGGGTCTTCCATAATATTTACATCAATTATAGCCTCAGCATTTTTAAGTAGTGTTCTACAATCTTGACTTAAATGTCTCAAATGAACTATTTTCCCTTCTTTATGATAACGATGCGTAATTGCATTTAAAGCTTCGATAGCAGACATATCCACTACTCTACTTTCTGCAAAATCAATAATCACTTCCTTTGGATCATTAAAAACATCAAATTTTTCAGCAAAACCGCTTACAGATCCAAAAAACAAAGGTCCATAAATCTCATAATGTTTCACACCGTTTTCATCAATATGCTTTCTTGCTCTTATCCTCTTAGCATTATCCCAGGCAAAAACCAATGCCGATATAATAACACCTACAAAAACTGCAAGGGCTAAGTTGTGAAGAAAAACAGTTATTAACATAACTATAATCATCACAATGATATCTGACTTAGGCATTCGCTTGAAAATTCTTAAGCTAGCCCATTCAAAAGTTCCAATAGCGACCATAATCATAACACCAGTTAATGCAGCAATTGGCAATTTCCCAATTACTGGAGCACCAACTAAAATAATTACTAAAATGGTTAATGCTGCTACAATTCCCGAAAGTCTTGCTCTAGAACCAGCTGAAAGATTTACTAATGTTTGTGCAATCATAGGACATCCTCCCATTCCAAAGAAAAAACCATTTACAAGATTTGCGCTTCCTTGGGCTAAACATTCTCTATTACTATTTCCTTTTGTGGCTGTAATTTCATCAACTAAGTTCAAGGTTAACAAACCTTCTGTTAAACCTACTGCTGCCATAATTAAAGCATATGGAAAAATAATTTGGATTGAGTTAACATTTAAAGGAATATTTGGAATATGAAAAGGTGGTAGGCTACCACTAATAGAAGCTATATCTTCTACTTGTTTAGTATCAATATTGAAAATCATTACTAATCCAAAAACAACTAAAATTGCTATTAACGAAGAAGGTACCACTTTAGTTATTTTAGGAAATAAGACTACTATAGCAATGGTTAGTAACACTAAACCAGTCATAATTAAAAAAGGTGTACCACTTAACCATTCTGGTTGACCATTGATAACAGTTTTAAATTGTTCAATTTGCGACATAAAAATTATTATCGCTAATCCGTTTACAAAACCAAACATAACGGGTTGAGGAACTAATCTTATAAACTTTCCAAGTTTAAATAGCCCAACTAATATTTGAACAACCCCAGCTAATGCTACTGCAGCAAAAACATATTCTATACCGTGTGATTTCATTAAAGCAATTAACACAATAACTGTTGCTCCTGCTCCACCAGATATTAAACCAGGCCTGCCTCCAAAAATTGCAGTAATCAATCCCATTAAAAAAGCTCCATACAAACCTACTAGCGGCGGTAATCCGGCCAAAATTGCAAATGATAAAGATTCTGGTATCATTGTCATCGCTACTGTTAAACCAGCTAAAATTTCAGTTTTATGATTAACTTTTTGAGATAAATCAAATAGGTTGAAAAAATTTTTCATTTAGTTAGTAATAAAGTTTGTGAGTTATTTAATAACAAGGTGTCGAAAATCAATCGATACTTTTTATAAACAGAAAAACGTATAAATTCATTAAATAGTAAGACATTTACTCATCATAACACAAAAATAATGTTTTAAATATGCAATCACTATCTAAAATATACTCATAGAATACTAAGAGCATTAATGAAAAAGCCTGCTTAGATTAGCAGGCTTTTATTTTATATTTAAAGTATAAGGAATTAACCTAAAACTTCTTTTACTTTTTTACCAATTTCAGCTGGAGAATCTACAACGTGAATTCCGTTTTCTCTCATGATACGTTTTTTAGCCTCAGCAGTATCATCAGCACCACCAACAATAGCACCAGCATGGCCCATTGTACGTCCTTTTGGAGCAGTTTCACCAGCGATGAAACCTACAACTGGTTTACGGTTACCATCAGCTTTGATCCATTTTGCAGCATCAGCTTCTAATTGACCTCCAATTTCACCAATCATGATGATACATTCAGTTTCTGGATCATTCATTAATAATTCAACAGCTTCCTTAGTAGTAGTTCCAATGATTGGGTCTCCACCAATTCCAATAGCCGTAGTAATACCAAAACCTTGACGAACTACTTGATCAGCAGCTTCATATGTTAAAGTACCTGATTTAGAAACAATACCTACTTTTCCTTTTTTGAAAACGAAACCTGGCATAATACCAACTTTAGCTTCTTCTGGAGTGATTACACCTGGACAGTTAGGACCTACTAAACGACAATCTTTTTCTTTAATGAAATCGTATGCTTTAATCATATCAGCTACAGGGATACCTTCAGTAATACAAATGATTACTTTGATTCCAGCATCAGCAGCTTCCATGATAGCATCAGCTGCAAATGCAGGTGGTACGAAAATGATTGATGTATCTGCACCAGCTTGAACAACAGCATCTTTTACTGTATTGAAAACTGGACGATCTAAGTGAGTTGTACCACCTTTTCCTGGCGTTACACCACCTACTACGTTTGTTCCGTACTCAATCATTTGAGATGCGTGAAATGTTCCTTCACTTCCTGTGAAACCTTGTACGATAATTTTTGAATCTTTATTTACTAAAACACTCATGATTATGTGTATTGTTTGTTATTTTTTAATATTTGTGATGCAAAAGTAATGAAAAGAGTTTAGATTTTGAGTAAACTTTTTTAATATAATTGGCTCATTTGATAGCCTCTAAAAAGTTTTTCATCTCTAATTTCCCAAATCACTATAAATGAAGCTAATAAAGTTTCTTCAAAAGGATTTTCGATAGTTTTACCAAAATGCTTATAACGAACTGTTACTTTATTTTCATCTTTCAAAACATCATAAATTTCAGAACGCATTGATTTGTAAGTTCGTTCTAATTCTTTGGCTAATAATAAAATTTCTTTCTTTTTTAATTGAAGAAGTCCTTTACTACTATACCACTCTAATGTAATTTCAGGATGAATAAATTGCTCTAATACATCGGCATTGTATAAAGCATCAGATTCGTAAAGTTCTCTGATAAATTTTCTAACCTTCATTTTGATTCAGTTTATTAAGTATTTCAGGGATTTTTTTAAGATTTGCTAATTGCTTAAGTTTTTCACGTGATTCTTCTACAGGAGTTCCAAAATAAGTCTTTCCTCCTTCAATAGATTTAGTAACTCCAGTCTGTCCCATTACTACAGCTTTTGTACCGATTTTAATTCCACTAGTGGTACCTACTTGACCCCAAAGTGTTACTTCATCTTCTATTATCACACATCCAGCAATTCCAGTTTGTGAAGCAATTAAACATTTTTTCCCAATTATGGTATCGTGTCCCACATGAACTTGGTTGTCTATTTTAGTTCCTTCACCAATAGTAGTATCTCCTGTTACTCCTTTATCTATGGTACAAAGCGCACCTATTCCTACATTATCCTCAATGACCACTCTACCGCCAGACAGTAATTGATCAAAACCTTCTGGGCGCTTTTTGTAATAAAAGGCATCCGCACCTAAAATAGTTCCTGAATGTATAATTACATTGTCACCAATAACTGTATTGTCATAAATTGAAACATTAGAATGAATTAAACAATTCTTTCCTATTATTACATTATTACCAACAAAAGTATTTGGTTGTATAATTGTACCCTCTCCTATTTTTGCAGAATCTGATATAGATTTTGAAGAATGTTGAAAAGGTTTAAAATGCTTTGTAAGCTTATTAAAATCTCTGAAAGGATCATCAGAAATCAATAAAGCTTTACCTACTGGGCAATCAACTTCTTTGTTAATCAAAATAATAGTTGCCGCAGATTGCAAAGCTTTATCGTAATATTTAGGATGATCAACAAACACAATATCTCCAGGTTCAACAACGTGAATTTCGTTCATACCCAGAACTGGAAATTCTTCATTTCCAACAAATTTGCAGTTTATTATTTCTGCTATTTGCTTTAGGTTATGTGTTTGAGGAAACTTCATATTATACTCTTTCCATGTATTTACCAGTAGCGGTATCAATTTTGATTTTGTCGCCCTCATTAATAAATAAAGGAACATTTACAGTAGCACCTGTTTCTACAGTTGCAGGTTTAGTAGCATTTGTAGCCGTATTTCCTTTAACCCCTGGTTCAGCATAAGTAACTTCAAGAACTATTGAAGCAGGCATATCTACAGCTAATGGCAAATCTGTTTCTGTATTGATTTGAACCATTACATTAGTTCCTTCTTTTAATAAATCTGGAGCATCAAGAACGTCTT
Organism: Flavobacterium terrae; assembly: GCF_900142035.1. Lineage (GTDB taxonomy): Bacteria > Bacteroidota > Bacteroidia > Flavobacteriales > Flavobacteriaceae > Flavobacterium > Flavobacterium terrae. Next base: position 30,715 of record NZ_FQZI01000003.1, on the reverse strand, counting down.
TGTTTAATGTAATTTGTTCAAAAGATTCAGAATTCATAAAGTGGAAATCATTTCCTTCTGCATATAAAAACTGAAAAGTATGAGTTTCAACACGAACAACGTCTATCTTGTGACCTGCAGAGAAAGTATTATCTAAAACTTTTCCTGATGTTAAACTTTTTAATTTTGTTCTAACGAAAGCAGGACCTTTCCCAGGTTTAACATGTAAAAATTCTACAATTTTGTAGATATCATGATTAAACTTAATACATAATCCGTTTCTAATGTCTGCCGTACTTGCCATTTTTATATAATTTATTTATTCTTTAAAATTAAACTCCTGTATAACCTTTCATAATACCTCTTGATGAATTTCTGATAAAATCTAGAATTTCATCACGCTCTGGTGTTGCTTGCATTTCAGCTTCGATAATAGCCATTGCTTGTGATGTATTATAATTTTTTTGGTATAAAATTCTATATATGTCTTGAATTTCTTTAATTTTTTCAGTTGAGAAACCTCTTCTTCTTAATCCAACCGAATTAATCCCAACATATGATAGAGGTTCTTTTGCCGCTTTTGTAAAAGGTGGCACATCTTTTCTTACTAAAGATCCCCCAGAAACCATTGCATGATCTCCTATCGAAATGAATTGATGAACTGCTGCCAAACCTCCAATAATAGCGAAGTCTCCTACAGTAACATGTCCAGCTAATGCAACTCCATTAACAACGATAGCATTATTACCTATATGACAATCGTGTGCAATGTGTGCTGTAGCCATAATTAAACAATTATTTCCAATAACCGTTTGCCCTGAAGCAACAGTTCCTCTATTTATTGTAACACACTCACGTATAGTTGTATTATCACCTATTACAGCAAGTGATTCTTCACCACCAAATTTTAAATCTTGCGGCACAGCTGAAATTACAGCTCCGGGGAAAATATTACAGTTTTTGCCAATTCTAGCTCCTTCCATAATAGTTACGTTAGAGCCTATCCAAGTACCGTCACCAATAACAACATTATTATGAATAGTTGTAAAAGGCTCAATCACCACATTTTTGGCAATTTTTGCTCCTGGGTGAACATATGCTAAAGGTTGATTCATGCTTTTCTTATTGTTTTTTTACTATTTGAGCCATTAATTCTGCTTCGGCTACTAATTTACCATTTGCATAAGCGCTTGCTTGCATATGACAAATACCTCTACGAATTGGTGATAGTAAATCTAATTTAAAAATTAATGTGTCTCCAGGTAATACTTTATGCTTGAATTTCACATTATCGATTTTCATAAAATAAGTCAAATAGTTTTCTGGATCTGGAACAGTACTTAAAATTAAAATACCTCCCGTTTGTGCCATTGCTTCAACAATTAAAACTCCTGGCATAACTGGAGCTCCAGGAAAATGTCCTACGAAGAAATCTTCATTCATAGTTACATTTTTAAGTCCTACTACTTGAGTATCCGTCATTTCTAAAATTCTGTCAACCAATAAAAAAGGTGGACGATGTGGCAACATAGACATAATTTTATGAATGTCCATTAACGGTTCCTTATTTAAATCATAAACAGGAACGTTATTGCGTTGCTCATTCTTGATGATTTTAGACATTTTTTTTGCAAACTGAGTATTCACAAAATGTCCTGGTTTATTCGCAATAACTTTACCTTTAATTTTTGTACCTATTAAAGCTAAATCTCCAACTACATCAAGTAGTTTATGACGAGCAGCTTCATTAGGAAAATGCAATGTAAGGTTATCTAAAACTCCGTTTGGAGTTACTGATATTTTATCTTTACCAAAAGCAACTTTTAATTTTTCCATTGTTTCTGCGGATAGTTCTTTATCAACATAAACAATAGCATTATTTAAATCACCTCCTTTAATTAATCCATTTTCAAGCAGCATTTCTAGTTCATGCAAAAAGCTGAATGTACGACAGGCAGCAATTTCATTTTTAAACTCAGAAATATTTTTCATGCTAGCATTTTGAGTACCTAAAACTTTAGTACCAAAATCAACCATTGCTGTAACTTGATAATCATCTGAAGGAATTACTGTTATTTCACTTCCTGTTGATTCATCAATATAAGAAATAACATCTTTTACTACAAAGACACATCTTTCTGCCTCTTGTTCAACTACACCAACTTTTTCGATTGCTTCAACAAAATACTTAGATGAACCATCCATGATTGGCAATTCAGAAGCATTTAATTCTATAATTACGTTATCTAAATCACAACCTACAATAGCCGCTAATACATGTTCAGGAGTTTGAATCATAACTCCTAACTTTTCAAGATTAGTCCCTCGCTGTGTTGTTACCACATAAGCAGCATCTGCTTCGATTATAGGTTGTCCTTCTAAATCTACACGCACAAAAGTAAAACCGTTGTTTACAGGTGCTGGTTTAAAAGTCATTGTTACTTCTCTTCCAGTGTGAAGTCCTACACCAGTAAGAGTAATTTCTGATTTGATGGTTTTTTGCTTAACCATGATTTAATTATTTTTCTTTTTAAGTTCTTCTAATTCAACTACAATTTTTGGAAGGTTTTTAAAGTGTACATACGATTTGTTGTAATCACTATAACCCAATGCAGGGCTTCCCTGTAATGTTTCGTTATCTTTAATATTTCTACCAACTCCTGTTTGAGCCTGTATACGTACATTGTTACCTACTACTAAATGGCCTGCAATACCTACTTGGCCCCCAATCATACAGTTTTTACCAATTTTAGTAGATCCTGCAACTCCTGTTTGAGCAGCTATTACTGTATTTTCACCTATTTCAACATTGTGAGCTATTTGAATTTGATTATCCAACTTTACTCCTTTACGTATTATTGTTGATCCTAGAGTAGCTCTATCTATTGTAGTTCCCGCTCCTACATCAACATTATCTTCAATAATAACATTACCAATTTGTGGCACTTTACTATACTCACCATTTTCATTTGGAGCAAAACCAAATCCATCGGCTCCAACAATGGCACCAGAGTGAATAGTACAATTACTACCAATTATAGTTTCTGAATAGATTTTAGCCCCAGCAAATATCATAGTATTGTCTCCAATAACTACATTATCTCCTACAAAACTATTAGGATAAATTTTTACATTTTTCCCAATAACAACATTGTCTCCAATATAACTAAATGCTCCTAAATAAAAATTATCTCCATGTATTGCAGTTTCAGACAATACACAAGGTACTTCAATTCCAGTTTTATTTAATTTAATTTGATTATAAAACTCTAGTAGTTTTGAAAAAGCTTTGTAAGCATCTTCAACTTTGATAAGAGTAATTTGTACAGGGTTTTCTGGTACAAAGGTTTTATTCACAATGGCAATTGTTGCCTTTGTTTCATATATATAATTGACATACTTAGGGTTTGCTAAAAATGTTAGCGAACCTTCTGTACCTTCTTCAATTTTTGATAACTTAGAAACTTCTGCGTTAGGATTACCTACTACTTCTCCTTCTAAAATACCTGCTATTTGCTCGGCCGTAAATTTCATATTCTTGCAAAAGTATAAATTTTTTGTGAATTTTAACTTTTATTAAGTTGTTTTGGATAACACAAGTAGTATTTCGTTACATGTTTTGACAATGTATTCAATGACAATTGATCCGATAATATCGCAACGTCTTCTAAACCACCATCTTTTTGTAAAATTCTTATTGGTTCAGCAATTTTGCTGTAAGCTTGATTTTTAATTTTCCCCTTAAAAACAAAATATTTTGATTCTAATGCTGTCAATTTACTTTCTTTAGAAAATTGATCTAAAAGATTTTGAATTTCTTCTGATGTAAATTTTTCATTACTCATTTTGATTTTAAGTAAATCTCTATTAATGATCATTTTGCTTAAAGTTGATAACGTAAAATCTTCATGATATTGCCAATTTTTGATAGCGCCAATTATATCTGTATCATCTAATTTTGCAAATTCATCTAATATTTCATCGTTAAACTGATCAAAGGTGATTTTATTTTCTATAAAGAAGTGCAAAGGCTTACTACAATCAACATCGAAACCCTTTTGGTATAATTCTTTTGCTCTTTTTAAGATTCTGGTTAAAATTTCTTCGGCAACTAAACTTGTCTTGTGCAAATACACTTGCCAATACATTAATCGTCTGGCCATTAAAAATTTTTCTACAGAATAAATTCCTTTCTCTTCAATAACAAGAACATCATCGACAACATTCATCATCTGAATTAATCGGTCAGAATTAATTTTACCTTCTTCCACCCCGCTATAAAAGCTATCGCGTTTTAGGTAATCCATTCTATCCATGTCTAATTGACTAGAAATTAACTGAAGCATGAATTTTCTGTGATACTCTCCTTTGAAAATCTGAATTGCCAAACTTAATTGTCCATCAAACTCTTTATTTAGTTTATTCATAAAAAGAAGTGAAATTTCTTCATGATGAACATCTTCAACAATACTGTGTTCCATGGCATGAGAAAAAGGACCATGACCAATATCGTGAAGCAAAATCGCTACATATAAAGCATTTTCTTCTTGTTCTGAAATTTGCACATTTTTAAACCTCAATACGTTAACAGCTTTTTGCATAATATGCAAACAGCCTAATGCATGATGAAATCTTGTATGATTAGCACCAGGATAAACCAAATAAGACAATCCCATTTGAGAAATTCTTCTCAAACGTTGAAAATATTGATGCTGTATTAAATCGTAAATGAAAGGATTAGGTATGGTTATAAAACCATATATAGGATCATTAAAGATTTTTAGTTTGTTTGTATTACTCACAAAATACTATTTAGGCTAACAAATATAAGACTATTTTAAAAATAAAAACCCTAATTAGAAAGTATCAATTAGGGCTTTTAAATTCATTTTTTACCAGATTACAATTCTGTCTTTTGCAGGAATAAACATTTTGCTTCCTTCTTTAATATTAAATGTTTTATAAAACTCTTCAATATTACTTAAAGGACCATTTATTCTATATTTAGCAGGTGCATGAACATCAGTCATTAATTGTTGAGCTAAAGATTCTGGCTTAATATTTACCATCCAAGCGTAACCATACGCTAAAAAGAAACGCTGATTAGGGCTTAGTCCTGCAATTTTTTGATTCTCTTTAAATTGATTTGTCTTTTTAAATGCTTCGTAACCCATTACTACTCCACCTAAATCTGCTATATTTTCTCCTTGAGTTGCATCACCATTAACAAACTTACCAGGTAAAGCTTCATATTTAGAATACTGATTTACAATAGCTTTTGTCTTTGCAGTGAATTTCTTTAAATCTTCAGCAGTCCACCAATTATTTAAATTTCCATTCTCATCATACTGACTACCTTGATCATCAAATCCATGTGTAATTTCATGACCAAAAGTTGAACCTCCAATAATTCCATATAAAATGGCATCATCTGGCATTCTTCCTTCAAATCCTGGCACTATAATATTACATGCTGGCACACATATTTCATTATTACTTGGACTATAATAAGCATTGTACGTTTGAGGGTACATTCCCCATTCGGTTCTATCAACTGGTTTGCCAAACTTAGCAGCCATATCATTGTAACTCCATTTATTTACAGCCATTACATTAGCACAATACGTATCTCTACTTATCGAAACTGATGACATATCTTTCCATTTATCAGGGTAACCAACTTTCATAACAATTTTAGAAAGCTTACTAAGCGCTTTCTTTTTTGTCTCTGAACTCATCCAATCCAACTTTTTAATTCTTTCAGCATAAACATCACGAATATTGTTTCCTATTTCCAAAAGCTTTTCTTTTGTTCCTTTTGGTAAATATTCTTCTACATAAACTTGTCCTATTAATTCCCCTAAAGAACTATCAGTTTGCTCAACAACTCTTTTCCAACGAGGCTTTTGCTCTTTAACACCACTCATTACTGTTGAATAAAAGTAAAAATTCTGTTTTTCAAAATCTTTACCTAAATAAGATGAATAACTATTAACTAAATCCCATTTCAAGTATGTTTTCCAATCATTAATTGAATAAGACTTGATTGTTTTATCTAAAGCTTTATAAAATTCTGGCTGGCCCACAATAACTGTATCAGCTTTTTTAACATTCATTGTAGAGAGTAATTTATCCCAAGCAATATTTGGTGTAGTCCCATTAAATTGCGCCAAAGACATTTTATTGTAATTTTTGATAGGATCCCTAAGCGCTTCTAGTTTTCTAGAATTACTTGCCAATTCCGTTTCAAGCTTCATAATAACTTCAGCATTCTTTTTTGCAGATGTCACATCACTACCCATAAGTTTTGATATTGCCTCAAGGTGTTTTACATACTCTGTTCTAATTGCTACAGTTTCTTTATCAGTATTGAAATAATAATCTCGATTACCCATTCCTAAACCTCCTTGGTAAAAAAACAAAGCATATTTTGTACTTATCTTATCATCTTGACCAACATAAAAACCAAAAGCTGGGCTAGCACCTATTGTATGCAAATATGCAATAGTGTTAAGAAGTGTAGGAATATCTTTTACTGCATCAATTTTTGCTAACTCATTTTTTAAAGGATTGATACCTTGCTTATCAATTGTTAGCGTATCCATACCAGAGGCATAAAAATCCCCAATTTTTTGCTTATTTGTACCTTTATCAGCATTTTCTGCAGCTGATTTTTCACAAATTTGTTTGATTTGACTGTTGATAGTATCTCCAATAGTTCTAAAAATACCATTACTACGTTCAGAATCAGGGATTGGATTTTTTTTAAACCATCCACCATTTGCATGGCTAAAAAAGTCATCAGAAGGGTTTATTAAAGTATCTCTATTTGTTACTAAAACATCTGGAGCATTTGGATCAAAATCTTGTTCTTTTTTGCAACTTGTCGCAAACAAAGCAATCCCAGCAACTAGGAGTGCAACTTTATAATAATTCATATTTTATTTAGTTTGTTTGATGCCAAATATATTGAAAACAAATTATTAATAAAAACACGTGAATATTTTACAATATTTTTATGAAACTGATGTTTAATAAGTAGTAAATTGCAACAGAAATCAAATTATATGAGCATTAAGATACTTTGGGTCGATGACGAAATTGACTTATTAAAACCACACATATTATTCCTTGAAAAGAAAAATTACACTGTAAAAACATGTAACAATGGACGTGATGCTGTAGATTTATTTCAGGAAGAAAATTTTGACGTAGTTTTTCTAGATGAAAACATGCCTGGTATGTCAGGACTAGAAACATTATCTGAAATCAAAGAAAAGAGATCAGCTGTACCTGTAATCATGATTACAAAGAGTGAGGAAGAATATATTATGGAAGAAGCCATAGGTTCTAAAATTGCTGATTATCTTATAAAACCTGTTAATCCGAATCAAATACTACTAAGTTTAAAGAAAAATCTTGACCATTCGAGATTAATTTCTGAAAAGACTACACTTGATTATCAAAAAGAGTTTCGTAAAATCTCTATGGAAATGGCCATGGTTAACTCTTATGAGGAATGGGTTGATCTATATAAAAAACTGATGTTTTGGGAATTAGAGTTAGAGGATATTGATGATCAAAATATGTTTCAAATTCTAGAGTCACAAAAAGCCGAAGCCAATTCTCAATTTGGAAAATTCATTGAAAAAAATTACGAAGATTGGTTCCAACCAAAAGCTGACAAGCCTGTCCAATCTCATGAAGTATTCAAACAACTTGTAGTTCCTGAGTTAAAAGGTGAAGAAAATGTTTTATTCGTTGTAATCGACAACTTACGTTATGACCAATGGAAAGCCTTTGAAAGTGTTGTAAGTAATCATTACAAACTGGAAGCAGAAACTCCATACTTTGCCATTTTACCTACCGCTACTCAGTATGCTAGAAATGCACTTTTTTCAGGGCTTACTCCACTTGATATGGAAAAAATGCATCCAGAATACTGGAAAAATGACATCGATGAAGGAGGAAAAAACCTGTATGAAGCCGAATTTCTTGATGCACAAATAAAAAGACTAGGACTTAACATCCAACATGAATATTTTAAAATCACCAATTTTAATAACGGAAAAAAATTAGCCGAAAACTTCAAAGCATTGAAGGATAAAAAACTAGTTTCAGTAGTTTACAATTTTGTTGATATGTTATCTCATGCTAAGACTGACATGGAAGTAGTTAAAGAATTAGCTTCTGACGATAAGGCTTATCGTTCTTTAACCTTAAGTTGGTTTAAAAATTCTCCGTTACTTGAAATCATTCAGCAAGCACAAAAGTTAGGTTTTAAATTAATTCTAACTACTGATCATGGCACAATTAACTGCAAAAACCCATCAAAGGTAATTGGAGACAAAAACACAAGTTTAAATTTGCGTTACAAAACCGGCCGAAGCCTTACTTACGAACAAAAAGATGTTTATGCAGTAAAAGAACCTAAAAAAATTGGTTTACCTATTGTAAACATGACAAGTTCATATATTTTTGCAAAAAATGATTATTTTCTTGCTTATGTAAATAACTACAATCATTATGTGAGTTATTACAGAAATACCTACCAACATGGAGGTATTTCGTTAGAAGAAATGATTGTTCCATTTTTAGTATTTAGTCCTAAAAAATAGAAATGAAAATTGAATTTTCTTTAGAAGAAATAAATAATGTTGCTAAACAAGTTATCGATTCCAATCCTGAAAAAGTAATTCTTTTTAATGGAGAAATGGGTGCTGGAAAAACAACATTCATTAAAAGTATTTGCAAATATCTTGGTGTTGAAAACCCAACTAGTAGTCCAACTTTTAGTTTAGTTAATGAATATGAAATACCTAACAATCAATTAGTTTATCATTTTGATGTGTATAGGTTAAAAAATCAAAATGAAGCTCTTGACATGGGCATAGACGAATATTTATATTCAGGAAATTGGTGCTTTATTGAATGGGCAGAAAAAATTGAAGATTTAATTCCAGAAAATCATTCAACCATAACGATATCAGTTCTTTCAAACGGTAAAAGATTGTTAGAATTAAAATAATTGTGAGAAATTTTTTTGTAATTTGGACCAATTAAAATTCGGTCATGGGCATAACACCATTTAGCAAGCAAGAGTTACTTCCGCAAGAAGAAAAACTAGAAGTAGCTAAACATAAAAGTGAACTTTTTATTGGAATTCCTAAAGAAACTTCATATCAGGAACGTCGTATCTGCCTTACACCAGATGCCGTAAGTTCAATTGTTAGCCACGGACATCGAGTTTTAATTGAATCTGGTGCTGGAAAACACGCTAGCTATTCTGACAAAGATTATAGCGATGCTGGTGCAGAAATTACTAGTGATACAAAAAAAGTTTTTGAGTGTCCAATGCTTTTAAAAGTTGAGCCACCTACCATTGCAGAAATTGAGTTAATTAAACCTCAAACAATTATTATTTCTGCTATTCAATTAAAAACCAGAAAAAAAGAATACTTTGAGGCATTAAAAAAGAAAAAAATTACTGCTCTAGCTTTCGAATACATCAAAGACGATGACAATTCATTCCCAGCAGTTAAATCATTAAGTGAAATTGCTGGAACCGCTTCTGTACTTGTTGCTGCAGAATTAATGACAACAAGCAATTCTGGAAACGGATTACTTTTTGGAAATATTACAGGAGTTAGACCCACAGAAGTAGTAATCTTAGGTGCTGGAACTGTAGCTGAATATGCAGTTAAAACGGCATTAGGCTTAGGAGCTTCAGTAAAAGTATTTGACAATTCGATAACCAAATTAAGAAGGCTTCAGAATAATTTAAATCAAAGAATATTTACTTCTACCATACAAAACAAAACTCTTTTGAAATCATTAAGAAGATGTGATGTAGCCATTGGAGCTATGCGAGGTAAATACCGCACTCCTATTGTTGTTAGCGAAGACATGATAACGCATATGAAAAAAGGAGCCATCATTGTTGATGTTAGTATTGACACTGGCGGATGCTTTGAAACATCAGAAATCACAACACATGAGAATCCAACTTTTGTAAAAAATGGAGTAATACACTATTGCGTTCCTAATATACCGTCAAGATATTCTAAAACAGCTTCTTTATCGATAAGTAACATTATAACGCCTTACCTACTTCAAATTGCTGATGATGGTGGAATTGAATCAGCTATAAGATGCGATGCGGGTTTAAAAAATGGCGTTTATTTTTATCACGGAATTCTTACCAACAAGACTATAGGCGAATGGTTTGATTTAACACATAGAGATATTAATTTAATTGTGTTTTAAGTTTTATTCTACCTATTTTTGCCAAAATATTTTACAATGAAATTTTATCAACGCTTAAGTTATTATTTATTAGGGTTTCTTTTTGGATGTGTTTTTTTATTCTTCTTTTTAAATAAAAAACAAACACGTTGCAGTTATTTTCCTAACGACAGAGTTTTAAACAATATAATTTCTAAACCATTTCATTATTCTCCAGAAGCCTCTAAAGTTTTAGCCGAAGATTGGATAGATACCTTAGATATCAAAAACACATTAACTTATGGAGATGTTGATTTTGATAGAAGTAATGTTAAAAAAGAAAACGGAAAGCTTTATGTAATTGAAGGAAAAACTGAAAAAAATCAGTTTATTGAATTGAGTGTTATCAATTATGAAGACAAAGCAATACTGAAAGAAATTAAAAAAATATCTACTAAATAAAAAGAGCAGCTTTAAGCTGCTCTTTTTATTTTACAAATATCTTTCCTTTATAACTTGCTGATGATGTATACAATGTCCGGAAATTATATAACCTATAGCTCTCACAGATACTTCTTTACCTGAAGCAACTCCTATACTTTTCATCATTTCATCTGAAAAACTTTCAAACAATTCGATAGTAGATTTCCTTACCAAAACAAACTCTCTTATCAAATCATCCATAGTCCTTTTGTCTGATTCCGAAACAGACACGTAATCATTTTCTTCAAAACCAGGCAAAGGTGTTTTATCAAATCTTGCCATTCGAAGTGCTCTGTAGGCAAAAATTCTTTCAGCATCAATAATATGCTGAACAATCTCTTTAATTGACCATTTTTCAGGTTGATAACGAAACTCATATTTAGAATCTGGGACAATATTTTCGATGAAATTTGTAAAATCATCTAAATTTACTTCTAAAGCTTCAATCAAATCTTCAGATTCTACTTTATTTATGTAAGTTCCAAAATATTCTGGATACTCATTTACTAACAGATTTTTCATAATCAAATATAAGCATAAAAAAAGACCTGAATCAGGTCTCTTTTGTTACATTTCTCTAAAAATTGTATGCATTAATCTCTTTTTGTCGTTTATACTTTCATCAAGAGATATCATAGTTTCAGTTCTGTAAACTCCATCAATATCATCAATCATGTAGATTACATCTTTAGCGTGTTTTGTATCACGCGCTCTAATTTTACAAAAGATATTGAATTTTCCAGTTGTAACGTGTGCTACAGTTACATAAGGAATTTCATTAATTCTTTCTAACACGAATTTAGTTTGTGATGTATTATTTAAGAAAACTCCAACATAAGCAATAAATGAATAACCTAATTTTTCATAATCCAATGTTAATGATGACCCTTGAATAATTCCGGCATCTTCTAATTTTTTCACTCTCACATGTACCGTTCCCGCAGAAATTAATAATTTTTTTGCAATGTCTGTAAATGGGATTCTCGTATTATCAATTAACATATCAAGGATTTGATGGTCAACTTCATCCAAACGGAACTTACTCATAATTAGTTATTTAAATTTAAAACTTCTATAAAATTACTTTACTCAATTAATATTTAATTAAAAGTAATGAAAAAATATTACATTTTATTCAAACCATTAACAAATTTTTTGTCTTTATCTAAATAAAAATCAGCTTTTCTATCAATTTCAGGAATATTGTTAAAATTATCAGAATATTCTAATCCCTCACAATCATACTCCAAATGACCAAATCGGCTTATTTCATCACCTATTTCCACTACAAACGCTTCAAAAATTACATCATTTTCAATAAGCACCTCTTTGTAATGGGCGGCAAAATTAGTAATTCTTTTTAAAGAACCATCATTTATTTTGATTTTTTTGTAAATGATGTCGTAAAAATTAATCTTATTTTGCGGAATCTTTAAATAATTGTTAAGTTTGTTAACAAGAAAATCGATTTCTTTCATTTTTAATAAACTTGAAAGAATTGATATAAAAATAAATTTTCTTGTTTCTTCTCTTTCATAATCGTCTTGATAATGTCCTGCTTCAAACAAAATAGTAGGAACTCCTAAAGATTGAAACATATCACCTATACAATTTATATTAAAGGAATCATCAAATCTACCTACCTGATTGGGTATATATTTTTGAAGTTCTTCATTCATTTCGGCAATAACATTAACTGCTTTTAGCCTACTTTTATTGTACTCTTTTTCGTTATTATATGAAGGCGCTAGAAATGAGACAGTTGCAGGGTAATTTTTATCACCAGCCGCAAAAATAGTTCTTTGATCGTGTAAATTATAACAGAAATCTGGTTCAAATTCCTCAAAAGTTTTACGCAATAACTTACTTTCTGGCTGAGATAAGTCCACAGAATCTCTATTCAAATCTATTTCATTAGCATTAACTCGAGTATAAGCCTCTGCACCATCAGGATTTAAGATAGGAATTATTAATAAAGTAAAATCATTTCTAATTTGATTGGCTTCATTGGAATCACCATTTAAAAAAAGAAACAAATCAAACAAGGCTTTTGTGGTAGTAGATTCATTTCCATGCATTTGAGACCACATAAAAACTTTAGTGTTTCCTGTTCCAATTTTTACTGAATAAATAGGTTTCCCGTTTACTGATTTTCCAATAACAGATAAGTTGAAAAAGTCTGGTAAACTTTTAAGAATTGGCTCGATATGTTTATTAGTTATATATCTTCCTTTTAGTCTGACCTCTTTATAAATTGAGTAAATATTATTTAAATCCATATTGCTTTTTTCACAATACAAAAGTAAATAAGATATGTTTTATTATTATTAAGAATCTATTTTATTAATTGGGAAATAATAATAAATGTAACCTATGATCTGTTTTTCACAATAAAAATATAAATTGAAAAATCACGTATTTGAAAATTTTAAAAATAAAATTACAAATACGCGATTTTAGAAACATCTGAAAAAATTAATACAAAATCAATTCTATTTGATTTAACAAGATTTTCTTTTAAAAGACTTATTTTCTAATCAAGAAAACAGATGCCACACCTAACTCTGCTCTTGAACTAATTGGCGTTGCATCTCCATTTGATGAAGGATTAGCAAATACTAACAATTGCCCTCCTGCATTTAATCTTTCTGCAACATATATATTTTTAGTCACATTATCATAAGCTACATCAACCGGATTACCTAATTTAGAATTAGGCCCGTAAAGTCTTACTTGACTACTTAAAGCAATCGTTCCAAGATTCGCAGTTGAACCTAACACACTAGAAAAATTATTAATTACGATTACACCACCATCTGTATCAGAAGCTGCACTACCAACATCTGTAAGTACCATTCTATTATCTAATGTTGAAACTGTAATACCATGTGTTCTAACCAAACCTTCGATTGTTACTCTTTTTGAAGGAGTTATTGCTCCATTAGAATTTGCAAAGAAATTATTAAAAACAACAATATCACTAGTTAAATCTGCAACAGCGTAGAAAGTAGTTCCCTCAACATGAATACCCCATACTTTAAAGTCTACTGTATAACTATTCAACAATTGAAAACCAGTTGCTGTTTTTTGATACACAACCAATTTATTTACATTACCATTAGCGGCGCTTTGATCTTGAGTAACAATCACCTTATCTCCTACTACAGCTATTTCTCTAGCATTATTAAAATCTGAAGTACTAAAAAATTGTAGTGTTAAATTATCTGTATTATTGGCTATGGCATTTTTTAAACCAGTATACAATTCCAGTCTATTATTTGTTCGAGAGGCAACAATTAACTGATCATTAGTACTATCATAATAAGTACCGTCTGAATCTAATCCACTAACTGTTAAACTTTTAACAGTTGGAGAAGTTTCTAATAAATTTGTAAATGATACTTTACCGGAAGTATTACTACCAGTGATTAATTTTAATTCACTTGCAGGTGCTGAAGGATTATTTTGTGAATTATTGTCATCATCTGAACAAGCTCCCAATGTAAGTGTAAATACCGAAAGAGTTAAAAAAAGATTTTTCATATTGCTTAGTTTTTTTGTTATAAAACTTACTTACGAAAAATCTTTTCTCTTGGTTTTAAAATTTTTTATTTTTTTTCGATATCATAACCATATTCTTTTACTTTCCCTTCTATACCAACGAAGTTTTGTTCCAGAATAGTGAAATCAGCATCTTTATTTCCTGTTGGATAAAACTCAGGAAAAATAGTAACTTGTTTTTTTGTCCAATCAAAAGCTACTGGGATAATTGGCACATTTGCTTTCATCGCTATGTAATAAAATCCCGTTCTTAATTCTGTTACTTTCTTACGAGTTCCTTCTGGAGCTATGGCCAATCTAAATTCATCTCTTCCTTCAAAAATTTTTGCAATTGCATCCACTTTATTTTCATTTTTGAATCTATTTAATGCAGCTCCTCCCATCCATCTAAAATAATACCCAAATGGAAAAATGAATAATTCCTTTTTACCAACAAAATTTATATTTATCCCCAATACTCCTCTAGTAAAAACGCCAATGTAAAAGTCATGCCAACTTGTATGAGGAATTACTATTACAACACTTTTTTTAATCGAAGTATCAAAATTCCCTAGGAGCTTCCACCCCATTAATTTAAAAAATATGAATTGGTAAATTTTCTTTTTCATGATAAATATTTGGTCAAAAATAGCATTATATTTACTAATAGAAAATCTGAACAATGAATTTAAAACGCATTCTGAGTTATTTTATACCTATTAAAGAGTATGAAATTGATTCTGAAATTAATAAATCTTTAGAAGTAACCTGGAATAATGGTCAATTAGTTTTAGATTCTAAAAATACAAATTTTTCTTATGGTAGCCTACAAAGAGTAATGCGAATTGGTTTAGCTCATATTGGTAGTGATCTAGTAAAAAACTATAAATCGGCTTTAATATTGGGAGTAGCTGGTGGAAGTGTGATAAAAACACTAAAAGAGGAGTTTGATTTTACTGGTAATATAACCGGTATTGAATTAGATAAAAAAACTATTGAAATTGCCAACACTTATTTTGGTTTAGACAAGTATACTAATGTTAACATCATTAATGATGATGCAGAAAATTATGTAATTAAAACAAAAGACAAATATGATTTAATCATTATTGATGTCTTTCAAGATAGTATTATGCCTGATTTTTTATTTGAAGAAACTTTTATCAACAAATTAAAATTTATCTTAGTTAGTCGAGGGTCTATTTTATTCAACACAATAGCTGAAAGAAGCATTGATTATGAACGAAATAAAAAACTTGAATTAGATTTGAAGAATCAATTTTCTTATGTTAAAAAAATAATCAAAGTAGAAGGCAACAACGAATTATTTATTATAAGAGATGAAATCATTTTTTAAAAAATTACTCTTAGGAAAAAATTATAAAAGAGATCGTTCAATTCATGGTCCTCTAAAAAAGCGTATTCTAAACATTAAAGCTATTTGGAATAATGATCATCAAGATGATAATGGAATAGAAAAAATTGTTCGTTTATTACTTTCCTCTTCGCAACTATTATTTCCAGGGATATACATAAAACAACTAGCCTATAATATTGGAGCAGAATATGATGATATTGCTATGGATTTATATGTTTTATCTAAAGTGATTTTTCCGTTTATAATTTTATTGAATAGTCAACAAGGTTCAACTTTTTTAATTGTTTTGATGGTCTATTTATTATTTGAAACTTTCTTTTATATACCTACATTAATTTTTGCTTCAGATTCATTTTCAAAACCTCGCTCTTATAGACGTTCAATGCTTTTGTTATTTTTTAATTATTTAGAAATGATATTAGCTTTTTCTGTTCTTTATACAATTGGTAGCCAAATGAACAAATCATTTAATCATTGGTTTGAACCTATTTATTTTAGTATCATTACTTCAAACTCAATTGGATATGGTGATTATTATCCAGTAACATTATTTGGAAAAGTTTTAGTAAGTATTCAATCCATGTTCTTTCTATCTTTCATCATCTTGTTTTTGAATTTCTTCTCAGCAAAAATGAAAACGAAAGGATACTTTGATCACGATAACGAAAGCTAATATTTAAAGTAATAATCTTGCTTTTTCAAGATCTTCTGGAGTATCAATACCAATACTTCCATGATCTGTTTCAACCATTTTGATACGTTTTCCGTATTCTAAATACCTAAGTTGTTCTAGTTTTTCCGAAGCTTCAAGAGATAACATTGGTAAACGGTAAAAATCCATCAAAGCTTCTTTCCTAAAAGCATAAATACCAATGTGTTTCATATAACGAACACCTACATTTTCTTCTCTTGGATACGGGATAACCGAACGTGAAAAATACAACGCAAAACCTTGTTGGTCAGTTATGACTTTTACATTATTAGGACTTTTTATATCTTCTTTGTCTTTTATTTCAAACATTAAAGAAGCTAAATCAACTTTCTTATCGGTATCATTTTTGAAGATTTCTATAACTTGTTCTAATGGCTTTTTATTGATGAATGGCTCATCTCCTTGCACATTAATTACAATATCAACATCCATAGTTTCAACCGCCTCGGCAATACGATCACTACCACTTTCATGCTCCTTGATGCTCATGATGGCTTTACCTCCATTTGATGTAATTTCTTCAAAAATCAAATCAGAATCAGTAACCACAAAAACATCATCAAACAATTGAGTTTCTAATGCTGCTTCATAAGTACGAAGTATGACTGTTTTTCCTCCTAAGTCTTGCATTAACTTCGCTGGAAATCGTGTTGAGGCGTATCGTGCTGGTATTACGGCTATTATTTTCATTAATTTATATCTTATTTATTTTCTAAACTTTCTATACATCCAAAAAACAATCACAAAAATAAAAACAACTATGATTAAAGCTAAAATAGGAACAAATATTGATAAAGTACTCAATGTAATTGCTGTTCCTGTTTCGGCAGTTGAGACTACAGGATTTCCTAAACCTCCTGTTTTTACTGAAGAAGCCAATCTAGTTACACTTGTCATTCCTTGCATTGCCGTTGCGGTACCTCCTCCAGCAATAATTGCCAATCCCCAAGTTAGCATTGGATCTAAATCTATCAATGTAGAAGCCATTACAGCTGTTCCTGCAATAGCTGCTAATGGTGTCGCAATAACATCTAACAGATTATCTACAAAAGGAATATAGTACGCAAATATCTCAGCAATCATGGCAATTCCCAAAGCTATTAATGCAGGAAAACCACCAACCCATGCCCAACTTTCGTTTAATGGAATAATATTAAAATATGTAGCAAGGCTTAACGCAAACAAAGGCAAAAAAACTCTAAACCCAGCAGATGCTGCGAGTCCAATTCCTAGGAAAATACTAAGTATAGTTTGAAGATCCATATTGAATTAATTTTCAAAATATTCGTTTTTAAAACCTATTAAATATAATTTATCTTTTGCTCTTGTGATTGCTGTGTATAGCCATCTAATGTAATCTCTGTCAATTCCGTTAGGTAAATATGGTTGTTCAATAAAAACAGTATTCCACTGTCCACCTTGCGATTTATGACATGTTATGGCATATGAAAACTTGACCTGTAGTGCATTGAAATACTCGTTATTTTTTATTTTCAATAACTTACGATAAGATGCAGTTTCATTATCATAATCTTTCATCACTTCTTGATACAACTTGTTAGATTCTTCATATGTTAATGATGGAGATTCACTGGTAATAGTATCCAATAGCAAAATCGTATCAAAAGGTCTTTGATTTGGATAATCAACCATTCTAATTTTTACTACAGCAAATCTAAAACCGTATAATTCTTTTATTGATCTAATTTCGAGAACTTCAACGATATCACCATTGGCAATAAAACCGGCTTCATCTGTTTCTTTTAGCCAAAAATAATTGTTTTTCACCACCATCAATAAGTCTCCAGCCGAAAGTTCACTTTCCTTTCCTAATATCTTAGCCCTAATTTGTTGGTTGTATTGATTTGCCCTCTTGTTAGAACGAACTATAAAACAAGTATCTTCAATACTATAATTACTATACGATTGATTTATCGCATCCTGAATTTCATAACCATCAACAAGTCTGATAATATCTTTGAATCCTTTTAGTTTAAACTGAAAATCGGTTATAAAACTATCTTTTAATAACTCTCTAAGTTGTGTTGCGTTAAATAGAATTCCAGAGTTTTCTTCTTGACGCATTACTTCATCAAATTCTATTGAAATCACTTCTTTGTCGTAATTCAAACTAAGTGTATCTGTATTTAATGCTGGAGATATATCCAATTGAACTGGAGGTAATTGAGCCGTATCACCTAACAAAATCATTTTACAATTTTTACCTGAATAAACATAAGAAATTAAGTCATCCAGAAGTGACCCATTAGCATACATTTTTGAATCCGAATCAACATCTGAAATCATTGAAGATTCATCAACTATAAAAATAGTATTTGTGTGTTTATTTGTTTGCATAGTGAAACTAACACCACCTGCTTTTGCTTTTTTGGGAAAATAAATTTTCTTGTGAATAGTAAAAGCAGTCTTACCAGAATAATTTGCAATGACCTTTGCCGCTCTTCCTGTTGGAGCTAATAAAACGTACTTTTTTTTAACTTCAACAAGATTATTTACAATTGTGGAAATTACTGTGGTTTTACCAGTTCCTGCATATCCTTTAAGGACAAAAATTTCATTTTGGATAGGACTTGTGACAAATTCGGCAATTTTAGAAAAAAAAATATCTTGCTTTACAGTAGGTTGAAAAGGGAATTTTTTTTGTAAAACACTGTAAAACAATTGAGAGCTCATTTTTTATTTGGAATGAAATTGAAAGCCAAATATACGTAGTAATAGTTCGCAACATAATATAGTTGAAAAAAAATTGTAGATTTGCCAGATAACCTAAAAACAGGCAATGCAAGTTTCGAACGCATCAATTTTAGACAAAAAATACAGCAAACTGATTTTGCAAATTTCACTCTCTGAAATTTCGTTTTGTATTGTTGACACGCTGTCAAACAAGGTTTCTACACTTGGAAATTTTGTGTTAGAAAAAAATTCAAACTTATCTGATACAGAAAATTCAATTCTTAATTTTATAAAACAAACGCCAATACTTCAGTCAAAATTTGACGAAGTGTTGGTATTACATAATAATAACCTGAGCACATTTGTTCCTCAAGTTTTATTTGACGAAAATTTATTGAGTAGTTATTTGCAATACAATGTAAAAGTATTTAGTTCCGATTTTATTTCTTTTGATGAAATTCAAAACTACGAAATGAATTGTGTTTACATTCCCTTTGTTAATTTAAACAATTCATTAATAGATTGTTTCGGAAACTTTAATTACAAACATTCCTATTCTATTCTTGCCAAAAAAATATTAGATTTGAGTAAGAACATTGACGAATCTCAAATATACGTTCATTGTCAGGATAATAATTTTCAAATTATTGCAGTAAAAAATCAAAAGCTTTTGTTGTTTAATTCATTTGAATACCAAACAAAAGAAGACTTTTTATACTATTTACTTTTTACAGCAGAACAATTGCAATTAAATCCCGAAACTTTTCAATTGAAACTTTTTGGAAAGATTTCTAAAAACGATGAACTATATAAAATTGCCTACAAATATGTACGCAATGTTAGTTTGTTCTTTGATCATAACGACATAGAAAATAAAATATCACAACAAGATTATTTAAATAATTTCATTCTTATACACGCATGCGAATAATTTCTGGTAAATACAAAGGCAGAAGAATTAATCCTCCTAAGAACTTACCTGTTCGTCCTACGACAGATATGTGTAAAGAAGCGCTATTTAATATTCTAAACAATAATTTCAATTTTTCTGGCTTAAAAATATTAGATTTATTTTCTGGAACGGGGAGCATAAGCTATGAATTTGCTTCTAGAGGTAGTGAACCTATTATTAGTGTTGATGGAGACATGGGTTGTGTAAACTTTATCAAAAAAACAGCAAAAGAGTTTGATTTTGATATCACTGCAATAAAAAGTGATGTTTTTAAATTTCTTGAGAAAAGTAAAGGAAGTTATGACATCATTTTTGCTGATCCGCCGTATGATATGGATCAAAAAGATTTTGAAAAAATCATAGAAATCATCTGCGAAAATGAGCTTTTAGAAAAAGATGGAATGATGATTATTGAGCATTCAAAATACACTTCATTAGAACATATGGAAAATTTCTCCTATGCTAAAAACTATGGTGGTTCTGTTTTTTCATTTTTTGAATATGAATATGATGAAGAAGCTGAAACTGAAGAAGATTAAAATAAAAATCCTTAACTAAAACAAATTGAAACCAAACTTTTTAAGAGCAAAATATGCAATAGTTTTTATTGCTTTAATATTTATTTTAGACTTATTTTCTTTACTTTTTGATTATTTAGAATATTTACTTCTAACGTCTGATTTTGGAATAAATACTATTGAAGAAGCAGAAAACAATGATTTAAGACAAGCTGTTTTAGGTATATTATATATCATAATTTATCTAACATCAGCAGTCTTTTTTATAAGATGGTTTAGAAGAGCATATTATAACTTACACACAAAAGTTGAACCTTTAAATCACAGTGAAGGGTGGGCAGCAGGAAGCTGGTTTATTCCATTTGTAAATCTATACAGACCTTATCAAATAATGAAAGAATTGTATGTTGAAACTGTTGATTTTATTGAAGAAAATAATAAGGAAATTGAATCGAAATACTACTCCTTTTTTGTTGGCACATGGTGGACACTTTGGATCGTTTCAAACATATTAGGAAGGATTTATTTCAGAAAAACAATAGAAGCAGAATCAATACCAGAATTACTAGAAAGTAACAAATTGAGTATGATAAGCACTATGATATCTATCCCATTAGCTCTAGTAACTATAAAAGTAATTTATGATTATTCAAACTTGGAAAAGATATTATTCAGTATAAAAGATGGAAATTCTGAAAAAGTAATAGAGCCATTAACAATTCAGAAAAATAACGAAATTTAAATTTTAACTTTTCTGTGTGTATCTGTAATAGCTTTTTCGTTTTTATAATTAATCCAAGCTTGTCCTTTCCATTTTCGCATCATTACATCAAAATGACGCATTATCAATAAATTGTATCCTGCTTTAAACAAACTACTTATTCGCATAGGGTAGGCTCTTAAACTCATTGAAAATCCTGGCGTTATATATTTCATATAATGCCAATATCCTTCAGGCATATATAACATTTCGCCATGTTTTAAATTACAAACAAATCCTTGTGCTTGTTTTAGTGCTGGAAACTTTTCAAAATCAGGATTATCATAATCAATATCTTCTCTAGATATTAAGGAATGTGGCACTTTGTATAAATATGGAGTTTGGTCTGGGCCAAATAAAACACATTGCTTTTCGCCGTGAAAATGAAAATGTAAAATATTAGAATAATCAATATCGTAGTGAATAAAAACCTTTGCATTTGTTCCTCCAAAAAAAAGCATTGGAAGTTGTTTTATTAGTTTTAAGCCAATATCGGGCCATTTGAAATCATCCCTTAAAATAGGAACTTCCTTCATTAAATTATATAAAAAAATGCGATAGTTCGTTGGTTCTTTTTGAAGCAAATTGATATAATCACTCATTTTCATTTGAGCATGCGCTTCATTAAAACCATCTTTATGAGAAACTGGTCTATCATCGTACAACGGTACAATTTTATCACCTGCAATTTCCTTGATATACTCAAGTTTCCATTTGTAGAAAGCAGGCCAATCGGCAGTAAGCTCTTCAATCACTAAAGGCTTTTGCTTTTTGACATAGTTTTTATAAAAATCTTCTTTGGAAATGGATTTAACCCTAGGAATTTCTACTAAGTTCAGCTTCATAAACATTAAAGAATATAAAGCTCTAATTTAAAAAAAATATAATAAAAAAGCAGACCTATAAGCCGGATTCTGTCTACATAAAAATGTAGCCTTATCATTTATCTAGCCTTACAATTACTTGTAAGATCGAGCTGCCTACCCCTCAGCAACGAGCGAGTAACTCTTAACTGCTGATATACATGGCATTTCACCGCATAGAGTTTACCTGGTTTCACTACAGCATTACCTGTACATACTTTCTGTTGCACTTGTCCTCGCCTCACGACGGACGGGCGTTACCCGCTATGCTTACTCTGTGGTGTCCGGACTTTCCTCCCAAACTTAAAGATTGGACGATAAGGCGGTCTGCGTGTCAAAGGTACAATAATTCTTGAATGTTAATTTCTACAAATACGATAACATGCAGTATATTTTTCGTAAATTTATATTTGATTAATTATCAATAAATTATGATACACACATATAATTACGAAAGTGTTTCGAATGCTCTTGAGGAACTTAAAATTTTAGGTTTTGATATAGATTACAATATAAATAAAAAGGATTTTATATCTAACCCACATGATTTTGAGATAGTTCACATTTTTAGATATGAAGGAGATTCAAGTGCAGATGATGAGGCTACTGTATATGGGATCAAATCAAAATCTGGGCAAAAAGGAGTTTTTGTATCTGGATATTCTGCTAATTCAGAATGTGATTCAGCTAGATTTCTTATTGGACTTTCAATAAAAGGGAGAAAAGAATTGTAATAAGTAAAATTCCTTTTGTGAATAACTTTTCTTTTATTTCTACATAGCGGTTTGTGTTTTGATATTCCAACTTCTATATTTGTACTTGATTACAATTTATGGAACAGTTTATAGTATCGGCACGTAAATACCGTCCACAAACATTTAAAGATGTTGTGGGACAGCAAGCTATTACCAATACCTTATTAAACGCCATTGAAAACAATCATCTAGCACAAGCTTTATTATTTACTGGGCCTCGTGGAGTTGGAAAAACAACTTGCGCACGTATTTTAGCTCGTAAAATCAATCAAGAAGGTTATGATGATCCAAATGAGGATTTTGCATTTAATGTTTTTGAATTAGATGCTGCATCAAATAACTCTGTTGACGATATTCGAAATCTAATTGATCAAGTTAGAATTCCGCCTCAAACAGGTAAATACAAAGTATATATAATTGATGAGGTACATATGTTGTCTCAAGCTGCTTTTAATGCATTTTTAAAAACATTAGAAGAACCACCAAGACATGCTATTTTTATATTAGCAACTACCGAAAAACATAAAATTATACCGACGATTTTATCACGTTGTCAAATTTTTGATTTTAAAAGAATTACAGTTAAAGATGCTAAAGAACACCTTGCTGAAGTAGCACAAAGCCAAGGAGTTTCTTTTGAAGATGATGCTTTACACATTATTGCTCAAAAAGCTGATGGTGCAATGCGTGATGCTTTATCTATTTTTGATAGAGTTGTTTCATATTGTGGTAATAACTTGACAAGACAAGCGGTAACCGAAAATTTAAATGTTTTAGATTTTGATTACTATATAAATGTTACTAATCTAATTCTTGAAAATAAAATACCTGATTTGCTTTTAGCTTACAATGATATTTTGGCTAAAGGGTTTGATGGACATCATTTTATTGCAGGACTAGCTTCACACTTTAGAGATTTATTAGTTTGTAAAAACCCTGCAACTTTATCCTTACTTGAAGCTGGAGAACATGCTCAAAAATTATATGGTGAACAATCACAAAAAGCTTCTCAAGAGTTTTTATTACAAGGAATTGATTTAGCAAACGATTGCGACTTAAAATATAAAGCTTCACAAAATCAACGATTATTAGTTGAATTATGTTTAATGCAACTTGCCTCTATCACTTTTGATGGAGAAAAAAAAAAGCTAAGTCCTTTATAATTCCTCCAACGTATTTTAGGAATTCAGGCTATTCAATTACTGAAGTAAAAACTCAACCTTCAACTGTAACAACACAAACTCAAAATAATGCTGAAGTTACAATAGTTGATGAAAAATCAGAAATTCCAACAAAAAACGAAGTTGTACAAAAACCAGTTGAAACCCCTATAAATCAAGCTCCTGTTTCAAATCAGCCAAAGGTTTCTGCACTGTCATTATCAAGTATTCGTGCAAAGAGAGAGCTTGAAGCACAATTAAAACCTGAACAAAAACATCACGAAGATTTACCTACTGAGCCATTTACTGAAACTCAAATGCAGGAGCAATGGATAAAGTATGCTCAAAAATTAGGCAACAAAGGATATAAAATTTTAGAATCTTTGTTATTGATAAATGATCCTAAACTTGAAGGCACAACAATTTACCATGAATTACCAAATGAAAGCTCAAAAATTGACTTTGATGGTGAAAAGCATGATTTATTAGGTTACTTAAGAGGTAAACTTCACAACCACAACATTACAATAGAAATTATTATTAATGAAGCTATTGAAAGCAAAAAAGCATTCACAGTTGAAGAAAAATACAATCGCTTAAAAGAAATAAATCCCGCTCTAGAACTTCTTAAAAAAATGTTTGATTTGGATTTATAAATCAAATTAGAAAAACATCATATTTTATCGTAATACATTGCTTTTACAATACCGTCTGAAAGTCCAATTTTAGGAACATAGATTTTATTTGCTTTACTCCATTTCATAGCATTCAAATAAATACGTAATGCATGAATAATAACGTCAGCACGGTCAGTATTCAGAGCTAATTCAGCAATTCGCTGCTCATAAGTTAGAGAATTCAAATACTGATATTGAGTATTAAGATAAATGTAAGACAAAGGCTTATCTTGCATTTTGCCAGACAATTTGAATATTTTATTGATGTTTCCGCCAGAACCTATTAAAGTAATATTGTCATAATCTTCAGTATGGGTTTTTATCCATTTTTCAATTTCAACCCAGACCACATCATTAACCATATTATTCAATAAACGAACTGTACCATTCTTGAATGATTTTGAAGCAATCATTTTTCCTTCACTAAATAAAGAAAACTCAGTACTACCCCCTCCAACATCAACATACAAATAAGTTGCATCTGTTTTTATAAAATGATTCAAATCTGATGCAGCAATAATTGCCGCTTCTTTTTTTCCGTCGATGATCTCAATTTTAATTTCGGCTTTCTTTTTTATAATATCTGTAACTTCTTTTCCATTATAAGCCTCTCTCATAGCAGAAGTTGCGCAAGCCATATAACGTTCAACCTTATATACTTTCATTAAAAGTTTAAAAGCTTTCATCGCATCAATCATACGATCAATATTCTCTTCTGTAATTTCGCCAACGGTGAAAGCATCTTGTCCAAGACGAATAGGTACTCTAAATAAAGCACTTTTATTAAACTGTGTTTCCTTACCTTCTTGTTCAACAACATTAGTTACCAACAAACGCATTGCATTTGATCCAATATCGATTGCGGCATATTTTTTAATTGTAATCATAAATCATTAATCGTATAAAAAACTACAGTTGCTTTTCGGTTATAACTTCAATTTTATTTTGATAGTACTTGTACATTTCGTGTTGTGCTCTAAAAACTGGATTATCTCCACGGACTCTATACTTGTTATCTAATTTTTCTGAATGATAACGTGCTTTCACATTCGCTTTCCAACCTATATCAAAAGTTTCAAGCAACTCTTTTCTTATATTTTCATCATAAATTGGACAAGTTACTTCTACTCTACTATCTAAATTTCTTGTCATAAAATCTGCCGATGAAATATAAATATCTGGATTATCGTTATTGCAGAAAATATAGACTCTAGAATGTTCTAAATAAGCATCGACAATTGAAATCGCTTCTATATTTTCACTCATCCCTTTTACTCCGGGAATTAAAGAACAAATTCCTCTAATTATAAGCTGTACTTTAACTCCTGCTCTACTTGCATCATATAGTTTATCGATCATTTTATAATCGGACAAACTATTCATTTTAAGTTTAATATACGCTGGCTTACCCAATGACGCATTTAAAATCTCGCGATCAATCAACTTATAAAAACGACTACGTGTATAGTGTGGAGATATAATTAAATGTTTATATCTATGAACTCTGTAATTGATTTGGAAAAATTCAAAAACTTTAGAAGCCTCTTTTAAAATTTGCTGATGAGCCGTCAATAATGTTACATCGGTATATACTTTTGCAGTGGATTCATTAAAATTTCCAGTAGAAATAAATCCGTATCTGCGTAATTTACCTTCTTCATTAATTCTCTCAATTAAACATATTTTACTGTGAACTTTTAATCCTTTCACGCCAAAAATTAACTCAATACCTTCAGTTTGCATCATTTCTGCATAAGAAATGTTACTTGCTTCATCAAAACGGGCTTGGAGTTCTATTTGTACAGTTACTTTTTTTCCGTTTTTTGCAGCATTTATCAATGAACTTACAATTTGAGAGTTCTTAGCTAAACGATATAATGTTATCTTAATGGCTGTTACCCTTGGATCTAAAGCTGCTTCACGCAAAAACTTGATGATATAAGAAAATGATTGATATGGTGCATTGACAAGATAGTCTCTTTTATCAATCATTTTAAGAATACTACCATCAAGATTTAATCCATCTACTGGAAGAGGAGCATTAACTTTATAAAGCAGGTCATACCTTCCTAGATTAGGAAAGTCCATGTAATCTCTTCTGTTATGATAACGACCTCCGGGAATAATACTATCTTTTGAATCAATTCCCATCTTACGAAGAAAGAATTTAAGTGTATCTTTATCTATAGTTTGGTCATAAATAAATCTCACAGGCTCTCCAATTCTTCTATCTTTTACACTTGAAGAAATTTTTTCGATAAAACTTTTATTTAAATCACTATCTAACTCTAACTGAGCATCTCTTGTAATTTTAATCATGTGAGCAGAAATACTCTCATAATCGAAAATATTAAAGATTTTATGTAGATTATATCTAATAACATCATCAAGCAATATAATATGTTGTTTATCATTATTAGAAGGTAAAACAACAAACCTGTTGATTGTTTTTGGAATTTCTATAACAGCATATCGTATATCTTTTTTTACTTTAATTTTCTCTAATAAAGAAGAATTTTCAGTTGGAGTCATAACAAGTTTTACTGCCAAGTATCCAGAAGTGTCTTTTAATAAGGGAAATTCATCAAGGTCATTCAAGATAATAGTAACTAGCTCTGGACTTACTTTTTGATTAAAAAACTCTTTTAAAAAAATCTGTTGCTCCTTATTAACATCATTTTCGTTAATAATATAAATTCCCTCGTTTTCTAGTTCTTTTTCAATAATGCTTAGTATACGTAAACTTTCAGATTGTTGATCAATTACCGTTTCTGTAATATCTTTCAAAAGCTTTTGAGAAGAAATACCTCCTAACAAATCTTCATTTGTATTTCCTGTCATATTTAAACGACGTATTGCAGCATATCTTACTCTAAAAAATTCATCTAAATTATTTGAAAAAATACCTAAAAACCTCATTCTATCAAGTAAAGGTACTTTTTCATCTGCAGCTTCTTGTAATACTCTAAAATTAAATGCTAACCAGCTCTTCTCTCTATCTATATATCGGTTTTCCGTAAATGACATTCATTAAATTTCTTTGGGGAAAATTGTCTTAATCGTTTTTCCTTTGTTAATATTTTTCCAACTACTTTGCTCAAATTCTAAGTATACAAATCCAGCCGTAGGAACATTCTCAATATATTTATTTCCAAATTTATTGACAAAATTTGTAATAGCCTCATTATGTCCAAAAAGAATTAAATTATTTATTTTATCGTCACATTTCTTGATTTCAAATTCTAATTGGCTCTCGTCGAATGTATATAACTTATCAATAAAATTGATTTTTGAAGTATCTATATTTATTGTTTTACAAAAAATTATTGATGTGCTTGATGCTCTTAAAGCTGTACTAGACCAAAACACTAAATCATTAGGTAAAATACCCACAACCTCTTGTGCCACTTTTTGAATAGCTATAATTCCTTTTTCTTCTAAGGGTCTTTGTTTATCTGACACTCCAAATTCCCAACTAGACTTTGCATGTCTAACTAAAATTAATGATTTCATACTCTAACTTTAAATAGTTATAAGTTAAACACTTAAAAAAGCTATATAAATATATCTTTTATAAAAAAACTGTTACTTCATGGATAATATTTGTGATTTTATCGAAAAAAGCAAAAGCGATGAACACTATTTTATTTAAAGTAATAATTTAGCATTGTTAAAGATAATAAAAATGCTTTAACAGATTTCCTAAAATAGTAAATTCACAATACCACATCGCGGAATTTACAATTTCATTTTAATCCAAAATCCTTTACAGATTTATTACTGATTTGTTCTGTTATAGCTTATTTCAGCTATAACCGACTCGTTATCTATTTTTTTAACTAAAACGCGATGTTTATGGAAAATTTTACTTTTTTGCAAACGACACCAAACCGCAAGCAAAATTTCTTCCTGTTCTTTGTGCTATTATGCACAACCATTGCTTTTTCGCAAAATCCATACAACTGTAACAACTGTTCTTCTAATGATATTAGTATACAGAAAGTTGAATTGGTTTCTGCGACATCCGATGGAAATGGGGGTTATCTTCCCCTTCCTAGTACTTGTAATAGCGGAGATATTATGAATGGCTATTTAAAAGTTACTTTAGATCAAAATGCAACAACTCGATATGGTATTCAAATAAGTGCGGATATCTATGTTAATGGGGTATATAATTCACCTATCAATTTCGAAACTTGTAACACTTTTAATTCTGGCACTTATAATCTTTACATTCCACTTGTTGGCAGTCCCATTTCTTGGACATGTGGCACATCACTATCTTTAAGAAATATTTTTATTGGATGGGGAAATTCCGCTGGCAATAATGTTTGTAACCTCGGAAATTGTGATGTTGGGCCTCACTGTTTTAAATATAACATAGATACCAACTTTGTTGTAATTACTCCTTTGAGTGTAAATTTCACAGCTGTTGGTTCATGTCCACCAAATAATTTTGCTCAAACCTATGTTTTTAATGGTTCAACTACAAGTGGAGGAGTAACTCCATACAGCTACAGCTGGATTATTACCAAAAATGGAAATCCTATACCAGGATCACCTTTTTCAGGATCACTTCTTACACTTGATTTTTCAAATTTAGGAGGGGCTGGTTCATATTCTGTGACATTACAAGTAACTGATAGCAACTCTCCTCCAACAGTAAGTACTAATACACAGGTAATAAATGTTGGATCATGTTGTGTTCCATCTGCAACTTGTAATTTATCTCCAATTGTGGCAAATAGTTGCTCAATTCCACCTGCATTTACTAATCCACTAGATGTATTTACATTTGAATCTTGTGGAAAAATTGCTACTATAACTAGTAGTGATAGTGGTGATTTAATAGTTTGTGGAGATGGTAATGGAGCTGACTTTAATAGAACATATACATTATACTACGATGGTGTTCCTTTTCAAACTTGTGTTCAGAACATAAAAATTAACGACAATACTCCACCTACATTCACTGCTCCTGCTAATACTACAATATATGCAGACGCACAATGTAATTACGATGCTTCGGTACAAGTAGTGGGCGATGTAACTGATGAAGCAGATAATTGCTCAACTGGTTTACAAGCAACTTATACTGATTCGGTAGCCGATGGTGCTTGTCAAGGATCACACATTATTACTAGAACTTGGGCTTTAGTAGACAATTGTGGTAATCAAGCCGCTACACAAACGCAAACTATTACAGTACTGGATAACATCGCGCCTACATTTACTGCTCCTGCTAATACTACAATATATGCAGACGCACAATGTAACTACGATGCTTCGGTACAAGTAGTGGGCGATGTAACTGATGAAGCAGATAATTGCTCAACTGGTTTACAAGCAACTTATACTGATTCGGTAGCCGATGGTGCTTGTCAAGGATCACACATCATTACTAGAACTTGGTCATTAGTAGACAATTGTGGTAATCAAGCCGCTACACAAACGCAAACTATTACAGTACTGGATAACATCGCGCCTACATTTACTGCTCCTGCTAATACTACAATATATGCAGACGCACAATGTAACTACGATGCTTCGGTACAAGTAGTGGGTGATGTAACTGATGAAGCAGATAATTGCTCAACTGGTTTACAAGCAACTTATACTGATTCGGTAGCCGATGGGGCTTGTCAAGGATCACACATTATTACTAGAACTTGGGCTTTAGTAGACAATTGTGGTAATCAAGCCGCTACACAAACGCAAACTATTACAGTACTGGATAACATCGCGCCTACATTTACTGCTCCTGCTAATACTACAATATATGCAGACGCACAATGTAACTACGATGCTTCGGTACAAGTAGTGGGCGATGTAACTGATGAAGCAGATAATTGCTCAACTGGTTTACAAGCAACTTATACTGATTCGGTAGCCGATGGGGCTTGTCAAGGATCTCACATTATTACTAGAACTTGGTCATTAGTAGACAATTGTGGTAATCAAGCCGCTACACAAACGCAAACTATTACAGTACTGGATAACATTGCGCCTACATTCACTGC
>NZ_FQZI01000011.1 GCF_900142035.1 Flavobacterium terrae | reverse complement strand
AAAACAAAAAACCCTATCAGATTTGATAGGGTTTTTTAAAAGAAAGGCGGCGACATACTCTCCCACAGGATTGCAGTACCATCTGCGCAGGCGGGCTTAACTTCTCTGTTCGAGATGGGAAGAGGTGAGCCCCGCCGCAATAACCACCTTAAGTCGGTTTTGCAAGGGTAATCAGTTTAGACTGATTAACATTACACAATATCTTAACATACTGAGATAAAAATCATTGTTCCCTGAGGATTACTCGAAGGGAGAAAGTTTGCTGCGCCTCTTACGAGGCGCTAGCACGTACATAAGCTTACGGGTTATTAGTACTACTCGACTATGACATTACTGCCTTTACATCTATAGCCTATCAACGTGGTCATCTTCCACGACCCTTAAAAGAAATCTCATCTTGTGGTGGGTTTCGCGCTTATATGCTTTCAGCGCTTATCCCTTCCCGACGTAGCTACTCTGCGGTGCCCCTGGCGAGACAACAGATACACTAGAGGTCAGTCCAATTCGGTCCTCTCGTACTAGAATCAGATCCACTCAAATTTCTAACGCCCACAGTAGATAGAGACCGAACTGTCTCACGACGTTCTGAACCCAGCTCGCGTGCCACTTTAATGGGCGAACAGCCCAACCCTTGGGACCTTCTCCAGCCCCAGGATGTGACGAGCCGACATCGAGGTGCCAAACCCCCCCGTCGATATGAGCTCTTGGGGGAGATCAGCCTGTTATCCCCGGCGTACCTTTTATCCTTTGAGCGATGGCCCTTCCATGCGGAACCACCGGATCACTATGCTCTACTTTCGTACCTGATCGACCTGTATGTCTCTCAGTCAAGCTCCCTTATGCCATTGCACTCTACGCACGGTTACCAAGCGTGCTGAGGGAACCTTTAGAAGCCTCCGTTACTCTTTTGGAGGCGACCACCCCAGTCAAACTACCCACCAAGCAATGTCCCCCACAATATGGGGTTAGATCTCAGATAAGCAAAGGGTGGTATTTCAACAATGACTCCACAACGCCTAGCGACGCCATTTCACAGTCTCCCACCTATCCTACACATCACTTATCCAAGACCAATACTAAGCTATAGTAAAGGTGCACAGGGTCTTTTCGTCCCACTGCGGGTAAACGGCATCTTCACCGTTACTACAATTTCACCGAGCTCATGGCTGAGACAGTGTCCAGATCGTTACACCATTCGTGCAGGTCGGAACTTACCCGACAAGGAATTTCGCTACCTTAGGACCGTTATAGTTACGGCCGCCGTTTACTGGGGCTTCAATTCAATGCTTCTCCGAAGATAACATCTCCTCTTAACCTTCCAGCACCGGGCAGGTGTCAGGCCCTATACCTCATCTTACGATTTTGCAGAGCCCTGTGTTTTTGATAAACAGTCGCCTGGACCTTTTCACTGCGGCCAGCATTGCTGCTGGCGACCTTTCTCCCGAAGTTACAGGTCTATTTTGCCTAATTCCTTAGCCATGAATCTCTCGAGCACCTTAGGATTCTCTCCTCAACTACCTGTGTCGGTTTACGGTACGGGTACTTATAATCTAAGTTTAGAGGTTTTTCTTGGAAGCCCTTAGGCACACTATCCCTTTGTCCGAAGACTCCGAGTACTATCGCATTTCACCATTCTCTACGGATTTGCCTATAGAGAATATAGCTAAGTGCTTTAACGAACTATTCCGTCAGTTCGCGGTGCTTTCATCACTCCGTCACCCCATCACAATTATAAGTAGTACGGGAATATTAACCCGTTGGCCATCGACTTCCCCTTTCGGGTGCGCCTTAGGACCCGACTAACCCGCAGCTGATTAGCATAGCTGCGGAAACCTTAGTTTTTCGGTGTGCGGGTTTCTCGCCCGCATTATCGTTACTTATGCCTACATTTTCTTTTCTAACCAGTCCAGCATACCTTACGATACACCTTCAACCCTGTTAGAATGCTCCCCTACCACTTGACTTACGTCAAATCCATAGCTTCGGTAGTATACTTATGCCCGATTATTATCCATGCTCGTCCGCTCGACTAGTGAGCTGTTACGCACTCTTTAAATGAATGGCTGCTTCCAAGCCAACATCCTAGCTGTCGATGCAGACAAACCGCGTTCTTTCAACTTAGCATACATTTGGGGACCTTAGCTGATGGTCTGGGTTCTTTCCCTCTCGGACTTGGACCTTAGCACCCAAGCCCTCACTGTTAGTGAACATTATATAGCATTCGGAGTTTGTCAGGAATTGGTAGGCGGTGAAGCCCCCGCATCCAATCAGTAGCTCTACCTCTATATAACTTTATAACTAACGCTGCACCTAAATGCATTTCGGGGAGTACGAGCTATTTCCGAGTTTGATTGGCCTTTCACCCCTACCCACAGGTCATCCGAAGACTTTTCAACGTCAACCGGTTCGGACCTCCACTATGTGTTACCACAGCTTCATCCTGCCCATGGGTAGATCACACGGTTTCGCGTCTAACACTACTGACTAAAGCGCCCTATTCAGACTCGCTTTCGCTACGGATCCGTGACTTAATCACTTAACCTTGCCAGCAACGTTAACTCGTAGGCTCATTATGCAAAAGGCACGCCGTCACCCCACTAAAGGGCTCCGACCGCTTGTAAGCGTATGGTTTCAGGATCTATTTCACTCCGTTATTCACGGTTCTTTTCACCTTTCCTTCACAGTACTGGTTCACTATCGGTCTCTCAGGAGTATTTAGCCTTAGCGGATGGTCCCGCCAGATTCAGACAGGGTTTCACGTGCCCCGCCCTACTCAGGATACCACTATTGATATCTTCTCTTACTTATACGGGACTATCACCCTCTTTGGTTTACCTTTCCAGATAATTCTAATTCAATCCGCATCAAATGTCGTGGTCCTACAACCCCAACTATGCCGTAACATAATTGGTTTGGGCTAATCCGCGTTCGCTCGCCACTACTTACGGAATCACTTTTGTTTTCTTCTCCTCCGCCTACTTAGATGTTTCAGTTCAGCGGGTTTGCCCCCTATCGGGTAATACATCTTCAATGTATTGGGTTGCCCCATTCGGATATCTACGGATCAATTCGTGTGTGCCAATCCCCGTAGCTTTTCGCAGCTTATCACGTCCTTCATCGCCTCTGAGAGCCTAGGCATCCCCCATACGCCCTTATTTTGCTTATTGTACTTTTCGTTTTTATACATTGCTGTATAAAAACTGTGTTCTTTCTACTTTTTAAATGTTTTTTTATCTCAATATGTCAATGAACTATTATCTATTGCTAGATTCGTGGAGAATATCGGAGTCGAACCGATGACCTCCTGCGTGCAAGGCAGGCGCTCTAGCCAGCTGAGCTAATCCCCCATTTTCTAATGATGAGTTATTAGTTATGAGTTATGAATGCTCATAAAAACTCAACTTCCAGAATTTCCTTTAAAGCGTTAAAATTTAGTAGTCCCGGGCAGACTCGAACTGCCGACCCCTACATTATCAGTGTAGTACTCTAACCAGCTGAGCTACGAGACTCTGTATTTTAAGCCTAATATTATTTGAATTAACAGCAAGAGTAAAAAAAACCTTAAGAATACTTCCCTAACTTCTTTTTATAGTCTCTAGAAAGGAGGTGTTCCAGCCGCACCTTCCGGTACGGCTACCTTGTTACGACTTAGCCCTAGTTACCAGTTTTACCCTAGGCAGCTCCTTGCGGTCACCGACTTCAGGTACCCCCAGCTTCCATGGCTTGACGGGCGGTGTGTACAAGGCCCGGGAACGTATTCACCGCAGCATGGCTGATCTGCGATTACTAGCGAATCCAGCTTCACGGAGTCGAGTTGCAGACTCCGATCCGAACTGAGAACGGTTTTGTAGATTCGCTCCTACTTACGTAGTGGCTGCTCTCTGTACCGTCCATTGTAGCACGTGTGTAGCCCAAGGCGTAAGGGCCGTGATGATTTGACGTCATCCCCACCTTCCTCACAGTTTGCACTGGCAGTCTTGCTAGAGTTCCCGACATGACTCGCTGGCAACTAACAACAGGGGTTGCGCTCGTTATAGGACTTAACCTGACACCTCACGGCACGAGCTGACGACAACCATGCAGCACCTTGAAAAACGTCCGAAGAAAAGTCTGTTTCCAAACCTGTCGTTTCCCATTTAAGCCTTGGTAAGGTTCCTCGCGTATCATCGAATTAAACCACATGCTCCTCCGCTTGTGCGGGCCCCCGTCAATTCCTTTGAGTTTCAAACTTGCGTTCGTACTCCCCAGGTGGGATACTTATCACTTTCGCTTAGCCACTCAGATTGCTCCGAACAGCTAGTATCCATCGTTTACGGCGTGGACTACCAGGGTATCTAATCCTGTTCGCTCCCCACGCTTTCGTCCATCAGCGTCAATATATTGATAGTAACCTGCCTTCGCAATTGGTATTCCATGTAATCTCTAAGCATTTCACCGCTACACTACATATTCTAGTTACTTCCCAATAATTCAAGTTCTACAGTATCAATGGCCGTTTGATCGTTGAGCGACCAGATTTCACCACTGACTTATAAAACCGCCTACGGACCCTTTAAACCCAATGATTCCGGATAACGCTTGGATCCTCCGTATTACCGCGGCTGCTGGCACGGAGTTAGCCGATCCTTATTCTTACAGTACCGTCAAGCTCCCTCACGAGGGAGTGTTTCTTCCTGTACAAAAGCAGTTTACAATCCATAGGACCGTCATCCTGCACGCGGCATGGCTGGTTCAGGCTTGCGCCCATTGACCAATATTCCTCACTGCTGCCTCCCGTAGGAGTCTGGTCCGTGTCTCAGTACCAGTGTGGGGGATCTCCCTCTCAGGACCCCTACCCATCGTTGCCTTGGTATGCCGTTACCACACCAACTAGCTAATGGGACGCATGCTCATCTTGTACCGTTGGAACTTTAGTAATAAAATGATGCCATTTCATTACACTATGGGGTATTAATCCA
Source organism: Flavobacterium terrae (assembly GCF_900142035.1). Lineage (GTDB taxonomy): Bacteria > Bacteroidota > Bacteroidia > Flavobacteriales > Flavobacteriaceae > Flavobacterium > Flavobacterium terrae. The sequence goes on along the minus strand of NZ_FQZI01000011.1, from coordinate 362 downwards.
AATTTCTCTGGGCTATCCCCCTGTACAAGGTAGATTGCATACGCGTTACGCACCCGTGCGCCGGTCTCAAAGGAGCAAGCTCCTTCTACCCCTCGACTTGCATGTGTTAAGCCTGCCGCTAGCGTTCATCCTGAGCCAGGATCAAACTCTTCATCGTATAATTTTTAAAGCTTTCGCTTAGTATGTTTAGACAAAGATGCTAGGTTTTTCAAATCTCTCGATTTCTCTTACTCTTATTTTTTGTTGCTTCAAATATCTCTATTCGAAGCGGCTGTCAATCCAATATGTCTATGAACGTTTCTTCTTATTTCTCGCTTAACTTCTTTCGTTGTTTTTGCGGGTGCAAAGGTAAGAACTCTTTT
>NZ_FQZI01000010.1 GCF_900142035.1 Flavobacterium terrae | reverse complement strand
CCAAAAATTATTCCTGCTAAAATGGAATTTCTGATTTTCTTCATTAACATGGTTATTGTTTTTCGTTTCGTTTTTTCAACATGACCGCTAACGTTCTGTGGCTTGCTCTCAGTGGCGTTGAACCAACACCAAGCCATTACAAATATAACAAAACATTCCATTCAGCAGCGGATTTTCCGTAGGAAAATCCGGAAGTAGCCATTGAAGCAAACCGCTGTTGTGTGTAGTATTTAATTAATCACACCTTTCATTTTTTCTTCTGGCCTAATTTTAGATTCAAGTTCTAATACAAATTCAGATACTTTACTAATTACATCGTCAATAATAGCTTCATTTATTTCAATTATTTTGCCCTCTTTATTTTTACCATTTCTATGTACCATATCGTGTCGGGTCTTAATAATTAGCATTAGGTCACCAATTTCTGGGAATTTAATTTTCAGACTGTCTTGATACATATTTCGAACTTTAGGTAAGTCATGATAGATTACGTCTAGTAATTCCTTTTTTACAACATCTTCTATTTTTCCAAGCTCGTCATATATTTCATTTAAAGAGAACTTTCTATCCTTTATTTTGGGATTAGTTTTTACAAAGTTTTTAAAATTTTCTTCACTATTAAAAACTTCAAATACTAGAGTGGAGGATAAATAATCTTCTAAACAACTTATAGTGCTTGAATATATTTGTCTTAATAAAGTTTTTTGGAGGTTATTGTTTCTTAAATCAACATCATTTAGGGATTTTAAGTTTTCAATTTCATTAAAGAAAATATCATAGTAATTTGTGGTGCTTAAAATGGAATCTATTTGATCATTATAATATTCATCGTCTTCTTCTTCTTGATGTTCAATTATTTCAAGAATATCATCATCTTCGACATCATCGATTTCAACGTAAGCATCTCCATAACCAACATTTATATTGATTTCATATTCTGTACCACAACTTTCACAACACTCATTTACTGTAATGCCATTATGGGAATCACTAGCTTTTTCTGCTAGATAATTTGGATGTGGAATAGAGTGTTCTTCCGAAACTATTTCTTCTCCACATTCACTACAATTGAAGATAATTTCGATTGATTTAGTACCAAAAGGAAAGAATTCTTTATACCCCATTTTTTTGTAATATTACACACAACGTTCCGGCGCTTGGCGAGGTTGCGAAGTTCGGAACCGATTATTTTCTGTTAAAGATAAAATTTCTTGCGAAATGTAAACGTGAATTTACTACAAAATTCGCAATCTTGCCAAACGCTTGTTGGTGGCAGTATTAATTCCATTCGTTTAGTTCGGTATCAAATTCTTTCAAGTTATGGTTTAAGAATTTAAGTTCTAAAATATATTCTTTTTCTGTTTTTTTGTATACAATTTTGCTCACTATATATTTTTCAATTGGATTAAAGTTTAGATTTTCACTTATCGTTTTTATTTCATTTGGATAATTTCCAAATTCAGTTTTATAAGTTTCTATTTTATTAGTCAGTTTAATTCCAATTTTATTTGTTGCATAATCATAAGTTTTAAAAATTAGGACAATTAAAACCATATTAGTAAAACCTAAATAAGCTAACCGTTCAGCATATTTTCTCAAGTTGGAATTGTTATCAGTTCCTCTATACCATTTTGCTATTAAACCACCTATTCTCATTGTAATCATAATTACCCAAAAAGCGTAAAAATTACTTAAAGAAGCAACAAGCATACATATTAAAATCAGCAAATAAGTAAAATATTTTTGACTATTTGAAACTGGATTTAATGTTAAGCTAGAATTAAAGTTTTGGATTTGATTATTTCGTATACTTTTTTCTGATATTCTAATTGTGTTAATGAAATCTGTTAGCTTATTTTCGTCAATTTTGATTTGACTTAAATTTAAATTCAATTCTTGAGCGCCAATATATTTATTTAGTTTGTTTAACTTGCTAAAAGTATTTTTTTTAAACACAAATGTTTCGTCGACAACTATTGAGATGAATTTTTGATTATAAATATCAATTAGATAACTTTCTTTGATTTGTTCCCATTTGATCTCTGTCTGTTTTGTTGTTCTGTCCCAAATTCCATTTTCATTTATTATAATTTGTGGTCTATTGTCAAATAAAGTGAAAATACTAATTGGAATTCCTAAACCAAAAAATGAAGTAATAAACCAACCCATATAATAATCAAAAGTTCCATTTTGTTTTTCAGAAATCATCCAAAATCCAATTAATACAAAAGGTAAACACAAAGCAAGAATTTTTAATCCTTTCGAGTTAGATTTGTATAGTTTTAGTTCGGTCATTTTTGATTATGTCTTTTTTCTGCGAGTTTTTCGAAAATATTGCCACCAACGTTCCCGCGGCTTGCCGCAGTGGCTTGGATTACTCACAAACCATTACAAATATAAACGGAATTTTGGTGTTAGCGTTTTTTCCGCAGGAAAAAACCGAACCTAAGCCATTGCTGCAAACCGCTGTTAGTGGTAGTGTTTATTTATTCTGTTAATTTAGTATCAAGAATTAAAAGTTTATTCCAATAACCTTTCTTTAATTTAATTTTGGCATAATTAGATTTTTCTATTTTTTCAAAACTATATTTATGTACATTAATTTCAGTTTTTGATTCTCCGATTTTTACGGTTATTTCATTAGCGCTTCTATGGTTTCCTTCTTTTTTTTCAAGTATTAATGTAGTAATTTCATATTCTTTACTTGTTGATAAATGTTTATTTGTGAAAATGAAAACCGCTAAGAAAATAGAGCCATAAGTAAAAAATTTTTGAAAATAAATTACTATAAATGAATAATCATTTTTTTCGTATACTTTATCTATTTTATATAATAATATTGTGAATATTAATCCTAAAACCGTATATAATTTAAGTATGAAATCTAAGCCAATAATAACAAAAAGGTTAGATTGTCTTATTGAATAAAAGAAGCATAAACATCCAAAAAAACCAACAATACCTTTCCAAATTAAAATTGTGTTTTCTTTTTCCTTTTCACTTTCTGAAAAATGATATTGGGGTTTATTTTTAATAAAAATGTTTTTCATTAAAGTGCTGTAATTGGTTTGTTTTTTAGGATTCTGTGGTAACATTACCACTAACGTCCCGCCGGCTTCATGAAGTTGGGGAAATTTATACCCAAATCATTCCATTAGAACTGAAGTCAAATATATAAAATTGCTTTTAAATTTAGCCTTAAAACCCCAATTTCATGAAACCGCTGTTAGTGGCAGTTTTTATTTTTGTAAACTTTCAATAATCATAATCAAAATCATTATTCCAATTACAATTCCTCCAACTTTTAGATACAATTTCATTGCTTTCTTTCCGTCTCGATAATCTGAGGTTGGAATTGTTTCTGTATTAGCAATTATTCCGTTTTCTGTGAAGATTTTATCAAGTATTATTCTGTCAGTGTCTTGTATGAAATACCTAATTCCATTTCCAAATGTAGGTTGATTTTCAACGTCGCAATAATATTCAACATTCTGTTTTTCTAATTCATTTTCAAATATAATTTTGTCCTTTATCAAAATGTAAATTTTGAAATGATTTTTGAAAAGTATTTCCGGATTGTTTCTTTTCATTTAGTTTTATCTATTAATGTAAATTCGGTCTAATAGAATTATAAAAATAGTACTAAGAATTATTATCCATGTTGATCTATTAGGAATATATCTTTTTCTGAAATTTTCTTTAACTAAAATTAGACCGATACACGCTAAAATCAATAATATAAATACCGTTAATAGTATTTTGTTAATTTCAAGTACTGGTTTTTTTAGATTCAATTTTATCATTGAAATAAATAAAGAAGAACTAATAGAAAACCAGAATATTATAGATAAAGTCCAAGCCCAAAATTTTTGAAAAAGCAGACCAATTCCAGATACTAAAGAAATTAGTCCCAGTATAATATTTAAATGATATGTTTTGAATAATTTCAAAATTGAAATTTCAGCACCGCCAAAATAAGGGCGATGTACAACTTCGATTATCATTAGAAGATTGTCAATCGAAAACCAAATTAAAAAAATAGCAGTTGCAATTTGTATGGTTGAAATTATTTTCTCTAACTTATCAATTTTCATTTGTTTTCGGTTTTCTCAAAATTGCCACTAACGTTCCGCGGCTTGGCGCAGTAGCGGCTGCGTGAACGATTATTTTCTTGCTAAGATAAGATTTCCTTGCGGAAAATAGGCGAGTGGTTAAGATAAAATTAGCTATTGTGCCAAACCGCTGTTAGCGGCTGGCAATTAAAAGTTAAAGTAATTTTTTAGATCACTTAATAATGTTCTCCCTTTATAGTAAGCCGTCCAGTTAGTTTCAATATATTTTTCACCCGTTTCTATATCGAATTTTTCTTTAAAATAATATCGTTTATTTTCTTCTGTCTGCCTTAAAAAATCCTCAAAACTTGGCCAATTTCCAATAATGTCCTTTAGTTTTGAGTCAATCAAATTATCGTAATCACTTATTTCATATGAGTTTTCAAATCGATTAGAAAGTACCGTTGTGATTGCATATCTTGCATTAAATCTAACGTTTGAAGAATCAGATGAAAAGTGCGCAATTCTCTCAAAGCCTTTTAAGCAAAAAATATATTTTCTAAATTCAGATGCATCAGGTAGTATAGAATCAAAAGCTTGTTTGTTGAAAAAATTAGCAACGCTTCCAGCCCTTGCTTGAACTGGATTGTTTTGGGATGCAAGACATATTCGAATAAAATTTTCTCTATCAATGATTTTAGATCTATCAACATAACCGCTCCTAATTCCATCCCCAAATTCACCTCTTTTACGTTCATAATAAAGACCGAAATCATCATAAATTGATCTTTGTAAATCTATCTGAACTTTATCATTAGCTCTTCTATCAGCTTCAAAAACAGGCGACTGTTGGTTTGTAGCAATCGAAATTTGCTCAATAAGTTTTAATTTGTTTTCTTCGAAATCTTTAGTTTCGTGTTCTTCAACATTAAAGGAAATTATTTTTAAAAGCACTTCTTTATTTTCAAACAAATGCAACGTATCGTTTTTAAGAAAACGGTCATATAAAATACTTAAAGTATAAGCTGTTTGTCCACCATTAATGATTTGGGGATTGGTTACCAAAACTTCAGCTTTATTTTTTTTACCTACTTTATCACTATAAACTGTATCATCTGAAAGCATGGTAATACCATTGTTGAATAGAGCAAATTCGTTTGTGTTGAAATCGGTGATAGATCTTGAAATTTTTTCATTTATACTACCAGTTGCAAGATCTAAATAACTCCTAGGATTAAATTTTAATATAGAGTTTTTATATTTTGATAATATTTTAGCAATTTCAATTGTAGGAACAAATAATGCGTTAACTGTACATTCAGCATATTTTGTTACGGGATAATATTGAATACGATGTCCAGCACTATTACGGTCAACATTAATTGTGATTTTTAATTCCGAAATATTATAATAAGAGCCCGATACTAAAGGGAAAACCAATTCAGAGTAAATTCTTTGAAAGTTGAATATGTGTACAGGGTATCCACCAGTTAATTTATTTAGTTTAGGTTGAAGGCTGTTTTTTACATTTGCTAGTAAAATAATCTCATATTTATATTTAGGAAGATCAGATATTGATTGAAGATGTTTTATTAGGTTTTGAATTTTACCATTATACCTAATTCCATTCTCTCCTTCTTCTTCTCCTTCAACAATTCTTTCAATATCCATAGATAATAACTCTTCGAATGTTATTTCCTTGTTCTCAAAATTTTGATCTGAATTTCTAAATTTTGATTGTATGAAGTAAAGTTTCTTATTTTCTTGGTCTATAAAATAAGCATCAATTCCCCCATCGTAACCATCATCTGTTATATAGTTTTCACGTTCGTTAAAATCAATAAGGCCAAAGGTCACTTTGAGGTATAAATGGATAAATGCTCTTCCTCTAGCATTTTCTAATTTTTCTTTTTCATCTTTTTCGGGATGATATCTATTATAATTTAATGGTGCTTCTAATCTTAAACTATCAACTATTTTTAATAAATCGGAATATTTTGTCATTTTATAGAGGTTTTGTTTTTGCTTGCCGCTAACGTCCCGCCGCTTGGCGAGGTTGGGGACTAAATTAAGATTAATATTTCGGTTAAGCACAAAATTTCCAAATACAAGACCAACTTTAAATCCAGCCTAAAACCCCAATCTAGCCAAACGGCTGTTAGCAGTAGTTGTTTTATTAATTAGTCGATTGTTCTATATTGATACTTTTCAAAATTTGATTTTATCACAATGTGACCATCTCCGAAATCTTCATTATAATATTTATAAGCGTAAAGTTTATATAATGTTTTTGTAATTTCTTTTTCTTTAAAACCGATTTCTAAAACCTTATTTTCTTTATCAGGGAATATTTTTATTTCATTCCAATACTTATTGTAATCTATTGGAAGTGCAAAATAAAGTTTTCGGGTTCTATTTTTGTTTGTTGTTTCAATCTTATAAAGTTGCTGGTCTTTTCCGTTGTAATCTACCAACTTATCCGCAGCTAAATTTACAGTAACAAAATATTTTCTCTTTTCCTCATTTATTTCAATTTTCGCGGATGATAAAATTTTATTTTCTATTGGAGGGGGTGGCTGTAAGTTTTTTGCGCAAGCATGAACTTCAGATTCTTTAATTTCAAGTTGTTTTTCTTCTTTATGACAAGAATATAATGACAAAATTGATAAAACAAAACCGATAAAAAGAGACTTATTTAGGAATATTATTTTCATTAGAATTCGGTTTTTCAATTACTGCTAACGTCCCGCCGGCTTTAAGAAGTTGGAGATTTTTGTTACTGTTGTTTACAAATATACCGAAAAGTTTGAAAGAAAGAAGTTCAAAAATAGGAGAGAAGTGCAAGCACTAGCTCCTCCCGATAAACACCCAAACCCCAATTTCTTAAAACCGCTGTTAGCAACAGTTATTTATTTTCACATCTGTTTTCAATCACCGCTAATAATCTATCTTGAAAATCCTTTAGCATTAAATCACCCCAAAATTTCCCATAGAAATTAATTTTAGAAGTCAGAAGATACTTTGTCGTTAGAGATAATTTCACTTTGCCATAGTTTGTTTGTTTTAATTGATATGTGGCATCCACAAATCGAAAATAATTTCCATTTAAGACATGGCGTTCAAAGATTTCATCAGCTACCGATGAATTGTCGACAGTGATATTGAAAGAGACTTTTTTGTTCTCCTCATACACAGTAATTGCTTCGATAAACTTTAAACCATTTTCAAAGTTACCGATTCTTTGCCCGCCCAAACCTTTCCAGTTTACTTGCGCATTTAATGGTCTTGGGATACCCATTTCGTTGAATATGCCCATATTGTATTCTTTAGGGTCAATCGTTTTTACTTCCACAATATTGTCCCATATTTTCTTTGGAGTAGCATTAATTTCCACTTCACTTTTGACTTCGTATATTTTCGATGGGCTTTTGACCATGTTTTCAATAGGCCCAAGCAAGAACGGAATAATTAGGATTGAGAATAGCTTATTATTTTTCTTTTCCTGATTAATTTGAAAAAGTACATAAATGAGTGAGCCAATTGTAGCTAATATAAAGAATGGAGCTGCAAGAATTACAACACATAGAAAATCTTCAATTCCAAATAAGTATAGTGTTGTGAAAAAACAGCCAAGAGTCAGCCATGGAACAAATATAAATGTTTTATAAGCTCTCAATTTGTCCTTGTCGACAAACATTAAAGGAATAATACCAAGTATAGTTGGAATTACGAATAGGTAGGTTATTGATGCCAATGTTGCCTTATCTCCAAAAACTATTCTAGTAAGTACAGCATAAACAATACCTATGATAATCCCGATTATTAAGAGACCGTATTTTTCTTGGATTCGTTTCATTTATAATTGTTGCTAACGTTCCCACGCTTGGCGTCAGTTGCGAACTTCGGAACTGATTATTTTCCACTAAGATAAAATTTCTTGCGGAACGCAAACGTGAATTTACCACAAAATTCGCAATTGCGCCAAACGTGTGTTAGCAGCAGGTTGTATTAAAAACGCTCATTTGAATCTTCCAATTGCCAGATTTTATTTTTAAGATCAAACTCATTAAATATTTCTTTTGCTTCTTCAATTGTCCATTTTTTCCAATTTGGATTCAAATGGTTTCCATACCATTTTTTTGAAAAGTTCCAGATTTTTTCGATAGGCTGAATATCTCCTTTTGAAATATTATGCTTTTTCGTCCATTCCTCAATCTGTGTTTCATTTTCAAAGACTAGCATATTACTGCAAGTGTAAATTACATTATCCCACGCATTCTTCATTGGTATTGGAAAATGTATAAAATAATTTTTCTCTTGGATTTCTCCATCGATAATATTGATTTCAATTTGTTTGGTTTCAGCTCCAATAGTTGTTATTATTTTTACATCATCTTTTAATAATGCTGCAACACCTAGCGAACACCATGCACAATTTCCCCACCATTCGCCATTCTGTGTTTTTACGTAGAAGTTTGTAGGTGATAATGAAAATGGATGAATGACCCAAACTTTAGGTTCATTTGGATGAAGCACAACTCCATGATATTCTTGCAAATCATGTAAGCCTTTTATGATTTCATTTTCAGTTGCGCTCAATATTTTTGATAATTCGGAAACATTTGGGGCAAAACCATTGTCAATTATTTCTTGGAGAATTGTAAAGTGTAGATTTGAATTTGTTATCATTTTTTGTGTAGGTTATATAATTATTTATCCAGCTGATTTTGGAATTCGGTTAAATATTTCGCTAAATGAAAACCGTCGACCAAACCATGATGTGCTTCAATGGAAACTGGCAGATATTTTTGGCCATCACGCATGCTGAATTTTCCGAACGTGATTTTTGGAACAGATTCGTCTTGAGTAAAATTTGTCGGATGTAATAATCCGCTAAATGAAGTCCAGGGAATTGTGGAATGGCGAATCAAATCTTTTTTTATATCATCATCATTTAGTCTTAATCCTTTTGAATTTTGGACGCTTAAAATTTCTTTCTGTAATTCAGCATTGAACGCTTGGAAATCACTTGAAAAGTGAACGAATATAAATCCGAAAGTTCCGTCTTCTCGACCAATTGTAGCACCGGCATTTATAACAGGAAATGAAACTACATTATCATTAACAATTCTGTACTTTAATTCTTCAACAACATTTACGGCAATCATTGATTTATGAAGATAATAGGCAAAGAAAGAGTAGCCATTTTCTTTTGCAATATCATAAGCTTTTGTGCAATTTACTTCTGTTACAATTCCAAAATATGGACTTGCCATTTTTGAGAAGAAATTAAAGTGCTCTTTTCTATTCCAATTTTCAACATCTATTATTTTCATTTCGTGTATTTGATTCGGGTTTCTTGTCAACTTGCTGCTAACGTTTTGCGGCTTGCTCTCAGTGGCGTTGCACCAACACCAAGCCATTACAAATATAACAAAACATTCCATTCAGCAGCGGATTTTCCGTAGGAAAATCCGGAAGTAGCCATTGAAGCAAACCGCTGTTAGCTGTAGTCTTTTCTTTTCCCGATTCGAATGAGTTTTTTATATTCTTTATCATTATAAATCATTGTTCGCATACAAATATCTGTCGATAGAAAGTTAACTTTTCCCCACCAAGAATATTCTTCAAAATGGGAATATACAATATATTTTTGTCCAATATTGAAACGAAAACCGCAATCGCCATTTCCAAAACCTGAATAAACTTTTATAGTATCATTTAAAGTTTTTCCTTTAATGCGTTGAGTAATTGAAATTTTGTATTCCATCATACTCAAAAAATTTAATGAATCTATTCCAACATTTGATGAGTCCATTTTTATTTTAACCTTTTTGGAGGAAATAATCGTTCCAACAAAAACTGCATCAGCAGATTTAAGAGACGTTTTAATTTTACTTTTTCCAATACATGAGCATGCAAATGAAAATGAAGTGATAAAAAGCATTACAATTAATAAGTATTTTTTCATTTTGGATTTTTTTAGTCAACTTGTATTAAGACGGCACTTTTTCAAGGTTACAGCTAACGTTTTCGGGCTTTGCGTTCGGGCGGGTTTCGGAGCACAAAGTTTCAATTTATCACTAAAGTTTATTAGAAGCACAAAGCTTCAAGTTTGCACGTCACCCCGCCTGACGCAAAACCCGTGTTACCAGCAGTGTTTTCTGGTCAGTCGTTTAGCCGTCAATTACTCTCTTTTTCTTTATTTCTTGTCGCCACATTAATTTCGATATAACTGAGTCCGCAAATAATTACTATTTCAATCAAAAAATATGTTATCCCAATTATTGTCAGTAAAGGGAAGTATTTAATTAGTAGTCCGATTGTCAGTACACAATAAAGTAAGTTTGCAATGCCAATAAGCCTAATGAAAGGTGTCCAACGTCTTTTTAAAAATATAAAACAAGCGAACGAATAAATACAAAAACAAAATGCTATTACCGAAAGGTAAGTCAATACTGTTTTAGGCATTCCAAAATAATCATCAAACTGTCGCATTATTACAAACAGGAAAAATACAGTCAAAATCGCTCCTAAACTGTCAATAAGGAAAAGCGTCTTTTGTTTTTCTGATAAATGATTTATTAGTTTGTTTATTATTTTATTCACTCAAAATATCGTTATTGTTGTCAGTTACATTGGTCGTTCTACAGTTGTCTAAAATTGCTGGTAACGTCCCGCCGGCTTTGTGAAGGCGGGGATTTTTGTTACTGATGTTTACAAATATACCGAAAAGTTTGAAAGAAAAAACTTGAAATAGAGTAG
>NZ_FQZI01000004.1 GCF_900142035.1 Flavobacterium terrae | reverse complement strand
CCCGCCTGCGCAGATGGTACTGCAATCCTGTGGGAGAGTATGTCGCCGCCTTTCTTTTAAAAAACCCTATCAAATCTGATAGGGTTTTTTGTTTTTATGTTAATTTGTGTGAAATGATGTACTTCTTTGGTGTTTTGTTAAATGAGTTGGTAGCGTGAGGGATGGAAGTGGTATCCTTTTGCAAATTATATGCAAAAGATATAACGTACAGCCCGACCCTTAAGGGGCACGCCATAAAAAGGAAACTCGTAAAATACTGATTTTATCATTTTGAATATTGTAAAGGTTTTTAATTTTTAAGTGTATTGAAGTAATTACAATGAGCATTAATTGGACACTGGTTACATTTAGGGTTGGTAGGTCGGCAAATTTCGCGACCTAAAAAGGAAATTGCCATACCAATTTCACCCCAGATTTCTTCGGATAGAACTTGCATAAGTTGTTTTTCGACTTTGTTTCCATCTTTTGTTTCGTTGACTAATCCTATTCTTGGTGCGACTCTTATTACATGTAAATCTGCTATAATACCTTCTGCAGGTGATTTCATTTCACGCATGATAACATTTGCTGATTTTCTTCCTATGCCTTTAAGACTCGTTAATTCTTCCATTGTAAGTGGAATATTTTTATCTTCTTTTAGTGTTTGGGCAATTTCAATAATCCAACTAGCTTTAGTTCCAAAATTTCTTACTTTTGAAATATATGGAACCAATGCATCGATGCTTGATACTGACAGAGTTTCTAAATTTGGATACATTTCAAAAAGAGCTGGAGCAACCTTATTTATATTGGCATCTGAATCTTGTGCGGAAAGAATTACCATTATCATTAATTGATAAAGATTTTGATAATCTAATGGATGCTTTTTGTGTTTATATTTTAATAAGAGAGGTGCAAGTTTTTCTTCCCAAGTGTTGCTTGTGTTCATTATTAACTTATTTTAAATAAATTTAATAAAAAAATCCAGCATTAGCTGGATTCGTATTATAGTAAATCTAATGTTTTTTCTAGTGCCATTCCTCTTGATCCTTTAATCAGGATTGTTTTATTCTCAATTTTATCTTTCTTTAAATAGTTTTCAAAATCTGAAAAATTTTTCATGAAATGAATATGATTTGACTCAATTTTAGTGCTATAAAAGTCTTTGCCAATGAAATATGTTCTTATATGAGGCTGTTTTTCTAGTATTTCCACTATTTTTTTATGTTCTGCAATACTTTCTTTGCCAAGTTCAAACATATCACCTAAAATCGCTATTTTTTCTTTTGAATCTAGTTGAATAAAATTTGTTATTGCGGCCTGCATACTACTCGGATTTGCATTATAAGCATCCAATATTATTTTGTTTTTATTTTTTTCAATCAGTTGTGAGCGATTATTATTTGGTAGATAATTTTCAATTGCTTTTTTAATCTCAATATCTGTGATGTTAAAATATTTACCAATTGTAATTGCTGCATTTATATTATTAGCATTGTATATGCCAATCAAGTTAGAATTGATTTGTTCTTCGTTAAAATCAATTTTTACCATTGGATTAGCTTCAATTGATTTTATATTGATATCTCCAATGTTGTTTATTCCAAAAGTAAAAGAATTAATTTTAGTACTCTTTTCCACTTGTATTGGATCATCATTATTTACAAAAGCAATTTTATTGTTGTTTCTTAAATAATTATACAGTTCGCTTTTCCCCTTTATAACTCCTTCTACACCTCCAAAACCCTCTAAATGTGCTTTCCCAAAGTTTGTTATATAACCATAATCAGGTTGAGCAATTTCGCAAAGCATTTCAATTTCTTTTTGGTGATTTGCCCCCATTTCTACTATTCCAATATCTGTATCTTCATTGAAAGAAAGTAATGTTAATGGGACACCAATATGATTGTTAAGATTTCCTATGGTTGCTTTTGTGTTGTATTTTGTTGAAAGTACCGAATTAATTAACTCTTTAGTGGTTGTTTTTCCGTTACTGCCAGTTAATGCTATAATTGGTAATCCTAACTGATTTCTATGATAATTTGCTAATTCTTGTAAAGTTTTTAAACTATCCTTTACAAGAATCATTTTATTCTCATCAGTAAATACTTTTTTATCGTCTATAATAACAAATAAAGCGCCTTTCTTCAAGGCTTCTTCTGCAAATGTGTTAGCATCAAAATTTTCTCCTTTTAAAGCTATAAAAAGAGAATTAGCTTCAATTTTACGTGTATCAGTTGAGACTGAGTCACATTGTAAAAAACACTGGTAGATATCTTCTATTCTCATAATGCGAATGTAAGAAAAAAATAAAAGCCCCAAAAAGGGGCTTTTAATATATGTAAACAAAATTTTTAGTTTCTTGCTCTCTTCTTGAAGTCTGATTTAGGACCTACTCTAGACATCGCACATCTAAATCCGATGTAGTCTGAAGCAATTTCTTGTTGGCAGTATCTTCTTTGAGCTGGATCTAACCAGTAAGCTCTGTCTCTCCAAGAACCTCCTTTGTAAACTCTTACATCGTCTCCAATTAAAGTTGTTCTTTTACCAGTTTTGTCAAACTTACGGCTTAGTTTAGCAGTACTATCAATTTTTCCTGTACTATCTCTAACAACTTCTACTTTGTGTATAGGAGAATCATACATTCTCTTTTTCTCGCTGATTTTTTCACCTTCTTCAGAACTTCCAAAGTCAAAATAACGAGTTGATTGTTTGTCACCATCTCTATATCCTATATTGTCACTTGTTGAGAAGTTTTGTCTTAAATAAGTTTCGTTTTCATCAACAGGAACTTGAGCAATTTCTCCTGGTTTGTTTCTTGCAACAACTTTACCATTACTTAATGTATCGTATTTAATTGTTTCAGAAGTAACAAATACTAATTTTCCGTCTTTATCTATTTTATTTTTAGTATAAACGTTTCCACGGAAATAGTTGAAATCATTTGCTTCATCATCAACCATTGGTCTATAAACGTCTTGTACCCATTCTGCAACGTTACCAGCCATGTCATAAAGACCAAAGTCGTTAGGTTTGTAAGATTTTACAGGAGCTGTAATATCTGCACCGTCATCTGACCATCCAGCAATTCCTCCGTAATCACCTTTACCTTGTTTGAAGTTAGCCAATTGATCACCTCTTGTTTGTCTTTTACCAGATCTAGTGTATTGACCTTTCCAAGGGTATTTCTTTTGACCTCTATAAATATTGTATTCTCTTTGTCCTACGTCTGCAGCTGCTGCATACTCCCATTCAGCCTCAGTTGGTAGTCTATATTCTGGTAATAAAACACCAGAAGTTTTTTGAGCGTATACATTAGTTGGTCCATCTGCTCCAGCTGAAGCATCATCATCACCTTTAGATTTCTTAACTTTTTTGCCTCCGCGACCTGTTTTTTGTAAAATAATTTCCTCATTACCGCCAAATGAAGTAGAAGGAGAAACTAAATATGCTTCAGTATCAAAAGTATTGTTAGCGTCAACGTCAACAACCTTCGCTCCTTTTTTCATATAACCTTCTCTTTCAAGAATTGCTTCATTAACACGATTTGTTCTCCATTTAGCAAATTCAGTTGCTTGTAACCAGTTAACACCTACTACAGGATAATCTTTATAAGCTGGATGTCTTAAATAGTTATTAGTCATAGTTTCATTATAACCTAATCTATTTCTCCAAACTAAAGTATCTGGTAAAGCACCTTCATATATATGTTTGTAATTTTCATCTGCTGGAGGGAACACTCTCTTAACCCAGTCAAGATATTCCATATACATCATGTTTGTAACTTCAGTTTCATCCATGTAGAATGATTGAACGTGTTGTTGTGATGGAGTGTTATTCCAATCATGCATTGGGTCGTCTTGAACTTTACCCATTGTAAACGTACCACCTTCAACTAATACTAAACCAGGGGCAGTTTCTTGTTTAGTAAAGCTTGAATTGTACTGGAAACCTCCATTTGGATCATTAATTTTCCATCCAGTAGCTGCCGAAGTGTTTTTCGAGCTTGACTTTTTGCTACAGCTAGCAAAACCAAGCAATACTATCATTGAGAATAGTATTCTTACAGTCATAATTTTGTTTACTTTCATACTTTCAGTAGGTAATTATTTTGTGGCGCAATATAATAATTAACCATTAAACTGCAACACCTTTTTGATAAATATTTAAAAAAATCTTAAAATTTGATTTTTCCCCCAACTTTCTTAACGAATATTCTTTTTTATTATTGTGTTAAATAGCATATTTTTACAAGCTAAAATAAAATTTAGTTTTAGGCGTTATTACTCTAATATATATGAAAAAATACTTTTTAATAACAGCAATTTTTTTTTGTTTGTTTTCCTATGCGCAAGAGAGGAAAACTATATCTATTGATTGGGTGACTGATGGGGTTTATAAGCACAATCAAGCTTTTGAGTTTAGAATTCCAAATTTTAAATCTGAATTTTTTAATTTCTCAGATCAAAATAAAACGATTTTATTCTCACAAAAATTCAAGTCAGATAATGAAATTGATGAAAATAGTTTAGCAGTTTCAAATATTGTTTTTGAGAGTATTTCATCAGAATCGCTAGGTGAGCTTGATAAAAAACTAATCAAATCAAGTATATCTCCCATAATCTACAATAGTAAAGCAAGAGATGATAATTATGTTGTTTTTAGTTTTCAGCCAATAATTAAGCAAAATGGAATTTATAAAAGAGTTAAAAGTCTAGAGTATTCTTTTCAGTATTCAAGTAGCTCTAATTTTGCTTCAAAGAACATTGCTGCATTGTCAAGTTCTGTTTTTAAGACTGGTGAATGGAAACGTTTTTTTGTAGAAAAATCAGGAGTTTATAAAATAACGAAGTCTTTTTTGGCGAGCCTCGGTTTTAATGTAAATGTCGATCCTAGAACTATAAAGATTTATGGGAATGGTGGTAGGATGGTGCCGCTTTTAAATTCTGAACCCTATCCTATTGATATAGCAGAAAACGCTATACAGTTTATTGGGGAAGAAGATGGCTCTTTTAATGATGGCGATTATATACTCTTTTATGCAGAAGGAATTGATAATTGGAATAATGATAGTCAAACTCATGTGAATTTATACGGTGATAAATCTTATTATTATGTTACTTCATCATCTGGAAATGGAAAAAGAATACAAAGCATAAATGAACCTACTCAGGCGCCAAATGCAACTTACAATTCATATGATGAATATCAGTTTCATGAAGTTGACAAAGTTAATGTTGCTCGATTAGGAAGAACTTGGTATGGGGAGCAATTTAATTTTGAATCTCAGCAAACTTTTCAGTTTAATTTTCCGAATTTACAAATTTCTAATCCTATTTCTTTAAAAGTAAGGGCGGCAGGAGCATCTGCATCAAACACAAGCATGGATGTTTCTGTTAACGGTCAGCCTGCTGGAACAATTTTATTTGCTGCAATCAATCCTCAAGGTCCTGTGTACGGTTCGCCTAACTTGCTAACAGCTACAGTAACTACAAATTCTCAAAATATATCTGTAGGGTTGAAGTATAATAATAATGGAGTTCCAAGTAGTAATGCTTTTCTTGATTACATTTCGATAACAACAAAATCCGATCTTAAAGGTTTTGGTAAACAATTTCGTTTTAAAGTTGATGAAGTAGATTCGCAAGTTGGAGTTTGTGAATATCAAATAAATAATGCTTCAAGTGTTAGTCAGGTATGGGATATCACAGATATTTACAATGTTACCTCTAAAGTGAATTCTGGACAAGCTTTGTTTACTCTTAAATCAAATATGGGACAAGCTAAAAGGTACATTGCTTTGGATAATAATGACTTTTATGCACCAGGCAAGGAAGCAGATTCTTCTGTGTCAAATCAAGATTTAAAGGGTACTATTTTTTATGATAATCAAGGACAACTAAAGGATGTTGATTATGTTATTGTTACTCCTTCTTTTTTAGCTAGTCAAGCAGAAAGATTGGCAAATTTTCACAGAACTTATTCTTCTTTAAATGTTAAAGTCGTTACTCTTGATATGTTGTATAAAGAATTCTCTTCGGGGAAACAAGATATAGGGGCGATTAGAAATTTTGTAAAATATATTTATGATAATGATCCTTTTGTTCCGGGTGATCGAATAAAATATGTCTGTTTATTTGGAGACGCTTCCTTTGATTTTAAGGATAGGATAAAAAACAATACTAATATTGTTCCAATATTTCATTCTTTAGAGAGTTTTTCACTCGTTTCGTCTTTTGTCTCGGATGATTATTTTGGGTTAATGAATTCTAATGAAGGAAATATGTTAAGTAATCAAAGTCTTGATGTAGCTGTAGGGAGAATTTTAGCAAGTAATCTTTCACAAGCAGAACAAATGGTGACTAAAATTATTGACTATCATGACCTTAAATCATATGGAAGATGGAGAAATAATATCGTATTTATTTCTGATGATGTGGATAAAGTTAGTGATGCAACTTTAGAACATAACATGGATGATTTAGGTGACGCAATAGTTAGTCAGAAGAAGTTCATAAATCTAAAAAAAATACATATGGATGCTTATGTACAAGAGACTACATCAGGTGGGCAAAAGTATCCAAAAGCAAGAGAGGAAATGTTTAATGCGTTTGGTCAAGGTGCCTTAGTGTTTAATTATCTTGGACACGGAGGCGAAGATGGGCTCTCAGGAGAAAGAATTTTTGAGATATCAGATGCAAAAACTTTAGCTAATAAGTATAAATATCCTTTGTTTATTACTGTTACTTGTGAGTTTACTCGATTCGATAATCCTTTAAGGCCTACTGGAGGAAAGTTGGTGTATCAAAACCCTTCAGGGGGTTCTGTGGCAATGGTTACTACTACTAGACAAATTGGTCAGGGTACTGGCGAGACATTTAATACTTCCTTTGGAAATTATTTGTTTCCTGTTGGAGATGTTTATACTTCAATTGCCGAAGCTGTTAGACTTACTAAGGTGGCTTCCTCGAATATGGGTAATAATGTTATTTCTTATATAGGTGATCCAGCTTTGATGTTAGCTATTCCTAAACCAAAAGTTAGACTTACAAAAATAAATGATATTCCAGTAGTATCTTCAACTGAAAGCCTTCAGGCGTTAAGTTACGTCAAGTTGTCAGGAGAAGTGACGGATGAATTTAATAACATTTTGACTTCTTATAATGGAGATGTTGCAGTTCAAATTTTTGATAAAGATATAAATCGTACAACATTGGTTAATGATGGAATTGGTTCTCCAATGAATTTTGTGACCTTAGGGGAAACAATTTTTAGAGGTAATGCTTCGGTTGCAAATGGTTTGTTTGAATTTGGTTTTGTAGTGCCGCGAGATATAAAAATACCTGTTGGTAACGGGAAAGTAAGTTTTTACGCCAGACGTAGTTCGGTTTTACAAGATAAAACAGGATATGATACAGACATAAGAATAGGTGGCATAAACACAAATGCTGAAGTAGATATTACGGGGCCTCGTGTTAGAATCTATATGAATGATGAGTCTTTTGTTTCGGGAGGAATTACTGATCAATCACCTCTTTTCTTGGCTTTTCTTGAGGATGAGCACGGTATAAATACTGCTAGTGGTATTGGTCATGACATTATAGCATACCTTGATGGTGATGAGACTAAACCTTATATTCTTAATGATTATTATGAAACAGAACTTAATGATTATACTAAAGGTAAATTAAAATATCCTTTTAGAAATTTAACACCAGGATTACATACTTTAACATTTAAGGCATGGGATGTCTACAATAATTTAATAACTGCAGAGTTACAATTTATAGTTGTTGGTGATGAAACTTTAACAATAACAAATGTTTTGAACTATCCAAACCCTTTTGTGAATCATACAGAATTTTGGTTTACACATAATAAACCATCAGAACCGCTTGAGGTACAAGTTCAAGTCATGACTATAACAGGAAAAATAGTTTGGTCAAAAAACGAGGTAGTAACCACAGAAGGTTTTACTTCAAGAAATATAACTTGGGATGGGCGAGATGATTTTGGTGATAAAATTGGTAAAGGGGTTTATGTGTATAAATTAACAGTTAAGTCAACTTTAACTAATAAAAAAACTGAAAAGTTCGAGAAACTAGTAATACTTTAATAAAAGATATATATTTGTCAAATTATTTATAAAAGCTGAAATGAAAAAAATTGGTTTTCTAATTACCGGATTATTATTTGCCCTTAATATAAAAGCCCAAAACGAAAGACCTATTACTACCGGAGTACCGTTCTTGTTAATTGCTGCTGATGCACGTTCTGCAGGTATGGGAGATAATGGAGTTGCAACATCTCCAGATGCGTTTTCTCAACAATTTAATCCTGCAAAATATGCGTTTTCATTAAAAAAACAAGGATTTACAGCGAGTTATACTCCGTATTTGACTGATTTAGTAAATGATATTTCATTAGGTCAAATCAATTATTTTAATAGATATAATGAAAGAAGTGCTTTTGCTGCTAGTTTGCGTTATTTTAGTTTAGGTGAAATTGAGCTAACAGATAGAGAAAGTAATTCGTTAGGAAATGTAAAACCAAATGAATTAGCTTTTGATTTGTCTTATGCACTTCAGTTAAGTGATAGATTTTCTATGGCTGTAGCAGGTAGATATATTCGATCAAACCTTAGATTTGCTACTACAAATACTGATGCTTCATCAGCAAATACTTTTGCAGTTGATGTGGCTGGGTTTTATCAATCTGAAGAAATTGCATTCAATGATTTTAATGGAAGATATCGTTTAGGTTTTAATATTCAAAACTTAGGTCCTAAGATTTCATACGAAGGTGATATTGAAAGAAGTTCTAACTTTTTGCCAGCAAATTTAAGATTAGGAGGAGGATTTGATTTTATATTTGATGAATATAATAAAGTAGCAGCTAATTTAGAATTTACTAAATTATTAGTTCCAACGCCAAAAGTCGTAACAGATAAAGATGGTAATGGAATAGTTGATGGTAGTGAGTATCAAGCTGCTGCAGATGAATATAATAATATAAGCTGGGCTTCTGGAGTTTTTAAATCTTTTGGAGATGCTCCAGATGGTTTTAAAGAAGAAGTAAAAGAGATTACTTATTCGGCAGGATTAGAGTATTGGTATCAAGATTCATTTGCTTTAAGAGCAGGTTATTTTAATGAAAGTAAAGACAAAGGAGCTAGAAAGTTTGCAACAATAGGGGCTGGTTTTAGATATACTGCTATAACATTAGATGTTTCTTATTTGTTTTCAGCATCAAAAGTCAAAAATCCTCTAGAAAATACTTTACGTTTTTCATTAACGTTTAATTTTGGCGATGACTATGATCAATATTAGAAAAAGAAAATAATTAATAAATAATCCAAATTTCATTTTTTTGAAGTTTGGATTTTTTTTCCCTTATAAAGTATGAAAGAAATTAAAATTGACACAAAAATCTTAGTCTTTAATTCGGTTCAAGAACTTTTTAAAGAAGATCAAGATTTAATGATGAGAGCGGTCGAAGTAAGGAAAAATGCTTATGCGCCCTATTCTAAGTTTAAAGTGGGTGCTGCATTGTTGCTGGACAATGGAGAGATTGTGGTTGGGTCAAATCAAGAAAATGCTGCTTATCCTTCGGGATTGTGTGCTGAGCGTGTTGCAATTTTTCACGCAGGAGCGATTTTTCCTAATGCTAAAATTATTAAGATGGCAATTACTGCTGGAGCAACCGAAAATGTAACCACTAAGCCTATTCCACCATGTGGTGCTTGTCGTCAATCTATATTTGAATATGAATTTAGACAAGACCTTCCTATAGAGATATTTTTCATGGGAGAAACTGGTGAAGTGTATAAATCAGATTCAATTCAAAATCTATTACCATTAACATTTGATAAAAACTATTTATAATTATCAAAAATTATGCTGTAAATTTTATCAATTATTAGGAATGTCTTACTTTTGCTCTTCGCAAATTTGTGTGAGGTCAATTTTTTGCGATTTATAAAATAATTACACACAATACTTTACAAAATCACATGAAAGAAGTAACAAAAGAAGTTTTATTAAAGTGGTACGAAGACATGCTTTTCTGGAGAAAATTCGAAGACAAGCTTGCAGCACTTTATATTCAACAAAAGGTTAGAGGTTTTTTACATTTATATAATGGGCAGGAAGCTGTTTTAGCTGGTGCATTGCATGCGATGGACTTGTCTAAAGACAAAATGATTACAGCTTATCGTAATCACGTGCAGCCTATTGGTATGGGAACAGATCCAAAACGTGTAATGGCAGAGTTGCTTGGAAAAGTAACAGGAACGTCTAAAGGTATGGGTGGTTCTATGCATATTTTTGACAAAGAGCATGGTTTTTATGGAGGTCACGGTATTGTGGGAGCTCAAATTCCAGTAGGAGCAGGTATTGCTTTTGCAGACAAATACTTTGGAAGAGACGGTGTTACTTTAACTTATTTTGGTGACGGTGCTGCTCGTCAAGGTTCATTACATGAAGCTTTTAACATGGCAATGAATTGGAAGTTGCCAGTTGTATTTATTGTTGAAAATAATGGTTATGCGATGGGAACTTCAGTAGAGAGAACAGCTAACCATACAGATATCTGGAAATTAGGTTTAGGGTATGAAATGCCATGTGGACCTGTAGACGGTATGAATCCTATTAAAGTTGCTGAAGCTATGCATGAAGCAATTGATAGAGCTCGTCGTGGTGATGGACCTACTTTCCTTGAAATGAAAACGTATCGTTACAGAGGACATTCAATGTCTGATGCGCAATTATATAGAACTAAAGAAGAAGTGGAAGAGTATAAAAAAATCGACCCAATTACTCAGGTTCTAGATATGATTAAAGAAAATAAGTATGCTACTGATGCTGAAGTTGAAACTATCGATCAAAGAGTTACAGATTTAGTTGCAGAATGTGAAAAATTCGCAGATGAATCTCCTTTCCCTACAGTAGAACAATTATACGATGTAGTATACGAACAAGAAAACTATCCATTTATTCCTCATAAATTATAATCAGTATGGCAACAGTAATTACAATGCCGCGTTTGAGCGATACTATGACGGAAGGAACCGTGGCAACATGGCTTAAAAAAGTGGGTGACAAAATTAAAGAAGGAGATATCCTTGCAGAGATTGAAACTGATAAAGCTACTATGGAGTTTGAGTCTTTCAATGCAGGTACTTTACTTCATATTGGGATTGAAGCAGGTCAATCAGCGCCTGTAGATTCTTTATTAGCAATCATTGGTAATGAAGGAGAAGATATTTCTTCTTTGTTGGCAGGAGGTTCATCTCCTAAAGCTGAAACTACTTCGCCAGTGGCTGAAGAAAAACCAGCTGTAGTAACTACACCAACTGCAGATTTGCCTGCAGGAGTAAAAGTGGTTACAATGCCTCGTTTAAGTGATACTATGACTACAGGTACTGTGGCTACATGGTTAAAAAAAGTAGGTGACGTTGTTAAAGAAGGAGACATTCTTGCTGAAATAGAGACAGATAAAGCAACTATGGAATTCGAATCATTCAATGCAGGTACTTTATTGTACATTGGTATTGAAGAAGGTGGTTCGGCTCCAGTTGATAGTATATTAGCAATTTTAGGTCCTGCAGGAACAGATGTTTCAGGCGTTGTGGCTAATTTTAAAGTTGGAAGTGCTGTTGAAGCACCTAAAACAGAAGAAGTAAAAGCTGAAGTTTCTACTCCAGCAGCAACAACTCCTGTTGCAAATGCATCAGGTAGAATTTTTGCTTCTCCTTTAGCTAAAAAAATTGCGCAAGAAAAAGGAATAAACCTTTCTCAAGTTGCTGGTTCAGGTGAAAATGGAAGAATTACTAAAGCAGATGTTGAGAACTTTGTGCCAGGAACAGCTTCTGTAAGTGAAGTTGCTCAAGCTGTAACTCAAGCGACTGCTGCAGTAGCTGCGGTGAAACCATTTGTTCCGGCTGGAGAAGTATTCCAAGAAGAAATCAAAAATTCGCAAATGCGTAAAGTTATTGCTAAGCGTTTGTCGGAATCTAAATTCACAGCACCGCATTACTATTTAACTATTGAGTTAGATATGGACAATGCAATTGCTTCACGCAATATGATTAATGGTTTGCCAGAAACTAAAGTTTCTTTTAATGACATGGTGATCAAAGCATCAGCGATGGCATTGAAAAAACATCCTCAGGTAAATTCTCAATGGAAAGATGAAGCTACTATCATTAATCATCATGTAAATATTGGTGTTGCAGTAGCTGTTGAAGACGGATTAGTAGTTCCTGTTTTGAAATTTACTGACCAAATGAGTTTAACTCAAATTGGAGCTTCAGTAAAAGATATGGCTGGACGAGCAAAATCTAAAAAAATACAACCAGCAGAGATGGAAGGAAGTACATTCACAATTTCTAATTTAGGAATGTTTGGAATCCAATCATTTACATCTATCATTAATCAACCAAATTCAGCTATTTTATCTGTTGGAGCTATTGTAGAAAAACCAGTAGTTAAAAATGGTCAAATAGTTGTAGGTAATACAATGACAGTAACTTTGGCATGTGATCATAGAACTGTTGACGGTGCTACTGGAGCACAATTCCTTCAAACGTTCAAAGCGTTTATGGAGAA
Source organism: Flavobacterium terrae (assembly GCF_900142035.1). Classification (GTDB taxonomy): domain Bacteria; phylum Bacteroidota; class Bacteroidia; order Flavobacteriales; family Flavobacteriaceae; genus Flavobacterium; species Flavobacterium terrae. The sequence continues at coordinate 266,089 of NZ_FQZI01000004.1, read as the reverse complement.
TCCCGTGACTATGTTAGCCTAGACTTCGACAGGTTCAGCCTGACAATATAGAAAAGTCCCGATTTTTATACTGAGCTTGTCGAAGTATAGTCGGGATTTTTTATTTTTACAAAAAACAATATTTTGAAGAATATAATTATTACAGGAACTTCTAGAGGAATTGGTTACGAGTTAGCATTGCAGTTTGCAAATGCAGGTCATCAAGTATTAGCGATTTCTAGAAAAACACCTCAAGAATTAATCGATAATAAAAATATCACGTGTCTATCAATTGATTTGTCTGTAGAAGAAGATTTACAACAAGTTGAAAAATTCATTGAAACTACATGGAAAAAAGTAGATATAATTATTCATAATGCAGGAAGCTTGCTTCATAAACCTTTTGAATTTATTTCTACGAAAGAATTTGAAGATATTTATAAAGTGAATGTTTTTGGAGTTGCAGCTCTAACTCGCATTTGTATTCCGCATCTGCATAATGGAAGTCATGTAGTAACTATAAGTTCGATGGGTGGAATTCAAGGCAGCATGAAATTTGCAGGACTAGCAGCTTATAGTTCGAGTAAAGGTGCAGTAATTACTTTATCAGAATTATTGGCAGAAGAATATAAGGAGAGAGGGATTGCTTTTAATGTTTTGGCTCTTGGTGCTGTGAATACCGAAATGCTACAAGAAGCTTTTCCGGGTTATCAAGCGCCTATTTCGGCTAAGGAAATGGCCGATTATATTTTTAATTTTGCTTTGACAGGAAATAAATACTACAACGGAAAAGTACTTCAGGTTTCTTCAACGACACCTTAGTTAATTATGAATTATGAATGTTTAATTATGAATGAATAATTAAAAAAAATGAGTAATATAGTTAAAGATAAAAGTTTTTTATTAGCGATTAAAGGAGTGAAAATCTATAAAAAAATCACTGAATCTAAACATGAATATATTTTGTCTAAGCAATTTGTTCGTTCTATTACATCTGTTGGTGCAAATATACGTGAAGCAGTAAATGGTCAAACAAAGCCTGATTTTATATATAAACTATCCATTGCTCAGAAGGAATGTGATGAATCAATGTATTGGTTAGAGCTTTTACAAGCTACAGATTATATTTCAAAAGATGAATTTTTAGAAATTTATAATGATTGTGAGGAAGTTTTGAAAATCACTAAAAGTATTATCATTACTTCAAAAAACAATATTAAAAATTCATAATTATGAATTCATAATTAAATGGACGTTTTATACAAATATATTCCTGAACACGCTGTTCCCTTGTGCTTTGAATTAATCAAAGCGAATCGTGTGCATCTTAAAATTGTGAATGAAAGAATCACAAGGCATGGTGATTATCGCAGAGATACCGATGGTTCTCATATTATTACGGTAAATTTTTCCCAAAATCAATATCGTTTTTTGATTACATTAATTCATGAAATTGCACACTTGGTTGCCTTTGAAAAGTACGGGAGAAGAATTAAACCTCATGGAGATGAGTGGAAAATGACTTTTCAGCGGTTGATGGTGCCTTTTATTAGACCCGAAATTTTCCCTAGTAATTTGTTACCTCTTGTAGCTAGGCATTTTAGAAATCCAAAAGCAAGCAGCGATACAGATACAACTTTGGCTTTGGCACTAAAACAATTTGATCCAGTAAATGATAAGAATTATGTTTTTGAAATTCCTTATGGAAGCACATTTAGAATTCACAATGGGAAAATTTTCAAGAAAGTAGCCCTGCGAACTAAACGCATAGAATGTTTGGAACTTGCTACAGGAAAAGTATATTTGTTTAATCCAAATGCAGAGGTTGAGCTGTTGAGTTAATATTTATCTTTGTAACTTTGCAAGCTTGTTACTTTGTAACTCAAATATTATGAATAAAAATTATTATGCAATATTAATGGCCGGTGGAGTTGGTTCTCGTTTCTGGCCAGTGAGTACTACAGAATTTCCTAAACAGTTCCATGATATGTTGGGATCTGGGGAAACACTTATTCAAAAAACATTTTCTAGATTATCTAAGCTTATTCCAGTTGAAAATATTTTAATATTAACGAACGAGAAATACAATAACTTGGTTCTTGAGCAATTACCTCAGGTAAAACAAGAACAAGTTTTATTAGAGCCAGCAATGCGTAATACTGCTCCGTGTATTTTATACGCTTCGTTAAAAATTAAAAAACAAAATCCAGATGCTGTAATGGTGGTGGCGCCTAGTGATCATTGGATTGAAGATGAGAATGCTTTTACAAAAGATTTACAGCAATGTTTTGATTTTTGCCAAAGTGAAAACGCTTTGATGACATTGGGTATTCAACCCACTTTTCCTAATACAGGATTTGGATATATAGAATATGATAAAACAGATGCTAACGCAGTTAAAAAAGTAAAGCAGTTTAGGGAAAAACCTGATTATGAAACTGCAAAATCTTTTTTGGAGAGTGGTAACTTTCTTTGGAATGGAGGAATCTTTATTTGGAGTGTAAAATCAATTGTTGAGGCTTTTGAAAAATTTCAACCTCAAATGAACTCTTTGTTCTTAAACGGATGGAATGATTTCAATACAAGTTCTGAAAAACAATTTATTGAAGATAATTATTCATCTGCAGAAAATATTTCTATTGATTATGCTGTGATGGAAAACGCAAGCAATGTATATGTTCTTCCAGCAACTTTCGACTGGAACGATTTAGGAACTTGGGGTTCTTTACATGAAAAGTTAGATAAGGATCATAATAATAATGCAGTGGTTAATGCTAAAGTAGTTCTTGAAAATGCTTCTAATAACATTGTACGTTCAGATGCTGATAAACTAATTATTATTGACGGGTTACATGATTATATTATTGTGGATAGAGAAGGAGTGCTTCTAATTTATCCGAAAAGTAAGGAGCAAGATATAAAAGCTGTAGTAGCCAAATTAAATAATTAAAAGTTAGTTTATAAATAATATATCCTTAAAGCAACCAAAATCGGGTTGCTTTTTTTATAGAAATCATTTTTCAATTTAATATTTACATTTATTTGTGCTTAAATTAAATTAAGATTCAAACCTTAATATTACTTAGTCTTTTTCTTAATTTTTATCTAAACTTTTGGTAATCAAGCTAAGTTAGTTTTGCCATAAAAATTAAAAAATGAAAAAGTTATTTGCCTTATTTATCTTTATTACACTATACTCATGTAGTGAAGATTCTTTCTTTTCTTCTTCGGAAAATTTAAGTTCAAAAACAAATCGATTATCTGGCACTACAGAAACATTATCGGTTATGAGCTACAATGTTTATCAAATGCCTTCTATTGCTCCACAGTATAAAAGCAAAGAACGAGCTGCTGAATTGTATAAATACATCATTAATTTAGGGGTTAATTCTCCAGACGTGCTGGTAATTGAAGAAGGATTTAATGCTAGATTTGGAGACGAGTTTTTGGCAAAAATCAAAACACTATATCCTTATGCAACACCTTTGTTAGGTTTATATTGTTCTTCAGGCGGAGGCACTAATTTATATCCTAACAATTGGGATGGTTATTTTGGGAGTTGTGGCAATACTATCTTTCATGTGAATGGTGGTACAATTATTTTGAGTAAATACCCTATAGAGAAAAAGTATCAATTGGTTTTTCAAAATAAAATCAATTCAATAGAAGGAATGTCAAATAGAGGAGTAGCGTATGCAGTTGTAGTAAAGAATAATAAAAGGTATCATATATTTGGAACTCATACAGCATCAGAACAACCTGGATATCCTGGAAGGACAACCCGAGAAAAGCAATTTACAGAAATGCGTAACTTTAAAAATTATTTCAATATACCAGTTACAGAACCTGTTATTTATGCGGGAGATATGAATGTAGAATATACCTTAACTTCAGAATATCAAAATATGTTATCAATATTGTTTGGAGGTATTAATTATAGCTTTAATCCGATTATGCAAAGAGGAACATATTCGAACCAAAATACAGTCGTTCAATATCAAGGTTACAACAATTATAATGATACGTTAGATTATATTTTTTATAGTAAGGAACATAAACTACCAGCTTTTGAACCAGTAATGCAGCAGTTTTTAGCTAAGTACTGGGGAGGCGATGTGTCGGATCACGATCCAGTTTACATTCAGTATACCTTTAATTATTAGCATTGTGCAAAAATAAACACCCCAAAGAATTTACTTTGGGGTGTTTATTTTTTAAATCTCGAATATTTACAAACCTTCCTTCAATACCGCTTCTCTAACTTTTTTAAATAAGTCAGATGAATATACAAAATCAGTTACTGCTTCGTTATCGGTTTTGAAAATTTGAGTTTTATCTCCTTCCCAAGCTTTTAAGCCATTTTTCAAGAAAACAATTTTATCTCCAATCTCCATAACCGAGTTCATGTCGTGGGTATTGATAACTGTTGTTATATTGTATTCTTTTGTGATTTCCTGAATGAGGTTGTCTATAACAATCGCAGTTTTAGGATCAAGCCCCGAGTTAGGTTCGTCACAAAATAAATATTTCGGATTGTTCACAATTGCACGAGCAATCGCTACACGCTTTTGCATACCTCCAGAAATTTCAGAAGGCTTTTTATGATGTGCATCAATTAAGTTTACTCTTTCTATAACAAAATCAACACGTTCTTTAATTTCGCTTTTTGTTTTGTTTGAAAACATTTTTAGAGGAAATCCTATATTTTCTTCTACTGTCATAGAATCAAACAATGCACTTCCTTGAAATACCATTCCGATTTCGGTTCTCAACTCTCTTTTTTCATCGTCTGTCATTTCAGAATATACTCGACCATCAAAAGAAATAGTTCCACTATCTACTTGGTGTATACCAAGTAACGATTTTAAAAAAACCGTTTTACCTGAACCCGATTGACCAATGATCAAGTTAGTTTTTCCAGCCTCTAAACTAGTTGAGATTCCTTTAAGTACCATTTGGTCACCAAAGGATTTTTTTATGTCTTTAACTTCAATCATAATTAACTGGTTAAAAGAAGTTGGGTTAAAATATAATTGCATAAGATGATAACCACCGAAGTCCAAACGAATGAAACGGTACTGGCTTTACCAACTTCTAAAGCTCCTCCTTTCATGTAGTATCCATGAAATGAAGGAATTGTAGCTAATAAAAACGCAAAAACAATTGTTTTTATAAAGGCATAAGTAACATGGAAAGGAATAAACTCTGTTTGAATACCATTTATAAATTCTTCAGAAGAAGCAAAACCACCATACACTGCTGCTAACCATCCTCCAAGTACGCCTAAAAACATACTTAATCCAATAACAAATGGGTAAAGCATTAAAGCAACTAGTTTAGGAAAAACCAAATAGTTTAAAGAGTTAACACCCATAACTTCTAATGCATCAATTTGTTCTGTAACACGCATCGTTCCTATACTCGATGTAATAAAAGAGCCCATTTTACCTGCCATAATGATGGAGATAAATGTTGGTGCAAACTCTAAAATTACGGATTGACGTGTCGCAAATCCAATTAAATATTTAGGAATTAAAGGATTCGTTAGGTTTAGCGCCGTTTGGATAGAAACTACTCCTCCTACGAAGAATGATATAAATGACACAATTCCAAGTGAGTCAATTACTAAATCATCTATTTCTTTAAATATTAGGTTTCGCATTACCGACCATTTGGTTGGTTTTTTGAAGATTTCTTGAAGCATTAAGAAATATCTTCCTATTTGCGATAAATAACGGATTAACATCATTGGCTTAAAAATATTAGCGAAAATACGAAAATGTTATGAGTTAGGACTGACTTTACTATAAAATTGAATGGTTTATATCTTTTAAAAAGCTTTTAAAATTTTAACAATTTCAAAAGTTGTTTTTTTTGGTTTTATTATATCTTTTTGATTTATAAGTAGTTAACTTTGTGTTGTTCAATGTTTTATAATTTCCAAATCTACACTTAGCCCATTTCTTGTTTTAATAAGTAATTAAAAAATGAATGATATGGAAATTAATAAACCCACTTATATTGATCTTAAAAATAGGGTAGCAGATCTAAATCAAAAAGTAAATGATTTGTCTAAGCTTTTAGATGAGTTGCGTGTTGAAAATAACAATGTCTCAACTTCAGAGAAATTAAACGATTATAAAACTTTAGATACAGATGTTTTACATTCTGTTTTGCTTAAAATTAAGACCCCTTTAGACACTTTAGTAGGATTAGCTAAGTTGTTAAGTACATCCAAATTGGATTTTGAAGAACGAAGCAATTTTGCCGAAATCATAAATAACTGTTCTGGCGAGTTACAAGGATTTTTCTCAGAGTTCATGAGTTTTAATTCAATAGAAAAAAATGAAATTAAAGTTGAAAAAGAACAAGTTTCACTCAACGAGTTGTTTGATGATTTAAAAATAAGATTTATAGACCAAGTATTCTTTAAAGGGTTAACATTGAAGTCTGTAAAAGGTTTGTCAGATGATGACGATACTGTACTTATAGATAGAAATATAATTACCCAAATTTTTACAAGCTTGTTAAGTAATTCTTTGAAATTTACCCACAAAGGCTTTATTGAAATGGGATATCAGATAGTAGATAGTCAAATTAAGTTTTATGTTAAAGATAGCGGAGTTGGACTAGCAACTGATTTAAAAGAAAAATTGCTTTCGTCAAAAAGTGAAGAAGAACTTGGCTTAGGATTATCGACTGTAAAACAATATGTCAGTTTATTAGAAGGAGTTTTACAGGTAGAATCAAAACCTGATGCTGGAACTCTATTCTATTTTAAAGTGCCATATATTCCTTCATTAGTAGATGTTGAGGTTAAAGAAGTTAAAAAGACAATAAAAGTTTTAATTGCAGATGATGAGGAAATTAGTTTTATGCTCCTTAAAAAATTAATGGAAAAAGGAAATGTAGAAATAATAAGAGCAAAAAATGGGGAAGAAGCTTATGAGATATACAAAAACAATCCAGATATAAGTCTTGTGTTGATGGATCTTAGAATGCCTCAAGTAGATGGTTATGTAGCAGCGCAACTTATTAAAAACGAATCACCAGATGTTCCTATCATTGCTCAGTCTGCGTATACGTTTAAAGGTGAAAAAGAAAATGTGAGTCAATCATTTGATGGTTATCTTTCAAAACCAGTAAACAAAAAAGAGTTTGAAGCAGTTGTTAATAAGTATCTAGGACTTTCTACTTTAAACTAAAATAATTTCTCTTTCATTTTCTTCCAGCGGTAAGCCCTTACAAACTTTGCTTGTTCTGGAGTGACCAACATGGTTTTATTTTCTGCTTTGGCTTTCCAAAACCCTTTAATGTAGTCAATGAATAATAAGGGTTTTCCTTTACGCATGGCTAATTTTAACGATGCTATAGCGGTGATAAAAAATCCATAACCAAGAGTATAAAAAGCTTCACCTTGTTTGTAGCGTGAGGCTTTATTGTAATTGGTTCCAGTAGGTTTTAAGTGTTTTACGTGTAAGGATGCATCGGTTATGACTTTCCAATCGTAAAATTTGCAAAGCAATTCATCAACGGTGTCCCAACCCATTGCAGGTTTTAATCCACCAATTTGCTTGAAACATTCTTTTCTGTATGCTTTAAAAGCTCCACGAATATGGTCTTTATCGGTAAGATTTTCTAAAATCCATTCGCTGTTTTTTTCGATGTAGGCAAAACCACCAACCATTCCAATTGTAGCATCACTTTGAAAATGTTTAGTGATGGTTTCAAAATAGTTTGATGGGAAAATCAAATCGGAATCTCCTTTTACCATAATGTCATAATCCTCATCAAGAGTATCAAGTCCAGCTTGAAATGCTTGGATTACCTTGCTTCCAGGTAAATGAATAGCATCCGATTTTTTGTCAACCAAAGAAATCCAAGGATGTTTTTCGATATACGACAAAATGATTTCTCTTGTAGAATCGGTAGAATTGTCATTCACAATAACCGCCTTTTTAGGTAACAAAGTTTGATTGATTAACGAATCTAATGTTAACCCAATAAATTTTTCTTCGTTGTGTGCAGGAATGACAATATAATAGTTCATGTTTAGTTTGTTTTTTCGTCAGCTCGAGTGTTCTGAATTTGTTCAGAATGTATCGAGAGCCAACATTTACGATTAAAAACTAGTTCTCGATATTTTTGTTGTACAAAAACTCGAACTGACGTTTTTAATTTCAAATTAATGTGCAAATATCTTTATTTTTGTGGGATTAGAAAACGATTCACTTGAAAAAGAAACAAATAGCCTTTATCGAAATGGAAACGCATTCAGCGTTGTTAGAACAATGGTATTTGTTAGTCAAAGAAATGGATCAAATTGGTTTTCATTTTTTTGTGAGCCAAAAAGTATTTGACAAATTAACCGCAATTCCTTTAGAATACATAACTGTTATTTCTTCGGTTTCTACAACTGATTTCTCCAATTATGAGGCAGTTGTCATCAATACATTGCATCGAAATTTTGACGATTACCAAAAGCTACTAGTTCAAAAACAGGTTTTATGTTTGGTACACAATTTAAATTTCAGTCTGTTTTTTAAAGGAATCACAGTTGGTAATATTTTAAAAGAAAAAGAGCAATTGACCTATTTTCTTAAGTTGTATTTTAAAGAAAAAGTAGCTTCCAAAAGAAAATTAATTTTAGGAGCTAAGCGTTTTGGAGTGATTTCGCAATCGGCTTTACAAACGATTACTTCGGAAGGAAGATATGCTCATAAAAGCCAATTGCTTCAAATGAATTATTGTCAAAATTTTGAGTTTCCATTTGATGAAACCATTCAAATTGTAATGCCAGGCAATGTTTCTAATAAACGAAAAGATGTCGATTTGTTGTTTGCAATTCTTCCAAAATTAAACCCAAAATCTAAAATTCATTTCACCTTTTTAGGAAAACCTGAAAACGAAACTGTTTTAACACAATTGGAACAATTAAAAGATAATTGCCATGCCAATATAGCAATTACACATTATCACCAATTTATTCCTTGGCAAGAATATTCAAAAGTGATTGCGCAAGCACATTTGTTGCTATGTCCAATCAAACAAAACACTTCATTTTATTGGGTTGATGAGGTATATGGTACAACCAAAGTGAGTGGTGCAGAAGCCGACTGTGTGTATAATGGTAAAATTGGAATTTTCCCGTCATCGTACCCCAAAATGGATTGGTACAATTGGCAATATCAATCAGAAGATGATTTGATTCAATTGTTAAATACTGTTTCTATAGAAATGTTGCAAAAGGAATACGAAAAACTAAAACCTTTTGCAGAAAAATATACCTTTGAAAAAGTAAAAAATGAGTTGGAAAAACAGCTACTCAAATTAACTGAAAACTAATGCTAAAAAGTTTAATCAAACTAGCCTACAAATATTGGCCTTCATTATACAAAAAGCGCTATTATAAAACGCTTAATTCCTTGTCGAAAGGATACTATAAATGCGAACCTGAATTGTTATTGATTCATCGGTTGTTAAAAGATGATTCGGTTTTTGTCGATATAGGGACCAACAAAGGCATTTATTTATACCAAGCAGAAAAAGTAATTAAAAAAGGAACGATTTATGGGTTTGAACCCAATACCAGTTTGGTCAACTATATTAAACCGCTTTTTCCAAAAGTGAAATTATTTCCGTTGGCGGTTTCTTCAACTACAGGAACATCGGTGTTGCACATTCCTAAAAAAGGAAATGGATTACAAGATACCCGTGCTTCTTTGGAAGCAATGGGAGATGAAGTAGAGAAAATAGAAATTGAAACCATCACGTTAGATGATTGGGCAAAACAAGAAAATGTTTCCAAAATTGATTTGGTTAAAATCGACGTAGAAGGACATGAGTTGGATACCATTAAAGGTTGTAAAGCAATTCTAGAAACCATTAAACCAACATTCATCATCGAAATTGAATTGCGTCACGCAAAATACCAAATCAATGAAATTTTTGATTTTATAAATGGTTTTGGATACGAGGTATTTTATTTTGATAGAAAATCGTTGAGTTTAAAATCCTTCGAAGTATCTCAAATGGCAGATTTTCAGAAAGATGAATTTTTGAATGATTTTAATCGGTATATCAATAATTTTATTTTTTTACCTAAGTCAGATAAATAATTATGATAGAGAAAGGTGGATTTACAATTGTTGAGCCAAATATTTACGACGAATTATTTCCAAATAATGATTTGATAGTTAAGTGTCTTGAATACATAAGGTTAAATGTAAAGAATGTTTTAAAAAATAAGGAAGCAAATACTTTGGCTTATTTAATTTCAGGTAATAATTTTTTAGGACAAAATTATCCTATGTTAGGATTAAAATCTGAACTGGATTTTTTTGAAATTGATGATTTAGTTGATAAATGGATGAAAGAAATAGGTGGCGTTGAAGGAATTTTAAAAAAAATAAATGATATTAATTCGATTACTTGGGATGAATTAAAGGAATTCAAGGTTTATCCTCAAATATAACTCATAACTAAAATGAGCGTAGTAGCACGACAAAGCATAAAATACAGTATCGTAGGGTATTTCAGTACGTTGGTAGGAATTGTGTCAACGGTTTTCTTGTATCCCGAAGATTTAGATTTCGCTGGAAAGCTTCAGTTTGTGTTTCAAACGGCGATGCTTATCTTGCCAGTGGTGGCGTTAGGAATTATGCATGCTAATGTGCGTTTTTTTCCAAGAATGTCGCAAAATGATACGCAACAAGATTTGTTTAAATTTTCGGTGGTTTTTATACTGGGGAATTTCCTTTTGGGATTGGTTCTACTATCTATTGCGGTCTTAATTTTTCCTAGAATTACCGCGACAGACTTTTGGGATTTCTCGCCTTTTATTTTATCGGTTGCCTTGTTGTTGTCGTTGATTCAGTTGGCTTCCAAATACATTTCGATAAAGAAGCGTATTGTAGTTCCTAATATTTTTGAAAATCTATTTCCTAAACTGGGAATGGTTGCGGCTTTTGTGTTTTTCTTTTATGAAAAAATGACCGAGACCAATGCAATATGGATATTCGTTGTTTTTTTTGTTGTAGCAATTATCGGGATGTTTTTCTATTTGAACCGATTGGAAAAAATTACGAAGAAAGTTGATTTCAAATTTTTAAAGCAAGATAACTTTGGAAAAGAACTCATGACCTATTCGCTTTATACTTTTTTAGGTAGTATGGGCTCTGTGATTGCATTAAATATCGATACGTACATGATAGGGGAAATGCTTACTTTTCAAGAAGTATCTATTTACAACACGTCGCTCAATTTAGTGCGTATGATAACGGTACCAGCATTGGGTGTCTATACAATCTCGGCGCCAATTATTGCGGGCTATATTGCCGAAAACAATATGGTGGATCTTAAAGCGCTGCATCATAAAACCTCTTTGTATTTATTTATTATAGGAGTAGTATTGTTTGGTTTGGTTGCTGTTGGGATTGAAGATTTATTTGCGTTAATGACAAATGGGGACAAACTAATGAGAGGAATTCCGGTACTCTATATTATGGGGTTCGCTTTGCTGTTTGATTTGGCTACTGGATTTAACGGTTATATTATTTCCAATTCAAAATACTTTAAGTTCAACAATACGACTACGGTAGCCTTGGCTTTTTTAACCATTACGACCAACTTGATTTTTCTTTTTTGGTTTAAAATGGGAATTGTAGGAGTTTCTATAGCGACTGCTACTTCATTGACGACTTACAATCTCATCAAAATATATTTTAATTACAAAAAGTTTGGAGTGCATCCGTTTAGTTGGAAGTTTGTACAAGTGATAGGAGTATTATTGGTGGTTCTAGCTGTCGGGTATTTCTTGCCTAACACCTCATATAAGTTTATCAACTTATGCTATAAACCCATGGTAGCCTTTGTAATTTTTGCTTCGGCAAATTATGGGTTTAAAATTATTCCGTTAAAAGACGTATTGCCCAAATCGCTTTTCAAATAGAAGAAGAAAAAAGGAGTAGTAAACGAATAAAGACTCTTATTTAATTTTTTGTTTTATTTGTAAAATAGGTTGCAACTTTTTTCTTTTTGGGAATCTAATTTCTTGAGGTAACTCTACACATATTGCTTTATCTACAACTTTAGAACGCATCATGCCTTTTTCTGTGAAAATTTTACACAAATTATGAGTAAGTTCGGTGTAATTGTCTCCTTTGTCGTTTTTATGGTAGAAAATTTTAATCGATCTACAATTGTGATTTTCAAATATGGTGTTCAGTAAAGTTCTATCAGACAAGCCACAAGAATGGCCAAAAATAAATACTTGAAACTTACCAGATTCAATCCAGTTAATTAGTTTCTTATAATTCGAATTGTGTAAGTATTGAAACGACTTTATATGATCAATGTAATAATCATCAGGAGTGTTTTCAATTTTAGAATAATCTTCATCCATTTCGTCCCCATAACCAATTTGTATAGGATTTTCTTCAGAATCTATTTCGCCATGAATTTTAATAATCGAAGCTGTTCCATAATGTGTCTCATTTCGCGAATTAATTTGCTTGACATAATTAGCAGCAGTTGGCGTGTAATTAAAATCTAAAAATAGACTATGAGGTCGTAGCCCAATTTTTGAGGTTAACTCCTTGTCGTCTTGAATCAATGCGTTGTGATCCTCTGGTGGAAACTCTAAAAACAATTCGCTATCCGGGTTAGCATTTAATTTTTGGTATTTTACATTAAAAAATTGCAGTATCTCTTCGTTTCCCAACGAAGCAGGAGAGAAGTCGTAAGTGTCTAAGACATTTCTTTTTAGATAATCCTGGAGCAATAACTTAATGTCTTCAAACTCTTGATTTAAGGTTTGTATTTCTTTAGTGTAACAGTTTTTTTCTTCGAGGGCTAGACTCTTTAGTATTTCGTAATACTTTTTTTCAATTTTAGACCAGTTGTTGAGAGACGCCTGACAAAGCATTCTAAATAAATCGTTTTCAAACTTAAAAACAATAGTATTGTTTTTGTCTTTAACGGTTAATTGTTCTGCATCAATAGACAATTGGTGGTCAACGCAATAGTTTTTTAAAAGCTGTTCAAAGTCTGCAAAGCTTTTAATTACATGCTTGTTGTGATTAAAAAGAGTATTATAATCACGATGAATGGTTACAAATTTTTTTGTATACTCTTTTTCTTGGTTTTCTTGAAGGTGTTCCCAAAAATCATTTACAAAATCATGATACGAGGTAGGAAGACCATGCGCTAAATCAAAACCATTTCCAACTATAATTAATTTGTTCATCTTATAAATAAATTAATGAGTGAAAACTTCTTAAATCTTGTTTTGATGCTGTAGCCTCTTCTTCAAAAAAAGTATAAGTTGCAATCGATACCTTAAACTTAATCATAAAAAAAATCTTACGCAATCACTAGATTTAGTGATTTTGTAATATTTAACATTTGTTCAAAGCCTAAGTCGTTTTATAGAGTAGTAAATACCTATATGATTTATCTTGTAATTCTTCCGTGAGCAAACTCATCAAATAAAAGCTGTTCCTATTATCAAACTGAAGTCATTTGAATATTTGGATAATATTCTAGCGAAGCGGACAAACTGAATAGATCAGTGCTATCGGGTTTCGACATAAAAAGGATGAGTTTTGTAATATTTAGTAAATTCGTGTTCAATAGTTAAGATGAGTTCTACTAATTTGAGCTTTGAATTACTTGAAAAATCTAATAGATAACCATCAAACTTATTGTGATAAGATATGTTGTTGAAAGATATGTCAATTTCCATTTTATCATAACCATCAGGTCTGTCTGTATGATCTTTTTTCTTTTCAAAATTGTTTAATTTCTCAGCTTTTAACTTTTGCATATTGCTTTTTAAAAGTTTGAAAATTTTAGAATTAGATATCTCAAAAGCTTTTGATGTATTGCCGTTTTTATATTCACTAACGATTACTTTATCTAATTCATTTGTGATTAAAAAAAGTTTGTAAGGATATACCCAGTCACTTTTTAGACTATCATTCAATGTTATGTGTGAAATTGTTCGAGATAGAAATACATAATTTACTTTTTCTAAAGTCTTTTGATTTATTATTTCTTTCTTTAATTCATCTAAGGGTTTTTGCTGCGCTAATCCACTCAACGTAATCAAAAGCGCTATACTTGTATTAAATATAAATTTCATTAGAAATTAAGATTTTTAATTATTTATCTCCTTATACGATTACCCACAAACTCATCAAATAAAATTTGTTCCTCTTGCTGTGCTGGAGTCATTTGATCGATTTTTAGATCAGACTTCCCTTGCGGAGATTTAAACCGCCATTTCCAAGTAGGTTTGTGTTTGATAAAATACACATCATCCCCAAATTCATCATGTTCAAAAACTCCACAAAATAATCTGATGGTTATGCAAAGCAGTAAGCCTATGACTAGTGTTAGTTTGTGTTTTTTGTTCACTTGAAAGTTGTTTTTGATATTATTTCATTTTGAGATCATAATACGTCTTTAATGATATAGAGGTTTTAAGTCTATTAATCCGCAATAAGTACAATGCTTTTTGTTCTAGTAAAATTATAGTCTCAACCTTGCTGATCTTATCAGTAGTTGAGGGGAGTGTTTTTTTCTGCTTTAGCAGTCGTGGGCTTTGTATTGTTCTATTTCTAGTTGTCTTTCGAGGGTTTCTATTTTTGATTTTGGCACTTTGACTTTGGTTAAATCTACTTTGAGTTGTTTTTTTCCGTCTGGGGAGATCCATAAACCGAATAGTTTGCCTTTGTCGCGTTTGAGTAGAAATAGTCCGGTATTGTAATGTTCTACTAAGGTGTATTGCTGTTTTTCTTCCGAGAAAGTGGTTTCTAAGAGTATCCAGTCGTTATTTTTGTTTGTCGCATATTTATAGATGGCATGTACGTAAGTTGACGGACAGCCATCTTCCGCCATTTTAAAATAGAAAAAGATTTTGGTTTTATTGTCCAACGTTCCTTCGTAGTATTCTTGAAAGAGAATGGTTTGAGAATACGTTAGGCTAGTGATGGAAAAGGTAAGGAATAAGAAAAGGTTTTTCATTGATTATTATTGATTATAGTTTGTTTTTTGGGGGATTTATACCTTTTTGAAAAATACATTTAAACAACTAAATTGTTATAACTCGTATATGTTGCTAATCTGCAATAAGTACAATGCTTCTTTGCACATTACTTCCTTTTTGTTCTAATAAAATTGTAGTCTCTCCACCATCGAATGACATTGTTATGTCGATTTTATTTTTTGTGACTTTGTAATCTATATCGATTAAACCATCTGTATTGACATCAATTCTTTCTGATTTTATGGGTAATTCTTTTTGAAGTTTTTCGGCTCTATCCACTAGCTTGTTTTTAATCAGAGAAGAATACACTTCTTTTAACGTGGTGTTTTTTAAGGAGCAAACTTCTTTAGAACCCATTTCAATTCCTTCTGTAACACAATCATTGTTATTCTCAATAGTTTCTTTTGTTTTACTTGGATTTACATTGCAAGTCTTAAAGAGTTTTTCATCAATTAATTTTTTGTCAAATTTTAATTCGACAGGATCATCTGGATCTATAGTAATATTGTATAATTTTGATTCACTTGGAATGAATTCTAACCATGCAATTGTACTTTCAACTAGCTGTGGAGTCTTTGAGTCGTCCGAAAGATTATTTTCAAAATAAACCTGAATGATAATCTTATTCCCATCGTTTTTCTCTATTCTGGTGAAAAAATCTTTATATCCTTTAGTTACATCAGTTGAAACTACTAAGTCATAGATAAGTTGGTCGCAATCGACTATTTTTTCTTTTTTATTATTATCGCTTGCTATTTCTGTTGAATCTTTTGCCTGTGAACCAGAAGTTAAATTGTTGTTGGTTTCATTTTTGCAGGAGAAAAATGCTATAAAAAGTATGATTATAATGTAGTTTTTCATTTGGTAATAGTTTTCAATTGTAGTGAAAGTTTAAAATATTGCTACCGACTTAGGATGAGCAAACTTAATTACATTATCATCAAATATCTTCAAGTTTAGTATAAATTACTTTCCATTTTTCTTTTGGTAGAATTTTGACTATAAAAGTGTTTATTTGACAACAACCTGAAGGATGACCAAATTCTAAGGTTTTTTCTTTTTGGTTCATTTCTAATGGAAAAAATCGTATTTCATTTGTAAAACTTTCGTCTAATTCAAATTGCTTTTTTGAATTTTGTTTGAAGTAAGCAAATTGAGGTCCGCCATTGCTTCCTTCATAATTTATTATTGCAAAATCTTCTAAACCATCAAAATTATAATCAAGAACTATTAAGTCATGGTACCTTTCTATTCCTTCGGATGCTTTTATTAAGCTTTGGTTGGGATTAAAATAAGAATGGCTTGAAGTGTTTAAATTAAGATTTTTGTTATATAGGTTTTCAGGGGTGAAATCTATTTTTTGAATCTTATTTGTTTCTTTATCTCTTAAATTTATTTTTATTAAATACTTTGTATCTTCTTCCGTTTCGACTTCAGTAACAGTATATTTAAATTCAAATTTTTTGAATAGTGAATTACTTATTAAACCTTTTGGAAATAATTCAATTCCGATTTCAGTAAATTTTTCTTTCCAAATAAAACTATCATCATTCAAAAGGTTTATTTGATTATTAATCAAATGAATGCTTTTTAGATATCCTTTTTCATCACTTTCAAAAATATATGTTTTAAAAGATTCATTTTCTGCATTATCATTAATATATTGTGTAACTGTATATTTAATTTCTATTGAATTCTCCTTTCTTTTTCTAGACATTTCATCATATACTATAGCGCAACCAGTGCCACAACTAAAAACAAAAGACTCTTTTTCATCTTTAGAGCTTTCTTCTTTTAACTTAACACTATTATTTGATTGGTGTTTGCTTAATGTTTCTGTTTTTGGTACAACAATTTTAGATTTAACATTGGTTTTCTCTTTTTTGCAGTTGGATACAAGTAATCCAATGATAATTGATAAAAATATTTTTTTCATTTATTGTTGTTAATCTTTACTTTGGACATAGCTTTAATACTATTTCTTTGTTTGGCGTTTCTTGATTGAAATTATTTTCTTCAAATTCTCTCTTTTTTGTCTTTTTGTTGTAAAAACCGTACCAGTAAAATTTAATGGTTTTATCGTTAATAAATTTTATATAGGCTATTGGTTCATCATTTAGATACTCTTTCCAATTTAGATCTCTTCCTATATTTCCTATGTCTTCAGGTATTTCTTTTAGTTTGTATGCAATTCCTTTTTCGGCATCATTTCTTTTAAGTTCTATCATATCTATGTAAATTTGATTGTAAAGAACAATCAAAGAAGCTTCTTTGTCTTTAATAGTTAACTTACCAACTCCGTTTTCACAATCGATTAACCAACGCCCGTTTGCTGAATAGTTTTTAGTAGGGTTATTAGCTTGTTTGTTTTGAGACGAAAGAGATGTAATATATTTTTTAGAATTATGATTTATCTCATCTTCTGGTTTTAAAATTTTCTTTTCAAAAAGAAAAACCCATTTATCATTTTCTTTTTTATAATACTTTTGAGTAAAGGGAAAGTTGACAGAATATTCGTTATCACTCTCAATGGTAATAAATTCTTTGGGGATATATGTCCCTATTATAGCGAAATCATTTTCCTTTTTTGTTTTTTCTTTTAAAATTGCTTCGATTTTTTTATTATCTGAAGGAGAATAATAATTTGTAGAATTTAATTCATCATGCAAAAGTGTTATGTCGTTATTCTTTTCAAAATTATTATAATAGTTATTGTTTTGTTCTGAAAATGGAATATAATAAATAGTGAACTTACCTTTGTTTTTTATTAATTCAGATGAGAAAATTAGCTTTTCATCTGAATTAAAGCACAATTTTTTTAACTTATAAAAATTATCTGTCAACGAGGACTCATCAGTTTTTTCCTTAGATGGTATTGTTTTTGGTTTTTCCTGTCCGTTACAACTTACTATAAATAGTACAGTTAACAAATTAAGTAATAAGAGTTTTAATTTCATTCTGGGTTTCCTTTTGTGGTTTCGTCAAATTTTGTTTTCATGTATTTTTCTGGATCAACACGAGTACTGCCAAAACTGGCACTAGTTGCTGCCTCTATGTGTATGTGCCTGTATACTGGATCTATTCCATGAATTAGTTTCCCTTTTTCATAAACTGAAGCTGCATTGCCTGTGCTACCTGATTTACCTATTGAGTCACCATGTTTCACTTTTTGATTCTTTGTAACAGTTATTTCGTCTAAATGACAATATTTAATATAAACATCCTCTCCGTCTTTATCTTTTGATTTTATAACAATATAATTACCTAAACTATTTTCTTGATATTCATTTGCTGTAAAACTATCTTTTAAATCATAGACAGTTCCACATAACATTGATTTTACTGTTGTGCCTGAAGAAGCCAAAATATCAGTTCCAGTATGATAATAACCTTCTGGATGACTATTATTATATCTTTTGGTACGATGCCATCTGTTTTTGTTTACATTATCACTTTGATTATTCAATCTTGGATTTGTTACCACATCAGCATATTCGAAACATTGTGTTCTGTCATCTGAACATGTACCAATAGATCCATTTCCACTACAACAAGTAATATCAAAGTCTTTTAAAAAGCCTTTTTTAAGATGCAACTTGCTATTTCCTTCTAATTCTTCTTCCAAAAATTGATTGTAATGTTCCATACATGTTTTCAGTGGAGTAGCAGGTTGTTTCTTAGTCTTATCTTTAGGCATCGTATAATGACTTTCGTTTTCTGTTTCAGGCAAGCTTGCCCAAATAAAACAGGCTTCTTTCTGTATTGCTTCTTCAATCTTATTTGCGATAATTTTAGTGATAAGATTTGGTCTTTGCTTTTTCATAAGAGCAACGCATATTTTGTCTTGAGATTCTGCTGAATAATCTAAGATTTTATACTTCTTTAAAAGATCACGTTCTTCGAAATACTTGCCTGTTTTCTTTTTATCTTCAACTTCAAAACCAGCTAGTTCCCACCAAGTATACCTCATAACCTGATAAGCTCCTGCTGCAGAAGATCCACCTTCATAGATTGTCTGTGGATGTGTACTCAAATCAGTAATTTTAACACCTCCATATCCTGTTGTATAACCAATTTCAAAGTCATGAGCAATATAAACAGTTTCTTTATTTTTATTGAGAGATTTAATCATTTCTCCAGTTCCTTCTCCTACTCTCACCATTCTTATAAATGCTCTGATTCTCGCTTCACACTCACATTTCTTCCCAACCATGAAATAAGCACCCTCACGCTTCAAAAATTCCCCTTCATGTTTTTTAACGTCTCCAGTACATTCTGCTTTTAGCCAAAGATACTCAGTTGTTTCTTTATAAACATCAAAAGTGATTTGCTCCCCTTTGTTGTAAACTTCATTGGTTAAAGCTTTTACAATATCCTCAAGTTTAGCAAATTTCTTTTGTGATGAAAGAGATTCGTTGACCTTTTTGAGAATAATTCCTGCTATCTTCTTTTTCTCATCGTCAGTTTTAGTTTTGTTGCCATCTCCTCCAAAAGTATAAGTGTGAGTGCCATCCTTAATACCTTTAAGTTTTTCCTTCCATGTTTTTAAATCTTCGTCTGATTTTGGACGAAGTTTTATCTTGACTTTAGCAATTCCATTCTCGGCTTTAGCTTTTAATTCTGTTATTTCATTGCCGTTTTCTTTGGCTTCAAGCACTTTTAAATCGGCATCTTTAGCCACTAAGATTTCTTCTTTTTCTCTAATCTTGATGATTACTTCTTTACCATCTAAATGTACTGTTTTTGCCACTACATACACTTCTTCTTCCAGAGGGGCATTGTTTATTTTTACATATTCAGGACCAAGCTTGTATAAATTAAAAGTGATACTGGTTCCTTTAGCATACGATTTTTGAGTCAATGCATTTTTTATGTCATCAAGTTTAGCATATTTTTTGTCTTTTTTGACCTTTTCATCAACTCGTTTTTTAATGATAGCGGCGATTTCATCCTTGTTAATATCCTTATTATTCTTTTGGAAGGTATATTTATGTTGTCCATCTGTTTCAGAAGTTTCTTTTTTGAATTCTTCTTTTGCAAAATATGCATCTACAAGAGCTTCGACTCCAGCGACTATAGGTTTAGAATCGGCTACTTTAGCCACTGTAGTACTCTCGGCTACTTCAATTTTTACTGCATCTGGTTTAACCTTTATGGTTTCACTCGCAATTGGCGTAGTTGAAGTAGATTCTTTTTTAGTGGTTTGTTCCGTTCCTTTTAAGTGCTCTTGCGTTTCTGATTTTCTTTTTTCTTGATAATCAGGGTTTATTACATTAATATTTTTGCTGACTTTGCTTTCGCCCGATGCGTAGGCGGTCACATAGTATTCGTGAGTACTTCCTTCGTCGGAATCTCCTTTAGATAAATATGCATTGGCTATTTTCTTAAAATCAGCTTTTAAAACAAATTGCTTGTGAGCCACTCCTTTGTTTCCAACTAAAACTTTTCCTTCGGCAACCAGATTGAGTTTGTTAGACTCATTGTGACCTTCTCCTTTTGCATCATCTTCCCAGAGTGAAAGATATACGTATTCATCTTTCATCCCTGTGGTCTCGACATGTACGTTTATCGTTTGACCATAAGAGATTGCTTCTTTGATAGGTTTGTTGTTTATGTCACTAATTTTTACACCTAAAATCTCTCTTTTTTCAGCGGGTTTTACATCTACTAGAATAGCGCTAGTGCTGTTTAGTTCTGGCTCATGAAGATAACCAACCACTTTATATTTGTTACCAGCAGCTTTTTCCTGAAAACGAATTTTACCTTCCTTTTTTTGTAGTACAAGTTCAGGTTTTGTACCGTTTCTCATTAAGTACAAATCCCAATTTACTTTTGATGGATCCCTGTCTTCTTGTGGTGTGCCTTCGTGCCATTCCACTACTTCGTAGTTTTCCCAAACGCCAACTTTTGCAATTTTGTTTCCTTGGATGGTTTTTACCCCTTTTTTATCCTTGTCTTTATTGTAAAATGGAATGTTTAGTTTATCTCCTTGTTTAATGTCTAAACGGAAAATTTGTGCGCTAAAAAAGCCTCCTCCAAAAACAGCTAATTTAATATGTGGGTTTGCTTTTACTAAGTCGCTTTCTTGAATTCCATAGCGAAAACAAATGTCTTGTGTGGTTTCTCCTCTAGTAACAATGTGGCTTTTATAATCATTAAATCGTTTTGTCATGGCTTGTATATAGGCAATTGGCTAAAGTTCAAAAGTAATCTTTTTCTTTCAAATTTAAAAAATCTGAAAAAATTTTTCGCCAACAAACTCATCAAACAAAAGTTGTTTCTATTATCAAACTGAAGTCATTTGTATGCACACATTTCACCCGAGCAAAGCGAATGGTCAAAAAAAACCTAGCAAATTAACAATAACCGATACTCTCCTTCATTTTCTTTTGGTGCTCTATGAATGCAAGGTAATACTTGTTGGTTGGGATGGTCTACAGCCAGTCTCCAAATGTGCCCTATGCCCAAGTTAATAGGTTCTGCGTCCTCATGTGCTTGATAATGTAAATCGAAGTAATGTTCTTTCAAAAAGTCTTCAAATTCTTCAGCAGGGCCATCGTGTAGTTCTTGTAGCTTTGCTCTAATTTCTGGAATTAGAACCTTTTGCATGGCGTGTGCATTAGCAATGATATCACTTGAAGCTCCATGATAAGTACACAAAAAAGTATCTGTTGCAATGGGTGAACGATCGACATGAAACGAATACACATCAGTAGATATGAAATCAAATTCATCATCGCGCTCGTAACACTTCAATAAATTAAGCGTTGGCGAAGCGCCAAAATCAGTGAGTAGTTGTAAATCATTTAAAATTATTTCACGAGCCTTATTCCCTTTTTCGGTTAGATGGAGTGCGGTTAGATCGTCGGGAGAAACTACGGTTATATTTTCTTTTAGGCGTAAGTGGGAAACAATCTCTTTAAAATCGCCATCTAAATTTCTGTGCCAACAGAGCGCATTGGTTTCTCCCTGAAAGGCAGTACCTACAAGCGCAGAGAAAGTAGCTACTATCCCAATTTGGTTGCTGTCTGAAAAGGAAGGGTTCATAGTAGTAAAAGGCAATTTTTTTGTGCTACAAAAATATACGATACAAGTTAGTAATAGCAAAAGCAGCAGGATAAACTTTTAAAACAAGATTCTAGTTTTTGCAAAGGTTGTAAATCAGGGCTAGCAGGACTGGTTGATAAATAATTGAAATTCACGTACAAATACTTGTTGTAGGAAAATTCAGATGTTTGTATATTGGTTGACTAAACAACTAAAAACGAAAAAACTGTTATGTCACAAACATCCTTTGAAGATTCATTCGCGCAAATACTCCGTGAAAGGATCAATAATTATTTTAAAGAAAATAATATTTCGGTAAAAGCGAACCGGAGCATGAAAATAAAAATGGTTACTGGTTTGTTATGGTGGTCACTTTCGTACCTGTTCATTTATTTATTTTCTTTTGACAAATTATCTTTTTTCTTGTTGTATGTTTTTCACGGATGGGGACATATTTTCTTTTCTTTTAATGTGGGCCATGATGCCTTACATAACGCAATTTCCAAAAAAAGCTACATAAATAAATTGTGGGCCTACAGCTATGATCTTTTAGGGGTGAATACCTATATGTGGCGTTTCATGCACCATCAGGGGCATCATTCTTGCTTAAATGTTACAGATGAAGATATGTCACTCGAAACGGCTGGCTTTTTCAGGCTTTCAGACAAACAGAAATTAAAACCTTATCATAGGTATCAACATTATTATGCTTTCATTATTTACGGTTTGTATTTGTTGTATTATGTTTTCTATAAAGATTTCAAATATTTTTTTATGAAAGAAAACATACACTTAAAGGGTGTCAAACATCCCGTATCTGAATGGATTATCCTCTTTATTGGCAAAGCATTTTATCTTTTGTATATGCTTATACTACCATTAGTGTTGCTGCCTTTTGGATGGTCTTTTATTGTTTTTACTTTTGTTTTTACTTTATTCATGATTGGATTGGTGATGTCGTTTACTTTCCAGACAACCCATATTATCGATTCCACTTATTTTCCAAATCACAATGACGAATATGAAAATTATGTTTACCATGTATTTGCAACTACTGCCGATTATTCAGTTGACAACAAGCTGTCGAATTGGTTTTTTGGCGGATTGAATATTCATATTATTCATCACCTTCGTTCTGATATTTGTCATATCCATTATCAGAAACTCACCCACATACTTAAAGAAGTTGCAGCTCAGTATGGTGTAACCTACAGAGAAAACAAAACGGTTTACAGTGCGTTCAAGTCGCATATGACGGCTTTGAAATTATTGGGCAACGGTAGTTTGGATAGAGAAATAAGCACAAATCTTAATTATGCACGGTTTATTAAGAACTGATTTGTCTGCGGAGGCGGAGGCTCTCGAGGTCACCGCTTTTGAGATGAAAAACCAATAGCGGGGAAATGTTTTCCGTGCTTATAATCTAATTTTAAAAAGCTACAAAATTACTTTTGTAGCTTTTGTTTTTATCGCTCTTAGTTTGGAAACTTTTGCACGGATTCCTTAGGCTGTCGTTGCACTCGAGTGTAAATCTGTGTTGATATGAGGACTTTCAATATTGTTATTTCAATTTGTATATACAAAAAAAGAGCATCATTTCTGACACCCTTTTTTTGATTTACAATGTGGCCTTATGAGCAGTAATTCCAGTAATAAATAAATCTACTTCGGCAAGTTCCTTATTGATACGTTCAAGATCCAGTTCTTTTTCCAGTAAAGCTACAGAACCGTAGCTGTCTTTTCTGTTTTCTAACAAAAATTTCTTGTACTCCAGTCTTATTTTTCGCTTGATTTCGTTTTCCTTAGTTGGTCCTTCTGGTAATACATCAATAACGGTTTGTACAGCTGAAATTTCGGCTAATACACCTTGCAATACTGCTTCAATTTCTACCGAAGTACTGCTGTAATTTGCTGTGATACGTTCCTCTGAGAATTTTTTAAAAGCTAAATCTGCTTTTTCTTTCTCTGCCCATGCTAATAACACATCGCAATCTGATGCTAGTGTAATCTTGTTAAATGAATACATATTTTTTAGTTTTAAAATTATATGTAAGAAATATCAAACAAGATGCCGATTTGTTTAAGCCAAAATGAATTTAGCAGAAGATTAACTATTTGTAAGAAAAAACATAAATTATAGTTAAAAATTATACCAAATCATTGGGCTTGTCGTTATTTATGGTTTTGATCTTTTGTTTCAATGTTTTAGACTGGAGTTCTAATATCATTTTTTTAATGCCAAGTCTTTCTAACTGGTAGTCACTGTTCTTTTTTAATTGAAGCAAAGCTTTGTTTTTAATATGTTGATGTAAAATATTGTTTTTTTTTGGTATTTTAGTCTCCAAATAGTCAAGTAATTGTAGAGCATTAAGATTTTCGTTTCTAATTTTTTGCACAACATTCATGCGTTTTTCAAGTAGTAGTTGTAAGTAAACTGTTTCTTGTAACTCTTTTTCCAGTTGTTTCAAGGTAAGTTGTTTTTCGTTTTCCTGATATTCCTTGAATAATTTATCGTTCCTTTTTGATTTCTCCATATAGGTTAACATGCTAGTCAGTTCAATCATAGCTGTCAAAGGTAATCCCCTCTTGCCAGATTCATACATAGATATTTGTGATCGAGTTACACCAAGCAAAGCTGCTAATTCTTCTTGCGGTATACCTAATGTTTCTTTTAATGATTTTTTGTGTTTCATAAACTACTTGTGTTTCAAAATACTTGAAACAAATATTTTGCCACAAAAATGGTTTCAAATTATTTTATAGAAATATTATGAAACAAAAAAAAATTAAATGATGTTAACGGAAATCATTTAAAAATTGATATAGTCTTATTTAATAAAGGTTCTGTTTATAAATTATATTTATTAATAATATATTCAGTAATGGGTTTTAATGTTTTATTGGTGACCGGATGATATCCAGGTGTGTTAAACAGTTCAATATTTCCATCATTATCTTTACAATACCAAATTGTTGCTTTACCATTTTTGAAATAAGAAGTTGTATCAGTGGGATTTATTTTTCTTATTTTGAGAAGATTTTCATCAAAACCGATTTTTGTATTAGTGTTAATAAATCCATTAGATCCAGCATTACAATCAACCTCGACGTAACGATCATTTTTCCATTCTAGGCAGTCTTTATGATTTAAATAGGCATAAAGAAAAGCGGCAATAAAAAAACTTATTATCAATATTCCTAAACCAATTGTTACTTTTTTTATTGAGAATTTTGGGTTTTCAGGATTTTTCTGATTTGATAAATGTTTTGCAAGTGGTTTTTGAGGTAGATTATCGGAATTATTTGATAATCCTTCTTCAATGTTATCTACTTTAATCTCTATTTTCTGTTTAATGTCTAGATTGTCTTCTTCTTTTACTGGTTCAATTTTTGAAAATATATGATGAGGTCTTTGTTCGAAAGATATTAAAATGGCAGCTAATTCTACTCTTATTTTTTTATCAGGATTTTTTGTTTTCCCTGTTAAAAAAGATATTACTGGTTTGAACTTATCGGTATTTGAATTATTTACAGACTTTTTTAATGATTCGTTTTCTTTTGTTTCAAAAAACAACTTCATTATTTCTTCATCTGCTTTCGATAAGCCTTTATCAATAAGATGTACATAATAGTCTCTGACCATTGCTGGGGATAAGTCTGAAAAAAATCCTGTGACATCATTTTTTTTAATGATTTCGAATTCTCTCCATATAGCAATTTTATAATCTTCAAAAGTAGTTTTACTCATAAGCACTTCAAAATTTATCGGAATAATTGGAATAATCGGAAAACTGTCTTTGTAATCTCCGAAATATCGGAAATACAGGAGCAATCTATCAATAGAGCGGCAAATGTGGGGCATCTTTGCTTCAGAATTAGTTCTTGCTCTATTTCGCGATATGAACAAATGTACAAAACTAGTTCAAAACTAAGTACGGTTTTCCACATTGGTATTTTATAAGGGAAGTATAGATAACCCTTTGTGAGAGAACCTACTTTTTTCTTCCCAAAAAAATAACAGAGTACTCTAAAAGCAATTTTAGGGATGGTTTTAAAAGATCTGAAAGTGGTGTTCGGACGGCCATACCTATGTAATTTTTTAACAAGGAAAAAAATGAGAAATTTAGTTTTTGTTGCTGCTCTAGCAACTATAGGATATAATATGGTATCGTGTGATACTGACAGCGTTGATAGTGTAATAAATGAGTCTGCAAGTAAAGTGAATCTTAATCAAGTGTCTAATATGATGCTAAGAGAAACAGATACAATTTCTATCAATGATACTCTTACTACTAATCAACTTACTGAGCCAGGACCAGGAGACGATGTTGTACCTATCAAACCTCCAAAACCGTAATTAATTTTGTGAGTTTTAAAATAAGAATTAGTACATTCGGGGAAAGAATCATTATGAATCGTTCCCCGTTTTTATTTTGTGTATTTTTTTGTTTTTTATTCTTGGCTTGCAATGAGTCCGATGAGAAAATGGTTCAAAAAAGTACCGTTGTTAAGGAACACAATAAAAAAGCAACAGATTATCAAAACAAAGCAGACGCATATTATGCACAAGCAAAATACGATAGCGCTTTTTATTACTATGCTAGAGCCAAAATTTCTTTTGACTCAATAGAAAATAAGAAAAACATCGCTTATTGTTTGCTTCAAATGGCAAGAGCACAGCAAACCATGGGAGATTATTTTGGGAGTGAGGATAATTTAATAGAAGCTTTACACTTTATAAAAGAAGATAATGAATATTTACCTGCAGCCAATAATTTGCTAGGAATTTCTGCAAAAGAATTAAAAAATTATGAAGATGCTCTTCGTTATTATAATATAACTTATCAATTAGCAAGTGATAGCTTGACTAAGGCCATTGCGTTTAATAATATAGCTAACGTATATACAAAACAAGGAAATTATAAAAAATCTGTTAATCTTTTGGGTAAAGTGTTAACTTGGAAATTTCTAGATACCCTTCCAAAACGCAAAGCTATTTATATGAACAACCTTGGCTATGCTTTTACTAAACTCAAGGAAAATGAAAAAGGACTAGATTTAATGCAGCAAGCACTTTCAATCAGTAATAAGGAAGATGATTCTTATGGTCGTATAGAAAGTCATTTGTACTTGTCGGAATATTATTTGCCATACAATTTACAGAAATCGAGAAGCTTTGCACAGCAAGCCTATAAAGAGTCGACTAAACACAATAGTATTGATGAGCGACTGGAAGCTTTATTGTTATTGATAAAAACTTCAGGAAATAATAGTGCTTTTGCCTTAAAGTACGCGGTGTTAAATGATAGTATTACCCAAGTACGAAATAGTGCAAAAAGCCAATTTGCAAAAATGCGTTATGATGCTCGATTGGTCAATGAAGAAAACCTAAAGCTTAAAAATGAAAAAACAGCAAATGATTTACAACTTCAAAAAAACAAAAATGAAATTAATTTCTGGAGCTTCAGTGCGGTAGTATTAGTAATTATTATCATTTTTCTTTTCTATTACTTTAAAAATAAAAGAAAGGAAGATCGATTAAAAGCCTCATACCAAACGGAGACAAGAATTGCTAAAAAAGTACACGACGAGTTGGCTAATGATGTGTTTCATACCATGTCTTTTGTTGAGACTAAAAAAATAGAAGAACCTGAAAATAAAGAAACTTTGATTAATTTATTAGATAACCTTTACCAGCGTTCTAGAAACATATCTAAAGAAAACGAATCAATAGAAACAGGGGAGTCTTTTATTGAGAATCTGATCGAAATGATAAACGGTTACAAGTCTTCAAAACAAAATGTAATCATCAAGAAAGATGAAAACATTAATTGGAGTAGTATTTCAGAAATCAAAAAAATAACACTATTTAGAGTTTTACAAGAGCTTTTGGTGAACATGAAAAAACACAGTCAGGCTAGTATAGTAATTGTAAGTTTAACAAATACTAAAAATGATATAATTATTGATTATTCTGATAACGGAAAGGGAATGGAAATGCAGCAGGTTAAAAAAAGCGGTATAGCGAATGCGGAAAACCGTATTCAAAACATAAACGGAAGCATTACTTTTGATACCACCAGTAATGGTCTAAAAGTAAAAATTAGTATTCCCAAATAAAAGCATAAATATGTTTTCAAAAATTTTAGTGGCAGATGACATTGATTTGAATAATATCGCAACCGAAAAAGCGGTGAATGAATTGAATATCTCTTCGGCAGAATATGTAAAATACTGTGATGATGCTTTATTAAGATTGAAAAAAGCAGAAATGGAAAATGATCCATTTCAATTACTAATAACGGACTTGTCCTTTAAAGCAGATCACAGAGATGCTAAAATTACTTCAGGTGAACAATTGATTTCAGAAGTTAGGAAACAGTTTCCTTTACTCAAAATAATTGCCTTTTCAATTGACGACCGACCTCATAAAATTAAAAAGTTACTCCATGATTATGGTATCGAAGGTTATGTGGTTAAACATCGTAATACCTCTAGCGAACTTAAAAAAGCGATAGAAACAGTTTGGGGCGGCAAGGAAAAATACATTTCACCTTCTGTAGAACACGCGTTGCAAGATAAAACAACTTCAGAAATTGATGATTATGATATTCAACTGCTTACTCAATTATCATTAGGCATTCCTCAAGAAAATATGGAAGCCAAGTTCAAAGAATTAAATATTACTCCCAATAGTAAAAGTACTATCGAAAAAAGAATCGCCAAGCTTAAAGATTATTTTCATGCCAATAACACAATTCACTTAATCGCAATAGCTAAAGACATGGGACTAGTCTAGTCTTTATTGTTATAACTTATTTCAAACCTGCAATTTTTTTGCAGGTTTTTTTATGCGTTACGGTTTCCCGTAAGGGATTGGTTTTTATTGGGTTTAAGTTTGGAGTATAAACTTTAAAATAATATTTATGGAAGTAGCAAAAAAGAAAATGTCTTTAAAGAAAAAAGCATTAATTGTATTAGGAGTTATATGTTTCATTGCTTTTTTATCCAGTTTGGGTAAAAGTGGGGATGGTGTAAATAACAGTTCAATACGAATTCCAGGAGAACAAAATACTATTGAGATAGGTGATGTTTTAAAGACTAAATATTTTGATATTACTGCTAATAAAATGGAAATCGTAAAATATGTAAATACAGGAAATCAATTTTCAGATTTGAAGGAAGAACCTGGGAATTTATTTTTAATTATAAATGCCACATATAAAAATATTGATAGCGAAAGCAGAATGCTTTTTGATGGTTCAATTTGGATTAATTATAACGGAAAAGATTATGAATTTGATAAATCTGAACCAGTAATGGCAGAAGGTTGGGGGCTAATGCTTGACCAAATTAATCCATTAACTTCAAAAACAACGAATCTAGTTTATAAAATACCAGAAGAAATAAAAGGAGATGTTTATTGGCAACCAGGAAGGTCAAGTTCAGATGAAAAGATTTATCTGGGTAAATTATAACAAAGAAAGATAATCGAGTATGATGTGACTGGGAAGATATTTCTCGGAACATAATAAATAAATTAATTAATTAATTAGATAAAAGCATATGGCAACATTCGAAGAATTAGGTAATAAATTGGAAGAATTTATTAAGAGTATTTCAAATTTTAAAATTGGTAAAACGGGGCAAAGTATTGAGGATCGATTTAATGATAAGTATTATGATGATTATGCCGAATACTATGTGGTAGGATCTGCAAAAGAGTCTAAGGTAATAGATAATTTTGAAAAGTATTTGATAGATAGATTTATGAATCATGAAAATTGTGATAATGAGCAAATTGGAGGTGGTGAAATGACTGAGTCTGACAATTATATTGTTTATGTCATGTATAACAAATAATAGTTATGGAACTTCAAACACAACTCAAGCAATTAGCGGATAAAATCCATCAGCTTAAAGACAAAATTGAAACCGAAGAATCTACTAAGCATGCTTTTGTGCTTCCGTTTATAAATCTATTGGGGTATGATACTTTCAATCCAACCGAAGTTGTACCAGAATATACCGCAGATTTAGGAATTAAGAAAGGGGAGAAAGTAGATTACGCAATTGTTCAAAATGGCGAGCCCATTATGATTATTGAATGCAAGAACTGGAAAGAAAATTTATCCGTTCATGGATCTCAGCTGTTCCGATATTTTCATGTTAGTAAAACTCGTTTTGCATTGTTGACGAATGGTATACAATATCAATTTTTTACCGATTTGGACGAGCAAAACAAAATGGATGAAAAGCCATTTCTTGAATTTGATGTTGCTACTTTGAAAGATAGTGCGGTAAACGAAATTGCCAAATTCCATAAATCCAATTTTGATATCAACAAAATCCTAGATAATGCTAGTTCGCTCAAATACATCAAGGAAATTCGCAAGCAGATTGATAGTGAAATTGAAAAACCATCCAATGAGTTCGTTCGCTTATTTACTTCAAAAGTGTATAACGGTCGATTGACGGAAAAAGTCATGGAAGAATTTACCGAATTAGTACAAAAAGCTTTTGGTCAGCTGATAGGGGAAAAAATAAACGAGCGATTGCATTTTGCTCTAAACAAAGAAGTCATAATACAAGAAAAGGATCAAATTGAAGAAGCTGAAGCAAACCGTTTGAATACTACCGAAGAAGAATTGGAAGCTTATAGAATCGTGGTGGCTATTTTAAGAAGGAAACTATCTACCAGCAGAATTGTTTATAGAGACACACAATCCTACTTTGGAATACTGTTAGATGACAACAATCGTAAACCCTTATGCCGTTTGCATCTCAACGGAGGTAAAAAATACATCGGATTGTTTAATGATAATAAAGTTGAAAACAGACAGTCTATAGAAACTATCGATGATATCTACAATTATGAAAATGAGTTGTTAGAGACCGTTGGGTTGTATGAAGTGGAGTAATTAATAATTAAAAGATAAAAGTTATGGGAAATTTTACTAATGCAGATTTAGTTTACGATGATTATTCTCCAACTGTTGATGGTGGTGACAATCCAAAATACATTGGAGTTTTGGACAGAAAAAAAGTGGATAAGACAGAAGAATATGAAGTGGTTTATTTCTGTAATCAATTTTTGAATAAGCATAAGTTAACTAATAAGACATCATTTCAAAAAGTAGAAAAATTACTTCGTGATGAAGAAATTACAGATGTTGATGATCGTGAAGAATTAATAAAATGGATTGAAAAGAATTGGAACAAATAGATAAAGCCTTGAATCTTTTATAGAACACCCCATAAGGGTGTTTTTTTTATATAAAAAAGTCCCACCGAAGCAGGACTTAAGATTTTCATCTACGGCATATAGCCTTATTGTGATAAGATTAAAGATTAGAATAAAATTATCTATCACAAATATAGGCAAAACAATTTTATAAAAGTTTACGGTTTTCCACATTTTAAACAAAAGACTTTTTCTTATTTTTAGTTACAAAATAAACAAACATGGCAAGAATACTAGGTTTAGATTTAGGAACAAACTCGATTGGGTGGGCGATTAGAGATACTGAAAATGAAGGCAAGGAGCAAATTATTGATAAAGGAGTTAGGATATTTTCCGAAGGAGTAAAATCTGAAAAAGGCATTGAAAGTTCGCGTGCTGCTGAAAGAACAGGTTACAGAAGTGCAAGAAAAATAAAATACCGTAGAAAATTAAGGAAATACGAAACTTTAAAAGTTCTTTCTGTAAATGGGATGTGTCCTTTGTCGATTGAAGAAGTTGAAGAATGGAAAAAATCTGGTTTTAAAAAATATCCGCTTAATCCTGAATTTCTGAAATGGTTACGTACTGATGAAGTTGAAAATCAAAACCCTTATGTTTTTAGGGATAGAGCCAGTAAACAAAAAGTAGCTTTATTTGAACTTGGACGAGCTTTCTACCATATTGCCCAAAGAAGAGGTTTTTTGAGTAACAGACTTGACCAATCAGCAGAAGGAGTTTTCGAAGAACATAATCCACAAATCCAAGCTTTAATTGAGGATTTAGATAACATAAATTTGATTTTGGAAGAATTAAATGGTTATTATCTGAATATAGGAATCATAGAATTAACTGAAAAAGTTGTTTTTAAAAAAGATTTAGATGAAGGTGAAAAAAAACTGAAAACACTTTATAATTCTTTAGTTGCCATAACAAAGAAAAATGAAGGAGATATTGAGAAATGTAAAGAAGAACTCATTGCCAGATTAAATAAAAAAGATGATTTAGGAAAAGTAAAAGGTAAAATAAAAGATATTTCACAAGCGATGCTTGATGGAAATTTTAAGACTTTAGGGCAATATTTTTATAGTCTTTATAACAAAGGGAAAATCAGAAATCAATATACTTCAAGGGAAGAACATTATCTTGAAGAATTCATTACAATTTGTAAAGTTCAGGGAATTGAAGGAATTAACAATGCTGAAAAATTACCTGAGAAGAAGTTTACAGGCTTAGCCAAAGATTTGTATAAAGCCATTTTTTTTCAACGGCCATTAAAATCTCAAAAAGGGCTGATTGGAAAATGTTCTTTTGAAAAGAGTAAATCTCGTTGTGCTATTTCTCATCCGGATTTTGAGGAGTACAGAATGTGGACGTATTTGAACACCATAAAGATTGGAACCCAAAGCGAAAAAACATTGCGTTTTCTGACACAAGAAGAGAAATTGAAATTGATTCCGAAATTCTACAGAAAGAACGATTTTAATTTTGAAGTTTTAGCTAAAGAACTTGTTGAAAAAGGAGCAAGTTTCGGCTATTACAAATCTTCAAAAAAGAATGAGTTTTTTTATTGGTTTAACTACAAACCAACAGACAGTGTTTCGGCTTGCCAGGTTTCTGCTTCATTGAAAAATATTGTCGGGGACGATTGGAAAACAAAAACATTCACGTATCAAACACTAAATGCTAAAAAAGAAGAAGTAACCAAAACAGTTAATTACAATGATTTATGGCATTTGCTTTCTGTTTCGACTTCGGATATTTATTTATATGAATATGCAAAAGAAAAATTGGGATTAGATGATAAAAGTGCAAAAGCTTTTAGTAAAATAAAATTGAAAAAGGATTTTGCCAGTTTGAGTTTATCTGCAATCACTAAAATTTTGCCTTATCTAAAAGAAGGGCTTTTGTATTCTCACGCAGTATTTATGGCAAACATTTCAACTATTGTGGATGCCGAAATTTGGAAGGATGTTGAACAAAGAAACTATATTCAAAATAAAATCGCAGAAATTATTGAAAATTACACTTTTGAAAAAGGTTTGTTGGAAGTTGTTAATGGTTTAATAAAAGAATATAAAACTGAAAATGAAGATGGTAAAAAAGTATATTATTCAAATGAAGCAGAACCAGAATTTGCAAATGATTTGAAGAAAAAATTACTTGGTTTTTATAAATCAAATAAGATTGAGGATGAAAGAGAGCAACAAGCCATTTTCAATCATTTGTTACCAATTTTTAACGATCAATTAAAGAAATATGAGTTCATCAAAATAAAGAGATTAGATGAAAAAGTTTTAGAATTTCTGAAAGGAGAAAATGAAACTGGTCAAGTATTTTGTAGTGAAGAAAAAGGAACAGACCAGGAGAAGGAAAAGAAAGTAAATAATAGGCTAAAAAAACTATATCATCCATCAGATATCGAGGTTTTCAAAAAGAAAATCATTAAAGATGATTTTGGAAATGAAAAAGTAGTTTTAGGAAGCCCTTTGACTTCATCCATTAAAAATCCTATGGCAATGCGAGCTTTGCATCAATTGCGAAAAGTTTTGAATACGCTAATTCTTGAAGGAGAAGTTGACGAAAACACAAGAATTCACATTGAGATGGCCCGTGAATTGAATGATGCGAATCGAAGAAAGGGAATTCAGGATTATCAAAAGGAGAATAAAGTTTTCAGAGACAATGCCATAAAAGAAATCAAGAAATTGTATTTGGATGAATGTGGTAAAGAAGTAGAACCAACGGAAGACGATATTCTAAGATATCAGCTTTGGATTGAGCAAGATAAATGTGAGATATACGAACAAGGCAAAAATATACGGATATGTGATATAATAGGAAGTAATCCTGCTTATGATATAGAGCATACCATTCCAAGAAGTATTTCGCAGGATAATTCTCAAATGAATAAAACACTTTGTAGTCAGAGGTTTAACAGAGAAATAAAAAAGCAAAAAATGCCAATTGAGTTAAGTAATCATTTGGAAATTTTACCAAGAATTGCACATTGGAAAGAAAAAGCAGATAATTTATCAAGAGAAATCGAGATAATTAGCCGTTCCATAAAAGCAGCATCAACAAAAGAAATAAAAGACAAAAAAATACGAAGAAGGCATTACCTTACTTTAAAACGAGATTATCTTCAAGGAAAGTACGACCGTTTTATTTGGACAGAGCCAAGAGTTGGTTTTAAAAACAGCCAAATTCCAGATACTGGAATAATTACCAAATATGCCCAAGCTTATTTAAAATCGTATTTTAAAAGAGTAGAAAGCGTAAAAGGCGGAATGGTCGCCGAATTTAGAAAGCAATGGGGAATTCAGGAAAGTTATATTGATGAAAACGGATTCAAGCAATACAAAGAAAAAGACCGAAGTAAACATACACACCATACAATTGACGCCATAACGATTGCCTGTATGACCAAAGACAAATACGATGTTTTGGCTCACGCATGGAAATTGGAAGACGAGCAAAACAAAAAAGAGGCAAAAGCTATAATAGAACAAGCAAAACCCTGGAAGACCTTCAAAGAAGATTTGCTGAAAATTGAAGAGGAAATTTTAGTTTCGCATTTCACTCCTGACAATGTTAAAAAACAGTCCAAAAAGATTGTTAGAGTTCGTGGGAAAAAGCAATATGTCGCAGAAATAGAGCATGATGCAAAAGGAAAAGCAATTCCTAAAAAAGATGTTAACGGAAAAATAATCTATAAGGTAAATGATAAAGGAGAAAAAATGCCAAGATTGCATCAAGGTGACACAGTAAGAGGTTCTTTGCATCAGGATAGTATTTATGGAGCGATTAAAAATCCATTAAAAACTGATGAAATTCGTTATGTTATCCGTAAAGATTTAGAAAGTTTAAAAGCCAACGATATTGAAAACATTGTTGATGAAACTGTAAAAGAGAAAGTAAAAGAAGCCATTGCCAATAAAGTTTTATTACTTTCTTCGAATGCGCAACAGAAAAATAAAATTGCTGATAATAAAAAGGTTTGGATGAATGAAGAAAAGCAAGTTACGATAAAGAAAGTTAGAATTTATGCTAATTCAGTTAAAAATCCTTTAGAAATTAAGGAGCATAGTTTATTGTCAAAATCGCGCCACGAACATAAGCAAAAAGT
Organism: Flavobacterium terrae; assembly: GCF_900142035.1. Classification (GTDB taxonomy): domain Bacteria; phylum Bacteroidota; class Bacteroidia; order Flavobacteriales; family Flavobacteriaceae; genus Flavobacterium; species Flavobacterium terrae. The sequence continues at coordinate 230,665 of NZ_FQZI01000004.1, read as the reverse complement.
TTATGGATTAAATGATGAAAATTATGCAATAGTAATCTATGAGGGTATTGATAAAAAAGGAAAAGTAAAAAGGTCGTTTGAGTCTATTAATACTAAAGAAGCTGGGCAATTTTATAAGTTGAGTAATAAAGAATTTGCAAAAAGCTATGATATTGTTACAAATCCACATGATAAAACGGATTTGCCATTAAAATATATACTTAAAAAGGGAATGATGGTGTTGTTTTTTAAGGAGGAAGCTTCAGAACTTTTAGAGTTGGATGTAAAGGATTTGAATAATAGGCTTTATAAATTATCAAAATTTGATGCACAAGGAAGATTGACATTTAGAACTCATTTTGAAGCGAGGCAAGCAAGTGAATTGAAAGAGATTTATAATGTTGATTTTGAAAAACCATTTGAACAAATTAGACTTCAGGTAAGTAAACTTGATATGATTGTTGAGGATTACGAATTTAAAATAGCTCCAACAGGTAAAATTATTTTTTTGTAGATTTAAAAAGTTCTTTGACATAAAACGTCAATCTTAAACATCTAAACCACAACGGAAAATCTTCTGATTTTCTGCTAACGGATTTTCCGTTTTGGTTTGATTAAAGATTAGAGAACACGATATTTAATATCAAAGGTGGGGGTACTTTTGCAGAGTTGTGGTTTGATTAAAGATTAGAGAACACGATATTGCAGATGGCGAATCACACCACGCAAATATGTTGTGGTTTGATTAAAGATTAGAGAACACGATATTTACAAAGGTATAAATCAAGACACGAAGCAGGTTGTGGTTTGATTAAAGATTAGAGAACACGATATTCCCGCCGCTACTTTCTATATCGATAGCCAGTTGTGGTTTGATTAAAGATTAGAGAACACGATATTGAACCTGAGGAGTTTATGAACTCCAAATTAGTTGTGGTTTGATTAAAGATTAGAGAACACGATATTTGCTCAGGGAGATTTTGCAAGAACCTCAGGGTTGTGGTTTGATTAAAGATTAGAGAACACGATATTGAATTTAAACTTAGAGACAATAAATACAGAGTTGTGGTTTGATTAAAGATTAGAGAACACGATATTTGAGGTAAACCTACTGTTAAGATAACACGGGTTGTGGTTTGATTAAAGATTAGAGAACACGATATTGTGTTAAAGGTGGTATATTTGCAAATACGAGTTGTGGTTTGATTAAAGATTAGAGAACACGATATTATTGGCTAGTTCAATGGCTAATGCAATTCAGTTGTGGTTTGATTAAAGATTAGAGAACACGATATTTTAGGTGATGGATTGGATATTGATCAGATAGTTGTGGTTTGATTAAAGATTAGAGAACACGATATTAACAGTTTTCTGTTTTGATGATGCAGTATAGTTGTGGTTTGATTAAAGATTAGAGAACACGATATTTGAATTAGGTGGTTTTATGATACCAAACCAGTTGTGGTTTGATTAAAGATTAGAGAACACGATATTGTCTCAAGGAGGTAAACGAATGATGTTAGTGTTGTGGTTTGATTAAAGATTAGAGAACACGATATTAGATTTGTTTGATGATTTTATGAGATTGAAGTTGTGGTTTGATTAAAGATTAGAGAACACGATATTTGAGCTTAAAGAATTGGTTAAAAATGAAACGTTGTGGTTTGATTAAAGATTAGAGAACACGATATTAAAAGCGAAATTGGCGGCTAAACCTGCCGCGTTGTGGTTTGATTAAAGATTAGAGAACACGATATTATCTCAGTTATACATATACGGGGGCGATAAGTTGTGGTTTGATTAAAGATTAGAGAACACGATATTAATTATTAAAACTACTTGGGTCACGCCACAGTTGTGGTTTGATTAAAGATTAGAGAACACGATATTTAAAGACCCTAATTGCAGAAAGCACGCGCAGTTGTGGTTTGATTAAAGATTAGAGAACACGATATTATATGTAGTAGCGACATTTGGAGCTGCATAGTTGTGGTTTGATTAAAGATTAGAGAACACGATATTTTTGGTTTTTGGCAAAGAAAATGCAACTGCGTTGTGGTTTGATTAAAGATTAGAGAACACGATATTTACCAAATCAGAATTATCAATATTTACACTGTTGTGGTTTGATTAAAGATTAGAGAACACGATATTAAAGACACAAACTCTGTTTATCCATTTAAGTTGTGGTTTGATTAAAGATTAGAGAACACGATATTAGTAGCGGCGTTGTCTTCTGATATTTAAGTGTTTAAGGTGAAATATCGTAATAAAAAATGCTTCTTTTTTGCAGTGATAAGGCAAGATTGAGGCATTTTTTTATTTTAAAATAATTCCAACTGTGTAGGTTGCGGCTCTTTGGGTATTGCTGCCTTACCCCAAAAATTTAAGATATTGCCAAATTGCTTGTCGGTTATTCGTAGTACAGAAACTTTTCCTAATGGGGGTAGTAATTTATGAATTCGCTTCTCATGGACATCGGCACTTTCGCTACTAGCACAATGTCTAACATATACAGAATATTGCATCATGCTAAAACCATCCTTCAACAAATTGTTTCTAAAGCCAGAGGCATTTTTTCTATCCTTTTTAGTTTCTGTTGGCAAATCAAAAAATACAAATAACCACATAATTCTGTATCCATTTAGCTCCATAGTTTTGGATATTTTATCTTCTTACGCTCTCCAGTAAAACATTGTTGCAATGAACTAGCCGTTTTCTGTAAAGCGACCATTAAAGGACTTTTTTCTTCTTTAAAGTAAACTGTTCGAGTCAGAATTTGTAATAGTTCAGACTTAATCTCGGTATTTAATTCTAGTTCTTTATATCGCTGCATTATTTCATACACTTTTTCATCAACAATAGGACGAAAAGGTTCCATAATATCATCTGCCAGCGCAAAAGCATTGTATTTACTTTTATGATGAATCCCTAATGTATTTAAAAGACCACTTCCAGAGAGTGTTCTTGCTGTTGCTGCTCTTAAAATAGCATAACCATAGTTTAAAAAGTTATTAGGGTAATCGCCAAATCGCTCTCTTTTAAAGTTATGTTCAAAAAAAGTTTTCCAATAAAAACTCGCAGCAACTCCTTCCATATTTGAAGTATCGCCACTCAAAACTTTGGTTGCTAAAAAATCAAAATTGTTTTTCTTTCCTGTAATTTTTTCCAACAGTATTCCTTGATTGGTAATTTTTTCTACTATCGTTTGTTGCCAAAGTTGTTTTTTTAAAGGAATGCTTGCATCTATCTGATTTTTAAATATTTCTTGTTGGATGTGATGGCTGTTCAAGTTCATAAACAAACCATTGGGTAGATGAGATTTATTGCAAATAATGACAGCAGTATTATTTTCGATTAACAAATTTAATGATGGTAGACTTATGAAGGTTTCTTGGTTGTCAATGACTAAAAAGCCAATGTCTTCTATTGGTGTAGTTCTTTTTTTAAGTTCATTTTCAATTATTAATTGATTGAATTTAGTACTAATTGAACTCTTGTTTTCTACTAATATGGTTTTTTTTAACATGAGGTAAAAATTAATTGTAATTTAATTTTTAAAAATGATTAGTTTTTACGGTTTTCCGTATTCATAATTGTATATGGATTATTAATTTTAAAATAAAAATAGCGTATGACTAAAAAACTACTTTTTATATATTTTATAGGGTTAATTTTAGTTTCTTGTAGACAAGAAGCTCAAAAACCTGTACAGAAAATTGTTCCTTTTGTAGAGAAAATACTTCCTGAAGACATAAAAACAATTACCCCTGAGGAGGCAAAGACATTTCATAAAAATCCTGAAAGAAAGTATGAATATAGAACAGGGACTTACAATAATTATGAATATGATTATGATGTTGTAGGAACAGATAGTCTGAAAAACCATGTGAAAGGAAATGTGATTGTAAAAGGAAAGTATGGGGCAGGTATGCTTACTGACTCATTGGGAAGAGTATTTGATGTGGAGGTAGAATGGACGGGATTTGATATGCTAAAAGCCAAGGATAAAAAAGGAAATACATATACCCTGAAGACCGAATAGTTCTACTTTCAGTATTGACTTAAATATTTATATGCCATGAAACTAATCTGTTTACTACTATTATGTATTACTTCTCATTCTGTTGATAAAAAAGTTTATGTTTGCTTTTCAAAAGGAGCTTCAAGATATCATTATAAAGAACATTGTAGGGGATTAAGTGCTTGTAAACATGTGGTAAAAAAAATGACTATTGAAGAAGCTAAAGAATTTGGGTTCACTCTTTGTAAGTGGGAAGACTAAATAGAGATTGTAAAGATGCGTTACTTCAATACCATTTTATTAATTTGTTTGCTATTTGTTAGTACAATAACTGCCCAAATAAAGGTGTGTTCTTGGAATGTAGAAAATATAGGTAAATCGAAATCGGAAGCAGATATTGAATTTATAGCTACTATCTTGCGTGATTTTGATATTGTTGCTCTTCAAGAAGTTGTTGCGGGTTATGGAGGAGCCCAAGCTGTGGCGAAATTGGCAGATGCCTTGAATAGGAAAGGAGCAAAATGGGAGTATGTCGTTAGTGAACCGACTTCAGGGAGTACATACAAAACAGAACGTTATGCTTTTTTATGGAAAAGTCATCTTTTAAAAATTAAAGGAAGTCCATGGTTGGAAAAAAAATATCAACTCTTAATAGACAGGGAGCCCTTTTATGCTACGTTTAAATTTGGGAGTAAAGAATTTACATTGGTTAATTTCCATGCAATAACAAAAAGCAAACAACCAGAAACAGAAATTAAGTATTTTAAATTTTTACCATCTCAATATCCGAGTTTGAATTTGATTTTTGTGGGTGATTTTAATTGTCCACAATCACATACAGTATTTTTCCCCTTAAAGAAAATGGGGTATGAGTCTGTTTTTAAAAATCAAAAAACATCGTTAAAAAAAGTATGCAAAAAAGGCAATTGTCTAGCCTCTGAGTTTGACAACATTTGGTTTGATGGAAAGAAGAATAAAGTAGTAAATAGGGATGTAATCCATTTTTATGAAAACTTTGAATCTCTTGATGAAGCAAGAAAAATTTCTGATCATATTCCTATTGTAGTAGAGTTGGAATGGTTGTAATGTTCTTTTATCTATTTGGAATGCTAAATTTAAGACAATAATAAAAAAACCTCTCAAAGTGAGAGGTTTTATATGAAATTTTATAGGATAGCTGAGGTTCTCGATGGTAGCTGAGCGCAGTCGAAGGCAGCTGAGACTCTCGATGGTAGCTGAGCGCAGTCGAAGCTAGTATTGATATACAATTGCATTAATACTCATACCCGCACCTACAGAGGCAAAAATAATCACATCGCCTTTGTTTAACTGTTGGTTTTCGACTTCGCCTTTTACAATCAAATCATACAAAGTAGGTACAGTAGCTACGCTACTATTTCCTAGTTTGTGAATGCTCATAGGCATTACTCTTTCGGGTGGGTCTTGTTTGTATATTTTGTAAAAGCGTTGTATGATGGCTTCGTCCATTTTTTCATTGGCCTGATGAATCAATACTTTTTTCACTTCGCTAATATCTATGCCGCTTTTGTCTAAACAGGCTGCCATGGCTTTAGGAACTTGGCTTAAAGCAAATTCATAAATTTTGCGTCCGTGCATTTTGATATAACGCACATCTGGATCATGGTCTTTATTGAATGAATTGCCAAAGTATAAGTAATAGGCTTCGTCATACGTAAATGTCGCCGATTCGTGAGCTAGAATTCCTCCTGCTTCATCGGTAGCTTCTATTACTGTTGCACCTGCACCATCTGAATAAATCATAGAATCTCTGTCGTGCAAATCGACTACTCTTGATAGGGTTTCGGCTCCAACAACTAGACATTTTTTGGCCATGCCCGCTTTAATGAAAGCTTGTGCGTGAATCACACCTTCGACCCATCCTGGACAACCAAAAAGCATATCGTAAGCCACACATTTTGGGTTTTTAATGCGTAAATCATACTTTACACGCGTTGCTAAACTCGGTAATATGTCGGTTTGAATAGCGCCTTGTTTTACGTTACCAAAATTGTGAGCAAAAATGATGTAGTCTAACTCTTCAGGGTCAATGCCAGCATCTGCAATGGCTTTTTTTGCCGCAATGGTAGCAATGTCTGAAGTAAGTAAATCGTCAGTAACATAACGGCGTTCTTCGATTCCAGTTATGTCGTGAAATTTTTCGGTAATGGTTTCATTGGGCAAAGGGAATGGGGTGCCATCATCGTTCAAAAAAACGTGTTTGGCAAAATCTTTATTGGTTACAGTTTCGGTTGGGATGTAGCTCCCAGAACCAGTAATTCGGACATTCATAAGTGTAGATAAAGTTTACACTAAATTAACCATAATATTAACTAATTACTAGTAATACGCTTTGTTTGCTTTATTTTTACTAATAATCTAAATAAAAAGTTATAAAATTAGTAATGCTGTTTTTATTTATGTGTTTTTTTTCATTAACTGTATTTTGTGGTGCATAATTTTAGAAGTTCAAACGGCATTTTCGAAAGGTAATTACTGTTTAAGCCACAGTTTGTTATAAATTTGACTACGTATGTTATTGAGATTTGTTTTTTTACTAATTACTTTATCCTGTTTTGCGCAGCAACCTTCTCATTATGTTGTAGGAGAAGAGGAGTTGGCAGGGGTAAGTATTTATAGTTTACTACAAGATAAAGACAAATCGATTTGGGTATCTACTAATAATGGTTTGTACAATTATGATGGGACAAAGTTCTCAAGGATAGAAACCAGTCTTATTAATGATTTGTCACTTTTTGGTTTAACCAAAGATGTCTTTGGCGACATTTACTTTTTTAATTTAAGTGGCCAAATTTTTAAAATTGAGGACAAGAAAATCAAACTCTTCTGGCAAGTTCCTAAAAAATACAATAGTAGTGTTTTTTATATAGCATTTGATAGCGATAATAATTTGATTATTTCCTGTAAAAGTCTTTTGAAAGTAACTAAAAATGGATCTTATAAAGTTTGTCATTCTTTTGATAGAAATGACGCTTGCCAAATGAGTATCGACGAAGACCGAAATATTTATTTTTGGGATAATAACAAGGTGTTTAAGTTTGATGGAGATCATTTAACCTATAAACAAGAACCTAAAGGCACCCAGAATATATTGATGGTTCATCAATCTAAAAAAGGGGTAGTTAGTTTAGTTTCAAATTTAGAACCTGTTGTTGTTTATAAAAATTGGAATGGGGATTCTAAACGAATCGAGTTTAATGTTCCTGTTCAAGAAACAATTAGTTATATCAGTTACATTTCTGAAAAGTATGACTACTATTGGTTGGCTTCTTCCAATAATGGAATTTATTGTTTTACTAAAAATGGCTCTTCTAATTATAATGGTAAAAAGTTATTTCAAGATTATTTTATTTCGTCATATTTAGAAGACGATGACGGAAATATTTGGCTAGCTACTTTTGGTAAAGGAATGCTCATAATTCCTAATATGAAAATTGTCGATTTTTCTAATAATTCAATCATAGGGAATGATGACTTATCAAAAATTACGAAGAAAAACAATGTGGTTTATTTTGGAGGTGTAAAAGGAAATGTTTACGAGTTGAAAGACAATAACATCTCTATTGTAAATTCAAATTTTAAAAAGATAGAATCATTACTTTATATCCCTAAGAATGATCTGTTTTTTGTGAATAGTTCGGTCTATAAAACTATTTTCTCCTCTCAAAAAGCTGCCGAAAACACATACAATAAGTATGATGTGTATGAATCAAAAAAAACAGATTCGGTCTTTTTTGTAACTCGAAGAGGTCTTTTTTGCTTAGAAAAAAATCTAGAGGCTACAAATTTAAACTATGACATTCGAAGTTATTGTGTTTACAAGGATGAGAAAAATGATATTACTTGGATAGGTTCTTCAACAGGTTTAGAAATTAAGAGAGGAAATACAATCACTAAGGTTGAGGTTTCAAAACGCCCTGTTTTTGCTAATAGTATTATTGAGGTGGATCAAGAAACATGGATAGCATCGAATAATGGTATTTGTGTTTTTGAAAAAGACAGGTTTAAAAAGAAGTTTAGTAAGAAGGAAGGCTTGATATCTGATAAAATAAACAAAATAATTAAGCAGAATAATTACGTCTATATTGCTTCAAACGAAGGGATTCAGCGATATGATTTATTAAAAAAACAATTTAGCAATTTTACGAAATCGAATGGATTGATTTCTAATGCCGTTTTTGATTTTGAAGTTATTGAGGAACAAATTTATATTATCACAGCAATGGGGATTCAGAAATTTAATTTCAACGATTTGCAAGTGCCAATTTTGCCTCAAATCAATTTTGAAAGTGTAATTGTAAATGGTTCTGAACAGGTTGAAAATAAAGTTGTTTTAGCCAATAAAAACAACACGATAGAATTTCATTTAAAAACAATTTTACACGGAAATAAAAGTAATTTAAAGTATGTCTATCAGTTAAAAGGGTACGATGCGGCTCCTCTAGAAAATTCTTTTTTTGAAAATACAATCAAGTATACCAATTTGCCTGCTGGGAATTATGAACTAGTAGTGTTTTTAAAAGATGCGAATGGAAGTGTAAGTAAATCGTCTAGGTTTAGTTTTGAAATTGAAGAAGTATTTTGGAAGAAAACCAAAAATATTGTGTTGTTCTCTTTGCTGCTTTTAGCACTGATTTACGGTTTTTACAGAATTAGAATTCGATACATTCTGAATCAAAAAAATATTGAACTAGAAAAAGAACGTTATAAAATTGAGTTGGCAAAATCACAATTAAAAGCCTTAAACTCACAAATGAATCCGCATTTTATTTTTAATGCGCTAAATAGTATTCAGGAATATATTTTATTGAACAAGAAAGAGCAGGCGTCAAATTATTTGGGTGATTTTGCTGATTTAATGCGAAGTTATTTGGAACATAGTCAGTTGGATAGCATATCATTAAAAGATGAAATTGAAACGTTGCAATTGTATTTAAGTTTAGAGAAAATCAGGTTTGAAGACGACTTGAGTTATGAGTTTACAATTGATAAAAATATCTTATTAGATAATATCGAAATTCCTTCTTTTATCATTCAACCTTTTATTGAAAATGCTATAAAACATGGTTTGCTTCATAAACAAGGAGATAAAAAAATTGATGTTTCTTTTCAATTACTCGATTCTGATACTATACGATGTGAAGTAGTTGATAATGGAGTGGGTCGAGTAAAAAGTTCAGAAATAAATAAAAACAAGAAACGAACTTCGTTTGCTGTCGATGCCAATCAGAATAGATTAGAATTGTTGAATCAAAAATTTAGCAATAAAATTGGTTTAGAAATTGTCGATTTATATGATGACAATTTGCCAACAGGGACAAAAGTAATACTAACATTACCAATTTTTAAGTAAAATGAAAGCACTTATAATTGATGACGAAAGCAAAGCGAGATCGCTATTGAAAACAATAATTAGTGAATATGTTTTTGATATTGATGAGGTTATGGAGGCAACCAATTTATTAGAGGGTGTTGCTGTACTACAAAAAAATGCTGTCGATATTGTTTTTCTAGATATAGAAATGCCTAACCATTCGGGATTGGAATTGTTTTCTTTTTTAAATCCTAGTGAGATTAATTTTGAATTAGTTTTTACCACAGCTTATAGTGAATATGCAATTAAAGCCTTCGAGTTTTCGGCCATTGATTATTTGTTAAAACCTTTACGACCTAATAAAGTAGTTGATGCAGTTGAAAAGGCTAAAATTAAATTAGAACAAAATCAATTGCAAGAACGATTGTTTGAGTTGAAGAATGCGTTAACAACTGAAAAATTCAATAAAATTGCTTTGCCAGTTGAGGAAGGTGTTTTGTTTGTAAAACTAGATGATATTTATTTTTTACAGGCTGAAAGTATGTACACGCAGTTTTATTTAACAAGCGGCAAAAAAATATTGATTAGTAAACCACTCAAGTATTTTACTGATATGCTCGAAAATCGTGAAATGTTTTATAAATCGCATCGTTCCTATTTAGTGAATTTAAAATACCTTCAACGAATTGTGAAAAAGGATGGGACGTCTATTGAACTCGAAAATAATGCGCTAATTCCTGTGTCTAAAGACAAAAAAGAAGAGCTGAATAAAATATTAGAAATGCTAATGTAGTGTCTATTTAGAAGTTGATAAAGTTCATTCAGAAGTTGTTCATTAATTAAAAAATAGGTCAAGCTTAATTTAGTCTTAAATTCTAAATTAAGTCAGACATGAAAAAAGTATTACTATTTCTTTTTACCTCAATTTTAAGTTTGCCAATTTTTGCTCAAGTACCAGCATTTGAATGGGGAAAACATATAGGAGGGACAAACGATATCAGAGTTTGGGATAATGCATTCGATTCAAGTGGTAATGCATATGTTGTGGGGGATTTTGTTGGAACCATTGATTTTGATCCAGATGCAACTGGAGTGCAAAATAGAACGTCAGCTGGTCAACAGGATTCTTTTGTTTTAAAGCTAGATTCTCAAGGAAATTTTATTTGGGTAAAGACTTTTGGAGGTTCAGGTATTGATTTAATATCGAGAATTGTAGTAGATAATTTTCAAAATGTTTATGTAAGCGGAAGATTTCAAAATTCAATTTCATTTGCACCAGCGGGTTCAACAACTAGTATGGGAGATTATGATGGATTTTTGTTGAAGATGGATGATGATGGGACACCAGTTTGGTATAAAAAATTGTCAAGTACAGGAATAGATTTCTTTTTAGGTCTCGATGTAGACAGTGTTGGAAATGTATATGCAACGGCAAGTTATAATGGTGGTGTAGCAGAATTAGGTCCCGGAGTGGTTTCAAATTATGGAAATGCGGCACAAGGATTTTATGATTTTTTAATTGTGAAGTTATCAAGCACTGGAGCAACATTGTGGGCTCATAAATTTGGAAGTAATTCCAATGATGTTGGGTATAGTGTAAAATTATCAGATGATGATACTAAGCTTGTAGTTACAGGTTATTTTAGAGGAATAATTGATTTTGATACTGCTGGTTCAACCATTTATAATTTAAGTTCGGTAGGAAATGCAGACTCTGGTTTATTATATGTAATAGATTCGTCTGCAGGATTTATTTTTGCGAAAGCTTTTGGAAATTCTACAGCGGCATGTGCTTCTTATGATGCAACATTTGATAGTGCGAATAATGTATTTGTTACTGGAAGGTTTGCAGGTACTTCAGGCAATTTTAGCCCAGGGGTTATAGCAAATTCAAATGGTGGTTCTGGATTTGATGCGTTTGTGGCAAAATATGATATTGCAGGTAATTACCAATGGGTTAAGTCATTTCAAGGTATTGGTTCTGGAACAAATGAACAAGGCAGTGGAATTGATGTTGATAATTTAGGGAATGTTTATGTGGTAGGAACTTACAATAGTTTTGGTGGTTTAGATTTGGATCCTTCTGCAGCAACGGTAAGTGTTCCTAACCATGGCAGTACTGCTGGTACTAGTGATGTTTTTGTGGCTAGACTAGATACAAATGGCAATTATTCTTGGGGAGCTTCTTTTACGAATAGCAATAATAACGACGATGCTTGGGGTATAAATGTAGATGATAATTATAATATTTTGTTGTCAGGTTATTTTAATGCAACGCAAATTGATTTGAATCCACTGCCTTATGCGGGAGATCAGTTGGTTACTGGAAATGTAAATGGAAGTAATGATATTTTTATAACTAAATTGAGTCAGCAAAGTTTATCAAATTCTAGTTTTGATATTTCGAAAACGGTAAGAGTTTATCCAAACCCTGTAACTGATGTTTTAAAGATAGAGTCTGAAAATGAAATTAAAGAAGTGAAATTATACAACTATACTGGTCAAGAAATTAACATTCAGTTTTTTAATAATTCAGTAAATGTTTCTTCGCTGTCTCAAGGAATTTATATACTTAAAATAATAGCTACTAACGGTGAGTATTTGAACCATCAATTCATTAAGAAATAAGTTTATACTAAGTTTTAAAGGCGACTCTATAGAGTCGCTTTTCTTTTTAGAAGTTAAAAAGGTACGTTCAGAAGTTCTGACTGAGTAATGATAGTACTTAGGTCTATTTTAGTAGTCAAATTCTAAAAAACACAATGATTATGGGAAATAAACTACTCTTTTTAATTTTATTAGTTTTTGTTGAAGTTAACGCACAAACCCCTAATTATGAATGGGGTAAAATGATAGGTAACAATCAAAATTTATATGTGTATGATAATGCAACAGATGCTAACGGAAATGTTTATTTGACTGGAGAATATTCTGGAACAGTAGATTTTGATCCCGGAGTAGGAACATTCAATCAAACCGCAAATGCAACGGGTGGTAGGGACATATTTATTTTAAAATTAGATGCATCGGGTGTGTTTGGTTGGGTAAAAACGTATGGAGGAACTGGTATTGATTTTGGGCAACGTATAACTGTTGATAATTCAGATAATATCTACGTAGGAGGACGTTATCAAAATAGTGTGACTTTTACAGGTTATGGAGGTTTTTCAAGTAATGGTGGTTATGATGGGTTTTTGTTAAAAATGGATGCATCAGGAACTTTGCAATGGGTTTTAGATCTTTCTGGTGGTGGTACAGAAGGCTTTTTAGGTCTTGTTACAGATGCTTCAGGAAATATTTATACAACAGGTTTTTTTAATACAGCATCGGCAACCTTAGGAGGATTGAATAGTACTTGGACATCTTTAACCAGAAGTGGTGCTACAGCAAATTATGACTTTTTTGTAGCCAAATACAATAGCAATGGGGAAAGAATCTGGTCAAACACCACAGGAGCAGGTTATGACGAAATTCCTTATGGTGTTGCTCTAACAGATGATAACAAAGTAGTTACTGTTGGAACATTTATTGGAACATCTGTTGATTTTAATCCAGGTCCTGCTAGTAACTTAATATACAGTAATAACAATACAAACACCACTGGTTTTATTCAAGTATTAGAGGCTTCTAATGGTGATTTTTCTTGGGCGAGATCATTAGGTTCTGCTTCAAATGATGGAGTTTATGATGTAGCTTCTGCTAATAATAATATTTATATAACTGGTTTTTTTTCAGGATCTCAAGCTGATTTTAATACAACTGGTTCTGGAGGAGGTGATGTTTTAAATAGAACTGGAACGGTCGATTCTTATATAGCAAAGTATACTTCAACGTCGGCTTTTGTTTGGGTAAAACAAATTAGAGGAACTACTGGCTCTGATAATAGAGGAACTTGTATTGCCGTAAAAGGAAATCCAGAAAGAGTTTATACTACAGGAACTTTTACGAGTTTAGTATATTTGAATCCAACTTCAAGTTCTTCTATTTCTAGTTTTGGGGCAAAAGATGCTTACGCGGCAAGCTATGATGATTCAGGTATTTTTCTTTGGGGTGGAAGCCAGAGGTCTATGGACAACGAGGATGCTTGGGGAATTTCTGTAGATAATAATTATAATGTTTTTATAACGGGTTACTCTGCTAGTGGAAATTTTGCGATCAATCCTTTTTCAAATGGCACAGTGGCCAATAATAGTACAACGGGTAACGATGTTTATGTGGTAAAGTTGTCACAAGCTACTCTAGATGCTTATACTTATCAATTCAATGATTTTAAATTATATCCAAACCCTGTTAGTGATGTATTGAGTTTTTCCTATGCAGATAATACAATAGTTGATAAAGTTGAGGTTTATGATGTTTCAGGAAAATCAGTTTTACAAGTTAGTGGCTTTGTGAAGGAACTTAATCTTGAGAAACTCGCTAAAGGATATTATACAATAGAAATTATTTCTGGTGAACAGAAAATGATAAAGAAATTAATTAAAGAGTAATAAAAAGGCTAACCACAGGTTAGCCTTTTTTGTTATTTATGATTTTGATTTGCATAATGGTCGCAATGCTCAATGCTTGTGTTTTGATTTGTTCTGCTTTTTGTCCTGCAAATAATTCATCAACAGTGGTATTGAAATGTCCTAACCAAATATTGAATAATTCTGGTGTAAGGTGCTCTTTTTTGTCTATGTCTAAATGGATTTCAGTTAGGTTTTTAGTGTAACCACCAGTACCTAGAATGGCTTGTGACCAAAAAGTAACCAAGATGGGTAAGTGTTCTAGGATTTTAATTTTAACCACATCAGTAAAGATATAGCTGATGCTTGGGTCGGCCAACAGTTTTTTATAAAACTCATCTACTAGTAAGTATAAATCTTCTTGATTTTCTATGTCTTTCATAAATTGTAATGAAATAAAAACCCTTTCGATATTGAAAGGGTTTTTGATATTAGTTTAATTTTAGTGTTCCATGTATGCCTCGATAGGAGCACATGAACAAACTAGGTTTCTGTCTCCATAGGCGTCATCTACACGACGTACCGAAGGCCAGAATTTATTGTCAGCAATGTATTCTAATGGATACGCTGCTTTTTCTCTTGAATATGGTAAATCCCAAGAATCTGCTGTTAACATACTCAAAGTATGCGGAGCATTTTTTAATGGGTTGTTAGGATTATCTGCAGTAGCTTCAGCAATTTCTTTTCTGATAGAAATCATAGCGTCACAAAAACGATCTAATTCAGCTAAATCTTCAGATTCTGTTGGTTCAACCATTAACGTTCCAGCTACAGGGAAAGAAACCGTTGGTGCGTGGAAACCATAATCCATTAAACGTTTTGCGATATCACCCACTTCAATTCCATTTTGTTTGAACTCACGACAATCTAAAATCATTTCGTGAGCTGCACGTCCCATTTCACCAGAATATAAAACTGGGTAATGTTCTTCTAAACGTGCTTTCATGTAGTTTGCATTTAAAATCGCGTGCTCTGTTGAAGAACGTAATCCTTCGGCACCTAACATGGTAATATAACCATAAGAAATCAAACATACCAATGCTGATCCGTAAGGCGCAGCAGATATAGCTGAAATGGCGTCTTTTCCGCCAGTTGCAACTACTGGGTTAGTAGGTAAGAAGTCCACTAATTTTTCGTTCACACAAATTGGTCCAACACCAGGTCCACCACCACCGTGAGGAATAGCAAACGTTTTGTGTAAGTTCAAGTGACAAACATCAGCACCAATTCTAGCAGGATTTGTTAAGCCTACCTGGGCATTCATGTTAGCTCCATCCATATATACTAATCCGCCGTTATCGTGGATTAATTGTGTAATTTCAATAATAGAAGATTCGTAAACACCGTGAGTAGAAGGGTACGTTACCATTAAACAAGATAGATCGTCTTTGTGTTCTATAGCTCTTGCTCTTAAATCTTCAACATCAATGTTTCCTTCAGGAGTCGTTTTAGTAACGATGATTTTCATTCCTGCCATCGCTGCAGAAGCTGGATTGGTTCCGTGAGCTGATGATGGAATTAAACATACGTTACGGTGACCTTCACCACGTGAAATATGATACGCACGAATAGCCATTAAACCAGCATATTCTCCTTGTGCTCCCGAGTTGGGTTGTAATGAAGTTCCTTTAAAACCAGTTACTACATTCAATTGCTGCTCTAATTTTTTCAACATGGTCATATAACCTTGTGCTTGATCAGCTGGAGCAAATGGGTGAATACTATTCCAATTTGGCATTGACAATGGTAACATTTCTGCTGCCGCGTTCAATTTCATCGTACAAGAACCTAACGAAATCATTGAGTGATTTAATGATAAATCTTTACGTTCTAATTTTTTGATATAACGCATCAACTGACTTTCCGAATGGTGGTTATTGAATACGTCGTGTTGTAAGAAACTTGAAGTTCTTACTAAGTTGTTTTGAATATTATTTTCAGTAGCTAATTCAGAAACATGAACTGCCGATTTACCTGCTGCTTCAGAAAAAATAGCAACAATAGTATTAATGTCTGCAATAGAAGTCGTTTCGTTGAAAGAAATCGAAACACAGTCTTTGTTAGGGTAGAAGAAGTTGAATTCGTTCTTCTCAGCAATCGTTTTTACTTTTTCCGCATCAGCTTTTACTAAAAGCGTATCAAAAAAAGCAGAGTTCACTTGGTTGATTCCTAAAGAAGCCAATGCTTTTGCTGTAGTTACTGCCGAAGCGTGAACTTTATTAGCAATGTATTGTAATCCTTTTGGTCCGTGATATACAGCATACATACCCGCCATAACTGCTAATAACACCTGAGCTGTACAAATGTTTGAAGTTGCTTTTTCACGTTTGATGTGTTGCTCACGAGTACCTAATGCCATACGTAAAGCACGGTTGCCGTTTACATCAATAGAAACACCAATGATACGGCCTGGCATTGAACGCTTGTATTCTTCTTTCGTTGCGAAGAATCCTGCGTGAGGTCCTCCAAATCCCATTGGAATACCAAAACGTTGTGTCGTACCAACCACAACAGCAGCTCCCATTTCGCCTGGAGAAGTTAATTTTACTAGCGATAGAATATCGGCAGCAACAGCTACTTTAATTTCGTTTTCTGCTGCTTTAGCTATAAATTGAGAATAGTCATGAACTTGACCAAATTTTCCTGGGTATTGTAAAATTGCACCAAAGAAATCAGCTGAAAAATCAAAAGTTTCATGATTACCTACAACCAACTCAATATTTAATGGAGTCGAACGAGTTTGTAAAACTGACAACGTTTGAGGTAAAATTTCTTCAGAAACGAAAAACTTACTTACATTATTTTTCTTTTGGTCACGTGTTCTTACGTCAAAAAGTAAGGCCATTGCTTCTGCAGCAGCAGTTCCTTCATCAAGTAATGATGCGTTAGCGATTTCCATTCCTGTCAATTCAATGATTGTAGTTTGGAAATTCAATAAAGCTTCTAAACGGCCTTGCGCAATTTCAGCTTGGTAAGGTGTATAAGCAGTATACCATCCTGGATTTTCAAAAATGTTTCTTTGAATTACCGGTGGAACAACTGCTGGGTGGTATCCTAAACCAATATATGATTTGAATACTTTATTTTTTGCACCTAACTGAGTGATGTGAGTTAAATACTCATATTCAGTCATGGCAGGATCAAGTTTGATATCTTCTTTTAAACGGATTCCGTCTGGAAAAGTTTCGTAAAGCAATTGGTCCATATCTTTTACGCCAATTGTTTTGAACATGTGTTGTTGGTCAGATTCTCTCGGACCAATGTGTCTTAAAGCAAATGCATCTGTTCTCATCAGTGTCTTTGTACTGTTTGTAGTTGAATTTGAGTGTGACTCAAATGATTATTAAGTTGTGTTTTTACGCGAACAAAAATAACTATATAATCTTAAAATTGAAGTTAAAAACAATGCAATTTTTATCAAATTATGAACCAAAAATGTTATTTATTAACATATTGATTACTTTTGTAAGTATGCGATTACTTAAAGCAATCTTTGATTTTTATTTGCATGGAAGTATTCATGTAGCATTAGCTGTATATGCCTTGGTTCGCATGACTTTCCACTTTTTTCATATAGATTATGATGAGCCTATGGCTTTGTTTGCTTTTTTTGGAACAATTGTAGGTTATAATTTTGTGAAATATGATGAGCTAGTCCGAGCTAAAAAGCTTAAGATAACAAATGAAAGAAAGGCAATTGTAGTCTTAAGTTTAGTGTCTTTTATTGCAGCGACATATTACTTTTTTCAATTGGAGACTATTACGAAACTAATTGGTATTGGATTTCTTGGATTAACCATGTTGTACACTTTGCCTTTTTTTCCTAAAATTGGGAATGCTCGAAATTGGGCAGGTGTTAAAATTTATATTGTGGCTTTTTGTTGGGCAGGTGTTACACTTTTTCTGCCCATAGTTAATGCTCATTTACCTCTTTCTCATGACGTATGGTTGAAGTTTTGTCAACGTTTTTTATTGGTAATTATATTGATTTTGATTTTTGAAATTATCGATTTGAAACATGATGATATTTCGTTACAAACTGTTCCGCAGAAGCTGGGTATTGAAAAAACCAAACTTGTTAATATTTTTTTATTAGTTCTTTTTTATTGTTTAGAATTTTTGAAGTCTGATTTTCAGGTTGTCCAACTCTGGATTAATCTAATTTTGATTTTGTTGATTGCTTTATTTACTGTGTTTGCACATCCCAAACGATCATCATATTATACTTCTTTTTGGGTGGAGAGTGTACCTGTTTTTTGGTGGTTATTAGTGATGTTTTTTTGTTAGACTTTTAAAATCAGGTATTTATACGGTTATTAGTCCTGTATATTCCTCTTAAGTTTGTTTAGTAATATTACATAGACGTCGAAGTTGAGTTTGACACAACTTTAAAAACAGGGCGGAATCTGAAAAGCCATATGAGTAGGAGGTCAATTAAACAAATTTAAATCATGTCAACTAACACATTAAACGAAAAAGAGACTGTAGTAGGGGGATGGTCTCCATATCATCCATTAACAGCTCAAGATCAAGCAGTATTTGATCAAGCAATGAAAGGTTTTGTTGGAGTTAAATATACTCCTAACACCGTTTCAACTCAAGTAGTAGCCGGTACTAATTACCGTTTTAAATGTACAGCAAGTATGCCACCAGCATTAGTAGTATGGGAGGCTATTGTAGAAATATTCCAACCAATAAATGGTTCTCCACACGTAATTGGAATTATAAGACTTTAATTTTCAGATTGTTTTTATATTATAATTGGATTTCAAAGCGGTTGTTTACAATCGCTTTGTTTTTTCCGCTTGCTGCTTTAAATACTTGTTTCTTTCAAGAATCATTTTTTTGAGATGTCTTTTAAGTACAAGTTTATCAAAGAATTTACCTAAAATACCAAAAGGAGTTTCATAATAAATATCGTCAATCATTAGGGTTGAGGTGTTTTGAGGTATAAATCTATGATGGTGAATAAATGATTTGAAACAACCTTTTGTCATTTCATCAGTAAATGATTCAAATTTACTCATTTGAGTGATAGTGCTTTCATGGGTAAGATACAGCCCAAAATGTTTTCCCTCCCAGGTAACCTTTTCACCAAGTTCTATAAGACCGTGTGTTTTTCCTGAAATAGCTTTTTCCTTTGTTTTATGTAAAGAATCTAAGTGTGCATCTATATTTCTAGACAAATTGAAAATTAGTTCCACCTCAGTATTGGTGATTGTTTCAAAATGAAGGTTAGTCATGTAACAAATTTTTAAATGCTGATTCAATTGTTTGATATTTAAAAGTAAAGCCATTTTCTTGCAAACGTTTCGGAATAACATTTCTGCTTTTTAAAACAAGCTCGGTTTCTGTTCCTATAATTTTAGCGCCAAATTCTAATAATCGTTTGCCTACAGGTGTTCCAAATGGGATTTTCAATTCTTTACGCAAAGCTTTCATGAAAGCTTTGTTTTGAATTGGAGTAGGTGAGACAATGTTGATTACTCCAGTGATTTCCTTTTCAAACACAAATCCAAGAGCTTTTGCAAAATCGTCTTCATGAATCCAGCTCACAAACTGTTTGCCGTTACCCTGTTTGCCACCAAATCCCATTTGGGTTAAATTTTTTAATGGTAAAAATGCGCCACCATTCTTCCCTAATACTATTGAAGTACGTAGTGCTGTTTTTTTAGTGTTTGGAGTTTCGGTTTTGAAGAAAGCTTTTTCCCAACTTTGTGCCACATTCATGGAAAAATCATTTCCTATTTCTCCAGTGTATTCATCCATTTGTTTGTCTTCAGAATGTCTGTAAATAGTAGCTGTAGATGAGTTTAACCAATGTTTGGGTGGTTTTTTGCATTGTAAAACAGCATTG
This sequence comes from Flavobacterium terrae, assembly GCF_900142035.1. Classification (GTDB taxonomy): domain Bacteria; phylum Bacteroidota; class Bacteroidia; order Flavobacteriales; family Flavobacteriaceae; genus Flavobacterium; species Flavobacterium terrae. The sequence continues at coordinate 210,944 of NZ_FQZI01000004.1, read as the reverse complement.
TTCAGAATTTTGGTACTGTTAATTCTGGATAATAGAATCTCTCTTTTATTGGCTTCGTTATATCTGCAGTCTACTGATTTTCCTGCGAGATTAATTAGTAAATCGGCGTTTTCAAGCGCAGCTTCCCAACCAGTCAAAGATTTTGCATTCCAATGTACATAACTAATATTTCCCTCTTGCTTTTCTTTGCCACGAGTAAGTACTACTATTTCTTTAGCATTTTGTTTAAAATGACGGATAAGGGCTTGGCCCAAAAAACCTGTTCCTGCAGCGATGACTATTTTTTTCATTTTAGAATGATTTTTACCACAGTTGTATAACAAGATTATACAACTGTGGTTGATTGCTTTTAATTTACTGGAATTAATTCAGGAGTTTGATTTTCTTTTGCTTTTCTTTTTCCTCTAAAGAATAAATAAAGGTTAAAGAATAGCATAATTCCCAGATAAATAGAAAAGCCACCTATTTTATAACTTAAATCTTCAATAAGATTTTGATAAGTGTTTTCATAAAGATTTAACTCTAGTATCATTAAAGCAAAGCCTAGATTTAGCAAGTAAAAACCTGTTTCGAATAGTTTATTGGTTGCAAAAGCAATTTCTTCTCTGCCTTTGAATATGTCTAACATAAATGTTTTTCCATTTTTAAATAGTGTTTTTGAAACATAAAATGTTAGTAAAAATGCAATAGGTAAATAAATAGCATAACCAATTAAAATTTTTGAAGTTTCCATAATAATCTTATTTAATTAATTTTTGAATGTAATTTGTGAGTATATAAATATTTGAATAATGTAAAAAGCAAAGTATAAAAGCAATGATTGATGTTTTTACTGAGATGGTTTCGATGAGCTGTTGTATTGTTAGTATATCTTTCCAATAGATTAAAGTCATTGAACTATATCCAATATTTACTAAATAATAACCAACCAAAAGTGTTTTGTTTATTTGATGACACAATTCGGCATGTTCAGGAATAAGTTCTGAAACATAAATGTTACCATTTCGATAGCATATCTTTCCAACAACAACTATAATGAAAGTGATTATTGATAGGAAAATTATATAACCTAAGATGTTGTAATTAACTAATGTCATGATGTGGTAATTTTCTTTTATTCTGTACTTTAATTTCAGAACCTTCGGCAAGAAAAACAGATACTGGTTTTACATCATTTAAAAAAGCAAAGTCATTACCGTAGGTATTTTCAAAATCTACTTGGATCTCAAAGTTTTTGATGTAGTATTGTTCCCATTTAGGATGTTTGACTTCATATTCGTAAGTTTCATGTTCATTGTGTTTGGTATACCCAAAATAGTGTTCCATAATGAATTCAGCTTCGCTACCTTCTTCTAATGGACTCTTGAAATCATAAGCGTTCACACTGATATAATTTGTCTTTTTTTGATTTTCCCAACTATAACCTACTTTTAGAACTTCGGCTTCTAGTTCGTTTTGATGCTGCATGAAAAGTGTTCTGTAGTTTTCTTTATAAAAGGTATTGGCTACAAAAGTGATGGCGCGTTTGGGAACTATTTCCTGAATAAAAACAACACCGCGTTTCCATGCTCCATTTTCAAAACGTTTGACATAAAATCGAAGATTAACTTCTTCAAAATCAGTATGTCTTGGTATCCTGAAGCCTAATACTTTAGTGTCTTTAAAAAGAAATCCTACTAAACTTATATAACAGTTGCCATTCCAGTAATCGAGTTCGGTACCTGTAGGTAAGTGTTTTTTCAAATGTTCCGGATTAATGACATAGTTTGCCATTATCAAGTTTTTCCATTGTGCGGTTAGAAAGTTCATTTTTCAATTTTTTTATAGATTATGACTGTAAGATAAAGGGCAAGACAAGGGGGTATAGTAAATAATACTGTATTCCCAAAATTGACGTATCCAAATTTTAAACTTGTAAGCCAAATACAAAAAAATAGAATAACACACGAAAAGTATAATTGAAGATGTTTGTTTTTTGGTTCATCAATCAGCATTGCTATTCCAAATACAACTTGGAATAATCCTGTGAGCATGGTAGAAAGCAATCCCCATAAAAGGAAGTTTTCATCCAGCAAACCCATTAAGCACATCACGATAGGTGCGCCTATAATAAAGAGGTTTAAGTTAAATAAGTTTTTCATAGTATCTGTATTTATTAAACTTTCAGAAAAAATTGAAAGTTTTAAATAAAAAAAATTATTTCATGAATTTGATTAGAATTTGTGCTAGCCAATTGTCTTTGTACTCGGTGATTTTATCCAATACATTGTCGGCTTTTAATACAAAATCATATAGTTTTGAAGTTTGTTCTACAAAATGTTTTTCTTCGGCTGATGCATTGGCATCGATAGATGAAACTTCTTTCAAGACTTTTAACGCAGGTTTAATTTCTCTTTTACTACGTTCACGAGAAATTTTTACGGCCAATTCATCCAAATCTTTTTCGGCAGTAAAAAACTCACGTCTTTCACCTGCTTTGTATTCTTTGTATACAATTCCCCAATCCATCAATGCACGTAAATTCATACTAGCATTACCACGTGAAATTTGCAATTCTTCCATGATGTCTTCCATAGAAACCGCTTCGCTAGATACCATTAACAAAGCATGGATTTGTGCCATGGTTTTGTTAATACCCCATTGAGAACCTAAAGCTCCCCAAGTTTGTACGAATTTATTTTTTGCTTCTTTGAAATCCATGAGACAAATGTATAACAAAGTTTTTAAACTTTCAAAAAAAAATGAAAGTTTGTTTAAAAAAGAAAACCGAAGAACATAACTTCGGTTTCTAAATTAATTAAGCATTTGTTTATTATATAATATCTCATAGAGTTTTTCGTAATCTCCTCCTTGTCCAAATTGCTCTGTGTTCAATTTTGTTCCGACAATATAATGATGCCTACAACTAAAACATATTTTAGCAATTCCGACAATTTTTTCTTTTAGTTTAAATACTAAAATGTCTCTGTAAATTGCAGGACAAGCAAACGAATCAATAATTGAGTTTTTTTTAAATCTAAAAATGTTTTTTAATTCTTCATTTTTAGAATCGTTTATTGTTGTTTTTTTGTAACCTAGATTTTTTATTTTCGTTAAAAAAGAAATATCGGAAATAGATTTTGGAATGTCATGGTTCCCAATAATTTCAATAAAAATTTCCTCATCTCTTGTTCTTTCTTTTTTTGACCATAAATCAAATACTTTTTCCTCATCAATATCAATATTAAATAACTCTACATTGTCAAAATTGAAATAATTCTTGCCAACATAGGTAACAATATTTTTAGGTTCACTAAATGTTTCAATATTTTCAGTTTTAACTTCTTTATTTGAAGTACAACCTAAAATGAAAAGGACTACAAAAATTAAGCTTAAAATTACTTTCATATATTTTATATCAATCCCGCTCTTTTCAACAACGCCTCTGGTTTAGGTTCTTGTCCTCTAAATTTTTTATACAAAGTCATTGGGTGTTCTGTACCACCTTGAGACAATACATTGTCTTTGAATTTGGCAGCAACTTCTTTATTAAAGATTCCTTTTTCTTGGAAATAAGCAAAAGCATCAGCATCTAGAACTTCGGCCCATTTATAACTATAATAGCCAGAAGAATAACCACCTTGAAAAATATGAGAAAAAGAAACACTCATACAGTTCTCAGCAACATCTGGATATAAAGCGGTAGGTTCCATTGCTGTTTTCTCGAAAGTTTTTACATTATCAACTACAACTGGTTTACCGTGATATTCCATGTCTAATAAACCAAAGCTTAATTGGCGTAAAGTAGCAATACCTTCAAGGAAAGAAGCACTTTCTTTAATTTTATCTACATATTCCTGCGGAATGATTTCTCCGGTTTCATAGTGTTTAGCAAAAATGGCTAAAGCTTCAGGTTCATAACACCAGTTTTCCATTACTTGGCTTGGTAATTCAACAAAGTCCCAATATACTGAAGTGCCCGATAAACTTGGATAAGTTGTATTGGCTAACATGCCATGCAATGCATGTCCAAATTCGTGAAATAAAGTCGTCACTTCATTAAAAGTTAAAAGTGATGGTTTTGTTTCAGTGGGTTTAGTGAAATTGCAAACAATAGAAACGTGTGGTCTTTCATTAATACCTTCCTTAATATATTGAGGTTTGAAAGACGTCATCCAAGCACCATTTCGTTTTCCTTTTCGCGGGAAGAAGTCAGAGTAGAAGATAGCGACCAAGTTCCCATTAGCATCATTTACTTCAAAAGTATGAACATCTTCATGGTATTTATCAATGTCAAAAACTTCTGTGAAAGTCAATCCAAATAAACGTTTGGCAACTTCAAAAGCACCTTCTTGAACGTTTTGTAATTTGAAATAAGGTTTTAATTTTTCATCATCTAGATTGAATAATTCTTGTTTTAGTTTCTCAGAATAATACGCACCATCCCATTTTTCCAATTGATCAAGATTGTCTAGTTTCTTTGCAAAAGCAGTCAATTGACTGAATTCTCTTTCGGCTGCAGGTTTAGCTTTTCCCAATAAATCATTCAAGAAAGATTTTACTTTATCTGGATTTTGCGCCATACGTTCTTCTAATACAAAGTGTGAGTGTGACTCGTATCCTAATAATTGAGCTCTTTCATGTCTCAGCGCTACAATTTTTTTTACGTTTTCTTGATTGTCAAATTCGTTGCTTTGAAAGGCTTTTTTACCATATGCTATTGCTATTTCTTTGCGTAATTCTCTATTGTCGGCGTAAGTTACAAAAGGAGAGTAGCTAGGAACATCAAGAGTAAAAATCCATCCTTCTTTGTCTTTGCTTTTTGCTAACGATCTTGCTGTTTCTATTGTATCTTCGGGTAAGCCTTTTAGATCACTTTCGTTAGTGATATGTAGTTCGTAATTGTTAGTTTCGGCCAATACATTTTCACCAAAAGTTAATTTTAGTTTGGCTAATTCAGCATCGATTTCTCTTAAGCGTGATTTTTTATCTTCGGCAAGTAAAGCACCATTTCTAGAAAAACCTTTGTATTTTTTGTCTAATAATGTTGCTTGTTCTGTTGTTAGGTTTAAAGACTCTCTTTGGTCATAAACAGCTTTAATTCGTTGAAATAAATTTGCATTCAGAGTAATGTCGTTTGACAGTTCTGTTAGCATAGGTGATATTTCCTGTGCTAGTTTCTGCATTTCTTCACTGGTTTCTGCCGAGTTTAAGTTAAAGAAAATAGTAGTTACTCGATCTAGTTGTGTACCACTAAATTCAAGAGCTTCAATCGTGTTGGCAAATGTTGGAGCATCAGAATTATTAACGATTTCGTCTATTTCTTTTTTTGTTTCTGAAATTCCTTCTTTTACAGCAGGTAAATAGTCACTTAATTTAATTTGTGAAAAAGGAGCTGTGTTGTGTTTAGTGTTAAAATGTTTAATAAGAATATTCATAACAAAGTGTATTTCATCGATTTTATTTGTTCTATACCGAAAGGTATTTTATATTTGGCACTGAAAATCAGAAAAATATCAAACTAGATATATACCGTTTAGATATTGATTTAACCCAATCAGTATTTATGTTTGTGTTACTTAAAAGCTCCAAAATACCACATTCTGGGGCTTTTTTTATTTATTTAAATTAGCAGAAGCATCTAAAACTACTTGTTTTAATCCTTCTTTGTACTCAATTATTTTATCTAAAACAGTTTTGTTGCTTGAGCCAATTATTTGAGCGGCAAGTATTCCTGCATTTTTTGCTCCGTTTAAAGCGACAGTAGCAACTGGAACACCTCCAGGCATTTGAAGAATAGACAAAACAGAATCCCAACCATCAATAGAATTACTCGATTTGACTGGTACGCCAATTACAGGAAGCGGACTCATACTAGCAACCATTCCCGGTAAGTGAGCGGCACCACCAGCTCCAGCAATAATTACGGCAATACCTCTATTGTGTGCATTTTTACTGAAATCAAATAATTTTTCTGGAGTTCTGTGTGCTGATACAATGTCAACCTCTGTTTCGATTCCGAAATTTTTCAATATATCGATGGCTTCTTGCATGACTGGCATGTCTGAAACACTTCCCATTACTATAGCTACTTTATTCATTATGCTTTTTTTCTAGATGTTTTTTTATTAAAAAGATAAATATTGAGATTAAATAGAAAATAAAATAATTTATTATCAAACCAGAAAGACAAATGTTACTTTGATAATATGAGTCATCAAATTTTAGATTCCAAAAATTTAAAGGAAAACCTATTCTGATTTCTGGGTATTCTTTGATTTGTGTATAATATAACATTTGTAATAATAAAGATATGAATGATAAAACAGACATCAATATAAAAGAATTATAACTTGAATATAAAATGGCTTTTTTAATCATTAATTAAATTTGACTTATTACTCTAATACTATTTTTTACTTCTTCGGCAATTTTTCGTGCTTCTTTCATGTTTTCATTGATGATGGTTACGTGTCCCATTTTTCTGAAGGGTCTGGTCTCACGTTTTCCATAAATATGTGGAGTCACTCCAGGGATTTTCATGATTTCTTCGATATTCTCATAAATAACTGGTCCAGAAAAACCTTCTTCACCAACCAAATTTACCATAATTCCAGCAACTTTACTAGCTGTACTTCCTAGGGGAAGATTTAAAATTGAACGGATATGTTGTTCAAATTGCGAAGTATAACTTGCTTCAATGCTGTAATGTCCAGAATTGTGGGGTCTTGGTGCTACTTCGTTTACTAATATGTCATCATCTTCAGTCTGAAACATTTCTACAGCTAGTAAGCCAATATGGTTATAAGCTTCTGATACTTGTAGCGCTACATTTTGTGCTTTTTGTGCTACTGTTTCATTAATTCTAGCAGGGCAAATGGTATATTCAACCTGATTTGCTTCTGGATGAAATTCCATTTCGACAACAGGATAGGTTTTAACTTCACCAGAAACGCTTCGCGATACAATTACGGCTAATTCATTTTTGAAAGGAATCATGTCTTCTGCAATACATTCTACATCTGGTAATCCTACTAAATCAATGGTAGAACGAACTATTTTTACTCCGTTTCCGTCATAACCAAATTGTGCCGATTTCCATACAAAAGGAAATTCAAGTACATCTTTTTCTAATGCTTTTTTCAACTCATTGATACCTACAAAACGTTGGTGTTTTGAAGATGGAATGTCATTCTCGACATAAAAATCTTTTTGGCGTCCTTTGTTTTGTATTAAGCGTAATGTTTTAGGAGAAGGATATATTTTTAAACCTTCATCTTCTAGAGTGTCTAAAGCGTCTAGGTTTACATTTTCGATTTCGATGGTTAGTAAATCGACCATTTTTCCAAACTGATAAACGGTGTCGTAATCCATCAAACTACCTAAAAAGAATTTAGTAGCACCAAATTGGCAAGGAGCTTCTTTACTAGGATCTAAAACATAAGTTTGAATGTCTAATTTTCGAGTTTCGGTAAGGAGCATTTTTCCTAATTGCCCTCCACCAAGGATTCCTAATTTGAAATCGGAAGAAAAATAATTCATTGTAGTTGTTGTGTTGTTGTTGCGCAAAGATAATGCTTTTAAAAAAATGGTAAAAACAATAATTTTAATGTTTAACCTTTCTTAATATTTCTTTTGCTACGGCCTTATAAGCAGCAGAATGATGAGCATAATCTTGTTGTACAATTTGTAGCAATTCAGCATGAATCCAGTCGTATTTCTTTCCAAAATTGTATAAAGTTCTAATGGAATATGCCTTTGCAGCTACTTTTTCATCGCGAATAAGCCAATCAAGACAAGTTTCAATGATTATTGTTTCTTGTTTTTCTGTGAGAGAATATTTTTTAGAATCAGATAAAAAAAGACAAATTTTAGAGGCAGGTCTTTTTGCAGGATCTTCTTTTAGTTTGGAAATGATATCGCAAAATGAGTCTAGGTATGGAGTGATTAAATGAAGATTTTCTTCAAAAATTAATTCCAAAATCCACCAGGCTTTGTGATGGTTTTTGTCTTTAATGTTAAAAGCAATTTGAATAAGATCATTTAAAAAATCAGGATTTTTAAAAATAAAATCACGGTTGATTTCTCTACTCATTCTGTGAGCGGTACTTTTTTCAATTTGTTTATAAAATTCTATGTCCATCATTTCAAAAATAAATAATTTTCCTGATACTGAACTCTTTTGTTATCTTTGCCCTTTATTTTAAATTTAAAAATGGAAATTCAGCTTCACGATAAGCATTTTGTGCCTTTTATTTCTGCCGATGAATTAGATAAGGCAATTGCCAAGATGGCAACTCAAATTTCGAAAGATTTTGAAAACGAAGTACCTGTTTTTATAGGTGTTTTAAACGGAGCGTTTATGGTTGTTTCAGATTTTATGAAACATTACAAAAATCCGTGCGAATTAAGCTTTATTAAAATGGCTTCATACGATGGTATGCAAACTACTCACGAAGTAAAACAGTTAATTGGTTTAAATCAAGATTTAACTGGTAGAAGCGTTGTGGTAATTGAGGATATTGTTGATACAGGAAATACAATCGAAGAACTTCAAAAATTGTTTGCAGATAAAAATTTAAAACAATTAAAATTTGCTACCCTATTTTTAAAACCAGAAGCTTATAAAAAAGATATTAAAATTGATTATATTGGTATCGAAATTGAAAATAAGTTCATTGTAGGTTTTGGTTTGGATTATGATGGTTTAGGTAGAAACCTTTCAGAAGTATATCAGTTAAAATAACACAACACATTTATAAATTTTTAATTTAATGATTAATATAGTTTTGTTCGGGAAACCTGGGGCAGGTAAAGGAACCCAAGCCGAATTTTTAAAAGGGAAGTACAATTTAACTCATTTGTCAACAGGGGATATTTTTAGATTTAATATTAAAAATGACACTGATTTAGGTAGGTTAGCAAAAACCTACATGGATAAAGGGGATTTAGTACCTGATGAGGTTACTATCCAAATGTTGCAAAGCGAAGTAGATAAAAACCCTGATTCTGATGGCTTTTTATTTGATGGATTTCCTAGAACAATTTCTCAAGCCGAAGCTTTAGATGTATTTTTAGAAAGCAAAAGTCAGTCAATTACGGCTACCATAGCTTTAGAAGCTGATGATGAGATCTTAGTGAAAAGACTTTTAGAAAGAGGAAAGACTTCAGGAAGACCTGATGATCAGGACGAAGAAAAAATACGTAATCGTTACCAGGAGTATAATGAAAAAACAGCTCCTTTGATGAATTATTATAAAGAACAAAATAAATTTTATGCCGTTGACGGTATTGGGTCTATTGCAGAAATTACTGAAAGGTTAAGTACTGTAATTGATAATTTGTAACTAAATTTTTAAAATTTGGAAATAGTCATAATCTTCTTGCTGATTTTACTTAACGGAATTTTTTCCATGTCAGAAATCGCACTCATATCAGCAAGAAAAAACCGGTTAGAAACCGCTGCCAAAAAGGGCAACACGAGTGCAAAAACAGCTTTAGAATTAGCAAATTCGCCTAATAAGTTTTTATCTACTGTTCAGATAGGGATAACACTTATTGGTATTTTGACAGGTATCTATTCAGGAGAAAAAGTAACGGAAAATGTTCGTATTTTCTTCGAAGGATTTGAACTTACAAAACCATACTCAAATTCTTTATCGGTAGGTACAGTAGTAGTTATTTTAACTTTCTTTTCATTGGTATTAGGTGAATTGTTGCCTAAACGTATAGGATTGAATTATCCTGAGGCTATTGCTAAGGCTGTGGCAGTTCCAATGAAAGTAATTTCGATAGTCACTGCACCTTTTATTTGGTTGTTAACTGTTTCTACAGATTTTATTTTAGATGTTTTTAAAATAAAACCTACTGCAGATGGAAAAGTAACCGAAGAAGAAATCAAAGCCATTATTAAAGAAGGAACCGAAGGAGGAGAAGTTCAAGAAATTGAACAAGATATTGTGGAACGTGTTTTCCATATTGGAGATAGAAAAGTAAATTCTTTAATGACACACCGTAAATCGGTAATGTATTTGTCTTTAGAAGATAATTTAGACGCAATAAAGTCTCAAGTTTTAGAAGAATTGCATTCTATTTATCCTGTATGTGAAGATAATTTGGATAATGTTGTTGGGGTTGTGTTTCTTAAAGATTTGTTTACCAATTTCGAAAAGAAAAATCAATTTGATTTAAGAGTTATTGCTAAAGAACCAGTTTATTTTATTGAACATACATCTGCTTATAAAGCGCTGGAAGTATTCAAAAAAACAAAAGTGCATTATGCTTTAGTTACTGATGAGTATGGAGTAGTGCAAGGAATTATTACCTTAAATGATATTCTTGAAGCTTTAGTGGGAGATGCTGCTGAGTTTTACGAGGAAGAGTTTCAGTTAGTAGCAAGAGAAGATGGGAGTTGGTTGGTTGATGGGCATTATTCATTACACGATTTCTTAACTTATTTTGATATGGACGATTTGATTAATGATTATGATGTTACTACGGTAAGTGGTTTAATCATGACTGAGTTGTCATATATTCCAAAAGTAGGAGAGAAGTTAGTATGGAATAAAATGGAATTAGAAGTTATCGATATGGATGGTATTAAGATAGATAAGGTCTTAGTTCGTTCGTTGAAAGAAATAAATTAAAAATAAAAGCATTAGTTAATTATTTTCTGATGCTAAATGATTGATAATAATGACAGAGGATTTGAGATTAAGAGGAGGACTGCCAGTGGCAGTCAGGTATTTTGAATTCAAAGCTCTGTAAAGAAAAGAAAAAATGACAGAGGGGAATTTTGTAGATTACGTAAAAATATATGTTTCATCAGGAAAAGGTGGAAAAGGTTCATCGCATCTACATAGAGAGAAGTTTATCGAAAAAGGAGGTCCAGACGGTGGAGACGGAGGTCGTGGTGGACACGTTATTGTAAAAGGAAACAAAAACCTTTGGACATTATTTCATTTAAAATTTACAAAACACGTAAAGGCAGGCCATGGTGGTGATGGAGGTAGCTCTAGAAGTACCGGTCATGATGGAGAAGATAAATATTTAGAAGTACCACTTGGAACTGTAGTTAAAGATAAAGATACTGACGAAGTTTTATTTGAAATTACAGAAGATGGTGAAGAAATAATTTTGGTTGAAGGAGGAAAAGGTGGTTTAGGGAATTGGCATTTTAGAACTTCTACTAATCAAACTCCTCGTTATGCACAACCAGGAATGCCTCCTATTGAAGCAGATATCATTTTAGAACTTAAAGTTTTAGCCGATGTTGGACTTGTAGGTTTTCCAAATGCCGGAAAATCAACATTGTTGTCTGTATTGACTTCTGCTAAACCTAAAATTGCTGATTATCCTTTTACAACCTTAAAACCTAATTTAGGAATTGTTGCTTATAGAGATTTTCAATCGTTTGTAATCGCTGATATTCCTGGAATTATTGAAGGTGCTGCTGAAGGTAAAGGATTAGGACATTACTTTTTGCGTCATATAGAAAGAAATTCAACCCTTTTATTTTTGGTTCCTGCAGATGCCAAGGATATTAAAAAGGAATATGAAATTTTGTTAGACGAACTAAGAAGGTATAATCCTGAAATGCTAGATAAGGATAGGCTGCTTGTGATTTCAAAATGTGATATGCTGGATGATGAATTAAAATCTGAAATGAAAAAGCAATTAGACAAAGAATTAAAAGGAATACCATATTTGTTTATCTCATCAGTCGCTCAACAAGGTTTAACTGAATTAAAAGATAAGCTTTGGCAAATGTTAAATATTGAAGTATAAAAAATCCCTCATTTGAGGGATTTTTTATTTTATTATCCTTGAATATTAGGAATTCTTAGAACTTGGCCAGGATAAATTTCATCAGGGTCTTTTAACATAGGTTTATTTGCTTCAAAAATAATATCATATTTCATAGCATCTCCATAGTACTTGGCAGCAATTTTTGATAACCAATCACCTTCAACAACTGTATGATATTGTGCTTCTGGAGCAGGTGTGGCAACCGTCATTTGATTGTCAACGGTTTCAACTCCTTCAACATTTCCTAGAGCTAAAACAATTTTTTCAGAATCGGCTTGTTGATTAACCTCCCCTGAAACAACCACAGAGTCGTCTGCATTTACAACTACTTTAAGTGTATTAAATGGCAATCCTAAAGCTTGAACATGAGCTAATAAAGCACTCGCTTTTAATTGTGATTTTTCTTCTGCGGGCGCAGCTTCTTCTTTAGAACCAAACAATTTTTTTCCAGCTCCTTTGATAAATGAAAATAATCCCATAGTTTTTTTTAGTTAAAAGTTATTTCTTAAAGTTAAGTAAAAAAAATAAGAACGAGATTTATTGAAAGTTTTTTTTAAAGTAATAATCCTTAAAAAGTTAAAATTTTCTTAATAAAAAGATATTCTTTTTCGCTAGATTTTAAGCAATTATTAAAAAAAGGTATATTCGCACCACTAAAAATAAATATGTTATGAAAAAATTAATTTTATCTCTAATCACTGCTATCATGCTTGTGCCAACAAGTGTTAAAGCAGACGAGGGAATGTGGTTTTTGATGTTCATTGAACGTTTAAATCACAGAGATATGCAAAAAATGGGATTGCAGTTAACTGCTGAAGAAATTTACAGTATTAACAATCACAGTTTAAAAGATGCAATTGTTCAATTTAATGGAGGTTGTACAGCAGAAATTATTTCTAAAGACGGATTGGTGTTAACAAACCACCACTGTGGATATGATGCAATTGCTGAATTATCAACTGCTGAAAAGAATCACTTAAAAAATGGTTTTTGGGCAAAAGATAGAAAAGACGAAATTAAGCCTTCAAGTTTATTTGTTCGTTTCTTTGTTCGTATGGATGATGTTTCTAAAAGAATTTTATCAGTAGTTAATGATAAAATGACTGAAGCAGAACGTGAAAAAGCTATCAATGCTGAAATTGCAAAAATTGAAAAAGAAAACAACGAAGGTGGAAAATATACTGTTTCAGTTCGTTCATTTTTCCAAGGAAATGAATACTACTATTTCGTTTATCAAGATTATAAAGATGTACGTTTAGTGGGAACACCACCAGAAAGCTTAGGTAAATTTGGTGGAGATACAGACAACTGGGAGTGGCCTCGTCATACTGCAGATTTCTCAATGTTCCGTGTTTATGGAGACGCTAACGGAAATCCAGCAGATTATTCACAAGAAAATGTGCCTTTAAAACCTAAGCACTATTTACCAGTAAACATTGGAGGTGTTAAAGAAAACGATTATGCAATGATCTTAGGTTATCCGGGGCGTACAAACCGTTGGATGCCAGCATCAGGAATCGATCAAAATGTAAAATATGCATATCCTGCATGGGTTGAAGGTTCAAAAGTTGGTATGGACCAGATGAAAAAATACATGGTTCAAAGCGATGCTTTAAACTTAGTTTATGCCTCAAAATTTGCTGGTGTAGCTAACTACTGGAAAAACCGTCAAGGAATGATTGACGCTTTAACAAAGTTTGGAACAGCAAAAACAAAAGCGGCTCAAGAAGCTAAATTTGACAAATGGGCTAACAAACCAGAAAACAAAGAAAAATATGGTAATGTAGTTGCTACTATTAACAACTATTACAAATTAACAAATGAGAAATCACGTCACGATAACTACTTGATGCAATTGTTAAGAACTAGCGCTTACGGAACAATTTCAAGAAGTTTAGGAAGACAGCTAGACAATTATGCTAAAGCTGATGCTGAAAAACGTGTTCAAATGGCTAAAGCTATATCTGAAATGGCAACTGAATTTTTCAAAGAAGTTCACATTCCAGCAGAGAAAGACATCTTAGCTGCTCAATTGAATTTATATGCTACAAAATCTACAGGATATGCAATTTCTCCTTATGTTGCTGAAATAGGTAAAGCTAATAATAATGACTTTACAGCTTTTGTAAATTCGGCTTTCGATTCAAGTGTTTTAACATCTTTAGATAAAGTTAAAGCATTTTTAGACACTCCAAACGAAGCATCAATTGCAAATGATCCTTTAGTGAAATTGTCAAATGAATTATTAAATCATTATAATTCTAAATCTGACGAAATTGCTAAAGCACAAAATGATTTTGGAGCTTCATTCCGTAAATTAGTTGAAGGATTACGTGAGTCTAAAATTGGAACAATTAAATATCCAGACGCTAACTCAACATTACGTTTAACGTATGGAAAAGTTCGTGCTTTACCTGCTGACAAGCGTAATGATGCAAAAATCAACAACTATACAACTCTAGACGGTCAAGTTAAAAAATATAAGAAAGGTGATGCTGAGTTTGACTTACCAGAAAGAGTTCTAGAAATGAATAAGAACAAAGAGTTTGGTCGTTATGCAGATAAAGATGGTTCATTGCACGTAAACTTCTTGACAGATAATGATATTACAGGTGGTAACTCAGGTTCTCCAGTATTAAATGGAAAAGGTGAGTTAATAGGTTTAGCTTTCGACGGAAATATCGAAGCCATGGCTGGTGACGTAATTTTCGACAAAAACTTACAAAGAACTATCAACGTTGATATTCGTTATGTACTTTGGGTAATTGAGAATTTCTCAGGAGCTAAAAATATTGTAGACGAAATGACTTTAATCAAATAAGTTATTACAATTTAATAAAGAATCCGAATTCAGAAATGAGTTCGGATTTTTTATTTTTGGGCGTTACGTTTTTTATTAGCTGACTTCGAGAACCTCAGTCAGCTAATAAAAAAACGTCGGGCTGTTCGCACTACATGGTAGTTTGCTTCCATCCCTAACGCAAACAAATTTTTTCTATTTTTGAAAAATGAAATACATAATCAGTTTTTTTCTATTTATCCCAGTCCTTCTTTGGTCTCAAACCAATTGCGATACTGGTGAAGCTTTATTTAAACAAAAAAAATATGCTGAAGCACAAGTTTTACTGCAAAAATGTATTTCAGATAACCCCAAAAACTACAAAGCAATTGACCAATTAGGAGAAATAGCCTATCACAGTAAAAATTGGGACGATGCAATAAAATATTCTACCATTCTTAAAAATGCTTTTCCATCAAATGCTGAGTATTGGTTTAGATATGGTGGTTCATTGGGTATGAAAGCCCAAAAAAGTAGTAAAATAAAAGCCTTTACCATGCTTGATGATATCGAGGGTTCATTTGTAAAAGCTGCAAAGTTGGATCCAAAACATATCAATTCACGTTGGGCCTTGGTGGTTTTATATGTAGAATTGCCTGGAATCATTGGAGGGAGCGAAAAAAAGGCCTTAAGATATGCCAATGAATTAATGCAATTGTCTAAAGTTGACGGCTATCTGGCGAAAGGCTATATTGATCTGTATTATAAACGATATGACAAAGCAGAAATAAATTATGTAAAAGCACACGAAATAGGCCATTCGAAAACCACTTTTGAAAAATTATATGATTTATATTTGAACAAGATTAAAAATAAAGGAAAAGCAGAGGAATTAAAGTCAGAATTTAAAAATTAAAAGAATAGAAAATATATCAATGAGAACTCATTTCATAGCAATTGGCGGAGCAGCCATGCACAATTTAGCATTAGCATTACACAGTAAAGGATATCATGTAACAGGAAGTGATGATGCTATTTTTGAACCTTCAAAATCAAGACTAGAGAAAAAAGGTTTGTTGCCTGTAGAAATGGGTTGGTTTCCTGAAAAAATAACTTCAGATATTGAAGCTGTGATTCTAGGTATGCATGCAAAAGCAGATAATCCTGAACTGTTAAAAGCTCAAGAATTGGGGCTTAAAATTTATTCGTATCCAGAATTCTTATATGAACAATCTAAAAATAAAACTCGTGTAGTAATAGGAGGTTCGCATGGTAAAACCACTATCACCTCTATGATTCTTCATGTGATGCATTATCATAATGTAGAAGTTGATTATATGGTAGGAGCACAGTTGGAAGGTTTTGATACTATGGTGCATCTTACAGAACATAATGATTTTATTGTTCTTGAAGGGGATGAATACTTATCTTCTCCAATGGATCGTCGTCCAAAATTCCATTTGTATCAACCTAATATTGCCTTGATTTCTGGGATTGCTTGGGATCACATTAATGTGTTTCCAACCTATGAAAACTATGTAGAACAGTTTGAAATTTTTATTAAAAAAATTACTAATGGCGGTATTTTAGTTTATAACGAAAATGACCCTGAAGTAAAACGTGTTGCCGAAAAAGCCGAAAATCCTATTCGTAAAATTCCTTATCATACTCCTGAATATACTGTTCAAAATGGAGTGACTTTATTAGAAACTCCAGAGGGACCAATGCCTATTGAAGTTTTTGGAGCACATAATCTAAATAATCTTGCAGGAGCCAAATGGATTTGTCAAAATATGGGAATCGACGAAGCCGATTTTTACGAAGCCATTGCAAGCTTTAAAGGTGCTTCTAAACGTTTAGAGAAAATTGCAGAAAGCAGTAATAAAGTAGCATATAAAGATTTTGCGCATTCGCCAAGTAAAGTTGCTGCTACTACAAAAGCAGTAAAAGAACAGTATCCTGACAGAACTTTAGTAGCTTGTCTAGAATTACACACTTACAGCAGTTTGAATGCTGAATTTTTAAAAGAATATGAAGGAGCATTAGATCATGCAGATGTAGCTGTGGTTTTCTATTCTCCAGATGCTGTTAAAATCAAACAATTGGAAGAAGTGACTTATGAGCAAATTGCTAAAGCTTTTAAGCGCGACAATCTTGTTATTTATACTAATCCAGCAGAATTTAAACAGTTTTTATTCAGTGCAGATTTAAATAATTCTGCATTACTTTTAATGAGTTCAGGAAACTATGGTGGATTAAATTTTGATGAGGTAAACGGATTGATTAATTAGTCAAATAAATTATTAAATACATACAAAACCTTTCAGAATAGATTTCTGAAAGGTTTTATTTTAAAATGAAGATTATGGATTTTATAGACTTTTTAGCTTTATTAGATAATATTATAAATCCAACAAAATCAATAAAAGAATATTGGTTTAAACTTACAGATACGAATGGGTATTTAGGAGATAGATTTTTAGCATTTGTTTCTCTATTCTTAGTACTCGCGTTTTATTTTTGTATAGTCTTATTTTTGATTTTTATTCTTTTTAAATAATAAGATTTATTTTTTATACCTAAAATGACCAACAATAGTATACTTAAATAAGCAATCTTCTAAAACTTGTCCTGCACCAACGTTGTGAACTATCATAGGTCTTATTCCATCCTCTGTCTTGATATGTGTTACAATACCAATATGTGGTAGTTTATCATTTATCATCCAAGTAACAATATCACCAGTTTTATAATCTGTTGGGCTTTGCGAAATAGGTAATTTATCTCCCTTTCTTTCAAAAAATACTTCCAAGTTTGGAACCCTTCTATGATCAATGTTTGTATCGGTTGTTTTTAATCCCCATTTTTTAAGATTAGGGTATAAACTGAAGTTGGATACCATGTCTTCATGAACTTCTTTTTGAAGGTCTATATTCAATTTTCTATAAGCTCTAATAACAACGTCAGTACAAACTCCAGTTTTTGGTGGTACATCTCCATTTGGATACGTTATTCCAATATAGTTTGGAGTATATACAATAGTAGGATCGATTATTGATAATGCCGCATTTGATAACTTTTCTGCAAATGTCTCGGGATTGACAATTTTTTCAATAGATGTATTGATTACTGGAGAGATCTGAGTTTGTGCAACTGAGTCATGATTTTTACAGCCTATTAATAAGCTTGCATAAGCTAATATAAAATGCTTGTTCATAGAAGTGGTTTTGATGTTTATGTCTGGTAAATATATTTTTGTTATTTTGTATCAAATTTTAAGCCAAATAAATATGTATACGCCAATCAATCAGTGGGCTGAAGATGATCGCCCGCGTGAAAAATTTCTTCTTAAAGGAAAAACTACTCTTTCCGATTCTGAGTTACTAGCCATCCTTATAGGCTCAGGTTCTCGTAATGAAAGTGCGGTGCAATTGTGTCAGCGTATTTTAGCATCTGCAAATAATAATCTTAATCAACTTGGAAAGTTATCGGTGCAACAACTCATGCAATTTAAAGGAGTAGGAGAGGCTAAAGCCATTTCTATAGCTGCTGCCTTGGAATTGGGAAAGCGAAGACAAAGTGAAGCTACATCTGAATTAAAAAAAATAACTTCCAGTAAAGCAGTTTTCGAAATCATGCAACCAATAATTGGTGAACTTCCTCATGAAGAGTTTTGGGTATTGTATCTTAATAACTCCAATAAAGTTATTTACAAAACTCAAATTAGCAAAGGAGGAATAACAGGTACGGTTGTAGATTCTCGATTGATTTTTAAAACAGCGTTTGAGCATTTTGCAACCAATATAATTTTAGTTCATAATCACCCTTCAGGTAAACTGCAAGCCAGTGAGGCCGATTGCCAAATCACAAAAAAAATTAAAGAAGCTGGAAAACATCTTGATATTATAGTTTTGGATCACGTTATTGTCACCGAAAAGAATTATTTTAGCTTCGCCGATGAAGGCATGCTGTAAAAAATGATAGTAACTAAGAATCTTACTTTTTCCTACGGAAACGAAACGCATTTTACGTTTCCTGATATAGTATGTAATGCTTCTGAATCTGTTTTAATTACTGGAAATTCAGGAGTAGGAAAAACTACTTTGTTGCATCTTCTAGGAGGTTTGTTAAAGCCTTCTTCTGGAGAGGTTATTTTTGATGGAATAAATATTAGTCCATTTTCAGAAAAGCAAATGGATGCTTTTAGAGGTAAAAATATTGGTGTTGTTTTACAGCAAAATCATTTTGTCGAGTCTATTTCTGTTTTAGAAAATATTATGCTCGCTTCTTGGCTTGCAACAGGAAAAAAAGAAAAGCAAAAAGCTAAATCACTTTTGGAACATCTGCATCTTGAAAAACATTTAAATAAATTGCCTTCTCAATTAAGTGTTGGTCAACAACAACGAGTTTCTATTGCTAGAGCCTTGATTAATAATCCTAAAGTTTTATTAGCTGACGAACCAACATCTAGCCTCGATGATGCAAATACATTAAAAGTAGCGACTTTGTTGGAAAACTTAGCTAAAGAATACAATACAGCATTAATTATAGTAACTCACGACTCTAGATTAAAGCAACGTTTTAGTAACCAAATTTCATTGTCATGATTGCAAAATTAGGATGGAAGAATATTTGGTTTAAACCTCTCAATACTTTGTTGAGTGTGTTATTATTGTCTTCTAGTGTTGCTATTATTACATTGTTGATTCTTTTGCAAAAACAATTTGAAGAACAGTTTTCAAGTAATGCCGATAATATTGATTTGGTCTTAGGAGCACAAGGAAGTCCTTTGCAATTAGTACTTTCATCGGTGTATCAGGTTGATGCTCCTACTGGAAATATAAATTATGACTCAGCAAGAGTATGGATGCGACATCCTTTTATAAAGTCGGCAATTCCCTTGGCTTACGGAGATAATTATTTGGGATATAAAATTGTTGGAACAACACAAGATTATTTAGAAAAATTTAATGGTAAAATTGAGAAAGGGAAAATCTTCGAAAAGGAATTTCAAGTTGTAGTTGGTTATAATGTAGCTCAAAAACTTAACCTTAGAATTGGAGATAAATTTAACGGTACACATGGAGGTGCTAAAGAAGGGGAAAAACACGAAGAATTTCAATATTTAGTTACGGGTATCACTACACAAACGGGAAAAGTAATCGATAATTTGATTTTAAGTAATATTGAAAGTGTTTGGGCTATGCATGGACATTCTCATAATGAATCTGAAGAGGTTCAGGAAGAGCCAAAAGAAATAACTTCGGTACTATTGAAGTTTAGAAATAAAATGGGGATTGTGACTTGGCCAAGAATTATTGCCCAAAACACAAAAATGCAGGCCGCTTCACCAGCAATCGAGATTAATCGTTTGTTTACACTATTTGGTATCGGATTAAAAACACTCGAATATATGGCTTACGGGATTATGCTTATTTCTGGAGTAAGTATATTTATTGCTTTGTTTAATCGATTAAAAGAAAGAGAATATGAGTTTGCTTTAATGCGTTTGCACGGAGCTTCACGAATTCAAATTCTTTCATTAGTGATTGCAGAAAGTTTATTTTTGTGTGTAGTAGGATTCTTTTTTGGAACAATTCTTGGAAGAATAGCTTTGGGTTGGATTTCTAATACAGCTACAGAAGAATTTAAGATAGAATTTAATCCCGCCGAAGTTATTTGGGATAAAGAAGGTTATTTAATTTTAAGTACTTTAATTGTAGGTGTTATAGCTGCCGTTATTCCAGCAATTAAGGCATACAGAATGAATATATCAAAGACATTAGCAAATGGATAAAATAAAAATTATAATTGTAGTGCTAGTTTTTGCACTAATGGGTTTTCAAAAATCAGATTTTATCAAAGAGAAAACTCAAAAGACAATAGTTTCAGATACTTTAAGTTGGAAGAAGTTAGGACAAATAAAATTTATTAAAAAGCAACATAAAGATTACGGAAACATTGATTTTCCAGTAATTAGTCCCGAAGTGAAAAAATACCATAACAAACGCATTTTTATGTCGGGCTTTATAGTGCCTATAGATAATGTGAATTATGCATTGAGTAAAAATGTTTTTGCTTCATGTTTTTTCTGTGGAAAAGCAGGACCCGAAACTATAATGGGAATTAAGTTTAAAGCAGGTAAACTTAAATTACGTACAGACCAATATGTAACTCTTGAAGGAATTATGAAAGTCAATGAAAATGACCCTGATAACTGGATGTATAATATTGAGGACGCTGTGATTGTTAAAGGAAATTAAGACATGTATTCAAAAATAAACCATATATTTTTTGATTTAGATCATACGCTTTGGGATTTTGACAAAAATTCTGAAAAAGCTTTTGCAGCAATTTTTGCAGAAGTATTACCAGAAATTAATCTTGGTGACTTTGTTAAGATATATGCTCCAATCAATCAAGCTTGCTGGAAGTTATATCAAAATAATTTAATAACTCATGATGAGTTGAGGTATAAAAGACTCAAAGATTCGTTTGATGCTTTGAATATTTCTGTTTCAGATGGAATGATTAATAAAATTTCAGAAGATTATATTTTGCATTTGCCTAATAGCAATCATTTATTTGAAGGCTGTGTTGAAACTCTTGAATATCTTCACAGAAAATATAAATTACATATTATAACAAATGGTTTTGCTGAAGTACAGTTCAAAAAACTAAATAATTCTGGAATTCATCATTTTTTTGATACTGTAACTAATTCGGAAATGGCAGGAGTAAAAAAACCACATTCTGGGATTTTTGACCATGCTTTGTCAAAAGCTAGTGCTCAAAAAGAAGAAAGTGTTATGATAGGGGATTGCTTAGATGCAGATGTTGCAGGAGCAATTAATTTTGGAATGCAATCAATTTTTTTTAACTCTGAAAAAGTAAATGTTTCAAAAGACATTAATCAAATCACTAACTTGGTCGAACTTAAAAAACTGTTTTAATAATGAAAAAAATAATTTTTTTACTTGTAATGCTTTTGTCACTTATAGCATCATCACAATCTTCTTTAAATGATTATAATATGGCAATCATTCCTGCTAGATTCGATTTTCAAAAAGAAGATAATCAATATAGAATAAACTCTACAATCAAAACTTTTTTACAACAAAAAGGGTTTGAGGTTTATTTAACTTCTGATGATTTACCAGAAGGATTCATGGATTATAATTGTAATAAATTGGTTGTGAAAGCTATCGAAGAAAACACCACTTTTGTGACTAAGCTTAAAGTTGAATTTAGGGATTGTAAGGGTAAACTTTTATTTGCGACAGATTTAGCAGAAACAAGAGAGAAGGTGTTTGCAAAGGCTTATAATCAAGTACTATTAAAAACTTTGTCAACTTTTTCTAAAGCGAATTATAGATATTCAGGAAAAACCTATTTTGATGAAGAGGCTGATGAGAAAATAAAAAATAGAGATGTAGAAAATGTTTCTGTTGAAGTTGTTAAAAAAGAGATCAATGAGTCTTATGTTAGAGTTCTAAATAAAACAAACCAAAAGGAGCTTTTGCTTTATAGAACATCTAATCCAAACGTTTTTTTGTCGATATATAGTGGTAGTAATGGAATAGTAGTTTCTAAAGAAAATAATTGGTTTTTTGAATATATTGATGGAGACAAAAC
This sequence comes from Flavobacterium terrae, assembly GCF_900142035.1. Lineage (GTDB taxonomy): Bacteria > Bacteroidota > Bacteroidia > Flavobacteriales > Flavobacteriaceae > Flavobacterium > Flavobacterium terrae. The sequence continues at coordinate 188,743 of NZ_FQZI01000004.1, read as the reverse complement.
AGCTTCAGAAAAACTGGATATTAAATTGTAATTACTAGTAATCATATTTATCTTTCCACCTATTTCTCAAAAACTGTCTTAATTCTTTTTCTCTGGCATTTTCACCAGGTTCAAAAAAACGTGTTTCTGAAATTTCTGTTGGTAAGAATTCTTGCTCTGCAAAGTTGTTAGCATAATCGTGTGAATATTTGTATTCTTCTCCATAACCTAATTCTTTCATGAGTTTTGTTGGAGCGTTTCTTAAGTGTAAAGGAACTGGTAAATCACCAGTTTGTTTTACTATTTGCTGTGCTTTTCCAATAGCGATATAACTTGCATTGCTTTTTGCGGAAGTAGCTAAATAAATAGCGCATTGACTTAAGATTATTCGGCTCTCTGGATAGCCAATTGTAGTAACAGCTTGAAAAGTATTGTTTGCCATAATTAAAGCTGTTGGATTAGCATTTCCAATGTCTTCACTAGCTAATATAAGCATTCTCCTAGCGATGAATTTTACATCTTCACCTCCTTCAATCATTCTGGCTAACCAATACACTGCCCCATTTGGGTCGCTGCCTCTAATAGATTTAATAAAAGCTGAAACAATGTCGTAATGTTGTTCACCAGTTTTATCATATAACACAGTGTTTTTTTGAACCAATTGCATTACTTTTTCATTCGTAATTTCAATAGAAGCTGATTCAATAGAACTGTCTGATGCGTTGATGACTAATTCGAAAATGTTTAGTAGCTTTCTTCCATCACCACCAGAAAGTCTCAAGAGAGCTTCGGTTTCTTTTAATTCAATGTTTTTGGTTTTTAATATAGTATCTGTCTTAATAGCTCTATCTAACAAGGATTCAAGATCTTCTCTAGTGAAAGCATTTAAAACATATACCTGACATCTTGACAATAAAGCGGGTATTACCTCAAAGCTTGGGTTTTCTGTCGTAGCCCCTATAAGTGTTACCCATCCTTTTTCAACAGCAGCTAATAAAGAATCCTGTTGAGATTTGCTAAAACGGTGAATCTCATCTATAAATAGAATAGGGTTTTTCGCTGTAAATAAACCACCACTTTGTTTCGCTTTATCTATGACATCTCTAATGTCCTTTACTCCCGAATTAATTGCACTCAATTCATAAAAAGGACGTTGGCTTTCATTCGCCATGATTTGTGCCAATGTTGTTTTTCCAGTACCTGGTGGTCCCCATAAAATTAATGAAGGAATTATTCCACGACTTATCTGATTGGTTAAAGAACCATTTTCTCCCACTAAGTGTGATTGACTAATGTATTCTTGTAGTGATTTTGGTCGAATGCGTTCAGCTAAAGGTGCTTCCATTTTATTTGTAAATAATCAGATTTTTGATTTGGAGTTCAAAAAAAATATGTTTCCAAATTTAAGATATTTCAACTCCCAAATCAAAGCATAAACAAATAAGTCTGAAAACTATATTATGACAAAAGTTCATTAAATTCGATTTGGATATATTTTTGATATGTGTGGTGCATGAAAGAATCAGATTTTAAATTTTCTACATCAGTAATTGCTTGGCCTTTATTTTTTGTTTTAGTGCTTTGGGGGGTCTATCTTTTAGAAATTATACTTCCAGGAGATTTGTTAGATTATGGAGTTTTGCCTAGAACAGTATCAGGCATCAAAGGGATTTTTTTTAGTGTCTTTTTACATGGAGATATAAATCATTTGTGGAATAATAGTGTTTCTCTTTTTGTTTTATTAATGGCTTTGCGTTATTTCTATCGGATTGAGTCATTGAAAGTTTTAATATGGGGAGTTGTTCTTTCTGGAATTGGAACTTGGTTAATTGGGAGAGAAAGTTATCATATTGGGGCAAGCGGACTGGTTTATGTTTTAGCAAGTTTTATGTTTTTTGAAGGTTTTCAAACTAAACATTATAGGTTAATTGCATTGTCATTCGGAATTGTTTTGATGTATGGAGGGATGATTTGGTATATGTTTCCTTCTGCTGAAGTTCATATTTCATGGGAAGCCCATTTAAGTGGGTTTTTAGCAGGTTTTGTTTTGTCAAGAATGATTGATTCGAAAGTATATGAGAAGCCCATAGTTTACGATTGGCAGCATCCTGATTTCGATCCTTCACAAGATGAGTTTATGAAACATTTTGATGAAAATGGGAATTTTGCTCCAAAACCAAAAGAATCTGAGGTTGTTGAAGCGGATGAGGTCTTTCGATTTTTTAATTCAGATTCACAAGTTTTTTACCATTACAAGCAAGAAAAAAAGGACAATCAGTAATTGCTGTTTGTCCTTTTGAATTTATTTTATTTGAATACTTTACATTCTTTGTCTTACTGCTTCGTATAAAAAAGCACCACAAGCTACAGAAACGTTTAATGATTCAATAGTGCCAAACATAGGGAGTTTAGCTTTTTCGTCAATAATTTTTAAAACAGAAGGGTTAACACCTCTGTCTTCACTTCCCATAATGATAGCTACAGGTTCGTTGAAATTGATGTCGTAAATATTATTATCTGTTTTTTCTGTAGCCGCAACGGTTTTGATACCGGATCCTTGTAAGTAGAATACAGCATCTTTAATGTGGTCTACTTTACAAATTGGAATATTGAATACGGCTCCAGCAGATGTTTTTACCGTATCGCCATTAACCGGTGCAGATCCTTGTTTCTGGATAATAATTCCATCAACACCTGTACATTCAGCAGTACGAATTATTGCTCCAAAATTTCTAGCATCAGATAATTGGTCAAGAATTAATAACAAAGGTTTTTTCTCTTTCTCGAGTAATGATTCTACTAAATTTTCAAGTGTATGAAATGAAATTGGTGCAATGGTTGCAACTGCTCCTTGATGGTTGTTATGTGTAAGCTTGTTTAGTTTTTCGACTGGTACATAAGAAAAATTGATGTTGTTTTTCTTCATAGTCTTCATAAGTTCATTCATAAGATCACCATGTGCGTCTTTTTGAATAAAAACTTTATCAACTTCTTTTTTGGCATTAATGGCTTCAATGATAGCTCTAATTCCGAATATTTGATTTTCCTTTTCCATTTGGCAAAGATATAAAAAAAAACAGCCAAGCTTAGCCTGACTGTTTTTAGAAGATATTTTAGATTTAAAATTTATCCCAAAATATTTTTGTTTTTAATTTATCTCCTCCAATTGAAGAAGAAGCTGAAGAGTAATTAGAATTATTTAAAGTTTGCTCTAAAACTGGATAAGTAAATCTTTTTGGAACTTCACCTTCAGCTGCAGTAGCTGCATTAGATGGAGCTATTAAAGCAGGAAAATCTAATTTTCTGTAAGAAGTCCAAGCTTCGAAGCCTCTATTATAATATGCAATCCATGCTTGTTCGCCAATTTTTTGTTTCCAAGTACCCGTTGCAGTTGCATATGCAACAGAAGTTTGAGCCAAGTATGTTAATGCATCAGCATTAGTTCCTCCCCAGTAAATGATTGAAGATGTTATTGCATTGTCATAATGTGAAGAGGCAGTGCCCCCAACAGTCCATCCTCTTTCTACAGCTTCTGCTAGGTAAAATTCAACCTCAGTATAATCTAATATTACACCTTCTAATGTTGGGTCTAATAATCTTGTAACTGGACCTCCAGCAGGATCACCCGCACTTGAATAGTTTTCAAAATCTCCACCTTGAGCATAAGGACAACCAATGTAAGAACCAGCAATATCAATAAAATAGTACTGTCTTCTTGGGTCGTTAAGGGTATTCATTTTATCTACAATTGGTTCAGCCGCAACAAAGTCATATCTTCCACTAGAAACTAAATCTGTGTAAAGAGGATTTGTGTTTGGTTGAGTTGATAAATATTGAATTGTTGCATTATCACTACTTGAAGTGAAAACACCAGCAGCAACAGCTTCCTCAGCACTTGTTTTAGCTAAAGCAGCTAGAGTTGGCTCATCAGCAACAGTAATAGCCATTCTTAATTTTAATGAATTTGCAAACTTAATCCATTTATTTACATTTCCATTATAAACAAAGTCATTGTCACCAAAACTTGCAAAACCACCATCAAGCTTTGTAATAGCATTATTTACTCTAACAAATAAATTCTGATATATGTCACTTGCTTTGTCGTAAACAGGTGAAGGATATTGGTCAGGATTAAGAGCTTGACTGTATGGAATGTCTCCAAAAGTGTCTACAAGAACGCTGTAAGAATAAATGCTTAAAAGGTCTATTATCGCCAGTCTGTTATCTTTTGCTTTTATTTCGGCATTTGTAACAGGGTTTTCTTTAGATGTAACATCATATGCTTCTTTAAGGTCTCTTAGTACATCTCTATACATTGCTCTCCAGTGATTGTCAGGAACGTTTCTTTGAAGAATATCGTATCTTGATTCATCTAAGTAAGTTGTTTCAGTCCAATGTTGAACAAACAATCTAAAATTGTTTGTGTTAACATTTGTGTTTACCATTTGGTCAAACAAATTCTTTTCTGCATTACCAAATAAAGCAGCGGCAGGAACAGTAGTTGGATTTTTTTCATCCAAATTTAAATCTGTCAAAGCATCATCATTACAAGAAACTGTAATTGCTAACAGACCTAGTATGGTTATAAATTTTTTCATTGTTTTTTCTTTTAAAATTTAACTTTTAAATTGAAAGCATAATTTCTAGTAGTAGGTAATACTCCAGATTGGTAACCTTGAAGATTTCCAGAACTTAGACCAGATTCAGGATCTGCATCAGGTAAATTTTTGTCAATTATCCATAAATTATTACCCGAGAATCCTAAATAAAGATCTTGAATTGTATTTCCTAACATTTTCTTAGGGAATGTATATCCAATTGTTACCTCTCTTAATTTTACATAAGAAGCATCATAAACATAATCTCTACTTGCAGAACCTAAATAACCAAAATAACCATCTAAACCATTACTAGTATCTAATCTTACATTATTTGGTGTTCCGTCAGGTAAAACTCCAGGTAAAATTACACCACCTCCATTAGCTATAGTATTTCTGATAGGATTTCCTAAGTCATTAGTTCCTACTGTATTGGTGTATAAACCTGTACCTTCACCATACCATCTGTCTAATGAAAATACTTTTCCACCTTTTTGTACATCAACTAAAAAGCTCAATGATACATTTTTGTATTCGAATCTGTTGTTTATACCTCCATTCCAATCAGGAATAAATGTTCCAAGATTATTGTCATTTGTAGAAGTAATTTGATATTTACCAGTTGAAGGGTCAATTACTCTTTGTCCATTTAAATAAACGTAATCTGTTCCTTGAATCATACCATAAGGTTGACCAACAGCTGCATTTATAGAAACACCTCCTTGGAAGTTACCAAGTTGATAATTATCAATTCCTGGGGCTAGTTCTTTAACTTCGTTAACGTTTTTAGACCAGTTAGCAGTTATATCCCATTTAAAATTATCATTTTTGATAGGTGATACATTAACTGTGGCTTCAATACCTCTGTTTTCAATGTTACCTACGTTTTTATACAGCCTTGTATATCCAGTAGCTTCAGATGCAGGTAAATCTACAATTTGGTTTACAGTATTTGTTTTATAAACAGAAACATCAAATCCAGCTCTTCTTTTGAAGAATTGCATTTCTAAACCAGCTTCCCAGCTTTTAGTTCTTTCAGGTTCTAGATTTAAATTGTTTTTTGTAGATGCAACAGAGAAAAGAGGAGAACTAAATGGAGCAGGCTTTGTGTATGTGTCTAAAATTCTTGCGAAAGGCGCATCATTACCTACTTCAGCATAACCAACTCTTAATTTACCTAGTGACAACCAATCTATATTTAACAGATTTGAAAATACTAAACTTGAAGAAACAGAAGGATAGTAGTATGCATTATTTCCTTTTGGTAAAGTTGAAGAAACATCTCTTCTTACTGTACCATCTATGAAAAGAAAATCATCATATCCTAAAGATGCACTAATATAATATCCGTTTACACCAACTTTAGACATTGTTTCAATTGGACTAACTTTATTAACAGAATTATTTAATGAAAAGAAATTAGGGATATATAATCCACCAGAAGTAGAACCTAATACACTGTTTGTATTTCTTCTTCTAATATTGATACCCGCAATACCTTTAAGATTAAGTTTTTCTGTTAGATTTTTATTGAAATTAAACATTAAATCGTAGTTGAATTCTGATACATCTCTTACAAATTTTTGATAACCAGATGATTCATTATTTTGCTCTATACCAAAAGAATTACCTCCGTAAGATCCATTGGCTAACCTTTCTTCTTGGGTTTCAGAATATGTATCAACAGTAACTCTTCCCATAATATCAAGCCAACTAGTTACTTTATAGTCTAAACTAGCGTTACCAAGGAATCTGTTTCTTGAGTCATTTTGGTAGCTTTCATATCTTTCAAAATATGGATTGTTCCAGTAAGCAGGTGATAAATTGTTTGGTCTATTAGCATTCCAAGTATAATTTTTTCTTGTGGCAAAATAGATATCTCTTTGGGATTTTAAATCTACATTTGTAGCCCACCACTGTCTAAAATTAGATAAGATATTACCGTTGTAACCAGTACCATTTCTACCTAAAGTTTTTGTTGTAATGTAATTACCCATAAATGTAGCAGTCCATTTATCGCTCAATTTATAGCTTGCATTACCAATAAAAGAGTTTTTATTTTGTTTGCTATTTGGCATTAGCCCAGTTGCTGATAAATTTGTATAAGATACTGCAAATGTTCCCTTTTCAGATCCTCCATTAATAGAGATTGTGTTTGAATTTGAAATTGGGTTGTCAAAAAACTCAATTGGTCCGTTCTTTGCAGCTGTCCAAGGAGTTGCTTTTCTGTAGTTTGGAGATTCAGGCATAAATGAATCCCATTGATATACTAATAAAGAAGGATTGAACATAGGTCCATAAGAAGCGTCATCACTTGTTCTTACTGATGAATCATTAATACCGTCTCCATTTATGTCGAAATTTGTTCTAAATGCTGGTGAAGAACCAAAGTAACCTTGACCATATTGATCTTGATATTTAACGAAAGTTGATTTATCAACTGTTCCTACACTTACACTTGAATCAAATGTAATACCTAATCCTTTTTGACCAAGTTTTCCTTTTTTAGTAGTAATCATTATCGCACCATTAGCTGCTCTAGCTCCGTATAAGGCAGTTGCGGCTGCACCTTTTAATACGTTTATCGACTCAATGTCGTTTGGATTGATATCGGAAGCTGCATTTCCATAATCGTAACCTTGTCTTCCAGTTAACTGATTGTTACTATTAGTATTTGAATTGTCAACAGGAATACCGTCAATAACAAATAACGCTTGGTTGTTTCCATTGATTGACTTATATCCTCTGATTACCACGTTTGTAGAACCTCCAAGGTTGTTGTTAGTTTTAACTTGTAAACCAGCAACTTTACCACTTAAATTGTTTACAAAATTTGTAGATGGAAGTTTGCTAACTTCTGATCCATCAACTTTTTGAGTTCCATAACCAAGAGATTTTTTTTCTCTTCCAACTCCCAATGCCGTTACAACAACTTCTGTTAACTTGTTAGTTTCATCTTGCATTAGAACATTCACAGTGTTTGTGGCTCCAATGGTTCTAGTTGTTTCGCTCATTCCTAAGAAGGAAAATACAAGTGTTTCTCCTTCTTTAGCTTTGATAGAATATCCTCCGTCAAAACCAGTTTGTACACCTCGTGTAGTTCCTTTAACTACAACGTTAACGCCAGGTAGCGGCCCAGAGGCGTCTGTTACCGTTCCGGTAATTGTTTTCTCTTGAGCAAAAGAAAACTGCATTGTAAACGCTAAAAGAAGCGTAAAAATCCATTTAAATCTTGATCTCATTTTATATAAAATATTTGATTAGTTGACGCAAATATGAGGTTTTTTTATTTGTTTTCCTATTTTTTTAAAAAAAAAGAAGCTAGTTTTTCTTTGAATCTTGTAAGTTTTTTTTTATTCTAATTTAAGTTTTTTTAAAATTCTTCTTAGAATTGACTTTTAAAGCTTATTTGAACAATTGAGTTTTTTAATTCAATATTCTGGCTTCCAGTGCTTCCGTTTGCGTAAACTATTTTGAAAAGGCCGTTTTTTGTTAATAAGCCTAAACCGAGTCCAAGTCCAAGTAAGCTGTTGTTTTGATTTGTAGCTTTGTCTTGAAGATACGCGTAATCTGTTATAGTGTGAATGTAGAGGTTTTGAGTGGTTAAATATCGGTACTCTAAAAGTAATGACCCAAAAAGGTTTCCTTGTAGACTATTTTCGTTAAAACCTCGAATGGAATTTATTCCTCCAAATCTAAAAAGTTCGTTTATCAAATAATTACTACTTTTCAGATAAGCATTCTGACTCTTTAAATTGACGGAGTTTTTTTGATTAAGATAAAAATTATGGGATACGTCTATTTTGGCAAAATATTGATTGTCATTAAATTTTGAAGTTTCTCTTTTTCCAGTTCCAAATTTTATATTCAACAGTGTTTTGTCAGGGAAAAGTATTGAGTTTATGTCGTTATCAATGTAGTCTAAACTTGCTGTGTAAAACACATTTGAAAAATCACTTAAATTAGTGCTGACAGTATTTTGTATATTGCTTGATTCAGCTTCTTGATAACCTATATATGCTCTGGTATTGTAGTTAAAGTAATATCCTAAATCTAAATTAGTTTGAGTATTTTGAAAAATACTATCTTGCTTAAAAATATAGAGTTGAGCTTTTATTCCTAGTGGGCTTTTAAATAGGTAGGGTAGCTCAGTTGATGCATTAAAGGTTTTTTGATTCTTTCCGTCACTTTTCCAGTATATGTTTATTTTTTCCCCACCATTTAAAAGATTTTGAAATTTTAAGTCAAGATATCCGTTGATGACTAATTTTTGTCTTTCATCATCGTTGGTAAAACCAATAAAACCATCAAACGAATTGGCTTTATTTTTTTCTAAGTAAACATATACTTTAGTAGAGTCTTTGGTAAATAAGATCTCAGGATATTTTGTTTGTTTTACAAATTTGAATTTATTGAAATCATTGTTTAATTTCTCTAAATTTTCTTGATTGAATGTTTTGTTTTTGTAAAATCTCAAGATGTTTTTGAGGTGGCTTTTTGGGAATTTTTCATAACCGTTAATAACAATGTTATCTAAGGTTCTTCTTTTTTCGTTTTTGACTTCTAGCTCAGAATAAAGAATGTTGTTTTTTTGTTCGTGATTTTTCAGGCGAATTTTTACTAATGGAAATCCTGCCTTTTCAAATTTATACAAAACAGAATTCATATAAGTTTCTACTTCACTACTGTTAATTTTTATGGTGTCTTTGTTTGCTTCAAAAATTTTTGGGTTTGCATTTTGCAATTCATTACTTATATATATATGAGATTTTTGGGTCAATTGGTTTAATGAAACGATAGATGAAAAAGTAGAATCATTTACTTTTTTAATATTTTCAAAAGAAGCTTCAAAGTAACCTATTTGTGAATATTTAATGACTAGTTTTTGTTCTTCATCTAAAATTGATTTAACAGAAGTATGTTTTTTTTGATAGCCAATACTGTCAATTTTTTTTATTTCTTCGGCATTGTTTGATGAAATTTGATAATAAAAATTTTGTCCAAAACTTGTTTGGAAGTAAAAAATAAAAAAGAAAAGCAGATAGTTTATTCTCACCTGTAGTCAAAAATTTTCATAAAAGTAACGTAAAAAATATCAATAGAGTGTCTAAAAAATTACCCTGCTGAAAATTAATAATTTACAGTTTGTTTTTACAAAAATAATATATACATTTGCAACCCCGTAAAATACGGGATTTTATAAACAAGTAATTTTTAGTATTTAATTATGCCAACAATTCAACAATTAGTAAGAACAGGGAGAGCCCAAATGACTAAGAAGTCTAAATCGGCTGCTTTGGATTCTTGTCCTCAAAGAAGAGGTGTTTGTACGCGTGTTTACACTACTACTCCAAAAAAACCAAACTCTGCAATGCGTAAAGTTGCGCGTGTACGTTTGACTAATGGAAATGAAGTGAATGCTTACATACCAGGAGAAGGACACAATCTACAAGAGCACTCGATAGTATTAGTTAGAGGCGGAAGGGTAAAAGATTTACCAGGAGTTAGATACCACATCGTTCGTGGTGCTTTAGATACGGCTGGAGTTAACGGTCGTACACAAAGAAGATCTAAATATGGTGCTAAGAGACCTAAAGACGCTAAAAAGTAATTTTTAAAAACTTTTAAGAAAAAGACATGAGAAAAAGACAGGCCAAAAAAAGACCTCTTTTACCAGATCCGAAATTTAACGATCAATTAGTTACACGTTTTGTGAATAACTTAATGTGGGATGGTAAAAAATCGACAGCTTTTACAGTATTTTATGATGCATTAGATATCGTAGAATCTAAAAAACAAGATGCTGAAAAATCAGCGTTAGAGCTTTGGAAAGATGCATTAACAAATGTTATGCCTCACGTAGAAGTTCGTTCAAGAAGAGTGGGTGGAGCTACTTTCCAAATCCCAATGCAAATTCGTCCAGATAGAAAAATTTCTATGGCGATGAAATGGTTAATTCTTTATGCAAGAAAAAGAAATGAGAAATCTATGGCAGGTAAACTTGCTTCTGAAATTTTAGCAGCAGCTAAAGAAGAAGGTGCAGCTGTTAAGAAAAGAATGGATACTCACAAAATGGCAGATGCTAATAAAGCATTCTCTCACTTTAGATTTTAATTCATAAGAAATGGCTAGAGATTTAAAATTCACAAGAAACATAGGTATTGCTGCTCACATTGATGCAGGAAAAACTACAACTACAGAACGTATCTTATTTTACACTGGAAAATCACACAAAATTGGTGAAGTACACGATGGTGCTGCAACAATGGACTGGATGGCGCAAGAGCAAGAAAGAGGTATTACAATTACTTCAGCTGCTACAACTTGTGAGTGGAATTTCCCAACAGAGCAAGGTAAATTAGTTGCAGATTCAAAACCTTACCACTTTAATATTATTGATACTCCAGGACACGTTGACTTTACTGTAGAGGTAAACCGTTCATTACGTGTACTTGATGGTTTAGTTTTCTTATTTTCTGCTGTTGATGGTGTTGAGCCTCAATCAGAAACGAACTGGAGACTTGCTGATCAATATAGAGTTCCTCGTATGGGATTCGTTAACAAAATGGACCGTCAAGGTTCTAACTTCTTAAACGTTTGTCAACAAGTTAGAGATATGTTAAAATCTAACGCAGTTGCTATTACTTTACCAATTGGTGAAGAAAACGATTTCAAAGGAGTTGTTGACTTAGTAAAAAACCAAGCTATCGTATGGCATGATGCTACTCAAGGGGCAACTTTTGACGTCGTTGATATTCCTGCTGATATGGTAGATGAAGTAAAACAATACAGATCAATCTTAATTGAAGCAGTTGCTGAGTATGATGAAAATCTACTTGACAAATATATGGAAGATGAGAACTCAATCACTGAGGACGAAATCAACGCTGCGTTAAGAGCTGCTACTATCGACATGGCAATTATTCCTATGATTGCTGGTTCTTCTTTCAAAAACAAAGGAGTTCAGTTCATGTTAGATGCAGTTTGTAAATATTTACCGTCTCCTTTAGATAAAGAAGGTATCGAAGGTATCCACCCTGATGATGCTGAATTATTGGAAGAAGATCAAACTAAAATCTTACGTCGTCCAGATGTAAAAGAGCCTTTTGCTGCTTTAGCATTTAAAATTGCTACTGACCCTTATGTTGGTCGTTTAGCTTTCTTCCGTGCTTATTCTGGTCGTTTAGATGCAGGTTCTTATATCTTAAACACTCGTTCAGGAAACAAAGAGCGTATTTCTCGTATCTACCAAATGCACGCTAACAAGCAAAACCCAATCGAATATATCGAGGCAGGTGATATTGGAGCTGCTGTAGGATTTAAAGATATCAAGACTGGAGATACAATGTGTGATGAAAAACACCCAATTATTCTTGAGTCTATGAAATTCCCTGATCCGGTAATTGGTATCGCGATCGAGCCTAAAACAAAAGCTGACGTAGATAAAATGGGTATGGCTTTAGCTAAATTAGCTGAAGAAGATCCAACGTTTACAGTTAGAACGGATGAGGCTTCAGGTCAAACAATTATCTCTGGTATGGGTGAGCTTCACTTAGATATCTTAGTAGACCGTATGAAACGTGAATTCAAAGTTGAGGTTAACCAAGGTGAACCACAAGTTGAATACAAAGAAGCTTTCACAAAATCAGCACAACACAGAGAAGTTTATAAAAAACAATCTGGAGGTCGTGGTAAATTCGGAGATATCGTTTTCCGTTTAGAACCGGCTGAAGTAGTTGATGGTAAAGCTCCTGTAGGATTACAGTTTGTTAACGAAGTAAAAGGTGGTAACGTTCCTAAAGAATATATTCCTGCTGTAGAAAAAGGTTTCCGCGAAGCGATGAAATCAGGTCCTTTAGCTGGTTATGTTGTAGATAGTTTAAAAGTTACTTTATTAGATGGATCTTACCACGCGGTAGACTCGGATGCATTATCATTCGAATTAGCAGCTAAGTTAGGTTACAAAGAAGTGGCTAAAGCTGCTGGAGCTGTAATCTTAGAACCAATCATGAAAATTGAAGTTATTACTCCAGAAGAAAATATGGGTGATATCGTAGGTGACTTAAACCGTCGTCGTGGTCAAGTAAATGATATGGGTGATAGAAATGGTGCTAAAACTATCAAAGCTAGTGTTCCATTATCAGAAATGTTTGGATATGTTACAACTTTAAGAACTTTATCTTCAGGTCGTGCAACTTCAACAATGGAATTCTCTCACTATGAGCAAACTCCATCTAACATTTCAGAGGAAGTAATTAAGAAAGCAAAAGGTAACGCTTAATTTTTAAGAAAATGAGTCAAAAAATCAGAATAAAATTAAAGTCTTACGATCACATGTTGGTTGATAAATCAGCAGAGAAAATCGTAAAAACTGTAAAAAGTACAGGAGCTGTGGTAACTGGTCCAATTCCATTACCTACAAACAAAAAGATTTTTACTGTATTGCGTTCTCCACACGTTAACAAAAAGTCGAGAGAGCAATTCGAAGTAATGTCATACAAAAGATTGTTAGATATCTATTCTTCATCTTCAAAAACTATCGATGCTCTTATGAAATTAGAGCTTCCAAGTGGAGTAGAAGTTGAGATTAAAGTGTGATAAAACGCTGAAAGTAAATATTTAGGCATTATGTTTTGATATTCAAAACATAATGCCTACTTTTGCACACTCAAAATTAAAAATTTTATAAATAATTAATAATTAGTTTAATATGTCTGGGTTAATCGGAAAGAAAATCGGAATGACTAGCATCTTTGATGAGAACGGGAAAAATATTCCTTGTACTGTTATTGAAGTGGGTCCTTGCGTAGTTACCCAAGTCAGAACCAATGAGGTTGACGGGTATGAGGCTCTTCAGCTTGGTTTCGATGACAAAACTGAAAAGCACACTACTAAAGCTGCTGAAGGTCACTTCAAAAAAGCTGGTACAGTTGCTAAGAAGAAAGTTGTTGAGTTCCAAGGATTTGAAAACGAGCACAAATTAGGTGATGTTATCACTGTAGATCTATTCTCTGAAGGGGAGTTTGTAGATGTTCAAGGTGTTTCTAAAGGTAAAGGTTTCCAAGGTGTTGTAAAACGTCACGGTTTTGGTGGTGTTGGACAAGCTACTCATGGTCAGCACAACCGTTTAAGAGCGCCAGGTTCTGTAGGAGCTTCATCTTATCCATCTAGAGTATTCAAAGGAATGCGTATGGCTGGAAGAATGGGTGGAGATAATGTAAAAGTACAAAATCTTAGAGTTTTAAAAGTAGTTGCTGAAAAGAACCTACTTGTTGTTAAAGGATGTGTTCCTGGTCACAAAGACTCTTATGTAATCGTTCAGAAGTAATGGAAGTAAAAGTTTTAGATATCAACGGAAAAGAAACTGGAAGAAAAGTTCAACTTTCTGATTCAGTTTTCGCAATTGAGCCTAACAAACACGCTGTTTACTTAGATGTTAAGCAATATCTTGCTAACCAAAGACAAGGTACGCACAAAGCTAAGGAAAGAGCTGAAGTTGCAGGTAGTACTCGCAAAATTAAAAAGCAAAAAGGTACTGGTACAGCTCGTGCAGGTAGTGCTAAATCTCCTGTATTCAAAGGAGGAGGAACAATTTTCGGTCCAAGACCAAGAAGTTATTCTTTCAAATTGAATAAAGCTTTAAAAAGATTAGCTCGTAAATCAGCTTTCTCAATCAAAGCACAAGAATCAAATTTAATCGTAGTAGAAGACTTCACATTTGAAGCTCCAAGTACTAAAAATTTCACTAACGTATTGAAAGCGTTAGGATTAGAAAACAAAAAATCTTTATTCGTTTTAGGTGATACAAATAAAAATGTATATTTGTCATCTCGTAATTTGAAGGGGTCTTCTGTTGTAACTAATTCAGAATTAAGTACTTATGCGATATTAAACGCAAATAATTTAGTTCTTTTAGAGGGATCTTTAGAAGGAATTGAAGAAAATTTAAGCAAATAATAGGCCATGAGTATCATTATTAAACCTATCGTTACAGAAAAAATAACTAAAGACGGTGAAGTATTCAATCGCTTTGGTTTCGTTGTAGATAAAAAAGCTAACAAAGTGCAAATTAAGAAAGCTGTTGAAGCTGCTTATGGAGTTACTGTTGTAGAAGTAAATACAATGAATGTACGTCCAGATCGTTCAACTAAATATACAAAAAGTGGAATGATTACTGGAAAAACTAATGCTTACAAAAAAGCAATTGTTCAAGTACAAGAAGGAGAAACAATAGATTTTTACAACAATATCTAAGTAAAAAAAGATGTCAGTAAGAAAATTAAAACCTATTACCCCGGGTCAGCGTTTTAGAGTTGTTAATGGTTTTGACGCCATTACAACTGATAAGCCGGAGCGTTCATTAATCGCATCGAAAAAAAACTCAGGAGGTAGAAATAGTCAAGGAAAAATGACCATGCGTTATACAGGCGGTGGTCACAAACAAAGATATCGTATCATTGATTTCAAAAGAACTAAAGATGGAATTCCAGCTACAGTGAAATCAATTGAGTATGATCCAAACAGAACTGCTTTTATCGCATTATTAGCTTATGCAGATGGTGCTAAAACGTATATCATTGCTCAAAATGGTTTACAAGTAGGTCAAAAAGTGGTATCAGGTGCTGATGCAGCTCCAGAAATTGGTAACACTTTACCATTAAGTAAAATTCCTCTAGGTACAGTTATTTCTTGTATCGAATTACGTCCAGGTCAAGGTGCGGTTATCGCTCGTTCAGCTGGTACATTCGCACAGTTAATGGCTCGTGATGGTAAATATGCTACTATCAAAATGCCTTCTGGAGAAACTAGACTTATTTTGTTAACTTGTTCTGCAACAATTGGTGCAGTATCTAACTCAGATCACCAGTTAATCGTTTCTGGTAAAGCAGGTAGATCTAGATGGTTAGGTAGAAGACCTAGAACGAGACCAGTAGCGATGAACCCAGTTGATCACCCTATGGGAGGTGGTGAAGGACGTTCATCTGGAGGTCACCCACGTTCAAGAAAAGGTTTACCAGCTAAAGGTTACAGAACCCGTGCTAAACAAAACCCGAGCAACAAGTATATTGTAGAACGTAGAAAGAAATAATAAGATATGGCACGTTCATTAAAAAAAGGACCTTTCGTACACTATAAATTAGAGAAGAAAGTACAAGAAAATATCGAAGGTGGAAACAAAGGAGTTGTTAAGACTTGGTCTAGAGCTTCAATGATTACTCCTGATTTCGTAGGACAAACAATAGCAGTTCACAACGGTCGTCAATTTGTTCCAGTATACGTTACTGAAAACATGGTAGGACACAAGTTAGGTGAATTTTCACCAACAAGATCTTTTAGAGGTCACGCTGGAGCTAAAAATAAAGGTAAAAAATAAAAGAAGACATGGGAGTTCGTAAAAGAGAAACGGCAGAAGCAAGAAAAGAGGCTAACAAGTCTTTAGCATTTGCTAAATTGAATAACTGCCCTACTTCACCTAGAAAAATGCGCTTAGTAGCAGACTTGGTAAGAGGTCAGAAAGTTGAGAATGCACTAAATATATTAAGATTTAGTCAAAAAGAAGCTTCAAGAAAATTAGAGAAACTATTATTATCTGCAATCAATAACTGGGAGCAAAAAAATAGTGAAGGTAATGTAGCTGAAGCAGGCTTATTCGTAAAAGAGATCAAAGTTGATGGTGGTATGATGTTAAAAAGACTTCGTCCAGCTCCACAAGGTCGTGCACACAGAATTAGAAAACGCTCAAATCACGTAACAATCGTTTTAGGAGCTATTAATAACACACAAAGCAATTAATAAAGATGGGACAAAAGACAAATCCAATCGGAAATCGCCTTGGTATCATCAGAGGATGGGATTCTAACTGGTATGGTGGTAATGACTACGGTGATAAAATCGCCGAAGACTACAAAATCAGAAAGTACATTCATGCTCGTTTATCAAAAGCTAGTGTATCTAAAGTAATCATCGAGAGAACTTTGAAACTTGTAACCGTTACTATCACTACTGCTAGACCTGGTATCATTATCGGAAAAGGTGGACAAGAGGTAGACAAGTTAAAAGAAGAACTTAAGAAAATTACTGACAAAGAGGTTCAAATCAACATCTTTGAAATTAAAAGACCTGAATTAGATGCTTATTTAGTTGCAAATAGTATCTGTCGTCAAATTGAAAGCCGTATTTCATACAGAAGAGCTATCAAAATGGCAATCGCTGCATCTATGAGAATGAATGCAGAAGGAATCAAAGTTATGATTTCTGGTCGTTTAAACGGTGCTGAAATGGCACGTTCAGAAAGTTTCAAAGAAGGACGTATTCCTCTATCAACTTTCAGAGCAGACATCGATTATGCTTTAGCTGAAGCTCACACTACTTACGGTAGAATGGGTGTTAAGGTTTGGATCATGAAAGGTGAAGTTTACGGAAAAAGAGATCTTTCTCCACTTGTAGGTATGGATAAAAAAGCTGCAGCTGGTAAAGGTGGTGATGCTCCACGTGGTGGAAAATCAAACGGTAAACAAGGAGCTCGTAAAAGAAAGTAATTTTTAAATTAAAGAAAAATGTTACAGCCTAAAAGAACAAAATACCGTAAGGTACAAAAAGGTAGAATGAAAGGGAACTCTAATAGAGGTCACGAACTTTCAAATGGAATGTTTGGAATTAAATCTGTACATGAAGATGGTGCTTTCTTAACGTCTCGTCAAATCGAGGCAGCTCGTATCGCAGCTACTCGTTATATGAAACGTGAAGGTCAATTATGGATTAAAATTTTCCCAGATAAGCCAATTACAAAGAAACCTCTTGAGGTACGTATGGGTAAAGGTAAAGGTGCAGTTGAATACTGGGCTGCTGTTGTTAAACCAGGAAGAATTATGTTTGAGGTAGGTGGTGTTCCACTAGCTGTTGCCAAAGAGGCTTTACGTCTTGCAGCACAAAAATTACCAGTAAAAACTAAATTCGTCGTTGCTAGAGATTTCGAAGCATAATAAATAAGATTATGAAACAATCAGAAATTAAAAATCTATCTGCAGCTGAGTTACAAGAGAAGCTAGTTCAATTAAAAAAGACTTATGCCGACCTAAAAATTGCTCATGCTATTTCTCCAATCGAGAATCCACTTCAAATTAGAAGTATTAGACGTTCAGTAGCAAGAATTGCAACTGAATTAACTAAAAGAGAGCTTCAATAATATTCAGCTGAAAAGATGGAAAAAAGAAATTTAAGAAAAGAAAGAATTGGTGTTGTTACATCAAACAAAATGGATAAGTCTATTGTTGTTTCTCAAGTAACAAGAGTTAAACACCCATTATATGGTAAGTTCGTGTTAAAAACTAAGAAATATGTTGCACACGACGAAACAAACGACTGTAACATTGGTGATACAGTAAAGATCATGGAAACAAGACCTTTATCAAAATCAAAATGTTGGAGATTAGTTGAAATCATTGAAAGAGCTAAATAATTATGGTACAACAGGAATCAAGACTAAAAGTAGCAGATAATACGGGAGCTAAAGAAGTTTTAACTATCCGTGTTTTAGGTGGAACGAAAAGACGTTATGCCTCAGTTGGTGACAAAATTGTAGTAGCTATCAAAGATGCAACACCTAACGGAAACGTAAAAAAAGGTGCTGTTTCAACTGCAGTTGTTGTGAGAACTAAAAAAGAAGTAAGAAGAGCTGATGGATCTTACATCCGTTTCGATGATAACGCTTGTGTATTATTAAATGCAGCAGGTGAGATGAGAGGAACACGTGTATTTGGTCCTGTAGCTAGAGAACTTCGTGAAAAACAATTCATGAAAATTGTATCATTAGCACCAGAAGTGCTTTAATTATTAATTACGATGATAAAGCTAAAAATAAAATCAGGAGATACTGTAAAAGTTATTGCAGGTGACCATAAAGGTGCTGAAGGTAAAGTTTTACGTGTACTTCGCGAGAAAAATAAAGCGGTAGTTGAGGGAGTAAACTTTGTGTCTAAACACACAAAGCCAAGCGCTAAAAATCCTCAAGGTGGAATCGTTAAGAAAGAAGCTCCTATCCATATTTCTAACATCGCTTTAATCGACCCTAAAACTAAGTCTGCGACTAGAGTAGGTTCTAAAGTTGAAGGAGATAAGAAAGTAAGAGTTTCTAAAAAATCTAATCAAGTATTATAGTCATGACTTATATACCTAGACTAAAAGAAGAATATAAGAGCAGAGTAATTGCTGCTCTTACAGCAGAATTCGGTTACAAAAACGTAATGCAAGTTCCTAAATTGGAAAAAATCGTTTTAAGTAAAGGAGTTGGTGCAGCTGTATCTGATAAAAAACTTATCGATTACGCTGTAGAAGAGTTGACAAAAATTACTGGTCAAAAGGCAGTAGCTACTATTTCTAAAAAAGACGTTGCGTCTTTCAAATTAAGAAAAGGTATGCCAATTGGTGCAAAAGTAACTTTACGTGGTGAAAGAATGTATGAATTCTTAGATCGTTTAATTACGGCTTCATTACCACGTGTAAGAGACTTCGGTGGAATTAAATCTTCAGGTTTCGACGGAAGAGGTAATTACAACCTAGGAGTTCTTGAGCAAATTATCTTCCCGGAAATTGATATTGATAAAGTAAATAAAATTTCTGGTATGGATATTACTTTTGTAACTTCTGCACAAACAGATAAAGAAGCAAAATCATTATTAGCTGAATTAGGTTTACCTTTTAAAAAGAATTAAGACATGGCTAAAGAATCAATGAAAGCCCGTGAGGTTAAAAGACAAAAAACGGTAGAAAAATATGCAGAGAAAAGAAAAGCTTTATTAGAAGCTGGAGATTACGCTGCATTACAAAAATTACCGAAAAATGCTTCACCAGTTCGTTTACACAATCGTTGTAAATTAACAGGTAGACCAAGAGGGTATATGCGTCAATTCGGTATTTCACGTGTAACATTCCGTGAGATGGCAAACAGTGGATTGATTCCAGGAGTTAAAAAAGCTTCTTGGTAGTTTGCAAAAAAGTATTATATTTGCAAACTTAAAATATTAAAGTTTAATAGGTTAAAGGTTCAACTCACTGAGGGTGAGTTGAAAACCATAACCACAATTTGTTTATAATGTATACAGATCCAATTGCGGATTATCTTACGAGAGTTAGAAATGCAGTGAAAGCAAACCACAAAGTGGTAGAAATTCCAGCGTCTAACTTGAAAAAAGAAATCACAAAAATCTTATTCGATCAAGGTTACATCCTTAGCTACAAGTTCGAAGACAGTACTGTTCAAGGTACTATCAAAATCGCTCTAAAGTATGATAAAGATACTAAAGAGTCAGTAATTAAAGATATTCAAAGAATTAGTAAACCAGGTTTACGTAAGTATGCAGGTGCTACTAAATTACCAAGAATTTTGAATGGTTTAGGTATTGCTATCGTGTCAACTTCTAAAGGAGTTATGACAGGAAAACAAGCTAAGCAATTAAATGTTGGTGGTGAGGTAATTTGTTACGTATACTAAAAAAGAGATAAGAAATGTCAAGAATAGGTAAAAATCCAATTGCAATTCCAGCTGGCGTAACTGTAGAAGTTAAGGATGCTGTTGTTACAGTTAAAGGAAAACTAGGGCAACTTTCTCAAGAGTTTACAAACAATGTTACTGTAACTGTTGAAGAAAATCAAGTTCTTGTTACAAGAGCTGCCGATAGCAAAGAAGAAAGAGCTCAACACGGTTTGTATAGAGCTTTAATCAATAATATGATTACTGGTGTATCTACTGGTTTTACTAAAGAATTAGAATTTGTGGGAGTTGGTTACCGTGCTTCTAATCAAGGAAACAAACTTGATTTAGCATTAGGATATTCTCATAATATCGTTTTAGAGGTTGCGCCTGAGGTTGTTGTAGAGACAATTTCTGAAAAAGGTAAAAACCCTATCGTAAAATTAACTTCTTATGACAAACAATTATTAGGGCAAGTTGCGGCTAAAATCCGTTCTTTCCGTAAGCCTGAGCCGTACAAAGGAAAAGGTATTAAGTTTGTAGGTGAAGTATTAAGAAGAAAAGCAGGTAAATCAGCTTAAAAAATAAGGTTATGTCATTAACAAAATCTGATAGAAGACAAAGAATACAGTACAGAATTAGAAAGATTGTAAGCGGAACTGCTGCAAGACCTCGTTTATCTGTATTCAGAAGTAACAAAGAAATCTATGCTCAGCTTATAGATGATGTAAACGGTGTTACGTTATTAGCCGCTTCTTCTCGTGAGAAAGGTATCGATGCAAAAGGAACTAAAGTTGAAATTGCTACAGCAGTTGGTAAATTAGTTGCAGAAAAAGCTTTAAAAGCAGGTATCGAGAATGTAACATTTGATAGAGGTGGATATTTATACCACGGTCGTGTTCAATCATTAGCAGAAGGCGCTAGAGCCGCTGGATTAAAATTCTAAGAAATTATGTATCATAATTATAAAAACGTAGAGCTAGTAAAGCCAAGCGGTCTTGAATTAAAAGATCGTTTAGTTAGTGTTAATCGTGTTACTAAAGTTACAAAAGGTGGTAGAGCTTTCGGTTTTTCTGCAATTGTAGTAGTAGGTGATGAGCACGGTGTAGTTGGTCACGGTTTAGGAAAATCTAAAGATGTTTCTGAAGCAATCGCAAAAGCGGTAGAAGATGCAAAGAAAAACTTAGTTAGAATTCCTTTAAGTGGTCATTCAGTACCTCACGAGCAAAAAGGTAAATTTGGTGGAGCAAGAGTATTCTTAATGCCTGCTTCTCATGGTACCGGAGTAATTGCTGGTGGTGCTGTTCGTGCCGTACTTGAATCAGTAGGAGTACACGATGTATTGTCTAAATCTCAAGGGTCTTCAAATCCTCACAACGTGGTAAAAGCAACTTTCGATGCTTTATTGCAAATGAGAAGCGCAGTTACTGTTGCTAAGCAAAGAGGAGTTTCTTTAGAGAAAGTATTTAAAGGTTAATTCAAGGAAATTATGGCAAAGATTAAAGTAAAACAAGTAAGAAGCAAAATCAACTGTCCAGTAAACCAAAAAAGAGTATTAGAGTCTTTAGGTTTACGTAAAATGGGTCAAGTTGTTGAGCACGATGCAAGTCCTGCTATCCTTGGAATGGTAAATAAAGTTAAACACCTAGTTTCTGTACAAGAAGCTTAATAACTAATATTGTTATGAATTTAAGTAATTTACAACCAGCTGAAGGTTCGACACACAACCAAAACAAAAGAGTAGGTAGAGGTGAAGGTTCTGGAAAAGGTGGTACTGCTGCACGTGGTCACAAAGGAGCTAAGTCTCGTTCTGGTTATTCTAAAAAAATTGGTTTTGAAGGAGGGCAAATGCCACTTCAAAGACGTGTACCTAAATTTGGTTTCAAAAATATCAATAGAGTTGAATATCAAGGTGTGAACCTAGATACTTTACAAGCTCTTGTTGATAACGGATATGCTACTGATACTGTAGATTTTGCTACATTAGTAGAAAACCGTTTAGCTACTAAAACTGAAGTTGTTAAAATTTTAGGTAGAGGTGAGCTTAAAGCTAAATTAAAAGTAAGTGCACACAAATTCACAGCTACTGCGAAAGCCGCTATCGAAGCTGCTGGAGGTGAAGCTATAGAATTATAATTTTCTGAACACGATGAAAAAATTTATTGAATCGTTACAAAACGTTTGGAAAATAGAGGAACTAAAAAACAGAATCCTAATTACATTAGGATTTCTGTTAGTTTATCGTTTTGGCGCTCAAGTAACGTTACCGGGTATAGATGCTACTAAATTGCAAGGATTAACTAATCAAACTGACAAAGGTATTGGTTGGTTAATTGATGTATTTACAGGTGGAGCATTTTCTCAAGCTTCGGTATTTGCTTTGGGTATTATGCCTTACATTTCTGCTTCAATTGTAGTACAGTTAATGGGAATTGCTATTCCTTATTTACAAAAGCTACAAAACGAAGGAGAAAGTGGTAGAAAAAAGATGAATCAAATCACAAGATGGTTAACAATTGGAATTACATTAGTACAAGGTCCTGGTTATATTTATAATCTTTATCGTACACTTCCAGCTGATGCTTTCTTGTTAGGATTTAATTCATTCGGATTTTTATTCTCTTCAGTAATTATTTTAACTACAGGAACAATTTTTGCAATGTGGTTAGGAGAAAAAATTACTGATAAAGGTATTGGAAACGGTATTTCATTATTAATCCTTGTTGGAATTGTTGCTAGAATGCCTCAGGCATTTATTCAAGAATTCTCTTCAGTAGTTAGTAATAATAACGGAGGGCCAATGTTAATTGTACTAGAAGTTATTATTTGGCTATTAGTAATCATTGCATGTATATTAATGGTTATGGCGGTTCGTAGAGTTCCTGTTCAGTATGCTCGTCGCTCAGTTTCTGGGGATTTAGAGCAAGATTTAATGGGAGGTAATCGTCAATTTATACCATTAAAATTAAACGCATCTGGAGTTATGCCTATCATCTTTGCTCAGGCAATTATGTTTATACCAGCAGCTGTTGCAGGTTTGTCATCTTCAGAAACAGCAAGATCTATTAGCGCAAGATTTCAAAATATATTTGGATGGGAGTATAATCTGTTATTTGCAACGTTAATTATAGTATTTACTTATTTTTATACGGCAATTACAGTTCCTACTAATAAGATGGCTGACGATTTGAAAAGAAGTGGTGGATTTATACCAGGTGTTAAGCCGGGTGTAGAAACGGCTGACTTTTTAGATAAAGTGATGTCTTTAATTACTTTCCCTGGTTCATTATTCCTTGCATTACTTGCTGTGTTCCCAGCAATGGTTCATACTGCAATGGGAGTTCAAACACAATGGGCATTGTTTTTTGGAGGTACATCATTATTAATTTTGGTTGGAGTTGCAATCGATACTGTTCAGCAAATCAATTCATATTTGTTAAATAAACATTATGATGGTTTGATGAAAAGTGGTAAAAACAGAAAAGCAGTAGCTTAATATGGCAAAACAATCAGCAATAGAACAAGACGGATCAATTATTGAAGCATTGTCAAATGCAATGTTCCGTGTTGAATTAGAAAATGGGCATATCGTAATTGCTCACATTTCTGGAAAAATGCGTATGCATTATATCAAGTTATTACCTGGTGATAAAGTGAAACTAGAAATGAGTCCATACGATTTGTCAAAAGCAAGAATTACTTATAGATACTAAAGCTACTAAAATGAAAGTAAGAGCATCAGTAAAGAAGAGAAGTGCCGAGTGCATTATCGTTCGTAGAAAAGGAAGATTATACGTTATTAACAAAAAGAATCCTAGATTTAAACAAAGACAAGGATAATTATGGCAAGAATAGCAGGGGTAGATATACCTAAAAACAAAAGAGGAGTTATCGCTTTGACATATATCTTCGGAATTGGAAAAAGCAGAGCTATTGAGATCTTAGAAAAGGCTCAAGTAAGTCAAGACAAAAAAGTTCAAGACTGGAATGACGACGAAATTGGAGCAATCCGTGACGCAGTATCATACTACAAAATTGAAGGTGAATTGCGTTCTGAAACTTCATTAAACATCAAACGTTTAATGGATATCGGATGCTACAGAGGAATCCGTCATAGAGCTGGTCTTCCATTAAGAGGACAAAGAACTAAAAACAATTCTAGAACTAGAAAAGGTAAAAGAAAAACTGTTGCTAACAAGAAAAAAGCAACTAAATAATAAGTAGTAATATGGCTAAGACAAGCACAAAAAAACGTAAAGTTATCGTTGAGTCGACAGGAGAAGCGCATATTAGTGCAACTTTTAACAACATCATCATTTCGTTAACTAACAAAAAAGGTGAAGTTGTATCATGGTCATCTGCTGGTAAAATGGGCTTTAGAGGTTCTAAAAAGAATACTCCTTATGCAGCTCAAATGGCAGCTGAAGACTGTTCAAAAGTAGCATTAGAAGCTGGACTTAAAAAGGTGAAAGTTTTTGTGAAAGGTCCTGGAAACGGAAGAGAATCTGCAATCAGATCTATTCATAATTCAGGAATCGAAGTAACAGAAATCATCGATGTTACTCCACTTCCGCACAATGGATGTCGTCCTCCAAAAAGACGTAGAGTTTAATTTATTTAAGTATAACTAGGTAGAAAACAGATTATCGGAGGATACTGACCTGAATTCATAATCTCTACCTTAAAAATTTTTAAAATGGCAAGATATACTGGTCCAAAAACAAAAATTGCTCGTAAGTTTGGCGAAGCAATCTTCGGAGATGATAAAGCCTTCGAAAAAAGAAATTACCCTCCTGGGCAACATGGTTTAGCTAAAAAGAGAGGTAAAAAATCTGAATATGCAATCCAATTAATGGAAAAGCAAAAAGCTAAATATACTTACGGTATTTTAGAAAAACAATTCAGAAACTTATTTGAAAAAGCTGCTGCTTCTAAAGGTGTAACTGGTGAAATCCTTTTACAATTATGTGAAGCTCGTTTAGATAACGTAGTTTTTAGAATGGGTATCGCTCCGTCTAGAAGAGCTGCACGTCAAATTGTAACTCACAGACATATTACTGTAAATGGTGAAGTGGTTAACGTTCCTTCTTACCATTTAAAACCTGGTGATAAAGTTGCTGTTCGTGAAAAATCTAAATCATTAGAGTCTATCGAACGTTCTTTAGCTGCATCTTCTCACGTATATGAGTGGATTACTTGGAATAATGATACAAAAGAAGGTACTTTCGTGTCTGTTCCTCAAAGAATCCAAATTACTGAGAACATCAAAGAGCAACTTATCGTCGAATTGTACAACAAATAATAATTGACATCAGTCGAAAATTTATGGCAATATTTAATTTTCAAAAGCCCGATAAAGTTATCATGATCGATTCTACTGACTTCGAAGGAAAATTCGAATTCAGACCTCTTGAACCAGGTTACGGATTGACTGTTGGTAACGCACTTAGAAGAGTTTTACTTTCAGCATTGGAAGGATATGCTATCACATCTGTTCGTATCGAAGGTGTGGATCACGAATTCTCTACTATTTCTGGTGTTGTTGAAGATGTTACCGAAATTATCCTTAACCTTAAACAAGTACGTTTCAAACGTCAAATTGAGGATATAGATAACGAAGCTGTGACAATATCAATCACAGGAAAAGATCAAGTTACTGCAGGTGATTTCCAAAAATTCATTTCTGGATTTCAAGTGTTAAACCCTGAGTTAGTAATTTGTAACCTTGATAGCAAAGTAAACCTTAATATGGAACTTACTATCGAGAAAGGTAGAGGATATGTGCCTGCAGAAGAGAACAAAAAACAAAACGCTGCAATTGGTACAATCTTTACAGATTCAATCTTTACACCAGTAAAGAACGTGAAGTATGCTATCGAAAACTTCCGTGTAGAGCAAAAAACGGATTACGAAAAATTGGTTTTTGAAATTAAAACTGATGGATCTATCCATCCTAAAGACGCTCTAACTGAAGCTGCAAAAGTATTAATTCACCACTTTATGTTATTCTCAGATGAGAGAATTACTTTGGAGGCTGATGAAATTGCTCAAACAGAATCTTATGATGAAGAATCATTACACATGAGACAGTTGTTAAAAACTAAACTTGTGGATATGGATTTATCTGTAAGAGCTTTAAATTGCTTAAAAGCAGCTGAAGTTGATACATTAGGCGATTTAGTATCGTTTAATAAAAATGACTTAATGAAGTTCCGTAACTTTGGTAAAAAATCATTAACTGAGCTTGATGAATTAGTAGCCAATAAGAATTTAACTTTCGGAATGGACTTGTCAAAATATAAGTTAGATAAAGAATAAATTACTTCATATTTTGCTCTCCAGAGAGGATAGTAGCAAGATGAAGGTTAAATAAAAACGTCATGAGACACGGAAAAAAAGTAAATCATTTAAGTAGACAAGCTGGACATAGAAAAGCTATGTTAGCTAATATGGCTTGTTCATTAATTGAGCACAAGCGTATTAACACTACTGTTGCTAAAGCAAAAGCACTTAAACAATTTGTTGAGCCGCTTATTACAAAATCGAAAGAGGATACAACTCACAATCGTCGTATCGTTTTCTCATACTTAAAAAGTAAATATGCTGTAACAGATTTGTTCAGAGATGTTGCTGCAAAAGTTGGAGATCGTCCTGGAGGATACACTCGTATCATCAAGTTAGGTAATCGTTTAGGAGATAACGCTGATATGGCTATGATTGAATTAGTAGACTTTAACGAAATCTACAACGGTGGTAAAAAAGAAGTTAAGAAAGCGAAGAGCCGTCGTGGTGGAGCTAAAGCTAAAAAAGCTGATGCTACTCCAGAAACTCCAGCTACTGAAGAATCTTCTGAATCTGCTGAATAATATGATGCTTGCTTCATAAATATAAAAAAGGATAAACATTTGTTTATCCTTTTTTATATATAATCTTTTTTGATACTTCGTTGATGTCTTAACTTATTGTTAATTTTTTATCCTCTAACTATTATTTTGTAAATTGCCTCAACTATTAGTTTGTTTTTACTAGGTTATTTTCTAAAGCGTTTTCAATTGAAACTTTTTTTATTTAAATATCTTCTTTTTTTATTTCTTTTCAATGCAAATTATCTGTTTTGTCAAAACGAAACTAATAATTGGTATTTTGGAAAAAATGTTGGTTTGAATTTTGCAAATGGTGAAGTTTTAAAATTAGAAGATGGGGCTATGAATACTCCTGCAGGGTGTGCAAGTATATCTGATGCTAATGGTGATCTGCTTTTTTATACAAATGGTAGTTCAGTTTGGGGGATGAATCATCAAATTATTTCAAATGGTGATGGATTGGCAGGTGATGTTTTAGGTGTTCAGACATCTATTATTATACCAAAACCAAATGATTCTAATACCTATTATATTTTTACTACTAGAGAATCTGATTCTAGTTCCCCAATTTTTTTTTCTAAAGGTGTTTATTATTCGGAAATTAAATTTACTAATGATTTTCCTTTGGGGGTTGTTGTTTCTAAGAATATAAAAATTACAAACACTTCTTATTCACGTATAGGAGCTATACATCATCCTGAAACTAATTCGATTAGATTGATTTGCATGACTCAATCTAATAATGGTTCTAGTAACTCTCCAAGTTCTATTCAGTCAGCATTTAATGTTTTTGTTATTTCAGAAAATGGAATCAATATAGATCCTGTTATAAGTGTGATTAATGAAAGTTTGGGTGCAGTTGGAGCAATGAAAATTTCTCCTGATGGAAAATTTGTTGCTTTTGCAGACAGGACAAATCAGAAAGTTTATTTTTATAACTATGATAATAATGCTATAACTTTTAATAGATATATTACTTTACCTACTGTACCAGCTTTTGGTTTATTTCTTGATCCTTATGGTATTGAGTTTTCTCAGGATTCGAAAATTTTTTATTATTCTGGAAATGATTATGTAGTTCAATTTCCTTTTTTTGAAATGGGAGGACCTGAACCAGTTGATTACTATATTTTTAATGTCAAGAATCCATCTTCTTTACAATTAGCCCGTAATGGTAAAATTTATGTGGTCCAAGAAAATTCAAATCGTATTGCAGTAATTAATAGTCCTGAAAAAAAGGGGGTCGATTGTGACTTTCAGCCAGGTGTCATTGAATACAATAATTCGATTGTTAAGAAGGGATTGCCAGTTTTTATTGCATCAAGTCTTAGAAATAGAATAATTTCTGCTGAGAATTCTTGCGTGAATACTGCTTTTAATTTTGATTTAGATACATATGAGAATGTGCTATCAGTTCAGTGGGATTTTGGCGATGGAACTTTTTCATCAGATTTAAATCCAAATCATATCTTTAGTGCTCCTGGAAGTTATGAAATAAAAGTAAAGGTCTTTGTTGAAAATAGGGATTTCTTTTTGTTTAAAAATGTAGAAGTGTATTCGTTACCAAATCTTGAATTAAATTCTGTTTTATCTCAATGTGTTGTAAATAACGAAATTCCTGTAATTTTTAATTTATATAATATTAAGGATTTTACAGATGATGCAAACTCTGATTATTCTTTCTCTTTTTACAATAGTTATTTTGATGCTATCAATAATGAGAATGTAATATCAAATCCTGAATTGTATGAAAGTACTTCAGTTCACGAGGAAGTTTTTGTTAGAATTACAAGCGCTACAAAATGTATTACTATTGGGAGTTTTTTTTTAGATAACTATTCTACAGCGATGTTTCAATTGGATGATATTTATACTTGCGAAAATTCAGATGGAATAATTAATAATTCAGAGGGTCAGTTTAATCTCGATTTGAAAGAGATTAATATTAGAGCTCAGTTGGATCTTCCAAGTAATTTTAGAATACAATTTTATTTAAGTTATCAAGATGCTCAAACAAAAATAAATGTATTGAATAATTCTTATGTAGGAGAAACGACAAATTTATGGATTCGAATAGAGGATGAAAATTATAATTGTTTTGGAATAGCAAGTTTTAAAGTAATTGTTAATTCAAATGTTGAACCAGATTTGGAAAGTCAATATATTATTTGTGATTCTACTATGCAATCAACAGTTGTTCTCGATGGAGGAGAGGTTAATGAGATTTGGCAATGGAGAGATGAGAATGATGTGATTCTTTCAACCTCGAGGTATTTTGAATTAGCACAAGCAGGTAATTATTCGTTAAAAGTTTATAGAACTGAAAATGACTTACAATGCTCTGCATCAAAAGGCTTTAAAGTTGTAGAGGCTAAAACAGCTTTTGTAAATAATATTTTAGCGGATGATGGACAAATTTTTATATCTGTAACGGGTGAAAGTATTTATGAGTTTTCTCTTGATGGAATTAATTATTTTGGAGAAGGATATTCATACATGTTTGATAATGTTTTGCCAGGAATTCATAATGTTTTTATAAAAGATGTTTATAATTGTGAAAAGATAATAATAGTAAAAATTCATTTGATCAAAATACCGCAATTTTTCACGCCAAACGGAGATGGTGTAAATGATTTTTGGAGAATTTTTGAATTAACAGATGAGTTTTATTCTAGAGCTGATATTCAAATTTTTGATAGATATGGAAAGAGTATATATAACATGAATTTGAGTCAAAACTATAATGGTTGGGATGGAACTTTTCAAAATCAAAAACTTCCAGCAACCGATTACTGGTATAGAATAGTTTTAATTGATTCCAGCCAAAAAGAAATTATTAAAAGTGGCCATTTTAGTTTGAAAAGATAATTTGTTTTTAAGATCAAAAAATGATCTTTTTTGGAATGACCATTTTTTTTGAATAAATTTGCCAAACTTTACACAACAATGCAACACACAACTAAACAGTCTGCTATTTTACTACTTGCGGACGGTACAATTTTTCACGGAAAATCTATTGGAATAACAGGTAAAACCTTTGGTGAGGTATGTTTTAATACTGGTACAACAGGTTATCAAGAAATCTTTACGGATCCCTCTTACTTTGGACAAATCATGGTGACTACCAATGCTCATATTGGTAATTATGGTGTCAATACAGAAGAAGTTGAATCAGACAGAATTATGATTTCAGGATTGGTTTGTAAAAACTTTTCTATGGTTCATTCAAGACCTGATTCTGAGAGTAATTTGTATGATTATTTCGAAAAGCAAAATTTAATTTGTATTTCAGATGTTGATACAAGGGCTTTAGTTTCTTATATTCGTGATAATGGTGCTCAAAATGCAGTTATCTGTACAGATGGAACTTCTGTTGAAGAGTTAAAAAAACTATTGGCCGAAACGCCAGACATGAATGGACTTGAATTAGCATCTAAGGTTTCTACAAAAGAGTCTTATTTCTTTGGTGAGGAAACAGCAACTTATAAAATTTCTGCATTAGATTTAGGGATTAAAAAGAACATTTTACGCAATCTAGCAAAACGCGATTGTTATATAAAGGTTTTTCCTTATGATGCCACTTTTGAAGAAATGAAGTCCTTTAATCCTGATGGTTTCTTTTTATCTAATGGTCCTGGTGATCCTGATCCATTGTTTGGGGCGCAGGATGTTGCGCGTCAAATTTTAGCTGAAAATAAACCATTATTTGGAATTTGTTTAGGACATCAGGTGATTGCGTTAGCAAATGGTGTTTCTACTTACAAAATGTTTAATGGGCACAGAGGGATAAATCATCCTGTAAAAAACTTGGTGACTGGAAAAGGTGAAATAACTTCTCAAAATCATGGTTTTGCTGTGAATAAAGAAGAATTAGAAAAACATCCAGAATTAGAAATTACACATTTGCATTTAAATGACGATACAGTTGCAGGTATGCGAATGAAATCTAAAAACTGTTTTTCAGTTCAATATCATCCAGAAGCTAGTCCTGGGCCACACGATTCATCTTATCTATTTGATCAATTTATTGAAAATATAAAATCTTCTAAAAACTAAAACGTTATCGTTAATAACAATTTTATTTTGATGAGTTTATCTTAAAAAAGATTGGGTAAATTTGTTATTAATTCAAAATAAAATTAAAATTTTAAAAATATGAGCATTATTATAAAAGTACACGCTAGACAAATTCTTGATTCAAGAGGTAATCCTACTATTGAAGTTGATGTAGTTACAGATAATGGTATTCTTGGTCGTGCAGCGGTTCCTTCTGGTGCTTCAACTGGTGAACATGAGGCAGTTGAGCTTCGTGATGGCGGAAAAGCTTTCATGGGTAAAGGTGTTTTAAAAGCGGTTGAAAATGTAAACACTACTATTGCTGAAGCTTTAGTAGGTACTTCGGTTTTTGAGCAAAATCTTATTGATAAAGTAATGATTGATTTAGATGGAACTCCAAATAAATCAAAGTTAGGTGCTAATGCTATTTTAGGAGTTTCTTTAGCTGTAGCTAAAGCAGCTGCAAATGAACTAGGTTTGCCTTTATATCGTTACGTAGGTGGTGTTTCTGGAAATACTTTGCCGTTACCAATGATGAATATCATCAATGGTGGTTCTCACTCTGATGCTCCAATTGCTTTTCAAGAGTTTATGATTATGCCAGTTAAAGCAACTTCTTTTACTCATGCAATGCAAATGGGAACAGAAATTTTCCATAACTTAAAAAAAGTATTACACGATAGAAATTTATCTACTGCAGTAGGTGATGAAGGAGGTTTTGCGCCAAACTTAGCTGGAGGAACAGAAGATGCTTTAGATTCAATCAAATTAGCGGTTGAAAAAGCAGGTTATACTTTTGGTGATGATATTATGATTGCTTTAGATTGTGCAGCTTCTGAATTTTATGTAGATGGTAAATACGATTACACAAAATTTGAAGGAGCTACTGGAAAAGTAAGGACTTCTGCAGAACAAGCAGATTACCTTGCAGAATTAGCAACTAAATATCCTATAATTTCTATCGAAGATGGAATGTATGAAGATGACTGGGCAGGTTGGAAATTGTTAACTGAAAAAATTGGAAACAGAGTTCAGTTAGTAGGAGATGATTTATTCGTTACTAATGTTGAGCGTTTGTCTCGTGGTATTTCCGAAGGTATTGCAAACTCGATTTTAATCAAAGTAAACCAAATTGGTACTCTAACAGAAACCATTGCGGCAGTAAATATGGCTCACAATGCAGGATATACATCAGTAATGTCTCACCGTTCAGGAGAAACTGAAGATAATACAATTGCAGATTTAGCTGTAGCTTTAAATTGTGGGCAAATTAAAACAGGTTCTGCTTCTCGTTCTGATCGTATGGCAAAATACAATCAATTATTAAGAATTGAAGAAGAATTGGGAGATGTGGCTTATTTTCCTGGGAAAAATGCCTTTAAAGTAAAATAAACTCTTCTAGATTATATGATACCCGTTAGTTTTTAAAATTAGCGGGTATTTTTTTATACTTCAGTTTCACTATCATTCTCTTTCAAAAAATAATGAACTAAAAAATAAAAAGAAACAATGTAGCACGCAATACTTGTAAACCGGAAGAACGAAAGTTTATAATAATAATGATAAATACCGTAAAAATTTTCACAGACTAGTGTGCTTAATGCGTAGATAATTAGGTAAGTGTTTTTTTGATTGAGTCTTGCTAAGTATAGATAAGTAGAACACAATAGTAAGCATATCGATACAAATCCATAAACTAAAATGACTTTATAAAATTCGGAAGAACGATCAAAAACAATAAATGAAGAAATATATAATAAGCAAATTGAAAATAGAGAAGTTAGAAAAATGGAAAAGTAATTCTCTTTTTCCATTTTATATATTTTCTTTTGTCTCAACTCTTTAATTAATTTGTAAATGAGCATTGAGTAGGCTAAGAAGTTGAAAAATAAAACATACATAAAATAGCTATAGCCTTCAAGTAAGTTAATCACTCCAGATAAAAACAATAATAATAGTATCGTGAAATTGTAGTAATTAATAGGCTTTTTGCATTGTTCTATATAATAAAAACTAATGGCACCTATAAATAAAGGCTTTGCAAAATAGGAAACAACAACCCAATCTATTAAGGTAGAAAGGAAATACAAAGCTCCAAAAATAAAGTAGAGAGCTAGATGTGATTTTAGAATTTTCATTTTGAAATGATTTTCATAAAATAAATCTGTATTGTATTGTTACATAGTGTAAAATTACTACAATTATAGTTATTTATTTAAAAATAAGTTTGTTGTGGTTTTTATTGTTTTAAATATCTAGAAAATTAAACATATAAAAGTAAATTGATGGTTTATTGAAATGTCTTGTGTTCGTTTTAGTTATGTTTTTATTTTTTTATTAAAGATTTAACGAAAACGTTTCAGTAAAACTTTTTTATTTAATTCATATTTCGCTAAATTTGTTAAATTATATTTTAAGATTAATTCCCAAATTACATTATGTCAAAAACAGCGATATTAGAGTACGATGGCAATAAGTATGAGTTTCCAGTTATTGTAGGAAGTGAAAACGAACCAGCTATCGACATAGAAAAACTACGTGCCTTAACTGGAGCGATTACCTTAGATCCTGGTTATAAAAACTCTGGATCTTGCAAAAGTGATATTACTTTCCTTGATGGAGAAGAAGGAATTCTTCGTTACAGAGGTTATGCTATTGAAGAGTTAGCTGAAAAAGCTGACTTTTTAGAAGTATCTTATCTAGTTATTTTTGGAGAGTTACCATCAAGAGCTCAGCTAGAAAAATTCGAAAATGATATTCGTAAATACACGTTAGTAAATGAAGAAATGAAAAACATCATTGATGGATTTCCTAAAACAGCTCATCCTATGGGTGTTTTGTCTTCACTTACAAGTGCATTAACTGCATTTAATCCTAAAGTGGTAAATGTAGAAAATGAAACAGAAATGTATGAGGCAATATGCAAAACTATGGGTAAATTCTTGGTTATTGCAACTTGGACATACCGTAAAATGATGGGATTCCCATTAAATTATTATGATAACACTAAAGGATATGTAGAAAATTTCATGCGTTTGATGTTTGAATTACCAACAGGTCCTTACAAAACAAATCAAACCGTAATTAACGCTTTAGATAAATTATTTATTCTACATGCAGATCACGAACAAAACTGTTCTACATCTACAGTAAGAATTGTTGGTTCTTCACACGCTGGTTTATTTGCTTCAATCTCTGCAGGTGTTTCTGCTTTATGGGGGCCATTGCATGGTGGAGCTAACCAAGCAGTACTTGAAATGTTAGAACAAATCCAAAAAGATGGTGGTGATGCTCAAAAAGCGTTAGCAAGAGCAAAGGATAAAGATGATCCGTTCCGTTTAATGGGATTCGGACACCGAGTATACAAAAACTTCGATCCGCGTGCAAAAATCATTAAAAAGGCAGCTGATGAAGTGTTGGCTGAATTAGGGGTAAATGATCCAATTCTAAATATCGCAAAACAATTAGAGGAAGCTGCATTAGTTGATCCATATTTTGTAGACAGAAAATTATATCCAAACGTAGATTTCTATTCAGGTATCATTTACCGTGCATTAGGAATCCCTACAGATATGTTCACAGTATTGTTTGCAATTGGTCGTTTACCAGGTTGGATTGCACAGTGGAAAGAAATGCGTATCAATAAAGAACCTATTGGTCGTCCACGTCAAGTATATACTGGTCATGCATTACGTCCTTTTGTTCCTATGGATAAAAGATAATCTTGATATATAGCAAAAAAGAGCTCCTCAATAAGAGGAGCTTTTTTTTGTTGTGAAAAAAATATATTTTTACTACTTAACAAAACTAAAAATGAATGATATAATTGGTATTTCTATTTTTTTATTTGGATTGTTTATTTTGTTTTTAAACACATTGTTGTTTGTTTTTTTGAAAAATAAAACAAGGTTAGTTAAAATAATGAACTACTACTTGATAGCATCATGTTTCGAAGGTGTGGTCTGTTTCAGTTTGGCTATACTATTTCAAGTAAATAATTTTTTTCTAAATCATATTTTCTTTACAATTCAGTTGCTTTTTTTGGGATTTTTTTTCTACAATTTATTTAAAGTTCCCATTCAGAAAAAATATGTAAAAATTTCTTCAATAGTTGTTTTTTTGGTTTCTGCTTCTCAATATGCTATCAATCCATCTTCTTTTTGGCATTTTAATTTAATTGAAATTTTTGGTGTATCGTGCTTAATAATAAGTTTTGCACTGCTGCATATTTATAATACATTAGGTCAGAAAAAAGATTATTTTTATTTCTGCTTAGGTATGATAATGTACTTTTTATGCAGTTGTATTGTGTATTTATGTGGAAACTTATCATTGGTTTTTAATGAAGATCCTTATATAGATCATTGGGTAATTAAAGATCTTTTTTTTATTGTGTACCAATTGTTAATTTTGAAAGAATACTTTACTATTAAAAGAGAAAAATTTGTTAGAAAATAATTTACCATACATAGTTCTTTTTGTTGTTCTTTTTTTAATTGTGATAATGATTATTATTACTGTTTTTATCATA
Source organism: Flavobacterium terrae (assembly GCF_900142035.1). Classification (GTDB taxonomy): domain Bacteria; phylum Bacteroidota; class Bacteroidia; order Flavobacteriales; family Flavobacteriaceae; genus Flavobacterium; species Flavobacterium terrae. The sequence goes on along the minus strand of NZ_FQZI01000004.1, from coordinate 153,247 downwards.
AAATCTAGAAATAAAATTTTTGAAAAGGAAATAGAAAAGAGAAATCTGGAATTAGAATTTCAAAAGCAAATTCACATAAAAACTTTGGAAGTACAAGAAGAAGAGAGGAAACGTATCGCTCAAGATCTACATGATGATATTAGTTCAAAATTAATTGCCCTATCATTAAATTTGCACTTATTACAATCTGAAAAAGCTACAGATTTAGAAAAGAAGGATAGTTTAAATAAAATTGAATCTATTAATAAATCTACAATTGAATCTTCACGAAAAATAGCTCACAATTTATTTCCTCCAATTTTAGAAAAGTTTGGACTAAATGATGCAATTGAAGAATTAGTTAATGATTACAATAAATCCAAACAAATCAAAATTAGTTTTCAATGTCCAGTAGACTTGTCTATTCTTGAAAAAGAGAAACAGTTGCATGTTTTTAGAATTTTGCAAGAATTAATTAATAATTCGATTAAACACGGAAACGCGTCTATAATTGATGTTGCTATTGATGATGAAAATTCTAAAATTTATTGTCAATATAATGATAACGGAGTTGGTTTAAATCCTGAAAAGTTTGAAGCCAATAAAGGATTAGGTTTTATTAATATTGAAAGTAGAATAAAATCTATTAGAGGAAATTATTCTATTGACTTTTCTAAACCAGGCTTTGTCTTAAAATTCGATTTTTGATATGAGTGCTAAAATCAAAATTGCATTAGCAGATGACGAGATTTTAATCAGAGAAGGGATTAAAAATATATTGGCTCAGGAAGATGATTTTGAGGTTTTATTTGATGTTTCTAATGGGAAAGAACTAATATTTCATTTAGAAAGCAATCCTGACAATCTACCTGATATTATATTAATGGATATTAATATGCCAGAATATAATGGGGTGGAAGCAACCAAATATATCAGTAATAAATTTACGGAAATAGATATCATAGCATTGTCGTCTTATACTTCAGAATCATTTATGAAGAAGATGTTGTCTGTTGGAGCAGTTTGTTATATTCCTAAAAGTATAACTCCAGCAGAGATGATACATCGTATTAAAATGGTTTATCAAAATGGATTTTGTTATGAGGAATTTATGCTTTCTTTTATTAAAAATAAATACGATGATAAAAGCAGTATTTTAAATTCGGAAATAACAGAAAGAGAATTGGAGATATTAAAGTTTATTTGCCTACAAAAATCATCTGCAGAGATAGCCGAAATACTTTCGATTAGCCCTCGTACTGTTGATGGTCATCGAAATAATTTACTTTCAAAAACCGAATCTAAAAATATTGTTGGTTTGGTTGTTTATGCAATTCAAAACAGACTTTTTGTGCCAGGAATCGAAAACTAAAAAAAGCAGGTTGATTTACCTATTGTCAATTTTGTTGTTTGAATTTATTTTTGTTTGAAATTTTAAACAAAAATTTATGAAGCAAAAATACTTATCCCTGTTATTGATTTTTAATTTTTTAATTTCTTTTAGCCAAAATAAAGCCTTAGAGATTGGTGGTGCAAGTTACTTTAATGTTAATAATACTAATGTTTCATATTTTAGCTTGAATATTAATTCCTTTACCATTGAATATGATTTTTATTTAAATGAATTGACAGATTTCAATGCAAGTTTTAATTCTTTAGGATATAATTCTCTTATTGCTAGGCCTATCCGTTTTTTTGTTACTAATTCTGGCGCATCAATTTTAACATTAGGTAATGGAGTTTCAGAAGAAACTATTCCTGGTACACCTTCATTTAATTCAGGACAATGGTATCATGTGGCCATAGTTGTAATTAATAATGGTACTAAAAATGTGAAACTGTATGTTAACGGAGCTCAATCTGTTGATTATAATTTTTCAAGTACGTTGAATGATAATAACGTTCCATTTATTAGTTTAGGAGGAGTTTCGTTTGTTTCTTCTGCAAATGCTAAATATGATAATTTACGTATTTGGTCAGTAGCAAGAACCGGTTCTGAAATAGTAAATAATTACAATACTTGTCTAAGTAACAACGAAGCTGGTTTGGTTACTAATTTTACATTTGACGGTTTTAATTTTAATCTTATAAGTAACCAACTGTTAGGAGGTGGTCATAGATTAGGTCAAATACAAGGGGTCTATTCTTTTTCTCAAGGTACAGGATGTACTATTGCTTCTCCTTTTGCTCCTATAACTGTTACTGGTGATTATGCTGGAATATATTATTATGTAGATACTGTAAATGGCAAACCACATTACAAAACAGATAATTTAACTTGTAATGATTTTACATCAGAGAGTTACTGTGATGCTTATGGGTCAGGAAATTATTTTAAAGAAATAGTATGGGATAATAATTCGAATACTTGGGTTTTGAAATATGAACCATGTATATGGCTATTTACTAATTGTACAAATTTTGATGACTTAGCATTCACTACTTTAGCTACTAATACAACTAATACCTCATTTGCTCCTTGTACTGGCTGGGTGTTTTCAGATTCAAATGCTAATAGCACATTTTCTTCTCCAGATTGTCCGCCGCTTAATACCAATGACTTTGATATTAATTCTAGTTTTAAGTTGTATCCAAACCCAGTGCAAAATGAAGTTGTTTTAGAAATAAATGATTTAAGTAATGTTGCTTTAGAAGTATTCGATACAAATGGACGCTTGTTGAAAAAACAAAAACTTAGTTCTTCTAAAATTAGCATAAATGTTAGTGAGCTTCCATCAGGGATCTATATGTTTAAAATAATTTCAAACGAAGGGATAACAACATCAAAAGTTATTAAACAATAAAGTGAATTTTTTTTAAATTGGGATTGGCGATGAGAATTCATCGCCTTTTCTTTTTTAATAAATTAAAGTATTTCTTTCTTACCTTCGAAACCCTTTTTTATATTTGCCCAAGAAACAGATAATTGCTTAGTAGCAGACAAACTAGACTAATGAATTATTCATTTACTAAATGATTATCGAACAAAAAATTTATGAGTACTAATGTTACTTTTTTAATCAACAAATCAGAAATTACTGCTGGAACACGCGGAGCATCTTTGGGGCCAGATGCTATTATAACTGCTGCCAGGAAAAAAGAGAGTTACCTTTTTGGTGAAAATACTCTCGAAAAAACAACAAATTCTAATGGATATTTAGACAAACCAACAAAATATCCTTTCGCTAAACGAATCGATGGTCTCTTGTCGGTTTATCAGGAACTCAATTCTAAGGTTGCTGAAATTTTAAACAAAAACTCATTCCCAATTATTTTAGCAGCAGATCACGGTTCTGCTGGAGGAACTATTAGTGGTATTAAATCTGCTTTTCCTGATAAACGTATTGGTGCGGTTTGGATTGATGCGCATGCTGATATTCACACGCCTTATACAACTCCTTCAGGAAATATGCATGGTATGCCGTTAGCATCTGTAATGGATGTTGATAATATAGAATGTAAAATTAATGATGTAGACGCTGAAACAGCTGCATTATGGAATCAATTAAAAAATGTTGGAGGTGTTAGTCAAAAGGTAAAACCTGAAGATGTAGTATATGTAGCAGTTCGTGATACTGAAGAACAAGAAGAATTTGTAATTAATAAATTTGGTATTAAGTGGTTTTCGGTAAACGATGTACGTACATTAGGTGTTGCTAAAATCGTTGAAGGAATAAATGATCAACTTAAAAACTGTGACATTGTTTATGTAACCTTTGATGTTGATTCAATGGATCCAGATATGACTTCACATGGAACAGGAACTCCTGTACCAAATGGAATTTCACCTGAAGAGGCTAAAGATTTAATGAATGCTTTAGCGGCTAATTCTAAAACTGTTTGCATGGAAATTGTTGAAGTAAATCCGTGTTTAGACGAAAAGGAAAATACTATGGCCGAAGTAACTTTAGACATTGTAGAAACAATAACAAATACTATTCGAAACAGATAGATGCAGCAAATAACTAATACAATTTTAATGATTCGCCCAGTTTCATTTAGAAAGAATGAACAAACGGCAGTCAATAATTTTTATCAAAAAGATAGTAATGGAATGCTTCCTGCAGCAATCAATGTAAAAGCTCAGCAAGAGTTTGATGCGTTAGTTGTCAAATTGCAAGAAGTTGGTGTTTCAGTTATTGTTGTAGATGATACGAAAGATACTGATACTCCTGATTCTGTATTTCCAAATAATTGGATTTCGTTTCATGAATCAGGAGATGTGATTCTTTATCCAATGTTTGCCGAAAACAGAAGGCTAGAGCGTCGCGAGGATATTTTAGATATTATTGAAGATAAAGGTTTTGTTATAAACGATGTGATGGATTACACTTCTGCAGAAGAAGAAGGTGTTTTTCTTGAAGGCACTGGAAGCATAGTTTTAGATAGAGCAAATAACAAAGCTTATTGCGCCTTATCTCCTAGAGCCGATGAAGATTTGTTTATTGAGTTTTGTGAAGATTTTGAGTTTTCTCCTATCATTTTTAACGCATATCAAACAGTCGATGGTAATCGTGAATTAATTTATCATACGAATGTGATGATGTCTGTTGGTGAAACATTTGCTATTATTTGTAGCGAATGTATTGATGATAAAACAGAGAGAAAATCGGTTTTAGAAAGTTTAAAACAAGACGGAAAAGAAATTATTTACATCACAGAAAAACAAGTTAATGCTTTTGCAGGTAATATGTTACAGCTGCAAGGAGCCGATAAAAATTATTTGGTTATGAGCGAATCGGCTTATAATTCTTTAAATAAAAATCAAATTGCTCAAATTGAAAAGCACTCATCTATTTTGTATTCAAATCTAGATACAATAGAAAAGTATGGAGGCGGAAGCGCAAGATGTATGATGGCTGAAGTTTTTTTGCCAAAAGATAACTAATAAAAAAAGCCTCAACAGAGGCTTTTTTTAATTCTTAACAAAACTGTCAATTATTTTATCGGTTTCATTTTTTGTAGCATTCGATTTCAATTTGAATAAATGCATAAATAAGGGTTGTTTGTTTACTACAGTTTCAAGATTCAAATCTTTTTTCAAATCAAATATGATTTGCCATTTGTTTCTAACATTTTGCCATAAGACTTTGTTTTTCTTCCAATAGTTTTGAGCAGCAATACATTTTGAATCATCCACTTTTTTGTAAAAAACCATGCCCTTTTCAAAAGCAATCGTTTTATCTTTTCCATCTTCTGAGCGTAAAATTTTTTCATTGTCTTGTTCATGAAGCCATCCCTTATTTGTTATTTCATGAATGTTTCTTCTTTTCAATACATTGTAGTCATTTCTAATAGTATGTTCTCTTCTAGGTAATGGAGCATCAGTTGTGTTCATCCAATATGATTTTCCATCTACGTGAACCCATGAAGAGCTTCCTTCATATCTTGGACTATCATCTACTTGATACACTTTTTGAGTCCATTGTCCTTTAACTTCGTTTTTTGATTTACTTACATATTTCCAGCTTTTATCTTTATAAAATTGGTAAAAATCTGTGTTTTCAAAGAGCCAATCTTGTCTCCAATGTTTAACGATAGTTGTGTCGCCTACAATGAGTAAGTGCTGCATTACAATTTTTGAAGGTTTATCTTCTACTAATTCAATCCATTCTAAACCATAGTCTGTCTTTGTTGGTGATGGTTTGTATTGTTCATCTTTTGTTGTTTTAAAAGTTTCGGCAAAATTGAACGTGACTTCATAGCAGCCACACATCGATTTAATTGCTTTTACATCTCTTTTGTCTTGAGCATTAATAATCAGTGAGTTGATTAAAAAATAGCCAATAAGTACGAATTTAATTTTTTTCATTGTATAGGTTTTGTAAAAATTATCTGAAGCAAAAATATTAAATTAATTTAGAATAAATAAAAATAAGATATATATTTGTCAGAAATTATTAAGAATGTTTCTAAATAAAAAACTGATAATGCTACTTTTGTTTACCTCTTTTTCAATGGTTTCTCAACAAAAAAATAGTGTTGTAGATTCTACTTCAACAAAGCAATTAGATGAAGTACTCTTATCAGCAACTAGAACAAATCGTCAATTGTCATCATTGCCGTTACCTGCTCAAATAATAACAAATAATCAAATAAAACAATCTGGTGCTTTAAGACTTTCGGATATTCTTAACGAGCAAATAGGTTTGCTAACCGTTCCGGATTTTGGTGGAGGAGTTGGAATTCAAATGCAAGGTGTAGATGCTCAATATACTTTAATTATGATAGACGGTGTTCCTTTTATTGGGAGAAGTGCAGGGACCCTAGATTTAAATAGAATTTCTGTAAATAATATTAAACAAATAGAAATTGTCAAGGGACCATCTTCTAGTTTATATGGCTCTGAAGCAATAGGAGGAGTCATAAATATTATAACCGAAAATAAAAAAACGGAGAAATTATTAGGTCATGCAAGCTTTAGATATGGCACATTTGAGACTAAGGATAGTAATTTCAATTTTTCATTTGGATCAAAAAAATGGTGTATTACTTCAGGACTTAATACTTATATGACTAATGGTTATGATTTAGATGAAAGTACTTCTACAAAAACAGTCATGCCATTTTATAATTTGACTCCACATTTAAAGTTTAATTATACTTTTTCTGAAAAGTTAGATTTAATAATATCAAACAGGTATTTTCATCAAAACAGTCATGTAGGATATGAATCTTCTGGTCAAACATATTCTGGATTTGCAAAAACAGATGAATTTAATGTTCATTCAAGATTGTTTTACAAACCAACTTCAAAATTAAATTTCATTTATGAAGTTTATAAAACACAATACCAAACAAAAGAAAAAACTAATTCAGATTTAAATGGAGAATTAATTAGTCAAAGTCATTACAAAGAAGATTTATTACGTAATGAGTTAAGATCTTCTATCTCGATAAATAATGTTACCTATACTTTAGGAATTGGATATAATATAAATACTTTAGATCGAACATATTTTAGTGAAGAAGCTTCAAATAATTCACTCTATGGATTATTTCAATATGACTATAATGTAAAAGATAAGTGGAATATTTTAGCTGGAGCTCGAATTGATAAAAGTGAAATCTACGCTTCTGCCTTTAGTCCTAAATTAGCAGTAAACTATTTTTTAAATAAATATTTATCTGTCAAAGGGTCTGTTGGTTTTGGTTTTAAAGCTCCAGATTTACGACAATTGTATTTTGATTTTGAGAACCCCGCAATAGGTTACATAGTTTTAGGGTATAATGTAGCTTCACAACGATTAGAAGAACTAGAAAGTCAAGGTAGAATTGATGCACATTATGTGTCTTCTGATTTTTTTTCAAGCAAATTGCAATCTGAAAAAAGCATTGGATATAATTTCGGATTTCAGTTGAATAAAAATAAACTCAAGTCATCTGTCAATGCTTTCTATAATTCAATCAATAATTTAATTGATACAAAAGTAATTGCTAGATTAACAAATCTTCAAAATGTATTTAGCTATTACAATATTGGTTCTGTTTTTACTTCGGGTATAGAAATTAATTCTACGTATCAACTTTTTGAGAATTTTCAAATAGCAGCTGGCTATCAATTTTTATTAGCAAAAGATAAAGATGTAATAAAAAGAATTGATAAAGGAGAAATTTTTGCAAGAAATCCCGAAACACTTGAAACTTTCAAATTAAAAGCAACAGATTATGTAGGATTGTTTAACCGATCAAAACATACAGCGAATTTTAAAACTACTTGGCAGATACCTTCTTTAAAACTCAATCATTCTATGAGAGTTACTTATAGAAGTAAGTATGGACTATTAGATACAAATAATAATTCAATACTTGATAAGTATGACGTTTTTGCAAAAGATTATTTCATTCTCGATACCTCACTCTCAAAAGTCTTGTCGAAAAATTTTGAGATAATGATAGGTGCAGACAATCTTTTAGATTTTACAGATTCTCAAAATGCAAGTAATATTTCGGGAAGAACTATTTATGGGAAAATTCAATTTAATTTTTAATAATCAATACCAATAATTTAAATCAAACACTATGAAAAATCTTTTAAAATTAGCTTCAGCACTAATTGTTTTGCTCTTTGCATCATGTTCAAGCGATGATCAAGAAACAGTCATTCAATCTCAAAGTTTGCAAACTAAAAAAGTTTCAAATTTATACGCACCGCAATCGGGAGGGCAAGGGCAACCAGTTTCGGGTGATTTTGTAAAATTTAGCTTTTCAACTGGAGAAATTGTAACTTCAGGAGATAACTGGGATATTGCTTTTAGAGGAACAAGTATTATTGTTAATGGAGGTTATTCAGGAACTGGCGAACCAGCTAAAAATGGTAATGTGTTACTGGCAACTGTTTCAAATACACTTTCGGGTGTTACTGAAGCTCCTTCTGATGACAGTTTTAAGCAAGATGCTCAATCTGCTTATGCAATTCCAACAGGAAGTGGTAACGGATGGTATACCTATAACCCAACAAATCATGTTATAGCTCCTATTGCAGGAAGAGTATTTGTTATAAAAACCGCTAATGGAAAATACGCCAAATTTGAAATTCTTAGTTATTATCAAAATGCACCCGCAAATCCATTAGGAACGGAGCCTTCAAAATATTTTACTTTCAACTATGTTTATCAACCAGATGGAAGCAAAAAGTTTTAACATTTAACAGTGTGGTTATTTGTTTTTTTGTTTGTGATAGAAGACCTCTTTTAGAGGTCTTTCTTTTTCTTAAAAGTTACCTTTGATAATTGTTAATAAGGCATTCACAATGTATTGAACTCCAATTGCGATGACAAAAAATCCAACAATTCTTGAAATAGCAACTATACCAGCTTCTCCAAGGTATTTTACCAAATAGTGAGCACTATTTAATATTAAGAAAATGGATAATGCAACAGCTAAAATTGATCCAACAGCGATAGAAATTGCAATCCAATTATGATGTTCTTGATAAAAAGCAATTAATAATGAAATTGATCCAGGTCCTGCTAACAAAGGCATAGCAAGTGGTGTTAATGCGATGGCATGTTTTTGCTGTGCTTCAGATTCAACTTTTTTATTGATTCCTTTACGCTTCTTTACTTGTCCTGAAAGCAAACCAAAGCCTGAGTTTGCAATAATCATACCTCCGGCAATTCTAAGGGCTTCTAAACTAATACCAAAAAAACGTAAAACATATTCACCTAGAAAGTAGGCAACAATCATAATTATAAATACGTTTATTGCTGTCCATAATGAAGTTTTAGAGAGTTCCTCACGAGTATAACCATTGGTTAGTCCAACAAAAACCGGAATAGCTCCTATTGGGTTTAATACAGAAAATAATGCTGCGAAGATGTAGAAAAATAAATCCATAAGTTTTTTACAAAATTACCTTTTGAGGTATTGAATAAAGTGAAGACAATGTTAACTATTTCATGTTGTAAGTTAAAAGTAGTAAATTTATTTAATATTAAAATGAGATTCATGAAAACACTTGTGATTGGAGCATCTACAAATCCAGAACGATATTCTTTTTTAGCAGTTAATAAATTATTGGGCCATGGGCATGAAGTGGTGGCTATTGGATTGAAAAATGAAATTCTTTCTGGTATAGAAATTCAAAAAGGCTTTCCAGATTTTAAAAACATAGATACTGTGACATTATATCTTAATCCACAACGGCAAAAAGAATATTACGATTACATTGTAAATTTAAAACCTAGAAGGGTAATTTTTAACCCAGGAACAGAAAATCCTGAATTATTTAAAATTCTTGAACAAAATAAAATTACTTATGAAGCGGCCTGTACTTTGGTTTTACTTGGGACGAATCAGTATTAAAATCTTGTTTCCCCAGTGGCAGGTTTACTGATAAACAATAAACCGATAAAAGTAATCAATCCGTTTATTATAATTAATTCTTCTGCAATTGTATATCCACCTAGCCATTCAGAAGAATGTGTTGAAATAAAATAACAAATAGCTGGAGAAATTAAACAAATAAAAGGTACTAGCTTGTCGTTTACCGTTTTGGTTTTCATAAATAAACCAAAAGCGTATAAGCCCAAGAGCGGACCGTATGTGTAAGAAGCAATTTTGAAAATCATCTTCACAACTGAGGCATCATTTACAGTATTAAAAAACACAATCACTAGAAACATCAAGAAGGAAAATCCAATATGAACCAAATGACGTGTTCTTACTATGTTAGGATTATTGATGTTCTCATTTTTTTCCATTCCTAAAAAGTCAATGCAAAAAGATGTAGTTAAAGCAGTTAATGCGGAATCGGTTGTGGCAAATGTAGCTGCTGTTAAACCTAATAAAAACACCACAGCAGGAATCAATCCAAGAGATTTTAAAGCGATTTCAGGAAATAAAAAGTCGGTTCTTGCTACATCATCCACCATAGGAACTGAAATTCCGTTTTTCTCCCCATACATATATAATAAAGCACCAACACTTAAGAAGAAGATGTTTATGATAACAAAGATTCCCGTAAAAGTAAACATGTTTTTTTGAGCTTCGCCAATGTTTGCACAACTTAAGTTTTTTTGCATTAAATCTTGGTCAAGTCCTACCATGGCAATGGTAACGAAAATACCTCCAAAGATTTGTTTCCAAAAATAGTTTCCTTTTAAATAGTCATCAAAAAAGAAAATTTTAGAATATTGACTTTCCTTTACAGTTTCAAAAGCGTGAAAAATACTCAAATCTAAACTTTTGCAAATAAAGAAAATCGTTAAAAAAACAGATGAAACTAAGAAAAACGTTTGTAAAGTATCTGTAATAATAATTGTTTTCAAACCACCTTTGTAGGTGTAAGCAAAAATTAATAACAGAGACAAGAATACTGTAACGGTAAAAGGAATTCCGTAATAATCAAACACATATCGTTGTAAAACAATAACCACTAAATACAATCTAAATGCAGAACCAATAGTACGACTGATTAAAAATATAGAAGCAGCTGTTTTGTAGCTTGTTTTTCCAAGTCGTTGTTCGATATAACCGTAAATAGAAGTCAAATTCATTCTGTAGTATAGCGGCAGTAGTACCGTTGCTACAATGATAAATCCGATAGCATTTCCTAGTACAAACTGAAAGTATTTAAATTGTAAATCAGGATTTCCAACTTCTCCCGGGACTGAGATGAATGTAACACCAGAAAGAGCAGTACCAATCATTCCAAAAGCAACTAAATACCATTTCGAGTTTTTATTAGCTTTAAAAAAGGCATCATTTCCGCTATTGTTTTTACTCATAAAATGAGAAATGACAAATAAAATTCCAAAATAAATTACTATCAGTGTTAAAATTGCGAATGGACTCATCTAGGTTAGATTTTTTGTTTGGCCAATTTACATAAATAATCTTCAAATTTTCAAATTAAGCCAGATTCAAATTGACTATTTTTGCACCATGGATTTTTCTTCAAAATTATTAGAGAACGCAGTTAATGAGATGTCGCAACTGCCAGGGATAGGAAAGCGAACGGCTTTGCGATTGGTGTTACATTTGTTAAAACAACCCAAAGAACATACAGAATTTCTTGCAAATGCTTTACAAAAAATGAGAGAAGATATAAAGTTTTGCAAATCATGTCATAATATTTCTGATGTGGATATTTGTGAGATTTGTGTCAATCCTAACAGGAATCATCATATTATTTGTGTGGTTGAAGATATTAGAGATGTCATGGCAATAGAAAATACAGGGCAATTTAGAGGAATTTATCACGTTCTTGGTGGAAAGATTTCTCCAATTGATGGTATTGGACCAAGTCAGTTAAATATTACTAGCTTGGTTGAAAAAGTAAAGTCTGGAAATGTTCAAGAAATAATTTTTGCGCTCAGCTCAACAATGGAAGGTGATACGACTAATTTTTATATCTATAAACAAATCAAAGATACAAACGTTATTACTTCTTCAATTGCTAGAGGAATTTCGGTAGGAGATGAACTCGAATATGCTGATGAAGTGACTTTGGGAAGAAGTATCATTAACCGAATTCCATTCGAGAATTCCATCAAGAATAATTAAATGATTATGATTTCATTTTTAGAAATGAAAAACTATATTTGTTTTCTGAAATAGACTCAAAATATGAATAAAATATATACTTTTCTTTGTTTATTGTTTGTTTTTTTTGCTTCATCTTGTGTTTCAAATAAGGATTTGACTTATCTACAAGGAGCAAATAAAAATGAAAACCAATCTTCAATAGAAGTGGTGCCGTTAAAACCTTATAGGGTTCAGGTCAATGATGTTTTGAGCATCAAATTAAAAGCACTAGATCAAAAATTGGTCGAAATGTTTAATTCGTCTACTAGTGGTTCTGCTCCTAATTCAACTGATGCTTTGTATTTTGATGGTTTTACAGTAAATGATCACGGAAATATTAGAGTGCCAGTTCTTGGTGAAATTGCTGTTTTGGGATTAACCTTGGAAGAAATTAGAGCAAAAGTTGAAAAGCAACTATTAGATGAATATTTTAATAAAGAAGCCGATTTGTTTGTTTTAGTAAAATTAGCAGGACTTAGATATACGACTAATGGAGAGGTAAGTTCCCCTGGAACTAAGACTCTTTTTCAAGATAAAGTTACTATACTTGAAGCTATAGCGAATAGTGGCGATATTACGATTACTGGAAATCGTAAAGAGGTGGTGTTGGTAAGACAATACCCGCACGGAACAGAAATTCATACTTTAGATTTAACAAGTGTTGATGCAGTGAAATCGCCTTACTACTATATTCAGCCAAATGATTATATTTACGTTAAACCAATCAAACAAAAAACTTGGGGATTTGGTGTTAATGGATTGCAATCGGTAACAACCATTTTAAGTGCTTTGTCATTAGTAATCACAACATATTTGTTAATTAACAGATAAGAAAGTATGCTCGATACAAAAGATTTCTCGTTTTTTGAAACACAACATAATTTTGATTTCAAAGCCTTTTTTATAAAAATATTAGGGCATTGGGCATTGTTTTTGGTGAGTTTAGTTGTTGCCTTTTCAATCGCTTATCAAGTCAATATCAGAAAACAAAAAATCTATGGGATTTCTACCACTATTACATACAAAGAAGAAAATAATCCCTTTTTTACATCAAATACTAGTCTAGTTTTTAACTGGGGAGGAACATCAGATCAAGTTCAAACAATAATAACAACGATAAAATCAAGATCTCACAATGAATTGGTTGTTAAACAACTTAATTACTATGTAGAGTACCTAAAACAAGGTAAATATAATATTGAAGATGCATATGGAGAAGTTCCTTTTTATGTGAATAACAATAAAAATTTACCTCAATTAAAAAATCAGCTGATTAACATAAAGTTTATTAGTCCTACAGAATATGAAATGTCTATTAATTTTGAAGATTCTAAGGCTATACTTTATAATTATGAAACTGAATTAGAAAGCAATACAAATGTTGTAGTTGGAGAATTTAAAAAGAGATATAAGATAGGAGAACAGGTTTCTTTACCGTTCTTGCATTGGAAACTAGAACTTACTCCCAATCCTGGTTTTTATGAAGGAGCTACTTATATGGTTAGATTTGCAGACTTTAATCAGCTAGTTGCAAAGTATCAAGATATTGATGTTGATACAGATACTAAAGCAGGTTCTATTTTAAAATTAAATCTTCAAGGTACAAATAAGGCTAGAATGGTCGATTTCTTGAATGGTACGATTACTATTTTAATGAACAGGCAGTTGCAATTAAAAAATCAATTTGCAACTAATACAATTTCTTTTATTGATAGTACTTTAGTTGCCATGGAAGGTCAATTAAAAGACACAGAAAATCAACTTAAAGATTTTAGTAGAGATAAAAATATTTTTGAGGTTGAAGCAGGCGGAGGAGAAATAACATCTCAATTAACTGAATTGGATGTTGAAAAAGACATGATAAATAGAAAATTAAATTATTATAATTCTCTTAAGTCATATTTAATTAATAGTGTAGATTTTTCCAAACTTCCAGCTCCGTCCGTTGCTGGAATTGACGATCCTAATATTATAGCAAATGTTTCAAAATTAACACTTTTGTCAGCAGAAAGATCTGAAATGGCCTATACTTTAAAGAATGAAAAAAAGTTTAAGGATTTTGATGTTCAAATGGAGGCTTTAAAGAGTGTTTTACTTGAGAACATTTCTTCTGCAAAAAATTCTATTCAATATGATTTAGGAGTTGTAAATAGAAAAATAGGTAAGGCAGAAACTAGCATAAGGAGATTGCCAGGCCAACAACAGGAGCTTGTTAAGATAAACAGAAAGTACGATCTTAACAAAAATATATATAATACATTTTTAGAGAAAAGAAGTGAAGCAGATATCGTAAGAGCTGCTAATCTATCCGATGTTCAGTTTATAGATGCAGCAAAAGATACTGGAGGAGGTCTTCTTGGGCCAAAGACAAGTGTTAATTATGTTTTGGCCTTATTTTTGGGTCTATTAATTCCGTTGATTTTTGTTTTTGTTCGAACCATTTTAGACAATACAATTAAAAATACTGGTGATATAGCTAGGCTTACGAAAATACCTGTTATAGGTGTTGTTGGGAAAAAACATACAGTCTCAAATTTAGCTGTTTTCGAAAAACCAAAATCACCTTTAGCAGAAAGCTTCAGAGCAATACGATCATCATTGCAATTTTTGTATAAAAAACAACAAGCAGGGACTAAAGTTTTAATGTTAACATCATCTGTTGGTGGAGAAGGGAAAACTTTCTGTTCGATGAATATTGCAACAGTTTTTGCACTAAGTGAGAAAAAAACAGTTATTGTAGGATTAGATTTAAGAAAGCCTAAAATTTTTGAAGATTTTAAAATCGAAAACACAATAGGCGCTGTAAACTATTTGATTGGTCAAAAAAGTATTGAGGAAATAACTCAAAAAACACAAATCCCATTTTTAGATTTTATACCAGCAGGTCCAATACCACCTAACCCATCTGAGCTGATTATGGGTGAGAGTATGGGAGAGATGATTAATGATCTTAAGCAAAGATACGATTACATAATATTAGATACTCCTCCAGTAGGTTTAGTTTCTGATGCTTTAGAGTTGACCCAATTTTGTGATGCAACACTTTATGTTGTAAGACAAAATGTTACTAAAAAGGATATGCTTACTCTTGTTAATAATAAACATAAAAGAGGCGAATTAAATAACATTAGTATTGTTTTTAATGGGTTTGAAATTAAGGCAAAGTATGGATATGGATATGGATATGGATATGGGTATGGATACGGATATGGAAATTATGGTGAAGGATATTTAGAAGTAGATCAAGTTAAAAATCCAATTAAAAAAATTATAGATAAAATTTTGAAAAAATAATTTTAGCAAATTGAAAGAAAAAATTTTAATAACGGGAGGTGCTGGGTTTATTGGGTCTAATTTATGTGAGTATTTTTTAGAAAAAAAATATCAGGTTGTTTGTTTAGATAATTTTGCAACTGGACATAGGCATAATATAGAGCATTTGTTGCAAAACGATAAATTTACCCTAATTGAAGGAGATATAAGAAATTTTGATGATTGTAAGGAAGCAGTAAAAGACGCTCATTTTGTATTACATCAAGCGGCATTAGGTTCTGTTCCAAGATCAATTAAAGATCCATTAACTTCAAACGAAGTAAATGTTAATGGTTTCTTGAATATGTTGTATGCAAGTAAAGAGGCAGGTGTAAAGAGGTTTGTTTATGCTGCTAGTTCTTCAACCTATGGAGATTCTGAAAGTTTGCCTAAGATTGAAGAAAAAATAGGAAAACCACTATCTCCTTATGCGATTACTAAATATGTAAATGAATTATATGCCGAAATATTTAGTAAAACATATTGTATTGAGACGATTGGTCTGAGATATTTTAATGTCTTTGGAAGAAAGCAAGATCCAAATGGAGCTTATGCTGCAGTCATTCCAAAATTTGTTATGCAGTTTATGAATCATGAAAGTCCAGTAATTAATGGTGACGGAAATTATTCTCGTGACTTTACTTATATTGATAATGTGATCCAAATGAACGAATTGGCAATGTTGTCAAATAATCCAAAAGCAATTAATACAGTATTTAATACAGCTTACGGAGACAGAACAACTTTAAATCAATTAGTGACAATTTTGAGAGAAGAATTATCAATTTTTGATTCTGAAATTTCAAAAGTTGAAATTATTCATGGACCTAATCGAGCTGGAGATATTCCACACTCATTAGCAAGTATTGACAAAGCAAAAGAACTTTTAGGATATAATCCACAATATTCATTGAATCAAGGTCTAAAGGAAGCTGTAAAGTGGTATTGGGAAAATTTAAAATAATATGAAGATTGCAGTAATAGGATTGGGTTATGTAGGTTTACCCTTAGCAAGATTATTTGCTACAAAATATGATGTTGTTGGTTTTGATATAAATAAAAATAGAGTAGAAGAATTAAATCAAGGCCAAGACTTCACTCTAGAAGTAAGTGAAGAACTTTTGAAATCTGTTCTTAAAAAGGATAGTTCAAAAGGAATTGGTTTGTTGTGTTCGACTTCTTTAGAAGATATAAAAGATTGTAATTACTTTATAATAACTGTACCAACACCAGTTGATAAGCATAATAAACCAGACTTAACGCCGCTTTATAAGTCGAGTGAAACAGTGGGCAAAGTATTGAAAAAAGGAGATTTAGTGATTTATGAATCTACAGTATATCCTGGAGTTACTGAAGAAGAATGTGTGCCTGTGCTTGAAAGAATAAGTGGTTTAAAATTTAATATAGATTTCTTTGCGGGATATTCACCAGAGAGAATCAACCCTGGAGACAAAGAACACACTATAGAAAAAATACTTAAAGTTACATCAGGCTCAACTCCAGAAATAGGAATTAAAGTTGACGAATTATACAAATCTGTAATTACTGCAGGAACTCATCTTGCACCAACTATAAAGGTGGCCGAGGCTGCAAAAGTGATTGAAAATTCTCAACGTGATATCAATATTGCTTTTGTTAATGAGTTGTCTAAGATTTTTAATATTTTAGAGATAGATACTCAAGATGTTTTGGCTGCTGCAGGTACAAAATGGAATTTTTTACCTTTTAAGCCTGGATTAGTTGGGGGACATTGTATAGGTGTTGACCCATATTATTTAGCTCAAAAAGCACAAGAAAAAGGTTATCATCCTGAGATAATTTTAGCTGGTAGAAGATTAAATGATAGCATGGGTGAGTATGTTGCCTCCCAAGTTGTTAAGTTGATGATTAAAAAGGGTATAGCGATAAACGGAGCTAATTTGCTAATGCTTGGTATTGCATTTAAAGAAAATTGTCCTGATGTAAGAAATACTAAAATTGTAGATGTTATTTCATCCTTAAACGATTATGGTATTAACGTTACCGTATATGATCCTTGGGTAAATCCTTTAGAAGTGAAGCATGAATATAATTTAGAAACCAATACGATTTTGCCTTCTGATAAATTTGATGCTTTAGTTCTAGGTGTGGCTCATAAGGAATTCTTAGATATAGATTTATCCCTTTTAAGAAATCAAAATTCAGTTTTATATGATGTGAAAGGAATTTTAGGTTCAGATGTCGACGGAAAACTGTAATTTTACACCCTAATTTTTTAATTCAATGAAAATAAAAAACATTTGTTGTATAGGTGCTGGTTATGTGGGAGGCCCCACAATGGCAGTTATTGCACAAAAATGTCCAAATATTAATGTAACTGTTGTCGATTTAAACGAAGCTAGAATTACTGCTTGGAATAATCCAGATTTTGAAAAATTACCTGTTTATGAACCTGGTCTTGATGAGGTTGTTAAAGAAGCAAGAGGAAGAAACTTGTTTTTTTCTACAGATGTAGATAAAGCTATTGAAGAAGCTGAGATGATTTTTATTTCAGTAAATACACCTACTAAAATGTACGGGGCAGGTAAAGGAATGGCCGCTGATTTAAAATACATTGAGTTATGTGCGCGTCAAATTGCTCGTGTAGCTAAATCTGATAAAATAGTAGTTGAAAAATCAACTTTACCAGTTCGAACTGCAGAAGCCATTAAGAGTATCCTCGATAATACTGGTAATGGAGTTAATTTTCAAATTCTTTCAAATCCTGAATTCTTAGCGGAAGGTACTGCAGTAACAGATTTACATAATCCAGACAGAGTTTTAATTGGAGGTAATAATGCAGAAGCGATTCAATCTTTAGTTGAAGTTTATGCTCATTGGGTTGCAAAGGATAAAATATTAACAACAAATGTTTGGTCTTCAGAGTTGTCAAAATTAACAGCTAATGCTTTCTTAGCTCAACGTGTATCGTCAATTAATGCTATTTCTGAGTTATGTGAAAAAACAGAAGCAGACGTTAATGAAGTAGCTAAAGCAATTGGAATGGATTCACGTATTGGATCTAAATTTCTTAAGGCATCAGTTGGTTTTGGAGGGTCTTGTTTTCAAAAAGATATATTAAATCTAGTTTACATTGCTAAATCGTATGGTTTAAATGAAGTAGCTGATTATTGGGAGCAAGTTGTTATCATGAATGATCATCAAAAACATCGTTTCTCTAAAAATATTGTACAAACTTTGTATAATACTGTTTCAGGGAAACGTATTGCTATGTTGGGTTGGGCATTCAAAAAAGATACTAACGACACACGCGAATCAGCAGCAATTACTGTGGCTCAAGATTTAATTGCAGAACAGGCAAAAGTTGTTGTTTATGATCCAAAAGTCTCTGAAAATCAAATAAAATTTGATTTAGAACAAGATCATGATAATGAAATAATCGAAGTTGGAACTAATCCGTATGAAGTATGTAAAAAGGCTCATGCAATTGCTATTTTGACAGAATGGGATGAGTTTAAAACTTATGATTGGCAAAAAATATATGATTCAATGTCAAAACCAGCTTTTGTTTTTGATGGTAGAAATTTACTAGATAAACAAAAAATGAAAGAAATAGGGTTTGTTTATTCAGCAGTAGGAAGTTAATTTATGAAAAACATATTAATTACAGGCGGAGCGGGATTCATAGGATCTCACGTGGTTAGGAGATTTGTAAAAAATTATCCTAATTATAATATCTATAATTTAGATGCACTAACATATGCCGGGAACCTTGAAAATATCAAGGATATTCAAAACGAATCTAATTATACTTTTTTAAAAGGAGATATAGTTGATGAAACATACATCAATGAGATTTTTGAAAAATATCAATTTGAAGGCGTTTTGCACCTTGCGGCAGAATCTCATGTTGACAGATCAATTACTGATCCATTAGCATTTGTAAAGACAAATATTATTGGGACTGTCAATCTTTTAAATGCTTTCAAGAAGATTTGGAAGGATAATTTTGACGGAAAAAGATTTTACCATATTTCAACTGATGAAGTTTATGGGTCTTTAGGGGAAACTGGATTGTTTACAGAAACAACATCATACGACCCAAATTCTCCATACTCGGCTTCTAAAGCTAGTTCTGATCATTTTGTAAGAGCTTATGGCGAAACTTATGGTCTACCATATGTTTTAACAAATTGTTCTAATAATTATGGACCATTTCATTTTCCAGAAAAATTAATTCCATTGTTTATTAATAATATTATTAATAAAAAGCCTTTGCCAGTTTATGGTGATGGTAATTATACTCGTGATTGGTTGTTTGTAAAAGATCACGCTGTAGCGATAGATTTAGTGTTTCATCAAGGGAAAAATCATGAAACGTACAATATAGGAGGTTTTAATGAATGGAAAAACATCGATTTAGTACGATTACTTTGTCAAAAAATGGATGAAAAACTTGGCCGTAAAGAAGGAGAATCTGAACAATTAATCACTTTTGTAAAAGATAGACCTGGACACGATTTGCGTTATGCTATTGATGCATCAAAGATCAATAAAGAATTAGGTTGGATGCCTTCGGTAACCTTTGAAGAAGGCTTACAAGAAACTATTAATTGGTATTTAGATAATACTGAATGGTTGAATAATGTTACTTCTGGAGAGTACTCAAAATATTACGAAAAACAATATCAATAGTTATTGCTACTAAGCTGTATGCAATATATTTTGCTTATATCTAATAGCTGAAGGCTGAAAACTTTTAATATGAAGGGAATTATTTTAGCAGGAGGATCTGGTACACGCTTACATCCACTAACACAAGTGGTGTCTAAACAATTATTACCTATTTATGATAAGCCAATGATTTATTATCCGCTATCAGTGTTAATGTTAGCAGGAATCAAAGACATTCTTATCATTTCTACACCTCATGATTTACCAAATTTCAAAAGACTTTTTGGAGATGGTAATCAAATTGGGTTGAAACTTTCTTATGTAGAACAACCTTCTCCAGATGGTCTTGCACAGGCTTTTATTCTTGGAGAGGAATTTATTGGGAATGATGATGTCTGTTTAATACTTGGGGATAATATTTTTTATGGAGCAGGACTTCAAAACTTGTTGTCAAATGCCGTAAATATTGTTACTGAAAGAAAAGAAGCAACTGTTTTTGGATATTATGTTGATGATCCTGAACGTTACGGAGTTGCTGAATTTGATGAAAGTGGTAAGGTTCTTTCTATTGAGGAAAAACCAATTGAACCAAAATCAAATTTTGCTGTTGTTGGGTTATATTTTTATCCAAATTCTGTTGTAAATATTGCTAAAAATGTAAAGCCTTCACATAGAGGTGAACTTGAAATAACTACAGTTAATCAAGAATATTTAGATCAAGGTAAATTAAATTTGCAATTAATGGGGCGTGGATTCGCTTGGCTAGATACAGGAACTCATGAATCATTAACAGAGGCTACTGAGTTTGTAAAAGCAGTCGAAAAAAGAACTGGTTTAAAAATAGCCTGTATTGAAGAAGTTGCTTTTCGTAAAGGTTTTATATCTAAAGAAAAATTTATTGATACAGCCAAGAATTTAGGTAAAAGTACTTATGCAGAATATTTGAGAAAAATTTCAAAATAATTTTGAAAAGAATTATAGATAAAAATTGGAATTTAAAGTTTATAAATAGAGATAAACTTTTTTTATTGTCTTCGCAAATTATCAGTGCATTAATAGGAATTTTGTTTGGGAAATTAATTGCAATATATTTTTTACCAAGAGAGTTTGGTGAATACAATATATTATTAGCTACCTACACTTTCTTTTTTAGTTTATTTATTAGCCCACTTTTGCAATATTTAAAGACAATAACTAATACAAAATTATTAAAGGATAATTTTCGTATTTATTTAAAACTAACATCTCTTCTAAATTTAGCTTCTGTTTGTTTTTTGACTATTGCTTTGTGGTTTAATGATAAGTTAAATACTGAAATTTTTTTTCTTACAATTTTAGTGTTTCCTGCAAACTTTTTGTATAATCTTTTGTTAGATTATTTCAATGTAAAAGGAGATTTAAGACAATTTTCAAAACTAGGGATGTTTTTTAATATACTAACTTTACTTTTTTTAATTATTGCTATTTTTTTCTTTAAAATTTATATAGATTCAGTTATATTGTTGTGGTTTGTACAAATACTTTCATATATAGTTGTTGTTGTATTTTTTATTAAAAAATATCAGATATTCAAATTGAGTAAAAGTTCAATAGCTTTTAAAGTTTACTTAAAAAAATATTTAGTTTATTCATGGCCTTTAATGATTCTAGCATTTTGGAATTGGATTAATAGTTATTTTGATAGATATTTAATTGAATATTTTTTATCTCTAAAAGAAGTGGGGTTATATAATGCAAATGTGAGTCTTGGTTCAAAAGTATTTTTAATGCTAAATCCTTTTTTTTTGGCAATATTAACACCAATTGTTTTTAATCAAGAAGCTACTTTCTATGAAAAGAAACAAAAAATAAAAAAATATGCAAAAACTTATTTTTTTATTGGCTTAATTTTACTCTTTTCGTTGTATTTAGGATATGATTTTTTAGGGAGTATTTTGCTTTCTAAAAACTATTCAGAAGGATTTCATATTATATTTTGGAGTGCACTAGGTTATTTTTTAATTACTTTTGCATATCTTTTTGAAGTAATATTTTATTTCCAAAAAAGAACTAAGGTGATTTTAATGGCTAACCTTGTCTCTGCAATTATAGGAGTCATATTAAATATAATCTTAATACCTAAATTAGGACTGAATGGAGCTTTTTTTGGACTTGTTATTTCTGGTGTAGTAAGATTACTTGTCATTTGGTTAAATTATAATAAAATAAATCATATTCAAGATATTAGTAATTTATGAAGATAGCTCTTTTAGGTAGCAAAAACTTTGATAGTTTGGAGTTTCATATAAACGATACACTTGTTCATATGGGGCATGAAGTTCACCATGTTGATATGTCTGATGTAATTAACATCCCCTATAAATATAATTATTGGGCAACAAAACTTTTTCCCAAATATGATTCAAATATTTTTAAAAAAATTGCTCATAAAATAATTAGTATTCAACCTGATTTAGTTATTTGTACTTATAGATTTATTAATCCAATTTGTATAAAGATTATTAAAAATAATTTAAAAAGTACTCCAGTAATTCATATAAATCCTGATGCTGTAACAACCTTTGGTTATCAACAAATTTTCGCTTCAGAGTATGATGCATATTTTACCAAAGATCCTTTTATTGTGAATTTTATGAAAGATAAAATGGGGCTTAATGCTTTTTATCTGCCTGAAGCATTAAATAGTCGATACCATAAATCTCCAAATAAGGATAGAGAGATTCTGGAAAGTGAAATAAATATTGATGTTGTGGCATTTGGAACAATGTATCCTTATCGATCTAAAATGATTGATAAATTAATAGATTCAGGTATAAATGTATCACTCTTTGGTGTTCCTGATAAGCGGTTTCCGAATCAAAAAATTATGAAAAATTTCAGAAATGAATATATCACAGGTGAGAGAAAAGCAGATGTTTTATTTGGATCAAAAATTATATTTAATAATTTTCATTATGCTGAAATCAATTCAGCAAACGTTAAATTTTTTGAAATTGCAGGAATAGGAGGATTTCAAATATGTGATTATAAGCCTATTTTGGAGGAATATTCTTTTGTAGATTTAAAGGAGTTTACATTTAAAACAATTGATCAAGCAATAGAATTAATTAGATATTATATTGATGAGCCTACCCTAAGGTATAAAATAGCTTTTGAACAACAAGCTCATTTTACTCTTCATCATACTTATGAGAAAAGATTGGAACAAATATTAAAAATTGTTTAATGAATTTTAAATTATCAAATAAAGTTTATTTTATAATTCAATTAATTTCGTGGATTTTTTACAGCATTTTTTTGTTTAGAATCATATGTGTAGTTGATGATTCTGAAATTGTTTATGCAGTTATGCTTTGTGGTATAATAATGTATATGACTTTAAATCAATTTGTAAAAAATTGGTATATAAAAGGCAGGCCTTTACTACTTGATTGGTTTAGATTATCAACTTTTTTGTTCATTATTTTAGATTTCTTCGGAATGATTGATGGATTGGGAGGTGAATTCAATTCTTTTAAAGAATATGTTGTAAAGAAAGAATATGTGTTGCCTTCTGTTTTAGTAGTTTTTATAGGTGTTTTAGGTTTAAAAATAAGTGAAAATTTAGCGAAAATTTTTTGGAATAAAAAACAAAATAATAGTCAAGATCAAATAAATTATCGAATTTCTTATCCGGATTTTTTTTATTTTATTTCAATTTTAATTGCACTAATACAGCTTTATTTGATGTTGTCAGGTGAAGTTGGGTATGGAACTTTTCAAGAAAATACTGCTTCAGATATCTCTTTTTTATTTCAGATAGTATTTCTTTTGTCTTCGATGATATTGTCTGTTTACTCAATTTTCAAATACCTTTATAAATATAAAAACTCTACATTTAATATTTGTTTTTTTATCTATTTTGGAGTTCAGATTCTTTATGGTTTTTTGTCAGGAATGAAAGAGTCCATCATTACACCTTTTATAATTGTGTTGATTCCTTTTTTGATGGGTGGTAATAAAATCCCAAAAAATATATTTTATAGTCTTGTTTTTCTAGGGGTATTAATTTATCCATTAAATGATAATTATAGAGCAATTTTAAGAGATAAACCATCTATTGATAGAAATGATGCACTAGGAATTGCTTTAGTTAAAACTTTTGATTCTGACTTTAGTGATAATTTTTCAGAGGGAGCTGATAGTTTTTCTGATAGATTGTCCTTATTTCCTTATATTATTTATACAGTGGAAAATGAAAATTCATGGAACTATTATAAAAATATGGATAGGTATATTTATTTGCCAGTAGCTTGGATTTTACCCAGATTTATTATACCAGACAAGCCCAAATCAGAAACAGGAGAGATTCTTAATTATATGGTAAGAGGATGGTCCGGAAATTCTTTATCGGCAACTACTTATGGATGGGCATATTTTGAAGGAGGATATTTTTATGTTTTAATTCTTTTCGTATTTTTTGGATTATTTATATCATATTACCAACATCGTTTTGCTACAAATATTTTTTTAGGATTATTGATGTATATTATAGTTTTAGTTCAACTTTTAAAAGTTGAATCTGATATTTATTTTCTGATTTCAGGTATTTTGCAAAGTACTTTAATAGCATTTATCTTTTATAGAGTTTTTATAAAAAGAACAAATAGTAAATCTTAAGAAAATAAGTATAGATGGTATTGATTTTATTATTTTTTGTTCTGATTTTTTTTAGTTATAGGGAAATTTTCTTTGAAAAAAATAATTTGCTTTTTTTTTATTTATTGGCCTTCATTGTCGCAATTATTGATGGTTTAAGATGGAATAGTGGAGTTGATTTTCAAATGTATCACAATAGTTATACTAAATTATTCAATAGTGTAGACTTGCATAATGGGAGATATGATTTTCTCTATCTTTTACTTACAAAGCTTTTTAAAATTTTAAATCTTCATTACACTTTTTTCTTATTAGGGATATCTTTATTTACTACATTTCTATATGTATTTACGATTAAAAAATTTACACAGTATCCTATTTTTGCGTTACTATGTTTTTTTGTTAATATCATTGGCTTTTGGGGTAATAATAGACAACTTATCGCGTTGGGAATAGTTTTTTTTTCAATTCAATTTTTGATAAAAAGAAAATATCTTTTATTTGTAACTTGTGTCTTGATTGCATCAGGGTTCCATTTTACAGCTATAATGATGCTTTTTTTGCCTATTTGTAACATGGAATTTAAAAGGCATGATTTATTGGCTTTAGTCGTTTTTGGGCTATTATCATTTTCTATTTTGTCTGAAAAAAATTTATTGTGGTTTTTTGAAATCAATAAAGATTATTTTCCGCATTTTCATGAACGTTTTAATAGTTATAAGAAAATCAATCATATTCAAATTGATCCAGTTTTTTTGATATTAGGTATTGCAAGAAAATTGTTGCCTGTTTGTTTTCTTTTCTATTTTAGAAAATCATTTAGTAAGTTAGATGGGTATCATTTTTTTCTTAATATTTCTATTCTGTCTTTGGTTGTTTATCTATGGGTAAAATTTAACTTTGTATATTTGGCAGGTAGATTTACAATTTATTTTTCTATATACGAATGCATAATATATTCTTGGTTTGGATATATAGTTTTAAAATCAAATAGTAAAAGAATTCTTTTTTTGTTTTTTGTGATTTTTTTTGGATTTGTTTTTTGGAAGTCGATTTCGTTATATCCACATCTTTTTGTTCCGTATAATACTATATTTTTTAGTTTTTGATTATGAAGATTCATTTTTTTGAAAGAAATCCCGCTGATAATCAAATTAGCATTGAAAAGCTATTTGGTATATTAAAAATTGAATTTTTAAAGAAAAATGTTCAATGTGTCAATATAATTAACCCATATTCTTTGAAAATGATCTTGAAAACTGGATTTTATTTTAGAAAGAATCAAGGAGATATTAATCATATAACCGGAGATATACATTGGGCAAGTTTGTTTTTAGATTCTAAAAGAACTATTTTAACAATTCATGATCTTGTAGGTTTAAAAAATCTTAAAGGAGTAAAAAAACGTTTGTATTTTTTATTTTGGCTTTACTTACCCTTAAAAAAATTAAAATATATTACTGTGATTTCTCTAAAAACTAAAAAAGAAATTGCTATCTTATTGCCATGGGCAGAAAAGAAAATTAGGGTAATACCCAATTGCTTAACAGTTCCAGTAGAAAAACAATTACTGTTGTCTGAAAATTCTAAGCCATTAATACTTGTCATTGGATCTACAAAAAACAAGAATAGAGAAAGATTATTTAAAGCTATAATAGGTTTAAATGTTAAACTTATAATTATAGGTAAGCTTACAAAAAAACTTTTTGCACTATTAGTAGATAATAAAATTGATTTTGTTAATGAAATAACCGTATCGGAATTTGAATTAATCGATTATTACAAGAGATCGGATATTTTGTGTTTTCCTTCTTTGTATGAAGGATTTGGTTTGCCTATTCTTGAAGCTCAAGCTCAAAATTGTGCGGTTATAACTTCTAACAAAAGCCCTATGAAAGAAGTTTCAGGTGGAGCAGCTCTTTTAATTAACCCCAAGTCTGAAGAAGAAATAAAAAATGCTATAACTAAACTTGTTAATGATACTGAACTAAGAAAAGAATTAATACAAAAGGGGAAAGAAAATATTAAAAATTATTCACCAGAGATTATAGCCAACAAATACCTAGATTTATACAAAGAAGTATTAAAAAATAATTAATAAAATAATGAAGCTTTTTTTTCCTATTGATGCTTTTTACCCTTCACAAATAGGTGGACCTTGTAATAGTGTTTATTGGTTGACAGACGAACTAACTTCAAACGGATTTGAAGTTCAAATTTTTACAAACACAATAGGTATAAAAGATGGTTTAGTAAAGACTAATGAATATACGAAAACATATTATGGTCAAGTTTATTACGATAATAAAAAAAATTATCTCAAAAAAATAAAATTGATTTATTTAGGAATAAAAAATAGTGAAATTTTACATCTTAATGGTTTTTTTAGTAAAAGTTCATTGTTGAGTTTCTTTATTTCAAGACTTTTTTTTAGACATAAAAAGATTTTGATTTCAGCTAGAGGAGAGTTGAGTGATAAGGCTTTGATTTATAATAATTTACTTAAAAAAATAGTTTTGGTTTTTTATAAATTGTTTTCTTTGGGAGTATTTTTTCACAGTACATCCGAAAAGGAAAGTGATGAAATTAAAAAAAAATTCAATAAAAGCAGAGTGTTTGAATTGCCAAATTATTTTAAACCTAAAAAAAGAATTTTAAATAAGATAAAAAATAAAGATTTACTTTATATAGGAAGAATACATCATAAAAAATCAATTCATAAAATGATTGAAGGACTGTATTTAAGTAAAACTTTTAAAAAATCTGATTATAAATTTATAATTGTTGGGAATCATGAAATGAGACATCAAAATTATTTTGACTTTTTAAAAACTAAAATTAGTGAATACGATCTAGTTGACAAAATAGAATTTAAAGGGTTTAAGGAAGGTGATGAAAAAGAAATTATATATGCATCTTCTTATATGACATTAATGTTAAGTGAAAATGAAAATTTTGGAAATGTAGTTGTAGAATCTTTAAATCAAGGAACTCCTGTTATTGCCTCAACTGGTACTCCTTGGAGTATTTTGGAGAAAAATAAATGTGGTTATCATATAGATAATTCACCAATGATTATTGCAAAAATTATTGATGAAGTATTGGAAATTTCAAATGAGGAGTATGTTGAAATGTGCGATAGATCAATAAGATTAGTAGAAGATAATTTTATGATGAAAACTAAAATAAACAACTGGATAGAAGTTTATAATCAAATATATTTATCATAATCTTGTTAAGATTTATATTTCAAATTAATTTATAAATATTTCTAAACTACTGATAGATAGTTGTTTGTGAGTATATTAAAAAATGAAATTGTGATTATTTTTGGTTCAATCTTAATAAATTGATTTTTTTGTTTTTTTTAACAGAAAATTATGAAATTTGTGATTCAAATTTGTACTTTTCCTGAAAATTTTTAAATTAAAATAATTTTAAAAATGTGTGGGATTATTGGTACTACAAACGCGAAAATTTCTTTAGATCTATTTAAAGAAGCACATAAAACAATCTATCAACGAGGCCCAGATTCGCAATTATATATAACTGATTATTGTTTTGTTTTTGGCCATTCCCGTCTAGCAATTATCGATCTTGATGAAAGATCAAATCAGCCTTTTGTTTTTCAGCATGAAAATAAAAAAATAACAGTTGTATTCAATGGTGAAATCTATAATTTTCTGATTTTAAAAGAAATACTTGAAAAAAAGGGTTATGTTTTTAAAACATCTTCTGATACAGAAGTACTTTGCGCTTCTTATTTAGAGTGGGGTATATCTTGCTTCGATTATTTTGAAGGTATGTGGGCTTTGGGATTATTTGATCATCAGTTGCAACAATTAGTAATTACAAAGGATAGAGTAGGGAAAAAGCCATTATATTACTCTTTTGAGGATGGTGTAGTTTCTTTTAGTTCAAGTATTTGGGGTGTTTCTAAACTTTGTAAGAAAAAAGATATTTGTATTGAGGGTCTTCAATTGTATTTTGCTTTAGGTTTTGTTCCTGATCATTTTTCTATAATTAAGGGAATTAATAGCATGCTACCTGGCAAAATTATAGTTTTTCAGAAGGATGGTAATCAGTTTTATGTTAAAGAGGAGAATAACTCAGTTTTTAAATCCTTCTCAGCTAAAGAGAGCTCGGTTTCTAATCTTATGAAAGAAGCAATTGTTAAAAGAGTTATTGCTGATGTTCCTATTGCAACTCTTATGAGTGGAGGAGTAGATAGTACTATTGTGACTAAAATTACTAGAAAATTTTACAAGGAGGTTAAAACATTTTTTGTTGACTTTGAAGATAAAAGGCTAAGTGAGTTTTATTGGGCTGACTATCTTTCTAAAAGGAATAATTTACCAATCAATAGGGTAATGTTAAGAAATGTAGACTTGAATGATTCTTTTGCTGATTATGCAGAAGTATATGAAGAACCTTTTGCGGATTATAGTGGAATTCCTTCTATAGCAATATTTAAGAAAGTTTCAGAGGAATTTAAAGTAGTCCTTACAGGAGATGGAGGAGATGAACTTTTTTATGGATATCCTCATTATTCAAAAAAATTAATGCTTTATGTTTTGATGAAATTGAATAATGTTTTTAAAATTTCAAGATTTTTTAATGTTAAGGTTAAAAAAATTTTAGATGAAGGAATTGAAAAATTTGAATCTAATTATCTTAAAAATCATGCTATTTTATCTAAATTTGCTGCCGATTATATAGATCAAAGGTTTAATCAAGTAAGGTTAAAAGAGAAATCCTTCTTAAGAACTGTAATACAGTATGATAGAGTGTTTAATAATCTTCCATATAAATATTTAGTTAAGACAGATAGGGCTTCAATGTTTTCTGGTACAGAAGTAAGATCCCCTTTTTTAGATGAAGCTTTGTTAAGACATGTAAGAAAGTTGCCTACTTGGATGATTTTCACACCATGTATATCTAAGCTTTATCTTAAAATTTTGTATTTTAAGTGCTTTGGAATTAAGTATTTCTTATCAAAAAAGAAAGGATTTACTCCCCCTATAAAAGAACTGAGAGAAAGATATTTTAAAGAAGATGATTTTAATCAATTGAAAGATTATTTTAAAGAACTTAATTCTAGCTTTTTCAACGATATTAAAAACTTAGTTTATGATGACTTGCTAAATGATAATATACTTTTCGATCGTTTTTTCTTTTTTAACATATGGCGTTTGAAATCATACAGTAAAAATCAATAGCAATAAATTAATATGCAAATTAAAGATAAAACACTTCTTATAACAGGTGGTACGGGTTCTTTTGGAACTGCTGTGCTTAATCGTTTTTTAAATACAGATCATTTTAAAGAAATTCGAATCTTTTCAAGGGATGAGAAGAAACAAGATGATATGAGAAATCTTTATAAAAACGATAAACTCAAGTTCTATATTGGAGATGTTCGTAATCCTCTAAGTATTGATTATGCAATGCGAGGTGTAGATTATGTCTTTCATGCTGCTGCTTTGAAACAAGTTCCTTCATGTGAATTTTTTCCTATGGAGGCGGTGAAAACTAATGTAGAAGGAACTCAGAATGTTATAGATGCCGCTGTAAAATATGGGGTTAAAAAAGTAATTTGTCTAAGTACAGATAAAGCAGCTTATCCTATCAATGCCATGGGGATTTCTAAAGCAATGATGGAAAAAGTTGCAGTTGCAGCTTCAAGAAATTTGGAACGAACAACTGTTTGTTTAACTCGTTATGGAAATGTAATGGCTTCTAGAGGGTCAGTCATTCCATTGTTTGTTAAGCAAATTAAAAATGGAGAACCACTTACAGTTACTGACCCTTCAATGACACGTTTTTTAATGTCTTTAGAAGAGGCGGTAGAGTTAGTGCTTTTTGCATTTGAACATGGAAATTCAGGAGATTTGTTTGTAAATAAGGCACCAGCTGGTACGATTGGAGATTTGGCTCAAGCTTTGAAAGAAATGTTTAAAGCTGATAATCCAATTAAAATTATTGGAACAAGGCATGGAGAAAAGCTCTACGAAACCCTTTGTACCAGAGAAGAAATGATAAAAGCTGAAGATATGGGAGATTTTTACAGAATCCCTGCCGATAATAGAGATTTGAATTATGCACAATATTTTTCTGAAGGTGAAATAGATATTTCTAAAATTGAAGATTATCATTCACATAATACAACACAACAAAATATTGAAGGAATGAAACAACTTTTAATGAAACTTCCACTAATTCGTAAAGAGGTTTTAGGAGAAGTTGATGTAAAACAGTATCCAGATTAGATAGACTATGTTGCCTAAAATAATAAAAGGGAATTGTCATTCAGATTATAGGGGGAATCTTAAGTACAATAACGATTTCAATTCAATTTCTATAAAAAGGATGTACGTGATTGAAAACAAGAACCCCAATTTTAAAAGAGGTTGGCAAGGTCATAAGATAGAACAGAGATGGTTTTCTGCAATGACAGGAAGTTTTGAAATAAAATTGATAAATGTTGATGATTGGGGTAATCCAAGTTCTGATCTAAAACCGTATGTGTTTTTTCTTTCTTCAGAAAATTTAGATGTTCTACACATTCCTCAAGGTTATATTTCTTGTATACAATCAAAGGAAGAAACTGCAAAACTTTTAGTGATGAGTGATTATCTTCTGGGAGAGATTAAGGACGAATACAAATATCCGTTAGAGCACTTTATGTGTACCAAATAAAAATTTATGCTAAAAATTGGAATTACAGGTCAAAATGGTTTTGTAGGTAATCATTTATATAATACTTTGGGACTATTTCCTGCTGAATTTGAAAGGATAGTTTTTGAAAAAAGTTTTTTTGAAAATCAAAATCAATTAGATGCTTTTGTAAAACAATGTGATGTGATTGTGCATTTGGCAGCTATTAATAGACATGAAAGTCAAGAGGTTCTCTTTAAATCTAATTTGGAATTGGTCGAAAAATTAGTTTCTTCACTTGAAAGAACGCAATCAAAGCCGCATGTGCTTTTTTCATCTTCTTCTCAAGAAGAAAGAGATAATTTATATGGGAAATCAAAAAAGGGAGGAAGAGAAATTTTAAATAATTGGGCAAAACAAAATAATGCAAAATTTAGTGGGCTTATTATTCCTAATGTATTTGGTCCATTTGGTAAACCTAATTATAATTCATTTATAGCTACTTTTTGTTATAAATTAACTCATGGAGAGACACCAGTAATAGACGCTGATGGAGAAGTTAAATTGATTTATGTTGGTGAATTATGTAAATTGATTATAGAACAAATAAGAGGCGGTAAATCAGAAAGTGAATTAATTATTAATCATACGGCTACTTATAAAGTTTCTGAAGTTTTAGCAAAACTAAATTATTACAAAGAAAGTTATTTTGAAAAAGGAGAAATTCCTTTATTGGAATCAGTTTTTGATTTGAATTTGTTTAATACTTTTAGATCATATTTTGAATACGAAAATCATTATCCAATAAAGTTTGTGCAACACACAGACCCCAGAGGAGCTTTTGTTGAAGTGATACGATTGGGAGTTGGAGGGCAGGTTTCGTTTTCTACTACTGTTCCCGGTATAACAAGAGGAAATCATTATCATACAAGAAAAATTGAAAGATTTGCTGTAATAAAAGGCAAAGCTTTAATTCAATTGAGAAAAATTGGAACTGACCAAGTACTTGATTTTTATTTAGATGGTAATGAGCCTGCTTATGTAGATATGCCAATTTGGTATACTCATAATATAAAAAATATAGGAGAAGAGGATTTATATACGAATTTCTGGATAAATGAACCTTTTAATCCTGAAGATGCTGATACTTATTTTGAGGAGGTTTAATTAATGCTATAGTTTAAAAGCGGATGACGAAAAAATTAAAAGTGATGACAGTCGTGGGAACACGACCTGAAATCATTAGATTATCTAGGGTTTTGTGTGCTTTGGATAATTCAGAAGCAGTAGAACATATAATTGTTCACACTGGGCAAAATTATGATTATGAATTAAATCAGATTTTTTTTGAAGATCTAGGGTTACGTAAGCCTGATTTTTTCTTGGAAGCAGCTGGCGCTACAGCTACTGAAACGGTAGGGAATATATTAATTAAAATAGATCCTCTTCTTGAAAAAATACAGCCTGACGCATTTTTGGTTTTAGGTGATACAAATAGTTGCTTATGTGCAATTCCAGCGAAAAAAAGACAAATTCCTATTTTTCATATGGAAGCTGGAAATAGATGTTTTGACCAGAGAGTACCGGAAGAGACTAATAGAAAAATTGTTGATCATACTGCCGATGTTAACTTAACATATAGTGATATCGCTAGAGAATATTTACTTCGTGAAGGATTGCCAGCAGATAGAATTATTAAGACTGGGTCTCCAATGTTTGAAGTCTTGACTCATTATCTTCCGCAAATAGAAGCGTCTAATGTTCTATCTCGTTTAAATTTGGAAGAAGGGAAATATTTTGTTATTTCATCGCACAGAGAAGAAAATATTAATTCAGAAAAGAACTTTAACGGATTAATAGAAAGTTTAAATTTAATTGCAGAAAAATATCAATATCCAATTATTGTTTCAACTCATCCTAGAACTAGAAACATGATTGATAAAAAACAAGTAAAAGTAAGATCAGAAATTCAATTCTTAAAACCTCTTGGATTTCATGATTACAATGCTTTGCAAATGAGAGCGTACGCGGTACTATCTGATAGCGGGACGATTTCTGAAGAGAGTTCTATTTTAAATTTTAGAGCACTTAATATTCGTCAAGCTCATGAAAGACCTGAAGCGATGGAAGAAGCTTCAGTAATGATGACAGGTCTTTCCTCTGAAAGAATTATGCAAGGGTTAGTACAGTTGCAACAACAAAATGTTGGAAAATCAATGAGAAATTATAGGCCAGTTGCAGATTATTCTATGCCCAATGTTTCTGAGAAAATGGTGCGTATAATTTTGAGTTATACAGATTATGTGAATAGAGTAGTTTGGTCAAAGAATATATAAATGAAGGTACTTTTTTTAGCTTTAGCTTTTCCTAAAATTGGTCAAGGAGGTAATCTATATACTGATTTAATGGAAGAATTCCGTGACCAAGGACATGAAGTTTTTGTTGTTGCACCGTCTAGTAAAGAAAATGAAACTGGATTAATTGACGAAGAGGGAATTAAGGTATTGAGAGTGAAAACAATGTCATTGTTGAATGTTGGAGCTGTCAAAAAAGGTATAGCTAATTTATTGTTGCCTTTTCATTACAAAAAAGCGATAAAGCAACATTTTAAATCAGAAATTATTCCAGATTTGATAATAATGCCTACTCCACCTATTAGTCTTGTTCAAGTGGCTATTTGGTTGAAAAAAAAGAGTAATGCAAAAGTGTATTTGATTCTTAGAGATATTTTTCCTCAAAATGCGGTTGATTTGGGAATGATGAAAAAAGGAGGGTTTTTGTATCGTTTTTTTAGACAAAAAGAAAGAAAACTATATGAGATTTCAGATAGTATTGGTTGCATGTCTAAAGGGAATATTGATTATGTGAAAAAGTATAATCCAGAGATTGTAATATCAAAGCTTCATTTATTACCAAATTGGCAAAAGGAAATTTCTTTAAATTTTGAAAATAGATCTTTGTTAAGAATGAAGTATGGTTTTGATAATAAATTTGTGATTATTTTCGGAGGTAATATTGGACTTCCTCAGAAATTGGAAAACATACTTGAGGTTGCAAAATTGTATAAAGAGAATGATAATGTGCTTTTTTTTATTGTTGGTCAAGGAACTGAAAAAGTAAAAATTGAAGAACTGTCGAGAAGATTGAATTTAAATAATGTAATTATTAAAGATTCTTTGCCACGAGAAGATTATCAAAATATTATTTCAGCTGCTGATTGTGGTTTAATCTCACTTAGTGAAAAATTCACTATACCTAACATTCCTTCTAAATCTCTAAGCTATTTTAATGCGAAAATTCCTGTTTTAGCAGCAATTGATACAAATACTGATTATGGATTTCTAATTGAGGACCAAATAAAAGCAGGAGTTTGGGCTCCTTCAGACGAACCATTAAAAATTAAAGAAAAAATAGATTTTTTAAAAGCAAATCCTGAAATTTGTAGTGCTATGGGAAAAAATGGCTACGAGTATTTTGTAAATGAGGCAACTCCTAAGCATAGTTATGAAAAGATAATGGATTATGTATAAGCTTTTTATTAAACGTTTTTTAGATTTTATTTTAGCTTTAATTGGCTTGGTTTTGCTGTCACCAATTCTTTTTTTTGTAACTATTTTGCTTTTTTTTGTCAATCAAGGGAAACCGTATTTTATACAACGTCGTCCTGGTAAAAATTGTGTTGTTTTTTCTATAATTAAGTTTAAAACAATGAATGACAAGCGAGATGAAGAAGGTAAGCTCCTTCATGATTCACAAAGATTAACACCAGTAGGAAAATTTGTAAGAAAGACTTCCCTTGATGAAATTCCTCAATTAATCAATGTCCTTAAAGGAGATATGAGTTTAGTAGGACCAAGACCGTTATTAACTGATTATGTCCATCTCTACAATGAATTTCAAAATAGAAGACATGAAGTTAAGCCAGGAATTACTGGATGGGCTCAAGTCAATGGAAGAAATGCTATTTCATGGGATCAAAAGTTTGCATATGATGTTTGGTATGTTGATCACTGTAGTTTTTTAACAGATTTTAAAATAATTATAATGACTTTTCTTAAAGTGATTAAAAAAGAAGGTATTAATGCTGTTAATGCAGCAACTATAGAACCATTTAATGGAGAATAATATCATATTATATGGGGCTAGTGGACATTGCAAAGTGGTAATAGATATTTTGCTAGAGTCTTCTGTATTTATAAAAGGAATATTGGATGATAATATTTATTTAAAACAGATTTTTAATTTTCCTGTTTTTAATCCAAGTGATCATCGATTTAATACTTGCGATAAGTACTTAATTTCAATTGGAGATAATAGAATTAGAAAAGAAATAGTTTTCAAATTATTTGTAGAATATACAAGTGCAATACATCCTAAATCAACTGTTTCTAGATTTTCTGAAATAGGAGTTGGTACAGTAGTAATGGCTGGAGTTATTGTTAATCCTGATGTAAAAATCGGGAAGCATTGTATTATAAATACTGCAGCTTCAATTGATCATGATTGTGTTATTGAAGATTTTTCACACATATCACCAAATGCATCTTTGGCAGGTAATGTTTTTGTTGGAGAAGGAAGTCAAGTTGGTATAGGTGCAACCATAATGCAAGGTATTAAAATTGGTAAATGGGTAACAATTGGTGCCGGTGCTGTAGTAATAAATGATGTTCCTGATTATGCTGTTGTTGTAGGTAATCCTGGAAAAGTTATAAAATATAATTCGAATGAGTAAGACAAAAATATGGCTTTCTTCGCCACATATGGGTGGAAGTGAGCAAAAATATGTTCAAGAAGCTTTTGATGCTAATTGGATAGCTCCTTTAGGTCCAAATGTTAATGGATTTGAAAATGATTTGGAGATTTATCTGGGTGGTAAAGTTCACGTTGCTGCTTTGAGTTCGGGAACAGCTGCTTTGCATTTGGCTCTTATTCTTCTTAATGTTAAACGGGATGATGAGGTTATTTGTCAAACCATGACATTTTCAGCTTCTGCTAACCCAATTGCCTATCTTGGAGCTATGCCTGTTTTTGTTGACAGTGAATCTGATACATGGAATATATGTCCAGTTGCATTAGAAGAAGCAATTATTGATAGAATCAAAAAAGGTAAGAAGCCAAAAGCAATTATTGCTGTACATTTATATGGTATGCCTTTTAAATTCGATGAAATCAAAAATATTTCTGATAAATATCAAATTCCAATAATTGAAGATAGTGCTGAGGCTCTAGGAAGTTCTTTCAAAGGAAAAAAATGCGGAACTTTTGGAGACATAAGTATTTTATCTTTCAACGGTAATAAAATAATTACTACTTCAGGGGGAGGGGCATTAGTGGTTAAAAATGAAGATGATAAAAACAAAGCAGTCTTCCTTTCTACTCAAGCGAGGGATAATGCTCCTCATTATCAGCATTCTCATATTGGTTATAATTATAGGATGAGTAATATTTGTGCTGGAATTGGTAGGGGGCAGATGGAAGTTTTGGATAAACATGTTGACTTAAGAAGAGAGATGCATAATTTTTATATGGATTTCTTTAAAGGGATTCATGGAGTGGTTATTCTTTCGGAACCTAGTAATGAATATTTCTCAAATCATTGGCTAAGTGCTATTGTTCTTGATTCTTATGATAAAAGAGAAGCAATGCGATTGGCATTTGAAAATGAAAACATAGAGACGCGCCCACTCTGGAAACCTATGCATTTACAGCCTGTTTTTTCTAATTGTCCTTACTATGGAGGTGATGTGTCGGAAAAATTGTTTGAGAAAGGTCTTTGTTTGCCTTCAGGATCAAATTTAAATGCAAATGAAAAAAACAGAATAAAAGCCGTTTTAGAACTATTTTTTTAGTATTTTGCAACCCTATTTTAAAGGTCTTTTTAATTGTTTTTTTTCCTAATTAGTGATTAATTTTGAAGAGTTTAGGTGACTTTTAAAAGTACATTTTTAAATGTTAAAGTTTTGGATATAGAGGAAAAATCTACTATAAAATCAGTTTTAAGACAAGTGCTTATATTTAACCATGTTAAAGGATTTAATCTTAAAAATTTAGGTTATTTGCCAAGATGGGTGATTCTTCTATTGGATATGATGGCTATTACCTTTTCTGGATTTATCACTTTTTATCTTTTTAAAGGAATTGGCTTGGAGTATTTTGATTCCAAGCATGAAGGTCTTAAAATTGCGTCGTACTTTGTGCTTAATGTTTTCTTTTTCTGGTGGTTTAAAACATATTCTGGTATTATAAGACATTCTTCGTTTATTGATGCGATTAAGATATTGTTTTCTCAAGTATCTACTTTTTTCTCTTTATTAGTTATTAATTTAGGCTATTCAATTTTTTTTAAGGAAAATATTTTTTTGACAACAGCATTGTTGATAAATGTTATTTTTTCATTTTGTTTGTTGTTTTTGTACAGGGTATTAGTTAAACAAATTTTTGAGGTTTATTTTAAAGGAATTCAGGGAGCAAATCTTGTAAATGCCATAGTGTATGGTGCGGATGCTAATGCAATTTCTGTGTCTAATGCCTTGCAATCAGAAACACCAACGCGTTTTAAACTTCTGGGTTTTATAGATAAGTATAGCTTAAATGAATCAAAACAAATTCTAGGACTGCCTATTATTAACCAAAAGAAAAGAATTTCGGTAATTATGCGTTCGTTAAATGCGGAGGCATTAATTATTGCTGATAAAGGATTGTCTAAAGATGAACAATTAGCTATTGTGGATGAATGCTTAGAACATAGCTTGAAAGTTTACACTGTTCCATTGATTAGTAATTGGGAAAATCAAAAAGAGATTTCTCAAAAAATTAAAAGTTTTGAAATTGAAGATTTACTTGATAGAAAACCTATTGTCCTAGATAATCGTGGAATATCATCTCAAATTAAAAATAAAACCATTTTAATAACTGGTGCTGCAGGTTCAATTGGTAGTGAAATAGTTCGTCAAGTAATAGATTTTAACCCAGCAACTCTTATTGTTTTAGATCAAGCAGAAACACCTTTGCATGATTTAACTTTGGAACTCCAAAAAATGAATATTACGACTAATGTTGTTTCAATAATTGCAGATATAAGAGATAAGATTGGTTTAGAAAAAATATTCGATTTATATCGTCCTAGTTTAATATATCATGCAGCTGCTTACAAACATGTTCCTTTAATGGAAGAAAATCCTTCTCAAGCAATTTTTGTTAACGTAATGGGGACTAGAAATTTGGCTGATTTGTCAATTCAGTTTGGTGTTGAAAGATTTGTTATGGTTTCAACAGACAAAGCGGTTAATCCAAGTAATGTAATGGGTGCTAGCAAAAGAATTGCTGAAAAATATGTTCAATCATTATATTTCAATGAGTTGAAAGGTAATGCAGATACTACAAAGTTTATTACAACTAGATTTGGAAATGTTTTAGGTTCAAATGGATCAGTAGTTCCACTTTTTTCCAAGCAAATTTCTGAGGGTGGGCCAGTTACAATTACCCACAAAGAGATTATAAGATATTTTATGACTATTTCAGAAGCTTGTCAATTAGTTTTAGAAGCTGGTGCAATGGGAAATGGTGGTGAAATTTATATTTTTGACATGGGAAAACCGGTTAAAATTTTTGATTTGGCAAAAAAAATGATTCGATTGGCAGGGTATGTTCCTGATAAGGAAATAAAAATTAAAGAAATTGGATTAAGACCTGGAGAAAAATTATATGAGGAACTTTTAAATGATAATTCAAGAACATTGCCTACCCATCATGAAAAGATTATGGTAGCCCAAGAAGAAATTGATGAGCATTATTCTGTGAGAAAGTCTATTTTAGAAATTTTAGATGCTTCTACACAATATAATAATCATTTGATAGTTTCGAAGATGAAAGAATTAATTCCAGAATTTAAAAGTCTAAATTCAATTTTTGAAATTTTAGACAAAAAAGTTAATTAATAATTATGATTAAATTACCCAAATTTGTTGAAATTGGTTTATTGTTATTTGCGTTATTGTTGATAACCAGTTGTAGTCAACAAAAAAAAATTACCTATTATCAAAACGTTGATCAAATATCAACATTTAATGGTTCAAGTTTTGAACCCACAATTCAACCTGATGATTTATTAATGATTATAGTTTCGGCACCTGATCAAGAGGCTGCTGCTCCTTTTAATCTTACTTCTGAAAATATACCAACTCCTAATGGACAAGCTTATACAGCTGCGCGTCAACAGCAACTTTATTTAGTTGATAAAAATGGGCTTGTTGATTTTCCTGTTCTAGGTCAATTACAATTTGGAGGTTTAACAAAAACCGAAGTCATTGAGCAATTAAAAGAAAAATTGTTAAAATATCTAAAAAACCCAATAGTTAATATTCGTATTATGAACTTTAAATTCACTGTTCAAGGGGAAGTGACTAGACCTGGAAGTTACCCAATTAATAGTGAAAGAGTAACTCTAATCGAAGCATTAAGTATGGCGGGAGATTTAACTATTTATGGTAAAAGAAATAATATAGTTGTTGT
Organism: Flavobacterium terrae; assembly: GCF_900142035.1. Taxonomy (GTDB): domain Bacteria; phylum Bacteroidota; class Bacteroidia; order Flavobacteriales; family Flavobacteriaceae; genus Flavobacterium; species Flavobacterium terrae. Next base: position 113,467 of record NZ_FQZI01000004.1, on the reverse strand, counting down.
TAGAGAACTAAATGGAAAAAAAAGCATAGGCAGAGTTGACATAACCAAGGCGGATTTTATTAATTCACCTTATTATTATCTTTCTCAAAATGATTTGATATATGTAGAGCCTAATAATGCTAAAAGTAGTGCTTCAACATTTAATCAAAATACAGGAGTATGGATTTCTATAGCTTCATTAGTTTCTTCTGCTATTTTCTCTATAATATTAATTAATAAAAATTAAAATAGGTTATGCATCATAACGTAGATAATACGGAAGAAAATAGTTTGAATTTTAGAGATTTATTGAATAAATATCTTATACATTGGAAATGGTTTTTGTTTAGTGTATTTGTTTTTTTAGCATTATCTAAAATTTATTTGCGCTATTCAGTTCCAATTTACAAATCTTACACAAGTATTCTAATTAAAGATGATAAATCTGGAGGTTTAGCATCAGAGTTATCTGCTTTTCAGGATATAGGTTTGTTTTCTGGGTCAAAAAGTCGTCTAGAAGATGAGATAGAGATATTAAAATCTAGAAAATTAATTGAGAAAACAATTAAGGAGGGAGAGTTTAATGTTAATTATGTTCAAGAAGGTCGTATCAAATCTTCTGATGTTTATGGAGATAATCCAGTAAAAGTATCTTTTTTCAATAAAAAAGAACTTCTTTATAAAATGGATACAGTATTTAGTGTTGATGTAATTTCAGAAAGTCATTTCGATTTATTTAGTCAAGACAATAATAAAATTGGAAGATTCTCTTTTGGACAGAAAATCAAATCAATAAAATTAGGGGATTTCATAATACAAAAAAATATAATTTTTGATGATTATGATAGACCTGAGCCTTCAAGAAAAGGAAAAGTAATTATATCAATAACAAATATTGAGAGTTTAGCAAATAATTTTAAAAGTAGACTAACCGTAGAGCCATTATCAAAGTTCGCCAACGTTGTTGAAATGTCAATAACAGATCGTGTAAGTGATAAAGCAGAGGATTTTTTAGATAGATTAATAGAGGTTTACAATAAAGATGCAATTAATGATAAAAATCTTATTTCTGAGAAGACTGCAAAATTTATTAATGAAAGATTAGAAATAATTACAAAAGAATTAGGGGATGTTGAAATTGATGCAGAAAAATACAAGAAAAATAATAAAATTACTGACATTCCTACTGAAGCAGAATTAAATTTGAGAAAAGCCAGTGAAATTAATGCAGAAAATATTGGCATTGAAACACAGCTTAAAATTGCAGATTTAATGATAAATTATTTACAAAAAAATAAGGAGTCAGATATTATACCTGCAAATATTATTCCTTCAGACAATAACTCTTCTCACATGATATCCGAATATAATGGATTGGTCGTTGAAAGAGATCGCATTTTAAAAAGTTCAACGAGTGATAACCCTTTAGTAATTCGTTTAAATGAAAAAATTTCAGCTCTTAGACTGTCAATTAGTGAAAGTTTATTGAGGTTGAAATCTTCTCTGTTAGTTACAAATAAAGAAATTAGTAAACAAAAGTATACTATAGGAGGAAGAATATCTCAAATTCCAAAACAAGAAAGAGAGTTTCGTAATATATTTAGACAGCAACAAATTAAAGAAGAACTCTATCTTTATTTATTTAAGAAAAGAGAAGAAACTGCAATAGCTTTAGCTGGTTCTGCGCCAAATTCAAAAGTTGTAGATGAAGCTTATTCTTCTGATACTCCAGTTTCACCAAAAAAGCAAATGGTTTATTTGATAGGATTGATTTTAGGTTTTTTTATTCCTTTTTCTGTGATTTATTTAAAAAACCTTTTAGATACGAAAGTTAAGGATAGACATGATTTAGAGCGTATTGGAGTACCATTTATTGGAGATGTGCCCCATTCAGACTTTAATAACGAAATTATTCAAGCAGATAGCAGGACTAGTTCTGCAGAGGCAATTAGAATAGTAAGAACTAATTTAGAGTTTATATTAAATAGTGTTAGTGTTGATAAGGCTAAAACAATATTTCTCACATCAACCCTTCCAAAAGAAGGAAAAACTTTTATAACTATGAATTTGGCAGCTACGATAGCCATTTCTGGTAAGAGAGTTTTGTTGATTGGAATGGATATACGTAATCCAAAACTGGAAGAATATGTAAGCCTTCCTAATAGAGGTTTGACTAATTATTTGTCTTCAATTAATACAAATATTCATGATTATATAGTGAAACAAAAGGGATATGAATGTTTCGATATAATTCCAGCAGGTGTAATACCTCCTAATCCTGCTGAGTTACTTATGAGTAAAAAAATCGAATTAATGTTTGAACAACTTAAAAAGGAATATGACTATATTGTTGTGGATACTGCACCAATAAGTTTAGTTACAGATACATTGCTTATTTCTCAATATGCAGATTCTTTTATTTATGTGGTTAGAGCAAAATATTTAGAGAAGGGACTTCTGAGAATTCCTGAAGCTTTATATAGAGATAAAAAATTACCAAATATGTGTGTTTTATTAAATGATACCGATACAATTAATGGTTATGGTTATGGTTATGGTTATGGAGTTGAAGTCGAGTCTAAGCCGTGGTACAAAAGATTTTTTAGTTTTATTCCTTTTTTAGGATAAATTATTTGAATAATATAAAAAACCTCTAATTAACAATTAGAGGTTTTTTATATTAAGATTATTATTTAAAAAATTCATTATTTTTTAAGACTTCTTCAAGTGTTTTTGTGTCTTTTAATAAGATTTTGTTTTCAAAGGCTTTTATATGTTTTTGATGATGAACATCTGAACCTGAAAAATCATACAGTCCTTTTTCTAAAATTTTTTTTGCTGTTTCGGCTACTTCGTTTCCATAATAACCAACTGTCGAAAGCAGATTTAATTGAAGATAACAACCTGCATTTTTTAGTTTTTTAAATTCATCAAAATTTTTGTGATAAAATAAATAACGCTCTGGATGCGCTAAAACAGGTTTGTATCCAGCAACTTGTAAGTCAAATAATAAGTCATATAGATGAATAGGAGCATTTAAATAAGACATTTCGACTAATACCAAATTATCTTTCAAAGTCAATAAGTCTCCTTTTTTGAATAGTGAAGCAAAATGGTCGTCTAATAAATATTCTGAGGCTGCTTTTAATAATATATTATTTTCAGCTAACATTAGGTTAGTTTCCTTTTCTTTTTCTAAAATACCTTCTTTTGTATTATCCCAAAAACCAGTAAAGGTATGAGGGGTTGTGATAAATTTTTTGAAGCCTATTTTTTGTAATTCAGAGATTAAATACTTTGTATCGTCAATTGTTTTTGCACCATCGTCAATACCTGGTATTAAATGAGAATGAATATCTACATAATCATTAGGGATAAGATCTTTTAGTAGCGTTTTGTTTTTTTTGAAAAAAATCACGATTTTAGGGTTTAGTTTATTGCAAATTTAATAAATAGCCACTGATAATCATCATGATTTAAAAATGATGATATTATTGATTTTATCTTTTAATTTCTTTATGCTAATAAAGTTTTGTTATGCTTGATTTTGGATCGGCTATACAATAAGCGAAATTTATTTTTTATTTTCTTTTAGTTTAATAGAGTAATAAATGATTTTAGATTTGCTTAAACCTTTAAAAAGGTTAATTTTGAAGTTAATAAGATGAGAATGTTAATTGATGGACAAAAAAGAATTTTCGGAAGGTGAGTGGCTCTATGAAATTGGACCAAAAAATAATGTTTTTGAACTGAATTTTAAAGAGATTTGGCATTATCGTGATTTATTAATGCTTTTTGTCAAGCGAGATATTGTTACAGTTTATAAGCAAACCATTCTAGGGCCTTTGTGGTATTTTATACAGCCCCTTTTTACGGCCATTACTTTTACAATCATTTTTAATAATGTTGCAGGAATACAAACAGGAAAAGTACCTTCTTTTCTGTTTAATCTTGCTGGAATAGTTGTTTGGAATTATTTTACGGCTTGTCTAAATGAAACTTCAGATACTTTCAAAAAAAATGCTGCCATATTCGGTAAAGTCTATTTTCCTAGAGTTATTTTGCCAATGTCAATTGTAATTACCAATCTAGTTAAGCTAGGAATACAATTAATCATTTTTATTGTTTTTTATGTTTATTTCTTAACTCAAGGAATGGAATCCCATGTAAACTGGCTCTTTATTTTTTATCCTTTGTTAATCGTTGTGATGGGGCTCTTAGGATTAGGTTTTGGAATGCTTATTTCATCGATGGTAACAAAATACAGAGATTTAACATTTTTAGTCTCTTTTGGAGTGCAATTACTTATGTATGTTTCTGCAGTCATGTACCCTATGGATTTAGTAAAAGAAAAGTTGCCTCAATTTGGCTGGTTAATAGAGTATAATCCTTTAGCTTATGTAGTTGAGACTTCACGTTATTTACTTTTAGGGGAAGGAACTTTTTCAATATGGGGAACCGTTTATACAATTTTAGTGTCAATAATAATATTTTTGTTTGGTTTGATTATTTTTAACAGAACAGAAAAGAGTTTTATTGATACAGTTTAAGAAAAAATAATCAAATTCTGAATTAGAATAAGGAAAATAATTTTAGGGTTTAGAAATTGTTTTAGACATATTCTTTCAATTTTCATATTTATAGATGGAAGAAAATAATACAATATTAAAAGTTGAAAATATATCCAAACAATACCGTTTAGGTACAATTGGAACAGGAACTATTAGTCATGATCTAAACCGTTGGTGGCATAAAATAAGAGGCAAGGAAGATCCTTATCTGAAAGTTGGTGAGACAAATGATAGAGCTCTCAAAGGAGAAAGTGATTATGTTTGGGCACTGAAGGATATTGATTTTGAAGTTAAAAGAGGCGAAGTTTTAGGTATTATTGGTAAAAATGGAGCAGGTAAATCTACTTTACTTAAAATTTTATCTAAAGTAACTGCACCAACTACAGGTAAGATAAAATCCAGAGGCCGAATAGCTTCATTACTAGAAGTTGGGACTGGTTTCAATCCTGAGCTTACAGGAAGGGAAAATATATATTTGAATGGAGCAATTTTAGGCATGACTAAACAGGAAATAACCAATAAACTGGATGAAATAATAGAGTTTAGTGGTTGTCAACGTTATATTGATACACCTACGAAACGTTACAGTAGTGGTATGACTGTGCGATTGGCATTCGCCGTGGCAGCTTTTTTAGAGCCTGAAATTTTGGTTGTGGATGAAGTTTTGGCCGTTGGAGATGCTGAGTTTCAAAAAAAAGCCATCGGTAAAATGCAAGATATTTCAAAAAGTGAGGGAAGAACAGTGTTATTTGTAAGTCATAATATGGCAGCAGTTAAGAGTTTATGTACAAAGGGAGTTGTTTTGGAAAATGGAAAGGTAGTTTTTAAAGGAGATAGTGATGAATCTGTTGATTTTTATTTAAATATAAATACAAATAGCGAGCAAAGAGTTTATGATAATGTTAAAATAAAAAAAAATGGAATCAAAAAAGTCGAATTTTTAAATTCAAACATTCCAATAAAGCATTCAGAAAAGATTAGAATAAAAATTGATTTCCACGAGCAAATTGCTAATTTTAGTATTGGATTAGCCTTGCTAGATGCTAATAAAAATAAAATTTTTACTAATGTTTTTTTTGTTGAGAATACAAAGGAAACTATAACATGTGAGATTCCAGATGAATTACTCTTAAAAGGGTTTTATAGTTTTGACGTGGCTACTTTTAATACCAGTCAAGTATTTGAATATTTACATGATGTTTGCAATTTTGAAATTGAAGATTTAGATAACGATTACAGATTTCAAAATAGAAATATAGGCAATATAAAAGTGAATTGTGAATGGTATTAGACAGATTAAAAAAAATTATTAAAAAAATAATTTATGGAAGCAATAAGATAGAAAATAAGAATATTATTTTAGATCCAAAGGTTTGGGTTTATTCTAATGTTGTTATGGAGACCAATAAGGGAGGGACAATTGAAATAGGTCATTCTACAGAAATATTAAATGGAGTTTTAATACTTACTTACGGTGGTAATATAAAAATAGGTTCAGGCTGTTCTATTAACCCCTATACAATTTTATATGGACATGGTAATTTAACTATTGGTAACAATGTACTTATTGCTGGACATTGTTTAATAATACCTGCAAATCATAAATTTGAAGATTTAGAAAGACCAATTAATAAACAGGGATTGTCTAAGAAAGGTATCTTAATTGAAGATGATGTTTGGATTGGTGCGGGTTCTAGAATTTTAGATGGTGTAAAAATTGGTAAAGGAGCAATTATTGCCGCTGGAGCAGTTGTAAATAAAGATGTAGAGCCTTATACCATTGTTGGAGGTGTACCTGCAAAGTTTATAAAAAAAAGATAGTATGCTAAAAGTTATAAAAAAAATTTACACATATATATTTAAAAAAAAGTTGTCACCAGATGATTTTTTTGAGAGAGAAGTTGCAAAAAATAAATTGATTCAAAATATTGAAAAAAACGAGAATCATTTTCTAATTAAAACACCAAATTTATCATTAGTAGTTAGAAATCAAAATCATAGTGATTTTAGTGTTTTCAAGCAAGTATTTAATAAAAAAGAGTACAAAGCAATAACAAGTTATTTGAAAATCAATCTTGTTAAAAATGATAAAATGACACTTATTGACGCTGGCGCTAATGTTGGATATACCTCAATATTTTTTTTAAATGAAATTAAAAATATTCAAGTTTATGGTATAGAACCTTCTAAAGATAATATGGAGGTATATAAAAAAAATGTTGACTTAAATAACTATAAAAAAAATGTTTTTTTTTATGAAAATGCCCTTTCTGGAATTGAAAACAAGTCATTTTCTTTAAATAATTCATTTAGAGATGGAAAAGATTGGTCAATTGCTACAAGTGAAAATATTGATGGAGAAATAAAAGGGATAACAATAAATCAAATCATTAAAGAGCATGAATTAGAACACATATCGTGCTTAAAAATTGATATTGAAGGAGCAGAACGGTTTATTTTTACATACGACAATGATCTTTCTTTTTTAAATATTACTTATTTAATAGCAATTGAAATTCATGATGAATACGACTGTAGAAAAACAATCTATGAAATATTAAAAGAATATAATTTTGTTCTATTTGAGACAGGTGAATTAACAATTGGAATAAATAAAAAATTTATCTAAAAAACTATTTAAGTCTTTTATTCTCTCCTAAAAATAATTATAGAATTAATTTGATATTGGACAATAATTTTGATAGTATATTTTTTAAATATAGTTTTTTTTGCATTTAAAGTAAATCAATTAAGAAAATGGATAAATTCAAGTATTTTCTAAAATATTTAAAATATGTTTTTTCGAGAAAAAAAAGAGCAATCTATATTGGATGTCTAGGGAATAATAACTTGGGTGATGATGCTGTTTATACAGGCATAGTTAATATGGTAAAAAGCAAATTAGTTTTATATGATATTAATTACGCAAAAGTGAGTTCAGGAAGCTTTTTTCGAAAAATCTATTTTCCAGAACCTGATTATATTATTTTAGGAGGAGGAACAATTATAAGAAAAGGGAAAAATGAGAGCTATTTAAGGCTTTTAAATTTATTTTTGGATAAATACCCCAATGCAAAACTTTTAAGTTTAGGTGCAGGTGTAGCAAATACAGAATTTGCCCAAAAAATAGGATTTCCTACAGATATTCCTGCATGGATTGAATTCCTAAATAAATGTTTTTTTATTTCTATCAGAGGACCTTTATCCAAGAATATATTAAAAAATGAATGGAAAATAAATCAAGAAGTAGAAATACTGTATGATCCCGCAATCTTTCACAATCAAACTAAAGAAATAAAAGCCAAAAATAAAACTATAGGAATCAATTTTTGTGATATAATAGGCAGAATACACGGGTTTAATCAAGAAGCTGTTGGAGTTTTTGCAAAATCTTTAACACAAAAATTACTGGATGAAGAATGGATAATTTGGTTATATCCAACTACCCCTAATGACATAAATTACATGATAAAAATATTAGGAGAAGATATTGTAAGCAAAGTTAATATTTATAAAAATTGTTTAGATTTAAATAAAAGTATTGATTTCTTTAACTCTATTGATTTGTTTGTAGGCATGAGATTGCATGCAATTGTATTTTCTAGTTTGTCTAGTACACCTTTTTTTGCAATTGAGTATGAGCAAAAAACTTCAGATTTTTTAAAATCGATAGATTTGGAAGAATATGTTATTCGGACTGATAGTTTGGATGTTGATGAAGTTTTAAAAAAAATACATGATATATATCAAAATGTAGATATTTTGCAAGACTCCATTTATCAAAAGATGTTATTTGCAAAAAAGGAGCAAGTGACTCGTGTTAAAGAATTATTATCAAGATTATAAAAGGTGAAAATTTCCATTATACATCCATTTACTCCACAAGCAGCAGGAGTTGTTGAAAAAAGTGTATCAACTTATCACAGTCAGCCACATGTAATGGCTATGGCAAATTTGGCCATACAAGAAAAATATACGTGTGTGATGGAATATTTTACTCCAAAATGGTTTAGATATTCTTCTTTTAACTCGATTTTAAAATGGAATTTTTATCCTGTTGATTTCAAACTCAATGGAGATCATAAAAAATGGAAGAAACAACGTTCTTCTTCGTGTTTAAAGAATTACAAAAGGGAAACACCTGATGTAACTATCATTAATATGTCAGCACATTCCAGTCCATTTTCTTACGAATTATCTAAAATAATATTAGAAAATGGGAAAAAATATATAGCCATGTTGGGAGGGCAGCATTATACCGATGTTGAATGGGCAAGAGATTATTACAGAAAGGCAAATCATATTTTGGTTCATACTTACATGCAAAAAAGAGAAATGGAAAAAATGGAGATGTTTAAAGGTTTAGATATAAGGGTGTTTCCATTAGGAGTTGATTGTAATGTTTTTACTCCACAAAATACTAAAAACGTATCTCCGGAACTATTATATGTTGGGAGAATTGTTGATTGGAAAAGGGTTCATTTAGCTATTGAGGCTATTTATGAATTAACTCAAAATGGTTTTCCTGATGCTAAATTAAAAATAATAGGCCCCATTTCTTCTGAAGAGTATTTTAAAAAATTAGAAGACCTTGTAGAAAAATTTAATTTGCAGGATAACATTTTCTTTTTAGGACATAAAGAACATAATGAGTTACCTGAGTTTTTTCAAAAAGCTGACTTGTTTTTGTTGCCAAGTGATAAAGAAACTTTTGGGATGGTTATGATAGAGAGCATGGCCTGTGGTACTCCAGTAGCGGGAATGAATTGTCCGGGTGGTCCCGCTGATGTAATTACAAATGGAGTAGATGGAATCTTATCTACACCAGAGGAATACGCTCAAGCAATAATCAGATATTTTCAAGATCAAGTTTCAATAAAGCAAATGAAAGCAAAAGCTAGAGAGACAGCTGTTGTTAAATATAGTATTGATGAAACCACAAGAGTATTGTTTGAATCTGTTCAATCAGCTTTACATTCGTAATGAATCAAATTCTAATAAAAATATTTACACCACAGGAACTCAATCACTCTTCCTATATTCAAACAGGTTTGTTTGAATTAGAAAAAGAGTCTTTTTTAAAAACAAAAATCAATCTTTCTTTTTCCCAACGATTAGGAACTATAAGAATTAATGATAAAGAAATTACTGAAACGCAACAATCACATCCTAAAACTTCATTCTACCAGTTAGTTGATATTAAATCAGGTAAAAAAATAAATTTTGCAACTGATTTGTATGATGCTTCTTATTCTTTTTCAAAGTACGCCTTAGATTATTGTGACTTTGTCTTTAAAAGAAATTATAAAGAAGAGGATATCAAAAAATTATCTAAAAATTATCAAGACAAGATTTATCCATTAGGGTTAAGTTTTAAGGTTAAACCAGATAATGGAAAAAATAAGTATGTTTTTTATTTAGGGGTTTTTGTTATCAATGTAATTCAAAGTATTAAGTTAGACTCTCTGTTTTTTAACAGGTTGAAAAGAACTATTAAAAAACAGATACAACATTGTAAAAATGCCTATAATTCAAATGACTTAGAGAGTTACGAAAAATTCAATTTTGTTTCTCCTGAAAATTCAGTATTATTTCAAACTCGTTGTTTTCCATCAGAAGAACAAAATGATGTATTTAAAATACACCAACAACGCTATAGAATTATACTAGCTTTAAGAAAGAGATTTGGTGACCTATTTAAGGGAGGTTTTATTCCATCAAATTTGGCCAAAGCGAAATATCCCAATGCTCTTACTAATTTACCTACCGATCCAGATTCATATTTAGAATTAGTAAAAAAAAGTAAAGTAGTCATTTATACTCGAGGATTAATATATTCACCAGCTTGGAAAATGGCTGAATATCTTTCTCAGGGTAAAGTTATTGTTGCCGAAAAATTAACCGCAGAGTTACCTGTTCCTCTGGAGAATGGTAAGGAGGTTTTATTCTTTGAAGATGAAAAAGAGTTAATTCTACTAATTGAAAAGGTTTTAAATGATTCGCAGCTTTCAGAAGTATTGTCACATAATGCAAAAAAATATTTTGATAGCTATGTTCATCCAAAAGAGAATATGAGAAGAATCATTACTTTTATGCTCAATCAAAATAAATAATGAAAAAAGTCATTATCCATCATCGTTCATCACATCATTCCGAATATTCTGGATATGCTAAATTAATTAATTATATAGATGATGCAGAAGTCATTTCTGGAGAAAATTCTATTTTATCTGAGAGATTGGCTCGTTTTGTTAAAAGATATTGTCCTCAAAATTTTGGAGGATATGACAGTGTTAGTGCCAAAAAAAACGAAGAGTTATTGAGAAAATTTTTGTTCTCTAGGAATAAAAATATTTTGATTCATTATTTAAATGGAGAAAGAGACATAAGACAAGCAATTAATTTTTTGCCTAAGAAGATAGTTAATATCGCAACTTTTCATAAAACACCAACTGTTTTAGCGACAGAATTTAATAATCTTAAATATTTTCAAAAACTTGATGGTGCAATTGCTGTAGGAATTAATCAAGTAGATTTTTTAAAAAAATGGCTTAATACTGAAAATGTGGTTTACATTCCTCATGGTGTTGATACTGATTTTTTTGTGCCAGATTACTCTAAGAGAAAAGAAAAAAGCCTTTTGTTTGTTGGGCAGCATTTACGTGATTTTGAGGTTTTAAATTATACCATTCCTTTTTTGGTAGATAAAGTTCATAATCTTGAAATCAATGTGGTTTTAAAACAAAAATTCCAAAAAAAAATTATTGAGCATAAAAGTGTAAATATTTTTTCAGGAGTAGATGATATTACACTTCGTGAAATGTATCAAAAAGCTTCGTTATTATTTTTACCCTTGACAGATGTTACTGCATGTAATTCTATTTTAGAGGCAATGGCTTGTGGATTGCCAATAGTAACCACTGATTTAGAGGGAAATAGAGGTTATGGTTTAAATGAGTACAATAGCTTCTTAGTTCCTAAAAATGATTATTCGGCATTATTAGATACAACCTTATATGCCATTAATAAGGATACAGCTCATATGGCTATTGAGACTAGAGAAAATGCCTTAAAATTCAGTTGGAATAAAATAGGATTAGAAGTGAACAAATTTTATGAACAATTAAAAAGATGATTACTTTTTTTAGTTATCTAAAAATAATTAAAAGCATACATGGTATATTTTTAAATTTTAATGATACTAAGTTTAAAATATCATTAAAAAAATGATTGTTAGTGATAAAAATAAAAAAATAATGAAAAAAACAGCAATAGTAATTACTTTAGGGAAACATCACGTTCATTATTGTAAAGCGCTTATAGCGAGCATTGAATTTTTTAATCCTGAACTCCCTATTGTTATTATTAAAGATGGAGTATTCAATACTAAATCACTAGAAAAAAGAAAGAATGTCTCAGTTGTAAATTCTAAAGAAATAAATAAAATACATCAACTGGATTTATATATTCTGCTGAATAAACTGAACATTTTATTTTTGCCTCAAATAGGATTTGATTTTGATTGCTATATTCACCTTGATGCTGATTCTATATTGACTAATCCAATTGAATATGAATTTTTTAATCAAGAATCAGATTTTTTTATCTTACAGGGTAATATAATTAAAAAAAATGATAATGAAAAGATGAATAATCTAGCTCATTATGCTTTTAATCTTTTAGATTTTCCAGAGTATAGTTTTGATGATAACGAATTGTATTTTTTTTCAGCTAGCCATATAGCTATCAATAAAAGAATTATTCCAAAACTAATAGAGCTTTTGAAAAAACATCGTTACGAATTGAATAAAGAATTTATAAACGATAAGAGAATTCGCTTTAACGATCAAGGTTTTTTAAACTTAATGATTAATTATTTGAGCCATATAAAAGAGATAGTAGTTAAAATAAAAGACATGGGAATTTATGGAAAGCAAGCAGCAAAAGATTTTCCAAAATTGACCTTGGAGAATATTAAAAATAAGATAGATACAGAGGTCATGTTTATTCATTACACGGCTCCTTCCAGAAAAGTAACCATGAAGGCACATAATTTTGGAGATTTGTTAGATTACTTTCTAAGATTGTTTTACAACAATGGTTATTTGTTCTATATTGATGAAAATTTAAGATATGCTAGACATTATAGGGATTGGTTTTGGAAAAGAGCTAAAAATAAGCTTAAGCATATTTCAAAAAAAATCTAAAAAACAATATAAATTATAGCTTAAAAATGTGTGGATTTTTAGCCGAATTTAACATACAGAACAACTTAACCAATAAATCTGAATTTAATAGGTTATTGGACTTTTCTCAGAATAGAGGACCAGATTATCAAGGGTATTGGAGCAATTTTTCATCAGTACAATTTGGTTTTAATCGTTTGGCTATCTTGGATTTGTCTTCTGCTGGAGATCAACCTATGACAAGTCCTCATGGAGAATACACTATTGTTTTTAATGGTGAAATATACAATCATAATGAATTAAGAAAGCAACTTACCATCACCAATTTTAAAGGAAGTAGTGATACCGAAACAATTACAGCTTGTTTGGAAGAATGGGGTATCAAAAAAACAATAATGGCTTTAGATGGTATGTTTGCAATTTCAATTTACCATAACCCTTCTAAAACTATTACTTTAGTAAGAGACTTCGCTGGTATTAAACCTTTGTTTTATGGTTGGAATGGTACTACATTAGTAGCTTCGAGTCAGTACGATCAAATTATAGAACATCATAATTACAAATCGAAATCAATCAATTCAAATGTATTAAAATTATATCTTCAACAGCATTTTGTTCCAGCTCCTTTTGGATTGTATGAAGATACATTTCAAGTCAGACCTGGTGAGATGATAACTTTTACAGTTGATGGTAAAAAAGAATATTTCCGTTATTGGGAATTGCCTTCAAACAATTCTTTTTCTATTTCAGATGTTATTACTGCTCAAAAATATATTGCAGATACTTTAGATTCTTGTGTACAAGATCAATTATTAGCAGACGTTCCCTTGGGAGCTTTTTTGTCTGGTGGAGTAGACTCTCCATTAGTTTGTGCTTTTGCAAAAAAATACCAATCTAGCCTGAAGGTTTTTTCCATTGGATCTGATAGTAAAGTACACGATGAGTCGTTTCGCGCTTCTCAATTTGCCAACGCCTTGGAGCTAAAACAAGAGTTATGGAAATTGAATGCTTTGGAAATGAAAAAATATTGGAACGAAGCAACTCAAGTTTTGCATGAACCTTTGGCTGATTTTAGTGTTTTTCCGACTTATTTAGTATCAAAATTAGCAAAGAAAAGTGTAACTGTAGCATTAAGTGGAGATGGTGGAGACGAATTGTTTTTTGGATATGAGCGATTTTGGAGTGTAGGGAAAAATATTAAATATCAACATTATCCTTCAATAATTAAAAAAGGGATTTATGGTTTTGATAAATATGCAACAGGAAATAAAAGAGTAAATAGTGTATTGTTGTCTTCTCATCAAGGAAAGGCTCATGAAAGTTTGCATTCCCGTTTTCGGGAAAACTGGCTTAATCAAGTAGCGCCTGATTTGCAAAATATAACTTTACCTGAGGAATGGGATGTTTATGAGTATCAAAATTGTAAAGATGAAAGAGATTTAATGGCTAAAATGCGTAAAGCTGAGTTTTATGGTATGATGCAAAAAACATTGCGTAAAGTAGATTTGGCTAGCATGGGAAACAGTTTAGAAGTTAGAGTTCCCTTTTTACAAAAAAAAATGATTGAAGCAAGTTTACAAATCGATCCGTTATTGAGTTATGGAAATGGTCAACAAAAACAATTGCTCAAAAATATATTAGCTCAACAAATTCCCACCGTAGTTAGAGAGGAAACAAAAAAAGGGTTTTCAATACCATTGTCTAAATGGATTAGAGAAGATTTAAAAGATACTTTTTCGACAGTTTTGTTAGAAAAGGATTTATCAACTTTTGGTTTTGATAAAAGTGTGGTCGAAAAAATGTTGAGCAAACATTTAAAAGGAGAAGTCGATTTAAAATGGCCTTTGTTTACTTTATACGCTTTATTGAAATGAAAAAAATAAAGATTTTGTATACCATTCCTAATTTCGATACAGCTGGAAGTGGTAAAGCACTTTTGAATTTAGCGTTAGGTTTAGACAAAAATAAATTCGAGCCCCACATTCTATGTCTTCATAATAATGGGATTTTTTTTGAAACAGTAAAAAAGTCAGGTATTCCTATTCATATTTTTGATTATTTACCCAAAGAAAGACCCATTCTAAAAATGTTAAGGGACTGTTGGAAAGTTTCAAGGAAATTAAAAAACATAAATCCAGATATTATTCACAGTTTTCATTACAGTTCTAATTACACCGAAGCTTTATCAGCTAAGATGGGAGGAATTTGTTGGACCTTCACCAAAAAAAATATGAGTTGGGGTGGCAATTCAGCAAACAGTTGGAAATTACGTTCCTTTTTGGCAAAAAAAATCATTGTGCAAAATACAGATATGCTTCGTGAGTTTTATCCAAATAATGTAAAAACTACATTAATACCGAGAGGAGTGGTTTTGGAGAAGTTTCAATCAACTATGCCTATACTTGAGATTAAAACAAAGATGAATACTTTACCTAATCAACGAGTATTAATTTGTGTGGCCAATTTTACACCTGTAAAAGGGATAGAAACCTTAATTAATGCTTTTGCTCAAGTACATAAGAAAAATTCGGATTGGGTTTTGTGGTTGGTTGGAGATAACAATAATGAATACGGTCAAAAACTAATTAATATGGTTAATTTGTTAGGTTTAAAAGAGAAAATTATTTTTTCTGGTAAACAAATGAATGTAACTGACTATCTTAATCATGCAGAACTATTTGTCCTGCCAACTTTAGAAAAAGGGGAAGGTTCTCCAGTAGCTATGTTGGAAGCTATGGCTAATGGTAAAGTCGTTTTAGGAACTGATGTTCCTGGTATAAAAGACCAATTAAAAGATTATCCAAGTCATTTATTTGCCGCAAAAAGCACTCAAGAACTGGCAAGTAAATTAGATAATTACATGATAAAAACGAAAGAGGAATTGAATGAATTAGGAATACAGTTTTATAATTTGGTTAGCAAAAATTACAGTATAGATTTAGAAATTGAAAAACATGAAAAGTTTTATTTTTCTTTAGTTTAAATGAATCAAAATGCAACAAATAATAGAATTCCTTCTTTAGATGGATTAAGGGCTATTTCCATTTTAATGGTGGTTTTTGGCCACGCTTTTCATATAGGAAATTTGAATATTGCAAATTTAGGGGTGCGTATTTTCTTTGTCATTTCAGCGTATTTGATTGTGGGTATTTTACTTCGAGATGTTGATAAAGGCCAATTTTCTATTAAAACTTTTTATTTTAAACGTTTTTCAAGGACTTTCCCAGCTTTTTATTTCTATTTACTAATAGTATATGTTGTGTTGCAATTTCTTGATCTGTTTGAATGGGAACAATTTTGGAGAGCACCTGTATATCTCGAAAATTACCATCCAAGAAGTCTTTGGAATGATAAACAATGGTTTGTTGGGCATACTTGGTCATTAGCGGTTGAAGAGCAGTTTTATGTTCTTATCGCTCTACTTTTTTTATTTCTAAATAAGAAAATTTTATCAAAGCGTCATTTAATTTTAGTGTTTATTTCAATTGTTTTATTAGTTCCATTGATTAGGGTTTCGTACTTGTATTTTACTTTTATTCCTGATATTTTGGCTGGATCAATCCATCGTTCGTTTGAAACAGTTGCTGATTCATTAGCTATTGGAGGTATTATGGCAATCTTTCCTTCACAGAAAATAAAAGCATCAAAATATTTTCTATATTTTAAAAATAAAATAGCAGGGTTAATCCTTATTATTTTATTATGTCAGTTAATGAATAGTTCTTTTGTGGTTTCTCTATTAGGACTTAAGATACGTTATTTGTATAATCTGATAGGACTAACTGTCATTAACAGTTGTATCGGTTTAATTTTATTGTTATCGATTCATTTCCCCTCTGATTCTTTTTTTACAAGATTTTTAAATTGTCGATTTATGGTTGTAATTGGTTTATGGAGTTATTCAATTTACTTATGGCAACAAATTTGGTTGTATTCTTGGGATTTTCCTTTGATTTTTAAATTTATTGGAATATTGATTTGTTCAGTTATTTCGTATTATTGTATAGAAACAAAGTTTTTAGCTTGGCGAGATACTTTTTTAAAAAGAAATGAAAATATTTAAAATACCAATAATTCCTTACAAGTCCACATTTGTTGGTGAGCAAAATACATTGGACTATCAAGCCATTTGTATTTTTGCAGCTACTGGTTTTTTTTTGGATGATGATACTTTTTTTAAAGAGCAAAAGGTATTGCGCCCATCTAACACTTACCAAATAGAAAATAACACAGTTGTCTCTAAAAATACTTATTTTAAATGGCATTATAGTCCAGTTGAAAGACCATTAGATCAAATTGTTCAGGAATTTGCTACTTTATTTGAAACTATTATAAAAGAACAAGTAGGTGATAAAAAAGTCATTTTGCCTTTATCAGGAGGGCTTGATAGCAGAACTCAAGCTGCAGCATTAAATTATTTAAAAATACCTGTTTCTAGTTATAGTTATGAGTTTACTGATGGACATAAAGAAACAAAGTACAGTGAAAAAATTGCTAAAGTCTGTAATTTTCCTTTTTCAAAATGGGAAATCTCTTATGGTTATTTGTGGAATTGTATAGAAGAATTAGCGAAAATTAATGACTGTTATTCGGAGTTTACACATCCTAGACAGATGACATTTTTAGAGAATTATAAAAAAATGGGAGACATTTTTTCTCTTGGGCATTGGGGAGATGTACTCTTTGATGATATGGGAGTGTCTGATGATTTGTCATTCAATGACCAAGTTGAAATAATTATAAAAAAAATAGTTAAAAAAGGAGGAATTGAATTAGCCGAATCTTTATGGAATGAATGGAATTTGGATGGGAGTTTTAAAGATTATCTTAAAAATAGAATTATTACTCTATTGAAAGAGATAGATATACCTCAAAGTGCTAATGCTCAAATAAGAGCTTTTAAAAGTCTCTATTGGGCTCCTCGCTGGACAACTACCAATTTGAGTGTTTTTGAAAATGCAAAACCTATAACTTTGCCTTATTATGATAATAGGATGTGTGAATTTATTTGTTCTGTTCCAGAGCATTATTTATCAGGAAGACAAATTCAAATCGCGTATTTAAAAATGAGAATGCCAGAATTGGCAAAGATTACTTGGCAAGATCATAGGCCATTTAATTTGTATAATTACCATTGGGATAAAAAACCATGGAATATTCCTTATAGAATTTTTAATAAAGTATTCCGAATATTAAAAAACAAGAAAATTGTTCAACGTAATTGGGAATTACAGTTTTTAGGTGAAGAAAACGACAAGCAACTACAAAAATGGCTTTTTGAAAATGAAAAAATGCAAACGATTATTCCTGTGAAATTAATTAACATATTTTATAAAAACTTTCAAAACAAAGATGCAGTAAATTACTCACATCCAGTTAGTATACTTTTAACTTTATCGTTGTTTTTTAAAAATCAAAAGTGAAAGATAATTTAAAAATAGCAATCTATTCTGGAGAAATTCCTAGCACAACTTTTATTGAACGTCTTATTTTAGGATTATCTGATAAAGGTTGCAAAATTTTGTTATTTGGATATGTAACAAAAAAAATAAAATATAAAGAAGGTGTCATTATAAGAGGTTATGCAGACAACCGCTGGTATAAAATGTCTCAGTTTTTGAGATACTCGGTATTACTTTTTTTATTTCGAAATACAGAAAAGAAAAAATTGGATGAATACATTGCAAAAGAAATGAAAAAGAAAACGTTTGCAAAAATGAAGTATTACCCTGTTTTATGGCATAAACCTCATATTTTTCATTTACAATGGACAAAAAGTGTTAAAGATTGGATTTGGGTTCAAGACTTTGGGATAAAACTAGTAGTAAGTCTTCGAGGAACGCATATTACAACAACACCTTTATCAGATTTGAAAGTATCTGAAGAATACAAAAAATACTTCCCAAGAATAGATGGATTTCATGCAGTTTCAGAAGCTCTTAAGAAAGAAGGAGAAAAATATGGAGCAGATTCAAGTAAAATAAAAGTGGTGTATAGTGGCTTGTCTGAGGCAGATTTTGTAGATAAGAAAAGAAATCAAGATAAGGTTTTTAAAATAATTTCAGTAGGAAGAAATCATTGGATAAAAGGCTATTCTTATGCTTTAGACTCCTGTAAAATTCTAAAAGAGAATCAATTCGAATTTGAGTATACCATTATTGGAGCCTCTGGAGCAGAAGAATTAGAGTTTGTTAAGGAAAAGTATAAATTAAGTAAAGAAGTAATATTTACAGGAAACAAATCCTTTAATGAAGTTCAAGAAAGCATTAAAAATGCCGACTTATTGTTATTGCCTAGTATTGAAGAAGGAATTGCTAACACTGTTTTAGAAGCTATGCAGTTGGGAACAATTGTACTTACAACCAATTGTGGAGGTATGTCAGAAGTAATAAAAAATGGAAAAAATGGATTTATAGTTCCAATTCGTGATCCACAAATGATTGCGGAAAGCATCATGAATTTAGCTTCTATGGATCAAAAGAAAAGCGAAGAGATTATCAAAGAAGCTTTTATTACCATACAAAATAATCATTCTGAGAAAAAAATGATCACTGATATGATTTCTTTATATAATGATGTATTAAACAATGCTTATCAAAATAGTAGTCAAGACAAATTAGGAAAATGAAGATTGGATTAGTATTGCCTTCAACTCCAGGTTATTCCGAAACATTCTTTAGGAATAAAATTCTAGGATTGCAACAAAATGGTATTAAAGTTATTCTTTTTGTAAATGATTACAAATCGGATGAATATTTTTTAAACTGCAAAGTTATTAAAGCACCAAGACTTGGTGGCAATAAGTTTAAAGTAGTTTTAAATATTTTTATGCAAGTATTAAAAATGGTTTTAGTAAGTCCAAGAAATAGCTTAAAACTATTTATCCTGAATAAAAAAGACAAACTTTCCACCACTCAAAATGTAAAGCAAGTTATAGCAAATCAGTTTTTGCTAACTGAAAAGTTAGATTGGATCCATTTTGGATTCGGAACAATGACTTTAGGACGTGAAAATGTAGCACAAACCATAGGCGCTAAAATGGCAGTAAGTTTTAGGGGGTTTGATATTGGTATTTATCCTTTAAAACATCCAAACTGCTATAAATCAATGTTTCAAAAAGTAAATAAAATTCATGTAATATCTGATGATTTAGCTAATTTATTATATCAAGAAGGCTTGTCTGAATATAAAAAGATAGTTAAAATTACCCCGGCTATTGATACTCATTTTTTTCTTTCAGAGGCAAAAAAAGAAAATGCAATTTTGCAATTTACAACTATAGCAAGACTACATTGGAAAAAGGGATTGGAAAATACTTTGGAAGCATTGTGCTTACTTAATCAGCAAGGAATTGATTTTAAATATACAATTATTGGAGATGGAGGTGAAAAAGAACGGTTAATATTTGCAGTAAAACAATTGAAATTGACAGAAAAGGTTATTTTTACAGGTAAATTATCATCTGAAAAGGTAAAAAAGCAATTGGAAGCAACCGATATATACATCCAATATAGCCTGCAGGAAGGTTTTTGTAATGCAGTTTTAGAAGCTCAAGCTATGGGGGTGCTTTGTATTGTATCAGATGCTGAGGGACTTTCTGAAAATGTTATAGACAAAGTAACAGGTTTTGTAGTGCCCAAACAGCAACCTAAATTACTATTTAAAAAAATAAAAGAGGTGATTGATTTGGATGATGCCCAAAAGAAAGAATTAAGCCTAAAAGCTATGGAAAGAGTTCAAAATGAGTTTACTATCGAAAAACAGCAACAAGAATTTTTAAATTTTTATGAGGAAAATTAAAAAAATTATTTTACAAATTTTTGCGACTACTTTTTTTCAGCCTTTTTTTGAAAAATTACATTACATAGCGCTTAAAGGAATGAACTATGGTTCTGCAAATAGCCCTTTAGATTCTGGTGAAAAAGCAGTAGTGAAATGGCTTAAAAAGGAGTTGCCACAAAACCCTGTTTTATTTGATGTTGGAGCAAATAACGGGCAGTACTTAGAGATGTTATTAAATGTTTTGCAAGATATAAATCCAATAATCCACTCTTTTGAACCAGATGCAAAGGCATTTCAGAAACTATCTGAAAAATTTGGACATCTAGAACATGTTATTCTAAATAATTTTGCTTTGGGTGATAAAGAAAATACTTCAATACTTTATGTTAGTAAAGATGGAGGTGTTGATTCGAGTTTAATCAAAAGTAATAATCATGATTTTTTAGAATACACCATTCAGGTGAAGACTTTAGATTTATATTGTTTAGAACATTCAATTTCAAAAATAGATTTTCTTAAAATTGATACTGAGGGATATGAAATGAGTGTTTTAAAAGGAGGTATTAATATGATAGAGAAAAAAGGAATTCACAAAATACAACTTGAACACGGCTCAATTCATTCTATAATGGCTGGATCTAGTTTATTTGAATACAATAAAAAACTTTCTGATTTTGATCTTTTCCATGTAAAGCAAAATGGGATATATCCTATTCGATATTCTCCTAAAAATGAAATTTTCTACAATTCTAATTATATTTTTACATTGAAATCAAGATAGAGATTTTATAAATACTATTAAGTAAGATAATGTATTAGAGAAATTATTACCTGTTTTGTTTGATTAGGTCATACCCAATAATTTTTTGTGGAGGACATGAATCGTTTTAAGTGAATCAGAAATAATGAATGTTGTTTTTATTATCAGACAAATAAAAAAATGATTACTAAAGAGATGAAAATTTTTATTGAAGATATTTCATGTGATTTAAAAAATAAAAGAGAACTTTTTATTTTGACACGCCCCTTTTGGACTAATAAAGGATGGAGTAATTCTTCAAAGGAAAGCCCAAATTGGGATGATTTGGAGGATTATTCATTTACTGATAATGTTTTAGAAGCCCAGGTTTATTTCATTCCTCTGCCTATAAATCAATACCCTAAAGAAAAGCTAGATGAGATTAATGAACTATGTCAGAAAAATAAAATAAAAGCATACGGATACATTTCAGGTGATTTTGGAGAAAATTTAGGTAATTACGAGAACATAGTCTTTTTTAGAATGGGAGGCTTTAAATCTCAATTAGGTGATAACAATAAAGGATTTCCTGTGCCACTTTCAGACCATTTTCAAAGACTATTTCATCACGATCACCCAATACCGTCAGATAAAAGTTCAAAACCTATAATAGGTTTTTGTGGTCATGCTTCTCTATCTCAGAAAAAAAGACTCAAAGAAATTTTAAAATGCATAAAAGAGAATTGTCGTCGTTTTTTTAAAAATTATAAGCGCAAAGATTGGGAACCAATGTTTGCATCAGCTTATGAAAGAGCAAAACTTTTACAATTGTTTACAAAATCTTCTTTAATTAAAACAAATTTTATTTTTCGATCACAATATAGAGCTGGTGCACAAACTGAAGAGCAACGAACTAAAACTACTTTAGAATACTATAATAATATTAAAGATTCAGATTATGTTTTGTGTGTTAGAGGGGCAGGTAATTTCTCTGTTCGTTTATATGAAACATTAATGATGGGTAAAATTCCTTTATTTGTGAATACAGACTGCTTACTACCTTTTGAAGATAAGATAGATTGGAAAAAGCATGTTGTTTGGGTGGAATGGAAGGATAGAAAAAATATTCTGCAAAAGGTGATCTCTTTTCATAATCAGTTAACTAATGAGGAGTTTTTAGAGATTCAAATTAATAATAGAAAACTCTGGAAGGAAATACTTTCTGTAAAAGGAATTTTAGAATTAGTGAAAAATGATATTTAATTTTTTAAAATATTTAAAACCTATTTGGTATTTTAATTTAAGACCATCTACAGATTTTTGCTACTTTCCAACAGAGACTCAATTAAAAGAGGCTGGTATAGGTGTCTTAAAAGATGAACGTTATCTAAGTGATGATGCTAAAGTTAGGGATTTGGGCTGGACTGCTTTTCAAAGAGGATTTATTAGTAAGACTAATGAAAAAGGTTTAGATGTTTGGCAAAATATTAAAGTGCCCATTTATGATGAGTATGTTTTTTTACGTAAAAACTTTCATTGGGCTTGGGTTACTTATGTTTTATTTCTTCGAATCATAATGTTACATAATCCGTTTGTAGACATTAAGTCATTTTTGAAAACTAGAAGCGTAAAAAGAGTCGATTTTTCCAAAGATGTTATCATTTCTAATGATTATGAGAATTTTCATAGTCAATTAATTAATTCAAAACCATTTGTGTCAGTAGTTATTCCTACTTTAAATAGATATCAATATTTGAAAGATGTCCTTCGCGATTTAGAAAATCAAACTTATAAAAACTTTGAAGTCATAGTGGTTGATCAAACAGATGATTTTAGAGAAGATTTTTATAAAGGATGGAATCTTGATTTGAAATATTGGTTTCAGGAAGAAAAAGCACTTTGGCGAGCCCGTAATGAAGCAATTCAATCTGCTAAAGGGGATTATATTTTATTGTACGATGATGATTCTTTGATAGAGTCTAATTGGATAGTTGAACATTTAAAAACAATAGATTTTTTTGATGCTGATTTATCATCTGGAGTTTCCATTAGTACTGTTGGTGCCGATGTACCCAAACACTATAGCTATTTTAGATGGAGTGACCAGTTGGATACAGGTAATGTGTTGTTGAAAAAAGAAATTTTTAAAAATATAGGACTATTTGACCGTCAATTCGAAAAGCAAAGAATGGGAGATGGTGAATTTGGGTTAAGAGCATACTTACACGGCTATAAAAACATTTCAAATCCCAAAGCAAAAAGAATTCATCTTAAAGTTGGTGAAGGAGGTCTAAGACAAATGGGGAGTTGGGATGGATGGCGTCCTAAAAAGCTATTTGGACCAAGACCAGTGCCAAGTGTTTTGTATTTGTCGCGTAAATATTTTGGCAACAAATTCTCAATATTTTATATTTTTAGTGCTATTTTACCTTCATTAATCCCATATAAGTTTAAAGGAAATAAATTTTTAAAAGGATTATCATTTTTATTAATACCTTTTCTTTTACCTTTAGTTATTTATCAAGTTGGAAAGTCATGGAATTTTTCAACCAAAAAAATTATTGAAGGTGAAAAAATTGAAAGTTATATATAAGTTTTTTTGAGATGCTGAAAAAAATAAAAAAAGTAATAGGGTATTATATCAACAGAGAGGATAGTGGTTACCATAATTTTAATATTTCTGGAGTGACTTTAAGAGGAATTAAAGGAACAAACAGAAAAAAAGTTGATCAAGATGATGCCTGGTTTTTTGAGCTTGCAAAAAACGCTGAACATATTTTCGATTTGGGCTCTAATATTGGATATATGTCTTTGTTGGCTGCCATACAAAAAAATAATAAAAGCATTTTATTGGTAGATCCTAACCCCGAAGCTCTAGCCAGAGCAGCACAAAATATGATAGTAAATGGCTTTGGGCATAAAACTAAATTTATTTCAGCATTTATTGGAGATGTCGATGGCGAAAAAGTTAAATTTTATACTGTTGGAACTGGTGAAGCCGGAAGTATGTTTTCTGGGCATGCTGAAACAGCGGCTGTCATAAATTCGTTTTATGAAGTAGAAAAACTAACAATTGATACTTTGGTTTCAACCTTAAATTTAGTTCCTGATTTAATTAAAATAGACGTCGAAGGCGCTGAGTTTTTAGCGCTTAACGGAGCAAGTAAAACAGCTTCATTAAGCAAAACTAAATTTTTTATTGAAATGCATTCTCCTCCGGAGTTGCCTATGAAAGAAAACGCACAATTAGTACTTAATTGGTGTTCGCAAAACAATTATAAAGCTTACTATTTAAAAGACGCAGTTCAACTTAAAGAAGCCGATGTCATAGCAAGCAGAGGTAAATGTCATTTGTTATTATTGCCAAAAGATGAGGGATATCCTGAGCGCTTAAGGAATATAAAACAAGGAGATTCTCTTCCTAAAATGATTTAATTTGATACAAAAGATTGTTTTAATTACTTCTGAATTTCCACCTTTACCAGGAGGAATAGGAAATCATGCTTTTAACTTGGTAAATCAACTAGTTGCTAAAGGTTTTGAAGTTACGGTTTGTACAGATCAACGATCCAAAAATCTTCAAGAAGATTTGCAGTTTGATAATGAATTGCCTTTTTTTGTTAAGAGGATAAAACGTTATAGAATTGTTTTTGTGACTTATTTTATGAGGTTAGTAGTGTTTTTTGCTGAAGTAAAAAATAAAGAGACTATCTTATTATCAGGCAAATTTTCGTTGTGGTCAGGAGCGATTCTTAAATTTTTTTTTAGAGAAAAAAGGTTTGTTGGAATTCTTCATGGATCAGAATTGTTAGCAGGAAATAAGTTGCAACAAGCGTTTACAAAATGGAGTTTGAAACAACATGATGATTTAATTGCGGTTTCACATTTTACTAAAAAAATGGCTTTGCAACTTGAAAATTCACTTTCAATTAACGTGATAAATAATGGATTTTCATCACAATTTGAAAATGACATTATACAAACATTAAATGGCTTTCCAAAAATTGTTACTGTGGGTAATGTAACTTATAGAAAAGGTCAGCAAAACATTATTAAGGCACTACCTAATTTGAGAAAAACTTATCCTGATGTTCATTACCACATAATAGGTTTACCAACAGAGAAAAAAAATTTTATTGAATTAGCAGAGCAACTGGACGTTTTAGAATCAATTACATTTCATGGTGCAGTTTCTAACAATGAGTTAAAGGCGATTGTTTCAAGTTGTGATTTGTTTGCAATGCTTAGTCAAAAACTTTCAAATGGTGATTTTGAAGGTTTTGGAATCGCAATTTTAGAAGCGAATGCATTGGGAATACCTGCAATTGGTTCATCAGATAGTGGAATTGCTGATGCTATATCAGATAAGTTTTCAGGTAGATTGGTACTGCCTAATGATCTTGAAAGTATTAACGAAGCAGTTAAAGAGATAATGAAGGATTATGAACAATATTCTGCAAATGCTAAACAATGGTCAAAGCAATTTGAATGGGAAGTCGTTATTGATAAATATCTAGATCTAATTTGTAAATGAAAAGAAAGAAGTTAGTCATTATTTCTCATACAGAGCACTACAAAAAAGAAAACATAATCACTGGATGGGGTGCAACAGTAAATGAAGTTAACTTTTTAGCTGATTTTTGGGACAACATTACTCATGTAGCTTGTTTATATGATCTGAATTCTCCAAAAAGTGCTTTGCCATATATAAAAGATAATATTGAATTTGTTCCAATTCCTCCTTATGGAGGTAAAAGTTTTTGGGATAAACTTTTGATTTTTTTCAAAATTCCAGCAATTATTTTTACAGTTTTAAAGTCAATTAAAGGAGCTACTGAAGTTCAGTTGAGACTACCTACAAGTATTGGGATATTTTTGTTGCCTCTTTTTTCAATTTTAGCTTTTAGAAAGTTTACTTTTTGGGTTAAGTATGCTGGAAATTGGGAACAAATTAATGCTCCTTTGTCTTACAGATTTCAAAAATGGTGGCTGGTCCAAAATTTTTTCAAAAGCAAAGTAACGATAAATGGATTTTGGGATAAGCAACCAAAAAACTGTATTTCTTTTGAAAATCCATGCCTTAATCAGGATGATTTAAAAAATGGTAAAGAAACAAGTTTGTTAAAAACTTTTAATGGGCCGTTTACATTTTGTTTTATTGGAAGAATTGATGAAGCAAAAGGTATTTTAGAATGTATTGATGCTATAAAAAAAATCAATTTTCACTTGATTGAGAAAGTTCATTTTGTAGGAGATGGAGATTTATTAGCCAAATGTAAAGATGAATTGTCTTGCTTAGAAGATAAAGTTATATTTCATGGTTTCTTGGATAAAACAGGAGTTCATGAAATTTTAAAAATAAGTCATTTTTTGCTTTTGCCTTCAAAATCAGAAGGGTTTCCTAAAGTAATTGCAGAAGCAGCTTGTTACGGTGTTCTATCAATTGCTTCAGACGTAGGTAGTATACCTCATTACATTAATCAATCAAATGGTTTTTTGTGGAATATAAACTCAGTTGAAAAGTATCAGAATGTTTTATTAAAAGCGATTTGTGAGAATTCAGATATTTTGAAAGAAAAGTCAAAAACGGTTTTAAAGTTAGCCGAAAGTTTTACTTTTGATATGTATTACGAAAATTTGGAAAATAAAATTTTAAAGTCTTAAATGGGTGAGCAGTTTTTGTTTTTTTGGCAGGACATTTTAAGAATAATTGGTCGTAAAAAGTATAGATTTTTTGTATTGCTTTTTACACGATCATTTTGGGGATTGTTTTTGTATAGATTTGAAAGAACAGGTTTTCTTATTTTTGGACAATTTTATGGAGTTATAAGACTTCCTTTTATTCCTTTTTTTGCGATCATGCAAAGTTTTTCAAACATTGATATTCACTATAAAGCAAGCATAAAAGGAGGAGTTTTAATTCTACATCCATCAGTTGGGGTTGTTATTTCTGGGAAATCTATTATAGGGAAGCAATTAACTTTAACAGGAGGAAATGTCATTGGGATTAGCTCAACATCAAAAAGTGAAATTTTTGAGATAGGTGATTTCTGTAATTTGGGGGCAAATGCAACAATAATAGGGCCGTTAGTTTTAGGTAATCATATTACAATAGGAGCGTCTTCTTGTGTGGTTAAAAGTTTTGAGCAAGATAACTTAATTCTGGCAGGCGTTCCAGCAAAAAAAATTGTTAAAGCTAATGGAAAGTAATCCTGAAAAAAAATATTATCTATCACTAATAATTATTCATGCTTTAGTTGGTATGATTGTTTTGTGGTTTCGGCCTATTTCTGTTCTTTATGCAACATTAATTTTTGGATTGGGTTGCTATTTTATTGTGAAGAATAAAAACCAAAATAACGAGGCTTTGTTTTGGGCCGCATATGTAGTTGGTGCTGAGGTTTTCTTGAGAATGACTAAGGGTAATATAGGAAATGAGTATGCAAAATATTGTGTTATAGTTTTTATGTTATTGGGGCTATATTTTAAAGGTACTTCAAAGAAAGCGATGCCTATTTTGACATACTTAATTCTTTTAATTCCAGGTGTTATTATAGGAATTTTAAACCTTAGTTTTGATGCAAATATTAGAAAAGCGATAGTATTCAATTTGTTGGGGCCAATTTGTTTAGCAATTGCTTCAATTAGTCTGGCGGGTAAGCCAGTCAGTTTGAAAGATGTTGATAAGTTGACAAGATGGATGTTATATCCTATTGCAGCAATGTTAGTATACATTTTTTTATTTAATCCAAGTGTTAGAGAGGTCGTTACAGGGACCGATTCTAATTCTGCAACATCTGGGGGGTTTGGTCCTAACCAAGTATCTACAGTTTTAGGATTGGGAATGTTCTTAGTTTTTGTCAGAATAGTTTTTTTTTCAAAAAAAATACAACTTATACTATTTAATCTATTCTTCTTGTTGGCATTAAGCTATAGAGGTGTTTTAACCTTTTCAAGAGGAGGTGTTTACACAGGAATGGCTATGATTGCAATTTTAATATTAGCAATTTATCCTTTTATATCGCTTAAAGGCAAATTCAAGGTTAATTTACTTGGAGGATTGTTGATTTTTGGTGGTTTTTTGGTTTTTGGTTATAGTATTTCACAAACTGGAGGTTTAATTTTGAACAGATATAAAGGAGAAGATGCTTTAGGAAGAGAAAAGGCAAGCAAATTTTCAGGAAGAGAAGAAATTGCTGCCAGTGAAATTCAAATGTTTTTTGAGAATCCTATTTTGGGTGTTGGTGTTGGTAAAAATAAAGAATATCGTGAGGAAATGACTGGTATTAAAGCTGCTTCACATAATGAAATTTCAAGAATGTTGGCAGAACATGGGTCTCTAGGTGTAATTTGTTTATTGATTTTATTAATCACTCCTTTGGTTTTTTACTTTAATAATAAACAGCATATTTTTTTATTGTCTTTTTTTATTTTTTGGCTTCTTACAATTAATCACGCAGCTATGCGTATTGCTGCGCCAGCTTTTATATATGCACTCACTCTTTTAAAACTAACTATCGTTGAAAAGCCTACTTTACATAGGGAATAAGTTGACCAATACGGGTCTTAATGCGACAACGATTGATACTTTAAGCAAAAAATTGCAAGAAGAAGGTTTCTCAATTACTACTACTTCATCTAAGAAAAATCAAATCGTAAGGTTATTTGATATGATGTTTTCAGTTTTGAAAAATTATAAAGTAAATTATGTTTTGATTGATACATATAGTACTTCTGCTTTTTGGTATGCTTTTTTTGTAAGTCAATTGTGTAGATTTTTGAAGATTAAATACATTCCAATATTGCACGGTGGTAATCTTCCTTTTCGATTGGATAATAGTCCAAAACTCACAAAAATGATTTTTAATAACTCCCATATAAATGTCGCCCCTTCAAATTATTTGTTGAGTGAATTTAAAAAAAGAGGATTTGAAAACACAATTCACATTCCGAATAGTATTGATGTCAGTAATTATGCTTTTAAATTAAGAGATAAAATTACACCTAAACTGCTTTGGGTTAGAGCATTTGCATCTATTTACAATCCGAAAATGTCTATTGATGTCTTAAGTAAAATAAAGATAAATTATCCAGAAGCTACACTTTGTATGGTTGGTCCTGATAAGGATGGTTCCTTAGAAGCAACCAAAAAATATGCTAATGAATTGAAATTAGATGTAGACTTTACTGGTAAATTAACAAAGGAAAAATGGTGTAAATTAGCATCTAGTTATGATATTTTTATTAATACCACTAATTTTGATAATACACCTGTAAGCGTTATTGAGGCTATGTCTTTGGGATTGCCTATTGTTTCTACTAATGTAGGAGGTTTACCTTATTTAATTGAAAATAATAATACAGGACTTTTGGTAGATGCAAATAATGTTGAAAAAATGGTTGAAGCCGTAGAAAAGTTATTACAGGATGTTGAATTAACTCACAGACTTTCGAATAATGCGCGATTAATGGCAGAAAAGTTCGATTGGAGTCAAGTTAAAAAAGAGTGGATAAATGTTTTAAAGTAATTGATATTTTAAAATAATTTGCTGTTATTTGGGTATAATAATCTTGATCTCCTAAGCCCTTAAATATGAGCCAACATAAACAAATACATTTTGAAGTTTCTGAAAGAAAAGTACTTCTCAGACTTTTTGATGTAATTGTTGTTTTACTATTCTTGCATTTTTTAGGAGGTTTTTTCGAATTCCATTATTTCACAATCTCTTCTGAAAATTTTTACTGGACAATTGTATTGTCTTTTTATATTCTCTTTTTTGGAACTGTATTTGAAATGTACAATTTGCAAGTGGCAAGTAACCAGTACCAAATATTAAGAAGTATTGTTTTAACCTCTTCTTTAACCGTTTTAGTTTATCTTTTAACTCCAATTTTAACTCCTGTTTTGCCTGAGAATAGACTGCAAATAGTCATGTTTTATTTTGCTATTCTTTTTTCGCTTTTTTGTTGGAGGATGATATATGTGAAATTTCTAGCTTCAACACGTTTTGTTAAAAGTGTAATTTTGGTATGTGATAAGGCTGAATTAGATGAATTAGTTAAAGGAATTCAAAATGTTGATCCACATTATAAAATTGTTGGTTATGTTAATCTAGAAGTTAATCAGACTAAAGGTGTTGCATACAAGCAAATCAAATCTATCGAATTGAATCAGATAGATTATTTTTTAGAAACAAATTTCGTTTCTGAAATTGTAATTGCATCCCAAAAAACAGAAAGTATTACTGTTGATTTGTATAATAAGCTTATCAATCTTTTAGAAAAAGGGTTTATGATTCGTGAATATACTCAAGTATATGAAAATATAACCCATAGAATACCTGTTCAGTACGTAGAAAAAGATTTCTATAAATACTTTCCTTTCTCAAGAAGCAATCATAATAAATTGTATATAAGTGTTGTAAGGTTTTTAGAGATACTTATTTCGTTATTAGGATTAGGTGTAGGGGTTTTAATTTTGCCTTTTATTTTAGTTGGAAATATGATTGGGAATAGAGGTCCATTATTCTATACACAAGAAAGGGTGGGTAAAAATGGCCAAGTTTTTAAAATATATAAACTAAGGTCTATGATAGTTAATGCCGAGTCAGATGGAGCGGTTTTTGCAACAGTTGGAGACAGTAGAGTTACAATGTTTGGTAAGTTTCTAAGAAAGTCTAGGCTTGATGAGGTGCCTCAGTTTATTAATGTTCTCAAAGGAGATATGGCTGTAATTGGTCCAAGACCGGAACGACCAGTATTTGTTAAAGAAATTGCAGCAATGATGCCTTTTTATGAAACAAGACATGTAGTTAAACCTGGTTTAACAGGATGGGCACAAGTGAATTATTCTTATGGTGAAACCTTACAGGATAGTTTGATAAAATTACAATACGATTTATATTATATCAAGCATCGTAGTTTGTTTCTTGATTTAAATATAACTGTAAAAACTATTAGTACCGTTTTATTCTATAGAGGGCAATAAAAAGCTTTATTCTTTATTAGTTTTCGTTTTAAAATATAATCTCAATAAAATTATTGTTGAAGTGAACAAGATTGGTAAAATCATTATAAGATGTGCCTTATTAATCATATACAACACATAAGCTCCTAAACAAATCAAACAGATAAGACTTACTTTTTTGATAGCTTTTAAGTTGTTTTTGACTAACGAATAAGCTAAAATTAAAAACAAAGGATTAAATAATAAAACATTATAGTTCCAAAGTACTTCACGATGTAAGGAATAAAGTCCAACCAAACAGAAAAATAATCCAATAAGTCCAAAAACGCTCAAAAATAGAATATTTGTTGCCTTTTTATTTAAAATTGCAAACGGAAGAAGGAAAACGATTAAAGCATAAGAGCTGTTCCAAAAATCAAATTCATTTTCTTCTGGAGAAGCTTGGAATAATGTCTCAATTTTTCCTACTAATGGCTTTCTTTGATATGAAGTTTTTTCTAAAACTTTCATCAAATCTAAAGGTAAAAACAAAACCTTGGCTTGTTCGTCAGGACGATGACCAAAAATAATGTTGATTCCTAAATTTAACCAATACTGTTTTTCTTGGTAAGGAAATAAAACATCACGATAGCTTTCGTTTTTGTGTAAAGTGTTTTTTATAGGTTTGTTTTGTAATACCTCATTTACGACATCAAGTACTTTGGTAGTGCAATTTCGATCAATAAATTTGTAAGTGTAAAATTTATCTTCAGAAAAAATAGATTTATTAAGCTTTTCAAACAGTTCTTGCTTTTCAGATAGTGAAATATTTAAGAATTGCTCGTAAATGCTTCTGTTCTCTTGTTGGTAACTATATTCAAAATCAGCATAAGGATAAGCTGCTGCATAATATTGAAGATCCCCTTTAACGAATTTTAATATAAAATTTTCAGTTCTAAAATCGAACATACCATAATTCCATACGTAATCAAAATTGTTTTTTACATCCTTGATTCTAATGGCTGTATGACCATATAGTGTATGTGATTCGTTAGCAACATCAACGGTAAGAATGCTGATTTTTGTTTCGGGAGTTATGGGGTTAAATTGTGAAAAAGCAATAATACTGTTCAGTAAAATAATAAAATGCAGTAACTGTTTTTTCATGATTAATTTTATCTAAAAATGGATAAATCTACTTTTAGTGAGAATACATTTGAATATAAAGCCGAAGCTTGGTTTCCTAAATCGGTTAATGCATAATCAACCGAAATGCCTTTGTAATGAAATCCTAAACCTATATTAGGTTGAAAGCTTACTTTTTCTGATCCGCTGATTTGTAATGTATTTTGAAAATTTCCAACGCCAGCTCTAGCAAAAGCCAAATTATTATACCCAAATTCGAATCCTACAGCAGGGGAGATACTTACAAAACTTGTAGAAATGATATCATTGGTTTGTTGGAATTGCATATTCAAATTAGCAGACGCTAAAAGACTCATGTCATTGTGAAAATCAAATTTTCTTGCCGCACCCAGTTGAGCTTTAGGTAATGTTATTTCGCTATTTTCTGGTAAGTCTTGATTTTGTAGTGGACTTTGAGTTTGAGCATCTTTAATTTTTTGGAATTCTTCTTCGTTAATGTTCCAAATGTTGTAAGTTGTTGTTACATCGCGAATCATTAGTCCAAATTGCCAATCGTTTTTTTGAAATTGTAATCCAATATCAAATCCAAATCCCCAAGAACTAGCAAAATCTCCAATAATTCTTCGAATAACTTTAGCATTAACACCATATTGAAATCCTTGAATTGGAAGTTCTCTTGCGTATGAAAAAGTTACACCATAATCGGCAGTAGAAAACAAACTGATTCGATTATAATCAATATTGCCGTTAGAATCTATAAGTTGGGTTGTATTTAGGATGTCATCTACCCCAAAACGAATAATATGAGCACCCCAAGCACTTCTGTCATCAATTTTTTTAGCAAAACCAGCATAATCATACTGAGCAATATTTGCAAAGTAACTGGCATGCATTAAAGCAGCTTCACTATCTTCAATTTTTAATAAACCAGTAGGATTCCAGTATCCAGAATTTACATCGCCACTGTGAGCAACCATGGCATTAGACATACCAAAGGCACGTGCATCTACTCCTATATTCATGAATTCATTAGAATACTTTCGTATAGTTTGTGAATGGACCATCGAGAAGGTCATTAAAAATGCAAATAAGACTAGTTTTTTCAAGAGGAAAATAGTTTCAGCAAAGATTAAATAAAAATCTGATATATTAAACTCTGTTCTATATAAAGTTATTGTGTTAAATTTGCTTTCTTACATATAAACTTAATAGTACTAATGGATATTAAAAAGCACATTCCCAACATTATAACATTACTTAATCTTTTTTGTGGTTGTATTGCATTAGTTTTTGCGTTTCAAAAACAGTTTGAATTAACATTCTTATTCGTGAGTTTGGGGATATTTTTTGATTTTTTTGATGGTTTTTTTGCTAGAATGTTTAAGGTGCAGAGTGAATTAGGGTTACAATTAGATTCATTAGCTGATATGGTAACGAGCGGAGTAGTGCCAGGCTTTGTGATGTTTCAACTTATGTTAAATTCTTTTGGAGCTGATAAAGTTATAGATGTAAATTCTTGGGATAATTCTGTGATGATAATTCCTTTTTTAGGATTTATAATTACACTTGGTGCTTGTTTTAGATTGGCTAATTTCAACATAGATACTCGTCAAACAGATTCTTTTATAGGATTGCCAACTCCAGCAAATGCTTTGTTTATTTTGAGCTTACCTCTTGTGATTGAGTACTCAGGAATTGATTTTGTATCGGAGTCATTACAATCTATTAAGGTTCTTTTGGTAATTACAATTTTAAGTGCATATGTAATGAATGCAGAAATCCCTTTGTTTTCGCTTAAAATCAAAAACTTTTCATTTCAGAAAAATGCTTTACAAATTTTCTTTTTAGCTGTTTCGATTGTATTTCTTTTAGTTTTTAAATATTTAGGCGTTCCGTTGATTATTCTCTTTTATGTTTTATTATCGGTAATCAATAATGTATTTGTTAAAAAGGAAAAGTAATCTATGCCTGTAAAAAAAGTTGCTGTTAAAAGACCACCAGCTAAAAAAGGTGGTAAGACTACAGCTAAGAAACCCTCTTTTTTTTCTAGTTCTACTTTTTTTAAACTGATTTTGGTATTCAGTTTAATTGTCGTGATTTACAGTCAGCGTGATGTTTTAGCATATTATTTAGGTTTTAAAACAGATAAAATCTTCTTTGAACCACGAGAAGTAACTGTAAATAAAGTACTTGATGCTCATATTGAGAAATCATTTGGAATAGACATATCTGAATATCAGGATAAAATTAATTGGGATAAGGTTAAAGAAATAGATGGCGGTTATCCAATAGAGTATGTGTTTGTTCGTGCTTCTATAGGAAATGAAAGAGCCGATAAAAAGTTCAAAAAATATTGGAAGAAAGCCAAAGAAAAAGGATTTGTTTGTGGAGCCTATCATTATTATCGTCCCAATGAAAATTCTATTGAACAAGCAGATAATTTTATTAAACAGGTTACTCTAGTTGAAGGAGATTTTCCGCCAGTCCTTGATATTGAAAAGTTACCTAAAACACAATCAATTGAACGTTTAAAAATAGGGTTGAAGAGATGGCTTGAGAAAGTTGAAGCACATTATGGTGTTAAGCCTATTATTTATAGTAGCGAAAGTTATTACGAGGATTTTTTAAAGGATGATTTTGAGGAATATCCTTTTTGGATTGCAAACTACACCGCTTTTTATAAAGATATAGATGACGAATGGTCTATCTGGCAACTTACAGAAAACGGTTGTGTACCTGGAATAAAAGGTCCAGTAGATGTAAATATCTACAATGGAACTTCTGTCGAAATGAAAGAATTGTTACTGAAATAGTTTTTTAATCATCTGTAAATCAATTTATTTTTTAAATGGCGTAAGAATGTCATAGCTAATTAATGGTAAAGTTTTGGGGTGTTTTTTAGAAGTTATTATTCTTGCAGTACAAATTTGAATTATGAATCAACCAGAATTAGGGAAAAAAATTTTAGAGTTAAGACTTTCAAAAGGATTAACACAAAATGAACTTGCAGATAAATGTAATGTAAGTTTACGTACTATTCAGCGAATTGAATTGGCTGAAGTGACTCCTCGTAGTTTTACTGTAAAATCTATTTTCTCTGTTTTAGAATATGATTTTTATAATTCAAATTTTCCAATTGTAAATGAAAAGATGTCGTCAAATACAAATTGGGTAAAAGATTTATTTAATTTAAAGAAAAACACAATGAAAAAATTATCAGTATTGTCTATTGTCTTAATTGTTGCTACAGTTTTTTTGACAAGAAGTGAAAGTCAAGCGCAAAATGTTAATGGATGGTTTAAAACAGGTAGTAAGCCGAAGAGTTATGAAACAGTACTTAATAGCTCTAAAAGTAAAACAGGAAAAAAATGTGCATACATAATGTCTATTGAGGATAATATTGAGGGTTTTGGCACATTGATGCAAACTTGTGAATCTAGATTTTATTTGGGTAAAAGAATTAAAATGACAGGTTACGTAAAGACTGAAAATGTTAAAAATTGGTCTGGAATGTGGCTGAGAGTTGATGGAGTTACTGATCAAGGTAAACGTAAAACGTTAAGTTTTGATAACATGTTTAATCGAAGTCTGAAAGGTGATAATGATTGGGTAAAATGCGAAATTATCTTAAATGTTCCAAAAGATAGTAAAACATTAAACTATGGTGTATTGTTAAATGGGACAGGGGAAGTTTATTTTGATAGAGTTTCTTTTGAAATATTAGGAGATATCTCTGAAGATACTACAGAAAAGAAAATGTTGGAAAAACCCGCAAACATTGATTTTGAAGAATAATAAAAAAGAGGGCGCTATTGTGTGCCCTCTTTTTTATTGTTTTAGTGTTCTTTTGGTAAAAATACCATCATTAGAATGATAATAATTGTTAGGCCAGCAAAAATTCCAATGCCTTTTTTATTAGCAAAATTTACGGTCCAACCCATCCATTCAATTCTTTTATTAACCCATCCTCTTGGGTCTTCAGGATTGTAATAAATTCCTCCCCATTTCCAATTTTTAGGGTCGTTGTGCCATTTTTCGATTTGTTCTTTCGTAGGTTGCATTAAAATAGATAGGGTATTATGTTTGTTAGAATTGCTAAAAAATAATATTCATATTTGAAATTTGTTCGATGGGCTTTAACAATAAAAAAAAGAGTTAAAAGAATTCTGCTAAACCAGTAAAATAAAAAGAACATAGGTAATGCAAAATTGCATCCACCTTGTTCATTATCGGATGGTAAAAAGCAACAATAGAGCAAATACATAAAAGTGTAAAATGAAATTATTGCTAATTCTTCAAAATGTCTTTTGCAAAAATCCATTAAAACTCAATCTTAGTTCTTCTTAATTCGAAGTTTTGACCAAGATATACACGGCGTACCATTTCATCTTCCACTAATTCTTCAGGAACTCCGGCTTTAAGGATTCCGCCTTCAAACATTAAGTAGGTTTTATCAGTGATGGCAAGAGTTTCTTGTACGTTGTGGTCAGTAATTAAAATCCCGATGTTCTTGTTTTTAAGTTTAGCTACAATACGCTGAATATCTTCTACAGCAACAGGGTCAACTCCTGCAAAAGGTTCGTCAAGTAAGATGAATTTAGGGTCTGTTGCCAAACAGCGAGCAATTTCAGTACGACGACGTTCACCACCTGAAAGTAAATCACCTCTATTGGTACGAATATGACCTAATGAAAACTCATCAATCAAAGCTTCCATTTTAGCTTCTTGTTCTTGCTTACTCAAGTTTGTTAACTGAAGCACGCTCAAAATGTTTTCCTCGATAGTCATTTTTCTAAAAACAGAAGCTTCTTGAGCAAGATAACCAATTCCGTTTTGAGCGCGTTTGTACATTGGAAAATCCGTAATATTCATGTCATCAAGATAGATGTTACCTGAATTTGGTTTTACCAATCCCACAATCATATAAAAAGAAGTTGTTTTTCCTGCTCCATTTGGGCCCAATAAACCAACAATTTCTCCTTGGTTTACTTCTACCGAAATCCCTTTTACAACCGTTCTTTTTTTGTAGGTTTTGATTAAATTATCTGCTCTTAATATCATGTATGTGATTTTGGTTATTCGTTTATTCGTTGATTTGATATTCACAAAATTAGGA
Organism: Flavobacterium terrae; assembly: GCF_900142035.1. Classification (GTDB taxonomy): domain Bacteria; phylum Bacteroidota; class Bacteroidia; order Flavobacteriales; family Flavobacteriaceae; genus Flavobacterium; species Flavobacterium terrae. Next base: position 76,002 of record NZ_FQZI01000004.1, on the reverse strand, counting down.
AATAACCAAATAACCAAATAAACACATTAACAATTATTTAGTTTCTTCTAAAGCTTCCCAGAATTCGTAAGCCCTTCTTAAATGAGGGATTACGATTGTTCCACCTACTAATGTAGCAACACTCATTGCTTCCATCATTTCTTTTCTATTGATGCCTAACTTGTAGCAAGTTTCTAAATGATACTTAATACAATCGTCACAACGTAATACTGCCGATGCTACTAATCCTAATAATTCTTTTGTTTTAACATCTAAAGCTCCTTCAGCGTAGGTGTTAGTGTCTAAATTAAAAATACGTTTGATGACTTTATTGTCATCAGCCAATAATTTTTCGTTCATTTTAGAACGATAATCGTTAAACTCTTGTACTAAGTTGCTCATTTTTTTCTTTCTTTTTTACTACTAATTTCGAGATTAGGATACTTATTTCATATATCAAAAGCATTGGTACTGCTACAGTGATTTGACTTACTACATCAGGAGGAGTCACAATTGCTGCAATAATTAAAACAATAACAACAGCATACTTTCTTGTATTTTGTAAAAATGTAGGTGTTACTATTCCAATTTTTGTCAATAAATAAATTATAATTGGTAATTCGAAAAATAAACCACCTGCAATTACTGAGGTTTTAATCATACTGATGTACGATTCTAAATTGAATTCGTTTTTTACAACACTACTTACGGAAAATGTAGCAACGAAATTTACAGACATTGGTACAATTACATAATATCCAAAAAGGACTCCTATGAAAAAAAGTAATGAAGCGGTTATCACAAATACCCTGGCATATTTTCTTTCGCTTTCATACAAAGCAGGACTAATAAACTTCCAAACTTCCCATAAAAGGTAAGGAAAACCTAATATAAAACCTGCTGTTATACAAGTCCAAACAAAAACATTTACTTGACCTTCCATACTTGTATTCTGTATGGTGAATGGAAGTTCTTCAATACAAATGGTTTCAGCGAAGCCTAAATAATGAGAAGCATCGCAAAAAAACCTGTAAGTTATAAAATCAACTCTTGTAGGGCCAAAAATAATATCGTCAAAGATAAAATCAGAAATAAAAAATACTGCAATTGCTAATGCTACAATTACAAAAGAGCTTCTTACTAATAACCATCTTAATTCTTCTAGATGGTCTAAAAAGGACATTTCGCTTAAACTTTTCTTTGCCATTTTATATAATCCCTTCTTTTAAAATATCATGAATGTGTATAATGCCCACATACTCCTCCTTGTCAAAAACTACAAGTTGAGTTATAGAAAAATCCTCCATTGTATTAAAAGCATCGATGACCATGCTGTCTAACTGGACAGTTTTAGGATTTATAGTCATAATGTCTTTTGCAATTAATCCAGAAATGGTTTCTGTTTTATTAAGCATTCTTCTAATGTCGCCATCAGTAATGATTCCAACTAATTTTTTGTCTTCTATTACAGCGGTAACTCCTAAACGTTTTTCGGATATTTCCACAATAACATCTTTAATAGACGAACTGCTACTTACCATCGGTTTGTGAGTTCTGTCAAGCATGTCAGTAACTCTTAGTAAAAGTTTTTTTCCTAAAGCACCACCTGGATGGTATTTAGCAAAATCTTCGCTTTTGAAATCTCTCATTTCCATTAAGCAAATAGCTAATGCATCTCCTAAAACCAGTTGAGCTGTTGTGCTGTTTGTAGGGGCTAAATTATTTGGACAAGATTCTTTTTCTACATAAGCATTTAAAACTAAATCAGACTCTTTTCCTAAAAATGAAGTAAGATTAGCTGTAATTCCAATTAATGGATTGCCATATCGTTTTAAAAGAGGAACTAAAACTTTAATTTCAGGACTGTTTCCACTTTTAGAAATACAAATTACTACATCATCTGGTTGAATCATTCCTAAATCGCCATGAATGGCTTCTGCAGCATGTAAAAACATACTTGGTGTTCCAGTTGAGTTAAAAGTTGCTACCATTTTTTGAGCAATGATGGCGCTTTTTCCTATCCCAGTTACGACTAATCTACCTTTACTTTTGTAAATTACTTCTACAGATTTTGCAAAATCTTCAGATAAGTAATTGATTAGCTTTGCTATAGAGTCACTTTGGGATAAAATGGTGTTTTTGGCACTAGCCAGAATATTTTCTTTTGTTATCAAAACAGAATAGTTTTAAATTTGTGTGTGAAAAAGAAATTTGTATCTTTATATGTGCAAATTTATAAAAATACTGTTATTATAGGATGAGTTCTAACGAAATTGATTTACATAAGGAGCTAAAAAAATATTTTGGGTTCGACCAATTTAAAGGATTGCAAGAACAAGTAGTTCGAAGCATAGTTTCAGGAAAAAACACTTTCGTAATAATGCCTACTGGTGGAGGCAAGTCATTGTGTTATCAATTACCCGCTTTAATTAAGGAAGGAACAGCGATTGTAGTTTCTCCTTTGATTGCTTTAATGAAAAATCAGGTTGATGGATTAAGAAGTTTAGGTTCGGAGTTTGGTATAGCGCATGTTTTAAATTCTTCACTGAACAAAACAGAAATTGCACAAGTAAAAAAAGACATATCAAATGGTCTTACAAAATTACTTTATGTAGCTCCTGAGTCACTTACAAAAGAAGAGTATGTTGAATTCTTAAAGAAAGAAAAAATTTCTTTTGTTGCTATTGATGAAGCTCACTGTATTTCAGAATGGGGACATGATTTTAGACCAGAGTACCGTAATTTAAGAAATATAATTAAAGCATTAGGTGATATTCCTATTATAGGTTTAACCGCTACTGCTACTCCAAAGGTTCAAGAAGATATCTTGAAAAATCTTGATATGCCTGATGCTAATACTTTTAAAGCATCATTTAATCGACCTAATTTATTTTATGAAGTACGAACCAAGACCAAAAATGTTGAAGGTGATATTATTAGGTTTATTAAGCAGCACAAAGGAAAATCAGGAGTTATTTATTGTTTGAGTAGAAAAAAGGTTGAAGAAATTGCTCAGGTATTACAAGTAAATGGTATTTCGGCAGTTCCATATCATGCTGGTCTTGATGCAAAAACAAGAGCCAAACACCAAGATATGTTTTTAATGGAAGACGTTGATGTTGTTGTTGCTACAATTGCGTTTGGTATGGGTATCGATAAACCCGATGTACGTTTTGTAATTCATCACGATATTCCTAAATCATTAGAAAGTTATTATCAAGAAACTGGTCGTGCTGGTCGTGATGGTGGAGAGGGACATTGTTTAGCCTACTATTCCTATAAAGATGTTGAGAAACTAGAGAAATTTATGGCAGGGAAGCCTGTGGCAGAGCAGGAAGTTGGTTTTGCTTTACTTCAGGAAGTTGTTGCTTATGCAGAGACTTCGATGTCAAGACGTAAATTTTTATTGCATTATTTTGGTGAAGAGTTTGATAATGAAACAGGTGACGGAGGTGATATGGATGATAATGTTCGTAACCCTAAACCACAAGTAGAAGCAAAAGATCAAGTAGTAAAACTACTTGAAGTGATAAAAGAAACTAAGAGCATTTACAAATCAAAAGAAATTGTATTTACACTTATTGGTAAAGTAAATGCAGTTATAAAAGCGCACAAAACTGACGCACAAAAATTCTTCGGAATAGGAAAGGACCACGACGAACGTTATTGGATGGCTGTTTTACGTTTGGCTCTTGTTGACGGATTAATTTCTAAAGATATTGAGTCTTACGGTATACTTAAAGTAACTGATAAAGGTTTAGATTTCATCAAAAATCCTAGTTCATTCATGATGGCTGAAGACCATGAGTATAGTGAGAGTGAAGACGAAACTATTGTGACCGCTTCGAAATCTTCTGGAGTGGCAGATGAAGCTTTGATGTCTATGCTGATTGATTTAAGAAAGAAAGTTGCTAAAAAGGAAGGCGTCCCTCCCTATGTTGTTTTTCAAGAATTTTCACTTGAAGACATGGCTTTAAAATATCCTGTTTCTATAGAAGAAATGAGTAATGTACAAGGCGTTGGTGAAGGAAAAGCGAAGAAATATGGAAAAGAATTTGTTGCTTTAATTGCTAGATATGTAGAAGATAATGATATTATGAGACCTGATGATTTAGTGGTTAAATCTACGGGTGCAAATTCAGCATTAAAGCTTTATATAATCCAAAATATTGATCGTAAGTTGCCTTTAGAAGACATCGCTAAAGCAAAAGGATTGGATATGGATGCTTTGCTTAAAGAAATGGAGCAAATTGTATATTCAGGAACAAAACTGAATATTAAATACTGGGTAGATGATATTCTAGATGAAGATCAACAAGAAGAAATTCACGATTATTTTATGGAGTCACAGTCGGATAAAATTCAAGATGCTCTTGATGAATTTGATGGAGAATACGATACTGAGGAATTACGCTTAATGCGAATAAAATTTATAAGCGAAGTAGCAAATTAAAAAAAGAGGAAGTCAAAACTTCCTCTTTTTTATTCATAAATTTCGCCCCGATGAGGTTTTAAAGCATCTCTAACCTGAATCATGTAATTATCATTTACAACCATCCAAGCGATGGCATGCATGTCACTTATAACTTCAAATCCAGTAATATTTATAGGCAATTTTTCAATAGTAATATATTCCTTTAAATGAATTTCATGATGTTCCGCCGTTTTTGGAGCTGCAGGGCCTCTAAAATCCCAAATTAGTTTTATTTTTTTCATAAAATTTGCAATCAAAAAATAATTTATATTTGTTAAAATTATACTTTTTTAGCATGAAACAAAAATACATTCTTTTCATAATATTTTCTTTATTAGTTTTTAAAGGAAAAGCACAAAACAATTATAGTGTTGCACCAATTCCATTTCAACCATTTATAGGTTCTTTGACGCCTTTGAATGCGTTGGATGATATGTATTCAAATATTATTCCGTTACCATTTAGTTTTGATTTTTATGGTGTGACCTATAATCAAATGATAGTTAGTACTAATGGGTTTATCAATTTTACTACAACTTCTGCAGGAGGAGTTTCACCATGGAGTTTTTCTCAGCAAATACCGAATGCTTCTTTTCCAGTAACGAATTCTATTTTAGGTTGTTTTGAAGATTTGTATAATAATTCTGGGACGGGATCAATAACATATGGGGTTTACGGAACAGCTCCTTATAGAAAATTTGTGGTTTATTTTAATGATCAGCCTCATTTTTCCTGCAACACCATTGCGATTTCTTCTTTTCAAATGATTTTGAGTGAAACAGCTAATACTATTGATGTTCAATTGATTGAGCGTCAGCCTTGTTTAGGTTGGAATAGCGGTAGAGGAGTAATGGGTATTGTCAAAGATGGAGCAAATGCATTAGCAGCTCCAGGCAGAAATACAGGTAGTTGGACAGCTAATAATGAAGCATGGCGTTTTTATAGAGCAGGCTATTATCCTAATTATTCTTTTGTGCGTTGTGATGATGATACAGATGGTTATCAAGTATTTAATTTGTCAGTAGCGGCTAATGATTTAGTGCCTGCAAATCCATCAAGTGTAATTTTTTATTCTACTTTGACTGATGCTCAGGCAGATACTAACTCTATAACTAATCAAACTGCATATACAAACAATTCAAATCCTCAAATTATTTATGCTAAGGAAAATGGAATTATAAAAACAGTAACATTAAGTGTTTTTGATTGTAATGTTGATGCTGATAATGACGGAGTGAGTTCTTCAACTGAAGATGTAAATAATGATACTAATTTGGCTAATGATGATACTGATTTTGACGGTATACCTAATTACTTGGATAATGATGATGATGGTGATTTAGTGTTAACCAATATCGAGTATGTATTTGGTAAAAATGTTTCAGCATTATTAGATACTGATAATGACGGAATTCCTAATTATTTAGACAATGATGATGATGGTGACGGTTCGCTTACTTTTTTAGAAGATTATAATCATGATGGAAATCCTGTAAATGACGATACAAATTTTAATAATATTCCAGATTATCTAGATCAAGCTGTAACTCTTGGTGTTTCTCAAGTAAGAATAGATGATAATGCTATTTTAATGTATCCAAATCCAGCAACTAGTATGTTGAATATTTTAAATAAAACAACAGAAAATGTAATGTTAATAGAAATCTATAACTCTAATGGATCTCGAGCTAAATCAATTAATTCAACTCAATCATTAACAACTATTCCTGTGTCTGATTTGCAAAGTGGTGTTTATTTTGTCAAAGTAATAATGAATAATCAAGTAGTGAATTATAAATTTATAAAAGATTAGTAGGTAGAATTTTTAAGATTGTGATATATTATTTTATAATAATAAGCCTGATTTTATCGGGCTCATTTCTTTTAAATGAGATTTAATTATTCAGTATTAGTTTATTTAAGATTGTAGATTTATTAAAATATATTTGTGTTAAATTATAAAGTTTATGGACGTCAGATATATAATCATTGTTTTGTTTTTTCCATTTCTAGTTACTTCTCAGAGTAAAACATATCAAATTAATTATCAGAAAAAATCTAATGGCAAAGAAGTCTTAAATGATGACATAATTCAGGTTTATGTTCAATCTAATTTTTTTCTAATAACGACTCAAAATATTGAAAGCAATAAGGCTAATTTTCCATTCGAAATAACAGAAGTTATTAATGATGAAAATAAGATTATTCAGTTTGCACAATTAAATGAAACGAAAAAGATTTTTACTGTAGATAGTTTATCATTACCAAAACAAAGTTTTGAGTTATTGAATGAAACAAAAAAAATTCTTGGGTATACTTGTAAAAAAGCAAAAATTATTATCAATTCAAATACAATAGAGTTGTGGTATACCAATGAATTAGAAGTAAAAGGTGCACCAACAATTATTGGGGCAAATCTTGGTTTGGTTCTTCAGATGACAAGAAATGGTAATTATGAAATTACAGCATCTGAAATAAAAAAAACGAAAAAGAAGGTTTCTCAATACTCAAAAGAGAAAAAAAATAAAGAGTATGATTTATTGTCTTATAAAGACTTATTGTGGAAAAGTCGTTTTTTAACAACTTCTATTTTTAAAGATGAGGTGATTAATTTTTCGTCAGACTCAAAGTCAAATGATAGTATTTTTCGTTTTGCAAACGGAACCGTTATTCTTAAAAAAATTAAACTTCCAAAAATAAATTCTTCATTGTCATTTATTGACTTAACAGAAAAATCTAATGGAGATGCATATGATAGAACAGGTTCGGTTTTTTTGATAGAGTCTAAAAATGGAAATAAAAAGACTTTTCTCGAAGCACTTCAAAAAGGTATTGCTAATGTTCCTGCTTATGAAAATGGAAATGGTAAAAAATATCAAGGGATAGTAGCAAATGATAACTATGAACCTTTAATTGAATTGATGCGTTTCTTTACTCCTTTTGGTATACATCAGTATAATCATATACAATTAAAAGATAAGGAATGGGAAGATCAAGTTTATTATAGACAAGAAGTTACTGATGTTTTAATGCCTTTTTCTGAAAAGGAGGTGTATGTGGGCGTTTTTATTGGCAATTATGATAAAGGTGGGCATAAAATTTCATTAAATTTAAGTTATCACAAAGCGGATGGGTCTTCTCAGAACATCGTTCAAAGCTTATTTTCATTGTTTAACACTACAAATGTTTTGGAAATGGCTGGACAAGAATATGGAACTTTATTTAATTCTAATAAAGGATTAGAAGTGTCTTTTACTCTTGCTAAAGATATTAAAAATGCGAAGTTACGCTATATAACTACTGGTCATGGTGGATGGGAAAATGGAGATGAATACCTTCCTAAAAAAAATACAATTTATTTAGATGATGTACAAGTTTTTTACTTTACGCCTTGGAGGCAAGATTGTGGTACTTATAGATTGTATAATCCAGCATCAGGTAACTTTATTAACGGACTATCTTCATCAGATTACAGTAGATCAAATTGGTGTCCGGGAACGGTAACTAATCCTATTTATATCGAATTAGGAGATTTAAAAGCAGGAAATCATAAAATTAAAATAACAATTCCCCAAGGGGCAGTTGAAGGAAATAGTTTTAGCTCATGGAATGTTTCTGGAATATTGTTTGGTGAATAAGAAATCTGTTAAGAAGCAGAATTGAATAAAATTGTTTTATTTTTGCAGTTTGATTTAAATAATGCCTAAAGAACTTCAAATACAGGTTTCTCCAGAGATTGCAGCAAATGAATTGCTGTTAAAAGAACATATTTCTAAATTAGTTCAGACTCCTTTAGCTGAAATACAACATGTTTCTGTGCTCAAGCGTTCCATTGACGCCAGACAAAAAAGTATAAAAATAAATGTTAAAGCGACTGTTTATTTTCAAGGAGATGTTATTGCTGAAGATAAAATAGAACTTCCAGAGTATAAAAATGTATCTAATGCACAAGAAGTAATTGTTGTTGGTGCTGGTCCTGCAGGTTTATTTGCTGCTTTACAGTTAATTGAACTTGGTGTAAAACCTATTGTTATTGAAAGAGGTAAAGATGTTAGAGGGAGAAGACGTGATTTAAAAGCTATCAATAGAGACCATATTGTAAATGAGGATTCTAACTATTGTTTTGGGGAAGGTGGTGCAGGTACTTATTCTGATGGAAAATTATATACTAGATCTAAAAAACGTGGTGATGTTGATCGAATTTTAAAGTTATTAGTTGCTTTTGGAGCTACACCAGAAATTTTGGTAGAAGCTCATCCTCATATTGGTACCAATAAACTGCCTCAAATTATTCAAGATATTCGCGACAAGATTATTGAGTTTGGAGGGAAAGTGCTTTTTGAAACACGTGTTACAGATATTATAGTAAAGTCAAACGAAGTTCAAGGTATAATAACTCAAAATGGAGATGTAATTGAAGCAAAAAAAATAATTTTAGCAACAGGTCATTCTGCTCGTGATATTTTTGAACTATTAGATAAAAAGAAAATTTTAATTGAAGCTAAGCCTTTTGCTTTAGGAGTTCGGGCAGAACATCCTCAAAGTTTAATAGATAGTATACAATACTCATGTGATTTTAGAGGTGAATATTTACCACCAGCTCCTTATTCGATAGTAAAACAAGTTAATGGAAGAGGAATGTATTCTTTTTGTATGTGCCCTGGTGGTGTTATTGCTCCATGTGCAACTAGTCCTGGAGAAGTGGTTACAAATGGGTGGTCTCCATCAAAAAGAGATCAAGTTACGGCTAATTCAGGTATTGTAGTTGAGTTAAAACTTGAAGATTTTAAGCCGTTTGCTAAGTTTGGTGCTCTTGCAGGGATGGAATTCCAAAAAGCGATTGAACAAAAGGCTTGGCATTTAGCTGGGAAAACTCAAAAAGTGCCTGCACAAAGAATGATTGATTTTTCTCAAAATAAAGTTTCTACTGATATCCCTAAAACTTCTTATGTGCCAGGAACTACATCTGTAGAGTTAGGCCAAGTTTTTCCTGGATTTTTGACGCAAATTATGCGTCAAGGGTTTCAAGAGTTTGGAAAATCGATGAAAGGTTATTTTACTAATGAAGCTATTTTGCATGCACCAGAAAGCAGGACTTCTTCGCCAGTAAGAATACCAAGAGATAACTTTACGCTAGAACATTTACAAATTAAAGGATTGTATCCATGTGGAGAAGGTGCTGGTTATGCAGGAGGAATTATTTCGGCAGCGATTGATGGTGAAAAATGTGCTATCAAGTGCGTCGAAAGTCTATAATATAAAACAAAAAGCTCTGAAAAAAATCAGAGCTTTTTGTTTTAATTACAATTTTCGTAGGAACTAATAAGTTTTTCAAAATCATTAAACTGATAATGGTGAACATTAAGCAAGTCTTTTCTTTGATTTTTATCTAATTCGCCATATTCTTTCATTAGTTTTTTTTCTTCTTCTTTTTTTGCTTTGCGTTCTTCTTTGCTTGCATTTTTCCATTTGTTTTGAAAATTGTCAATTTCCTTCAATGCACTTGGACAATCTTTGAATAATATTCTAAATGGATTTAATGTTCTTTCTTGGATGTTAAACATTGCAGAAAATCCCATGTTAAAGTAGTTTATAGCGTAATCTTCTTTAGCATTCTGATAATAAAACACCTCTCCAGTGTATGGGCCAGAACCAGAGCCAGTTTGTGTAGAATATCTTAATCCATAAATGTTGATTTTTCCTTCTTTTAACAATGGAAGAAAAACTTTTCGAGATTTTTCTTTAAAATCACCTTTTTTATCTAGCTCTTTTAGATATAGCACCCTGTAAGTTATGGAGTAATTATTCTCGTATGAAATTGTTATTTGTTTAATGTCATCTATTGATAAATCTTTTACTTCAGCATCATTAGATAGTTTGAATTTTATAATCTTATCATCTAGATTTAATTCATGTTCTAGATTACTTGAGAACCCTGCTGATATTGTTCTTTGTTCTAAGAAAGATTTTACAAGTCCAGTTTCTGAATGACCATCATTAAAAAGAATGGTAGCATTTTGAAAACGAGCATTTAATAGTATGCTGTTTAGTACTAATATAAGTATGAATAATCTTTTCATTTTTAAAGAATTAAGCCAACAAATGTAAAAGAGTTTATAGATCCTTTTTAAATTTCTTCAGTTTCAACCACTTTTTCTTTTAAAATATTTTTAAGTACAATTAATCCTAAAAGGCCTGCTGTTAAGGATGCTAAAATGATATGAAACTTAGCATTATTTATAACTGATTGATCGGTAAAAGCTAATAAAGTTATGAAAATTGACATTGTAAAACCTATTCCTCCTAAAATTCCAACACCCACTATTTTAGACCAGTTTAGATCTGATGGTAGTTTAGAAAATTTAAAATGAACTGAAAGATATGAGAATATAAAGATTCCAAGTGGTTTGCCAACAACTAAGCCAAAAATAATAGCGTAGGCGTAAATTGGAAATAATGAGTTTGAATCACTAAATGACAAAACAATTGCAGTATTAGCTAAAGCAAAAATAGGCAATATAAGAAAGGAAACTGGTTTGTGAAGCCAATGTTGAAGTTGATATGAGATCGATTTTTCTTCACCATTTTCGAATGGAATGGCAAAGGCTAGTAAAACTCCTGTAATTGTTGCATGCACTCCTGAATTAAGCATGAAATACCACATTAAAACTCCTCCAATTAGATAAGGTAAAAGTTTGTATACTTTTAATCTATTCATAACAAGCAAAATAGAAAATACTCCTAATGAAAGCAATAAGTAAGTTATATCGATTTGTTTTGAATAGAAAATAGCAATAATAAGTATGGCGCCTAAATCGTCAATTACTGCTAGCGCTGTTAAAAAAACTTTTAATGAGGTTGGAACTTTATTGCCTAAAAGTGAAAGTATTCCAATTGCAAAAGCTATATCTGTAGCCATTGGTATGCCTATTCCGCTATGGTAAAGAGTGCCGTTTGTAAATGCAAAATAAATTAGTGCTGGAATAATCATGCCACCTAACGCAGCAGAAATCGGAAGAAGTGCATTTTTTAAATTTGATAATTCTCCTATATAAACTTCTCTCTCGAGTTCAAGACCAATTAATAAGAAAAAGATCGTCATTAAACCATCATTGATAATGTGTTCTATGGAAAAACTTCCAATTTTTGAATGCCAGAAATGAGTGTATGTTTCACTTATAGAAGAATTAGCTAATAGTATTGATAATAAAGTGCAGATTAATAAAGTTATGCCGCTAGCTTTTTCATTTTCAAAAAATTCATTAAATAACTTTGTGGCTCTCATAAATTAAGATGTTGGGTTAAATATTAAAATTTATAAATTTACAATTATAATTATAAACTCATGTCAGTATTAAAGAACAGAGGTAAGAAAAATTCAAACAAGCAAACTGGTTTTGGAACTAACGCTTCAAATTATGGCGGTAGGTTCATTAATAAAGACGGAAGTGCAAATGTAAAAAAAATTGGCCTACCTTTTTTTGAAAGAATTAGTTGGTATCACACAATGCTAAATATTTCAGGATTTAAATTTATAACCATAATTTTTGTTTTCTATCTTTTAGTAAATTTTGCTTTTGCTTGTATTTATACTTTGATTGGGGTACAGTATCTACAGGGGATCAAACCGAATAGTTTTATTGAAGATTTTGGGCAAGCATTTTTTTTTAGTACACAAACATTCACCACAGTTGGTTACGGACATATAAGTCCAGTTGGCTTTTTGGCAAGTTTTACAGCTTCGGTAGAGGCTTTGTTTGGTTTGTTAACATTTGCCATAGCAACAGGTTTGTTTTATGGTAGATTTAGTAAGCCTAAAGCGCATATTATGTTTTCTGAAAATGCAGTTATTGCTCCTTTTCAAGGAGTTAAGGCTTTAATGTTGAGGATAACACCTCATAAAAATACCAGTTTGATTGATGCAGAAGCAAAGGTAAATCTAGGAATGACTGTAAAAGAAAATGGGGTTGAAGTAAATAAATTTTTCAATTTAGATATAGAATACGACAAAATTAATACTTTGACTTTAAGTTGGACAATTGTTCATCCAATTACTGAAGATAGCCCTTTGTATGGATTTACAGAAGATGATTTTAAAAAAAATGAAGGGGAGATAATTGTTTTTATAAAAGCTTTTGATGAGATGTATAGCAATACTGTTGCAATTAAATCCTCATATATGTTTTCGGAAGTAATTTATGGAGCAAAGTTTGTTCAGATGTTTGATGATGAAGATGATACCGTGACGGTTCTTGATCTGAGTAAGCTAAATGCTTATCAAAAAATAAATTTTTAATTATTTAAGAGAATAATCAATTTGTACGTTTACTTTTTTAGCAACTTTACTTCTTACTAGAATTGGTAGTTCAATGCCAAAATCATCGGTGTTTAAATTAAAATTAGAACTTAAAAAAATTGAATTTTCTTTTTTCGAAATTTTAACAGTAATTGTTATGTCTTTAGATTTTCCATGTATTTCCATACTACCGTTGATTGTGAAATCTTGATTGTTTGAAGTTAGGTTTTCAATATTGAAATTTTGAATTTTTCCTTTAAATACACCTTTTGGATATTTGTCACTTTCCATATAATTTTCATTGAAATGTTCTTCCATTAAGGCTGATTTAAATTTGAAATTTTTCATCATCAATAACCCAACAATTTCACCAGTTTTAGTATTTAAAATACATCCAGAGAGTTTATTCGTTGCTTTTACCTCTTCAAAAGACGGTACTGAGGCTTCAAAAGTAGTAACTCCAGACTTGGTTAAAACTTTTTCTTGAGCTACAGTGTTATTGAATGCCAAAATTGCTAAAGCTAGGGCTAATAAATGTTTCATAGTTCAAATTTTTAACAGATTAATTTCAATAATTATTCCAAAAAACCATCAGCTTGCCATTTTTTTATGATATCAATACTGTTTTGTGGTAATCTAATGCCACCATTTGGCATCATTCCAGGTGCTCCTTGGTCTCTTGAGATTCTGTCTAATAACCCTCTGTTCACTATAGCATCTTGAACTTGTAATTTTGTTAACAATGACATAGGTGCTCCATTAAGAGGAGGATTGTTGTGGCAGGGAATGCAGTTAGAATCAGTTATAGGTTTTACATCTCTCGAATAGCTTACTTTTTCAGGAATTGGATTTACTAAATCATTACTGCTTTCATTGCTGCAACTACAAAAAAAAGTAGTGCAAAGGATTAAAATAAATCTTATTTCTTTCATTTGTTTTATTTTAAAGATAAATTAAAATAACTATTAAATTGTTTTAAAAATAGTAATTTTATATTAAATTTGATAGAAATTTCTTAGATAAAATGAAAAAAAAATATTTATTTTTATTGATAACATTACTCTTTGTAAGGTTTACTGTTTTTTCTCAAGATGATTTATTATCTCAAATAGATTCTAAAGATTCAAATACCGAAGTTTTAGCAGCTTTTAAGGCGCAAAAAATAGTAAATTTAGAATCTACTAAACTTCTCGGAAAAAAAGAACTTTACTTTGTTGTAGCTCATAGATTTGGATCTGTAAAAGATGGCTTCGAAGGTTTCTTTGGGCTAGATAATGCAGTAACTCAAATCAAGTTTATTTATGGTTTAGGGTCAAAAGTTTCTATTGGGGCAGGAAGAAGTGAGCAAGCTTATGATTTTTCGATAAAATATCTTATTGCTCCTCAGAGAGAAAATGGTTTGCCATTTACATTTGTAGGTTTCAATAGTGTTGGTTTTAATAATCAAATGAAAGAGTCGAATTATCCTAGAATGGAATTTAGTGATAGAATGATGTATGTTAATCAAATTCTGATTTCTCGAAAATTTAATGATAAACTTTCTTTAGAACTAGCTCCATCTTATTTTCATGAAAACTTTGTAATAGACGATGGCCAAGATAACAGTCAATTCTCATTAGGAATGGGGGGACGTTATAAAATTTCAAAACGTGTCTCTATTAATATGGATTATGCAGCACATTTAAATAGATCATCAACGTCACCGTTTAGAAACCCATTGTCACTTGGTGTTGATATAGAGACTGGGGGTCACGTGTTTCAAATGCATTTTACCAACGCTCAAGCTATGCATGAAGCTGGTTTCTTAGCAAATGCAACAGGCGATTGGGGTAAAGGAGATATCTTTTTTGGGTTTAATCTAGTAAGAGTGTTTTAATTAGGCTTTTTTACAGCAACCATCTAATTTTTCATAAGCTTTCGCGTCAGCTTTTATATCATCGGCATCATAACCTAATTTAGATATAGCTGTTTTTATTGTTTGCAGATTTGTTTTTTGAGAATTGTAATAAACTGTAATTGTCATCTTTTTTTCGTCTAGTTCATACATTTTCAAACCTTTTATTTTAAGCATGTTTGCTTGAAAATTTTTTCCACAAGTTTCACACTCTTTGCAATGATCACAGTAAATAGCTGTTTTGATTATTGCTTTTAGGTTTTTCCTAGGTTCTTGAGCATTAGTAATAGAAAATGATAATAGTAGTAAATAAAGTATTTTTTTCATTTTTTTAAGTTAAATGCGTTCTAGTTGAACATTGTATTTGCTCAATTTTGATAGTGAATCTTCACTTTTATAATCAAAGGTTTCTTCGTGGTTTTGCTTGTCTTTTTTAATAGCAATCATTTTAATGCAATTCCAAAATCGTCTGATGTCATCATCAGTCGATAAAATTAATCCAGGAACAAGAGCATTATTCCCAGATTTATCTTTTGCAACCATGGTAAAATAAGAAGAATTACAATGCTTTATTTTTCCAGTTTGAATGTTTTCAGCTTCTACCCGAATACCAACAATCATAGAAGTTTTTCCAACATAATTTACTGATGCTCGCATGGTAACTAATTCACCTACTTCAATTGGAGCCAAAAAATCAACAGTATCAACCGAAGCGGTAACACAATAATGTCCTGAAAATTTTGAAGCACACGCAAAAGCTATTTGATCCAATAACGACAAAATATAACCACCATGAATTTTCCCACTAAAATTAGTGTGTGAAGGAAGCATCAATTCAGAGATGACAACTTTAGACGATTTTACGCTTTTGAATTGGGTATTCACTACTTGTTGATTTTAACCTTAAAAGGAGAATCTTCTTTAACAACTTCTGTTACAAAATATTTAGTATCTCCCCACCAAGGAAAGGTTTTGTATCGTTCTTCATAGGTGACTTTTACATATTCTCCTTGTAAATCCTTCATCTGCTGAATGACTTTCTCATCTTTATCTAAAATAGAAAATTTAAATATTTGAGCTCCAGCAACCCCTTGACTTAATTCACCTTCCCAAGTTTTAAATAGCATTCCTTTGTGACTAATTTTTATCAATTCACCCGAACGATAGCCTTCACTAAAAGTTGCATAATACAATACAGCAAAATAGCCAGAGATTACTAATAATACAGTAAGAATGGTTATTATTATAAATTTTCGTAACATAATTTATTGAGATAAAGTGTTAGTTTCGTTTTCGGCTCTGCTAATGATACTCTCAGGAAGTGATTTTTTAGCTTTAGCTCCCATTTTCTTCAGTTTTTCAACGCTAGTAATTAAATTCCCTTTTCCTTCTACCAATTTGTTCATGGCGTTGCCGTATTCTGATTTTGCTTCGTCCATTCGTTTTCCAATTTTAATCAAATCGGAAACAAATCCTTCAAATTTATCATACAAAGCTCCGGCTTGACGAGCAATCTCATAAGCGTTTTCTTGTTGTTTTTGGTTGGTCCACATACTATCTATTGTACGTAGAGTAGCTAATAATGTTGATGGTGTTACAATAACGATATTCTTCTCGAAAGCTTTGTTGTATAAAGTGGTATCCTCATTTAAAGCCAAAGCAAATGCGGGTTCCATTGGAATAAACAACAATACAAAATCGGGGCTTTCTATTTGGTAGAGATCCTGATAATTTTTGTCGCCCAACTGTTCTACATGGCGTTTTATCGCGATAACATGTTCTTTAAGATATTGCGCTTTCGTTTCTTCGTCGTCTTCGTTAATATAGCGTTCGTATGCTGTTAAAGTTACTTTCGAATCGACAATCATTTTCTTTCCGTCGGGTAAATTGATCACGACATCTGGAAAAACTCGATTACCTTCTTCGGTAGTGAAACTTTGCTGTACTTCATATTCACGTCCTTTTTCTAATCCAGATTTTTCTAAAACTCGTTCTAGAACTAATTCACCCCAATTTCCTTGCATTTTACTATCGCCTTTTAATGCTTTCGTTAAGTTTAGGGTTTCTTTGCTCATTTGAGCATTCATTTCTTTCAAACCTAAAATTTGTTGACGCAAGGCCGCGTGATAATCTATACTTTCTTTGTGAGTATCTTCTACTTTTTTCTCAAAAAGCTGAATTTTATCTTGTAATGGAGAAAGTATAGTCTTTAAATTTTCTTTATTCTGCTCGGTGAATTTTGTTGTTTTTTCCTCAAGGATTTTATTGGCTAAGTTTTCGAATTCTTTAGTGAATTTCTCTTGAAGTTGTTCCACTTCTTGTTTTTGTTCTCTATTACGTTCTAGAAGATTATCAAAATCAACTTCTTTCTTTGATAATTGAATGGCTAAAGCATCTTTTTCGGTACGAATAGATTCTTTTTCAGTCGTGCTTTGACGCAATTGATTTTCCCATTGATTTCTCTCCGTCAGGAATTGTTGTTTTAATTGTTCTATTTGAGCCAATAAGCCATTGATCTTTTCTTCCAATGAAGCTTTTTCCGATTTTGAATTGGCTGAGAAAAGTGCTTTTCCAATAAAAATTCCAATAGCTAGTGCAATTATAAATGAGGCAAGTATAAGAATGTTTTCCGACATCGATTTTGATTTTGTTATGTAAAAGTAAACAATAAAATGTATTAGTAAAAGTCCTATTGTTTAGTGTTAATGTAAAAATCTCTAAATTGCGTAAATAAAATCTTACTATGAAACTAAATGCTCACTGGAAGTATCTAATTCTGTTTTTGTTTGTCCTTTTTAAATTTTGGTTGCAGTTCAACTTGATTACTTCGGAATATAGTTTGCATCGCGATGAGTTTTTGCACTTAGATCAAGGACAGCATTTAGATTGGGGTTATGTTTCTGTGCCACCACTTTCAGCTTGGATATCTTATGTGATTTATCTTTTGGGGAACTCGGTATTTTGGATAAAATTTTTTCCAGCTCTATTTGGTGCTTTGACAATTGTTGTAGTTTGGAAAACAATAGAAACTCTAAAAGGAAATCTTTTCGCATTAGTTTTAGGAAGCATTTCGGTGTTGTTGTCAGTTATTACACGAATGAACATATTGTTTCAGCCTAATAGTTTAGATATTTTAGTATGGACATTGTTTTATTATACAGTAATTCAGTACATAGTATCAGAGAAAAATAAATGGCTCTATATTGCTGGGATTACTTTTGCTTTTGGTTTTTTAAATAAGTACAATATTATCTTTTTAATGTTGGGTTTGTTGCCAGCTATTTTGTTGACAAAGCATCGCAAAATTTTAACAAACAAGCATTTGTATTATGCACTTGCAATTGCATTTTTTATTGTGTTGCCTAATTTAATATGGCAGTTTCAGAATGATTTTCCAGTGATTGGTCATATGAAAGAACTTAAGGAGACACAACTTGAAAATGTTGATTTAGGTGATTTTATAAAAGAACAAATACTATTTTTTTTAGGCGCCTTTTTTGTGTTGATTATTGGTTTTATTTCTTTTTGGAGATATAAGGCTTTTAAAGAGTATAGAGTTTTCTTTTGGTCATTTCTATTCACAATGATAATCTTCGTTTTCTTTAAGGCTAAAGCTTATTATACCATTGGATTGTATCCTATTTTATTAGCTTTTGGTGCAGTTTATACAGAGAAAATTTTACAAGGAAAATGGTTAAAATACCTTCGTCCTGTAGCTATTCTAATTCCTGTTTTTTTATTTATTCCAATGTATCAATTGGCTTTTCCCAATGTGAGTCCAGAGTATATTAAGAACAATCCAGAACGTTATCAAAGGCTAGGTATGTTAGAATGGGAAGATGGCGAAGATCATGACTTGCCTCAGGATTTTGCCGATATGCTTGGTTGGCAAGAACTAGCCCAAAAAACAGACAAAGCGCTCAATACAATTGGTAATACTTCAAATACACTGATAATTTGTGATAATTACGGGCAAACTGGAGCCGTTAATTTTTATGCTAAAAACAAGTCGGTTAAAGCAGTTTCGTTTAATGCTGATTATGTAAACTGGTTTCCTTTAGAGAAAAAAATAACGACTTTAGTTTGGGTTAAAGAAGCCAAAAACAAAGAGTATTTACTAAAGATGGCAGAAAAAAGATTCAATAAGGTTATCGTTTACGACTCCATTGAAAACAAATTAGCGCGCGAAAACGGTACAACGATTTATATCCTTAAAAATCCCAAAACGGATATTAATGGGTTATTAAAGAAATGGATTGCTGAAAGTAAGCAATAATTCATTCAAAAGGGTCTAATTCAGGTTCCAGAAAATCTTTTTTAGCACTTTCTGAATTAAAAATATCAGTTGTATAATGTGTAGCAAGTAATTGTTTAAAATTGGTTTTTAGCTGTTTGTTTTCATTAATGAAAGACTCAAAAGTTTTACTTTCCGATTTTTTAATAAAAAAAGATACCGCTTTAATACTGGCAACTGTAATTGTTTCGTGATATTTTTCTGAAGCTCCTAGTGAAATAGCATATTCTTGAATTTGTTTTCGAATGACTTCGATTGCGTTTTCAATGCCGTATTTCTGAATATAAATCCAAGCTAGGCGTAAATGAGCTTCATGTGTAAAGAGTTCTGGATTTAATGTGCAGTTTTCGAATTCTAATGTAAATTCTGTGTCACTTAGTTCAAAATGCTTTTCCATAATCTTATATTTAGGGACAACAAAATTACTGATGTTTCGTAGAGAATAACTTATTTTTGCGAAATATTATGAAGCATCGACATTTTATTTTGCATAAACCTCACGGTTATTTAAGTCAATTTATTTACGAAAAAAAGCGCCCTAAAAAGAAATTGGGTGAATTATTCGATTTTCCCGAAGGAACTATGGCAATTGGGCGCTTGGATGAAGATTCGGAGGGGTTGTTGTTGCTTACGACAGATGGAATGATGAGCGAGATTGTAAGAAGTAAAACAATTGAAAAAGAATATTTTGCTCAAGTAGACGGGATCATAACCGATGAAGCTATTGAAAAATTAAAAAATGGCGTCGAGATTGGTTTCAAAGGAATTCGATATACAACAAAGCCTTGTGAATCGTATAAAATAGAATCCTTACCAGACTACATTGGAGAGGGAAGAAGAATACGTGATGAACGACATGGACCAACAAGTTGGGTAGCGCTTACCTTAACCGAAGGTAAATTCCGCCAAGTGCGAAAAATGACTGCGGCTGTTGGCTTTCCTACCTTGAGATTAGTAAGAGTTCGCGTAGGAACAGTTACTTTGCATGATTTAAAGGCTGGCGAAGTATTAGAAGTTGAAGATTTTTTCGAATAACCAAATTAATAAAAAGTCAAATATGTTAAATATAGTTTTAGTAGAACCCGAAATCCCAAATAACACAGGAAACATAGGTCGTTTGTGTGTTGGGACAGGGAATCGTTTACATTTAATAAAACCTTACGGTTTTGAAATTACCGATAAAAATCTAAAGCGTTCAGGATTAGATTACTGGGTTCATTTAGACTGGAAAGAATACAGTAATGTTGACGAGTGGATTGCACAAATTCCAGATCAATCAAGAGTGTTTTTATTTAGTTCAAAGTCTGACAAATCTTATTACGAAGCTGAATTTAAAGAAGGAGATTGGTTGGTTTTTGGAAAGGAAAGTATTGGTTTGAGTGAAGAAGTAATGAATACTTTTGAAAATCATCTTACTATTCCTATGAGCGATAAAATTAGAAGTTATAATATTGCGAATTCAGTTGCTTTTGTAGTAGGTGAGGCGAGAAGACAATTGTGGTTTAAATAAATGAGAAATAATAACCTTGACATACTAAAAGTAGTAATGGCCTTTTTGGTCGTAGCTTTGCATATTTTTCCTGTAACAAAGCTTAAAGGTTTTGAAGGACTTCTGTCTTATGAAATTGCAAGCGGAATTACTCGAATTGCTGTGCCAACTTTCTTTTTAATTTCTGGATATTTTTTAAGAAATAAACTCAACGATAAAGCTTATTTGTTGAAATATCTTAAACGAATTTTATTACTATATGTGATTTGGCAAATACTATACCTTCCTGATCTAATTCGGTTTTATAAGCTAGGTTGGTTTAGTCAATTTGATATGATTTTAAAGCTTATCTACGGTTATTGGCATTTGTGGTATTTGTTGGCATCTGTTATTGCTGTTGGATTATTGTATTTGGTTAGAAATAGTTCTGTTTTTTCAAAATGGGTCCTTATAATTTCATTATTGACTTTTGGATATATTTTTCAAATTTTAATTCAATCCGATGTTTTGCATCGTTATTTAGACATTCAATTTGTATATGCAGTCATAGGAACAACTAGAAACTTTTTGTTTTTTGCGTTTCCAATGATGCTTGTTGGAACTCTATACGATTCATGGGGTCCTAATGTTTTAAAATTAAAGAAGTATTATATTCCTCTCTGGATTTTATTGTTAGTAGAAGTGGGATTGTATTATCAATTCAAAGTTAAAGCAATGGATTTTTTATTGTTTTTGCCTTTGTTGAGTATGCTAACTTTTAGTCTAGTAAAAGAAAGAGCATCCATTACAGATGCTCCAGTGAGTTCAACATTATCTTTAGGGATTTATCTAATACATCCCTATGCTATTCGTTTGGTATATGAAATTTTACCTCAAAAAACATTTGGTTTTGTAGTAGTGAAATATTTTTTAGTTTGTATTACTGCTATATTTTTCTGGTGGATTTTGGATAAAATAAATAAAAGAATACCTTATTTCTTTTAGTTTAGAATCTCTGTGAAGAATTGCTTCATTGCTTCCCATGAACGTTTAGCTGCTTTTTCATTATAAGCAGTCCCTTTACTTTTATCACTTCCTGCATCTTTGTGTGTGAAAGCATGTACAGCATCTGCATAATAAATCATTTGCCAATCTGCTTTTGCTTTCTTCATTTCATCTTGAAAGGCTTTGATGTCTGTTTCAGGAACAAAAAAATCATCAGCACCATGTAAAACTAAAACTTTTGGTTGTATGGGTTCAATATTTCTTGCAGTATCTCTTCCTAAACCACCATGAAAAGATACTATGCCTTGAACTTTCATATTGCTTCGAGCTACTTCAATCGCACCAGTTCCACCAAAACAATAACCTATAACCGCTATTTTATCTGGATTTGCACCTGCTTTTATAAGTTGGTCTAATGCCAATTGAATTCTTTTTTGATATTCTATATAATTGGTTTTAAAGTGACCCGCAATTTGGCCTTCTTCTTTTGTGTTTTGTGGTCTTTTGTCTACTCCATAGACATCGGCAACAAATGTTATATAGCCAAGTTTTGCTAATTCAGCTGCGTTTTCTTTGGCATTGCTATCTATACCCATCCAGGCAGGAAGTAATAACACACCAGCTTTGTTTTTCAGTTCTTTTTTAGGCTGTGCTAATTGTCCTTCAAGTTTTTGGTCACCATCAGAATAAGCTATAGGTTTAAGTTGAGCATTTGCAATAAAAGAAACCATGACTAGTAGTATTGAAGTGATTTTAGTTTTCATATGTTTAAAATTTTGCTACTAAAATTACTCTTTTGCATGGAGAAATATGTGAAGAAAATCTTAATTATTTAAAAAGAAACTTTCCTTTTTCAGCATCAAAAACAATATCTTCATCTTCAAACAATGTATTGAATACTCCCATTTCAATCAGTTTACAAGGATCTTCTTGAACAATTTTATTTTTTGTCATTACAATCATCTCATCACTTAATTGTATAGCTAAGTCAATATCGTGCGTAGAGAAAAGTATACATTTTCCCATTGTAGCTGACAGTTTTTTTAGCAGTTTAAACAATGAAACCTTATGATGTAAATCAAGATGAGTTGTGGGCTCATCCAAAATAATTAAGTTAGTATCTTGTGCCAAGGCTCTCGCTACTAAAACCTTTTGAAGTTGGCCGTCGCTGATTTCAAAATGTTTTTTCTGGATAATTTCTTGTATGTTAGTAAGCTCAATAGCATTGATGACTTTTTCAATATCTTCAGGAGCCATTTTTCCAATCCAATTGGTATAGGGTTGGCGGCCTAAAGCGACTAATTCATAAACGGTTAAATTACTTGGAGGTAGTTTTTCGGTCAATACAACACTAAGATTTTGTGCCAATTCCTCTAAATGGTAAGAATTAATGTTTTTCTCATTTAGAAAAACTTCTCCTTGAATTGGTTTTTGAATTCCAGTAATAGTTCTTAAAAGGGTCGATTTGCCAATTCCGTTTGCACCAATTAAAGTGATTAATTTGCCCTCATGTAAATCTAAATTCAGGTTTTCCGCTATTATGGTATTTCCTTTTTTGGTGTGATAACCAATCGATAGGTTTTTACTATAAAGTACTTTTCTCATGGCTAACTCACTATTTTTTGTTTTCTAACTAATAACCAGATGACTACAGGTGCTCCAATAATCGATGTGATAGCATTGATAGGTAATGTTACTTCTAAGCCTGGCATTTGAGATACAACATCACAAATAAGCATAATAGTAGCTCCTATTAATAAGGTACTCCAATATAAAATAAAGTGATTGCTGGTTTGAAATAGTAATTTAGCCATATGGGGAACAGCCAATCCAATAAACGCTATAGGTCCCGCAAATGCTGTGATACTTCCTGCTAAAATACTTGTGGCAAATATGATGATCAATCGTGTTTTTTTAAAGTTTAATCCTAAACTACGTGCGTAATTTTCGCCTAATAAAAGGGCGTTCAAAGGCTTAATGCAGACTAAGCTCATGAGCAATCCTATGCTCACAGCTATTGTAAGGATTACTATGGATAACCAAGATAAGTTTCCTAAATTTCCAAGTGACCAAAACGTGAATTTTTGCAATTGTTCTGCGGAACTAAAATAGGTTAGTATCCCTACAATGGCACTAGTAAAACTTCCAAACATTAGACCAACAACTAAAATAGCCATAGTGTCTCTTAGTTTTTGTGATACTAGTAAAACCAAAAGTAAAACAGTAAAACTTCCTAAAGTAGATGCTATTACTACTCCGTATGAGGAAAGTAAAAAGCTACTTAAAAAAGCAGGCATTATCGACGCACCTAAAATCACAAAAGCAACCCCTAAACTAGAACCAGAACTTAGCCCAAGTACATAAGGCCCAGCAAGTGGATTTCTAAATAAGGTTTGCATTAAAAGCCCGCTTATGGAAAGTCCCATGCCAACTAAAATTGCTGTTATCGCTTTGGGCAATCTATAATTAATGATAATGTATTCCCAAGTTGATTTGCTGGCTTGTCCACCAGTTAAACTTTTAATTACTTCTTTGAAAGGTATGGTAACCGAACCAAAACTAATATTGATTAGTAATAAAGCTAGTAGCCCAAAACCGAGTAGAAAGAAGAGTAGGGTATTTCGTTTTTTGTTTGCCAATTTATTTTAATTTTTCTGCAAAAGTAAGTGTGTAATTTGGAAGTAATTCAGGATGAAATATTTTAATATAATCTTTCAAAACTAAATCGGGACGGCTTGGAGCCATTTCGTAATAAACAGTTCCACCAGTAGCCCCAAGCTTGCTTTCAAAAGTGTAAACATTTTTCTTTCCAAAGGCGGTAAATTGACTATAATGTGGATTACTTGAGCCTAATTCTTCTAGGGTTTTATAAGTTCCAGCAGCAATCCAAACATCAGCATTTTTTGCTTTTTCTAGTACTTTTTCAAAAGGAAGTCCTAAACTTCCAGTGCCTTCTAAATCAGCCCATAAATAATTTACTTTGGCATCTTTTAAAAATTGAGCAACCCAACTGTTTCCTCTAGCCACAAACCATTGATCTTTATACATATTTCCATATAAAACAGTGGCGTCTGCTTTTGTATTTGTAACAGAAGATAAGGCTTGTTTGTATTCTTTTACAATATTGTCAAATAATTCACTGGCTTCTTTTTCTTTGCCAAATAAAGCGGCATAAAGTTTTAACCATTCTGCTTTTCCTAGAGGTGATTGTTCCATCCAATCGCCTTGAATCATTACTTTTAAGCCACTTTTTTCAAGGTTTTTGATCATAGGATTATTGTTGTCTACACCAAAAGTTACAATTAATTCAGGCGATAAATCAATCAATTTTTCCATGTTCAAACGTTCGTTTTGTCCTACGTTTTTCACTATGCCTTTGTCAATCAATGCTCTTGTTTTTTCTGAAGAAATATAATCAGTGTGAGGGAAACCAACTAATTTGTTCTCTACACCTAACATTTCCAGAAAAGGAACGTTTGTTGTTGAGGTTACCACTATAGATTTTAAAGGAACTGGTATAGTTGTGTATTGTTTAAGACTGTCAGGAATATTTGCGTTTTTTTCTTGAAGTACATAAGTGAAATCTCTATCAGCATCTGGCCATGGATTAGTGACTTTTACTACCGAATATCCTGTGTATTTGTGAATGGAAAGTCCGCTCGCATATTCGATAACTTCTTCTGAAGTGGTGTTTTTAACTGTAGTTGTTTTTTCGTTTTGTTTACAACTTATAGTAAATGCAAAAAAAGAAATAAAAAGGGCTTTATAAAGAAAAGTCTTCATTAGTTAGTGTTTATTTCCCGCAAAGGTAAAAGAATTTGCAAAAAAAATCCGATTCTTTTTTATTCTAAAAATCCACAAATACTATCTTTACGGCATGAATGTTATTAAAGTAAAGCAATGTTCTACTTGCGGAACTCCTTTTAATTGTGGTGATACTTTAGAGGGGACTAAATGCTGGTGCAATGATTTTCCGCCTATTTTTGTGCCTACAACTGTTGTTGATTGTTTATGTCCTGAATGTTTTAAACAAGCATGTTCGGTTAAAATTGACGAATATGTCAATACAATTACTCCTGATACTGCTAAGGAAAATAAAGCCAAAGATTTGCCCAAAGCTGAAAACTTAATCGAAGGAATTGATTATTATCTGGAAGATGGCAAATATGTTTTCAAAACTTGGTTTCACTTGAAAAGAGGCTATTGTTGTGAAAACGGATGCCGACATTGTCCTTACAAACAAGAAATTAAATAAAAAGCTTGAAGCCTAGTGCTTAAAGCATAAAGTAATGAAATAATGATTTACCTAATCACAGGAGGTGAGCGCTCCGGAAAAAGTAGTTATGCTCAGGATTTAGCCATGGAACTTTCATCAAATCCCATGTATGTGGCTACGGCTAGAAAATGGGATGGAGATTTTCAAAGCAGAATCGATCGCCATCAGGCAGAAAGAGATGAACGTTGGATTAATGTTGAAAAAGAAAAACATTTAGGCGAAATAGATTTTTCGGGAAAAGTGGCAATTGTGGATTGTGTTACGCTTTGGTTAACCAATTTTTTTGTTGATACTAAAAATGATGTTGAGCTTTGTTTAGAACAGGCAAAAGCCGAGTTTGATGCTTTGGTTACTCAAAAAGATGCAACCATAATCATAATCACTAATGAAATAGGGATGGGGGTTCATGCGCAAACTCATATTGGAAGAAAATTTACAGAATTGCAAGGTTGGATGAACCAGTATTTAGCTAAAAAAGCCGATGAGGTAGTTTTGATGGTTTCAGGAATTCCAGTTAAAATAAAAGAGAAAAAATGAATTTTGTAACTTCTTGGAGTGGAGGAAAAGATTCTTGCTATGCAATGATGCAAGCTGTAGCACAAGGATTGAAACCAAAGGTTTTGTTGAATATGATGAATGAAAACGGTCAAGTTTCCCGTTCGCATGGATTACCGTTATCAATTTTAAAGCAACAAGCGCAAAAAATGAACTTGCCTATTGTGACTATTCCCGCCACTTGGAATGAATATGAAGCTAAGTATATAAAAGCATTGCAAGAGATAAAAACGGAATTCGAATTGGATGCTGCTGTTTTTGGTGATATCGATTTGCAACCTCATAGAGATTGGGAAGAAAAGGTTTGCAATGCAGCTGGGATTAAAGCTGTTTTACCTTTGTGGCAACAAAACCGAATTGATTTAGTGAATGAAATGCTTGCCAACGGAATTGAAACCATGATTGTTTCTTGCAATATACAAATGGGTGAGGGTTATCTTGGAAAAATAATGACTAAAGAATTAGCCCAAGAATTAGAAGCTAAAGGAATTGATTCTTGTGGTGAAAACGGAGAATTTCACACGATGGTAATTAATTGTCCGTTATTTTCAGAACCAATAATTTTACCAGAATATACCAAACAAATCTATAAAGACTATTGTTTTATTGTTTGGGAATCTAATTAGAATAAACTAATGAGCTATTTAGACGATATAATGAAATCTCGCCGAGATACACGTCATTTTTTAAATGACGCTGTGTCTGATTCGGTTTTAGAGAAAGCTTTGCAAGCTGGACATTGGGCTCCATCTGTGGGATTGACTAATGCGACTAAATATTATATCATCAAATCAGGTGAAATAAAAAAAGCTATCAAAAAACTATTCTCAGAATATGATGAAAAAGCGGCTAATCAAACCGAAAATGCTTCTCAAAAAGAACAATATCAATCACTAAAACTTGAGGCTATTGAGGAAGCTCCGCTTGGAATGGTGATTTGCTATGATCGTTCTGTATTGAATAATTTCACTATAGGCACTGTTGGTAGTAACGAAGCAATTAAATTCAGTGCGGTTTGTGCGGCACAAAATATTTGGTTGTCTCTCACAGAACAAGGGTATTCTATGGGTTGGGTTTCGATTCTGAATTATTATCAGTTCAAAAAAATATTAAATTTACCCGAACATATAGAGCCATTAGGGTATTTCTGTATAGGAAAGCCAGCGACCAATTATGATAACCAACCCATGTTGCAACAATTGCATTGGAAGCAAAAAGAAGAACATCCCTTTGTTCAGGAGATTACTGAAATACATCTAGATATAGTCGAAATACATCATGAATCTTCAGTAAAAGTTCTTGATAATAAAACACTCCAATCAGAATTACAGTTTAAGATCGATAATAAAACGAAACCAACAGGAGCTTTAGGTGTTTTAGAAACCTTGGCACTCCAAATAGGAACCGTTTTTCAAACTTTAACGCCTAAAATAAACCAACCTAATATTGTTGTTTTTGCAGCAGATCATGGTATTGCAGTGCATGGTGTTAGTGCCTATCCGCAAGATGTTACCCGACAAATGGTGACCAATTTCCTAGAAGAAGGAGCGGCGATTAATGTTTTTTGTAAGCAAAACAATATTGACTTATCAATTGTGAATGCAGGTGTAAATTATGATTTTCCGCCAAATGCAAAATTAATTGATGCTTCCATTGATAAAGGAACACAGTCTTTTTTACACGGACCAGCCATGACTAGAAGCCAAATGGAACTTTGTTTTGAAAAAGGAAGTGAGATTGTTGCAGAAATTGCTAGTAAAGGAAGTAATTGCATTGGTTTTGGTGAAATGGGTATTGGGAATACTTCAACGGCTTCTGTATTGATGAGTATCATCACAGGAATTCCTATCGAAGAATGTGTTGGAAAAGGAACAGGAGTGAATGCTGAAAAATTAAAATTCAAAAGTGATATTCTCAGAAAAGCCATTGAGACTTATTCAGGCGAGGATAATCTAGAAGATAAATTGGCTTATTTCGGTGGATTTGAAATCTTACAAATGGCAGGAGGGATGTTGGAAGCTTTTGAAAATAACATGCTTATTCTAGTTGATGGTTTCATTTGTAGTGTTGCTTTTTTAATTGCCTACACTAAGAATCCATCAATCATTAGAAATGCGATATTTAGCCATCAATCTGCAGAACAGGCACACGGATTACTTTTAAACTATATGAATGCTAAAGCAGTTTTGCAATTGGATTTGCGTCTAGGCGAAGGAACAGGTTGTGCCATTGCATTTCCCATAATACAATCGGCAGTAGCGTTTTTAAATGAAATGGCTAGCTTTGATAGTGCTGGTGTAAGTAATAAAGAATGAAATTAATGAAAAAAGAACGAGATATATTTTTAACAGCAGTAATGTTCTATACCCGAATACCGTGCCCCAAGAACATTGATCACAATCCTGAATATCTTAATAAAGCATCACGCTATTTTCCTTTGATAGGTTGGATAGTCGGGACAGCTGCATTTGGGGTGTACTGCCTTTTCAATTATCTGATAGGTTCTGAAATAGCGGTATTGTTTTCGATGGTTGCATCTATTTTAGTTACCGGAGCTTTTCATGAAGATGGTTTTGCCGATGTTTGTGATGGTTTTGGAGGAGGATGGACTAAAGACAAGATTTTAAAAATTATGAAGGATAGTGCTATTGGGGCTTATGGTGCCATAGGGGTTGTGTTACTTTTGTTAATGAAATTCTTGTCAACCAATGTTCTTTTGGGAAAAGCAAACGTATCTGGTATCAATTTGTACTTAGTATATTTTCTAATCTTCGTTAGTGCGCACGCATTAAGTAGATTAGCAGCCGTTTCTATAGTTTTTACACACGAGTATTCTCGAGAGGATGCCACAAGTAAAAGCAAGCCAATTGCCAAAAGTTATACTTGGCGAGAAGTTATAGGCGCATTCTTTTTTGGCTTGTTACCCTTGTTACTTTTGTCGTATTTTCAATGGCAAATGATTTTGGTTTTAGTTCCAATGTTTTTGATGCGAGTTTATTTAGCGCGTTACTTCCAAAAATGGATTGACGGTTACACTGGAGATTGTTTAGGAGCTACTCAACAAGTATGTGAAGTTGTATTTTATTTATCGTTCATTGCACTATGGAAATTTATTTAGTCCGTCATACCGAAACGGTGTGTGCGAAAGGTATCTGTTATGGTCAAGCCGATGTATCTTTAATGCAACCTTATCAGGAACAGTTTCAAGAAATTAAAAAGCAATTACCAGAAGAAGCATTTTTCTATTCCAGTCCGTTGGAACGCTGCACTATTTTAGCCGATTTTTTGTCGACTTCTAATTTTACTACCGACAAAAGGCTAATGGAGATGGATTTTGGGAGTTGGGAATTAAAAAGTTGGGATGAGATTCCAAAGGAAGAAATGGATCCTTGGATGAATGATTTTGTGAATGTAAAAGTTCCCGAAGGAGAATCTTTTGAGATAATGAATGATAGAGTACTTTCGTTTATCGATGAAAAACTAACAGAGGTTTCAAAACCAATTGTAATTGTTTCCCATGCAGGAGTGATACGAAGTTTTTTATGCAAACAGATGAATCTTCCACTCAAAGAAGCTTTTTCTAATAAAGTCGATTTTGGTCAAGTCATTAAAATTAATTTATAGTTTATGAATACTAGTTCAAGAGAATTTATGTATGCAGTTTATACAATTGTATTTATTCATGTTGTAATTATTTCAATTATACTTTATAAAAGATATAAAAGGAAGAAGAAATAAGATTTTGTTTAATATCTTCTAAAAAAATAATTTAAAATCAGATATTATTTGCATTATTAATAATCTGAGCTCTATATTTGCACCCGTATTGAGGTTGTGAATTTACATTTTTGTAAAAACACATTAAAAGGGAATTAGGTTAAATGCCTAAGCTGTACCCGCAACTGTAAGCTATCAAGCTTGTTGTTATCCACATGCCACTGTTTATTATTTTAAATGGGAAGGTGAACAACAAGACGCAAGCCAGGAGACCTGCCCAGTACTTTGAGTATCAAACTTTCGGGAAAAAAGGTTTGGGTATGGGTAAATTCTATACTTTTCTCCCATTTTGTTTTACAAATGTTTAATTAAAAATGAACAAAAAAATTGCATTAGCTGGTGCTTTTGTGTTGGCTACACTTGGCGTATTTGCTCAAGAAAATGACTCTATCCGTAACTTAAATGATGTAGTTGTTTCCGATTCAAAATTTGCCTTATCAAAAGAAAAATCTGGAAAAGTAATTGTAAAAATTACTGCAGAAGATTTAAAAAAGAAACAAGGACAATCATTAGCAGCGGTTTTGAGTACTGTTGCGGGTGTTGAAATTAATGGAAATCAAAGTCGTACCGGAAAAGATTTGGGTTATTACATCAGAGGTGGTAGAAACCATCAAACTTTAATCTTAATCGATGGAATTCCAGTTACTGATGCTTCTGGAACAAATTTAGCATTTGATTTAAGACTTCTACCTATTGAACAAGTTGAAAAAATTGAGATTCTTAAAGGTGCATCAAGTACATTATATGGTAGTGGAGCTGCAGCTGGGGTTATCAATATTATTTTAAAAAAATCGGCTAAAAAACCAATTCAAGGGAATGCTTACATGAATATGGGTACTCAAGAAACGGTTAATCATAAAAATAATTATGAACCTTTAGAGTACAATCAAGGAGTTTCTCTGGGAGGAACATTCGAAAAGTTTAATTACTCTGCAACTTTAAATAGTACTATTGCTGATGGTATTTCTGAGGCAAAGCCAATGAACGATAACGATGTTTTTGAGAGTGATGCATTTTCAAGAGTAAATTCTGTTGTAAAAATTGGTTTTACACCAACAAAAAAATTATCATTTGATTTTTTTGCTAATTATGATAGAATGAAGAATGAATTTGACGGTGGTTCATATTCTGATGATTTAACAAATGTTAGTCTTTCTGAGCAATATAGAGTTGGTTTCTCTCCAAAATATAAATATGAAAAAGGAGAATTTGTAATTAATTCAGGAGCAAATTCTATTACTAGAGATTTCTTTTCTTATGGTTCACCATCAGACTATAAATCAAAAAGTGTAAATGCTGATGTGTATAACAAATATCAAATTTTTTCTCAGCTATTTTTAGTTACTGGGGCACAATTTCAATTTCATGAAATGTCAAATGGAAGCCTTTATGGTTCTATTGCAAAAGAATTGGCTAAATTCAACATGATTGATCCTTATGTAACTGCAGTTTTTAATTCAAGTTTTGGATTTAATTTGAATGCAGGGGCTCGATATAATCTTCATAGTAAATATGGAAATAATTTAGTTTTTAACTTTAATCCTTCTTATAGCTTTTCTGGATTTCCTGTGAAAATATTAGCATCATTTAGCACTGCATATGTAACTCCAAGTTTATATCAGTTGTATTCACCTTATGGAGATTTAGATTTATCTCCTGAGCAAGATGCTACTATAGAAGCAGGTTTTGAAGTTGATTTATTAGATAAAAAATTGAACATTAACGCAGTTGCTTTCCATAGAGAAGAAAAAGATGCGATAGGTTTTGATTTAATTACCTACAAATATTTTAATGTTGATGGTAAAAATAATGCTAAAGGTATCGAAACTATGGTTTCTTACTCAGTTACAGATAATGTAAAGTTCAATGCTAATTATACTTTTACAGAATTAGAAAAACAATCTAGAATTTTAAATCCGAAGCATAAAGTAAATGCTTCATTAGATATTGCTGCAACTTCTCGTTTATCATTTAATGCATCTTACCAGTTTGTTGCTGATAGAACAACTCAGTATAATGTTTATGATCCAATTACTTGGGAGTCTATAACAATTACTGAAATTCTTAAAGATTATCAATTGGTAAATGCTAATGTTAGATATGCGTTAGTTAAAGATAAATTGAACGTGTTTTTCTTTTCAGATAATATTTTAAATAAAGATTTTATGGAAGCTAGAGGATACAGCGCAAAAGGTAGAAACTTTAAAGTTGGTTTCAACTTTTTATTCTAAAAATTAAAGAACGAAAAAAACTGCTCATCTGAGCGGTTTTTTTATGGTATTTGTTCTAAGTACATTTCTTTATTTAAATCTCTTCCTTCAACTTCTTTAACTTCATTGAAGACTTTAAAAGTTTTAGGAATGGCTTGTTTTCCTCCGCTAGAAATTAAATCTAAAACTTTTGCAAGATAAGGTTCTGTTGCGTTACCAAGAATTCCTAAATCACCTAGGTTTTCAGCCAATGTGTTTTGAGAGGCAGGACTTATACCTTGAGCATAATCTCCAAAACCATTTTTATCTGTAATTTTTAATACAATGGGTTGCATGGCATATTTATGATCTGGATTTACATTTTGTTTTCTATAATCATCAGAATCATATAAAGTAATTGAGCCTACATTTTTTCCTGTTGTAGTTGTACCAATTTGGACAACATCTATGTACGGTTTTAAAGAGTTAATTACTAATTCACTTGCAGATGCGGTGCTCTTTGTTGTTAAAATATATATTTTAGAAAGATTAAGACTGTTTAAAGCTATTCCAGAACTAGTAGAATTCGTAAATAAATTATTTAAACTACTTGGGTTTAATTGTGCCATAAGTTTAGGATTCCATTGTTGTTTGGCAAAAATCTGTCCGTTAAATTGACCAGTTATCATACTTGCTAATCTGGTTGCAGTTGTTACGGAACCTCCAGAATTGTACCTTAAATCTAATACTAAATGTGTTATTCCTTCAGATTTTAAATATCCAAAAGCATCATTTAATTCGTTTTCATAAGCACTGTAAAATCCATTATACATCAAATACCCAACTTTTTTTGTACCAACTATATGTGTTGTTTTTATTAAAACAGGATTTTCTGTATATGGTCCTTTTACTAAGGATACCGATTGTCCATTTGGAGTTATTGCACCATTATCATAATTTGCAAGATTTAAAGTATATGAACTGTTTGCTAGTAGATTTTTATAATTACTCGCTGTTAACGGAGTTCCATTTATTGCATAAAAAATTGATCCTCGTTGAATGTTTTTTGTTGAAGCATCAGAATTTGGCATTACATATTTTACCCAACCAAAAATTTCAGTTGTGCTTCCAGATTTGTAATTCAGACCATATTCTAAACCATTACTATCATTTGATCCATTTAAGACCTGTTCAAGTTTTGTGTAGTCATTATACAAAACACTGTATTTGTCAATAGAACTTCTTTGATAAATTAAGTTTTCAAATAAAGATTCTGGTGTAGAAAAGTTGCTTAGATAATTATCTAAATCTTTTTGATAACTAAACTTGGAATCACTCAAATCGGGAACATTTGGCTGGTACAAATAATAGCCATTCAGTCCTTTCCAAATAAAATTTTGAATAGGATAATTTGAAGGGTTGTCATCATAGTCATTGCAAGAAGTAATAAAAATACTTGAAATAACTAGTAGAAATATATGTTTAGCTAAAGATTTCATTCTAATAATTTTATTTGAGTAAATTTAAGAAGTAAAAATTATTTATAGTGAATGTAACAAAATAAAAACTGATTCGTCTAGATAATATAACAAGCCAATAAATGAACCAATCTGAATTTTTAAGTACAATAAAACCTTTTAAGGACAAGCTGTTCAGATTAGCTAAAAGATTGCTTGTTAGTAATGAGGAAGCAGAAGATGCTACTCAAGACGTTCTTGTAAAACTTTGGAATAAAAATGACGCTCTTAAAGAGTATGGAAGTATAGAGGCTTATGCAATGACAATTACTAAAAATCACTGTTTAGATGTTTTAAAATCAAAACGTGTTTCAAATTTAAAAATTGTCCACAATAACTATACTGAGCCAGGAGCTGAATTACACAAAAGAATTGAAGATCAAGATTCTTTACACTGGGTTGAAAAATGGATTAATGATTTGCCGGAACAGCAAAAGTTAATCATCCAGATGAGAGATATCGAAGAATATGAATTTGAAAAAATTGCAGAAGTTTTAGATATGAACGAAACTGCAGTTAGAGTAGCATTGTCAAGAGCTCGAAAAGCAATACGTGAAAAAATGATTAATACCCATAATTATGGATTACAATAAAATAGAAATATTAATAGAAAAATACTTTCAAGGAGAAACCTCAATTGCTGAAGAAAAGGAGTTGCGCAGTTACTTTTCTTCTCTAAATGTGGCGCCACATTTAGAACAATATAAAGCAATGTTTGGTTACTTCTCCCAAGCTAAGTTAGATCAGTATACAAAAGAATTTCCACGTCAGAAAATTACAAAAAAAGCAATGTGGATTTCTGTAGCTGCCTCGACAGTAATTTTGCTTGGAATGTTTGCTTTTTATATGAATAATGTTCAAAAGCTAGAAGTTAAAAATGAACTTGGGAGTTATGATAGTCCTCAAGAGGCATTCGAACAAACTCAAAAAGCTTTGGCTTTATTGTCACAAAACGTAAACATTGGCATAGAAAGTGTTCAATATGTACAAGAGTACGAAAATGCAAAAAACAAAGTGTTTAAAAACAATAATTAAAATTATCAATCATGAAATCAACAAATCAAAAATTTAAAAAAATTAAATCAATATCTATGACAAAAAGGATAGTTATCATTGCGGCCTTTATTTTGTTGCCGTTTTTTAGTCAAGCTCAAACATTATTTGACAAATATGATGGACAAGAAGGTGTTACTTCAATTGTAGTAAATAAAAAAATGTTTGATTTAATGAGTAAAGTGAAAATGGAAGCTTCTGATAAAGATGCTCAAAAATACTTAGCTTTAATTAAAAAGTTAGATAATTTAAAAGTGTTTATGACTTCAAGTAATAAGACAACCGCAGATATGCGTGGGAATGTTGATAAATACTTGAAATCAAGTAACCTTGAAGAATTAATGAGAGTTAATGATGGAGGTAAGAACGTAAAAATATACGTAAAATCAGGAGGTTCAGATACTCAAGTAAAAGAATTGTTAATGTTTATTGAAGGGGCAAATGTTAAGGGTAATGAAACCGTTTTAATGTCTCTAACAGGAAATTTTGACATTAATGAACTTTCTACTTTAACGAATAGAATGAATATTCCTGGTGGAGATGAATTAAAAAAAGCTGGTAAATAAAAGCTTATGAAAAATTTTTTGAAATATGTTTCATTAGGGATAACATTGCTTCTTATAGGCTGTAAAAATGAACCCACACTACAGAAATATTTTGTTGAAAAAAGTGAAAACAAAGATTTTACAGTATTAGATGTAACTCCTAATATTTTAAATCTAGAAAAGACTAAGCTATCTTCAAATGAAAAAGATGTATTAGATTCATTTGATAAAGTTAACATTTTAACTTTTAAAGCGGATGATAAAAATAAAGCTCAGTTTGAAGATGAAAAGAAGAAAATTTCATCGATTTTAAAAGATGAAAAATACGAATCTTTGATAAAAGTGAGTATGGGCAAAGATGGGGCCGAGTTTAAATGCTCTGGTAAAGGCGAACATATTGATGAATTCATCTTATATGGAAATAGAGCAGAAAATGGATTAGCGGTTATTAGAATTACTGGTAACGATATGAACCCAACAGTGGTTATGGAAATGTTGAAACTAATGCAAAAATCTAAAATAGATGTTGAGCAGTTAAAACCTTTGCAGGAATTGTTTAAATAAAAAAGGCGACCATTTGGTCGCCTTTTTTATTTAGCTTCTTTGTAATATTTCATCGGAAACAAAAGCATTCCAAAGCATTCTCCATCTTGTTTTCCAATATGTTTGTGATGCATTTTGTGTGCTCTTCTTACCGCTCGAGCATATCTGTTGTTAACGTTTTTAAAAATTTTAAATCTTTGATGTATAAAAATATCATGAACCATAAAATAGGCTAATCCATATACAAAAATTCCAACTCCTATAGACAAGCCTATATTTAGTAAGTCATATTTCCACAATAAAAAGAAAACAATACTAACTATTGCATAAAAAATGAAAAAGGCATCGTTTCTTTCAAACCAAGAATTGTGATCTTTTTTATGGTGATCAGCATGTAAATTCCATAAAAAACCATGCATGATATATTTATGACTAAACCAAGCCATAAACTCCATGAAACAGAATGTTAGTATAAAAACAAATAGTTGAGTTATCATATTATAAAAGATTCAATCGGTATTTGACATAGCAATTAGCCAGTAGACTAACTTTTTGATAATTTGGTACTCTAATTCGAGTGTTTTTAATTTCAGTAGAAGGGGTGTTTTTTAGTTTCACTAACAGTTTTTTATAATAAATGTAAGCAGTATAAACTCCAAATTTTGCTTCAAGAGGTAAATTTTTAATCCCTTCAAAACCCTTCTCAAAATCAGCTTCAATCTCTTTAATGATTTCTTTTTTTGAATTTTCGTTCAAGTTCTGTAAATCAGTGTTTGGAAAATAGGTCCTATCAAGTCCTTCAAAGTCCGCTTTTAAATCTCTTAAAAAATTTACTTTCTGGAATGCTGAGCCTAAACTCATAGCTGAATTTTTTAATTTATCGTATAAATCTTGATTTCCTTTTACAAACACTTTTAAGCACATAAGTCCTACAACATCTGCACTGCCATAAATGTATTCGTTGTACTCTTCTTTAGTTTTATATTCGTTTTTGTGTAAATCTAATCGCATGCTATGCATAAAAGATTTTATCAATTCAAAAGGAATTTCATGTTTATGAACTGTGTATTGAAAAGCATTTAAAATAGGATTTAGACTTATTTTTTCTTCCAAAGCTAAGCTTAAATCATTTTCAAATTTATTGAACAACTCCTCCTTGTTGTAGTCATGAAAAGTGTCAACAATTTCATCTGCAAATCGGACAAAGCCATAAATGTTGTATATGTCTTGTCTAATACTTGGAGCAAGCATTTTTACTGCTGATGAAAATGAGGTGCTGTAAGATTTTGTGACTAACTTACTACATTCATTCGAGACATTATCAAATAGTGCTTTCATTTTTAAGAGTATTTTTCGATGAGTTGTGCGACTAATTTTCCTGATATTAATGATGGCGGTACACCTGGACCTGGAACTGTAAGTTGACCTGTAAAATACAGATCTTTTACTTTGTTACTTTTCAATTTAGGTCTTAAAAATGCTGTTTGCAATAATGTGTTTGCCATTCCATATGCGTTTCCTTTATAGGAATTGTACTCTTTAATAAAATCATTAACACAAAATGATTCCTTAAATATAATGTTTTTTCTTACTTCTTGTTGCGTTAGTTTTTCGAGTCTTGAAATGATTTTTTCAAAATATTGTTCTCTTAATTCTGGTGTGTCATTTAAACCTGGGGCAAGTGGAATCAAAAATATCCCCGCTTCTTTTCCTTTTGGCGCCGAGTTTTCATCAGTTTTTGATGGAAAGCTAGCGTAGAAAAGAGGTTCATCAGGCCATTTAGGTTTGTCGTAAATATCTTGAGCGTGAACATCAAAATCCACATCAAAAAATAATGAATGATGTTCTACATTCTCTATTTTTTTGTCAAATCCAACATAGAAAAGTAATGACGAGGGAGCAAAAGTCTTTTTATCCCAATATTTTTCTGAGTAAGCTCTATGTTTTTGATCCAATAATGTTTCGGAGTGATGGTAATCGGCACCAGATAAAACTACATCTGTGTTTATAATATTGCCATTTACTATCAAAGCACAGGCTTTTCCATTGTCAACCTCTATTTTTTCAACATTAGAATTAGTTTTAATTTGGACGCCTAATTCTTTTGCTAGTGATTCCATAGCTAGAATAACACTGTACATGCCATTTTTTGGGTGAAAGGTTCCCAAGCCAAAATCGGCATAATTCATAAAACTATAAAAAGAAGGAGTATTAGAAGGTTTTGCGCCAAGAAAAAGAACAGGGAATTCTAATATTTGAACGAGTCTTTTGTTTTTAAAACGGCTTCGTACATCTTTAGAGATATTACTGAAAAATTGATTTATTTTTTTAGCAGTTTCAAATGTGATTAGTTCTAGTGGAGATATGCCTGGACGATATACTAAATCCTTAATAGCAATATCATAATTGTTTTTAGCTTCATTTATAAAAGCTTCTAATTTTTCACCACTTCCAGTTTCTATCTTTTCAAAAGTATTTTTGATTTCAGAAAGATTATCTGCAATTAAAACAAAATCATTTATGCCAAAATATACTTGATATGCTGGAGAAAGTTTTATTAATTCGTAATAATCGCTGGTTTTTTTATCAAAATCTTTGAAAAATCTTTCAAAAACATCTGGCATCCAATACCATGTTGGGCCAATGTCAAAAGTGAAACCTTCTTTTTTTAATTGTCTTGCTCTACCACCTACAGTTGAATTTTTCTCATATATGGTTACCGCATGTCCAGACTGAGCAAGATAACAAGCACCTGCTAAAGATGAAAAACCTGACCCTATGATTGCTATATTTTTTTTCATTTTGTTTAACAAAACTAAGTTAAAGTTAAACAAAACATATTTAAACAATTCTTAAATTTCTGTTAAGACTTCGGGTGTGGTTCTAAAAATCTTTATTGATGAATTTAATTTTGAATTGTCAATGTGTTCTGTTAATCTGCCTGCAATCCATAATTCGGAATTACCAAGTGATAATATTTTATCATTAAATTCTTTTATGTAATTGTTTATATTGTCCTTGTCTGGTTCTACAGTTGTGTATGTCAAATAGCAAATATTTTCAAAATAATTTGGCATACTTTTCAAGTTTTCTAACGGTATACTTTCAGATAAATATATGGTTTTATAGCCTTTATAGACCAATTCGTAGTTTAAATATAAAAGGCCTAGTTCGTGAATTTCATTTTCAGGTAAAAAGAGTACAAATACTTTGTCGTTTTTAGTAGGGTTTGTGTTTTGAAGTATTTCTGTGTTAACAAGTATTTTTTGTTTAATCAAATGACTAATGAAATGTTCGTGTGCAGGTGATATCGTTTCTGTTTGCCATAAAAGCCCAATCTCCTCCATTAAAGGAATGAAAACTTCAACAAACACATCTTTAAAAGTTTTTTTAGATAATAATTCGTTATAGGTGGTTGTAAAAAGAGTTTGGTCAAAGTTCAT
Source organism: Flavobacterium terrae (assembly GCF_900142035.1). Taxonomy (GTDB): domain Bacteria; phylum Bacteroidota; class Bacteroidia; order Flavobacteriales; family Flavobacteriaceae; genus Flavobacterium; species Flavobacterium terrae. Next base: position 36,694 of record NZ_FQZI01000004.1, on the reverse strand, counting down.
CATCGCCAATTTAAATGCATTCAAAGCGTGATTCCTTGCATTTTTTTCGGTGATTATTTTTTTGACTAATTCGGAAATTTCTTTACTGTTGCTTTTGGATATTTTAGATATTTTATAGCCATGATTATGAAGTAAAGTGATATTTAGTAGCTTTTGTAAATTGTTACCATCATATACTCTTATGTTTGTGTCTGTTCGCATGGGTTCTAAAATGTTGTATCTTTTTTCCCAAATGCGAATCGTGTGAGCTTTGATTCCTGAAAGATTTTCAAGATCTTTAATACTGAAAACAGATTTTATATTGTTCATCTTTTTCAACTTTATCTTAAACAAATTTAAAGAAATAATTAATTAGAATGTTTATTTTTGTTTAAAATCATTTAAATGAAATACGACTATATTTTTGCTGGCTTAGGTTTAGCCTCCATGATGATAATTGTCAAAATGGAGAATGAAGGTATTTTAGAAGGTAAAAATATATTAGTAGTTGAGCCAAATGACAAAAATGCTAATGATCGAACTTGGTGTTTCTGGGAAGAAGGTGATGGTGATTGGGATCAAATCTTAACTCACAAATGGTCAAGAGCTTTTTATGTAGATGAAAATGTAAAAATTGATTGTTTGAATGGATCATTCTATAAAATGATTGAATCAAAGAATTTTTATGATTTTTTTAGAAAAACCACAAGAAATTGCAGTTTGTACTGGGTAAAAGAAAGAGTAATTTCTTTTCGTGAAGAAAACAATAGTGTTATAGTACAGACTGCTGCAGATAATTATGAAGGAGCTATCTTGTTTAATTCTATTTTTGATATAGAAGAACTTGATTCCAATAAAAAATTTCCTCTTTTACAACAAAACTTTGTAGGTTGGTTTATAGAGACAGATAACAATTATTTTAATCCTGAGGAAGCTTTATTTATGGATTTTTCAGTTTCGCAGAAAGGAAATACAAGGTTTATGTATGTTTTACCATTATCCGAAAATAAAGCTTTATTTGAGTATACCTTGTTTTCTCCTGACTTGCTTAGTTTTGAAGAATATGAATTAGAAATAAAAGAGTATTTAAAAAAAATAGGTTTAGAAAACTATAATATCCTAGCTAAGGAGAAAGGAAATATTCCAATGACCACTTATCCTTTTTGGAAAAAAAATTCTAAGCTTATTTTAAATATTGGAACAGCAGGAGGATGGACGAAAGCTAGTTCTGGTTTTACTTTTTCTAATGTTATAAGGGAAAGTCAAAGAGTGGTAGATTTCTTAAAGAGAGATGCAATAGATTTTAAAAAATTTAAGGTTCCGACTAAATTCACTTTTTACGATGATTTGTTTGTAGATGTTCTTTATAATGATAACTCTTTAGGTAAAGTTATTTTTTCTTCAATGTTTACAAAGAGTGATCCTAATTTAATATTGAAGTTCTTAGATGAAAAGACTACAATGTTTGAAGATTTACAAATTATTTGGAGTTGTCCCAAAAAGGAATTTATCAAATCATTTTTTAGAAGATTAATAAAATAAAAAAATCCGCTTATTGCGGATTTTTTTGTGACCATGATGGGACTCGAACCCATACGCCTTGCAGCACCACCCCCTCAAGATGGCGAGTCTACCAATTCCTCCACATGGCCATAAACAAAAAAAGTCAAACTTAACGTTTGACTTTTTGTGACCCCGCTGGGATTCGAACCCAGGACCCCATCATTAAAAGTGATGTGCTCTACCAGCTGAGCTACGGAGTCTAAGCTTTCAAGAAATTAATTCGGTCAAATTTGTGACCCCGCTGGGATTCGAACCCAGGACCCCATCATTAAAAGTGATGTGCTCTACCAGCTGAGCTACGGAGTCTAAATCATTTCCTGATTGCGGGTGCAAATATAATACCTTATTTTTAACATTTCAAACTAAATTAATGATAAATTTGAGTTTTTTTTAAAATTACTTCCAAAGCGTTTATTTATAAGCTTTTATATTTATGAGAAAAATTGTTTTAATAGGTTATATGGGATCGGGTAAGTCGAAAATTGGTCAACTTTTAGCTGAAAAGTTAGATTTTCCATTTTACGATTTAGATTTTTTGATAGAAAATGAATTAGAAAAATCAATTGGTGAAATTTTTTCTGAAGAAGGAGAGGTCTTTTTTAGAAAAAAAGAACATGAGGTTTTTAAAAAAGTCATTGAAAGTAATGAATCTTATGTTTTAAGTACGGGTGGTGGCACACCATGTTATGCTAACAATCATTTATTTTTGGCTAATGAAGATGTAGTTTCAATATACCTTAAAGCTAGTATTCCAGTTTTAGTATCAAGATTGAAGAATGAAATCGATAAGCGCCCGTTGCTTCAAAGTTTAAAAGATGAAGAAACTTTTGAGTTTATAGCTAAACATCTTTTCGATCGTAGTTATTTTTACAATCAATGTAAATATTCGGTTTTGACAGACGATAAATCCCCAGAACAAATAGTTGCAGAAATTAATGCTCTATTGTAAATAAGCACAGTCATTGTTTTCGTTAAAAACAACCTGTACATGCTCTAAAATAGAAGTAGATAATGATATTCCTTTAAAGTCAGCTTTTACAGGATATTTTTTGTGGTTTCTATCAACTAGTACAGCAGTTTTGAATTTGTTTAAAGGAACGTCGAGAAAGTGCTTTACACCGTATATCAAAGTTGTTCCTGAATTTAATACATCATCTACTAATACTAAACCTTTGTTTTCATAAGCTGATTTGTCTAATGAGGTAGTTATAGAGGATGTTGGATTTTTTTTATCGATGATAACGTCACACAAAACAATTTTTAACGGAGATATACTTTTTAAAACAGCAGATAGTTTTTGAGCAAAAATGCTTCCATTTCCATGAATCCCTGCAAGAATAATTTCTTCATCATCTATGAATGTTTCATAAATTTGATAGGCAATGCGTTTGATTTTGAATTCTATTTCCTGATGATTTAAAATGATATTCTGATTCATGGGTTATTTTTTTGTAAAGATAAAAAAGAGTTCGTTTCCTTGGCGAGGTTTAATAGAATTATAAGCTGGTTCTAATGTTTTTATTTTGAATAATTCTGAAAAAATAGATAAATATTCTTCCTTACTTCCTCCAAAGGGAGGTCCTGCTTCAGTAAGTGGGAATTGAAATAAAAGACCAACCAATTTTCCATTGTCATTAAGTAGTGAGTGCATTTTTTTTGCATAATTCATCCTTAAATCTGGATCAAGAGCACAAAAGAAGGTTTGTTCTATTATTAAATCATACTTTTCAGTATGGTCAAAAAAATCTTGGTAAATGAATTTTGAGTTGTCGCAATCGGGGAGCTTTTTTTTCAAATTAGCTAAGGGTTCCTTCGCATAGTCTAAAACAAATGAATTGGTAAAACCATTTTTCAGTAAGTATTCAAATTCATAACTATTTCCACATCCTGGAATTAGTATTTTTAGGGCTTTATTGTTTAATTGGTCAATATATTCTTTTAGTGGTGTAGTAATCTCTCCAGTATCCCAACCTGTATCATTTTTTTGATACCTGTTTTCCCAATAGTCGCTATTCAATTTCATTTTCTTCGTCGTTAAAATCAAATTCGAAATCGTCTAAGTCTCTACGGTCTTTTTTTGTAGGTCTACCTTCACCAAATTTTCTGTAATGCGATTTTGAGAGTTTTAGCATTTCTAAATGTTCAAAAGCTTCAATAGGTGTTTCATCAATCCTATACAAATCTACAAGTTTAGCGCCAACACGATTATCTGGTACAGCTAGCACTTTTATAATATATGTAATTTGGTCTTTTCTAAAAGTAATTTTATCTCCTGGTATAATATCTTTAGAGGGCTTTGCCACATTTCCATTTAAGGTAACCTGATTTTTTTTGCATGCTTCTGTAGCCATATTTCTTGTCTTGTAATATCGAACACACCACAAGTATTTATCTATTCGCATAAATTTTAAAAAAGTAAGTTAAAATTTAAAACAAAAATAAATCAAAATTGTATCTTGCGCACTTAAAATTTTTGAATAATGAATAGAATCTTGAAGAGCATATTTTTTTTAATTTTTGGTGTTGCATTTGTTTCTTGTAACAAGGATGACAAAGCAGAGGATGTGTATGTTATTCCTTATGCAGAACAATATCCCAAGGATATAGCAGCTATTGAGAAATTTTTAGGCGAATATTATATGGAAGTTTCTTCAGATTTTGATGTTACATTCACGAAAATACCTGACGGAAATCCAGATAATAAAGTGTCTATAATGGATCAAACAGATTATCCTTTATTAAATAAAAATGTTTTGAGTAATGGTGTTAATTACAAAGTATATTATATCAACATAACTAAAACAGCGGCAAATTCATCTGATCCTGATTATTTTGGTGCTAATGAATCTCCATCTAAAGTTGATTCTGTATTTGTGTCATACAAGGGTAGATTATTGGATAATACAAGTTTTGATGAATCAAATACACCAGTTTGGTTTGAGATGACAAGAACGATTGAGGGATGGGGTGAAGTCTTGTCAGAATTTAAAACAGGGAATCATGTTTACGATGATTTAACAGGTGTAGTAACATTTTCTGATTTTGGAGCTGGGATAATGTTTTTGCCTTCAGGTTTGGGATATTATAACAATTCATCTGTTTCAATTTCTGCGTATTCACCATTAATTTTTAATTTTAAATTAAAGAAATTGAATTATGTAGATCATGACTATGATCGAATTGATTCAAGATTTGAGATTAATGTTGGGGTAGATGGGAAATTTGCTGATACAGATGGCGATGGGTATCCTGACTATTTAGATCAAGATGATGATAATGATGGGTATTCAACTAAAAACGAAATCAAAAAACCTGGTGGTGGATATTATACTTATGATGAAATTTCTGACTGTGATGGGAATTTATCAAATCCATTAAGAGTTAGAAGGTATTTAGATAAAAGCTGCCATAATTAAAAAATGTACACAATAAATAATGAAAAAAGCCACGTTTTACGTGGCTTTTCTTATGTCGAAATTAATTATTTTCTTTTGATAACTCTTTCTACAGCTTCCACAATCGCTTGATTGTTTAGTTTGTATTTCTCCATTAATTGTTCAGGGGTTCCTGATTCTCCAAAACTATCATTAACAGCTACAAATTCTTGCGGAGTTGGTGTGTTTAAAGCTAATAATCTCGAAACGCTTTCTCCTAAACCACCTAAAATATTATGTTCTTCTGCAGTTACTACACAACCTGTTTTTGCTACCGATTTTAAAATAGCTTCATCATCTAGAGGTTTAATAGTATGTATATTGATTACTTCTGCAGAAATTCCTTTAGCTTCTAAAGCTTCGGCAGCAATTAAAGCTTCCCATACTAAGTGACCTGTTGCAACAATTGTTACATCAGTACCTTCGTTTAACATAATTGCTTTACCAATTACGAATGGTTCGTCAGCTGGAGTAAAGTTAGGAACAACAGGACGTCCAAAACGTAAATATGCTGGACCGTGGTGATCTGCTAATGCAATTGTTGCTGCTTTGGTTTGATTGTAATCACAAGTATTGATTACAGTCATTCCAGGTAACATTTTCATTAATCCGATATCTTCTAGGATTTGGTGAGTAGCACCATCTTCTCCTAAAGTTAAACCAGCATGAGATGCACAAATTTTTACATTTTTGTCTGAATAAGCTACTGATTGACGAATTTGATCATAAACACGTCCAGTAGAGAAATTAGCAAATGTTCCAGTGAAAGGAATTTTTCCACCAACAGTAAAACCTGCTGCAATTCCAATCATGTTTGCTTCTGCAATTCCAATTTGAAAGAATCTTTCAGGATGATTTTTTTTGAAATCATCAAATTTTAATGAACCAATTAAGTCGGCACATAATGCAACAACGTTTTCGTTTTTTTGACCTAATTCAGTCATTCCCGCTCCAAAACCTGAACGAGTATCTTTACTTCCTTGATTTTCGTATTTTTTCATAATCTTAATAGTCTCCTAAAGTTGCAGGGTTTTGGTTTAAAGCATTTTCTAATTGTTCATTACTTGGTGCTTTTCCGTGCCAAGCATGTGTGTGCATCATGAAATCTACGCCATTACCCATTTCTGTATGTAATAAAACGCAAACAGGTTTTCCTTTACCTGTTTTAGCTTTAGCTTCTGTCATACCTGCAATGATTGCTTCAATATTGTTTCCTTCTTTTATTTCAATAACATCCCAATCAAACGCTTCAAACTTAGCTTTTACGCTTCCCATGTTTAAAACTTCGTCAGTAGAACCATCAATTTGTTGTCCGTTTAAATCAACAGTTGCAATTAAGTTGTCTACTTTTTTAGCAGATGCATACATGATAGCTTCCCAGTTTTGTCCTTCTTGCAATTCACCATCACCAGTAAGTGCATAAACAATATGATTGTCATTGTTTAATTTTTTAGCTTGTGCAGCACCAATCGCTACAGATAGCCCTTGACCTAAAGATCCAGAAGCCATTCTTACTCCAGGTAAACCTTCATGAGTAGTTGGGTGTCCTTGTAATCTTGAGTTTAACTTACGGAAAGTTGCTAATTCTGAAACAGGAAAATAACCACTGCGAGCTAAAACTGAATAGAAAACAGGTGAAATGTGACCGTTTGATAAGAAGAAAAGATCTTCACCAATTCCGTCCATGTCAAAACCTGGTTTTCTTACCATTAAATGTTGATATAGTACAGTGAAAAACTCAGCACAGCCTAAAGAACCTCCTGGGTGACCTGAATTAACAGCATGTACCATGCGAAGAATGTCTCTTCTTACTTGTGTTGTAAAATTTGTTAGTTGTTGAATGTCAGACATTTTGAATACGTATAAATTATTTGTGGCCAAAATTACTTTATATTTTTTCCATTGGCAAAAGTTTTAAAAAATACTTTGAAAAAAAGTAGGCAAGCGAGAGGGATAGGAGCAAGCTACCATGTAGCGCGGATAGCCCGACCACGACAAGGGAGTGGACTCGCCCAATTAATTGTTAAATAAATTGTGAAATGCTAAATCGAAAATTTTAAATATTTTATCTTTGCCAACTATATTTGATAGTATGAAATTTGATTTAGTACAAAAAGATCCACAAACTAAGGCGAGAGCTGGTTTTGTTACTACGGATCATGGTGTTATTGAAACACCTATTTTTATGCCTGTTGGGACTGTTGCTTCGGTAAAAGGAGTTCATCAGCGCGAATTGAAAGAAGAAGTAAATCCTGATATTATATTAGGAAATACTTACCATTTATATCTTAGACCTCAAACGGAGATTCTAGAAAAAGCTGGTGGATTGCATAAATTCATGAATTGGGATAGAAATATTTTGACTGATTCAGGAGGTTATCAAGTGTATTCTTTGTCTTCTAATAGAAAAATTAAAGAAGAAGGGGTTAAGTTCAAGTCTCATATCGATGGTTCGTACCATTTCTTTTCACCAGAGAGTGTAATGGAAATTCAGCGTTCAATAGGAGCTGACATCATTATGGCGTTTGACGAATGTACGCCATATCCTTGTGATTATCGTTATGCTAAGCGTTCGATGCATATGACTCACCGTTGGTTAGATAGATGTGTTTCGCATTTAGAAAATTTACCATTTAAATACGGTTATGAGCAAACATTATTTCCAATTGTTCAAGGTAGTACGTATAAAGATTTACGTCAACAATCTGCTGAATATATTGCAAATGTTGGAGCTCAGGGTAATGCTATTGGAGGACTTTCAGTAGGTGAACCAGCAGAGGAAATGTATGCTATGACTGAAGTGGTTACGGCAATCCTTCCAGAAGATAAGCCTCGATATTTAATGGGGGTTGGTACGCCAATTAATATCTTGGAAAATATTGCATTAGGGATTGATATGTTCGATTGTGTGATGCCAACAAGAAATGCTCGTAATGGTATGTTATTTACTGCGCATGGTACTATCAATATTAAAAATAAAAAATGGGAAGCCGACTTTTCACCAATTGATGAAATGGGTCATACTTTTGTTGATACTGAGTACACAAAAGCTTATTTACGTCACCTTTTTGCGGCTAATGAGTATTTAGGAAAGCAAATTGCTACCATTCATAATCTTGGTTTTTATATGTGGTTGGTTCGTGAGGCAAGAAAACATATCTTAGCAGGAGATTTCCGTGAGTGGAAAGAAAAAATGGTTAAACAAATGAGCCAAAGATTATAATGTTAAAACAGCTTTTTTCGAAACTAACAATTATTGATAGATACATATTAAGGAGGTATTTAATGACTTTCTCAATTATGTTGATTATGTTTATTCCTATTGGTATAATTGTCGATGTCTCGGAAAAAGTGAATAAGATTCTAGAGAATAAAGTTCCGTTCCCAAAGGTAGCTGCATACTATCTAGATTTCATTATCTATTTTGCCAATTTACTCTTCCCAATTTTCCTTTTTCTTTCCATTATTTGGTTTACTTCAAAATTGGCTAATAATACTGAGATTGTTGCTATTTTAAGTTCGGGAATTTCTTTTCAAAGGTTTTTAAGGCCTTATATTGTTGGGGCAACCATAGTTTCAATTTTTGCTCTATTGATGGGTTTCTTTTTAGTACCAAAAGCGAGTGAAGGTTTTAATAATTTCAGGTACATGTATTTGAAAGGAAATGGTCGAAACCAAATGCGGGAAACAAGTGATGTGTATCGTCAAATTAGTGATACTGAATTTATTTATGCAAGTAACTTTAATCAAGAAGCTAAAACAGGATACAACTTTGTTTACGAAAAGTTCGATAAAGAAAGGATGCTTTATAAGATAACAGCCTCTTCAATTGTTTGGAATGCAAATGATAGTACCTATACTTTAATGAATTTTAATAAAAGAACTGTTGGAGAACTTAATGATAAAATTGAGACTGAAATTAATAAGAGTATGAAATTCAATTTTGATTTAGAAGATTTAACTCCTGTAGTTTATATCGCGGAAACGCTAAACTTGACTGAGTTGAATAAGTTTATAGAAAAGGAAAAGAAAAGAGGTTCAGCGAATATTAATACGTACTTAGTTGTAAAATATAGAAAATATAGTGTTCCTATTTCGGCTTTTATTTTAACTATTATAGCTGTTGCAGTTTCTTCAATGAAACGTCGCGGTGGGATGGGAGTAAATTTAGCTATAGGAATCGCTTTAGCTTTTAGTTATGTGTTTTTAGATAAGATATTTGGAACAGTTGCAGAGAAATCATCTTTTTCTCCTCTAATTGGAGTTTGGATTCCAAATATAGTATACGGTATTTTAGCTTTTTATTTACTTAGAAATGCCAAACGATAAAAATTTAAATAGTTACTTACATCTTCATTTTATCGTTTTTGTATGGGGATTTACTGCGGTTTTAGGTGCTTTAATCACTTTAGAAGCTCTTCCATTGGTTTGGTATCGAATGCTTTTTGCTTCTCTTTTTATATTGATTTATATTTTTTATAAGAAGATTTCGATAAAACTACCCTTAAAAACAATATTAATATTACTATTTGCAGGGCTTGTCATAGCTCTCCATTGGTTTACTTTTTTCAAAGCCATAAAAGTTTCAAATGTTTCGGTTACTCTAGCATGTTTGTCAACAGGAGCTTTTTTCGCTTCTATTTTAGAACCAATTTTCTTTAAAAGAAAAATAATTGGATATGAAGTTTTATTTGGTTTAATCGTAATAGCGGGTCTTTATTTGATTTTTAATGTAGAAGGTCACTATGTAGAGGGGATAATTCTTGCTTTGACTTCAGCTTTTTTATCAGCTTCTTTTTCCATCATTAATGGAAAGTTTGCTAAAGTGTATGACCCAACAGTTATTTCATTTTATGAGTTGTTAGGAGGTGTATTGTTTTTCTCTGTTTTTCTATTAATTGGAGGAAATTTTAATGCAGATTTCTTCAAATTGTCTTGGGAAGACTTAAAGTGGTTATTTATCTTGAGTTCTTTTTGCACTGCATACGCTTTTATTGCCTCTGTTGCTGTGATGAAGTATTTAAGCCCTTACACAGTAATGCTTACTATTAACCTTGAGCCTATTTATGGGATTATATTAGCATTGATTGTATTTGGAGAAAAAGAGCAAATGAATAGACAGTTTTATATTGGTGCACTTATTATTCTTACAACAGTAATTTTAAATGGTGTTTTTAAAAACAGGAATAAGTAATTACTTGAAATTTAAACATATAGGCCTTTATTGTTTATAAACTTCAAATTTTACTTTTAAACTCAATCGAAAACTTTATCTTTGTTAATTCAAATAAGAATAAAAACCTAAAAATCTTATGGAATATTTAGATTTTGAGCTACCTATCAAAGAACTTGAGGAACAGTTAGAAAAATGTCAACAAATTGGTGAAGATTCTCAAGTTGACGTTACTGCAACATGCGAAAACCTTTCTCAAAAATTAGAAGAAACTAAGAAAGAATTATATGCAAACTTGACAGCATGGCAACGTGTTCAAATGTCAAGACACCCAAATAGACCTTATACATTAGAGCATATTGCTAGTTTAACAGATAATACTTTCTTAGAATTATTTGGAGATCGTGGTGTGCGCGATGATAAAGCAATGGTTGGAGGTTTAGGAAAAATAAACGGGCAATCATTTATGATTATTGGTCAACAAAAAGGAGTAAATACAAAAATGCGTCAGATGCGTAATTTTGGTATGGCGAATCCAGAAGGTTACCGTAAAGCTTTACGCTTAATGAAAATGGCCGAGAAATTTAATATTCCTGTATTGACTTTAGTAGACACTCCAGGTGCTTATCCAGGACTTGAAGCTGAAGAAAGAGGTCAAGGTGAAGCTATTGCAAGAAATATTCTTGAAATGATTCGCCTTAAAGTACCAATTATCACAGTTATCATTGGAGAAGGTGCTTCGGGAGGAGCTTTAGGGATTGGTGTTGGAGATAGAGTTTATATGATGGAAAATACTTGGTATTCTGTTATTTCGCCAGAATCTTGTTCTTCTATTTTATGGAGAAGTTGGGAATTTAAAGAACAAGCTGCAGAAGCTTTGAAATTGACAGCTAAGGATATGAAATCAAACAACTTAGTTGATGATATTATACCAGAACCATTAGGAGGTATTCATCGAGATAGAGAAGCTGGATTTAAATTTGTAAAAGAATATATAGTTAAAGGTTTTAATGAGTTAAAAGACTTATCAACAAATGACTTAATTGCCCAAAGAATGGATAAATACAGTAAAATGGGTGAGTTTAACGAATAGCTAACTAGTTTTAGTTACAAAGATCCGAAGCCTTACCGTTTCGGATTTTTTTTTGGTTATTAACAAAAAAAATATTGTTTTCAACATTTTATATTGACAAGTCAAAAAAATAAAACTTTAAAATTTGACTACCTTTGAAACATGGAAAATATCAAAAATATCAATCCTGTAAGAGTAGATAAAACTACTATTATAAATTTAGAGAAAGGAAAACTTCCTCCGCAGGTGCTTGACCTAGAAGAAGCGGTTTTGGGGGCTATGATGATTGACAAAAAAGGGGTAGATGAAGTAATTGATATTCTACAACCTGATGCTTTTTATAAAGATGCACATAAGTACATCTTTGAGGCTATCGTTACTTTGTTTAATGATTCGCAACCTATTGACTTATTAACAGTTTCGGCTCAATTAAAGAAAATGGGTAAGTTAGATTTAGCTGGTGGTGATTTTTACTTAATTCAGCTAACTCAAAAAATTTCATCTTCGGCTCACATTGAGTTTCATTCTAGGATTATTCTTCAGAAGTTTATTCAAAGAAGTTTAATTAAAATATCTTCAGAAATCATTGAAGATTCTTATGATGAAACTACAGATGTATTTGATTTATTAGATAAGGCAGAATCGAAGCTTTATGAAGTAACTCAAGGAAATATTAAACGAAGTTCAGAAACAGCTCAGAGTTTAGTTATTCAAGCTAAAAAACGAATTGAAGAAATTGCTGGAAAAGAAGGTCTGAGCGGAATTGCCACAGGTTTTGATAAGCTTGATGAAGTTACTTCAGGTTGGCAACCATCCGATTTAATTATTATTGCTGCTCGTCCGGGTATGGGTAAAACGGCTTTCGTTTTATCGATGGCCCGTAATATAGCTATCAGTTTTAATCATGCAGTGGCAGTTTTCTCCCTAGAGATGTCTTCGGTACAGTTAATTACCCGTTTGATTTCTTCTGAAACTGGTTTATCGTCCGAAAAGTTAAGAACAGGGAAATTAGAAAAGCATGAATGGGAACAGTTAAGTGTTAAGGTAAAAGATCTTGAAAAAGCACCATTGTTTATTGATGATACACCTTCGCTTTCTATTTTCGATTTAAGAGCTAAAGCAAGACGTTTAAAGTCGCAACATGATATTAAAATTATAATTGTCGATTACCTTCAGTTAATGACTGCTGGTGGTGGTGGAAAAGGAGGAGGAAATCGAGAGCAAGAAATTTCAACAATTTCAAGAAACTTAAAAGCTTTAGCAAAAGAGCTTGATGTTCCAGTAATTGCTCTTTCTCAGTTATCCCGTGCTGTAGAGACTCGTGGTGCAAGTAAAAGACCTTTACTGTCTGACCTTCGTGAATCTGGTGCTATTGAGCAGGATGCCGATATAGTTTCGTTTATTTATCGACCAGAATATTATAAAATTGATGAATGGGATGATGATGAACATACACCAACTCAAGGTCAAGCGGAGTTTATTATTGCTAAACACCGTAATGGTGGATTAGAAAACATTCGTCTTAAGTTTATTGGCCAGTATGGTAAGTTTGATAATCTAGAAGATTTTAGCACTGGATTTAGTGATTTGCCTTCAAAAATGAATTTAGATGATCAACCTAACCCGTTTATCACACCTAATTTGCCTTCTGCAAATGATGCTTTTGGAAGTAATCTCAATAATTTTGATGATGACAGTGATGTCCCTTTCTAAAATTTAAAAAAAACTTTTTAAAAAAGCTGTTCCTCAAAGAACAGCTTTTTTTATTTCATAAAATAATATATGAATCATGATTCATTAGTAGTTTCAAAGATGTTTATAGTTTAAAAAATAACACTATGAATAGATAATTAAAATTGTATTTTAGTTAAAAATTTAGATGACAATTCCTATGATTTCAATTTGTAAATAAATGGATACTACTTTATCTATTATTATTCCTGTCTATAATGAGGAAAGAACAATTTTAAAAATTCTTGAAAAGATAGAACTTGTTGTTTTAGAACAAGAGATTAAAAAAGAAATCATTGTTGTTAACGATTGTTCTTCAGATTCATCAGAAATTTTGATTCAGAACTACCTGCAAGAAAAGAAGCATTTAAATATTAGATTTTTTTCCAACGAAATAAATGTGGGTAAAGGAGCTTCAATTCATAAAGGAATTAGTGAAGCTACAGGAGACTATATTATTATCCAAGATGCAGATTTAGAATACGATCCAAGAGAATACAACATTCTTCTACAGCCTTTTTTAGATGGTTTTGCCGATGTTGTTTATGGTTCGAGATTTATGGGAAGTAAACCACATCGTATTTTGTTTTTTTGGCACACAGTAGGGAATAAGTTTCTAACTTTTTTGTCGAACATGATGACCAATCTAAACCTAACAGATATGGAAACATGTTATAAGATGTTTTCTGCAGATGTCTTGAAATCATTACAATTACAAGAAAAAAGATTTGGATTTGAACCCGAAGTAACTGCTAAAATGGCAAGAATTCCAAATATTCGAATTTATGAAGTAGGTATCTCATATTATGGGCGAACTTACAAAGAAGACAAAAAAATAACATGGAAGGATGGATTTCGAGCCATATTTTGTATCATCAAGTATGGGCTTTTAAAATTATAGTTCTCTATTCTTTATAAAAATATTATGATATGGCTGAAAAAAAGAAAATACATTCAAAAGCTACAGATGAAGTAAACGAAACACAAAAATCCTATTCTTGGATGTTATGGTTGGTTGGAATTGTTTCCTTTGCTTTATATGCTAATACTTTGGCACATGGTTTTGTTCTTGATGACATAGCTGTTATTCAAGAAAATAAATTTGTTAAAAATGGTATACTTGGAATCAAAGATATTTTAACTACTTTTTATTGGCAGGGGTATTGGAACTCTAACAGTGGTTTGTATAGACCAACGTCATTAATCTTTTTTGCGATTGAATGGCAAATTATGCCTAATTCTCCATTTATTCATCATTTAATGAATGTGGTTTTTTATGTATTGGATAATATATTGTTGTTCATAGTATTGAGACATTTTTTTAAAAATTACTCGTATTGGATTTCATTTATCATTGTTATCCTTTTTGCTGTTCATCCTATACATACTGAAGTTGTTGCAAACATTAAAAGTAGAGATGAAATTTTATGCTTGTTCTTTTTTCTATTATCAGTTTATAGTTTATTCTGTAGAATAGGTAGGTATTGGAAAATGGCATCAGTTGTTTTCTTTCTTTTTTGTTTGCTATCAAAAGAAGCTGGAATATTGTTTCTTCCAATTTTAGCTTTTCTTTTATGGAGCGAGTCAAAAAATAATAAACAAGTAATAAAAAGCATTTTGCCTCATGTAGCTGTAACTATCTTTTGGCTATTTGGCCATCAATTAGTGATTAATTCATCGTCATACCCAAAAATACAATATACTTATTTAGATAATTCGCTGGTGGCTTGTAAAGATTCACTATCACAAATAGCTACTGGTTTTACAATTTTGGGACGTTATATTTGTAATGCTTTCTTTCCTGTTAATATGAGTTATGATTATTCTTTTAATCAAATTCCTTGTGTTGAATTTTTATCATTTCCTTTTTTTGGGAGTGTGTTTGTAATACTTCTATTATTAGGGATTGCTTTTTATTATAGAAAGAAATGCGTTGAAATCTCGTTTGGTATTATTTTCTTTTTTATTACAATTGCTCTAGCTACTAATATAGTAGTTTTGATAGGTACTACTATAGGAGATAGGTTGTTGTATACCCCTGTTTTAGGAATTTGTATTGCTTTTGTTTTTATGACTTTTAATAGTTTTAAAAAAATGCAAATTGATTCGAATAGTAATAGACTAATTGTTGGTTTTGGATTACTCTGTATTGTTTTTTTCTTAAATTCTTTCCAAAGAAATAAAGACTGGAAATCTAATTTTACACTTTTTACATCAGATATAAATAATTCACCAAATAGTGCAAGAGTTAATTTTAATTATGCTACTGCTTTTTTCTCACAGTTGCCAGAAGATGTTTCTGAACAACAATCGCAATTACCTGCTATTATTCAGTATTATAATAAAGCCTTACATATTGATCCTAATGATAAAAGCACTTTAGTTAATCTTGGCGTTTGTTACTATAGAATGAAAGATTATGATAGTGCTTACAAATGTACTAGTAAAGCAATGGAAATTGACCCTAGCGATACATCTCTTTTTGGAAATATGGCAGATATTTACTTTATGAAGTCGGATTATGAAAATGCCATAACATACTATAAAAAATGTATATCTAATAATACAGATTCATCTAATACTTATAACTTCTACGGCACTGCACTTTTTAATTTAAAGAGTTATGATGAAGCAATTGCTGTTTTTAAAGAAGGACTTAAAAAGAACCCAACTCATTCCCAAATGTGGCTGAATTATGGTAATGCATTGGCGATATCAAATAGGTTAAAAGAAGCTATTGAAGCTTTTGAAAAAGCCTATGCTTTAAATCCGAATCAAAGACAAGCTTTAAATTGTTTATTTATGGCATATAACGCTATAGGTGACCCAGTTAAAGCAAGCTATTATTATCAACTTTATACAAATAAATAGGCCGTATTTATATACGGCCTAAAATTTAATTATACTAATTAGTTATTTTTTTATAACTAATTTTTTTGTTTGAATGTTTGTTCCTTTGTCACCTTTAACAAAGTAAGTCCCTTCACTTAAATTCTCAATATTGATGGTAGTTTTAGAATTTGCTTTTGAGCTAAATCTATTTACGGTCTGACCTAATTGGTTAATGATTACAAAATTTCCATCAGTTTCTGTTTCAATAGTAAGTATTCCACTGTTAGGATTTGGATACATTTTGAATTTAGAAAACAAATCAAATTCATTTGTTCCAAGAGTTGTTACAGTGATACAATTTGAAGTAACTGTACAGCCTGCAACAGTAATATCAACTTTATAATCTCCAACAACAGTAGGAGTGTAAGTTTGATTAGTTTCTCCTGTTAGAAGTGTATTTGGACAACTATACCATTGATAAGAAGCTCCTGTTTGAGTCGCAGTTAAAATTCCATTAGATTGTGTTACATTAGAATCAATTGCTGAAGGCTGTGTAATAGTAAAGTTTACTGATGTTGTACAAGAGTTAGCATCAGTAATTGTACATGTCCAAGTTCCAGCAGTTAAACCAGTTACAGATGTTGTTCCATCACCTATAGGATTTCCAGGGGTCCAATTATATGTATATCCACCAGCACCTCCAGATACCGGATTAATAGATGCCGCTCCATTAGCTCCACCATTACATGAAACATTCGTTTGTGATGCAGCACTAGTAAATAAAGCTGAAGGTTGTGTTATTGTAAAGTTTTGTGTGGCAGTACAACCATTAGCATCAGTTACTGTACAGGTCCAAGTTCCAGCAGTTAATCCACTTACAGACGTTGTTCCATCACCCACAGGGTTTCCTGGAGTCCAATTATAAGTATATCCACCAGCTCCACCAGTTGCTGCTGTTACAGAAGCAGCACCATTGGCACCTCCATTACAAGCAATATTAGTTTGAGAACTAGCATTTAATACTAAAGCAGTAGGTTGTGTAATTGTAAAGTTTTGTGTTGCAGTACAACCATTAGCATCAGTAACGGTACACGTCCAGGTTCCTGCACTTAATCCAGTTACAGACGTAGTTCCGTCACCTGTAGGGTTTCCTGGAGTCCAGTTGTATGTATAACCACCAGCACCACCAGTTGGTGTATTAATTGCTGCTGCTCCATTAGATCCACCATTACATGAAACATTCGTTTGCGAAGCTGCAGTAGCAACTAAAGCTGAAGGTTGAGTAATAGTAAAGTTTACCGATGTTGTACAAGAGTTAGCATCAGTAATTGTACATGTCCAAGTTCCAGCAGTTAAACCAGTTACAGATGTAGTTCCATCACCTACAGGATTTCCAGGGGTCCAATTATATGTATATCCACCAGCACCTCCAGATACCGGATTAATAGATGCGGCTCCATTAGCTCCACCATTACATGAAACATTCGTTTGTGATGCTGCACTAGCTGCTAAAGCAGAAGGTTGTGTAATAGTAAAGTTTCTTGTAGCTGTGCATCCATTAGCATCAGTTACTGTACAGGTCCAAGTTCCAGCATTTAAGCCACTTACAGATGTTGTTCCATCACCTATAGGGTTTCCTGGAGTCCAATTATAAGTATATCCACCAGCTCCACCAGTAGCTGCTGTTACTGAAGCAGCACCATTGGCACCTCCATTACAAGAAATATTGGTTTGAGAATTAGCATTTAATACTAAAGCAGTAGGTTGTGTAATTGTAAAGTTTTGTGTTGCAGTACAGCCATTAGCATCAGTAACTGTACACGTCCACGTCCCTGCACTTAATCCAGTTACAGACGTTGTTCCATCACCTGTAGGGTTTCCTGGAGTCCAGTTGTAAGTATAACCACCTGCACCACCAGTTGCTGCATTTACAGAAGCTGCACCAGTTGCCCCTCCATTACAAGCTATATTAGTTTGAGAAGCTGGGGTTAAAGATAAAGAGGTTGGTTGAGTAATCGTAAAGTTTCTCGATGCTGTACAACCATTCGCGTCAGTTACTGTACAAGTCCAAGTTCCAGCAGTTAAACCACTCACTGAAGTTGTTCCGTCACCTGTAGGGTTTCCTGGGGTCCAGTTATATGTGTATCCACCGGCACCACCAGTTGCTGCATTTACAGAAGCCGCTCCTGTCGAACCACCATTACATGCGATATTCGTTTGAGAACTAGCATTTAATACTAAAGCTGTAGGTTGAGTAATTGTAAAGTTTTGAGTTGCTGTACATCCTATTGCATCAGTAACTGTACAAGTCCAAGTACCAGCGGTTAAACCAGTAACAGATATTGTTCCGTCGCCTACAGGGTTTCCTGGAGTCCAGTTGTAAGTGTATGGTCCAATTCCACCAGTTGCTGCATTTACAGAAGCTGCACCAGTTGCACCTCCATTACAAGCAACATTTGTTTGTGAACTAGGTGATAGTGCAGGATTTGAAATTGTCAATGTCGCAGAGTTTGAATTCGTAAAACAAGTTGGGCTACCATTAGTAACTACACAACGATAAAGGAATCCATTCATACCAGTAGTTGCTCCCGTAATTGTTAAAGTGTTTGTTGTTGCAGTTGAATAAACTCCACCATTTGTTATATCATTAAATCCACTTCCAGTATTTACTTGCCATTGATAACCAGTAGCACCAGTAGCAGTTACACCAAAAGTTGTATTTGTATTATTACAAATACTTCTATTTACAGGCTGAGTATTAATCGTTGGAGCAACACAAGTTGGAGTTTCGAATAGTCTAAAATTATCTATTGCCCATTCCTCATTATTGGTGTTATTGGAGTAAACCCTAAGTCTTAAGTTCAGGGTAGTTCCTGTACCTGAAATTGTTTTGGTAAATTCGCTGAAAGATTTAGTAAGAAGTCCTCCATCTCCAAGCATATCTCCATTAGTGTCTTCTCGAAATTGTTTATTTGCAACATTATCAGAATAGAAAGTAATCAAATTGTTATAGGGACCTCCATCTATTGAATATTGAACGATTATATAATCGTTGTGTGTATTACCAAAAGCTAAATTATCCCATTGACCATTAGATGAAGCAGCTGCAAACAAACCTCTAAAGCTTAAACCTGTTTTTCCGGAGATGTTTATTCCAGTAAAATCAATTTGTTGTTCTTCGTTACCAGCTCCGAAAGCAGCATCGTGGTCTTCACCAGCCCAAAACATTGTTCCTTGCATTCCTGTATATGGACCATCAGAAGATACTGTTAGCTCTAAATCAGAACCATTTGTTCTTTTAAAATAAGCCGTATTTGGTGGCCCCCCAACACCGCCATTATTTTCTGGAGTTCGCGTTCCACTTGATGGTGCTCCAACATCTTCAAAGCTATCACTCCAAAACTGAGTTTGTGCATAACTGTTAAAAACACCAAAAAGTACCACCAATAAGATTAGTGTAATTTTTTGTTTCATTTTATTTAGTATTTAGTTTGTATTTGAAATGTTTATTTGACTAATCTAAAATCAAAAAATGAAGATATCTCATTTTCTGAGTGTTCATTTTTTGGACAATTTTTATGATCAAAATTTTTATTATAATTCCATTCTTCACTATGTAAATTACAACCACTTGTAGATAAATAAATGAATCCAGTATAGGATTTGTAGCCTGAAGCTGAAATCTCTACTTTGATTTTTTTACTTATTTTTCCTTCTGCAGTAAAACCAGAAACAATAGTATAGTCTCCGTTAGATGTAAGTATGTTTTGTTTTGAATTTAAAATTCGATTTATTTTAGTTTTTACTGTCATTTTGCAATTTTCAATTGGTTTTGATGTAGTTGCATCTATGATTGATCCTTTCAAAACAATTTTTTTTGAAATTTTCCTAAGAGGTAATAAATCTATAACTGAACTTTTTTGCTCTTTTTCAGAGTTGTTAGCTAGTACGTCGGTTCCCGACACAGCTAGAATACCCATGGAAACTATACTTGCGTTTTTAACAAATAATCTTCTTTTCATAATTTTCAGATTTGATTTTATAAGAACACTTTTCAATGATAATTCATTATTATCATTGAAAAGCTTATATTCTAATTAGTATAATAAAAATTATTTTTTAATAATCATTTTTTGAGTAATAACTTTAGATTCGTTGGTGCCTTTTACAAAGTAAATACCATCAGATAGTGAATTAAAATTATAACTATTTACAATATTTGAACTTACTTTGAAAGACGTTACGATTTGTCCCAATTGATTGATTACTTGGAAATCTCCATCAAAATCAGATTTTATATTAACCATTGCACCATTATTAGGGTTTGGATACAAAACAAATGATTTATTGAATACAAAACTTTCATTACTTAATGTAGCATCTAATAATCTTAAGTTGTCCATTGCCCATTCTTCGTTACTTGAATTAGAGTTAGATCTAATTCTTAAATCTAAAGTTGTTCCTGTTCCAGGTATTGAATTTTCAAATTGTTGAAAACTAGTTGTAAGGGTTGTACCATCTCCTATATTATTTGCATCAGTGTCTAAAGCTAATGATCTGTTATTTGTTCCTGATGCAATATCATTGTTTCCATAAAAACTCAAAAGTGGCATGTATGATCCTCCATCAATTCTATATTCAACAATAATATAGTCACTATGAGTATCACCTAGTGCTTGTGTTTCAAAAGCTGCTGAAGTATTGTTTGCTGCAAAAAGACCTTTAAAAACTAGACCAGTTTTACCACTAATATTGATACCAGTCCAGTCGATTTGTTGTTCTTCAGTACCAGCTACAGGTGCTCCAGAAATATCATCATGATTTTCTCCTGCCCAAAATTTAGATCCTTCTCCTAGTTGGTATCCGCCACTAAGTGATGAAACTAGGCTAATGCCAGAATTATTTGTTCTTGTAAAATATGCAGTAAAAGGAGATCCAGAACCTGAGTTACTCTCAGCAGTTCTAATACCACTTGATGGAGAACCTACGTCTTCAAAAGTATCATTCCAAAATGATGGAGTAGGCTCAGGTACATAATTTACAACGGCATTACCATTCATCGTAGAAGTACATAAACCAATATTTCTACTACCTACTACAGTGTAAGTTCCTGATGTTGTTTGAACCCCAAATGAAATAGCTGCTCCAGTTCCAGCAACAGGCATCCCTACATTGTTTGTACCATTTACCAACTGATAAGTTACTCCAATTTCAGAGTTTGATAATCCAACAGTGACTGAAGAGCCTGTACCACCACCTGTTACATTATAAACTATTGGGTTAACACATGCTGGTCCTTCTTGAAGTTTAAAATTATCTATTGCCCATTCTTCACTTCCACCATTCATGAAACTTCTAATTCTAAGCGTTAAAACAGAGCCAGTCCCTGGAATCGCTTTTTCAAAGTTTTGAAATGTTGAGTTTAGAATAGTAGCATCTCCAATGTTATCCCCATTAGTATCTAATGCTAATGATTTGTTATTTGTACCGCTATTTACCCCATTGTTGGCATAAAATCTCAAAAGCGGTAAATATGCACCTCCATCAATGTTGTATTCAACTATTATGTAATCATTATGTGTTGATCCAAAAGCTGTGTTTTCAAATGCAGCAGTAGTATTATTTGCTGCAAAAAGACCATTGAAATGCAAGTTGTTTTTACCACTAATATTAATGGAACTCCAAACGATTTCTTGTTCTTCTGATCCTGCTACAATAGCACCAGAAATTTCATCATGGTTTTCACCAGCCCAAAATTTTGAGCCTTCACCAGATAAATATCCTCCATTAATAGATGTTACTACATTTATTCCTGCATTATTAGTTCTTGCAAAATAAGAAGTAAATGGTGTTCCAGTTCCTGTATTGTTTTCAGGAGTTCTTATTCCACTTGATGGTGCCCCCACATCCTCAAATGAATCACTCCAAAAAACTTGTGCTTGTCCGCTATAAACGGCAAAGACAAGTAAGATGATTGATAAAGTAATTTTGATTTTCATTTTATTAAGTTTTTAGTTTATTATGTTTATTCAGTCTTACTATTTAGTTTAATGCATATTGATTTATTTTTTTCAATTTGAAATATTCTTTAGATGTCATAATTCCTTCATCTGTACTTAAAATATTTATTCCTATGACTTCATTATCAGAACAAGCAACCTTCAAAATACCATCATCAGACATTCCAATTATGCTTCCTTCTTGTAAATTATCATGTAATTCATCAATTAATACTCCAGAAATAATTTTTATTTGTTCACCTAGTAAACTTGCATCTGCACCTGTGTTCCATGGATTACATGCATTTACTAAAGCAACAATTTCATGGGCATTCATACTTTTCCAATTGATAAAAGTATCAGATAATTCAGGCTTTTCATAATAACAAGAATCGTTTTCATCTTGAACAAAGTTTGGTATTTTAGATCCGTATTCTAACATATTTGCGACATTAAGAACAACTTGTGACATTCTGTTGCTTATCTTAACGGTTAATTTGCCATATGTTTCATTTTCTTCAATTGCTATAGGATCATTAAATATGATATTGCCTTCATCAAAATTCTTATTCATGAAATGAGCACAAATCGCGGTGCTATTTTCTTGATTTCTTAAAACTTCAAAAATTGGCATAGGACCTCTGTATCTGGGTAGCGGGCCAGGATGAAAATTGATAAATTTAGCAGGACCATAGGATAAAACAGATTCCGGTAATAGAAATGGAAATGAAATTGAAAAAATAAAATCCGGTTGTATTTCATCTATCCATTCACGCATTGTCGATAAGGATTTTTTTGTCGGAAAAGAGTGAAAAGCTAATCCGCTATTTGAGGCTTCTTTTTCAAGTGCTTCTGTAACTGTTTTATTGCCGTTACCAATTGCTATTCCATATAGAAATTTTTCAAATGCTAATAATTGCAATGTTTTGAAAGCAAACTTTCCACCACATAATACTACTATTTTCTTTTTGTTTTCCATATTAAATGCATACGTAACTATTATACCAAGCTGATGTCACGCCTTCTAATTCATGGCTGTATAAATCATCGAAATGTTGGTCAGTATTTTCTATTTTTGAATTTATTTTTACAGAACAGTTTCCATTATCATCAGGTACAATTGAAGCTTCGTATAAAGGAGCTATGGTTTGATTGTGTTTCGAATAAAATGTTACTAATCCGCGTGGACTTTTAAATTGAAATTCATTTAATTCAGTAATTATTTTTGAGATGTTATTTGTGTTTGTTGCAGAAAGAGATATGATTTCTTTTACTAACACTGCACTTTCCCAACCCAATAATGTGAATATATTTGGAGTTTTTCCTAAAGATTCTATTTCTTCAATAAAAATTTTATTTTCAGGATTGTTAATGTTTTTTGACCAAGCAGCAATACCATGAATATTATTACTAGGGCAAATTACATTTTTCAACATTGTTTCTTCAAAACCAAATGGTGTTAAAAAAATAGGAATGTTTGTGTCATTAAATAAAGCTTTTATTTTTTCAAAATACCATTGTACGTAATCACCACTAAATAATGATAAAAAAGCCGAATCAGGATAAGAATTTAAAAACCCTGTTAATGGTTCCATTGTAAAATCTTCTTCTTTATATCCTGTTGCGTGATTAAAACAAATTGTACCACCTTCATTTTCGAAACTTTTAGCTAAACTATAAGTTTGTAAATAACCACCATCATAATAACCTGTAATCATTCCACCTGTTTTGTATCCTTTTTTAACCGCTAATTTTGATGATAAAAAAGCACCAAGAGAATTGTGGAGAGAATGATAAATTATATTAGGACAAACAGACCATTCTTGTGGCATATTAGCACCGGCATCAAGTACAATCAAAATTTTATTTGTTGCTAAGAACAAAGGACGTAATAACTCAGCCATTCTATGTCCAATATATGCAATTACTAGATCGACACTTTCGTCCAATAGCAATTTTTCTGCAGATCTATAACATTGTTGCTTATCGGCTCCAAATCCTATGTTCTCAGTTACAATTTTTAAATCTTCTAAACCATTTTTTTTTAAATTGGATTTAAGCCCTTCAAATAGGTCAAATCCAATTGTTGAATAGTAAGTTGATTTTGGTAATAAAAGTCCAATTTTTTTCATTTATTATTATTGACAATATTTAGATTGTCTTTATTTGTTAATTCCTAGAAGGAAAAATTCCGTAAATAGCAATAGAATAATTGATTGTTAAATATGGATTCATAATTGAAAAGGGTTGACTTCCGCCGGCCATAGCAGTTGATCCAGAAACTACTGGAGCACCCAGTGAATCACTAGCTGATGGATTAGGACCAAATGTATCATTCACGGCATTGCCTATGTAATTGTTGGTTGCTGCAGAGTCTTCACTTGCAGCAGTTACAGGTATTCTAACATTAATTCCTGTTGCAGCATGGTTGTGAATTGGCATATTTGCTGTTAACAAAGTTGCAGTTGTTGCTCCACTACGTTGTCCCATATTGTAGTTTGGTAGTCCTGGTCCAGTTCCTTGTCCAATAGGAACTCGTCCTTGTAAATCAGGCAATGCAAAAGTAGTTTGCCCGTTTCCTCCATATGTTGTTCCCAACAAAGAAAAAAGCGCTGTGTTTTGAGCAATTGATAAAATTTGACCTTGACAAGTCATATAGCTTTGAGGAGCAAAATTAAAACCAAAAATTTTGATTTCGCCAATGAAAGGTTCCGTAGACATAGTTTTAAATTTATTTTTTTTATTTGATTTTTGAGTCAATTAATTTCTTGATGGAAATATACCTTGTGTAGCAATAGAATAATTTATTGTTAGGTAAGGATTTAAAATTGAAAAAGGTTGGCTACCTCCTGCTAAAGCTGTTGAACCTGATACAACTGGAGCCCCTAAAGAATCAGTTGCAGATGCTTGTGGACCAAAAGTGTCGTTTACAGCATTACCAATATAGTTATTAGCCGCTGCTGAATCTTCACTGGCAGATGTAACAGGAATTCTGACGTTAATTCCAGTTGCGGCATGATTATGAATTGGCATGTTTTGAGTTAATAAAGTAGCATTCGTACTTCCGCCTATTTCACCCATGGTATAAACTGGTAATCCAGGGCCTTGGCCTTGGCCAATTGGCATACGGCCTCTTAAA
Source organism: Flavobacterium terrae (assembly GCF_900142035.1). Taxonomy (GTDB): domain Bacteria; phylum Bacteroidota; class Bacteroidia; order Flavobacteriales; family Flavobacteriaceae; genus Flavobacterium; species Flavobacterium terrae. Next base: position 11,772 of record NZ_FQZI01000004.1, on the reverse strand, counting down.
TCAGGTAATGCAAAGGTGGTTTGCCCGTTTCCACCATAAGTTGTTCCTAGTAATGAAAATAAAGCAGTATTTTGTGCAATACTCATGATTTGACCTTGACAAAGAGCATAACTCACAGGCGCAAAATTGAAACCAAAAATTTTGATTTCTCCAATAAAAGGTTCTGTAGACATAATTTTAAGTTTGTTTAGTATTTGATTGTTACACAAATATATGTTTTTTTTCAATTTCTTGATGGGAAAATTCCTTGTAGTGCAATAGAATAATTAATTGTTATATAAGGGTTTACTATTGAAAAAGGCTGACTACCTCCAGCCATGCCTGTAGAACCTGATACAACAGGAGATCCCAATGAATTTGTTGCAGATGCTTGTGGACCAAAAGTGTCATTTACAGCATTACCAATATAATTATTGGTTGCTGCTGAATCTTCACTTGCAGCAGTAACAGGTATTCTAACATTAATTCCTGTTGCAGCATGATTATGAATTGGCATGTTTTGAGTTAATAAAGTAGCAGTAGTACTTCCGCTCGTTTGGCCCATAATGTAACTTGGTAGACCAGGACCAGTTCCTTGGCCTACAGGCATTCTTCCTCTTAAGTCAGGCAATGCAAAAGTGGTTTGACCATTTCCTCCATAAGTTGTTCCTAGTAGAGAAAAAAGAGCTGTATTTTGTGCAATGCTCATAATTTGACCTGCGCAATTTGCATAATATCTTGGAGCAAAATCAAATGCTAAAATTTTAATTTCCCCAATAAAAGGTTCTGTAGACATATTTTTTTAGTTAGAGTTTTTGATATTGCTAATTTATTGTTTAACTAAAAAAAAAGTATAGGTATTTATACCTGTTTTTAGTTGTTTACTTTTTTTATAAAATTATAGTATTATTTTTGTTAAATAATTAAAAAAGCTATTTTATAGATGCTTATTTTAGTAAGAAAAATTTTATAAACTAAAAAAACTAATAAACATGTCTGAAAAAGTTGGAATTGAAGAAAATGTAATTTCATTAGAATGTGCTCAACAATGGGCTACTAATTGGAGATCAAACCCTGAAAATACTGTTAAAGCACACTTGATTCCTCAAGTCGATATTACAGAGCTTTTTGCTTATGAAGGTGTAGTTGATATCCGTGCATATATTGGTGTTGATGAAGAAGGAGTGAATAAATTAATGTTGGTAGGTGTAGATAAAGATGGGAATGATTTAATCAATGATGAAAAACAGGAATTCATCTATGACTTTACAAGACCATGTCCAACAACATGTGATGTTAATAGCCCTCTTTATACTCTAAAGTAAATAACTATTAACTTTTTTAAAAATAATAATTTGGAAATTCTTGCCTATATATTTTAGGAAATAACCTTTTTATTGCTCAAAGATAGAAAATGATTTTAGAAATTATTGGTGATTTAGGTTATGTGTTATTATTTTTAAATACTATAATTCTCTCTGTAGGCTTTCCAAAAAATGGAAAAGCCTACAAGATATTTACTATTTATACTGTGATAATGTTTTTAATACAGATGTCAAGTTTTGTGTTGTTAAAATTGCAAAAAAACAATTTATATATGTCACATTTTTACTTTATACTTCAGTTTATATTTTTAAGCTTTTTTTATCTACAGCTTAATTTTAAGAACGATCAAAAAAAAATTATAAAAGCTGGTTTTGTATTTTGCTTTTTTACGCTGGGAGTGCAATATGCGTTGGATTGTAGTCTTTTTTGGAAATTTAATCTATTTGAAATATTTATAACTTCTTTTTTATTAATTGTTTATGCGGTATTTCATTTATATAATTTGTTAAATGAGAAAAAGGAATTTTATTACATAAACGTGGGGATTTTATTGTATCTCTTTGGAAGTACCATACTATTCTTGTCCGGTAATTTGATGGTTTACTTGAGTCCAGAGTTAAATACTGTTACTTGGATTCTTAATGCTTTCTTGTATGTGATATATCAACTGTTTATTCTTTTTGAGTTGAAAAAAGGCTTGCCAAAAGACAATTTAATTTTGAGAAATGAATAATTCACCTATAGAACAAAACGAACTCATTAGTGCGATAATTTACACTTTTAGTGCCTTCTTATTGATGGCAATGGTGCTTGTTTTGTTTTTCTATTTTTCACGGAAAAAAATAATCCAAAAGGAAATAGAAAAGAAAAATATGGAGATCAATTACCAAAAAGAGTTACTCCATTCCATTTTAGTTACTCAAGAAGAAGAGAGAAAGCGTATAGCCCAAGATTTACATGATGCTATTAGTTCAAAGCTAAATATAGTTTCTCTTAACAGTCATTTATTAACTGCAAAAGATCTCTCTAAAACTGAAATTGAAGAAATTTCTACAAGCATTATAAATCTTACTACTAAAGCATTGGATAGTTCAAGAAGAATTGCTCATGATTTATTACCACCAGTACTTGAAAAATTTGGTCTACACGCAGGGATTGAAGAATTATGTTTTGAAATTAATAGTGCTAAATCTATTGAAATTGAATATAAAAACAGTGTCGATTTTAATGATGCCGATATTTTTAGACATTTACATGTGTTTAGAATAGTTCAAGAATTATTTAATAATTCAATAAAACACGGTAATTCTACTAAAATTAATCTCTCTTTTGAAGAGAAAAATGGTATTACATATTGTGAGTTTTCTGATAATGGGAAAGGTTTTGATTTAAAAAAAATAGAGAATCAAAAAGGTTTAGGTATGAAAAATATAGAAAGCCGTGTTAGTTTTCTTGGTGGAGATTTAGATATATATTCAGAGGTTGACAAAGGAACACAAGTAGTTTTTAATTTTTAAAATGAAAAATAAAATTAAAATAATTTTAGCCGATGATGAAGTCTTGTTTAGAAAAGGGATTTCATTTTTGCTTGAAAGAGAAGAAAATTTTGAGATAATTTTTGAAGTTTCTAATGGTAAAGAATTGGTTTCTTTTTTGAGAGAAAGTACAATTCATCCAGATATCATAATGATGGATTTAAAAATGCCTCTACTTAATGGTGTTGAAGCGACAAGAATAATAATGGAAGAATTTCCTGAGGTTAAAATAATTGCATTGACAAGTTATGATTCAAAATCTTTTATAGCGAACATGATAAATATAGGAGCAGCTTCCTATCTAGTTAAAAATACTACTCCTTTAGTTATGATTAAAACTATTAATGAAGTTTACCAAAAAGGAGTTTATTATAACGATCAGGTTTTAAAAATTATTCAAGAAGGAATTGTAAGTAATACTACAAAACACAACAAGAGTATGTTTGATGAAGATTACCTTACAAACAGAGAAAAAGAAGTCTTAATGCTAATTTGTAAGCAATTAAACACACATGAAATTGCTGATAAACTTTTTATAAGTCCAAGAACAGTTGAAGGTCACAGAAATAATTTGTTATTAAAAACAGAATCTAAGAATGTTGCTGGATTAGTAGTTTATGCAATACAAAATAAATTGATAGGAGTTGATGATTTAGTTTTATAATAAAACTAAATTCTTCATTTGAGTTTTAGATGATATCAAATTCGTTCATTTTGAACGTTTTTTAGTAATCCAATAACATTTTTATAAAAAATAACTGTTTATATTTGGATAGAAATAAACAGAAAATGAGATTTAAATACCTATTGTTTTTTTTATTTATTAGTTGTCTAGTAGCAAAGGCAAATTATATTTTGTTGCCCATGGATGAGACTTCTCAAAAGAATCATTTAAAAGCTTATGGAATAACTTATTGGACACTAGAAAAACAATACAAGGCTAGTTGGCTTCTTAATTATAGAGGAGGATCATTTTTACTTCCAGATGTTTCAGAAATAAGAAAAGAATGTCAGATACGTGGAGTTTCTTTTGAGATTCTATCTGATACTGAAGCAAGCCAAATTCTTGCCGAAATTGCCAGCCCTTCACAAAATATGGAAACAGTTATTTTAGAGAAAGCTCCTAAAGTAGCAGTATATACACCAAAAGGGAAACAACCATGGGATGATGCGGTAACTTTGGTTTTAACATATGCCGAAATTCCTTATAAAGAAATTTATGATGAAGAGGTCTTGAGTGATCAATTAATTTTATATGATTGGTTGCATTTACATCACGAAGATTTTACCGGTCAATACGGTAAGTTTTATGGTGTTTACAGAAATATGCCATGGTATATTGAACAAAAAAAAGATGCAGAACTTTTAGCTCATAAACTAGGTTATCAAAAAGTATCACAAGAAAAGCTTGGAGTTGCTAAGAAAATTAGAGATTTCGTAATAGGTGGTGGTTTTATGTTTGCGATGTGTTCTGCGACAGATAGTTTTGATATTGCCTTGTCTGCAGAGGGCGTAGATATTTGTGAAACTATGTTTGATGGTGACGGAAGTGAGGCAAATTATCAATTAAAGATTGATTATTCAAGGACTTTTGCATTTAAAGATTTTATTTTGGAAAGAAGGCCTGAGAAATATGAGTTTTCGAGTATTGATATGACCGAAAAAAGAGGCGTTCCCTTTGAAAAAGATTATTTTACATTAATGGAATTTTCTGCAAAATGGGATGTAATTCCAAGTATGTTGTGTCAAAATCATACTCAATTAGTTAAAGGATTTATGGGGCAAAGTACTGCATTTGATAGAGATTTAATAAAATCAAATGTTTTAGTAATGGGAGAATGTCAAGTTAATGGTGAAGCAAGATATATTCATTCTCAAAAAGGGAAAGGTTTTTTTACTTTTTATGGAGGCCATGACCCTGAAGATTATCAGCACAAAGTGGGAGATGAGCCAACTGTTTTAGATTTGCACCCAAACTCTCCTGGATACAGATTAATTCTTAATAATATTCTTTTCCCAGCTGCTAAGAAAAAACATCAAAAAACATAAAATTAATGTTTGATAAAGTTCTTCAAGATATTTATACCGAATCAAAATTGCAACCTAAAATAGGGGAAATTGCAAATTATATTCCTGAACTAGCTAATGTTAATCCTGATAAATTTGGAATCTATCTAACCTCCATTTCTGGAGAAGAATTTGGTATAGGTGATGTTCATGAACGTTTTTCGATTCAATCTGTTTCAAAAGCGCTTAGTGTTGCATTAGCCTATTCATTATTGGGTGAAAAAATATGGGAGAGAGTAGGGGTAGAACCTTCTGGTAATCCATTTAATTCTTTGGTACAATTAGAATACGAAAAAGGGATTCCTCGTAACCCCTTTATTAATGCTGGGGCATTAGTAATTGCAGATATGTTAATTACTGAATTAAAAAATCCCAAGGAGGATTTTTTAGGCTTTATTCGAAATTGCTCTGGTATTGCAGACATTAATTTTGATTATAAAGTTGCACAATCTGAAAAAGATACTGGGTTTAGAAATGCTGCTTTAGCAAATTTTTTGAAGTCCTTTGGTAATATTAATAATGATGTTGATGAGGTTTTAGATTTTTACTTTCATCAATGCTCAATAGCTATGTCTTGTTCTGAATTAACTAAGACTTTCTTCTTTTTTGCAAACCAAGGTTTAACTTCTTCAGGTGAATTAATATTAAACCAAAGTCAGGTTAAAAGAATGAATGCTTTAATGCAAACCTGCGGATTTTATGATGAATCTGGTGAGTTTACTTATCGTGTAGGATTACCCGGTAAAAGTGGTGTAGGGGGAGGTATTGTTGCTTTATTGCCAAAGCAGTTTATAGTCTCTACTTGGAGTCCAAGATTAAATTCAAACGGGAATTCAGAATTAGGGATGTATGCTTTGGAGCAATTAACTACTAAAACAGGAATGTCTATTTTCTAAAAGTTCCATACTAATATTCGGCTAATTTTATTTCCTTGTTCCATATCTATAACCTCATATGTAGCTTGTGTTTTTTTCAAAACTGTAAAAAAGGATTTCAGATTTTCTTTTTTTGACACTAGTGTAGTAAAGTATTTTACTTGATTTTTAAAATGTACACTTTCGTAAATCATATTTGTAATAAAAGCCATTTCTCCACCTTCACACCAGAGTTCATTGTTTTGTCCACCAAAATTAAGGACTGGTTTTGATTCTGTTTTCTGTCCTAAGTTTTTTAATTTCCTTAAAGTCCCTTTATTGGCTTCTTCTTTAGAATTATGAAATGGAGGATTACAAATTGAAATATCAAAATAATCTTTCTCTGTAATAATTCCTTTAAATACTGAACGTTTATTATTTTGGATTCTAATTTCTATATGCTGATTTAAATTAAAGTTATTATTTATAATTTCTGATGCTGTTTTAATGGATTGTTTGTCAACATCTGTCGCAACAAAATCCCAACCGTATTCTTTTTGACCAATAATAGGATATATACAATTGGCACCTGTTCCTATGTCAAGAACTTTAATTTTGTTTCCTTTTGGAATTTCACCTGAATTATTTTTTGCCAAAAGGTCAGCTATATAATGTATGTAATCAGCTCTACCTGGAATGGGTGGATATAAATTGGTTTTTGGAATTTCGTAATACTCGATTTCATAAAAGTGTTTTAGCAAAGCTTTGTTTAAAGCTCTCACTGCATCTGGATTTCCAAAATCTACACTTTCATTCCCGTATTTATTAATCGTAACATAGTTTTTCAATTCAGAATATGTATCAATTAGTTTTTGAAAAGCATAATTGGAATTGTGTTTGTTACGTGGATGTAATTTTTTTGATGTAGCGTTGGTTTTCATAAATGCGATTATTTGTTGATAAAAGTACTGAAATTCAAAACTAAGAAGGTTTGCTTTAGAACAATTAACAACTAAAACTGGAATGTCTATTTTTTATAGGTTATTCACTTGGTTGCGCTTCATACATTTTAGTCACAAAATCCTCAGGATTAAAATCTGAAAAACTAGATGTATAAGTGAATTTATAATCTGTAGTTTCGCTGGGCATATCTTCTTTCATTGTATTTACTTGTGTGATTGAAACAAGATTTATTTTACTTGAATAGGTCATGGTTGTTTGACCTCCAGCGCCTTGATTATAAGTTTCAGCTTCTTTTAGTTTAAGTTTCTCATTTTCTACACCAAAAAGCAATGATAAATTTCCTTTAGGGCCAATTGAGTAGGTTTCTATTGATAAAAGTTTATTGGAAATAGAAACAGTTTCTTCGTCATTAATTTTAAAGTCATCACTGTTGTATTCAGGTCCAAGAATAAGATTGTTTTTTTCGATCAATTCATATTCTCCGTTATTTTGTTTAATTAATACTAATAAAATTCGATTACTATATTTGTCATTTTTTTCACGAATCACTAGTACAATATCTTTGTAATTATCCTCATTCAAATAATCTTCAGTACTTTCTGTAACTTCATAATTTGAGTTTCTGATAAAATCTTCTGGAGTTTTCCCAGTTTCAGGGAACTTAAAATCAGTAAAATCTTCTATCTCCTCTGATTCATTTTCTAATGAATCTATAACAATATGTTCTTCTACAACTGGAGCGTTTATAGAATAAGTTTCTTTATCTTTTTTACAACCCAATAAAAGTAATGCCGAAAATAGAAGTAAATGGCGCATATGAATATATCTGTTTTTCCTGCAAATTAAAGGATTTTATATTCTGATGAAAGTTTATTTCATAAAAAAATCCCACTCTTTCGAGCGGGATCTTTAAAATAAGTAAGTTAAATATATTGTTAAACGTTTATTATTTTACTTTGTTAAGAATAGCTTTGAAAGCTTCTGGGTGATTCATAGCTAAATCAGCTAAAACTTTACGATTTAACTCGATGTTGTTAGCTTTTACTTTACCCATGAATTGAGAATATGACATTCCCTCTAAACGAGCTCCAGCGTTAATACGTTGAATCCATAAAGCACGGAAGTTTCTCTTTTTAGCTTTACGGTCTCTGTAAGCATATTGCATTGCTTTTTCAACCGCATTCTTAGCAACTGTCCAAACGTTTTTTCTACGACCAAAGAAACCTTTGGCTTGCTTCATTATCTTTTTTCTTCTTGCTCTTTTAGCAACTGAATTTACTGATCTTGGCATAATTTTTACTTTTTTTTGAAGTAAGGCGTTCTGAAATTGATCAGACTCTTAAAAAAGCCCACCCCAGGGTTATTAAATTGTTTTAACCAAAGAATTGATTAAGAGTATCTAATTAGATAATTCTTAATTGTTCTTTAACACTCTTCACGTCTGATTGGTGAACCAATGCAGAGTGAGTTAACGCTAATTTACGTTTTTTAGACTTTTTAGTCAAAATGTGACTTTTAAAAGCGTGTTTTCTTTTAATTTTTCCAGAGCCAGTAACTTTAAAACGTTTCTTAGCACTAGATTTAGTTTTCATTTTAGGCATAATTTCCCAAATTTATTTAATTCAACTTACTTACTTTTTCTTTTTCGGAGTAATGAACATGATCATTCTCTTTCCTTCTAGAACAGGCATAGCTTCTACTTTACCTACTTCTTCTAAATCTTGGGCTAATCTTAATAATAAGATTTGTCCTTGTTCTTTATAAATGATAGAACGTCCTTTAAAGAATACGAAAGCTTTTAATTTAGCTCCATCTTTTAGGAATTTCTCAGCATTCTTCTTTTTGAATTCATAATCGTGCTCATCTGTTTGAGGACCAAAACGAATTTCTTTAATTGTAATTTGAGTAGATTTAGCCTTTAATTCTTTTTCTCTACGTTTCTGCTCATATAGGAACTTTTTATAGTCCATGATTTTACAAACAGGTGGTTCAGCGTTTGGAGAAATCTCTACTAAATCCAATTCAAATTCGTCTGCTAAGCGTAATGCTTCAGAAATTTTATAAACTCCTGGTTCTACATTTTCTCCTACAAGACGTACTTCTGGCACTCGAATATTATTGTTTATTCTGTGTGCGTCTTTTTTTTCTACGCGAGGTTGAAATCCTCTGTTGTTTCTGATTGCGATAACCTTAATTTTTTAGTTAAACTTCAAATGTCTTTAATGACTTGCTTACTTCTTCATTTACAAGAGCAACAAACTCATCTATTTTAATCGTAATATTTCCTTTTCCTTCTTGACCGTGACGACGAACAGATACCGTTCCGTTTTTCTCTTCTTCTTCCCCTACAATCAGCATGAATGGGAATTTCTTTGTTTCAGCTTCACGGATTTTCTTTCCGATTGTCTCGTTTCTATTGTCAATTAGGGCGCGAATTTCGTGATTTTCTAGCAAATCTGAAACTTTTTTCGCATAATTTTCATATTTCTCGCTCAAAGACAGGATTATAGCCTGTTCTGGCATTAACCACAGTGGGAAATTTCCGCCTGTGTGCTCCAGTAAAATAGCGATAAAACGTTCCATTGAACCAAAAGGTGCTCTGTGAATCATCACTGGACGATGTAATTCATTATCTGCTCCTTTATATGTCAAGTCAAAACGTTCAGGTAAGTTGTAATCTACCTGAATTGTTCCTAACTGCCAGCTTCTACCTAAAGCATCTTTTACCATGAAGTCAAGTTTAGGTCCGTAGAAAGCAGCTTCGCCAGCTTCAATAACATAATTTAAGCCTTTGTCTTTTGCAGCACTGATAATTGCATTTTCTGCTTTTTCCCAGTTTTCAACGCTACCTATATATTTATCAGGATTATTTAAATCACGAACAGATACTTGAGCTGTAAAGTTTTCAAATCCTAGTGACCCGAATACATATAATACAAGGTCAATTACATTTTTAAACTCTTGATCTAATTGATCTGGTGTACAAAATAAGTGTGCGTCATCCTGAGTAAATCCTCTTACACGAGTCAATCCGTGTAACTCACCCGATTGTTCATAACGGTATACAGTACCAAATTCAGCATAACGCTTAGGTAAGTCTTTATATGACCAAGGTCTTGCATTGTAAATTTCACAGTGGTGTGGACAGTTCATTGGTTTCAATAAAAACTCTTCACCTTCTGCTGGTGTGTGAATTGGCTGAAAGCTGTCGGCTCCGTATTTTGCATAATGGCCAGAAGTCACATATAATTCTTTTTGACCAATGTGTGGAGAAACTACCTGCTCATATCCAGCTTTTTTCTGCGCTTTTTTCAAAAACTGTTCTAAACGATCACGTAAAGCAGCTCCTTTTGGTAACCATAATGGTAATCCTTGACCTACACGTTGTGAGAAATGGAATAACTCTAATTCTTTTCCTAATTTTCTATGGTCACGACGTTTAGCTTCTTCTAGTAATTCTAAATAGTCAGTTAAGTCTTTTTGTTTCGGGAACGAAATTCCGTACACACGAGTTAACTGTTTGTTTTTCTCATCACCTCTCCAGTAAGCACCAGCAACCGAAAGAATTTTCATTGCTTTAATAATTCCTGTATTAGGGATGTGTCCACCACGACATAAATCAGTAAAAGTAGAATGATCACAAAAAGTGATTGTCCCATCTTCTAGGTTCTGAATCAATTCAGTTTTGAATTCATTGTCTTTATATAATTCTAATGCTTCTGCTTTTGTAGCTGAACGCATTTTGAAATCATGTTTCTCACGAGCAATCTCTAAAACTCGATCTTCTATTTTTTTAAAATCAGCATCAGTAATCTTTTTATCGCCAAAATCTACATCATAATAAAAACCTCTTTCGATAGCTGGACCAATAGTTAATTTGATTCCAGGGTATAATTCTTCAAGAGCTTGAGCCATCACGTGCGAAGTCGAATGCCAGAATGCTTTTTTACCATCTGCATCATTCCATGTAAATAATGTAAGCGTACCATCGGTCGTCAATTGGGTTTCGGTTTCAATAGTTACATTATTAAAAGAAGCCGAAATCACATTTCTTGCTAAACCTTCACTAATAGATTTAGCCACATCCATAGGAGTAACACCACTTGCGTACTCTCTAACCGAACCGTCTGGTAAAGTAATCTTAATCATTATACATTTTTTAGAAGCGCAAATATATGCCATTCATAAAATACATACAATATATATAGGTATATTCTTTATTATGTATACATATTATATATAAGGTGTTTTTTATTTCAGTGCGTGTCCCTTCGGGTCGGGCTTTCCGCTGTATCTTTTATTTGCTACCTTCGAGAGCACTTCGACAAGCTCAGTGTGACACCTCAGTCAGCAAATAAAAGGATGCCGCTTCCATCCTTCACGCGTATACTATATATAATAAGATATAAGTATACATATATATAGTATAGGAGAGTTAAACCAGTAAAAGTTACAGTAAAATCTGAGGACTTAAAAAAACTTTCAGAGCTAACTTATTGACGGTCAGAAGAACTGTAAAAAACTTGCAAAAAAGTTTTGTAAAAGGCTTGTGTAATTGAAAAAAGGTGGTACTTTTGCACCCGCATTGAACAACAAGTGACATGCAAAACAAGCAAAGTTCTTTATCATAGTGTTAAAAAATCTTTAAGTGGTTGAGTTTAAAGCGAGAGCGAAAAACTTAAAAAAAAATTGCAAAAAGATTTGGAGATAAGAAAATAAAGATGTTATCTTTGCACCCCGCAACGGAGAGGTTCTTAAGAGATATTGACAACAAAAACGGACTGAAAGTTTTCTCAAAAAAAAGTTTCAAAAAGTTTTGGTAAATAAGAAAAGAGTTTTTACCTTTGCACCCCGCAAACGAAGTGAAGTTCATTTGAAATATTGAGTAAGTAATAAAGGTTTTAATCTTTGAAAAAAGACAAAAAATAAATCAAGAATTATTTGCGAGATTAGAAAAGAGTTCTTACCTTTGCACCCGCAAAAACAACGAAAGAAGTTAAGCGAGAAATAAGAAGAAACGTTCATAGACATATTGGATTGACAGCCGC
>NZ_FQZI01000001.1 GCF_900142035.1 Flavobacterium terrae | reverse complement strand
GCGGCTGTCAATCCAATATGTCTATGAACGTTTCTTCTTATTTCTCGCTTAACTTCTTTCGTTGTTTTTGCGGGTGCAAAGGTAAGAACTCTTTTTCTATTTACCAAAACTTTTTGAAACTTTTTTTTGAGAAAATTTTCAGTCCGTTTTAATTATCAATATCCTTAAGAACCTCTCCGTTGCGGGGTGCAAAGATAACATCTTTATTTTCTTATCTCCAAATCTTTTTGCAATTTTTTTTTAAGTTTTTCACTCTCGCTTTAAACTCAATCACTTAAAGATTTTTTAACACTATGATAAAGAACTTCGCTTGTTTTGCATGTCACTCGTTGTTCAATGCGGGTGCAAAAGTACCACCTTTTTTCAATTACACAAGCCTTTTGCAAAACTTTTTTTGAAGTTTTTTACAGTTCTTCTGACCGTCAATAAGTTAGCTTTGAAAGTTTTTTTAAGCAGTCGGATTTTTCTGCAACTTCTGTGGTTTAGCTATTCTATACTATATATAGGTACAGCTTTTTCTATACTATATAGATGTATCGCGTGAGGGATAGAAGCGACATCCTTTAATACGGTCATTGAGCGTAGCCGAAATGACCGTATTAAAGATACAGCGGAAAGCCCGACCCGAAGGGGCACGCAATGAAATAAAAATTAAATGAGATTTAAAACTAACTAAACTTGATAGCTTTTACTGGAGAAATTTTAGTAATGATGTGAGAAGGTATATGTAACACAAGGAAACAAACTATAACAGTACCTAAGTTCAACAAGAATATATACCATAGATTAATATCTACAGGCGCTGTGTCTACATAGTAATTTTCTGGATTAAGCTTGACTATACCAAAGTACTTCTGAATAAGCAACAATCCAACACCTATAACATTACCCCAAAGAAGCCCTTGAGCAATTAAGTACAAAGCATTAAATAAGAATATTTTTCTAACTGTCCAGTTATTTGCACCTATTGATTTTAGTATACCAATCATTTGTGTTCTTTCCAAAATCAAAACCAGTAATGCTACAACCATATTTATAGTTGCCACAACTATCATGATAGAAAGAATTACTAATATATTAAAGTCAAACAGTTTTAGCCATTCAAAAATGTAGAAGTATTTCTGCGAAATGGTTTGAGTATCTAAAGTTTTAGAAGCATCTTCTTTATTTTGAGAGTTATTATAAACCTCTGCCCCTTTTTGCTCAATTTTATTAAAGTCATCCAGAAAAACCTCAAAAGAACCTACTTCTGTAGGTTTCCATTTGTTCATTTTTTGTATATGACGAATATCCCCCAATAAGAAAGTAGCATCAAATTCTTGAAATCCTGAATTATAAATACCTACTATTTTAAAGACCCTAAGGTTTGGAAGCTGATTACCTCCTTCTTTCATAAAGAAAGTATTACACTTATCACCAAGTTTTAATTCAAGTCGATTTGCTAAGTATTCTGATATTATTATTTCGGGGTTTAATTCTTCTTTAAGATTAGGAATTCTTCCTTCTACTAAATACTCTGTTAGATTATCCCATTTGTAGTCCTTACCAACTCCTTTGAATACAATTCCTTCAAAAGACTTTTCTGTTCTTATTATTCCAGCTTTACTAGCAACCGCTTGAATATGATTTATACCTTGAACCGATTTAAACTTTGGATAAAAGTCTTGGTTAGTTGAAACAGGATTAACACTTACCTCAGATTGATTGTCATCAAAATTTGAAATAACAATATGTCCATTGAATGCCGCGATTTTTTGACGTATTTTATTTTGAAGACCAATCCCAGTTGCTACGGAAACAATCATCATAATTAACCCTATAGCAATAGCAGCTATCGCAATTTTTATAATTGGCGAAGATATATTACTTTTATGGTCTTTAGCCCTTGTTAACCTTCGGGCAATAAAATATTCTAAATTCAAAAGATGATGATTTACAGATTCTCTATTCGACGTATAAATACAATCGTTGGTGTCAAAAATACATTTTTATTCTTGTTTTTAACAATGATTTCGTGTGGAAATTGCAAAAAGACAGAAGAAATCTCTAATCAGACATCTGTAGAAACTAAAGAAATTAAAATATCAGAACCTATTAAAACTGGTGCCGATAATTCTCAAGCTTACTTACCAATCCTAAAAGACAAAAAAGTTGGTATAGTTACCAATCAAACCGGAATACTTTCTAATAAAACTCATTTGGTAGATTTTTTAATCGAAAAGAAAATCAATCTACAAAAAATATATGCTCCAGAACATGGTTTTCGAGGAACGGCAGATGCTGGTGAATTAATAAAAGATGGTAAAGACACCAAAACTGGTTTACCAATAGTTTCTTTATACGGAAACAACAAGAAACCAAAACCAGAGCAATTAGCAGGAATTGATGTTATGATTTTTGACTTACAAGATGTAGGTGCGAGATTCTACACCTATATATCTTCTTTACATTATGTAATGGAAGCTTGCGCGGAAAACAATATTCCATTAATTGTTTTAGATCGACCGAATCCAAATGGCGGCATAGTTGATGGACCAATTTTAGAAAAAGAACACACTAGTTTCGTAGGTATGCACCAAATACCAATTCTTCACGGGATGACAATTGGCGAATACGCTAAAATGATCAATGGAGAAAAATGGTTAAACCCTTCGACAAGCTCAGAGCAAGTGAAACAATGTAAACTAGAAATTATTACTTGTTTGAATTACAATAGAAATATGCAATATGACTTACTAGCAAAACCATCACCCAACTTACCAAACTCACAAGCCATAAACTTATATGCTAGCTTGTGTCTTTTTGAAGGCACTAACATAAGTGTTGGTAGAGGCACAGAAATGCAATTTCAGATTTACGGATCACCTTATTTAAAGAATACTGGTTTTAGCTTTACTCCTAAACCAAATTTTGGCGCTAAAGATCCTGTTTGGAACGGAAAAGAATGCTTTGGAGAAGATTTGACAAAAATTGAAAAAGTAAATCGTCTTGAATTGAAATGGCTAATTAAAGCTTATAAAGAAAACTCAGAAACTAAAAACCCTTTCTTTAACGATTTCTTTATCAAATTAGCTGGAACCAAAAAATTACAGCAACAAATTGAAAGTGGAGTTTCTGAAACCGAAATTAGAAAGTCATGGGAAAAAGGGTTAGAAGACTTTAAAACAATGAGAGAAAAATATCTAATCTATAAATAACACTTAGATTTCGCTCAGGCTACTATCCTAAAAAAGAAAATGCCACTTTAAAGAGGCATTTTCTTTTTCATTTCTTCTACAATATTATAAGCGGCTGGGCAGATAGCAACGTTTTTTAATGTCAGATTTGAAATTTGCTGAAATTTCTTCCTATCAGTATGGGGAAATTCCCGACAAGCTTTTGGACGAACATCATAAATCATGCAGTAATTTTCATTGTCCAAAAACGTACAAGGGACGCTTTGTAATACATAATCATTATCCTCATCTATTTTTAAATACTGATCTATGAACTGCTGTGGTTTTAAACGAAAGTGTTTAGCTATTCGTTCAATATCTACAGAAGTGAATAATGGACCAGTTGTTTTACAACAATTAGCACATTCTAAGCAATCTGTTCTTTTAAATTCGGCCTCATGCAACTCCTGCATTACATAATCAATATTTTTAGGAGCTTTCTTTTTCAGCTTATCAAAATACTTTTTGTTTTCGTTATGCTTATCTTTGGCTAACTTTTGTAATATGTTGATTTGAGGATTTGTCAATTTGTTTATTTAATAAATGAAACGCAAAATTATAGAAAACGAATCAACAAATAATCGAATCATCAAATAAACTTAAAATGAAAGATCTTTTCGGCAAAGCTATATTAGATTATCAAACCAATAATTCACCTAAAAACTTAATTACTGAAACTAATATATCTGAAGCAGATGAAATGTCTGTTGACTATTTATTTCGTTCCTTTAAAAACATGCCTGAAATTGAGCAAAAGGCTTTGCAACTCTCTAAAGGCAAAATTCTTGATGTAGGTTGCGGAGCTGGAAGTCATGCTCTTTATTTACAAGAAAAAGGACTTGATGTGACCGCTATAGATATCTCACAGAATGCTATTGAGGCTTGTACATTGAGAGGTGTTCAAAAAGCATTCGTTGCTGACATTTTAAATGTAGACAATTCTAAAAAGTTTGATACCATTTTATTATTAATGAACGGCACAGGAATCTTTGGAACGCTAAAGGAAACTTCTAAATTTCTTCAAAAACTGAAATCATTACTTTCAGATAATGGTCAAATATTAATTGATTCTTCCGATTTGATTTATATGTATGATCAAGATGAAGATGGAGCCTATGAAGTTCCTGCAAATGGTTATTATGGTGAATTAACTTTTACTGTACATTATAAAGGTGAAACCGAAAAATCATTTCCTTGGCTATATTTAGATTACAACACGCTCCAAAATGCTTGTCATGCTAATGGCTTGCAATGTGAATTAATTCACGAAGGAAAACATTTTGATTATTTAGCGAGATTATATTAGGAGCTTTTTCCAGCTGTCCGTTATATCTTTTATTGTAGTCTTCGAGAACACTTCAACAAGCTAAGTGTAACACCTGAGACTACAATAAAAGGATGCCACTTCCATCTGGGCTATTTTTTTATCAAATCAGTTGTAGCAATAATCTCTTCTAATGCCTTATACAACTTATCCAAATCTTCTTGTGAGTTATAGCCATTAATAGAATATCTGATGAAGATATTTCCATTTAAAGGCATAACTGGAACCTGAATCTTATACTTATCGTAAAGAAGTGCTTTTAACTCAACTGGTTGATCTGTTTTAACTGGAACGCTTGCCATTTGTCCTAAAAATTCATCTGTAATTGGACAAATTGGTTGAGTACCCAATAAATCACAAAAACGCTGATAATTTTCAAAGACTATTTGTTTGCACTTTTTTGAAACTTCTTTCCAATTATTTTCCTCTAAAAAACTGATTACAGTTGGCGTACACAAATATTGAGCTATATCATTTGTACCTTGATATTCATGATAATCTAGAAATTGGCTATCACTAGGCGCTAAACTTTCATAACCCCAACTCACCACCAAAGGGTCTAAATCATTTTGAAATTCTTCTTTCACATATAAAAATGAGCTTCCTTTAGGGGCTAACATCCATTTATGCAATGTCCCAGTATAATAATCAGGATTTAATTCTGAAATATTCAAATCAATATGTCCTGGAACATGCGCACCATCAACGATTGTTATCAATCCGAGTTCTTGAGCTTTATCACAAATTTCTTTAACTGGAAAAATTAAAGCCGTTGCACTAGAGAAATGATTTAAGAAGATTACTTTAGTTTTATCACTATAACCCTTCCAAAATTCTTCTAGGAGTTGTTCTTTAGATTGAACTGGCAAAGTTATATTTTGACGAATATATTTGACACCTGTTTTTTTACAGAAAAAATTCCATGTTCTATCCATGGCTCCGTACTCATGATTAGTAGCTAGAATTTCATCTCCAGGTTGAAGATTCAAGCTTCTCATTATAGTGTTTATGGCAACAGTTGGATTGGGAATAAAGAAAAAATCTTTTTCTCTGCAATGGATAAACTCTGCTAGAGATTTTTTAGCATCCTTTAAATATTGAGATTGTTTAACAACAATAAAATTGACAGGATCATTTTCAAGTTCTTTTTGAAAACGTTGATACTCTTCAAAAATTAGTTTTGGAGAAGCCCCAAATGAACCATGATTTAAAAAAGTAATTGAATTATCTAATTGAAAAAAGGATTTCATAAATTATTTTTAACAACGTAAAAATAAAAAATCCCGAACATCAATTCGGGATTTTCTTTATTTAATTGTAATTGGAAAGTTATAAACTACAGGAACATTTTGTCCTTTTTGTCTTCCAGGTGTCCATTTAGGACATTTTGATAAGACTCTTTTTATTTCTTTCCCCGCATTTCCAACATCTTTAAGTATATCAACATTACTTATTGTTCCATCTGCACCAATAATTATACTTACTTGTACAACTCCTGTTGCACCTCCTCCTTCTTCCTCTTCAGGAACTTGGTAGTTCTTCATCACAAATCTCATAAACTCAGTTATTCCTCCTGGAAACATTGGCTTAACCTCTACAGATTCGAAAGGTATTGGAGCCTCAACGCTTTTATCAATTTTATTGGAAAAAACTAGGTTAATACATAAAAAAGATAAAATTAAAATAGCAATTTTTTTCATACTCTAATCAATTTTGTGTTACTTTTTCCAGCTAATAAAACTAGACAACAATAATACAATTGATTTTGATGAAATGCACAAAAAAATCGATGAAATGCAATTAACAGACTGATTTTTAATAAAATACCCACAAAAATTAATTTTGTGGGTATCATTTATTTGCTTTTTAAGGCTAGTTAGTTTCTAATAGTTATTGGCAAGGTAAAAAGAACTCTTGCTGGTTTTCCTTCATGATCTCCAGCTGTCCATTTAGGTGATAATGACAAAACTCTTTTAATCTCTTCAGCGGTCCCATGTCCCAAATCATTGACAACTTTAACATCGCTTATCGAACCATTTGTTTCTATGACAAAAGTAACTTTTAAAACTCCTCTTAAATCTTCAACTTCAGGGACTCTGAAGTTTTTTCCAACAAATTTAATAAATTCGTTATTTCCGCCTGGAAAGATTGGTTGATTTTCTACATTTTCAAAAGGAATTACAGCCGTTTTATTAACAACACTCATTGGTGATTGTGCTAAGCTTATCTGAGCAACAAATAATGTTACTATAAGAATCAGAAGTTTTTTCATATGTCGTGGTATTTATAGGTTTCTAAAAACAACCAAAACAAAGTAAGTAAAGCTTTTTTATTGGGGCAAAAAAGTATATAATATGCGAATGTAAATTTTTTTTTATTAAAAACAAAACATTATGTTAATTTTTAAAAATTATCATTCTTTATATTTGAATTCAACTGGAAATTTCAAATTAATAGACACTGGCTTACCTCCTCTCATTGCGGGTTGCCAAATTGGAGCTTCTTTTAATACTTTTATTACTTCGGCGGCAAAGTCCATATCTTTGAATTCAACAATTCTAATATTTTTTATTTCTCCTGTAGTAATTATATCAAATGTAAAAACAACCCTACCGGCCTGTTTTATTTTTGTTTTATCAATTTTGCTGTAAATATAATTGCTAAATAACTCAATTCCTCCACCATTAAATTTCGGTTGAATTAAATCTCCATTAAGATAAACTTCATCTTCACCTTGAATTTGACCTATAGCAGAAAATGAATTTAATGCCAACAAGAAAAGTAAAACAATATTCTTCATTAAGGGATATTTAAATATTTATGTGTTTGAAGTGAAACTCGCCATTTTGGATTACTCATAACATAATCCACAATTAGTGGAGTTATTTCATCCCTCTTACTCCATTCTGGTTGCAAAAATAAGATTGCTTTATTATTAACCTTCTCTGCCTGTTCTTCTGCAAAAATGAAGTCGTGTTTATTATAAATAATAACTTTTAATTCGTCTGCAATAGCATATGCATCGTCTACGGGTAGTTTTGTTTTTTTGGGAGATAAGCAAAACCAATCCCATGTCCCAGTGACACTATAAGCTCCCGAAGTTTCAATATGCACTCTTAAGTTTGCTTCCTTAAGTTTAGTAGTCAACTGTGACATATCCCAAGTCAATGGCTCCCCACCAGTTACAACTACTGTTTCAGCGTACTTTTTAGCATTAGACACAATTTTTTCTATATGGGTAGGAGGGTGAAGTTCTGCATTCCAGCTTTCTTTTACATCACACCAGTGACACCCAACATCACAACCGCCTATTCGAACAAAATACGCAGCTGTACCTGTATGATATCCTTCACCTTGAATAGTATAAAACTCTTCCATTAAGGGAAGCATTTCTCCCTTTTCAACAGCCAACTGTGTATGTTTTTCAAGCATTGTTGTAAAATTCTAAATTATTGGGGTGCAAAGATAGTCAATTCAAATCTTACATTAAACATTTTTAACCTTTTAGAAAATAAGTCTTTGAAACAAATAAACTAAAAAGAATATTTAAAATTGTCATAAAAAAACCGCTTCTTAAAAGAAGCGGTTTTAAAATTATTTTAAAGCTTTTTGAAGATTTAAAGTATCTGCATTTGTAGGCTCTAGAGCTAAAGCTTTAGCGATATAATCATTCGATTTAGCCTTATCTGTTTTTGAATAATATCTAGCCAATTCTTGATAAGCCTCAACAAATTTACTCTTATTCTTTTCAACTGTTTCAGGACCTTTGTCTGTAACAACTTTTACAAACTCTTCATAGCTCTTTGCCATTTGGTCTTTAGCAGCAGCATCTGTTAATACTCCATTCACTCTAGCTCTATAAATATGAGCATCTTGAGTTGTTGGAGAAGCTAAAGTTACATTAGCAAAAGCAACATCTGCTTTTTTTAGAGCTTCAACAACATCTGCCTTTTTCACATCTTCACCAGCATATTCAAAATATAAAGAATATCCTAAAAAGAAATTATCATACAAATAATTTTGTGAGTTTGGATTTGAAGTAGCTACTTCATAAATCCCAGCTGCATATTTATATAACTTTTGGTCAAAATATACTTTTCCTATGTCATTTAATTCATTAGCCATAGGCTTATCTAAATTAACTGCTTTTTGAAAATTTGCAACAGCTGTTTTATACAAAACATCATCAATCACTGGCTTTGCATCACCTGAAGTAGCTGGGATAGCCTTTTTAAGTTGAGCCATACCTAAATACAAGTAATCACGACCAATAATTTTGTTTTTAGGATTTGATGTAAAATCTTTTAAAGCAGCAATAGCCTCATCAATATTACCATTTTCATAAGAAGAATATCCTAAATAACGAAGAATTCTTGGATTTACATTATCCAATTTTTTCATTTCAAGAGCTTCCTTTTCTAAAGCTTTGTAATCTTTTGCAACAATCAAGAAATCTGCATGGCGCATACGTGAAGCCAAAGAATAATCTGTCAAACTCATGTATTTTTCATAGCTTTCTAAAGCTTTAGCTGTATACTCTTTGTATTTAGATTTATCTGCTAAAGCAATTCCAAAATAAGTTTCAGCTAATTCACGATAAACAGGACCATAATTAGGATTTTCAGCCAAAACTTTATCTAAAGCATTTTTAGCTTCTGTGTACGCTTTAGCTCCTTTTAATAAAACTCCTAATTGTAATTTAGCTCTCAATAAAGAAGCATCTGCATTTGCGGCATTTCTATATGCTGCATAAGCTTCATTTTGGTTTTTATCACCATAAAAAGCATCACCTAAAGCCAATAAAGTTTGAGCATCATTCATATTGATTGCTTTGGCTTTATTTAAAACTTCGATGGCTTTTTTGAAATTTGGATTATCAGAGTTAGTATACGCTTTACCAATATAAACGTATTGTTCTAAATCTTTCTTTCTCATATCCTTAGTAGCTTGATCAAAATTGATTTGAGCCGCTGAAGCATTTCCGTTATCTAAATCAATTTGGCCTAATCCAATATAATTGAACTCCGCAAAATCTTTTGCTTTTAATCCTTTATCAAAAAATATCTTAGCCGAATCCTGAAGATTTTGACGTAAATACACATTTCCTAATAAAAATGCTGCTTTACCATTATCTGGTGTTTTATTTACAGCTTCTTTTAAAATTGATTTTGCTTTTTCATACTGTTCAGCATCGATAGCTTTTTTGGCAGCATCAATATCTTGAGCAAAAGATGTATAACCTAATGCTAAGAAAACAATGCTGAAAAATTTCATTTTATTCATTTTGTTGCTATTAATTATTTTACATTTTCTATTTCTTTTCGAACAATAATGTTTCGACTTGGCATTCTCATAGGAACCAATCCTGATTTTAGAATTATACGTTGTCCTATTTCTCCAGCTACAAAGGAAGCAAATCCCATGCCTAAACCAGAATATCCTTGATAATTTAACATTTTAATAATACGGGTAGCCGGATATGTTTGTCGACCTATTTGATCTTGAGTTGGTTGTACAAAGGTACCATTCTTAGTCTTTACTTCCAAAACACTAACGTTGTCAACTATTTTTTGAAATTCAGGTAATGGTTGAAATAACCAATTAACACCAACTACTCCAATCATCCCTTTGTTCTTAGAAACAAACTCAATTACTTCATTATTATTGTTAAAAGAGTACACTTTTTCTTTTGGAAGTTCCTGAATTCCAGCTACTCTTTTCATATATGCAACAGTACTTGAATTAGCATTATCAAAAACTAAACCTGTAAATTTTGATTGATCTTTACCTTGCATAAAGACAGCTATGTCTTTCAAGTCAATTTTGATATTACCATCAGCTTTATTTGTAATGAATGCGATAGCATCTAAAGCCAATAATGTTTCTTTAGGTTTGATTTTTTTTTCATCAAAAACTCTAGCCTCACCTTCTGAAAGTGACCTTGTAAGTATTGCCAAATCATATTTCCCTTCGGATAATAATTTTACAATTTCCATTTCGGATTTACCAATTAAATTGATTTTGGCATCATACTGATTTTCGAAAACCATCACTTGATCTTCAATAACCGGTAAAATGGTTTCATCCACCAATATATTTACATTACCAGTTAAAATTGTATCTTGATTGCTAGATTCTTTTTTTTGATTACAACTAAAAGCTAGCACTACAGTAATTAGTACTGCTAAAAGAAAATGTGTTTTTTTCATACTAAGATTTTTGGAAAAATCGTATAAAACGCAGGAAAGCATAAATAATAATAATCAATCCAAAAGCTATACGATAGTTTTGAGGCATTTTTAAAGGAAATTTATCCCAAAATAAAACAGCAAGTCCTAAAATAAGATAAACCAAAAAGAAGAGTACACCTATAACGAGAAGAAATCGCTCTTTAAGCGATTTCTTCTCATTTTTATTTGAATAATAATTACTCATTACTCTGTTCTAATATCTAACATAATTGGCAAACTATATCTAACACGGATTTTTTTACCATTTTGTTCACCTGGACTCCATTTAGGTGCATTTTTAAGCATTCTAATTGCTTCTGCACCAGTTCCATATCCAAGATCTCTTATGACTTTGATATCTGTTAAACTTCCGTCTTTTTCAACAACGAACTCAACAAAAACTCTACCTTTAAGATCGTTTTCAACTTCAGGAGTACGGTAATTTCTTTGAACATATTTTGCAAAACCTGCAGCACCACCAGGAAATTCTGGCTGCACCTCGATACCTGCTGAACTATATACGTTGTTATCTACAACTTCAACAGTTTTTTCAGCTTCACCTGAAGGTTTATCAATTTTAAAGTCTGCATCTTTATCACCTTTAATATCTTTTTCGGCAATATTTTTATCTTTAAGCTCTTCAATTGTTTTAATCTCTTCGGTTACCTTTTTAGCTTCAACAACTTTAGGTTTCACGAATTTAACTTCATCAATTTTAGGCTTTGGTGGCTCAACTTTTTTTGGTGGTGGTGGTGGTGGAACATTTTCCTTTGGTTTTTCCATGTTCACCAAAACCACTTTCTCATCCAAAGTGTTCTTAGCTTCTTTACCACTAGGAATCAACTCAATCAATTTAGGTGCACTCACCGCAATTGAAAACACAATTCCTCCAAGTAATAATGAACGTAAAGATGTTTTAGGGTTTTCTTTACGCAACACATAAGCACCATACTTTTTGTTACGTCCTTCAAAAACTAAATCTAACCACTGTGATTTGAATATATCTAATTTCATTTTTTCAATATTATTGGGTTAGTCATTATTATCTAGTAAAGCTTTTTCTTCCTTAGTCAAATCTACAATTGCATACGTAGGAACTTTTGCGATTGCCATTTCATCAAGGATATCAACCATATTTTTATAATTGGTCTTCTTATCAAGCTTAATAATTACAATTAATCCTTTTTTTGGATCACCGTATTTAGCCGGTACAGATTTTACTTTTTCTAAAATCGGCTGACGTATTCCTGCCTTACCATAAGAAGAATCTTCAGGACCTTCCAGAGGGGAAGTAAACTGACCCATATACCATTTTACTTTGTTATTTTCACCTAACAAAATTGTCATGGTTCTATCATCAGCAACTTCAATATCCTTCTCAGGTTGATCTTTCTTTTGCTTATCCGGCATTCCCAAGTTCATCGACTGTGGCTTTGATAATGAAGTAGTAAGCATAAAGAAAGTAATTAGTAAGAACGCTAAGTCAACCATCGCTGTTAAGTCAACTTTATTGTTCCCTTTTTTACTTCTTACCTTGCCACTACCTTTTTTCTTGCCACCGCCGGCGTCGGTATTTAATTCTGCCATTTCTTATTTTTTATATACTGTTAGAAATTTTCTCCACGTAAACCAGTTACTAAATTGAAACTGTTTACTTCTTGGTCTTGCAAAATATCCATTACTTTTTTAATGTTTGGATACTCTAATTTAGCATCACCTTTAATAGCAAATTTCAATTCTTGCTGATGCAATTCGATATTTGCCATACGCGCGTTATAAATCCATTCTTTCAACTCATTATTTAATGAATCTTTAGGAATACCTGGCTGCAATCCTTGCTGATTTCTTTCTGAACCTGTCATAGCAATGATTTGTTTTAAATTTGCTATTGGCACACCAAAACCATCCATCAAAGCAAAACGTTGTCTTTCTTCTGGAGAAAACGCGATACCATATTTGATACCCATCATCTCTAAAGTTCTTTCTCTTACGTCTCTTCCTAAAACTCCGAAGAACACTTTTCCATCACCAACTGTTAGAGTTGCTAAATCAGTTTCTGGCAATTTTGTTTGCACAGTTGAGTTAGGAGTTTCTACAGTTAACGGCTCAGGCTGTTTAGCGGTAGCTGTTAAGATAAAGAAAGTAAGCAATAGGAAAGCCACGTCACACATCGCAGTCATGTCGATTGCACCAGCTTTTTTTTGCGTTTTTACTGCCATACTTTATTTTTTAAATGTATAACCTATATAATTATAACGTTATACAAGAATTGTTATTATATTATTTTAAGCTTCCTTTGAAACGTCTGTAAGTATTTACAATCGAATTTGCTGCTTCATCAATTGAATATGTTAATGTATCAATTTTAGAAGTAAAGAAGTTATAAACAACAATTGCTAAAGCTGAAGTTGAGATACCTGTTGCTGTATTAATAAGTGCTTCAGAAATACCATTTGCTAACATCGCTTGGTCAGGAGTGCCAGAAGTTGCTAATGCACCGAACGCCTTGATCATACCTGTTACAGTTCCTAATAATCCAGCTAATGTACCTAAAGATACTAAAGTAGATAAGATTGTTAAGTTTTTCTCTAACATTGGCATTTCTAATGAAGTTGCCTCTTCAATTTCTTTATGAATAGTTTCTGTAGCTTCCTCAGAAGAAAAACCTTCAGCTTTTACTTGGTTGTATTTTATTAAACCTGCTTTGATTGCATTAGCAACAGAACCTTTTTGTTTATCACAAGCATCAATAGCACCATCAATATCACCACCATTTACACTAGTTTGAACTTTTTTCATGAAAGCATCTAAATTACCTTTACCAGCTGCTTTAGAAATTACTGCAAAACGCTCA
The DNA here is from genome assembly GCF_900142035.1 of Flavobacterium terrae. Classification (GTDB taxonomy): domain Bacteria; phylum Bacteroidota; class Bacteroidia; order Flavobacteriales; family Flavobacteriaceae; genus Flavobacterium; species Flavobacterium terrae. The sequence goes on along the minus strand of NZ_FQZI01000001.1, from coordinate 958,569 downwards.
AATGAGAAAACAACTACCATCAATAATAAGCCCATTAACACAGGTACGATAGCTCCTCCTTTGTAAACCATTCCTAAATAGTTTCCTGGTAGTGGGTGACCTTCTGGATTTCCTCCTTCAAAGTTTGATGGAGCTCCCATAACGAATTTCCATACTAACCATCCTACCACAATACATGCTACGATTACAAGACCAGAGAAAATATCTCCTCCGTTTGAATTTGAACTTTTTTCTTTTTTAACGTTGTTTGCCATTTTTTTTAAATTTAAATTTTTAATTGATTAATTCTGACGTGAATTTAATAAATAATGGGAGCAAATTTAATTTTTTAGATGTAATAAAAAAACTTTTTTTCAATTAATAACACCCAAAAAAGCACGGCTCTACAACGTTTTCTTGATTCATAATGAAAATTATCCATCAAAGCGCCTGAAAACTGTTAAAAAATGAATATTTTTCATAATAATTAACTTTTTTTTGAATTATTATCAAATTAAGTAAATTGTGTTTTATCTTAATAAAAATCAATTAAAATTAACATATTATAACAACATCAATAATTAAGCCATAGTATTTTAACAATACCATTTTTTTAATACATTTTTAATATCTTGCAACTACTAATATTTTTTTATCAAAAATGAGCAAAATAGAGCAATTTACTACAGAAATTAATCAGGGATATACCTGTAAGGGATCAAGCATAAATTTAGGAGGCGCAATTTTTGAAGGAGAAGCTCATGATATACATGTAAAAATCCCTCTTAAAACATTAAATAGACACGGATTAATCGCAGGAGCAACTGGGACTGGAAAAACAAAAACCATTCAAGTCTTGTCTGAACAACTATCACAAAATGGAATTCCTGTATTAATGATGGATATTAAAGGAGATTTTTCTGGAATTGCAGCAAAAGGAGAGGAAAAAGAATTTATCAAAGAACGTCATTCGAAAATCAACATACCTTTTACCCCAAAAGAGTTTCCAGTTGAACTCATGACACTTTCATCACAAGACGGAGTAAGATTACGCGCCACAGTTTCTGAATTTGGACCTGTACTTTTTTCAAGAATATTGGATTTAAATGAAACTCAGGCGGGTGTTATTGCCGTTATTTTTAAATATTGTGATGATAAAAAAATGCCTCTTCTTGACTTGAAAGACATCAAGAAAGTAATGAATTATATTACTGAAGAAGGCAAAGAAGAAATCTCTGAAGAATATGGTAAAATCTCTACTGCTACTACAGGCACCATCCTTAGAAAGATTATAGAATTAGAACAACAAGGCGGAGATATTTTCTTTGGAGAAAAATCATTCGAAATTGACGATTTAATGCGAATAGATAAAAATGGCTTTGGATATGTAAACATTGTACGATTAAACGACATTCAAGACAAACCAAAACTCTTTTCTACATTCATGCTAAATTTATTAGCAGAGATATACAACACAATGCCAGAAAAAGGGGATGTGGAACAACCTGAATTAGTTGTTTTTATTGATGAAGCACATTTGATTTTTAATGAAGCAAGTAACGCTTTGTTAAATCAAATTGAAACAATTATAAAATTGATTCGCTCAAAAGGAATAGGCGTTTACTTTATTACTCAAAATCCAACTGATATCCCTAAAGGAGTTTTAGCTCAATTAGGCTTAAAAATCCAACATGCTTTGCGAGCTTTTACTGCTAACGATCGTCAAGCAATTAAACAAACTGCCGAAAACTACCCTATCTCAGAATTTTACAAAACAGATGAAGTGATAACATCTTTAGGAATTGGAGAAGCTTTAGTCACCGCTCTAAACGAAAAAGGAATTCCTACCCCATTAGTAGCATGTATGATGAGAGCACCTGAAAGCCGAATGGACATCTTGAATGAAAAAGAAATTGACACCATCAACTCAAATTCAAAATTAGTTGAAAAATATGCTGAAGAAATAGACAGAGAAAGTGCTTATGAAATACTAAGTAAGAAAATTGTAGAAATTTCTGAAGAAGCTACTGATAAAGATGAAGAGAAAAAATCAACCAAAGGACCAAGCACAGGGGAAGTAATTGGGAAGTCTGTTTTAAAAGTAGTTACAAGTGCAACTTTTATAAGAGGCGCTTTTAATGTATTAATGAAAGTATTAAAGAAATAGAATTAAAAGTCTAACTATTTTATAGCTCACCATTTCGGATTAAAACAATGAAAAATTATTTTATTCAAAAATCACCGTTTGTAGTACCAACTTCTGATGGCAAACTAATCGAAGAACATCACGGACTTGCCACAACCAATAATAGCGAAATCTCGATTGCTCATATGGTAGCACCACCAGGCTGGAGCGAACCGTTTCAAACTCCTGAATTTGAAGAATACACTTATATCATTTCTGGAAAAAAACAATTTATCATTGAAAACGAAACGATAGTCTTAGAAGCAGGACAATCTATCAAAATTGAAAAAAATATAAGAGTCCAATATTCAAATCCATTCGAAGAACCTTGTGAATATATTGCAATTTGCAAACCCGCATTTAGTATGGATTTAGTTCATAGAGAAGAGTAATTAAAAAAAGCTCCAAATTCTAGTTTAATTTGGAGCTTTTTAATTTAATGTACTTTCGAACTTAAAAGCGAAATTATTTTTTCTTCTACTTCTAGACTATTCCACTTGTTTTCTATATCTGGTATAGTAGTCATAACCTCTTCCATTATTTTGTTTTGGAAATCGCCTATTGCTAAAGCCTCAGAATAAGGTTGAGTACTAAAAGTTACTCTACTATACAATGGCAACCATTTTTCTGGATGCTTATCTGAAAACCATTTTTCAATTTTCTTTTGAAGCAAGAATTTCTCATCGGCAGTTTTAGTACTCATTTCTATGAAATTTCTCATTGAAAGTTCAGCTATAGCATCAGCATTTGGCTTGCGAGATTTTTCATAAGATTTGAAAATTAATTCCCAATCATCGCCATACTTGTTTATCATTTCAACCAAAACAGAAATATCCTCAAATCCAACATTCATTCCTTGACCGTAAAAAGGCACAATTGCATGAGCAGCATCTCCAATTAAAGCAATGTTATCTTCATGAGTCCATGGGAAACATTTCATCATTACTAAATAACTTGTTGGATTTTTAAAGAAATCATGAACCAAGTCTGGAATTACTTCTTTTGTATCTGGGAAATATTTGGCAAAAAAATCAACTAACTTATCCTCTTCTTGTAAAGCGTTAAAAGAATTCTCTCCTTCAAAAGGCATAAACAAAGTACAAGTAAAACTTCCGTCTAGATTTGGCAAAGCCATTAACATAAATTGTCCTCTGGGCCAAATGTGAAGTGAGTTTTTATCTATTTTATGGGTTCCATCTGCATTAGCTGGAATATGTAATTCTTTGTAGCCTATTTTCATGAACTCCTGAGAATAATCGAACAAGCTCTGGCGTTGCATACGATGGCGTATTCTTGAAAAAGCACCATCAGCTCCAAAGACCTTATCGTATTTTAACTCGGTCCACTCACCTCTTTCGCTTTCTCCTATGTGTAAGGTCGCATCGGCTAACGTTACATCCCAAATTTTATGCTCAAATTTAAACTCTACTCCAACAGCTTCAGCTAAATCAATCATTTTTCGATTTAAAACACCGCGTGAAAGCGAAAAAATAGCTTCACCATCTTTACCATAAAATTGGTAATTCAATTTACCATCTTGTAGATGAATTGCTCTTTTATCTACAGGAATTCCAATTTTACGTATCTCGTGATCAATCCCAATATCTTCAAGCGATTTCCAACCTCGGTTAGACATCACAAGATTAATTGAACGCCCCGAAAATTCAACGGTTCTAATGTCTGGACTACGATCAAAAACGTGAACCGTATGACCCATTTTTTTTAAGTAGATTGCCAATAAAGTTCCAACTAATCCAGAACCAATAACAGCAATTTTTTGAGGAGTTTGCATTTAAATTTTTATAAGCAGTTGTGCAAATTTAAGATTTTAAGCCTAAAAGCGCATTCATTTTAAGATTATTTGACCTTGAAAACCAGTTTTGTTGATGAATTTTCAATTTCTTCTCTATTCATTTTCATCTTTCTAAACTTTCCATCGATGTACATTTGTGCTTGATCGTTGTAATGTTTACTCATTGGATTACCAGATTGACCCGTTGGTAAAATACTCCACGAATTTTCTATATCACTAAAATCGATTACTCTTCGAGTTGAAGGTCCCGCCGAAATATCATAAGATTCTGCATCTGTATAATAATACATAACATTATTAATTACCTCGTTTGCTCCTGGGGCTTCAAAAAGACCTACATTAAACAAAGGACGCAATAAAGCTACTTGCCCAATAGGATGTTTATATTCTACTTTATGCACTCTGCCCCAATTCCATGTCGAAACATCATTTCCTAACTGAGAGGAAAGATTAGCAATAGTTTCTTTAAATGATTTTGTTAAGATATCTTGACGATTTTCTTTTTTATTTTTAGTTGTAATATCATCCCACCAAACAGAATTCTCAATCTTAGATTGATTATCTATACACTGCTTCATGATGTGAGTTTTCATAAATTGTTTGAAAGCTAGCTCTCCCATTTCATCTTTAAAAGTGTTTTTAAAATAGAAATACAACAGCTTATTATAAATAGTAGGCACAACATCTGAAGTACTGTTACTGCCATTCCATTTTGTTAATTGTTCTAAGGCTTGTTTTTCAATCTTGGAAAAGTCTTTGGTAGAAATCCAAGAAACAAAATTACGCGATACACTTGCACTAACTGAAGATGTATTATCGTAAATCATTTTAGAAACATCCTCTTTAGACCAATTATTTTTTTCATCCAATAAAGTAGAAATTCGTTTAGCCCTATCTTCGGGCAAATAATAACCCGGATACTCATAGCCATCTATAGCTTGAGGCATATTGTTAGCCGAATACACATAATTCCACTCTGGATTTACTGCTTTTGGATTTTTCGAAAAATCTAAATATTCAACTTTATCATCTACACCATTAGTTCCACTTAAAATATAATTCGAATTGACACCTTTTGGAAACTTATATAATTTTCCTGAGGTTTGCCAAGCAATATTATTTTTAGCATCACCATACATAATATTCAGACCAGGAGCTACTATATATGAAATCCCTTTTTGAAAATCGCTTAGACTCTTAGAATGACTTAAGGAATAGACAGCATCCAAAATTTTATTTTCTTCATGAGTATAAATCCAATTAAAAGCAACTGGTTGGCTTGGATTAAAATCTCTAAGAATACCATTCATAACAGCTCCATGATTTGTTTCTTTTATTTTTAAAGCAACAGAGGCACTATCTTTTACTTTTATTTCTTTAGTTCTTATTTTGAAATCTGTAAAACCAGCTATAGATTTATACTGTTCTTTATTTGATGGATTAACTTCTTCTTGAAAAAAATCGGCATCATCGTTTTCAAACATAGTCAAACCATAAGCATAATCTCGATTATGACCAAGTAAAGGATATGGTGTTCCTGCCAAATAATAACCATACATTTCATGTTCAGGCGTCACAACATGCGCTTCATACCAAGTTCCTGGTTGAGAATATGAAATATGGGGATCGTTTGCAAAGATTACCTTTCCAGTTGTTGTTTTTTTAGGAGCAATTACCCAACTATTACTTCCTATAAAAGGAGGAAAAGGTGACTTGTCAAGCAAGTTAGCCACAGCAGTTGAAGCCTCTATAAATTGCTCTTGTATTTTACCATCATTGGTTTTTATTTTTGTAGTGTTATACGAACCATCTACACCTAATTCTTTCAAATAACTTTCTCCAAGTTTATTTTTTAAATCTGTTAAAAGCGGATCTGTTTTTTGGGCACATGCAAAACTAAAAGCCATGTAACCAAAAATATTATAAACGTCTTTTAAAGTAAAAGGCTTTTTCTCTATTCCCAACAAAGTAAACTCTATTGGGGTTTTACCATTTTCTAAATATTGATTAACTCCATCAACATAGGCCATGGCAAGTTGATATGATTTTCCATTTTTATCCAACTTCGCAATTGCTTGTTCTGAGTTTTCATCTATCCCTAATGCTAAAAACAACTTATCATTGTCTAAAGCTTTATTCCCAAATATTTCTGACAACTTTCCTGGCGCAATGCGTCGTAATAATTCCATTTGCCAAAGGCGTTCTTGAGCATGAACATAACCCAAAACAGTTTGAGCATCTTTTTCTGAAGAGGCATAAATATGCGGAATGCCAAACTCATCAAAAAAAACATTGGTTTCTTTGCTAATATTTTTAATTGCTACTTCACCCTCATATTGAGGTTTGCTGTATTGCAAATAACCGTATACTCCAATCACAATAAGAGCGAGTAAAGCAATCATGAACAAGAAAAATTTTTTGATTCGTTTCATTTGGAATTGTTTGTTTATCAAATTTAGACAAAACTGATTTCGATACATAAAAAAAGTGTGCCTAAGTTATAAAAACTTAGACACACAGCCCCAAATTAAAGAAGTAACTTTCTTATTTCTTACTTTCATCTACAATAGCACCAGTACCTGCACCAACACCAGCACCAGCCAAACCTCCAATAATTGCACCTTCTGCTTTATTTTTACTTATTGCTGCACCAGTTACAGCACCAACACCCGCACCAATAACAGCTCCCTTAGCAGCACCACTCCATTTTTTCTTTGCGGGAGCAGGTGCAGATTGATTTACCACAACTACTTCTCTTTTACTGTCTGCTTTTTGAGAATTTGCTAACTGCATAGAATCGATAATTCTTTGCTTCTCAATTTCCATCTTCATTGAGTCTATACTAGCTTGTCTTTCTTTTTCAAGATCAAGAGTTCCTTTATTACTGTCTTTACAAGAATATAACATTCCTACCCCTAATAACATTAAAATCAACTTTTTCATAACGTTTTATTTTTATAATTAATAATAGTAATGATTGAATCACATGACAAAGTAATAGCATAAAGCAAAGCGACTCATTATATGATTTTTGAGAATATTTATATAATTCCTATATAACATAAAAAAGGCGAACAAATGTTCGCCTTTTTCACAACTTATAATAACTTTTATTTTCTTGGGAAGTTAATTTTTGTCCCTGTATTTAAACCATTGTTTTTTGCTAAAACTCCACACATATGGAATAACATTCTAGCTCCAACATTTCCATCCCAATCGTCTTTACCAGGTGCAACCTCAACTAAATCAAATCCGATAATTTCTTTACCACTTTCTGCTAATTTATTGAATAAATAAGTCGCTTGTTCGAATGAAAAGCCTCCAGGAACTGGCGTTCCTGTATTAGGACAATACCACGGATACATTCCGTCAATATCAAAAGAAATACAAACTTTTTGAGGTAGTGATTCAATAATTGCATCACATTGTTCAGCCCATGTTTTTCCTTCAAATGATTCTGTTTTCAAATCAGCATCAGTATTAACTAAAACTCTTCCGTTTGATTCATTAACAACTTCTACTTCTTGCTCACAAAAATCTCTTATTCCAACTTGAACAATTTTAGAAATTTCTGGAATTTGCAAAGCATTATACATAACCGAAGCATGTGAAAAAGTAAATCCTTCGTATGCAATACGTAAATCCATATGCGCATCTAAGTGCAGGATTCCAAAATTATCATATTTTGAGGCTAATGCTTGATAATATCCTAGTGGAGTACTATGATCACCTCCTAATAAAACAACTTTTTTTCCTTTGTTTAACCAATTTGTTGTTTGCTCTTTAACAGCATCAACCATATTAGCACAAGCATCATTAATTTTATTCAAATTTTCTCTTAACTCAGCATTTTTCCCGACATCTCCTCCTTCTTCTAAACATTCAATAATTGGCTGAGCCATTTTTTTAAATTTTTTAGACTTACGCTTTAATTTTGGAGGATACTGATCTAAATATATTCCCAATTTCCAAAGTTCAGGAAAATCTTGATGATTTAAGTCTACTTGATATGATGCTTCTAAAACTGTTTCAGGTCCTTTTGAAGCCCCTGCACCATAACTTACAGTAACTTCCCAAGGCACAGGAATGACTATAATTTCAGAATCATCTGCCGAAAATGGCAATCCAAAAATAGTTGCATCTGCTAATCCTGGTTGACTGGGATCAAAACTTTCTATAATTTGTTGCTTATTCATTTCTTAACTAATTTATCACAAAGATATTTGTATTAGACGAATAAAAAAAACCTGCTCTTACAAGAACAGGTTTTAATAACTTTATAATAGCATTTTATTAATTTTTAATAAACTTAAGAGTTGTATTACTTCCTTTAAATTTAGCCGTATATACTCCTGAAGACAGACTTGAAATATCTATTTTTTCTTCATTAGTTATTAAGTTTTTCTGAATAAGTTTTTGACCTAATAAGTTATAGATTTCAATATCTTGACCAGAAATAAAGTCTCCGCTAACAGTAATTTCTGTAGAAGCTGGATTAGGATAAAGCTTTAAATTTTTCTTTACAAATTCATCAACACTTAAAGCCGGTTGAACTGTTAATTGAAAATTACAACTAGTGCCTCCAGTAGCCGTCATGGTTACTGTATAAGTACCTGGAGCTAAACTTGTACCAACAGCTGGATTTTGCGTTGCTGTTGCTGAACAATTTGCACTAATTACATTTGTTTGAGATATAAAACTAGCCATTGAATAAGTATTTCCTGCTCCAGCAACAACTGTTTGATTCCCTGGGCAATTTATCCTAGTAGTAACCGCAGGCATTGTATAACCTGCTTGTGTAAACTTTTGCGTCATTGTTAGAACATCCGCACATGGGAAATTCATATCGATTGCAGCTTGCCTAACAGCTATAGCAGCATTTTGTTGGTTTGTAGAACTATTTGTCATTGATAACCCTTCTAAGAAAGCTTTATCAGTTTTTTCTCTACCAATTACATCCCATATTTTCATCAATACTGTTGACCAAATCTGACCGTCTGTATGAACTTGATTAACAAGTCCACCTGGGTATACCGCACCATAATTAGTTGTACGACCTCCCCAGCATGTATTATGTCCATCCCAATTAAACATATAATGATATGCAGCATCCGAAGTTGTCCAGTGATTTAATATTCTACTATGTGATTGAGCCCAATAGTCACCAGAACCCTCACTTAATCCATTCACTTGAGAAAGCGATCCTCCAGTTAACCAATCATGTAATCCATGCCCCAATTCATGCCAAATTACATCTCCATCTTCACCATCATCAACACAGCCCTCACCAAAAACAAGTACACCATTTGAATAATGTGAGTTGTCTGCACCGTTCTCTCCAGAAGGATCAAACCACAATACTCCAGCATGAGAATTATCAACATTTTGCACACAAGGTATACCTAAAGTTTGATTTATATATCTTAAACTATTATCTGTATGATAGAAAACATTTGCGGCTTCAAAACCATCTTGACTTCTTGTAAATGCAAAGTTCGAAGTCGCTTGTGTAAACAACCCTTTATTTGGGTTTTCAAGATTTTTTATTTCAACATAAGAACTCTTTAACTTATAAGTTCCAGCTGTATTTTCTACTTGAGGCAATGTAACATTAACTCTTTGCCCATTTAATTGAGCCGTGTCTGTGTCGCCCTGACCGTTACCATCAGTAAATCCTGTATCTCCATAAGTTGCATGCGCACTCGACAAAGGATCTGCTAAAAACACCATTGCGGATCCAGATTCAAAAGCCAAAGCAGATTTTTCCTCAACTGGCATAAAAAACTTTTGACTATTAGATTTTTCGAACTTTACACCATGATTGGATGTCTCTTCACCATTAAAACCACAATGAATAGCAATATCTTTTACACTTAAAACTTCTCCTGAATTTGCGTCTAATATAACTTCCCAACTTCCTGGTCTTTCTTCAAAACTTGTTACAATTCTATAAACAAGTTTTGTTGAACCCAATTTATTGTATACAAATAATTTGTTCTCTTGAAATGTTACCATTCCTGCAACATCAATTTTTTTATCAGAAATAGCAATCGCGTCTTCTTTTGTAATTTGAGGAACAGTCGAGATTTGTGCTACATTTTTATCAAAATTTAAATCTGAGTAACTGATATCTCCATTTGGAGAAAAGTGAATAACTAATTCCGTATCAAATACAGGAACTCCATTAATCATTTGTTGAAATCTAAGTGTTTCTCCAGACAAACTTTTACGTACAAATCTTAGAGACAAATTAGAATCAGAATTTAAGTTTAACTCCTTAATATTTTCTTTTATCCATGCTCTAGCTTGTCCTTCCTTATCGGAAGTTTGAGCATTTGAAAAAGAGAAAAACAAAGAAAGTAAACCTGCGAAGAGTAGGTTTTTTTTCATAACAATTTGGTTTTTGGATTAATCAAAGCAAATAGACTAAAAATAATTTAAAAAACAAACAAATTGCTAATAAAATGTTAAATTATTTTAAAATTCCGTTTTTTAATATTTGACCAAAATTATACATATCTTCAAATGAAGTGTAAAAAGGAACTGGAGCTAATCGTATTACATTAGGCTCTCTCCAGTCTGTAATTACACCGTTTTTCATCAGATAATCAAATAAATCACGTCCTTGTCCGTGAAGATAAACAGATAATTGACATGCTCTATCTTTAGCTTCTTTAGGGGTAATAACTTCAAATTCTGAGCCTTCAATTTCTTTATCTATTTCATGAAGAATAAACTCTAAATATGCGGTTATTAAATCTCTTTTCTTGATTAATTTATCCATACCTACTTCTGCAAACATTTCGGCAGATGCTAAATAAGGAGCTAAAGATAGTATCGGTAAATTACTTACTTGCCAACCATCGGCTCCATGAACAGGATCAAACTGAGGCTCCATTTTAAAACGTCTTTCTTTATTATGACCCCACCACCCGGCAAAACGAGGCAGATTAGAATGATGATGCTTTTCATGTACAAAACACCCTGAAGCATTACCTGGTCCAGAATTCATATATTTATATGAACACCAAGCTGCAAAATCGACATTCCAATCGTGCAATTCTAATTTTATATTACCCGCAGCATGCGCTAAGTCAAAACCAACATTTGCTCCAACTTTATGTCCAGCATCTGTAATGGTTTTCATGTCAAAAACTTGACCTGTGTAATAATTTACACCTCCAAATAAAACCAAAGCCAATTCGTCTCCTACTTCTTCTATTTTACTTAAAATATCTTCTAACCTAATGTTATGCTCTCCATCTCTACGCTTGATTTCAATAATTGCATCTTCTGGATTGTAACCATGATGTTTTACTTGGCTTTGAAACATATACTGATCAGAAGGAAAAGCCTTTTCTTCACAAATAATTTTAAAACGGTTAGAAGTTGGCCTATAAAATGAAACCATTAACAAATGTAAGTTGACAGTTAAGGTATTCATAACAGTAACCTCACTTGGTTTTGCTCCAATAATTTTACTTAATGGCTCAGAAAATCTTTCTTGATAATCCCACCAAGGCTTATTGGCATAAAAATGACCTTCGACAGCTAGATTAGCCCAATCTTCCATTACTTCATTCACATAATCTCTCGCTCTTTTTGGTTGCAATCCTAATGAATTACCTGTGAAATAGATTACATCTTTACCATTGTGTTGTGGAAAAATAAATTCGTTTCTGTACTGTTTTAATTCGTCTTGAGCATCTAATTGTTGAGCAAATTCGAGAGTATTCTGAAAAGTCATTGTTTAGTTTTTATTTTGGGTAAAAATAAGAAAATTGAAAAACTCTGTTTAATTATATCTGTTTAATTTCATTGAAGATACTTTAAAACACGAAAAAGGAATTTCTTGTGATATTTAAGTATAAAAAAAAGCGTTCAAAATTGAACGCTTTATATTTTTGTAATCTATAAAATCAACATTGCATCACCGTATGAATAGAATCGGTATTTTTGCTCAATAGCTTCTTTGTAAGCCTTCATCATTAAATCATGACCACAAAATGCGGAAATCATCATCAATAAAGTTGATTTTGGAGTATGAAAATTGGTTACCATACAATCTGCAACACTAAAATCATAAGGAGGGAAAATAAATTTATTTGTCCAACCTTCGTATGGATTTAATGTTTTATTTGAAGAAACGGAACTCTCCATAGCTCTCATTGATGTCGTACCAATTGCACAAACTTTCTTTTTAGACACTTTAGCTTTATTTACTACATCACAAGCTTCTTGAGTAATTTTCAATTCCTCAGAATCCATTTTGTGTTTTGATAAATCTTCAACCTCAACTGGGTTAAAAGTACCTAAACCAACATGCAAAGTTACTTCTGCAAAATCTACTCCTTTAATTTCTAAACGTTTCATTAAATGCTTAGAAAAGTGTAAACCAGCAGTTGGTGCTGCTACAGCTCCTTCTTCTTTAGCATAAATGGTTTGATAACGCTCAGCATCATCTTCATTTACTTCACGATTAATGTATTTTGGAATTGGAGTTTCTCCAAGATCCACTAATTTTTGACGAAATTCCTCATAAGATCCATCATATAAGAAACGTAATGTACGACCACGAGAAGTTGTGTTATCAATAACCTCAGCAACTAATGAATCATCATCACCAAAATATAGTTTGTTACCTATACGAATTTTACGAGCAGGATCTACTAATACATCCCATAAACGTTGCTCTGCATTTAATTCTCTTAATAAGAAAACTTCGATACGCGCACCTGTTTTTTCTTTATTTCCGTAAAGACGAGCTGGAAAAACTTTAGTATTGTTTACAACCATTACATCGCCTTCATCAAAATACTCGATAATATCTTTAAACAATCTATGCTCGATCTCACCTGTTTTACGGTTTACTACCATTAAACGAGATTCGTCGCGATTTTCAGCAGGATATTCAGCTAATAATTCAGCTGGAAGATTAAAATTGAAATTAGATAACTTCATACTTAAATTTAGGATTAAGAAATTAGAAATCAGAATTTTTCTGAAATCAAAATTGGCTGCAAATATACAATTGTGAAATAGGCGTTGTCAAGTAAAAAGCAGTTTATTTTACAAACCCCTTTATTTACTGTACAACGCCTAAATTAAAAACCAATAAAACAACTACTTAATTACTATTTTCTTTGTAGATACGTTATTATCAACATCTTCAATTCTAACCAAATACATTCCAGAAGCTAAATCAGAAACATGCACTTGTTTTTGATTTGATTGCATTACTTTTTGCCCTTGAATGTTGTAAATTTCAACGGATTTAACATCTAAATCAGTTTCAACATTTAAAATATCACGAACTGGGTTTGGATATAAAGCAACTTTTAGATTGTTTTGAGAAAAATCTGATACAGATAAGAAAGTATTGGAATTATATAATCCAGATATTTGAGAATCACTTAAAACATAATTGAATATTTTTAAATCGTCTATTGCACCATTAAAGTTTAACTCTCCACCAACTCCGGTACCTAATTTAAACAAATTACTGTTGTTCAAAGTATTCCATGCTTTTGGAGTTGTACTTAACAAAGTTCCATTTTTGTAAATTTTAGCATTTGTACCATCATAGGTATATGTAAAGAAATACCAAGTGCCTGCTGAATTAGAAGAGCTTGCGCTAAAATTATTTGCGTAACCAAAATACTCAACCAACGAACCATTAAATGAACCTCCACAAGCATTACTTGTATTTGGTTGTCCATATGAAAAAGTCATATTATAAGGGGCTTGCATGGTGTTTAATTTAGCCCAGAAACATATTGTTCTTGGAGAATTTGAATAAGGCAGTCCCGGTATGGTTGCAGTAGAACCTGTATTATTAATATTTAAAGCCGAAAAAGCATTACCAAATCTATCCGTTGTAAAAGAAGTACCTGCGTTACTGCTAAACGGATTAGCCCCATTTATGTCTGTAAAATAATTATTAAATCTATAATCTGCAATAGCGTCAGTATAATCTCCCGTAGTAACTATATATTGTGACGAATAAGCTGCCCCAACAGAATTTGTTGCCTCTATTCTAATAAAATAGGTAGTATTACTTGCCAAACCAGTTAAATCAACGAAGTTTGTTGTATTAGATGTTCCGGAAGCAGAGAATCCAGCAACTTGATTAGGCCAAGACCCAAAAGAAAGACCATATTTTACTACTGATGTTGTAGCAGCATTATTTGCATTTAATGTATAATTTACCCTAACAGAATTTTGAGATGTTTGTAATGAAACATTTGTTATTGAAGGTGAACTTGATGTTGTTCCATTAAACAGTTGAAGCACTTGTGAATCAGACAATACAGTGTTAAAAATTTTTAAATCATCAATATCTGCTTGTAATCGATGAGTAGTTCTAGTTGGTGTAGTTCCTAAGTTAAAATAATTATTAGTCACAGTATCTGTGGTCAAATTCATTGCCTGAGTTTTTACTAAAACTCCATTAATATAAATTCTTGTATTTACACCATCATAAGTAGTAACTAAATGATAATATTGTGATGTATTAAAAGTATAATTATAAATTGAGCTAAAACCAGCACCCCAAGCATATTGTTCAAGTGCTGTATTTCCGTTCATTGTTAAACCAAATGCTTTACCATTAGTTGGTGTTCCATAACTAAAAATATAATTACCATTAGATGGATCATACCCGTTAAATTTAATCCAAACCGCTACGGTTCGATTTGAGCCACCAGAAGCTAAATTGCTAAATTGTGCAGATACTGAACCATAATTTTGTATCCTTAATGCTTGCCCTCCATTTTGACCATTTAGAAAAGTTGAGGCATAACCAATATTATTATCATAAAATCTTACATTATGATTGGTATCCCACCACGTATCTGCATTATCAAAAGTAAAATGATAAAGCGGTGTTTGTGCATTTATCATATTGAAAAACACCATAAAAAATAAAAAGAGTAGTCTTGTTTTCATGTTCGTTTATTTTATAATTATGATGTAAAATTAGTAGTATCATTATTCTTAAAACGGATGAGTTAACCAAACCCCATTTTGGGTTAACGAAAACAAAAGCAAAATAAAAACAGCACCTTCATTAACTGAAACAAGAATTTCATTAACTGAAGATTTGGTATATTCGTTATATCGCTACATTTGAACAAAATCTGACGTTGAATTATTTATATTGCATATTTTTACTATTAACCACCCAAATCTTTTTGGGGCAAAATCCTTATTTTAACACCATTGACAAATCACAAGGATTGCTAACCAATAGTGTTTACGATATTTTTCAGGATAAAGACAACTTTATGTGGTTTGCTACTGAAAAAGGTCTGTGTCAATTTAATGGTTACACTTTTCAATATTTTAGCACAAGCGATATGACTTCAAAAGCTGGTTCTTGTATTCAACAAGATGCTTTCGGAAGAGTTTGGTACGAGAACTTTGATGGTTATTTGTATTATGTTGAGAAAAATCAATTGAAAAAATTAAACCAAAACAAATCGATTGGCTATTTCAAATTTGGAATTATAAAAAACCAATTATACATCATTAACGAAAATACTATAGATGTGTACGATTTGAAAAGTTTACGTTTAACAAAAAAAATAAAACTCAACACAAAAGATTCTAAATACATATTTTTTAGTGATGAAACGATTTATGTTTTTGCAAATCAGTTGATCATTATTCAAAATGACAGCATTCAGAAAGAAGTCAAATTCCCACAAGGCTTTACAGAAAACTTCAACTCCATTTTGGTTGAAAAAACAAAAGAAGGCCTCTTAATTGGTTCCAAATTTTCAGATTATTGCTATTACTTTCAAAATAATCAATTTATCAAAAGAAACTTAAACCTCAAAAATACTATTGTTCAAAATTTAAGCTGGTGCAACAACAAAAACTGGCTTTGCACAACCACAGGTATTGTAGAAATAGACAATGCTTCTGAAAACAAAAAAGAATTTTTCAGTGGAACCAATATTTCCTATATATACAAGACCAAAAACAATAATTATTGGATTTCAACTTTAACCGAAGGTTTGTTTTACATTGAAGATTTTGAAACGCAATTAATTAGTTCTAAAGAAAGTTTAACTTCTTTGTGTTTTAAAAACGATCAATTAGTTATTGGAACCAAAAACGATAAAATTCTTGCTTTAGAAAAAAATCAGTTTAAAACGATTTATACTGGTAAAGACAACCATCAAATGGGCCAGCTTTTTTATGAAAAAGTATCAGACAATTTATTTTTTACTTCCTCAAAATTCGGCATATTAGATTCTAAACAAAGCTTAGTAAAAGAAATTGCTATGGCAGTGAAAAGTGTCTATCCTATAGATTCTAAATACTTAGCTTTTGCCTCAAGTAGTTCCTCTGGCCTTTTTAAAACAAAAGATAGAATGGAGAGTAATTGGGATAGCGTTTTCTATTCTTTTACACAATCAGAAAAGAAAGACTACAATAATATTATCTTGAACGCCAAAGGAAAATCTACGGCATATGACAGTATCAATAAAACTATCTATTTTGCAACCAATAACGGTTTGTTTTATATTGGTCAAAACGGGTTACTTTCCGAATTAAAACATAAAAATGCTTCGTTAAACATTACCAAACTTTCTTATGAGCAAGGAAAAATTTATGCTTGTAATGGTGATTTGAATTTATTTCAAATTGATAACAATACAATTTCAGAAATTAATTTTCCGGCAACCATTCAACAAGAAAATGTAGAAAGAACGATTCTCAAAAACAGATTGCTTTTTATCATTACCAATAAATACATTTTTGAGTTCGATTTGCGAACCAAAAAGCTAAAGCAAATTATTCACATTAATAGCAATATTGAAGTGAATGATATAATCTTAAAAAACAATAGCTATTACATTTCGACCAATAGAGGTTTAATCATTAAAAAACAAGAAGTTTACAATCGTTCCAATCCAACTTTTATCATTGAGAATATAAAAGCAAACAATGAAGTTGTAACAAAATTGAAATTGAATGATTTGGCTTATGACGAAAATAACATTCATATTACGTATCGTTTTTTATCGCCAACGCCTTTTGAAGAACACGAATTTTTATATAGAATTAACGAATCGCAATGGCAAAAAGCAGATATTTTAAATCCGGAATTGGTTTTAAACTCGTTAACCCATGGAAGTTATACGATTGAGTTTGTACTAAATTCCAATTTTAAAAACACAACGAAAATTCATTTCACAATCAATCGTCCGTTTTGGTTGCAATTTCCGTTTATTTTTGGGGCATCAGTTTTCCTTTTGGCTTTTATGTATTGGTTATATCGCATAAATATCAAAAAAATTGAAAAGCGAAATCAATTGGTTTTAGACAAAATCAATATGGAAAAAAATGCCAACCAATCGAAGTTGAAAGCGATCAAATCGCAAATGAATCCGCATTTCTTTTACAATGCTTTAAACACCTTACAATCGTTCATTTTATCGAATGAAAAGCGTTTGGCTATTGATTATTTATCCAAATTTTCAAACCTAACGCGAACGATTTTAGAAATGACGGAAAAAGATTTTATTTCGATTTCCGAAGAAGTTAAAACGCTTCAACTCTATTTGGATATTGAAAAAGGTCGTTTTGATGAAGATTTTAGTTACGAAATTCAAGTTGGAAAAAACATTGATCAAGAAAGCATCAAAATTCCAACGATGTTATTGCAGCCTTATGTTGAAAATGCTGTAAAACACGGATTGCTTCACAAACAAGGCGATAAAAAAGTTACGATTTCGTTCGAAATACAGAATAACGAATTGCATATTGGAATTGATGATAATGGCATTGGTCGACAAAAAAGCAATGAATTGAATCAGATTAAAAATAAAAACCATCAGTCATTTGCTACTGAAGCGTTACAAAACCGAATTGACTTGTTGAATGAACACAATCACAAAAACATTTCTTTAAAAATAATTGACAAACACAATCTACAAAATCAACCTACGGGAACATTAGTAGAAATAATAATACCGATACACACCCATGAAAGCTATAATTATTGATGATGAAAAAAGAGCTCGCTTAAACCTATCGCTACTCGTTGACGAATATTGTAAAAATGTTGAAGTGGTTGCTGAATGCGAAAATCTTCCGGAAGGTGTAAAAGCGATTCGTAAATACCAACCTGATTTGGTTTTACTTGACATTGAAATGCCAGGTCATAGCGGTTTGGAATTATTAGACTTTTTTGACGAAAATGAAGTCAAATTCAAAATCATTTTCACAACTGCTTATCACGAGTATGCGTTGCAAGCTTTTAAATTTTCTGCGGTAGATTATTTGTTAAAACCAATCAACCCAGAAGAATTATCAAATGCTATTACTCGAATGGAAAAACAAAAATCATCAGAAACTAATTATTCGCTTTTAAAGGAAACCATGAAGCAGGATGTGTTGCAACGTATTGCGGTGCCAAGCGGTAATAGCATTCTGTTTTTGGAAACCGAAGATATTCAATTCATAAAAGGTGACGGCGCTTATTCTGAAATTAAATGTGCCAATGATGTAAAACATGTGGTAAGTAGAAATTTGAAAAACTTCGAAGATATTTTATGCAGTAATCCAAACTTCGTTCGTATTCACAAATCGTATATTGTTAACGTGAACTTTGTTTCGGCTTACAATAAATCAGATGGCGGGAATTTGGTATTAAAAAATGGTTTGCAATTACCTATTTCTTCAGATAAAGTACAAACCATTTTAGATAGTATTCAGTTAATCAAAAGATAATTTATTCCATTTGAAAACCAACCGATTTTAGGTCATTCCAAAAATCAGGATAGGATTTCGAAACTACTTCAGCTTCTTCAATAATTATTGGAACACGAAGTGCAAGTGGTGCAAACGCCATTGCCATTCTGTGATCTTGATATGTTTTTATCGCGATATTTTCATTAATAGAAGTCGAAGGTTTTAAATGTAACGATTCGTTTGTCACTGAAATTGCAGCGCCTAATTTGGTTAACTCCGTTTTTAACGCTTCCAAACGATCGGTTTCTTTAATTTTCAAGGTATGTAAACCATATAAATCACAACCTATTCCTAAACCAAAACAAGTTACTGCAATCGTTTGGGCAATGTCGGGACAATCTTTTAGGTCATAGGTAAAAGGTAAAAGGTTATGGGCTTTTACTTTTGAAATTGTGATTGTATTGTTTCCGTTGAAAATAGTTTTTACTCCAAAATTTTGATAAATTTCAGCTAAAGCAGCATCACCTTGTAAGCTATTTTTCTTGTAGCTCGATAAGGTAATTTGGGTTCCAATTTCAGACAAAGCCACGATAGAATACCAATAGGAAACTGAACTCCAATCGCTTTCAACCGTTAATCGTGTTGCTCCGACATATTTAGCATGACCAACTGTAATTATATTATTTTCAAAAGAAGTTTCTATCCTAATTTCATTTAACAATGCTAACGTCATTTTGATATAAGGAACAGAAGTGATTTCTCCTTCTAATGTCAATTCCAAACCATATTCTAATTTTGGCGCAATCAACAACAAAGCCGAAATATATTGGCTACTTACATTCGCAGGTAGAGAAACTTTATTTTGCGTTAGTTTTTTCCCTTTAATTTGAATTGGAGGATAGCCGTCGTTTTCGACATACGAAATCTCAGCTCCCAGTTGTTGTAATGCTTCAACTAAAATTTTAATTGGTCTTTCTTTCATTCTAGAAGAACCTGTTAAAACAATTTCCTTTTCTTCTTGGATAGCAAAAAAAGCAGTAAGAAAACGCATGGCAGTTCCTGCGTGATGCACATCTATTGTTTGGGTGATGGGTGATGGGTGATAGGTGAAAGCTAATGCTTTTTGCATCACTTCTGAATCATCTGAATTAGAAATATTATCTATAGTCAAATTAGGATACAACGCTTGTAAAAGCAACAATCTATTTGTTTCTGATTTACTTCCCGTTATTGTAACTTTTAACTCTTGATTTTTGACTTCCGATTTTTGTAAATGTACATTCATTATTCAGAAACATATTTTAATCCAACGATGGAGGCAATTAATGCCATTAGAAAGAATATTCGCCAGAAAGTTGCGGGTTCTTTAAAGATAAAAATCCCAATTAAAACACTTCCTACTGCTCCAATTCCTGTCCAAACGGCATAAGCAGTTCCAATTGGAATATCTTTGGTAACTTTTACTAATAGTACCATGCTAATGGTTAGGCATACTAAAAAACCTAAATACCAAAGCCACATGGTTTGCCCAGAAGTTTCTTTTGCTTTACCTAAACAAGTAGCAAATGCTACTTCAAAAAATCCGGCTATAATTAGTAAAATCCAACTCAATTTATTTTAATTTATCGTTGTTATGATGACGATCGTGATCACGTTTTGTTTTTAAATCCATTTTTTTATCGAATGCTGCCTGTAAATCAACTCCTGTTTGATTTGCCAAACATAAAACCACAAAAACTACATCGGCCAGTTCTTCGCCTAGGTCTTTGTTTTTATCACTTTCTTTTTCCGATTGTTCACCATAACGACGCGCTATAATTCGAGCAACTTCACCCACTTCTTCGGTTAGTTGCGCCATATTTGTTAATTCGTTAAAGTAACGAACGCCGTGCTCTTTAATCCAATTATCTACGTCTAATTGTGCGTTTTTGATGTTCATAATTATACTTTTTTAAGTACGATTTTTTCTGTTTGTTTTTTAATCATTTCACTAAAAAACTCTTTTAAGTCACTATAATAATCTTTAGAAATTAAAGGCAAATTAACTTCAGTAGTCACTTGCAATTGGATGTTTTTTTCATTTGCTGATAGCATATACTTAAAACTTAAATATCCTTCCAAAGCATTTAAATGTATTTGTTTTGGAAAACTATCGACAATATATCCTTCAGGTATATTTATAACTATATTATATTTATCTTGAAATGGATATCCAAAATCAACAGGGTAATTTCTTGTTTCCAACTTAAATGGGTTTTCTTCAATTTTAAGAAATGCAAGAGGAGAGAAATATAACTTATCGCCAATTTTTTCAACTGCTTTTGTATCCCTAAAAGAGAACATTTCAATAAAAGGTTTATCAATTTCAATTTTATTTTGGCTCTCGTAATCAGATATTTCTATACCATCATATCTATTTTCTAACTTTTCGAGATAAGAATCTTGGTTTAGTTCATTATAATTACTTCTTTGATTGAGAGCATAATGATTTGTTATTTGTTTTCTAATTTTACCCTCAAAAGAACCTTGAGAATTAATATTACAAAGCATATTAACATTCTCCAATGATTTATTTTTGACATTTAAATCAATTTCATTAAAACTGCCATTTTTTCTAATTATTCTCCCTGTCCAATTCATTGTTCGAAGTGGCAAAACATTTGGCATAGAAAATTTATCTGTAGCATCTAATAAAATAACATCATTTTCAATCTCAACAGCCGAAACTACGTAATTAAATGCGCTACGGGAAGGAAATAATGCAATACCATTAGATTTTGTGCTCACTAATACAGGATTAGCATCAACATTTGCAAATCTCAACATAGCAGTTAGCATTAAGTTAATTTCAGCGACATTCCCATTTTTTAATTCATATGCTTTTTTTACACCTTGTTGACATGTATAACCATATTTTTCATTCCACTTAACACGTTCCTTTACAAATTTTAGAACAGCACTTATTTTGTCATCACGAGTTATTTTATCTTTTAAAACAACTTCTAAATCCTTTTCAAAATATCCGGTTTTCTTTAACTCATCTCCAAAATCAGAATCTTCATATACATTTTTAACGACTCCTTGCCAATCTAAAGATAAGTTTTGCGCTGGTCTACTTGGATATTCAATAGAAGCCAATTCACTTTTCAAAATTGAAGTATAATTTCTAATATTATCTACAAAAGCCTCAGTTTTTATGGAAGGTAAATCTTTTCTAAAATAGGACTTTTTAAGTTCATTGAATTTAGAATTAGCAATTTGTGCTTCCTCACTATTAATTGATTCATAACCTGAGATAATAAACCTATACCTGAAATAAGAAGGAATATATAAATTGTAGGAAACATAATTTACAGGCAACTCTTCTTGAAATTGAAACTCATTTAGATTTGAAATAAAAGGGGATTTTAAAGAGTATGAAAACTCGATAATACTCCCTACTTTCACATCTGCAAGAACAATTTTTTTAGTTGACCACTTTTCATTTGTAGCTTCTGTAAATTTAGCATCTGATTTCATTTTTGTTTTAACAATAGCACCATTTACTAAATTATAAGTAACAGCATCACTAAAAGACAAACGTTCTCCTGATCCACCGGTATAATATGAAGCTTCTTGATTTGCATATTTCAATCCATCTTTCTTATAAATTTTTATCTTACATTTAATTTCTGTCAAATAAGTCCAGTTCCCATCAGGATCAAGATTAAATCTAGTCTCTCCAGTTTTAAATAATATTGCAGCAGAAGCTGTTGTATCTTTAGGGTGTATGTTTTCTTTTAATTCTTCTATTGTAACTTTTCCTAATTCATATTTCTGAGCATAACTTTGTACAACAAAAAATAAAGCAAGTAAAAATATTTTTTTCATATTGTAGATATCTATTTATTTTAAGATTAATTTTGAATTATCACTTTTAGCAATCTGTTCCCTAAACTGTCTATACAGCTCATAATCAGTAGATTCGTATTTTCCTTTTTTTAACAAAAGTTTTCTAGTAAATAAAATTTTACTGTCATTCAAAATTGTAATTTCTAATAAATATTTTCCAAATTTATTTTCTAATTCAATTTTTTCAGGTTTAAAGATTATTTTTTTATTACTAGGTATTAAAATCTCTATTGTATCTTCATCATAAAACCCATGTGTTATTTTAAAACCTGTTTTTCTGGTTCTATATCTTTTGGGTATGTTGGAGTTTTGATTAAAAACATTAACATTCATAACCCACTCTCCATTTATTTCTTTAAGATAGTCTTTTACAGACAAATTAAAATTTTCTGTAAATTCAACTTTATCTCTGTTGTTTTCAACTTTAAAATTATTGAAAGTAAAACCATTAAGATGAGAATATCTATACTTTAAAGTCTCTTCTAATTTTTCAGGAGTTAAAAACTCTTCATGTGAGACGTAAACATATTGATTACCTTTAAATTTTAATTGTACATTTCCAGATATGCTTCTCAAGTCATTGACAATGATATTTCCTTTTGTTATCTGGGAATTATCAAAATCAATATAATGATTTGTTCTTGTAATCTCTCCTCCATCGGGTTTGACTATTAAAGCTAGTCTATCATCTGTAAAGTTCCCCTGAAACCCAAAAGCTTCGGTTTGACTAGTACATTCTAAAAAAACATACTTCTTATCAATTGGAACTGCCAATATAACATGATTCCCTTGCATAGAAACAAAATCTTCGATTAAATCCTTTTTATCTCTATCACCATAAATAATAGTATAATAAGAATCAATTCCAGCTATTTTTAGCAATGCTTTTGTATAGTTAGTTAATGCTTTACAATCTCCATACCCTAATCGATCAACATTTTTAGCCAACATAGGTTTCCAACCTCCGATACCTAATTGAATACTCACATATCGATTTTTATCTTGAACATACTTGTATACAATTTTTGACTTTTCTATAATATCAGAGGTATTGCTGGTCAATTCTAGAATTTTTTTCTTAGTTTCCTCCGAAACTTCATCATTTCCTAACAAAAGCTTTTCATTCATCCAAATTCCAAAATCTTTCCATGTTTTTGCATTTCCTTCAACTCCCTCCAAATAAAATCTATCTAGTCCAAAAATCACATAAGGAAATTCATACGAAGAGAGCTCTTCAAGCTTTTTTGATTCAACATTTTCTATTGAAAAAATAAGTTTATTTACTGACTCTTTCTTTTGAATAGGCGTATCCTTTTCAAAATTAATCTCTTTGAATTTAAACCCTAAATCTGATGGAAAAGAAATTTGAAATTCTGATTTTTGAACACTTTCTTCAAAATCGTTAATTGGATACCATTTTGGTAAAAAAGCAGTATTCGAAGTTTCCACTTCGCTTTCATAGACTAAAGTAAAAGGATATTCAGTTGGAGTATAATTAAGATGTAAAACCCTTGAATCAGTAATGTCGCCAGCATCCCCTGCGACACTTACATCTACGAAATCTTTTCTTTTTATCTTCTTAATTTCAACACCTGCTTGGCTATAGACAGTAGCTTCAATGGATTTTACGACTCTAGATTTATCAAAGTACTCAAACGCATCTATATTTGACAACCCATTTTTATTAAAAACTGTTATTGCCTTAAAATTCTTAATGTTTACTTTTGAAATAGAGATTATCTCTATTAAATCTTTTTGATCCCTTATTACAGAATTCGCATTTGTTTTTAAATTTTCAGGTATCAAATCTACCGAATAATTGTTTTTTTGGGCACTTGTTTTAATGTTAATAAACAAAAAAAACAGAATAAATAATAATCTTACTCTCATTTAATTTCAATCTTTATTTTTAGTATCTATAATTATAGTCACTGGTCCATCGTTCACTAAAGCCACTTTCATATCAGCTCCAAATTGCCCAGTTTGTACTTTTTTTCCTAATTCTATTTCCATTTGTTGTACAAAAGATTCATAGAGCGGAATCGCAACATCTGGTTTTGATGCTTTAATATAGCTTGGTCTATTTCCTTTTTTTGTTGCGGCGTGTAATGTGAATTGACTAACTACAATCATGTCCCCATCAATATCTTTTATTGAAAGATTCATCACTCCGTTTTCGTCACCAAAAATTCTAAGATTTGCAATTTTTGAGGTCAACCAATTTATATCTTCTTGGTTTGAAGCATCTTCTATACCAACTAGAACCAACAATCCTTTTTGAATAGTTGCAACCTTTTCACCTTCGATTGTTACAGATGCCTCAGAAACTCTTTGTATTACTGCTCGCATGGTCTAAAATTTATTAGGATCTCTTTCACTTCCATAAATATCATTTCGATAGGTTTCATCATCTCCTTCTAATATTTGCAAATATGAATTGTATCGAGACCAAGCTATTTCGTCATTATCTAATGCATCTTTAACAGCACAATGAGGTTCTTCTTTGTGCAAACAGTTATTAAACTTACATTGATCTTTTAAGGCAAAAAACTCTGGAAAATAATCTCCTATTTCTTGTTTTTCCATATCTACAATTCCGAATCCTCTAATTCCTGGTGTATCTATGATTTTAGCTCCAAACGATAAATCGAACATTTCTGCAAAAGTTGTGGTATGTTGTCCTTGAGAATGTGAGTCTGATATTTCTTTTGTCTTCAGGTTTAATGCAGGTTCTAACGCATTGACCAAGGTTGATTTCCCTACACCAGAATGACCGGAAAACATTGAAACTCTATCTTTCATTAAATGTTTTAAGTCATCTAATCCTTTTTCTTCTTTAGCCGAAACTCTCAAACATTGGTATCCAATATTTGAATAAATATATTGTAAATAAAGCTGCTCATCTAAAGTAGCTTCATCATAAGTATCTATTTTATTAAAAACTAAAACTGCTTCAATTCCGTAAGCTTCGGCAGTTACTAAAAATCGATCAATAAAACTTGTTGTGGTAACAGGATTATTAATAGTTACCAATAAAAAAACTACATCTATATTTGATGCAATGATATGAGTTTGCTTGGAAAGATTCACAGACTTACGAACGATATAATTTTTTCTATCGTGAATTTTTGTAATTACACCAATAGTTTCATCTGCAGAATTATCTAAATCATAATCTACAATATCTCCCACCGCAATAGGATTAGTGCTTTTAATTCCTTGAATACGGAATTTACCCTTTATACGGCATTCTAAAAATTGGTTTTCTTCAGTTTTTATCGTGTACCAACTTCCGGTAGATTTATATACTATTCCTGTCATGTGGCAAATATACAAGAAACTATTTTTTTTATTATTTTTAACATTACTTAAAACAAACTAATTATGAAAAAAGCTCTATTTACTCTTTCCTTAATTTTGGTTTCTATCCTTACTCATGCTCAACAATTTGAATACAAGGTTATCACCTGTGTAGAATCTATTGTTCCTAATGGTTTAGGTAGATCAAGATTGATTGATGTTGAGGACAAAAGAAATTATAAAGACTTTGCCTCTGAACATAGCTCTGGTAGAAATAAAAGTGACCGAGGTGACATTCGTGTAGAAAATTTCGAAGAAACAAAACTTTTAAATTTTTATAATTTAGGTGGTATTCGATTCGAAAACATAGCTGCAAATGACGCCATAATAACTTCTAAATTGAACGAACTTTCTAACGAAGGTTGGGAATTATTCCAAGCCTTGAGTGGTGTAGAAAGTGATGCTGGAGACAAAGATGGCCAAGGTATTTACATTACTCGATTTGTATTTAGAAAATTGAAAAAATAAGATAAAGCCTTAAAAGGTTTTATCTTATTTATATACCTTCTCCTGATGATTAATACTTTCTTGATGTATTGCTTTGAAAATTTTCAAAACAAATTCCTCACTTAGTCCTTTTTCTTCTCCGTCTAAAATCATTTTTCCAAGGATTTCATTCCATCTGTTATTTTGAAGGATTGCCACGTTCTTTTCTTTCTTTAACAAACCAATTTGATCAGCCACTTTCATACGTTTTCCGAGAATTTCTAAAAGTTTCTCATCAAACTCATCAATTTGTGTTCTTAATTTTGAAATACGTTTATGATAATCATCAGTCTCATCACTTGTTTTACGAACTTTCAAATCAACAAACATTTGTTTTAAAGTATCTGGTGTTACTTGCTGAGCAGCATCACTCCAAGCTTCGTCTGGGGTACAATGTGTTTCAATCATTAATCCATCAAAGTTCAAATCCAGAGCTTGTTGTGAAACTTCTTGAATCATATCTCTTTTCCCAGTGATATGAGATGGATCACAGATTAAAACTAAGTCTGGAAATTTATTTTGCAAGTCAATCGCTATTTGCCACTCAGGATTATTTCTATACTTCGATTTATCATAAGTAGAAAATCCACGATGAATCATACCAAGTTTTTTGATCCCTGCATTATACAAACGTTCTAACCCTCCTATCCATAATGACAAATCAGGATTTACTGGATTTTTCAATAAAACTATTTTATCAGTATTCTGTAGAACATCTGCAATTTCTTGAACAGCAAATGGATTTACCGTAGTTCTTGCACCTATCCAAAGAATATCTACATCATGTTGTAAAGCCAATTTCACATGCTCTGCAGTAGCCACTTCTGTAGCAATTAACAAGCCTGTAGCAGCTTTTGCCTTTTGTAACCAAGGTAAGCCTATTGCTCCTACCCCCTCAAATCCTCCTGGACGAGTACGAGGTTTCCAAATTCCTGCTCTAAAAACAGAAACATCAGAATTCTTTAATTCATTTGCCACCGCCATTATTTGTTCTTCTGTTTCGGCGCTACATGGTCCTGCAATTACTAATGGATGATTTAATTGTAAATCGTCTAACCATTTTCTATTTTCTTTCTTTATTTCCATCACTATTCACTTAATACTATTGCTTGTTCTTTATTACTATTTTTATTTATTGGCATAACACCTGACTGATATTCTCCTAAGACTTTAAAATGTGTTGTCATGATTTCTAATACACTTTTTGCCTTTTCAAAATGTTTGTATTTATCAAAAACTACATCCACAAAAAAAGAATATTGAAATGGCTTTTCAACTATAGGCATAGATTGAATCTTAGTTAAATTCAACTTACAATTATTCATTACATTTAATATTGTTGCCAAGCTTCCTGGTGTATCATCTAACTCAAATTTTACCGAAGCTTTATTAATTTCTTTCTGCTCTAAAACAGACTTATCCTTTTGCAGGATCATAAACCTTGTAATACTACTCTCAACTGATTGCACTTCTGGTGCAATTATTTCAAGTTCAAAAACCTTAGCCGCTGTAGGGCCAGCCAATGCGGCTATTCCTTTTATTTTTTCATCACAAATTCTTTTAGCAGTTATTGCAGTATCAGAACTTTCTATAATCTTAATACGCTTGTGTTTTTCTAAAAATTTAGCGCATTGAAGCAGCGCAATTGGATGCGAATGCACTTCATTAATATCATCTATGTTTTGTCCTGGCAAGACCATTAAATTTAAACTAATTTTTAAAAAATATTCTCCTAAAACACTAAATTCATTTTCATCGATTAAAGCATAATTGGGTATCAAAGCACCAGCTATAGAATTTTCTATTGCCATAACCCCATAATTTACTAAACCCTTATTTAATCTTTTGGCAACTTCTTTAAAAGATTTACATTCGATCACTTCGATATCTTCACCAAAATAATTGTTAGCCACTTCTTGATGAAATGAACCATTAATTCCTTGAATTGCAACTTTAGTTTTCATGTTCTACTTTTTAAAAATGAATTCCGAACAAAAATTTGAATAAAAAAAATCCCGATGTGGTCTACATCGGGATTGCATTGAATATTAACTTTATATTTTTAACTTAAGTTTACACAATAACAATCCCTTTTCTGATACCAGAAATAAAAGAAAAAATTGTTAAAATATGTAAATAAGTTATTCATGTATTTGTAATTGTCTGTTGCAAATATAAAAAACTAATTAAATCATTCTTTAAAATAAATTTAAATTTTTAAATAATTATGCAATTCAATCACTTTTTGTTCATTTTGAAACTCTCCTCCATAATAACTTGTAACTGTGGCTGAACTTTCATCTTTTATACCTCTAGATGAAACACATAAATGTTTTGCATCGACAATAACTGCAATATCTTCTGTTTCTAAAATTTTTTGTAGCTCCAACCCTATTTGCATTGTCAATCGCTCTTGTACTTGTGGTCTTTGCGCAAAATATTGAACTATTCTATTGATTTTAGAAAGACCAATTACTTTTCCTTTTGAAACATAAGCCACATGTATTTTCCCATAAATAGGCACGAAATGATGTTCGCAGTTAGAGTAAAAAGTTATATTTTTCTCTAGTAACATCTGATTGTATTGGTATTTGTTTTCAAAAAGTGCCACTTGAGGTTTATTTGCAGGGTTTAATCCACAAAAAATTTCATCAACATACATTTTTGCAACACGTTGTGGTGTTCCCTTTAGAGAATCATCATTCAAATCAAGTCCTAAAACCTCCATAATTTCCCTAAAATGAAAAGCAATTTTTTCTTTCTTTTCCTCATCAGCCATAACAAATGCATCAGGCTTAATGGGTGTCTCAACGCTAGTAAACAAGTGATTGTCTCCAATTTCATCAATTGAAAAAGAAACTAATTTCGACTTATCTATTTCTGGATTTTTTGTCATGGGATCTAGATGTATTGGTTTATAATTATATTCTATCTTTTTGCTATTTTATTTCCTGTAATTTGTCTTTGCCTACTGCATTTAAACCGGCTAATTTCGGGATTGCGTTTGTGCAAATGTTTTTGGCTTACGCCTGAGTTCACTCTCTTACGCCACAAATTAAAAGATGATCGTTTCAATTCTTTTCGCATCAATTGAATCACTTCATTTTCCGGTAGTCCAAATTGGTATTCAATGGCTTCAAAAGGAGTTCTGTCTTCCCACGCCATTTCAATAATTCGATCAATTTCTGCTACAGTTAAATTTGCATTTTTTCTCGGTGCTATAATTTTTTCTTCCTTCATTTGGTATTTAGCAATTTCTGGTTTGGATTAAAAATTGTGCTCTTTGATTTATTTTTTCTAATTCATTTTATCCATTTTATTCAACAAGGCATACATCATTTTCATGCGTTGATTGTTTTCAAACCGATTCCTATTTCGATCTAAGAAATGCCAGTACAAACTATTCAAAGGACAACTATTCTCTTCGATTTTGGTTTTTTTATCATAACTACAATTCGAACAATAATTAGTCATCTTATCGATATAATTCCCCGAAGAGATGTAAGGTTTGGTAGCTACAATACCTCCATCGGCAAACTGGCTCATTCCTCGTGTATTGGGCAACTGCACCCATTCTATTGCATCTACATACACACCAAGATACCAGGCATCTACTTCATTCGGATGCGTCTCCATCAATAGCGCATAGTTACCCAACACCATCAACCTTTGAATGTGATGCGCATAGGAATTGTCCAAAGAGTTTTGCGCACATGTTGCTACACATTTCATTTTTGATTTCCCTGTCCAAAAAACCTCAGTTAATGGATATTTGTTTTCTAGAAAATTACTTGTTTTTACTTCTTCAAATTTATTCCAGTACACCAATCTTACATATTCACGCCAACCTAATATTTGGCGAATGAACCCTTCTACCTGTGCTAATGCGATTGTATCTTGATGTTGATAAAAATAGTTTTCGGTTTCTTGGACAACTTCTTTAGGACTTATCATTTTCACATTCAGTGCAAAAGACAAATTAGAATGAAACAATAGCGCTTCCTCCGTATGCATAGCATCCTGATACGTACCAAAATGAGGCAATAGAAACTTTAAAAAATAGTTCAATTGTTCTAATGCTTGTTTTCTTGATTTAGGATAATTTGAAACGGTTAGTTGCTTTCCAAAAGTGGTAATTTCTTTTTCCTTCAAATCATCTAGTATATCTGTCACTTCATTTTTAAAAAGTAATGCGCTAGGAATAGTCACTTGGTTTTTCCATTTGTTTCTATTTTCCGAATCAAAATTCCATTTGCCTCCTATAGGTTTATCATTTACCACTAAAACATGGAATTTCTTCCGTAAGTGCCGGTAAAAATTTTCAAGCAAATAGAATTTTTTTTCCGCACCTAAGTCTGCAATTTCTTTTAAACTGCAATAAAAATGTTCGCTTTCAAATGCTTTAACTTCAAATGGAAAAAGTCCTTTGAAACTTTTAAAATCCTGATACAATCTATATTCATCCGGCAATTGATAATGCAGCGCTTCTACTTGAAATTGGGATCGTAAAAACTGAATATTTTTTTCAAAAGAATGATGATTAACCGCATCGTTAATTTTAAAATAATATACTTGAAAACCTTTGGATCTCAATTCTTCGGCAAAATTGCGCATCGCGGCGAAAAAAGCCACCACTTTCTGATGATGCTGTAGCACATATTCGGTTTCAGACTTTATTTCCATCAAAACATACAAATAGCATAACGTATCCTCTTCTTGAAACCAAGAATGTTTAGTATTTAGTTGATCTCCTAAAATCAATCGTAAAGTCATAATCTGAATGTTCTATTTACAAATCAAAAAATTATAATTCGTATGATTTTTTACTTTCTTTTCTGCAAGCATCGCTACAATATTTTACTTCTTCCCAATTTTTCTCCCATTTTTTACGCCATGAAAATGGTTTTTCACATGTGACGCAAATTTTGGAAGGCAGATAGGATTTATTTCCTTTATGATAGGTATTTTTCAAAATCGCTGATTTTAATTTTTGCTTTGATATCAAACATTAAATTGTACAACCCAAAGAAAGTCCTGTTGACATAAATAAAATGCTTTGAACCTCTATTTCCATTCATTTTACGAAGTTCCTTATCGTTTGCAAACTTTTCACTTAAAGCGGCTATTTTCCCAAAGAATTCAGGATTAGCAAAATCGAATTCCGACATGTGAATTGGTTCCGTAAAAACGGATAACAATTCATGAAACATAGCAGTAAAAAATTCCTTTTCCTTTGGACTATCTGTTTCTTTTAAAATTTCTAATTCGAATAACTTCATTTTAAAATAGTCCATATCCGCCAAAGCACTTGGTGCTGAAACTTCAAAATAAGGCTTATAAAATGACTCCGGAATTTGTTTCATACAGCCAAAATCGATAGCAATTAAATTTGCTTCTTCGTCAACCAAGAAATTACCCGGATGCGGATCGGCGTGAAATTTTTTCAATTGATGAATTTGGTACATATAAAAATTCCATAGTGTCTGTCCTACTTGATTTCTTTTTTCTTGTGAAGTTTCAGTGGCACAAAACTCAGACAAATGCACCCCTTTCATCCAATCCATTGTAATAATTTTATTGGAAGAAAATTCTGGATAATAGCTTGGAAGTTTTAAATTTTCGATGATTAAACATTCTTTTCGAACAGTCTCACTTTGTTCTAATTCCAATTTATAGTCTGTTTCCTCTGTTAGTTTGTCTTCAACTTCCTGAAAATATTCATCAGAAGTACCTTGCAAATTGAACATTCGAATCGCTATTGGTTTAACTAAAGCAATATCAGTACTTATACTTTCTCTAACCCCTGGATATTGAATCTTTACAGCTAGCTCTTTCCCTTCTTTTTTGGCTCTGTGCACTTGGCCAATACTTGCGGCATTGATAGAATCAAGAGAAAATTCATCAAATAATTCTTCAGGATATTTTTTAAAATAATTTTTAAAAGTTTTACGTACTAATGGTGCAGAAAGAGGTGGTACAGAAAATTGTGATAAAGAAAACTTTTCTACATACGATTGCGGTAGTAAATTTTTCTCCATACTTAACATTTGCGCTACTTTTAGTGCACTCCCTTTTAATTCTTTAAGTCCGTCGTAAATATCAGTGGCGTTATTTTCATGAAGTTTATCTTTCGTTAAGCTAGGATTAACTACTTTTTCGCCGTAATATTTAAGGTAATTCCCTCCTACTTTAACACCTGTAGTCACTAATTTGGCTACACGTTCCATTTTATTCGTTGGAATTGAATCTATTTTTTTCATCCTTTTGTATTAAAATTTCCAAATTTTTCTTTCCAGATGAATTTTCCGAAATCCAAAATACTTTCAATAGGTACATTATAGACCATATCAAAACTTGCTTTAACTGATTTTTCAATAAACACATCTGTTTTTTCAAAATTGACAGAAGTATCTTCCATCCAATATTTCAGTATAGACAAAAATTGTAACCAAGCGCCTTCATGCACCACTCGATTTTGTATGTCTGTAATTTTTTGATTTTCTATTTTATAAGGTGTAGCTAAAACGGTTTTTACATATGATAAGAAATCTTTACGAAGTGTTTTTAACTTCATTAAATTTCTCAAAGGCATTTTTTCTTGATTTAACAAATACATTACAAAGCTTCTGTTTGCTGTAGCTACTTCAAAAAAGGTAAAATAAAAACATGATAATTTTTGAGATGCATCATACTTCTCATATTCTGAAGTAGCAGACAATAATCCTAAACTATAATGCAACATATCAGAAAAAAACTGTTCTTCTAAAGCTTCAAATGAGGCAAAGAATTTATAAAAATCTGTCTCTTCCATCCCATTATTTTTCGCAAACTCATAAACAGAATTTGGCCTTTTACCATTTGTAAGTACATAATCTGAATAAATAGACACAAAAGCATCTTTGTTTATTTCTATTGATTTTTTCTTTGCCATGATTTTATTTTTTGTCTAACAAATTTACAAAAATGTTAAACAATTTTATACCGTTAAGCAATTAATTAACAATCAAGCTATAATTAAAATTTATTACTTTTGTGGCAAATCACCCTAACATGTCAATTGAAGTTCAAAATATTTCTAAAAGCTACGGCACACAAAAAGCCCTAGACAATGTTTCATTTAAAGTTAACAAAGGAGAAATCGTAGGCTTTCTAGGTCCTAATGGCGCAGGAAAATCAACTTTAATGAAAATTTTGACTACCTACATCAATGCTGATGAAGGTGTTGCCAAAGTGAATGCTTTTGATGTAAATGCGAATCAAATTGATGTTCAAAAATCGGTAGGTTATTTACCAGAACACAATCCACTATACTTAGATTTATACGTTAGAGAATATTTAACTTTTAATGCTGATGTTTACAAAGTAGATAAATCTCGCATTGATGAAGTAATCACTTTAACTGGACTTACTCCCGAAGCACATAAAAAGATTGGACAATTATCGAAAGGTTACCGTCAACGTGTGGGACTAGCAACTGCACTATTACACAATCCGGATGTTTTAATTTTAGACGAACCAACAACTGGATTAGACCCTAACCAATTAGTTGAGATTCGTGAATTAATTAAAAACATTGGCAAAGACAAAACGGTTTTTCTTTCTACTCACATTATGCAGGAAGTTGAAGCTATTTGCGACCGAGTAATCATTATCAATAAAGGAAAAATAGTAACTGACAACACCATTGAAAATTTAGTTCAAGAAGTAACTGAGCAAATCATTGAAGTTGAATTTGATAAAATCGTTGAAGAAAATCTAATTGCCACAATTCCTAATATAAGTTCATTTACTAAACAAGGTAATACTTGGGAATTAACTTTTACTTCGATTGAAGATATGCGTCCCACAGTTTTTGATTTTGCTCAAGCCAACGGATTAAAAACATTACAACTTTCTCAGAAAAACAAGGATTTAGAAAGTGTATTTAGAGAGAAGACGAAATATTAAAAGGCTGCAAAAATGCAGCCTTTTTAAATCTCATATATTTTAAAAAACTTCGTTAGCAATCGCCTTAATATTTTCAGCTTTACCCATAGAATAGTAATGCAATACTGGAATTCCAGCTTTGACTAATTCTTTACTTTGTGCAATACACCACTCGATTCCAATTTGTTTTACTGCATCGTTGTCTTTTGCTTTTACAACAGCCATGATTAAATCATCTGGCAGATCTACCTTAAAACGGTGTGGAATTAAATTCAATTGTTTTTTTGTTGCAATCGGCTTCAATCCGGGAATAATTGGAACTGTAATTCCAGCAGCTCTACATTTTTCAACATATTCAAAAAACTTCTGGTTATCAAAAAACATTTGGGTAATGATATAATCTGCACCATTTTTAATTTTTTGTTTCATGAAATAAATATCACTATCCATACTTGGTGCTTCCATATGCTTTTCTGGATAACCTGCCACACCAATACAAAAATCGGTTGCATTAGAGTTTTGCAAATCAGCGTCTAAATACAAACCATTATTCAAATCACTGATTTGTTTTACCAATTCAGAAGCATAAGCGTTTCCTTCCTTTTCAGCTTTAAAATAAATTTCACTTTTCACAGCATCACCACGCAATGCTACTACATTATCAATACCAAGGAAATCCAAATCAATCAATAAATTTTCCGTATCTTCTTTGGTAAAACCTCCACATAAAATATGCGGAATAGCATCTACATTATACTTATTTTGAATACCTGCACAAATCCCAACAGTTCCTGGTCGCTTTTTTACAATTTTCTTTTGTAATAAACCATTTTCCAATTCTTTGAATTCGTATTCTTCACGATGATAGGTCACATCTATAAATGGAGGATTGAATTCCATAAGTGGATCAATTCCGTCAAAAATACATTGAATATTCTGTCCTTTTAAAGGAGGAAGTATTTCGAAAGAAAAAAGAGTTTTTCCGTTGGCTTTTTCTATATGTTGCGTTACTTTCATCTTAATCTGCTATGTTTGGATTTAGCCATTTTTCGGCATATTCGTAGGTACAATTTCTTCTTTGTGCGTAATCACGCACCTGATCTTCTTTAATTTTTCCAAGACCAAAATATTTACTTTCTGGATGTCCAAAATAGTATCCTGATACTGAAGACGCTGGCCACATTGCCATACTCTCTGTCAGTTTTACACCTATTTTTTCTTCTACATTTAATAAATTCCAAATAGTAGGTTTTTCTAAATGGTCTGGGCATGCTGGATAGCCTGGAGCCGGACGTATTCCTTTATATTCTTCTTTGATTAATTCTTCATTTGACAAATGTTCTTCTGAAGCATATCCCCAGATTTCCTTACGAATTTTCTCGTGTAGATATTCCGCAAATGCTTCTGCAAAACGATCACCCAAAGCTTTTACCATAATCGAACTATAATCATCATTGGCTTCTTCAAATTCTTTTGCTTTTTCATCTACTCCAAAACCAGTCGTTACACAGAAAGCTCCCATATAATCAGTTTTATTGCTTTCTTTTGGAGCAATGAAATCCGCCAAAGCAATATTTGGCGCCCCAACTGTTTTTTGCGATTGTTGGCGAAGGGTTAAAAATGTTTCCAAAACGTTTCCTTCTTCATCGTACAATTCTATATCATCGTCTTTCACTTGATTTGCTGGAAAGATTCCGTAAATACCTTTGGCCTCCAACCAGTTTTCTTCAATCAATTGTTTGAGCATTTTTTTAGCATCAGCAAACAAAATTGTGGCTTGCTCTCCTACCACATTATCTGTTAGGATTGCTGGATATTTTCCGAAAAGCTGCCAAGAATTAAAAAAAGGTGTCCAGTCGATATATGGAACCAATTCTTCTAACTTTACTTCTACGGTTTTTGTTCCAATGAAGTTTGGTTTTTTAGCATCGAAGTTATCCCAATCCAATTGTAATTTATTGGCTCTTGCTTTTTCTATTGTATGAAAACTCTTGTCACGTTGACGGTTTAGAAACGTTTCTCGAAACACTTCATATTCTGCACGAATGGTACTGGCATAAATTTTTCGATCTTTATTTAAAAGATTTCCAGCAACAGTAACTGCTCTTGAAGCATCATTCACGTGCACTACAGTTTCACGATATTCTGGAGCAATTTTTACTGCTGTATGTGCTCGAGAAGTTGTTGCACCTCCAATCATGATTGGAATTTTGATATTACGCTTGTCCATTTCTTTGGCTAAATAAACCATTTCATCTAACGAAGGCGTAATCAAACCACTCAAACCAATGATATCTACGTTTTCCTTAATTGCTGTTTCGATGATTTTCTCAGGCGGCACCATCACTCCTAAATCGATGATTTCGAAATTATTACAAGCCAAAACAACCGAAACAATATTTTTACCAATATCATGGACGTCACCTTTCACTGTTGCCATCAACACTTTTCCTGCTGATGATGTTGCTCCGTCTTTTTCTGCTTCTATATAAGGTAGCAAGTAAGCAACGGCTTTTTTCATCACACGAGCCGATTTTACTACTTGGGGTAGGAACATTTTTCCGCTTCCAAACAAATCACCTACTACGTTCATCCCTGCCATCAGATTGATTTCAATAACTTCGATAGGTCTTGTTGCTGTTTGTCGGGCTTCTTCTACATCAATTTCAATAAATTCATCGATTCCTTTCACCAAAGCATGGGTAATTCTGTCTTGTAGCGAACCACTTCTCCACTCCTGAACTGCTTTTTCATTTGACTTGACATCTCCTTTAAAGCTTTCTGCTAAATCTAAAAGTCGTTCGGTCGCATCGTCGCGTCGGTCTAACAAAACATCTTCAACATATTCTAATAACGTAGGGTCAATTTCATCATACACCTCCAACATTTCTGGATTCACGATTCCCATCGTCATTCCGTGTTTTATAGCATGATACAGGAACGCAGAATGCATCGCCTCACGTACTTTATCATTCCCTCTGAACGAGAACGACACATTACTAACCCCACCCGAAATATTAGCGTATGGTAGGTTTTCACGGATCCATTTGGTTGCTAAAAAGAAGTCCAATGCATTACGGCGGTGTTCTTCCATACCGGTTGCTACTGGGAAAATATTTGGATCGAAGATGATGTCTTCTGCTGGGAAATTGATTTCGTTGACTAAAATATCATACGAGCGCTTACAGATTTCGATACGGCGATCGTAAGTATCGGCCTGACCAACTTCATCGAACGCCATTACGATTACGGCAGCTCCATAACGTTTTACCAGTTTTGCATGATGCAAAAAAGCTTCTTTACCTTCTTTTAAACTAATGGAATTTACCACGCATTTTCCCTGAGCGACTTTCAATCCAGCTTCAATGATTTCCCATTTAGAACTGTCAACCATTACGGGAACTCTAGAAATATCCGGTTCCGAAGCAATCAAATTCAAGAATTTGGTCATCGCATACACACCATCCAACATTCCTTCATCCATGTTGATGTCAATGATTTGCGCACCACCTTCTACTTGAGCACGCGCTATATCAAGCGCTTCCTCATATTTTTCTTCTTTGATTAAACGTAAAAATTTTCGTGAACCAGTAACGTTAGTACGCTCACCTACATTCACAAAATTAGTTTCGGGAGTAACGATTAAAGGCTCTAATCCCGATAATTTTAAATATTTATGATAAACTCCTTCACTCATTATGCTTCCTCCAGTACTCTTGGTTTGTAATTAGCAGCTACTTCAGCAATTAACTTAATGTGCTCTGGAGTAGTCCCACAGCAACCGCCTATTATATTGATTAAATTATCTTCTAAATATTCTTTGATTAATTCCTGCATTTCTTCTGCAGTTTGGTCGTATTGTCCAAAGGCGTTGGGTAAACCGGCATTGGGATGCGCCGAGATGTTAAACGAAGTATTGTGTGCCAAGCGTTTCAAATATGGTTTTAACTGATCGGCTCCTAAAGCGCAATTGAAACCTACGCTCAACAATGGAATATGCGAAATTGAAATTAAAAATGCTTCTACGGTTTGCCCAGATAAAGTTCTGCCCGAGGCATCGGTAATCGTTCCTGACACCATGATTGGAATGTCGATATTGCGTTCTTCTTTTACTTCTTCAATAGCAAAAAGAGCCGCCTTTGCATTAAGTGTATCGAAAATAGTTTCTACCAATAAAATATCACTTCCGCCATCGATTAAGGCTTCTACCTGTTCTTTGTAGGCA
Source organism: Flavobacterium terrae (assembly GCF_900142035.1). Taxonomy (GTDB): domain Bacteria; phylum Bacteroidota; class Bacteroidia; order Flavobacteriales; family Flavobacteriaceae; genus Flavobacterium; species Flavobacterium terrae. Next base: position 919,998 of record NZ_FQZI01000001.1, on the reverse strand, counting down.
ATACGCAATTCATCGAAAGTAACTGCACGGTATCCTGGGTCGTTTACATCAGGACTCATGCTAGCCGTTCTGTTGGTTGGGCCAATTGAACCAGCAACAAAACGAGGCTTATCGGTAAATTCATCTGCAACTTCACGAGCAATTTTAGCGGATTGATAGTTTAACTCATATACCAAATCTTCCATATGATAATCGGCCATACCGATAGTGGTTCCAGAAAATGTATTGGTCTCCACAATATCTGCACCAGCAGTGAAATAAGCACGGTGAACTTCTTTCACAGCTTCTGGTTGCGTAAGTGACAGCAAGTCGTTGTTCCCTTTTAATGGATGTGGAAAATCTTTGAAACGCTCGCCTCGAAAATCTTCTTCTTCAAATTTATAGCGTTGTAACATGGTACCCATCGCTCCGTCGAGAACTAGGATTCTTTTTTGTATTTCTTCGTAAATGTTTGCTTTCGGCATGATAACAAAAAATCTAAATGTTTATTAACTAGCCCCGATAGTAGCGGTATCCTTTTTGGTGGCTTCGAGAACCTCAGCCATCAAAAAGATATAGCGGATAGCGGGAAAATGGATTGCAAAAAAGCCCAAGCCTTTCGCTACCAATTTTTACACATAAAATGTCATCATGAAATACAGAGAGATACTAAAAAAGTATTCTTGTTATCTTTCTCCAAAATGGAGTAGAATGTAGCACCTTCTACAAGAGTAGGGTTGCTAAGGCTTCATTGGGTCTAGTCCCTCTGCCTTTCGTGATAACTTCAGTTTGTATAAGAACAGGGCAAAACTACTACCTATTTTTATAGAAACCAAATTTTTTTAAGAGAGTGCTTGGCTCAAATCATTTATTACATCTTGAACTGTTTCTAAACCAACAGAAACACGAACCAAACCGTCAGTAATACTTACGGCTAAACGTTCTTCCTCAGTTAATTTACTGTGAGTCGTAGAAGCTGGATGCGTCACAATGGTTCTTGTATCTCCTAAATTGGCCGACAAAGAACACAACTGAATTTTATCTAAAAATTTGCGTCCTGCCACGATACCTCCTTTGATTTCAAAAGCGACAATATTACCTCCCAGCTTCATTTGCTTTTTAGCAATTTCATGTTGTGGATGTGATTTTAGGAACGGATATTTTACTTGTTTTACGTTTGGATGACTTTCCAAAAACTCAGCTACTTTTACTGCGTTTTCACAGTGCTTTTCTACACGAATTGGCAACGTTTCCAAACTTTTTGACAGTACCCATGCATTGAACGGAGACAAAGCCGGACCAGTATTTCTTGAGAATAAATAAATTTCTCTCACTAGATCAGCTCTTCCAACAGTTACACCTCCTAAAACTCTTCCTTGCCCATCAATTAGTTTTGTTGCTGAATGTACCACTAAATCGGCTCCATATTGAATTGGATTTTGTAACAATGGTGTCGCAAAACAGTTATCTATAATTAAAATAAGATTATGTTTTTTAGCAATTTTTCCCAAAAATTCTAAGTCGATAATATCGACAGCTGGATTTGTTGGCGATTCGGCAAAAAGGATTTTTGTATTTGGCTGAATGTAATTTTCAATCGTGTCCGGTTTGTTGATGTCAAAATAACTGGTGGTAATATTCCACTTTGGAAAGTATTTTGTGAACAAGGTATGTGTCGAACCAAAAACACTCCCAACAGAAACAATATGATCACCTGAATTTAATAAAGCTGCAAATGTTGCATAAACTGCTGCCATTCCTGTAGCAAAAGCATAACCGTCTTCAGCACCTTCCAATTTGCAAATTTTTTCTACAAATTCGCTTGTATTTGGGTTCGTGAACCGACTATAAATATTACGTTCCTTCTCTTCGGTAAACGATGCTCTCATGTCTTCGGCATCTTCAAATACGAAACTCGATGTTAAATACAAAGGAACAGAATGTTCTAAAAATTGGGTTCTTTCTATCTGTGTGCGAATGGCTTGGGTTTCCAAACCAAATTCTGAATTACTCATTTTATTGCTTTGTTTGTTGTTTGTTGTTTTTATTATCCTTTATACTGTTTGATTATTCACCTTTACTCGATAATCTATTGTCGCTGTAGGTTCTAACGTTTTGGAAACCGAACAATATTTTTCGAAAGACAGTTGTGCCGCTTTTTGTGCTTTTTGTTCATCGATATCACCTTCTAAATAAATTGTAACTGTAATTTTCTTGAATGGCTTTGCTTCATCAATTTGCACTCTTTCTCCTTCGACTTCTGTATAATAAGATGTTATATTTTGTCTTTGTTTTTTTAGTATCGAAATAACATCTATAGCACTACAGCCTGCAACTCCCATCAATAACAATTCCATGGGGCTTGGTGCCAAGTCGCTTCCTCCAAATTCAGCTTTATTGTCTAAATACACTTTATGTCCTCGTTCATTTTGCAATTCAAAATGATAATCATCATTGACTCTTTTTAATGTAACTTTCATATGCTTTGATTTTATTTTTTATAGGTAGCATATGGAATCGCCTTTCATAATGATGTTTGTTTTCAACAAACGTTTTATTATTGGCGATTTCATAATTAACCTCTGTCAGCAATTCGTAAAATATCTCCAAAAACACCTCTAGCCGTAACCGAAGCCCCAGCTCCAGCTCCTTGAATCACGATAGGTCTTTCACCATAAGATTCAGTGTAGATTTCAAAAATTGAATCGGAACCTCTTAATTGTCCTAAAGCAGAACTTTCTGGCACAGAAACCAACTTCACTTCAAGATTACCTCTATCCTGTTGTAAATCTCCTGATAATTCTCCAATATAGCGAAGTACATTACCTTGACGTTGACTTATCTTAATTTTATTATAATGATCATCAAGCTCGTGAAGATTAATTAAAAACTCTGAAGTTGACAAACTTCTTAATGATTCAGGGATAAGATTTTCAATTGAAATTTCGTCAAATTCATTTTGTAAATCCAACTCACGAGCCAAGATTAAAAGTTTTCTAGCAACGTCATTTCCGCATAAATCTTCTCGTGGATCCGGCTCAGTAAATCCATTACTTATAGCTTCTTTAAGCACTTCGCTAAACTTTTTATCTTCATTAGAAAAATGATTGAACAAAAAGCTTAATGAACCAGAAAACACTCCTTTTATTTTTGTTATGTTTTCACCTGAAAGATGTAAAAGCTTTATGGTATCTATAAGTGGTAAACCAGCACCAACATTGGTTTCGTATAAATATGTTTTTTGGTTTTTGTCGAGCGTGTTTCTCAGTTTTTTGTAAAAATCGTAACTCAATGTATTAGCCACTTTGTTTGAAGACACTAAATCAAAACTATTTTCTATTAGTTCAAAATAGTTTTGAGCAAATTCTTTACTTGCTGTATTATCAATAGCAATTAAATTTTCAAGATGATTTTCTTTAGCGAAATTAACCACATCAGTAATGGTGTATTTTATTCCTTTTTCTGAAATTTCTTCTCTCCAGTTTTCATTGTTTCCATCCTTTTTAAGCAATACCTTTTTAGAATTTGCAATGGCAAAAACATTCAATTTTATATCTTTTCTTTCCTCAATTTTTTTGGCAGAAATAAGTATTTGATTGATTAATGTCCCACCAACTACTCCATGACCAAAAACAGCGATATTTATCTTTTTTGTTACGCCAAATATCTCACCGTGAATAACATTTAAAGCTCTGTTTAAGTCCTGTTTCTTGATTACTAAACTTATGTTTCTTCCAGTTGTAGTGTTGTTGAATAAAATAGGTACTACTTTGTTTCTGATTAAAGCAGTGTAAGGTTTATGAAAAGTACTTAAATCCTGACCAATAATTGAAATCACCGAAATATTATCGTCGACAGTAATTTTATTGACATCGCGAGTGTAAAAATCATTTTCGAATTCTTTTTCTAATCCTATTAATGCTTCCGATGCTCTATCAGTGTTTACTACAATTCCTATTCCGCGTTCTGAAGAACCTTGTGAAATTATGCTAACACTAATATTATTATCTGCCATTACTCTGAAAATTCTGGCATCGACACCTGTTTTACCAAGCAATCCTCTTCCTTCAAGATTAAGAAGTGACACATTATTTAAAACTGAAAGCGATTTTATTCCTTCGTCTGTTTGCTCTGAAGTGATTAGAGTTCCTGCACTTTCAGGGTTAAAAGTATTTAGAATACGAAGTGGAATATTTTTTTCTACTAGAGGGATAATTGTTTTGGCATGTAGAATATTGGTGCCAAAATTTGCTAATTCATTTGCTTCATTAAATGATAGCTTTTCTATTTTTTTTGCATCAGAAACAAGCTCTGGGTTTGCTGTGTAAATTCCGTCTACGTGGGTAAAGTTTTGAAATTCTTCTGCATCAAGATAATTGGCTAATAAAGAAGCCGTATAATTACTTCCGTTGCGACCTAGAGTTGTGGTTTCTCCATTAACCGTTGAAGCAATAAATCCTGTTACAACATGAATTTCATCTTTATTTTCAAAAAATTTAAGAACATTTTTTTTAGAAATGGAATCAATTGGTTGGGCGTTCCCAAAATTTGCATCGGTTTTAATCAGCTCTCTAGTATCAACATATTTTGCTTTTAGCCCTTTTGAATTTAAAGTTTGGGTTATATACTTTGCTGATAAAACTTCTCCGAAAGCAATAATTTGATCTTTTATCTTTTCGCTATAATCTCCAAGTAACTTAACTCCTTCAAACAACTTTGCCAATGTTGCGTATTCTTGATTAAAAAGTGACTCTTCTAAATTATTAGTTTGATATTTTACAAATTCTTCAAATTGTCGTTCATAAGGTTTACCGCTTTGTGCTAAATCAAGAATTTCTAGTAGCTCGTTAGTTGCATTTCCTCTTGCAGAAACCACTACTGCAATACTTTCATTATCAAAATATCGCTTGGCAATAATATCTGTGACTTGATTAAGTCCTTTTCCATTTGCTAGAGATTTACCTCCAAATTTTAAAATTTTCATTGTCTTGTTTGTTTTAGTAATTAAAAATAGGTGCTAAAAATTTGTTCAGTTGTTCATATTCAATCAAGAAAGCATCGTGTCCATGTTTAGATTGGATCTCATAATACTGAACTTCAATTGCGTTGTGTTGTTTAAGTTTAGTGTAAACATTTTTGATTTCATTTGCTGTAAAAAAATAATCTGTGTTTACTGACACCAAATGAATTCTAGCTGTTGTGTTATTAATTGTGTTTAGTAAATATTTTTCGTTTCTGTTTTCTCCTATTGTTTTGAGCAGATGGTTCATTAGCTTATAAGCTGATAATTCAAATCTTTGTGACAACTTATTACCGTGATGTTTTAACCAACTTTCTACTTTATACAAATCATTTTCTTCGTTTTTCTCTCCATTGAATTTCTCCTGCAAAGACTCTGGCGTTCGATACAAAAGCATGGCATGTAATCTTGCATCATGTATTGGATTGTTCGAATTATTTAAAATCGCATCCTGAACTAAAACATTTGCTATCAACCAATCTGAAGATTTCCAGCTTGTAGCAATTGGAATCACGTTTTCTATACTATTCGGTTTTAAATAAAGCATCTCCCATGCAATTCCTCCTCCTAAACTCCCTCCTATCACAGCAAATAATTTTTCAACTTTTAGTTGTTCTAGTCCTTTCCAAAAAATTGCAGCTATGTCTTTTGTTGTGTAATATTTGTAATCTTCAATTAAATTTTCAGAGTCTTCAAAACCGTTTCCTGGAATATTGAAAGCCAATACTGTAAATTTTTGAGTGTCTATAACTTTCTCATCTCCTATTAAATCCTTCCACCATCCATTCTCCCCTGTTACATTCGAATTTCCTGTCAAAGCATGATTCACTAAAACAATTGGTGCGCTGTGCAACGGTTTTCCAAAAACTTGATACGTAAGAGTTACAGTTACATCAACCTTTTTATCAGTTTCAAGCTTAAATTCCTTTAGTCGTATTTTATATAATTCTTCCAAAACTTCTTTTTTAAAAACTGCCCCCAGCCTAAACTCCAGAGGCAGTTTTAACAAACAAAAAACAAAAACTAAATAGATTTCAGATAAGAGAAACCTACTATTATTGTGAGTTACGCTGCATTATATTCTTTTAATAATGTAAGCGAAACCGGTGTTTCATTTATCAAGTTGTCACGTAAAGGACATCTTTCTTTAACCTCATCCATCCATTGTTTTAAAGCGTCAAGAGGCGCATCTGAAGTTGGTTTAATCACTACTTCAATCTTTCTAAATCCGGCTCTAGAGCGTGTTTTAATCCCTTCGGATTTTTTAGTTTCTAATTCTCCCGAAACTTGTACTTCAAGAGATTTTAACTCAACTCCTAGTTCAATGGCAACCAACTTCCCTACTGCGTTAATACTTCCTGCAAATCCGGCTAGTAAATATTCCGCTGGTGACGGGATTTTGTCTTCTTCACCAGCTACAGAATTACTTATGCCTAAGCTTATTTGAGAAGATTTCACCAAAAACTGATTTCCATTCCCTGAATATCCTGATATGCTTATTACCTTATTGCTCATAACTTTTGAATTTATATAAATAATATTTCGTTTTCTCCCGAATTGATTTGCACCAACAATCTTTCTGCAATAGTTACTTTTAAATCATTTTTTAATTCACTAGCATTTTGAGTGAATTTGAGTGAATCGAATACTTTTCCTTTTTTTCTTTTGAATTTGTTTTTAACTCCTAACATGGCTTAAATTTTTTATAGATTTTGAAATTTGACAGAATAAAAAAAGTCCTTTCGGATTGTTACCAAAAGGACTCTTAGTTTTGAACTATAACTAGAAATTAACTATTCCGCTTTTGGCAACCATAATGATTGTGATACATACGAATACAAGTACACATGCACATCATCATTGAAATATTAATAGTATTTTTTGTTGCCTTAGTTTTCATTTTTATTATAATCTGATTATTTAAAATTTAAGTTTCGTTGGATTTAGTGTTATAAAAAAAGCCTCTGCAATTGCAGAGGCTTTAGCTTTATATTTTTGATTCATTCAAAATTAAGCAACAGTGTCCCTCTGCAGAATATTTCCACACATTGTAATACACATATATCGCTTAATTGAATTCATTATTTTTTTCATTTTGATGTTGCAAAGTTTAGAAGTAATTCTGAATTGACCAAACAAAAAATTGAATTTTAACATAATTTCTTTTTGGAGTTATATTTAAATACTACGTATTTAGAAATTTGAATATTTCATAATTTATCAAAAAAAAGTTAAGAATAATTTGGAATTCAATTTCGTTTCATACATTTGCACTCGAAAATCGTGAGGAAAAATTTGTACTGATTGCAACCTCAATAAAAAATGCTAAAGCAGAAAACTCCTTTAGCACTTTCCCTGCAATCTTATTTTTTTTATCTTCACTAAAATTAATTAAAAAATAATTTTATTATGGCATATTTATTTACGTCAGAATCTGTAAGTGAAGGTCATCCAGACAAAGTAGCTGATCAAATTTCTGATGCGTTAATTGACAACTTTTTAGCTTTCGATCCAGAATCTAAAGTAGCTTGTGAAACCTTAGTAACTACAGGTCAAGTAGTTTTAGCTGGAGAGGTAAAATCTAAAACTTATCTTGATGTACAAAGCATTGCTCGTGAAGTAATTAAAAAAATTGGTTACACAAAGAGCGAATACATGTTTGAAGCTAACTCATGTGGTGTTTTATCTGCTATTCATGAGCAATCACAAGATATTAATCAAGGGGTTGACAGAGCAAGCAAAGAAGAGCAAGGCGCTGGTGACCAAGGAATGATGTTTGGTTATGCGACTAACGAAACTACTGACTTTATGCCTTTAGCTTTAGATTTATCTCACAAATTATTGCAAGAATTAGCTGCTTTAAGAAGAGAAAATTCGGCTATCACCTATTTACGTCCTGATGCAAAATCACAGGTAACTTTAGAATACGATAACAATAACAAACCGGTTCGTATCGATGCTATTGTAATTTCAACTCAACACGATGATTTTGGTCCAGAAGCAGAAATGTTAGCTAAAATCAAAAAAGATATTATCGAGATATTAATTCCTAGAATTATTGCTAAATATCCACAATACGCACATTTATTCAATGATAAAATTCAGTACCACATAAACCCTACAGGAAAATTCGTAATTGGTGGACCTCACGGAGATACTGGTTTAACTGGAAGAAAAATTATTGTTGATACTTATGGTGGAAAAGGTGCTCACGGTGGTGGAGCTTTTTCAGGAAAAGATCCATCAAAAGTAGACCGTTCTGCTGCTTATGCAACTCGACACATAGCTAAAAATTTAGTTGCGGCTGGTGTTGCTGATGAGATTTTAGTTCAAGTATCTTATGCTATTGGAGTTGCAAAACCAATGGGAATTTACATTAATACTTACGGGACTTCTAAACTTAATTTAACTGATGGCGAAATCGCCAAAAAAGTTGAAGAAATTTTTGACATGAGACCTTACTTCATCGAGCAACGATTAAAGTTAAGAAATCCTATCTATAGTGAAACAGCTGCTTATGGCCACATGGGACGTAAACCAGAAACTGTTACTAAAACTTTCAAATCTCCTAACGGTAATGAAAAAACTGTAACTGTAGAGTTATTTACATGGGAGAAATTAGATTATGTAGATCAAGTAAAAGCTTCTTTTAACTTATAAAAAAATATTTTTATCGATTAAAACCGGCTTTATGTCGGTTTTTTTTATTTCTCATTTTTAAGTTTCACTTTAAAAGATATTTTTGCTTAAAAAATCAAAACTCAAACTAAACAAACTATAGATTATTTAAAAACACAACCTATAATAAATCATTTATTATTTGTTTTTTGTTTTACAAGAAAAAAAGCCCCGCAATGCAGGGCTTTTTTTATAGTGCATACTTTAAGCTAAGAATTATATATCTCGGTTGAACCGAGTAAGCAGAAAAACTACTTTGCCCTCCTAACTGATCAAAGCTACTATCATTCAAAGAAGTAGTGTTTAATAAATTAGTTCCTGATAGTTTCCATTCCCATCTACTATCTTTCTTTTGATACATCAGGTTTGCAGTTAAAAAGTCATATTGATTTTTTGATGTATTAGATTTATTCCTGTTGTTAAAATAACTATACTCTGAAGTAAAAGAAAAAGCATCCCAAAAAAAGTATTCTAATTTTACTGATGGACTATCTGTATAAAAAACATCACTAAAATTATCATTAACTGAATAACTGTAGGCTAATTCAACATTAGGTGCTTTCTTGAAATTTGTAGAAAATTTTAAATTATAGTTTTGAGCGAAAGACTTTGTTATTTGAAAAGACTCTGAATCATCTTGTGCCACTCTAATATTATTAAATTCACTCCAATTTAAACTTAACCCAAAAGAAGCTTTGTAATATCTTAAAAATGATCTACCATAATTTGCTAAACCGGATAATGATTGATCAGCAAAATTTGAATCAATATTCACTGCAGAAGAAACTCTATTTGGACCTATAAGCAAAGCTCTATTTTTTACCGCGTCAACTTGTTTTGTGTAGGTTATATTCGCAAAAATATTTTCAAAATTAAACATGTTATATTTAAAATACCTCAATGAATGTACTTGTGACAAAGAGTTTTCTAAGTATCTATTTCCTCTAAAAAGACTGTTGTAATTAGAAAACACATATCCTTGGGCTAGTTTAGTTATATCAGTAAAGTTATTTGCCAGAGAGAAATTATAGGTTAATGTTTCTGATTTCTTCAACTGCCATAAAGCATAAAAATCTGGCAAAATTCGATTAAAAGAGTTTTTATTTGAAGCACCTAATTGCTCATCATTTGTTTGATAATTATGTACTGAAAAGCCTGGATTAAAAGTAAACTTACCTGTCAAAAATTTATAATGTAACCCTAAAAACACGTCATTGAAATTATAATTCACATCGTTATTATTCTCTGGAGCTGTCAAATCATTTTGAACATTATTATTCAAGATTTGAAAAATACTAGAATCAAAATTTTGATAAGAATATGTGTTACCTGCAGTAATATTTATATTACTTTTTGCAGTAAGCATATAATAGTAGTCAAACTTAGTATCTAATTTTGACGTTTTAACGAATCTATTTTGAGTGATGTCGTTTCGTGTTTGAAAAGGATTGTATCCAGTTAACAAATTTGCAAACACTGGTACTTGTTTAAGATTTGCATTGTAAAAAGGATCTTCTGTTTGATACAAATGTTGCATTTCAAAAGCAAAAACATTTTTATCATTTAATGTATAATAGTAATTTAAATTTTGATTGAAAGATAATGGTTGTTGTTTTTTAGTTGTATATATATCATTTAACAAATTAGAGAATACCGATGTAGCTTCCTTTTGATCGGATAATTTCAATAAAGCATCATAATCAAAATGAAGCTTAGTCGACGGAACATAACTAGAACTTAGCTTAAATAATCCTAAATCCGTTCTCTGTGTTGCTAAATCTTTTCTTGTTTCTGAAACATTATTAGGCAAACCTGTTGTAATTGAATTAGTTTCTATTTGTGATTCATTTGAAGAAAAAATACCAAAACCACTAATCGTTAATGCTTTTGAAGGATTATAACTAAAGTTAGCAGCACCAAATTTAGTATCGATATCTTTGGCTCTATTATTTCGTAAACCAAGAATTCCTAAATCATTTGAAGAGACATTAAAATTAGTTCCTCCTTTACGCATCATGTTTTTAAATCCACCTGTGAATTTAAAATAGTCTTGCATAGTTAGTGGCAACTCTCCTATATTATTCAAATTACCAACTACATTAATACTATACTTTGGGTTATAATAAAATAATTTTGGGTTAATTAAATGTCTGTCTTCTTTATGGCCAACACCGATTCCTGCTGTTATATCTCCAAACCAAAAATTCTTTTTCCCTTCCTTTAATTTAATGTTTAAGGCAACGCTTTCCTCATTATTCTCTAATCCTTTTAAGTTTGTTACTTCATTATAATTTCTAAGTACTTGGATTTTATCTAATGCATCAGCAGGAATATTTTTGGTTGCAATTTTAGTATCACCATCAAAAAAATCTTTTCCTTCGACCATTACTTTTTGAACCTTTTTCCCTTCAACTTCAATCTCACCGTCTTTATTAACCTCTACGCCTGGCAATTTTTTAAGCACATCTTCTAACTTTCTTTCCGTACCGTTTTTAAAAGAGTCTGCATTATAAATAATAGTATCTCCTTTTACAGAAACAGGCATTTCTCTTACCACTTCAATTGTAGCAAGTTCTGTTGGGTCATTTGTTAATGTAATATTTCTGGTAATATTTTCTGTACCTGTAGTAATTGCAACATTTTTAGTTTTTAATCCTAAAAAGGTAAACCTAACATTATAACTAGCATTAGGATTCAAGAAAAGCTGGAATCTTCCTTTGTCATTTGTAATAGAGTATGAATCGACAGCTTTTGTTTGCTGATTTACGGCCATAACATTAGCCATTTCTAAAGCAACCCCAGTGGTATCTTTTACTATGCCTTCAAATTTTACGCTTTGTGCAAATGAAAAAGTTGTAATGAATAAAAAAAATAAAGTAATGTTTTTCATGGTTTCAAAAAAAGGAATCTCAAACGAGATTCCCTAAATATGTTAAGTTTATAAAATTAGCCGCCTATTCTCATTTGCATTCCACCTCTCCCTTGATTCATCTCTCTCAATTCCTCCATTTTTTTGGTAACAATTTCATCGTATTCCTTTTGAGTAACCACTTTTCCTTTATTAGGAGCTTTTATTTCTTTTTTATCTTTAACATTCATTACCACTTTTGAACATAAAATAGTTGTCTTACCAGCACTTACTTCTAAAATTAGACCTGGTAGACCTTGATAATTTTCAGGACCAGTACTTACAGGAATTTCTGGAGTATACCAAGCTACCACTTCGATCTCTTTTGGTAATTCACCTTCTTTCATTATATCAGTAGTTGGTTTTTTATCTTTATTTTCCTCAGCTTTTTTCATTCTAAAATTTCTAAAATCAGATTTTGTAGCCTTTTGAGTAGTAGTAGCTTTAAAACACAAATAATCACCAATCTGTTTAGTTTCCTGACTCAACTTCCATTTTAGATTAGGTAGTGTATCTTGGATTAAAAACTCTTTACCCATCATTTCTTTGTCAATAGCAAAGGTTTTTTCTTTAATATTTTTGTAGTGAGTACCTCCACCTCCCATCATGGATCCCATCATTCGAAATCCTCCACCTTGAGTTCCGGGAGCTTCAAGTTTTTCTTCTTCTTTATAAATTGAAGCCGATTTATCGAAATTCAAGAAAAATGTTTTTTCAAATACACTTTTCATCCTTTCTTCAATCATTTTTCTCATTTCTGGAGTTATATCTTTGTTTTCCTCCATTCTACTCTTAAAATCTGCTGTGCTAGTTTTAGATTCATAAACCGCCATTCCCTGAAAGTCTTGTGCAAAAGAAAAAGCAGAAATTAGTATTGTTGAGATTGTAAAAATTATTTTTTTCATGATTAATGATTTAATACAACAAATATGACGAATGAATTCGTTTTTTGTTACTAAAGGTTTGTTAAATAAAAAATAAGACATTGAAACGGATTAAAAGTTTAATTGTAAATTAGCTTTTATGAAAAAATTAGCATTTATTCTATTATTATTCTCCTCATTTGTAAATGCTCAATACGCTAATCCAGTGGCTTCACAAATGAGCAAGCAATTTATTCAGGCAGATGAATACATTGGAGAAGATTCTATGGGTTTCCAATACTTTATAAAAAACAACATTCTTTTCAAAAAGAAAAAAGCAGAGTTTTTACAATATAAAAATCCTTCATTAGGAAAAATCACCAAAGTAGACATTCAAAATCCTTTGAGAGTTATTTTATTCTATGAAAGTTTTAATACGGTAATTGCTCTCGATAGCCAACTCAATGAAGTACAAAAACTAAATTTTTCTGAAACTAATAATAACATAATAGCCTCGGGCATTGGAAGTGCATCACAAAACAATCTTTGGGTTTTTAATTCAGTGACTCAGCAACTAGGTTTATTTAGTTATACCAAAAACACTTATCAAACCATTGGTCTTGTTTTCGAAAAAGGAATTAAAAATTACAGTTCAGATTTTAATTATTTTTACTGGATTGATCAAGACAACAACTTTTATAGTTGCGACATTTTTGGAAAGAAGAAATTCATAAAAAAACTTCCCGAATTTGAAACGGTATTTATTTCAGATGATAAACTCATTCTGTTGAAAAATAAGGAAAAACTTACTTTTTTGAATTTAGAAAACGATAAATTAATTCCTGTTGACAATATTGAAAAAAGCTTCAAAAGTTTTGAGTACAAAAACCAAAATTTAGCTATTTTTACCACCGAAGGAATTACCAATTATAAAATTAATTTACCGTAATGCATATAGCAATAGCAGGAAATATAGGAGCAGGAAAAACAACCTTGACAAGACTTTTATCGAAGCATTTTAAATGGGAACCACATTTTGAGGATGTAGATGAAAACCCTTACCTAGATGACTTTTACCACTCAATGGATAGATGGAGTTTTAACCTTCAAATTTACTTTTTAAATAGTCGTTTTCGCCAAATTTTAAAAATCAGAGAAAGTGGCAAAAAAATAATTCAGGACAGAACTATCTATGAAGATGCTCATATTTTTGCTCCTAACTTACACGCCATGGGCTTAATGAGTAATCGAGATTTTGAAAATTATGCTTCGCTATTTGAGCTAATGGAAAACCTTGTTGGTCCTCCTGATTTGCTAATTTATTTAAGAAGTTCTATTCCTAATCTAGTAGGTCAAATTCACAAACGTGGTCGTGAATATGAAAACACTATATCTATTGATTACCTAAGCAGACTTAATGAGCGCTACGAAGCTTGGATTCAAACTTACAATAAAGGAAAGCTTTTAATTATTGATGTGGACAATATCAACTTTGTAGACAACCCAGAAGATCTAGGTATGATAATAAATAGAATTGATGCAGAAATAAACGGATTATTCTAATATTAAAAAAGCTCCCAATTGGGAGCTTTTTTTATTTATTTACTTTTTTAAAGCATCAAGTTTTGCTTGAACCTCTGCCTCAGTTCCTTCAATCACTTCGGTAGCTTCACTTGTTTTTCCATTCTCAGTTGTAACCGTTGTAACAGTAGCCTTAACTTTTCCATCAACCATTTCTTTTTTTACAGAAACTTCTTTTTTGATTTCTTTAGTCATAGGCTTAGCACAACATTCCATTTTACATCCGTCAATAGCTTTAAACTTACCATTTTCATCAAAATGTGCCATACACATTTCTTTTTCTTCTGCAGAACAACCCATTTCGTCACACATTTTAGCACATTCCTCTTTAGATATTGCGCTTAATTTAGACATATCACATTTGGTTGAATGCTTCATCTCACACTTCTCTGTTTTTGCACAACATGAAGCTCCAGACTCGGCATCATGAGCACCACTTCCTAAAACAGGAGCAATTACTAAACCAATTAAACAAGTTAATTTAATTAAAATATTCATAGATGGCCCTGATGTATCTTTGAATGGATCACCAACAGTATCACCTGTTACTGCAGCTTTATGAGCGTCTGACCCTTTATAAGTCATTTCACCATTGATCATTACACCAGCCTCAAATGATTTTTTTGCATTATCCCAAGCACCACCTGCATTATTTTGAAACACAGCCCAAAGCACACCAGAAACAGTTACACCCGCCATATAACCACCAAGCATTTCTGCAATTAATTGGTTATTGCTTCCATAAACTAGTTTACCTAATAAAACAATAGCGATTGGAAAACCAATAGTTAAAATACCTGGCAACATCATTTCACGTAATGCTGCTTTTGTAGAAATCTCCACACATTTACCATATTCAGGACGACCTGTTCCTTCCATAATACCAGGGATTTCTTTAAACTGGCGACGTACCTCATATACCATATCCATTGCAGCTTTTCCAACTGAATTCATTGCTAAAGCAGAGAAAACCACTGGAATCATTCCCCCAATGAACAACATTGCTAATACTGGCGCTTTGAAAATATTAATTCCATCAATTCCAGTAAATGTAACATAAGCAGCGAATAAAGCTAATGATGTTAGTGCTGCCGAAGCAATAGCAAAACCTTTTCCTGTGGCAGCAGTTGTATTTCCTACAGAATCTAAAATATCTGTACGTGTTCTAACTTCTTTAGGTAATTCGCTCATCTCAGCAATACCACCTGCGTTATCAGAAATAGGTCCAAAAGCATCAATCGCTAACTGCATAGCTGTTGTTGCCATCATTGCTGATGCTGCTAAAGCTACACCGTAAAATCCAGCTAAAGCATATGTTGACCATATCGCTGCTCCAAATAATAAAACCGTTGGAAAAGTTGAAATCATACCTGTTGCTAAACCTGCGATTACATTTGTTCCAGCACCTGTTGATGATTTTTGAACAATTGCTAATACTGGTTTTGTTCCTAATCCTGTGTAATATTCGGTTACTGATGAAATTGCACCACCAACAAATAATCCTATTAAAGTTGCATAAAACACTCTCATTGATGAGATTTTTTGAGCTCCTTCACCAAAGAATTCCATTGTCATTACTTCTGGCAACATGTGTTGTACTAAAAAGAAACAAGAAATTGCAGTTAAAGCAATAGAAACCCAGTTTCCAATATTTAATGCTTTTTGAACTTCAGCTTCTTTAGCAGAATCACTTGTGATTTTAACCAACATTGTTCCTACTATCGAGAATAAAATTCCAAAACCTGCAATTGCCATTGGCAACAAGATTGGGCCAATACCATTAAACTGATCTTGAATAGCTCCTCCCATATCCTTGATAACATAATTACCAAGTACCATTGCTGCTAAAACTGTTGCTACGTATGAACCAAACAAATCGGCTCCCATACCTGCTACATCTCCAACATTATCACCCACGTTATCTGCAATTGTTGCAGGATTACGAGGATCATCTTCAGGAATTCCCGCTTCTACTTTACCTACTAAATCGGCACCAACATCTGCAGCTTTAGTATAAATACCCCCACCAACACGAGCAAACAATGCAATTGACTCAGCTCCTAAAGAAAATCCAGCTAATGTTTCTAAAACAACTGTCATATCCTCTGTTGATGTCCAAGCTCCTTTCATGAAATAATTAAAGAAAACAATAAAGAAAGCTGTTAGACCAAGTACCGCTAAACCAGCAACACCCAATCCCATAACAGTACCTCCACCAAAAGAAACTTTTAAAGCTTGTGGTAAACTAGTTCTTGCAGCTTGAGTAGTACGAACATTAGTTTTTGTTGCAATCTTCATTCCCATATTTCCAGCTAGAGCAGAAAAAAAGGCTCCAAAAATAAACGCAACAACTATTAACATATGTGTTTTAACACCCGGAAGAAAAGTAACTCCTGCTAAAACTAAACTCGCTCCAAGAACGAAAAAAGTAAGTAATCTATATTCTGCTTTTAGGAAAGCTAAAGCTCCCTCGTAAATGTAATCTGAAATTTCTTTCATCTTTCCATCACCAGCATCTTGCTTAAGCACCCAAGCTCTTTTGGCAGCCATAAAGGCTAATCCAATTAATGCCATAACAATTGGCATGTAAATCATCATTGAATTCATAATTAGTTTTGGTTAGTTAAATTTTAATTATAGTTAATTTAAAACCAATATAAACAAAAAAAAGCAACATTTTAATTAAAATGTTGCTTTTTTAATAAACTATCTTATAAACAATTAACGAATACTAAATAATCCTTCTGGTTTATTTTCGATTGCATTAAAACGGTCGATACATTCTTTTAAAATCTGTTGAGCTTCATTTACATCACCCCATCCTCCAACATCAACAGTTTTATTTTCTAAATCTTTGTATACTTGGAAAAAGTGTTCGATTTCTTTTAAAAGGTGCGGGTTGATATCTCCTAAATCATTTAGTTTATTCCAAATTGGGTCAGATACAGGAACACATATTACTTTTTCATCTGGTCCTTTATCATCTGCCATGTGAAAAACACCAATAGGTTTTACCTCGATAACACAACCTGGAAAAGTTGGTTTTGTTACCAACACTAAAACATCAAGTGGATCACCATCTAATGCTAATGTTTCTGGAATAAAACCGTAATCTGCTGGATACATCATTGAAGAGAATAACATACGATCGAAACGCATTCTCTTTAAATCAAAATCATACTCATATTTGTTTCGGCTTCCACGAGGAATTTCAACTAAAACGTCGAAAGTTTTTACTTTATCTGCAGTCATTTTGCTTTCCTTTTTATTTTTTTGAGGGTGCAAAGGTACGGCAAAAAGTTAGCTCTTCGGCAAGCTCAGAGTAAAAAAAATGAAAGGTTTTTGAAAAAATTACTTTTTCTTAATATTGATAGGTTATTTTTCGACCTCTTTTTTGGAGATAATGATGCCAAAGCAAAAATGACGCTAATGTTCTATGTGGAGCCCAGTTTTGTGCATAAATTACCATATCCTCTTTTTCTTGCAATCCTAGCAATTCTTTCATAGTATTCACTATTGCGACATCACCAATAGGCAAAACATCTTCTTTTTTTAAACTAAACATTAAATAGACATTTATAGTCCAATTCCCTATTCCTTTTAACTGAATTAGTTTTTCACGAACCTCATCGGCAGAAATTAATGACAGAGTTGACAAATCAATCTTGTTTGTCAAAATAGCATCAGCAAGATGGTTGATGTATTTTGCTTTTTGTCGGCTAACGCCAAATGATCTAAATTCTTCTTCAGAAATTGAAATTAAATTTTCAGGAATAATTTCGCCTACAGAATTACGCATTCTTAAAAAAGTAGCTTTTGCTGAATCGATAGAAACTTGTTGTTCTAAAATAAGCAAAACTAATGTTTCAAATCCTTCTGGTCGCGATGGTATAATTTCAGGCAAACCATATTGATCTATGATTTGCCCAAAAATTTTATCTTTTTTAATTAGGTATTGAATTGCTTCTTTCATTTGTAAAAAAATAGCCCAGATGCTTTGTCAGTTCACTTCAATAGTGTTTAGCGACATAATTTTGTAGTCATTTCGACTACGCTTAATGACCACAAAAAAGACATAGCGGATAGTGGAAAAAAGATTCTAGAAATAGAAACCAAAAGATCCTTTTATACCAAATTTATTTGCATCTGGTAAATTTAGATAACTTCCTCTCCAACAAAAATCAAGTCTAAAACATTTGAAGATATTCCCTACTCCAGCATTGTATTCCCAATATCCATCTACTGGTGCTCTGTAGGTTATATTTGATGCATTTATAGCTTTGTTCTCGTCTGAAACACTTCCGTAAACTGCTTTAATACCAACTATTTCTCTCCAATTTAGTTTTTTCAAGAAAGGAATTCTAGAAAAAAACCTTCCATTGAAATGATGCTCAAGATGTAATGATGTATATTGATCTGTAATAAATTCGTAATAATTCATTAAGTTATATGTATTATCAATCACAAAATACGATTGATTTCCTGGAACAACTGCCATTAACCCCAAAGGAACTGTGCCAAATGTTTTTCCTGCTTCGAAAGTAGTAAACAACCTACCCATTCCAGCCAAGAATATAGGCTGACGGTAATAGAATTGTAATTTATTATAATCGAAATCACTTCCAAAAATACCTTTTATTCCTTGGCTAAAGTTCACATACACTCTTGCATGATTATTATCAACTAAAAGCCTTTCAACTCCATAACCAACTGTTTTTCTTCCAGGAGTATAATCTATACCCATTGTGAATTCATATTGCTGCAAAGCAGATTTTACAACACCATCCTGAAAATAACTCAAACTAAATGTAGGCGATGCCGACTCTAAAGTTCGATAAGAAACACCTGCCTGAATAACGAAGTTTTTGAGTGGTTCCATTTCTGCCTGAAAAGTAGTCAAATTAACATTGGTCAATTTACTATTGTCTCCACTGGCAAAGAATGAAGAGGAAGCAAAACTTCTACCCAGAACATCATTCGAAGTTGTTAGACTCACCCCGATTTGTTCAACATCACGTCTATTTCCTAAAGTCAATATGATTCTATTTTTCTTATCGACCATTACTTTTCCAGACACACCATATTTGAACTTATTGTCTTTAAATCCATAAGCTGTATATGCTTGAAGTCTCCATAAATCATTAGACCCAAAGTAAGTTCTTCCTCCAAATCTGAGTCTTTGACCTTCCACATCGTTGTATCCAAAAATTGAAAAAATAGGCCCGTAATCTATAAATCCTCTTTGAATATAGCCACTCGCTAATATGGTACTTAAGTTATAAAGCTGTTTGAACCTTTTTACGGTTTTTAATGTATCAAGCATTTTATAAACCCCAAGCTCATCTTTACTTAAGTTCTCCATTCTGTTTTCGTCCCAAAAAGCCTCTGTTTTGTTGTAAACATTAGGATCAAAATCATTTATACTTTCCCTGTAAAACTTATCTTCTTTTGGTTCATTAAATTTATGGTCGTCAAAAATTGTAGTTCTCTTTCCATAAACTCCTTTAGAAGATTCTTTCTTGTTTAGCGCAAAGTCAGACATCATATAATCACGCTTAAGAAGGAAAACAGAATCATTAAGCACATCAAACTCTTGCTCAATATAAATATCTTTTACCCAGTTAATATTAGCACTTTTTGAAGCTGCCATATTAATTTTCTTGATAGCAAATGTGGTATCATTCACCCAAAAATCTCCTTTAAAAGTCAATTCATTTTTTCGGCGCGGATAATAAACAATGTTATAACACCATTTTTTATCAATATATGTACTATCTGCTAAAACATAGTTATAAGTATTAATTCCTGTTCTAGACAAAGGGCTTACGAAGTTTTTATCAAAGAAGTTTAAGTAATTATTATAAATATCATAATCTGAATATAAATCCTTAATGAATGTATCTACGCCATTACCGTTACCAAGACCTGAATTTTTATTTGCTTTTAAGACTTCCTTTTTCTTACCATTAGTATTATCTCCATAAACCTCATATAAAGATTCATTAATGAAAATTGGTAAGTATGTTTTTCCAGTAATTCTTGAAGTGTCAATTTGATCAAATATAAACTCCATTCCTTTGAAAAGTTTATTTTTCATAAAAGCAGAATCAATTGAGTTCATATCAAATTCAACTTTTTCGTACTTTTTCATTGCGTATTGATTGAACATGTACAACCCGTTTTTACGCTTTTTCTCCCAAATTTTTCTCAGAATATCTAATGCAGGATTATTTTTCTTTGAAGTTTTACCTGAATAAATTTTTACTTCTTCTAACAAGTTAGCACCACCAAAAACAATCTTCATATTGTAGTTTACTGCTTTTGTCAGCTTTACTTCTTTAGTTTCAAAACCAACATATGAAACCACTAAAACTGAATGATTATTATCAGATTGAATATAAAACTTACCGTTTTCATCTGTAGTAACACATTCTCTTGTTCCTTTAAAACAAACATTTGCATAAGGAACAGTTCCTCCCAAATCATCGTATACTAAACCACTTACTTTTGTTTGAGAAAATGACAAAGTCACAAAAAACAAACTTATTAAGGCAAAAATATGTCTCATAAAATATTACTTAGGCATTTAAAGCAATGCAATCTTTATTCCAAAAAAAACTAAAACTGTTTTGAAAAAAAAACTTCATCGAAAAAGATGAAGTTTCAAATATACTTATTTATAGTATTCAAATAATAATTAGTAAATAATCAATTACTTATACATTACTTTTTTAACAGCATTGATTACGTCTTGTGCATTAGGCAACCATTCTTTCAACAAAGTTGGAGAATAAGGCGCTGGTGCATCGGCAGTTGTGATTCTTTGAACTGGTGCATCTAAATAATCAAAAGCTCTTTCTTGAACCATATATGTAATTTCAGAAGCTACTGATGCAAATGGCCAAGCTTCTTCAAGAACTACTAAACGGTTTGTCTTTTTAACCGAATTAATGATACAATCATAATCCATAGGACGAACTGTTCTTAAGTCAATTACCTCAGCAGAAATACCTTCTTTAGCTAATTCTTCAGCTGCTATTAAAGCTTCTTTGATAATTTTTCCAAAAGAAACAATAGTTACATCTTTTCCTTCTCTTTTGATATCTGCTACTCCAAGTGGAATAGTATATTCTCCTTCTGGAACTTCACCTTTATCACCATACATTTGTTCAGATTCCATGAAAATAACAGGATCGTTATCACGAATCGCAGCTTTCAAAAGACCTTTAGCATCATAAGGAGTAGATGGAACAACTACTTTCAATCCAGGAGTATTTGCAAACCAATTTTCAAAAGCCTGAGAGTGAGTAGCTCCTAACTGACCCGCAGATGCAGTTGGACCACGGAACACCATTGGCATCGGGAATTGTCCTGCAGACATTTGACGCATTTTTGCAGCATTGTTGATAATCTGATCAATTCCAACTAATGAAAAGTTAAAAGTCATGAATTCAACAATAGGACGACAACCATTCATTGCAGAACCTACTGCTATACCAGCAAAACCTAACTCAGCAATTGGCGTATCAATAACACGTTTTGGACCAAATTCATCCAACATACCTTTTGACGCTTTGTAAGCCCCATTGTATTCTGCTACTTCTTCACCCATCAAATATACCGATTCGTCACGACGCATTTCTTCGCTCATCGCTTCACAAACCGCTTCTCTAAACTGTATAGTTCTCATATTATATATGTATCTCTGTAAAATTGAAAGGCAAAAATAAAAATTTTAAATCATTTAAAGCATTTTTAAAGCAACTAACTCGATTAAAATCGAATATAATTCACGAAAACGAAATAGTTTTTCAAAAAAATATTATGCACGCATACTATTATTCGGTTTTTTTACTTAATTTTGTGATTCAATTTTGTAAAAACCAATTTATTAAACGATGAAAATATTAGTTTGCATCAGCCATGTGCCTGATACTACTTCAAAAATTAATTTTACCAATGGTGATTCTGAATTTGACACCAATGGTGTACAGTATGTGATTAATCCTAATGATGAATTTGGCTTAACAAGAGCTATTTGGTTCCAAGAACAGCAAGGTGCAAACGTAACTGTTGTTAATGTTGGAGGTCCTGACACAGAGCCAACTTTAAGAAAAGCATTGGCAATTGGAGCAAACGAAGCTATTCGTATAAACGCAAATCCAACTGATGGTTTATTTGTTGCAAAACAATTAGCTGAAGTAATCAAAACTGGTGGTTACGACTTAGTAATTGCTGGTAAAGAATCATTAGATTATAACGGCGGAATGGTTCCTGGAATGATTGCCGGTATTTTAGGATCAAACTTTGTAAACTCATGTATTGATTTAAAAGTTGATGGTACTAATGCTACAGCAGTTCGTGAGATTGACGGTGGAAAAGAAACAGTTACAACTACTCTTCCTTTAATTGTTGGTGGTCAAAAAGGATTAGTTGAAGAAAAAGATTTACGCATCCCTAACATGCGTGGAATTATGACAGCAAGAACTAAAGCTTTACAAGTTTTAGAACCAGTTGGCGCAGATGCTGCTACTAAAGCGGTTAAATTCGAAAAACCAGCTCCAAAATCGGCAGTAAAATTAGTAAGTCCTGATAATTTAGATGAATTAATCAGCTTATTACATAACGAGGCAAAGGTAATTTAATTTTGAATTTTAAGCGATCATTTAAAATTCAACATTCAACATCAAAATAAAAGAATCATGTCTATATTAATATACGCAGAATCAGCAGAAGGAAAATTCAAAAAAGTAGCTTTTGAATTAGCTTCATACGCAAAAAAAATTGCCGAATCTACAGGCACAACAGTTACCGCTTTAACAATTAATGCTGGTGATGTTTCAGAATTAGGAAAATACGGAGTAGATAAAGTATTAAAAGTAAACAATGATAAATTAGCAAACTTCACAGCTAAAGCTTATGCAGATGCAATTAAACAAGCAGCTGAAAAAGAAGGTGCTAAAATTGTTATTTTATCATCTACTACAGACAGTTTATATACTGCACCACTAGTTGCGGTAAGTTTAAACGCTGGATATGCATCAAATGTAGTTGCATTACCTTTAAGCACATCTCCATTCCAAGTAAAAAGAAATGCATTTTCAAACAAAGCTTTCAACATTACTCAAATTGATACAGATGTAAAAGTTTTAGCTATTGGAAAAAACAGTTTTGGATTAGTAGAATCAAATGGAGCTGCAGCTGCTGAAGATTTTGCACCTTCAATTTCTGATGCTGACTTTGGAGTAAAAGTTCAATCTGTTGAAAAAGGTTCTGGAAAAGTTACTATCGCAGATGCAGATGTAGTTGTATCTGGAGGACGCGGATTAAAAGGTCCAGAAAACTGGGGAATGATTGAAGAGTTAGCAGCAGTTTTAGGTGCAGCAACAGCTTGTTCAAAACCAGTATCTGACTTAGGATGGAGACCTCACAGTGAACACGTAGGACAAACAGGAAAACCTGTTGCAACTAATTTATACATCGCTATTGGTATTTCTGGTGCAATCCAACATATTGCAGGAGTTAACTCTTCTAAAGTAAAAGTTGCAATCAACTCTGACCCAGAAGCTCCTTTCTTTAAAGTAGCTGATTATGGAGTGGTTGGTGATGCTTTCCAAGTAGTACCTGCTTTAATCGAAAAATTAAAAGCTTTCAAAGCTCAAAATTCATAATAGTTTATTGATAACTATGTTAAAAAGAGTCACAAACAAGTGGCTCTTTTTTGTTTAAATAAGCAAAAGTTTTTTGTTACTTTGCAAGAATAGAATAAGTGAATTAAACAACTTATTTCTTAACCAGAATAGAATGAGCTTAGTAAAACTATCCATAAAAGGAATATCGTATAGCCAAACTCAAAATGGAGCATACGCTTTAATATTAAATGAAGTTGATGGCGATAGAAAGTTACCAATTGTTATTGGTGCATTTGAAGCACAATCGATAGCAATTGCTTTAGAAAAAGAGATAAAACCACCTAGACCTTTAACGCACGATTTATTTAAAAATTTCGCAGAAAGGTTTGACATTGTAATCAAACAAGTTATAATCCACAAACTGGTAGATGGTGTTTTCTATTCTAGCATGATTTGCGAGCGTGATAAAATTGAAGAAATTATTGATGCAAGAACATCAGATGCTATTGCATTAGCACTGCGTTTTAATGCTCCTATTTTTACTTACAAAAATATTTTAGACAAAGCTGGAATCTATTTAAAAGTAAATCCAGAAACCGAAAACCCAGAAAATTTAGACGATATCCTTTCAACTCCAGAAACTTTTGGATTAGAAGGCAGTAATGAACCTAAAAGCTCTTATTCAACATACAGTTTATCTGAACTACACGAAATGCTTGAACAAGCCGTTCAAGATGAGGATTATGAGAAAGCAGCAAATGTAAGGGACGAAATATCGAAAAGAGAATCATAATGAAACAGTATTTAGATTTAGTTAAGCACGTTTTAGAAAACGGAAACCAAAAAGGAGACAGAACAGGCACAGGAACAAAAAGTGTTTTTGGTTACCAAATGCGTTTTGATTTAAGCGAAGGTTTTCCAATGGTAACTACAAAAAAACTGCATCTTAAATCTATAATACACGAACTATTATGGTTTTTGAAAGGCGAAACAAACATCGCTTATTTAAAAGAAAACGGAGTACGCATTTGGGACGAATGGGCAGATGAAAATGGAGACCTAGGTCCAGTTTATGGACACCAATGGAGAAATTGGAACAGTGAAGAAATAGATCAAATAACTGAATTAATAGAAACACTAAAAACAAATCCAAACAGCAGAAGAATGTTAGTTTCTGCTTGGAATCCTTCTGTTTTACCGGACACTTCAAAATCATTTGCAGAAAATGTTTCAAATGGCAAAGCTGCTTTACCTCCATGCCATGCATTTTTTCAATTTTATGTAGCTGATGGAAAGTTATCTTGTCAATTGTACCAACGTAGCGCTGATATCTTTTTAGGAGTTCCATTTAACATCGCGTCATACGCCTTATTCACGTTAATGATTGCTCAGGTTTGTGATTTACAACCAGGAGAATTCATCCATACTTTTGGAGATGCTCATATTTACAACAATCATTTTGAGCAATTAGAATTACAACTAAGTCGTGATCCAAAACCATTACCTAAAATGATTTTAAACTCTGAAGTAAAAAATATTTTCGATTTCACTTTTGACGATTTCACCTTAGTTGATTACGACCCGCATCCACACATAAAAGGACAGGTGGCGATTTAACCAAATTTTAAAATGAAAAAAATACTTACACTGGCATTTCTCTTTGCCACATTACATTTTTTTGCTCAAGAAGAATATGTAGAACATCCTAAATCACCTGCAATTAAGGAAAATGATAGTACAATCATTTTAAGCAAGATTTCAACAGAAGGTAATCTGATTTCTGAAACCACAATAAATAAAAAAAATCTAAAAGGATTTAGAATAACTTATTACAAGAACAAAAACAAACACTACACAGAAGAATTCACCATTTCTGACTTAACTTCCAAAAAAATAATTAACAACAAGATTATTAACTCTTGGAATATAGATAATGTTCAAACTGTAATTAACGGTAATGGCAATTATAGTTTTGAAAATAAATATTACAAAACTTCTGGAATTTATTTAAATGGTTTAAAAACGGGTATTTGGAAATTCTCAACTGAAACTGCTTGGTGTACTGAGTTATATGAAAACGGCAAACTTGTAAGCGGCAGCAGAAGAGACAAAGATAATAATGTTACAATTTACAAAGAAATTGAAACTCCACCAGTATTTACAAAAGGAGAAGCTCATTTCAAAAACTACCTAATCAACAATATGATAAATTTGAATGCCAATGAAACAAGCAGCTTAGTTGGAACAATGAATCTTGAATTTGTGGTAGATATTGACGGCAAAATAACTGACATCAAAATACTAAAGAAATTAGACTCTTTAACATCCGAACAAATTACATCATTACTTAAAAAATACAACTATATCAAACCTGGATATCAAAGAGGCATACCTATAAGAGTAAAACATCATATGCCAGTATCATTTGATATGAGATAATTTATTATATTTAATCCGTAAACTAAACCTTATGGACATTAATCAACACGAACTATACGAGTATGCACGTTTGCGTTTAAAGCAAAAAAAACGCTTATATTATCACTTTGTATTATTTGTTTTAGGAAGTATATTTTTTGTAATAGCAAACAAACTTCTTGGTGTTTTTCCTGATTCTCATTGGTTCTTATGGGCAATTACCATTTGGTGCTTTATATTCGTTTTACACTTTATACGAGTTTTTATCACAGATAGTTTTATGAACAAAAACTGGGAGCGAGCTCAAATTGATAAACTAATTGCTAAACAAGAACGCAAAATTGAACAATTGCAAAAAGATTTAGATCAAAAAAGCACATAATGATTACACTAATTGCTGCTGCAGGGGAAAATAACGAACTTGGGAAAGACAATGACCTACTTTGGCATTTACCAAATGATTTCAAACGTTTTAAAACACTAACAACTGGTCATTATATAATAATGGGCAGAAAAACTTTTGAAAGCTTCTCCAAACCTCTACCTAATCGAACACATGTCATTATCACACGAAGTAAAGACTATGAAGCTCCTGATGGCTGTTTAATAGCTAATAACTTAGAAAAAGGGTTAGAAGTTTGTCCGAAAAACGAAACAATATATATTATAGGAGGTGGAGAAATTTACAAACAAAGCATAAACATTGCAGACTGCATAGAACTAACTCGAGTTCATGAAAAGTTTGAAGCAGACACCTTTTTTCCTGAAATAGACACCTCATTATGGAAACTTACTTCTTCAGAATTTCATGATAAAGACGAAAAACACAAATACTCTTTTACTTTCGAGACATATCATAAAGCAATAAAGTAAAGACAAAAAAAAAACACTTCATTAAGAAGTGTTTTTCTCTAATAATGTCGTTTTGGTGTAAAAGCAATCGTATCTTGTTTTCTACTGTTCAACCAAACCTATAATGGCCAATAAAAAACGGATATTAGAATCTCTAACGCCGCATTACCAAATACCACTAAAGTAACGCAACAAAACTAAAATTTCCAAAAACAAATTTAACCCAAAGAACGTTTGTGACACTTAAAAAAAACGATGAAAAAGATCGTTTGTGATTGCGATTATAAAACAATCGTGTCAATTATTTTATCTTAAAAACACCAGTAAAATAAAACTCATTTCCGACGTAATTAGAAGATAAATTTAACATTTTTTTTCAATTGACACAATACCAAATACTTAGTATTTTCAAAAATACCTGATTTCAGTTAGGAAAAACGATAAACATTCTATAAACATCGATGAGATGCCTATTTTTCAGGGATTAAAAATTAAATTCTATATTTGCTGAAATTAATTTTATGTCAATTAGCACTAAACCATACAAAGATTCTGACTTAGGCAAGAAAGAACAGGTCGCAAAAATGTTTGATAACATATCAAACAATTATGACAATTTGAATAGAGTAATCTCTTTTGGAGTAGATGTAAAGTGGCGCAAAAAGATATTAAAATTAGTTGCATCTAAAAATCCCGAAACTGTTCTCGACATTGCTACTGGAACTGGCGATTTAGCCATCTTATTAGCAGAGACAAATGCTACTAAAATAATTGGTTTAGACATTTCAGCTGGGATGCTTGAAGTAGGAAAACAAAAAATCGCTCAAAAAAACCTTTCAAACAAAATAGAAATGGCTTTAGGTGATTCTGAAAAAATACCATTCAATGACAATTCTTTTGATGCAATAACTGTTGCTTTTGGGATTCGAAACTTTGAAAATCTAGAACTTGGTCTGTCTGAAATCTTAAGAGTACTTAAACCAAATGGAATATTTGTTATTCTAGAAACATCAGTACCTGAGAAATTTCCTTTTAAACAAGGGTATGCTATTTATACAAAAAATATTCTTCCTCTTATTGGAAAAATGTTCTCAAAGGATAAAGTTGCTTACAAGTATCTCTCAGATTCAGCTTCTATTTTTCCTTACGGAAAATCATTAAACAATATTTTGCAAAAAATTGGGTTTATAGATGTAAAACATATGCCTCAAACATTTGGAGTAGCAACCATTTACACTGCAACAAAAAAATAATACAATAAAATGAGTAATAGACTCTTAATCTTGGTTTTCATAATCACTTCTACAATAAGTAATGCGCAAGTATTTACCAAAAGTATGTTTGCTAGAAAACCTATTATAAATCTTGAAAACTTTGACAAACAAAGAATTCATTTTGGTTTTTATTTAGGTTTCAATAATTATGATTTCAAAATTGATAAAAAATACGATGGTCAAGATATTTTAGTTGATAGTCAAATGGGTTTTAATGTTGGTTTAATAGCAAATTTAAGACTAACAGAACATTTTGATTTGCGTTTTGAACCAGGTTTATCGTATGGACAAAGAAACTTACACTTTCAAAACATATCTGACCCAGTAGATGCTTTAAGAGAGGTAAAATCTACTTACATTCATTTTCCTTTACTACTTAAATTTTCCTCAAAACGAATTGGAAATGTGAAACCATACTTGATTGGGGGAGTTTCTAATTCTTTAAATCTTACAAGTAATTCAGATTCTGTAGACGACAATTCGGCCGATAGATTTAGAATGATTAATAATAGTAGTAACTATGAAATGGGAGTTGGAATCGATTTATATTTTGAATATTTCAAATTTTCTCCTTCAATAAGAGGTGTATTTGGAATGAAAAACGAATTAATTCCTGATAATGATCCTAATAGTCCTTGGACTGGAAACATAGACAAGATGTCTACAAGAGGTATCTTTATTAATTTTGCTTTCCACTAAGACTTAAGTTGCCCGCTTAAATTCACTTAACACAATTGCTGTAGCAGTAGCAACGTTTAAACTCTCTGTTAATTGTAGATTTCCAAATCTAGGGATGGCTATTTTATGTGTTGCAATTTTTTCAATTTCAGAAGAAATACCGTTGGCCTCATTTCCTAAAACTATAACGCCATTTGATGGCAGCTTTGTTTTATAAATATTCTCACCATCCATAAACGTTCCAAAAATAGGCAGTTCCAAATTAATCAAAGTATCACTCAAATCTACATAACTTACATTAACTCTCGAAATAGAACCCATTGTTGCTTGAACAACCTTTGGATTATATAAATCAACTGTTTGCTCAGAACAAATTAATTGCTCTATCCCAAACCAATCACAAAGCCTAATAATTGTTCCCAAATTTCCTGGATCTCTAACATCATCTAATGCTACAATTAAACCATCTGTCTTTATTTTTCTTTCATTAGGAATCTTAAAAACTGCTAGACAATCATTTGACATAGTTAAAGCAGATATTTTTTTTAACTCTGAATCTGTAACCAAAGTTTTTATTTTTTCGGAAACACCAAAAAACAGGGGTTTAGTAATATACAAATGTTCTAATTCAAAGTTTGATTTAATCAATTCATTAATTACTTTTACACCTTCTGCAATGAATAAACCATGTTGTTTTCTATATTTTTTTTGAACTAAACTCGTTATAAGTTTTATTTGGTTTTTACTAACCATAAAAAAGTGTATTTTTGAAATAAATTTCTGATTCTTTGAATAATTTCGCTACAAAAATATCAATATTTATCGTAATTGCGGCACTTATTTCAGCATGTAATGTTGTAAAAAAAGTTCCTACTAAAAAATACTTGTTAACTAAAAACAATTTAGAAGTTAACAACAAAAACATTACCGATGAAAAACTAACATCATTAATCATTCAGCAACCCAACTCATCTATTTTAGGTTTTAAACTAAGACTACATTTATTCAATTTAGCAAAAGAAAACACAGATTCTCTTTTCAAAGCAAAATATATCAACAATCCAAAAAAATATTATCGTCAGGCAAATTGGCTATCAAAAAAGCAAGTAAATAGATTAGGAAAATCATTTTGGTACTCTGGCATACACACATTTTTAAAAAAAACTGGTGAACCACCAGCAATACTTGACACAACAAAAATAAGAAGAACTACAAAACAACTTAAAGCCTATCACTTTAATGAAGGATATTTTAATGCTAAAGTTCAATATAAAGTAAAATATGAAAATCGTTTTAGTGAAGTAAACTACAAAGTGACGACTGGGGAACCAACTTTCTTAGATACGATTTCAAGAAACATTGAAACTCCTGCAATAGACTCACTATACCTACTTACTCAAAATAAGTCTTTAATAAAAGTTGGCGATCAGTACAAAACCCTAAATTTTGATAATGAACGAGCACGTTTAACTTCTTATTTTAAAAATCATGGAGTATACCATTTTCAAAGAGAAAATATTGATTTTGTAATAGATACAACTTCAAAAAAAGCCCCTGTAACGATAAATATTTACGATAGAGAAGTGAAAGATGGCGACTCCATAAAAAAAGAACCTCATCAAATTTATCGCATCAGTGAAGTAAACATATTCACTATTGAAAAAGAAGCAAAAAATCAAAAAGCTGTTGCAGATAGTGCTATTACAAGAAGATATAACATTTACAGTACAAACAAACTACGCTACAGACCTAGAGCAATTACTAGTGCCGTATTTATTCAAAAAGACAGCTTGTATAGTGAGGATGCAAAAACACAAACTTTAAGATCATTGAGTAATCTAAATATTTTCTTCTATCCCAATATTGAGTACAAAGAAGATTCCTTAGGAAAATTAAAAGTGAATATTTATTTAAAATCTAAGGATAAATTTAGTTTTAAAGCAAATGCAGATTTTACACATTCAAACATACAACAGTTTGGTATATCAGGTAGTACATCTGTGTCAATTAGAAATATATTTAGAGGTGCAGAAATATTAGAATTTGGTTTGCGTGGAAACATTGGTTCTTCAAAACAATTTTCAAACCCTGATGATAGCTTCTTTAATGTAACCGAAATTGGGGCTGATTTACGTTTATCATTCCCAAGGCTATTTCTTCCTTTTAAAACTACAAGGATTATCCCAAAAAGAATGTTTCCAACTAGCTATATTAGTACAGGATTTGCAAAACAACAAAACATAGGTCTTGACAAAGAAAACTTTACTTCAATAATAAATTACAGTTGGACTCCAAAAAAGAACACCAACTTTAAGTTTGATTTGATAAACGTTCAATATGTTAAAAACATTAATATCAATAATTATTTTAATGTTTACAACTCTTCTTATAATAGACTAAACACATTAGCGCACATTTATAACACAATACCATTGTTTTATGATGAATTTGGAAATTTAACAAAAGAAGAAGGTGGTGCAGATGGTTTTATTTCAAGCGCACTAAACAATCAATTTCCTGCCTTAGATCCTTTTGGATCTGATTACAGAACAA
The DNA here is from genome assembly GCF_900142035.1 of Flavobacterium terrae. Classification (GTDB taxonomy): domain Bacteria; phylum Bacteroidota; class Bacteroidia; order Flavobacteriales; family Flavobacteriaceae; genus Flavobacterium; species Flavobacterium terrae. The sequence continues at coordinate 888,562 of NZ_FQZI01000001.1, read as the reverse complement.
TAAAAAGTATTAAAGAACGAAAGGATCGTTTAACAGAAAACAACTTAATTTTTGCTTCAAATCTTTCCTATTACAGAGATTCTAAAACCGACTTCTTGGATAAAGAATTTTACAGTTTTAGAGGAAAAATTGAATCAGCTGGAAACTTACTTTCTCTTTTGTCTGGAGTTACTAAACAAGAAAAAAATCCAGACGGAACAAAAGACATTTTCGGTTTACAATATTCACAATATTTAAAATCGGAATTTGAATTTATTAAACATTGGGATTTAAACCACAACAAAATAATAGCTTTTAGAAGTTTTTTTGGTATTGCAATACCTTATGGAAATTCAAAATCAATACCTTTTTCTCGAAGTTATTTTGCAGGAGGAACTAATGATAACAGAGCATGGGAGTCCTATAGCCTTGGACCTGGAAGCTCAGGAGGATTAAATGATTTTAATGAAGCTAACATGAAAATTGCTTTAAATGCTGAATATCGTTTTAACTTATTTGGTGATTTAAACAGTGCTCTTTTTGCAGACTGTGGAAATATTTGGAATATTTCTGACAGTGAAACTGATGAAACAAAAATTTTTAATGGATTTAAATCACTTGAAAGTTTAGCTTTGGGAACTGGAATTGGATTTAGATATGATTTTAATTTCTTTTTGGTGAGACTAGATTTAGGCTTTAAAACATATAATCCAGCACGTATAGAAAGTGAAAGATGGTTTAAAGAAATGAGATTTGATAAGTCAGTTTTAAATATTGGTATAAACTATCCTTTCTAATTAAGTAAATTTGTAATTTTGTCAATCTAAAAAAATAAACATATGGCGCACAACATAAAACCAGGAGTTGCTACTGGAGACCAAGTTCAAGAAATTTTTAACTACGCAAAAGAAAAAGGATTTGCTCTACCAGCAGTAAATGTAGTAGGTTCAAGCACAATCAATGGAGTTTTAGAAACAGCTGCTAAGCTTAATGCTCCTGTAATAATTCAGTTTTCAAATGGAGGTGCACAATTTAATGCAGGGAAAGGTTTGTCTAACGAAGGACAAAAATCTGCTATTTTAGGAGCAATTGCTGGTGCAAAACACATTCATACGTTAGCTGAAGCTTATGGTGCTACTGTTATTTTACATACAGACCACTGTGCAAAAAACTTATTACCTTGGATTGATGGTTTATTAGACGCTTCTGAAAAGCATTTTGCTGAAACAGGAAAGCCATTATATTCTTCACACATGATTGATTTATCTGAAGAACCACTTCATGAAAATATTGAAATCTGTAAAGAATACTTGGCTCGTATGAGTAAAATGGGTATGACATTAGAAATCGAATTAGGAATTACTGGTGGTGAAGAAGATGGTGTTGACAACAGTGATGTAGATAGTTCAAAATTATACACACAACCTGAAGAAGTAGCTTATGCCTATGAAGAGCTAATGAAAGTTTCTCCTCGTTTTACAATTGCTGCTGCTTTTGGTAATGTTCATGGTGTTTATAAGCCAGGAAACGTAAAATTAACCCCAAAAATCCTTAAGAACTCACAAGATTTTGTTCAAAACAAATACAATACTGGAAATAATCCAGTAGACTTTGTATTTCACGGTGGGTCAGGTTCTACTTTAGAAGAAATTAGAGAAGCTATTTCTTACGGAGTTATCAAAATGAATATTGACACTGACTTACAATTTGCTTTTACTGAAGGGATTAGAGACTATATGACTTCAAAAATCGACTATTTAAAAACGCAAATTGGAAGTCCTGAAGGCCCAGATTCGCCAAATAAAAAACATTACGACCCAAGAAAATGGGTTCGTGAAGGAGAAGTTACTTTCAACACAAGATTAGAGCAGGCTTTTGCCGACTTAAATAACGTAAACACACTTTAATTATAAGTTATAAATTATGAATTATAAGTTAAGTCTTGTAACTCATAATTTATAACTTTTAACTCATAACCGTAAAAATTATGGCTTGGTTTAAAAGAAAAGAAAAAGGTATCACAACCCCTACCGAAGATAAAATGGACGTACCTAAAGGTTTATGGTACAAATCTCCTACAGGTAAAATTGTTGATTCTGACGAATTAGAAAGAAACCTTTGGGTAAGCCCTGAAGATGAATTTCATGTACGAATAGGAAGTGCTGAATACTTTAAAATATTATTCGACAATAATGAATTTACTGAGCTAGACCCTAACATCACTGCAAAAGATCCATTAAACTTTTCTGACACTAAAAAATACTCTGATCGTTTAGTTGACGCAATGAGTAAAACTAAATTAAAAGATGCTGTGCGTACTGCTGTTGGAAAATCTAAAGGAAAAGATTTAGTAGTTTGCTGTATGGACTTTGCTTTTATTGGGGGTTCTATGGGAGCTGTAGTGGGAGAAAAAATTGCTCGTGGTATAGATTATTCTATCAAAAATAATATTCCATTTGTGATGATTTCTAAATCTGGAGGAGCTCGTATGATGGAAGCAGCTTATTCGTTAATGCAGTTAGCAAAAACATCAGCAAAATTAGCACAATTAGCAGAAGCTAAAATTCCTTACATCTCATTATGTACAGACCCAACAACGGGAGGAACTACAGCTTCTTACGCAATGCTTGGTGATATTAATATTGCTGAACCAGGTGCATTAATTGGTTTTGCTGGACCACGTGTTGTAAAAGACACTACTGGTAAAGATTTACCTGAAGGATTCCAAACATCTGAATTCGTGTTAGAGCATGGTTTCTTGGACTTTATAACTCCTCGTAAAGAACTTAAAGATAAAATCAACCTTTACCTTGATTTAATCTTAAATCAAGAAGTAAGATAATAATAAAAAACCCGAGAAATTCTCGGGTTTTTTATTATCTAAAATAGCCTTATTTAAACTTTTAAATAATAATAAATCTTTTTTTACTTATTTTCTTGAATACTTAATTTGATTCAAATAGCATTTAGTTAAAAAATAAGATTTAAACTCATTGAATCTCTGATCATGATCGAAAAGCCTATTCATACTCATATGGATAACATCTGAAACATAATTATATTTAAACAATTCACTACTATTTAAAGAGGTGTTAACTTCAACTTTAAAATCCATTTCATTTTCTATAGAAAAACTATAATTTATTGACTCTAACATTTTTCTTATTTCAGAGAAAGCTTTATTAAAATTTTTTCTATGAAATTGGGTCAAAGTAAATTCTCTTGAAAAACTTTCAATGTTATACTCGCAAAAACCAATCATCTCATCAATATCATATTCAAAAAAATCTAAATAACTCTTGATTTTTAATATTGCACAAATGTAAGTTTCGCTTACATCATAATTATTTTTTAATACATCTGTAATAGTATTCAAGCTGTCATAAAAAAATATTTTTTCTGTAAGCCCCATTAACTTCTCTCCTCCATATCTATAATTCTCTTGCTCGTATGGTACAATTTTATAGTTAAGAATAATACCATTTCTTTTTATTTTTTCTAATTCTGTTATAATATAGTCTTTTACTTGCCTTGATGCCGTTTTAAATCTAGCCCGCAAATGGTTTTCAGGATAATCGTATCTAACAAAAAAGAATTGGTCAATCTCATTTTTCAAAACAATATTTTCATAAATATCCAACATCAAATCATTTACAGCATAAGAATTACAAAATAGATCAAAATAAAGCCATTCACCCACTATTGGAATACAACTTTTAATCAAATCATCTTTTTCCTCAGGAAATCTAATCTTCTCCTGCTGTGTCTTAAAATCATCATTTTTAACACTTGCGATAAATTCGTGTGAAAAATGATTAGATCCATCTTTTACCAAAGGGAAAAAAGAGTCATATAAACATTCTGAAATATAAATTTTCTTTTCAACATCCAATTTTTGAAACAGCATCCTAAGTTGATCTTCATTCTCAACATCTATAACCACATCTCCTTTTTCTTCTGTTATGACAATCCTTTTAGAGAAAGAGTATTTATTAATATTTTCATTCAGGTATTTTTTAAATTCATCATAACTAAAACTATCATTTACAAGCAGAAGTTGAGAAGGATACAGTAAAATATCATCTCCTAAGTATATTCTAGGGACAAAGGGCAGTAAAATGTTCTTGTAATAATTCAAATTAAAATTTACATGATGTATTTCATTATTTTGAAACTGCAAATCTGCCAGAAACTTGTAAATTTCAGAATCAGATAATGCATAATTTACAGCCGAGGTTACTCTGGGAACTATTGCTTTTTTGTGCTTTTTTGAAACTAAGGAAAAATCAGCCCCATTGAATCTAAGATATAAATCAGATAGAAAAACTGATGCAGATTCTTCAGCATATACAGTATTTACAGGAATACAAAAATCATAATATTTACGATCAGGAATTATATTTGTTGCTCTAGGCTTAGAAACCATATTCACTTCGGCAACAATTTTATCTGTAAAGATTTCTTTCTCAAATGCTACAATATCCTGACACAATGCTTCAGAAACATGATTAAATCTTGAAACAAAATTTAAAGCAGAAGTCCCTCCTAAATATTTAAAATAAACATATTCTTTCCCTGTATTTTTATTCTTCAGTTTTTCAAAAATGACACTAAAACTTGGAGGCATCTTGTCTTTTTGAATTAAAAAATCATCTCCAATATCAGAAAGGTGTAGTTCTCCCCCTGTTCCGGATAAAATTTTAAAAATTATATCATCAGGTAGTTTACTTTCATTTTTTAATTTTATCGAACTGTATTTTAAACCAGAATACGGGTTAAAAACTTTAGAAATAGGAACAAAACCGTCATTAAAGCAGTGATAAAATTTGTTGCCGAACTCTTTCAAAACTTTATTAACAGGCGTATAGTTTAGATTGTATTTTAAAGTAAAATTGACATATCTTAAAATTTTTTCCTGTATATCAAATTCGATTGTACCTGGTTGCGTATCGAAAGAAGCAATAGAGTGGATATTAAATTTATTCACCCTGTTCTCAACAAAATGGCTATTTTGCTCGTTTACATATGCCTCTATAAAACGCTGGATGTTATTTTTATCATTTAAATCAAATATGTTTTTTTCAACAAGTTCAGATTTCAAATCAAATAACGAACTTGGCCTGCTGTAAGGAAAGAAAGACGCGTTGCTTATAATAATTCCAGCGTTGATGATTTCCAGTAGAAAAGTTTCTATTTCATTTATTTCAAAACCGCTATCGACCAGTTCAGTAGAAACCTCACCAATTGTAGCTCCAGTTTTAAATTTAATTGTCAGCCATTCAATGTTTTCATCATAATCCAATTCAACATATTTGGTTTGAAAAGAACCGGATGTTTTCTCAGATTTGTAAAAGCTTACTTTTTTTTCATTTAAAAAATGAATAGAAGGATTTGTATAATAAACAAAATCTTTCCAATTTTCATCAAAAACCTCGTCGTACTTTTCAGACACAAATAAATTATCATAATCTACTTTTAACCTTAAACCTTCTTTCTTTGAAAGTTCACTTACAGCTCCCCATTCTAAAGAACCCACGCTACTGAACGTACCAAAAGGGATAGGATTGAAATGCGCCCTAGAAAAATATTTTTCTAAAGGAATCTTAGTCTTTTCAAACTTGTCTTTAAGAACATCGTTATACAAACTTCTTGATGCTATTAAAACTGACAATTGAAAAAGTTCATTTTCAGAGAAAAAATCAGCTATGTTTTCTTTATTTTCAAAATAAGATTCTACTGAAAAAGAAACAACTCTTTTAATAACTTGATTAAAAAAATTCATTATTTGAATAAAATAAAATTAATAAAGATTTATAGCTTCAAGCCATTCAGTTTCAATCTTGCTATCTAGCGTCAATAATAGCAGTCCCAGACCTGCAGCACCGTTTAAAACATTGCTTTCCACCATGTATTTATCAATAAAAAATGATTTAAATTCAGAAAAATTTTTTGTCTGTTTTACTAAGTTTTCAGACCAGACATTTATTATTTTAGAAAAGTCTCTTTTGCTTTTTTGTGATGTCAAATAATATTGAGCAATTAAACCTGAACTCCCATGACAGAGTGCAAAATCGTTTACTCTGGATTCTTCTACTGAAATCAATGTTGTATTTTCAATCATCTCTAAAGATTGATTCTGAATATTTTCGTCATTAAGAAATAAACCAGCATTATAAAAAGCATTTGCAATACCTAAATCACCTTGACACCATCCTAAACGCGCACTGCTGGGTAATCCGTCATGAATTCTTATTTGGGAAGGATAAAACTGTTTTGAAACTGAATCATATTCTTTAAAACTATCCATATAAGCAATAATTTTAATTAGATGAGCTTTTATGTCGATTTTAGTTTCTTCCAAATTATTTTTCAAATGAATAAGAAAATTTAGAAATCCAGAAAGTCCATGTGCCAATCCAAAATAAATATGTTTTTCATTTAAAATCTTATTACTCCCATCAAATAAAAATTCTAATCCTTCATCAATTTTACAAACTATTTCGTCTAAAAACCTAATCAAAACAGCTTCAATATTTTTATCTTTTTTTACATTATATCTTTCAATAAAATACATTGCAATACCTACAGCTCCGTGCAGATAATCAAAGTTGTTGTTTTTAACTTCATCAAATAGGGCATTTATTAAAACCGAATCAATTTCTGCGTAATAATCATCATCAATTTCAATGTCATTATTTTTAATTTTTAATAATGCCCAACCGTATCCAGCTAATCCAGAACAGAAAGAAAAAGAGGGTTCTTTTTCTGAAATCAAATCGTTTACTTTTTGAATAACAAAATGAAGTTTATCATTATACTCTTCGTTTTTATAAATCTTTACTAAATAATTATAAAATAAAATATAACCTGACAAGCCGTCTAAAACCCCAATTCTCTCCTCTGAAGCTACAGAATTCCATATATGTTTTTCTATCTCTAAAATTTTCTCTTCCATATATCTACTATCAATCACAAAAATCAAAAACTATTTTATCGTCTTGAACCATAAAGTTTTGGTCCTCCCAATAACTACTATCACTAACTAAATTAACATTTTGATCAAGCTTGAACAAAGTACGATCTATTTTTTCAACATTGGAAGTATCAATTTTAGTCGACATTACATTATTAACTTTGTAGTTTTCACTTATAATAGAATTATCCTTTTTTGACGTTACAATTATTTTGTCAATAACATAACAATAGTTCATAAAATATTTACCTTCAAAATTTTTATATGTAACAACTATTTTATGTTTCATTTGAGCATTTTTATCTTGCTCTTTTTTCAGTTCATAAGTCCTTCTCACTACACAATGTTCATATCGTAAAACAGCAAAGGACGAGGCATCAATATAAACAACGCCTGAAGATTTCTCAGGTGCCGGATAACCATATCCCGTTGAGTATGTTCCTGGATCATTATTTACAAAACTAATTTTATACACCCTTCTGTCATTTTCAACTACCATTCCTTCTTTTTTTAATTTATAAGAAGCAGTTTTATACAGAACGTTTGATTTGCTCAAAATAACATCTCTATCAAAAATAAAAGCAAAATGATTAATATCTTCAAATCCATTGTTTATCAAGTTTCTAAATTGAAACAACTCGCCTTTAATCTCGGCATCAGGACTATTTAAACCTTTCATACCATTCTCGTTATATGTTTTAACTACTGCTTCCATATGAGATGTCAATTTTCCTTTTTTAAGAATTTGAGTTCTATAAAAAAAATCTTGATTATAAGGATTTTGATAATAATTATTTTCTATGTTAATTTTAGCTTTTTCTAAAATTTGTTCAGCAGTGAGTATTTTACTAACAGATGAAATCACAACATTATCAAGTTGAATCCCTTCAAACTTATAAGGCTTAAGTCCTATTTTCAAGTAATTCACTTTTTTTTCAATCAATTTAGAAACAGCTATTGTATCATTTAAATAACCCATTCCCGATACAATCAATTTATCTTCTATGTTGTTTTTTGAAATAGTAATAACAAACTCACCATTTTTATTTGTGACTAAGTTTTGTTTTGAAGATAAAAAACTAACTTGTGCATTAGCAATTGATCTGTTATATTTTAAATCATAAACTTTTCCTTTGATATAAGGATAAGAATTACCCACTTTTACGTCATTATTTTTTGGATAAATCTTTATTTCAGGCTGATATGTTTTTTTTATAAAAATCAATGCATCAAAAACTTTACCCCACAAAGCTTTGAAAGGGACATTTCCAAAAACCGAACTATAATAACTAATTTCATCTTGACTATTTAACTCAACAAAGCATTTTTGGATTTGCTTGTTCACTAATATGTTTTCGATACTATTTACAGGAAAAGAAAGAATTGAATATGGTTTGGTATTAACCAATCCATATTCTCCTTCATAGTTAGAAAACGCAATACTATATATTTTATCTTTAAAGTAACCTTTTAAAAAACCTCCCATAGGCAAAGCACCTTTTAGTAAATTCAAGCTTTCATTTTTTTTATAATCTGTATAACCAGTATTCTTTTTTTCAATTTCTGAAAGTTTTTCAAAATAGTTTTCAGTTACATCATCAGCAATAACTTGATCGATGTTTTTTGAGAAGTGATATGAAGCACCCCAACAAATTATTTTATCCTTAGGAAAACTCTCTCCTAAAAAGATTAAATTCTTTGCCATTTGTTCATCTCTAGGATTTTGTACAATTATTCTCTGATTTTGCAATTCTTGTATTTCAAAAGAAACTGCTGCAATTTTGCTTCTAAATACTTGAATTAGGACTTTATCATCAAGGCTCTGATTTTTAATCTCTTCGATTAACTTTAAGTTTTTCTCAAAACTTTCATATAAATCAATAGAATCTTTTTGATTATTTACAGCGTCATAAAGATCTCTAAATACAAATGCCTTTTCTATTTTAATTAAATCATTTTCAGAGACTTTAATTTTATGCTTATCTATCATATTTTTAAAATCGCCCATAAAATAATTTTCAAATAATGAGCCTTCCTGCAAATCAAAGCCTAAAATTTTTATAGTATCGTGCTTAACCGCCCTTTCTTTAACATAACTGATTAAATTATGAAATGATTTTGTATCTGACCAAATACCAAATACAGACTCATCATACATAGAAATTTTTGATACATCCTTTAAATACTCTTTATAAGCTTTGTAATTATCGTACAGTCCACTTTCAAAAGCAATAGTATTGTAACCTAAGTGCTCATGTAGATATTTAATTAGCTCTACTTTTTCATCAAAAACAACTCCATCTCCATGAGATTGTTCTCCTAGGAGAACCATTTTTTTGTCTTTGAGAATTGTATCAAGAAAAACATATTCTTTATTAACATTTATTCTAAAGAATTTATCTTCTTTTTGTTTTTGAGAATAAAGAAAGTTTGAAAAAAAGAGAAAAAATATTACACCTTTAAAAATGCCTTTGGAAAAACGTTTTGATTTTTTTGAGATCATGTTACTTGGTAACTAAATTTATTCTAAATCTTAAAAACCTAATAATAAGAAAGGCTATCAAGAGATAGCCTATTCATCAACAAGATTAAATATTAAATCTATATTAGATTATTCAATACCTGCAATTGGTCCTCCACAAATTCTTTCACAAGAATTTCTCAAACTACAAATTTTACCAATTGACAAAATAACTTCTTCTTGCTCTAAACCGCCATTAATCTTTGATTTTTCTTCTTTAGAAAGTACACTTACTTTTAAATTTTTTAGTTCTAATTTTTTCATTTTTTTAAAATATTAGTTTTATTTTTCAAATATATCTTTTTAATAAGAAAATAGTGTCTTTTATCTGAATTATTTTTTAACAAAATGAAATCTACATTCCACTTCGAATAGCTTCAACAGGGTCTAATTTAGAAGCAGATATCGCTGGAATAATTCCTGCTAATAAACCAATAAAAGCAGCTAGAACAGTTCCTAATACAATATTCCAAAAACTTAATACAAATTCAAAATCAAGTGCGTTTGTTAGCAACAAAGTTATTAGCCAAACTAAAATAAGTCCAATAACACCACCTATAACACACAAAACAATTGCTTCAAACAAGAACTGAAGTAAAATAAACTTATTTTTTGCACCCAATGATTTTTGTATGCCAATTAAATTTGTTCTTTCCTTAACCGAGACAAACATAATATTTGCGATACCAAAACCTCCAACAAGTAGAGAAAATCCTGCAATAATCCAACCGATCACATTCATTTGACTTATTAATCCATCAAGAATATCTGTAAAGCCAGAAAGTACATTGATGAAAAAATTATCAACTTCTCCCACTTTTAAGCCCCTCAGATTTCTTAATTTACTTTTTAATTCACCTTTAAAAGCATCCATATCAACACCTTTCGTAGGTTTTATTAATATAGCAGGAACCATACTTTCATTGTTATCTCCATATAGCGTTCTCAAGAAATTAACTGGTAAATAAACAGTTGTATCATCTTCTTCACCAAAAATTCCTGCGCCAACCTTTTTCAGCACCCCAATTACTGTAAATCTTTGACCATAAAGACGTACTTTTTTTCCAATTGGATTTAATCCATCAAATAGATTTTTTGCCACATCGTGTCCCAAAACAATCATTTGAGAACCAGAATTTGATTCAGATTCATTGAAAAAACGACCTTCTTTAAATGCTAACTTTTGAATATTTTCAAATTCATAAGTTGTAGGCGAAACACTAACTGAACTAACTGTTTTACCCTCAAATTTTATATTTTCTCTTCCTGCAAAATACATAAAAGCCATTTCATCTACATCGTTAACAGAACGCTTTAAGTATTCGTATTCTTCGTATTTAACATTAGGAAATTGTTCTCTTTTCCATTGAGGAACATTGGTTGGCCCAAAAGAGAATTTAAGCAGGTAAACTGTATTTTTATCTAGAGAGCTAAGGTCCTTTTTAATTTTTTTGTCAAGAGAATCTACCGCAGAAAGAACAGCTATGATGGAAAATATACCCACGGTAACACCCAACAATGATAACAATGTTCTAAGCTTGTTATTTCGCAACGCATTAAGTGCAAAACCAAAACTTTCTTTCAATAATCTAATATATATTATCATTGTTCAATTAATTTCCTATTCTATTTAGTAGATAAATAAAGATTTTTGTTACAAAAAATTAGAAGAATCTATCTTTAATTCAGATTAAAAAAAACTATTTTTGCAATACAAATTACAACAACACAATGAATACTACAAAAACGATTAAATCGGCACTAATTTCTGTGTTCGATAAAACTGGACTTGAACCCATTGTTCGTCAACTTCATCAACAAAATGTAACCATTTATTCTACTGGAGGAACTGAAGAGTTTATTCTTAACCTTGGAATTCCAGTTGTTCCTGTTGAAGAAGTTACTGATTACCCTTCAATTCTGGGAGGAAGAGTAAAAACACTACATCCTAAAATTTTTGGAGGAATTCTAAATCGCCAAGACAACGAGTTGGATATAGAACAAATGAGAGAATTTGAAATACCTCAAATTGATGCAGTAATTGTTGATTTATATCCTTTTGAAAAAACAGTTGCTTCTGGAGCAAGCGAAATAGACATCATTGAAAAGATAGACATTGGAGGCATTTCATTAATTAGAGCGGCTGCAAAAAACTTTAAAGACACTGTTATAGTACCTTCAGTAAACGAGTATTCTTTATTTTTAGAATTAATTACTACTCAAAACGGAGAAATAACTCTTGAACAAAGAAAACTTTTTGCAACAAAAGCTTTCAATGTTTCTTCTCACTACGATTCTGCCATTTTCAATTACTTTAATAAAAATCACGAAGAAGCAGTATTAAAAATCAGTGAAACAAAGGGAGAAGTTTTACGATACGGAGAAAACCCACACCAAAAAGGATTCTTCTTTGGTGAATTTGATAAAATGTTCACTAAACTTCACGGAAAAGAATTATCATACAACAACTTATTGGATGTTGATGCGGCGGTGAATTTAATGAATGAATTCAAAAACGACGAACCTACATTTGCTATCTTAAAGCATAATAACGCTTGCGGAATAGCCACTCGTAAAACAATGCGTGAAGCCTATTTAGAAGCATTGGCTGGAGATCCGACTTCTGCTTTTGGAGGTGTTTTAATTGCTAATGGAAACATTGATTTGGCAACTGCCGAAGAAATCAACAAACTATTTTGCGAAGTTGTAATTGCTCCAAGTTATGACACAACGGCAATTGATTTACTGGAAGAAAAGAAAAACAGAATTATACTTGTTATCAAAGAAACTGAACTTTCAAAAACTTCTGTTAGAACTTGTTTAAATGGTGTTTTAGTTCAAGACAAAGACTTAATCACTGATAATGAATCCCATTTAAAAACAGTTACAAATACTTCACCATCACAAGAAGAAATCGAAGACTTGTTGTTTGCTTCTAAGATATGCAAACACACAAAATCAAACACAATCGTTTTAGCAAAAAACAAACAATTGTGTGCTTCAGGAACTGGCCAAACTTCAAGAGTCGATGCTTTACGTCAAGCTATTGAAAAAGCAAAATCTTTTGAATTTGATTTAACTGGTGCTGTAATGGCTAGTGATGCATTTTTCCCTTTTCCAGACTGCGTAGAAATTGCAAATCACGCAGGTATAACAGCTGTAATTCAACCAGGTGGCTCTATCAAAGATGAATTAAGCATTAACTATTGCAACGACAACAAAGTTTCAATGGTATTTACGGGAATTCGTCATTTTAAACATTAAAAAAGTTAGTTTAAATAAAAAATCAGAAAATGCGTCAATAAAAGTGTATTGACGCATTTTTATTTTGAATTAAACCAAATAATTTTTATACTTTTGCGTTTGGATTAAACTATAATAAATACTCTAACCCTAAAATAAAATATGGGATTTTTTGATTTCATGACCGAGGATATCGCAATCGACCTTGGTACCGCAAATACACTAATCATTCACAACGATAAAGTTGTTATAGATAGCCCTTCAATTGTTGCTCGTGACCGCATAAGCGGAAAAATCATTGCAGTAGGAAAAGAAGCAAACATGATGCAGGGTAAAACCCACGAAAATATAAAAACAATTCGTCCATTAAAAGATGGAGTTATTGCAGATTTTGACGCTTCTGAGCAAATGATAAAAATGCTTATCAGAAGTATTCCTGCTTTACAAAAACGCTTATTCACACCAGCTTTACGTATGGTTATTTGTATTCCTTCCGGAATTACAGAGGTGGAGATGCGAGCTGTAAAAGAATCTGCAGAGCGTGTAAATGGAAAAGAAGTTTATTTGATTCATGAACCTATGGCAGCATCTATCGGTATTGGCATAGATATCATGCAACCAAAAGGAAACATGATTGTAGATATAGGTGGAGGTACAACTGAAATTGCAGTAATTGCTTTAGGAGGTATTGTATGCGACAAGTCAGTTAAGATTGCGGGTGACGTATTTACTAACGACATTATTTACTACATGCGTACGCAACACAATTTATTTGTAGGAGAAACAACTGCAGAAAAAATTAAAATTGAAATTGGTGCTGCAATAGAAGATCTAGATTCACCACCAGACGATATGTCTGTTCAAGGACGTGACCTGTTAACAGGAAAGCCTAAACAGGTTGAAGTATCGTCTAGAGAAATTGCAAAAGCATTAGATAAGTCGATTCAACGTATTGAAGATGCTATCATGGAGACATTATCACAAACTCCTCCAGAATTAGCCGCAGATATTTACAATACAGGAATTTACCTTGCAGGTGGAGGTTCAATGTTACGCGGTTTAGACAAGCGTATTTCTCAAAAAACTGACCTACCTGTATTTATTGCAGAAGACCCTTTAAGAGCTGTTGTACGTGGTACAGGAATGGCTTTAAAAAACTTAAACAAATACAGAAGTATTCTAATTAAATAAATCCCAAGTTAAAATACAAGTTCTAATTGAGAATTTGACTTTTAAAGATTTAAACATTTTAATTTACACTAATGCAGCAAATATTTAATTTTATATTTAAAAACAGTAATCGCTTACTGTTTTTGCTGCTTTTGGCAACTTCTCTAGTACTTGTTATTCAGTCGCATTCATACCATAGAAGTCAGATGGTAAACTCAGCAAATTTTTTAACAGGAACTGTATATGAAGAAGTAAACGAAGTTAAAACTTACTTTAGCCTTCGTGAACAGAACGACAAATTAGCAAGAGAAAATGCAGAACTAAAAAGAATACTCTTTAACAAAAAGGACAGCACTTCTGTTCTTGAAAAAGATTCAGTAAAAGGATACGATAAAATAGATGTAATACAATCTAAAGTTGTACATAACTCTTACAACACTTCTGAAAATTACTTAACAATCAACAGCGGTTCTAAAGACGGTATTAAACCAGACATGGGAGTTGTAAGTAGCCAAGGAATAATTGGTATTGTAGAAAAAGTTTCTCCAAGATACGCTACGATATTTAGTATCTTGAACGTAAAATCTAAAATCAATGCAAAAGTAAAAAGAACAAACCATTTTGGTTCATTAATTTGGAATGCAAAAAATGCTGGTTATGTACAATTAGTAGAAATACCCAGACTTGCTTCTGTTAAAAAAGGAGACACTATTGTAACAGGTGGTAACTCAAGAATTTTTCCTGAAAATATTCCTGTAGGAATTATTGATAAAATTTATATTGACACAGAAACTAATTATTACACATTGAATGTTAGATTATTTAATGACATGACCAATTTGAATCATGTTTATATAATTCAAAACAAACATGGTGAGGAGATAAAAAAACTAGAAGCCGAAACAAAAAAAAATGAATAGTACTTTAATATTAAATATCATTCGTTTCGTATTATTAATTATCGCTCAAATAGTGATTTTTAATAATATTGATTTGTTCGGTTTTATAAACCCGTATCCTTACATACTTTTCATCTTACTTTACCCTGTAAATTCAAATAGAGCTGGATTATTAGTAGCAAGCTTCTTGTTAGGCCTAACAGTAGACTTTTTTGCAAATTCAGGAGGGGTTCATGCAGCAGCGAGTTTAATATTAGCAAATGTAAGACCTGCTTTTTTCAAATTTGCTTTTGGACTTAGTTATGAATATCAAACTATAAAAATTAACGATCGTCTTTCACCAGAAAGATTTACATTTATATTTATTTCTATAATAACACATCATTTTGTGATGTTTCTATTAGAGTTTTTCAAGTTTACCTTCATACTTGACATTTTACTTAGGACAATTGTAACAACCATTTTTACGTTAATAGTAAGTATAATAATAATTTATTTATTTAAGCCAAGTAAACGATGAGAAAGCTCTTATTGCCAATTATGATAATTGTTGCAGCAATTTTAATCATAGCAAGACTTTTCTTTTTACAAATAATTGATGACTCACTTCGTTTAAAATCGGAAAATATTTCGATTAAGATAAAGTATGAGTACCCTGAGCGTGGATATATCTATGATCGAAAAGGAACGTTACTTGTAGCGAACCAACCATCATATGATATCATGGTTGTTCCTCGTGAAATTAAAGACTTAGATACTTTAGAGTTTTGCAACTTATTACACATTACAAAAGAGGACTTCAAAAAGAAGATTGAAAAAGCTGTAGTATATAGCCCAATGCTTCCATCAGTATTCTTAGGACAGTTAAATAAATTAGAATATGCTGCTTTTCAAGAAAAAGAAAGAAAGTTCGAAGGGTTTTACATACAAAAACGTTCACTTAGGGATTATCAAGTAAATGTTGGCGCCAATGTTTTTGGCTTTATTAAAGAAGCTAATGAAAACACTGTCAAAAAAAATCCTTACTACAAAAGTGGTGACTTATTAGGAATACAAGGGGTTGAAGAAATGTACGAAAACGAACTTCGCGGAGTAAAAGGTGTTAAACACATACAACGTGACCGTTTTAATAGAGAAATAGGACCATTTAAAGAGGGAAAATACGATACCATTGCAGTTCAAGGAAAAGATATTACTCTGACAATTGATGCTGAACTTCAAAAGTATGGAGAAGCCTTGATGAAAAATAAACGTGGTGGTATTATTGCCATAGAACCTAAAACTGGAGAAATTCTATGCTTAGTCACTGCCCCATCATACGACCCAGCTCTTTTAGTAGGCAGACAAAGGTCTAGAAATTATACTAAACTCTATAATGATTCGATTGCTAAGCCACTTTATGACAGAAGTTTATTAGCTGAATACCCTCCTGGATCACCTTTTAAAATATTAACAGCATTAGTAGGTCTCCAAGAACAAGTAATAGACACCACTACTACATTTGCTTGTCATCATGGTTTTAGTTATGGCAGAAAATTCATGAGATGTCACAGTCCTGCAGGAATGTATAGACTTCATAACGGAATAGCTCAATCATGTAATGCCTATTTTGCTAATGTCTATTTAGATATTCTAAAAAAACAGCCAAAAACTAGTTTAAGTGTTGATGTATGGAGCAACCATGTAAAAAGTTTTGGATTAGGACAATTCATGGGATATGATTTACCTACTGGAAGGAAAGGTCTAATTCCAAACAATGCTTTTTATGAAAAATGGGCATATCCTAATGGAAGCATTCGTCCTACATACATTGTCTCGAATTCTATTGGTCAAGGCGAGGTTTTAATGACCCCAATACAATTAGCAAACATGATGGCAGCCGTTGCTAATGAGGGATATTATTACACACCTCATATCATTAAAAAAATCAAAGGTCAGCCTATTGATGAAAAATATAGAACTAAACATGTAACCACAATTGACAAAAAACACTTTAAGCCTGTTATTGAAGGTCTTGCTGAAGTATTTAAAACAGGAACTGCTTATTTTCTTGGTGTAGAAGGTTTAGAAATTTGCGGAAAGACAGGTACCGCTGAAAACTTTGCGAAAATAAACGGAAAAAGAGTTCAATTAGCAGATCACTCAATTTTTGTCGCATTTGCTCCTAAAAAAGACCCAAAAATAGCAATAGCAGTCTTAGTGGAAAATGGTGGTTTTGGTTCAACAACTGCTGGTCCTATTACAACGTTGATGCTTGAAAAATATATCAAAGGAAAAATAACTCAGAAAGACAGAGAAAAAAGAGTTTTAGAAAAAAGTTTACAAAATGAGTACAACAAGTTTTCTAAAAAATACATGGATTCTATGTACCGAATAAAACTGAGAAAAGATTCTTTAGATAGGGTAAAAAATAAAAAGAAAATAGACTCAATTAAAAAAGCACAAGCTCAAACATAAATGAAAAATCAAAGTGTACAGAAAAACATTGACTGGATAACTATACTCATTTATTCAGCATTGGTTATACTTGGTTGGATGAATATCTATTCTGCAGATATAAATCCAACCTCAGATTACATTTTTGATGCCAATGAAAATTATGGCAAACAGCTTATCTTTATTGCTTTTACAGTAATTCTAATTATTGTAATATTAACAATAGACGCTAAATTTTACGAAAGATTTTCAAGTGTAATTTTTGGATCCTCATTAGTATTACTTGCAGGACTTTTTGTGGCTGGAAAAACAATTGCTGGACAACGTTGTTGGTACGCAATTGGAGGATTCACTTTGCAACCATCAGAATTTGCAAAAGCAGCAACAGCATTGGCTCTTGCCAAATATTTGAGTGACCCTCAGGTAAATCTTAAAAATTTCAACAATCAACTTTTAGGTTTACTTATAATGTGCTTGCCAATATTTTTGATTTTACCACAACCTGATCCTGGTAGTGCACTAATATTTATAATGTTCATTTTTGTTCTTAACAGAGAAGGGTTACCTTCATGGTATTTATGGACAGGAGCAATAGCCATAGTTTTGTTTATTATGTCATTGCTTTTAAAACCTCAATATGTTATTTTAACATCATTACTTGCTGTTGCAATACACTATTTTAAATCTCGTAAAATACATAGAAATATTATTGCCAGTACTATTGTTTTTGCCCTCATGGCAGGCTTTACACTTTCTGTTGATTATGTCTTTGAAAATGTTTTCAAACAACATCACAGAGATCGTTTTAATATATTATTAGGCAAAGAAGTTGACATGGCCGGAGTAGGTTACAACACTAACCAATCAGAAATCGCAATTGGTTCTGGTGGATGGTTAGGAAAAGGATATCTTGAAGGCACTCAGACTAAAGGCAACTTTGTACCAGAACAACACACTGATTATATATTCACAACTGTTGGTGAGGAATGGGGATTTGTTGGCTCTACTGTAATAATCTTATTATTTGTATCCTTAATACTTCGAATCTTATATTTAGCCGAAAATCAAAAAACAAAATTCAGTCGAGTTTATGGATATGGTGTTGCTTCGGTATTATTCACACATTTTTTTGTAAACGTTTCAATGGTTATTGGAATATTTCCAACAATTGGAGTTCCACTACCATTTTTATCCTATGGAGGATCAAGTTTGTGGGGCTTCACCATATTACTGTTTATATTTCTTAAGTTAGATGCAAACAAAGTAAATGAGTGGTAAGATCTAATTTAACTAAAAGCTCCAACCCTTATAGTCTGAAGATTTTTCTAATTTATTTTCTATAGCATCAGGAAGACGAGGAAAAAAATCAATTCCAGTCATTTTTTCAATTTTATCAATTGAAACAACAAACATATTCAATGGTTTTTCCGATTCCTCATGTGGTATCAAAAAAGCAATTGTTTTGTATTCTCCCCTAGAATTATCAAGTAGTATTTTATAAAAATATTTAGGAACAGAAACATCTTCTTTACCTATTTTGTTTAAATCATTAGATAAAACTCCTCCTGTTACCACATAGACTCCGTCATATTTAGAAGCCCAATATCTAGTTTTTTGTTCTAGTCTATTCCAAACGCCTGAATTAAAATCCCTCAGCTGTGGTGAAACATTAGACGTATAGAAAGTTTCATTAAAAGCATCAAAAGAGAACCTACGATCACCTGCAGCACATAAATGACCTTTATCATAACCAGAATCTTTATAATTTCTCCAACTCGCCGAACCAGTTTCAACATTTGGATCATCATCAAAATAGGGACGCTTATAATTATGATAACTTAACTGGCTTTTTTTTAATTCATAAGCAACCCATTCAGCCTGCTCATGATTTTCATTATATGACAAAGTATAAAATTTGTGTCTAACTATTTCATTAGTAGTTGACTTAGGTAGATAAAAATCATTATCTTCCGCTTTTGAGATATTCAAAACATTTTTTTCTTTAAGCAAGTCGTTCTCTTGGTCTGATTTTTGCTCTATACACGAAATAAAAAACGAGACTAAAACTGTCAAACTAAAATATTTAATAAATGTCTTCATCATGCGATTGAAATTATTGTATTTTTAAAACGTAAATATAGACAAGTTCATCGACAGAAATTATTTAACTTAATCTAAAACTTTTATAACATGAATCTAAAATTAATCATCACATGTACTACAGTAATTTTAGGAATTTCTGCAACTGCACAGGAAAAAACAATTACTCCAGAACAAATAAAAATTCAAAAAACTCAAGATTCATTAAACGCTGTTAAGGCCAAAGCTGAAAGAGAAGCTGAAAAGGCAAGACGAGAATCTGAAAAAGCACAAAAAGAGGTAGAAAAAGCTGAAAAAGACAGGAAAGATGCTGAAGAAAAAAGAATAAAGGCCGAAGAAAAAAGAATAAAAGATACCGAGAAAGCAGCAGATAAAATGGAGAAAGCTCACAAGAAAATGGAAAAAGAGCAAGAAAAAATATCCAAAGAAAGAGAGAGAGTTGCTAAATCATATCAAAAACTTGTTAAGGAAAAGGAAAAACAAGCTAAAATAGATGAAGACATTATAAAAGAATCTGAAAAGCTTGAAAAACAAAATAAAAAAGGCAAACTATCTCCAAATGATGTCGAAAAATGGAATCAAAAGATTGCTAAACTAAAAGAAAAATCTGCAGATCAACGTAAAAGAGTAGAAAAAGCAGAGAAAGAAGCAAGAAAGTAAAATTTAAGAATTACAAAAAAGCCACGCAATGCGTGGCTTTTTACTTTAAATTAAAAAATTATAAATCTTTTATAACAAACTCACTTCTTCTATTGAGTTCATGCTGCTCTTCTGTACAAGCATCGTCAGAAACACATTTAACAACTGGCATAGATTCACCATATCCTTTTGCAAAAATTCTTTTAGGATTAATACCCTTATCAATAATATAATCCCTTGTCGAATTTGCTCTATTACCAGAAAGAACTTTATTGTATGTAATACCTCCTCTTCTATCTGTATGAGATCCTATCTCAACAATCATATTTGGATATTTATTCATTAGTTCAACTACTCTATCCAAAATAGGTTTAGAATCGCGACGAATATACCATAAATCATAATCAAAATAAATTGGTTCTGTTTTAATAACTAATCTGTCTTTATCATCTTTTACTACGTCTTTTTCTGCAGCAACTATTTCTTTAATTTTTTCTTTCTTTTTAGCTTCAGCAACTGCTCTCTGTCTCATACTTTCTTCTTTTTCTGCTTTTATTCTTTGTTCTTCGGCTAATTTATCTGCTTTTTTCTGTTCCTCTAATGCTAGTTGCTCTTCCTGTTTAATTACTTCAAACGATTTTAAAGCCATCGAAGCATCATTAAGCTGTCCTCTTTCCTTTAGTAGAGTAAATGATCTAGTATCTTCTGTATAGCCAATTTTACTCCCAGAAACAATATAAGTACTTTCACAATTCACTTTAAAACTAAACTTACCGTCAGCTGTAGTAATCACTTTTTCGATTTCTTTTTTCTCCCCATCATTCAAAATTACCTCAGCATTTTCCAAAGGCAATTTTGTGTCAATATCAGTGATTGTTCCAGCAATTAACTGCATACAATCTTCAACAATTAAAGGTTTAGTTTCAACAATCGAGTAAATATCATCACTCCCCTTTCCTCCTTTTCTATTTGATGAAAAATAACCTTCTTTAGTATCAGAATCTATATTAAAAGCAAAATCATCAACACCTGTATTAATAGGCAAACCAACATTAACTGGATTTGAGAAATCATTTTCTTTGATATCTGAAACAAAAACATCCAATGAGCCAAACCCTTCATGTCCGTTTGAAGAAAAATAAAGCTTACCATCTTTAGACACAAAAGGAAACTGTTCTCTTCTATTTGTATTAATTACATCACCAGCATTTATGGGATTTCCATAATTTCCACCATTTATAGTAACATAATAAATATCAAATGATCCTTTACCTCCTGGTCGGTCTGAAGCAAAATACAATCTTTTCCCGTCAGGACTAAGTGCTGGATGTTCATTAGAAAAATCAGGACTATTAAAAGGCAATGAAATTATATTACTCCATTTACCATTTACTAGTTCAGCCTTATAAATTTGAAGGTTAGAAATTTTCTCCTTATTCTTAGCTCTACTTCCGTTTTTAGTATTATTTCTAGTAAAATAAATAGTTTTTCCATCAGCGCTAAAAACAGCATTAGATTCATGCATTTTGGTATTAACTTCTTTCGAAAAAGGTTTTGCTATAGAATCTTTAATATTGCTAAATTTGATAGGAATTGTAACCAAATTCAAATAGCCTTCATTATTCCATTTATAAACTTTATCAAAAAAACCTGGCTCTTTTTTTACAGTTGAAAAAATTAGATCTTCACCATTTTTAACTGCTCCAAATTCTGAATTTTCAGTATTTATTTCTAAATTTTTTATTTTATATCTTTCACCTATTGCTGTTACATTTTCTAATGTTTTCAATTCTTTATCCAAGGCAACAATAGCAAGTGTATTGCCTCCATTTACATAATAATCTTTTGTAACTTGATTAGCTTCTGCGAAGCTTCCATTAGCTTTTAAGGTTTGTGAAAATCTGAAATAATATTCTTCAGAAACTTCTTTTCCATAATTCTTAATCAAGAACCTGTAATATTTTTGAGCATTTTTAAAGTCATTTGTGTAATAATAGCAGTCTGCTAAATTTCTAACAACTTCTAATGATCTATCATTTTCGATTGCGCTTTCATATAAAGGCAAAGCCTCACTGTAATAAGTTCTATCAAAATATCTTTTAGCTCTATCTAAATCCTGCTTCTGACCTTGAGCACTATATGCTAAAAATCCGATAAATATGGTAAGTAATATTCTTTTCATATAGTATTTTTTAGAAGAATCGTGGTGATTTATCATATCCTTTTCCTAACATATCTAAACTAAACAGTAAAAATAATTCGTGTGATCCTGAATTAAATTGTCCCATATTAGACAAAGTATAATCGTAAGCATATCCAATTTTCAATGTTTTAGTAACATTAATAGCCATTAATCCACTAACCGAATCATCTAGTCTATATGCAGCACCAAGTTCAAATCTATTATTATATAAAACATTAGTCGTCACATCTAAACTCAATGGTGCTCCGGGTACAAATTTTGTCAATACAGCAGGTTTCACTTTAAACATGTCACTCACTTGAAAAACATAACCTCCAGTTAAAAAAACATGTATATTTTCTGAACCATATGCCTGTATCCCTTGCTTTTCTTCAATATGTTTTGATGGCAATAAATTAGGTGCAGAGAGTCCTATATAATAATTGTCAGTAAAATAGTAAGCTCCAACACCTATGTTTGGAGAAAAAGTATTTACATTTTCATTAAATGCCAAATCAGTTGTTACATCACCACTCTCTAGTTTAAAACCATTAAAATTTGTTTTAATTGAAGTAAAACCAGCTTTCATACCGAATGAAAATCGGTGAGAATTATTGAGATGAAGTATATATGCAAAATCAGCGTAAAAATTATTTTCCTTTTTAGCTCCATCTCCAATATCATCTGAAATTACAGACAATCCCATTTCAATTTTTTTATTAATTGGCATATGTCCAAAAGCAGTTAATGTTTTAGGAGCCCCAACAGCTCCTACCCATTGTGTTCTATATAGTGTTCCTAAATCCAACATAGCTTGCTTACTTGTAGCATACGCAGGATTAACAACACTCATATTATACATGTAGTGGGTATATTGTGGGTCTTGCTGGGCAAGAACGTTATAACTAATGAGGAAAAAACTCAATATTAAAAGTATTTTTTTCATCTAAAATTTATTTAAAATAGCTTATAGAATTATCTGTTTAAGTAAAGTCTTCCTTGTTTAGGAGCTTTGTTGTTTTTGTTAAAATAAACCACATAAAAATACACTCCATTAGGAGCTACATCTCCCATTATTTTAGAAGTAGAATTTTTACCATCCCAATTGGGTTTATCTTTATTGCCTTCAAACATTAAATTCCCATATCTGTTATAAATTTCAAGTTTATAATCAGGGTAAATAAACTGAATATCTGGAATTGTAAACGTATCGTTTACTCCATCTCCGTTAGGTGAAAAGCCATCAGGGATGAAAAAATCTGGAGTCTCATTACAATTTGTAAGAGTGACTGTAACTGATAAAACATCCTTAGAAATACATCCTGTTGATGCTGAAATATCAAAACCATAATATGTTACTCCTTCTTGTAAAAGTTGTGAGCTAGACAAAAGATTACCTGCAGTTAATGCATCATACCAAACAACAGTTGTAGAAGCATTTGTATTATCTGATAAATCTTGGATTGTTGGATTATCAGTACCACAAAATTGTTCTCCTCCAGATGTTAAAACTGGAGCTGGTATTTGGTCAACTGTAACAACAATCATTGACTTTGTCGACTCACAACCATTAGCATTAATTTCAGAAACATAATAATCCCCTCCTGAAACTAATGGAGTATCTGAACTTAAAGGCACTGTTGAACTAGCGGTATCATACCAAAAATATTGGGAACCACTAGGTACTAAGTTAGCAACAGTTGGATTGTTTGACTCACAAAAAGTCTGATCCGTTGACAAAGGTGCAACTGGTAAACTGTTTATAAGAAAGACATCTGAAACATTACTTACTATTACTCCACAACTATTTACATTATTAGCCAATCCAGTTATAGTTATTGTTGTATTTCCTGTATTTGTCAAAAGTCCTTGAGGAATTGTAAAAGTAGCCCCACCACCAACTAATGTTAAATTTTCCACATTACCAGTTGAATTATTTGCTCCCGATAAATCGTAATTAATAGTAACGTTAGTCAATGTACCTAAACCTGATATTGAAACCACAACTGGCTGATTGAGACAGACTGAATTAGGAGCAGAAACATTCATTGCTATTGCTGTTGGCAATGGATTAACCATAAAAGATACTGCAACACTACTAGGCGCACTACATCCTGAAGTTCCATTTTGTATAGCGGTTATTGTTATTGAAGTAGTGCCTGAATTGGGCAATAAACTTCCCGGGATTGAAAAAGCTGAACTTCCTCCTGAAACAACAATTGTAGTAGTTTGACTAGAAGCTGTATTTGAACCTGATAAATCATAAGTAATTATGTATGTACCATCTGCTAAACCAACTAAATTGTTTAATTGAGCTATAGTTGAATTATTTTGACAAACATCATCAACCGCTAAATTTGAATTAGCAAGAGTTGGAACAGGATAAATAGTCAAATTATCTTGTATTGTTGGAATTGGATTAACACAAATCCCTAAACTATTTGTAGCTACAATATTAGTAACATTAATAGAATAAGTAACTACTGAAGGAAAATTTGCACTTGGGATATTAAAAGTCGCTATTCCGTTATTAAATGTAACAGTAATTGTAACTGGAGTAGCTTGCCCAGAAACTGTGTAAGTGACATCATAAGTTCCATTTGGTACCAAAACTGGGGATTGTGTAAGAACTCCTGTAAATGTTGATGAAGCCACTTGATTTTGACAAACATCAGTATCTACTTGGAGTAAAATACCCGAATAATCTATGGGATCTTCGATAGTAATTCTTACAACTGAAGTTTTAAAGTCACAAATAGGACTAATTGGTAAAACTTTATATGTAAATGAATAAGTTCCAGCTCCAAAATTGTTATAAATATTTTGAATATTTATAAAAGAATCTGAAGGATTAGACAATTCACCGGTTCCATTGTTATCAGTCCAAGTCCCTCCAGAATCTTCACCAGTCAACAAATTATACAAATTTACATTTGTATATAATGACAAATCGGCGTTACTACAAAGATTAATATCTTGAGGGGTTCCTGCATCAACAGGCGGAACCAAAGTCAAATTCACGCTTATTGAACTCTCTGGACAAGGCCCTAGTGCTGGTATAGTGTAAGTTAAATTGTAAACCGTAATTGCCGTAACATTAAAACTACTTGGATTAATTGTATAGCCTGCAATAGGCGTTCCAGTAGTATTATTGAACCAGTATCCATTTGTTTGAGGAGGAACATTTCCAAATTGGTAATTAAATAATTCAAATAAGTTCAATTCTGTATCATCCCCACATCGAGACCCATCTTCTCCCACACCTGCATATGGTCCAACAAGAACGGTAACCGTTGCAGTATTATCAACACATCCAGGAATTCCAGTTACCATATATGTATAAGTAAAAATTCCACTTTCTCTAATTTGATGTACATTTAGAATCCCTGTAGTTGAGTTCAATCCACCAGAACCCAAATCATCTATCCAAAAACCACCGGGTGTTGGCGTTCCTCCTAAAAGTGTAAATAGATTTAAAGATTGGTTAGTTGGATTTGTAATATCACATATAGTGATATTAGCGTCATTACCTGCGCATTGAGAATGTACAACATTTGAAGTAAAAAAAAGAGCAAGCGCAATTATTGTAGCAAAAAAATACTTTTTGCTTAGTTTGAGTATTTTTATATCCATATACAGCTGTTAACACTTACAAAAGTAATGTTAAAAAAAATAGATTAGGAAAAACCTTGATAAAAAGAAGTATAGCTGAAGACAAAAAATCGGTGAAACACCAAAAAAGAACGACAAAATAACATTTATCAATAACTTAGCAGGAGAAATTACCTACAATTATAAATCATAAAATTAAAAAAAGCCCCACAAAGTGGGGCTTAACAGTATCTAAAAAATATTTTTATGGTTTTACTACTTTACTTTTTACAGCAACTGCTTTACTTGTTGTAGTTGAAGGTTTTTTAATATCTCCTAAAATATTAATTGCTTCGTCAACATAAGCATCTTTAGAAAGCGACTCATGCCAATCTTTACGTTTTAAACCAAGAGTTGAATCTTTTGCAATTAGAGCAACTTCATCAGGTAAAGACTCAAACTTCATATTGTTTGTATAACTTGTAATAGCTTTAAACTTTTTAGTAGCTTCTTCAATGTCTGATTGTTCATGTTTGAATTTATCTATATTCAAACTTACAACGTTATTTTCTTTACGGCTATTAATCCATTTAGCATTTTCGTCAATCAATCTAAATTGCTCACTTGCTTGAATCCTTTTTTGGCTATTAAAAATCACAGCCTCAAGATTACTTATCGAACGAACTTCTTCATATTGAGCTCTATCAATTCTATCCCATTCAATTGCATTTTTTTCATCACGCTCACCTATCTTAATGTATGAATAACGATCTGGCATTGCAATATCACTAGCAACTCCTTCTAATTGGGTTGAACCTCCATTAATTCTATAGAATTTTTGTGTTGTAGTTTTTAATGCTCCGAAATCGCCTAAAGGAGAATTTCTCACAAACTGATTTAAATCTATAACATTTTGAACAGTACCCTTGCCATAAGATTGCTTACTGCCTATAACCACACCTCTCTTGTAATCTTGAATTGCTGCAGCAAAAATTTCAGAGGCTGAAGCAGAAAAATTATTAATTAAAACAACTAGTGGCCCGT
Source organism: Flavobacterium terrae (assembly GCF_900142035.1). Classification (GTDB taxonomy): domain Bacteria; phylum Bacteroidota; class Bacteroidia; order Flavobacteriales; family Flavobacteriaceae; genus Flavobacterium; species Flavobacterium terrae. Next base: position 861,785 of record NZ_FQZI01000001.1, on the reverse strand, counting down.
CCCATTGAACTTTAGGATTATGATCATACAATACTTCTTTTTTAGAAGATGCTGATTTAATTTGAACTACGGGACCTTCTTTAATAAACAAACCAGTAATATCAACTACAGTTTTTAAAGACCCTCCTCCATTGTCTCTCAAATCCATCACAATTCCTTTAACTCCTGCTTTTTTAAGCTTTTCAACTTCAGCAGCCACATCTTTAGCAGCATCTCTATTATCGTCATTTTCAAAATCGATGTAGAACTTAGGCAGATAAATCACCCCATATTTTACACCATTTTTATTAACAACACTTGATTTTGCATAGGTTTCTTCAATTTCAACAATGTCTCGAATAATTGTGATTATTTTTATTGAACCATCAACTTTTTTAACTGTTAGAGCAACTTTAGTACCCTTAGGCCCTTTGATTTTTTTAACAACATCATCAAGTCTCATACCAACAACCTCAACTGGGTCTGCAGAACCTTGACCTACTTTCAAAATAACATCTCCAGGTTCAAGCTCTTTATTTCTCCATGCTGGCCCACCAGAAATAAGCTCTGAAATTTCAGTAAAATCTCCTTTTTTCTGTAATCTAGCACCAATTCCTTCTAGCTTACCACTAATACTAATGTCAAATCTTTCTTTTTGCTCTGGCGCAAAATAAAAAGTATGAGGGTCATATTGTGTTACAATAGAATTAATAAAAATTTCAAACCAATCATCTCTTTCTAGTTCTTCAACAAACTCAAAATAATCGTTTAAAGATTTCAAAGTTGATTCACGAGCTTCTTTTTCAAGCTGAGAAAAACTTTTTGGTGAATAATTAGGATCTTTAGCCTTTTTATCATCTTCTATTTTTTGCTTATCAACTACAGAAGCTAAAACAGAAAGTTTCATTTGAAGTCTCCATCTGTTTTTCAATTCAGAATAATTCTTAGCAAACTCATTTTTATCTGAATCAATATTGATACTTTCGTCTGAACTAAAACTAATCGATTTATCGCTTAAAGCCTTATAAACTACTTTAGATTCTGACATACGTTTTTGCAATCTTTCGTAAACCAGATTAAAAAACGATAAATCTCTAGATTTGATTAAATCATCAATTTTTGTTTCATAAACTTTAAATTCTTTGATGTCAGATTCCATAAAGAAACGCTTTGATGGATCAATTGCATCAAGGAAATCGTTATAAACACCTTTCGAAAATTCGTCATCCATTTTTTCTGGCGCATAATGCCCTTTCTCAATGACAAATTCAATAAGCTCTAGCAACATTTTATCTTTTTCAGGATCATACTGAACTTTTGGTCTAAAACTCCACAGAGTAGCTGAGATTGCTACTACAACCAACATTAGTTTATAGTTCTTTTTCATAAAAGTTAAAATTGCATTCATAATTATGACTAAAGTACATAAAAAACTATGCCAAGATATTCTTTCTTACATAATTTTTTGTTAAAGATGTAAATTTAATCAGAAGCGCATAAAAATGCTTATTTTAGCGGTACTTTTTTATGTTAAATTTTAAGCCAAAACTGTGAATAAACCTCTTATTTTAGTAACTAACGACGATAGTATTGTTGCTCCTGGAATCAGAACACTTATAGATATTGCAAAACAAATTGGAACCGTAATTGTTGTAGCTCCAGACAGTCCGCAAAGTGGCATGGGACATGCTATAACAGTCAACAATACTCTTCAAATAAATAAAATCTCTGAAGACGGATCTGAAGTTACAGAATATACTTGTTCAGGAACTCCTGCAGATTGTGTAAAAATTGCAAAAAATGAGATTCTTAAACAAAAACCTGACCTTTGTCTTTCGGGAATAAATCATGGGTCAAATTCTTCAATTAATGTAATTTATTCAGGAACGATGAGTGCCGCTGTAGAAGCTGGTATCGAAGGAATTCCCTCTATTGGATTTTCATTAGCTGACTTTAGCTGGAAAGCTGATTTTGAACCCATTAAAGATTATGCTAAAAAAATTATTGAAGAAGTATTAAATAAAGGACTACCTCAAAACGTTGTTCTTAATGTAAACTTCCCTAAATTAAAAAAAGAAGAAATTAAAGGTATCAAAATCTGCAGACAAGCCAATGCGAAATATGAAGAAAAGTTTGACAAGAGAATATCACCTTTTGGAAAAGAATACTATTGGCTTTCGGGAGAATTTGTAAATAATGACAAAGGAGAAGATACAGATGAGTGGGCACTTAAAAATGGTTATATTTCAATTGTACCAGTTCAGTTTGACTTAACTGCTCATCATGCTATCCAACAACTTAACACTTGGAATTTATGAAAAAAACAGATCTTTTAATTGGTGCATTAATTGGTTTACTCACCACTTTTATCGGTGTTTTTATTTATTTAAAACTAACAACAGATTTAGGTTTTATCGAAGCAATTCAAACTATGAAAAGCCAAGGACTTCTGGGTAAAGTAATAACCCTGGGAGCTATTTTAAACATTATAGCCTTTTTTGTTTTGCTAAAATTAAATAAAGAACTCATGGCAAGAGGTGTTGTAATGGCAACTATTTTACTAACTGTTTTCACATTATTAGTTTAAAAATGAAATACTATATAATTGCTGGTGAAGCTTCGGGAGATTTACACGGATCGAACCTGATGAAAAATATTTTCAAAGAAGATCCAAACGCAGAAATTCGCTTTTGGGGAGGTGACTTGATGCAGCAAGCAGGAGGAACACTTGTTAAACACTACCGCGACTTAGCATTTATGGGTTTTATTGAGGTTGTCGCTAATTTAAAGACAATTCTAAATAACATTAAAATTTGCAAGTCAGACATTTTGAAATTCAATCCTGATGTTATCATTTTTATAGACTATCCGGGCTTTAACATGAGAATTGCTAAATGGGCCAAGAATCTAAATATTAAAACACACTATTATATTTCACCTCAAATATGGGCATGGAAAGAAAACAGGATTAAATCGATTAAGAGAGACATTGATAAGATGTATGTTATTCTTCCTTTTGAAAAAGATTTTTATGAAAAAAAACATAATTATCCTGTAGAGTTTGTAGGACACCCGCTTATAGATGCTATTCATAACAGATCGAAAACAGACCCTTTACTTTTTAAAAAAGAAAACAATTTAGAAGAAAAGCCAATTATAGCATTATTACCTGGAAGTAGAAAACAAGAAATTTCAAAAATGCTTTCCGAAATGCTTTCTGTTGTTGAAGATTTTAGCGACTATCAATTTGTAATTGCTGGAGCTCCAAGTCAAGATTATGAATTTTACAAGCAATTTTTGACCAATAAAAATGTTCGTTTTATTTCAAATAAAACATATGATTTGTTAAGCGTTTCTCATGCTGCATTAGTAACTTCCGGTACAGCTACACTAGAAACTGCATTATTTAAAGTCCCTGAAGTAGTATTGTATAAAGGAAGTTGGGCTTCTTATCAAATCGCTAAAAGAATTATTACTTTAAAGTATATTTCTTTAGTTAACCTCATTATGGATAAAGAAGTTGTTACTGAGTTAATTCAGGATAACTGCAACAAGAAACAAATTAAAAAAGAACTTAACAAAATACTTACTGAAGACCACAGAAAAGTTTTACTTGAAGAATATAATTTATTAGAAGAAAAATTAGGAGGTGAAGGGGCAAGCTCTAAAACAGCCCACTTAATTTACTCTCAAATAAAATAATTTTTAAGTTTTTTCTTACATTTTTGTATTTTCGATTTATGAAAATACAAGATTTCCCTATTGCAAAAATAACTGCTTCTTTTATTCTTGGAATATTAATATCCAACTATCTAGAAATTGGATTAGAATACTATCTGGTTTCTACAATATTTTGTTTGACACTCTTTTATTTTTCCTTTTATAAATCAAATAAGAAAATTCGCCAAACAAATACTTTTGGTATTATTACGATACTTTTATTTTTTTCAATTGGTGCATTAACTACAGTTTTACATGATGACAGAAACAATAAAAACCATTACAGCCATATTAACAACTTAGAAGATAAACATAAAATAGTCCTCATTACAAGAGAAAAACTAAAATCAACTACAAAAAGCCATCGCTACTACGCAGATGTTATAAAAATTGGCACAAAAAACTGTTTCGGAAAAGTAATACTAAATTTAAAAAAGGATAAAAATGAGTCCACAATTGTTTCTGGAAGCAAAATATATGTTCTTGGAACTTTAACCGAAATTCAAAAACCAAACAATCCTAATCAATTCGACTACTCAAACTATCTTAAACATAAAAACATATATGCTCAGATTTACAGCTCAACAAACGATATTAAAGTTGACAAACAATTATATAAAGATATTTATCATTATGTTTTTGAGTTAAGAGAAAATATAATTCAAAGACTTAAAATCAACGGTTTTCAACAAGAAGAATTAGCAGTATTAAATGCTTTAATTCTAGGTCAAAAGCAAGACATTTCTCCAGACACTCAAAAAGATTATCAGAATGCAGGAGCAGTGCATATTTTATCAGTTTCTGGAATGCATGTAGGTTTTATTATGTTGTTTATTACTTTTTTACTTAAGCCTTTACCTAACAATAAAAAGTCAAACTTATGTAGAATTTTCATAATTCTTATTTCGTTATGGATATTTGCCTTTATCGCGGGGCTTTCTCCTTCTGTAGTAAGATCCGTTACAATGTTCAGTTTTATAACATTTGGCTCATTAATTAACAGACAGAACAACATGTTCCATACTATTATTGTTTCATTATTTATTATTCTACTAATTGAGCCTGGATTTCTATTTGACATCGGATTTCAACTAAGTTATCTAGCCTTATTTTTTATAATTTGGTTTCAACCTATGTTGAAAAATTTATGGAGTCCTAAACAAAAAATCAATATTTATCTTTGGGATATATTAACCGTTTCCACTGCAGCCCAAATAGGCACTCTGCCTCTAAGTATTTATTATTTCCATCAATTTCCTGGATTATTCTTTGTGACAAATTTAGTTTTAGTTCCAATGATTTTTATAATAATGATTCTAGGAAGTCTATTAATGATTTTTTCACTTTTTGATTACCTTCCAATTATACTTTTAAAGTTAGTTGAGGGATTAATATATTGTATGAATGTATTTATAAACAAAATAGCATCAGTTGAACTATTTGTTTTAAAAAATATACCGCTTAGTGTTGCAATGCTTATTACATCCTATATAATTGCAATAACAATTATAAATCTCTTGAAAAAATTCAACTATGTAAGGTTTGCATTAACACTTTCATTTTTAATCCTATTTCAAATTTTACTAATTCAGAAAAATTGGGAGACCAAAAAGGGAAATAACTTAATTGTATTCAGCTCCAGAAATAAGACTATCATAGGGTTTAAAAAAGGAGAAACGCTAGAAATTGCCAGCAATTCAAAAATAGAAAATAATAGCTTTGAAAAAAATACCATTGACTCTTATGTTATTGCGAATTTTATCACTAATACAAAAACAGAAAATCTTAAAAATTTCTATTATTTCGATGACAAAAAAATAGTTGTACTAGATTCGAATATACCTCATGAGACAATTAAAGCATCAGAAGTTATTATTTTACGAAACTCACCTAAAATCAACTTGGAACGGTTACTGGAAAATTCAAACCCAAAAATTATAATAGCTGATGGATCAAACTATAAAAGCTATATAAAATTATGGGCAGAAACTTGTAGAAATAAAAATATCCCTTTTCATAGTACCTACGAAAAGGGATATTATAAATTATAAAGAGTTTATGACTTTGTTTTTAAGTTTTTACTCATTGCTTTTTTCTCTTCTTTAGTATAAGGTATAAATTTAGCTATGATTTGATTTGCACCTGACAACCAAGCCGAAGGTCCTCCAGCCACATAGCCAGTACTACCCAATTGCTCGAAATTAATTTTACCTTCTTTATCAGTTGCTTTTACAAACCAAACCGTAGGAAAACCTCTAATAGCAAACATTTGTTGTAATTGAGCATTTTGTATTTTTACTTCTTCTGTTTGAGGCACTCTTTTTGGATAATCAAGTTCTACTAAAACAACTTTTTCTTTGGCCCAAGCTTCAAATTCAGGTGTTTTAAAAACTTCTTTTTGTAAACGAATACACCAACCACACCAATCACTTCCAGTGAAAAACATGAAAATTGGTTTATTTTCTTTATTTGCTATTTCTACAGCTTCTTTGACATTTGTATGCCATTTTAAAGATTCCCCATTAGTGTTTTTTTGATTAAAACTAAAAATCAAAAAAAGAGGCAATACAAACAGTAAATATTTTATTTTTTTCATAGCCTTATCTTAAAAACCTTAATAACTCTTCTGGAGTCTTAAATCCAGTTGTTTTTTCTTGAACTTCTCCGTTACGATTAAGTATGTAAATAGAAGGATACCCTTCAACCTTTAAAAATGATGTTAATTGATGAGCGCTATTTCTACCTTTTCTATTAGGATCAAAGTTTGGATTATTAAAACTAGTCCCCTTGTAATTTACTACAGAATTACCTTCAGCATTAAACTTAACAGCATAATAATTTCTGTTAATTAAATCTGAAACCTCAGGATTTTGCAAAGTATTTGTTTCAAACATTTTGCATTGAGAATACCAATCAGTATAAACTTCCATGAAAATAGGCTTTGGATTCTTTTTTTGTTTAGCCAATGCCTCTTCTAACGACATCCATCGTATTTCTTGAGCTTGAATACTAAGTGATCCAAAAATTAAAAACAATGCTAAAAGTAGCTTTTTCATCATGTGCATTTTATTTTTTTCAATATCTCAAAAACAATGCCGAAGTTACAAATTATTTTACATCTTGCATTAATTTTCTAACTAATGGTGAAATTGCAATTAAAACTACACCTGCAATCAATGCATACAAACCTAATTGTTGGTATCCATCTGCATAAGTATTTAACTTTTCAAGGTTTGATGCGTTCTCTGAAGCCTCTGCAATTCCTGCACCCAACAAACCTGCAAAATATTGACCATAAGCACTAGCTAAGAACCACATACCCATAATAACTGCTTGAGTCTTTTGCGGTGATAACTTGGTCATAGCACTCATTCCAATTGGAGACAAACATAATTCTCCAAAGGTGATAATAAACCATCCGAAAGTAAACAAGTCTAAAGAAGTCTTTCCGTCTGACCCGGCAAAGAATTTAGTGTAATAAAAAACCCAAAATCCTCCTGCTAAGAATAAAAATCCTAAACCAAACTTAACAACAGTATTAGGTTCTATCTTCTTTTTAGCCATCCACAACCAAACCATACCTACTAGAGCAGCAAAGGCTATAACAAATAATGAATTAGCTGAATTATTCACCCCATTAGGATCTAATCTAATTCCTAGAACATTATTATTCAAATTATCCGCAGCAAAGGCACTCAAGGAACCACCGCTTTGTTCAAAAAAAGCCCAAAACCCGATAGAAAACAACATGAAAATTACAGCTGCCACTAATTTTTTATTTTCCGCAATTGAAAAATTTTTCATTTCATAAATCAAATACAAAAGAGAGGCTGGCCCTATAATATACATAAACCAGTCCGTATATACAGTATTTGAAACCATTATCATAATAATCGGTATAATCAAAATGGAAGCAATGTAGGTAGCAACTTCATAAGTTCTTCTTTTAGAGACATCAATTGCTAAAAGCGGAGACAATCCAATTTCTCCTAAACTTTTTTGCGTTTGAGTGAATGTCAATAAACTTATAATCATAACTATAGAAGCAAAACCGAATGCAGCATTCCAACGTAAATTTTCTGGAATAAATGACGACCATAATTCACCTTTAGCCACAGCAATACAAATATACCCACCTATTAATGCTCCTAAATTAACCCCTGCATAAAACAATGAGAATCCAGCATCTGTTCGCGGATCACCTTCTTTATATAACTTTCCAACCATTGACGAAATGTTTGGTTTAAAGAAACCTGTCCCAACGATAGTGAAACTAACTCCTACAAAAAAGAAATTCTTAGGATCGACAGAAAGAATAACACTTCCAACAATCATCAATAATCCTCCCCAAAAAAGAGATTTTCTAAAGCCGAAAATTTTATCAGCAAACAGTCCACCAATAAATGTAAAAGCGTATACCCAAGCTTGAGTTGCACCATATTGCAAATTTGCTACAGTATCTTTCATTAGTAATTCATTTACCATAAAGTAATATAGCATTCCTCTCATTCCGTAGAAACTGAAACGCTCCCACATTTCACTAAAAAATAAATACCAAAGTTGTTTTGGATACTTTCCTTTAAAATTTTGAATTTCTTCTATAGTTGTAGCCATACTAATTGATTCCTTTTTCTTTCATTACTTTATTCAACTGTTTCAATAAGGCAAACATCAATAAAGTCGCAAACATTAATAATCCAAAATTTACCCAAAAGAAATCTGCTTTATCGTCGTATTTATCCCACATCGAAGCTAATACTCCAGATAATTTATTCCCTATAGATGTTGCTAAAAACCACCCTCCCATCATTAATGAAGTAATGTTCACTGGGCTTAATTTAGACACAACAGAAAGTCCCATTGGTGACAATAACAACTCTCCAATTGTGATTACTCCGTAATTAGCAAATAACCACAAAACAGAAACTTTTTCTGAACCATTTTGTCCAGCTTTTACAGCCAACACCATAACTAAAACTGATAATGCAGAGATTAACAATCCAAAAGCGATTTTTGTAGGTGTCGAAGGTTCTTTTTTACGACTTCTTAAATAAGTAAAGAAGGCTACTATTAGTGGTGTTAGAGCAATTACCCAGAAAGGATTTATGGACTGACTCAAGTTAGAGGCCCAGACCGAAACTTTTCCACCTTCTTTTGGTAATTTCTCTTTAGCTACATTTCTAAAATACAATGGATAATTAACCTCTTTAATAACTTCTCCATTCTTCTTTTGAATTCTAAAAGCATTATCATACAATGCAACTGAATCTTTTTTGTACTCCAATTCTTTAGTTAAATAAACATTATCTGTCACGGTTTTAGCAATACCAGTAACTTCTCTATCTGTATACTTATCTCCCCAGTTATTTAATGCCGAACCGTTTAATTTAAAAACAGCCCAAAATAAAATCACAACTGCAAAAATTGCCAATAACGCACCAATAGGTCTTTTGTCTTCAGCTTTAGCTTTAAAGTATAAGCTTGAATAGAATAAAACAACCGGAATACATGCAAAAATAAAAGCATCGGTACTATCAGAACCAAAAATTGCACTATCTAGATTGGTATCCGAAGCTACCCCTTTAATTAACCAACCAATAATTCCAAAAACTACTGACGGTACTAATATGAACATTACAATTTTCCAAAATGGCATATCTCCTTCTTGTGTACCTTTTTTAGCAGTTTTATCTCCGTAGTGTTTTGTTCCTAAAACAAACACTATCACCCCGATAAACATTCCAACTCCAGCAACTGAGAAAGCCGCAGCCCATCCAAATAAGTTCTCAAAAACTGCCCCAAAGAAATTACAAATAAAGGCTCCTACATTGATTCCCATATAGAAGATATTGTAACCTTCATCCTTTTTGGCTTTGTATTGCTCGTCATTATAAAAGTTTCCTAATAAAGTAGAAATATTAGGTTTAAAAAATCCGTTACCAACAATTACAAGAGTCATCGCTACATATAACATTGGTAAACTATGAATTCCCATCATTAAATAACCAGCACCCATCATTAATCCACCAGCAACAATAGAAGATTTATATCCTAAATATCTATCTGCAACTAATCCTCCAATAAATGGAGTTAAGAAAACCAAAGCAATAAAAGTTCCATATAAGTCAGACGCTTCGCTTTCGGTCATTGCAAAACCAGTTTCAACGTCTTTTAAATAAAGGGTAAAAATCCCAATCATTAGATAATAACCGAAACGCTCCCACATTTCAGACAAAAACAAAAAAGGCAGAGCCTTAGGATGTGATTTCCACATAATCTGTATTCTATTTGGTAGTTATAAAAAAAGCCTGCAACACTTGTTTACAGGCTTGAAAGATATAAAAATATTTTTTAATGGAATTATCTTACTCCGTGCATCATTTTTTTCAATTTTGGAGTCAATGCAAACAAAATGATAGATGCAATACCACACAATACAACAAATACCATAAAGAATTCATATAAATTATGAATTTCAAAACCTGCAAACACAGGGTTTTCAGCACTGATTTGATTATCTGATAATAACTTCAATTGCTCAGCTGTTGGAGTAACAGTTTTATCTAACACACCTTGTAAATCAATTCCAAGTTCTTCCGCTTTTTTAAACTTATCTCCTGTTGCAGGTAAAATAGAACCTAAAGTTCCTGATAACGCATAACCCGCTGCATTTGATATGAAGAATACTCCATAAGCTAAAGAAGCAAAACGTTTAGGAGATAATTTACCAACTAAAGATAATCCGATTGGTGACAAACATAACTCTCCAAAAGTTTGAATTAAGTATAATAAGATTAACCAATAGATTGCTAATAATCCGCTATTTCCTAAATCTTTTACATTGTGTGCAATAATGAAATAACTCAAAGCGATTAACGCTAAACCAAACGCTTGTTTCACAGTTGAAATTGGTTCTTTCCCAGCAGCTCTTAATTTATCCCATAAGATACTGAATGGAAAAGCAAACATTACAACGAATAAACCATTGAAAATTTGAACCATTGAAGGTGGCATATTCCAACCAAAGAAATTACGATCTGTTTGGTTATCTGCTATGAAAGTCAATGAAGATCCTGCTTGTTCAAAAGCAGCCCAAAAGAAAATAATAAAGAATGACATGATATAGATTACCCAAATACGTTGAGTCTCTACTTTTGTCAATGTTTTATCTAAAAGAATTAATAACGCTAATGAGATACCACTAGAATAAATAATAGGGTAAATAATTGTTTTAACAACATTATCTCCTTCAGTTGTGTAATGGAATGCTAAAAATAACGCTACAAATACTCCAATAGCAGTAAAAATAGAAGTCATAGTAAAATGAGCTTTTTGAGACTCACCTTCTTCATAATCAGCAGCATCATTTCCTGATGGCAATCCACCAATTGGTTTTCCTTCTGGAGTTACTACATATTTGTTTTTTAACACAAAGAAAACCGCAGTTCCTATCATCATAGCAATTGCAGCAGCTAAGAATCCCCATTTAAAAGCATGGATATCTCTAATACCTCCTGCATCTTTAACATCTCCTACAAAAGGACAAATAAATTGACCTAAGAAAGCACCAATGTTAATTCCCATGTAGAAAATTGTAAAGGCTGTATCCAATTTAGTTTTTTCTTGTTTTGGATACAAACTTCCTACCATTGAAGAAATATTTGGTTTGAAGAAACCATTACCAAAAATAATAATTCCTAATGCTGACCACATTAAAGTATTAGCAAGACTCAAGTTAGAACCAAAAACACTTGCACTAAAAAACAACAATAACTGGCCTATCGCCATCATTGTTCCTCCTAATAAGATACAATTTCTATTTCCGAAAAAACGATCAGAAATAAATCCTCCCAATAATGGAGTTAGATAACATAATCCTAAGAAACCCCCGTAGATTAATGAAGCATCTGCTTCTTTCATCATTAGTGAATTTACCATGAACAATGTTAAAATTGCTCTCATCCCGTAGAAGTTGAAACGCTCCCACATTTCGGTTCCAAATAACACCCACAATCCTTTAGGATGTCCTTGTTTTGCTGTTTCGCTCATTTTATAGTTTTTGGTTAGTAATATTTAAATTAAAGTTTCTCTTTAATAAAATTCGTCATCTTAGTATACAATTGTAAACGTGTTTTCCCTCCAAAAATACCATGATTTTTATCTGGATAAATTGCCCAATCAAATTGTTTATTAGCTTGAACTAAAGCTTCAACCATTTTCATGGTATTTTGCACATGTACATTATCATCAGCCGTTCCGTGAATTAATAAAAAGTTTCCTTTTAATTTACCCACATGTGTTATAGGCGAGTTATTGTCATAACCACTTGCATTCTCCTGAGGTGTTTGCATATAACGCTCAGTATAAATACTATCATAATATCTCCAAGAGGTTACTGGTGCAACTGCAATAGCCGTTTTAAACACATCTGCACCTTGAAAAATACAGTTTGAAGCCATAAAACCTCCAAACGACCAGCCAAATATACCAATTCTAGATTTATCTACATAAGAATATGTTCCAAATACCTTTGCAGCATCAATTTGATCTTCTACTTCATATCTACCTAATTCTTTCTGTGTACACTTTTTAAATTCAGCTCCTTTAAAGCCTGTCCCTCTTCCATCTACACAAGCAACAATATATCCTTGTTGTGCTAACATCATAAACCAATAGTCATCTGTCCCATTCCATCCATTATCAACTTGCTGAGAACCAGGGCCAGAATATTGATACATAAATACAGGATACTTTTTATTGGGATCAAAATCTTTCGGTTTTATCATCCAAGCATTTAATTTATGTCCCTTTTCTGTAGTTAACTCGAAGAACTCTTTTGAAGGCAAGTTGTAAGCCGCTAATTTTTCTTCTAACTTCTCATTTGAAGCAATAACTTTAATTTCTTTACCAGATTTAGTTTCATTCAAAGTATACTTTGGCGCATTTTTAGCACTTGAGAACGAATTAATGAAATATTGGAAGTTTGGACTAAATGTCGCTGCATTAGTACCAGTTTGAGTTGACAAACGTTTTTTACCACTTCCATCTAATTTGATGGCATATACATCACGGTTGATTGAACCATTTTCAACTGATTGATAATAAATCATCCCGTTTTTCTCATCAAAACCATAATAGTTTGTTACTTCCCAAGCTCCTTTTGTAACTTGCTTTTTCAACTTACCTGCCTTGTCGTAATGATAAATATGGTTGAAACCATCTTTTTCTGAAGTCCAAATAAAACTGTTATCCTTTAAGAATGTCAAGTTATCTGTTACATCCACATACGCTTTATCTTTTTCATTCAAAGCAACTTTCGTTGCGCCAGAATTTCCATCTACAAACAATAAGTCTAAATTATCCTGATGACGATTTAATACTTGTGCAGACAATACATTTGCATCATTAGTCCATTTAAGGCGAGCAATATAAAAATCATTGTATTTGTCTAAATTTATTTTTTGTGTACTTCCTGTTTTAGAATCATAAATATGAAGAGAAACTAAAGCATTTTTCTCTCCAGCTTTGGGATATTTAAATACATCTTGTGTTGGATACAACCCTTGATTGTATAAATCCATAGAGAATTGAGGAACATCAGTTTCATCAAAACGAATAAAGGCAATTTTATCTGAACCTAAATTCCAATCGTATGCCTTTACAAAAGAAAACTCTTCTTCATACACCCAATCAGTCACACCATTTATGATGCTGTTTTTCTTTCCATCTGTAGTAATTTGAGCATGTTTTTTCGAAGCAAGATCATACACATACAAATTATTTTGATACACATAAGCAACTTTAGACCCATCAGGTGAAAAGGTTGGTTCTTGTACTTTATACTCAGCTAATTTTGTTAATGATTTTGTTGCGATATCATAGATAAAGTAATCAGCAACAAATGAATGACGGAAAATTTGATCACTGTTATTAGCAACCAAAAGTTTCTTTTCATCTTTACTAAAAATGTAAGAATCTATACCTTCTAATTGTTTAAAATCTTTACTATCTAGCAAAGTGGCAACTTTATTTAAAGTAGCAAAGTCATATAAATTAATTTGAGAAGATTTAGAAGCTCTGTCAAAATCCAAAACAGTATACTGATTTGTATTTTTCATAGCTTCAAGAGCAGTCATACCTTGAGCTCTAAAAGCTCCTGTCCAAATTTCTTCTAAAGTTAATTGCTTTTGTGCCAACATTGAAAAAGATGCAAAAAGCAAAATAAAAACAGAGGTTATTTTATTTTTCATTATAGAATTGATGATTAAAGGGCCAATTTTAAGGAAAAAAACCGAAATATTGACTTATTTTTTTGTTAAATACACATTCTAACCTAAATCTTCTACCCAATTCGACTACTAATTCTATCTTTGCAACTGTAAAAATGAATTAAGATGACTAAAGCTGTTAGCGGGTTTTCAAAATTAACGAAAGAAGAAAAAATCAACTGGATTGTTGAAACCCATTTTTCAAACACAATAGAAGCAAAAAATATCATCAAACAATATTGGAATGATGATGCAACGTTACAAAAATTACACGACGAGTTTATTGAAAACACAATAACGAATTTTTATCTTCCGCTAGGTGTTGCACCAAACTTCACTATTAATGGAAAAAACTATACTATCCCTTTTGCGGTTGAAGAAAGTTCTGTAGTTGCAGCAGCCAGTAAAGCAGCTAAATTTTGGGGTAATCGTGGTGGATTTAAAACTACAATTATCAATACTGAAAAAATTGGCCAAGTTCATTTTATTTACAAAGGAGACAAACAAAAATTAGAGCAGTTTTTTAATGAAGTAAAACCTAAATTTTTCTCTGAAACCGAAAGCATCACTAAAAACATGCAAAAAAGGGGTGGTGGTATTTTAGATATTAAACTTAGCGACAAAACTGTTGACTTAGAAAACTATTACCAACTTCATGCTACTTTTGAAACGAAAGATTCAATGGGAGCCAACTTTATTAATTCGTGTTTAGAGCAATTTGCCAAAACATTGAAAGAAGAAGCGCTGAACTTTACTTCATTTACAGAAGAAGAAAAAAACATTACCGTAGTAATGAGTATTTTATCCAACTACGTCCCTAATTGTTTAGTTCGTGCCGAAGTTTCTTGCAAAGTAGAAGATTTAGCAGAAAAGCACATCGAAAACCCACAAGAGTTTGCCGAAAAGTTCGTGCAAGCCGTTCGCATAGCTGAAATAGAACCTTACAGAGCTGTTACACACAACAAAGGCATCATGAATGGTATTGATGCTGTTGTAATTGCTACTGGAAACGATTTTAGAGCTGTTGAAGCTGGAGTTCATGCCTATGCCTCTAAAGATGGTAAATATTCTAGTTTATCACATGCTAAAATAGAAAATGGTATTTTTACTTTTTGGATGGAAATCCCTTTAGCATTAGGAACTGTAGGCGGACTAACTAGCTTACATCCATTGGTGAAAGTTGCTTTAGAAATGCTTGAAAAACCAAGCGCACAAGAATTAATGCAAATAGTAGCTGTTGCTGGATTAGCTCAAAATTTTGCTGCCTTGCGTAGTTTGACAACAACTGGTATTCAACAAGGTCACATGAAAATGCACTTGATGAATATTTTAAATCAGTTCAATGCAACTGAAGAAGAACGCAAACAAGTAGTAAAACACTTTGAGAGAAACACAGTTACACATAGTGCAGTTGTAGATTATTTAGCAGAAATAAGAAAATAGTTTTGAAAAAAACCTACTACAGTAACGGAAAACTATTAATCACTGGGGAATATGTGGTTCTTGATGGCGCGAAAGCATTTGCACTACCTACGAAATTTGGCCAGAATCTTATTGTAGATAAAGGTATCTCAAACACCTTTCAATGGACAAGTTTTGATAGTGACGGAAGTATTTGGTTTGAAGATAAATTTAGTTTTGAAGATATAATTCAAAAAACAGAATTTGGAGACAACAAGATAAAAACTACTTTGATTGAAATATTGCATCATGCTTATTTGTTAAATCCAGATTTTATAAAATCGGATTCAGGTTATAAAATTACAACCGAACTCACATTTCCTAAGTTTTGGGGATTAGGTACGTCATCCACCTTAATCAACAATATAGCCAAATGGCTAGAAATTGATGCTTTCAAGCTACTTAAAAACAGTTTTGGAGGTAGTGGATACGACATTGCATGCGCACAAAACAACTCCCCTATAATTTATCAATTAATAAATGGAACACCCAGAATAACTAATGTAGACTTTGACCCTGATTTTAGCGAAAAGCTATTTTTTGTGTATTTAAACCAAAAACAAAATAGTAGAGCTGCAATAAACAATTACTACAACAAACAAGGCAATATTCAAAAAACAATACCTATTATTGACAATATCACCAATACAGTAATTCATTCTAAAGATCCCAAAAATTTTGCTGTAGCATTACAGGAACATGAAATCGAGATGAGTGCCATTTTAGAATCACAAACTATTCAAGAAGCCCTTTTTAGTGATTTTGATGGAGTGATAAAAAGTCTTGGAGCATGGGGCGGTGATTTTGTATTAGCAATTTCAAAAGAAAATCCAACTACCTATTTCAAACAAAAAGGCTATGAAACAGTAGTCCCTTACAATGACATTATTCTTTAAAAAAATATTAAAAACAAATAAGGCCATCACAATGTGATGGCCTTATTTTATATTTTCTAATCTAAGCTATTAGTTGAACTCAGCTCTGTTATCTTGAATATCAGCATTTTTTCTTAAAGCTCCATAAACTCTTCCGGCTGCAGAACCTTTAGATTGTGAATTTACTCTTGAAGCAACTTCGTTGTAATCTTTAACAGCTGGTGCTTTTACAGTTGATTTCACTTTAATTTTGAAAACTCCAGAATTACCAGCAATTGTTTGAGAAACAACACCTGTTTTTAATGAGAATGCAGTTCCAACCACTTTTGGTTCAGGACCAATAGTTTCGATAAATGAACCAGAAGCAGCAACATCTTTAGCCTCTTTAACAGGAGATCCTGTAGCTTTAGAAACCGCTTCTAAAGTTGTCCCAGTCATTTTAACTTCAATTAACTTAGCTTTTTTCTCGTTTCTTAATTTCATACCAAAAGCATTTTTTGCATCTTCAATTGGCATTAAACCTTCTTCATTAATTTTTTTCAAACGTGCAACAACACTTCCTGCTTGAGTATTAAATCTTTTGATTTCTCCTTCTTTAGCACTAAATGCCCATCTAACGATTTCTCTTTGGTTACCAATTCCTTGAATATTCTCATCTAAAGCTAATACTTTTGCAAGCGGAGCAATAGTTAATTTGTTATCTTTTGCAGCAGTTTCAAAATCTTTTTCATTTGCAGCCATTTCAAACTTTGTTGCTTTTGTAAATACAGCATCACTAGTTGCTTCTGAAGGAATAATCTTTTGAGCGATGGTCGCTAAACGAATTCCATCTTGTTTGTCAGTTACATTAATGATATGGTAACCAAATTCAGTTTCAACTAAACCAATTTTCCCAACTGGATTTCCAAAAACAAAGTTTTCAAAGTTTTTAGTCATTTGTCCTTTAGAAAAGTAACCTAAATCTCCACCTTGTTGTTTAGATGAATCATCAGAGTTAGTAAATGCTAACATTGCAAATGATCCAGGATTTGCCTGAAGTTGAGCTAACAATTCTTCTGCTTTAGCTTTAGCTTCTTCTTTAGTTCTTGTAGCTTGAGATCTTGCAGCACCTTTGTAAGACAACAAAATGTGACTTGCTTTAGCATTGATTGCTGATTTTTTTCCTAATGACTTCGAAATACAATAGTAATCACCAAACATATAAGGCCCATAAGTTCCACCTTGAGGCGTATTAAAAATTGCTTCAGCATGTTCAACTGGCAAATCTTTTTTAGCTATATACGTAGAATCGTATTTAATATCAGAATTTGTATTTACAAAATCAATTACATTAGTAGTATTACGGAAACCAGCAACAGTGTCATTTTTACCTGTAGTAGCATTGTAAACTACAGAAGAATTCATTAAAGCATTAACTTTATCTTTAATCGCTTTTTCATCTTCAGCAGATGGTTTGTCTTCTATTAAAACAAATTCGATTTCACGAGATTCTTCAGCTTTATACTTTTTTTCATTCTTTTTCATGTAAGCTAAAACTTCCTCATTTGTCAACTCAACTTTTTTATCATCTATAGTTGAATAAGGCACAGATACTAAATCAAAAGTAACTTTATTATTTTCTAATTCGTAGTTAAATTTACCTTCTGATTGAGTAGTATAAAAACCTGATTTCACCATAGTGTTATACATTTGCTCAACAGCAAACTGTGACAAAGATTTTTCGTAAGCTAACCATTGTTGCCATCTTTCAGGTGAAGAATTTTTTATAGAGCCGATAAACTCATTAAACTTTGCTTTATCAAACTTACCAGCAGCATTTAAAAATTGAGGGTTTTGCGCGAATTGAGGATCTTCTTTGATTAAGTTAATCAATTGATCATCACCTATGCGTAATCCTAATTTTTCATATTGTCCTTCAAGCAATACTCTTCTCACTTCTTGCTCCCAAACACCGTTTGTAGCTTGCATCATAGTTACACCTTGTTGGCTTTTTTGTGCATTATCAACTTTAATTCTAAAGTCTTCAAAAGGAATATCAACACCGTTTATAGTACCCGCGTTTCTTGTTCCTGTTCCAAAACCTTTATTTTCGATTAAAGCTCCAATAATGAATGCAAATAGTGATAATCCCACAATTGCAATTACTAGTAATGAACGCTGTCTAATTTTAGATAAAACTGCCATTATATTATAATATTTTTTTATTCAGTGGGCGAAAATACAATTATCTATGAAATAATAAAAGATGTTCGCATTTATTTTAAAAGAAAGTTTAATTTTTTATTGATTATTGTTTCTGTCTTCAAATTTTTTAGCAAATTTTTTTCTAAAAAGAAACATCACAACAGACATTGCGGCTAAGAAAAAACTCAAATAAGCTTGATTTGCATTCGTATTTAGCTTTGAAACCCCATCGTAAACAAAAAAAGCTCCAGCTAATAAATATGCGTATTGTGTGTATTTTAAATAATTCATTCTGTTTTTTTTTATTAAAGACTGTATACTCCGTTAATTTTTTGTGTGTCTAAACTTTTAAAATCTTTACTGAAATCAATTCCTTCTCCGTTTATAACATTCCCTTTATCTGTGAATATGTATTTTTTTTGTGTAAAAAACCACTCATTTTGCTGATCATAATACAATTGATCGGTCTCTAATTTTTTCCCATCATGTGTTATTATGGTTACTTGACCTCTTAAATCTATAAGATTAGAAACTGAGTAAGAAATTGCATATTTTGATGTCACAAAACTTTGATTTCCTTTTTCATCATATATTGTCACTTTAATACCTTTAGGAAACTCTGTATAAGGAAATTCTAGATGCGAATAATCCAACATCTGTGGAGAAATCAAAACTGCCTTTATCTTTCCAGAATCAGTGTATTTTAAATCAAAATCTTGAGCCTCCCCTACTGGATTCAATTCAGTAATATTAATTTTTCTAACTTCGTTAAAATTACTTTCGCAGGAAATAAAAAAAAGTGTTACAACCAAAGGAAGTATCACTTTTTTATGTATATTTTCAAACAAAGTTAACTGCATTAATTAGTCGTATTTGCGCTTATTAAACCATTTATCATTAAATGATAATCCAATAGAAAAATTTTGATAATTCTCTTGAATTAAACCAGAGGAAATGGTTCCTCTTTTCCCTAATTCATAACTAAAATTTACATTGGAAAAACCTCCCAAAGGAAAACCTAAACCTAAAGTTAAAGCTTTATCTTTTATTGATTTTGAATTAAGAACCAAACCAATATTTTCATATCTATAACCTGCTCTATACACTATCTTTTTGAAATAATTAGAGTAAGAATTATAATTTGGAATATAATAACCTCCAAGTGAAATCTTAGAAGTACTTTCATATGAAACATTATCAATTACATCATCTGGATACTTACCTTTACCTTGAAAAGTAGACTCAACACCCACGAACCATTTTTTATCTTGTCCTATACCTGATCCTATTGAAAATTTTGGAGAAACACTAACTTTTGAATCTGGAACACTTACCTCTTCAGTATCATTACCCCTTTGGGTACCTACAAATCTTGTATGTTTATATTTCAATTTTGATGTTGGTGAAAAAGTGGCATTTGAAATAAAATCAATTTTTTTAAATTTAGTTTTAAAATTCAAACCTGCTTTAACATTAAGACCAGATATTTGGTAATTATTTGTTTCAAAAGAACTGTATTGAACACCGTCTTTATCAACATTAGAACTTTTATCAATATCTCCAAAATCATAAGCCAAATCAAGACCTAAACTAAATTTAGTATTTAACTGATATCCAGCTCCAACAAAAAATCTATTAACCCCACCTTTTCCTTCATAAACACTGTATTGCGAACTTTCTCTTTTCTGTATTTTATAACCCACACTACTATATGGCATTAATCCAAAGCTAACTCCCATTTTTCCAACAGGGAAAGCAACACTTAAATAATCAAAAGTAGTACGCTGTGAATTCTCTTCTGCAACGGAGCCCTTTAATTTACTAGGAGAAAAAGTGCCTGACACAGTAAAAGTTGTTAATTTTAAAGCTGGTAATGATGCAGGATTTTGTAAATTCAAATGAATACTATCCGTTACAATTCCCAACCCTCCCATAGCTCTATTTTCTACGGTACCTTTAAATTTAATTTCTCCAATTCCATAAAACGAATACGGAGATGCAGTTCCTTCTTGTGCAAATGTATGTAACGAAAATAGCATGATGCTACCTAATAAAATCTTTTTAATCATTGTTGATTTGATATTGATATAAACTATTCAAACTTTCTAGTAAAAAATTTGAATTGGCAAATATGGTATTTTTTAATCGTTTAGCCAAAAAATTAGCATCTCCACCCGTTAAAATTATGATAAAGTTTTCCTTTTCTGCCTTTATAGCATGAATATAGCCATCAATTTCAAAAGTCAAGCCATTAACAACACCAGAATGCATCGAATTATCAGTAGAATTCCCGACAAGATTTTCAATATCTTTTAGCTCAAGCAAAGGAAGCTTGGCTGTGTAATTATGCATTGCTTCATATCGTAATCTAAAACCAGGAGAAATTGCACCACCATAGTAAACATCATTTTCATCTACAAAATCATACGTAACACAAGTACCAACGTCAATGATTAATCTATTTTGAGATGGGAATTGCAAAACAGCACCAGCAGTTAACACCAATCTATCTATTCCTAATGTTGTAGGTGTTGCGTATTTATTTATAAAAGGCAGTACTTTTTCTCTATCAATAAAGTAAATTTTCACCCTTTGAGAAAACACTTCAAGTTGCTCTTTTTCAATTTTTCCTACTGATGCAATGACTAAAACAGAAATTTTTTTAAATTTTTTTAAAATATTTTCGATCGAAATTTGAAAATTAGAAAGGCTAAAAATTTCCTTTTCAATTAATGTATTTTCCTCAAAAACAGCACTTTTAATTTGGGTATTCCCCACATCTATAGTTAAAATCATAACTCGAATTATTGATTGGGCTAAGGTACAAATAGATTTTTTTAAAAAATTGTTTTGGATAAATGAAAAATGGTTCTATATTTGCACCCGCAATCAACAAGCAGAAATGCTCAAATGAAAGCAACCAAAGGTGCCTTAGCTCAGTTGGTAGAGCAACGGACTGAAAATCCGTGTGTCCCTGGTTCGATTCCTGGAGGCACCACCTTCAAAAAACCCACTCAATGAGTGGGTTTTTTAGTTATATAAAAAAGCCAATCTTAAGGATTGGCTTTTTTTATTGTATCATTAGTAGATTCATCATACTCTGTTTCTTCTAAATCATCTGATTTTTTTCCTATTTTAACAATTGGCTTGTCTTGAGTTCCTGTTATCTTTAAAGGAATTCCGATAATACCTAACGGCGGCAAACCTAATCTCATTTTAAGGTTTAGTTTTCCATCTAAAGAAGCTTGTCCTGCAATTCTTGGTCGGAAGCCAGCTACTTTAAATTTAAACTGATCAATTGTCATTATATTATTTTTTACCGCTGTTTTAATGTCAATTTCTGACAAATCTGGATTTTTAAGCCCTTCATGCTCTGTTGTTTTACTAACCGCATTAAATAACTTAAAACCTTTCATTTTTATTTTTTTAACTGATAAAACACCTCCTCCTTTCAAGGAAGGATATACTGGCTTCATGTTTTGATCTAAATAACCACCAACTTTATAATCCAAAGATACAATCCCTTCTGCCGATTCTGCTGCTGGCACCATATCACGAAACATTTTCACTTCGTTATATGCTTTTTTTACATCAAAATCTTTAGCTACAATCTTATAATCAAAAAGTGCCTTTTGAGTACCAATGTTTTTATACGAAGCATTCATTTTTGTCAAGCAACCAATTAAATTAAAACCGGTGTTCTTCAATTGCAATTCGCCTTTATCCATTTTTAGGTAACTTGACAGATTCGTGAGATTTAAGCCATCAAAATTTACTTTATTGATATTCGTCAATAAACTTAAATTAAAATTCGTTGGCACCACAACAACTCCATTAGAAGTTACTGTATTGCTCTGCGACTCTTGAGCACCTGAACTTACATCAACTCCCGACATAAATTCATCTACATTTATAAAATTAGATTCGACTTTAAATTCTCCTTTTAAAATCGCTTTATCAGACATCACAAAATTGATAACATTTTGCATTTGCCCATTCATTTTAAAATCAGATTGACCGTAAGTAGCCAAAAAGTTTTTAAACGACATATTATTTTGGTTAAAAGCAAACAGCCCCTCTTTAATCACAAAAGGCTTTGACAAATAGGCTGAAGTTGTACTTATATTTTGCAGAAAAAGAGTTCCACTGTTTTGTAATCGATTGTAGTTCCCGTTAGTAGCGTCACTTTGCTTTCCTTTTAGTGATAAATCAGCTTTTACAAAACCTTCAATATCTAAATCTTTTTGCGAGAATACTTTATAGATTCTTCCTAAATCTATTTCCCCTTTTGCTTTTATATCATAAAGAATATCATCAAAGTTTTCTAAAGAAGCGTTGATGTACATTTTCTTTCCTTCAAAATCAAAAGAAGCCGGTGTAATTTTTACATTCAAATCCTTGTATTGTCCTGAACTATTGCTAACATTTGCCGTTAAATCGATATTTGAAATTGGATTAGGATACCATTGTGTTTTTAAACCTCCTTTTTGCAAAAGTATATTTCCTTTGGTTATGGGAAATAATCTTTTATTTTTATCATAAACTCCATTAACATCAACATCAGCAATCAATTTTCCTGAAAAATCCATGTTTTGAATCCCTAGAGCTTGATGTAGTTTTTTTAAATCTAAATTAGATTCAATTTTAGCTTTTATATTAGGCGATGTTAAACCAACAGTTTCAATTTCTCCTTTAAAATAGTCTTTACCCATATTAAAAGTTAGTGGAGTTATTTTAACCGATAGTTGGCTTACATCCAACGAAGGTAATTTTGTATCTAATTTCAAGGTAAGATTTGAAGCTGGATTTTGAGTTTTATTGTAATTCACCAATCCTTCTCTAATGTTCATAGCAAAAGCTAAATCAGGCTTTTTATTTTCTTCTACATTATAAATCCCTTTCAAGGTTAAAAGCAAATCTGTTTTTCCTTGTATCTCTGTTTTCTCTAACCATTTTACATACTGAGGTGGCAAAGCCGTAAAGAAGTCATGCAAATTACTGTTATTTGACTCTATATTAAAATCCAAATTATAACCACTCTTTAAGAAGTTAAGTTTTCCAATGAAGTCTATAGGCAATTGGTTAATCACCAAGTTATTTTGCTGAAAAACAAACGCTAGTGAGTTTGTATTAACTAATGTAATTAATTCTGCATTTACTTTTTTATTTTTTAAATATTCTTCTCCTCCAAAAGAAAAATCAAAAGATTCAATTTTAGCTTCAGTCTCTAAATCAAAAATTGCTTTATCAAAATCTCCTTTCCCCAGATAATTAAATCCTTTTGCGTTAATAAAAACATTGGCCGATTTATCATTATATGTTAAATGGGTGTTTTCAATTTGAATACGGTCTAATCGAAGCGAAGTTTCACCTGATTTTTCATCATTAGTAGACTTTTCTGAAACATAAACATTGTAATTAGCTTGTCCTTTTTCATTAACCAAAACATTCATTTCAGCGTCTGAAACATATATTTCATCAATTTTGATGGCATTATCAAAAAGCAAACTTTTCAAATTGACACCAAAAGAAACATCTTGAGCCTTTACCAAATTTTGATTTTGATACGGTGCAGAACCATTCAGAGAAAAATCAGTCAATGTAAGTGTCAACGATGGAAAGTGACTAAAAAAAGACAAATTAGCCTCTTTAAAATTCAATTCTCCTTTCAACTTTTTATTAGCAAAAGATTTTACTTCCTGCGCTATTTTTCCCGGAAAGAGTATTGGCAAAATAAACATTAAAAATAGAACAGAACCTATCAAAATTCCACTCATCTTTAACCCTTTAATTAGTATTTTTTTGAGACTCCATTTCATACAACAAATATAGAACTGCTTTTATTTTATACTGAATTTCCCTACTTAAATTTACAAATAGTTTTCTATAAAAAAAAGGGGAATTTAATTCCCCTTTTCAATCCATTCATTAATTTTTTTCTCAAGTAATGCTAACGGCATAACTCCAGACTCTAATACTTTTTGATGAAAGACCTTAATATCAAACTTATCTTTCATTTGATTTTGAGCCTTTTGACGTAATTCCATTATTTTTAATTGACCAATTTTATATGATAATGCTTGACCTGGTATTGCCATATATCTCTCAACTTCTGAAATTATACTAGCTTCGCTTTCAGCCTCGTTTTCTAATGAGTACTTAATAGCTTGTTCGCGTGTCCATCCTTTAGAATGTAAACCAGTATCTACTACTAAACGAATGGCACGGTGCATTTCGTTACCTAGCATACCAAAGTACTGATAAGGATCCTCATACAATCCTAATTCTTTTCCTAAACTTTCTGTATAAAGTGCCCAACCTTCCCCGTAAGCTCCAAACCAATTGAACTTTCTAAAATCAGGCAGTTCTTGATTTTCCTGTTGTAATGAAATTTGAAAATGATGACCAGGAATGGCTTCGTGTAAAAACAAATCCTCATCTCCATAATAATTATACTTTGTTACATCAGAAATTGGCACATAAAATACTCCTGGACGAGAACCATCTGCAGCTCCTTGAACATACTCAGCACTTGCTGTTTTTTCTCTAAATGCTTCTACTCTTCTAACTTCAAAAGGTGTTTTTGGTTGTAATGAAAAAAGTTTGTCAACATTAGGTTTAATCTTTTTATGAATAGCCTCAAAGTTTGCAATAACCTCTTCAGGCTTTTTAAAAGGCATTAGTTCCTTCTTGTTTCTTACATAATCAAAAAATTCAACTATTGTTCCTTTAAACCCAACTTGTGCTTTTACTTTCTCCATTTCTGACTTTAAACGAGCTACTTCACTTAAACCCAACTCATGAATTTCTTCTGGAGTTTTAGTTGTTGTTGTCCATTGTTTAGCGTAAACTGCATATAATTTATTGCCTCCTGGAATACTTCCTATTCCGCTTGTACTTCTAGATGCTGGTAAATATTCGTTTTTCAAGAAATCTACCATTTTTTTATACTGAGGCATCAACTTTTCATTAATCATTGCCATATAATCGCTTTTTAAAGACGATTTAACATCGGCAGACAAATCATTTGGCATAGCCTTAATGGTAGAATAAAATATATTATCCTCTATTTTAGGTGTTATTTGATCTTCAAATTGTGGAATCAGCTTAACAGTTAATGCTTTAGGCAAAACCATTTTCTTAGCAATCCCTTTTTTCATATATACCATTGCCGAATCTATCCAAACGCTATAGGCATCCATTCTTTTCAAGAAACTTCTATAATCTTTTTCAGTCTTAAATGGCTGAGCAGCTGTACCACTAGCAAATTGTGACATCGTTAAATGAGTGCCCCAGAATTGGTGGATTGGCATTAGATTGTTATCTGTTTTTAATAGATCTTTTCCAACTGCTGTTTCCCATTTAATAATCTCGTAACTTATTTTTTCTTCTGGAGTTAAACTTTCTGAATCTATAGTAGCCAATTCAGATTCGTATTTATTAAAAAAATCAGCTTGTTTTTTTCGGTATGAATCAGTCATTTCGAACACAAATTGGTCATTAAATTCGTTTTGACCATTTAAAGTTGCGTTTAAAGGCTCTAACTGATTTTTGTCTTTAAAATAATTTTTAGTAACAGTAGCAAAATCTTCTGTTTTGGTTTCTTTTTTACAACTAGCAAACACAAATGGAAGTGCCGCCGATAAAAGAATTACTTTTTTCATAGTTTTAGATTAGGATGATTGATAGTAAAGCTAATAAAATTGATTGGTTTTAAAATAAAGAAGCCTTTAAACTTAACATTTTATTTAGGTTTAAAGGCTTTTTGATTTATCCGTGGTATACTCTAGAAGCTATTATTTTTCCATCTCTGACTTCTAACACTTCTGCTACAAGCATATCTTCTTCTCCATCCACTTGTCTTATGTATTCCATAAAAACGCGATCTGTATTTGCGGTTAAAGATGTTACTTTATAATGTAAACTAGGCAATCTTTCAAATGCATCTTGCCACCACTCTCGCATAGCTTGTTTTCCAATAACTAAACCATTAGTTTCAGGTTGTCTAATTTTTAGTTTAGGGCTAAAATGTTTTGCTTCATCATCATAAAGCGATAATAATTTTTCTAATTCTTTGTTGTTAAAGGCTTCGAACCATCTAAAGGCGATTGACTGTAAATTTTCTGGTGTCATAATTAGTATAAAAAATCCCGAACGTATCGGGATTGTATTTTATTATATATTTTTTAAATTGATTATTTCCTGATCTGTTAAAAAGCGCCAATTTCCTCTTGGCAAATTCTTTTTGGTCAATCCTGCAAAAACAACTCTATCAATTTTTATAGCATTGTATTTAAGATGTTCAAAAATATTACGAACAACTTTTACATTGGCAGTTTTCATTTTTATACCAATTTCAGATTTTGGCTCTCCATCGATATATGAAATTTCTTCAACAAAAATTCTATGATTATCAATCGTTAAACCTGAAGCAATTTTTTCAAGATCTTCAAATTTTAAATTTCTATCTAACGATACTTGATATACTTTTGAAGAACGTTGATTAGGAAGTGTAAATTTTCTAACCATATCAGTATCATTGGTAAACAACAACAATCCTGTTGTGGTTTTATCCATACGTCCTACCGGTTGAAGTTTTGCTTTTGTAGCATTGCGAACCAAATCAAGAACATTATTTGAGTTTACGTCTTCGTCTTTAGAAGTAGTAAATCCTTTTGGCTTGTTTAATAAAACATATTCTTTCTTTTCTGGTGTAAGTGTCGATCCATCGAAATTAACTATATCTCCTGGCTTTACTTTATAACCCATCTCTGTGATTACTTCACCATTTACTTTCACATTACCTGATTGAATATATATATCTGCATCACGACGCGAACAAACGCCTGAGTTTGAAATGTATTTATTTAAACGTATATCGTCAGATTTTTCAGTTTTTGCTGCTTTAGGCTTACTTACTGTCGGTTTAGGTTTAGAAAATCCTGCTTTTGAGTTGTCTTTCTTAAAACCATCTTTTGCTGCTGCGCTAGGTCTTTTCCCTCCTGTATTTGATTTCCCCCCAGAATTTGATTTTCCTGTTGTACTTCGTTTACTATTACCTCTTCCGTTATTCATCTTTCAATATTTTTTGCAAAGATAGGAAATTAAGGTTTTAGAATTACTTTCTTCTTACTTGATAAGGATACATCTCGTAAACAGCATTATCTTCATTCATTTTATACCCTTTTTCATAATCTTGAGAACCTTCATCCATAACCTTTACTGCTTCTTCTTTTTTTCCAAGTTTATATAAACAGAGTCCTTTGTATGTTTTAACATCGGAAAAATTAGGATAATTTTTTAAAGCTCTATCAAACTCTACAATTGCATCTTGATACCTTCCTTGCTCGTATTTTGATATCCCTAAATAGAATAAGGCAGAATAATGCACCCAAGTTTCACCATTTTTCTTTAGCATTTCATCCACATAATTCTGAAGTAACTTTTCTGCTTTTTCGAATTCTGTTAATTGTAGATAACTAAATGCCATGTAGAAATCAAAAGTATGATCCATAACATACCCGTTGCCAAATTTCTTTTTACAATCTTCAAAATCAGCTATTGCATCTTTATAGGTTTTTGCAAAAATACATTTAATAAAGGCTCTGTAAGGTTGCCATCTTTCAGGATTATATAACACAGCCTTGTCAATATACTGCATCCCTACTTCATACTTTCTTTCTTTAAAATACGGCATTGCTTTTTGCTGCCACAAATAGGCTATTGTACTGTCTTTCTTAAGACCTGCATCAATACAATCTTGCCATTCTTTCATTTGAAAAGTATAATTGTACCTGTGTGCACAATTTGTTAAATGTTATCTATTATTTTATTTTGCAAATCATTTTTCCCTTCATTTTGACCATAAAAAATGAAAGGAGCTAAAAGAAAAAAGAAAAATCTCACATACGCAGTACAGCTTTGCCGTGAATTAAAACAATTGGATTTATTAAAACAATACAAAAAACTCCAGCCACGATAAGCACTTTTAAAGTATTGTGAAGAAGAACATAATTTTCATGCAGATTAGATTGCCACAATTTGAATAAAAATCCAATTAAAAACAAAAAGGTCAAATAAAAATATATATCCATGTAGCCTACATCAAATTTTTCAATTAAAATGTAAACAGGAATTACTGTTGAAATAGTTAAAATCGTAATTACTTGTTTCGAAATTTTCTCACCAAATCGAACAGGAATTGTTTGGTAATCATTAGCTATATCTCCTTTCAAATTTTCAAGATCTTTAATCATTTCTCGAATTAAAATCAAGAGAAATAAAAAAGTAGCGTGAGCAAAAATTACATGATAAAAGTTTTTGAAATACAGTAAAATTCCAAAGAAAGGAAGCACTGCTAATAAGGAAGCCGTAAGGTTTCCTATTATTGGATACTTTTTGAGTTTGTGTGAGTAAAACCAAATCAAGAAGATATATACTGCAAAAAATAAAGCTGCTCTAAAGGAAATTATAAATGCTAAAGCTGTAGCTAAGAAATTCAATGCAAAATACACTTGAAGTTTTGTTTTTTGGCTCACCAATCTGTCCAACATCGATTTATTAGGTCGATTGATTAAATCTTTTTCAGAATCGTAAAAATTATTGATAATATATCCCGAAGCAATGGTTAAGGTTGACACAAACACCAAAATAAATAGTCGCCAATCCAAAATTACATCTAATGCTCTTCGTTCAGGAGCCAATATAAAAATGGATGATAAATATTGTGCTAAAGCAATGATGGGAATATTATAACCACGCACCACAGAAAACAAACTGAGAATTTTCATCAGTAATAATTTTGTTTTCCTTGTAAGCATGATTTAAAGAGATTTGAAAGTGTTTACACCTTCGAAAATAAAAATTAAAACTGATAAACCACTTCCAGTTTATAATCTTTTAACGATTCTTTAGCTTTTGCAAAGTCTTGTGCAAATCCAAGAATATAGCCTCCGCCTCCAGATCCACACAATTTTAAATAATAATCATTAGTATCGATACCACGTTGCCAAACTTGGTGAAAATGTTCAGGTATCATTGGTTTAAAATTATTTAAAACAACTTTTGAAAGTTTCTTAGTATTTGAGAAAAGTGACTTTACATCTCCATGTAAAAAGTTTTCTACACAAGCATCGGTATATTTTATAAATTGAGATTTAAGCATTTTACGGAAACCTTCTTCTTTTAGATTTTCCATAAAAATACTCACCATAGGTGCTGTTTCTCCAACCATACCAGAATCAAGTAAAAACACCGCCCCTTTTCCGTTAGCACTTTGCGTTGGAATTCCAGTAGCTTCGATATTATCTTGTGAATTGATTAAAATTGGAATACTTAAATAGCTATTTAAAGGATCTAACCCTGAACTTTTTCCATGAAAAAAAGATTCCATTTGTGAAAAAATTGCTTTTAACTGCAATAATTTTTCACGAGTTAAATTTTCAAGAACAGTTATTTTATTATTTGCGTACTTATCATAAATAGCAGCTACTAAAGCACCACTACTACCTACTCCGTATCCTTGTGGAATACTTGAATCGAAATACATTCCGTTTACTACATCAGCTTTTAAAGCTTCCATGTTAAAAGTTACCAATTCTGATTGCTCAGACTGTAATTCTTCTAAATAAACAGCAAATTTTTTCAAACTTTCATTTGACTTTACCGCTTCTAATGAAGGATTCTCCTCGATTTTTAAAGCTCCATTGTAAAAATTGTAAGGAATTGCAAGACCCTTCGAGTCTTTTATAATTCCGTATTCACCGAAAAGTAAAATTTTTGAGTAAAATAGAGGTCCTTTCATAGGGTTAATTGTTTACGGTATTCTGTTTACAATGATAAAGATACAAATTAAATTGATATGGAACCATGTCCAATTTCGTCGCAAATATATTGACCATTTTGACAATATTCAACTAATTCTTTCTTAATAAATTCTAAAACTTTTTCTTTAACATTTTGAGGATATAAAACGTGAACATTAGCCCCTGCATCAAGTGTAAAGCACACTGGAGTTTGTGTTTCATTTCTGAATTTCCAAATTTTATTTATTATTTCTAAAGTATTAGGTTTCATCAAAATAAAATAAGGCATTGAAGTCATCATCATTGCATGCAATGTTAATGCTTCGCTTTCAACAATTTTGAGAAAGCCTTCAAGATCTCCATTTTCTAAAATTGCTTTAATTTTAGAAAGGTTTTCATGAGCCTGGTCAAAACGTTTTTCAGCAAAAGGATGTCCAAACATTAAATCATGACCTACGGTACTTGACACTTGTTTTTCTCCTTTGTCTACCAACAAAATCGTATCTTGAAAATTTTTGAAATTTTCATGTATTCCAAAAAATTCAACTCCAAACAAGTTTGAACTTCCTGCAATTTCATTGTGCTCTCCCCAAACGACCACTTGACCTTTTACGCTTCGGCATGCACTTCCAGAACCCAATCGCGCCAATAAAGAAGCTTTTTGATAGAAATATTCATCAGTCATTACAGGATTTAGAACTTTTTCTAAACTCATAATATTCATCGCTAAAGCCGCCATACCTGAAGCTGAAGAAGCAATACCAGAACTATGAGGAAAAGTATTTTCGGTATCGATAGTGAAATGAAAATCTTTTAAATATGGGCAATATTCAAAAATACGCTCAAAAAATTTCTGAATTTTAGGTTTAAAATCTTCTTTGGGTTTGCCTTCAAATAACAAATCAAATGAAAAATTACCATCATTTACTTTTTTAGCAAAAGCCATTTTAGTAATGGTTTTACAGTTATTTAGTGTAAAACTAATTGAAGGATTAGCTGGGATTTGCTTATCCTTTTTTCCCCAATATTTAACTAACGCAATATTACTTGGCGCACTCCACTGAAAATTTCCATTTTCAATAGACGATATATAATTAGAAGCTATAAAATCTTTTTCAGAAATCATTGATTATGAAATTTTGGCAAAGATACTTTTTTTGTTTAGGATTGTTTATTTTTACTGTGAAACAATTTAAACAAAAGAGATTTTGAAAAACAACAATTGGATTAAGATAGTAATATCAGTAGTTATTTGTCTTTTAATTGGATTTCTATCTAGTATACCTACTCGTGAGAGCATTTTAAATTGGTACCCAACATTAAACAAACCTTTTTTTAATCCTCCAAATTGGATTTTTGCACCTGTTTGGACAATATTATACATCATGATGGGAATTTCTTTAGGTATAGTTTGGTCAAAACACACAAAAGAAAATGCCATTACAAAAAATGCAATCTGGTTATTTGTTTTCCAATTATTACTAAATGCATTATGGTCGTTGCTGTTTTTTGGCATGAAAAACCCATTCTTGGCTTTTATAGAAATTATATTGTTATGGTTAGTCATTTTTGAAACCATAAAAACATTTAAAAAAGTTGATTCAGTAGCTTGGAAACTATTAGTACTGTATTTAGCGTGGGTTAGTTTTGCAACAATTCTAAATGGAAGTATTTGGTATTTGAATCGATAATATTAAAAATTACAATTATAAAATATCACTTACAAAACACAAAGACCTAATTGAGTTTACCTATAAAAATCAAATAAAAAGAGGTTCTTAAAGAACCTCCTTCTCCCTTGAAAAATAAAAAGCTTTATTCTTTTTAAAAAATTATTCTTTTACAAGTTTTTCTTTTCTTACACCTTGATCAGTTACGATTTCAAGCACATAAATTCCTTTTCTCAAATCAGTTACATCAATGGTTTGTTCAGAAGTTGCTTTTTTAAATTCTTGTTTCTTTTGAATTCCGTTTGAAAAATCAAGTATTGAAACAGCAATGATTTTTTCTTCATTTTCTAATTTAATATTTACTATGTCTTTTGCTGGATTAGGATAAACCACTGAAGAAGTTTTCAACTTAATTGGGTCATTAGGCCATGGATCAAGCTTATTCAAACATGATTTAAATGTTTTTGTCCAAGAATAATCAGTCCATCCGTAAGCCCCATTTGGAATGTCATAAACTAAATTTTGCCCTGTAATTGTTGCACTTCTATACACCATTGAAACCGTATAAGTGGTGTTAGTATTACAATCGTAAAAACCTGAAGGATTTATGATAGTATTGTTTGGTAAATTAATGTTATTACTTAAGGCTGTTAATTTTGTATCTGCTTGTGAACAAGTACCCGCTGTATTAACAACACTCAAGTACAATTTGCTAGCATTTGTATAACTTCCTGTTGCGTTAAATCCAATGTAACCATTATATAAATTGTCTTTATTCTTTTTACAGAATGCACTTATAGACAACGACAGTGAAGGATCTGCTTCTTTTACAACTGTAACATTAATATATTTAGTTGCTATTAATTGAGATGGTAAACCACCACCACTAGCACAATAAACCTTCATAACATAACTTGTTGTCCCTAATGGCATACTTGAACTAGGAATACTAACCCCATTACTGTTTGTAGAATTAGAAACATAAGTTCCGTCTGTTTTATGTAAAGTAATAGATTTAAAATATCCAGGACCACAACTAAAAATAGTATTGTACCCTATACTAAAAGTTCCCACCATACTTGATTGATAGAACGGAATAGTAAATGTGTAATTTGTTGTAGAACCTGAAATTACAGCACCACTTGTGGCTACTGCATTAGTGTTGTTTCCATAAGTTAATGTTTGAGCCTCTGATTTGAACGAATTCAATGAAAGCAAACCAACAGCTAATAAAAGTTTGGTTGTTTTTAAAATAGTTTTTTTCATTTTAGTTTGATTTGAAATTTGAGACAAAACTATTTACTCAAATCAATCTAAAAGCAATAAATACATAAGTTTGTGACGAACACCCTATGAAATAGTGACGAAAAATATTTAATTGAAACTAAAATAAAATTCTTACAAAAATTTTCAAGTGTGAATACAGTTTTTAAAACACAATTTTATCCAACTCTTCAATAAAAGTCTCCCCAACGGGAATCTCTATTTGATTTACAAAAACAGATTTTTTTGTTTTTTGCTCTACTTTGTCTATTCTTACAATGTAAGATCTGTGCAATCTCAAAAACTCTAATGAATCGGGAATTTCATATATAAACTGACTAATCTTAGCTCTTACAGTATACGTTTTATTATTTGTAACAACATCTATGTAATTTCCTGATGACTTTACAAATAATATCTCTGAAGTATTAACCCTTATTTCTTTACCTGATTCTTTAAAAGTATAGTATTTCTCATTTCTTTTAATTTTTCTTAACCATAGCCTCAGAATTTCACGAACGATATCCTTATTATAAGTCAAAACCTTGATTCTGAAAAAAACATAAATTAAACCTATCATAAGAATTACAACAGCTATAACAAACCAGTACGTTTCCCAAAAAGGTGGATTAATAGTAAATGGAACAATCAACTTTTCTCTAGACAATAACCTTCCCCCTTCAATTATTTCAACAATAAGTTTATAATTCCCAGCTGGTAAAAATTCATAAGACAACTTTCTTTCTTTCGTATATTTCCACGATTTATCCAATCCCTCTAACTTATATCTATAGAGTAAACCTTTGTTATCAGAAAAAGAAACTGCATCAATAAAAAAATCTAGTTGATTTTCATCATATTTTAAATTTAGTTCATTCAAAAAATGATCCATGATAACGTTATTAATAGCAAGCTTTTTTAGTTTCAAAAAATACTTTTTTGATGCAAAATTCTTGTCGAATTGAGATTTAGAAATTACAGACAAGCCTTTTGAAGTTCCTACATAAATTGTATCTCTAATTACCTCAACATCTTTTATTTGATTACCTAGCAAACCATTAGAAGAAGTTATATAATCTATTTTAAATTGACCGTTTTTTAGAAATTGTATCCTATTGAGTCCATAATTGGTACAAGCCCAGATAGTCTTGTCATTTTCAACATAAACCTCAGTAACTAAATCATTTGACAATCCTTTTTCCTTATTAATTTCAATAACTTTATTATTCTGCGGATTATAAACTAAGACTCCTTTACCTAGGGTCGCCATAACAAAAACTCCTGACGATTTTATATAATCTAAATCGTCTATTCTGCAATTAAGTTGAGGCGTATTTTTTTGATAGATTTTATTTTTTTCAAAAATCCTCAAACCATCTATAGTCGCTAAATAAAATTGATTATTATTAAATGAAATATCGTGTATTCTAAAATTCAAAGTATCAGATTTAATTTTAGAATTATCAAACACCGAATAAATACCAAATTGTGAAAAAATCAAAGCGTTAGGATTATCATCTGATATTTTCAAAACACCCCGAAAATTTTTATTCTGATACCCTTTTGAACTAAAGAGTTTGTTATCTGTATAAAAAAAGACCTCGTTTTCTTTCTCAAAAAACTGAACATGTGCTTGAGTATTTATTAATCCCTTATGAAGTCTTGTAAAATTTCCAACATTAATTTTTTTATAAATATCTCCATTAATTGTACCTACATACAGATTACCAGAAAAATCACTAGTTAAAGAATTAACACCAGAATTCCCAAACGTATAAGTCTCATTCTGGTTTGATGGTAAATAAAAAACCCCAGCATCTATAGTGGTCACCCATAACCCGCCAAAACAATCTTTAAATAACTTAGATGGAGAATGATCTTCTAGGAAGCAATTTTTAAGATTTCCATCAAAATCAAATACTTTTACTCCTTTACCTCTAAACCCTACCCAAAAAAGGTTTTTATCATAAAATCCAGCTTCAAGAGGTTCGTGATTTTTAAAACCGATCTTCTTTAAAGGTTTGTTTTTTTTATGCAAGAAAACGCAACTATCTGTGACTACAAGTTTAATTTCAGATGCTATTGAGACTATCCCTCTATGCATTGCATAACAATAAGGTTGCAAAAAGCTATTGGGTTTATTTGAAAGATAATTAATCTCCTGTTTAGCATTAATCTTTTTTGTTTGGATAAATTTAGGAGTCTTATCTACTATCACATTCCCTTTTTTATCCAATTTTCTACCTTTTATTGTTGTGACAACTCCTTGTTTATCTATTTTTAATAAAACATCGTGATTAGAAACATATACTTCTCCCTTTGAATTTACAGCAATACTTTTTAAAAAAAAGGCCGAAAATCCATTCTTTTTTAGATAATCAGCAAATGCTTGATTATATTTATAAGGATAGAATTTACTCTCACCGTTTTTAAAATAAAAAATTTTCTTACTGAATGTGGAGCACCAAACGGTGCCATTTTCCTGAGGGAAAAAATCGAATACAGAGATATCTGTCAATCCGTCTTTAGGTTCAAATTTTACAAATTCATAACCATTATATTGCGCTATACCTCTATCTGTGGCAAACCAAATAAAGCCATTTACATCCTGAAAAGAATCATAGACTTCATTGCTAGGTAAGCCATTTTCTTGAGTGAAATTTTCAAAGTTCTTCTTCTGAGCATTCCCATTAACAGAGAAAAACAAACAGAGAAAAACAATAAAATAATTTTTGAGGTACATTAATTTTATAGGTTTTTACATACAAAAATATAAAAGCCTACTTATTTACCTAGCTATTTGAAAAAGATTGCGCTATAATAAATCCACCTGTCCATGCATTCTGAAAATTAAATCCACCTGTAATAGCGTCTATATTTAGAATTTCGCCAGCAAAAAACAAATTAGAATGTAATTTACTTTCCATAGTTTTAAAATTGATTTGTTTTAAATCGATTCCGCCTGCTGTAACAAATTCTTCTTTAAACGTACTTTTCCCGTTCACTTGAAATTGACCATTGGTTAATTGGTTTACCAAGTCGGTCATTTGTTTTTTAGAGATATCTGCCCATTTTACCTCTGAATTGATTCCAGAAGCAAAAAGCAAACTTTCCCATAATCGCTTTGGAAACTCAAAAGGGCAAAATTTAGAGACTAGTTTCTTAGCATTTTCTTCTTTAATTTCTTTTAGATCTTCTAGAACTGTTTCAAAATCTAAATCGTTCAACCAATTGACTTGTAAAGTAAACTGATAATTTTTATCAAATAACTCTCTAGCACCCCAAGCAGAAAGTCTTAAAATTCCGGGTCCGCTCATACCCCAATGAGTAATTAATAAGGGCCCAGAAGCTTTAAGCTTAGAGTCCTTCACTTTTACAGAGGCAAAAGCAGAAACACCCATTAAATCTTTGATCCGATTGTCTTTGATATTGAATGTGAAAAGCGAAGGCACTGGTGAGACAATTGAATGCCCTAAATTTTGCATCATTTCCCACATTTTAGGGTTACTACCCGTAGTCATAATCAGTTTATCACATTTGAATGACTGTTGATTGGTTTCTAACTTCCAATAATTTTCACCCTTAAAAATATCCTGAACACTTTGACCTGTAAGTATGTCTATCCCAAGTTTTTTAGCAGTATTTAAAAAACAATCAATTATAGTTTGTGAAGAATCGGTTACGGGAAACATTCTTCCATCATCTTCAATTTTAAGTTCGACTCCATGTCTTTCAAACCATTCGATTGTATCGCCCGAACAAAACTGATGAAATGGACCACGAAGTTCTTTTTCGCCACGCGGATAAAATTTAACTAAATCGTTAGGAATAAAACAAGCATGTGTTACATTACAGCGCCCACCACCTGAAACACGCACTTTTGAAAGTACTTCTTTTCCTCTTTCAAGAATAGCTACTTTAAGTTTGGGATTACTTTCAACGATATTAATAGCTGTAAAAAAACCTGCGGCACCACCACCCACAACAATTATATCATAATTTGAAATCATAGTCTATCAGGATAATCAGAAATTATGGCGTCTACGCCTAAATTTTTGACAAAGGTAATATCTTCGGGGTGATTTACTGTCCAAGTATGAATTTTAAATTGACTGGCATGTGCTTTTTGAACAAACTCTTTAGTAAGAGATTTGTAATTTGGGTTAATTGAAAAAGCCTTCATTTCTTTTGCAAATTGAAAAGCAGCTTCTAAATCATCTTCTATTAAAACTCCAATTTTGATTTTTGGTTCCAAAGCTTTAACTAATCTTAAAATTTCCCAATCAAAACTTGACACAACAATGTTTCTATAAAGTAAATCACTATTAAGCGTAAAATTTTCAATCAAGAGAACTGTAGGATGTGTAGCTTTTTTATCCTTAATCTCAATATTGATGAATTTATTTTTAGGTACCCAATGAAGAACTTTATTTAATGTAGGCACATCTCCTAAACGCCATAACTCCTCCGAAGTGAAATGACGTACAACACCTGATGCATTTGCAATAGTTCTATCTACCGTTTTATCGTGAATTACCACCACTTCACCATCTTCAGATAAATGAACATCAAGTTCAATCCCATCTGCTCCCAGTAAAAAAGCCTCACCAAACGAATCTAAAGTATTTTCGGCGACGTAGCCCTTTGCGCCTCTATGACCAATTCTTAGCATGCTTAAATATACAAAAAAAGCGCAAATTTGTTAAAATTTGCGCCCTTCTCAATAAAAACACCATTTAGTTAGCCAAAATTATATATTGCCAAGGTTTAAGTTCAAGTTGTTGATCCTTAACCAAGACCATTTCTTGATTATTCATGTAATCTTTATAGTTTCCTTCAGTTTGAATTTTTACATTCTGATTATCCTTAGTTAGATTAGCAATGTAGATTACTTTTTTACCTTCATTTTCTCTCTCAAATGCTAAAATTTTATCATCTAAAGATGTTTGAATTCTTCTATAAGATGCTGGATTTTTACCTCCTTTTAAAGCTGGATTTTCAACTTTTAATTTACCCAATTTCTCATAAACAGTCATCATATGACCAACTGAGTGAGGAATAGTATCTTTTTCGAAAAATCGTAATCTTTTATTTAAATCATATTCCTGACCGTTGTAAATAAGTGGCATCCCCGGCATTGTATATGTCAAAGCCGCAAAAGTTTCTACTGCATCACCCATACGCTCGTACTCAGTTCCATTCCAAGAATTTTCATCATGATTAGATGTGAAATTCATGTATATGTCATCAGGCTGAAGAGTTTTGCTTATTTTTTCAATGTATGTATCAAAATCTTTTACTGTTTTTTTACCTTGAGCTATTCCGTTTAAAATATGATGACCTTCCCATGCGTATTGCATGTCAAAAGCTTTTTTCATCAACTCAGGCTTTTCAGCTTCTGCCAACATAAAAACAGGCTTTATTTTATTCAATTCAACTGTTGCATTCTCCCAAAAATCTGTTGGTACTTCAGCTGCAACATCACATCGAAAACCATCTATATTGAATTCTTTTATCCAATATTTCATATCGTCGATCATTGCTTTTCTAAGATTAGGGTTTTTATAATCCAATTCAGCAACATCAGTCCAATCAAAAGGGGCTATCATTTTACCATCTTTATCATGTGTATAATAATCATTGTGCATAGTTACCCAAGGATGATCCCAAGCTGTATGATTGGCTACCCAGTCTAAAATGACATAAATCCCATTTTGATGAGCTGTTTTAACTAATTTTTGAAAATCTTCTTTGGTACCATAATTTGAATTTATACTTCTATAGTCTTTAACTGAATAATGACTTCCTAAATATTTTTGTTTTTCAATAGAATCTGTAATTTGCTCAATAGAAACATCTCCTTTTGCTTTTCGGTTTTTGTATCCAATTTCATGAATGGGCATTAGCCAAAGAACTTTAACCCCTAACTTTTTTAATTTAGGAATATCTCGTGTAAATGCATTAAAAGTTCCCTCTGGTGAATATTGACGGATGTTTGCTTCGTAAATAATGGCATTATCTACTAATGATTGCGAAACTGCTTCAATATCAAGTTTTGAAGTCTCAGTTTTCGCTTCCTGTTCTTTTTTGCAACTTACTAGAGATGTAAGTACCAATGCGCTAAAAACAATTTTTTTCATTTTATTTTTTTAATTCAATTATCATTGAAGATTTCGCATCAATAGATAATTCGTTTTTAAGTTCTACATTTTTATCCGAAATCACTTCATAACCTGAAGTAAAACCTGCTAAATTTTCTTCGAATCGTGACAAGTTTATTTTCTGATTATCGGCTGCATTGTTTATCACAACCATCACTGATTCCTTATCATTGTGGCGAAAATACACATAAACATTGTTTTCTGGAATATAATGCGTGAGTTTTCCTGTGTGAATTACTGATTTTGATTTTCTCCAGTTTAAAAGTTTTTTAGTAAAATTGAAGAATTGATTTTGCTCTGACGTTCTTCCAGAAGTAGTAAAAGCATTATTAGAATCACCAGTCCATCCACCAGGAAAATCTTGACGGATGTCAGCATCTCCCTTGCCTTTATCGCCAGACATACCAATTTCTGAACCGTAATACAATTGCGGAATTCCACGCATGGTTGCCATGATTGTCATTCCTAACTGGTATTTTTTAAAATCATTTTTATAAATCTGGTTAAAACGACCTGTATCGTGATTCTCTAAGAAAATCAACAAATTATTTGGATTAGCATACAAGAAATCATTCGCAAAATTTTCATAGAATTTGATCGTTCCATTACTCCAGTCAGCTCTATCTTCATTAAAAACATTTCCAAAAACATCATGTAACGTAAAATCCATTACACTTGGCAAGTACGAATTATAACTTTGAATTTTTGAAATCGGGCTATCCTTTTGCCAATACGAAATTTGCGCTTGGTCGTGCATCCAAACTTCACCTACTATATTGAAATAAGGGTATTCATCCGTAATTGCCTTCGTCCATTTTGCGATTCCATCTTTATCATTATACGAATAGGTATCTACACGAAAACCATCTAAATCAGCATATTCAATCCACCAAATCGCATTTTGAATTAGATAATTCAACACCAAAGGATTTGATTGGTTTAAGTCGGGCATACTTGGCACAAACCATCCATCCATACAATATTTTGCATCACGTTTTGAGCCATTAATATCATATTGTGTTGTCATGCGGTAATTGCTTTGTGCATAACCCGGAAACTGATGGAACCAATCATAAGTCGGCATGTCTTTGAACATCCAATGTTCAGCTCCCCAATGATTGGTCACATAGTCCATAACTAACTTCATGTCTTTTTTATGCATTTCAGTAGCCAACTGTTTGTATTCTTCATTGGTTCCGTAACGCGCATCTATTTTGTACACATCCGATTGACCATAGGTGTGATACGAATAGCCTTTATCGTTGTCTTCGCACAAAGGTGTACTCCAAATGGTTGTAGCACCTAATTCTTTGATATAATCTAAATGATTGATGATTCCTGCGATATCACCTCCGTGTCTTCCGCCAGGTAAACTTCTGTTGGCTTTTTCCTGCAATTCTGAAGAAGAATCATTGTTTGAGTTTCCGTTAGCAAATCGGTCGGGCATTAACAAATACATCACATCCGATGCATCGTAGCTTTTACGTAAAGCCGAATTTTCTCTTCTAATTTTGATTTCGTAATTTCTTTTGAATGATTTTTTACCATTGACAAACGTAAATTGCAATTGCTGTGCTTTTACATTTTTAGTATCAATGGTCACAAAAATATAGTTTGGATTTTCGGTTTTAGTCACATTGGTAACAACCACATTATTTGAAACTGAAACCGAATTTTGCGCAATGTTTTTACCATAAAACAAAATCTGAACTTCACTCTTGTTCATTCCTTCATACCAAAAAGGAGGTTCCACTCTATCAATTTGAGCTGATAGAGAAATTGTGAATAATGTGATAAAAATGTATATTATTTTTTTCATAATTATGATTCTGTAAAGCACATTAACTATATGAGATTCCTCCTTGCGTCGGAATGACAAACGGAATGTTTATTTAATTTCTTTAATACTAATTCCGAAACCTCCTCCAGCTGCTGTTTTTAATTGCAGTTTGGTTTTATTCGTTACTTTTTGTTTGGTGATTTTGTAAGCTTGGGGATTCGTTTTATAATCAGCATTTTCAGCATCTGCATAGATTGTAGCTT
The DNA here is from genome assembly GCF_900142035.1 of Flavobacterium terrae. Taxonomy (GTDB): domain Bacteria; phylum Bacteroidota; class Bacteroidia; order Flavobacteriales; family Flavobacteriaceae; genus Flavobacterium; species Flavobacterium terrae. Next base: position 820,357 of record NZ_FQZI01000001.1, on the reverse strand, counting down.
CGTATTTTTTACCTTTTTCTAGGAAATCCATATTAATTGTAGCTGTTCTAGCATTGTAACCGTTGGAATTCCCAACATACCAATCGTTTGATTTTTTGTCTTTTCTAGCAATTGTTAAGTAATAACCAGGCTCAGCTTCTAAATATTTTGAAGTAGCCCAATCCACAGGAACATCTTTAATAAATTGGAACGCATCTAAAAAACGGTTGTAATTTTCAGGTAAATCGGCAGCCATTTGCAAAGGACTATACATAACAACATATAAACCTAATTGGTTAGCTAATGTTGTATTTACTTGCGAATTATTTCCTGGATTTACTTTAGAAATATTTGTTTCAAAGATTCCTGGTGTATAATCCATTGGTCCACCCATTAATCTTGTAAAAGGTAAAATGGTAGTATGATTTGCTTTTGATCCGCCAAATGCCTGAAATTCTGTTCCACGAGCTGCTTCATTTCCAATCATATTTGGATACGTTCTGCAAATACCTGTAGGACGAACCGCTTCATGTGCATTAATCATAATTTTATAATCAGCTGCTTTTTCAACTACATATTGGTAATGATTTAATATGGATTGACTGTAATGATGCTCGCCTAAAGGCAAAATATTACCTACATAACCTGTTTTAGCTGCTTCGTAACCATTGTCATTCATGAATTTGAATGCTTTATCTAAATGACGCTCGTAATTTCTTGTAGAGCCTGAAGTTTCATGATGCATGATCATTTTAATTCCTTTTGACTTTGCATACTCATGAATACCTTTTACATCAAAATCTGGATATGGCGTTACGAAATCGAACACATAATCTTTTTCGTGTCCAAACCAGTCTTCCCAACCTTCATTCCAACCTTCCACCAATACACCGTCAAAGCCATGTAAAGCTGCAAAATCAATATATTCTTTTACATGTTTTGTATTGGCAGCATGTTTCCCGTTAGGTTTTGTTTTTGTAAAATCAGTTACTCCTAAATGTACCGAAGGAACCTCATCGGTATATGCCCAAGAACTTCTACCCGTAATCATTTCCCACCAAACACCAACATATTTTACTGGTTTGATCCATGAAGTATCTTCAATTTTTGATGGTTCATTTAAATTCAATGTCATACGTGATGCCAAAACATCACGAGCATCATCACTTACAATTATTGTTCTCCAAGGTGACACACAAGGTGTTTGCAAATAACCTTTATTCCCTTTTGCATCTGGCGTTAAGTGTGATTGAAAAACAAAATTTTTGTCGTCTAAATTCAAGTGCATGCATGAATAATTAATCAAAGCCGCTTCGTGAATGTTGATGTATAATCCATCGGCTGTTTTCATCATTAATGATGTTTGTACACCTGTATCAGAAAATTGTTTTTGAGAGGCATTATCTGTAACTGCTTTTTTAAACAAACCTCTTATTTCTGAAAGCTTACTTTCGGTGTAATCGTATTCTTGTGTATCATAATCGCCTGGAATCCAAAATGCGGTATGATTTCCTGTCATGGCAAATTCGGTACGTTCTTCTTTTACGATGAAATACGTCAGATTCTTTTGTTCCGGAAATTCATATCTAAATCCTAATCCTTCATTAAATAATCTGAATTTTATAATAATATCTCTGTCGGTAGTATTTTGTTTCAGTCGTATAGCTAATTCATTGTAATGGTTTTGAATTGAATTCTCTTCGCCCCAAACCGGCTTCCAAGTTTCGTCGAAAGTACTTTCTTTGGCCTCAACAATTTTAAAATCATTCAACAATGATTTAGCATCTTTTTGCAATTCCAATCCCAGCTTACTTGGTTTTACAACTTCTTTATTTTTATAAAAAAGTTGATATGATGGTGTCCCATCATTGGCCAAAGCAAATTTAATTTTAAAATTCCCATTAGGAGAAACTAACTCCTGAGCTTGTAAACTACAAAATGACAAAAACAGTATGACTACTGAAACAAAATTTTTAAACATAATATTAATTTTTGATTAATTGTGATGTCCCATTTACAATGACTTCAAGCGAGTTATCACCCTCTACAGAAACTTTTGTTTCTTGATGGTTCACCTCAACTTTCACAATTGAATTTCTAAAATTTACTTTGAATGAATAACCTTCCCATTGAGCTGGGATTCTTGGTTCGAAAGTCAGTTGGTCTTTTTTAACACGCATTCCTCCAAAACCTTCCACTATACTCATCCAAGTTCCTGCCATTGAGGTAATATGCAAACCTTCATGTACTTCTTTGTTATAATCATCTAAATCCAAACGAGATGTTCGTAAATAAAATGTATAGGCCTGCTCCATACGGCCTAAAACGGCAGCTTGAATTGAATGCACACAAGGCGACAATGAACTTTCGTGAACAGTAAACGGTTCGTAGAAATCAAAATGACGTTCCAATTCTTCTTTTGAGAAATGATCTTCAAAGAAATAGAAACCTTGCAATGTATCGGCTTGTTTAATATACGGCGAACGTAAAATACGATCCCAAGACCATTTTTGATTAATAGGTCGTTGTGATTTATCTAAATCGGCCACTGTGATAAGTTCTTTGTCCAAGAAACCGTCTTGTTGCAGATACACATGATGCTCTTTTGAATACGGGAAATACATGTTATTCGCAACTTCTTTCATGCTTTGCATTTCCTCATTTTGAAGATTTACTTTTTGCATCACACGAGCATAATCATCTGCATAATGCTCTTTTACTTTTTCGATTTGTTCTAACGTATAGCTAATACACCATTTGGCAATATAATTAGTATACCAATTGTTATTTACGTTATTTTCATATTCATTAGGACCTGTAACACCTAGAATCACATATTGTCCTTTTTTAGTAGAATAGGTCGCTCTTTGATGCCAAAAACGTGCAATTCCAATTAAGACTTCCAATCCTTTTTCTGGAATATAGCTATAATCACCTGTATAACGATAGTAATTATAAATTGCAAAAGCGATCGCACCATTACGATGAATTTCTTCAAATGTGATTTCCCATTCGTTGTGGCATTCTTCTCCATTCATAGTAACCATTGGATACAAAGCCGCTCCGTTTTTGAAACCTAACTTTTCAGCATTTTCAATCGCTTTATCTAATTGGTTATAACGGTATGCCAGCAAATTTCTCGCTACCTGCTGGTCTTTGGTCGCCATGTAAAACGGAATACAATAGGCTTCGGTATCCCAATACGTAGATCCACCGTATTTTTCGCCTGTGAATCCTTTTGGACCAATATTTAAACGAGAGTCTTTTCCTAAATAGGTTTGGTTTAACTGGAAAATATTAAAACGAATACCTTGTTGAGCCTTAACATCACCATCAATGGTAATATCACTCATTTCCCAGATTTTTGCCCAAGCTTGTTTTTGATTATTCGATAAAGCAACAAAGCCTAACACATTGGCTTTTGCCAAAATTGCTTGTGCCGCAGGAATTAAATTATCTAAAGAATGATTGGTAGAAACGGTATATCCGCCCAGTTTTTGAATACTGGCAGTTTGTCCTTTTGTTAACCCAACTTCATACGAAAAAATGATTTTATCTATGCTTTCTTCTACATTATCGTGAATTCCTTCTTGCAGAACACCATCAATATAGATACTGTTTTGCATGAAAGTCGTTGCCGTAAAATGTGTTTTGAAAGTTCGTGCTGTCACAAAAGCCTGATTATCGCCATGTTTCACTCCTTTTGGTTCCCAGAATTTCTCTTCCCAGTTGGTATCTTCGTTTTCAATTCCGGCATCTAAGAAAGGTTTGAATACAATTTTTGCTTCTTTGCTTTTTGAAGTAACTTGATAATTAATAACCCCTAATTCATCAATATTAAGGGAAAGAAATCTAGTAACATTAACACTTATCTCGGTTCCATTTTGTAAAACTGCATCGAAAGAGCGATAATAGATACCTTCTTTCATATTCAATTCACGTCTAAAATTCGAAACCGATTGGCATTTTGCCAAATCTAAATTTTCTCCGTTTATCTCTACATTGATTCCTATCCAATTGGGTGCATTCAATACTTTTGCAAAATATTCTGGATAACCGTTTTTCCACCATCCCACTTTAGTTTTATCAGGATAATAAACCCCTGCGATATAACTTCCTTGAAATGTTTTACCTGAATACGCTTCTTCAAAATTAGCACGCTGCCCCATAGCACCATTACCAATACTGAACAAACTTTCAGATGATTTTACTCTGTCTGCATCAAATCCTTCCTCAATGATGGACCAATTATCAGGTTTTATATAATCTTGGTTCATTTTTTTAAATCTTAATTCTTATTTTTTAATCAGTGTTTCGATAAAACTAGTATCCATGTGCAAGAAATTTGGAAAACAATATTTTGCTTCCTTTAGCACATTTTTTTCACCAATTCCAATGCTAAGCATACCTGCGATATTGGCTGCTTGTATACCTGCCACTGAGTCTTCGAAAACAATCGCATTCTCGTTACTAACACCTAACAATTTTGAAGCTCTAACAAAAACTTCTGGATCTGGTTTGGCATTTGTCACGTCGTTACCATCTACTATAACATCAAAAAAATGTAATAGCCCAACTTTTTCAAGAATAGGCCTTGCATTTTTACTAGCCGATCCTAATGCAATGTGTTGACCATTTTCTTTAATAAATTCTAAAGTTTCTCTAACCGCTGGCAAAATTTCAGATTCGTCCATTTTTTCAATATATGATAGATAATCTTCATTTTTTTGTGTTAGCCACTTCTGTTTTTCTTCCTCAGATGCAGTTACATTGCCTAATTGTAAAATTATTTCTAGAGAACGTACTCTGCTAACTCCTTTTAGTTCCTCGTTGTGTTCAGGTGTAAATAAAATATCTAAACTATCTGCTAATTTTTGCCAAGCCATAAAATGATACTTGGCCGTATCTACAATTACACCATCTAAATCAAATATGAAAGCTTTTTTACTCATTACCCTTTTATTACTCTTTCTTCAGTGATTAAAAAATTACTAATTCCTGCTAGAACAAGTGATGAACCTGCTAATAACATTGGCGCAATTGCTGTTTCGCCAAACAATCTTGAAAGACTGTTTACACCTCCCAATGCAGCAATGATTTGAGGAATTACAATAAACATATTGAATAGTCCCATCATCATTCCCATTTTGTTTTCATCAACAGAACTTGAAAGCATGGCATATGGCATTGATAATATGCTACCCCAAGAAAGTCCAATTAGCAAGAAACATACATTAAGCATAGATTGATCTTTAATAACACCCATCAATAAAAATCCTAATCCACCTGCAACTAAAGAGAACATATGAACATATTTTCTATTCACACTTCTTTTAGCAGCATAAAAAGTTAAAAACAATGCAAAAGCCATTGATGACAAACCATACAAGCCCATTGCAGAACCTACTTTATCTGAAGCGGTTTGGAACAATTTATTTGCAGCATCAAATGCTTCTTGCTGTCCTGCAATTGCAAAATTAAAAGCTTCCTTGTTTGGCGCAGGAGCATTAAAAATATGTTCTGTTAATGCTGGAGTAGCCATACTCCACATTGTAAAAAAAGCGAACCAACTAAAAAACTGGATTACTCCCAATTTTTTCATAGTGGATGGCATTAATCTCAATGATTGAAATAAATCTTTAAAAAAAGTATTTTCCTTTTTTTGTGACTTAAAAGCTTCTAAATCTTTTGGAGGATATTCTTTTGTAGTTAAAATGGTATAAAGAATACTAATTAAAAAAACCAAGGCACCTATTCCGAATGCGATTTTTACATATTCAGGAATAACCCCAGGAGCAGCTGTATCTTCAAATCCCATTTTATTAACCAACCAAGGTAAATTTGAAGCAATCCAAGTTCCAATACCAATAATTAGAGTTTGCAATACAAATCCATATGATCTTTGCGAATCTGGCAATTTATCAGCAACTAAAGCCCTAAAAGGCTCCATACTAATATTTATGGACGCATCTAGAATCCATAGAAAACCTGCTGCAATCCACAAAGTAGATGAATAAGGAACAAAAAACAGAGCAAATGAACTTAAAATAGCTCCAATTAAGAAATAAGGTTTACGACGACCAAAGCGTGTTGACCATGTGTTATCACTTAAATAACCAATGATAGGCTGAACTATTAATCCAGTCAAAGGCGCTGCAATCCACAGTCCTGGTATATCGTGTGACTCTGCCCCTAATGTTTGGAAAATTCTTGACATAAATCCTCCTTGCAAGGCAAAACCAAACTGAATCCCTAAGAAACCGAAACTCATGTTCCAAATCTCCCAGAAACCTAATTTACGCTTTTCCATTATCGTAATTTAAAGTTTATACTACGATAAGCGTTATGTGCTTATCAATACATATTTTTAGTTTCGAAGTAAAAAAGTATGTGCTTGATAATATTAACGTAAATATAATAAAGATTTAAATTAGTTGTATACGCTAAAAATGGAATACCCTTAAAAATAAGGCACTACAACGTTATAGTCTTAATAACTTTTATTTTGTCGACTCTCTTTCTACTAGATGTGTGTCTACAATTTCTGTAGTATAAAACTCATCTTCTTCATCATTTTCTAGTCTATCAATAAGTAATTTGGCCGCTTTTTGCCCCATAATAACCCCGTCTTGACTAACAGTTGTAATTGAAGGTGTGGAATAATTTGAAATAATCCCATCTGTAAATCCAATTACTGATAAATCTTCTGGAACTCTCTTACCTAACTTTCTTGCTGCTTTTATTGCAGTAACAGCAAAAAGTTCATTTACAGCAAAAATACCGTCTATATCATTTTCTTTTATGTATTTCTCTATTTCAATTGCGCAATTGTCAATATCTTCAATTTTTAAAATGAGTTCATCCTTAACAATTAGATTGTTTTGTCTAAGTGCCTGCATGTAACCATCAGTTCTGTACTTCCCTACACTTACATAATCTACAGTAGTAATTAAACCTATTTTCTTTTCTCCTTTAAATATTAGATAGTTAACCGCATCTTGAGCCGCAGTTTTGTCATCAATAATTACTTTATCACAAAATATGTCATTCGTAATTCGGTCAAACATTACAACAGGCATACCTTGATTAATAACCTCTTGTATGTGATGAAAATCTCCTTTAGACTGGGTTCCTTTTGATAAAGACATAATAAAACCATCTATACTGCCTCCAGCAAGCATCTCCATGTTGATCACTTCTTTATCAAATGACTCATCTGAAAGACAAACAATAACATTATATCCATTTTCATTCGCAACACTTTCTATACCACTAATAACAGTAGCAAAAAAATGATGCACAATTTCAGGTATTATTACCGCTATAGTCTTAGTTTTTCTATTCTTCAAACTCAAAGCAATGTTATTAGGTTTAAAATTATACAATTTTGCAAAAGCTTGTACTTTTTCGCGAGTGTCCTCACTAATTTCTGTGCTATTTCTTAACGATTTAGAAACCGTTGATATTGAGACATCTAACTCTTTAGCAATTTGTTTTAAAGTGATTTTCTTTTTCATTAATAGTTTTTAGAAAATAGTGATTCTAAAATAAAAGTAAATTATATTTTTTGGAATGGCAATTTTACCTACAAAAAAATGATTTTTATCAAAAGTTTTTAACACGAAAACGTTTTCGGTGCACAATTAACAAGTGTTCGTGAAATTTATTAGAAATTTTAACTAAATTTAACAATCGAAGTAAAAAATATGTGTTTTAAAATCAATTTTTAACCTAAACAAATTGTATGAAAACATTGTATAATAAGTTTTTACTTTTACTACTCATGCTACCAGCTACTTTGCTCGCTCAGAGTAAGTTATCAGGAATTGTTACCGACAAAAAATTAGGCGAACCATTACCTGGAGTAAATGTACTTGTAAAAGGAACAACTAATGGAGTTTCCACAGGATTTGACGGAAGCTTTACATTAACAAATTTAAAACAAGGAGATATTATCACCTTTTCCTATTTAGGATTCACAGAAGAAGCAATCACCTTCACTGGACAAAACAATATCACAGTAGGCCTACAAGAATCATCTTCTAAATTAGATGAAGTAGTTGTGATTGGTTATGGTTCTGTTAAAAAGAAAGACGCTACTGGATCAGTAGATTTAATTACAAGTAAAGACTTTAACAAAGGACCGGTTGTTTCTGTAGATCAGTTACTAACTGGTAAAGCTCCTGGAGTTAGAATTACTACTGCGGGTGGAGCACCAGATTCTGCGCCTAATATTCGTATTCGTGGAGGATCATCTTTAAGTGCACAAAACAATCCACTCATTGTAATAGACGGCGTGCCAATCGATTTGGTTAATGCTGCTGGAAATGGTAATCCACTTTCATTAGTAAACCCTAATGACATTGAAACTTTCAGCATTTTAAAAGATGCTTCTGCAACTGCAATATATGGTTCAAGAGCTTCAAACGGAATTATCATCATTACAACTAAAAAGGGAACTTCTGGCAAGCCTGAATTTAATTTCTCAAGTAGCGTAGCTATAGGTAATGCTAGAGATAGAGTTAAAATGATGGGAGGTCCCGAATTTGCAGAATTTGTTAGAAATAACTTTCCTACGTTAACCAACAATTTAGGTATTGATGACCCAAGTAATACGTTAACAGATGACCCATCAACCCCACAAATTGAAGGAAGAATTTTGTATGACACAAACTGGCAAGATGCCATATACCAAAACTCTGTAACATCTGACAATCATTTTAGTGCTAGAGCTAATTTATTCAAAAAAATACCTTTCAGAGCTTCTGTAGGCTATACAAATGCTGAAGGATTGGTTAGAACTAATGAATTCGAAAGAGTTACAACTTCATTAAAAATGAACCCTACCCTTTTAGACAATCATCTTAAAATAGATTTTAATGCTAAAGGGCAATGGTCAGAAAAAAACACCATTGATGAAGGTGGAATTTTTGGCGGTGCAATAAATATGGATCCAACAAAACCAGTTTATGCTTCAAGTCCAAATAATATATTTGGAGGATACTATCAAGGATATCGATTCGATACAGGTTTAAATGCTTATACTCTTGACGGACCTACAAACCCATTAGCTATTATTGAACAAAGAAAAAGACCTGAGGAAATTAAAAAGGTTTTAGGAAATGTTGAATTTGATTACAAACTTCACTTTTTCCCAGATTTAAGAGCTGTTCTAAATCTAGGAATTGAAGCATCAAGATCAAACATCAAAGAAGAATACTTTGGAAATGCAATTCAAACATACAGACCTCAAAGTGGTGGCATATTTAATCCAGGGGTAAATTATAGTGAAAGACAACATATCACAAATAAAACAATGGATGGCTATTTAGTTTACACAAAAGAACTAAATGGATTTTTGAAAAAATTTGACATACAAGGTGGCTATTCTTATCAAAACTTTAAAAATGACGGAAATCAAACCAGATACCAATACAATGCTACAACTGGTTTAAGAGAAGTAGTCATTAACGCTCAAAATCCAACTAATAGATATTATAATGTTCTAAACTTGCAATCATTCTTTGGAAGAGCTAACATTGATTTAGCAAATAAATATTTATTTACTTTTTCTTACAGAGCAGATGGATCCTCACTTTTTAGAGAAAACAAACGTTGGGGTTATTTCCCTTCTGCAGCTTTTGCTTGGAAAATTAATGATGAGTCTTTCTTAAAAGAAAATAAAATTGTAGACAATCTAAAACTTCGATTTGGCTGGGGTAAAACTGGTCAACAAGATATCACAGGAGCCGTGGGATATTATCCATCAGTTCCATTGTTTAGTGCTGCAGGAAGTAGTAGTCAGTATTTACCTGGCTTTAACTCATATTCAGCTTTACCATTTGATCCAAATTTAACTTGGGAAAAAACAACTACTTATAATGTTGGACTAGATTTTGGTCTATTTAAAGACATTATATCAGGAAGTGTTGATCTTTACAAACGAAAAACAGATGATCTTTTAGCTAGAGTTCAAGCTTCGCCTGGCCAATCCCTTACAAACGAGTTTGTTTCAAATGTAGGGTCCACTGAAGGAGAAGGTGCAGAAGCAAGTTTAAGCATTAAACCTATATCTAATGATAACTTTACTTGGGAATTAAATGGAAATCTTGCATTTAATCATTCAGAAGTTACTGACTTAAAAGGAAGAAGTTCTGTATCTGCAGATGAATCTGGATTACCAATAGGAACAGGTGTTAGATTAGCTAGACATGCAGTAGGTTTTCAACCCTATTCAGCCTGGGTTTTTGAACAAATTTACGATTCAAACGGAAAACCAATTGAAGGTGCATTTGTAGACAGAAATAACGACAATGTAATTAATGATGAAGATAGAGTATATAGAGCAATGCGTCCCAACTGGACATTTGGTTTTGGTACAACTGTTACTTATAAAAACATTGATTTAACTGCTAGTTTTAGAGGTCAAGTTGGAGGTTTAACTTACAATGCTAGAGCAATGCAAAGCGGTAATGCTAATCAAGTAGTTCCAGTAAATAGTAATGCTTTGACTAATATTCTAAGTGGAGAAACATTATTTCAAGACAATAATGACCCGCGTTATTTTTCAGATTATTTCCTTGAAGATGCCAGTTTCCTGAGATGTGAAAACATTACGTTAGGATATAAAGTAAACAATGCTATTAAAAATGGATCATTACGTCTTTATGTTGCTGCAAACAACTTGTTTTTAGTTACTAAATATTCGGGACAAGATCCAGAAAATTTTAACGCAATTGATAATAATTTCTATCCAAGACCACAAGTATATAGTTTTGGTGTAAATGTTAATTTTTAAGAATTGAAAATGAAAAACATAAAATTAAAACTCATAGGATTTAGCTTAATTGGATTGCTATTCACCTCTTGTTTAGATGAATTAGAAACAAAACCAGTAGTTGAGTTATCTTTAGAACAATTGCTAGCAAATGATCCACAAGCTATAGAAGGTCTCTTATCAAAAATGTATGGAACCTTTGCTTTATCAGGACCAAATGGCCCTGGAAGTGCTGATATTTCAGGGCCAGACCCTGGAGAAACTGCTTTTTTAAGAGGTATTATAAATCTTCAAGATTTTACCGCTGATGCCATTAAAAATAGATGGGGTGATGATGGACTTGATCAGTTAACAACAACCAAAGGTTGGACTCCGAACAATAAATTCTTCCGATATTTATACGATAGAGTATATTATACAGTTCCTCAAACTAATAATATAATTAAAGTTTTAGAAGAAGGAGTTGATGTTGCCAACGAAGAACAGTATGTTAGTGAATTACGTTTTTTAAGATCACTAGCTTATTACTATATGATTGATTGTTTTGGAAAAGGCGTTATTGTTACAGAAGACGACTTAGGAAACACGACTCCTAAACCACAAGCAACGCGTACAGAAATGTTTAACTTTGTAGAAAGTGAACTTTTAGATATTGAAGGGAAAATTTTTGCAACTAACACGTATGGTAGAGCTAACAAATCAGTTGTACGTATGTTGTTAGCAAAACTTTATATGAATGCTGAAGTGTATACTGGAACTTCAAGATATAACGATGCAGCTACATACATTAAAAAAGTAATTGATGAAGGTGGGTATAGTTTAGCTCCTAATTTCTTAGCTAATTTTTCAGGTGATAATAATACTTCTCCAGAAATCATTTTCCCTTTATTAGCTGATGCTGTATCTAGTCAAAGTTATGGTAATACAACATATATAGTTAATGGAAGTTTAAGCACTGACACCATGACCTTAAGTGATTATGGTGCATTACAAGGTTGGGGAGGTCATAGAGCTACAAAAGCTTGGTATGGTCTTTTTGGTAGCACACCTACTGCATTAGATGCATCTCCTGACTCAAGAGCACACCTTTTTTGGAAAAATGGACATTCATATGAAATGAATGATTATAAAGTTTGGACAAATGGTTATCCAGCAATAAAATTCAGAAATTCAAATCTTTCTGGTGCTTCGGGATCAACTGATTTTTCAGGTACTGATTTTCCATTATTTAGATTAGCAGATGCTTATTTAATGTATGCTGAATGTGCGCTTAGAGGAGCTACTGGAACTACAACTGCTCAAGGATTAACTTATGTAAATCAAGTGAGAACTAGAGCTGGTGCTTTACCGATAACTCTTGCTGAATTAAATTTAGATTTTATTATCGATGAAAGAGGTAGAGAATTAAACTTTGAAGGACACAGAAGAACTGATTTAATTCGTTTTGGAAAATTTGCCGGAAATACATATATCTGGCCATGGAAAGGTGGTGTTGCTGCCGGACAACCAATTTCTGCAACATACAACTTATTTCCAATTCCAACTACTGCTTTACAAGCTAACCCTAATTTAACACAAAACCCTGGCTATTAATTTTTTAATATAAAGAACAATGAAAAAAATATTTAAAATAGTTTCGATAATGGCTTTACTAGCAGGTTTTACTGCTTGTGAAGTAGAAGATAAAAATCCTGTTGTTGAACCAGGAGATGCTCCTGTTCTTGTATCACCAGAAGAAGGAACATCATACGTACTTGATCCTGCAAATCCTGCAAATCCTGCAATCACTGTAGTTTGGAACCATGCGAAGTACTCAGTAAATACTGAAGTAAACTATGATGTTGAAATCGCTCAAGCAGGTACTGATTTTGCTGATCCAAAATCATTACAAATAACGAATGCGAGACAAATTTCTTTAAGTAATGAACAGTTTAATGCTAAAGTTCTTGAAGCAGGACTAATCCCTTTTTCAGTTGGAGGTATAGACATTAGAGTAAAAGCTTCATTAGGAACTTCAAATGTAATGGAAGTTATTTCAAACAAATTAACTATCAACGTTACTCCTTTTACAACTGATTTGCCTAAACTTGCGGTTCCTGGAAATCATCAAGGTTGGGATCCTCCTACAGCACCTTTATTAGCTTCATCTGCTTATGGCGCAACTGATTACGAAGGATATGTGTGGTTAGACGGAGAATTTAAATTTGTAGCTCCTAATGCATCTGGTCAATTTGCTTGGGGTAATACAGACTATGGGGACGATGGAACTTTTGCAGGCGTTTTAGTAGAAACAAACGAATCAAACTGTCAAGCTTCTGCTGGATACTATTTAGTAAAAGCTAATACTGCTGCAGGAACTTATTCAACTGATCAAGCGAATTGGGCAATAACTGGTTCTGCAACTCCTAATGGATGGCCTGACCCAGCTCCAGATCACGATATGACTTATAACCCAACAACAAAAAAATGGGAAATTACAATTGCTTTAAGTGCTGGAGAATTCAAATTTAGAGCAAATAATGGTTGGTCATTAAATTTAGGTGCTGACAACGATGGTGATGATTCAATGGATTACGGAGGGCCTAATTTAACAGTTTCAACTCCTGGAACTTATACAGTAATTTTAGATTTAAGCAATCCTAGAAAATACACTTACAGTATACAGTAAACAAAAAAAAGGCTGGTTTGACCAGCTTTTTTTAACAAATACTCACAATGAAAAAAATTATACAACTATTTCTTTTTACTTTTTCAATTGGAATTTGGGCACAACAACAAAACATTAGTTATAATGTAAACCCAACTGCCTTTGAAGAAAACCAATCAATAACGTTAACTTTTCAAGGGAATTCAGTTAATGAAGCCACTTGGGGAGTAGTAGGAAATGCCTTGTATTTATGGGCTTGGTCATACGACATAAATGATTCTAACATTATTGATTGCCCAACAAATGGTACTTGGACCAACTCAAGTGAAACCAATAGATTGACTTATAATTCAGGAAACGATACTTATTCTATTACATTTATTCCCAACACATTTTATAACAGATCTAATATTGGTAGAATAGGTTTTCTAGTTAAAGCTAAAGATGGTACAGGTGACAAGAAAAGCCAAGATATGTTAGTTGAAGTTGGTTTATTCAATCTTAATTTGACTTCTCCGACTGAAAACTCAGCAACAATTATAACTTCGGGAAGTAACTTAACTATTTCTGCAAATAATACTAATGGCACAGCTAATTATAATCTAAAAGCTAATAATGTTAGTATTAATACCAGTAACGGTGTTTCAACATACAATTTTAATCACACTAACATTACTGCTAATACTTCTTATGTGCTTGAAGTAACGCAAGCAAGTGTTACAAAATCGAAAAAGTTTAGTGTAATTGTAAATCCTGGAATTATCTCTCAAGCTATGGCTGGAGGTTTAGAAGATGGTATCAATTACAACATTTCAGATCCAACTAAAGCAACTTTAGTTTTAACTGCACCAGGAAAAGATTTTGTATATGTTGCAGGAAGTTTCAACAACTATCAACCTACTGCTGCGTATGCTATGAAAAAAGACCCAACATCTGGAAAGTTTTGGCTTGAATTAAATGGTTTAACACCGGGACAAATTGAGCATTATCAATACTGGGTTGTAGATCAAACTCCAATTGCCAATTCACCTTCTTTAGTTAAAACAGCAGATCCTTTTTCAACTTTGGTATTATCACCTTATGATGATCCATGGACTCCATCTTCTACTTATCCTAACATGCCCGTTTACCCAGCTGGTCAGGAAAGAGAAGTAACCGTTTTACAAACTGGTCAAACAGCTTACCCGTGGAATAATACTTCATTTACAAAACCTAAAAAAGAAGATTTAATTGTTTATGAAGCATTAGTTAGAGATTTTGATTCTGACAGAAACTTTCAAGATTTAATTGATAAAATTGACTATTTCAAAAATTTGAAAATTAATGCCATTGAATTAATGCCTGTTATGGAATTTGAAGGAAATGAAAGTTGGGGCTATAACACTGCTTTCCATATGGCATTAGACAAACACTATGGCCCTTCAAACAAGCTCAAAGAACTTGTAGATTTATGCCATTCAAATGGTATTGCTGTAATTTTAGATATTGCATTAAATCACGCATTTGGAAGAAATCCAATGAATAGAATGTGGATGAATGATCCTGATGGCGATGGATGGGGAGATCCAAGCTCTGAGAATCCTTATTTCAACACGGTAGCAAGACATAGTTATAGTGTAGGTTCTGATTTTAATCACTCATCAACATTAACAAAAGACTATGTAAAAAGAGTAGCTAAACATTGGATTCAGGAATATAAGATTGATGGTTTCCGTTGGGATTTAACAAAAGGATTTACCCAAAATTGTACTGCTGGAGATGACTCTTGTACTAATTCTTACCAAGCTGATCGTGTAGCTATATTAAAAGAATATGTAGACCATTGCTGGTCATTAGATCCTACACATTATGCTATTTTTGAACACCTTGGTTCTGAAAACGAGGAAAAAGAATGGGCAAATTACCGAATAGCTGAAAACCCTAGTAAAGGCGTTATGATGTGGGGAGAAATGACTTCTCAATATGAAATTTTAATGAAAGGTAATGCAGGCGCTGATATAAGTGGTGTTGGCCATAAAAGTAGACCTACCTTTTTAGGCAAAAGATTATTAGGTTATCCTGAAAGTCATGATAAAGATCGTTTGATGTATACTGGACTTACTAGCGGTAATGCTGGAGGAGCATTCCCTGTATTTAATAATTTACCAAATGCATTAAACAGAATGTCAACGATTGGTGCTGTTTCAATACTAGTTCCTGGTCCTAAAATGATTTGGCATTTTGCTGAATTAGGTATGGATGATTCTATTTACACATGTACTAATGGCACTGTAAATACAGAAACTGACCCAACTTCTGGAGATTGTAAATTGGCCACTAAACCTCAACCACAATGGGTAGAAAATTGGTTAGCAGATGCAAATAGAAGTGCTATTTATAATAATTGGAGAAAGTTTAACATCCTTAAAACACAAGAAGCTGTTTTTGAAGGAGACTACACTATAAATAACGATGGTAGTACTGTAAAACAAAGACTTTATGTTTTTGACAATTCTTTACCGACTACAACCCTTAAAAACGTTGTTGTTTTAGCTAATTTTTCTGTAGCCAATTTGACTATTAATCCTAATTTCCCGTATACAGGAACATGGTACAATTTAATGGATGGTTCATCAATCAATGTAACCGACACACAAGCTGTGATTTCGGTACCTTCTGGTGGATTTAGAGTTTATGGTAATCAACCTGCTCAGAGTTTATCTACTCAGCAGTTTAACTTAGCAGATACAATAACATTGTACCCTAACCCATCAAGTGATTATTTTAATTTATCAGATTCTATCAAAACGGTAGAAATCTATACAATTACTGGTCAATTGGTAAAAAGCTACAAAGGTGGTTTTTCTTCTGAACAAAATTACTCTGTTTCTGAATTATCAAAAGGAGTGTATTTTGTAAAACTTACAGATGATGCAAATAGACAAGGAACAATAAAATTTATAAAAGAATAATTTAAGTTTGAGTTGATTAGTACCCCAATTCTATTACAAAAGGCTCTATTTGAGCCTTTTGTTTTATGTTAAATTTTACAAAATCATTTTTAAATCAAGATATTAATCGTAATATTGCGATATAATTTATTATGGGAATAACTAAAACAGACATATTTAACGAAAAACAGAATAGACTAGCTTCTATACTTAAAGCTTTGGCTCATCCGGCAAGAATTGCAATTCTAGAACATATTATAAAACAAAATGCATGTATTTGTAATGATTTAGTAAATGAATTAGGATTAGCACAAGCTACAATTTCTCAACATCTAAAAGAATTAAAAAGCATTGGAATTATTAAAGGAAATATTGAAGGTGCCAGTGTTTGTTATTGTATAGATCCTATTGTTTGGCAAGAAATAAAGACTGAACTAAACGTATTTTTCACAATGGATTTTAAATCCAATTGTTGTTAGCATTTTTTTGAAATTAATCATCGTAATAATACGATATAAAATTATGAACTATGAAACTATCAGAAGTTAAAAGCATTTTACATTCATTAGAGAACGTAGAATTTCAATTAGAAAATGGAACATTTGTACCAGAACATTTCCATGTGACTGAAATTGGAACAATTACAAAAACATTTATTGACTGTGGTGGCACTATAAGAAATGAAAAAGTAGTAAACTTCCAGCTATGGGATGCTAACGATTATGAGCATCGTTTAAAACCAATGAAGTTGATGAAAATCATCGAGCTATCAGAAGAAAAGTTAGGGATAGAAGACAACATTGTAGAAGTAGAGTTTCAAGGAGAAACTATAGGCAAATACGACTTATCTTTTAATGGCAAAAACTTTGTTTTAAACAACAAAAAAACTGCCTGTTTAGCGAATGATGCTTGCGGAATACCTACAAAAGAGGCTAATCAAGAGGTGGAAACTTCATGTTGTTCTCCTAATTCTAGCTGTTGTTAATATGAAGGAAAAAATTATCAAGTATAAAAAACCAATTATAATAACCTCATCAGTAATTATACTACAAGCTGTTTTTGGTTTTGATCCTAAGTTTTGCATTATAAATATAATTTGGCTTTTTGTTTAATAGATTATGGAAAAAAAGAAAGTTTTAGTTTTATGTACCGGCAACAGTTGTCGAAGCCAAATTGCTGAAGGGTATTTGAGATACTTCGCAAAAGAAAAAGCCATCATTTATAGTGCGGGAATAGAAACTCATGGTGTAAACCCAAAAGCCATTAGCACAATGAAAGAAGACAACATCGATATTAGCACCCATACCTCTAATCATGTAGATGAATATAAAAATATCGATTTTGAATATGTGATTACAGTTTGCGACAACGCTAAAGAAAGTTGCCCAATTTTTATTGGAAATTCTAAAAAGTATCATTACAATTTCCCAGACCCTGCAAAGGCTTCGGGAACTGAAGA
The DNA here is from genome assembly GCF_900142035.1 of Flavobacterium terrae. Classification (GTDB taxonomy): domain Bacteria; phylum Bacteroidota; class Bacteroidia; order Flavobacteriales; family Flavobacteriaceae; genus Flavobacterium; species Flavobacterium terrae. The sequence goes on along the minus strand of NZ_FQZI01000001.1, from coordinate 802,565 downwards.
AGAAATAAAAAAAGAATTTGAAAGAGTAAGAGACTTAATAAAGTCTTACTGCAAGAATTTTGTTGACACTAATTTGAAATAAAAAAGGCCTTTTAATAAGGCCTCTTTTATAATTGAATATCTAGAAATTAATCTACTTTTTCATCGTCTATATAGGTTTTATTACCATTTTTATTAATATAGTATTTACCTCCTCTAGGCCCTTCATACACTTTTCTGTCATTGTATTTTCCAATTACTTTATCAGTAGTATTAGGATTTGCTTTTTCTTTAGAAACTCTTTCTTTTTTTGGCTTAATAGTTTTTACAGATTTTGATTCATCTTTAACTTTAGCATCAGCTTTATTTGCAACTGTTTTCGCTTTTTTTGCTGTAGAGTTACCTTCATCCTTTACTTTAGCATCGGATTTATTTACAGCAGCTTTAGCCTTTCCTTTGGCAGATTGAACTTGACCTTTGTCCGAAGCATTATTTACTTTTTCCTTAGCCTCTGAATTTGCTTTTGTTGATTTAGATTTCGCAGACTTTGCTTCATCTTTAATTTTGGCATCAGCCTTATTTTCTAAAGTTTTCGCTTTTTTGTCTTTGGCTTCCGCTTTTTCTTTAGCAAGCTTAGTTTTTTCTCTTTTCTCTTTAGCCAATTTTGCTTTTTCAGCTTTTTCGGCAGCAGTCAATGTTTTTGCCGTTCCAGTTTCTTGTGCGTAAAAACTATTAGAAAAAACAAATAACAAACATAGTAATACTAATTTTCTCATTTCTTTAATTTTTTAGATGTACATTAAATTTACTACTTTTTTAACAAAAAACATACCAATCTAAAAATAAGCTCTCAACTGTACATTACCAGTATGAATTACTTTACTTAACTCCGATTTTCTTCCCTGATAATTGATATTAATATCTAAGTAATCAGTCAACCCTTTTTGAAGTAACAATCGCCATGTAAAGTTTTTACCTGCTTGAAGACCTTCTAACATCTGAAAGCCAACGGGAGAAAATTCATTACCTGTAAAATCGTTATTGACTGATGAAATCTCACCATTTGCAGTAAACTTTTTCTCACTTAAAAAATTGAAAGACAATCCAAATCTATTTTGCTTTAAAACTTCTTTTTCTCCAATTGTATTCTCTTTGTTTTTAAATTCATAAAAGATATCTAAACTTGCGTTTTTGTTAAACAAATAAGATATTTTAGGCTCAAATTGAAGACCGTTTATTTTAAAATTTCGAGCAAAGTAATTTTCTGAACTAACTGAAGAAGTAAATATTTTATCCGAAAGGGTAAACAACCAATATTTCTTCAATAAATATATGTACTGCATTTCATGAGAAACATTCTTTGCTTCTTGTTGTCCAGACGATTGTAGACTTGTCAATTCATTATAGATAAAACTATAACTCACAGAATGCATTTGTTTGCCTCTATTATAAAACAAACTATTTCTAAAACTTGTATTTAAACCAAGTAAATCTTTACTTTTTGTAGAGAAAGGATTCAAATCAAAATTATCATTTTCTCTTTTAATTTTTCTTTCGATTAAGTAAGATGTTTGATTGTAAAAGTGTGAAAGAAACTTCTTAACTCCACCATTATTTTGCCAAATAGATGGATTTAAAGTAATAGATTCTGAAAATTTATTTTGATGTGTTTTGATGAAAATTTGGTTAGGCAAAAAAATCTTTACATACTTAGCTTGATCTGGAAAAGCCGCAATTTCAAACTCTTGAATTTCTTGAATCCCGTTGTTATTATAGTCATTCCAAGCGTACACTCCTTTTCCGGGATCTACTTCTAAAAAACTAAATTCTTGTTGTGGAATTGTGCCCGAAGTGGTTTCGTAGACTGTTGTATTTTGTATAAGTTGATTGAAAAAACGATCATTATACAATATTCTCGAATTAAGCGAAGGCTCATTTCCTCTTGAATCTTTATATTTTAAATTTCGGTAATTAACAAAAACCGATAAATCACTGGTTTCATTTTGTAGTAATTTAGATTTCAGATAATACGACTGAGAAGTATTTACTCTTTGCAAAACACCTAAATTAATACTATCATTTACTCTATTTAAATACCCTAATTCAACAAATACTTTGGTAGAATCTCCACGCCCAACAAATGCACCAACCTCAGAAAAACGTTGGCTTAAATTAGACAATTGCCCCGTAGACTTGTCTTTTTCTCGATTGTTTTCATGTCTAAAGCTACCTCCTACCCAATTTTTAGTAAAATGATACTTTGCATACGACTGATTTCTGATAAACTTTGATGTAGCTGAGCTTCCATCGCTACTCATGTAACTTCCGTCGTTTTGAAACAACCATCCTTTGTTTTTAAAGAAACCCGAAACTATATGACGACTACCCGAGAAACTTTGTGAAAAATCCAATTTTTCAAATTGGTATTTCCAATTCGATTTCTCAGCTAATGAAAAATCAAATCCAGTTATTGCTAAACTTTGATTCCCTTGCGGATTTAATAAATTCCAATCACGATTAAATTCTATTGCAAATAATCGTTCTATTGGCTTAAAGTTTTTTTGAATTAACTGATAATTACCAAATGCATCTACTTTCCATTTTCCAGTAAACAATCTTTGTTTAAAATTTAATTTTCCAGCCAATCCCTGATTGTTTTTATCATCTTTATCAGAAAATAAATTTTGATCGTTATTGCTAATCCCTACTTCAAAATCAACAAGTGTCTTTTCGTTTGGATTAAATTTACCTAAAACTGTAGCAATTTGAATTTTAGTTGGCGCAATTAACTTCACCACTGGCTCATAACTTCCTTGCATTACTCCAGCAATTGGCTCAACATATTTAAAAACTCTTCCGTTTGTTATGGTGCTAGAAACAATATAATTTCCTTGATTTTGACCTAAAAAAGTAAACTTAACGCTATATAAAACATCTGCAGGATTAGTAGAAAATTCAAAAGCTTCTACTCCACTTATCAGGACCTTTTTGTAGAGTATTTTGTTATCCGAAAATGATTCTTCAACTGCCGAAGGCGCTACCATTAAAGATTGATCATCACCAGCATTAGCAAGAACTTGAGCCTGTTCTGTAGATAAATTTTGTTGAAGTGGTTGATTTTTTACATCATTTTCAGAATACACATAACCTCCCAAACTCCATTTTTCTTGTTCGTGGTTTACACCACCATAAGCTACAAATCGGGTAAAATTTCTATCAGAATATTGATACTCAACAGAGATTCTCATCTCAGAAGTAATAGGATATAGAGAAGTAAAAGTTATTTCTCCAGCATTGTAATCAATAACATAATCGTTGTTTTCTCCCCTTTTTAATAAAATTCCATTAACAAAAACTCTTTCAGAACCTGAAATGACTAAAATATACAACTCTTCGTTAGGACCTTTTAACTTGTATGGTCCTTGATTCCCTTCTTGGCCCACAAAAGTACTTTTAGCATATTGTCCTCTTACTAATGCTCCTGATGCAAAAACCTCAGTCTTTTTCTCTGGAGTTCCAAAAGTGAATTGTGAAGCAATTCCCTGCACCTTTTTATTGAAATTTAAAAATCTAGATTTTCGGTTTTCTAAAAATAAATCTCCTCCTCTTACACTCCATTTCTCACTAAAAAGTTCTATGAAAATTTGGTCAAATTCATCTAATTTTTGGGAATACCCACCTTGCTGCAAAGGAATATTACTATCTTGAATAGAAGCTCTTAAACTTACTTTATCAGATAGTTTACCTACAATTTGCAAATCTAGATTCGAACTTACAGAAGTGTTTTGGTTATTTCCTATCGAAACTCCTCTAGATATACTTCCTGATGTAGTTAACCCATCAAACGGAGTAAACTTTTTTACACCAGCATTTGATACTTTGTACAATTTATCTAGTCCATTTTCACTACTAACTACCTTATTTTTATCATAAATCATGTATTCTTTAGTCAAGAAATCAGGGAATTTTAAATATCTGATCGTTAAGGTATCTTGTGGGGTATAACCATTTTTGAAAATCAACTCTGCCTTCTGAAAGTCAACTTTATAATAAGATGTATCCACATCTTCTCCCTTGGAAGTTTGAAGTTTGAAGAAGCTCTTGTTAATGCTTACACTATCTATTTGTATTGAATCTTTTTGAACAAAAACCTTTTTTAATTGATACGGCGTTTCTTGTGCTAAAGTATTTAGCGTTGTAAAGAATATTAAAGTAAGTAAAAGTGCCTGTATCTTAGACATATAAAAGAAACTCCAAAACATCAAAGATATTGCAATTAAGCCAAATATCTCCCTTTGATGTTTTGGAGCAAAATAGTTTTTTAAAAAAATTATTCTTTAGTCACAACTTGAAGTGTTTCGCGACTCATTTGGCGAAGCAAAACTGTTTTGCTTTTTTCGACCGTTTTCATCGCTTTTTCATCAAAATGTCTTACTGTGTAAAGTGAAACATTTTCGTTATAACTCACTTTGAATTTTTTAGAAAGGATTTTTACCAATTCTTTAAATGTCCCAAATTTATCTTCTACACATACTGAAAAACTAATAGCAGAATTCTGGATTAAACTTACCTTTAACTTATGCTGATGTAGTAAAGCAAAAATTTCACTTATGTTCTCCTCCATTATAAACGAAAAATCAATTGATGACAGGGACAATAAAAGCTGGTTTTTCTTAACAATAAAACAAGGTAATTTAGGTTCTAAATCTTCCCCTTTTGAAACACTAGTTCCAGGTAAAAGCGGATTTACAAACGACTTAACATAAAGCGGGATTTCTTTTCTTTGAAGTGGTTGTAATGTTTTAGGATGAATTACACTAGCGCCATAAAAAGCAAGTTCTATTGCTTCTCTGTATGATATCTGGTTTAATAATGTTGCATTTTCAAAATAACGAGGATCAGCATTCATGACACCAGGCACATCTTTCCAAATGGTTACACTTTCAGCATTTAAACAGTAAGCAAAAATTGCACCTGTATAATCAGACCCTTCACGACCTAAAGTAGTAGTAAAACCGTTTTCATCTGACCCAACAAATCCTTGTGTCACAAAAAGTGATTTCTTTTTAGAAATTTTAGAAATATTCTTTTGAGTAATATCCCAATCAACATTAGCATCACGATAGGTATTATCTGTTTTGATATAATTACGTACGTCAAGCCATTGCGAACTAATTCCTCTAAAATTCATATAATGGCTCAAAATTGTAGTAGAAATAATTTCTCCATAACTTACTATTTGATCGTAAACAAAATTATAGTTAGGCGATTTATTACTTCTTACAAAATATTCGAAATCTGCAAAATGGCTGTCTACATCAAGAAAAACTTCGTGATCTTCATCTTCAAATAAATCTAAAAGTATTTGATAATGGTATTTTTTCACTTCTTGTATTGAAGCATTCAAATCTGGTGATTTATCAAAATAATTTTTAATAACAACTTCAAGTGCATTGGTAGTTTTTCCCATAGCCGAAACTATCAATAACACATCTTCATAACCTACTTTTTGTAAAACGTCAAATACGTTTTTTACACCCGAAGCATCTTTTACAGACGCTCCTCCAAATTTGAAAATTCTCATAACTTATTATTTTTCAAACTAACAATCATTTTAGCTTGACTCAGGTTTTTACAATTTATCTAAAAATTCATTTATTCCCATTTCATCCATTTGAACTACCCTCCAATCATCAAGGATTCGAGCTCCAGATTTTTCATAAAACTTAATTGCCGGAGTGTTCCAGTCTAGAACGTTCCATTCAATTCTTCTAACGTTGTTTTTTTTCCCTTGCTTAATAATTTCAGAATATAATTCGAAACCTATACCAGTTCCTCTCATTTCTTCTCTAACTATTAAATCTTCTAAATGAATTGTCTTCCCTTTCCAAGTAGAGTAACGGTAATAGTATAAAGCAACGCCAACAATTTTATGATTAACTTCAGCTACAAAAGTGTAAAAAAGAGGATTATCACTAAATCCATCTCTGATTAAATCAGATTCTTTTATAACTACAGCATCAGGTTCTTTTTCGTATATGGCTAATTCTTTTATAAGTTCAAGAACATTTGCCATATCTTCTTGTTTTCCTTTTCGGATTATCATTTTATTTTTTCTTTTTTACGACTTTTTTAGTTGTTGTTTTTACAGCTGCTTTTTTTACATAAGGCTTATATAAACCATCTGCAACAGCTCTTTGTTTAGCATCTTCTGCCCTTTGCTTTGGGTCAGGATGAGAACTCAACATTCTAGTTAAAAAATTAGATTCTGTTCCTTCATTCATCTTAGCTAAAATTGTAAATGCAGACTCAACCGCATTAACATTATACTTATGGCGCTTCATAAAATCATACGAATAAAGATCTGCTTCAGATTCTTGTTGGCGACTATGACGACTATCTATCATTGCACTACCAATTTTTGCATATTGACTATCAGTTAATTTTGCGACTTTATCTGATTGTGAAGCTACTGCATCTACCAATGCCTCTTTTTTATACGCCGCTTTTACAGCATCTCTTGTATCATGGTTTGCAACATGTCCAATTTCGTGACCAATAACTGCCAATAATTCATTATCGTCCATAATATCCATTAAACCAGAAAACACACGAACACTTCCATCTGCAGTTGCAAAAGCATTTACATCTTTAGTTAAATATACTTTGTAATTTAAGTTCAATCCGTTTTCAGTACTATGTTTACCAAAAATTTTATTCAATCTAATTGTATAAGCATCTTTGGGACCTGCTACTTTATTTTCAGCATCCATTTTTACAACCGCCTCTTTAGACATTGCTGCTGCCTCTTCATCACTAAAAGTAAAACCGGCATACCCTTTTTGGACAGCTCCTAATGCCTTTTCGCCTAGGTTTATTTGTGCATTTACTGTTCCTGTAAACATTACAGCGACTAAACCAACTAATTTCATTGTTTTCATGGTGTATAATTTTCTAACAAATATAAAATATCTTGAGGTGATAAAAATGGTTCAATTTGAAGTTTTTTGTGATTTAATTTAAAAAATAAATGATGATATTTGCCCAACTAAACTACAACGATTTCTTACATGGAAGAACGCAATAAAACATTAGGTGAATTCATCATCGAAAAACAAAGTGAATTTCAATATTCATCGGGAGAATTATCCAGAATTATCAACTCAATTAGACTTGCTGCAAAAGTTGTAAATTATAAAGTAAACAAAGCTGGATTAGTAGATATTGTTGGTGCTGCAGGCGATCAAAACATTCAAGGTGAAGACCAACAAAAACTGGATGTATATGCAAACGAAGTTTTTATTCAAACATTAATTAACAGAGAGATTGTTTGCGGTATTGCCTCTGAAGAAAATGATGATTTTATCACCGTTGCTGGTTCAGATAATAGTCACAATAACAAATATGTGGTTTTGATGGATCCATTAGATGGCTCTTCAAATATTGATGTAAATGTTTCTGTGGGAACTATTTTTTCGGTTTTTAGAAGAGTTACCCCAATAGGAACACCAGTTCAATTAGAAGACTTTTTACAACCAGGCGTTAATCAAGTGGCCGCAGGATATGTGATATATGGAACCTCAACCATGTTAGTTTACACAACAGGACATGGAGTGAACGGATTTACTTTAAACCCTGCCATTGGAACTTTTTATTTATCTCACCCGAATATGCAATTCCCAAAAGATGGAAAAATATATTCAGTAAACGAAGGAAATTATATACACTTCCCTCAAGGAGTTAAAAATTATATTAAATACTGCCAATTAGAAGAAGGTGACAGACCATATACTTCTCGTTATATTGGAAGTTTAGTTTCAGATTTTCATAGAAACATGATTAAAGGAGGTATTTATTTATATCCAACCAGTTCAAAAGCACCTAACGGAAAATTACGCTTATTATATGAATGCAACCCTATGGCATTTCTTGCTGAACAAGCCGGTGGAAAAGCTTCTGATGGTTATAAACGTATTATGGAAATACAACCCACAGAATTACACCAACGTGTTCCTTTTTTCTGCGGAAGCCAAAATATGGTAGAAAAAGCAGAAGAATTTATGGAAAATAATAAATAATCATGTCAATTGTTTCTTCCGACGAATATCAAATAGATACCAATAAAAATATTTACAGAAGATATTATTCAATTTTAGGATTTAAATATGGTGAATGGAAAAATTGTCCAAAATTTGAGTACGTTACAATTATAAAATCTAAAGTTAGACAGAGAATAAACAATGAGTCTGCAACAGTTCAATTACATAGGGAAAGATTTCTAGTAAATATTTTTTTTGACCAGAATAAACATATAACTTTCTCGATGGAAGAAAATCTGAAAGACGCTTTACAAACTGCAGAAATTCTTTGTGAAAATTTAAAAATCAAAATATTAAACACCCCTAAGGATTAGACATAAAAAAGGACTCAAATTGAGTCCTTTTTTTATCTTATTCAGTATCAAACATATTGAAATAAAAAAAGCTCTGATTTCTCAGAGCTTTTTTGTTGGCTCACTAGGACTCGAACCTAGAAAGACGGCACCAAAAACCGTAGTGTTACCATTACACCATGAGCCATTAAACCTGCATTAATTCCTTAATGCGAGTGCAAATTTACACCCATTTTTTATTTCTGCAAGTATTTTTGAAGAAAAAATTAAAAAAATTTTTTTTAACCTTTTCTTTAGACAAAAAAATAGTTTCTTTGTGTGGTCAAACACAAACTGAAACATAATTATATGTCATTCAATTTCAATAAATGGAACACTATCCTTGGATGGGTTTCTTTTTTCATTTCATTAGTAGTCTATTCTTTAACTGTAGAGCCCACAATGAGTTTTTGGGATTGTGGTGAATACATTGCCACAGCTGCAAAACTTGAAGTTGGCCACCCTCCTGGAGCACCATTATTCCAAATGATGGGAGCTTTCTTTTCGATGTTTGCTATTGGAAAAGAAAATATAGCTTTAATGGTCAACATGATGTCTGTGTTTTCAAGTGCTTTTACCATTTTATTTTTGTTTTGGTCACTAACTATTATTTTACGCAAAGTAGTTTCGTCATTTACAGAAATAAATAAAGACAATGGTATAGCTATACTTGGAAGTGCTTTTGCAGGTTCGTTAGCTTTTACTTTTTCAGATAGTTTCTGGTTTAACGCTGTTGAAGCAGAAGTGTATGCAATGGCAACTTTTTTAATTGCATTATTGTTCTGGCTTGGTTTAAGATGGGAGCAAGAAATGCATTTACCAAAAGGTAACAAATGGCTATTACTTATTGCTTTAGTAGTTGGATTATCATTTGGTGTCCACTTCATGGCTTTATTAACGATTCCTTCAATAGGATTTTTATATTATTTTAAGCATTTCGAAAAAGTAACAATTAAGAACTTTATTGTTGCCAATATAGTTGTAGTTTCTATATTATTGTTCATCTTCAAATCATTATTACCATGGACAATGACATTCTTTGGAGCAACCGAAGTATTTATGGTGAACAGTCTAGGATTACCTTTTAACTCAGGGACAATTTTTGTTAGCATATTATTAATTGCGTTTTTCTATTTTGGCTTGAAATATACTAGAGCAAATGGGAAAGTATTCTACAACACAATTATATTATGTGTTTTGTTTATCTTAATTGGATTTTCTACTTGGTTAATGTTACCTATTAGAGCTAACGCAAAAACTCCAATTAACGAAAACAACCCTTCAGATGCTAGAGAGGTTCTTGCTTATTATAACAGAGAGCAATATGGTGAACAAAAATTATTTTATGGACCTCAATTTTCTGACACCTATGCTGGTCTTGACGAAAACAATCCTTACACTGACGATAAGCCTAACTACGAAAGAGATTATAAGAAAGGTGAGTATGTAATTGTAAATAACTTCAAAAACGGAGCACAAAATACCGATGACAATCACAAAGCTTTTTTACCGCGTTTATGGAGTAGTGAGCATGCAGTAAACTATATGCGATTCACGAATGTTCTAGATTTTAAAGTTAAACCTGATTATGCTGAAGAAGAAGAATTACTTCAAGTTGTATCTGAATTCAGAGCAGCGTATGCTTCAGGCAAAATCGACGTTGAAGATTATGATAAGTTTCTTAAAAGCTACGGGCATTATTTAGACATACAAAAACCTACAACTCTTGACAATTTGAGATTCATGTTTGAGTATCAATTTGGCTATATGTATTGGAGGTATTTAATGTGGAATTTTGTTGGAAGACAAAATGACAAACAAGGTGAATATGATTTAAAAGACGGAAACTGGATTAGCGGTATTAATTTTATTGATGCTATCAGACTTGGATCGCAAGACAATCTTCCTGCCGATTGGAAAAACAACAAAGGAAGAAACACTTATTTCTTTTTACCTTTCATTATAGGATTAATTGGATTCTTCTTCCACGCCAGAAAAGATTTAAAAAGTTTTTACGTAGTCTTAGCACTTTTCTTATTTACAGGACTTGCTTTAAAGATTTACTTAAACGAACGTCCATTTGAACCTCGTGAAAGAGATTATGCACTTGTTGGATCGTTTTATGTATTTGCCATTTGGATCGGAATTGGTGTTTATGCCATATACGATACTATTAAAAAGTTTATTCAACCTAAAATAGCAGCACCTATTGTAGTTTCTGTTTGTTTACTTGCTGCGCCAGTACTTATGGCTTCTCAAAACTGGGATGATCATGATCGCTCAGGTAAAAGAACTGCTGTAGCCTCTGCAAGGGCATATCTTGATTCTTGCGAACCAAATGCCATATTATTTACCATTGGAGACAATGACACCTTCCCTCTTTGGTACCTACAAGAAATAGAAGGATATAGAACAGACGTACGTATTGTTAACACTAGCTTATTAATGACCGATTGGTACATTGATACTATGAAAGCAAAAGCTTATGAATCTGACCCTGTTCCAATTTCTTTTTCACATGAAGATTATGTTTCAGAAAAAAGAGATTATTTAGTTTTCGAAAAAAGAACTGATGCACGTTTAGATGTTAATGAATTTTTCAATTTCATTTCTAGTGATGACCCTCGAACATTAATTGAATTGAATAATGGACATCATGTTCAATTCTATCCTACAAATAAAATAAGGATACCTGTTAACAAAGATGAAGTACTAAAACACAAAGTTGTTAATCCTAAATTAGCTGATTCAATTGTGCCTTATATTGATGTTGACATTAAAGGAAATGCAATTTACAAGAACAGATTAATGATGTTAGACATCGTAAGAAATAATAACTGGAAAAGACCAATTTATTTTTCGCCGGGTGCTTTTGCAGATGATGACTATATCTGGATGAAGCAATTCTTACAACTTGATGGAATGGTTTATAGACTAGTTCCAATTAGAACACCTTTACCTGAAGACGCTTACACTTTTGACATGGGAAGATTAGATTCTGACATCATGTACAACATAATCATGAAATGGGATTGGGGTAACGGAGAAAGTCCAAACATTTATCACGACCCTGAAACCAGAAAGGATTGTATTTCTCATAGAACAAACATGGCTCGACTAATGAACCAACTAATTATAGAAGGTCAAAAAGATAAAGCTAAAAAAGTTATTGAATTAGCATTAGCAAAAATGCCTATAGACCTTTATGAGTTTTATAGCACGGTAGATTCTTTTGCTGATGGTTATTACAAGATTGGAGAAAATCAAAATGCTCAAAAGTTACTTACTAAACTAGCGTCTAAATACCAAGACGAGTTAAGATATTTCAGCGAAATTCATCCTAGTGAGCAAAATGATATGGCAATTGACATAATCACTGCTATTGAAAGATATAGAGGCTTATTAGAAGTTGCTAAAAACAACAATGATATTGAGTTTTATAATAAAATGAAAACTACATTCAACGCTACTAACAAACGTTTTGAACGTTTTGGTAGAGATATGGAATAAATTTTACCAAACAATTAAAATAAGGCTTTCAGTACATTATTGAAAGCCTTATTTTTGTTATATGAGTTTCTACTGGACAAAAACATCTTCATTTGTAAAACGGTTATTTTTTAACCAAGTTTGGAGTATACCCAATAACGACAACAAAATCTATTTGACGTTTGATGATGGTCCAACACCTGAAATTACGGAATGGGCTCTGTCGACCTTAAAAGAAAACAATATCAAAGCCACTTTTTTTTGCATTGGGAAAAACATCGAAAACAATCTTGAAATTTTTAATAAAATCATAGCTGAAGGACACTCTGTAGGGAATCACACTTTTAATCATCTTAACGGATGGAAAACGAACACTAAGGAGTATCTGGAAAATATCGAATTATGCGAGAATGCAATTCAAAAAACTCAAAAAAACAAACTCTTTAGACCTCCATATGGCAAAATAACCCTAAAACAATCAAAGCTTGTTCGAAAATTGGGCTATAAAATAATTATGTGGGATGTACTTTCTGCAGATTTTGACCAAACCATAAGTCCTGACAAATGTCTAGAGAATGCAATTCAAAAAGTAACTTCTGGAAGCATTATCGTTTTTCACGATAGTGTAAAAGCAAGTGTCAATCTAAAACATGCTTTACCAAGAGCCATTGCTCATTATAAAAAAAAAGGATTTGTTTTTGATGTTTTATGATTAAATCTGTTCCTGAACAAGATTTATAAGAGTATTAGCATCCAACTCTCCAGATTGACGCCATTTCATTTGCCCTTCTTTATAAATCATAAGTGTAGGTAAACCTTTAATACGAAGAGCTTCGGCTAATTCTTGATTTTTATCGACATCAATTTTGATTACTTTAGCTTTATCTCCAAGTGCAGCAGCCACATCTTTAATCACAGGATTCATAGACTGTGACGATTCATTCCAGTCAGTATAGAAATCGATTAAAACTGGGACGTGTGCATTAATAAGCTCTCCAAATTTTGACATAAGCGTACTAATTAGTTATAGTTTGCAATACAAATATACTCTTTTTAACGAATTATGCTAGTTTTTCACCTTTTTTTAACGTGATTACAGTTATTTCAGGCATAATTCCTACGCGACCTGGATAAGCATGAAAACCAAAACCTCTATTTACATAAACATATCTTCCTAAATACTCATAACATCCTGCCCATTGTTTATACATGTATTGCGCTAAACTCCATTTAAAATAACCTGGAATCTCTATCCCAAACTGCATTCCATGTGTATGACCACTCAACGTTAAATGGAAATTTTTATGATGATGTTTTACAATTTCATCCCAATGACTTGGATCATGACTCATTAGTATCTTAAAATCTTTATCTGTCAATCCCTCCGAAGCTTTATCAACATCTCCCATCGAACCAAAATGTTTTCCCCAGTTTTCAACTCCTACAAGAACTAACTCCTGATCTTCTTTTTTAATCTTAACATGTTCATTCAACAGCAATTTAAAATCAATCTGGCGATGCAAATCTTTAATGTCTTCAAAATTCTTTGCTTTTGCTTCTTCAGAATCCCAGTCTAAATAAGCGCCATAATCATGATTCCCTAGTACCGAATATTTTCCAAAAACTGGTTTTGTTAAACGATTAAAAGTATCAATCCAAGGATGCATTTCATCTGCTTTAGCATTTACTATATCGCCTGTAAACAATAAAATATCTGAACCTTGTTGGTTAATTAAATCAACAGCGTAATTTATCTTTTCTGCATTATCAAAACTTCCCGAATGTATATCAGAAATATGTGTTATGGTAAACCCATCAAAAGCATCTGGCAAATCGGGAAAATATAAATGTTGGTTAAAAACTTTAAAATTGTATTTCCCTTTTGTTACTCCATAAAGCAACGATAAAAATGGAACAGCTGCTAAGCCAAGAGCAACCTGACTAACAAACTTCCTCCTCTCAGGCAAAAATGTCGAACGGCTATCATACTCAATAAAATAGTTCGCCACACCAGATAAAAATCGGACAACATCCTCGCCTAACATTACAGTTGTAAGTACAATTTTAGGCAAATAAAGTGTAAGCAAAAGACCCAAAGCAAATAAGCTCTGCTTGGTTTGACCAACTTTTCTATCAAAATTGAAAATAGTATAAAATATATACACATAAGCCACAAAGCTTACTAAGGCATATGCCCATAAAATCCACTTAGACTTAACTAATGTCCTAAATGCCTGTAAAGCATAGATTTCAACCAACAAAAGAACAACAGCAACTATAATAAATCGAAATAACATCTCAATAATTTTTGAACAAAGTAACAAAGAAACTCAACACGATAGGATTTTGTTAATCAAATTTTAACTATTGATTGACAACTTATATTTCGATTGATTATTTTTACATTTCAAATTACAAAAGAATGTCACAAAAACGCTTATTTCTACTCGACGCATACGCTTTAATTTTTAGAGGATATTACGCTTTTATCAAAAATCCGAGAATTAATTCTAAAGGCATGGATACTTCAGCCATCTTAGGATTCATGAATTCATTAATTGATGTTATTAAGCGCGAAAAACCAGATCATTTAGCCGTAGCGTTTGACAAAGGTGGAAGCGATTATCGTTTAGAAATGTACACCGAGTACAAAGCAAACCGTGACGAAACTCCTGAGGCTATTAAAATTGCCGTTCCTTACATTCAGGAATTATTGCAAGCCATGCATATTCCAATTATCGAAAAAGCCGGTTTTGAAGCCGATGATTTAATTGGAACATTGGCAAAACAAGCCGAAAAAGAAGGATACCAAGTTTTCATGGTAACACCAGATAAAGATTTTGGACAATTGGTTTCAGAAAATATTTTCATGTACCGCCCTGCTCGATTAGGAAATGATATTGAGATTTGGGGAGTAGAAGAAGTGAAAGCCAAATTTGAAGTCCAAGACCCTTTACAAGTTATTGATTTCTTAGCGATGATGGGAGATGCCGTAGATAATATCCCCGGCTTGCCGGGCGTGGGCGAAAAAACAGCTAAGAAATTTTTAGCCGAATATGGTTCCATAGAAAATTTATTGAACAATACACATCAATTAAAAGGTGCTATAAAAGACAAAATTGAAGCAAATAAAGAGCAAGGATTACTTTCTAAAAAACTGGCTACTATCCTACTCGATTGCCCCGTTACTTTTGATGCTAAAAATTATGAACTTTCTAAACCAGATGTAGAAAAAACAGATGCTTTATTTCAAGAATTGGAATTCCGTCAGTTAAAAACACAATTTGACAAATTATTCGGCTCTGGAAAAGAATATGATGAAATTACAACTACCGAGGACAACAACAAACCACAAACTAAAAAAACAGCTGTAAAGAAAACTCCCGAAAATCAAATGGATTTATTCGGTTTTGTAGATGAAGATAGTGACGAACCAAAATCACATTCGTACTACGCAACACTAGAAAACACTTCGCACTTTTACCAAACCGTTCAAGGAGATTTACCTTTAAAATTGTTATTACAAAATCTTCAAAATCAAAAATCAGTTTGTTTTGACACCGAAACAACTGGCATCGATGCAATAAACGCTGAATTGGTTGGTTTAGCCCTTTCGTGGGAAAAAGGGAAAGGATTTTACATTCCATTCCCAGAAAACCAAGAAGAAGCTCAAGTTCTAATTGACAAATTCAAACCCTTTTTCGAAAATGACAAAATTGAAAAAATTGGTCAGAATGTAAAATACGATTTAAAAGTATTAGCTAATTATGGTATTGAAGTAAAAGGAAACTTGTTTGACACCATGATTGCGCATTATTTGATTAATCCAGACATGCGTCACAACATGGATGTATTGTCTGAAACCTATTTAAAATATTCTCCAAAATCGATCGAAACATTAATTGGTAAAAAAGGAAAAAACCAATTATCAATGCGTGACGTAGCATTAGAAGATATTAAAGAATACGCCACAGAAGATGCCGATATCACTTTTCAACTAAAAGAACATTTTCAACCTATTTTAGAACGTGTTGGCACTAAAAAACTATTTGATGAAATTGAAATCCCTTTAATTCAAGTTCTTGCGGACATGGAACGAGAAGGCATTAACCTTGACGAAAACTTTCTAAAATCAATGTCAGTTGACATGCAGAAAGAGATTGAAACTTTCGAAAACAAGATTTATGAAGAAGCAGGTGAGAAATTCAATTTAGCTTCGCCAAAGCAATTAGGAGATATCTTATTTGATAAATTAAAAATTGGCGGTTCCAAACAAAAGAAAACCAAAACGGGTCAGTACGCTACTGGTGAAGAAGTATTAAGTTATTTAGCCAACGAGCATCAAATTGTAAAAGACATATTAGAATGGCGCCAATTGGTAAAGCTAAAAAGCACTTATGTGGATGCTTTGCCAGAACAGGTAGATAAAAAAACACAACGTGTTCATACCGATTATATGCAAACTGTTGCTGCAACTGGACGTTTAAGTTCAAACAATCCTAACTTACAGAATATCCCAATTCGTACCGAAAGAGGTCGTCAAATACGAAAAGCATTTATTGCTCGTGATGAAAATTACACTTTGCTTTCTGCCGATTATTCTCAAATTGAGTTGCGCATTATTGCTGCGCTTTCAGGCGAAGACAATATGATTGCCGCTTTCCAAAATAACGAAGATATTCACCGAAGCACTGCTGCAAAGGTGTTCAATATTTCTCCAGAAGAAGTAACAAAAGAACAACGTAGTAATGCAAAAACGGTAAACTTCGGAATTATATATGGCGTTTCTGCATTTGGATTATCAAATCAAACTTCTCTTTCACGTAAAGAAAGTGCAGAGTTGATTGACGCCTACTACAAAACCTATCCAAAGCTAAAATCATTCATGGCCAACCAAGTAGATTTTGCTCGTGATAATGGTTATGTAGAAACCATCTCAGGTCGTCGTCGCTATTTAAAAGATATTAATTCAGCGAATGCTGTGGTTCGTGGTGCTGCTGAACGAAATGCTGTCAATGCGCCTATTCAGGGAAGTGCTGCGGATATTATCAAAATAGCCATGATTAACATACACAAACGATTGAAAGAAGATAATTACAAATCAAAAATGTTACTTCAGGTACATGATGAGCTTGTGTTCGATGTTCACAATTCTGAAATCGAAAAAATACAACCTATGATCAAACACGAAATGGAAAATGCTTTCAAAATGGCTGTACCATTAGAAGTTGAAATGGGATTAGGTAAAGATTGGTTGGAAGCGCATTAAGAATTAGTCATTATTTTACAGTTTGTCATTTCGACCAAAGGGAGAAATCACATAAAGTTATTTATTCCATGAATGAATTCAATCCACAAATAGGATTCCATTCCTACTATGTTTATATAATCACAAACAAATACAGGTCGACATTATATATAGGCATAACTAATAATTTAAAATTGAGGTTATTCCAACATAAAGAAAATATAAGACTTAGTAATAAAACCTTTGCTTCAAATTATAACTTAGAGTTTTTGGTTTATTATGAAAAATTCGTTTGGGTTGAAGATGCTATTGCAAGAGAAAAAGAATTAAAAAAATGGCGAAGAGATAAAAAGACTGAGCTAATAAAAAATTTCAATCCTAAATTTGAATTTTTGAATCATCACTTTGAACAACTTTAGATTATGTGATTTCTCCCTTTGGTCGAAATGACAAAAATCACAGAATATTATTCATGGATTTTAGACATTGGAAATCTAATCCTTTTCTTGTCCCATTTTATAGAATCAGAGTTATAATCTTTCTTATATTTTTTACACAGTAATACAACATCTTCTTCTTGAGTTGTTGGATAGATAAGGTAAATATCTCTATCTTCTCTATAATCAAGATATTTATCCAAAGATTCTTGAAGTTTAAAATATGCTTTTGAATTTAGGGTATCTTTTTGAGAAGCTATTTTAACGGCATTTCTTTCTCCTTTTCTAAAATTCAACTTTAGAAAACCATCAATTGATTCTAAAGGCAATTTAATAAAGCTTTCTGGTTTTAATTTTAAAAAGTAAGGAATTGAATCCTTTCCTGTATCTGTCCCACAGCCTGAAGCACTAAAAAACCTTTCAAGTTGATAGTAATAAACATTCGAACTATCATCTAAAATAAAATTCTCACTTCCATAAAAATACTCAGGCAAATGTGTGAGAACAACTTTGTCAATTTTTCCCTCCTTATATAGTTCATCTTGCATTTCATACTTTTTTCTTTCTTCTGAAATAATATAAGGTCTATACTCAATCATTTTTTCATTCTTCTTACAAGAAACAAAAAAAATCACAAAAAATAAAAAACAAACTATTCGCACAAACATTCTAAAAACAAAATCATTAATATTTCGAATTAACAAAATATAATTCAAATATTTGGGTTTAAATATTAAATTTGATTAAACAAACTAAAATTGAAAATACTACAACCATTATTATATTTCAGCATATTTAATCATCCTTTAAAAAAGGAGGAGGTATTTTCTTTTTCTTCAATTAAAGATTTAAAACAACTTGATGAAGATTTAAATGTAGCACTCAATAAAAACATTATTTGTAAAACAAAAGACTACTATCACTATCATCAACACGAGAATACAATACAAAAAAGAGAAGAAGGCAACATTAAAGCTGAACTAGCACTTAAAAAAGCTAAAAAAAGAGCCAAATTTATATACAAATATTTCCCCTTTGTTGAAGGTGTTGCAATTTCTGGATCTTTATCTAAAGGGTATTTTGATTCAAAAAGTGATGCTGATTTTTTTATAATTACTAGTCCAAACAAATTATGGACATGCAAAATGATTTTCATCCTTTTTAAAAAATTTTTTTTGCTAAATTCTAAAAAATTTTTCTGTATTAATTATTTGATAAGCTCAGACAATTTAGAAATACCTGAAAAAAATAGATTTACTGCAACAGAAATATCCACTTTACTACCTATTCATGGTCAGGTTTTTAATGATTTTTTCAACCAAAACAATTGGTATAAAAACTATCTACCTAACAAATCTATAAATCGAGAAATTGAAGAAACGCCAACAAAAAACAAAATAATTACTATTATTGAAAAATCGAATATTAGTTTTTTTGGAAATTGGATTGAAAATATATGTTTCAGAATTATCTTTTTTGTTTGGAAAATAAAATACAGTCATAAAATGTCTGATGAAGATTTTGCTATTGCTTTCAAGTCATCCAAAAAAGTATCTAAGCACCATCCATCTAATTTTCAAAAAAAAGTGATTGATTCTCTGAATAACAAATACAAAGAAGTTAAAGAAAAATATCTAATGGAATTCCCAGAGGAACATGTCTAGAATTTTATTTTCCCACTCATATTATTATCAATTAGATCCAAAACAATGGAAGAACAAAACACCTTTTCCTCCATTAGGGACTTTGTATGCAGCAGCTTTATTGCGAAAAAATGGTTACGATGTGGATTTGTTTGATACCAATTTAAGAGACAATCCCTATGAGATTCTATCTGTTTTGGAAAATCAGAAACCTAAATATTTGGTTATTTACGACGACGGATTTAATTACCTAACCAAAATGTGCTTAACTAACATGAGAAAGGCATGTTTTGAGATGATTAAAATCGGGAAAAACAATAATTGCATCGTCATTATCAACAGTTCTGATTCCACTGATCATTTCGAAAAATATTTAGATACTGGTGCTGATTATGTAATTCAAGGAGAAGGAGAAATAACATTACTAGAATTAATAGATTCAATAGAAAAAAGAGAGTCAGTTGATGAAATTGAGGGCATAGTTTTTAAAAAAAACGAAGAAATTCAAAAAAATAAATCTAGAGTTGTACTTCAAGACTTAGACGAATTACCTTTACCAGTATGGGACTTAGTTGATATTAATAAATACAGAGCTATTTGGAAAGAAAGCGGTCAAGAATTCACCTTAAACATTGCAACAACAAGAGGTTGCCCTTACAAATGCAATTGGTGTGCTAAACCAATTTATGGGAATAGATATAACGCTCACTCACCAGAGTATATCGTTAATCAAATAAAGCATTTAAAAAATCTATATAAAGTAGAAAGATTTTGGATGTGTGATGATATTTTTGGTTTAAAACCCAATTGGGTCCAAGATTTCAATACCCTTCTTAAAAAAGAAGAATTAAACATTAAATACTTTATTCAAAGCAGAGTCGATTTACTCTTAAAAGAAGACACCATAGATTGTCTCTCAGAATCTGGTCTTGAAGAAGTTTGGGTAGGTGCCGAAAGCGCTTCGCAAAAAATTCTCGACGCAATGGATAAAGGAACAACTGTAGAACAAATTTATAAGGCTACACAATTATTAAAAGATAAAAAGATTAAAGTCGCTTTTTTTCTTCAGTTTGGTTATCTAAATGAAACTCAAGAGGACATTCAAAAAACCATAGCGATGGTTAAAGAATTATGTCCTGACAATATTGGAATTTCGGTTTCTTATCCTTTGCCTGGAACAAAATTTTATGAAAAAGTAAAAGATGATTTAAAATTAAAAGCAAACTGGACAGATTCTGATGATTTTGAAATAATGTTTCAAGGCACATACAACTCCAACTATTACAGAAAACTTCAACGTTATGTGCATAAAGAATTTAGAAAAACACAAGGTATAAAAGCTTTAAAAGAAATCATCATAAAACCTCAACTTATAAATATTAAAAAAACCAAAGCAATATCAAAACTACTTTATTACATACCTAGTTTATTCATTGATAACATAATATTAAATCGACTAAAAAATGAAAGCTAGTTTTGATGATGAGGCAAAAAAATACGACTATAATTTTACCGAAAGTTTAATTGGTAAAGCGCAACGTAATATGGTTCATTATCATATTAAAAAACACTTAACAAAAACGCTCAATATACTGGAGATAAACTGTGGAACTGGTGTTGATGCCATCTGGCTTGCTGAACAAAAGCATAACATTATTGCAACAGATATTTCTGAAAAAATGATTTTAGAAGCATCATGCAAAACCGAACTTAAAAATCTAACATTTTTACAACTTGATTTATTAAAAGTTCACGATAAATTTAAGGGAGATAATTTTGATTTTATGTTTTCAAATTTTGGCGGACTTAATTGCTTGACAAAATCTGATCTCAAAAATTTTTTCCAAAATATTCCTTCTATTTTACATTCAAAATCAAAGATAGCTTTGGTTATAATGCCAAAAAATACAATTTGGGAACAAGTTTATTTCATTCTTAAACAAAGAACTCAAGAAGCCTTCAGACGCAAAAAAGAATCAGTCATTGTTAATGTTTCAAATGAATTGATTACAACCTATTATTACAATCCAAAAGATATTGTAAATTTATCAAAAAGCAATTTTACGTGTATTGAATGCAAACCTATTGGTTTTTTTGTCCCTCCGTCCTATTTGGAACCTTTTGTAAAAAGACATCAAATTGTTTTTAGAATACTAAGAAAATTGGATGTAGTAATTAAGAGCTTTTCATTCCTGTCAAAATATGCTGATCACTATTTAATAGTATTGGAAAAAAAATGAGTATACTTTTCACACATGCTTATTATTTGTCTGATGATCCAAAGGAACAAAAGATAATGAAACCTTATCCTCCATTAGGGTTACTCTATGTTTCTGGCTACTTGAAAAGTAAGAATATCGATAATGATGTATTCGACAGCACATTTTCCAATCAAAAAACACAACTAGATTTTATTTTAGAAAAAAGGCCAAAAGTAATTTGCATATACACCAATTTGATGACTAAAATTGAAGTTATTAAATTGATGAATATTCTAAAATCTGAAAAATATAATTACCCGAAAATAATCCTTGGTGGTCCTGATGTAACTTATAATATTGAAAATTATTTAAAAGCTGGAGCAGATTATTTAGTCATTGGAGAAGGTGAAGAAACAACTTTCGAGTTATATCAAGCTATCATCAATCAAACCAATTTAAAAGGTGTAGATGGAATTGCATACTTAGAAAACGAACAAATAATTCAAACAAATCCTCGAACAAAAATCAAAGACTTGTCCGAACTTCCTTTACCTAATAGAGAAGCTATTCAAATGCAACGCTATTTAGACACTTGGAAAAACAATCACGGACAAAGTTCTATGACTATTTCTACACAAAGAGGTTGCCCTTATACTTGCAAATGGTGTAGCACAGCCGTTTATGGTCAAAGTTACAGAAGAAGACCTGCAAATTTGGTCGCAGCCGAAATGAAAATGTTAAAACAAAACTACAATACTGATGCGATTTGGTTTGTAGATGACGTTTTTACCGTAAGTCATAAATGGTTACAAGAATTCAAAGACGAGGTCTTAAGACAAGATGCTCTAGTCCCTTTTGAATGTATCACACGTGCCGAAAGACTAAATGATGAAATTTTGGGTTTATTAAAGGAGATTGGCTGTTTTAGAATTTGGATAGGTGCCGAAAGTGGTTCGCAAAAAATTATCGATTTAATGGACCGACGTGTAGATGTAGATTTAGTTAAAGAGATGATTCAAAAAACTAATAGTATTGGAATTGAAACTGGAACTTTTATTATGCTGGGTTATCCAGGTGAAACCAAAGAGGACATTAATCAAACTATTAAATACCTTAAAGAAGCAAATCCAACTCATTATACCATAACAGTAGCTTATCCAATTAAAGGAACTAGTTTATATAATGAAATAGAGAATAAAATTACAAATCAACTAGATTGGGCAACCTCTACAGACAGAGAAATAGATTTCAAAAGAACTTATTCTCGTAAATTTTATAATTATGCTGTGAGTAAAGTGGTAAATGAAGTTGAAAGTTTTAGAAAAAAAGGGCTAGATTCTATTAAACATAAAACTAAGGCACTTTTTGCTAATGGAATAATGATGATAACTAAACACATTTAATTAAGACAATCGCTGTTTATTATAAAAAATATCAAAAAGTCTTTTCTCTATTGAATATTTAAAAAAACTTTTCTCACATCTTAATCTAGCAATATGCTGAATAGGCTTAAAAACAAAGTGTTGCTTAGAGAACCCAAGTTTTAAATAAAATTTAAAATTTTCAAAAAAATCATATTTCTCATTGCTTACCCAAGGACCAGAAGAACCTATATAATCGAAATTTGACCATTCATGAATGGTATTAGGCAATTGATATCCGTTTTTTACAATTTCTTCTGTTATAGTAGAACCTGGATAAGGTTTAAAATAAAATATTGGTGTTGAAAATCCTGAATCCATTCTATTCAAATCTTTAACCATATTTATTGTAGCATCAATACTTTCTTTGGTTTCATTGGGAAACCCTACAATGAATGGAAATATAACAGAAACTTCATATTTCTTACATCGTTCAGCACATAATAAAACCTGCTCCATCTTTATATCTTTTTTCAGCCAATCCATCATTTCTTGAGATCCACTTTCTACTCCAATCAACAATCTTCTTAAACCAGATTGAACACAAACTCTAAAATCTTCCTCAGTTAACCTAGAACCTTGATCGGCTCTCATGGTTGCTGCCCATGAAAATTTTAAATTTCTATCTATGATTTGCTTTGCAATTTCAACAACCCTATCTCGATAGGTAAAATAGGTTTCATCTTGTAAATTTAAGTCTGTGAATTTATATTTTTTGTAAAGTGATTCCAATTTATCAACCATTACTTCTGGGGATATTGCAGTCCATTTTCGTTCATATACAAAAGGATCAGCACAAAATGTACATCTAAAGTAACATCCAGTTGAAGAAATATAATCTAATTGTCTTCTCCCTTTTTTTACAAAATATTTCTCAATATCAATTAAATCATAATTTATATCAGCAAAATTGTCCATTTGAGCAATTACTCTTGCTGGATTTTTAATCACTTTTCCTTCATCATTTCTATAACAAATTCCTTTAATATCGAAGAACTCTTCATTATTGTCTATAGCATCTACTAGCTCTTTGAATGTAACTTCTCCTTGACCTTGAACAGTGATATCGATTGAATTTTCATCTTCAAGTGTTTGTGTTGGAAATAATGACGTATGCCAACCTCCCCAGATTACGGGTAGGTTAGATTTTCTTTTTTTTACTTCATTAGTAATATACAATGCGTCTTTGATGGGATTTCCAGTAAGCACCGTAACTGCAAAACAAATTGCATTATCTAAATATTTATTTATTTTATCTAAAGGATTTTCATCAATTCTAGCATCTACAATCACAACATCATATTTAGAATTATCTAAAGCTGAGCCAATAGCTAAAAGTGCTAGAGGCATATCAAAAAAGACTGCTTTTGGGTTGTATAATAAAACTGTTTTTTTCAAAAAAAGAGTATCTTTATTATTTCAAAAATAATTAATGTTTAAACAAAAAACACTTTTAATTGTATTGAATTTCATATCGATATTAATTATTTTAATACTAATACGATTTATTTTCAAATTTGATGGCTTATATGGACAAGATTCATATGAGTATTTAAGGTATACTATTGCTCTAAAAAATTATTACCAAACATGCATAAACCCTGGTGATTATTTTTGGCCTTTGTACTACCCTATATTAGGATCTTTATTAAGTTTTTTTGTAAAATCTGATGTGGCATTACAGCTTATTAGTATTACATCGTTAATTATCACTTCACTTTATATATCCAAAACAATTGTACTTTTAAATGAAAACAAAAAACATATACCTTTCTATGTGTTTGCTTTTTTTTGTCTATCTCCAATAGTTTTTAAAATAGGAGTTTCAAGTATGTCTGATATGTTATCGACATTATTTATTATTCTATTTTTTTATAATGGACTTGTATATAGTAAGAAAAATAAAGTCAGCAATCTATATTACGCTCTAATTTTTGGAATAAGTGCAATAATGACTCGGTATGCAGCTTTTGTAGTCATTTCCCCTTTTGGATTGTATTTAATATATCTTTTCATCAAAAGGAAAGAAAATCTAAAACATGTATTTGTTTTTATTTTTATTGTATGTTTATTGTTTCTACCCCACTTAATAATTCGTCAAAACAACTCAACCGAATTCTTAAACCATAATTGGCTTAAAGATTGGTCAGTTACTAATTTTTATAAAAATTCTTTTACAACTGCAGATGGAACAAGCTATAATTTATTACCAAATATTTTGTATGCTTTTTCGTCTGTATACCATCCTCTATATTTCTTATTTGGAGTAGCCTTTATCCCTTTTTTCATAAAAGCGAACAAATTTTCCATTGAAGTTAAAATTCTAATTTTATCAGTTAGTGCCTACAGCTTTTTTTTAGCAGGAATCCCTTTCCAAAACAATCGATTTTTATTGCTCTCTTTTCCACTGATCATAATCATTTTATTCTCAGGATTTAATTTTGTTTTTGATAAATTCAGCAACATCTCCGTTCAAAAAGTGGCCATGTTTATTGTTATAACAATTCAACTTATATTATGCTATTTTAGTTTGAAGCCTATTTTAGAAAGGAATCATTTGGAGAGAGAAATTGCTTATAAACTAGAAAACTATCAAAATAAAACTTTATATAGTTTTGATTTAGATATAGCTTTACAAGGTAGAGGTTTAAATTTTGATTATAAAAATTTATGGATAGAAGAATATAGAACTTTCCCAAATGATGCGTTTATTTTGTTTCACCCAACTAAGTTTGAAAAACAATGGAAAGATAAAAATCCAATAATAAATTGGAATAATTTAATAAATAATTACAATTTAAAGGTTGTCCATAATTTACCAGAAGGTTGGGTTTTATATAAAATTATTAGCAAAAAACAATCAATATGATTTTGCTTAAAATTAAATACAGACTTCTATTATTTCTTAAATTATTTATTTTCCAAATTGGATTGGGTAAATATTTATTAAGAAACCGTTATAGAGAAAGAATAATTGTATTTCACGGTATTGATAAAACTGGAGAAACAAAATACAACAGTCGTTTCGTTTCAGAGAAATATTTTACTCAATTTATAGATTTTATTTCTAAAAATTACAACATAATATCACTACAGGATTTTTATGACAAAAAATTTAAACCAAACACTTTAAATATAGCAATAACTTTTGATGACGGTTATGCTAATAATTTCAAATATGCAATTCCTATTCTAGAAAAGTACTCAATCCCAGCAACTTTTTTTATTACTACTATTCAGGATAATAATACTAATTTTTTATGGCCCGATTTTTTAGATTTAG
The DNA here is from genome assembly GCF_900142035.1 of Flavobacterium terrae. Lineage (GTDB taxonomy): Bacteria > Bacteroidota > Bacteroidia > Flavobacteriales > Flavobacteriaceae > Flavobacterium > Flavobacterium terrae. The sequence goes on along the minus strand of NZ_FQZI01000001.1, from coordinate 776,433 downwards.
TTTCATTTTATAGTAATCAAAATAGCATTATTTTTGAAAATCAACATTATTCTAAAAACCATAAAGGTGAATTTATTTATAATGGAATTTCACTAAAAAACAGATGCAAAAAACTATCTTGGAAGGAAATCCAACCATTATTAAATATTTTTAAAGATGAATGGAAAATCATTCAGCAACAACCCTTAAATGACTATTGGGAACTAATGAATTATAATCAAATAAAAGAAGTAGCAAAAAAACCGCTTTTCAAAATTGGTTCACATGGTTATACACACGCAAATTTGAATAGTATTACTTTTGAAGAAGCTACACTTGAAGTTTTAAAAGGAAAAAAAGTATTGGAATCTATTTGTGAAAAACCAATTTTAGATTTTGCATTTCCTTTTGGCTCTTACAATTCTGAATTAATAAACTATTCAGAAAAAATTGGCTTCAAAAGGATTCTTTTGGTTGATTATAATACTGAAAACGAAAAGAACAATCCGCTTTTAAGAAATCGATTCGTAATCAATCCTCATATAAATTTCAAGATGCAATTAGTGTATTTGTTGAAAGGAAAATATTTGTAGTATGGAGAACTTAAATTTTACATATAAAAGACTTAGTGAAGAGAGTTTAAAAGATCTTCAATATTTATTTTTGAATGTTTTTAATAAAAAAAAAACAATTCACTATCTAAAAAACAAATACAATACTTCTTATTTAGGAATTAAAAACATATGCTTTTTAGCATATCACAACAATAAACCAGTAGCTTTTTATGGTGCCATTCCCCAGAAATTTACTTCTAGTTCTTCAACAATTTTTGCAGCACATGCTTGCGATTCGTTTACCTTAAAAGAATATCAAAACAAAGGATTACATTATAATTTAGCTTTAAAATCATATGAACTTATGCGTGCCGAAGGAATTAAAATGGTGTATGCATATCACAGTGAAAATACATATCACAGTACAAAAAAACTTGATTGGTTAGAACACAAAAAAATGCAACGTTTCCATTTTAAAACAGTTGCGTTTCCAATAGCAAAAATAGCTAAGAAGACATACTTTAATAGTTTGTATCAAAAGATATGCGAAAATTATTTGAGAAGATTTGAATCATTAAACCCTAGAGCAGATTACTCTAACAAATTCAAACAAAACTACAATAGAGATTTTATTGTTTATAAAAATAGTTTTAATCATCATTTTTTTATTGAATTACATGATTGTAATTTTTGGATTAAAATTGATTCCATTTTACACGTAGGACACTTTTCATCTAAGTCTGATCAAAATTTTAAATTGGCTTTAAAAAAATTAAAAAAAATAGCGGCTTTTTTAGGTATTAATGAAATTTTATTTCAAGTTGTAATAGATTCACGAGAATATGAAATACTTTCAAAAATCAAAACTACAAAACCTTCATGGCTAATTGGCTATCTTCCTTTAGAACCTATAAACATAGAAGATTTTGAATTTAATTATGCTGACTTAGACACATTTTAATTTGGAAAGTAAAGTTAAACATATTGTCTTATTAACGCCTGGTTTTGCTCAGAACGAACAAGACACAACAACTATTCCTGCACTTCAAGAATATATTTTTGCCTTAAAAAATGAAGAACCTCAATTAAAAATTACAATTATTGCTTTTCAATTTCCTTTCAACAATAAAAGTTACAATTGGCATAATTGTATTATAATTCCGTTAAATGGTAGAAACTCAAAACTTAAAAAGATTTTTGTTTGGCAAAAAGCTTATTCAACTTTAAAAAAAATTCACCAAGAATGTCCTATTGATATTCTACATAGTTTTTGGATTGGTGAATGCTCATTAATTGGTCAATATTTCACAACAAAGAAAAACATCAACTCTATAGTTACAGCCATGGGACTAGATGTTTTCAAAAATAAATATGCTCTTTTTTTAAACAAGAATGCTACTAAAATAGTTACACTTTCAAAAAATCATCATGATGAATTATTTAAAAACTACAACATAGAATCTAAAATTATTCCTTGGGGAATAACAAAAAAACGTTTTTTAAATTCAACAATAAAAACCATTGATATAATTGGTGTTGGTTCATTAATCACATTAAAAAACTATGAGCTTTTTATTGATGTTATTTTTGAAATAAATAAAAGTACTTCTTTAAAAGTTATATTGATAGGAGATGGTATTGAAAAAGAGAAATTACAAGAGAAAATAAAAAGACTAAACCTTGAAAACACCATTACACTAACTGGATTATTATCGTATCAAAAAACATTAGAGTATCTTTCTAAAGCAAAAGTACTTTTGCATACTAGTAATTACGAAAGTTTTGGAATGATTTTTCCAGAAGCCTTAGAGAGTAAAACCTTTATAGTTTCTAAAAATGTAGGTTGTGCTTTTTCTATGAAAAACTGGCTAATTACTGAAACCAAAGAAGAAATAATTTTGGCTTGCAAAAAAGCATTAACAATGCATTTTTCTGAAAAACACATAAATCCATATGTTGTTGAAAAAACTGTAGAGAACTATTTAAAACTATACAATGAATAGAATTTTACAGCTTCTCTATAGTATTTTAAAATTGGTTTCATTACCTCTTTTCAATTTCTTACTTCTTTTTTCAGGAGTAAAGTTTTATGGAAAAGAAAATTGGGGAACATTTATTTCAATTTCTATCTGGATTTATTTTCTTGCCTTTATTGCGAAATGGTCGGGACAAAATTATTTAATAAAAGAATTAAGTAAAAACACATCTAATTATCTGTCGATATTTTATTCCAATTTGATCGAACGAAGTACGTTATTACTTCCAAGTTTAACTTTTTTTGCTTTTTTTTCAAAGGCTATTTCGCTTTATTCAATTATATTGTTAATTCTAATTTTCATCTATAACAGCTTTGAAATATTAGTAGTTTATAAGCAAAAACTAGAATTACAATTTACATCTGAAATAATTGGAATCACTATCATTTTATCAGGTTTTTATTTAATTCCAAATTTCGAATTACCTTCAATTTTGTTACTATTTTGCTTTAGTTTTTTAATTAAAAATCTAATATTATTTTTCTGCATTAAACCAAATCTTAAGAATGTTTCATTAAATTTTTCAATTAAAAATCTAATAAAGACCTTTCCATTTTTTTTAATTGGTTTTAGTGGATGGTTAGCCTCAAAATGTGATATTTATTTAGTTAATTATTTTTTCACAAAAAAAGAATTATCCGAATATCAAATTTTAATGAATTGCTTTATTATTCTTCAATCCATTCCTGCTTATTTAGTTTTACCCATTAACAAACATTTATTTCGTTTACCAGAAAATTCCATTTCAAAAATAAAATCAAAAATTTTACTTTTTACAATTCCAATAACAAGCATAGCAACTATTATAATTTGGATTTTTTTAAAAAAATCACTTCAAATCGAATTCTCCAAACTCATTTATTTATTTGCAGCTTTATCAACCATACCAACTTTTCTTTACACAATTGATATTTTACAATTTTATCGAAAAGAAAAAGAAAAATTTGTAATGCTTTATAGCTTCATTAGTATCATTTTAAATTTTGCTATTGCCTTAATTCTCATTCCATACTTAAGAATTTTAGGTATAGTAATTTCTGTATGTATATCACAATGGTTATATTTGTTTTTAATATTAAGAGAAAATAAAAATGAGAAACATTATTAATTTTTTATTAATTTTAATACCATACCTGTTTCTTTCTTGTTCTGAAGAAGATGATAATAAAATTGATAATTCAATTTCTTCTTTTCATATTTCAACTGGTGAAATTTATCCCGCATTCGATTCTTCCGTTAAAGATTATCGCATAACATCTTTAAACACTTTAAATTTAATTGACATTATTATTGATAATTTCGATTCTAAAAAAGTAATTTATATCAATGATCAAAAAGTAATTACAAAAACAACTAGTATAAAATTAAATCCTGGCGACGATATAGTTATTAAATCATATAATGAAAATGCTGAAGCTTTAATTTATACTGTTCATTACATGCCCGAAGACATGCCTAATATAAATGTAATTACTAAAAATAATCCATCAGATGGATATATTTTAATTAACCAATTTCACTTATCAAATAACAATCCTAATTTAACAAATTATATTGCCATTTTAAACAATGATGGGTTTCCAGTTTATTACAAAAAAAACAACAATCAAATTATTAATTTCAAGTATTTTGAAACGAATACAAACCAAAAAAGATTTTCATATAACGACAATACCTTAGGCAAAGTCGTTATTATGAATGAAAAATTTGAAGAAATTAATGAACTTGAATTATTACCTCAGAACAATCATAGTTACATAAGAACAGACAATCATGATTTTATTTATTTAAATGACAATCATTACATTCTACCTGCTTATGTCTATCGTCCTGGTGTTGATATGGCTTCTTATGGCGGATCGAGTGCTGTTGAATTAGTTGATTTTGTTTTCCAAGAAATTCTAAATGGGCAAGTTGTATTCGAATGGAATTCGGCAGATTTTCCAGAATTTTTACAACATACTGATCCTATTTATTACCAACAATTTGCAACCAATTCAAGAGTGGATTATTTACATTTTAATTCGATTAACATTGATCCAATAGATAATAATTTTATCGTTTCAGGAAGACATATCAATCAAGTTTTTAAAATCAATAGAAACAACGTACAAATTATGTGGCGCTTTGGCGGAAGTAATAGCGATTTCAACTTAACAGGAAACAATATTATTTCGCATCCACATCATGCTACGATTTTAAGCAATGGTAATTTATTACTTTTTGACAATGGTGTTACTAAAAATCCACAACAATCTAGAATTGTAGAATTTGACATTGACGATACAAATCATACAGCAACTATTGTAAATGAATATTCCGAAACAGGAAGATATTTCGACATTATGGGATCAGCTCAAAAATTAAACAACGGTAATTATTTTATTGGTTGGGGAGGAAATACTACATCCCAAATAAATGCTAATAAATCAGATATTACAGAAATTACTTCCAATGGAAATATTGTGTTAGATTTGAGTTTTAGAAACAACCCAAATAGTTTCAGATATTCATATAGAGCTTTAAAGTATAATATTAGTTTTTAATGATAGACAATTTTCTAAAAAAAATTAACCAAAAAGTTTTACCTAAAAACTATTTTTTCTCACCAGAATGGATTGTCTTAGGTGTAAACAATGTGTGCAATTTACATTGTAAAATGTGTGATGTAGGCACAAAAACTTTAGAAACTAATTTTGCTCAAAACCTAATAGGAACACAACCTTTAAATATGCCATTAGATTTGATAAAGAAAATCATAGATCAAATGGCACTATATTATCCAAAATCGAAGTTAGGTTACGCATTTACAGAACCATTAGTGTATCCCTATCTACATGAATCTTTAGAATATGCTAAAAGTAAAAACATAAAAACATCTATAACTACAAACGCATTAACTTTAAAACAAAATGCTTCAAAATTAGTTACAGGTGGATTGTCAGACTTATTCATTTCATTAGATGGACCAGAAAAAATTCATAATCTTATTAGAGGACATGCAAAATCTTTTCAAAAGGCAGTTGAAGGAATTGAAGAAATTTTAAAAATAAATCCAAAACAATCCATATCCGTTTTTTGTGTAATTACAGAATGGAATATTGGTTACTTGAAAGAATTTGCAACATATTTTAAAGGTTTCCCACTAAAACAGATTGGGTTTATGCACACCAATTTTACAACACAATCTGTTGCTGATACTCACAATTTAATCTGGAGAACTAAATACAAAGCAACAGCATCAAATGTTGAAGAAATTAATATTGACAATTATAATTTAGATTTGCTTTGGAATGAAATCAATGAAATAAAAAAGGAAAAATTCAATTTCCAAATAAGTTTCTCACCTGAAATTGACAGTAAAACCAAACTAGATGAGTTTTATTTAAAATCAGAGAAAAAAATAGGTAAAGTTTGTAATGATGTTTTCTCAAATATCATGATAAAATCAGATGGAAGTGTAATTCCCTCTCATGGTAGATGCTATAATTTAAATTTAGGAAATTTAAATACTGAAACTCTAAAACAAATTTGGAATTCAAATGTTTTAAATAATTTTAGAGATGACTTGATTAACAATGGAGGTCAATTACCAGCATGCAGTAGATGTTGTAGTGCATTTTAGAAATGAAAAGAAAAATCATCATATTCAACCCACGTAGTGCTAACGGCAAACATCGAATTCCTAATTCTATACTGCAAGTTGGCGCCTCAATACATGGAAGATATGAATATGTTTTTGTGGATGGAAATTTGGAAATAAATCCTTGGGGAAAAATTGAAAGTTATTTAAAAACTGGAGAGTTTAAATACTTTGGTTCCACGGTTATGCCGGGTCCTCAATTGCGTCAAGCGATTCCGTTCACTAAAAAAATAAAAGAACAATTTCCAGAAGTAACAACAATTTGGGGTGGTTATTTTGCATCCAATCAATATAAAGTTTGCTTACATTCTGGCTATGTCGATTATGTAATTAACGGGCCAGGCGACAATACATTTCCTGAACTTTTAAAAGCATTAGAATTCAACGATTTAGAACAATTGCCTTCAATAAAGAATCTTATTTTTAAAGACAAAGAAGGCAAAATCATTAAAAATTGTGTAGAAGCATTACTCGATCAAGACACTTTACCAAAATTTCCATACGACTATTTAAATACTTTTTATCCTGTTAGAAATTATTTAGCAAAAACATTTATGGGAAACAAAACCTTGTCCTATCATTCTAGCATGGGTTGTCCTTTTTCATGTTCATTTTGTGCAGTAGTACCAATTTATAATGCGAAATGGAAAGGTATGTCAGCTACTCGTATTTATGAAGATGTGAAGTATTTCAAGGAAAAATATAAAATTGACGCCATTGAATTTCACGATAATAATTTTTTTACCTCCAAAAAACGCGTCTTAGAATTTTCAGAACTCATTTTAAATGATAACATAAGTTATTGGGGCGAAGGTAGAATTGACACCATAAACATGTATTCAGACGATGACTTAAAACTGATGCGCAAAGCTGGCTGTAAAATGATATTTTTAGGTGCTGAAACGGGTAACGATGCTGTTTTAAAACAAATGAATAAAGGCGGAACACAAACCGGACAAATGATTAAAGATTTTGTCTTGCGGATGAAGAAGGTCGACATCATTCCAGAGTTATCTTTCGTATTAGGAATGCCTGCTCCAACGGAAAAGGAAGTTTACGACCAAATCTTGTGGGATATTAATTTCATAAAAGAAATTAAATCCATCAATCCTAAATCTGAAATAATAATATATTTATTTAGTCCTGTTCCCACTGAAGGATCAGAATTATACCAACAAATACTTGATGCTGGCTTTCATTTTCCCGAACAATTAGAAGATTGGATTTCGCCAAGTTGGGAAAATTTCGATTTACGTAAAAACCCATTAACACCATGGTTAAAACCTTATATGATTGACACAATCAAAAATTTCGAAACCGTTTTAAATGGATATTATCCCACCGCTTCTGATTTCAGAATTCGAGGATATAAAAAGAAAGTTTTACAAACCATATCTGGTATACGATACAAAACAAATTTCTATCATTTCCCTTACGAAATAAAAGCATTACATAAAATATGGAAATACCGTCAACCAGAAATTGAAGGTTTTTATTCTGAATAATGAGAAATATAATTAAAAAAATAACTCATCCTTTTTTAAAACTTGGTTCAAACTTATATTATTCAAAACCAAGAAATTATTGCTATGAAAATATTTGTGTAAAAGTACATCCTGATGTTTTTCCTCCACATTTAACATTTAGCACAAAGATCTTACTTGATTTTATCTCCACAATAAATTTGAGTAATAAAAAACTACTTGAACTTGGTTGTGGCTGTGGTATAATTTCCATTTATGCTTATAAAAGAGGTGCAATAGTAACAGCTACAGATATAAATTTGAAAGCATTAGAATTTTTAAATAAAAATTGTATTCAAAACAATGCCTCTGTAAATATTTACTATTCTGACTTATTCGAAAAAATTGAAGATATTAATTTTGATTTCATCATTATTAATCCACCATATTACCCAAAAAATCCTAAAAGTATAAAAGAACAAGCGTGGTTTTGTGGGCAAAATTTTGAATATTTTGAATCATTATTTAATCAGATTAAAGAAAAAAGCATTAAGTCTAAAATCTACATGATTTTATCCGAAGATTGCAAAATTGAAAACATATTGCAAATAGCAAAAAAAAATGAAGTTGAATTTAATCTCATTAAAGAAATAAAAATTTACAGAGAAACAAATTTTATATTTGAAAATTAAACCGGTTTCTTCACAGAATCTCTATAACGCAACTCTGTTTTTATCACAGTCGTTTTGTAGACATTTTTCTCTGCTTTCTTTTCAATACGGTCTATTAAAAGTTTAGCAGCCTCGGCTCCAATTTGTGGTCCGTGCTGGCTTATTGTAGCTAAACTTGGTGTTAATCGTCTTGACCAAGCCCCATCGGCAAAACCTACAATTTGTAATTCATCCGGGATTTTTATTCCTTTCTTAACAGCTAACTTCATCGCTAAAGTAGAGGCGTGTTCATCCAAAGCAAAAATTCCATCAAAAGAAACATTATCAATTAAATGAGTTAATCTTTCATCATATTCTTCAACAGTATCCGTCATAATTACCAATTCATCTGCTACTGCAATATTATTTTCTTTTAATGTATCATAATAACCATTGGCTCTCAATTGAGAAACACTCAAACTAGCATCACAAGATAAAAGCGCAATACGTTTACAGCCTGTATTTATTAAATGTTGTGTTGCATGCACTGCGGAGTCATAATCATCAACTATAACTTTATCACATTCTACATTATCTGAAGTTCTATCAAACATCACGATAGGAATACCATCTTTAATAGCTTCTTTAAAGTGTGACATTTCGTTTTGCATTTGTGTTTCTTCTGCAATAGATAAAATAAAACCATCTACAGTACCGTTGCTCAACATATGCATAGCTTGTTTCTCCTTTTCCATTGACTCATTAGATATATAAGTAATAACATTATAACCTTTGTCATTAGCATATTTTTCTATACCACTAAACACCTTTGCAAAGAAAGGATTCAAAATATTAGGTATAATAACACCAATAGTATTAGTACGTTGTCTCTTTAAATTTTGAGCCATACTATTAGGTTTGTAATTTCTAAGCTTCGCAAACTCTTTAATTTTATCCCGAGTAGCAATACTAATCTCAGGACTATCGCTTAGCGCTTTTGAAACAGTGGATACTGAAACACCTAAATCTGCAGCAATTTGCTTTAATGTGGCTTTTGGCTTCATCTATTACATTATATATAGCGTAAAAATACTAAAATAAAATTTCTTTTGGTTGGATAAATTCGATTGTCATTATTAAATGAATTATAGTTTAAAAAGAAACATTTACCTCAATCCTTGTAACCAATTGAAAGGCAATAAAAAAAGAAAATTTAAAATGCTATTTGCTTTATAAATAAATAATTGTACTTTTGCACTCCCTTAATTGGGAATGGAATGTTTAATTAAAAAGTAATTATTGTGAACACATTAAGCTACAAGACAATTTCGGCAAACAAAGCTACTGTAAACAAACAGTGGATTGTTGTTGATGCTGAAGGTCATAACTTAGGTCGTCTTGCTACAAAAGTTGCGATGCTTTTAAGAGGTAAGTACAAGCCAAGTTATACACCGCACGTGGACTGTGGAGATAACGTAATCATTATCAACGCAGAAAAAATCAATCTAACTGGAAACAAATTGGCAGACAAAACTTACGTTCGCCACACAGGTTACCCAGGAGGACAAAGATTTTTAACAGCTAAAGTAATGCAACAAAAAAACCCTGCATTATTAGTAGAAAAAGCTGTAAAAGGAATGCTACCTAAAAACAAATTAGGTGCTGAGTTATTCCGTAATTTAAATGTAAATGTAGGTCCAGAGCACAAACATGCTGCTCAACAACCTAAAACCGTTAATCTAAACGATCTTAAGTAATGGGAGTTATTCACAAAATCGGTAGAAGAAAATGTGCCGTGGCACGTGTTTATGTATCAGAAGGTACAGGAAACATCACTGTAAACAAAAGAGCATTTAATGCTTATTTCCCTACTGCAACTTTACAGTACAAAGTTATGCAACCTCTTGCAATGACTGAAAACGCTTCAAACTATGATGTTAAAATCAATGTTTATGGTGGTGGTACTACAGGTCAAGCAGAAGCTGTTCGTATGGCTATTGCTCGCGCTATGTGCGAAGTTGGAGAAGGAAACAGAGCAATCTTAAAACCAGAAGGATTATTAACGAGAGACCCTAGAATGGTTGAACGTAAAAAATTCGGTCAGAAGAAAGCTCGTAAGAGATTCCAATTCTCTAAACGTTAATATTTATTATTATTTATTAAAACTAAGTTATTGTTGCTTTTCCGTACTGAGGTCGGAGATTAGTTTAGCATCTAAATGGTTAAGACCTGATTATAAATCGCTACTTATCCATTGCTAATTCAACAGAACGTAAACTATTACAAAATGGCAAATAAAGTAGAAGTTAAAGAATTACTAGAAGCAGGTGTTCATTTTGGACACATGACTAGAAAATGGGACCCAAACATGGCTCCTTACATCTATATGGAGCGTAATGGTATCCACATTATCAATCTATATAAAACTGCAGCTAAAATTGAAGAAGCTAACGAAGCTTTGAAAAAAATCGCTGCATCTGGTAGAAAAGTATTATTCGTTGCTACCAAAAAACAAGCTAAAGACATCGTTGCTGAAAAAGCAGCGGCTGCAAACATGCCATACATCACTGAAAGATGGCCAGGTGGTATGTTAACAAACTTCGTTACAATTCGTAAAGCTGTTAAAAAAATGGCTTCTATCGACAGAATGAAGAAAGACGGTACATTTGACACTCTTTCTAAAAAAGAGAAATTACAAATTGAGCGTCTACGTGCAAAATTAGAGAAGAACTTAGGTTCTATCGCTGATATGTCTAGATTACCAGCTGCATTATTCGTAGTTGATATCAAAGCTGAACACATCGCAGTAAAAGAAGCTCAAAAATTAAACATTCCAGTTTTTGCAATGGTTGATACAAACTCTGACCCACGTCAAGTTGACTATGTAATCCCTGCAAACGATGATGCTTCAAAATCAATTGACAAAGTATTATCATTAGTTACTGCTGCTATCACTGAAGGTTTATCTAACAGAACTTCAGACAAAGAAGTAGAAGCTACTGAAGAAGCAAAAGTTGAAACTACAACTGCAGCTTCAGAAGAATAAATAAAATAGATTCCAATCTCAATTCCAAGTTCCAACGAATTATCAAATTTGATGATTTCTTAAAATTGGAACTTGGAATTTGAAGATTGGAATTTTTTACTTTTAAAAAAACTTAAAAATTTAAAACACTATGGCAACAATTACTGCTGCAGACGTAAATAAATTAAGACAAACTACAGGTGCCGGAATGATGGACTGTAAAAAAGCTTTAGTTGAAGCTGAAGGAGATTTCGATAAAGCTATCCAAATCCTTAGAGAAAAAGGACAAAAAGTGGCTGCTAACCGTTCTGACCGCGAGTCTTCTGAAGGAGCTGCTGTTTCTTTTATCAATGCAGACAACACTAAAGGAGCTATCATCACTTTAAACTGTGAGACTGACTTCGTAGGTAAAAATGAAGCTTTCGTAGCTTTAGCAAAAGATTTAGTTGAAAGAGCTATTAACTTTTCTTCTAAAGAAGAATTTTTAGCTTCAGATTTTAACGGAATCACTGTTGCTGAAAAATTAATCGAACAAACTGGTGTTATCGGTGAAAAAATCGAAATCGGTGGTTTTGAAATCTTAGAAGGTGCTTTCGTTGGATCTTATGTTCACGTGAACAAAATTGCTGCTTTAACTGCAATTTCTGCTCCAATTGCTAATGCTGATGTTTTAACTAAAGACATCTCTATGCAAGTTGCTTCAATGGGAGCTGACACTTTATCTTACAAAGATTTTGATCCTGCTTTCGTTGCTTCTGAACTTGCTGCACGTATTGCTGTAATTGAAAAAGAAAATGAAGAAGCACAACGTTTAGGAAAAACATTGAAAAATGTTCCTAAATATATTTCTTATTCTCAATTAACTGAAGAAGTATTAAAACAAGCTGAAGAAGATGCTAAAGCCGAATTAAAAGCTGAAGGTAAACCAGAGCAAATTTGGGATAAAATTATTCCTGGAAAAATCCAACGTTTCATTTCTGACAATACTACTTTAGATCAAGAAAAAGCTTTATTAGATCAAAACTTCATCAAAGATGATAGTAAAAAAGTTAGTGATTACGTTAAAGGATTCAATGTTGAAATCACAGGTTTCAAAAGAGTTACTTTAGGTTAATCTACAAATTACAATAAATAAAAAGAGACTTCAATTGAAGTCTCTTTTTTGTTTTATAAACTATTCTTTAAATCCTCTAGCTTTCATCAAAGCATCTGATTTTGGATCTTTTCCTCTAAAAGCGCGATAGCCTTCTGCTTGATCTATTGTATTTCCAACACTAAACACATGATCATATAATTTCTTAGCTACGTTTTTATCATAAAAGCCACCTTTAGCTTCTAAAAAAGCTTCTGTAGCATCAGCTGAAATAACATCTGCCCACAAATAACTATAATATCCAGCTGCATAACCATCACTAGAAAAAATATGCCCAAATTGCGGAATACGGTGACGTAAAACTATTTCTTTAGGCATTTTATATTCTTCCGAAAAATCTTTTTCAAACTTTGTTGGATCGATTGTTTTAGATCCTGCTAAATGTAATTTCATATCTACTAATGAACTCGAAATCGTTTCTACGGTAGCAAACCCTTCATTAAAAGTAGCCGCCTTCTCTATCTTCTCAACTAAACTTTGTGGAATTGGTTGATTTGTTTTATAATGCAATGCAAACTTATTCAACACCTCTGGAGTAGACAACCAACGCTCTAAAACTTGAGAAGGAAACTCCACATAATCTCTAGCTACAGCTGTACCTGAAAGTGACGGATACGTAACATTTGAACACAATCCGTGTAATGCATGTCCAAATTCATGAAATAAAGTATTAGCATCATCCCATGAAATCAACACAGGCTCTCCCTCTACTCCTTTTATAAAATTAGAGTTATTAGATACTATTGTCAATACATTTCCATCAATTTTATGCTGGTTACGATAGGCATTCATCCAAGCTCCAGAACGCTTTCCTTTGCGTGCATAAGGATCAAAATACCACAATCCTACTTTTTGACCAGTTGCTTTATAGGTTACTTCCCAAACTTTAACATCAGGATTAAAAACCGGAATATTGGCAACTGGTTTAAATTCTAACCCGAACAATTGCCCAGCTACCCAAAACATACCTTCACGTAGTTTATCCAACTGCAAATATTCTTTAATTTCATTTTGATCTAAATCGTATTTAGATTTACGTACTTTTTCTGCATAATAACGATAATCCCAAGGTTCTATTTTAAATTTACCTCCCTCAGCATCAACAATTTTTTGCATTTCTGCAACATCTTTTTGTACCTGAACTATAGCTGGCTTCCAAACAGATTCCATTAACTTCATAGTATTTTCTGGAGTTTTAGCCATCCTATCGGTTAAATTCCAATGTGCAAAAGTTGGGAATCCCATTATCTTTGCTTTTTCAGCACGTAATTTAAGAATCTCTGTTAAAATCTTTTTAGTATCATGTGCATCATTGTTATCTCCACGTTTTACAAACATTTCAAATACTTTTTCACGTAACTCGCGATTAGGTGAAAACGTTAGAAACGGATCCACAAAAGAACGTGTATTACCAATGCATCCCAAAACAGTCAAATTTCGTTCTTTAGCTTCCGCTTTTGCCGCTCTAACAATTCCATCTGGTAATCCAGCAAAATCGGATTCTTTAGTTAATGCAACATATTGGTCGTTTTCATCTGCCAACAAATTATCACTAAACTGAGTGAATAAAACCGATAATCGAGCGTTTATTTCTTTTACTTTTTGTTTGTCTGAAGCCGATAATTGAGCACCTTGCTTAACAAAGTTTTTATAATATACCCAAACTAAACGTTGCTGTTCTGGCGTAAGTTTTTTCATTTCAGCCGATTTATAAATTGTTTCTACACGACGAAATAATTTTTCATTTTGATAATACTGACTGCTCAAATCAGCCAAAACAGGTTCCATTTCTGATTGTACTTTATTGAATTCTGGAGAAGTAATGTTCGACCCATAAATGCCATACACTACTGAAATACGTTTCAATTTATCGCCCACTTTTTCTAAAGCCACGATTGTGTTTTCAAAAGTTGGTTTTGCTGCATTATTTGCAATAGCATCTAACCCTTGAATTCGCTCTTGAATTGCTACATCAAAAGCCGGTTTAAAATCAGAAACCTGGTAAGTATCAAAAGCAGGAACACCTCCATAAATACCAGTCCATTCTTTCAAAAGAGGATTCGTTTGAGCATTTGCCATTGTTAAAATTGATCCCATTATAATAATTCCAATTGTTTTTTTCATTGTTAGGAAATTAGTTTGATTCAAATTTACTAAAATTGTAAGATATTTACTTTTGAATAAAATTTTATGTTTAAAACCAAGAAAGATATAGTATTCATAATTCTAGCCGGAATATTTATAACTAACGCTATAGTTGCAGAATTAATTGGCGGAAAACTAATCCAAATTGGACCTTTTTTAATGAGCATTGGCATTTTACCTTGGCCAGTTGTTTTCCTCACCACTGATTTAATAAACGAACATTTTGGAAAAGATGGTGTAAAAAAATTATCATTCATCACAGCTGGACTCATTGCTTATTGCATCATATTGTTATTTATTGGAACAAAAATTCCTGCATTTGAAACCGGACAAACCGTAAACGATTCTCAATTTTTTGCAGTCTTCGGCCAAGGTCTATTCATAATGGTAGCCAGTATCATTGCCTTTTTGGTTTCTCAATTAGTTGATGCATCTGTATTCTGGATTCTCAGAAACAAAACAGGAAAAAAAATGATTTGGCTACGAAGCACTGGATCAACAGTTATTTCGCAATTAATAGACAGCTTTATCGTTTCTGGTATTGCCTTTTGGTTAACTGGAAAAATTTCAACAAAAGACTACATCAATATGTCTCTTTCAGGATATTCTTTTAAACTAATTATAGCCATTGTATTAACACCTTTAATTTATCTTGGCCATTATTTGATAGAAAAATACTTGCATTCAGAAGAAAAAACAACCTAAAAACAGTATTTCTAAAATCACAGATAATATCTATATTTGCACTGCTAAACAATGTAAAATGAAATACAAAAGAATACTTCTAAAATTAAGTGGAGAAGCACTAATGGGAGAACGCCAATATGGTATTGATCCAAAAAGACTTAGCGAATATGCTGAGGAAATAAAACAAATTCATGATTTAGGAGTAGAAATAGCAATCGTTATTGGTGGAGGAAACATCTTTAGAGGTGTTGCTGGCGCAAGTAATGGTATGGATCGCGTTCAAGGAGATTACATGGGAATGCTTGCCACAGTTATTAACGGAATGGCACTACAAGGCGCATTAGAAGAAAAAGGAATGTTAACTCGATTGCAAACTGCTTTAAAAATCGAAGCTATTGCAGAACCTTATATTAAACGTAGAGCAGTTAGGCATTTAGAAAAAAATCGCATCGTAATATTTGGTGCTGGAACAGGAAACCCTTACTTTACTACCGATACTGCTGCTGTATTAAGAGGAATTGAAGTAGATGCAGATGTTATTTTAAAAGGAACACGTGTAGACGGCGTCTATAATGCAGATCCAGAAAAAAACCCTGATGCTGTTAAATTCGATTACATTTCTTTTGAAGATGTTCTTGCCAAAGGATTAAATGTAATGGATACTACTGCTTTTACTTTAAGTCAAGAAAATAAATTACCAATAATTGTTTTTGACATGAACAAGGAAGGCAACTTATTAAAAATTTGCAAAGGAGAAAACGTAGGAACTGTAGTTAATATATAATTTTTAATGAATTTAGACAAGTTAGTCTTACTAATAAAAAAGTCTAACACTCTAATAATTTAATAATCTAAAAAATGACTGAAGAAATTAATTTTATACTAGACAGCACTAAAGAATCTATGGAAGGCTCTATTGCTCACTTAGAAAAAGAATTTTTAAATATTCGTGCGGGTAAAGCATCACCACAAATGTTAGGTGGTGTATTTGTAGATTACTATGGATCACAAACACCTTTATCGCAGGTTGCAAACATAAATACACCCGATGCAAGAACTATTACAGTTACTCCTTGGGAAAAAAACATGTTACAACCTATTGAAAAAGCAATTATGATTGCAAACATTGGATTCAACCCAATGAACAATGGTGATAACATTATCATTTCTGTACCACCTTTAACAGAGGAACGTCGTAAAGATTTAGTAAAGCAAGCTAAAGCAGAAGCAGAAGATGCAAAAATTGGTATTCGTAATGCACGTAAAGACGCTAACACAGATATCAAAAAACTAGAAAAAGATGGCACTTCTGAAGACATTTGTAAAACTGCTGAAGAAAATGTACAAAAATTAACAGATGCTTTTATCAAAAAAATAGATGAGCATTTAGCAATCAAAGAAGCTGAAATAATGAAGGTTTAACGATTGAAAATATCCTTATTTAGAATCCGTCTTATTGACGGATTTTTTTATTATTACCAATTTTAACTTTTATATTAACAAAATTTTAATATTTTTGGAAGCCTAGTAACAAATTTAACCTAAAGCTACGCTTATGAAAAGTTTACGACTACATTTTACAATAGCCTTATTATTATTAGTTCAACCAATACTCTTTTCACAAGAAAATATTTTTGCAGGAATTGAAGTAGGAAGTAAAGGAATCAAAATGTCTGTAATAGATGTTTACAACATTAAAAAAGGAGGTTTTAACATAAAATCCTATTGGACTGAAAATGTTGCTTTAGCAAAAGGGATTTCGATAGATGGAAACTTAATTCCAGAAGATATAGATCGTGCAACAACCGTAATAACAAATAATTACAAAAAAATTAAAAACGAAATTGGAGTGGCTGATGGAAACATTTTCATTGTAGGCTCTTCAGGTGTTGCAATGGCAAAAAATACTCAAGCACTTGTAGATAAAGTTAAGGCTGCAATTGGTAAAGAAATGGAATTTATCGATGCTCAAATGGAAGGAAAAATGCTTTTAAAAGGTTGTATTCCACCAGTTGATTATAAAGACTCGATGGTTTTAGATATTGGAGGAGGAAATACAAAAGGAGGATATGTAGATGTTTACAACAGTGAAAATTTTGTGTTTTTCCCACTTAGCTTGAATTACGGTACAATAACATTAACAGAAGCTGTTCTCAAAAAAACTAGGAATGATGAAATTAACGAGTTCAACATTAAGTCTTTTGGATTTTTACCTACACTTCGCGAACAAGTAAACGTTATGTATGGCTCAAAACCAACAGCTCTGGAAAAAGAAAAAGTTTATATGTCAGGTGGTGCAGTTTGGGCATTTTATACCTTATATAATGGGGCTGCAAAGGAAACTTTCAATGAATTTAAGCTAGAAGATGTAATAAACTATGATGCGATTTTGAAAAATAATTTCAAACGATTTGAAGAACTTGCAAAAACCGACAAAGACATTGAAAAAGTTTTAAAAACATATTCGCAAAAATATCTAATCTCAGGTAGCAATATTTTATTAGTATGCCTTGAAGCTATACCTGAAGTGAATAACAAAAAATTATACTTTGCAAAAGAAGGACAAATCGCTTGGCTTGTTTCATACGTAGCTGATCGTTCTAAAAAAGTCAAAAAAATCTACTAGTTCCTACATTTTCTTTTAGAAAATTCTCGACTATTTTTTTTAAGACCTAAGCCCCAAAACAATGCAACGTTATTTTAATTCCTATATAGACAATTTTAAAGGATTTTCTCGTGAAATATGGGTATTAACGCTCATTACTTATATCAACAGAACGGGCGCCATGGTTATGCCCTTCCTGACAAAATATTTACATGAGGAATTTTTCTTTTCATTCAATGAAATTGGATGGATGATGGCATGCATAGGTCTTGGATCATTAACAGGATCGTGGATAGGTGGTAAATTGACTGATAAAATAGGTTATTACACCATAATGCTCTCAAGCCTCTTCTTAACTGGATTTGGAATAATCGCATTAATGTTTTTATATGATTTTGTCGAGTTATGTGTTGGTTTGTTTTTAATCACAGCAATTGCAGACATGTACAAACCAGCAATGTATGTTGCGGTTTCTAACTTTACTAATGATCAAAATAGAACAAGAGCATTAACACTCATTAGACTTGCTGTAAATCTAGGTATAGTTTCGGGACCTATAATTGCAGGTATGCTAATTCAAAAAGACAATTATGATTTATTATTTTGGATTGATGGTTTAACTTGTATTATAGCTATAACAACATTTATGTTACTCATAGATGAAAGTAAAATTTACAAAGCAAGAAAAACAATACTTCGCAAAAAAGAAAATAAAACTCTAATACAAAAAAGTAACATTTACGACAAGAACTTTGTGCTCTTCTTATTTGCTAGTTTCATAACTGCCTTCTTATTTTTTCAATTATTTACAACAATCCCTTTGTATAATACTGAAAAACTGAAGCTAAGTGAAATCGAAATAGGACTTCTGCTTTCGCTTAATGGTATTATTATATTTTTATTCGAAATGCCATTAATAGGTTTTTTGGAAACAAAAAAATACAAAGACACTAAAATAATTTTATCAGGATCTGTGTTCATGACACTCGGGTTCTTTTGTTTATTAATTTCAAAATCAATAACCATAATGGCCTTAAGTATTTTCTTAATTACAATTGGCCAAATATTATTGTTTTCTTTTTCTAATACATTTGCTTTTAATAGAGCTATAAAAGGCCATGAAGGAAAGTATATGGCATTATACACAATGAGTTTTAGTGTAGCACAAATAACTAGTCCTAAAGTTGGATTTACAGTTATCGAAAATTTTAATTACTTTTCAAATTGGTTATTAATGGCTTTGGTTGGAATAATAGGAATCAGCATGTATTATATACTAGACAAAAACATTAAAACAGAAAACAAATTCAAAATACAGTAATATTATCAATGCAAAAAAACACTCAAAAAGTAAATAATAATTTAAAAACTGTAATAGTCCTTTTAGCAACTACGCTAATAGGAAGCATGTATTACATCTATAAGATGTCTGACAGATCTAAAGACATGATTATTTCACTTAGAGAAGAAAAACACAACATTATTAAAGACCTCGAAAAATCTCAGCAATTGTTAACCCAAACTATGACAAACAATAGTTTTTTGTCAAAAAAAGTGACTGCGGAAGAGCTCAAAATAAAAAAACTAATTAGTGAATTAAAACAAAGAAAAAACATTAACGCTAACAATATTGCTGACTACAAAAAAAATGTTACTGATATAGACGAAAAAATAAAACTTCTATTAGACGAAGTAGATGTATATAAAAAGAAAATTGACAGTACTAATTTAGCCTTAAAGAGAGAAAAAACTAAAAACGACACTTTGTTAATTGCACACAAAAAATTGGCAAAAAAAATATCGTCAGCTTCAAAACTTTATTTCTATGATTTAAAAACTAGTTTTTTTAAAACTCGTAATTCAGGTAAACAAATAGAAACAAAGAAAGCTAGCAGAACAGATTTAATAACTGTAACATTTTCAATTGCTGAAAATGACTTCACAAAACCAACAACAAAAGAACTTTATGTTCAAATCATTAACAGTAAAAACAATATTGTTGGCACTAAAAAAGAGAAAAAATTTGGAGGAAAATCATTAGCATACAGCGCTTCTAAAGAAATAAAATATGATGGAAAAACAACTCCTGTAACAATAGAAGTACCAACAAATGATTTAGAATCAGGATCATTTTTTTTAAATGTTTTTGACAAATCTAAATTAATATTGAATTCCTCTTTTGAATTAGAATAATACTTAACACAAAACAAAACCACTAAAATCTGCTTCATGCAGATTTTTTTATGGAATAAATCTATATTTGTAAACCCCTACGGGATATATTCTTCTTAAATGGTTTTAAAAAAGGTTTTTTTAATAGTTTTTCTGTTTTCATTTGGTTTCATAATGAAAATAAAAGCGCAAAAAATTGATTTGTCTGCTGATGAAATAATTAAAAGAACAATTAATCTTTCAAAAACAAACGAAACTAGAAATTTTGAATCTACAACTTATAACAAATTAATAATTACAGCAAATCCAGAATTGATAAACGGTTATATTGATTCAATTTTTGTGATAAAAAGAGGTAAAAAAATCCTTAAAGAAATAGACTCATCCGATTTTAATTTTAAAAAAATAATTTCAAAACAACATTTGTATCAAACAGAGAAAATTTCAAAATTCAAAACTCTAAATGGTCAAAACAAAGAGATTATTTTAGCAACAAGAATGGCCGGTTTCAAAGAACCGATTTACGAATATTTTGCACTTCAATTACAACCACAATCCGTTTACGATCATAAATACTCATTAGTAGAAAAAGAATATTACAATCCTATTTCAAAAAGAGGCCTTTCAAAATACAATTACAACTTAAAAGAAGTAATTCAACTAGAAGACCGAAAAGTTTACAGAATAGAATTTGAACCAAAGACTGAAAGCAAAAAAAACAAACTCTATGGTACATTATTTATCGACGCAGAAAAATTCAGCATTGCAAAATTAGAACTCAGAGTATCAAGAATTCTAAAAGTTTTTTCTTTACATGAATTTGATTTTAATGTTGAAATTAACAACTGGATCCCTAAAAAAACTAGTTTAACTATTAAAAAAGGGAATAGCAAAGCTCCTATAAAAATTTTAGGTGAAACAATTACTTTTGAAGGAACAGATCCAAAATTAAATCCAGGAAATAAAAAATACGCCTCAGATTTTATAGAAATCAAATCGAATACTACCTATTTTGAACCTCGATTTAATCAAATATCTAGCCTAAACCAAAATGACACAGAAATTGAGATTAACGAAAAGGCAATTTCAAAAAAAGATAATTTATGGTATACATACTTTAATGATTCGACCGATGTAAGAAGTAATCCTACTTACATTTCATTGGATAGTTTGGTACAAAAAAGAAGATGGGAAAACAAAATAAAAATTGGACGAAAAGTAATTAACGGCTACTATCCTATTGGGTTTTTTGATGTTGACTTAAGATACCTTATTCGTTACAACAACTACGAAGGGTTTAGATTAGGAATTGGGGGAGTAACAAACGAAAAACTGTCAAAAAGATATAAAATTGAAGGATATGGCGCATATGGAACAAAAGACGGTTTCTTTAAAGTATTTATATCCAATGCTCTAAAAATAGGAAATCAATCTGAAACCTGGCTTGGTCTCTCTTATAAAGATGATTTGAGTGAAATTGCTAACACAAACTTTGAAATTGACAAACGTGTTTTTAAAATTTACGATCCTAGACCTTTCAATATTAGTACATTTTATAATCATGAGACCTGGAAAGCTTTTTTAGAAACGAAAATGATTCCTAAAACTCAAAGTGTTTTTCAAATTACTCATAGTTTCATTGAACCTAAATTTGATTATTTTTTTGAAAATAACGGTGTATTATATGATGACTTTTACGCTACAATATTTACTGCATCTTTACAATGGAACCCTTTCAGCAAATACATGCAGACACCTAGCGGAAAAATTGAAATTGAAAAAAAGTTTCCAAAATTTACATTTCAAATCTCGCAATCGTTAGATGGAGTTTGGAACAATTATTTTGATTTCGGTAAATTTGAATTTAGATTTGATTATCAGAAAAAATTCAATTCAAATCATAAAATACTTTTTTTAGCAGAAACAGGATATGCTTATGGAGATGTCCCAATAACTCATTTATATAATCATTCTCCAAATAATCTCAACAAGAATAAAATTTTAAAAAGAATAACTTTTGCCGGAAGAGACAGCTTTGAAACTATGTTTTACAATGAATTTATTTCAAACAAGCATGCTTTTTTCCAATTAGAACATCAATTCCCTAAACTAGAAATATCAAGAAGAATAAAACCTGTTTTCTCATTAGTTAGTCGATACGGAATAGGCACTCTTGACAACAAGGAAAAACACAAAAACTTTTATTTCAAAACACTTGATAAAGGGTTTTTAGAATCAGGTTTCGAATTAAATCAAATTTACAGAGGCATAGGTTTTACTGCTACTTATAGATATGGTGCAAATCATTTACCCCAATTTGAAGATAATATTGCCATAAAATTGAGTATACAAATCAATTTAGGGTTTAATAATTAAAACCGAAGGCAAATTACTCAGCCAAATATTATTGGTAGCTACTAATTTTTTCCAACTTTCTAAACTAACTAACATTAAATCCTGCTTAACAAGGAATGATGCATTAACTTGCTCTTCTTTCACAAAAGAAATATTATCTGGATATTCTTTATCTAATGTTTCCACAGCATTATTAATTAAGTAATTATTTTCTACTTGATTTTGTATATTCACTTTCGAATTGTTATTGTAAACAAACTTCTGAATATAATCTACTAAAAAAGCATCTTCAAAATTAAAAAGAGGAACAAAAATCTTATCTATAGATTGCAATTCGTTGTCTACTAAAATTCCTAGAGGAGTTTCATTTTTTGCAATAATTTGACGTGTTCTTTCATCAAAAATAGAATTAGAAAACAAACCTTCTTTTCCAGTTAGTTTATCTAATAATCTATCAGGATTTATAATTCTAGTAGTAAATCCAAGCACTTTCCCTAAAATAGTTCCTTCGAAAATAGATTTACCCAAACCAACTAATAATAAATCATAATCACCTTGCTTTGCGATCTCAGCAATATCATTTTCTATATCTGTGGTTGCTTTGAAAATAGTTTTAATCTCTACGTTTAAGAGTTTTGATTTTTCTAAAATAGGTTCAAAAGTTTCCTTTTCGTACTCTTCAATATTAAAGCCATGAATTTCATCACTCAAAGACAAATGCATAGCTGTCAAAGCTGCTTTTTCTTTTTGCTTTTTAGTTAAAGCATTGGCAACATTCAAAAGTGACTTTCCTTTCTCATAATTCCCAAAAGAAATCAAAATTTTAAATTTGCTAACCGCTTGCTCAATTTCAGGAATTACAACATCTTTTGTTTTAAATATAAAATTAATTACATCCAAAGCTGGACCTGTCATTAGTGTTGTTACTAATGCCATAATTACCATCATGGTAAAAATTTCTGAAGATAAAACCCCTAAATCATAGCCAATATTTAAAACTACAAGTTCCATTAACCCTCTTGTGTTCATGAGCGCTCCAATTGTAAAACTATCTTTCCAATCCTGTCCTACAACTTTAGCAGCAATAGCACTTCCTAAGAACTTACCAATAACGGCTACGAGTATAATAAGTCCTGTTACTTTCCATAAATAAGGGTCATTAATTAATCCAATTTGTGTTCTCAAACCAGTAAAAACAAAAAACAATGGGAGAAGTAAAATCAAAGCTATATCTTCAACTTTATCAATAAAAATATTTCTAAACTTTGTTATATCTGGCATAATTGCCCCTGTCATAAAGGCACCAAATAATGCATGAATACCTATCACTTCGGTACAATAAGAAGAAATGATTAAGGTTAAAAAGAAAATAGCTACAACAGGCTTACTTAAATTATCGTTTTTACCATACAAATCTCCTACTCTTTTAAGGAAAGGTTTTACTAAAAACAACATTACAATTACATACAAAGCCGCTAACCCTATCACATACAAAGCACTTACAAAACTACCTGCTTTAACAATAGCTATCACTACAGCGAGTAAACACCAAGCAGTAATATCATCTGCTGCTGCACAAGTAATCACTATAGTTCCTAATCTAGTTTTGTGTATTCCGCGTTCTTGTACAATTCTTGCAAGTACAGGAAAAGCTGTAATACTCATTGCAATTCCAAGAAAAAGACTAAATGATAAAAATTCAACACCTTGTGGTGCAAACTTGTGGTAAATAGAATACGCCAAAACCATGCCCAATGCAAAGGGGATAACAATACTTGCATGACTTATAATAACAGCATCATTCGCTTTATTTTTAAGAACTTTTAAATCCAATTCCATTCCTATAACAAACATGAATAGAATTAATCCAATTTGACTTAAAAACTGAAGATTTGCTAACGATTCTACAGGAAATAATACACTTGAAAACTCAGGAAAATACATTCCAACAAGAGAAGGTCCTAAAAAAATTCCAGCTATAATTTCACCTATAACAGAAGGTTGACCTATCTTTTTAAAAATCCAGCCAAAAAAGCGAGCTATAATTATTATTGTAATTATTTGAGCTAATAGAATTGCTAAAGGGTGTTCTAAATTATGGCTTAACGCAATAAGGAAATCATTCCAATAAGTATTTTTTGAGGTGGGAGCTATTATTTTTCTACCTATTTCTAATCCTTTACCTTCCCCTACTATCCAATACATAAGGGTTGTAAAGACTCCTGTCACTGCAAAATAAAAAATTGCGTTTTTAAGATTTTTCATAATTGAAACATCAAATTTCGAGAACAAAGATGACAAAATAATTATTCTAATAAAATAGCGAATTAAGATTTATTCAAGATTTAAAAAAATGTTATTATTCAATTTACTTTTAAGGGTTTTCTGTACTTTTGTTGGTACTTTATTTACCTATGAAAAAATTATTAAGTATTGGTTTTTGGGAATTAATTGCCCGAATTATTTTAAGAAACAGAATTCTAATTATAAGCATTGTTACCCTTATTACAATTCTTTTAGCAAGCCAGTGGAAAAATATTATATTTACTCAAACAGAAGCCAATCTAATTCCTGCAGACGACAAAGTAAATGTCGACTACAATAATTTCTTAGATAAGTTTGGCGAAGAGGGTAATTTGATTGTTATCGCTACTAAAGACCCTAAATTATTTACTCCAAAAGTATTTAAGGCTTGGAGTGAAATGATGTCTACAATAAGCAAACATAAGGAAGTCGATTTAGTTATTTCTGTAGACAATTTAAAAGTTTTAACCAAAAACGATTCATTGGAAAAATTTGCTCTTAAAAATCTTGTAGATAAATCTAAGGTTGAAAAGCAAAATTATTTAAACCAAATAAAATCCGAATTACTAAATAATTTACCCTTCTATGAAGGATTATTATTCAATAAAAAGACTGGTTCTATTCGTTCTGCCATATATCTTGACAAGAAAATTGTAAATACAAAAGCACGTAAGGAATATGTTCTAAACAGCTTAATTCCAGAAATAGAAAAGTTTGAAAACGAAACTAAAATTGATTTACGTGCATCTGGCATGCCTTATATTCGTACACTAAATGCTAAGACAATTATTGACGAAATTGGATTATTCATTGGAGCGGCTCTACTAATTACTGGCTTAATTTTCTTTATTTTTTTCAGATCATTCAGAGCTACTTTAATTTCTTTAATTATTGTAATTATTGGTGTAATGTGGTCATTTGGACTACTCGGTTTATTAGGTTATGAGGTTACTGTTTTAACTGCACTTGTTCCTACGCTGGTTATTGTAATTGGAATCCCTAATTGTATTTTCTTAATCAACAAATACCATCAGGAATTCGCAAAACATGCAAACAAAGCCAAGGCTTTGCAAAGGGTTATTACCAAAACTGGTACAGCAACATTTATGACCAATCTAACAACTGCATTTGGTTTTGCAACATTTATTGGTACAAATAACGATTTATTAATAGAATTCGGAATTGTTTCCTCGATTGCCATAATGTGTATCTACCTATTGTGTGTTTTTATAATTCCTATTTTCTTTAGTTTTATTTCTTCCCCTTTAAACAGGCATCTTTTACATTTAAACCGTGATTATCTTAATTCATTTATGAAATGGATTGTAAACACAGTTAAATACAAAAAAGTTGAAGTCTATTCGGTTGCCGTTGTTCTTTTAATTGTTGGACTTATTGGAATTCATAAAATAAAAATTTCAGGAAGCATTTTAGAAGATATGCCCAAAAAGACCTCTTTTTTTAATGACATTTTATTTTTTGAAAAAGAGTTTAATGGAGTGCTTCCTCTTGAAATAATGATTGATACTAAGCGTAAAAAAGGAGTAATGAAATTGTCGACTTTAAAACGTATGGATGAATTAGAAGAGACAATAACTGATATTCCTGAGTTATCTAAACCGCTTTCAGTAGTTAGCTTAATCAAATACTCTAAACAAGCATATTACAATAACAATCCTGAGTTTTTTGAACTTCCTACAGCTCAAGAACAATCATTTATTTTGTCTTATGCCAAAAATGCCACACAAAATTCTAAGGAAAATTTAATGAAAAGTTATGTAGACAGCACAGGTCAATATGCTCGAATAACAACTTTCATTAAGGATGAAAATGGCAAAAACATGGAAGCTATTGAGGAGCAAATTAGAGCAAAAGCGAACAAGCTTTTCCCTTCTCCTCGTTATGAAGTTATTATTACAGGCAAACCCTCTGTATTTCAAAAAGGGACAAAATACTTATTAGACAATTTAGTGTCTTCATTAATACTTGCTTTCTTATTAACTGGAGGATTAGTAGCCATCATGTTTCGTTCTTTTAAAATGGTAATTGTCTCTATCGTTCCTAACCTATTACCGTTAATAATGACTGCTGGATTAATGGGATTCTTAAACATTCCTTTAAAACCATCTACAATTTTAGTTTTTGGTATCGCATTTGGATTATCTGTTGATGATACTTTACGATTTTTAGCTCAATACAGATTGGAATTAAGTCGAAACGAATGGAAAATTAAAAAATCTGTTTTTGCCACTTTTGACGATGCTGGAATTAGTATGTTTTATACTTCCATAGTATTGTTTTTTGGATTCTCGGTATTTATGCTATCAAGTTTTGGAGGAACGGTAGCACTTGGAGGATTGGTCGCTTTAACTTTATTCTTTGGCATGCTTTCCAACTTAGTTTTACTACCATCATTAGTTCTTTCCCTAAACAGAACATTAGCCAATGAACAAGAATTTATCAAACCAACTATCGACATTTTAGAACCTACGGACGAAGAAGTAGATGCTATAGAGAAAAAAGATTAATTTTAAATTACATATTTGTATTAATATTCTTACTTTAGTAAAAACTTAGTACAAAATGAATAGCGTTATAATTACGGTAACAGGAGTAGAAACTGGGGATATATATTATTCTCGATCCTATCCTGATGATGACTTCAATGACAATGGTAAAATTGAGCTTTATAGCACTCCTGTTTACAAAGTAACTATTGAAAATACTTTAAACAGCACAATGAAAAAGGAGTGGAAAGCATTGCGTTTTATGCCTTTTTGGAACGACCCATCTTCTCCATCTTCATCATACAAAACAAAAGGGTGGGTAAATTCAGGATTAACAAGCGTAGCAAAAAAGAAAGTTCCAATGTATGATAAAAACTATGCTACTCACAATAGATTTTCTCCATTTGGTGGTGCTTTTCAAATACAAGGAAACTTTTTAATTCATGCTGGTCCATCAGATATTAACGAATCAGGGTGGGGCGCAGCTGGCTGTGTAGAAATTATTGGAAGTTTTGATGATTTCAAAAAAGACATTGCCAACTTAGCTGGAATTAGTACAAAAGACCTACACCAATCTATGATTGATTTAGTTAAAGCAGGCAAGCTTTTTGTAGAAGTTCAATATGCTTTACGTCCTAATTTAAAATCAAAATTCTATGCTGAATATTAATTGCAACACAAAAGTCATTTTTCAAATATTTTTTCTATTTTATTTAACAATAAACACCTTAAGTTGTCAAGAAACAAATCATAAAAGTGAATACAAAGTAATTAAGAGAAAATCTAACGAAGTCAGTCTAGAAACAAATAAAATTAAATCAAAAACTGAAAAAGAAGACATACGATTTATAAAAGAAATAACTTCTAAGATTAATCCAAGATTATTTGACAATATCAAAAAAGTAGTTATTAGTGACGAAGTAACTATACATAAAGTAAAAGACACTATAACTTATATTGTTTATGATTTTATCATCAAAAAAAATACTAATCTAAAAGAAATTGAGCAAACCTCTTTATTCGGTATTAAAAGAATAAGTTTATACGAAACACCTGTTATTTGCAGAAGTTTTTTCAATCAAGAAAAAGTAACGTGTGTATGTAGAAACAGTTTTGAACCAGAATATATTAAAGACGAAGGATTCATCATCACAATTAAAGAAGATACTGAAAGTCGAATAAATAAAAAATCTAAATAACAAAAAAGAGCACTTAAATAAGTGCTCTTTTCAGTAGATTTGAGGCAAAATATTAATTAAAGAAAGGGGCGTCTAATTTATATTTAAAAGCACCATTAGTCAATTCATACGAACCTTCATAAACCGATCCGTTTCTGCGTTGATATGTAAAATTAAAAGTTCCTTTAATTGTACTTGTAGCTAGATTAAACTCCGTAATTGTCAAACTTCCAGAAACTAATCTTGTTTTAGTCTCTCCTCCTATTTCAATTAAACGAGCAACACAATCTAATCCATTTATTCCAGTAGTCAAATCATCACTTAAATTATATGTACCTACTGCCCATTTACATTCTGGAATTCTAATATCAATTAATATAGATGTTGATTGAGGAGCATCTGTTAATGTAATATCAGAACCTTGTAATAATAAATAATTATACTGAACCGTTGGAGTCATTTGGTATGTTTCAACTTCTGTCTGCATAGAAGTAACTCCTGTATATGTTTGCGGTCTCAAATTCACGTAAGGAACATTATTAAGATCCCCAGACATAAAAGTAGGTTCAATTAGATTTTGATTTTGAATTCTTTCTGCAGTAACATCATTAGGTTCTACTGTACACGATGTAACTATTGCAACAATGAAACTTAAAATTAGGGCTATTTTTTTCATTTGTAAGGCTTTACGTTTTTTTTGCAAAAATAAAACCAAAAACAAGAAGACATGTATTTTTATTGTAAAAAAATGATTAAACCTTTAATAATTATCAAAAATGCAATCAAAAACCGTGATAGTATTAACAAAAAAACAATAAATATCAATTTTTAATAACAATAGTTTAATACCATCAACCGCCAAGCTAAGAACTTAATAATTCACAAATTCATAATGAATTTTGAAATATTTTAGCAAATTCTTAATTTTTGAAACAAATAACTAAAAATCAAATATTTAACACCAAAATACAACCAAAACAATAAAGTTACCACTATAACTAATTCACTCAAAAAAGTTATAATTCCGCCTTATTAATGCACAACTTTCAATCTTTCAGTTTTCATCCAAAAGAATTATATTTGCAGTTAATAATATTCTCTAGATTCTAAATTCTAATATTTAAGATGAAACATACAAAAGTTAAAGACTTACTAAACAGCACGAAGACATTACAAGAAGTAACAGCAAAAGGATGGGTAAGAACTTTTAGAAATAATCAATTTATTGCGTTGAACGATGGTTCGACTATTCATAATATTCAGTGTGTAGTAGATTTTGAAAATACGCCAGAAACAACTTTAAAAAGAATTACAACTGGAGCAGCGATTTGTGTTAGTGGAGAACTAGTAGAAAGTCAAGGAGCAGGACAGAAATATGAAATTCAAGTTAAAAAACTTGAAATTTTAGGAGATTCTGATGCAGAGAAATTCCCAATGCAACCTAAAAAGCACTCCTTAGAGTTTTTACGTGAAAATGCTCACTTACGTGTGAGAACAAATGCATTTGGAGCTATTATGCGTGTTCGCTCTGTTTTATCATTTGCTGTACACCAATATTTCCAACAAAAAGGATTTGTTTACGTTAATACACCAATCATTACTGGTTCTGATGCTGAAGGAGCTGGTGAGATGTTTCAAGTAAGTGCATTGCCTTTTGACAACACTCCAAG
Source organism: Flavobacterium terrae (assembly GCF_900142035.1). GTDB lineage: Bacteria > Bacteroidota > Bacteroidia > Flavobacteriales > Flavobacteriaceae > Flavobacterium > Flavobacterium terrae. The sequence continues at coordinate 746,307 of NZ_FQZI01000001.1, read as the reverse complement.
AACAGAAGAAGGCAAAGTAAACTACAAAGAGGATTTCTTTGGAAAACAAACTAACTTAACCGTTTCAGGACAATTAGAAGCCGAGACTTACGCGATGGCCTTAGGTCAAGTTTATACTTTTGGACCTACTTTCCGTGCCGAAAATTCGAACACGTCTCGTCACTTAGCAGAATTCTGGATGATTGAACCAGAAGTCGCTTTCAATGATTTAGCAGACAACATGGATTTAGCAGAAGATTTCATTAAATATGTAATTAAATATGCTGTTGATCATTGTGCTGATGATTTGAAGTTCTTAGAAACTCGTTTAGCTGATGAAGAAAAACAAAAGCCTCAAGCTGAACGTAGCGAGATGTCTTTATTAGAGAAATTAAACTTCGTATTAGATAACAACTTCAAACGTGTTTCATACACTGAAGCTATTGATATTTTAAAGGATTCTACCCCTAATAAAAAGAAAAAATTCCAATATCTAATTGAAGAATGGGGAGCAGATTTACAAAGTGAACACGAACGTTTCTTAGTTGAAAAACACTTCAAATCTCCAGTAATATTGTTCGATTATCCTGCAAAAATAAAAGCATTTTACATGCGTTTAAACGACAATACAGAACCTGGAAAAGAAACTGTTCGCGCAATGGATATTTTATTCCCTGGAATTGGAGAAATTGTAGGAGGTTCACAAAGAGAAGAACGCCTAGATGTTTTAATTGAAAAAATGAAAACTCTTGGGATCGACGAAGAAGAATTATGGTGGTATCTTGATACACGCCGTTTTGGAACAGCTGTACACTCAGGATTTGGTTTAGGGTTTGAGCGTTTAGTATTATTCGTAACTGGTATGGGTAACATTCGCGACGTGATTCCATTCCCTAGAACACCTCAAAACGCAGAATTCTAAAATAAGTAGATTCGTTTATTTGGTTATTTGTTTTTAAATATTCAAATAACCAAATTCAATAATAACCGAATATTCAAACATGTTAAAACAAAACTTACAGTTTAAATTATCTCAGAAACTTTCTCCTCAACAAATTCAGTTGATGAAGCTAATTCAATTGCCTACTCAGGCTTTTGAACAACGCCTTATGGAGGAAATGAATGAAAATCCAGCTTTAGAAGGAGGTAATTTAGATGATGAAGATAAGTTCGAAAAAGATGAATTTGACAACAATGACGAATATGATGACTATGATGACAGTGATAGCATTGATGCCAATGACATTAATATTGATGAATATTTAAGTAACGACGAAACTCCTGACTACAAAACGCAAACAAATAATTACAGTGACGATGATGAGGATAGAGATATTCCATTTGTAGCTGCTGTAAGTTTCCATCAAGATTTAGTCAATCAACTTAATACATTTGTTTTAAGTGATGATCAACGTGATATAGCCGATTTCTTAGTTGGAAGTATTGATGATGATGGTTATCTAAGAAGAAGCATTGCCGATGTTGTAGATGACATGGCATTCACACAAGGGATTTACACTGATGAAGAAACAGTCAATAAAATTCTTTGCCATATCATACATGAGCTGGAACCATCTGGAGTTGGTGCACGCGATTTGCAAGAATGTTTGTTATTGCAATTAAAACACAAAACCCCTACTGAATCTGTTGATTTAGCTATAAAAATTATTGAAGATCAGTTCGATGCTTTTACAAAAAAGCATTACGAAAAATTACTTCAAAAATATAACGTTTCTAAAGATCAGCTTAAAAAAGCAATCGATGAAATAGAAAAATTGAACCCTAAACCTGGAGGTTCATTTAGCGGAAACACAAAAATTACTGAACACATCGTTCCTGATTTTGCCATTAAAATTATCGATGATGAATTAGAGCTTACTTTAAATGGGCGTAATGCCCCAGAGCTTCATGTCTCAAAAGATTATCAAGAGATGATGAAGACCTATAAAGACTCTAAAGACAAGTCAAACGCACAACGTGATGCGGTTCAATTCATCAAACAGAAATTAGATTCAGCAAAATGGTTTATTGACGCCATTAAACAACGCCAGGAGACATTATTTGTCACAATGAATGCCATTATGCATTTCCAACAAGAATATTTTCTTGATGGCGATGAAACCAAGTTAAAACCAATGATCTTAAAAGACATTGCAGATATGGTTGGTCTTGATATATCAACTGTTTCTCGTGTAGCAAATAGTAAATATGTAGATACTCCTTACGGAACAAAACTTTTAAAAGAGTTTTTTAGCGAAGCTATGGTAAATGACCAAGGTGAAGAAGTTTCTACAATAGAAATTAAAAAGATACTAGAACAAGTTATTTCCGAAGAAGACAAACGCAAACCATTACCAGATGATCAGTTGGCAGAACTTTTAAAAGAAAGAGGTTATCCAATTGCCAGAAGAACTGTTGCTAAATATAGAGAACAACTGGACATTCCGGTAGCCAGAATGCGTAAAAAGATTTAATTTGAAAAAAGTATTACCTTTTTTTTCATTTGCCTTTCACCCTATTTTCATATCGGTGTTTGCAGCTATTTTCTTTTTTTTAACTTCAGAAAAATTCTTAGACTACGAAACTGTCTATTTGTATTTCTTACAAATTCTTATCATTACCGTCTTTATACCTTTAGCATGTTTCTATTTGCTTGTATCACTCAACAAAATAGACTCAATAATGGTTACAAAGGTCTCACAAAGGAAAATACCATTGTTTTTACAATCATTACTATTAATTATTCTAATAACTAAAAGCATAACTGTTGAAGAATTACCAGAACTGTTCTATTTTTACTTAGGAAGTATTATTAGTAGCCTATTAGCATTGTTATTAGCCTTTTTTCATAAAAAAGCAAGCTTACACATGTTAGGGATATCATCCTTAACAATCTTCTGTATCTTTTGCTCTATTAGATTTCAATACAAACCAGTAATGCTCATTTCTGTTCTTTTATTGCTTAATGGCCTAGTTGCATCATCAAGACTATACATGAAAGCGCACACACCAAAAGAACTTCTTTTAGGTTATACAATAGGGATATTACCACAACTATTTTTAACCATCTTTTGGTTATAAAATATAAAACATTAGACCTAAATTAAGAGATTGCATTTTTAACGGCTCTTGGCTATTAAAAGAAACATCTTTGAAAATATCTTGAAGACCATAATATCCATAAAAATTCCAAGTATTAAAACCAGTAGTTAAATAAACACCGTAAGAAAACTTATTAAAATCTGGGTTATTATTTATTTTAAAACTTTCATTTGGCCCAATATACCTTGATTGATTAAGAAAATTATAACTCAATTTAACACCTGCGTAAATCCTCCAAAATTTATGTGATTCAAAAGTAGAAGTTCTCCAACGTAATTCTATTGGAACATCAATTGAATATATTGCAAATTTATTTTTTTTGTAATCTATACCTCCATCAATAGCAGAATAAGATCTTTCACCATCTCGTTCTGAAATAAGTAAATTCTGTTTATAATTATTATATGAAAGACCTAAACCAGGCGCAACCGCAAAAGTCCTCAACTTATTAACTGGAAAATCTCTCAAAAAACCAACTCCAAAACCAGCAGAATAAGAGTTTTGCGAAATAGCTTTAGGAGCATTTTGAATAGCATTGTATGTGGTAACAAAATAGAATTGATCTTCTCTATATAAAGAATCTATTGCTTCAAAATCAGGAACCTCTTGAGAAAAGGCATTGTAAAATGAAAAAAATAAAATAATTGAAAAAAAACTTTTCATCGTATAAATTATTGCATAAAGATAACAAAAATAAAAAAAGCCCTTCTTTAGAAAGGGCTTTTTAAATATTATATTTTATTAAGCATGGTGTAACTCTTCTTCACCTTCTTTCATTGGTGTAGTTTGAGGCACAAAGTCATCATCATGACCTGGCTTACTGTAATCATATGGCCATCTGTGAACTGTTGGTAATTCTCCTGGCCAGTTACCATGAATATGTTCAACTGGTGCAGTCCACTCCAATGTATTCGATTTCCAAGGGTTTTGAACAGATTTTTTACCATAGAAAATACTATAGAAGAAATTCCACATAAACACTAATTGAAAAGCAGCTCCAACTAAAGCGAATGTCGTAATTAAAACATTTACATCTGCTAAATCATCAAATAATGGGAAATTAGAGTTTGTATAATAACGACGTGGTAAACCAGCCATTCCTATAAAGTGCATTGGATAGAATACTCCGTAAGCACAAACTGCAGTAACCCAGAAGTGAATATAACCTAAGTTTTTGTTCATCATTCTACCAAACATTCTTGGAAACCAGTGGTAAACACCAGCAAAGAATCCATACAATGCAGAGATACCCATTACTAAGTGGAAGTGAGCCACAACGAAATATGTATCGTGAACATTAATATCTAAAGTTGAATCTCCTAAAATGATACCTGTTAAACCTCCAGAGATAAAAGTAGAAACTAATCCAATAGAGAATAACATTGCAGGATTTAACTGTAAGTTACCTTTCCATAATGTAGTGATATAGTTAAATGCTTTTACAGCAGAAGGAATTGCAATTAACAACGTAGTAAATGTAAATACAGACCCTAAGAATGGGTTCATACCTGAAATGAACATGTGGTGACCCCATACAATTGTTGATAAGAAAGCAATAGCTAAAATTGACGCAATCATCGCACGGTATCCAAAGATTGGCTTACGAGAATTCGTAGCAATAATCTCAGAAGTGATACCTAAAGCTGGTAATAATACAATATATACTTCAGGGTGTCCTAAGAACCAGAATAAGTGCTCAAATAATACAGGAGAACCTCCTTGGTAATGTAAAACTTCACCAGAAATAAAAATATCTGACAAGAAGAAAGAAGTCCCAAAACTTCTATCCATGATTAACATCAAGGCAGCAGATAATAATACTGGGAATGATACGATACCAATAACAGCAGTAATGAAGAATGCCCATACTGTAAGAGGCAATCTTGTCATTGACATACCTTTAGTTCTTAAATTGATCACCGTTACCACATAGTTTAATGATCCCATTAACGAAGAAGCAATGAAGATAGCCATTGAAACTAACCATAATGTCATACCAGTTCCTGAACCAGGAATTGCTTGTGGTAAAGCTGATAATGGAGGATAGATTGTCCAACCTGCAGATGCTGGTCCTGACTCAACAAATAATGAACAAATCATTACAACTGATGAAGTAAAGAACAACCAGTAAGAAATCATATTTAAAAATCCTGATGCCATATCACGAGCACCAATTTGTAACGGAATTAACAAGTTACTGAAAGTACCACTCAAACCTGCAGTCAATACAAAGAATACCATGATAGTACCATGTATTGTAACTAAAGCCAGATAAATATCATTTCGCATAACTCCACCTGGAGCCATTTTTTCACCTAATAAGAATTTGAAAATACCAAAAGACTCTTCTGGCCAAGCAATCTGCATTCTAAAAAGTAATGACATCACTACACCAACGATTCCCATAATAATACCTGTAATCAAGTATTGTTTAGCAATCATTTTATGATCTATACTAAAAATATATTTAGTGATGAATGTATCTTTATGGTGGTGTGCGTGATCGTGATCGTGTGCGTGATCGTGGTCATGTCCTGCTGCTCCCATAGTTTTCTATAATTAATTTAAAATTCTTATTATTTCTTTTCTTCTAATTTGTCTTCTGCTGTAGCTACAACTGTAGAATCTAACACTTTAGCTTGAACTGGAGCTACAACTGGCTTTTCTTCAGCTTTTTTAGATGCTAAATCTTCTTTAACAGCATTAACAATAGTCTTCTTATCTTTTAACCAAGCTTGAAAATCTTGAGGAGTATCTACAACGATTTTCATTTGCATGTTGTAGTGAGATGCACCACAAATTTTGTTACAAAGTAATAAATAGTCAAAAGTGTAAGGATCAAGAGCTGTTTTACCTTCTGCAACTAATTGAGCAGTTTTCTTAGCTCTTATCTTATTGATATTCGAAACTTTTTCAACAATTTCTGGTTGCTGACGCATTTCGTCAGTAGTCATTGTTGGTCTAAAAGCAAACTCAGTTACCATTCCTGGAACACAGTTCATTTGTGCTCTAAAATGAGGCATATAAGCTGAGTGTAAAATATCTTGAGAACGTAATTTGAATAAAATCTTTTTCCCTTTAGGAATGTGCAATTCAGTTACAGAAATATCATCTTGTGCATTAGGATCATTAACATCAACACCCATTGTGTTAACACCTTCGATTAATCGTACATTAGCTTTACCTAGAACATTATCTTTTCCAGAATAACGAGCTTCCCAGCTAAATTGTTTTGCATATAATTCAACAACCATAACATCTTCATCTTCATCAACGAACATGATGTTTGTCCAAGTATATAATCCATAAAGAATCAAACCTGCTAAAACGATTACTGGAATAATAGTCCAAATGAATTCTAATTTATCATTATCAGCATAGTACAAAGCTTTTTTATCTTTTGCTCCTCTATATTTGAAAGCAAAATAATGCAATAAAACTTGAGTAATTGCTTGCACAAAGAAAATGATAGCAAATGAAATATACATTAAGTTATCATAATCAGGTCCATGCTCTGAAGCAGGCGTTCCTAATACTAAGTGTCCCCATTTAAACATTCCATATATCATGAAGATATAAAGGAATGCAAGAAAACCAAACATTAAATATCCCTGTACATTATTATCATTATCAGTAGCAATTTGAGAATCCTCTTTTTTATTGCCTACCTGAGTTAAGTCGAAAATTTTAGTCATTTGCCAAATAGCAATTGATAATAAGACTAAAACTATAATAACCAACAAACTTGTCATCTGTTTTCTTGTTTAAATATTAATAATGGAAATGCTTACTTTCTTCAATTAGCGGATTACCTTTTGCTAACAATGGAGCTTTTGTTAAAGCTGAAAATACAACATAAATAAATAATCCTGCAAAGAATGCTACTGAACCTAACTCAGCCGCACCAATGAACCACTGATCTCCAACTGTAGCAGGGAAAATCATATTGTGGAAATCTAAATAGTGACCTGATAAGATTATGATACCTGCCATCCATATAATCCAGGGCACACGTTTAAAATCGGTGTTGATAAGGATTAAGATTGGGAATACGAAGTTCATCACTACCATTCCGAAGAAAGGAAGGTTATAATGTTCTATTCTGAATTTGAAATAAGTAACCTCTTCTGGGATATTAGCATACCAAATCAACATGAATTGAGAGAACCATAAATACGTCCAGAATACAGAGAAACCAAACATATATTTAGCCAAATCATGAATATGACTGTTATTTACGAACTCTAAATATCCTTTAGATTTTAAATATAAAGCAACCAAAGCTATTACAGTAATAGCACTTACTACAAAACTAGCAAACACATACCATCCAAATAATGTACTGAACCAGTGAGGATCTACCGACATGATCCAATCCCAAGACATCATTGACTCAGACACTAAGAAGAATGCTAAGAAACCAGCAGATGCTTTAAAGTTTTTCTTGTAATATGATAAATCATTAGTTTCATCTAAAGCAATTGAGTTTTTTCTAGTATAAGTTCTATAAAGAATCCATCCGCCTAAGAAAACAACTGCTCTAATTAAAAAGAAAGGGACATTTAAATATCCTGATTTACCTTGAATTAAATGATCTTTAGCAACTACTTCTGGATCCATCCAAACAAATAAATGATTGAAATGTAAACAAGATAAAACTAATAATACAAATAAGATAATTCCACCAGGAACAAGGTAAGCGGTGATTGCTTCCATTACTCTAAATAACACTGGAGACCAACCTGCTTGTGAAGCCCATTGGATAGCATAGAATGCTAATACCCCTAATGCAATTAAGAAAACAAATAAAGCTCCAACATACAATGCAGCCCAAGGTTTGTTTTGTAATTGGTGTAAAACGTGTTCTACGTGTTCTTTATGCTCGTCTGCATGTGCGTCACCGTGAGCCGCTTCAGCGTGTGCATCTTTAGTATGTGTATCGTGAGCAACAGGTTTTGCAGCTTCAGCTAGATGCGCTTCTTCTAAATGAGTAGCAACAGAATCTAATCCGTGAGCAACTACTGTTGCAGAATCTTTAACGGCTTCAACCGCATGTTTTTCTTCTGCATGAGCTGGTGCCGCTTCGTGCTTTGCCTCACCGTGTGCAGCAGGAGCAGCATGGTGTTCACCATGAGCATCAGCTGCTAATATTTTTTCTACGTCTTCTGTATTTTTAGGTGCACTGAAAAAACCATAACCAATTCCTAAAAGTCCTAGAACCATTAAGATGATTGCTACGTTTTTTAATTTGCTTGAAAATGTATACATAACTTAATCGCGTATTTATTATTTTAATTCAGACTTAAGTTTCATCACATACTCAGCAACTTGCCATCTTTCTTTCTTTGACAATTGATTAGCATGAGATCCCATTGCGTTTAGACCGTAAGTTTCTACATGGAAAACACTTCCAACAGTAATCGCTCTATCTTTATAACTAGGTACACCTAAGAATTTTTCTCTTTGAACCAATTTACCTTTTCCATCACCTTTATCACCGTGACAAGAAATACAGTAGATATTAAATAAATCTTTACCTTTTTCTAAATTCGCTTCAGATGATTCTAAAGGCGAATTCATACCTTTTGAAGCCTCATACCCTGCTGGAGTATTTGGCAATTCATAAGGAACAAAGCCTCTTTTAATTGAACCTTGAGCTGGCAATTGTCCTTCTTTCCCATTTTTGAAAGCATTAGACTCTGAATAAGTTTCATACGCAACCGATTCATACATGTTTGGAAAAAACTGATAATTCGGTTTTGTTGTATCTTGACATGAAAACAGCAATGAAGATAACCCCATTAAAGCTGTTAGTGTATATACTACTCTTCTCATAATTCTGATTAATGCTTTTCAACAACTTTAACTTCAACTGCTCCTGTACTTTGCAAGAATGAAGTTAATTCGCTTTCGTTATTATTTACGGCAACTTCCATTAAGAAGTGATCGTCTGTTGTACGAACATCAGGGTTTTCAGCCTCTTTGAAAGGCCATAATTTACTTCTCATATAAAAAGTAATTACCATTAAGTGGGCAGCAAAAAATACCGTTTCTTCAAACATAATTGGAACGAAGGCTGGCATATTTTGAATATAACTAAAACTTGGTTTACCACCAATATCCTGAGGCCAATCCTGAATCATAATGTTATTCATCAACCAAGTAGCAAATGCCAAACCGGTTAATCCGAATAAAAAGGAACAAATGGCAATTCTTGTCGGGGCTAATCCCATTGCTTTATCCAAACCATGGACAGGAAATGGAGTATAAACTTCTTCAATATGGTGATGTGCGAGTCGAGTTTGCTTTACAGCATCCATCAAAACATCGTCATCATTATATAGGGCATGTATTACTTTGTTACTCATGACTTATTAGTGATTATCGTGATTATGACCGTTTTTTTCTCTTTCTCTTTTGTAGTTTTCTCCTGAAGATTTCAAGATAGTTTTTACTTCAGCCTGAGCAATCACTGGGAAAGTTCTTGAATACAATAAAAACAATACAAAGAAGAATCCGATAGTACCTACAAAGATACCGATATCAACAAATGTTGGTTGAAACATTGTCCATGATGATGGAAGGTAATCACGGTGTAACGAGGTTACGATGATTACGAAACGCTCAAACCACATTCCGATGTTTACAACGATAGAAATAATGAAAGAGAACATGATACTGGTTCTTAATTTCTTAAACCACATGAATTGTGGAGAGAAAACGTTACAAGACATCATTGCCCAATATGCCCACCAGTAAGGTCCTGTTGCTCTGTTTAAGAATGCATATTGTTCATACTCTACTCCTGAATACCAAGCTACGAAAAGCTCTGTAATATAGGCACAGCCTACAATCGAACCAGTAATCATGATTATGATATTCATTAATTCGATATGCTGAATAGTGATATAATCTTCCAGGTTAGATACTTTTCTCATAATGATAAGCAAGGTATTTACCATCGCGAATCCAGAGAAAACTGCTCCTGCAACGAAGTAAGGAGGAAAGATAGTTGTATGCCATCCTGGAATTACAGAAGTAGCAAAGTCCATCGATACGATCGTGTGTACAGAAAGTACAAGAGGAGTTGCTAAACCAGCTAATACCAAAGATACTTCTTCAAAACGTTGCCAGTCTTTTGCTCTACCCGACCATCCGAAAGATAGTATAGAATAAATTCTTTTTGTAAAAGGTGTCACCGCTCTATCTCTCAACATCGCAAAGTCAGGTAATAAACCAGTCCACCAGAAAACTAATGATACCGATAAATACGTTGAAATCGCAAATACGTCCCAAAGTAACGGTGAGTTAAAGTTAACCCATAATGAACCAAATTGATTCGGAATAGGTAAAACCCAGTATCCTAACCATGGACGACCCATGTGGATAATTGGAAACAAACCAGCTTGAACTACCGAGAAAATTGTCATTGCTTCTGCAGAACGGTTAATAGCCATTCTCCATTTTTGACGGAATAATAATAGTACTGCAGAGATTAGGGTTCCTGCGTGACCGATACCTACCCACCAAACGAAGTTAGTGATATCCCAAGCCCAACCTACTGTTTTATTTAATCCCCATGTTCCAATACCTTCGGTAATTGTGTATAACATACAGCTAACTCCCCACAAAAAGCAAGCAAGCGCTATGTAAAATACTGTCCACCATTGTTTATTGGCTTTACCTTCAACCGGAGCGGCTACATCAATTGTTACATCGTGGTAGCTTTTGTTTCCAAGTACTAAAGGTTTTCTAATGGGTGCTTCGTAATGAGACGACATAATCCTTTATCTTATTTCTTATTAATATTAATTTCTAACTTTTACGTGATATACAACATTTGGTTTTGTTCCAATATGCTCTAATAAATGGTAAGCTCTCTTATCTTCAGCTAATTTAGCTACTTGAGATTCTTTATCATTTACATCACCAAATACCATAGCTCCTGATGTACATGCATTTGAACAAGCTGTTTGGAACTCACCATCTTTCACTAAACGACCTTCGTTTTTAGCTTTTAATTTAGTTGCTTGTGTCATTTGGATACACATTGAACATTTTTCCATAACCCCACGAGAACGTAAGTTTACATCTGGGTTTAATGCCATACGACCTAAATCATCATTCATATGGTAGTTAAACTCTTCATTTTTGTTATATAAGAACCAGTTGAAACGACGTACTTTGTAAGGACAGTTGTTTGCACAGTAACGAGTACCTACACAACGGTTATAAGCCATATGGTTTTGACCTTCACGTCCGTGAGAAGTAGCAGCAACTGGACAAACAGTCTCACACGGAGCGTGGTTACAGTGCTGACACATTACTGGTTGGAAAGCTATTTGTGGATTCTCTGATGGATCTTCCATTTCTCTTAGTGTAGAAATAGAATCCATTAAACCTGAACTAGCAGCTTTAACTTTGTTATCACCTTCAAAAGTAGTTTCAGAAGAATAGTATCTATCGATACGTAACCAGTGCATATCACGGCTTCTTCTTACTTCAGATTTACCTACTACTGGTACGTTATTTTCAGCATGACAAGCGATAACACACGCTCCACATCCTGTACAAGCATTTAAGTCGATAGATAAATTAAAGTGGTGACCTATTGATCTATCAAAAGATTCCCATAAGTCAACTGAAGTTGCAGCAACTTCTTTATGATCTAAAGAAACAACTGGCATTACATTCCACTCAGCAGCATCTTTAGTATTGAATATTTCTAATGAAGTTTCTTTAATGATATCACCACGACCCATTAAAGTTTTTTGTAACTGAACACATGCAAATTCATGCTCACCATCTTCTTTCTCGATAGAAACACTTTGCACATTATTGAAGTTACTATATAAAGCGTAAGCGTTAACACCTACTTGCATTTCTTCTTTTAATGAAGCTTTACGACCATAACCTAAAGCTAAACCAACAGTTCCTTTAGCTTGACCAGGTTGAATCATTACTGGCACTTTTTCTAACTTCACTCCATTAGCAGATAAAGTTACATAGCTACCATTAAGACCACCATTAGCAACATTCCAGTTTTCAAGTCCCCATGCTTCAGCATCAGCTTTAGAAACTGTTACATAGTTATCCCAAGAAGCTCTAGTGATTGGATCTGGAAACTCTTGTAACCAAGGATTGTTCGCTTGTTGACCGTCACCCATACCTGTTTTAGTATATAATACTAATTCAGTTTGAGTTCCTTTAGCTTTTGCTAAAACACCAGCAGCAGCATTAAAATCTGCACCAGCACCTGCACCAGCAGCAGCTTCTGAAACAGCTACACCATCATGAACTAATTGATTCCATGATTTAGCACCTGACCAAGAAGTACGGATATAATCATAATAAGTTTGTGCATTTCCAGTCCATGATAACAATGCATCTTGGAATTGAACTGTATCAAACAATGGTCTGATTGTAGGTTGTGTAATAGCATATTGTCCTTTAACAATACTTACATCACCCCATGACTCTAAATAGTGTGGAGTTGCAACAGCTACTGAAGAAGCTAAAGCCGTTTCATCTTCTTTCATTGTGAAAGTAGCAGCTAATTTTACTTTTTTCAACGCAGTTGCAAATTCAGCTCCGTTTGATAAAGTATAAACTGGATTAACACCATTCATAATCAAAGTATGAACAGCACCAGAATTCATGTCAGCAATTAATTGCTTAACCTCTGCATTATTACCTTTACGGATTTGACGTGAATTAGCCGGATTGAAAGCCTCACTTGATAAAGCTCTGTTGATTGCCAATACTAACAATTGAGCATTTTTATCATCAATACCTGAAACTAAAACACCTTTGCTACCTGCAGCTTTTAACTGTTGAGCAGCTTTAGTCACTACATCTTCTCCTTCAAATTTTGAAGTAGAAACAGCAGCACCTGTAATTACATTATATATTTTAACTAATGCTTGTTTTTGATTAGCAACAGTCATAGGCACACGTTTATCAGCAGCAGCTCCAGACAATGTCATGTTAGCTTCGAACTGATAGTGCTTAGACATTTTTCCGTTTTGAGGAATACGTCCTTGAGCATAACCCGCATCAAATCCTCCTCCTTGCCAATCTCCTAAGAAATCTGCACCTACAGAAACAATTGTATTAGCTTTTGAAAAATCGTAATCTGCTAATGCTCTTTCTCCATAAACCATTTGGAATGCATCCAAAGCGTCTGAAGAAGAAACTGCATCATATACAACATGTTTAGCATTAGGATTAGCAGCTAAGAACTGACCAATTAATCTATCTGTTGAAGGTGAAGCAGAAGTATTTGTCAATAAAACAACTTTACCTCCTTTAGCTTTAGCCTCAGCAACACTAGCTTTAATTTTAGCGTTAGCCTCATTCCAAGTTGTATCTTTACCAGCAATTTTAGATGTTTTTAAACGTAAGCTATCATATAATGATAAAACTGACGCATGAACACGAGCATTTGCATGGAAATTTGCTCCTTCGATTTTGTTATTTTCAACTTTGATAGGACGACCTTCACGAGTTTTTACTAAAATGTTAGCAAAATCGAAACCATCCGAAAATGATGTAGCATAATAATCTGCTAAACCAGGAATGATTTCTTCAGGTTGAACTACATAAGGAATTGACTTATGCACTGGACCTTCACACGCAGCTAAAGTAGCTGCAGCTGTACTAAATCCAACGTACTTAAGAAAATCACGACGTGTTGTTGAAGAAGATGCTAACGAAGCAGCATCACCTAAAAACTCATCAGTTGGAATTTCTTCAACAAACTCGTTATTTCTAAGCGTCTCAACAATAGAGCTATTTTCGTTTAGCTCCTCAACACTTTTCCAGTATTTTTTGTTAGATGACATATTGTATATAAAAATTAGCTTCTTAATAAATAATTAGTAGTGACATTTACCACATTCAAGACCTCCCATTTGTGCAGCAGTTAATTTGTCTACACCATATTTTTTAGAAAGTTCAGCATGAATTTTTTCGTAGTAAGCATTTCCTTCTACTTTAACATTTGTCTCACGGTGACAGTTTACACACCATCCCATTGTTAATGGAGAATGTTGCTTCATGATTTCGAAAGTCTCAACTGGACCGTGACAAGTTTGACATTCAACACCTGCAACAGAAACGTGTTGAGAGTGGTTGAAATAAACGAAATCTTGTAAGTTATGAATTCTAACCCATTTAACTGGCTTAGTTTTTCCTGTGTATTTTTGAGCGTTTTTATCCCAACCAACTGCATCATATAATTTTTGAATTTCAGCAGTATAGAATTCTTTAGTGTATTCAACATAAGCTGAATCTTTATCACCTTGGAATTCAGAAATGTTTTTATGACAGTTCATACAAACATTCAATGAAGGAATACCCGCATTTTTACTTACACGAGCTGCAGAGTGACAGTATTTACAATCGATACCATTGTCACCAGCGTGAATTTTGTGTGAATAGTGAATAGGCTGAATTGGAGCATAATCCTTATCAACACCTACCTGCATCAAATATCCATAGATAAAATAAGCACTTGTAAGCATTAATAAAATTACTGAAACCAATACCAAGAATTGATTTTTAGCAAATGCTCTCCATAAAGGCATTAATGAAGGAGTTTTTGAGTCAACTTCGATACCATTAGCTTTTGAAATTTTACCTAAAGCGTTGTTAACCATAAACAACATTCCAACTAAAACAGCTAAGATTCCTGCCAATAAACCTAAAATTAAGTTATTAGACAATCCTCCACCAGTTCCAGCTTCCGCAGAATTTGAACCTGTCGCTGGCTTCTCAGGTACCGGAGCAGGCTCAGAAGTATACGCTAAAATGTTATCGATATCAGCATCTGACAATTGAGGAAAAGCAGTCATCGCTACTTTATTAAACTCCTCGAAAATTTTAACAGCATCTGCATCACCAGAAGCAATTAATCCTTTTGAATCTCTGATCCATTTACCCAACCAAGCCCTATCACGACGTTCCGCAACACCACGTAAAGCAGGTCCTGTCATTTTTGCATCTAGCTTATGACAAGCCGCACAATTTGCATTAAACAAAGCTTTTCCAGCAGCAGCATCACCCGCAGCAGCAGGAGCCGCAGCAGCATCAGCAACCGGCGCCGTAGCAGCCTGATCTTGAGCAAAAGAACTAAAAGAAACAGATAATAATAACGAAAGACTTAACGTTACTACTTTAAAAATCGATTTATGGTTTCCCACTTTTTTCATATATTAAATGATTAACATCTAAGTTTGGCACAGAATTTTCAATACTTTTCAGTAATAAACAGAATATGCCATTTAAAAACTCCGACAAAAATACGACTTATGAACTATTCTCAAAACCTTAAATATATCTTAATTATTAATTTATATTTATTCTAAATAATATTTTTTAACCGAATAAAGACTTAAAATGTACTTTTGCCTCAAATAACATTCATTATGAAAACATTAACAATTAAGAACCTATTTTATATCAGCATTTTAGCAATTTTCAATTCTTTAAACATTTACAGCCAAGAAGGGAAAGTAACAGTAAATCAAGATCAAAGATTTGAACAATTACTCAATGAAAAAAGAAAAATTAACAATTCAATTACTATTAATGATCGATTTAAAATTCAAATTTTCACTGGAAATGCAGAATTAAGCAAAAAGGCTTTAATAGATTTTAGAAAATCAAATAAAAAAACCGATGCCACTATCGTTTTTCATACTCCTATATATAAAGTATGGGTTGGAAATTACAAAACACGCATAGAAGCAGAAAAAAAACTTATGGAATTTAAGAAAAAATACCCGAATGCGTTTTTAGTTAAGCCAAACAAATAAAGATCTAAGACTCAATACTATTTTAACAAAAGATATTGAGTCTTTTTTTTTAAAACCATTATATTTGGTTTAACCAATTAATAGAAAATGAAAACAAAAATATCTTTATGCGCATTAATTGTTGCTCTAGCTTTAGTTTCTTGCAAAAAAGAACTAGAACCACAAGAAAGTTCTACTGCTGTTAGAGCAACCGAAACCCCAAATACAAATAAAACTGCAAATGTTACACCAGTTCAACAAAGTACAACACAAGCAGTAACAACAAATTCGACACAAACCACTCCCGCTGGGATTAACCCTCCTCACGGACAGCCTGGACATAGATGTGATATTGCTGTTGGCGCTCCTTTAGACTCCAAACCAAATTCACAAACAACTCAAGTAACACCTACTGCACAGCCATTACAAATTCAAAATCAGACAATAACAGCAACTCAACCTGTTAAAACTGCCAAAGGAATGAATCCTCCTCATGGCCAACCTGGCCACAGATGTGATATTGCTGTTGGAGCTCCATTAAACTCAAAACCCAACAGTACTACAACAACAAAAGATAATGGATTAGGAATGACTGTTACTCCCGCAAATGTTTCATCAGACGGCAAAGTAACCCCACAAAACACTACTCCTGCGTTATTAACTACAGGAAACTCCACGACCGAAATAACAGCTCCTGGCATGAATCCTGCTCATGGTCAGCCTGGACATAGATGTGATATACCAGTAGGATCACCACTTAACCAAGAAAAGAAATCAGAATAAATAAAAGAGAGCCCTAAGGCTCTCTTTTTGTTTAAAGACTAATTAATCATGTCTTTATCATTTAACTCAATTTCTTGTATCTTTTTATAATCTTCATTTAACTTTTCTTCAAGTTCTTTTTTATCCTTTTCATTTTTTAAATACAAAAAACGAACGAGAAAAAAAGCAAGAATAACAACAAGGATTATATAAAAATAATATGTTTTCATAACTCAAATATTTAACTAAAGGTACTCATTAAAAAAAGACCAAAGGTTACCAAAAGGTTAAATATTTAAATCTATTTACGAACTGAGTGTAGTAATTTAATCTTCTGTTTACTTATTTTCATATTCAATAGCAACTTCCAAAACTTTACCCCTACCTTCCATAATTCCTTTGATAGTTTCTTTTACAATTACATCTATCCTAATCCCTTTTCACTGAGTTTCTACTTTATTTGGATAAAAAGACCAAATCAAGTGAACAATGTTCTTATTGATTTTATAATGTCAAATCTTGAAACACCTCCATCAGTTCATGTTGTTTGACTACCAATTTTAATTGTATATAGGTACGCTACACTTTGTAAATTGTTTCTAACTTTTCTATTTCTTGAATTTACATTAATGACTCACCACAAGAAAATAAGCTTGCAATCCAGAGGGCAATTAATTATTTTTTTTAACAAATTGTTAGCTCCTGAAAAAACAAGACTTACTGTTATTTAAAGGTTTTACTAAATAATGGGTTTCAGTATTTAAATTGGTTAATTTAATTACAATAGATTGTCATTGCAATTTAAAACAAAAGCAAACTTTTCCAGTATTATATACTCTTCTTCAAGATATTTAAAAAAATTAACTAGTTCCCCAACTCCAATTGATTTTTTACTAAATTAAAGTAATCTCCTTTTATTTCTACAAGTTGTTGGTGATTACCTTGCTCAACCACTTGCCCTTGTTTGAGGACTATGATTTGATCTGATTTTTTAACAGTAGACAAACGATGAGCAATAATAACAACTGTTTTACCTCTAAAAAACTCTTGAAGATTATCATGTATAATTTTTTCATTTTCAGCATCTAGAGCAGAAGTAGCTTCATCAAAGAAAATGTATTCAGGATTTTTATATACAGCTCTAGCAATTAAAATACGCTGCTTTTGTCCTCCGCTTAACTCAATACCAGAGTTTCCAACTTTTGTATTAAAACCCATTGGCAAAACCTTTATAAGTTCTAATATATTTGCGATCTTAGCGGCATTAATTAATTTTTCTTCATCAATTGTTTCATCAGCTAAAGCAATATTTTCAGCAATTGTTCCACTAAAAATTTTTCCATCTTGTAAAACAATACCGCATTTATTTCTCCATTGATTTGAAGAAACATCAACTAAATTAAGTTGATCCAACACAATACTACCTTTATTGGGCGGATAATAAGATAGTAATAATTTTAAAAGAGAGGTCTTGCCACTTCCACTGGAACCTACAATAGCAGTGACACTATTTTTAGGTATCGCAAAAGATATATTTTCTAATACAAAAGGATTAAAATTTCCGGGGTATTTAAAGGATACATCCTCAATATTAATTGCATCAAAAGATAAATTATCTACATCAATTTTTTTGTTTGTATCTTCTTCTTCATTCTCATAAATTTCACCTATACGCTTATTTGCAATTGTAGCATCCTGTGTATCTCTGACAAAACCAACCAAATTTTGAATAGGGTTCGTTAACTGTCCTATGATGTATGATATACTTAAAAGTGTACCTAGTGTCATATTGCCATTTATTATAAAATAAGCGCAAATAGCAATTGCAATAATTTCTTTAAATTTACTTAAAAACTCGACCCCTATGTTTTGATACATATTCAAAAATAAATTTCGAAGTTCTAGTGCATTTAGTTTTTTTTGAACATTTAAAATTTTATTGACTGTTTTATATTGGGCGTGGTTTATTTTTATCTCAGGCATATTCATAATAAACTCATAAATCCCATTACTATTTTCAGATTGCCCAAGAAACATAGCATATTCTAGCATAGCTCTTTTGCGTAAGAAGAAAATAACCCAAAGAATTGAAACAATTGACAAAGAAATATAAATGCCGAAGATGACAGGGTTAAAATAACATAATAAACCACTAAATATAATTATGTTAAGGATACTCAAAGAAAAATCAATCCCTTTCCACGTTACAAAATTTTGAATTTTATTTTGATCTTGTATTCTCTGCAATGTTTCTGTATTTAAACGAGTATCAAAAAAACGAACAGGTAATCGCATTAATTTTAATAACAAGTTTTCTTTTAAAAGAATACTCAACTGGTAATTTATTTTCGTTAAAAATAAAGTACTTAAAAAATCAGAAATAAAACTAGATATAAAAAGTACCATTTGTGCACCTAAAAAATAGTATACAACATTGATATCTTTTAAAGTAATTCCAGAATCAATAACCTTTTGAAAAGTAAAAGGGATATAAAAAGAAGTTATTAAGCTAACAATTAACAATAGAATTGAACTAAAATATTTCCATTTATTATTTTTTAAAAAAACTAATGCTGATATGAATGCAGGAGATTTAAATAATGATTTTTTCTCTTCATTCTTCCACTCAAACTCTTTAAAACTATCTGTTACTTGAAATACAATACCTACGCCTTTTTCATTATTACCCTGCCATTCTTTTAAAAAAACACTACTATCAATGATGATTTTTCCATAGCCAGGGTCAAGTATATGATAAAATGTTTCTCCTTTTTTGCGGGTTATTTTTTCAAGTACAACAAAATGGTCTTGCTTCCAAAACAATATACAAGGCAACGGAATTTGTTCAAGTTGGTCTTGTGCTAATTTTAATGGCGTAGCTTGAAAACCTACGTTAGTGGCTACTTCAACAATATCTTGAATGGATACTCCAATACGAGTAAATTCAAACTGTTTTTTAACCTGAGACAATGAAATTTTTTTTCCATAATAACTGATTATCATGGACAAACAGGCAGCACCGCAGTCAGTGCTTTCAAGTTGATTATAAAAAGTTATTTTAGGCTTCTTGTAGAACAGCATTTTCTTGTAATATTTCCTCGATTTTTGTAAAAACAACTTTATCTTTTTCAGATTCGTCTCCATGGAAAACACAATAATCTTCTCCTTCATTCTCCATAGCATGTTGTGTACAACCTCCATTACATAAAGGCATAATTCTGCAAGAAAGGCAAGGCTTATTTTTAAATTTAGAATCCATTCTTCTATCTAAGTAGCCGTTTTCCCAAATTAAATCACCATCTTGTGATATATAACCTGCTCTATTTTCAGAGAGAAAATCTCTTGCTGTACATTTAAACAAGTCACCATTGTAATTTACAGTAGCACTATTTCTTTTGTCTGCATAGCAAGAATCTTTCACGTTATTAGGTGAATAGACAACATTTGTAACAAATCCTTGAGCTTCCATTTTTGCAACATTATCCATTACAATCGTACTTGTATCATCTAATTGATCGTTTTGCCAAACTCTATGAAAGTCAATTACTAATTTTTCTTTTCTTATATCTAGTGGTACATCTTGAAGATCCTCAATTATTTTATAACAGTTATGAATATTCTTATCTGTATAATTAATACGTAGAGTAATTCTAAAACGATCGTTTAATAATAGTTTGGTAATATTTGCCATAATTTCAGCATAACTCCCTTTCTTTTTATTTACAAATCGAACTTCATCATGCTCTTCTTTATAACCATCTAAAGTAATTTGCAAATGAGCATACATATCATGCTTTTTAAAATAATCAATGAAAGAATCATTAACTAAATAACCATTTGTAGTGAAACTAACAGAATATTTTTTATCAAACAAAATACTTTGTTCACGAACATGATCAATAAGGGGTTCGACATTTTTCTTAAAATATAACAAAGGCTCCCCTCCGAAAAATGATAGAGAAAATTGTTTTAAATCTGGTTTTGATATTGTCTTTGTAGCAAAAAGTTTTACAGAATCTAAAACCGAGTAATCCAGCTTTGAATCTTTGATATGAGTTTCATAACAGTACCAGCATTTAAAATTACAATTCATCGTTGGATTTACTGTTAAATGAAAAAAATCTGTATTTTCATCAACCTCTTTACTTATTTTCTTAACTTTCTCAATTTCATTGATTGAATCATCAATTAAAAAATTATTAGTTACTAAATACTCATAAAAAGTGGGGTGTATATTTTGCAAACCATTAATTCCTTCACTAATGGCAGCTTCGAGTATAAGTTTTAAGTCATTTTCAATAAATAAAAATTTTTGCTCAAATGAATTATACAAAACAAACTTATTTTTATAGGGCAAAATAGTATTAAATTGGCTATATTTTTTCATGATTTTATCGTTTAAATTTATTTAAATTAAACATGAGATTATCCTTTCCATTACTTTTTAAAAAAAATAACGGATAGAAATATCCCTAATTTAAATTTCAACTATTTTTAGTACCGCAACCAGAAACACAGTTGCCTACACAATTAGAATTTTTTCCCTTGGCTTTTTTAGGCTTTTGTTGGTTGCATGTTGCTGCTGCACAGTTCCCTCCTTTGCAATTATTAGCCCCTTCTTGTTGTTCATTAACAGTATTTTCTAAGGTAAACACTTCTGAAAAACCACCAACAAGTTTTTGTGATTCATTTAATGATAATCTAGAAAATTGATTAATTGTGTTCATATTTTGTTTCTCTAAGTTTGTTTTCACTAATTTGCAATTTACTAAATTTTATCATAAGCATCACTTGCCTACATAGCAGGCAAGTGATTTAAAAATTACTTATCTATGAAGCACAAATAAATTTATTAACAGTTTGTCCTGTACCACAACCAGCAACACAGTTCCCTCCATTACAATTGTTAGTAGTGCCTTCATCACCAACTGCTTCTTTTAACCCACCTACTAATGCTATTGAAAAACCACCTTTTAATGTTTCCCCTTTAACTTCAAGTGCTTCAAATTTTGATAAATCGAAGTTTTCTATTTTATTTATTTTCATTTTTTATTAAAATTTAGAATTATTTATTATTTCTGCTTATTATTTCTCCGAGCAGTCGGATAATTTGCGCAAATAGTTATTTAAAATTCCTGTTTTTTGCATTGTACACTACAAATTACAGGAGTTTAAATATTTTTTAATTTATTCTATTTTTCTCTTGTTCATTACTCACTTTTCGATTCCTTGCATTTACTTTACTGCTCCCCATTTTATAAACAAGTTGTACCCCTATATATCTTGAATCATAATAGCCTTTGTAACTTGCATCAAAGCCATTGCGAATACTGGAATTATTAAAATCATTAGTTTTTAATATATTTTCCACAGCGAATGTTGTTTGCAGTTTTCTATTTAAAAAAGAAGCCTGAACAAAAAAACTAAGGTAGGTTCGAGCATAATTATACGTTAAATCACCTGATTGATTAGGAAAATAGTGAGTTACCTCAAACCCGCTTGAAACTGTTTTATTTAGTATAAAATTATTTGAAGAACTTATGTATGCACTAAAACTTTCATTGCTTTGTGGTGTGACTGGATAAATATAAGAATCAGAATGTTGAAAAAATATAGATATTGTATTTTGGTTTTCCCACCATTTCTTTCCTGTATAACTATAATTTTGTGTTATACCTGCACTATAATTACTAAAATAATTTAGTCGTGTAATTCTTTGCACATAGTCATCTGTATTCAATGTAACAACTTGTCCGAAGTTATTTACACCTTTACTAAAATACACAGTAGTGTTTAAATTGTCTTTGTAATTATAATTAAGTTCAAAATTATTTGCAATCCCTGGAATTAGATTTGGATTGCCTTCAGAATAAGAATACTGTGAACTATACCATCTAAACGGGTTTAAATTATTAAAATTAGGTCTAAAAATTCTTTTCGAATAACTTAGAGTTATTGTTTTATTGTCATTGATCTTATGCAATAAGTAAAGAGTTGGAAACCAACGGAAATAACTATTTTTATTTACTTGATTAAGCGAGATTGAATTTCCTTTAGTTTGAGTATTTTCTACACGTAACCCTACTTGCAAATCCCATTTATTTTTTCCAAAAGATTTATTCCCTGAAATATAAGCTGCTTGAGTATTTTCAATATATTCAAACACATTACTTTGAGCATTATTAAGTGTAGGTTGCATTCCTGACAGATCATAAAGAGCAATGTCGTTATTTGTATTTGAAAAAGAAAAACGTAAGCCATAATTGATTTTTGCCCATTTTAGTGGATGATCTATATGAACCTGAGCGCTTAAATTTTTAATATTATTCTCCGTTTGGTTCAAAGTATTTTGACTTCCATTTTGTAAACCAGACTGCGAATTAGCCGTTGTAGCCGTATAAAAATTACGATTATTTGTCGATTTATAATCTAAATAGTCTATATCTAAACTCATTTTTCTTCCTACGGTATCCAAATCCATATTGGTATGAGCATTTAACGAATTTAAAATATTTTTTTTTCGATTTTGCCCATTAGAGTTTATAATTGCGTTTGTATTTTGTGAAATATTATCTGTCATAGTTGCTAAACTAGCATCATTTATATCAGGCTTATTAAAACTCCCTATATATTGTACACCAAAACTCCATTTCTTTGAAACTTGATAATCATACCCTAAACGATTACCCCATAAATTAGTATAATATTTACCAGACCCTTTGCTTTCCCATAACTGTGTTGGGTATTTTATAATAGATTCTTCAAGTCCATAATAGCTCCCATTAGAATAATTTGTGCTAGCTACCATGGTATGTTTATCTTTTTGAAAAGTAAAAGTACCACCTGTACCACTTGTACCATAAGTAGCTTGTCTATAACTACCTTTTAAACTTGCACTCCAACTGTTTTGTTTTACTTTTTTTAAAATAATATTAACAAGACCACTATTTCCTTCTGCACTGTACTTCGCAGGAGGTGTTGTAATCACTTCTATTGATTTTATATTGTCTGCTGTTATAGTTTTCAAATAATTAATTAATTCTTCTCCTGACAACTGCACTAATTTATCATTAACTAGCACTCCCATATCACTTTTACCAATCATAGCTATGGTTTCATTTTGCACTCTAATTCCAGGAGTGACTTTTAAGGCATCAAGTGCATCACCGCTAGAAGCTCTAACGCTGTTCTGTACATTAAAAACCAGTCTATCAACTTTTCGTTCAATTAATTTCTTTTTTGTTGAGATAACTATCTCTTCTAATTTTTTTGAATCATCAACATTGAGTATCCCTAAGTTTGTATTTTGAAAAATAGTTACATTTTTTTCCAGTAAGATAACACCTAGCTGTTTAATTTGTAAAATATAATTACCTTGATTAATCGTAACTTTAAAATTACCTTGTTCATCTGTAAGTTGGCTCACAAGTGCACTATTTTCATTACTTAACACAATTACCTCAGCTGTAGCTATAGTCGAGTTGTCTTGACCTACAACAGTTCCAGTAATATCAAATTGTGCTTGCATTATAAAAGGTACTAAAGTGAATACTAATAACAGATTTTGTTTTAACTTTTGCATTTCCAGCTTTTAATTTGACTTTAATGATATATAAATATTGTATATTGATTCATAAATTTATTTGCACTTCCTATAAACTTAGGTTGATTCCGAAAATTAAAATACAATGACTGTTGGTTAATAGCTATTATTTGCCCACTAAATAGTTAATCATATTGAATTTTAACCCTTAACTAACGCGAAGGTTTATAGAGCTTCCTCTTGAAAATAACTAACCCAAAAGCAGTTGCACTATTTCACTAATGGGAGATTATAATACATTATATTCTTTCGATGAAAATGATTAGAGTAAAAAATCACATTTACTAAAATTAGCATCATTCCTTGGTTCGTATTTTGTTATTTAATTATGAAATCTAAAATCGACAACGAACTATCAAAAATCTTTGTTTAGTTTTGCACTTAATTTTCTTTAAGCAAAGGAAAGCGAGGGAAATGAAGTGTGCAAATGAGCCTAGGGAAAATTTATCAATTTACACTTCAAATTGATAAATACACACAAATTAGCATTGATTATAAGATATTTAAGATGAAAATAAAAACAAACAAGTTTACAATATCCTTGAAGTTTAAAACTTTAATTTTAATTTATTTATTATCTTTTAGCTTATCAAAAGCTCAAAATCTTAAAAATGATACTTTATCTAAATATAACTATGAAGAGTTAAGAATAAAGATTGTACAAAATTTAAACAAAGAGCCATTTGTAAAAACTTACAGTGATTATTACCTAAAAAAAGCTCTTAATGAATCGAACCAAGATCATATTATAAAAGGATATGAATTCAAAATTGATGTTTCATCAGAAAAAGATGCTATAGAGTATGCAAAACTTATGCTAGTGTATATTCAATCGAATAAACCTTCATTAGTTTTTAAGTATTTTTTAAAACTGGGAGATATTTATTATAGAACAAGACAAAATAGTAAATCATTAAAATATTATTTGTTAGCATACAAAAAATGCAACAAAAAAGATCTAAAAGGAGTTAATGAAATAAAGATGCAAATAGCCGCTTTAAAATGTTTGCTATGTATGTATGATGATTCAATCATAATATTAAATGAATTAAAAGACTATTGCACTATAGAAAATCCCAACCTAAAACTCTATTTCTATTCATTACAAGCTGAAAACTATTTAGGAAAAAACAACCTTCAAAAATCCAAACTCTTTATTAATTCAGGTCTAGAATTATCAAAAAATTTAAAAGAGGAAAGCCTAGTCAAAATTTTCAAATTATTAGAGTCAATTTATCATTTTAAAAACAAAGAGTTTCAAAAATCTTTACAATATTTACTTAAATCAATAAATTACACAACTACTAAAAATGATTTCACCGTTTACTCTATGACAAGCTATTACATAGGGAAAAATTATGAAAAATTACATTTAAATGAGAAAGCTATTCTTTATTTTAAAAAAGTAGATAGTATATTTTCTAAAAAAAATGATATTTATCCTGACAATATAGATGCTTATGAATTTTTAATTTCCTATTATAAAAAAAAGGGGGATATTAATAAGGAGTTGTATTATTCAAAACAATTAATCAAAGCAGATAAAGTCTTTTACTCAAATAATAATGATTTAGAGGGATTTGTGCATAAAAATTATGAAATCCCAAAATTATTAGATAATCAAAGAGAAGTAGAGAGAAAAATGAAATTAAAACAAACAATACTCCTTACAATAGTTATTATAATCAGTATTGTTTTTTTAATAGTCTTATATGTATATTCATATCGTAAAAAAAGAATGAAACAAAAAATAAGTATTTTACAAAATGACTTAGATACTTTCTTAAACATTCAGCAAAAATTGTATGAACAAAAAAGTAAAAATCAGATTGAGACAAAAAACCTTACATCTATAAAATCAAAAGAAGAACTTATACCCAATAACGAAAAGAAAAAATTACCTGATGAGAAAAAAGAGCAAATTAAAAAAGGATTAGATTTATTTGAATCATCAAACGGTTTTTTAATTAATGAGTGTTCTCTCGAGTTTTTAGCAAAAAAAATAAATACGAACAAAACCTATTTGTCGCAATATTTGAACGATGATTTGGGATTTACTTATACTAATTACATTAATAATTTAAGAATAAATTATTTTGTTTATTTACTCAAAACGGAAAAAAAGATTAAGTTTTATTCTATTGAATCAATATCTGAATTATTAGGATATAAGTCTGTTAAAGTTTTTAGTAATGCTTTTAAAGAAAAAATGGGAATTCTCCCATCTATATTTATCAAGAAGTTTGAAACACAAAATATTGAAAATCAAAACAAATAAGGTAAAATTGATATATCTAACCTTATTGTTTTTTGTTCTAAAGCAAAATCAATATAGTTTCGCTTCAGAATTTAAACTTAAAATAATATGAAAAAATCAAATTTTAAAAGCAAACTGACATTCAATAAACAAACGGTTCATATTTTTGAAAGAAAAGAGTTAAATTTAATTTTTGCTGGTAAATCTGGAGTAGTTGACAATGGAAATGGAATTGACAATGAAATTGACAATGGTGGTGGTGGTGGTGTAACAACTATGATCAGTCGTGTTACCAAAGGTTAGAATAATTTAATGCCTTGATTTCTCAATTAAGGCATTTTAACAATTTTAAAATGAAAAGAATCTTCTTATTATTTCTAGTTTTAAATTTTAGTCATTATACATTTGCTCAAATAAAAAATGTAAATAAAAAATTCTCTAAATTTTATACTTATATAAATCATTGGCAGCATTTGGATATAGTTCAAGATACTGTACCAGGTGTGAGTTTAGACAAGGCTTATAAAAAACTAATTAAAAAAAGGAAAGGTAATCAAGTAATTGTTGCGGTTATAGATTCGCAAATGGACATTAATCATGAGGATTTAAAACAAGCCATTTGGATTAACAAAAACGAAATACCTAATAATGGAATTGATGACGATAATAATGGATATATTGATGATGTAAATGGTTGGAATTTTTTAGGAAATAAAAATGGGGATAACATTATTTTTACTAACACGGAATCAGATAGGATATTTAAAAAGTTTAAAAGTAAATATAACCTAACTACTAAAAAATTTAACGGAAATAAATCAGACTCGTTAACTTATTCCAAAGCTCTAATTGAACATGAATATGATTTATCCTACATTAAAAGTTTAGAAGAAACAAGTGTTTTTTTTCAAACAACTTTTCCTAAAGCAAAAAAAACCATTTTAAAATTCTTTCCAAATGGAAATTATAATTTAAAAAAAATTGATAGTTTATATCAAAAATATAAATTAAATGATAACGCGGATGATGAAACAAAACAGCATATTTATTTTATAAGAGACGTCCTAAAATTAAACCTGTCACAAGAATGGTTTGATAATTATGAAATGTGCTTCAAGGGACAAAAAGAGAATACCTATAATCCAAATTATTATGATAGAAAATTAATCGGTGATAATGACGATGATTTAAATGACAAAAACTATGGAAATGGGAATGTCTCAAAATATGCAAAAGAAACATGGCATGCTACTCAAGTAGCTGGTATAATTGCTGCAAATAGAGAAAATGAGATAGGAATTAAAGGATTTGGTAATCAAATAAAAATTATGCCTATTACAGTTTTTGGCTTTGGTTATCAAAATGATAAAGATGTTGCTTTAGCGATTAGATACGCAGTAGACAATGGTGCAAATGTTGTTAATATGAGTTTTTATAAAACAAGTTCGCTTCATAATGATTGGGTTATAGATGCCTTAAAATATGGAGAGCAAAAAGGAGTTCTTTTTGTGATAGCAGCTGGTAACGACGGTATTGATAGCGATAAAACCTTAACTTATCCAAATGATTATACTGAATTAGGTAAAGAACTTTGTAACAATGTAGTCAATGTAAGCGGTATAGGTTACACTTTCCCAGAATTCATTACAAGTTGGACGAATTATGGTAAATTGTCTATAGATGTATTTGCTCCTTGTGAGGATCTTTATACCACTGATGCTTCTTTTGGTTATGTAACAAATTCTGGAACATCATTATCTGCAGCAATCACCTCTGGTATAGCAGCCCTAATATGTTCACATTATCCTAAGCTAACTCCTGCACAAATTAAACAAATTTTACTTGATTCGAGCGTTAAATATGATCTTGACGTTCAAGTACCTGGCGAAAAGGAAGGCACTCTAAGGCCTTTTAAAGAGTTGTCAAAATCAGGTGGTGTTGTCAATGCGTACAATGCGTTATTAATGGCAGAAGAAATAAGTAAAAAAAAATAGTTCACTTTTATAAACAGTCTCACCCAAAACTTACACATTTCTCAATATCATTGAGTTTGCAATTTTTTAGCCTTAACTTTAAGCCTATTAGTTTACTTTTTATAAAAAAATAATTTGGGTTTCTGACTATATAATATTTTGTTCAAATATCAAAAGTACTTTTAGGAATATATATTTCAAAATATGATGTTAAATACTTCTGAATAAAAGAAATTCCCTCACAAAGACAATCAAAACAATTCCTGTCAATTTCTATGCCCATTAAACTTCTTTACTTCATCATAATCAAGATGCTCATATTCATTTTAAATTGAAAATATAAATCCTTGTACTTTTTTTATTAGTATTTTATTTTTCATTGTTCTCAATTCGCCCTTTCAAGTTGATTAAAATTATTAATATTGAAAACAAATTTTAAAACCTTAAAGTTTTTTGATGTTTGGATAAATGTCATACAAAGAAGAAATAAAAAAAATGTAACCTCTTTATTTTTTAAAATACTTATTCCCTTTTATTGCAGAGAGGAAGGGATTCGAACCCTCGATGCAGTTACCCACATACAAACTTTCCAGGCTTGCTCCTTCAACCACTCGGACACCTCTCTAATTCATCTCGCCTCGCAACGAGGTTTCAAAAATAGTTCTAAAAACTGACGAAGCAACATTTTGCCCCAATAAGTACATTAATTTTGTAATAGCCGCTTCTGTAGTTATATCTTTACCAGAAATGACTCCTATTTGTTTTAGTTGAGAACTGGTTTCGTATTGTCCCATATTTACACTACCTCCTGAACACTGCGTTACGTTTACAATATGGATTCCTTTTTTGATGGCTTCAGATAGTAAACTTATAAACCAATCTTCCGTTGGCGCATTACCAGATCCATACGTTTCTAAAACAACACCTTTTAGATTATTTGCAGAAAAAATAGCTTTCAATACCTGCTCGTTTATTCCAGGAAATATTTTAACAACTGCAACATTAGCGTCAAACAAAGTATGTACATCTAATTTTTTTACCGAAGGCTTTGATAACAATTCTTCATTAACTTTTAAAAAAACTCCAGATTCTGCAAGAGATGGGAAATTAGGAGATGCGAAAGCATTAAAATGTTCGGCACTAATTTTTGTAGTTCTATTTCCACGGTATAATTTGTATTCAAAATACAAACACACTTCGGCAATTACAGGTTTTCCATTTTCATGAAGAGAAGCTACTTGAATAGCTGTAATTAAATTCTCTTTTGCGTCTGTTCTTAAATCTCCAATAGGCAATTGAGAACCTGTAAAAACAACCGGTTTCGATAGGTTTTCAAGCATGAAACTCAAAGCAGATGCAGAATATGACATAGTATCTGATCCATGAAGGACCACAAACCCATCGTATTCATTATAATTTTCTTTTATTATAATCGCCAACTTAACCCATTCTTCAATATTCATATTCGAAGAATCTATCGGTTTTTCAAAAGAAACAGTAGAGATATTACAATCTAAGAGCTTCAACTCTGGTATATTTTTTAATAATTTACTGAAGTTGAATGCTTTTAAAACTCCCGTTTCAAAATCTTTAACCATCCCAATGGTTCCTCCAGTATATATCAATAATATGTTAGGCTTAGACTGCATTGTATTTCATTTTATTAACCACCGGATTGGCATACATTGCTAAAAAACCTTCGCGCATTTGCTCATTTTTTCCATCGATTCTCATTTCAAGTCTGCGCATAAACAAAGCCTTTTCTTGATCTGTATATTTATTTGAAAATTCATCAGTCTCTTTTAAAACATCGTAGGCGATAAAGTTCGTTGGCCATAATTTGTAATATTTTAAAATTGACTCGTCAATAACTTGAGCTAATGCTTGTATTTGCTTAGCAGTATTACTGTTTTCTAGTTTAATTTGATCCAATTCCGTTTCTAACACATCACCAACATGGATATGAATACCTTTTTTTTGACCAATTATTCCGCTGATAATATTATTAAAATCCTCGTTAGATTCTTTTACATAAATCTCCTGATTTGCTTCTGCCATAAGCTGGGGCATCTTTAAAGCATCTGTGGGATCATATTCGTAAGAGATCGATATAGGAACGATTTTAATTTGTTTAAAGTAATCAATAACTTCTCTCGAACCAGAAGCCATAGCTAGCATCTTTAAAACTCCTGTATGTGTCGCATCATTACCATCTTTAGTTCTTCCTTCTCTTTGAGCTATCCAAACTGATCTGTTTTCACGAAGTAATAACTGTTCGATATATTCTGACATTAATTGAGAGCTTTGCAATAACTCTCTTGGAGGCAAACCTCTTTGCACGATGAAATTTCTGTTCAATCTTGAAAGCGATCGTAAAAAATCTTTTTTTACTAGATTATCTCCAATTGCAGATGCTGTCATCACTAAACCATGGTCAAATAAAGCAATATTAAGTAATGATGTATCAAGTATAATATCTCTATGATTTGAAATAAAAAGATATGACGTATTAGGTTCCAACTTTTCAAAGCCTGATGTAGTTAATCCATCTGAACTTTTTTGAATAACTTTTTGAATGGCCTCATAAATAAAGTTGCATTGAAAGTCGCGGATAGAATGTGTTTTACGCAATTGATTTTGCCACACTTCTTCTTCAACATCGGGAAAAGTAAAATTCATCATCGCTTTAATAATAGGATGATTAACGGCATTTTGCAAAGCCTGATTTACTTCGGCATCATAATACGGTCGAATGGCATCGAATTTTGACATTTTGGTGTTTTTATACTTACAAATGAACGATTTTTTTTTTAAACTCAGGTTATGAAAACCTTATATTCCAAACACATCAATAGAGTTTTGAGTAGTAATTTTAGCAATCTCTTCAATTGAAACATTATACAATTCAGCTAATTTTTGAGCCACTAGAGTTACATAACTACTTTCGTTTCTTTTACCTCGATGTGGTGCAGGAGCCAAATAAGGCGAATCCGTTTCAAGAACAATATGCTTCAAATCAATTTGATTGATAAACTGATCTATTTTGCCGTTTTTAAAAGTCACTACACCTCCTATTCCCAACTTCATTCCATATGAAATTGCTTTTTGCGCCTGCTCATAATCTCCCGAAAAGCAATGAAATATTCCAAATAAATCGTCACCTTTTTCCAACTCTAGCACTTCAAAAATTTCATCAAAAGCATCTCGACAATGAATATTTATAGGAAGTTTATATTTTTTTGCTAATTGTATTTGACGCTGAAAAGCTATTTTTTGAATTTCAAGAGTTGTTTTATCCCAATACAAATCAATACCTATTTCACCCACTGCATAAAACCTTCTATTAGCAAATTGTTCTTCTACAAATTTTAATTCATCTTCATAATTTTCTTTTACATAACAAGGATGTAATCCCATCATTAAAAAAACATTATCGGGATATTGTTCTTCCAATTCAAACATTCGTTGTGCATAGGTCGAATCGATTGCAGGAATGAAAAAACGAGTTACTCCATTATCAATTGCATTTTGAATCATTTCGTTACGATCTTCGGCAAATTGAGAGGAATATAAATGTGTATGTGTATCGGTTAAAATCATGGGTAAAAATTGAGTTGCAAAGTTAATCAGAATTTAAAAAGAGAAAATAAAAAAACCGCTATGTTTAATCACAGCGGTTTTTTAAAGCTTTTTAAGATTTTTAAGATTTTTTATTGAAAATCAGCATCAGTAACTCCTTCGTTAACTTTAACATCAGAAACAACAAACTCTAACGGCATTCCTGCTTCTATATTAATTTTAAAAGGATATTTCACACCTTTCACTTCTTTGTAATCACCAAAATAACGCATCACTTTCATGGTTTGCTCACCTTGCTTTTGCTCGTTTTCAGATGCAATTTTAAGTCCTGTTTTCATGTCATAAAACAAACGTGACTTAGTTGTTTTAATCACATAAGCATCTACATCATTAATTTTTTCTATACCAGTAAATGTAACACTAGGATTATCTATAAAGTATAATTCAAAGAAAGGATGTGCTTGAGATTTAATCAATTTATAATCTTCCCCTTCAATAACTTTTTTCTGACCCTGTTGTTCTACATAGGCAGTTTTATCATTAATTCTTTGCTTCATAATATTCATCCCCATAGCAGGCAAATTCATATCCACTGCTAAAGCACCTTTTGTAGAAGACTTCATACTAAGCTCTAAAACTTGACCTTGAACACTACCTTTTGCCAAAGTCGCAACAGTTTTTACTTCGGAAACCGCTTTTATCCCTCCAATTGCATTGATGTAATTATCTACAATTGTTTGTACAGTAACTTTTGCATCGGCCTTTTTTGTTACTGGTTTTTCTACTTGATTACCATACTTATCAAAGAAAAACATAGGAATTTTAGTTTTTTCAAGAGCAGGTACTACTTCACTTCCTTTTCCTACAACTACGATTCTTGCATTATCAGCCATGAAATATTTTTTAGCAGCTGCCATTACTTCATCTACTGTTACAGCATTAATACTTTTAATGTAGTTTTCGTAAAAATCAGCTGGTAATTTTTGAGTTTCCGTTTGAAGTGCATAACGAGCAACTGTTTCAGGCTTTTCAATTTGCATAACAAAGTTACCAATATAGGCTGCTTTTACATCTTTTAAAACTTTATCAGTAACTTTTTCTGTTCTAATTCTTTTTAATTCTTTTAATAATTCTACAACAGAACTATCTGTAACTGCA
The DNA here is from genome assembly GCF_900142035.1 of Flavobacterium terrae. Taxonomy (GTDB): domain Bacteria; phylum Bacteroidota; class Bacteroidia; order Flavobacteriales; family Flavobacteriaceae; genus Flavobacterium; species Flavobacterium terrae. Next base: position 713,097 of record NZ_FQZI01000001.1, on the reverse strand, counting down.
TTACGAACTTGAGCCGATGCAGTAAATTTAGTAACATATTTATTCCCTCTAATAGATGATCTAGCTCCGTATGTCCATCCGTGTTTTTCACGAAGATTCATATTTAAATAACTATTAAAATCCCCACCGAAGATTTGGTTTGCCAAAATTGCAGCAAAGAAATCTTTATCAGTCATTTTAAGGGAAACTGTATTCACAAATGAAACATTTGATTGCACTGCATTAGGCATATCAACAAAGTTGATTTGTGTGTATTGAACGTTTTTAGGGTTATTGTAACTTAAATTAGGAGCAGAAGCTTTTGTCCAAGTTTGAAATACATTTTCAACTTTTGATTTTACTTCTTCAAATTTAACATCTCCAATAACTACTAAGTATGCGTTTTCAGGAACAAAATAAGTGTTGTAATGTTGAACAACATCGTTTAGCGTTACATTGTTAATCGATTGTTCTGTTAAAAACTCTCCTGAAGGATGTTTTTTACCAAATGCTAAAACATTTTCTACTCTAGACGCAACATTTTGAACACTTTTTTCTCCAGACTTAATCCCTTCAATTAATATCGCTTTTTCTTTATCCAATTCTTCTTGTGTGAAATTTGGATCTAAAGCTCCTTGTCCTAAAAGTTCTAAAACTCTTCCAGCATATTTAGACAATCCCGAAGCATAACCTCCATTTGATGAGAAATTGATGTTCGCTCCCATAAAGTCTACTTCCTCATTGAAAGCTTCTTTAGAAATAGTTTTAGTCCCTTTTCCTATCAAAGCTCCTGTTAAATCATCAACTCCTTTTTTTGCACCTTCTGCAAATGGAGCATTATCGATACTTAAATTAAAAGACACACGTGGAAGTTTATGATTTTCCACCACCATTACTTTTAATCCATTCGGTAAAGTAAATTTTTGTGGCTTTCCAACATTAACAGTTGGAGATGGTCCTGGTTTTGGTTGTGGCCTATCGTTTTGTGCTTGCATAGTTGTAAAAGTAAAAAACAAGCTTGAAAGTAATATAATTGAATTCTTCATGTTTTTAGTTTTGAGCTTTATCTTTAGACGGAACGTAATCTAAAATTAATCTTTGATTAGGATTTAGATATTTTTTTGCGACATCTCTAATTTCTTCACGAGTTATTGAACGGTAAATATCAGCTTCAGTATTGATTAAATTCACATCACCATATAACAAATAGTATGATGCAAGATTTTCAGCAATTCCTTCTACATTAGAAACACTGCTTACAAATTGATTTTCGTATTTGTTTTGCAATTTTTGAAAGTCTTTTTCCGAAATTAATTCTGTTTGAATTTTAACAATTTCTTCGTCAATTTCTTTCAATAGCCCTTCAGTTGTATTAGCTCCCATTGGTAAACCATATAAGATGTATGTCCCGTAATCTTCTTGTGAAAAACTAAATGCTCCAATTTGCAAAGCCATTTTTTTGTCATCAACTATTTTCTTGTATAATTTAGAACTTTTACCATCACTCAAATAAGTTGATATCACATCCAAAACTCTTGCATCACGAGTTTTCATTGAAGGAGTTCTATACGAAGCCACCATCATAGGAATTTGAATATTTGGATCCTGGTAAGTTGCTTTTATTGTTTCAGTAATTGGATCTTCTACAAAAGTCTCTCTTTTAATATCTGCTCCTTTTTTTATTGGTCCAAAATATTGCTGAATCCATTTTGTAGCATTCGCAAATTCAAAATCACCAGCAACCACTAAAACTGCATTATTTGGAATGTAATATTTAGCATTGAAATCTTGAAATTCTTTCAAAGTAGCTGCATCCAAATGCTCCATAGAACCTATTGTTGCCCAACGATAAGGATGCTTTTTAAAAATATTCTTTTTTACCTGTGCTAATAAATTTCCATAAGGTTGATTGTCTACACGAAGTCTTTTTTCTTCTTTCACTACTTCATTTTGAGTATCAACACCTATTTGATTAATAACAGGATGCATTAATCTTTCTGATTCCATCCATAACCCAAGTTCTAAATTATTTGAAGGAAAAACTTCATAATAATAAGTTCTATCATCAGAAGTATTTGCATTATTTGTTCCTCCGTTTGAAGAAACCATTTTCATCCATTCGCCTCTTCCAATATTTTTTGTTCCTTCAAATAGTAAATGTTCGAAAAAGTGAGCAAAACCAGTACGCTCTGGGTTTTCATCTTTAGCCCCAACATGATACATTACAGATGTAATTACCACTGGTGCCGATTTGTCTTGATGCAAAATTACATGCAATCCGTTATCAAGTTTGTATTCTTGAAACTCTACTTTTTGCGCTGTTGCCGTACCTCCTAAAAGGAAAAGTGATCCTAACGCCATTAATGATTTCTTCATAAAAATTAATAATAGTTTACCCTTTAGTCGAGGAAACATTAAAAATGTTACATCAAAAATAACTTTTTTACCTATTTAGACATTTAAATATAACAAATACACAATTTTTTAAAAGCTAACTTGTTGGTTTCATAAATAGTTGTATATTTGCACACTTAAATTTTTAATTAAACATCATTGTTATGTACGCAATCGTAGAGATAGCAGGGCAACAATTTAAAGTAAGCAAAGACCAAAAAGTGTATGTTCACCGTTTGGCTAATGAAGAAGGATCAAAAGTTTCTTTTGACAAAGTTCTTTTATTAGACGATAATGGAAACGTAACTTTAGGCGCCCCAGCTATAGAAGGTGCTTCAGTAGAAGCTAAAGTGTTACAACACTTAAAAGGTGATAAAGTAATTGTTTTCAAAAAGAAAAGAAGAAAAGGTTACAAAAAGAGAAACGGTCATAGACAGTATCTTACACAAATTTTAGTTGAAGGAATTTCTGCAACTGGTGCTAAAAAAGCTGCTCCAAAAAAAGAAGCTGCTCCAAAAGCTGAAGTAGCTACAGAAGAAGCTGCTGCTCCTAAAAAGAGAGCTCCAAAAGCTAAAAAAGAAGATACTAACGAATAATATTAACTTATAAAACCTATACATCATGGCTCACAAGAAAGGTGTCGGTAGTTCTAAGAATGGTAGAGAATCAGAATCGAAACGTTTAGGCGTTAAGATTTTTGGTGGACAAGCTGCAATGGCTGGAAATATCATCGTAAGACAAAGAGGTTCTAAACACAATCCAGGTGAAAATGTTTACATGGGTAAAGATCACACTTTACATGCTAAAGTTGACGGTGTAGTGAAATTCCAGAAAAAAGGAGAAAACAAATCTTTTGTTTCTGTAGTTCCATTTGAAGCTTAGTCTTTAAGAAACTTAAAGTATAAAGCGTTCGCATTGCGAGCGCTTTCTTTTTTTATACCTTTGCAACAAGTATTTATATCATGAGTAGAATTCGAATTACAAAGCAATTTAATTTTGAAACTGGACATGCCTTATTTGGCTATGACGGTAAATGCAAAAACGTTCACGGACATAGTTACAAATTATCAGTAACGGTAATTGGAACACCAATCACTGACAGGAATAACGTAAAATACGGAATGGTAATCGATTTTTCTGATTTAAAAAAAATTGTAAAAGAAGACATTGTAGATATTTTTGATCACGCAACAGTATTCAATGCCACCACACCTCACATTGAGCTTGCAAACGAACTTAAAGAGCGCGGACACCATGTTATTTTAGTAGATTATCAACCTACAAGTGAAAATATGGTCATAGATTTTGCCGCAAAAATTAAAAAACGTTTACCAGAATTTGTACAATTACATTCGTTGCGATTACAAGAAACTGAAACTTCTTTTGCAGAATGGTATGCTGAAGACAATACAAAATAAAAAAGAGAAGGGCAGTTTATTTAACTGCCCTTCTCTTTTTTATTTTTGATATAGAAGTAGGAAATTAACCCAACAAATTGTAAACAATACTTGGATACAATCCTAATCCTATATTTATAACTAATGCTAAAATTGCCACAACTTGATATATGAAAGGGATATTATTTGGTAAATCTTTTTCACTATCCTTAGTGTACATAGCCAATATTATTTTGAAATAATACCCAACACTTATAATTGAACTAATTATTGCCACAATAACAAGAACCGTCCATCCTGATAATAATACTTGATTAAGTAAAAAGAACTTAGCAAAGAAACCTGATAGGATTGGTATTCCAGCCATTGACAATAAAGAAGCAGTCAGAACTGCGGCTAAAAGAGGATGAGTTTTTCCAAATCCGTTAAACAAATCGATAGTCTCATTATCTTTTCCTTTTGTAACATATAAAACAACTGCAAAGAAAGCTATACCAGCAACAGCATAAGCTGTAGCGTAATACAATAAAACCCCTGCAGAGTTATTAAGTATTAACAACACCATTAACATAAAACCTGCATGCGAAATACCCGAAAAAGCAAACATACGCTTAACATTATTTTGACGCAGAGCCATAATATTACCAACAATCATAGAGGCAATAGCAACACAAACAATTATCATTTGGAAAGAATAAGTCTGTGTAGGTATTAATAAAATAGATATTTTGTACAAAGCTGCCATAGCAACAATTTTAGCCAAAGTACTCATTGTAGCAGTTGTTAATGCAGGAGAACCTTCATATACATCTGGTGCCCAAAAATGAAAAGGAACCGTAGCTATTTTAAACAACATACCAATCACTAAAAAAATAATACCAATATAATACCATTGAGGATAATTTACAGAATGCGTAATTTGATACATATTCATTAAATCAAAACTTCCTGTAGCTCCATATAATAAGCAAATTCCAAATAAAATGATACCAGAAGCAAATGATCCCATAAGGAAGTATTTCATTCCAGCTTCGTTACTTCTTAGATTCAAACGATTGCTCGCTGCCAATACATATAGAGAAATTGACAACACTTCTATACCTAGAAAAAACATAGATAAATTTCCAAAAGATACCATTGCAACAGCTCCAGCTAAAAGAAAAACTTTTATGGCCACATAATCGGATATTTTTGTCGCTTGTTCTTTATAAAATTCATGACTTAATGCAATTAAAAAGATTGTTACAACAATAAACAAGCTTGTAAATGCCACTGAAAATTTATCTACAAACATCATGTTATTGTAGAAAGTCCCCAAATGATTATACGGCGAAATATTGTATCCTAAAATCGCTAAGAGACCAATTATAGTAATTGGAACTATTGCTTTTCTACCATTAAAAATTTCTGCAAGAAGGCTTAAAATCCCTAATCCTGATATCGCTATTAATGTATTCATCTTATATTGATTTGAAGTTCGAGTTCCCTCTTACCTCTTATAATTTATTAATTTTCGTTACTATATCTTGTAAAGCTGGCGTAATCAAATCATTGATTGGTTTTGGATACAAACCAAAAAATAACAGTACGGCAATTATAATTACAAAAACTACAGATTCTTGTATTGTAATTCCTTTGAATACTTTGTCAGTTTGTTCTCCTAACATTACATGTTGAAACATTTTAAGCATATAAACTGCACCTAAAATTATTGTTGTTCCTGCAATTACTGCAAACCAAATATTAACATTATACAAACTGTACAACAAAGTGAATTCTCCAATAAAGTTAAAAGTCGAAGGCAATGCAACCGATGCTAACATCACAATCATAAACATTGATGCAAACTTATTATCTTGAATCCTAATCCCTCCCATTTCTGAAATTTCTTGTGTTTGAAAACGTCTTTCAATTATTTCAGCAGCAAAGAATAAACCTACAACCACAAATCCGTGTGCAATCATTTGTAAAACCGCTCCTCTTAATCCATCAAAACTTAATGAATAAGCACCTGCTGCAATTAATCCAACGTGGGCTAGTGAAGAATAAGCCAATAGTTTTTTAAGATTACGTTGTTTCAACGCTACGATAGAACCATAAACAACACCAATAACTGATAAAAGAATAAAAATATCCATATAAGTCTTGGCTGCCAAAGGAGCTATTGGTAATTGCCAACGAATAACACTATACAATCCCATTTTTAACATAATACCAGACAACAACATTGTCCCAACTGATGGTGACATTTGATAAGTATTTGCCTGCCATGTATGAAAAGGGAAAATTGGAATTTTAATCGCATATGCTAAGAAGAAAGCAGCAAATATCCAGAATTGTTCATTTTCTGTTAGACGAATAGCATACAAATCTCCTATCAATAAACTTCCTGCTTTTTGGAATAAATAAATAAAAGCCACTAACATAAATAATGAACCCGCCAAAGTGTAAATAAAGAATTTTACAATTGCTCTTTTACGCTCATCCGCATCTCCATTACCCCAAATTAATGCAATAAAATAAATAGGAATTAAAGCCAACTCCCAAAATATATAATATAAAAATGCATCGGCACTTAAAAAAGTTCCAACCATTGCAAATGACATGAACAATACTAATGCATAAAAACTTTTACTGTTGTTGTAATTATTTCCAAAGGAAGAAAACAAAATTAATGAAGTAAGAACCGTTGTTAATAACAACATTGCTAATGACAATCCATCAACTTTTAAAGCAATATAAATATTTGGATTAGAAATCCAATTAATCATAAAACTTTCATCAATTCCTGCATTATGCTGATTCAGAATAAAAATTGAACCTGCTACAGAAGCCAAACTAAAAAATAAAGCCACTGTCTTTGCAAATTTATCACCTGCAAGGTAGGTTGCAAAAGTTCCAAATAATAAAAGAATAAGTATAAATGATACGTTCATTATATGTAATTATTAAACTAAAAATAAATAAATTAAAATTGAAGAAACTCCTAAAACGAAAGCAAAGAGATATAAACCAATATTTCCGTTTTGTATCGATTTTCCTTGTATTGCAATAGCATTGGCAATTTTTCCAAAAGCAAAAACCACTTCAGAGAAAAATACTTCAAAATAATTTCTAAAGAAATGTGACAATCTGTAAATTGGATTTACAAACAAAGTCTCATACGCTTCATCTACATAATATTTATTATATAAAGTTTTGGCAATTCCTTTAATTTCTGAGTCTTGAGGAGGAACTTCTCCGTTCTTTATGTATTTAGAATAAGCTAAACCAATTCCTAATAATGCACCTACAGTAGCGACCGCCATTAAAACATATTCTGTAGTTCCTAAATGGTGTGCAGCATGTTCACCCTTACTTAACAATGGTGCTAAATAATGATTTAACCAACTGTTTCCTGGCAAACTTATCAAACCCCCAATAGCAGCTAAAATTGCTAAAATTATTAACGGAATAGTAATTAAAGAAGGGCTTTCGTGTAAATGATGTTTTTGCTCTTCTGTACCTCTAAACTCGCCAAAGAAAGTCAAATACATTAGTCTAAACATATAAAAAGCTGTCATTATAGAAGCAATAGATCCTACAACCCACAAAACAATATTTCCATGGAAAGCTGTCATTAAGATTTCGTCTTTTGACCAGAAACCTGACAAAGGGAAAATTCCAGAAATAGCTAATGTAGAAATCATCATTGTCCAAAATGTGATTGGCATTGCTTTACGTAAACCTCCCATGTTTCTCATGTCTTGCTCACCATGTAAACCATGAATAACTGATCCAGATCCTAAGAACAAACAAGCTTTGAAGAAGGCATGCGTTATAACATGAAAAACAGCTACTTCATAAGCACCAAAACCAAGAGCTAAAAACATTAGTCCTAATTGTGAAACTGTTGAATAAGCTAAAACTTTTTTTATATCATTTTGTACTAATCCAATTGAAGCTGCTAAAATTGCTGTAGCTGCACCAATTACGGCAATAACATCTTGTACATATGGCGCTAAATCGAAAACAAAATGCATCCTAGTCACCATAAAAATACCAGCAGTCACCATCGTCGCTGCGTGTATTAAAGCAGAAACTGGTGTTGGTCCAGCCATCGCATCTGGCAACCAAGTATATAATGGAATTTGAGCTGATTTACCAGTTGCACCAATAAATAAGCACAATGCAGCAATTCCAACTAAAGGATTTGATAAAATATCGCTATTGCTTAAAATAGCAGTTTTTAAAGTAGCATAATCAAGTGTGTTGAATAAGTATCCTAAAATGAATAATCCAATTAAAAGACCTAAATCTCCAACACGGTTCATGATGAAAGCTTTCTTAGCTGCATCATTGTAGTCTTGGTTTTTATACCAAAATCCAATTAACAAGTAAGAACATAAACCAACACCTTCCCAACCAATGAAAAGAATTAAAAGGTTTCCTCCCATTACTAATGTAATCATGAAGAAAACGAAAAGGTTTAAGTAAGCAAAAAATTTATGCATATTTTCATCATCATGCATATAGCTAATCGAATACATATGAATTAGGGTTCCAATTCCTGTAACAAACATTAACCACAATACCGATAATTGATCTAATAAGAAAGAGAAATTCACATTGAATTTTTCTAAAGTAATCCATTTAAACAAATCAACTTGGAAAGGCTTTCCAGTAGACTGAATTAATGAAAAGAAATACATTGAAGCAACAAACGAAACCAAAATTGATAATGTTCCAACTATTCCAACAATTCCTTTTCCTGCTTTCTTACCTAAGAAAACATTAAATAAAAATCCACAAAGTGGTGCTAACAATAATACTAAAGCTAAATTTTTCTCCATTAGTATTTATCCTTTTAAATTTTTTAAATTATCGATGTCGATTGAGCTTAAGTTTCTAAAAATTGAAACTAAAATTGCCAAACCTACAGCTACTTCGGCAGCTGCTACAGCCATAGAAAAGAATACAAAAACTTGTCCTTGTGCATCTTGATGAAAAGTAGAAAAAGCTACAAACAATAAGTTTACTGCATTTAACATAATTTCGATAGACATGAACATAATGATAGCATTTCTTCTATACAAAACTCCAAAAATTCCAATACAGAATAAAATTACAGATAGATAGATGTAATTTTCAATTCCTATTTGTTGTAATATATTTTGCATTTTACTGAATAGATTTTTCTTTTTTAGACAATAATACAGCACCAATCATTGCAACAAGTAATAATACTGAAGCAAATTCGAAAGGAACCATATACTCATTTAACAACACCTTCCCTAAAACTTTGATCGATTGAAAGTCTTGCCCTGTTTGTTTATAAGTATCAATAATTGGCATTGCTTTTATAAACACTGCAAGCATAACAAAACATACTAATCCAAAAGAAACAGCAGCAGCTAATTTTGTTGCTAATTTTTTATGTGGCTCATCTTCTTTATTAAGGTTCATTAACATGATAGTAAATAAGAAGAGTACCATGATAGCTCCAGCATAAACAATAATATGTACTAGTGCTAAAAATTGTGCATTAAATAGTAAATAATGACCCGCAATTGAAAAAAAGCTAATAACCAAATAAATTGCGCTATGAATTGGATTTTTACTAATGATAGTTAAAAACGCAGTCGCAATTGTTATTGCAGACAAAATATAGAATATAGTTAATAACGACATAGTTAGTTTACTGATTTAGAATTTGCAATAGCCATTTCAAGCGGCATAACTAATTTATCTTTACCAAAGATGAAATCTTCACGATCATAATTTGCAGGAACAAGTTCTTTAGAAACTGTTAAGTAAATAGCATCTTTTGGACAAGCTTCTTCACACAAACCACAAAAAATACAACGAAGCATGTTAATCTCGTAGATTTCAGCATATTTCTCCTCACGGTATAAATGCTCTTCACCTTTTTTACGCTCTGCAGCTTTCATTGTAATAGCTTCTGCTGGGCATGACAAAGCACACAATCCGCAAGCTGTACAATTTTCACGACCTTGCTCATCACGTTTTAACATATGACGCCCTCTATAAACAGGACTCATTTCACGTGTTTGTTCAGGATAATGAATAGTTACTTTTTTTCTAAAAAAGTGCTTAATAGTAATCATTAAACCTTTTACAATAGCAACTAAATATAGGCTTTCCATAAAAGTCATTTCTTTATTAGAAACTTCTTTTTTTCTACCTGATAGAGATATATTTTGAATAGACGTTGACATATTTTTTTATTTAAAAGCTAAAATGCAAACTCCAGTAATCATAATGTTTATAATAGCAAGCGGAATTAAAATTCTCCATCCTAAATTCATTAACTGATCGTAACGGAATCTTGGTATTGTCCATCTAACCCACATGTAGAAGAAAATGAAACAACAAATTTTAATCAATAACGCTATTATTCCAAGAACATTTGCAGCGTTTACCCCAACATTTTCAGTCATCCATTGCATTCCTGGATAGTTATAACCTCCAAAGAATAAAATGGCTAAAATAGCTGATGAAATAAACATATTAGCATATTCTGCAAACAAATAGAATCCCATTTTCATTGAAGAATACTCTGTATGATAACCTCCAATTAATTCTGATTCACACTCTGCTAAATCGAAAGGAGTTCTGTTTGTTTCTGCGAAAGCACAAATCAAGAAAATCAAAAACGAAACGGGTTGGTATAACACATTCCATCTCCATTCTGATTGTTGCATTGAAATTTCTTTTAAGCTCAATGTTCCTGTCATCATCAATAAAGCGATAATAGACAATCCCATTGCTACTTCGTATGAAATCATTTGTGAAGAAGCACGAACCGCTCCCATTAATGAGAACTTATTGTTTGATGCCCAACCACCAATCATAATTCCATAAACTCCAACAGAGATAACTCCAAAAACATATAATAAAGCCACATCAATATCAGTAGCTTGAAGAATAACTTCTTTACCAAAAATTACTAATTTATCTCCCCATGGCAATACAGCACTAGTCATTAAAGCTGTACTCATTGCAATAGCTGGACCTACGATAAATAAAAATCTATTTGGAGTATTTGGAAAAAATTCCTCTTTTGAAAACAACTTAAGTCCGTCTGCCAAAGGCTGCAATAAACCTCCAAAACCAGCACGGTTAGGACCAACACGATCCTGAAGAAAAGCAGCTACTTTACGTTCTGCCCAAGTAGAATACATGGCAAAAAGCATTGTTACTGCAAAAACAACTAAAATAATAATCCCTTTTTCTATAAAAAATGTACTATCTAACATGCTTATACTCTTTTAGGATTAGAATCTAATGGGAAATCAGGCATACTAATTTTTTTGCGGTCTTGTTCGCGACCTTCTAAAATATGCTCTTCTGTTTCGATAACAACTTTTTCTATTTTACGAGTATAGTTGTTTTGATTGATAACAGAATCTTTTTCGAATTTACGAGGTCCTTCAATAACCCAATCATTCACATCTTTCTTATCAAAACGACACGTATTACAGATGAATTCTTCTACTTCATGGTACTCATCTTTACGACCTGTAACACGTTGAATTTCGTTACCAAACATCCAAACAGTAGTTTTTCCGCAACATTTATCACAATCTCTATGAGCATTATAAGGTTTATTAAACCAAACTCTCGATTTGAAACGGAATGTTTTATCAGTAAGTGCTCCCACAGGACACACATCAATCATATTTCCTGAAAACTCGTTATCAATAGCTTTTGAAATACAAGTAGAAATGTTAGCATGATCACCACGATCCATTACTCCGTGAACACGGTTATCAGTTAATTGGTCTGCCACCTGAACACAACGTTGACATAAGATACAACGATTCATGTGCAGTTGAATATATGGACCAATATCTTCTGGTTCGAAAGTTCTTTTTTCTTCAATGAAACGAGTTTTTGATTTCCCGTGTTCGAAACTTAAGTTTTGTAAATCACACTCACCTGCCTGGTCACAAACCGGACAATCTAATGGGTGGTTGATTAACAAAAATTCGGTTACCGATTTACGAGCTTCCTCAACTCTTTCAGAAGATTTACTGTTCACTTCCATCCCATCCATACAACCTGTCACGCAAGAAGCAACAAGTTTAGGCATAGGTCTAGGATCAGCATCACTTCCTTTTGATACTTCTACTAAACAGCAACGGCATTTACCACCGCTTCCTTTTAATTTTGAATAATAGCACATGGCTGGTGGAACTAGTTCTCCACCAATCATACGAGCAGCTTGCAGGATCGTTGTTCCTGGTTCTACCTCTATACTTTGACCGTCTATAGTTACTTTCATTCTTTAAACGTTTAACTCAAGTGAGTCTTGACTTTATACTGTTTGTTTTGCTACTAAGTGTCTTACCTTATCAAAAGGTTCAGCAACAAAATGATCTCTATTTTTAATTTTTTCAGGGAAACGAATATGATATTCGAATTCTTCTTTAAAGTGGCGAATAGCAGCCGCTACAGGCCAAGAAGCAGCATCTCCTAAAGGACAAATTGTGTTTCCTTCGATTTTAGACTGAATACTCCATAATAATTCGATATCCTCTTCACGGCCTTGACCGTTTTCAATTCTCCAAAGGATTTTTTCTAACCATCCAGTTCCTTCTCTACATGGTGTACATTGACCACAAGATTCATGGTGGTAGAAACGTGAAAAGTTCCAAGTGTTTCTTACAATACAAGTAGTATCATTGTAAACGATAAATCCACCTGAACCTAACATTGATCCGGTTGCAAATCCACCATCAGATAATGACTCATACGTCATTAAACGATCTGTACCTGCGGCAGTTTTATATATTAAATGTGCTGGTAAAATTGGCACCGATGAACCTCCCGGTACTAAAGCCTTCAAAGGTCTATCATCAATCATACCACCACAATATTCATCAGAATTAATAAATTCTTCAACCGAAACTCCTAATTCAATTTCGTAAACACCTGGGTTTTTAATGTGCCCAGAAGCCGAAATTAATTTTGTTCCTGTTGAACGTTCAATACCTATTTTAGCATATTCTGCTCCAGTATTCATTACAATCCAAGGCACAGCTGAAATAGATTCAACATTATTTACCACCGTTGGATTTTGCCACAAACCTTTTACAGCTGGGAATGGTGGTTTAATACGAGGATTACCTCTTTTCCCTTCTAAGGATTCAATTAAGGCAGTTTCTTCTCCACAGATATAAGCTCCACCACCAACTTGAACATATAAATCCAAATCGTAACCAGAACCTAAGATATTTTTACCTAACCAACCAGCTGCTTTTGCTTCGGCAATGGCTCTTTCTAATATTTTATACACCCACATATATTCTCCACGAATGTAGATATAGGATAGGTTTGCTCCTAAAGCATATGATGATGTTATCATTCCCTCAATTAACAAGTGAGGAATGTATTCCATTAAATAACGGTCCTTGAAAGTTCCTGGTTCAGATTCATCGGCATTACAAACCAAATGACGAGGGTTTCCTGATTTTTTATCAATAAAACTCCATTTCATTCCCACTGGGAAACCTGCTCCACCACGACCTCTAATTCCTGATGTTTTTACCTCTTCAGTAACTTCATCGGGAGTCATTTGTTTTAAAGCCTTTTCCACTGAAGCATAACCTCCATTTTGGCGGTACACTTCATAGGTTTTGATACCCGGAATATTGATCTTATCTAATAATATTTTTCTTCCCATGGTATTATTTATCGTGTAAAGTTATTTTTCCAGCTTTACAATCTTCAACTAATTGATCGAACTTTTCTTTAGAAAGGTTTTCGTGGTAAAAATCACCTAGTTGTAACATTGGTGCATATCCACAAGCTCCTAAACATTCTACACCACGTATTTCAAACATACCGTCTGCTGTAGTTTCACCAATTCCTACACCTAATTTCTCACATGCATAATCCATAAGATTTTCTACACCACGAGTCACACAACATGATGTCTGACAAAATTCGAACATGTATTTTCCAATAGGTCTTCTGTTGAACATCGTGTAAAAAGAAACTACTTCGTAAACCTCAACTGGTTTAATATGTAAAATTTCGGCAACTTTATCTTGTAATTCAATACTCAACCAGTTATCGTGAGCATCTTGCACTTCGTGTAATACAGGAAGTAGTGCCGATTTTCTTTTATCTTCCGGATAATGACTAATCAACTCATTGATACGAGCCATTAATGCTTCCGAAATATTTATGTTTTGTTTTATATTCGATATTTCTCCCATAATTATTAAGCGTCTAATTCGCCAGCAATTACATTAAGACTTGATAATATTACGATAGCATCTGATAACAATGCTCCTTTAATCATTTCTGGATATGCTTGATAGTAAATAAAGCATGGACGACGGAAATGCAATCTGTAAGGCGTTCTACTTCCATCAGTAATTAAGTAAAAACCTAATTCTCCATTTCCTCCTTCAACAGGATGATAAATTTCTGCCACTGGTACAGGAACTTCTCCCATTACAATTTTAAAGTGGTAGATTAACGATTCCATGTTGTTGTATACATCTTCTTTTGGAGGAAGATAATAATCTGGAACATCTGCATGATAAGGTCCTTCAGGTAATTTCTCTAAAGCTTGACGGATTATACTTAAACTCTCCCAAACCTCAGCATTACGAACACAAAAACGATCGTAAGTATCACCTGATTTTCCAACTGGAACTATAAAGTCAAAATCTTCATACGAAGAATATGGCTGTGCCACACGAACGTCATAATCAATCCCAGCTGCACGTAAATTTGGTCCTGTAAAACCATATTGCATTGCTTTTTCTGCAGTGATTGGACCTACATTTACAGTTCTATCAATAAAAATTCTATTTCTTTCAAAAAGGTTTTCAAACTCTTTCCAAACTGGCGGAAATTCTTCAAGAAAAACATTTAGTTTTCTAAAAGCTTCTTCAGACCATTCTCTTTCAAAACCACCTATTCTTCCCATGTTTGTAGTTAAACGAGCTCCACAAATTTCTTCATAGATTTCGTAAATTTTTTCACGGAACTGGAATACATATAAGAAACCAGTATAAGCACCAGTATCTACTCCTAAAATTGAGTTACAAATAATGTGGTCTGCAATACGAGCCAACTCCATAACAATAACTCTTAAATACTGAGCACGTTTGGGCACTTCGATATTTAAAAGTTTCTCTACTGTCATCCACCAAGCCATATTATTGATTGGTGACGAACAATAGTTCATACGATCTGTAAGTGGAGTAATTTGATAAAAAGGTCTATTCTCGGCAATTTTTTCAAAAGCTCTGTGAATATAACCAATTGTAGGCTCTGCATCAAGAATACGCTCACCATCCATTAAAAGGATATTTTGAAAAATTCCATGAGTTGCGGGATGTGTTGGTCCTAAATTTAGGATTGAAAGTTCACTTCCGTCTTCATTACGTCTTTCGTTGATGACTTTAGCGTAGCGATGCTCTGGTGTTAATAATAGTTCTGACATTTTTAATCTGAAAAATTATAGGTTAACAGTTAGATGGAGTTCTTCCAAAAAATCTGTCGTCTTTATCTGTTCTACCTGAATCTTCCATTGGAAATTCTTTTCTCATAGGAAACGAAACCATTTCGTCCATATTCAGGATTCTTTTTAGTTGTGGGTGTCCAGCAAAGTTGATTCCGTAAAAATCATACGTTTCACGCTCCATCCAATTAGCAGACAAGAAAATATTTGAAATTGTTTTAATTTCTGGATTTTCTCCACTTAAAAAAGACTTGATTCGAATACGTTTATTTTCTATCCAATTATGCAAGTGATAAACCACAGCAAACTGCTCATTAACATCACTATCTGGATAATGAATACCACAAAGGTCTGTTAAGAAATGAAAATTAAGTGTCTCGTCATTTTTTAAAAATAAAATTACCGAAGTAATCTTATCAGCAGCAACATCAAAGGTAAACATATCGCCTTCCTGACGAAAATGCATCACGCTTTCTCCAAATGTTTCTGATAATTTATCTTGAATTTGAGTATTTTCTAAAGCCATGTTCTTATTTGATATTATAAGATGCTAATAGTTCTTGGTATTCTGGTGAGCTACGACGACGAACCGATTCTGATTTTACCAATTCTTGCAAACGCATTACACCATCAACGATTTGTTCTGGTCTTGGGGGACATCCTGGAACATAAACATCTACAGGAATCACTTTATCAATTCCTTGCAAAACAGAATATGTATCAAATATACCACCAGAACACGCACAAGCCCCAACAGATATAACCCATCTAGGCTCAGACATTTGCTCATATACTTGACGTAAAATAGGTGCCATTTTTTTAGAAATAGTTCCCATAACCATCAACATATCAGCTTGTCTTGGCGAAAAACTTACACGCTCTGAACCAAAACGTGCCAAATCATAGTGTGATGCCATTGTTGCCATAAACTCAATTCCACAACATGAAGTTGCAAAAGGCAATGGCCACATCGAATTAGCTCTAGCTAAACCAACTACATCACTTAATTTTGTTGCGAAAAACCCTTCTCCAGATAATCCTTCGGGAGCTTCCACCATATTTACTTTTGAATCACTCATAATTTTGATTGTAGATTTTTGATTGTAGATTTTAAACTAACGAATTTCAAAACATTCTTCAATTTAAAATCTGATATCTAAATTCTGAAATCTATTTATTCCCACTCAAGGGCTTTTTTCTTGATAATATAAAAGAAACCAACTAATAAAAGCGACATAAAAATCACCATTTTAATCATTCCTTCCATTCCCAAATCTTTAAAATTTACCGCCCAAGGATATAAGAAAATAACCTCAACATCAAAAAGCACAAATAAAATTGCCACTAAGAAATACTTAACCGAAAAAGGAATACGTGCGTTTCCAACTGACTCAATTCCACACTCGAAATTTTTATCTTTTGATTGCGAATTTCTCTTTGGACCAAGCATTCCTGATATAATTATGGTCATAACCACAAATCCTACAGCCAACCCCATTTGCATTAAAATAGGTAAATAATCAAATTGATTTGTTTGCATTATTATAAAATTTATCACTTACAAAGATACGTGGCTGGAATTAAATCGCAATTAAATTTGACAATTAAACCAAAAAAATACTCACTTAAGCAGTTATTTTTATTCTTTCTAAATAACTTTTGTGATTTTGTAAAAATTAACAAACAAAATCTTATACGTCAACAAAAAGATTATACATTTGATAGATATTACAATTTCAAGATTTAACAGCAAAATATTTATTAAAATTTGGCTCAATTATTGATGTGATTTTTACAAATATTTAACCATTCTTTCACCTCTAATTTTTTCTAAAAATGAAAATGAAAAATCTTGTTTGCTTAGTGCTAACATTCCTTATTTTTCAAGCTTGCGGAAGAAAATCAGCCGCCGATTTCAATTCTGATTTTTCATTGTTTAAAGGTATCATTACCAATTTCACCGGAGGACTGGTCTCGGCACAGTCAGACATTAGGGTCGTCTTTGCTTTTGATAAAAAAGAATGGAAAACAAATCAAGTATTAGATTCAGATCTTTTCGACATTTCACCAAGTGTAGATGGAAAAGTTATCGCTTTATCTAGCAATACAATTGCGTTTGTTCCTGAAAAAAAATTAGACCCTAACACCGAATATCAGGTTACATTAAAACTTAAAGATATAATAGAAGTTAAAGAAGAGCTATCTGAATTCAAATTCACTGTTAAAACTTTAAAACAAGATTTCACTGTTAATACAGATGACATACAATCTTACAGTAAAGAATATCAATACTTAAACGGAACTTTAAAAACTGCAGATATCATTGATTTTGAAACTGCTCAAAAATTAATTTCTGCAGAACAAAAAGGAAATGATTTAAAAATCAAATTCATAAAAAGCACTACCTCTGGAACTGAATTCAAATTTATAATAGACAGTATTCAACGTTTTGATGAAGAAAGTATTGTTGAAATCAATTATGATGGCAGCGATTACGATATCGAACAAGAAGGTAAAATAGAATATAATGTTACAGCAAAAAACGACTTCAAAGCCGTAAAGGTGTACAAAGAAGATGAGGAAAACAAAACCTTGTTAATTAACTTCTCTGAACCATTACAAAAAGGTCAAGACTTTAAGGGTCTTATAAGCATTCAAAACACAGACAATCTAAAGTTTTCTACGCAAGGAAATTTACTTAAAGTATATTTTGACAGCACTCTAGCACCAACTGTAGAAGAGGTTACCGAAGTAACTCCTGTTGAAGAAGAACCTATTGCTGCGGCAGAACCCGCTGAAGCAACTATGGTTGTAGACACTGCGGCTTTGGCAGTAGCGGCATCCGAAGCAGTTGATAGTGCAGCAGCTATAGTGGAAACTGAACCTGAACCATTAGCTGTTGAATATGTTGAACCTGAAGAAGATGAAACACCAGTACAAACAATCGCTGGAGAAGTTTTAGTAGAAATCTTCCAAGGAATAGAAAGCGAATATGGAAATAAAATGCAAAAGGATCACAAAACAACCTTTTCATTCGATCAAATTAAACCTAGCATCAAGTTTACAAAAAACGGAACCATACTTCCTAGCTCAAATAATTTAAAACTTAATTTTCAAACTGTAAATTTAGGTGCTGTTGATGTTAAAGTGTATAAAATTTACAAAAACAACATTCTTCAATTTTTACAATACAACGAATTGAACGGCGCGCAAAACCTCAAAAAGGTTGCACAACCAGTCGCTAAAACAACCATTAACTTAAAAGAAAACAAACTCATTAAGTTTAGTGAGTGGAATACATTTGCATTAGACCTTTCAAAAATTATAACTCCTGATCCAGGAGCTATATATAGGGTAGAGTTTTCATATAAAAAGAAGTATTCTTTATATAAATGTGATTCCTCTAATACTGAAGAAGAAAGTGAGGAAGAAGAAATAGATGAAAACGATGTAAACTATAGTAATGATAATTATGATGATTACTACTATGATGATTACGAATGGAGAGAGAGTCAAGACCCTTGTTCATCATCTTATTTCTATAACGCAAAAATTGCTACTAACATCCTTGCTTCAGATTTAGGGGTTATTGCAAAAAGAGGAGAAAACAAATCGTATGTATTTGCTGTTACAAATATTGTGACTACCGAACCTGTTTCGAATGCAAAAGTTGAATTGTATAGCTATCAACAACAAAAGCTAGAAACACAAGCAACAGACAGTAATGGTCTTGCAAAATTCCAATTAAATAAATTCGCTTACTTTGCTATTGTGAGTCAAGGTGATCAATCAACATACGTAAAACTGGATGACGGAAACTCATTATCCCTTAGCAACTTTGATGTTTCGGGAGAAACTCTTCAAAAAGGACTAAAAGGTTATATTTATGGAGAAAGAGGCGTTTGGAGACCAGGAGACAACCTATACCTTTCTTTCATACTTAATGACGCAGCAAATAAAATCCCTGCCTCGCATCCTATAAAATTTAGATTGGCCGATCCTAACGGAAAAGTAGTTTATCAAACAGTTCAAAAATCAAACGAGCTCAATCATTATAGTTTTACAGTACCAACTAATCAAGACGATCCAACAGGAAATTGGGAAGCTATGGTTAGTGTGGGTGGTGCAAAATTCTACAAAAGCATCAAAATTGAAACTATAAAACCAAACCGCCTGAAAATTAAAAATACTTTTCAGCGCACTATGCTTTCTGCTTCACAACCAAATACAAGTTCATTACAAGTAAATTGGCTACACGGAGCTGTTGCAAAAAATTTAAGAGCAGAAATGCAAGCTAAGTTCTCTCAACAAACAACAACGTTTAAAGGATATGACAAATATGTTTTTGATGACTTAGTAAGACAATTTAGCACTGAAGAAATAAACGTTTTCTCTGGTAAAGTAGACGAAAACGGAAAAGCTTCTGTAAAGATAGATCCAAAGCTTTCTGGTCAAGCTCCAGGAATGCTAAGAGCAGCATTCATGACGAAAGTCTATGAAGAAGGCGGTGATTTTAGTGCCGACGTAATCTCGACAACATATTCTCCATACAAAACTTATGTTGGATTAAAACTTCCCGCATTAACCAAATACGAAATGTTAGAAACAAGAGCTAACAATCGCTTTGAAGTAGTTACTGTAGATGAAAATGGTCGCCCTAAACCCGTAAGAAACTTAGAAGTTAAAGTGTACAAAGTAGAGTGGCGCTGGTGGTGGGATGCATCAAATGACAACTTATCAAACTACAACTCATCTAATGCAACAACATCCTACAAAACATTCATCATCAACACAGATGCTCAAGGAAAAGGAAGCTTCTCTTTTACCTTGCGCGACGAAGAATGGGGTCGTTATTTAATTCGTGTAATTGATCCTAACAATGGTCATGCAACTGCGCAGACTGTAAATATTGATTGGCCAGCATGGTCTGGAAAAACAAGAAACACAGATGCTTCAACAGCAAACATGTTAGTTTTTTCTACAGACAAAAAAGAATATGCAGTAGGTGAAAAAGCTCAAATCTCTTTTCCATCAAGTGAAGGCGGTAGAGCATTAATTTCAATAGAAAATGGAGCAAAAGTAGTAGAGACTATTTGGGCAAAAACAAAAGAGGGAGAAACAAAAGTTGAAATTCCTATCACAGGAGAAATGGCTCCAAATGTATACTTCAACATTACGTTGCTACAACCTCATGCAAATACTAAAAATGACTCTCCTATACGTATGTATGGTGTAGTTCCTGTAGAAGTAGTTGACAAAAGCACTATTCTTGAACCTCAACTTAGTATGCCAGAAGTTCTAAAACCTGAGCAAACAGTCAATGTAAAAGTGATTGAAAAATCAGGGAGAGCAATGACGTATACCATTGCAGTTGTTGATGACGGATTATTAGACTTAACGCGATTTAAAACTCCAAATGCTTGGGAAAGTTTTTATGTTCGTGAAGCGCTTGGAGTAAAAACTTGGGACATTTATGATGATGTTATAGGTGCTTATGGCGGAAAAGTAAATCAAATATTTAGTATTGGTGGTGACCAAGATTTAGGTGGTGGAAAAGCTAAAAAAGCTAATCGATTTAAACCAGTAGTTATCTATTTAGGTCCTTTCAAATTAGAAAAAGGTGATACTAAAACACACCAAATAAAATTACCTAAATATATAGGTTCTGTCAGAACAATGGTTGTTGCAGCTAATGCATCTTCAAGTGCTTACGGAAGTGTAGAAAAAACAACTCCAGTTCGTAGTCCTTTAATGACATTAGCGTCGTTACCTCGTAAAATATCTCCTTCGGAAAAAGTGACAATCCCTGTGACTGTTTTTGCGATGGAAAATCATATTAAAAATGTATCGGTACAAATCAAAACAAGCCCTGGATTAAAAGTATTAGGAAAAGCTAGTCAAAGTTTAACTTTTGACAAGCCAGACGAAAAAATGGCTTATTTCAATCTTGAAGTTGGTGCTAAAACAGGCATTGGAAAAGTAACCGTAGTAGCTACTTCAGGAAGCGAAAAGTCATCTTATGATGTTGAAATCGATATGACTAATCCAAATCCAGTAACAAATACTTATACAGATATTGTTTTAGAACCTGGAAGCACTAAAAAAATCAATTGGAAACCATTTGGAGTGGCCAATAGTAATAAGGCAAGACTAGAAATTTCTTCTATACCTACAATTAATCTTAACGGAAGACTTCAATACCTAATTCAATATCCTCATGGTTGTGTAGAACAAACCACATCATCAGTGTTCCCACAATTATTTATAAATGATATAGCAGATATTGATGCAAATCGTAAATCTTTAATCCAACAAAATATTGGAGCAGGTATTCAAAGATTAGGCGGATTCCAATTAGCAAGCGGCGGATTGTCATATTGGCAAGGTAATGGATCTGCAGACGACTGGGGAACCTCTTATGCTGGACATTTCATGATGGAAGCTGAGAAAAAAGGATATCTATTACCAATTAATTTCAAATCTAAATGGATTTCATACCAACAAAAAGAAGCTAAAAAATGGCGATTTGAAGCTAAATATGGAAATGATTTAGCACAATCATACAGATTGTACACATTAGCTCTTGCTGGCTCACCAGATTTATCTTCAATGAATAGATTGCGTGAAACAAAAGGTATTTCTAACGAAAGTAAATTACGTTTAGCTGCCACATATGCATTAGCTGGTCAAAAACAAGCTGGAATGTCTTTATTACTAAAAACGAACATCGATGAGCAAAGCTCTAGATACAGCTACTATTATTATGGCTCTAGCGATAGAAACAGAGCTATGACTTTAGAAACACTAATCCTATTAGACCAAAAACAAAAAGCATTTACCATGGCTAATAAATTAGCCAAAAGTATGTCTTCAGACCTATGGATGAGTACACAAACTACATCATACTGTCTATACGCAATGTCAAAATTTGCAAAATTTAATGGCGGAAAAGGGATTGATGTTCAGTTCAGCAATGCAGGAAAAACATTTGCTGCAAAAACAAACAAATCATTACTAGAACGAAACTTAGTAGTCCAATCAGGAGTAAACGGAGTTACTATTACAAACAACAAGAAGAATACTTTGTATGTTCGTGTTCTTAATTCAGGCATTTTACCTGTAGGGAATGAACAGGTTGTTGAAAATGATGTGAATGCTAAAATTGTTTTCAAAAACAGAAAAGGGCAAGTAATAAACGTTTCTAAAATAAATCAAGGAACAGAGTTTATTGCCGAAGTAACTGTTAGAAACCTTAAAAATGAACGAGTGCAAAACATTGCACTTTCACAAATATTACCATCAGGCTTTGAAATTGTAAATACGCGTTTCACTGACTTTGGAGACGCAACTAATAATGTTGCTGACTACATTGACATCAGAGACGATAGAACTAATTTTTATTTCCCATTAGGTTCTGGCGAAACAAAAACTTTCCGAATTTTGCTTAATGCTTCTTACTTAGGAACGTATTATTTACCAGGCTTACAATGTGAGGCTATGTACGACAATACTTTCCTTGCGAGAACAAAAGGACAATGGGTTCAAGTTGTAAAATAATGTTTTGTAGCGAAACTTCAGGGAATACCAGCCATGGTATTTCCTGCTTTCGTTGCAATCTTTATAATTAAAATTATATAGGATTTACACTTAAACACTCAGTGTTCAACGAACTCCTATAAAAAAATAAGATTTCGTGAGTTAATCAGGGCTATTTAATACACTCTTCGAATTTTTGCCAACTGTGAAAGCAAAGTTTATATCATTATTCCATTCCATTCGGCTTTGGATACAAAACAACAAGAAAAAATCTATTGTGATTTTTATATTGCTTGTTGTCTATTATTTTTCATTACCTCGAACATTATTTAAAGAACCCTACTCTACTGTCATTGAAAGCACTGAAGGAGAATTACTGGGCGCTAAAATAGCCAGAGATGGTCAATGGCGCTTCCCTGCACAAGACAGTGTTCCAGATAAATTCAAAAAATGTATAATTTATTTTGAAGATGAACATTTTAGATACCATCCAGGATTTAATCCTGCAGCAATGTATAACGCTATTAAACAAAACAGACAAGCAGGGAAAATTGTTCGTGGTGGAAGTACCTTAACACAACAAGTAATTCGTTTATCCAGAAAAGGGCAAAAAAGAACCTACTTCGAAAAAGTAATCGAAATAGTTCTAGCCACTCGTTTAGAATTAAGACATTCAAAAAACACAATTCTAGAATTGTATGCGGCACACGCTCCTTTTGGAGGAAATGTTGTTGGTCTCGAAATGGCTTCTTGGCGTTATTTTGGCGTACAGTCTCATCAATTATCTTGGGCCGAAAGTGCTACTTTAGCAGTACTTCCTAATGCTCCAAGCTTGATTTATCCTGGAAAAAATCAAGAAAAATTATTACGAAAACGAAACAATTTACTTCTCAAACTAAAAAATGAAAACATTATAGATGAACAAACGTATGAACTTGCAATAGAAGAACCATTACCTCAAAAGCCTTATGATTTACCACAAATAGCACCACATTTACTACAAAGAGTAGCCAAAAGACAAGAAGGCACACGATTAAAAACAACAGTTAACATTGCGCTGCAAAATCGTGTGAATCAAATAGCACGATACTATTACAGCCAGTACAAACAAAACGAAGTAAACAATCTTGCGATTCTTGTAATAGACATTCAAAACAGAAATGTTATTAGTTACATAGGGAATTCCCCTTCTGATCAAGATCATCAAAAAGATGTCGATATTATTGGAGCACCACGAAGCACGGGAAGTATATTAAAACCACTATTGTATGCTGCAATGATTGATGAAGGAGAAATATTACCCAACACATTGGTACCAGACATCCCCACGCAAATTTCTGGATATACACCTCAAAACTTCAACTTGACTTTTGATGGAGCTGTTCCTGCTCATCGTGCATTGGCACGTTCGTTGAATATTCCTTCTGTATTAATGCTTCAAAGCTATGGTGTGAATAAATTTTATGAAGAATTGCAAAAGTTTAAACTTCGTGACATTTCTAAACAGCCAGATCACTATGGTTTATCATTAATTTTAGGTGGTGCCGAAAGTAATCTTTGGGATTTATGTCGTACATATGCTGGCATGTCTTCTACAGTAAACTATTTCAATACTTCTAACGGAAAATATAGAACTAAAGAATTTTCTGAACTTAACTATGATCATTCCTTCATTCAGGATTTTGGATCTGATAGTGACCAGAAAACAATTTTGGGAGCAGGAGCCATTTGGCAAACATACAATGCAATGGAAGAAGTGAATCGCCCAGAAGGTGATGAAGCTTGGAAGTTTTATGACAGTTCGCTTAAAATAGCTTGGAAAACAGGAACTAGTTTCGGTAATAGAGATGCTTGGGCTATTGGCACAAATTCAAGGTATGTGGTAGGTGTTTGGGTTGGAAATGCTTCTGGTGAAGGCAGACCTTCATTGACAGGAGTTTCAAGTGCCGCTCCAATACTGTTTGATGTTTTTAATCTATTACCAAGAACACATTGGTTCAAACAACCATCAAAAGACTTAGCTCAAGTTGAAGTTTGCAAATTAAGTGGTTACTTAGCTAAGGATGATTGTCCTAAAACAAAACAATTTGTTCCATTAAAAGGAAAAACGACATCGGTTTGTCCATATCACAAAACAGTTCACTTAGACCCAACAGGAAAATTCAGAGTGAATAGTAGTTGCGCTGATGTAGATAATATGATTACTAAAAAATGGTTCATACTACCTCCTGTTATGGAATGGTACTATAAAAACCAACATATAGAGTATTTACCTCTTCCTCCTTTTCTGGAAGGCTGTCAAGGTGCGCAACAAGGTGCGATGGATTTTATCTATCCAAAGGATAATAGAAAGATATATTTAACCAAGAATTTCAACAGTGTTATTCAGCCCGTAATTATAAAAGTGGCACATTCACAAAGAGAGAAAGAACTCTACTGGTATCTTGACAACAAATATATCGGATCTACTAAAACATTTCATGAAATGCCAATAAACACTACAACTGGATTTCATCACATCACAGTGGTAGATGAAACAGGTTTTGAAATTAGAAAGAAGATAGAAATCGTTAGTGAATAATAGCCCCGATTGCAACGGCATCCTTTTAAAATGGGCATTGAGGTTCTCGAAATGATCATTTTAAAAGATACAGTGGAAAGCGGGAATAGCTACAAATAAAAACAAAAAACGTCAACTAAAATTAGTTGGCGTTTATAATAACTAAAATAGTTTCCTCTTTATTTTCCGCCACAATTGTATCTTTCAATCTTCGTTTGATATAATATTCTATTTTATTGAAAACTAATTTATCTTGATTTTCTATAAGTTTCTGTTTTGAATAAATCAGTTTGTTCTTACTATATTTTTCAACATTATAATCTCTAACATCAGGACCTTCAGGCCCACAGTAGACATATTCTTTTAAAATACCATTATCATACTTAAAAATTTTTTCAGTTAAAAATTTATATTGTGAATAAATCAAAAAACATTTTTCAGAATATTGATAACCGTCAGTTTTTGGCATTTCCATCCCTTTTATAAACTGATAGTCTAGATATTCTTTCTTAAGAATTTCATCATTTGTCTTACAAGACATAAATAAAATAATTAAACTACTTAATATAAATTTCTTTTGTTCTTTATGCTTATGATTTATATTGACCATAACTATATTCGCTTATAGTTACAAACTTAAATCATATTGATAAAAACAAAAAACGCCAACTAAAATTAGTTGGCGTTTTTTTAATCTTGAATAGAGTTTCCGTTTTCGTCTAAAAACTTATATTCTAAATACGTGTAAGCGTCACGTGGTATGATTTTCACCCATTTTTTATGTTCAAAAAACCATTTTGAACGTATTGATGGAAAACCTTTTGTAAGGTATGCAGCAATAAAAGGATGCACATTTAAGCGTACTTTCTTTTTTTGCTTGATAATTCTTTCTAAGTCAGAAGCTATTTTTTCGATAATAAGAATAGGTGCATCTATTTCGCCCTTTTCATTATTAGGATCTTCTTCCTTGGTTTTAATATTAACCTCTGGTCTAACTCTTTGTCTGGTAATTTGTACCAGTCCAAATTTACTTGGAGGTAATATTTTGTGCTTTGCTTTATCGTCACTCATTTCTTCTTTCAAGAAATCGTACAATACTTTGCGGTTATCAGGATTTTGCATATCGATAAAATCAACAACAATAATTCCACCCATATCACGAAGTCGTAACTGACGTGCTACTTCTGCAGCAGCAATCATGTTTACTTCTAGAGCTGTTTCTTCCTGATTCGTCGCTTTATTTGATCTGTTGCCGCTATTAACATCTATGACATGCATAGCTTCGGTATGTTCTATAATAAGGTAAGCTCCTTTACTCATAGAAACTGTTTTCCCGAATGAAGTCTTTATTTGGCGCTCTATACTATACTTCTCAAAAAGAGGTACATCTTTAGATTGATAGAGTTTAACGATTGACTCTTTGCCTGGAGCGATTTGTTGTAAATACTCCTTAGTTTCATCAAAGAGCTCCTTATCATCTGTTAAAATTGCACTGAAAGTGTCATTAAAAACATCTCTTAAAATTGAAGATGCTCTATTTAACTCACCCAATACTTTTGAAGGATGATGTGCAGTAGGAATTCGCTTGCACATTGCTGTCCATTTGTCCAACAAATTTTGCAAGTCTTTGTCAATTTCTGCGACTTTTTTGCCTTCGGCTACTGTGCGAACAATAACCCCAAATCCTTTTGGTTTAATAGATTGAACTAAACGTTTTAGTCTTTCTTTTTCTTCTTTTGAGTCAATTTTTTGAGAAATCGAAACTCGATCAGAAAAAGGAACTAGAACTATATATCTTCCGGCCAATGATAGCTCAGAGCTAATTCTTGGACCTTTTGTAGAAATAGGTTCTTTTACAACTTGGACTAAAATAGATTGATTGGCACTTAATACATCACCAATCGCTCCGTCTTTATCAATCTCTGCTTCAAAAGGAAAATTTTTAAGGGAGAAATCTTTTATTTTACCTGCGCTTACAAGTTTAATGAATTTCAACTGAGAAGCTAAATTTGGTCCTAAATCGTGATAATGTAAAAAGGCATCTTTTTCAAAACCTACATTTACAAAAGCAGCATTAAGTCCGGCAACTGGTTTTCTGATTTTAGCGATAAAAATATCACCCACCTGAAAGTTGCTTTTTTCTTCTTCTTTGTGTAATTCGATTAGTTTTCCATCTTTTAATAAGGCAAAATCTACAGCGTCAGAACTTGTTCGAATTATTAATTCTTTATTCATGCGTAAATTTTTATCTGCATTTTTAGATAATAGATAAATAGATAAATAGATGATAGATTTAAAAAAATCTGAAATCTGAAATCTGAAATCTGAAATCTTATTTTACAGATGGATTAAACATTTTTAACAGGCAAATTACCCGTAGATTTATAAATGAAATATAGCTTTTAAAAACTGTATTTAAATTCACAAATCTTAATTTCAATGAACGTTTAAAAAGAAAAAAGTAGTTTAAGAACTACTTTTTCTTTTTATGACGATTAGCTCTCGCTCTTTTTTTACGTTTGTGAGTAGCTACCTTATGTCTTTTTCTTTTTTTACCACTTGGCATAACTTTGTAGTTTTATTGATTAGTAAATTATTTTGCTTCGTTGTTTGTTTTAACGCCTTCTACGAAAACTTTAGCAGGCTTGAATGCTGGAATGTTGTGAGCAGGAATTTTGATAGTTGTGTTTTTAGAAATGTTTCTACCAGTTTTTTCAGCTCTAGTTTTAACGATAAAACTTCCGAAACCTCTTAAGTAAACATTGTCTCCTGTTTCTAATGAATTTTTCACTTCATCCATAAAAGATTCAACTGTAGCTTGTACATCTCCTTTTTCCAACCCTAATTTGTCAGCAATTTTAGCTACGATATCTGCTTTTGTCATTTTATTATATAAATTTAAGTTTATGTAATTTTTTGAGTGTGCAAATATATAAATTAAAAAAACAATATTTCAACTATAACCGATTAAAATTTAATAACATAAAGATTTATTTTTGCGAACCAATTTATAACAATGAGTTTTAGTAAGACATTAATTACGTGGTATTTAGCCAACAAAAGAGATTTGCCCTGGCGAAAAACAAATAATCCATACCAAATTTGGCTATCAGAAATTATGCTTCAGCAGACTCGAGTAGCTCAAGGTTTGCCTTATTTTTTGGCTTTTACAGAAGTATTTCCAACTGTTTTTGATTTGGCTAAAGCCGATGAAGAAAAAGTGCTAAAACTATGGCAAGGTTTAGGCTATTACTCTAGAGCTAGGAATTTACATGGCACTGCAAAATATATTTCAGAAGAATTGAATGGGGAATTCCCTAACAACTACAAAGACCTACTAAAACTTAAAGGAATAGGAGAATATACTGCGGCTGCAATAGCTTCTTTTTCATTTAATGAATGCGTACCCGTTGTAGATGGAAATGTTTATCGAGTCCTTTCGCGATATTTTGATATTGAGACCGATATTGCTTCAAGCGGAGCTAAAAAAGAATTCACCCAGTTAGCTTCAGAATTGATAGACAGTAAAAATCCAGCTCTATTTAACCAAGCTATAATGGAATTTGGTGCTTTACAATGTGTTCCTAAAAGTCCAAACTGTGATTCATGCCCACTTAACAACTCCTGCTTGGCACTTGCCAAAAACAAAATCAATCAACTTCCAGTAAAAATTAAAAAACTGAAGATTAAAAATAGATTTTTTAATTACCTGTTAGTCCTTGATTCTTCGAACAAAGGAATCATAAACAAAAGAACTCAAAAAGGAATTTGGCACAATTTATATGAATTACCATTAATAGAAACCGAAGAAAAGGAGAAAGAAGAAATTATAGAGTACAAAATCAAGTCACTTTATGAAGACATAAACTCTATAACCTTATTAGAGAGTGAATCAGTAATTCACAAACTATCTCATCAACATTTACATATAACTTTCTGGAAAGTAAGGACAAACACAACTTTAGAAAATGGATTAGATTACGAGAGCCTAAAAAAACATCCATTCCCAATAGTGCTTCACAATTTTCTTGATAACAATAAATACTGATTTTTTGTGTATATTTGATGTTCACAAATAATATAAGCCATGAATGGTACATTAAACAAAGTAATCCTAATAGGTCATTTGGGAGATGAAGTGAAGATGCATTATTTTGAAGGAGGAAACTGCATAGGAAGGTTTCCACTAGCTACCAATGACATCTATATTAATAAAACAACAGGAGAAAAAATTACTTCGACCGAATGGCATAATGTTGTAGTTCGTAACAAAGCTGCAGAAATTTGCGAAAAATATCTTTCTAAAGGAGATAAAATATATGTTGAGGGAAGAATAAAATCTCGCCAATGGCAAGCCGAAGATGGCACAACAAAATACACTACAGAAATTCAGGTAACCGAATTTACTTTTTTAAACACTAAAAAGGATTCGGAAATGTTAAAATCACAACCCGAAACTCCAAAAAGCACTAATTTTGACAACCCTATAGAAAACGATTTACCTTTTTAATACCATAGAGATGTCAAGAAAACATTTGAGCTTTTTTCTTTTTTGCGGATTATGCATCAGTATCATAAGCTGCAAAGATGATGTGTTACCAAAACCAAAAGCCTATTTAAGTTTAGACTACCCAAAACCAAACTACACTAAATTTGATAAAGCTTGTGGTTTTACATTTGAGTACAATTCTATTGGAAAAGTAGTTGATCAAGGCAGTTGTAATTTTCATATAGAATATCCTAAACTTAAGGCCACTGTTTATTTAAATTACAAACCCGTAAACAAAAATATCGATGCTCTTTTGCGTGATGCCCAAAAACTTACTTACGAACACGTAATTAAAGCAGACGGCATTGTAGAACAACCTTATGTAAACGATAAAAAGAAAGCGTACGGAATGTTTTATGAAGTAGGCGGAAATGCAGCTTCTCAATCTCAGTTTTATTTAACAGACAGTACAAAGCATTTTTTAGCTGGTTCAGTTTATTTTTATGCTAGACCTAATTTTGATTCGGTTTTACCTGCCGCACATTATATTAAGAATGATTTACGAATGCTAATGGAATCATTAGAATGGAAATAAAAAAGCTCCGAGTAATCGGAGCTTTTTTATTGAATGAAAATATTATTATAATGTTCCTTCCACCTTAACGTTTGATGAACAAGACTTTTTAGAAGTACAACAACCTTCTTTTTTCTTTGTAGTTGTAGAAACTTCGGCAGTTTTTGAAGCTTCTTTAGTAGCAGTTGTTTTCTTTTTTTCCTGCTTTGGCTCTTGATAATTCATTGCTTTATCAGCAGTATTTTTTACGTTAGATACTTTATACGTTTTACCATCGGCAACAGCCTCAACAGTTTCAACTAATTTTTCTGGAGTTTGAACAGCTGCATCATAATCTACAGTAGCTGTTTTCTTTTCAAAATCTACAGTGGCTTTTTGAACACCATCTAATCCAGCCAGTTTATTTTCGATTGTTTTAGCACAACCCATTGCACAAGTCATTCCTTCAATATTGAAAGTTGTTGTCTCAGCTTTTGCAACAGCTTTAGAATCTTTATTAGTAGTTTCAGCTACCGCGTTTGTATCTGTATTAGAAACTGACTCTTCTTTTTTACAACTTACCAAAGTAATTCCTGCAACTACTAAAGCTAAAATTGATAGTTTACTATTTTTCATAATTCTTTTTTTGATAATTGAATAAACAAAAGTATTGATTTTGGCAATTCATATACAAACAATAACATAATTTTGGGAAATCAAAATTTCACTATGTTATCTAAAAACAACAAATGGTTCTTACTAATACTGCTTTCTTTAATTTGGGGTAGTTCTTTTATATTGATAAAACGTGGTTTAGTTGGATTAAACCCTTTCCAACTGGGTGCATTACGAATTATTTTTGCCTGTCTATTTATGGTAGTTGTTGGATTTAAAAGCATTTCTAAAATACCAGTTACTAAATGGAAATATGTTGCCATAACCTCATTATTTGGAAATGGATTACCTGTGTTTTTATTTGCTTATGCACAAACCGGCATTAAAAGTTCTGTGAGCGGAATTTTAAATTCCTTGACTCCTTTATATACTTTATTAATTGGCGTTTTAGCTTTTGGATTAGGTTTTGTAAGAAATCAAGTTATAGGAGTTGTTTTAGGTTTAACAGGTTGTTTGCTGCTGGTTTTCTTTGGAAAATCGGCTAGCGGAGTGACCAACTATTTTTGTGCATTTTTAGTCGTTATCGCAACTATGTGCTATGCGTTAAATGTCAATTTAATTAAGAGATATTTATCAGATGTTAGTCCGCTGGCAATTACAACAGGAAACTTTCTAACATTATTGATTCCCGCATTGATTATTCTTTTTGCAAATGGCTATGCCGATGTAATGACGCAACCTGAAGTCATTCATTCGACACTTTTCATGATAATTTTAGGAATGGTAGGAACCGGAATTGCTAATATTTTATATTACCAGTTAATACAAATTACCTCCCCTCTTTTTGCTTCATCAGTAACTTATTTTATTCCTATTGTAGCGATGAGTTGGGGGATGCTTGATGGAGAAACTTTAAATTTTATGCAACTTGCAGGAGCTGGTGTAATTTTGAGCGGAGTTTATTTAGCAAGTAAGAAATAAAAAAGCGGGATTAACCCGCTTTTATTTTTATAATATTGTTTTATTCAATTGCTTTCACAACTGCTTTTTCAGCTTCTTTACGTGAACCATCGAAACCATCGATTCCTGAAACTGTAGTGTATTTTAACACATATTTTTTCCCAGGATTGATTCTGTTATAAACACTTTGACACATTAAAGTCGCTTCATGGAAACCACACAAAATCAATTTTAGCTTTCCTGGATACGTATTCACATCACCTATGGCATAGATTCCTTCGATATTGGTTTGATAATCTAAAGCGTTGTTTACTTTGATGGCATTTTTTTCAATTTCTAATCCCCAGTTGGCAATAGGGCCTAATTTAGGAGTTAAACCAAATAGCGGAATGAAATAATCACATTCTACATTTTGACGAGCAGTTCCTACTTGAATATCTACTGCAGTAATGCGTTCAGAACCATTGAACCCAATAACCTCTGCCTCTGTAATTAACTTGATTTTACCTTGTTGCTTCAATTCCTGAACTTTTTCTACTGAATCTAAAGCACCACGGAATTCATTTCTTCTGTGTACTAAAGTCACTTCTGAAGCTACGTTTGAAAGGAAAATTGTCCAGTCTAATGCTGAATCACCACCACCAGAGATTACAATTTTTTTATCACGGAATTTTTCAGGATCCTTTACAAAATACTCTACACCTCTATCGTCTTGCTCATAAAACTCAATATCTTTAAGCAAGGGTTTACGAGGTTCAAAAATACCTAATCCTCCTGCAATAGCAACTGCTTTTGCTTTGTGTTCAGTTCCTTTGTTAGTAGTAACAATAAATGTTCCGTCATCTAATTTTTGGATTTTTTCGGCAACTTCGTTTAAGGTAAAACCTGGTTGAAATTGTTTGATTTGTTCCATCAAGTTATCAACCAATTCTCCTGCATTTACTGAAGGATAACCAGGGATATCAAAGATTGGTTTTTTAGGATATAATTCGGTTAACTGACCACCTGGTTGTGGCAAACCGTCAATTAAATGACATTTTAATTTTAAAAGACCAGCTTCAAAAACAGCGAACAATCCTGTAGGACCAGCGCCTATAATAAGTATATCGGTTTCGATCATTTTGATTAATTTTAAAAGTCCAAAGTTAATCTTCTTTGGACTTATTTTTTATGATATTAGTCAGTTGCGTGAGGGGTTGAAGCGGCATCCTTTTTGATAGGCATTTCGCACTTCGACAGGCTCAGTGACCTTCAAAATGCACTATCAAAAAGATATAGCGGAAGACCCGACCCAAAGGGTCACGCCCATCCTTCGACACGCTCAGGATAACATTAAGCTACATTTACCACAGTTTCTATTTGTGGCGCGTATTTTTTTATAGTGGTTTCTACACCTGCTTTTAGAGTGCTAATGCTCAAACTGCAGCTTGTGCAAGCGCCTTCTAAACGAACTTTAACATGTTTATCGTCTTCGATTCCAACAAGAGTAATATCACCACCATCGGAATTTAAAAACGGACGAATTTCGTCTAATGCTTTTAAAATGTTTTGTTCTAATTCTTGATTTGTCATCATTTTGAGTTTACAGTATCTAAATACTATTTTTTAACAGCTGAACATCCAGCCATTGTTGTTATTTTGATTGCTTCTGTTGGTGGAAGGCTATCGTTACGATTTACTACTTCTTGAACAGTGTTTCTAGCAATTTCTTCGAATACTTTTTCTAATGGAGAAGCGGTTTGTAAAGCTGCGGGACGACCATAATCTCCTGCTTCGCGAATGCTTTGCACTAAAGGAACTTCTCCTAAGAATGGTACTTGTAAATCTTCGGCTAGGTTTTTAGCACCTTCTTTACCAAAGATGTAATATTTATTATTTGGCAATTCTTCTGGTGTGAAGTAAGCCATATTTTCGATAATTCCTAAAACTGGCACATTGATGCTATCAGACAAGAACATTGACACTCCTTTTTTAGCATCAGCTAAGGCTACTGCTTGTGGAGTACTTACTACAACTGCTCCTGTGATAGGTAACGATTGCATAATTGATAAGTGAATATCTCCTGTTCCTGGAGGTAAATCGATTAATAAGAAATCTAGTTCGCCCCAAGCTGCATCAAAAATCATTTGGTTTAACGCTTTCGCAGCCATAGGACCACGCCAAATAACCGCTTGACTAGGTGCTGTAAAGAATCCGATAGAAAGCAATTTGATTTCATAGCTTTCGATAGGTTTCATTTTCGATTTTCCGTCAACTTCTATCGAAATAGGTTTTTCGTTTTCAACGTCAAACATGATTGGCATTGAAGGACCATAAATATCAGCGTCTAAAACTCCAACTTTGAATCCCATTTTACCTAAAGTCACTGCTAAATTAGCTGTTACAGTAGATTTTCCTACTCCTCCTTTTCCAGAAGCTACTGCAATAATATTTGAAATTCCAGGAATGGCTTTTCCTTTAATCTCGTTTGCTTTTTCAGGAACTTCTACTTTGATATTTACTTTAACCGTAATTTCTGGTGAAAATGTTTCGTGAATTAATTTACGAATATCATCTTCTGCACGTTTTTTAATATGCATTGCCGGTGTTGCCAATACTAAATCGACAACAACCTCATCGCCAAAAGTAATCACATTTGTTACTGCTCCACTTTCGACCATATTTTTTCCTTCACCAGCAATAGAAATGTTCTCTAATGCTTTAAGGATTTCTTTTCTATCTAATTTCATTTTTTATAATTCAACTTCAGTTATCTTTATTTAAACTGATTTTAGATTGCAAAGATAATCAGAAGTTTAAAAGTTTAAAAGTTTGAAGGTTTAAAGTTTTGTTATAGTGTTATAAAAGCAAATTATAGTTGAATATCAGGTTGCCAAAAATATTTATCGAAGTCAACGATTTGATTGTTTACAACTTCAACTCCTTCACTTTCTAAAAGTTGTTGCATTAAGCTAGTTCCGTCAAAATGATATTTTCCAGTAAGTACACCGTTACGGTTTACCACACGATGTGCAGGCACGTCTTCCATATTATGCGAAGCATTCATTGCCCAGCCCACCATTCTTGCTGAACGAGCAGTTCCTAAAGCTTTAGCAATAGCACCATAAGAAGTTACTCGACCTTCAGGGATTTGCCGAGCGATTGCATATACTCTTTCGAAGAAATTATCGTTATCTGGATTTTTCTTAGCCAAAGCAATGAGTTTTAAAACTTATAATAGTATCTAAGAATATTATATAAAGTTAGTAATGAAACTAATCCTGTAATTGTTCCCATGATAATATTCATGTTTTTAAGTAGGAAAACAGCTTTAGATTCAATTTTCTGGAAATAAGCCATATAGGCATAAAAAACCGCAAAGCTTCCTAAGACGACACCTATTACAAATGATAATCCAGAGATTGTATCGAAAGTGAAATATCCATATGAAGCTAACGTTATACTAACAAAGACATAATAAGGGATTGGAAAAAAATTAATTGCTGAAATAAGCATCCCTAAAAAAAATCGGCTCTTTTTACTCTTAATTCGGAGCTCGTCTTTTAGTTTTACTTTGGGTGCTTTAGCGATAAAAATAAAGTAGATTGTTAGGATTGTAAAAATTCCAAAGCCTATTTCGCGTAATAAAATAACCACTTCTTTATGACCATCTATGTATTGAGCAAAAACAATAGCAACTAATGTTTGAATAAAAACAACCACAGAAGCTCCTAATGTAAACATCATGGCTCTAGTTTTACCGTCTTGAAGACTAATTCTGGCAGCAGTCATATTAATGATTCCTGGAGGAGCAACTCCCACAAGCGCAGTCAAAAAACCAAAAAATAACGGCAAAATTAAAGCCATCTAGAAGTTTATTTTATTTTAAATCGAATATACGTAATTGCCTTGTTAATTTCCAAATATTGTTTTTCGTAAAAAGTCTGAATATCTGTTACTTCTTTAGGTGACCCTTCGTTTTTATACACATTATGATTTGCATACTCTACTTCGTGTCCTTCACCGTGCAATAATCCAAGCGTATAACCGTGCATGAATTCTGAGTCTGTCTTTAAATTCATCACACCATTAGGTTTCAAAATTCTTTTGTATAATTTCAAGAATTCTGAATTGGTCATTCTATGCTTAGTACGTTTGTATTTTATTTGCGGATCTGGGAATGTAATCCAAATTTCATCCACTTCATTTTCAGCAAAAATATGTTCGATTAGTTCGATTTGAGTTCGCACAAAAGCTACATGATCCATTCCATTTTCTACCGATGTTTTTGCTCCTCGCCAAAAACGAGCACCTTTTACGTCGATACCAATATAGTTTTTATCTAAATTTCTTTCGGCTAAACCAATAGTATATTCACCCTTACCGCATCCAAGCTCTAAAATAATTGGATTATCATTTTTAAAAAAATCTTTATTCCACTTTCCTTTTAAAGGAAAATTCCCTGAAACCACTTCTTCTCTCGTAGGTTGAAAAACGTTAGTAAACGTCTCGTTTTCCTTAAACCTTTTTAATTTATTCTTACTTCCCACAACTAAACTTAAAATTTTGGTAAAATTAAGGAAATATACCGCAATGAAAATACATTTATCTTTACATTTAATGTAAATTATTGTAAACGAATCTGTATTGATTTTTTGCAGACGCAATTCCTGCTATTCGCTATATCTTTTTAATTGAGACACTTCGACTTGGCTCAGTGTACAATTAAAAAGGATGTCGCTACTATCAGGGTTAAATAACAAACTGTATCGCATATTTGTAAACTTTGGAGAATACATCAAAAAAAATTTTGGTTGCCCCATTAAACTGGGGACTAGGTCACGCCACACGTTGCATACCTATCATTAAAGCTCTTGAAACTCATAATTTCACTCCTGTTATTGCATCAGACGGTGTTGCTTTAGATTTATTGCGAAAGGAATTTCCACATATAGAATCTATCGAATTGCCTTCCTATAATATTGAATATCCAAAAAACGGACAATTCTTTAAACTGAAGCTTTTGGCGAATAGCCCTAAGATGATTGATGCCATTCTAGAAGAAAAAAAATTGGTTAAAAAAATATGCAAGGAGTATAAAATTGAAGGAATAATTTCTGACAACAGACTAGGCGTTCGATACAAAAAAGTCCCTTCAGTATTCATCACCCATCAACTTAATGTGATGACAGGAAACACAACTTGGCTTACAAGTAAAATGCATCAATACATCATCAGTAAATTTGATCAGTGCTGGGTTCCTGACGTCGATTCTAAACCTAATCTTACAGGAAAATTAGGCCACTTAGACACACACCACAACGGCATTAAATACATTGGCCCGTTAAGTCGTTTGCATAAAAAACAACTAGAAAAAAAGTACGACTTAATGGTTATCCTTTCTGGACCTGAGCCACAACGAACATTGTTAGAAGAAAAACTTACTGAGGAACTTCAAACATACAAAGGCAATATTTTGTTTGTTAAAGGCAAAATCCAACCTCAACAGACTATTGAAGAAAAAGAGCAATTTACATTTTACAATTTCATGAATTCCTCAGAATTAGAAAAGGCGTTCAATGAAAGTGAACTTATTTTATGTCGTTCTGGATACACTACTGTTATGGATTTAGCCCAACTTGGGAAAAAAGCCTTTTTTATTCCAACTCCCGGACAATATGAGCAGGAATACTTGGCAAAAAAATACAAAAAAGAAGGATTAGTTCCTTACTGTAAACAAGATAGTTTTAAAGTAGAAAACTTACTTGAGGTAGCATTATATAAAGGACTAAGAGATTTTAAAACCAATGTTAGTTGGAAGAAGCTTTTTCAACTTTTTCAAGAGTAAAGGAAAACTCTGAACCTTTTCCAAAGGTACTCTCTACATAAATTTTTTCATCGTGAGCCTCAATGATATGCTTTACGATTGACAAACCAAGCCCTGAACCTCCTTCAGCGCGATTGCCACTTTTATCTACACGAAAGAAACGCTCAAACAAACGAGGGATATTTTGTTTTTCGATACCTTCACCGTTATCAGTAATTCTTACAATAACTTTATTGTTTGTTAAATCTTCGATTCCTATCTCGGTTGATCCACCTTCTTTGCCATACTTGATAGAGTTCATTACTAAATTTAGCATAACCTGCTGAATTTTTTCATAATCTCCTAAGACGTAAATTGGTCTATAATATTTAGAATCAAAACTTAGTGAAATATCCTTTTTATTGGCTTGCATTTCTAGCAAATCCATAATATTTTGAGATAATTCTACAATATCAAACTCAACTAATTCTAAACTCTCATCTCCCATTTCCAGTTTACCAATCATGTCGAGATCTTCTACAATATAAACGAGTCTTTCTACTCCTTTTTCGGCTCTTTCTAAGTATTTTTTTCGCAATACTTTATCTTTATGAGCGCCATCTAATAAGGTAGAAATATAACCTTGAACCGTAAACAAAGGTGTTTTAAGTTCATGAGAAACATTACCTAAAAACTCACGTCTATATTCCTCGCGGTCTTTAAGCATTTCAATCTCTAATTTTTTATCTGTAGCAAACTTTTTAACCTGTTTGGTTAAAGTTGCCATATCTGTAGTAATAGATTGGTTTCTAAATTCTGAAGAATCTAAAAAGGAAATGTCATCATATATCTTTTTAACTCTCCTATAAATGAATCTTTCAACTCTATATTGAAGAACAAAAAAGGAAAATACTAATATTGAAACTCCAAAAGTTAAACTAAAAAGCCAATTAAACTCGAAGAAAAAATAACTCAGTATTGAGATAAAACCAACAGAAAACAATGATATGTAAAGCGCCGATTTAACAGCAAATTTGTATGTTTTCTTAAAGCTAATACTCATTAAAACTCAAATTTATAACCAACTCCTTTGATGGTTTTAAAAAGATCTTCTCCTATTTTTTCACGTAATTTTCTAATGTGAACATCAATAGTTCTACCGCCCACAACCACTTCATTACCCCAAACTTTATCAAGGATTTCTTCTCTCTTAAATACTTTTCCTGGTTTAGAGGCTAACAAATAGAATAGTTCAAATTCTTTACGAGGTAAAATAATCTCTTCACCATCTTTATTGATTTTATATTCTTCTCTATTTATTTCTATACCTCCTACAGATAGATTTTCAGAAGAACTTTCCTCATCTTTCAATCTGCGTAACAAAGCTTTTACTTTACTCACCAATACTTTGGGTTTGATTGGCTTTGAAATATAATCATCTGCCCCAGCATCAAATCCAGCTACTAATGAATAGTCTTCATTTCTAGCTGTTAAAAATGTAATTATAGTTTGACTTAATTCAGGTGTTTTTCTAATAATCTCACACGCTTCCATTCCATCCATTTCTGGCATCATTACATCCATGATTATAAGGTGTGGTTGGTGTTTTTTTGCTTTTTCTATGGCTTTTTTACCATTTTCTGCAGTAAATATTTGATACCCTTCTTGTGATAAGTTGTAACCTACAATTTCTAAAATATCTGCTTCGTCATCAACTAACAAGATCTTAATATCTTTCTTTTTCATATAAGGCGCTGTCTGGTTTTGCGACGTAAAATTAACGATAAAATAAGTGATTTTTTTAAAGTTACACAAATTTAATCTGATAACATTAACCTAACATAATGAAAACTTAAAGGTAACTTCAAGCTAACACGAATTTTACATTACTCTCATTCCTTTGCACAAAATTAAAACACACAACAAATGAGATCTAGATTAACAATTTTATTCTTATTATTCTCTTTAATAACATTTGCTCAAAAAACTTCGGTATCAGGTGTTGTTTCTGACAAGGATTTAAAAGGAGAACCTCTTCCTTTTGCGAATGTAAGTATAAAAGGTACAACACAAGGTGCTTCTACAGATATTGATGGAAAATATGCCATTGAAGTTGCTCCAGGAACCCATACAATTGTATTCAGTTTCTTAGGATACGAATCAAAAGAAGTTACTTTTACCATTACTGAAGGTCAAAACAAAACAATAAACGAAACGTTAGGTTCTGGTAGTGTTACTATGGAAGACGTTTTAGTTAAAGCTACAGTAAGCCGTGAAAAAGAATCTGCTTTATTACTTGAACAAAAGAAAGCTATTGAAATAAAACAAAATATAGGTGCCCAAGA
The DNA here is from genome assembly GCF_900142035.1 of Flavobacterium terrae. Taxonomy (GTDB): domain Bacteria; phylum Bacteroidota; class Bacteroidia; order Flavobacteriales; family Flavobacteriaceae; genus Flavobacterium; species Flavobacterium terrae. Next base: position 672,999 of record NZ_FQZI01000001.1, on the reverse strand, counting down.
ACTTAGCAGAAAAGGGGTTGGTGATGTAGCAACTGCAGTTGCTAAAACCTCTGGTGTATCAAAGCAAGAAGGAAGTAATAATGTATATGTACGCGGTCTAGGAGATCGTTACAACTCTACTTCTATTAATGGCCTACCTGTACCATCAAATGACCCTGAGAAAAAAAATATCGCTCTAGATATTTTTACAACCGACATTGTTGAATACATTTCTATTGACAAAGTTTATTCTTCAAAAGTATCAGGAGATTTTGCAGGAGGTAATGTAGATATTTCAACTAAAAACTATAAAGGAAAAGGACTTTTAGAAGTTTCAATTGGATCATCGGCAAATACTAATGCCGTTAAAAAAGCAGGAGATTTTAACTTACAACAAGGTCCAAATGAATTTGGTTACACAACTTATGGAAAACCTGCAAATGGTTTGAATGCATATAACTTTGAAAATAGTCTAGCTCCAAAAGGTGTAATGCCAATTGGTGGAAACTTAAATATTAAAGCTGGAAAATCTTTCAATATTGGTAAAGAGGGTCGTTTAAACCTTTTTTCAACTGGAGGTTTCAGCAACAATTATCAATATAGAGAAGGAATCAATCAATCTGTAGATGCTCAAGGTACATTTTTAAAAGGCCTTTATCAAGAAAAAACTTCTTACAGCACTAATACTACAGGTATGTTTAACGCTAACTATAGTATAAATTCTAGTCATAAAATTGGATACAATTTCTTATTTGTAAATTCATCTGATCAAACTAGAGATATTTATAACGGTTTTTTACGTGATCAAGCAGAAGACGGAACAGGTTTAGTACAACGTGCAACATACACACAAAATCAATTATTAGTTAACCAATTAATTGGTAATCATAAAATTGGTAATAAATGGGAATTAGACTGGGGTGGTTCTCTTGATGTAATTACTGGAAACATGCCAGATAGAACACAAAATACTCTTAAAAGACATGAAACTTTAGACGGATATAGATTTGTTCAAAACGCGCCTTCAGATAATCATAGATACTATCAAAACTTGAAAGAAAATGAAATTGCTGCTCGATTATCTTTAAGTTACAAATTTGGAGCAGATGATAAAGGAAAAATAACTGTAGGTTATAATGGTCGTTTAAAAGAGAGAGATTTTGAGGCTTTTCAATATAACTTCCGTATAAGAACAAACCATATAGGTTCTGGAACAACTACAATTGTTGACCCTTCTAACTTAGATTTGTTTTTTAACCAAACAAATTATGAAAATAATTTCTTCAGCATTATTGCTTATGCTGGATATAAACCACAGGTTTACAGCGGAGAACAAAATATTCATGCAGGTTATTTAAACCTTGAATATAAATTAAGTGAGAAATTAAGCGCTGTAGTAGGTGTTCGTGGAGAAAAAATTGAACAAAACGTTAAATGGAAGACTCAATTTGACCCTGAAGGAGGAAAAAACAAACTTAATCGCAATGAGATTTTACCTAATTTAGTTGTGAAATATGAATTAAACGAAAAACAAAATCTAAGATTTGGCGCAAGTAAAACATACACTTTACCACAGTTTAAAGAGCGTGCTTTATTCGTATACGAGGATGTAACAGAAATTAAAAGAGGTAATCCATATTTGTATTCATCTCAAAACTATAATGCAGATCTTAAATGGGAACTTTTTCCAAAGAATGACGAATTACTATCAGTAACTGCCTTTGGAAAATACATTATAGACCCAATGAATGAAATCACAATGGCTTCTTCAACAAATGACATCACTTATGCCAATACTGGAGACTGGGGACATGTTTATGGAATTGAGTTAGAAGCTAGAAAAAATATCTTCGACTTTAGTACAGAAAAAACAAATAAATTATCTGTTGGTTTGAATGTTTCTTACATGAAAACAAATCAAGAATTAAACGGAGAAAAAGTAGCTAAAGAAACTAAAGGTACAATTAGTACAAATTTAACTAGTAAAGAGGCTGGATTTACAGGTGCATCAGACTTACTATTAAATACTGATGTTTCGTATAATCTTACTGGCAATAATGATAAAGGCTTAACAGCAACCCTAGCTTATAACTATTATTCAGATCGTTTATATGCACTTGGTGTAGAGCAAAAAGGAAACTTAATAGATAAAGGAATGGGAACTTTGGATTTTATTTTAAAAACTAAACTAAACCAAAACTTAGGTTTAAATTTATCTGCAAAAAACTTTTTGAATCCAGAGTTTAAACGTATTCAAGAAAACATAGGCGGATCTGTTCCAGTACTTACTTATAAAAAAGGCGTTTTCTTTGGTTTAAGCTTAGATTATAAGTTCTAAAAAAACAAAACAGTAAATAAAAAAAACCTCAAAATTTTGAGGTTTTTTTTATTTACTAGAGATACAATCTTACTAGTTAGCTTTGTTAATTTAATATTAATTGTTTTGTAAAATCTTTAAAAAAACCTAACACAAACATCATACCCACTTAACTCAAAATAAACAACTTATATAGAGATTTGTAACAACAAAAAAAATTCAGAAAACCAATGAAAAACTTTTCAAAAATTTTAGGCTTAGCAATCTTAACAGCCTCAATCGTTTCAACTTTTTCATGTTCAAACGACGATGATAATGAAGATACAGGGCACCAAAATGTCTTTGTCGCAAATCCTACAAACCTAAAAGGAGAAATACCTTCAGGAGACAATATTGTTCTTGATGGAGATTATGATTTAACAGGAGCATTAATTGTTGGTAATGGTGCTACTTTAACAATCAAAAAAGGTACTGAAATCATGGCAAGTTCTACTGCGACAACAAATGGAGTTATTCCTTATATCGTTGTAGCACAGGGAGGAAAAATATTTGTTGAAGGAACTTCTACAGAACCAGTAGTTATGACTGCTGATAATAGTGCACCAGGATCTTGGGGTGGCTTAGTAATTTGTGGAAAAGCTAAAATAAACAAAGGAGCAACAGCTCAAGCTGAAGTATCTGGTCTAACTTACGGAGGAAACGATGATACAGATAGCTCAGGATCAATCAAATATCTACGTTTAGAATATACTGGTTACCTTTATTCAGCAGACAAAGAATTTAATGCAGTTTCTTTCTTTGGAGTAGGATCTGGTACAGTTGTAGAATATGTACAATCATACAACGGATCTGATGATGCTTTTGAATGGTTTGGTGGAACTGTAAATGCAAAATATTTAGTTTCAATCAATGACGATACATCAATTGCTGGTGACGATATTTTTGACTGGACAGAAGGTTGGACAGGTAATGTAGAGTACTTATACGGTAAAAGAACAAATAACGGTAACCGTGGAATAGAAGCTGATAATAATTCAAACAATCAAGCTGCAACTCCTATTTCTTTCCCTCACATTAACAAAATAACTTTAGTAGGTAATAGTGCAGGTTCAGAAAATCAAGCTATCAAGTTAAGAGTAGGAACTAAGGTATATTTAAATGATGTAGTATTAAGCAATTGGGGAACTGGAATTGATGTTCAATCTGCTCCAGACTTATCTGCTAGTTTCGTAGGTGGTGACATCAAATTAGAAAACGTAAAATTTGACAACGTTATTACTCAATCTACAGCAAACGCAACTAGTGCTTACACAACTAATGCATCTGCTACTGGTGCTGGAAACGGAACTGCAAAACCAACATGGGCTCAAGGCTGGACTGTAGGTTTCTAATAAAAATAAAAACAATAAAAAAACCCTAAGCTAAATACTTAGGGTTTTTTGTTTTTAAACTACGTATAGATATATTTAAAATCATTATTAAGTGAAAATAATTTGTTAAGTAGATAAGTTTCAAAAAATTAATTTTATATCTTTACATTATTAAAGAAATCAATGAAGAAAAACTACTTTTATATTACATCTTTATTATTCCTATTTTCATTGAGCATTAGTGCTCAAGAAGGTAAGGATTCTGCATTGAATTCTAAATTCCAAGAACAACCATTTGAAAACCTAAACATATATCCTAACCCAACGGGAGGTGATCGTGTTTATATTTCATCAAAATCATTAGCACCAAAAGAAATCGAAATCTTTGATGTACTAGGAAAAAAAGTAATGCAAGTAACCATAAACTCAAAAGAGCTAAATGTTTCTTCATTAACTCCTGGTGTATACATTATCAAAATCAAAGAAGGTGACTTACGAGCAACTAGAAAACTAATCATTAAGTAGTTACTACTACTTTTTTAATAATTTATTTACATACATTCTTTTATTTAAAAGAAATTACTTGTTATATTTGTTGTCCAATTTAAAACAAAAAACAATGAAAAAAATTTACTTTATAGGGGCTATGTTAGCTACTGCAATTTCGTTTGGACAAGGTTCTATTTCAGCACTTAACACTCCTTACAACGAAAATTTTGATGGAATGGGAGCGACAGGAACCGCTTTCCCTACTAATTGGAATGCAATAAGAGGAGGTGGGACTGGAACAGCAAATCAAGTACTCACTATGCAAGCATCAAATGGATCAGCAAATACTGGAACCATCTATAATGCAGGCAATACAGGGTCAAACGACAGATCATTAGGATCAATATCATCAAATTCAACTTTTCCAGCGTTTGGAATGTCTTTTGTAAACAATACAGGAGGAATTGTAACTGAATTCAACATTACTGCATTAGTAAAACAGTGGAGAACAGGTTCTGCCGAAACTGTTAATGAGTCAATGGCATTTTCTTACAGTTTAGATGCGACTGGTTTAGATAACGGAACTTGGAGCCCTGCTACTTCTTTGAACATTAATGAAATTTTAACATCTACAACTTCTTCTGTACAAGTTGATGGAGATTTACCAGCTAATCAGTCAAATTTAAACGGAACGGTTAACATAAGCACAACTCCTTGGAACAATGGCGCTACTTTATGGATAAAATGGCTAGATGATAATGCTCTTGGAAACGACTCTTTACTAGCAATTGACAACTTTGCTTTTAGAGCTACATCTTCAACTTTAAGTATCTCTCAAAACAACATTGCAGGATTAAAAGTATACCCTAACCCAGCTAAAAACACACTATATGTTACTTCAGATAGTTTTGGTGCAAAACAAGTTGAATTATTTGATGTGTTAGGTAAATCAGTTTTAAACACTAAAGTAGTTAACAATACAGTAAATATTTCATCTTTAAGTAAAGGTGTTTATGTTGCAAAGATTACGGAAGAAGGAAAAACTGCAACAAGAAAAGTAGTTATTGAGTAATTTCAACTTCTTAAGAATATAAAAAGCCTGGCTATTAGTCAGGCTTTTTTGTTTTTCAACAGATTTTTTTACCATTCATCTATAATATTAAAAAGTGGAAATCATAGTCTCTATTTTTACTTTAACTAAAATGGAATAATATAAACAACTTAACTATGAGGAAACTTTACACTTTATTTTTAGTGGCAACATTTTGTGGCTTTACTCAAGCTCAAACCACACTCACACAATGGACATTTGAAAATGTCACAACACCATCAACAGGAACTGGCACAATGAGTATTATAGGAGGCACAAATCCAGCTAATACTTCATTCCCTAGTGGCTCAACTGGACTTGCTTATAGCATAAAAAACTTTCCTAACGATACTTCTAATTCTGGATCAGCAGGATTTCGATTTAACACCAGTACAGCTGGTTATAACGGAATAACTGTAAGCTTCTATGTAAATGGTCATAATCAGTCATCAAGATGGCAGCAATATGAGTATTCTACAAACGGAGGTTCTAATTGGACTATTTTAAACAATAACAACGGTGACTTAACCACAGCTTTTGGCTTAAAATCGATAACACTTCCAGCTTCTTGTGATAACAACCCTAATTTTGCCTTTAGAATAGTATCTATTTTTTAACCACCTGCTAACTCAGCATATCAATCTATTCAAGGTGGAGGGTACAATGGCAACAACGGATATTGGAATATAGACACTGTTACTTTTTCATACAACACACTAAGTACTTCACAAAATCAAATAGCTGGTTTAAAGTTATATCCAAATCCGGTTAAAGAAGTGTTACATATTGAAAGCAACAATACATCTGAAAAGTCTATAGAGTTATTTAATGTTTTGGGCAAATCGGTTTATAAAGGAAAAACAATAAATAACAGCGTTAACCTTTCAAACGTAAACAAAGGAGTGTATGTTGTAAAAATTACGGAAGAAGAAAAAACAGTAACCAGAAAAATTGTTATTAACTAAACAGCAAAAAGTATCTAACAATTATTCTTTTATTTTTGTTATAACACTTTACTTACAAAAAACTATTTACTTATTATTCTCAATCAAATTAATCGAAAATTGAACACTTAAATAAATTCATTTTAATATATTTGTTTATGGTCGATTATTTGAAAATAAAATTATGAAAACTATTTATTTTTTATTACTCCTGTGTTTAACTGGTTGTGCCAATGAAATAATGAAAAGCAACTTAACAGTTAATGAAACAAGTGAAATTTCAAAAAATGAATCGGCAGTGGTTGATAACGACGTTACAAACACCACTAACATTCATGGGTTAAAAGTTATGACTAGACATTCTTCAAAATTTGGGAATCAAGTATATGTGATATCAGATTCTTATTCAGAAAAAAATGTTTCTTTTTATAACGAAGATGGCAAAAAAGTATATTCTAAAAAAACAGTAGGGACACCTATTAACTTGTCAAAGCTAAGAAGAGGAACATACACTATGGAAATTGTGGAAGGAGACAAAACTGACACTAGAGAAATCACTATAGAATAATAAAATAAACCAAGAAAATCAAGCCTTACTTTTAGTAAGGTTTTTTTGTTTCTGTGTTTTTCCTCTAAAAAACTCACTAAAATTAGTGATATTCTATTTTATTAAATCTACACTAAATCATATCCAATTTACAGTTTATCGAAAAAAAGAATAGAATATCGAAAAAATTAAACCTAGCGAATAATTCACCATAGTTTTGACCAAGAAATAAATAACAAACTAAGTCATGAAAAATCTATTTGCTTTACTAATAACTTTACAATCATTAATTTCTTTTGCTTCAAACAACATTGAAGAGAATTCAATTAATCCAGTTAAACAAACTATTATTGATACAATTCCTGTTAGAAAAAACGAACCTAAAAAAGGTATAACAGGATTAAGCGTAGTAAATCAAGATTCAAAAAAATTTGGTAAGCTACTATACATAGTTTCTGAAAACTATACAGAAAAAAACGTAATTATTTACAATAATGAAAACCAAGAAGTATTTTCAACAACTACGATTGGTGATCCTATCTATTTAAAAAAATTCAAAAAAGGGAACTACAAAATAAAAGTAATCGAAAATGGAAAAACAGAAATTCTAGATTACAATATCGAGTAACAAAATGGTCCTGCTTTTGCAGGACTTTTTTTTTAACTACTTTTGAAATATGTTTTCAACCTCAGATATATTTCAGATTGGTTCTAAAAAAGAATTTGAGAAAATCACTCTCAAAGTATTTCGTTTCCAATACGACAACAATATAGTTTATAGAGACTTTTGTAGTTTACTAAAAAAGGATAAAAGCAATGTGAAACGCATTGAAGACATTCCTTTTCTCCCAATACAGTTCTTTAAAAGCCATTCTATTTTAAGTACAAAAAATCCTATTCAAACTACTTTTACCAGTAGTGGAACAACTGGAATGAGTACCAGTAAACATCATGTCACTGATTTAGAATTTTATGAAGAAAGTTATAGATTAGCTTTTCGTCAATTTTATGGGAACATAGAAGATTATGCAGTTTTGGCATTGCTCCCATCCTACTTGGAACGCGAAGGCTCCTCTTTAATTCACATGGTAGATGATTTAATTCAACTAACTAACAATCCTGAAAGTGGTTTTTACCTGAACAACTATGATGAACTCATCAAAAAGTTAATAAAACTTGATAACGAAGGCCAAAACATAATTCTTATCGGAGTAACTTATGCTTTATTGGATTTAGTCGAAAAACAATCTTTCCAACTAAAAAACACCATCATTATGGAAACAGGTGGAATGAAAGGTCGTCGTAAAGAAATTATACGAGAAGAATTACACGATATGCTATGCAAAGGATTTGGCGTCTCTGAAATCCATTCTGAATACGGCATGACCGAATTGTTATCCCAGGCCTATTCTCTTGGCGATGGCGTATTTGAATGCCCTTCTTGGATGCAAATATTGGTTCGCGACCCAGAAGATGCTCTCACATATGTAAAAGAAGGCAAAACTGGAGGAATTAATGTAATTGATTTGGCCAATATTAATTCTTGCTCTTTCATCGCGACTCAAGATTTGGGAAAAACTCTAGGAAACAACTCTTTTGAAGTTCTTGGAAGGTTTGATAATTCAGACATTCGTGGATGTAATTTAATGGTACTTTAATGAGAAACTTCTTTTTACTTATACAACTTTGTGTTGTATCATTTTGTTTTGGTCAAAATAAATTAGAATTCAAAATCACTTCAATAAATAGAACGGAAAATAAATTCAAAACAGAATACATCTATCAGATAAACTATACTGTAAAAAACGCTTCCTCTGAAGAAATTTCTTTTTTTCTTAACAAGAATAAGATTGTGTGCAATACATATGGCTCACTGTCGAATGCAGTTATTTACAGATTTTTTCAAGACGAAAATACAATTAACGTTCCAATTTTTAATAAACCAAAAGAATTAAATCCAATTGAAAAAGAAAAACAGGAAAAAGAATTTCAAGCAGAAGTTGAGGCAATGATGAAAGAAGCTCAATCATATGAAAACACTTCCGATTATACTTTAGATTACAGGAAAAAGCAATTGCTATCTCAAGTAATGACTTTAAAACCAGGCGAGGTCTGCGCGATGAGTTATGACTTAAACTGGAATAAACTTAGACATATTACTTTTTTGGATGAAGAATATTATTTAGATGAAAACTCAAAATACTATTTAGATTTTTCGATTTATTTGTTAAAGAAACCCTTCGAAAAATACTTTATTGGTGAAGATAAAAAAAGAATTATTGATAACGATAACTTTATCGAAGGAAACTACACTTCAGAAAAATTTGAAATATTTTTGAATTAAAATTCTTTAAACCATAAATGAAAGCCCTTATTATTCAATAAGAGCTTTTAAAGTTCAAATCTTCTTAATAGATTTTAATTTCTAGTAAACAAAAAGCTTTGTCCTCCCATATTAGCCGTAAATTCACTTTTAGACTCATTAAATTGTAGCTCTACACCTGCTCGCACAGAAACAAATTTATCTTTACCCGCAGATTCAAAATTCAATGCTCCTTGCCCATTGTTAGGAGTACCCACAAGCAATCCATCTTCATCAGTAAGAGTAATTTTTATTGGTATTTGTTTACTTGAGAACTTACCTACATAAGCAGTTAAAGAAGGTTCTTTTTCTAACTCGCTTTTCCCATTTTCCCAAACATTGTTAGATGGATTAACATCTGGAAAAACATGATCAGGATCTAAAGTAATTGATGCTATTTCTTCTTTAGTATCTAATTTAAATTTCCAATCTATGTTTCTTTGCCATACCTCAACCGGTAATTTCACACGACTTACTGCTCCTGATTTTGTTTTTACTTCTAAAATTACAGGCATCGCCATTTTTTCTAAATTAACTATTGAAACCAAAGCCCCATTAGCTGGATTGTTTTTTAAATATTTAATTTTAGTTATTCCTTGATCCAGCTTCCAATTGTTTACAAACCAACCACGCCAGAACCAGTTCAAATCTTCGCCCGAAACATTTTCTATTGTTCTAAAGAAATCATCAGGTGTAGGATGTTTAAAAGCCCAACGTTCTACATAAATTCGCAAGGCTCTATCAAAACGTTCAGAACCTAAAACCTGATCGCGTAACATTTTCAAACCTAAAGACGGTTTCATATAGGCTAAAGGACCTATATTTTGCTCCTTCATTCCATCAGGAGCAGTCATAATGGGTTCTAAATCTGTTCCAGTTAAAAATCCGCCTACTCTCTGCATATCTCTTGGATTCACTTTATACTCACCATTATTAAAATCGTAAGAGCTTAAAATATTAACAAATGAGTTTAACCCCTCATCCATCCAAGCAAACAAACGTTCATTAGAACCAACTATCATAGGGAACCATGTATGGCCAAATTCATGATCAGTTACTCCCCACAGATCTTCACCAGTTGCTTTCCAGTCACAAAAAACAATTCCTGGATACTCCATGCCACCAGCATTAGTGGCAACATTAACAGCTGTTGGATAAGGATACTCGAACCATCTTTTAGAATAATTTTCAATCGAAGATTTAGTATATTCCGTTGATCTACCCCACGCCTCTTGACCAGCACTTTCTGATGGATAAGCTGATATAGCTAAAGATTTTTTACCACTAGGTAAATTTATTTTTGCAGCATCTAAAACAAAAGATGAAGATGACGCCCATGAAACATCTCTAGAATTTTTAATTTTAAAATGCCAAGTTAGAGTTCCTGTTGCAGCAGGTCTTGAATCTTGCTTTAAAACTTCTTCCGCAGAGCGAATAGTTACTGTTTTATCACTTTGAGCCGCTAACTTCCATCTTTTTTGTTGTTCTGCTGTATATACTTGTTCAGAATTAATTAATTCACCTGAACTCACTACAATATGATTGGAAGGAGCAGTAATTTTTACATCAAAATCTCCATATTCCAGATAAAACTCACCCGCTCCTAAATAAGGTAATGAATTCCAACCCTTTATATCGTCGTACACACACATTCTAGGATACCATTGGGCTACAGAAAATATTTTACCATTCTTGGTTTCTAACACACCCATTCTATCAGAACCATAATTGGGAGATATAAATGAGAAATCTATTTTTAATTTTATTTTTCCACCATTCGGTCTCAGTTCTTCGGGAAGAAAAATCTGCATCCTAGTATCTATGATTTCGAACTTTAAGTCTCTCTCTGTAAATTTTCCATTTTGATCAGAAATTAGTTTAATAAATTTTATTTTATGTCCACCATCAAAAACCTGTCCTTTATCTCCATTACGGCTTCCTGAAACTGAAACTATCAACTCACCACGAGAATCATTTTTAAATAAATTCTGATCCACATTCATCCATAAGAATGATAACTTATCAGGACTATTGTTTGTATAAGTTAAAATCTCTGTACCCGAAACTTCATTCTTCTTTTCGTCTAAAATGGCCATCAACTGATAGTCAGCCTTATTTTGCCAATACTTCGCACCAGGTTGTCCACTAGCCGAACGAATTTCTGTTCCGTTTTTACTGTAAAAACCAGGCGAGAAAGCATCGTAATAACTATACTTAGATACAGAATTTGCAGGCTGTGATTGAGCCTGCAAGCTTGTTGTTCCTATTGAAAAAGTCAATAAGGATACAATTGTAATAATTTGTTTGTTCATGATTTTTGATTGATGATTATCGTTTCTACTAAATTACAAAACGAATTGATTAAAAAATGAGAAATTTACTCATCCATTTTTTTTGTCATATTAAATCCTACAAACAAAGAAACTCCTGCCATAGTAAAAATAGTTGCTGGATAAATACCATCTTGATTTAATGACGTATAAGTAGTTAAAAGTAATGCTATAAAAGTTCCCACTCCTATACCCATTAACAACAAAGCAAAGTTTAAAAGAATTACTTTGTGAAAAGAAGATTTTGATTTTCCGCCCGACATAAAAATACTGGCATCTACTCCTTTTTCTATTAAAGCCAAACGTTCTCTATTACGTGTTGACAAATAAAGATAAAATACACCGAAAACGGCTAAGAAAAAACTCATTGGAATTAAAATGTCTCCTAACATGATTGATTGATTTAAATTAATATTGATTGATATGTTCATAAGCTATGACGACTCGACTTTCATTTTGGTTACAAAAAAAATAAAAAAATATTTTTTTGATAAAATTGTAACCGCTTTATACTTTTTATCGTCTTACCAGTGTATGACTTTTATAGAAGACCAACATTATATTAATTTAATCCTAAATGGCAACACGAATAGTTTTGCCACTTTAGTAGATCGTTATAAAGATATGGTCTATACTTTGGCACTAAAAATGCTCAACAATAAGGAAGAAGCGGAAGAAATTGCACAAGACACTTTTATAAAAGTTTTTAACTCCTTGAGTAAGTTTAAGGGAGAATCTAAATTTTCAACATGGGTTTACAAAGTAACTTACAATACTTGTTTAGATGCTTTAAAGAAAAAAAAGAAGCAAAACAATGTTGCCTATATTGAAGATTTTAGTGAACATCAAACTAAAAAACTTGAAGGAATTTTAGACAATATAGATGAAAAAGAAAGAAATCGAGCGATTCAAGATTGTTTGGAAGAATTACCAAGTGACGAAGCTTTTTTACTAACCTTGTACTATTTTGATGATAAATCGATTGAAGAAGTTGCTAAGGTTGTGAATATAAGCACTGACAATGTCAAAATTAAATTATTTAGAACCCGAAAAAAACTAGCGACTATTTTAAAGAAACGTTTAGAACCCGAAATGCTGGATTATTATGAATACGAACGAAGATAAACATATAGAAAAATTAATTGACAAAATGATGAAAGATCAAACTTTGGAAGCTCCTTCGTTTGATTTCACATCAAAAGTCATGAATCAAGTATTGGAAAGTAAAAAGGACTCCGTTTTTACTTACAAGCCATTGCTATCAAAACAAACATCTTTTATTATACTTAGTATAGTAATTGGAATAGTTATTTATGCTGTATTTAGTAATGCCTCTATCTCAGAAAAATGGACCTTACCAATAGATTTTAGTGTTATTTATAAAAACAAATTCTCACAAATGCTCAATTTTTCAACAATAACAACTTATAGTACTGTAGTAGGAACAATAATGCTACTACTTCAAGTCTATTATTTACGAAATCATTTTGCAAATAGAAACTAAAACAAAAAAGCCTCTCAATTTTTGAGAGGCTTTTTTGTTTATAAATGCTATTGATTAATATCTATAGTACTCAGGCTTGAATGGCCCTTGAACTTCAACACCAATATAAGCAGCTTGCTCATTGTTTAATGTTTCCAATTCAACTCCTAATTTAGCTAAGTGTAATGCAGCTACTTTTTCATCTAAATGTTTAGGTAACATATACACTTCGTTTTTATAAGCTGCAGAGTTAGTCCATAATTCAATTTGAGCCAATGTCTGGTTAGTGAATGAGTTAGACATTACAAAAGATGGATGACCTGTAGCACAACCTAAGTTTACTAAACGACCTTCAGCTAAGATAATGATGTCTTTACCATTTACGTTGTAAATATCAACTTGAGGTTTTACTTCTGTTTTAGTTGAACCATGGTTTTTGTTTAACCAAGCCATATCGATTTCGTTATCGAAGTGACCAATGTTACATACGATAGTTTTATCTTTCATCGCTTCGAAATGTCTTCCAACAACGATATCTTTATTACCTGTAGTAGTGATTACGATATCAGCATTACCAACAACTGTATCTAATTTTTTTACTTCAAATCCGTCCATTGCAGCTTGTAAAGCACAAATTGGATCAATTTCAGTAACTGTTACAATAGAACCTGCACCACGGAAAGAAGCAGCAGTACCTTTACCTACATCTCCATATCCACACACCACAACTCTCTTACCTGCTAACATTACATCAGTAGCACGACGAATAGCATCTACTGCAGATTCTTTACAACCGTATTTGTTATCAAATTTCGATTTAGTAACAGAATCGTTTACGTTAATAGCTGGCATGAATAACGTTCCGTTTTTCATTCTTTCGTATAAACGGTGAACACCTGTAGTAGTTTCTTCAGATAAACCTTTGATACCAGGAATTAATTCTGGGTAACGATCAAAAACCATGTTAGTTAAATCCCCACCATCATCTAAGATCATATTCAATGGTTTTCTATCTTCACCAAAGAATAATGTTTGCTCAATACACCAGTCAAAAGATTCTTCATCAAGACCTTTCCAAGCATATACTTGAATTCCCGCTGCAGCAATAGCAGCAGCAGCTTGATCTTGAGTTGAAAAAATATTACAAGAAGACCAAGTAACCTCAGCTCCTAAAGCAATTAATGTTTCTATTAAAACCGCAGTTTGAATCGTCATGTGTAAACATCCTGCAATACGAGCTCCTTTTAGCGGTTGGCTTGCACCATACTCAGCACGAAGCGCCATTAAACCTGGCATTTCAGCCTCAGCTAATTCGATTTCTTTTCTTCCCCAAGCTGCAAGGTTGATATCTTTTACCTTATAAGCCACAAATGGAATTGTCGTTGTACTCATCTATTTCTATATTTGTTTTATTATTCGAATAATTTCGGACAGCAAAATTAAGCATTTCCTTTTTATTTCCTAAATCATTTTGCTTATTTTGTGATTTGTTTAAGTTTCTAATCTTTTGAAAAACAACAAAATACCTAATGCCACTTTTTAAAACATACAACATCAATGACTCAACAAGCATTTTTCTTTGGAAAATAACCGAAGATTACGATGATTTGTTTGCCAATGTTAAAATGAAAGAGACATCTTTAAAAAGAATAGAAGGCATGAAATCTGAAAGTCATCAAAAAGGCTTTTTAAGTGTAAGAATGCTTCTTCAACATTGTGGCTACAATGATTTTGACTTAGTTTATGATGAATTTGGTAAGCCTCATTTAAAAGACGGTAAACACATCTCAATTTCTCATTCTTTTGATTTTTCAGCTATTGCTATAAGTGATGAAAACATTGGTATTGATATTGAACAAGTAAAAGAAAAAGTGCTTCGAATTGCCCCTCGATTTATGGAAATGTGGCATCTGGAAAATCTTTCAGAATTAGACAAAATGAAAAAAGCCACCGTAATCTGGGGGACCAAGGAGGCAATTTTTAAAGTAAAAAATGAAGTTGGAATTAGCTTTCCAGATCACATTTTTGAAAAACCTTTTTTACTATCTGATAAAAAGTGTAGTGCTGAATTGCATTTTAATACCAGTATAGAGAAATTTGACATTTGTTTTGAAGAGGCTGAAAATTATATTCTAGTTTGTGCTCTGCAATCAAAATAACTTGACTCTATAAAATAGTAGTATTTATCAAAATTGCTAAAACACTAATTACTACACTAGCAATGATCAAATTAAAAACTAACTTATGTTTTTGTTGTGATAAAATAGCTCCGTTTACAAAACTAGATGCTAACACCACTAATGCTAGTTGAATCATTTGTAGCAATGAAATTCCATTTTGTAAAATATACATTGCTGCGGCACCTCCTAAGCAACTTTGACCAATGATTGCTAAAGTGGTAAAACCTAAATATCCTTCTTCGAAGTTTTGAAATGTTTTTTGATATACTGTCATGATTTCTAATAATTTATAAGTCAAAATTACTACTGGAAATTGAGTATTAACATGATAAAAATCATAATCAAAAAAGTATTTTACCAGTATATTCTTTGTTTCTGAAAAAAATCAATTCAAAAAAACTATTTTTACAACACTTTAAGAAAAACAAATGATTTACCAAAAAATCATATTGGCTAAAAAAGAACAGCAAAAATTACTAGCAATACTAATTGATCCCGACAAGATAAGTTTGGCTCAAATTCAATCGCTTGCAGACAAAATAAAACAATCACCAGCAACACATATTTTTATTGGAGGTAGCATTGTTGCAGAAAATGTCATGGATGATTTTATTCTTGAACTAAAATCTCACACAGCATTACCTATACTGATTTTTCCTGGGCATCCCTCACAAATTTCTCATCATGCAGATGGTTTGCTTTTTTTAAGCTTATTATCGGGCCGGAATCCAGAATATTTAATTGAACATCATATAAATTCTGTAGAAATTTTAAACAATTCAAATCTTGAAATTATTCCAACTGGTTACATTTTAATTGATGGCGGAAAAGAAACAGCTGTGCAGCGTGTAAGTCAAACCATCCCTATCGAAAGAGATAATTTAGACTTAGTCTATAAGACGGCAAAAGCGGGGGAGTATTTGGGAAAAAAACTAATTTATCTGGAAGCCGGAAGTGGCGCTGATAAATCGATTCCTACCGAAATGATTCGAAAAATATCTCAGAACACAAGCATACCATTAATAGTAGGCGGAGGAATTCGTTCTAAAGAAGCTATCGAAAATGCTTTCAAAGCTGGTGCAGATTTGGTAGTTATTGGCACTGCATTTGAGAATGATGTAAATTTTTTTAACAAATGATCGAACAAATTTTATCACAATATCAAAATATCCCTTCTTGGCAAATTTGGCTAGAGTCAATTGCATTCATATTCGGCATTTTAAGCGTATGGTATGCTAAAAAGGAAAGTTTTTTAGTATTCCCAACTGGCATAATAGCAACGGTTCTTACTGTTTATGTTATGTTTAAAGCGGAATATCTGGCCGATATGAGCATCAATATTTACTATACAATAATGAGTGTTTTTGGATGGTATAAGTGGACAAAATATGATACTTCAACTCAAGACAATTTACATATTTCAAGAACCAATAACAAAGAAAAACTCATTGGCTTTGGCATGTTTGTTCTAACTGGATTAGTTTGCATTGTAATATACACCATTTTTGGAGTTAGTATAAAACCCAACAACTGGATAGATATATTTACTACATCTGTATTTTTTACTGCAATGTGGTATATGGCATTAAAGAAAATTGAAAACTGGACGTTATGGATATTGGGTGATTTATTAGTTGTTCCTATCTTTTGGTACCGAGAACTTTATATCTTTGCACTCCAATATGTAATTTTCACAATATTAGCGATATTAGCTTATCTAGAATGGAAGAAAATCTTAGACAAAAACAAACAAATATTCTTAGAATAACTACTTACGGACCTGAAAGCACTGGTAAAACCACACTTGCTCATCAGTTAGCAGAACATTTTAATACTGTTTGGATTCCGGAATTTGCTCGTGATTTTCTCGAAAACATTAAAATTAAAGAAGGTCGTGATTGTGAAGAGAAAGATTTACTACCTATCGCTATTGGACAAACTGCATTAGAAAACGAAGCGCTCAAAACAGCAACAAATTTCTTATTTTGCGATACGAATGCCTTAGTAACCAAAGTATACTCAGACATCTATTATAATCAATGTTCTGAAGAACTTGAAGAAGCAGCAAGATTACATCACTACGATTTATATTTTTTAACAGACAAAGATGTTCCTTGGGAAGCGGATGGTTTACGAGATAGCCAAGAATACAGAGACAGCTCTTTTGATGTTTTCAAACAAAATCTAATTGACTATAATAAACCTTATATTCAAATAAACGGAAGTAAAGTTGAGCGTTTAGAAAAAGCTTCAAAAATTGTAAATGATTTACAAAAAGCTTTAGAATTAGGATTAACTAGTCATGAATTTGTAGAGCTTTACAATCAAAAAAAAAACTTCGATTTAATCTTCCATCAAATTAATTCTATTAAAAAAGGTGTAAGCAAAATTAAACTAGAAGAATCGGCTTCAATTGGAAATGGAATTTTGCAATTCTCTACTTCTCAATTTGAATCTTTTATTTCTCAATTTGATAAAAAATTATCACGTTTTGAAATCGAAAAATTTGTTCCTGCCTCTGGTGCAGCAAGTAGAATGTTTAAATTCCTTTCGGATTTTTTATCGGATTTTGATGTTGAAAACGAAACTATAAATGCTTACATAAATCGATCTAGCAACCAAGCCTTAGAGACTTTTATTGTAGCAATGGAAAAATTTCCTTTTTTCAAAGAGGTTGATCAGTTCTTAAAAGAGAATATTGAAGATTTTAGCACCTTAACAAGAGACAAAAAAAACTATTGGTTTATAAAAACTATTTTAGAAAACAAACATTTTAATTTTATAAATAAACCAAAAGCAGTTTTACCATTCCATATATATAATGATTCTATAGCAACACCAATTACAGAACATTTTAAAGAAGCAAATACTTATGCATCAAATCTAAATAGCGCAAAAATTCATTTTACAATTTCTGAAGAACATACTTCACTTTTCAAAAATGAAATAGAAAAAAACACACGTGCTTTTAACAAAAAAATAGATTGGTCATATTCTTTTCAAGAAACCTCAACAGATTCGATTGCTATTAATGAAGATGGCACTATTTTAAAAAATAGTGTTGGAGAAATTATTTTTAGGCCAGGTGGTCATGGAGCACTTCTTTATAATTTGAATAACAGAAAGGCCGACATAATTTTTATAAAAAACATTGACAACGTAAGCCATAATAATATTGAAGCAATTTCATTTTATAAAAAAGCATTAGCTGGTATCTTAATAACTATTCAAGAAAAGGTATTCACCTATCTAAATTTGCTAGAAAGTATAAATGTTAGTGCCGAAAAAATCGAAGAGATTAAAACCTTTGTAACGAATGAGCTTTATATTAAAATAAACTCAGATTTTGATGAATTTAAAGAACAAAGCCAAGTTAAAATTTTATACCAATTTTTAAATCGTCCTATTCGCGTTTGCGGAATGGTAAAAAATGAAAACGAACCTGGAGGAGGACCTTTTTGGGTTAAAGACAACAAAGGAAACATTACTCTTCAAATAGTTGAATCAGCTCAAATTGATTTAAAAAATAAGCAGCAAAAAGATTTTTTTAATTCGTCTACACATTTTAACCCAGTAGATTTAGTATGTGGAATAAAAAATTTTAAAGGCGAAAAATTTAATTTACTTGAATTCACAAACCCTGAGACTGGTTTTGTTGTTGAAAAAAGTAAAAACGGAGAAACTTACAAGGCTTATGAATTACCAGGCTTATGGAACGGAAGTATGGCAAATTGGATAACGTTATTTGTAGAAGTGCCTTTAGAAACTTTTAATCCCGTTAAAACAGTAAATGACTTACTAAAAACACCTCATCAACCCAATTAATAGTGGAAAGAGAAATTATTTTATCAGAAGTACAATACAAAGCGGTTCGAAGTAGTGGTGCTGGAGGACAAAATGTAAACAAAGTTTCCAGCAAAGTTGTCTTGTCATTTTCTATTGAAGAATCTCAAGGATTAAATGATGAAGAAAAAGAAATTATCAAACAAAAACTAAACAGCAAGCTTACTACTGAATTCGTTTTAATTCTCAATTGTGACGAAGATAGAAGTCAATTGAAAAACAAAGAGATAGTAACAAAACGATTTATTGATATTCTAGAAAAAGCTCTGATAAAACCAAAACCAAGAAAAAAAACCAAAGTTCCTAAAAGTGTTATTGAAAAAAGACTTAAAGAAAAAAAATCTAATTCTGAAATCAAAAACAACCGAAAAAAATTAGATTTCTAGTTTATTTTTTAAATGCATTTAAAGCTTCTTTTGTAAAATCTGAAAGTACAAGTTTGCCCGAAATAGCGGCTCTCTCATACAATAATTCATCCCAGCTTTCTGCACCTTCCCACAACACTTTTTTAAATTCACTCAAAGCATCTGGGTTATAAGTAGCTAATTGAGACACAAACTTTTCTAAAGCCTCATCCATTTCTACAACACTACTAAATAACTGAGCATAAAGTTTATGATTAAAAGCCCATTGCGCAGATTTCCATTCTGTTGGCGCAAGAGTCATTTCAGCCAATGCTGATTTTCCGATTTTTCTAGAAACCGCTGGTTCAATCACAAAAGGACCTATTCCAATGGCAATTTCAGAAAGCTTAATGGATGCCATTTCTGAAGCAAAAGCATAATCACAAGCAGATGCTAACCCTACTCCTCCTCCAACAGCTTTACCATGAATTCTACCTACAATAATTTTTTTACACGAACGCATTGCATTTATCACGTTAGCAAATCCACTAAAAAATTGTCTTCCAGTTTCTAAATCGTTTACCGCTAGTAATTCATCAAAAGAAGCGCCTGCACAGAATGCTCCAGTTCCTTCACTTTGCAAAACTACAACAGTAACTTCATCATTATTACTTAATGAATTTAGTTCATCTGTTAATACCTGTAATTGATTACTTGGAAAGGAATTACTTGCTGGATGACTAAAAGTTACTCTTGCAATTTTATTCTCTATATTAGTTTGAATTGTTCCTGTTGTAGACATATTATTTAATTTGATGCAAAAATAAAAAATCCCGAATTATCGGGATTTTTTATTTTTATATAACTGTTATTTTGCTTTATTCACTTCTGCAACATATTTCTCTAAAGCCATAGTCATAGATGGAGCTTCTGGCGTTGGCGCCATTATATCAACTCTTAATCCATGATCCAGTGCTTCTTTTTGAGTTGTACTTCCAAAAACAGCAATACGTGTATTATTTTGTTTAAATTCAGGAAAATTTTTGAACAATGATTTTATACCAGTTGGGCTAAAAAAAGCTAAAACATCGTAATAAACATCTTTTAAATCAGACAAATCACTCATTACGGTTTTGTAAAAAATACCTGGTGTCCAGTCTAATTTCAGATTATTTAATGTTTGTGGTATATCTGCATTCAACTGATCAGAAGCTGGTAATAAAAACTTCTCGTCTTTATATTTTTTAAAAAGTGAAGACATATCAGCAAAATCTTTTTGACCAACATATATCTTGCGCTTTCTATATACTACATATTTTTGCAAATAGTAAGCAATTGCTTCTGATTGACAAAAATAACGTAAATCTTCAGGCACTTTATATCTCATTTCTTCAGCTACTCTAAAAAAATGATCTACCGAATTTTTACTAGTTAAAATAATTGCAGTGTAATTGTTTAAGTCAATTTTTTGAGCTCTAACCTCTTTTGCAGGAACTCCTTCAACATGAATAAAGGGTCTGAAATCAACTTTTACTTTGTGCTTATTTTGCAAGTCAAAATAAGGCGAATTTTCAACCTTTGGCTCTGGTTGCGAAACTAAAATTGTTTTCACTTTCATATTGGGCATTTTCAAAAAATATTACCTATTTGTAATAACATAATACATAAAGTAATACGGTGCTATTTCCAGAGCGCAAATATATAAAATAAAATAAAACAACTTATCAAGTAATACGTTTTGATAATTTTTCAATGAAACAAGGTAAGTTATTGAGTTAATTATCAATAATACAATCAAAACAACAATAATTACGTAAGAATTCATCAAATCTGTATAATACAACATAATATTCACTGGAAGCAACATTAATCCTACATACGTTCTATAACTCACTTTGAACAAATTAAACTGTTCAATAAAGGGCTCAACATTAAATGAAGCTGCAATAATTTTTTCAACTAAAAACTTAGATAAAACAAAAAAAGTTAAAAAAGTAAAAATTTGAATAAACGTAATCCAATTGGTTTTTGTGGTATAACCAAAGTAAGTTAACACCAATTGAACAAAGAAAGAAAAGGAAATTAATTGAACAAAAAACAACAAAATTGTAAACCAACTCATCAAGTTACTAGGGTCTTTATACATTTTGATGTATTTATTGTTTGCGATTAAATTCACAAAATCAACAAATCTATTTTCAAAAGCAGCTTTTGTAATAGCCACAAGACCAACAGCAACAATAAAAACTATTGTTATCCAGTCTTTGTTCTCAACGATTCTCGGAATAAACTCTATTTTATTCATACCGCGAAATTACAAATTTTTTACAGCACTTATTTAATTATAAATAATTTAAGAAACTCATCGACTAAAAAGTTTATTTTTGCATCAGAATTTTAACATTATGCAGGACTCAATAGTCATAATTCCTACTTATAACGAAATTGAAAACATCGAAAGTATCATTCGAGCTACTATGTCTTTACCAAAGAAGTTTGATGTTTTAATCGTTGATGACAATTCACCAGATGGAACTGCTGATAAAGTTATTGAGCTTCAGAAAGAATTTCCTGATGCTTTACATCTTGAAAAACGAAAAGGAAAAGCTGGTCTAGGAACTGCATATGTTCACGGTTTTAAATGGGCAATCCAACATCACTATGAATTCATCTTTGAAATGGATGCCGATTTTTCTCACAACCCTAATGATTTAGAAAAACTATATAAAGCTTGTAAAGAGGAAAATGCAGGAATGTCGATTGGATCTCGTTACATTACAGGAGTAAATGTGGTAAACTGGCCATTAAACCGTGTTTTAATGTCCTACTTCGCATCAGTATATGTAAGAATGATAACTGGAATGCAAATTCAAGACGCTACAGCTGGATTTGTTTGCTACCAAAGACAAGTTTTAGAAAAAATTAATCTCGACCGATTAAAATTTACTGGTTATGCATTTCAAATAGAAATGAAATACAGAACTTATGTAAATCATTTTAAAATTCTTGAAGTTCCAATTATTTTTACTGATAGAACAAAAGGCGAATCTAAAATGAGTGGTGCAATCATTCGCGAGGCCATTTTAGGAGTCATCATGCTTCGTCTTCGAAAAATATTCAACAAACTATAACACACAACTATGAGCTCTATTTTAATTAAAAACGCAAAAATTGTTAATGAAGGAAAAATAACCGAAAGCGAAATTTTAATTGAAAATGAATTCATCAAACAAATAGGCAACAACCTCAACATCCCAAACAATTGCCAAGTAATTGACGCTGAAGGAAATTTTTTAATTCCTGGAGCGATTGATGATCAGGTACATTTTCGCGAACCTGGTTTAACACACAAAGGAAATATAGCTTCTGAATCTCGTGCAGCAGTAGCTGGAGGTGTAACCACTTTTATGGAACAACCAAACACCGTTCCTAATGCGGTTACTCAAGAACTTTTGGAGCAGAAATATGAGATTGCTTCTCAAACATCATTTGCTAACTATTCTTTTATGATAGGTGCAACTAATGATAATTTGGAAGAAGTTTTAAAAACAAACCCAAGAAATGTTGCTGCTATAAAAATATTTTTAGGATCATCAACTGGAAATATGCTAGTGGATAGAGAAGAAATTCTTGAAAAAATCTTTTCAAACACAAAAATGATTATTTGTGTGCACTGCGAAGATGAAACAACTATTAAAAACAATCTAGCAACTTACAAAGAAAAATACGGCGATGACATCCCTATGAATTGCCATCATTTAATTCGTAGTGATGAAGCATGTTATATATCTTCATCAAAAGCAATTGAATTAGCAAAAAAAACAGGTGCTAGATTGCACATATTTCACCTTTCGACAGCAAAAGAAATGGAATTGTTTCAAAACAACATCCCATTAGAAGAAAAGAAAATCACTGCCGAAGTTTGTGTTCACCATTTATGGTTTACAGATAAAGATTATAACACAAAAGGATCATTAATAAAATGGAATCCTGCTGTAAAAACTCAAGCCGATAAAGACGCCCTTTGGTCAGCATTACTTGACGACAGAATTGATGTAATTGCAACAGATCACGCTCCTCACACTTTTGAAGAAAAGCAAAACCCTTATACTTCTGCACCATCTGGAGGCCCATTAGTGCAACATTCAGTAGTAGCAATGTTTGAAGCTCACCATCAAGGAAAAATTTCTATTGAAAAAATAGTCGAAAAAATGGCTCATAATCCTGCTAAACTTTTTCAAATTGATAGAAGAGGTTTTATCAAAGAAGGTTATTATGCAGATTTAGCTATAGTAAATCCTAACTCACCTTGGACAGTTTCTAAAGAAAATATTTTATACCAATGTGGTTGGTCACCATTTGAAGATTACACTTTCAATTCAAAAATTACCCATACTTTTGTAAATGGCACTTTAGTTTATGAAAACGACCAAGTAAAAGACATCAAAAAAGGAAAGCGCTTAGAATTTAATCGATAAGATAATGAAGAAAACTATTGTACTACTAATTTCGTTTATTTTCCTTTTAGGATCATGTACTGTTAAAAACGAAATCCAAAAACCTGAAAAACTTATCGAAAAAGAGGTAATGGAGAATATTTTGTATGATTTAGCATTACTTCAAGCATTAAAAGGTTATAATCCTCAAGAACTAAAAAAAAATAGCATTAACCCTAAATCATACATCTACCAAAAGTATAAAATTGATAGTATGCAGTTTATTGAAAACAACAAATATTATTCATCTAAGATTGAGGAATACAAATTAATGTACGAACATATTATTAGCAGAATAGAAAAGGAGAAGAAAATTGTAGACGCTCAAACAACAAAGGATTTCAATAAAAAACAAAAACAAGTAACAGACTCTTTAAAAAAAGGAACCAGAAAACACATAGAACTAAAAGGCGTCCCTTTTGATTAGTTTTAAGAATTTAGAGAATTTTAAAGCTCATGCTTTAGAAGCAAAAGAATTAAAATTAATTTTGTAGGCGATGACTTATCATCTCAAACTGAAACACAAGAAGAGCAAGAAAGAAGAATTAAAGATTATTTGATTGCTTTTCATAATGCGAATGTTGGTACATGGCAAATTGGATGGGGATTAGTAGAAGCTGCCGCTGAAATTTATGCTGAATCAACTACACATTATTATCCAAAACCTTAATTAACTTTTTTAGCACCGTAGAAAAAACATATTTCTATGGTGCTTATATAATTTATATGTTTGATTTTAAGTTTTTTTTAAAACCTTCATTAGTAAAATTAGTTCCAAATAATTCTTTAAAAGATAAAATAATTACCTTTTCTATAAGTTTAGTTATAATGTATTTTATACTTTTTGGAATATTAATTTTAATTAAATTAACCGATATTTTTATAAATCATAAATACGGATTATCAATAAGTAAATTAATTCTTCAGCAACAAAATAATCATTACTTTAAATATACTACCCTATTAGGTTTTTCAAGCAGTTTATTGCTTTCAGTAATAATCGAAGAAATAATATTTCGAAAACCTTTAAACCTAATAAAAAAAAATGTAATATTTTGTTTTATCCTATTTTACCTTATATTTATTCTTCAAGTTTTTATAAATCCAAATTTGACGAGTTTTGACAGTATAGTAAAAGCTATCGTATTAATTACTATTACAGTTTTTTTAATCTTAAAAAAACAAGAGTTTTATGAAAATATAAAAAAATATTACTGGGTATATTTTTATATAATTACTATTACTTTTGGAATAATCCATATTGGGAATTTTTACGATATGCTTCCAAAAAATCTTATCGGTCTCTCAATAATATTTGTTTTACCTCAAACACTCTTAGGTTTTTTTACAGGATATATAAGACTAAAAAACGGAATTATTTGGAGCATTGCAATGCATATAATTTTCAACACTCCAGCATTTATTATGACTGCTTTATCAAATCCAAATTTTTAAAACAGTCTTTTATTTTCAAAAACTCAAAATCTAATTCCTTCAATATTTTTTCATTAGAATAAATATCAATTGAGTGTAAAGAACGAGCTATATTTTTAGTCAACAATCTTTTCTTTCCAAAAAGCAAATGCATTAACCAATCAACTCTCCAACCAAAGCTAGTTATAAATCTATTGGCATAAATTTTTGGCTCAGATACTTTAAAACAATTAGCAATTTTAAAAACTAGATATTCATAACTCAAGTTTTCTGAAACTAATGTGAATTTTTCATTTTTAATTTCGCTGTTCATCAAAGTTACCATAGCTTTTATCACATCAGTAACACACACAAAACCAGTTACTCCTTTAGTATAAAAAGGCATTCCTTTTTTTACTTTTTGATAAATCTCACCACTACCTTCGGTCCAAAAGAACGGTCCTAATATCACACCTGGATTGACAACAACAACATCTAACCCTTCTTGTTGACCACGCCACACCTCCATTTCAGCTCCATATTTAGAAATTGCATAGTCGCTATGTAAAACTTCAGGATTCCATTCGGTAGACTCTGTAACTACTGTTTCTCCTTCAAGCAAATCTCCTAAAGCAGCAATAGAACTCACAAAACATAACTTTTTAATCTTTTGATGCAAACAAAAATTGACAACATTTGCTGTTCCTTCAATATTTATTTTTCTAAGCTTATCTTCATCATCAGGATTAAAAGAAACTAATGCCGCACAATGATAAACATATTCTATTCCTATAAATGCATCATTTAATGAAGGAACCTCAACAATATCGGCATGAAACCAATTAATTTTAGAAAACAAATCTCCTTTTTTATAGTAGTCAAAAACCTGCCTAGCACGGCCAATATTTTCTTCAGTTCTATACAAAGCTCTCACATTATGGCCTTGCTCTAATAAATGCAAAACCAAATGCGAACCTACTAACCCTGTTGCTCCAGTTACTAAAATCATATTCCAAAGATAAATAAAGTTGTAAAGTGACAAATAACCAAATCAACAAATAAGCAAATCAACTTTAAATTTTATCTTTGCACTCACAAAAAATCACAATTGTCAAAATTGACAAAGCAAATTTGTATTTAAGATGAAAAATTTAGTTGAAGAATTAAAGTGGAGAGGATTATACCACGACAGTATGCCAGGAACAGAGGAACAATTGCTAAAAGAAGCAACTACAGCCTATATTGGATTTGATCCTACTGCCGATTCACTGCATATTGGAAGTATGGTTCAAATTATCCTTTTAGTTCATCTGAAAAACTTTGGACACAAACCTATTGCTCTAGTTGGAGGCGCAACTGGAATGATTGGAGATCCTTCTGGAAAAAGTGACGAAAGAAATTTATTAGATGAAGCAACTTTAGCTAAAAATGTAGACGGAATAAAAAGAGTATTATCTAAATTCTTAGATTTTAATTCTTCAGATGCTAATGCTCCTATTTTAGTAAACAACTACGACTGGATGAAGGAGTTTTCTTTTATCGATTTTGCACGCGAAGTTGGAAAAAGAATCACTGTCAACTACATGATGGCAAAAGATTCGGTAAAAAAACGTTTGTCTGGAGAGGCTGGAGAAGGAATGTCTTTTACTGAATTTACCTACCAATTAATTCAAGGTTACGATTTTTACCATTTACATAAAGAATACAATTGCTTGCTTCAAATGGGAGGAAGTGATCAATGGGGAAATATTACAACAGGTACAGAATTAGTAAGACGTTTAAATGCGGATGGTTCTTCAGAAGGAGCAAAAGCTTTTGCACTTACTACTCCGTTAATTACTAAAGCTGATGGATCGAAATTTGGAAAATCTGAAGGAGGGAATGTTTGGTTAACTGCGGATAAAACTTCGGTTTACAAATTTTACCAATTTTGGCTAAATTCTACAGATGAAGATGCTGAAAAATACATTAAAATATTCACCTTCTTAGATAAAGAAACAACTGAAAAACTTATCGAAGAGCACAAACAAGCCCCTCACTTAAGGGTTTTACAACGTAAACTAGCTGAAGAAGTAACCACTTTTGTGCATAGTACAGAAGCTTTAGAAAAAGCTATTTCAGCTTCAAATATTCTATTTGGAAATTCAACTTCTAATGATTTAAAAGGCTTGGACGAAGAAACATTCCTTGAAATATTTGAAGGAGTTCCACAAGCAGAAGTATCTCGTGATGAAATTGAACACGGAATTAACATTGTTGATGTTTTAAATGCTAAAACTGGTTTCTTAAAATCAAACGGAGAAGCAAGACGTGCGTTAACTGAAAATTCAATATCTGTTAACAAAGAAAAAGTTAATGAAGAATATTCAGTTACTAATAAAGATTTAATCAACAATCAGTTCATTCTTTTACAAAGAGGTAAAAAGAATTATTTTGTAGTAAGAGTAAGATAAGATAAACTTAAGATCATTTTTAAAAACACCTTAATTAAGGTGTTTTTTTATTTTTGGCATCCTCAACAAAACATGAATTTAAGTATAAATTATCGTTAATTTTATAAAGAAAATTATGGGTTATCTAATTTTTTTCACACAAAATTTGCAATATGTTAAAAATCAATTATATTCGTAACCTATAAACAACTAAAAACCAATTATTTATGAAACTCAAACTACTTCCAGTTGCATTACTGGTAGTTACAAGTACTGTTTTTGCACAGGAAAAAGGCTCTTTTTGGAGTCGTTCTACAAAAGGCAATAAAACAGTTCTTGACTCAAAAATGCAATTACCAGAAAGCAATCTTTACGATTTAGATTTAACATCTTTAAAAAGTAATTTATCTAAATCACCTCTAAGAAATGCTAATTCAAAAAATTCGGCTACAATTTTAGCTTTACCTGATTCTGAAGGTCAAACTGAGCACTTTAGAATATATGAAAATCCTATTTTTGCCCCAGAACTTGCTGCTCGATATCCAGAAATAAAATCATATATTGGAATTGGTATCGAGAATCCAAACGCAACAGCTTATTTAAGTTTATCTCCTTTAGGATTTAAATCCATGGTATTAAGTCCAGATAAATCAGCTGTATTTATTGAACCTTTTTCAAAAGATTTAAAAACATATAGCATTTATAAGAAGGCAGACAAAAAAGAAAACCTTACACCATTTGAATGTTCAGTAATAAACAAAGTTGAACCAAATCTAAATAATGCTGGAACAGCTGCAAGACCTAATGCAGATGACTCTACATTAAGAACATTTCGTTTAGCAATGTCAGTTACTGGTGAATATACAGCTTATTTTGGTGGTACTAAAGCATTAGCGTTAGCCGCTATCAATAATACTATGACACGTGTTAATGGTGTTTTTGAAAAAGATTTTGCTGTAAGAATGGTTCTAATTGCAAATACTGATGCCGTAATTTACACAAGCGCATCTACTGATCCTTATTCGGCGTCATCACAAATGTCTAATTGGAATTCTCAACTACAGTCTACTTTAACTTCAGTAATCGGAGAATCAAACTATGATGTTGGTCACTTATTTGGAGCTTCAGGTGGTGGCGGAAACGCTGGATGTATTGGATGTATCTGTGTTAATGGTCAAAAAGGCAGTGGCTACACCTCTCCTGCAGACGGAATACCATCAGGTGATAATTTCGATATTGACTATGTAGCTCACGAATTAGGTCATCAATTTGGTGCTAACCACACATTCTCTATGAGTAATGAAGGAACTGGAGCAAATATGGAGCCAGGATCTGGATCGTCAATCATGGGTTATGCTGGTATTACTTCGCAAGATATTCAACCACACTCAGACGCTTACTTCCATGCTTTTAGTATCCAACAGGTAACTAACAATATTAAAGGAAAAACTTGTCAAACAAATACTGCAACAGGAAATGCAGTACCAACTGCAAATGCTGGTGCTGACTATACTATTCCTAAAAGCACTCCTTTCATGTTAACTGGAACAGGAACAGATGCAAATGGAGATGCATTAACTTTTAACTGGGAACAATTTGACAATGCTTCAAGCTCACAGACAGGTGCGAGTTCTGCAGCAAGTGCTACAAAAACTTCTGGACCTACTTTTAGATCATATTCTTCTAGTTCATCACCAGTAAGATACTTCCCTAGAATGTCTTCGGTATTAGCTGGAGCTACTACAACTGCTGGTTCAGAAATCACAGTTGAAGCAGTACCATCTGTTGCAAGAACTATGAATTTCAGATTAACTGTTCGCGACAATAGAGCTGGTGGTTCTGCAAATAATTCAGATGACATGGTTGTTACTGTAAATGTAACTGCTGGTCCTTTTGCTGTAACAGCTCCAAACACTGCTGTTTCATATACTGGTGGATCTACACAAACTGTAACTTGGAATGTAGCTGGTACAACCGCAAATGGTGTAAATTGTGCTAATGTTGATATTTTAATTTCAACTGATGGAGGAAATACTTGGTCAACAATTTTAGCGGCAACTCCTAATGATGGTACACAAGCTGTAACTATACCTAACACACCTTCAACTACTGCAAGATTAATGGTAAAAGGAACAAATCATATATTCTTTGATGTTTCAAATACAAATTTCACAATTACTGCCGGATCAACAGACACAGTAGCGCCATCTGCACCAACTAATTTAACTGCATCTGGAACTACACAAACAACAACTAACTTGTCTTGGACTGCGTCTACAGATAACGTAGGTGTAACTGGCTATGATGTATATCGTGGAGCTACTGTAATTGGAACTACAGCTTCTACTGCTTATAATGTAACTGGATTGACAGCTTCTACTGCTTATACTTTCTCAGTTAGAGCAAAAGATGCTGCTGGAAATGTTTCTACAGCTAGCAACACAGTAAATGTTACGACATCTGCTCCAGTAGTAGATACAACTGCACCAACAGCACCAACAAACTTAACTGCTTCTGGAACTACATCTTCATCAACTAACTTATCTTGGACTGCTTCTACAGACAATGTAGGTGTAACTGCATATGATGTATACCAAGGAGCTACAGTAATTGGAACAACTGCTTCAACAACTTATAATGTGACTGGTTTAACTGCATCAACAGCTTATACTTTCTCAGTAAAAGCTAAAGATGCTGCTGGTAACGTTTCTGCTTCAAGTAATACTGTTAATGTAACAACTTCTTCAGTGTCTTTAACTTACTGTACATCACAAGGTAATAACACTGCTGATGAAAGAATTGGAAGAGTTGCAATTGGTTCAATTAACAATGCTTCAACTGGCACTGCTGGTTATGAGAATTTCACAAGTTTGTCTACATCTGCAGCAAGAAGTTCTTCTCAAACAATCACTATCACTCCAACATGGACAGGTACTGTTTATAGTGAAGGTTACGCTGTATTTATCGATTACAACCAAAATGGTGTATTTACAGATGCTGGCGAGACAGTTTGGACAAAAGCAGCTTCTACAACAACTCCAGTTTCTGGATCTTTCACAATTCCTTCTACTGCTACTTTAGGAGCTACAAGAATGAGGGTTTCGATGAAATACAACGGTGTACCTACTTCATGTGAATCATTTTCTTATGGACAAGTGGAAGATTACACAATCAACATTACTGGTGGAACAGCTGACACAACGGCTCCAACAGCTCCAACAAACTTAACAGCTTCTGGAACAACAACAAATTCAACAAACTTATCTTGGACTGCTTCAACAGACAATGTAGGCGTAACTGGATATGATGTATATCGTGGTGCAACAATAATTGGAACAACTGCTTCAACAACTTATAATGTGACTGGTTTAACTGCATCAACAGCTTATACTTTCTCTGTAAGAGCTAAAGATGCTGCTGGTAACGTTTCTGCATCAAGTAATACTGTTAATGTAACAACTTCTTCAGTATCTTTAACTTACTGTACATCACAAGGTAACAACACTGCTGACGAAAGAATTGGAAGAGTTGTAATTGGTTCAATTAACAATGCTTCTACTGGTACTGCTGGTTATGAGAATTTCACAACACTTTCTACAAATGCAGGAAGAGGGTCATCTCAAACAATCACTATCACTCCAACATGGACAGGTACTATTTACAATGAAGGTTATGCTGTATTTATCGATTACAACCAAAATGGTGTATTTACAGATCCAGGTGAGACAGTTTGGACAAATACTGCTTCAAAAACTACTCCAGTTTCTGGAACTTTCACAATCCCTTCTACTGCTACTTTAGGAGCTACAAGAATGAGAGTTTCGATGAAATACAACGGTGTACCTACTTCATGTGAGTCATTCTCTTACGGTCAAGTGGAAGATTACACAATCAACATTACTGCTGCTGCTAGAGAGGAAGAAAACAATTCATTTGTAAATACTACTAGTGAAATTAGATTATATCCTAATCCTACTAAAGATTTCTTAAACATCTCTTCAGTTTCTGAAGACGCAACTTTCCGAGTTTTTAATTTAATGGGGCAAATTATCTTAGATGGAAAAATTGCTAATGGAACGATTGATGTTTCTCGTTTAAGTAATGGTAATTATGTAATTGAAGTTTCTAACAATGGTACTTCAACAACAAAACGTTTTATCAAAAACTAATCATAAACAAACCAAATTTCAAAAACGCCTTCCAAATGAAGGCGTTTTTTTATTAGAAGAAACTAAGAGTGATAAAATTTTATAATTTAGCATCTCTTTCAAAAAATGAAAACATGAAAAAACTAGCATTATTAAGTTTAACGCTTATGGGAATAAATTCAGCAATTGCCCAAGAAGTCATGACTCCAGAATTACTGTGGAAATTGGGACGCGTGACTCCTTTGGGAATTTCAAAAGATGGTAAAAACATTGTTTACAAAGTAGCAACTCCTTCTATTGAAGAAAACAAATCAAACTCAAAGTATTATACGATTTCTGTAAATGGTGGTAATCCAACTGAAATAACGGAACACAAAGAACTAATTGTTGACAAAAACATTTCTCCAGATGGATTGTATCTTTTATCTCATCAAGAGGTTAAGATAAGTAATGTTTTTGGGAAAGATGTATATCCAGAATTAGACAAATCAAACGCTCAGGTGTATGACGGATTAGATTATCGCCATTGGGATACTTGGAGAGACGGCACATACAATCATGTTTTTTTTGGTGGAGTACCTTCTCCTAATGTACGTTTAGCAGCACCAGTTGATATAATGGAAGGAGAATTATTTGATGCTCCGCAAAAGCCTTTTGGAGGGGATGAAGATTATATTTGGTCGCCAGACAGTAAAAACATTATTTATGTTTGCAAAAAAAAATCTGGAACAGCATATGCTACTAGTACAAATACTGATTTATACCAATACAACATAGAAACTAAGGAAACTAAAAACTTAACTGAAGGAAATTTAGGCTACGACACACATCCTTTATTTTCTCCTAACGGTAACTTGACATGGCTTCAAATGAAGCGAGATGGATATGAAGCCGACAAAAATGATATCATAGTTCACTTTAAAGGAATGAACATAAATCTTACTGCTGCTTGGGATGGTACAGTTGATAGTTTCAAGTGGAGTCCTGATGGAAAAAAAGTATATTTCATTGCACCGGTTGATGGCACAAAACAACTATTTGAAGTAAACTTCCCAGGCTTAACAAAAATTGCTGTAAAAGTAAATCAAATAACAAACGGGAATTTTGATGTTACAGAGATTATTGGCTTCAGTGTCGACAAAGTAATTGTAGCTAGAAATGACATGAATCATGCTTCTGAAGTTTTTTCTTATGATTTAAAAAAGAAAATCTGGAATCAAATCACAAATGTAAACACAGAAATCTATAACAAGTTAGCCCTTTGTAAAACAGAAAAAAGATATGTTACGACTACTGACGGAAAAAAAATGTTAGTTTGGGTGATTCTTCCTCCTAATTTTGATGCCAACAAAAAATATCCTACACTACTTTATTGTCAAGGCGGACCGCAAAGTGCTTTATCACAGTACTATTCTTTTAGATGGAATTTTCAAACTATTGCATCACAAGGTTATGTGGTTGTAGCTCCTAATCGTCGCGGAATGCCTGGTCATGGTGTAAAATGGAACGAACAAATTTCTGGTGATTGGGGTGGTCAAGTTATGGATGACTATCTTACAGCTATAGATGATGTAGCAAAAGAATCTTACGTAGACAAAACTCGCTTAGGTGCTGTTGGCGCAAGTTACGGCGGTTATTCAGTTTTCCAATTAGCTGGTATCCATAAAAATCGTTTTAAAACTTTTATTTCTCATTGTGGTATTTTCAACACACAAAGTATGTATGGCACGACCGAAGAAGTGTTCTTTACGAACTGGGATTCAGGTGGTGCTTACTGGGAAAAAGAAAACAAAATTGCTCAAAAAACTTACAATGAATTCAATCCAATTAATTTTGTAAACAATTGGAACACCCCAATTATGATCATTCAAGGTGGAAAAGATTACCGTGTACCAATTGGACAAGGACAAGAAGC
Organism: Flavobacterium terrae; assembly: GCF_900142035.1. Taxonomy (GTDB): domain Bacteria; phylum Bacteroidota; class Bacteroidia; order Flavobacteriales; family Flavobacteriaceae; genus Flavobacterium; species Flavobacterium terrae. The sequence goes on along the minus strand of NZ_FQZI01000001.1, from coordinate 639,317 downwards.
TTTCCAAGCGGCTCAACTAAAAGGAATCAAAAGTAGGTTCTTATTATTTCCAGAAGAAAATCACTGGGTTTTAAAACCACAAAACGCATTGGTTTGGCAAAGAGAATTTTTCAAGTGGTTAAAAGAAACACTTTAAAATAGTAAATCCCAAAACAAATGTTTTGGGATTTTTTATTTCTTAAGAAAAGCCTAAATCGATGTTAAAATAAGTTTTAGTATGTAACAATTTTTAACTTTACACAACTATTAGTAATATCAAAAAAAATATTATGCATAACATTCCACTTAAACCAATAATTGTCGCTGCTTCACTAATTGCCTCTGCGTTAGCTGGAAATGCTCAAGACAATTTGGTTAATTCACTAAAAATAAACGCAAGTGAGAAGAGTAAAGAGTCTTTTAAATTTGCAGATGTTGTAAATATTGAAAACACTTCAGTAAAAAACCAAGGTTCTTCAGGTACTTGTTGGAGTTATTCGGCTAATTCATTTTTAGAATCTGAAATGATTCGTATGGGTAAAAAACCTGTTGAATTATCTCAAATCTTCTCAGCTCGTAATGCTTATGTAGAAAAAGGAAGAAACTACGTGCGCATGCACGGTTCTGTAGCGTTAGGTGATGGAGGAGCTTTCCATGACGTAATTAATATGTACCGTAAATATGGTGCCGTTCCACAATCTGTTTATACAGGTTTAAATTATGGTACAGACAAAAACAAATTTGCTGAAATGGCTGCATTAATAGAAGGATTTCTAAAAGCTGTAGTTTCTAATCCAAATGGTGAATTAACACCTAACTGGGAAAAAGCATATGCTGCAATGATTGATGCTTACCTTGGACAAGTACCAAAAACATTTGATTACAATGGCAAAAAATACACTCCTGAAACTTTTGCTAAAGAAGTAGTGGGAATTAATGCTGATGATTATGTTGAAATTTCTTCATTACAAGAGTATCCATATTATTCAAAATTTGTATTAATGGTACCAGACAACTGGAACTACGATCAGGTTTACAATGTAAAAATGAACGAATTGACAGACATCATTGATAATGCACTTAAAAATGGTTATTCAGTAGCTTGGGCTGGAGATGTAAGTGAAAAAAGTTTCTCTTGGAAAAACGGTGTAGCTTATGTTCCTGAAAAGAAAATCGAAGATATGACTGCCGAAGAGAAAGCTGATATGTTTAATGGCCCTAAGAAAGAAGCTGTAGTAACTGAAGAAATGCGCCAAAAAGCATTTGATAATTACACAACTACTGATGATCACGGAATGCATATCGTAGGGATTTCAAAAGATCAAAACGGAAAAGAATATTACATTGTTAAAAATTCTTGGGGCACGACAAACGACTATAAAGGGTATTTGTACATGTCTAAAGAATTTGCAAAATATAAAGCAACAGCTATCATGCTTCATAAAAAAGGAGTACCAGCTGCTATAGCATCAAAGCTGAAAATATAACTTTTCATCATACTTTTTTTAAAAATCGATAACTTTTTAGTTATCGATTTTTTTTTAAATACCTTCGAAGAAAAAGCAACACTAGACAACTCAACTAAAAATCAAACCATGCACAAAAAAATTACCTGCATATTAATTCTTTTTTTTGTTACGCTAACTTACAGTCAAAACAAATACACAAAATACGTCAAACCCATTATAGGAACTCAACGAATGGGCCATGTTTATCCAGGAGCCTCTGTTCCATTTGGGATGGTACAATTAAGTCCAGATACCGACACTATTCCGTATGCAGTAAATGGAAAATACAATCCCGATGTGTATAAATACTGCGCCGGCTACCAGTACGACGACAAAACGATTGTCGGCTTCAGCCACACCCATTTCAGCGGGACAGGACATTCCGACTTGGGTGATTTTTTGGTAATGCCAACATTAGGGAAATTACAATTAAATCCTGGCACAGCTGATAAACCTCTAAACGGATTTCGTTCGGCTTTTTCACATTCAAACGAAGTAGCAGAAGCCGGTTATTATAAAGTAAAATTAGATGACGATAATATTGTTGCCGAATTAACGGCTTCTAACCGTGTAGGATTTCATCAGTATACATTTCCAAAATCAGAAGAAGCACATATTATTTTGGATCTGATGAGTGGTATTTATAATTACCAAGAAAAAAATGTATGGACCTATGTCCGTGTAGTAAACGATACTTTGATTACTGGCTATCGTCAGACCAATGGTTGGGCAAGAACTCGCACACAATATTTTGCCATGAGTTTTTCGAAGCCTTTTATTGAATACGGAGCTAAAAACTTCGAAGAAAAGCAAGTTTATAAAGGATTTTGGCGAAAATTTAACCAAGAAAAGAACTTTCCAGAAGCAGCTGGAAAACAAATCAGAATGTATTTCAATTTCAAAACTTCTGAAAATGAAAAAATAAAAATCAAAATGGCACTTTCGTCTGTAAGTATGGATAGAGCACTTTTAAATTTATCCGAAATTAAACATTGGGATTTTGAAAAAGCTAAAAATGATGCTCAAAATGCCTGGGAAAGAGAATTGAAAAAAGTCGAAGTAGAAGGCGATGAAGATCTAAAAACCAATTTCTATACGGCAATGTATCATTCATTTTTGGCTCCAACAACTTACATGGACTTAGATGGAAAGTATAAAGGATTAGATCAAAATATACATCAAGCTGAAGATTTTACTAACTACACTACTTTTTCTCTTTGGGATACTTATAGAGCTTTGCATCCTTTATTCAATATCATTCAGCCAAAAAAGAACAACGATATGGTTCATTCAATGATGAAGCATTACGAACAAAGTCCTTATAAAATGTTACCTATTTGGAGTCATTATGCAAATGACAATTGGTGCATGAGCGGTTATCACAGTGTTTCTCTTTTGTCTGATGCCATTTTGAAGGGAAATTATACAGGAGATGCCAATAAAGCATTAGAGGCTTGTATTGCAACTGCAAACAAAAGAGATTACGAAGGCATAGGTTTTTATATTGACAAAGGTTTTATTCCTTCTGAAAAAAGTGGCATTTCGGTTTCAAACACGTTGGAATATGCTTATGACGATTGGGCAATAGCACAATTAGCCAAAAAATTAAACCGAAACGATGTTTATGAACAATTCTTAAAACGTTCTGAAAATTGGAAGAATAATTTTGATGTAGCTACTGGTTTCATGCGTCCTAAATTAGCTGATGGAAGTTTCAAAAAAGAGTTTGATCCATTAAATACACACGGACAAGGTTTTATTGAAGGAAATAGTTGGAATTACACCTTTTTTGTTCCACAAAATCCTAACGCTTTAGTAGAAGCAATGGGAGGCAAAAAAGTATTTACAAAAAAGCTCGATGAATTATTTTCAATGAACTTACCAGATGTTTTCTTTGCTGATACCGAAGACATCACTAGAGACGGAATTATTGGAGGTTATGTGCATGGCAATGAACCCGCACATCATGTAGCTTATTTATACAACTGGACCGACCAGCCTTGGAAATCACAAGAAATTATTAGAAAGACCTTAAAAATGCAATACAAACCTACTCCTGATGGATTAGGAGGAAATGACGATTGCGGACAAATGAGTGCTTGGTATATTTTTTCATCGTTAGGATTTTATCCTGTTGCTCCTGGAAATAACGAATATGCCATAGGAAGCCCTACTGTTCAAAATGCAACAATCAATCTTGAAAATGGAAAATCATTTCAAATAAAAGTCAATAACGGTTCCGATAAAAACATATATGTCAAAAAAATGTTGTTGAATAAAAAACCATTAACCAATTTTTTTATAAACTATGAAGATATTATAAAAGGAGGAACGCTCGAATTCATAATGAGTAATAAGCATAAATAAATATCATTCTTATCTGGCAAAAATGCAACCTTAAAAATTAATTTAATAGTTATTTTTTACAAAATCAAACATCCCGTAAAAAGCAATTGCATCTTCTTTTACGGGATTTGTACTCCACTCTTCCCAAACATTCGTAATAGATTATAACCACATTTTAATGGCTTTGAATACATATCGTTTGGATTTTCCACATAAGCCCTACAATCGCTGCAAACATGCCTGAACTCACAATTCTTCAAACCTAAATTTCATCTTTTGTAACATTCCAAAACCTCTTAAAACTATACTGATTCAAAGTAAAAACAATAATTGCCCCTACATAATCTATACTGACTATTTCTTCTCTATTAATTCTTACCCATTTCTTGTCAAAAATTTCAAGCCATTCAATAATTTGGATTGTTTAAAAGTCTTCTTAATCTGATAAAATTAAAATCATATAAAAATTCATCAACTCTTAATATTACTTATCTAAGACAGTTTTTCTCTCTGTTGTTAGGCAATTAAAGTTTTCATGAATTCACCTGGATATGTTTTTGCAGAACTCCTTTGACAATCTGTACTTACAGTCGAATCTATGTAATAAGACAACTTTATTAAATCTGTTAATTGATCGACTTATAATTTCCTATTGTTCTTCTATTGATAAACAAAAAACATCCCTTTTTAGTTGTTTTTATGATTTCGCTTTTTTTAAATCTTAATTTAGTTATTATTCAATTTTTTTTGCTCTCCACATTTCATATCCTAATTTGGGTAATCCAATAGATTTTCTAATTGAGTCAATTTTTTTTGGATTTACCAAAGCACGATTTTCGATACCAATACTACCATATAATTGCTTAGGAATTATGTTTAATTCAGCACTTTTTTTAAACAAATAACTATCATATATAGCTGAATAGTCCCTAGGTGAACATTTCCCCCTTTTTAATTCATTCAATAAAAAAGGCAGGTATTTTTCTTTAAACGCAATACCTTGGTGTATAAACATGATGTCACAACTAATAGGTTTTGGAGTACTCCAATTCTCATCTTCGTAATTCATTGATCCAATTAATTGATAATTAGGATAACCATAATTAGCTATAATCTCTTCCAATTCTTTGGCATGTTTATTTTCAAAAAACTTCATCCCCTCTTCATTCCAATTCTTTCTTCTTACCGATTGGTCTTCATCAAACATTATATCAATTCTTTTTCTTAAAGACAAATTAATTCTTTTAGAATACTCCTTTTTATAAAGTTCTTTTTCATCTTTAGAGAGCTTACTTATTTTTGCTATTTTTTGACGAATTTCATATGATTGTGGATGTAAAAAACCAACATCACCAAAATTGAGATATCCCTTTTTAATTTTTCCATCTAAACCATCAATATGTCCTGACATTACAGATGAAGCAATGTAATTACTATATTCATAATAATTTTCCATCTCAAGTGGCTCATATTTTTGAAATAAACTGTCCAAAATTTGATAACTTTTTTGAAAATTATTAGTTATAAACAAACTATCAGCCTCATATGCCTTGAGATAATAAGGTATATAATTAATTTCTTTCTTTAAAGAGTTATTATCTACAACTGTAGTTCTACATGACAATGAAACACAAGTAAGAAAAACAATTAAAAGGAAGTGTTTAAATTTCAAAACAAAAATTTTCTTACAAATTTATCATTTAACTAATGCAAAACAAACAACTTTAGTTTAAAATTTAACCCAACAAAAAAGCTCCAAATTTGGGGCATTCTCTAAATTATCTTTTTATCAAATCTGACATTTCATAAAAAGCAATAGCTTTTTCTTTTAAAGGGTTGGTGCTCCATTCTTCCCAAACATTCGTATAAGGATTATAACCACATTTAAGAGGTTTTGAATATTGATCTTCAGGATTTTCAGTATATGCCCTACAATCAGTACAAATATGACGAAATTCACAATCTTTACATACTTCAATTTGATTTTTAGAAATACTCCAATATCTTTTAAAGTTGGTTTGATTTAATACCTCTTCAAGCGATACTTCTTTGATATTTCCAAAAATTTCTTTCATCGATGGGCAATTTTTTATATTACCATCTTTGTCTATTGAAATTTTACGATTCAAACAAGTGTTATGATTTTGTGATTCTGTAAAATGCAACATTTTTGTTGAAAAATAACCTTGATCAACTACTCCACAAAAATTAAAACTTTTCAACTCCTTTTTTACATAACTAATATAAGTCAAATTAAATGATTTAAATTCTAATAATTTTTCATCTACTGATGAATGTAAAATTATTTTTGAAAGTCTCAAACATGTAGAAGTAAGTTTTTTTAAAAACTTTTCATCTTTTGTCACATCATACTTTATTATCAAACCAATGTGCTTAATTGAACTTATTTGAAATAAATCTAAAATTGATTGAAGTAAATTATTTTCAATTTCCTGGTACAAAATTATTTCAACATATTCACAACCTAATTTTTCTAACTGCGGAATTAATTCCTCATACACTCGAATTTCATCTATTCCTTCTAAAATTGAGTTCCCAATTAAAAAAGGATAATGAAATTCAAGATTCAACTCTGGAAAAAGATTAAGTTCATTCTCTGAACAAAAAAAACCTATTTCTAATTCTTCTAAATTTTCAAAATAGTCTTTTATTGTGTTATAATTATCTTCACCATATTCCGCATATAATTGACTTATTTCTATCTTATCTGATTTTGTTAAGACTTCATACATATCATTTGGAATTAAATGTGATGAATTTTTTTGTAAATCTACAATTAAACTTCTATTAGCTCCCTTAACAGCTATACAATTTGCAAATAATTTAAAAAAAACCATTTTTATATTCTTATTATATGTTTATAATACTTATCAAGAGGATAAACAGATGTTCTATATTTTAAGATCTGTATTGATTTTCCTGAAATCTCATATTTTTTTTCAATTACATTTGTATCATGCAGAACTAGAGGTAATTCATTTTGCCTTTCCAAAAGAAATTCTTTTAAACTTTCAATTTTTTCATTCATAAGTATTGTTCTTAAAAAAATTTGCTATTTTCATATCTAGATAATAATTACAAGGAACTGAAACCATACCATACTGCCCAATTGGATTAACTTCTAAAAAAACATACTCATTATTTGGGGTAACAATCATATCTATTGACCCCGAATTTAATTTTAAACGATTCATTAGATTAATTAGTTTCACCTTAATTTCAATTGGCAATTCAAAAGGCACATTCCTATTGGGATTCTTTCTGTTATAATTTCTAAAATCTACCCTAGTAGTTTCATCTCTTTGTGAAAAAATCGCCATAGTATAAAATTGATCATGTAAGAAAAAAATCCTCAATTCATATTTTTTCTTAATATACTTTTGAATTAAAGAAGGAAAAAAAAATTTAGAATATTCTTCAGTTATATTTAACAAAGATGTATATCCTATTGTATAAAAATTTCCAAAATCCAAAATTGCACTTCCTGAAATTGACTTTGTTGCGTATTGACTTAAATCATCTAAAAGAAGCAATTCATCTTTGGAACTTAAAATATATTCTTGAGGAGTAATTATTCCTATTTCACTAGCAATATCATTAACTACAAGTTTATTAACATCAGAGTTAGTAAAAGAATTAATATTTGGCAATAATGATAATTTATAATATATGTATTGCTTCAATTTTGCAAATTCTGCTTTTTTAAAATTGTTTATGATTTCATTTTCGGATTTTTCAATTTTAATATTTAAAAAACCTCTTCTATACCACATCCCTTTAATTTCAGACAACAAAAAGTTAAATGAATTATTAGTTATTCTGAAATCATTTAACAAACATTCAACATGCAGTTCATCATTTTCATTTATTCTAATAAAATTTATTCTGTAATAAAGAAGCCAATTAATCACCATACTTGATGAATAATCAGCTTCTTCAGTGATTATTAAAATCATAATCTAATCTTTCCAAGTAGTCGAATCAACAGTTACCACACCGTCAACTTCAGTGTGATGATACATATCCTCTCTACCATTTACACATGTATCATTTAAAGTCACACACATATCATTAGATAGGCGTGCCAAACCAGCAGAAATATTAACTAAATCCGAGTTTAATAAAACTGTGTTTGAACTTAATTGTTTAAATTCATTAAGACTTTTTAATTTTTTCATTTCTAAAATTTTTTAAGGATTGTCTGTTTCAGTAATTGTTGTTGTTGATGTTCCATTTTCATCGATTGTTTGTTCACATCTGGTATCTGTACAGCCTTCACTAGCTGTCTGTGTAAAACAGGTATATCTAGATCTGTCAGCAGGAAGCAAACCACCGATTATATTACTCAATTCATTTTGTGATAACAAATTATCATCATTTTTAAACTCTTCTAGTTTTCTCATTGTTATATAATTTAATTAATATTCTTCATTTGGATGTAATTTCTCAAATCTCCATTTCTCATACCCATAACTTGGCAAGCCAATTAATTTCCTTCTTTTATTCAACTCTGAAATTGAAATATTTACTTTTTTACTGTATGAACCATAATACTGTTCTTTACCATGGTATAAATTAAATTGATCCAGAAGAACAGCATAGGTTCTAGGAGGTGCTTTACCTTTTTCTATGAATTCAAGAACTTTTGGCAAATAATACTCTTCCCTTTCAACATCTTTTGTATGAAGAAGTATTATTTCTATATCTACAAAACTTTTGTCTAACATAAAATCACCTATAATATATTCATTTGGATAGCCGAATTCTTTAAAAATCTTTCTAGTTTTTAAAGAATTAATTGAATCAATCTTATTTTGTTTTATTATATTATATTGATAATCTTTATCTCGAAATAGTTGATCTTGTACTCGCATTTCTTTTATCTCATCCCTTAATTTCAGATTTAGTTTAGAAATAAACTTTTGTCTTAACAGATTATAATTTTTATCGAAAAAAAATTTTTCTTTCATGTAATAAGTTTTCATTAATGAATCATTCAATAATATTTCATTATTCAAATTATACTTGCTTATTAATTCAGAAAATTTACTCCTATTTATATCTTTTTTTAAAATTAGTTTCAATCTATAATAGTTAAAAAGTTCATTATAATTAGGTAAATTAATAGGTTCATAATCCTTAAATAATTTATCCAAAATTTCATAACTCTTCTGATAATTCTTAGTAATGTATAAACTATCTGCTTGATATACTTTTAAATAATATTGTATATAATTCAATTCTCTGGAAATAGAACTATTAAATACATCTTTTGTTTTAAAAGAAAAAAAAGAAACCAAACCTATGAGTAGCAAAACCCTAAAAACTCTTTTTAACATAATACTTTAATGGTTTAAAACTTCATATTTGGATATAATTTATTAGTTCGCCATTTTTCATATCCAAAACAAGGCAAACCAATTTCTTTTCTTCTTCTATTCATTTCATCAACAGGAGTATTGGTTTTATTATCATAGGATCCATAAAATTGTTCCTTATCATGGTACAATTCAAACTGATCTCTCATGTTTGCATATATTTTGGGAGATGCTTTACCTTTTTTTACATACTCTAAAACTTTAGGCATAAAATAATTTAATCTTTCATTATCTCTTGTATGAAGCAAAAGAGCTTCTATCCCAACATACATTTTATCTATACTACTATTACCAATTAGAAACTCATTAGGGTATCCAAAATCATCAAATATTTTGATTATTTTTTTTGCATTTATAGAATCTATCTTATTTTGTTTATCAAAATCAGTCCTCCTATATAATTGATCTTGTCCAATCATTTCAATTATTTCATTTCGTAGGCTAAGATTTAACGACTTCACGTTTTTAGCTCTCAAGTCATCATAATTTTGAAGGTCAAAAAAATTACTTTTTTTACAATAATCATTTAACAGAGAATCACTTTCTATCATTTCTTTCGTAAACCCATATTTACTAACTAATCTCGAAAAATCATTCAATTCTATATCCTTATTTAAAATAATCTTTGCGCTATAGTAGGTTTTTAACTCATAATAAACACTCATATTAAGTGGCTCATATTTTTGAAATAAACTATCCAAAATTTGATAGCTTTTTAGAAAATTATTAGTTATAAACAAACTATCGGCCTCATATACCTTGAGATAATAAGGTATATAATTAATTTCTTTCTTTAAAGAATTATTATCTACAACTGTAGTTCTACATGACAATGAAACAAAAGCAAGAAAAACAATTAAAAGGAAGTGTTTAAATTTCAAAACAAAAATTTTCTTACAAATATATTATTTAACTAATGCAAAACAAACAACTTTAGTTTAAAATTAATAACAAAAAAGCCCTGAATTCTCAGGGCTTTTTTGTTATTAATTTTTAGGCTCTTTCATTTTGAATGATTCCATAAACTTAGTGGTATAATTACCAGCAACATAATCTGGTTCGTCCATTAATTGTCTGTGGAATGGGATGGTAGTTTTAATACCTTCAATAACGAATTCATCTAAAGCGCGTTTCATTTTACTAATTGCTTCTTCGCGAGTTTGCGCAGTAGTAATCAATTTTGCAATCATCGAATCGTAATTTGGCGGAATTGTATATCCTGCATACACGTGAGTATCTAAACGAACTCCATGTCCTCCTGGAGCATGTAAAACTGTAATTTTACCTGGAGAAGGGCGGAAATCATTATAAGGATCCTCTGCATTAATACGACATTCGATAGAGTGTAATTGTGGCAAATAGTTTTTACCAGAAATTGGCACTCCAGCAGCAACTAAAATCTGCTCACGAATTAAATCGTAATCAATAACTTGCTCAGTAATTGGGTGCTCTACTTGGATACGAGTATTCATTTCCATGAAGTAGAAATTACGGTGTTTATCTACTAAGAACTCAACAGTTCCTGCTCCTTCATAATTTATAAACTCTGCAGCTTTAACCGCAGCCTCTCCCATTTTATGACGTAATTCATCTGTCATGAATGGAGATGGTGTTTCTTCTGTTAATTTTTGGTGACGTCTTTGTACAGAACAATCTCTTTCAGACAAGTGACATGCTTTACCATAAGAATCTCCAACTACTTGGATTTCGATATGACGGGGTTCTTCGATAAGTTTTTCCATATACATACCATCATTACCGAATGCAGCAGCAGCTTCTTGACGAGCACTTTCCCAAGCTTTTAATAAATCTTCTTCTTTCCAGATAGCGCGCATACCTTTACCACCACCTCCGGCAGTAGCTTTCATCATCACTGGATAGCCAATTTCTTTAGCAACTTTTTTAGCTTGTTCGAAATCTTCAAGAATACCTTCTGATCCTGGAACACAAGGAACTCCGGCAGCTTTCATAGTAGCTTTTGCTGTAGCTTTGTCTCCCATTTTGTCAATCATTTCTGGAGAAGCTCCGATAAATTTAATACCGTGCTCTTGACAAATTTTAGAGAATTTAGCGTTCTCAGAAAGGAATCCGTATCCTGGATGGATAGCATCTGCGTTTGTAATTTCTGCAGCAGCAATAATATTTGACATTTTCAAATACGATTGACTACTTGGCGCAGGACCTATACAAACTGCTTCATCAGCAAATTTAACATGCAAACTATCTGCATCTGCCGTAGAATAAACCGCAACGGTTTTGATTCCCATTTCTCTACAAGTTCTAATTACACGAAGTGCAATTTCTCCCCTGTTTGCTATTAATATCTTTTTAAACATCTTCTGATTATTTTAAATTATAAATTATAAATTTTAAATGATTGTACTTGAAAAATGAATCGAATTCATAATTCAAAATTTAAAATTTAAAATAACAATTATGATGGATCTACTAAGAATAAAGGTTGATCAAATTCAACTGGAGAAGAATCATCAACTAATATTTTTACAATTTTTCCAGAAACTTCACTTTCAATTTCATTGAATAATTTCATTGCTTCGATAACACATAATGTGTCTCCTTTAGAAATTGTAGAACCTACTTCAACAAACATTGGTTTATCTGGAGCCGGTTTTCTGTAGAAAGTACCAATCATTGGTGATTTTACAGTAACATATTTAGATGTATCATCAGCAGCAGCTTCAGAAACAGCTGGAGCAGCAGCAACTGGAGAAGTAGCTACTGGAGCAGCCACTTGCATTTGAGGCATAGCTGCTTGCATAGGAACGTGCTGTACATAAGTCGTTTCAGCTCCTTCTGTTGTTGTTTTGATAGTGATTTTGAAATCATCCATCTCTAATTTTACTTCTGTAGCTCCTGATTTTGCTACAAATTTGATTAGGTTTTGAATTTCTCTAATATCCATGATATTTTGATTTTGGTTTATTATTTAGTATCATAAGCCCATTTTAAGTAGATAGATCCCCAAGTGAATCCACCACCAAATGCTGCAAATATAAGATTATCTCCTTTTTTAAGTTGCTTTTCAAAATCGTGCATTAACAAAGGTAATGTTGCCGATGTTGTATTTCCATAACGGTGAATATTGATTAGCACTTTTGATTCATCTAAGCCCATTCTTTCGGCAGTGGCATCGATAATACGTTTATTAGCTTGGTGCGCTAATAACCAGTTAACATCATTGTGAGTCAAATCATTTCTTTGCATGATTTTCTCACTAACATCTGCCATACCAGAAACTGCGTATTTGAAAACAGTTTTTCCATCCTGAAAAACAGTATGTTGCCCATTTTGAACAGTTTCTGCCGATGCTGGAAGAATTGAACCACCTGCATCTATTTTTAAATATTCACGACCAATACCATCTGAACGCAAATACTCATCTTGAAGTCCCATACCTTCTTCGTTAGGCTCAAAAAGAACAGCACCTGCACCATCTCCAAAGATAATGCAGGTTGCTCTGTCTGTATAATCGATAATTGAAGACATTTTGTCTGCTCCAATTAAAAGTACTTTTTTGTATCGTCCTGATTGAATATACGATGCAGCAGTTGACATACCGTATAAAAAACTTGAACATGCTGCTTGTAAATCGTATGCAAAAGCATTAACTGCTCCTATTTGCGATGCCACATAAACCCCTGTAGAAGCTACTGGCATATCTGGAGTAGCAGTTGCTAATAGTACTAAATCTATATCTTCAGGATTAATTCCTGATTTTTCGATAAGATTTTGAGCTGCTTTGATAGCAAGAAACGAAGTTCCTTTACCTTTTTCTTTTAAAATTCTTCTTTCTTTAATTCCTGTTCTGGTAGTTATCCATTCATCATTTGTATCAATCATTGTTTCTAACACTTGGTTAGAAAGAACAAAATCAGGAACATACGCACCAACGGCGGTTATTGCGGCAGTTATTTTACTCATAAAATTGTAATAATACTTTCTAAAAAATCGCTTTTTAAAAAGACGATGAAGTTACAAAAATCTTTAAAATAAATTTTAAATAACTTCTATTTTATTTTCACTTATATCCAACAAAAAAACTCTCACTAGGTGAGAGTTAGATTTCTTTTACTAAAACGTATTAAGCAACAGCTACCGATTTATCGATAACTACTTGACCTCTATAGTACATTTTACCTTCATGCCAGTAAGCTCTGTGGTATAAATGTGCTTCTCCAGTTACAGGACATGTTGCGATTTGAGCAACAGTTGCTTTATAATGAGTTCTTCTTTTATCTCTTCTTGTTTTCGAGGTTTTTCTCTTAGGATGTGCCATTTTACAAAATTATTTATCCGTTAATAGTTTCTTTAATGCTGCCCAACGCGGGTCAATTTCTTCTTCTTTTACTTCTTCTTCGTCTTTGACTTCAATTTCATTAAGCGTTTCCAAATCCATATTTTTTGCATTTGGACTAATCCTCTTTAATGGTACTGACAAAGCAATCATTTCATAGATATATTGCGAAACGTCTATTTGATGTTCACCAAAAGGCAAAATGAGTAACTCCTCATTATCATCATTATATGTCTCACCAAAACGAACCACTAATTTTAATTTACCTTTAATTGGCATATCAAATGGTTCACCAGTTACATCACACAAAACATTTACAGTTCCAGAATGCTTAAAATTCAATTCAAGCATATTTGTTTGCTTTTCTAAAACCAAATTCACTTTTACATCTGCCGAATCAAATTCGTCATACTCAAAGTGATCAAAGAACGCTTTATTTATTTGATATTCAAACTGATGTTTTCCAAGCTTTAACCCCACATATGGAATTAAATATTCATTTGTACCTTTCATACTAACAACAATTTGTCCCTTAATTAGGGTGTGCAAAGATATAAATTATTTATAAATTTAAAAGTGTTATGAACATTTTTTTGTTTATAACTGTTTTTCCTTAACTTTTAAAGGCTTTTCAGTAATTTGAGCATGATTGTTTCTCGATTTAAAAATATCAATTGCTGCATATACTGCCTCTACAAACGAACTATGATCTGCTATTCCTTTTCCAGCAATATCAAAACCAGTTCCATGATCTGGTGAAGTTCGCACTTTATTTAAGCCAGCTGTATAATTCACCCCTTTACCAAAAGAAAGTGTTTTAAACGGAATTAATCCTTGATCATGATAAGTTGCTATTACAGCATCATATTTTTCATATTGACCACTTCCGAAGAAACCATCAGCTGAAAAAGGCCCAAAAACCAAAACTCCTTCGTCAAAAATCTTTTTCAAAGCAGGTTTTAATACTTTTTCTTCCTCATCTCCTATTACACCATTATCACCCGAATGTGGGTTTAAACCTAGAACCGCAATTTTAGGACGAGTAATTCCAAAATCCTGAATCAATGATTGATTGATAGTTTTTATTTTTTTAAGAATCAACTCTTCTGTCAAGTGCTTAGCCACTTCATTAATAGGCACGTGATCTGTTAGCAAACCAACACGAAGTGTGTCCTGAACCATAAACATTAAAGCATCCCCTTCCAGTTCTTGATTCAAATAATCTGTATGTCCAGGGAAAGAAAATTCTTCCGATTGAATATTTGACTTATTAATAGGAGCCGTAACTAAAACATCTATATCTCCTGATTTTAATGCTTTTGTAGCTTCTACAAATGACTTAACTGCATACTTCCCTACATTATCATCGGTTTTACCAAACTCAATATTCACCCCCTCACGCCAAACATTCAATACATTTATCTTTCCTGTTATTGCTTGGTCAATTTTATCTATACCATGTAAATTTGTAGAAAGTTCTAAATTCTTTTTTAGGAAAGAAAGAATTTTAACATTAGCAAAAATTATAGGAGTACACAACTCTAACATACGTGTATCCTCGAAAGACTTTAATATTATCTCCCCTCCTATACCATTCAAATCACCAATTGAAATCCCTACAATTATATTTTCTGGTCTTTTTGTCATCAGTTCAATGTATTTATTGCTAATTTTGAATGCAAATTTACTAAAATTAATCAGTTAATGTTTACAGGCATCATAGAAACTCTCGGAACAATTCAATCCCTTCAAAAAGAGGGCGAAAATATTCATGTTTCGGTACAATCAAAAATAACGAGCGAACTTAAAATCGACCAAAGTGTTGCTCACAATGGAATTTGTTTAACTGTTGTTTCCATCGAAAACGACATTTATACAGTAACCGCAATCAAAGAAACTATCGAAAAAACAAACCTTGGTGAATGGCAGGTTGGTGATGTAGTTAATCTTGAACGCGCTATGAAATTAGGCGATCGCTTGGACGGCCATATTGTTCAAGGCCACGTAGATCAAACTGCAGTTTGCAAAAACATTGAAGAAGTTGATGGTAGTTGGTATTTTACATTCGAATACGATAGAAATCTAAGCAATATTACAATCGAAAAAGGCTCGATAACAGTAAATGGAACAAGTTTAACAGTTGTAAATTCAAAAATAAATGAATTTAGCGTGGCAATTATTCCTTACACTTTTGAACACACAAATTTTCATAGTTTCAAAATTGGAACCAAAGTAAATTTAGAGTTTGATGTGATTGGGAAATATGTAAAGCGTCTTCACGAGTTACAAGCTTAATTTCAAAGCATTAAAAAATAAAAAATCCCAAACTCCACTTCGACAAGCTCAGTGAACGTTTGGGATTTTTTTATCTAGAATTTTATTTTTTACTTCATCTTCATCAACCAGTTTCTCATAGAAACTTCATTGCTAATGATTCCTCTCAATTCAGAAATAGCAACGCGATCTTGTTGCATTGAATCACGGTGACGAATAGTAACTGTTTTATCTTCTAATGTTTGATGATCTACAGTAATACAGAAAGGTGTTCCTAATGCATCCTGACGACGGTAACGACGTCCAACCGCATCTTTTTCATCATAAGCAACATTGAAATCCCATTTTAAGTCTTCAATTATTTCTTTAGCTAATTCTGGCAAACCATCTCTTTTAATTAATGGTAAAACCGCTGCTTTTGTTGGTGCTAATACCGAAGGCAAACGCAATACTGTTCTTGTTGAACCATCTTCTAAAGTTTCTTCTTTTAATGAATTTGAGAAAACTGCTAAAAACATACGATCTAAACCAACTGAAGTTTCAACTACGTATGGCGTGTAGTTTTTATTTTCTTCGGTATCAAAGTATTGCATTTTCTTACCTGAATACTCTTCATGTGCTTTTAAATCGAAGTCAGTTCTTGAGTGAATTCCTTCTAATTCTTTAAACCCAAACGGGAAGTTGAATTCAATGTCCGCAGCCGCATTAGCATAATGTGCTAATTTTTCATGGTCGTGAAAACGATAATTTTCTTTTCCTAAACCTAATGATAAATGCCATTTTAAACGCGTTTCTTTCCAGTATTCGTAGTATTTCATCTCTTCTCCTGGCTTCACAAAAAATTGCATTTCCATTTGTTCGAATTCACGCATACGGAAAATGAATTGACGCGCTACGATTTCGTTACGAAAAGCTTTACCTGTTTGAGCAATTCCAAAAGGAATTTTCATACGTCCTGTTTTTTGCACATTCAGGAAGTTCACAAAAATACCTTGAGCCGTTTCTGGACGTAAATACAAATCCATCGCAGTATCTGCAGAAGCTCCTAATTTAGTTCCAAACATCAAGTTAAACTGACGTACTTCTGTCCAGTTTTTAGAACCTGAATCTGGACAAGCAATCTCCAATTCTTCGATTAATGCTTTCACATCTGCCAAATCACCAGAATCTAAACCTTTTGCCATTCTTTGAAGAATTGCATTTTTTTGGTCTAAATATCCTTTAACTCTTTCGTTTGTTGCAACAAATTGTGCTTCATCAAAAGCTTCACCAAAACGGCCTTTTGCTTTTTCGATTTCTTTTTGTGCTTTTTGATTTAATTTTTCGGCATAATCCTCAATTAAAACATCGGCACGGTATCTTTTCTTAGAGTCTTTGTTGTCAATTAATGGGTCATTAAAAGCGTCCACATGTCCAGATGCTTTCCATGTTGTAGGGTGCATAAATATCGCAGCATCAATACCCACAATATTTTCATGCATTTGCACCATCGATTTCCACCAATAGTCTCTAATATTCTTTTTTAATTCTACTCCGTTTTGCGCATAATCATAAACTGCGCTTAAACCATCATATATTTCGCTTGACGGAAAAATAAATCCGTACTCCTTTGCATGCGAAATCACATTTTTAAATAAATCGTCTTGTTTTGCCATAGTGGTGCAAAAATAGGAAAAGTGATTGAGAATTTTACTTACAGAAAAGTAAATTATTTAAGAGAAAAAACAGTATTGCCGATTAAGTTTATACCTGAAAAGATATTAATTTCATAATCGCCAGGAAGTAAATCTTTTTTGTTGGGATCTATAAACACACAAACATCTAGTTCTTCATTTTCATAAAAAACATTTGTTTTAGCGCTATATCTTAATAATTGATTGCCAAACTCAACAAATTCACCTTTATCTGTAACTACCTTTTTTCTAGGATTTATAATTTGAAGGTAAATATCTTTATAACCCTGAACAGCTGATTTATTTTCAAGAAGTGTGAAACAAACTTTTATTTGCTCTGTAGCATTAAAGCGTTTTGTTTCTATAATATTATTGGAAACAATTTTTACTCCATTAGCAATAACATTTGTTGCAGTAAGATTTCTTGTCTTAGCAACAATCTTTTCATTTTCTCTGTTTTTATTTTCTAATTCAGAATTTTTTTGAGAAAGTTTATCTACTTCATCTTGAATTGATTCCTGTTCTTTTAATTTCTCATTAATAAGGTTTTGAAATGAATCTATTTCTTTTCTAGTAGTGTTTTTTTCTAAATAAATTACCTTAACTGGAGTATGCGGTTTAACCGTAACTACTTTTTTATTTTTAGAAACCAAAATAGAATTGGCACGAGTTAGCTCTCTATTTTTCAAGACTTGATCATCATATCTGCTAAAAATTTCTTTTAAATCATTAACATATGTTTTTTTATCAAGCTTTATCGATTCTTTTAATTGAAGATTTTCTTCTTTAGATCTAAAATATTTCACTGCAAAAGTCGTTGTTGTAGATAACAACACAACTGATGCTAACTTTAAAAAAGTCGTTGAAATACGTAAAGACATTTTGTTTTGGGTAATTTTTTCTAAATTTATCTTTTTCCTTTTCACAAAAAAAATAAAATCGATGAAATGCTCAAAAATTTGCTAAACTTATTCTATCCTAAAATTTGTTCAGGATGTTCTAACCTTTTATTAGAATCTGAAAATCAAATATGCATTACTTGCAGACACGATTTACCTCTTACAAATCACTTACTCACAAAAAACAACGAAGGGTTAAAAAAGTTTTACGGGAAGATCCCAGTAGAGAATGTTTCAAGCATGCTTTATTACCATAAAAAAGGCATTACTCAAAACTTAATTCACAATTTAAAATACAAAAACCAACAAAAAATAGGCACTGTTTTAGGTGATTGGTATGGTATTGATTTAAAAGAAAGCAAAGCATTTGACAATATAGACTTTGTTATCCCTGTACCATTACATAAAAAGAAATTACAAAAAAGAGGATACAATCAGATAGATACATTTTGTGAATCAATTTCTAAAAAACTAAACAAGGAAATTAAAAAAGAAGTTTTAATTCGTAAAGAGTATGCCGAAACTCAATCTAAAAAAAATCTAATCAACCGAAGTACCATTTCTGAAAATACATTTTCAATTTCTTACAACGAAACCCTTTACAACAAGCACTTTTTATTGGTTGACGATGTATTGACCACAGGAGCAACATTAGAAGCTTGCGGAAAAGCAATTTTAAAAATTCCTGGCGCTAAACTGAGTATCGTAACGATTGCTTTTTCTGAATCATAATCCTGAATTCAAAAAAATTTCGTTTACACTAAATAAAGTGGTTATTTTGTACTGATTAAATTGCGGTTCATGAAAAAAATAAACATACAGTTTTTAATATTTTTATCTTTTGTTTTTATTGTTAGTTGTGCAAAAAGAGGAACAATAACAGGTGGAGATAAAGATGTTACGCCTCCTAAAATTGTTTCAAGTAACCCAAAAAACCTTTCAACTCAATTTAATTCGAAAACAATAAAAATAAATTTTGACGAGTTTATCAAGATTAAGGATCTCCAAAAAAATTTAATTGTTTCTCCTCCCATGCAAAACCAGATAACTGTTTTACCTCAAGGTACAGCGAGCAAACAATTAGTTATTAAAATAAACGACACTTTAAAAGTTAATACGACTTACAGTTTCAATTTTGGTCAAAGCATCGTGGATAATAATGAAGGAAATGCGTACCCTCAATTCAAATATGTCTTTTCAACTGGGAAAGAGCTTGACTCTTTATTTATAGAAGGAACCATAAAAGATTCTTATGAAAAAGAAACAGATACTTATGTAAACGTCATGTTGTTTGAGGTAGATGAAAACTTTAAAGACTCTATTATTTACAAGCAGAACCCTCGATACATTACAAACACACTTGATAGTTTAAAGACTTTTAAAATAGAAAATGTTAAAGCTGGTAACTACAAATTGATAGCTTTAAAAGAAAAGAACGCTAATTATAAATTTGATCCAAATAGTGATAAAATTGGTTTTTACAATCAAACTATAACTGTTCCAGACAAATCAATCTTTGAATTAGAATTATTCAAAGAGATTCCAAAACTTAAAGTAAAAAAACCGAGTCAGGCTTCAGGAAACAGAGGTTTATTAGGATATGAAGGATACAATAAAGACTCAAAAATAACAGCAACATACAAAGGAAATACTTTGCCCATAAAAGTTACCAAATTCCCTGAAAAAGATTCATTGCAAATTTGGTTCCCAGTCATAAAAAACGACTCTATCGCAATTCAGTTTGAAAATAAAGAATTGAAAAAAGATTTTGTTTTAAAATTAAAAAATCAAAAACAAGACACTTTAAGCATTACCGCGAAACAAAGAGGCAGCATAGGTTTCAATGAAGTGTTTACTTTAAACACGAATACCCCTCTGGAGAAGTTTGACTTTTCTAAAATGAGTTTATCAAAAAAAGACTCTTCAAAAGTCGAATTCAAAACCAATTATGACGAATTCAACAACAAGCTTGAAGTTCTTTTCAAAAAAGACGAAGGTGAAAAATACACCTTAAACATGCTGCCAGGAACGGTTGAAGATTATTTAGGCCAAAAGAATGATAGTTTAAAATTTGTAGTTAGCACTAAGAATTTTTCAGATTACGGAAATTTAAAATTGAATTTTAAAAATATAAAATCATTCCCAATCATTATTGAATTAACTGATAGCAAAGGAAAAATTTTAGAATCACATTACAGTGAAGACAATTCAAGCGTAGAATTTTCATTCTTGGAACCCAGAAAATATTCGCTTCGTGTTATTTATGACGAGAACAAAAACAAAGAACGAGACACTGGAAGCTATCTAGATAAAAAACAACCCGAAGAAGTATATCATTACCCAACAGAAATTGACGTAAGAGCTAATTGGGATGTAAATCAGGATGTAGATTTAGGAAATTAACTCAAATCTATCTTTGTCGTTCAAAAAATTTAATTTTAAACGAGTTTCTAGCATTTCATTTTTATCAAACGAAAAGATTTTAACTGATTCATTTTCGAAAGGTTCAACCACATAATTTCCATGATAATCTATAGACTGTGAATGGCCTAAGTATTCCAGTTGACTACCATCTGTACCCACTCTGTTTACTCCAATCACATAAGATAAATTTTCCACAGCACGTGCGCGCAATAAAATATCCCAAGCATTGATTCGTGGTTTAGGCCAGCTTGCCACGTATATCAACATATCGTAATTTTCGACATTACGGGCAAAAACTGGGAAACGCAAATCATAACATATCTGTAAACAGATTTTCCAGTCTTTATAATTTACAATCACTTTGTCATTTCCACGTGTAAAAACCGCTTCTTCTTTTGCTAGAGAGAACAAATGCCTTTTATCATATTTTTGAATAGTTCCGTCAGGAAAAACAAAAAGCATGCGGTTATAATAATTACCATTCTCCGTAATTACTAAACTTCCAGTTATCGCAACATTTTTCTTCTTGGCCAATGCAACCATCCATGAAACAGTTTTTTCATCCATAGTTTCAGCAACAGCAGAAGGGTTCATTGTAAAACCTGTCGAAAACATTTCAGGCAATACAATCAAATCTACTGTTTCGTGGATTGCATTGATTTTTTCTTCGAAATTGATTCTATTTTCACTTGGGTTTTCCCAAACTATATCGGATTGAATTAAAGCAACTCTCATACTTATTTAATCGTTATTTCATCTATAAAAATAAAGGCATCGCCTCCTGCGCCTTGATGCCAATAAGGCAGCTTGCCAAAGTTTTTTGCTACAACTTTTACATATCTGGCCGAAGCTACTTTCTTACTACAGTCGAATGATTTTAAAACATTCTTATCTATTTTAGGATCTACATCATTGCTTATAGTATCAATCAATTCAAAATTCACATTATCATTAGAAACATAGAACTCCACTTGTGTTGGCATTAAAATCCATGAACGTTGGTCTTGTAAAAAGTTGGCACTAATACTACTCAATGGCAAACTAGCTTGTCGGTCGATTACACATTCAAAATCCTGGTTTTGATACCCTTGCCAATCTCCTTTTCGCCAATTTTCTGAACCAAAGATTCCATCCAACAATCCTTCTGAACCTCCTGCATGGTATTGCGGATTGTATTTTGATTTGATATTGATGGTGTAGTTGTTTGGTTTTTTGAAGAATTCAGCAGAAATAGTATCACTTGTTTTTTCAAAACCATTGGAAGAATAAAATTTAATTTTAGTCGATTCAGTTAAAACCAATTCTTTGTCAAACATTTTAAATTTAGAATTATTAATACTGTAGAAATATTCTACATCCTTATCAAAGGAATCAAAAGATACATTTAACTTCTCTTTAAATGCTTTGCTTTCTGCTTGAATTACAGGAGCAGGAATTATTTCTTTGTAATTGTTAACATAGCCATCAAAAAGAGTTTCAAGATCTGGTTTAACAAACTTTCGTTTATAAGGGTTATCATATAAAGAAAGCTTTGCTGAATTTTTATCATTCAACCTTACTTTTACATTTTCAAATAAAGGAGCTGTAATTGTAAAACAAGAAACACCAGGCGTCACTTGATAAACACCTATACTACTCAACACGTACCAAGCACTCATTTGGCCACAATCTTCATTACCAATTAATCCATCAGGAGTGTTTTTATAGAAATTATCTAAGATGTAATTTACTTTTGCTGCTGTTTTTTCTGGTTTCCCTACATAGTTATACAAATACGCCATATGGTGACTTGGTTCGTTCCCATGTGCATATTGTCCAATTAAACCCGTAACATCAACCTGTTCGCGTCCTGTGGTTTTACTTTCGCTGTTGAACATTTCATCCAATTTGGCTTCAAATTTTTCCGCACCGCCATGTGCTGCAATTAAACCTTGAATATCCTGAGGTACAAAAAATGAATACTGCCATGAATTTCCTTCAGTATAATTATTATTTACTTCGCGAGGGTCGAAAGGTTTATCCCAACCGCCATTTTTCTTTGGTCGCATAAACCCAGTTTCCCAGTCAAAAATATTTTTCCAACTCTGAGATCGTTTCATGAAATAGGCATAATCATTTGAATATCCCAAAATAGCAGCCATTTGTGCAATGCACCAATCGTCATAAGCATATTCTACCGTTTTAGAAACACTTTCATGTTCGTCATCCATCGAAATAAAACCATTCATTTTATAGGCATCCAAACCTAAATGATCCAACATCGCCGAATGTTTCGAAGCTTCGAAAGCCTTTTCATAATCAAAACCTTTGATGCCTTTTACCATAGCATCAGCAATCACTGAAACTGAATGATAACCAATCATACAATCGGTTTCGTTTGAAGCCAATTCCCAAACGGGCAATCTGCCCCCTTGTTCGTATTGCTTTAAAAAGGTATTAATATAATCAGCCGTTCTTTTTTTATCAATCAACGTATACAAAGGATGCGCTCCACGAAAGGTATCCCATAAAGAAAAAACGGAGTAATAATCAAACGTATCCGCTACATGGATTTTATTGTCGCGACCACGGTATTTTCCATCTAAGTCTTCCGCGATATTAGGCTGCATCATAGTGTGATACAAAGCCGTATAAAAAACAGCCAGTTTATCCTTGTCTTTTGAAGTTACTTCAATTTTAGATAGTTCTTTATTCCAAGCGGCTTCTGCATCCTTTTTCACTTTCTCAAAATCCCATTGTTTGATTTCAGACATGTTCAACTTAGCACCTTCATAACTTGTGGGTGAAAGTGCCACTTTTACTAATATTTTTTCGCTTTTTTTGACTTGTTTTGAGGCTTTAATAACCACTTTGGTTCCAGAAAAATATTTTGCTTCATTCTTTTCATTCCCATAACCACTTACTTTTACTGGAACGTTAAATTCAATTCGCGCATAGATATACTGGTCTTTAGCCCAAGCTTCGCTTCTTCGAAAAACCTCAATAGTTTTATCATCAACAACATTCACTTCGCCATAAAGCAATTTATCACGGTGATTCAAATCCATCACTATATCAGCTTCCCCAGCATTATTAAAAGTATATTCATGAAAACCTACTCGGGTTGATGATGTTAATCGAACATCTATATTGTGTTTGTCTAATTTTACAGCATAAAATCCAGCGGAAGCTTTTTCATTGATATGTCTAAATTCTGAACTATATTCTTTAGGATTAAAAGTAGACTCTCCCATTGTTGGCATCAACATAATGTCTCCATAATCTGAACAACCCGTGCCATTTAAGTGTGTATGAGAAAATCCATAAATAATCTTATCTGAATAGTGATACCCTGAGCAGCCATCCCAACTTCCATCTACTCTTGTATCCGGAGAAAGTTGCACCATGCCATAAGGCAAAGTGGCTCCAGGAAAAGTGTGTCCATGTCCATCTGTCCCTATAAAGGGATTAACATGTTTTGCAAAATCCTGTGAAAATGTAAATTGTGAGATTAATAGAATTAAAAAGAGAAAACGATTTGAGTTCATTAGTTTTTGTGTTGTTTTTTCAAAGATAAAAAAAACGCATCCATAAGTTTGAATGCGTTTCATAGAAATAAACAATTAAATTTTGACCACCATAGGATCAATCCAATTGATATCTGCCTTTTTAAAATATTCTTTTATAATGGGTACAGCTATTTGCGCTTTAGCATGAACATCATGAAATAGTAAAATCCCTTTTCTCCACAAAAGCATCAAAGTAATTTGTCTATCGGCAACTTGCTTTCCAGTAATATCTTTATTCCAATCCTGCGAATCCATATTCCATAAGACAACTTTAGAATTATGAGTATTTAAGTAATCTACAACGACTTTATTTCGTTGTCCATATGGAGGACGGAAATAGACAATCTCTTTTGATTTTATATTTGATTTAATAATATCTTGAGTATAATCAATTGAGTTTTGCCAATCTTGAAGTTTTTGATGAGATTTATGAATCTTACCATGGGAAGCTACTAAATTTTGACCATACAACAATTCTATTGATTTAGAAGATGTGCTATTTAATCGTTGATTAAAATTATCTCCTAAAACAAAAAAGATTCCTTTAAGATTGTTTTCGTTTAGAACTTTTAGAAGTTTATCAGTATTTCCGTTTTGAGGAGTTGGCCCATCATCAAAAGTTAACAAGAAATGCTTTTGTTTAAAACGATCACCAGTTATTTCATTTTCATCAATTGCTGCAATTTCGCTAGTTATTCTCGGATTTAATGCAGCCAATCGATACAGTTCAATAAGATAATCCTGATGAAACACTTTTGATGAATTGTACCAATTTTTTAATTCCGAAGAAATGTTTTTATTCAACTGTAATGTTATTAGCGAATTCCAATCTGCATCTTTTTTTATAGGAATATATTTTGGCAATGACTCATCTAACAAATTATGAAAATTATCAAGCAAAAGTTTTTTGGTCCTAGCCTCCCATTCCTTCACCGATTTTTCACTAACATTCTTAACTCCAATTTTGAGAGATAATTCAGAAGTAGTTAAACTCATGTAATCATTGAAAACTTCTGTAAAAACCAACATCTCCATTTTAGATGTTACATCAAAATCCGATTTAGAATTAATTGGATAAGGCCAAATAGAACGATCTATTTTAGCAGCATTTATTTGCCCGAAAGATTGAGTTGCAATAAGCAAAAACAATAAAACCTTTAATCTTTTCATTATTATGATCTCACTTTAGCAGACATTCTTGTAATACCTTTATCATAAGCAGGATTTTGATTGTGCTGTTTAGCTAGTTTGAAGTTATTTAAAGCATCATTCCATTGTCCTTTTTGCTCATAAATTCTAGCAATATTATAATACGAACTTGCTCTAACTATATTAGCTTTAGCTCCTTCTGCTAAATCAATTGCTTTTCTGTTTGCCCATAAAGCTTCTGCTTCTCTACCTAATTTTTGAAAAGACAAACCTAGATTGCTATACGCTTGTCCGTTTCTAGGATTTTCTTCAATAGCATCTTGATAATATGCTACTGACTGCTCTAAATTGCCAGCATGATAACTTCTTTCACCATCTTTATTCAAATTTATAGATTCTTGAATACTTGCAGCATCAACAACATGATTAGCTGCATCATATCTATAATCTCTTAAAATAGATCGTACACCTTCCCACGAAGTCGCATTTTTAAAATCACCTACATCGACTAGATTACCATTCTCGTCTATTATGAAAGGAATCCAAACTGTCCCTGTTTTTCCAAATTGTGGAACATATGTTCTGATTAATGTGTTACCAATATAAACGTACACTTTCGCATTACTTATCTTAGATAAGTTTGCATTGTTGTTACTCTCTTTATTTGAGTAGTTATGTACTGCGTACACATATTTCTTACCATGAATTTTTTTTGTAATTGTAATGGTTTCTGGCCCATAACTATCCGTATCATCAACATCTAAGTTTGCCTGAGAAGCATCTTTTTGATAATAACAAACATATCCACCTTGATAAGAAAGATGTGAATCTAAATCCTCAGGAGCACTGCCCCAACTCAAAACAATTCGCATTCCGTCCAACTCCTCCATTACAGGACTAATTGCATAAGTTAAACCTCCACACGGACATTTTGATACTAAAGTTGAATAACCATCCTTTTTTATAATGATAGTCAAATCTGCTTCGTCTTGATATTCTGCTGGGATTTGTACTTTACCTCTTTGATCCGAATATAAAGGAATAGATTTTTCTCCGTTCTTTTGAAAGATGACTTGAGCTCCGGGAATAACTTTATCCTTAACTACTGCACTTAAAACTAAAATTTCTTTTGAAGACTGGGCATAAAATGCCTGAGTTAGCGAGAAAAGCAAAAACGCTAAAACATACTTTTTTAACGACATATAAGTTTTTTAATAATTTTCTCACAAATATAATTTTTTAACCTATAATAAAAAACGCATCCATAAGTTTGAATGCGTTTTATTAAATTATTTCATAATTAGATTTAACTTTTAGCTTTCCAAGCTTCAAAAAAAGTTTTTACTTTTTCTTGACTGTATCCTTTTCCTTCTTCTAAAGAACCTGTTTCCTGAACATGAATTAATTTTCCTTTTTTATTTAAAACCATAAAAATTGGATATCCTTGTTTTTCACCAGGGTTACCATATTTAGCAAAGAATTTTTCGTTTTTATTTTTTGGAGACCAATTCAGATGATAATAAATATAATTATTATCAACTAAACTTTTCAATTCATCAGTCTTTTGGATAAAGTCATTTAAACGTAAACACCAAACACACCAGTTTCCTCCAACCTGAATCATGATGTTTTTATTCTCAGCTTTAGCCTGTGTTAGAAGCTCATTAATTTTTACATCAGCAGCTTCCATTTCATTATACGGTTTTTGCAAAGAAGCTTTCTCGGCTTCAATTTGTTTTTTCTTTTCAGCCTTTTCCTCATCTGTTTGAGAAAAACCAATCGCTGTTACCAATAATACGCAAGCCAAATATATCTTTTTCATCTATTCTATTTTTTTGTTAAGTTAACAAAAATCAAGCCATAAAAAAAGCGCCCTAAGGCGCTTTTGAATTATTTTACAAGACTTGCTTTTAAATATTCTCTGTTCATACGAGCAATGTTTTCTAAAGAAATCCCTTTAGGACATTCAATTTCACATGCTCCTGTATTAGTACAGTTACCAAATCCTTCTTCATCCATTTGACGAACCATGTTTAATACACGGTCAGTAGCTTCTACTTTACCTTGTGGTAACAACGCATACTGAGAAACTTTTGCTCCAACAAATAACATAGCAGAACCGTTTTTACAAGTTGCCACACAAGCACCACATCCAATACAAGCTGCAGCTTCAAATGCTTTATCAGCATCCGCTTTAGGAACTGGAATTGTGTTAGCATCGATAGTGTTACCTGAAGTATTTACAGATACGAAACCACCTGCTTGTTGAATTCTGTCGAAAGAACTTCTGTCTACAACTAAATCTTTAATCACAGGGAAAGCTTTACTTCTCCATGGTTCAACATAAATAGTATCACCATCATTGAACATACGCATGTGTAACTGACAAGTTGTGATTCCTGTATCAGGACCGTGTGCACGACCATTAATATACATAGAACACATACCACAAATACCTTCACGACAATCGTGGTCGAAAGCGATAGGTTCTTTCTTTTCTGCAACCAATTGTTCGTTTAATTGGTCCATCATTTCTAAGAATGAACTATCTGTAGATACATCATTTAATGAGTAATCTACCATTTGTCCTTTGTCAGAAGCTTTTTTCTGACGCCAAACTTTTAATTTTATATTGATATTCTTTTTAGATGCCATAATCTTATTGTTTTAAGTCAACAACTATTATTTATAGTTACGAGCTGCGATTTTGATAAACTCGTATTTCAACTCTTCTTTGTGTAATACTTCTTTGTTGATGTCTTCACCTTGGTATTCCCAAGCTCCAACAAATGAGAAGTTTTCGTCATCACGTAACGTTTCTCCTTCAGCATCTTGGTGCTCCTCACGGAAGTGACCTCCACAAGATTCTTCACGTTGTAATGCATCCATTGCCATTAATTGACCTAATTCCATAAAGTCAGCCACACGAATAGCTTTCTCTAATTCAGGATTCATTTCATCAGCTGATCCAGGAACAAAAACATCTTTGTAGAACTCTTTACGTAAAGCATCGATTTCTGCAATAGCTTCTGTCAATCCTTGAGCATTTCTTCCCATACCTACTTTATTCCACATAATTAATCCTAATTTTTTGTGGAAGTAATCAACTGATTTTGTACCGTTGTTGTTCAAGAAGAAATTGATTTGATCTTGTACTCTTTTTTCTGCTTCAACAAATTCAGGAGAATCTGTAGCTATCTTACCTGTACGAATTTCATCTGCTAAATAGTTAGAAACTGTATAAGGCAATACGAAATAACCATCAGCCAAACCTTGCATTAACGCAGAAGCTCCTAAACGATTTGCTCCGTGATCAGAGAAGTTTGCTTCTCCTGCTACGAAACATCCCGGAATAGTTGATTGTAAATTATAGTCAACCCAAACACCACCCATTGTATAGTGAACCGCAGGATAAATTTTCATCGGAGTTTCATAAGGATTCTCGTCTGTAATTTTTTGGTACATGGTAAATAAGTTACCATATTTTTCTTCTAACCACTGTTTTCCTAAAGCAGTAACTTCGGCATCAGTTGGATTATGATTTCCTTTAGCATAAGCTGCTTGCTTTCCTTTACTTTGAATTTCTGAAGAGAAATCTAAATAAACTCCTTCATTTGTATCATTTGCTTCGATACCATAACCTGCATCACAACGCTCTTTTGCAGCACGAGATGCTACGTCACGAGGTACTAAGTTACCAAAAGCTGGATATCTTCTTTCTAAATAGTAATCTCTATCTTCTTCAGCAATTTGCGTTGGTTTTAATTTACCAGCACGGATTGCTTCAGCATCTTCTTTTTTCTTTGGTACCCAAATACGTCCAGAGTTACGTAATGATTCAGACATCAACGTTAATTTAGACTGATTTGTACCGTGAACTGGAATACATGTTGGGTGAATTTGCACATAACAAGGGTTAGCAAATAAAGCTCCTTGCTTGTGGATTTTCCATCCAGCTGTAACGTTACTTCCCATTGCATTTGTAGATAAGAAATATACATTTCCGTATCCTCCTGAAGCAATGATTACTGCATGAGCTGAATGACGTTGAATTTCGCCTGTAACTAAATCACGAGCGATAATTCCGCGAGCTTTACCATCTACTTTTACAATGTCAAGCATTTCGTGACGGTTGTACATTTTCACACGTCCTAAACCAATTTGACGAGATAAAGCCGAATAAGCTCCTAACAATAATTGTTGCCCTGTTTGACCAGCTGCATAAAATGTACGTTGAACTTGTGTTCCACCAAATGAACGGTTATCTAATAATCCTCCGTATTCACGAGCAAAAGGAACTCCTTGTGCTACACATTGATCAATGATATTACCTGAAACTTCGGCTAGACGATGAACATTAGCTTCACGAGCACGGTAGTCACCACCTTTAATTGTATCATAGAATAAACGGTAAACTGAGTCACCATCATTTTGATAATTTTTTGCAGCATTAACCCCACCTTGAGCAGCGATTGAGTGTGCACGACGAGGAGAATCTTGAAAACAAAATGCTTTTACATTATAACCCATTTCTCCAAGAGAAGCAGCAGCCGAAGCACCTGCTAAACCAGTACCTACAACAATAACATCAATCTTTGGACGGTTATTTGGAGCAACAAGCTTTAAATGATTTTTATGATTAGTCCATTTCTCTGAAATGTGACCTTCTGGTATTTTAGAATCTAACTTCATAATATATTCTGATGTTGATTATTTTGTAAAGTGAATGAAAAGTGGAATGATTGCGAATAATAAAGGTACTATGATTGCAAATCCAGTTCCGAACATTTTTATTGCTGGCGTGAACTTATTATTAACTCCCATTGACTGGAAAGCACTCTGAAAACCGTGAAGTAAATGGAATGCTAAAACCACCATTGAAAGAACATATAATATTGTAAATACTAATCCGTATTGAGGATCTCTAAAGAAATCGAAAGTAATTTTATGCAAATCTTTAAAACCTTCTTTAACCTTTACATTCGCATTAGTTTCATAAATTTCTGTTTTATTCTTAACAACATAAGTAGGGTCGTTAACTGGAACATATCCTCCATCTGTAGTAAGATAAAAATCTTGCTTCATTCCTGGTTGCACTTCAACAGTCATTTTTTGGAGTGGCATTTGAGAAAAATGCATTTTTGCCCAAAAATTTGTCATGTGAGTCACAATGAATATCAAAATAACTGTCCCTAATACTGCCATGTTTCTTGATGCAAAACTACTATTTACTTGAGGCTTATTCATTGCATAAGCTACAGGACGAGCTGCCTTATTTTGAAATGCAAGCATTAGTCCATCTATTGCATGAAAAACAATTGAAATGTACGTTAAGTAAGAAAGTAATTTTACTGCTGGATTTGTAGTCATGAACAAAGCGTACTTATTAAACTTTAAAGCTGCTTCAGTCGAACTTCCGGCTAATAGCTGAAGATTCCCCAATAAATGTCCCGTCAAAAACAAGCATAAAAATAAACCTGTAAGAGCCATCCAGTATTTTTTTGCTAAAGATGACTTTAAAAGCGCAGATTTTGCCATAGTATTTGTTGATTATTAATTTTAAAAAAAGTTGAAACAAAAGTAAAGGAATTTGACTGTAACCACAAACCTTTAAGCATTATTTATAATGAATTTAAAATACGTACAAAAAAGAAAAAAAGCATCTAAATATTCATCTAGATGCTTTTTGATTATCTTTTTATTTTTTCTAGTTATGACTAGGAATCAAACCTCTTAATCCCATATCTACAACATTCTCTCCAATTGACGGCTCGTATTTACCATCTGGTGTTACTTCTTCCCATTCAAAACTATTATTAACAGAAAGCGACAGTGTCACTTCTATATTTTTTGTCTCATTTCCAGTAATCACTAAATTATTTACAAACTTCCCTGTAACCACACATGAATTTGGTGGTATTGGCGATGTTGAGTTAATTGGATTAGGAACAGTTGTTGCTCCAGCTGGAGCTTGGCCAGAGGTTGAAAAATTAAATCCTTGCAAACCAAAAGCCCAAAAACCTTGATCTTTATTAGCATTTACATTATATGTATATCCTCCAGAAGTAAATGAAGTGATATAAGTACTTCTTCCCACAAAACTTGCCAAAGTTCCATTATATTCAGTCCCTGCACTTAGCACTTTAATGTTATAATCTTGATAAGAAAGAGAACATCTAGCCCATTCATAGCTTCCGGGAGTAATATTTTTAATAGGAATTGACAAAAACACTTCTCCTTCACCAACAATTTTTGCTTTACTAAAGTCAAACGCATTTGCTCCTCCAACATTAGTCTCCATTCCATGATATAAAATTGCCCCATCTCCTATTTGCGTCATTGCATTTTGAGCAAATTCTAAATAATGAGAACTAATTTTATTAAAAATTGGTGTTTGAGCAGCATGTCCAGTTGGTATTGTTGATGGCTGTCCAAAATTATCTAATCTCTCTTGATTAGGATTAAATTTAAATTTCACTATTAATTGTGGTTCATCTTGAACGACTTCTTTATCATCCTTATCATCACAAGAAAAAAACAATCCACTCATAAGAGCTACACTTAAAATCATTTTAAATCTCATACTACTTTGTTTATAATTGATAGTTTTAAAACGAAAATAGATAAAAAAAAGTATTATCCTAATTAAATGCTAATTTTACAATATGGATGATGCGGTTTAACTTCAAAATCCTAAATTTGAAAATCATTTTATTTAAATCATTTCATCATGAAATACCATCAAATAGACCGCGATTTATTTATTAAAAATAGAAGAAAATTCACAGCACTAATGAAACCAAATAGTGTTGCCGTTTTTAATTCGAACGATATTTACCCAGTTTCTGCCGATAGCACATTACCGTTTGCACAACACCGTGATATTTTCTATTTATCTGGTGTAGATCAAGAAGAAAGCATCTTATTACTTTTTCCTGATGCACCATATGAGCATTTAAAAGAAGTTTTATTTTTAAGAGAAACAAACGAACACATTGCAGTTTGGGAAGGAGAAAAATTAACCAAAGAACGAGCTTTTCAAGTTTCAGGAATTAAAACCGTAATTTGGTTACAAGATTTCCATAAAACCCTAAAAGAAATCATGGCTTATGCTGACACGATGTACATTAACACAAATGAACATTATCGTGCAACCATTGAAACTGAAACTCGCGAAGCTAGATTTGTAAAATGGTGGAAAGAAAATTATCCTGCTCACAAAGTAGAAAAATCGAATCCTATTTTACAACGCTTGCGTTCTATTAAGGAAAGTGAAGAAATCGATTTAATTCAACACGCATGTAATATTACTGAAAAAGGTATTCGTAGACTTTTGTCATTTGTTAAACCAAATGTAATGGAGTATGAAATCGAAGCTGAATTGGCTCACGAATTTTTACGCAATCGTTCTAAAGGATTTGCTTATACTCCAATTATTGCTTCTGGAAACAACGCGAATGTTTTACATTATATTGAAAACAACCAACAGTGCAAAGCAGGTGATTTATTGTTACTAGATGTTGGTGCTGAATATGCTAACTACTCAAGTGACTTAACAAGAACAATTCCTGTTTCAGGTCATTATACAGACAGACAACGAGCAGTTTACAATGCAGTTTTAAATGTAAAAAATGAAGCCACTAAAATGTTGGTTCCAGGAACACTTTGGAAACAATACCATATTGAAGTTGGTAAAGTGATGACTTCTGAATTATTAGGTTTAGGCTTGATTGACAAAGCCGATGTACAAAACGAAAATCCAGATTGGCCAGCGTATAAAAAATATTTCATGCATGGAACATCTCACCATTTAGGTTTAGACACACATGATTATGGATTATTACATGAACCAATGCAAGCTAATATGGTATTCACAGTAGAACCTGGAATTTACATCCCAGCTGAAGGATTTGGTATTCGTTTAGAAGATGATGTGGTAATTCAAGAAAAGGGAGAACCTTTTAACTTAATGCGCAACATTCCTATAGAAGCTGATGAAATCGAAAGCTTGATGAATGCATAATTTTAGAAAATAGATAAAAGACAAATAGAAGATAGACGCCTCACAATTATGGGGCGTTTTTTTCATCAATTTACTCTCGTTATCAAACCATTAACCACTTTATACTTAGGCAACTTTATTTGTTGTAAAGGCTCACTAAGAGTCTTATTCACAATTTTTTCCCTCATTAATTTCTTCTTATTAAAATGTCGAGAAATATTTTGGACTATCTCAGTATAATTATCCTTCTCTCCATTTTTATAATAAAATACTTTCATGGATCGGCAATTATTATGCTCGAAAATAGTATTTAACAATGTTCTGTCAGACAACCCACATGAATGCCCCATAATTAAGACCTGAAATTTTTCAGATTCAATAAATGACAACAAATTGCTATAATTCGAATTTTGCAAATATTGAAATGACTTGAAATTTCTCAAGTATTCATTATCATTAATATTTTCAATGATTTTATAATCTTCATCCATTTCATCCCCAAACCCAAAATTTATTTGATTATTCTTATCAAACAGTTTTCCATGTATATTGATTTCGCTCACTTCAAGTCTTTCTTGATGAAAAAGCTTCATATAACGTCGTAAAGTTGATGTGTAATTAAAGTTTACAACCAAAGTTCTAGTCTTATTTAAATATCCTTCATCAAGCTTTTCTTTAGTGAAAATAGCTTCGATTTCTCTTTTGTCAGAACTATCAATAAATTCGTCTAGAATCTTTTTTTCACTATTAAAAAGAGAAATCGGTCTAAGAATACTATAAATCTCATTCGAAACCCTATCTCTATCCTCATGAAATTCTTTATTCAACATAAATGGTTCTTCAACTTTCTCTAACAAGTAAGATTCTAAAAGACTTTTAACTTCATCAAACTCTTTATTCAGTTTTTCAACTTTTTCTTTTTGCTCATTCTTCCATTCTTCTTCGGTTTTTAAAACATCTAAAGATTTTGAATTCACAATTTTCTTTAATTCAGTATAATATTCATTTTCAATATCAACCCAATTCCCAGAGTTTTTCACATTGATCTTCTTAAAAAAATCATTTTTAAAACGGAAAACATCATTAAAACCGGATTTTGCAACACATTCAGATTCATAAAAATTATAACCATTATCAATACAATACTCTTTCAAATGAGCCTTAAAATCTTTAAAATCTAAAATCTCCCCATATCTCGAATAATAACCATCATAAGAATTATTGGTGCAGACCAAAGATTTACCCAATTCGTTCTTATGATTATCTTTAAAATTAGCCCAAAAATCATCTATAAAATTTCTATAACTTGTAGGTAAGCCATGAGCTAAATCGAATCCGTTTCCAACAATTACTAGTCTATTCATCTTTATCCTTTTCTCAAAATTAAACCTTAAACAATAAAAAAGCTATTTTTGTAATAGTGTGTTATTAACATTATCAATCACTTATGAAGCAAATTATCAACATATTTCTATTAGTTTTTACATTCAATCTTGGATTTTGTCAAACCGAAGGCTATTCTACAAATACTGATGGCTCTCAAACTTTTTATAAAATTTATGGAAAAGGAGAACCATTATTAATTATCAATGGAGGTCCAGGCATGAACAGTAATGGTTTTGAAGCTTTGGCTAAAAAACTGAGTGAAAAATACCAGACCATATTATACGATCAACGAGGGACTGGAAAATCTATTTTAAAAGAATTGAATTCTGAAACCATCAACATGAAATTAATGGCTGAAGACATTGAATCCCTTCGTAAACATCTGAAGATTGAAAAATGGTCTATACTTGGACATTCATTTGGCGGCATTATGGTAGCATATTACGCAACTATTTATCCTATGAATATTCAAAAAGTTATTTTTTCGGCTTCTGGAGGAATTGATTTAGGATTAACCGAATATGTTGCAGCCAATATCAATTCTAAACTAACTAAAATAGAAAGAGATTCCTTAAATTATTACAATGCAAAAATTGATGCAGGTGACAGATCAAAAAAAATGCTTTTAGGAAGGGGGCGTGCATTGGCACCAGCCTATCTTTATAATAAAAAACACATTCCACTATTAGCCGAAAGATTAACTCAAGGCAACCCCAGAATTAATCAATTAATTTGGGAAGATTTGCAAAACATAAAATTTGATTGCAAACCTAAATTAAAAGATTTCAACCAACCTGTTTTGATCATTCAAGGAAAAGAAGATATCATTAAAACTGAAACTGCCGAAATTGCTCATTCGGTTCTAAAAAATTCTAAGGTAGTTTTTCTAAATCATTGTGGTCATTATGGATGGCTTGATGCCGAAGAAGAATATTACAAATCATTATTTGATTTTCTGAAAAATTAATTACTCAACCGTAAATAAGCAAATTGAATCTCAAGAAATCAAAGTTTAGTTATCTTTATAATCCATAAACATTTTTCTATTTCAAAATTTGACATGAAAAAAACATTCCTATTTTTCACTCTATTTCTGAGTTATGTTTTTAATGCTCAAGAATTAAACCTTGAGACAGCACTGAAATTAAGCAAAATGCCACTGCATTGTATTTCTTCTGAATTCCCAAACAAAACATCACATTTATCTGATTCAGAAAAAGACGCTAAAATGTTGCCTCATGAATTGCATCCTGTATTTTATGGCTGCTTAGATTGGCATAGTAGCGTACACGGTCACTGGATGTTAGTAAAGTTGTTAAAGGAATTTCCAACAATTGAAAACAAGGAAGAGATTATAAAAATGTTAGAAAACTCTTTCCAAAAAGAAAAAATGGTTCTAGAAGCCGAATATTTTGGAAAATATACAGCATCAAAAGGATTCGAAAGAACATATGGTTGGGCATGGTTACTTAAGCTTGATGAAGAATTATATACTTGGGATTCAGATCTGGGTAGAAAATGGCATGAATCATTAGAACCTTTAACACAAAAGATCTTAACAATTTGGAAAGAATTTTTACCCAAACAAACCTATCCTAACAGAACAGGTGTTCATCCTAACACTGCATTTGGACTTTGTTTTGCTTATGACTGGGCAAAAGCAAAAAAAGAAACCGAGTTTTTGAATTTAATCATACAAAAAAGTAAAGATTTTTATTTGTCCAACACAAAAATTCCTGCTCATTTAGAGCCAGATGGTAGTGATTTTTTCTCACCTAGTTTACAATCGGCCGACTTGATGACACGAATTTTACCTCAAAAAGAGTTCGAAAAATGGTTTAAAAATTATTTTACAAAAGAAGGAATTGAGAGAATTTGCCAGACACCTACAGTAAGCGACAGGAACGACTATCAGATTGTACATTTAGATGGGCTTTCTTTCAGCAGGGCTTGGAATATGAAAAACATTGCCAAGAACCTTTCTCAAAAAAATCCTGTAAAGAAAAAATTTGAAACTACTTCACAAGAATTTATTACTAAATCAATAGCAGTTTTATTTGATAGTGGTTACGGAGGTGAACATTGGTTAGCATCTTTTGCTATTTTTGCACTTTCAACAAAATAATCATTGAATAACATTCATTATAAAAACATCAAAATAGCTTATTCCAATACTGGAAAAGGAAAAACAATTGTATTACTACATGGTTTTTTAGAAAACTCCACTATGTGGAATCTCTATGTCAATGAATTTGCTAAAAAACATCAAATCATAACCATTGATTTATTGGGACATGGTGAAACGGAAAACCTAAGCTATATGCATACCATGGAAGATATGGCTGATGCTGTACATGCAGTTTTATTTCATCTAAATATTTCTGATGTGGTATTTGTTGGACATTCTATGGGAGGATATGTTTCTTTAGCATTTGCCGAATTATATCCTGAGATGGTTAAAGGAATTGTATTACTCAATTCAACTTCAAAAGAAGACAGTCCGGAACGCAAAATAAATAGAATGCGCGCCATAAAAGCGGTTAAACAAAATCCTGATATTTTTATTGGAATGTCCATTGCCAATTTATTTAGCGAGGAAAACAGAGACCGACTAATTAATGAAATTAACTTAGTTAAAGAACAAGCACTTAAAACAAGTGTTCAAGGTATAATTTCTGCGTTAGAAGGCATGAAAGCAAGAAAAGACAGGGAATTTATTTTACATCAAGCTACTTTCCCTATTCTTTTGATTTTAGGCAAGAAAGATCCTGTTTTAAGTTATAATGATAACATTTCCCAAATCGACGGAACTTCTGTTGAACTTATAACATTGCCTGATGGGCATATGAGTCATATTGAAAACAGCGATGTTTTGGGAGCAATTATTTTGAAATTTTTAAAATAACTAATTAACTTCTTTAAAATCAATTTCCGGATTTAAAATTTCTAGAATTAATTCGATAAGTTCATTTTTGAAATATTCTAAAGTTTGGGATGTAATAATGGATTCGGTTTCTTTTCCATTCTTAATCCCAAAAGGCATAAAACCTGCTTTCATATTTTTGAAAGAAATAATTCCTGCTTCAATTTCATACTCTTTAGATTGTTCTTCAAACATGAATGCATAACACAAAAGTTGAATTATCTTATCGTTTTTAATATCAGTAGCAAGACCAAGCCAATCCTTCAATAAAATGTTTTTTGCTTCAACCTTTCCGGTTTTATAATCAATTACCCGCAGTTTGCCATTACGCACTTCAATCCTATCCACATTTCCAGAAATTTTAATTGGGAATGGTAATCGAGAATCCTCTAAATTCCTTTCTAATGAAAGTTCTAATGCAATTATTTTGACAGCATCTCCATTTTCAATAGCTTTCTTTTCCTCCTTTAAAAAATTATAAACATTCCTTTTTGCTACCTCAAATGCCAAAAGATTTTTCCCTTTTTTAATCTCTCCTTCCTTATATACTTCCTTGAACTGCTTTTCTATTTCGTCATCTGCACTGGCAATCATTTTATCGATTATTTCTAAAGATAAAAAGACATTTAAATAAGGTTTATAAAGCTCCTCTAAAGAACCGTGTATTATGGTACCAAGGGTATTTAAAGCAATATTTTCTTCGACCTCTTCAACTTCTCTTATTGATAAAACTCTTTGGAAATAAAACTGAATAGGATTTCTTATGTATGTGGTTAAAGCTGAAGGTGAAAATCCTTTCCCTGATGCAATTTCCTTTAAGCGCTGTAAAACCAATTCCGTCTTACTTATCTGCATCCCATGATTTGCTATATTAGGGATAAAAGGTTGAATTATTCTATGCGATAACTTATGTTTTTCCCTTTTTTCTACTTCCAACTGTGTGATAAACCGGCTCTTTTCACCTCCATCTAACCCTTCATTTTCAGTATTATATATCAAGTATA
Organism: Flavobacterium terrae; assembly: GCF_900142035.1. Taxonomy (GTDB): domain Bacteria; phylum Bacteroidota; class Bacteroidia; order Flavobacteriales; family Flavobacteriaceae; genus Flavobacterium; species Flavobacterium terrae. The sequence goes on along the minus strand of NZ_FQZI01000001.1, from coordinate 600,488 downwards.
TATTTTTAGCTCTTAACAATAAATGATAAAAATGGTATGAATAAATAGCATCCTTTTCTTTAAATGTAGGTAAGCCAATCTCACGTTTTATATCATAAGGAATAAATGAATTATTAGTTTTACCTGAAGGGAATTTACCTTCATTCATCGAAGTGATAATAACAGTTTCAAAATCTAAAACTCTACTTTCTAAAACACCCATGATTTGAAGTCCAAACAAAGGTTCTCCTTCAAATGAAACTTCGCTTAAATCTATTATTTGTTTATAAAGTCCATAAAGCAAATCAACTGAATCTACATAACTATTTTTTGAGCAGTATGAAATGAGTTGGTTAATGCCTTTAAAAATGGAATAGAGAAAAGTTTTAAGCAGTTTATCTTCTTCCTTATTATGGTCTAGCTCTCCTTTAATCAAAAGCAATAAATCTTTGATCTTTTGAAGAATTTCAATTGGAGACTTGTCCCATTTTTCAAAAATAAGGTCAAAAAAACGATTACTATACCCGTTAAAAGTTGTTATACGATTTTGAGTAATAAAAGTATAATTGTTTCTTTTTATGAAATTAACTAATTCAGAAGAATCAATATAAGATTCAATAATTGGATTAGCCAAAAGATCCAAAACATCTTTATAATAAAACAAATAGCTGTCAGGATTTCTTTTCAATGCATGAGTATGCATTTTAAATAACTTAGCGATTAAAATCTGCACTGGGTTATTTTTACTAGAATAACCCATAGTTATATTTAAGCTTCCAACATTTTCTGGTAAAGAATGTAAAATTGGAATCAATAGATTTTCATCACCAAGAACCAATGCAACTTTACTTAAATCAATTGTATCGGAATTAATAATGCTGTTACTAATTAACTCTGATACAATTTTTGCTTGTCCAATAGATTTAGATGTGCCAATTATTTCAATATTTTTTTCAGTTGAAAACTCATTTACAATCCATTGGAATTTATTTGTAGTATAATAACTCCAACGTTCCTTAAAACGTCTTGCAAACAATCCAGCATCATGATGTACATCTTTCAAAAAAACCTCATCAATATCCCAAAGCATATCTGCTTTATCAATACTCAATAAGTGCTGAACGATTTTTTCTTCTGCTTGATTAAGTGCATTAAAACCAGCAAAAATTATTCTCTTGTCTACAATTTCTGAAGAAAAATGAACTAAATTGTTTACTGCTTCTCTATAAATAAGCCCTTGATAACCAATTTTGCTTTTTAAAAGATGATTATAAAATGAGCAGTAATACTGTGGTAAAATATCCCAAAACTCCAGTTGCTTATTTATAATTTCAGTCTTATCTGCTGGTGACAGATCCCATCTTTTAAGAACTTCAATGTCTTTTAAATATGAAAAAACATAATCAGGATTAATCAGATAACGATCGATCTCGTTAAAATCTTGCAATAAAGTTTTTGCCCAATTAGAAAACTGTTCAAAATTTTGCCTGTTTTCTACAATAGTCAATGACGAATACACTTCATAAAACTCAAAAAGCAATTCAACAGAATCAATACTTCTAATGCCTGATATGTCTTGAATAAAATCTTCAATACTTATAATTTTTGGAGCAAAAAAGAAATTTTCAAAGTGAACTTTAAAAGATTCTAGCAAAAAAAGTTTAGCCCTTTTATTAGGTAATACAATAACTATTTTGGAAAAATCATACTGCTTTTCAGTAACAATATAATTAGCTAGTTTATCTAAAAAAGTGGTTTCCGTCATTTTATAAAAATAAAAAAACGCTCCGACTAATCGGAGCGTTTTAAAGAATTTATTTTGATAAAATTATTTTACTAATTTCACTTCAACTCTTCTGTTTTGAGCTTTACCAGCTTTAGTTTTGTTAGAAGCGATTGGTTTAGATTCTCCAAAACCAATAGAAGATAATCTAGAAGCATCGATTCCGTTTTCTACTAAGTAAGTAACAACAGCAGCAGCTCTAGTTTCTGATAATTTTTGGTTAGCAGCATCTTTACCATCTGAATCTGTATGACCTTCGATAGAGAATTTAGAAGATGGGTACTCTTTTAAGATAGCCACCATAGCTTGTAACACTGGGTAAGTTCTTTCTTGGAAAGAAGCTTTATTAGTGTCAAATAAGATAGTTTTAGCGTAGTCGTTTAATTTTTTCATTACGTCTTCGCTTACTTCTGGACAACCATTGTTAGCTACTGTACCTTTAACATCTGGACATTGATCATCTTTATCAAGAACTGAGTCACCATCAGTATCTGGCCATGGACAACCACCGTTCTCTCTTGGACCTGCTACAGTAGGACATTTATCTTTATTGTCAGCAACACCGTCACCGTCAGCATCTGGACAACCTTGTAAGTTAGCTAAACCAGCAACTTCAGGACAAGCATCATCTTTATCAGCAATACCATCACCATCAGTATCAGGACATCCATTTAATTCTTTAGGACCAGCAACTTCAGGACAAGCATCATCTTTATCTTGGATACCATCACCATCAGTGTCAGGACAACCTTGGAATTCTTTTAATCCAGCTACATCTGGACAAGCATCATCTTTATCATAGATACCATCACCATCAGTATCTTTACCTCCGAATTGGAAAGTAAGACCTGCCATGTGTTGGAATACAGAAGGAACGTCTAAAGCTCCTGTTCCATCAGTTCTATCTGTAAACGCTTTTTTGTAAGTAGAACTTAATGATAAACCAACTTGCTCAGTAAACCATAAAGTTAAACCTGCTCCTGCGTTAGCATTTCCAGCTGATTGTTTATCTAACCATGTATAACCTCCACCAATATGAACTGAAGGATCAAACCATTTGATTCCAATTAAATTTTTTAAGCTGTACTTAATTGTACCATCAGCACTGTAATACATTAAATCACCAGGATTATAAGTTACCACACTGTTTGCAGAAGGTCCAACCCAGTCAACCCATTTAGTAATTTTGTTAACTGACCCAGTAACTCCTACTGAGAAGTTACCACCAACATTTCTTGAAACAGTTAAATAAGAAACTGAAGGAATAATATTCCAGTTTTCTTTAACATTAAAGAATTGTGAAAAGTGGTCTTTGATATTTGCATCTCTCATACCCGCACTAGTTCTAGTATCTACTGCATTGGCTCCGAAAGATATTGCCCACGGATTATCACTGCTTTGTGCATTGGCACTCAAACCAGCTACCATCATCATGGAAACAAAAAGTTTGTTAAGATGTTTCATACTTAATTTTATTTGATTACAATACGTTATTGTGACAAAAGTAAGAGGTAAATAATTAATTACAAAATGAATTGTTAAAAAAAAGACTAATTTTAAAAAAAAAATCAATTTTTTATAATATTTAGACTCATCCCTACTTCTGTAAAAGCTTGAATTGCTTTGTCTAGATGCTCATTTGTATGGCCTGCCGACAATTGGACTCTGATACGAGCTTTTTCTTTTGGAACAACTGGAAAAAAGAAACCTATAACATAAATTCCCTTTTTAAGCAACTCATCTGCCATAATTTGAGAAAGTTTTGCATCATAAAGCATCACCGGAACAATCGCAGAATCTCCATCGATAATATCAAATCCTGCCTTTTTCATTCCTTCTTTGAAATAATTTGTGTTCCACTCTAGCTTATCTCTTAAAGAAGTATCCTTTTCTAATAGCTCAAAAACTTTTAGTGATGCTCCAACAATTGAAGGCGCTAAAGAGTTTGAAAACAAATAAGGTCGAGAACGTTGTCTCAAAATCTCTATGATTTCTTTTTTAGCTGTAGTATATCCTCCCATAGCACCTCCAAGAGCCTTACCTAGAGTTCCCGTGATAATATCTACACGCCCCATTACTCCCTTAGCTTCAAGAGTACCTTTACCTGTTGCGCCTATAAAACCTGCTGCATGACATTCATCAACCATTACCATTGCATCATACTTATCTGCTAAATCACATATTTTATCCAAAGGTGCTACTAAACCATCCATAGAAAAAACCCCATCAGTAACTATCAACTTAAAACGATGCCCCGCCTCAGTAGCTTTTTTAAGTTGTTCTTCTAAGTCAGCCATGTTGTTGTTTTCATAACGATAACGAGCTGCTTTACACAAACGAACTCCATCAATAATAGAAGCATGATTCAAACTATCAGATATAATACAGTCTTCTTCTCCTAACAATGGTTCAAAAACACCGCCATTAGCATCAAAAGCCGCAGCATACAAAATCGTATCTTCTGTACCGTAAAACTTAGCAATAGTTTCTTCTAATTGCTTATGAATATCTTGTGTTCCACAAATAAAACGAACTGAAGACATTCCGAAACCATGAGTATCTAAAGCATCTTTAGCTGCCTGAACTACTTCTGGGTGTGACGATAATCCTAAATAATTATTGGCACAAAAGTTCAAAACCGTTTCTCCGTTCACTACAATCTCTGCCCCTTGAGGAGAGGTTATAACTCTCTCTTTTTTATACAATCCGTTTTCTTGAATAGCATTTAGCTCATTTTGCAAGTGTTGTTTAATTTTTCCGTACATACTATATGAGTTTGTTTTTTTTGAATTTTTACAAATGTACCACTTCTATTTTTTCTCCTATATATACAAGTGCCTTTTTATCTACTTGGTAGCCCATTTCTATGAGCACTTTTTCATACTCGTTTATTTGACTAACATATTTTAGATTATGCTCACCTGTTTTATAATCTAACAAATAAGCCTTATTATCATTGAAAACAATTCTATCCGGAATTATTGTAGATGCATTATTACGCAAAATACTAACTTCGTTTAAAACCTTATTTCCCTCTAAAAAAAACTCATAAAGCTCATCATGATTTACTATTTGCAATAAACTATTCGAAACCAATTCTTTTTGGTCCTCTGAAATTAGCCCACTTTCTAACGCTTTAGTAATTGCAATATCGACATCCTTTTTTGTTTCAATAAAAGATAAAACTTTATGCATTACGTTACCAAACTCTATTGCTTCTTGCTGATGAGTCCCCCACATAAGTGCTTCTCGTTGGGCAATTTTTATTGATTCTGGCTTTAATACAGAAATATTGTTTTTGATAAATTCTTGAGTTTCTTGTTTTGTCTTTGGCAAAGAAACCCTTTCACTACTACCAAAAACATATTCTAATTGTTCTGCTTTGAATTCATTAGTAAACTCTAAGAACTCTATAAAATAAGAAGCCAGATTATTAGGCAAAACCCCTTTACTATTTCTTTCTTTCATAGACGAAACGATATACAATTGCTCTTCGGCTCTTGTCAAAGCCACATACAAAACATTAACATTGTCTAGTAATTTTTCCTGTTCTTTTTGATTGTATATCTCTACTGCTTTTTCACCATATCGAAGCACACTACTCGATTTGTCAACTAAAAATTTATCTATATCTGTATCTTCATTACTGTCAATCCAAATTTTTTCTCCTTTATTAGAACTATAATTTTCGTCTGCAAATGGAAAAATCACTACTGGAAATTCCAATCCTTTTGATTTATGAATGGTCATAATTCGAATTGCATCTGAATTTTCGTTCGAAGGAACACTAAACTTAGAACCGCTTTTATTCCAAAAATCTAAAAAATCACCAATACTCAATTGGTATTTTACATCTCTCTCTAAAACAATATCAAGAAAAAATTGAACGTAAGCATTATTGTTTTCAATTAAAACACCTTTATGCACTAACGTTTCTACCAGCTCAAACAAAGATTTCTTTTTTATCGATTTAAAATCGATTTCAATACCAAAAGAACTCAACCAAGTTTGTAAATTTTCTTGTTTTTCAAAAGATATTCCTTTAACGATAAAATCGTGAGAAGAAATTGATTTAACTCTTGATTTTGAAAAATAATACAGAACTTGGGCTAATGACTCCTTATCTTTTGGATCATTGATATACCTCAAAGCATTTAGTAAATATTGAACTTCGAAAGAAGACTGTATTAACAAGCTTTCAGAAGATATTACTTCAATATTATTCTCCGTTAAATAATTCGCCAAAAGAATTCCGTGTTTATTACTACGTACTAAAAGAACAATCTCATTGAGCGAAAACCCTTTTTGCTGCACATCATGTATTAACCGAAGTGTTTTTTGAAGGTATAAGTCTTCAGTAGTTAGGTCATCTTCATCCTCTATATCATTACTACTTTCAATTAAGGGCAAGAAAGAAATATTTACTAATCCGCCTTTTTTATCGTTGCTTAACTGAAAACTATTTTCAAGGTATAATTTTTTATAGTCTTCGTTATCAAATTTGTGAGAAAGAAACTTGAAAAAATCATTATTAAAATTAATAACCTCGTCAAAACTTCTATAATTACGTTCAAGATTAAATACTTTTTTTTCTTTATTACTAAATGGATTTTCAGAATGGGTTAAATCAATTAATTGTTCTGCTTTCCCTCCTCGCCACCTATAAATGGATTGTTTGGGGTCGCCAACAAGCATTAATGAACCTCTAACTCCTTGCAAATCTTCACTAGACAATGCATTATCGATTAACGGAATTAAATTCTCCCACTGCATTTGGGAAGTATCTTGAAACTCATCAATAAAAAAATGTTTGTATCTTTCTCCTAAACGTTCGTAAATAAATGGAGCGGGTTGCTTTTTAATTTGATCATAAATAAGCTTGTTAAACTCAGCTATTGACAAAATATTTTGCTCCTCTTGGATAACTTTTAATTTATTATTTATTGTATTCAAAAGTGATAGAGGAGTGATGTTTTTCAGGAAAGCTTCATAAAAAGCTTTCTTTTCTAATTTTGTATAAATTTCTTTTAACTGATTTAATAATTCTGGAATTCTTGCTTCAATGATTTCTTTGTCTCTAGCACTCTTGTTTATTTTGACATCTTCAAACTCATGATAAGTCTTATTATTTGGATTGAAAATTCCTTCTGAAATCCCTTGAAGATGTTTTGGAAAATATCCTCCAGAAAATGATTTTAAATCAATTCCTTTTTGATCTATTAAACCTAAAACTGAAGATGCCATTTGTTTTGTATCTTCAATTAATTGCTTACATAAATCATTTAGTTTTAATTTGAGCTTTATAAAGTCTGGAATGGTTTTCTCTTGTAATGAAACTACTTCATTTCTATAGTTTTCATTCAATACTAATTTACCAGCATTAAAAATTTCTCCAGAAACATCCCACGATTTATCATCGTCAGTTTTTTCCATGGTGAAATCAACCAAAAGTTTGGTTAGCACCTCATCATTACCTGCTTCAGCAATAATTGAATCAACCGCCTCTTGAAGAAGATTTTCAGTATCGAGAGAAACATCGAAAGTGATTGGCAAATTTAAATCTAAAGCAAATGATCTGATCACTTTATGCGTGAACTTATCAATTGTTGAAATATCAAAAGCCGCATAATTGTGAATTATGTTTTTTATAATCGACCTAGCTTTCTTTGTTATTTCGATTAGGTTTAACCCTGTTTCACCAGAAAGATCTTGCATTAATCCCAAAGCTTTTATTGAAGGCTGATCTTTTGTAAAATCATACAAACTATCAACTATTCTGCTTTTCATTTCTTGAACAGCCTTATTAGTAAAAGTAATTGCTAGGATGTTTTTATAAGCATCGTCTCTGGGTGATGTCAAGATGATTTTAAGATATTCCTTTACCAAAGTATAGGTTTTTCCTGAACCCGCCGATGCGTTATATATTGAAAATGCAGGTTTTACCACTTGTCGCTAATATTGTAAAGGTTGTTTAATATCAAAAAAACCTTGCTTTTTCATTTTAAGCAACTCTGTCTTTATCTCTTCCTTATTATTTAAAACCAAAACTATTACTGCTTTCCCTCTAAGATCAAAAAAACTCAAATTCAATGGTTTGTCTTCAAATTTGTAGTTTTCTATTTGGGGAAAATATTTTTTTATTTCATTTAATGTCTGGTTCTGATTTTTATGAATAATAAACAACTGAGTATCTTTTGAATTTTCCATCAATTCAAAACTATATTTGTGAATTATTGGTGAAGAAAGACTTAAACTATAAACCTGAAAATAATCGGCTAATTTATTAACCATCTCTATTTCTGTCATATCATCAGCATACACTGTTGTTTTATTCAAAAGAATTGAATACTCCTGAATTGATTTTGGAAAATTGCGAGCAAAAAGCTTTATTACCTCATTAATAAACTCTCTATCAATAGATTTCCCTTTTTGCATGTATTGTTCAACCATTGGATAAATCAATTTTGCAAATGCATTTATTGTTGCATCTGCATACCACTCCCCTTCATCCAATTTATTGTTTACAACCTTATAAGCCCAACCATTACCAATTGCAGTAGCTAAAGCTTCATCTAAATAAGAGTACGCAAATCTTGAATATAAAGTATTATTATCTTTAAAATATTCTTCTATATCATACTGCTTACTTAACTTTTGTTCTTTATAAAGCACATGACACATTTCATGTAAAACAACTCCGTTTCTTGATGCATAATCTACCTCATCTGTAAAAACCCCAACACACAAAGTGTTCACATGAGGTGTTGCTGTAGAAAATCCGTCAAACCCTGGAATTGGATAAATAACTACTTGAAAAGGTATATCTGACGTCCAAGATGAATCATAAAAATTTCTTATCTTATTGAAAATGGCTTCGTTTGTCTTTTCAAATTTAGAAAGTTCAGCAAATTGCTTTTTCATTTTATCCTTATTAGTTATCCAAACTAATTCATCATATTTTTTTTCAGCTTCTTTAAGTAATTTGTAAAGTTTTTGATTGGTTTCTAATGGAATTAAACCTAAGCATTTAATCTTAAATTCTTCTAATGTATTGGACGAAGCTGCATTAGCAACTATCAAATCAAAAACAGAGTTACTTTGCTTCCTGCCTTCTGGAAAACCTTCTCTATTAATTACGTAGTTCAAATTTAATTTAGAATACTCCTCTGTCAATAATATAAATTCATTGTCATTTTGAGATTTAGAAATTATAAATTGCTTAAAAGAAGGTGATGTTCCATGTGAGCCAGTTGCAGACTGTAAAAAATTAAGCACACAATAAGGCTTACTAATTTTATAGTTAAAGAAATTTTGTGAAAACCCTGTATAAGAGAATAATATGATAAAAATAAAAGAATATACTTTTCGCATTATGATTGAATTAATCCAAACAGAGGTAATTCTGCTTAGACTTCTTGACTATAAAAATAAAAAGATTGTTTGGTAAAAGTTTGAAAAGACTTCAAAAAATTTTAAATCCGAAGTTAAATGTTTAATTTTGAATGAATTTAATTATTAATCTTTAAATATAAATAATATGGCTTTTGAGTTACCAAAATTACCTTATGCATATGATGCATTAGAACCACATATAGATGCAAGAACAATGGAAATACACCATTCTAAACATCACAATGCCTATACAACTAATTTAAACGCTGCAATTGCAGGAACTGATTTAGAAGGAAAATCTATTGAAGAAATTCTTAAAAATCTTGACATGACTAAAGCTGCTGTTCGTAACAATGGTGGTGGTTTTTTCAATCATAACTTGTTTTGGACTGTAATGTCACCAAATGGTGGCGGTGAGCCTTCAGGAGAATTAGCAGACGCAATTAATAGCGCTTTTGGAAGTTTTGCTGCTTTCAAAGAAGCTTTCTCTAAAGCTGGGGCTACTCAATTTGGTTCAGGATGGGCTTGGCTGTGTGTTAAAGATGGTAAATTAGAAGTATGCGGTACTCCTAACCAAGACAACACATTAATGCCTGGTGTAGGTTGTGGTGGAACTCCAATTTTAGGAATGGATGTTTGGGAGCATGCTTACTATTTAAACTATCAAAATCGTCGTCCAGATTACATCGAAGCTTTCTTTAATGTTATCGATTGGAATGAAGTTACTAGACGTTATGCTGAAGCAAAATAAAGAAAGATAATTTCATAAAAAAACGCACTGATTTCTCAGTGCGTTTTTTTATTATCATTATTAATTAAATTCAATAAAAAAGGAGGTTCTAGCCCTCCCTTTTTGCCCCAAATCTACCATAAACTTAACCTACTTATGTAATGGTGAGGTAAAAGTATATTGTTGATTTTTGTATTCCAAAAATAATCGTCAAAGTGAAAAAATAATCGTTGATTTGAAGAAAAATAAACCCTTCTAACCAAATTTAGTTAGACATTTTATTTGGGATGAAAAACTGATTTATGAACTATATAAAAATAAAAAAGGTAGACACATAGTTCTACCTTTTTTGCCCCAAATCTACCATAAACTTAACCTACTTATGTAATGGTAGGCCAAATGTATATTTAGACTCCTCAGCTACCAAAGAAAGTCGTTTAATTACACAAAAAAGTCGATAAAGTGCATTTTGGTAATCCTTTTAGTACGCCCTTGCATCTTTACCTTCATAAAAATTCATAAAAGCTCGGTTAACCACGCGATTTCCACCATCTGTAGGGTAATCACCCGTAAAATACCAATCGCCTAAATTCTTTGGACATGCTTTATGGAGATTTTCAACTGATTGAAATATAATTTTCACTTTTGCCTTAACAGATGGTTCTGTTAACATCTCAGCAATTTTATCGGAAATTTGTTCATCTGTAAATTGATTGTAAAGTTCATTTACATAATTCACAACTTCCGAATCTTGTTTGTGCTCCTGAGCTTTACATTTTGCATAAACTTCATCTACTAAATAATATTTATTGCTTTCTTTTAAAAGCTCTAACATAGCTTGAAAAGCAACCAATGTTTCTAGTTTAGCCATATCTATTCCGTAGCAATCTGGATAACGAATCTGTGGCGCCGAAGAGACAATCACAATTTGTTTAGGATTTAAACGATCCATCATCTTGATGATACTCTTTTTGAGCGTTGTTCCACGAACGATACTGTCATCAATAATAACTAAATTATCTGTTGGCTTTATTACTCCGTAAGTTACATCATAAACATGAGCAACCATATCATCGCGAGAACTATCTTCTGTAATGAACGTACGTAGTTTTACATCTTTAATAGCTATTTTTTCAGATCTAAGTTTAACATCTAAAATTTCTTTTAAACGATCTGCTGAAAGATTGTCTTTATTTTGAAGTATTAAATTAATTTTATGGTGATTCAAATAATCATTTGCTGCTTCTACCATCCCAAAGAATGATGTTTCGGCAGTATTAGGAATATAAGAAAAAACGGTGTTTTCTGTATCATAGTCAACAGCTTTTAAAACTGATGGCATGATTAATTTCCCTAAATCTTTTCTTTCCTGATAAATCTCAGCATCACTTCCACGAGAAAAATAAATTCGTTCAAACGAACATGCTTTTTTTACCGAAGCTTCTCTAACTTTCTCATCAAGAACTCTTCCGTCTTTTTTTATGATCAAAGCATGACCAGGCGTTATCTCTTGAATTGATTCAAAAGGAACATTAAACACGGTTTGAATAACTGGTCTCTCAGAAGCTACCACCACAATTTCATCATCCTGATAATAATATGCTGGTCTAATTCCTGCAGGATCACGAGTTACAAAAGCATCACCATGACCAATCATACCAGCCATAGCATAACCGCCGTCCCAATTTTTTGAAGCACGCTTTAAAATTCTTGCAATATTCAAATTTTCCGCAATAACAGGCGAAGCTTCTTGTTTTGACAAACCTTTCTCCTTACATTCTTGATACAAATCAGTTACTTCATCGTCAAGAAAATGACCAATTTTCTCCATTACCGTAACTGTATCAGCCATTTGTTTAGGATGTTGACCTAATTGAACTAAATCTTCAAATAACTCTTTTACATTCGTCATGTTGAAATTTCCAGCAACAATTAGGTTGCGATGCATCCAATTGTTTTGACGCAGAAACGGATGAACATTTTCGATACTGTTTTTTCCAAAAGTTCCGTAACGCACATGTCCTAAAAACACTTCTCCTACGTAAGGAATGTGTTCTTTTTGAAGCGCAACATCATCCCTGTATTCTGGATGCAACTCTAACTCTTGATTAATTCTAGCATTAATTTGTCCAAAAATATCCTGAATAGGTTGTGATTGATTTGATCGAATTCTGCTAATATATCTTTCCCCAGGATCAACATCTAATTTTATACTAGCCAGACCAGCACCATCTTGTCCTCTATTGTGTTGTTTTTCCAAAAGAAGGTACATTTTTTCTACTCCATAAAAAGCAGTACCATATTTTTGTTTGTAGAATTCTAAAGGTTTTTTTAATCGCAAAAGTGCAATTCCGCACTCGTGTTTAATTGCGTCACTCATTGTATTGTTGTGTTGTTATAGTTGTTTGAATTTCAGTACTTTTATCTAAAATTCGATAATTTTAAAAATAAAAAAAGCCCCGAAAATTCGAGGCGTAAATTTATGATAATTCTATGTCAAATTGTGTTAAAGCCTTAAATTGCTTCAAACGGTTTTGCACTTCTTCTTTTGTTAAACTCAACATTCTTTCTGTTCCAAATTTCTCTACACAGAAAGAAGCTAAATTAGAACCATGAATAATAGCTGTTTTCATCGTTTCAAAAGAAATATCACCTTGTTGGGTAATAAATCCAGCAAATCCTCCAGCAAAAGTATCACCAGCACCAGTAGGATCAAATACATCCGCTAATGGTAAAGCAGGAGCAAAGAAAATTTCTTTACCATGAAAAATTAAAGCTCCATGTTCTCCTTTTTTGATTACCACATATTTAGGCCCCATAGTATGAATTTTAGCTGCTGCTTTTACCAATGAATATTCTCCTGATAATTGACGCGCTTCTTCATCATTGATTGTAATAACATCCACTCGCTTAATAACATCTAAAAGCTCAGGCAATGCGCAATCCATCCAGAAATTCATAGTATCAAGTACTACTAACTTAGGTTTTTCAGTCAACTGATTTAAAACACTTGATTGTACTAATGGATGTAAATTTCCTAATAAAACAATATCTGAATTTTGATAGTTTTGAGGAACTACAGGGTTAAAATCGGCTAATACGTTTAATTCAGTAGCCAGAGTATCTCTTGAATTCATGTCGTTGTGGTAACGCCCACTCCAAAAGAAAGTCTTTCCTCCTTTTACAACCTCTAAACCAGTTACATCTATATTTCTTGATTTTAATAAATCGATATACTCTTGAGGAAAATCTTCTCCAACAACAGACACAATAGCTGATTGTAAATTAAAATGAGATGCAGAAAGACCAATAAAAGTACCAGCTCCACCTAAAATTTTATCAGTTTTTCCAAAAGGCGTCTCAATAGCGTCAAATGCTACTGTTCCTACAATTAGTAATTTATTCATAAAAAGAATTGAAAAAAATTAAGCCGCAAATGTACAACTTTGTTTTGGTAAAAACCAATTAGAATTTTGTCTTTTAAAACTATTAATATGCTGATTAAAAAACAACTATAAAATTGAACTATTTTCTTGCTCGTAAAAAGCATCTATGGAAAGCTTAGACTGTTGGGAAGCCATAACTGCTAATTCATCACAACGCTCATTTTGTGGATGATTGTTATGACCTTTTATCCATTTAAAATCCACTTGGTGTTTACGATAAATTTTCAAAAAACGCATCCATAAATCAGGATTTTTTTTACCCTTAAAACCTATTTTCTCCCAACCAAAGACCCATTTTTTCTCGACAGCATCAACCACATATTTAGAATCTGAAACAACTAAAACTTTCATTCCGGAGTTTTTAAGTTTTTCTAAACCAACAATCACGGCTAAAAGTTCCATTCGATTATTAGTAGTTAGTCGAAAACCTTCAAAAAATTCTTTTTTATAAGACGTTCCCACTAACTCCATAACAACACCATACCCTCCATTGCCAGGATTTCCTTTAGCTGCTCCGTCTGTATATATATGAACTTGATGTGACAATTTTAAGTTATGAATTGTGAGTTATAAGTTTTTGTATTGTTAAAGGAAAATATTGATGCTCCAGTTCTTGTACTTTTAAAGCAATTTCTTCTGGAGTTGTACAGTTTTCAATATTTACTGATTGCTGAAAAATAATCCCTCCTTCATCGTAATGCTCATTCACATAATGAATAGTTATACCAGTTTCTTTCTCTTTATTTTCTAGTATTGCCTTGTGAACATTCATTCCGTACATTCCTTTTCCGCCATATTTTGGTAAAAGTGCCGGGTGAATATTAATAACACTCTTAGGAAACCTACTTATAATATCCGAAGGAAATTTCAAAAGAAACCCAGCTAAAACAATCAAATCTGGATTTAAATCCTCAACCATCTTGAAAACAGTTCCATCTAAAAGTTCACTTTTTTCAAAAGAAAAATTAGGTATATCGTGATTTTTTGCTTTTTCTAAAACTTTGGCATGCAGATTGTTAGATAGAACACCAACTACGTTTCCTTGATTATTGTTTTTAAAATGTAATATAATTTGTTCAGCATTAGTCCCTGAACCAGAAGCAAATATTACAATCCTTTTCATTTATTGTATATTATTAAAAGTGTGTCAAACTAGAATTGTTCAATAACAACTGTAATTTTTATTACGCAAAAAAAAGAATAATAAATGACAAATAATTAAAAATGATATCCTTTGTTAAATTAATTTTTTAAATTCGTAGTAACATTTATTAACTAAAAAACTTGGTTTTAAATAAATTTTTTATTTTTGCCAACTAATTAAAATTTAAAATTAAAGATTATGTCAGACATTGCATCAAGAGTAAAAGCGATTATCGTAGACAAATTAGGTGTTGACGAAAACGAAGTTGTTACAGAAGCAAGCTTCACTAACGATTTAGGAGCTGATTCATTAGACACTGTTGAGCTAATTATGGAGTTCGAAAAAGAGTTCGATATTCAAATTCCAGATGATCAAGCTGAAAACATTGCTACTGTAGGTCAAGCTATTTCTTACATCGAAGAAGCTAAAAAATAATACTCTCAAACATCTGTAAGCCTTAACCCTTGCAGATGTTGTTATTTTTTACGTCTTTATCAAAATCTTTTCATAGATTTGTAAAAACATTGATTGTATTACAATCATAAAAATATTTATGTAATACCCATTGTTTCTTTTAGTTAATTAAAAGTACTGTGGGTTTTTTTATATCAAACAAAAACAGCTAAAACATGCAATTAAAGCGAGTAGTAGTAACAGGATTAGGAGCCTTAACACCAATAGGGAATAATATTCAAGAATATTGGAACGCATTAATAAGCGGAAAAAGCGGTGCCGCTCCTATCACATATTATGATACTGAAAAACACAAAACTAAATTCGCTTGTGAGGTAAAAAACTTCAACGTAGAGGATTATATAGACAAAAAAGAAGCAAGAAGAATGGACAAATTTGCACAATATGCTATTGTTGCAAGTGATGAAGCCATTAAAGACTCAGGTTTAGATCTTGAAAAAATCAACAAATATAGAGTTGGCGTAATTTGGGGAGCAGGTATTGGAGGTTTAGAAACTTTCCAAGACGAAGTTTTAGCTTATGCTAAAGGCGATGGAACACCGCGTTTCAATCCTTTCTTTATACCTAAAATGATTGCTGATATTGCTCCTGGACATATTTCTATGAGAAATGGCTTTATGGGTCCTAACTACACAACTGTTTCTGCTTGTGCTTCTTCAGCAAATGCTTTAGTTGATGCATTTAACTACATTCGTTTAGGAATGTGCGACGTAATTGTATCTGGGGGTTCAGAAGCAGCAGTTACAATTGCTGGAATGGGAGGATTCAACTCTATGCAAGCTTTATCGACAAGAAACGAAAGTCCAGAAACAGCCTCAAGACCTTTTGACGCAACTCGTGATGGATTTGTACTTGGAGAAGGTGCTGGAGCGCTGGTTTTAGAAGAATATGAGCATGCAAAAGCTCGTGGCGCAAAAATTTATTGTGAAGTTGGAGGTTGTGGTATGTCATCTGACGCTTACCATTTAACAGCTCCACACCCTGAAGGAATTGGAGTAATTGCAGTTATGAAAAACTGCTTGCAAGATGCAGGTTTAAATCCTGAAGACATTGATCATATCAATACTCACGGTACTTCAACTCCTCTTGGAGATGTTGCTGAATTAAAAGCAATTAGCGCAGTTTTTGGAGAACATGCTAAAAACATCAACATTAATTCAACAAAATCAATGACTGGCCACTTACTAGGAGCTGCTGGAGCTATCGAAGCTATTGCTTCAATATTAGCTATAAAAAACAGCATTATCCCTCCTACTATCAACCATAGTGTTGTTGACGAAAACATTGACCCTTCATTAAATTTAACATTAAACAAAGCACAAAACCGAGAAATCAAAGTTGCTATGAGCAATACTTTTGGATTTGGAGGTCATAATGCTTGTGTTTTATTCAAAAAAGCAGAGTAATTCCATATATGAGAATTATCAAAAACATATTTCAATCTTCCCGTTCTCATTCTCCTGAGGACGGGATTTTTTTTGATAAACTCACTTCAATTTTAGGTTTTAAACCCAACAATTTAGAACACTATAAAAAAGCCTTTACTCATCGTTCGATGAATAAAACAGATGAAAATGGGCATGCTATTAACTATGAGCGATTAGAATTTCTTGGCGATGCAATGCTTGGATCTGTTATTGCTGCTCATTTATTTAGCAAAGTTCCCACAGGCGATGAAGGTTATTTAACCAAAATGAGGTCAAAAATTGTATCTCGTGAACACTTAAATGAACTTGGTAAAGATTTTAATCTTATTCAGTTTGTAGAAAGTAAAGTATCTTTTCAACATTTTGGTGAAAACATACATGGTAATATATTTGAAGCTTTTATTGGAGCAATTTACTTAGACAAGGGATATTCGTTTTGTGAAAAATTCATTCACAAAAAAATAATAAAGCCTTATGTAGATATTGATCGATTAGAAGGAAAAGTAATTAGTTATAAAAGTTTGCTAATTGAATGGTGTCAAAAAGAAAAAAAACAGTTTCATTATGAAATTTATGATGATAATGGCACTGGAAATCTTAAACACTTTGGAGTTAAACTACACATTGACAATAAAATAGTTGCAAAAGCCAGAGCAACTTCAAAAAAGAAAGCAGAAGAAATTGCATCAAAAAGAGCATATTTTGTTTTTCAGTCACAAATTGACACAAAATAATTCTTTTAAATAAAAAAAACTCAAACGTTTTCGTTAATAAATTAGCAAAAAGCTAAAACACTAAAGCAATTTAAATACTTAATTAGTAGTATATTTACATTTTGTTTTATGTTATCTATGGCTATTCACAAATTACAATTAGAAGATTTTGATCAGGTAGATTATCAGTTAATTGCCATTCATACAACATTAGAAGATTATAGACTAGCATTCAAAATAAATCAATCGCTTTCTATAATGCTATCAAAAAACGAAAACGAAATCCCAATAGAAATTAATAAACAAAAAACCTCTTTTTCAAGATTTACTTTTGAAGATGAGACAGAAATGATGGCTTGGGATTTAATACAAAACAAACAAGAAATTGAACTACCCGTACAAAACAAAAATGCTTCATTATTTGAAGATAGTAATGTAGCAACTCAAGTTAGTTTAGTTTCAGATTTAAAAAAAGTAGATTTTTTTTTGAAAATCGAACATGATAATCAAATTAAAACCAAAGAAATAATTACAAAAATAAAAGGAATCGATTTGGTAAGTACGGTTTATGAAGTTGACCCAAATGAAATCAAATCAAAAAACAATTTAATTTTTTAGAAAATGCCTACAAGTAAAAAAACAAAAATTGTGGCTACTCTTGGGCCCGCGTGCAGCACAAAAGAAGTTATAAAGAAAATGATTGAAGAAGGTGTTAATGTATTTCGCATTAACTTTTCTCATGCTGACTATGATGATGTTTCTGAAAGAATTAGAATCATACGCGAAATCAATCAAGAAAACAATTACAACACAGCTATTCTGGCTGACTTACAAGGTCCGAAATTACGTGTTGGTGTAATGAAAGAAGATGTTGTTGTAAAAGAAGGAGAACTAGTAACTTTCCAAACCACAGATGATGTACCTGGAACACCTGATAATGTTTACATGACTTATAAGTCATTCCCTCAGGATGTAAAACCTGGCGAAAAAATATTATTAGATGATGGTAAACTTATTTTTGAAGCAGTTTCAAGCGACAAAAAAGCAAACAAAGTAGTTTGTAAAGTTATTCAAGGAGGCCCATTAAAATCTAAAAAAGGTGTAAACCTTCCTAACACTAAGGTATCACTACCGGCGTTAACTAAAAAAGATATAAAGGATGCTATTTTTGCAATTGAAAACCAAGTAGATTGGATCGCATTATCATTCGTGAGAACTCCTGAAGATTTAAAAGATTTAAGAGACTTAATTGAAAAACATTCTGAACATAAAATTCCAATTGTAGCTAAAATTGAAAAACCAGAAGCAGTAGAAAACATTGATAAAATTGTAGCACATTGTGATGGTTTAATGGTAGCTCGTGGAGACCTAGGTGTTGAACTTCCAGCACACGAAGTGCCTTTAATTCAGAAGAAATTAATACACAGAGCAAAATTAGCGCGTATCCCTGTAATTGTTGCAACGCAAATGATGGAAACAATGATTACAAGCTTAACTCCAACTCGTGCGGAAGTTAATGACGTAGCAAACTCTGTAATGGATGGTGCTGATGCAGTAATGCTTTCTGGAGAAACATCAGTAGGTAATTATCCAGTTCAGGTAATTGAGAAAATGACTCAAATCATTGAAGCTGTTGAAGATTCGCCACTGGTTCAAGTTCCTCAAAAACAACCGCAAATAAAAACAAATCGTTTTATCACAAAACATATTTGTTACCACGCGGCAATTTTAGCTAATGACATAGATGCAAAAGCCATAACAACATTAACAAATAGTGGTTATACTGCTTTTCAAGTTTCAGCCTGGAGACCTCATGCTCACGTATTGGTATTTACTTCAAACAGACGTATTTTAACCCAGTTAAATTTACTATGGGGAGTTAATGCTTTTTACTACGACAAGTTTGTTAGCACAGACGATACTATTGACGACATCAATAAAATAGCTCAAGAAAATAAATTTGTTTCTAAAGGTGATTTACTAGTAAACCTTGCCGCAATGCCAGTTGCCAATAAGGGAATGGTAAATACTTTGAGAATATCAGAAATAGAGTAAAAAATATTTATTAGAATTCAAACCGTAGTTGTACCACTACGGTTTTTTTTATTTCAGTATTTAGGTTAGCCAATGAAATACCCAGTAATCGCACCGAATCTTTCATTTTTTCTTGATACAATAACTCCTTTGCATTTTCAAACAATAATCCTTTATCAGAAATA
The DNA here is from genome assembly GCF_900142035.1 of Flavobacterium terrae. Classification (GTDB taxonomy): domain Bacteria; phylum Bacteroidota; class Bacteroidia; order Flavobacteriales; family Flavobacteriaceae; genus Flavobacterium; species Flavobacterium terrae. Next base: position 581,181 of record NZ_FQZI01000001.1, on the reverse strand, counting down.
AAGTAAGGAAGCGTTTTGCTTCTGGTTTGTTGACTGAAATCAGAATATTTAATTTTTAGTGTTACTGTTTTACCAGAGATTTTATGTTTTTGTAATCTTCGAGAAAGTTCTTCGGCGATCCGTTCTAGCTTTTCTTCCATAAAAACTTCCGACGTTAAATTAGTATAAAAAGTATGCTCAGCAGCAACAGATTTGGCTGTCCTATTTGGTTTTACAGCACTGTTGGATATTCCTCTAACTAAATAAAAATAATGCCGTCCGCTTTTACCAAAATGTTCATCCAGGAATTCAATAGTTTTAGCCTTTAAATCAGAACCTGTATAAATTCCTAATTGGTACATTTTTTCGGCTGTTACTTTACCTATTCCATAAAACTTTTTAACATCCAATGATTCCAAAAAAGACTCAACCTCTTCAGGATTAATTGTTTTTTGACCATTAGGCTTATTATAATCCGAGGCGATTTTTGCAACAAATTTATTTACAGAAATACCTGCAGAAGCCGTAAGACCAACTTCTTCAAAAATTCTTTTTCGTATTTCTTGAGCTATTAAAGTAGCACTTGGATTGCCCTTTTTATTAACCGTAACATCTAAATAGGCTTCGTCTAAAGAAAGCGGCTCAACAAGATCTGTGTAATCTTTAAATATGGCTCTAATCTTCTTAGAAATCTCCTTATATCGATCAAATCGAGGACGCACAAATATTAATTCAGGACACAACCGTTTGGCTTGAACACCACTCATTGCACTTCTAACTCCAAATTTTCTTGCCTCATAGCTCGCCGCCGAAACCACGCCACGTACTTCACTTCCGCCAACAGCTAATGGCTTCCCTTTTAATTCGGGATTATCCATTTGCTCAACAGATGCATAAAAAGCATCCATGTCGACATGAATTATTTTACGAGTTTGGTTTTCTTCCATACTGTAAATTTAATACCTTTAATTTATGTTAGAAATTGAACGCAAATTTTTAGTCAAAAATCTTGATTTTATCACTTTGGCTACTACAAAAAATAGAATTGTACAGGGTTACTTAAACTCAACTCCCGAAAGAACCGTTCGTGTACGAATTAAAGGCAACAAAGGATATCTTACCATTAAAGGAATAAGTAATGAGTCTGGAACTACCAGAATGGAATGGGAAAAGGAAATTGATATCTTAGATGCTGAAGAATTATTAAAACTCTGTGAAAAGGGTGTAATAGACAAAATAAGATACGAAATCCCATTTGGCGATCATATTTATGAAGTAGATATTTTTAACGGAGATAATGAAGGTTTAATTATGGCCGAAATTGAACTTCAAACTGAAGATGAAACCTTTAAAAAACCTTATTGGTTAGGTGAAGAAATTACTTCAGATAAACGTTACTATAACGCCTATCTGAGTAATAATCCTTTTAAAACTTGGTAATTATTTTTTTATTGCGATTTCAATTTTTACAGGCATAACACCCCTAGCTTTTTTAGAAGCTAAATACATAAAGGCTTTATTAGACAAATCAATTTCCCTTCCTTTAACATGAGGACCACGATCGTTGATTTTTACTATAATCGTTCTTCCATTAGCTAAGTTTGTAACTCGCACTTTGGTTCCAAAAGGTAATTTTCTATGTGCTGCAGTTAATTTGTTATTGTCAAAGCGTTCGCCACTAGCTGTTCGCCTACCATTAAATCTATTAGCGTAATGAGTAGCATAACCTTTACTTTTGTATAATTTATAATTATAATCACCCTCCTTTTCAATTATAAGGCTGTCTATTAGCGTAGAATCGACTTTAACAGTATCTTGCTTTACTGTATCAGCATACATATAAAACAAAGGCTGCTCTTTTTTAAAATTTTTACATGAAAAACTCGAAACAAGTACCATTGTTAATATCGTGGTAATTACCAATAAAAAACGATTTATCATAATTATTATTTTTTAACATTACACACTCTTTTACAAATACCGTACCCTTATTGAAAAAGAAAGCCCTAAAAAGGGCTTTTATTTTTTAGGCTAACCATGAAGTCCATGGAATACGTGACAATATAAGCAATAAGCCTAATCCGAAACCTACTAAAATAGATTTGAATTTTGCAGTATTGTCAGTTTGTTTTTTATGTTTTGACCAACCAATTGTGATTAAAACTATCGCAATAATGTTTATTAATGGATGCTCCATTGAAGTAAGTCTTAATGCCGCATCTTTCATATTAAATCCAGCAAGTCCTAATGGAGAAACAAAATAAAGTATAAGACCAACTACCAATTGAATGTGAGTAGCGATTAAACCAAATAAAGCAATCTTTCTATCCTTTGCTGTAAATTCTTTTTTTGAAGAGAAACCAATAGCGCTATTAATAACTGCTACAACTAATAATAGCAAAGCTAAATAAGCCCATCCAGAGTGAAATTTTTGAATAAATTCGTACATTTTGTTTGTTTTAGTTTAAACAAATATAAGTAAAAAACCATTCGCAATGCGAATGGTTTTTCTAAATTATTGATATCCTAGTTATTAGAATTCGTAACGGAAAGTTAAGTTCCAAGTTCTACCAAATCCGAAGAAAACTTGATTTCTTAAATCAACACCATTCCAAGTTCCTCTATTTAAATAATCTTGGTAAGTAGCATATTGACCTTCTCCTGGTGTAGCAGATTTTAAATTACCAGAAGCTACAATCGAACCATTTTGTAAAATACCTTTTCCATCTCCTGTATTACCATCAAATTCACTTTGAGAAGCAACAAATTGATTAGTTCTTGACTCAGCAATATAAACTTTATCTAAAAGGTTGTTTACGTTAATTCTAAAATTGAATGAATCTTTACTATCCTTAGTTCTATGAATTTTAAAAGACAAACCAGCATCTACTAATCCATATGAAGGTAATTCTAAAGTTCCCTTAATATTTGTATTCTCTTCTGAAAATCTACCTGGCTCTATACTTGCAAACAAATTGTCAGAATATCTATAGTTCGCATCAACTTTTATACCTTTGATTATTTGCCAGTTAGCTCCAATACTATAATTAAATTGAGATACGTCTCCAACCTTAACTTTATCTAATAATAATTTTCCTTCAGTAAGAAAAGCATTATTCTGGTCAAATTTTTGATAATCAGATTGACCATTATAATACCAATCTCCATAAGATGCCATACCATTAATGGTTAGACCTGAAAAAGGTTTAACATTCAATTCTAATTCAACTCCTTTGTGAATTTCATCAACACCAAATGCCTCAAAATAACCATTTCTATTATTTGGATCAGGATCACTTGTTCTTTGGTATCTATCTTTCCAAGAAGTATAATATGCATTGAAGTTAGCATTGAATATATTAGATTTATAACCATAACCTACTTCAAATCCTAATATTTTTTCATTATCATTATCAAAAGCAATAGATTTATTGTTTCTATATATTGCTTGGAAATTTGGCTGTTTTGAATAATAACCTGCATTAGCGAAAACATTCATTTTCTCATCAATATTATAATTCAACCCTCCTTTAATATTTCCTCCAAGATAATTTTCAAAATCAGTTTTTTGCAATGGATCATCGTTTTTATATTGAAACAAATCTTCTCTGCTAAATCCTTGTTGAGACACAGATCCTTGAATGAAAGCTGATAATTTTTCTGTAGAATATTCTAATTGTGTAAACGCTCCATACCATCTTACATAACCATTATTATTGTATTCTATTTTCTCTTGATCTTTAACGTTTGTAAATGGATTAAAACTAGGAGAAGCAGAATATGTTTCATACAAAGTTCTTGTTGGATTATTAACATCATTTGCAAGATAAATACCTCCAGATGTAGTTGCTAAATTAGCTTGGTATCCATCAGCTCCTAATCTATCATTAACATTTCTAAAATGGTAACCTGTATAAGTTCTTCCATCGAGACCAAAATCTAATGTTAACTTATCTGTTAGCTTTCTATTGAAGTTAATAACTGCACCGTACCAGTCATGAGAATTAATTGAAGCTCTTCTTGTAAAACCTAAACTTCTATTAGTGATATATTGTCCTTGAGCATTAGGAGCCACTTGCGTACCAGGCAAGTTTCCACCATATACAATTTGATCGTTAGCAGCAACATACTGACCTCTGTTAAATGCAGCAAAATCATCAAAAGGCACTGTTCCTCCAGCAGTTTTATATCTAAATGGAGATGTACCTATACTTCCAGTTCCACCACCACGACCCCAAGAACCGTAGAATACTGATGAAATTTTTGTTTTATCATTAATTTTAAAGTCATAATTCAATGACATAACCGGTTTATGGTAAAAATTTCTTGCCCAAGAAAACTCTTCACCTTTATATAAACCCCAATCAGAGTTATACTTAATATTCGGTTCATTATTTACTGGATCTCCAAATTTAATATAAGATCCCAGGTGGTTTGCAAAACTTCTTTGGTGATGCCATTGTGGAGCCCCAGTAAATGTAAATTGTAAATTATGCTTTTCATTAATTTCATACCCTAAACCTATAAAATAATTTTGAGCCGAAAACTGAGTTCCATCAGCATACATACTACCTTGAGCATTTCCTAATAAAACTGAAGCTGAAAGACCATTTTTCATTTTACCAGTAGAGTAAGATCCAACAGTTTTAATGTAGTCGTTATTACCTAAAGTAGCTGTAAATGAACCCCCTTGTTTCATATCTGAAGTTCTAGTAATAACATTTATAGTACCTCCAACAGAAGATATCGCTAATTTAGAAGATCCTAAACCTCTTTGAACTTGCATTGCAGAAGTCACATCAGATAAACCTGCCCAGTTACTCCAATACACCGCGCTGTTTTCCATATCATTAACCGGCATACCATTTACCATTACGGCAATGTTTCTTTGGTCAAAACCACGAATATTAATCCTAGAATCTCCAAAACCTCCACCAGACTTAGTAGCATAAACTGATGGTGTATTTGCTAGCATTTCTGGAAACTCTTGATTACCTAATTTTTCTCTAATTTCTGCAGCCTTAATTGTTGACACTGCAACAGGAGTTTTTCTATCCTTAGCAACATCAATAATAGTTGAAGTAATAACAACTTCTCCTAATACATTCCCTTCGTCAGACAAAACAATAGTCCCAAGATCTGCTTGACCATCAACAATAGTAAAAGGGATAGTTTTAGATGTAAATCCTAAAAACGAAACAACAACATTACCCTTAGATGATGTTGAATTTAGCGTAAAAGAACCATCAAAACTAGTTGAAGTTCCTGTAGAAGTTCCTTCAATAACAACATTTGCACCAGGTAGTGCACCATTATTATCTTGAATAATTCCTGAAATTTTACCTTGAGCAAATACTGTTGTAATACTCAAGAAAAAGAAGGCTGTTAAAAGCCATTTTTTCATATTCCTCATTTGTGCTATTTAATTTTTTGTTTGGAGCAAAATTCAAACAAATTTTTCAGCTCAATGTTAATTTAATGTTAACATTATGCACGCATATGAAGAATCAAAAAACGACTTTATTGCGAAATTAACAACAATCAATGCCTTATATTTAATAAAATATTAAAAAAACAATTATCGCTGATTTTTTTGATAATAATTTAATAAATAACTTGTAGAAGAATCATGTTCTTTAATCAAGGAATTGTTAATTTCTTCTAAAATTGAATTGGCTAATTGCTTCCCTAATTCAACCCCCCATTGATCATAACTAAAAATATTCCAAATGATACCTTGAACAAAGATCTTATGTTCATATAAAGCGATAAGTGACCCCAAGGTTTCTGGCGTTAGAGATGTTATTAATAGTGTGTTTGTAGGTTTATCACCAGAAAAAACTTTGAAAGGCAATAAAAAAGCAGCTTTTTCTTTGTCAATTCCTTGCTTAGCAAATTCATCATTAACCTGTTCTTTTGCTTTTCCATTTAATAAAGCTTCAGTCTGAGCAAAGAAATTTGACATTAATTTATCATGATGGTCTTTATCTCCATATAATGGCTTAACAAAACCAATAAAGTCTGTAGGAATTAATTTTGTTCCTTGATGTATTAACTGAAAAAATGCATGCTGTGAATTTGTACCTGGTTCTCCCCAAATGATAGTTCCCGTTTGATAACCAATTAAATTACCGTTTCTATCAACACTTTTACCATTACTTTCCATAATTCCTTGTTGAAGATAAGGTGCAAATTTTTGCAAATACTGCGAATACGGGATTAAAGCTTCACTTTCTGCTCCAAAAAAATTATTGTACCAGATTGTTAACAATCCTAAAATTACAGGAATATTTTGATCAAAAGATGCTTCTTTAAAGTGTAAATCCATTTTATTAGCACCAGACAAAAGCTTATCAAAATTTTCAAAACCAATAGCCAAACTAATAGTCAGACCTACTGCACTCCATAACGAAAAACGACCTCCAACCCAATCCCACATAGGAAAAACATTAGCAGCATCAATTCCAAACTCTGTTACTTTAGCAATATTAGTTGAAACAGCAACGAAATGTTTAGCAACATCTTCTTGTTTTGCTGATTTTAAAAACCAAGACCTAATCGTTTCTGCATTTGTTAAAGTTTCCTGAGTTGTGAAAGTCTTTGAAACTACAACAAACAGAGTTGTCTCAGGATTAATTTTTTTTAGAACCTCATTTACATGGTCTCCATCAATATTTGACACGAAATGAACGTTTAAATCATTCTTGTAAAATTGTAAAGCTTCTACAACCATTGCAGGTCCTAAATCAGAGCCTCCAATACCAATATTAACTATATCTGTAAATTTTTTTCCTGTATATCCTTTTTTCTCTCCAGAAAGTACTTCGTTTGTAAATGATTGTATTTTAGCCTTAACCTCAAACACTTCAGGTATAACATTTTGCCCATCAACTAAAAAAACATCTGATTGTTTTGCTCTTAAAGCTGTGTGAAGTACAGCACGATTTTCAGTTTGGTTGATAGCATCTCCAGAAAAATAACTTTTAATTGCCTTTTCTAATCCTACTTCTTTTGCTAATTCAACTAATAAATTGATAGTTTTTGTATTGATTTTATTTTTAGAATAATCAATCAAAAAATCACCCCATTGTATATTGAATTTTTCTACTCTTACTGGATCATTAGCAAACATTTCCTGCATAGATAGATTAGCAATTTCTGAATAATGCTCTTCTAATTTTTTCCAAGCTGAAGTTTGAGTAGGATTTACAGATGGCAAAGACATATTTTTAGTGTTTATTAATTAAATCAATAACGAAGTTACAACTTTGATTTCTAAAAATCATCAATAAAACCAATATGTCAACGAGTTTTTTTACGAAAACGTTATAGTGTATAAGCAGAAAACCAGAACAAAACTATTGTTACGTTGCTATTAGAAATTATGGATTTTTACTTAATTCTTATTAAATCTCCATCATCAAAACCAACAGTAATTACTTCTGCATTTTTTAAAAAAGAATTTTCAAAACCTTTCGATTTTACATAATCACTTACTAGATCAGTAGATAATTTTAGAACTTCTTTCCAATCTTTATCTTTTATGATTGACTTATCCATTTCAAAATATTTATCAGTCGGTTCAAAATCTACTACTGTTGCCCAATCATCATCATTTTCTTTGTACTCCTTTGCTCCAATTAAGTACATCGTATATCCATTTTCGGTTTCAAATAATCCAAAATTGAAAGCCTTAATATTATTTTCAATTTTTTCGTTTGAATTGATATTCTTAACCCATTCTTCAAATTGATTATTTAAATTCATTGATAAATTGTTTTCTTGTCTAGAATTATTTTCTAAGCAACTAAGCATTAGTATATTTAAAAATAAAACAATTATTAAAGTTCTTATTTTCATATAAAAAAAGCACAACTATTTAATTGCTGCTATACTGTCCAGTTCTCTTTTTAATGGAGTCATAAAAGCAATAAACTTTGGCAAGTTCTTTTTATCCATAGGAGCAGAATTAGGAAGCTTTAGCTTTAAAGCATCAACTTGTTTGCCGTTTTTCCAAAACCTATAACACACATGAGGACCAGTTGCTAAACCTGTACTACCAACTTTACCAATTATCTGACCTTGTCTAACATGCTGCCCTTTTCTGACCAAAATTTTAGACATATGCAAATATTGAGTAGAGTAAGTTTTATCATGTTTTACCTTAACGTGATTCCCATTTCCAGCAGAATATCCAGCCAATTCGACTATTCCATTTGCGGTTGACATAATAGGTGTGCCATGAGGAGCAGCATAATCGGTTCCGTTATGTGGTTTGAAAAATTTTTGAACAGGATGATACCTTCTTTTAGAAAAACGTGAAGTGATGTTAATTGTTTTTAAAGGTGCTTTTAAAAAGAAATTCTTTAAGGCTTTTCCTTCTTCATCATAATAGTCAACTTTTCTATCTGATGGATTTTGTTTGAATGGAAAGGCATAAACTTTTTTCCCTTTGTATTCAAAGAAAGCACATTCAAGAGAATCTACACCATCATAAATAGTATCATTAATATATCTTTCTGTAAAAGTAACAGCGAACTTATCTCCTTTTTGAGATTTAAAAAAGTCTATAGACCACTTAAATACACTTGTTAATTTTGAAGATAAAGAAGCTGCCACACCTTCATTTTTCAGCGTTTCTGACAGGGAACCATTTAGCTCACCAGCCACTGTGCGTCTTTTAAATGTAACCGGTTTTAATTTTTTTTTAGCTTTAACAATAGAATCATTAAAATCAATTACATAATACGTTAACTGATCAGGCTGGTAGATAAAATATTGAAGTCGTTTTGATTTGTCTTTTGAAAGAAGCATGGTATAAGGTTTACCCAACCTCACTATCCTTACATTAAATGTATCTTTTACTTTAGCAATTACATCATAGATTTGCTTGCCGTTTAAATTTTGTTTTTGCAAAATACTTCCAAAAGTATCATCCTTTCTTATGGTATCAGATATAACACTGAAATCGTTTAACTTAAAACCAAAATCATATCTAATAGGTTCTACTTTTTTAACAGGTATTTTTTGCTCAACTTTGTCCTCTTTACAAGAAACAACAAATAATAAAACTAATAATAAGGCAATGTATTTTTTCAAAAGAAGCATTTTTATTCCCAAATTGCTGGGAAATTTGACAGAAATGCTAATATAATAATTTTTTAAACATTTTCACCCCAAGTAGCTAATTCATGTTCTGACCACAGCTCTGGAAAGAAAATCCTTCTTTGATATCTAGGATGCATATATTTTTTCCAATCGCTTCCTCCTGTTGCTTCGCCATCTCCTTTTCCATTATCAATATACTTTTTTGCAGCATTGTAGTGTCCCATTACCCAAGTGATATTCACAGTATAATCGTAATGACGCATAGCTTTTACCAATTCAGGATCTTTTTGATCTACTTCTGGCAACTCTTTAAACTTTCTCCAAAGATTAATAGTATTATATTCTTCCATGGTACGTAAAAACAAATCTTTGTATTTTTCTTCGAATTGTTTTAAGAAATAAGATTTTTCTCCAGTGTGATAATCTTTGCCCGCAGCTTGCCAATACAAATGCTCCAAAGCATGCTCATAAGGAGTATTTCTATCAATAGTTGCTCTAAATCTATAATCAATTAAGTTTATAAGGTCTGTCGAACAAAATTCAATTAATCGATATTGCGCACTTTGAAAACCGCTAGCTGGAGTCAAAGTATGTCTAAATTTCATGTACTGCTCTACTTCCATTCCGTCACCCATAATGGTAAAAGATGTAGTAAGCATATCAAAGTATCTACTAATTCTCATTAATCGTTCTGCAAAAAAAGCAGTGGTTAACTTCTCTGCATAAGAAACTTGTTTGATTTCCCACAATATCATTTTAAACAACAACTCATTGATTTGATGATACATAATAAATACATTTTCATCAGGCAAAGTAGTTCTTTGAATTTGCAAGCCTAAAAGCGCATCTGTTTGTATATAATCCCAATAAGTTATTGGTTTAGACCAAAGTAACCCTTCTAAATGAGCTTCGGTTTTTTGATTTATTGCTTTATATTTTTCGTCAATCTCGTTTACTAATGCAGAATAATCACTCATAATTTATTTTGAAATTACCATAAATGGATTTTTTAAACCTTTAAAAGCGTCCAAATCAGCTTTAAGTGAACCTACAGCTAAATCAGCTTTGATTCGTAAAGGCACTTTGTTTTCATCGTCTGATACCCAAACCGTCAGACTTTCTTCTTCTTTAAATACTCGGCCAGACTGAACTATTGGCTTAAATATCATTGTATTGACTTTACCAAATTTAGTTCTCAGCTTTTCTTTTCCAACGTATTTTAATTTGAATTTATAAATTTCATCATCAAAAAACATATCAATCATTATAGACTCACCTACTTTAAGTTTATCAATATTTGGATGATTTCTAAGATAATAAAATGAAGATACAATGTCCTGAACATTCTCGGTAACATTAAATGTCTTTTCAGTCTTATGCTTGTAATCTTTAACTAAAACAGTGTTTTTTTCTTGACTAAAAAATCCTTCTTGGTCTTTAGTATAACCTCCTTCATCAATTTTTCTTAGATATTGATATGGTTTTGTAGTTTCTTTATCAAATTGACTCTGATAATGATCATCTACTTTAAAAAAGAAACGTGACATACCTACCGTATAGCCATGACCTACAGCATAGAAAACCTTTTTACCACTTCTGTTAGCTTCTTTTAGTTCTAGTTCGGCATAACCCGCATTCACTAATCCGTAATGAATACGAAACTTAAACCATTCACCAACATCAAAAGCTTCTGGTTTTTGAGAAAAAACAGCTGTCGTAAATAATAGAGATAGAAATATTAATTTTAGTTTCATGTTCTTTGAATTTATATCCTTTTTAGGTAAAGAATACAATATCCATTCCAAAGTTAATAAAAAACAAAAAAACCCAGTCATTGCTGACTGAGTTTTTATGCTATTAACCAACCAAAAAACTATAAATTATGAAAATTTATCAATTAAGAGGGAACCACCCCTTTCAATTGCTCTGCAAAGATATAACAGGTTTTTAATTATTAATAGCAAAAAATCAACTTTAACATATTTTTATCAAAACAATAGTTACTACAACGTTTTCTTTTGACGATTATTCAATGAAAATGAATTTTTATTAATATAACATTAACAAAACTAAAAGTTAAAAATTAGAAAAAGACTAAAAATCAAGCCTTTATAAAAAGAAAAAATCCGAAAAAACTACATTTTTCGGATTTTGATAAATTTTATTGAATATTTTATAAAGTACCTCTAAGTTCTTGTTCTCTTTCTATAGATTCAAAAAGCGCTTTAAAATTTCCTGCTCCAAAACCACGAGCTCCCATTCTTTGAATAATTTCAAAGAAAAGTGTCGGACGATCTTCTACTGGTTTCGTAAAAATTTGAAGTAAATATCCTTCTTCATCAGCATCAATCATGATTCCTAATCTTTGAAGTTCATTGATATCTTCTTTAAATTTAGACATATGATCTTTCAATCTTTCTGGAATCGCATCGTAATACGCTTGTGGCGGTGTGCTTAAAAATTCAATTCCTCGAGCTTTCATTTCTGCCACAGTTGAAATAATATCATCAGTAGCGATAGCAATATGCTGCACTCCTTCATCTTCATAAAAATCTAAATATTCTTCTATTTGAGAACGCTTTTTCCCATTAGCTGGTTCATTGATAGGGAATTTTATACGCCCATTACCATTTGACATTACTTTAGACATTAGAGCAGAATATTCAGTAGTAATTTGTTTGTCATCAAACGAAAGAAAGTTTACAAATCCCATCACATCTTCAAACCATTTTACAGCTTCATTCATTCTATTCCATCCCGTATTGCCAACCATGTGGTCAATATATTTTAATCCAACTGGCTCTGGATTATAGTCTGATTTCCATTCACTATATCCAGGTAAAAAGATTCCATTGTAATTTTTGCGCTCAACAAAAATAAATACAGTTTCGCCATAAGCACCGTAAATACCGGCACGAACCACTTCACCATTTTCATCTTTTTCAACAACTGGCTCAAAATACGATTTTGCTCCACGTTTCGTAGTTTCTTCATAAGCTGAACGAGCATCTTCAACCCACAGTGCAATAACTTTTACACCATCTCCATGCTTTTTAACATGTTCTCCAATAGGTGAATTGCTATTTAAAGCGGTAGTTAAAACCAAACGGATTTTGTCTTGTTTTAACACATAAGAGGCTCTGTCTTTTACACCTGTTTCTAATCCTGCATAAGCCAGTGATTGAAAACCGAAAGCTGTTTTGTAGAAATGTGCGGCTTGTTTAGCATTACCCACATAAAATTCTACATAATCTGTTCCTAACAACGGAAGGAAATCTTGTGCTCCTTCAAATATTTTTTCTAATCCGTATTCTACTGATTTTATTTCTTGTGCCATATTTTTTACTTTTTAATTGAATCTACAAAAGTAGAATCAATGTAGATTGAATCATTTATATTATTTTCTTTAATTCTAAAAACAGAATCATTGATTTGTTGATTATTGTTTTCTTCTAGATTATTTTTAAAAACATCAAATAAACTAACTTGATAAATTATTACTACAACCAAAATAACTATAAAATATAAAGAGGATAAAATCGTCGCTATTATGCAAACAATTTTTGCTACATAAACATTTTGATAGCTTTGAGATGAATAATTAGTTGGATTTATTTCATATTCTTTAAGGCTTTTAATTGAAAGAACTAATCCTATAACCCCTAAAACCAACGAAACAAACACTAATAACCCACAACAAAAACCTAAAAATATTATTACTGAAGCAATTACTCCAAATATCAAAGCTGATGGGTCAGCAGGTAATTTATTATTCATTAGTCTAACCAAGATTGATAATACTTCTCATCTGCTATTTTCATAGCATCTTCGGTAACCATTAACGGTTTAAAAGTATCAACCATTACTGCTAATTCTTGTGTTTCTGTTTTTCCAATACTTCTTTCTGTCGCTCCAGGATGTGGACCATGAGGAATACCAGCTGGATGTAATGAAATATGCCCTGCTTCGATGTCATTTCTACTCATAAAATCCCCATCTACATAATATAGAACCTCATCACTATCAATATTGCTGTGATTATATGGTGCCGGAATAGACTCTGGATGATAATCGTACAAACGAGGTACAAATGAACAAATTACAAAAGCATCGGTCTCGAAAGTTTGGTGTACTGGAGGCGGTTGATGAATTCTACCAGTAATTGGTTCAAAATCATGAATTGAAAGTGCATACGGATAATTGAAACCATCATAACCAATCACATCAAAAGGATGTGTAGCATAAACCATTTCAAAGATTTCATCTTTCTTTTTAACCTTTATAACAAATTCACCTTTTTCATTATAAGTTTCTAATTCTTGTGGCTGACGTATGTCTCTTTCACAAAAAGGAGAATGTTCTAACAATTGACCAAACCAGTTACGATAACGTTTTGGGGTATAAACTGGACGATGTGATTCTACAATAAATAAACGATTATCTTCTGTATCAAAATCAATTTTATAAATCATTCCACGAGGAATAACTAAATAATCACCATACTTAAAATCTAAGTTACCAAGCATGGTTCTTAGTTTTCCAGTACCACGGTGAATAAAAATCACCTCATCAGAATCAGTGTTTTTGTAAAAATAATCAGTAGTAGATTTTTTTGGCGCTGCCAAAGCTATGTGACAGTCAGAGTTGGTAAGCACAATCTTTCTGCTTTCTAAAAAATCATCTGTTGGTTCTACTTGAAAACCACGAAGTCTATAGGATTGAATATTATTTGCTTTAGCAATTTTTGGCGCTACAGAATATTGTTTTCTGATTTCCTTAACCTGTGTAGGTCTATTTTCGTGATACATATTAGTTGACATTCCGTCAAAACCAATTGTTCCGAATAATTGTTCATAATACAAATCTCCATTCTCTTTTCGGAACTGTATATGACGCTTGTGAGGTATTTTTCCTAGTTTATGATAAAATGGCATTTCTTTTTAGTTTAAAAATTAGAATTAAAGTTTAAAGCATTGACTGTAAACTCTTGTTTTAAATCAAAAAAGACTAACGCTCATTCAGGATTTCTCTTGATGAGGAACTTTAAATGTGCTAATAAACCTTTGAAAGTGGTTTCCATAATACTACAAATATCGGAAAAATCTATTAGTTATTAAAACAAAAAATCCCAAATGAAAATTTGGGATTTAAATTATATTTAGGAACCTTATTATTGTTCTTTATTGATTTTACTATTCTTCTTACCATAAATAAAGTAAAATACAACACCTAAAGCCATCCAAACAACTAAACGCAACCAACTTTCTAGTGGCAGTGAATACATTAAATACAAACATACAACTACACCAGCAATTGGCACAAATGGAACTAAAGGCGTTTTGAAAGCTCTTGGAACATCTGGCATTTTTTTACGCATAACTAGGATACCTATACAAACTAGAACGAAAGCTAATAGTGTTCCAATACTCACCATGTGACCTAAATCTGATACAGGAACAAATCCCGCAAATAAACTCACAAACACTAAAAAGAAAAGGTTAGTTTTCCAAGGCGTTCTAAATTTAGGGTGGATTTCTCCAAAGAAAGGTGGCAATAAACCATCTCTACTCATAGTATAGAATACACGGCTTTGTCCCATTAACATTACCAACATTACCGAAGTATATCCTGCTAAAATTGCAATAATTAAACCATTTTGCAAGAAATCATATCCTGTTACTGCAAAAGCTGTTGCAGCAGGTTTAGCATCTCCAGCAAACTGATGATAAGGAACTAATCCTGTCATTACATGCGCAAATAATACATATAAAATTGTACAAACAACTAATGACCCTAAAATACCTATTGGCATACCTTTTTGAGGATTTTTAGCTTCCTGAGCTGCTGTAGACACAGCATCAAAACCAATAAATGCAAAGAAAACAGTTGCAGCACCAGCAGCGATACCTGACCAACCAAATTGCCCTTTTACACCAGTATTTTCTGGAATATATGGTGAATAATTAGCTTCATTGATGAATCCCCATCCTAAAACGATGAATAAAATAACTACAGATACTTTTAAAATTACAAGGAAATTATTTAAAGAAGCAGATTCTTTAGTACCTCTAATAAGCAAAAGCGACAATAAAGAAACTATAATTACCGCTGGTAAATTTATCATACCTCCTTCTATTACAGTACCATCACTTAATTTAAGTGTTTCCCAAGGAGAACAAATTAAATTTGGTGGCAAATGTATCCCGAATTTATTTAAAAGCTCTAAAAAATATCTAGACCAACTAACTCCTACAGTCGCAGCTCCCAAAGCATATTCTAAAACTAAATCCCATCCAATGATCCAAGCCATAAACTCTCCCATTGTAGCATAAGAATATGTATAAGCACTACCTGCTACAGGAATCATTGAAGCAAATTCTGCATAACACAATCCAGCAAATGCACAGCCAACAGCTGCTAAAACAAAAGATAATGTTACTGCAGGACCTGCATTTTCTGCTGCTGCAATACCTGTAAGTGAGAATAATCCTGCTCCGATAATAGCCCCTATTCCTAAGGCCACAAGAGCTTTCGAAGACAATGTTCTTTTTAATCCTTTTTCCGATTCGTCAGCTTCCGTAAGAAGTTGCGTAATCGATTTTCTTTTCCAAATTGACATAAAATTTAATTTTGGTTTAGTGCTCCCAAAAATAGGCTTTTTTGAAAACAATTGCACAAAAAAAAGGTTTTTCTGCTTTTTATTTAACAATATCCATTTTTAAAACCAAAAACCTACACTAACCCAAGTAAAATGTTTTTTAGTTTCTGGAGACCAACTATGCTTAATTTCTACTGGACCAATAAAAGTTTCTAGCCCATAACCAACAGCATAACCTGTATAGTTGGGTTTTGTAAGCCACTCTTGATTATCGAAAATTTTATTTCCAATGTTTGAAAAATTTGCTGTAAAATTCAAATGATTCTTTTTATAAAACTCATAATCAGCAGATGCACTTCCCTTTACATAGCTATTTCCACTTAAAGAAAGATAATCATAACCATAAAATGGTTTAAAATTTCCAAATCTATGAAAACCATATCCTCCCAGATTAAAATCAAAAATATTATTTACGTTTTCTCCAATAACAAATCCTCCCTCTGTTTGCAATTTAACCGAAACTGTTTTAAAGAAAGTTTCCACAATACCTATATCTGCTTTTAAAAGAGTGAACTTTTTAAAATCATTAGCATAATTTGAGGAGTACATATACACTTGAGCATCCCCTAAAAAATACCATCCTCTTTTAGGAAAAAACTTATTAGTAAAGGAATCAAACTTCATAAAACCAGCAGCAGATAAATAGTTACTTCTATCAATTCTTGGAACAAGATTTTCTGCTGTTTTTGAGTTAATTTCTATAAACTCATGCTTTAAACCAGCCCCAATAAGGAATTTTTGAAAAAAAATAGTTTGAACATAAGCTTGATTTGTTAGCTGATGATAATCAATATCAATCTCATCTAATCCTAATTTTGACTTTAACATACCGTTCTTAAAGTCATTTTTACTATTCTTTTTAAATTGATCGAAACTTGACTTTACTCCAAAACTCCAATGAAATCCATTATCTATATAATAATCTACATTATAGCGAATATTATCTCCGAGTATTATGTCTGCAGATGCAACATCATTTTTGAACATTAAATTTTTCTTACTGACATTTATTAAAGCAGCAGACTTGAATAAGTCATCATAATGTAACGCTAACTTGAGATATGTTCTAACGGGATTTTCACGAAGATTAATAATCAATGTTTCGGCCTCATTTCTTTTTTCTAACTTATAGCTAATAGAACTAAAATTTTGAGTAGCATTAAGATTATTCATTCCATTACTAAGGTCCTCATAACTTATTTTCTCGCCTGGTCTAAATCTTAATTTCCCTAAGACGTAGGATCTTGTATAATTTTTTAATCCGTTAACACCAATACCCTTTATGTCTAGACTATCAACTTTTGCTCTATTTTCTTTAATTGTTTTGTAATTAGTCCCTAAAGCCTCTAGTTTATCCTTTACTAATTGTGCAGCTTCAACCCCTTTTTGTATAATCGCTTCTCCATCTTCAAAAGAAATAACTGAGTAACCTTCTATATTTGGTTTAATGTAAACATCGGTTTGTGCAATTTTTTGTTTCATTCTTTCAATCATTTGAAAGTTAGATATCTGAACAACTACACCTGCAGCACCATTAATTTGGTTTATATTTTTAAGACCATCTTGAACATCGACACCAATAATTATATCTGCCCCCATTTTTTTAACTTCCTCTAATGGATAATTATTGGTTACACCTCCATCGATATAATAACTGCCGTAAATTTCTACAGGAGAAAATAATGATGGAAATGCTCCGCTTGCCGTAATGGCAAGAGGTAAAGAACCTTCTCTAAAAACTACTTCTTTACCATTTTCAACATTAGTTGCAATACATAAAAACGGAATTTTAAGTTTATTAAAGTCATTTTCATGTCTATACTTATAGGTAAGTCTACTTAATAAATTGTAATTGTAGAGTCCTTTTGACAATCCTTTAGGAACAGTTACTCTAAACTTTTGAAATGGCAAGGTTACCACATAGACTTCATCATTATATTTTTCATAGAATGTTTTATTTTTCCTTGGAATATTGTCTTGAATTAAAGCATCTGTGTTTACATCCCTAAAAATAGAGTCTAATTCATTAGCCGTGTATCCAGCAGCGTACAATCCTCCAATAATTGCCCCCATACTAGTCCCTCCTATGTAGTCAATTTTGATTCCTGCTTTTTCAATTTCTTTAAGCGCACCAATATGAGCCAATCCTTTTGCACCACCACCACTCAAAACCAAACCAATTTTAGGTTTTTTTTGTTCTTGGGAAAAAGCAGAAAAGATTAGAAAAAAGAATAAAACAAGTGTGAAAGATTTTTTCATTCTATTTTGATGAATTGGATTCCTTGTAAAATTCGATAATTTTTTTGGCTTTTGAAAGCCCAACAACCTCAGAAATCTCATTTTCAGTCGCTTTTGACAATCTTTTAACAGATTTAAAATGTTTGATTAACGTAATCATCGTTTTTTCGCCTATTCCAGGTATTAATTCGATAGAGGTTTGAATCGCTGCTTTACTGCGTTTGTCTCTATGAAAAGTAATTCCAAAACGATGTGCCTCGTTTCTTAAATGTTGAATTGTTTTTAATGTTTCCGATTTTTTATCCAAATACAATGGAACAGAATCTCCAGGATAAAAAATTTCTTCAAGACGTTTAGCAATTCCTATGATAGCTATTTTTCCTCGTAATCCTAACTCATCTAAACTTTTTAATGCCGATGACAATTGCCCTTTTCCTCCATCAATGATAATTAATTGCGGTAATGGTTCATTTTCATCGAGTAATCTTTTGTAGCGTCTATAAACCACTTCTTCCATAGAAGCAAAATCATTAGGACCTTCAACCGTTTTTATATTAAAATGACGATAGTCTTTTTTACTTGGTTTTCCATCTTTAAACACAACACAAGCCGAAACTGGATTTGTTCCTTGAATGTTAGAGTTGTCAAAGCACTCAATATGCCTTGGTTCTACCGACAAACGTAAATCTTTTTGCATTTGTGCCATGATGCGATTTGTATGTCGGTCTGGATCTACAATTTGAATTTGTTTTAATTGATCCAATCTATAATATTTCGCATTACGCTGAGACAATTCTAAAATTTGTTTTTTATCTCCTAATTGAGGCACGGTAACTTTTATTTTATCACCAAAATCCAATTCAAATGGCAAAATAATTTCTTTAGAATTAAGATGAAAACGCTCTCGTAATTCAACAACAGCTAACTCTAATAGTTCTTCATCTGTTTCTTCTAATTTCTTTTTAAGTTCCAAAGTATGTGAACGTACAATAGCTCCATATGATATTTGAAGAAAATTGACATAAGCCATACTTTCATCTGAAACAATTGAGAACACATCTATATTTGACATTTTAGGATTTAGGATTGTAGATTTAGCTTGGTAATTTTCAAGGACCTCTATCTTTTCTTTTATTTTTTGAGCTTCTTCAAACTTCATTTCCACGGCGAGATCAGTCATGAGTTTTTTGAACTCTTTTAAACTCTCCTTAAAATTTCCTTTTAAAATTTCACGAATAGCCTGAACCTGCTTTTCGTAATTAGTTATTGATTCATAGCCTTCACATGGGCCTTTACAATTTCCAATATGATACTCTAAACAAACTTTAAACTTCCCACTATCAATATTTGCTTTGCTTAAATCAAAATTACATGTTCGAAGAGGATACAATTCTTTTACTAAATCTAAAATTGTATGTACTGTTTTAAAACTTGTATAGGGACCAAAATATTCTGAGCCATCTTTGATCATTTTTCTAGTTGAAAAAATTCGAGGAAAACGCTCATTTTTAATACATATCCACGGATAGGTTTTATCATCTCTTAATAATACATTATAACGCGGCTGTAACGTTTTAATCAAATTGTTTTCTAACAAAAGTGCATCTGTTTCTGTTGGGACAACAATATGTTTAATACTTACAATTTTTTTTACCAAAACATTAGTCTTGGCATTATCATGCACTTTATTGAAATAAGAAGAAACTCTTTTCTTTAAATTTTTTGCTTTTCCTACATAGAGGATTTTTCCATCTTTATCATAATATTGATAGACTCCAGGATTATCAGGAAGAGTTTGAATTTGTAATTCTAAAGAAGAAAGCATCAGGTAAAGAATTTTAATTGTTGTTTTCTGATTTCAGAGACGAACAAAGTTAACTGAATTTTTCTTTTTACTTTTGCTCCCATGGATAAAAAAGAACTGCGCACTAAATACAAAAATTTAAGACAATCGCTCACTTTTGATGAAATCATGAATGAGAGTCTATTAATTGCAAATCATTGCATTGATTTACCTATATGGGATAAGACTTACTTTCATCTTTTTTTACCAATAGAAAAACAGAAAGAAATCAACACCGAATTCATTCTTCAAATTCTAGCAGGCAGAGATAAAGAAATAGTGATTTCTAAATCAAATTTTGAAGATTTATCTATGCAACATTATTTATTGACCGATAATACCAAAATAAAAGTCAATACTTTTGGAATACCAGAACCAGAAGATGGTATTGAAGTTCCAACAAGTAAAATTGATGTAGTTTTTGTACCTCTTTTAGCTTACGATAAAAAAGGAAATAGAGTTGGTTACGGAAAAGGTTTTTATGACAAATTTTTAAGTGAATGCAAGGCAGATGTTGTAAAAATAGGTCTTTCTTACTTTGA
Source organism: Flavobacterium terrae (assembly GCF_900142035.1). Lineage (GTDB taxonomy): Bacteria > Bacteroidota > Bacteroidia > Flavobacteriales > Flavobacteriaceae > Flavobacterium > Flavobacterium terrae. Next base: position 560,813 of record NZ_FQZI01000001.1, on the reverse strand, counting down.
TCCAGAAGATGTCATTGAAGATGTTTTAGAAACTGATATAAAATTAGATTATTGTATAACACCCTTTGGAGTTATAAAGTTTTAGTTATATTCGCAAAACCTAAAACTTAACCCATGAAAAATCTATTTTACAAAAGAAACCTAACTTTTGTCGCTTTTATTTTAGTAGCGACACTATTTTCAAGTTGTGTTCATGTTCATCACCCAAGACCTACAAGAACAGTAGTGGTAAAACACAAGAGAGTTCCTCCAGGGCAAGCTAAAAAAATATCTGGAGATAGAAGTGCCAGAAGACATGCACATGGAAATCATTAATAAAGAAAAAGACCTCATTTGAGGTCTTTTTCTTTATATACTATTATTTACCAAAAGCTCTTTTATTAAAGACTATCAAAATTCCAACACCTGTAGAAATAGCAACATCGGCTACATTAAAAATGGCATTAAAGAAAGTAAAGTTTTTACCTCCCAATAACGGAACCCATTCAGGCATAGGAAAATCTTTTATAATAGGAAAATAAAACATATCCACTACTTTTCCATAAAACCAGTTTCCATAAGGTTCTTTAGTAAACATTGTTGCTACTTCAAATGAACTTTCATTGAAAATACGTCCGTAAAAAACAGAATCTATAATATTTCCAAATGCACCTGCTAAAATTAAAGAAATAGCAATAACTAAAAGCTTTGATCCATTTTTTCTAACGGAGTCCCACAACCAATATCCTATTCCAAAAACTGCAAGAATACGAAATAAAGTTAAAGAAATTTTACCATAAGCTCCCGGTATCTCAGCACCCCAAGCCATTCCCTCATTTTCTATGAATAAGATTTTAAACCAACTAAGAACTTCAACCTCTTCATGAAGTATAAAGTGAGTTTTTACATATATTTTGCTAATCTGGTCAATTAATAAAACCAAAAAGACGATTAAATAGGCTTTCTTTAAATTCATTTGTAAATATTTATTGCTCTTTAGCTGTCAAATGTAATCGCTTATTTTTGATTATACTAAACCAACTAATAGCCAGAGCGATTTCATTATTGTTTATTTGAAGCACAAAAATAAACATTATTACATAAAAAACGCTCCAAAAAGGAGCGTTCAGTTCTTTTAATAAAAGATTAACGTTGCAAGTTCTTAGCTTCGATGCTCATTGTTGCATGAGGAACTAGCTTTAATCTTTCTTTATTTATAAGTTTTCCTGTCACTTTACAGATTCCGTACGTTTTATTCTCGATACGAATTAAAGCATTTTTCAAATCACGAATAAATTTTTCCTGACGAATTGCTAGTTGTGAATTGGCTTCTTTAGACATTGTCTCGCTTCCTTCTTCAAAGGCTTTGAATGTTGGTGATGTATCATCAGTCCCGTTGTTCAAGTCATTAAGGTAAGCACTTTTTATTAAGTCCAAATCCCCTTTAGCTTTTTCTAATTTTTTTTGGATCAATTCTTTGAATTCTGCTAAATCAGCATCAGAATATCTAATTTGTTCTTCCACCATAATTTCCTCTATTTTGAAATTAATATTTTAGTTCTTAGTTCATCAAACTCAATTTCTGTACCATTATCGATACTTTCTGCAAAAACTAGTTCTTCTGTTAAGGTTTCCGATTTAATGTAATCTGAATTAGCTTCTATCGCTTCTTGAATTATACCATCTTTAAGCATGGTAACCTTTATTTTATCAGTTACTTCAAAACCAGAATCTTTACGGATATTTTGAATTCTGTTTACTAATTCTCTAGCGATACCCTCTTTTCTTAATTCATCAGAAATTGTTATATCTAATGCTACTGTTATACCGTTTGAATTAGCAACCAACCAACCCTCAATATCTTGTGAAGAAATTTCCACATCTTGAGTTGTTAAATTAACATTATTTCCTGAAATAACAATAGAAATCTCGCCATTTCGCTCTATTTCTGCGATTTGTTCTTGCGAAAAACCTTGTATTTCTTTGGAAATCAGACCCATATCTTTTCCAAACTTTGGCCCTAAAGCTTTAAAATTTGGTTTAATTTGTTTCACTAATATACCAGAAGCATCATCTAAAAGCTCAACTTCTTTTACATTTACCTCTGCTTTAATCAAGTCAGAAACCGCTTCGATTTCAGCACGTTGAACTTTGTCAAGTACAGGAATCATAACCTTTTGCAAGGGTTGACGCACTTTTATCATCTCCTTTTTACGAAGTGATAAAACCAATGATGAAACTGTTTGTGCTTTCAACATTTTGCTTTCCAGTGATTTATCAACAAAGTTTTCAACCGAAACAGGGAAATCTGCTAAGTGAACACTTTCGAATTTTTCCTTAGTTGTAGCGGCATTCAAGTCCTTATACAATCTATCCATGAAGAATGGAGCGATTGGTGAAGATAATTTTGCTACGGTCACAAGACACGTATAAAGTGTCTGATATGCTGCAACTTTATCTGTTCCATACTCACCTTTCCAGAATCTTCTTCTACATAAACGAACGTACCAGTTACTCAAATTTTCTTGAACAAAGTCAGAAATAGCACGAGCAGCTTTTGTTGGCTCATAATCTGCATACGCCTCATCAACCAATTGGATTAATGTGTGTAATTCAGACAAAATCCAACGATCGATTTCAGGTCTTTCTGCCAAAGGCACTTCAGCCTCAGCATATTTAAATCCGTCTATGTTCGCATATAACGCAAAGAACGAATAGGTATTATATAATGTACCAAAGAATTTACGACGTACTTCCGCCACACCTTCAATGTCAAATTTCAAGTTATCCCAAGGGTTTGCGTTAGATATCATATACCAACGCGTAGCATCAGGACCATATTCTTCTAATGTTTTAAAAGGATCTACCGCATTACCTAAACGCTTTGACATTTTTTGTCCGTTTTTGTCTAACACCAATCCGTTTGACACAACATTTTTATAAGCTACTTGATCGAAAACCAAGGTTCCTATAGCATGCAATGTATAGAACCAACCTCTAGTTTGATCTACTCCTTCCGCAATGAAATCAGCTGGAAATGATTTATGACCATCGATTAAATCTTTATTTTCAAAAGGATAATGCCATTGTGCATAAGGCATCGCTCCTGAATCGAACCAAACGTCAATTAAATCTGTTTCACGCTTCATTGGTTTACCCGAAGCAGAAACCAACACGATGTTATCGACAACATTTTTATGTAAATCAACCAAATCGTAATTTGATTCATCCATGTTGCCTACTTGGAAACCTTTGTATGGGTTTTCAGTCATGAAACCAGCTGCAACCGCTTTTTCAATTTCATTATACAATTCTTCTACTGAACCAACACAAAGTGTTTCAGTTCCTTCTTCATTTCTCCATAACGGTAATGGAATACCCCAGTAACGTGAACGAGATAAATTCCAGTCGTTAGCATTTTTCAACCAATTCCCGAAACGACCTTCTCCTGTAGCTTTTGGCTTCCAGTTGATTGTTTCGTTCAAATCGAACATTCTATCTTTGATTTCAGTTACTTTGATGAACCAAGAATCTAATGGATAGTATAAAATTGGTTTGTCAGTTCTCCAACAATGCGGGTAACTGTGTACATATTTTTCTACTTTGAAAGCTTTGTTTTGCTCCTTTAATAAAATCGCGATTTCTACATCAACTGATTTTTCTGGTGCTTCACCGTCATTATAGTATTCGTTTTTAACATATTTGCCACCAAATTCACCTAATTGCGCAACAAATTTACCTTGTAAATCTACCAATGGCACTGGATTTCCGTTTTCATCCAATACTAGCATTGGCGGTACTTCAGGCGTAGCTTCTTTCGCTACTTTAGCATCATCTGCACCAAATGTTGGGGCTGTGTGTACGATACCTGTACCGTCTTCTGTCGTTACGAAATCACCAGAAATTACTCGGAAAGCATTTTCTGGCGTTTGATATGGTAATGCCCAAGGCAATAATTGTTCGTATTTGATTCCAACTAAATCAGCACCTTTACATTCAGCTACGATTTGATAAGGAATCTTTTTATCCTCAGATTTGTAATTAGTAAAATCTTCTTCCGTTTCTGCTACAAAATATTTTACACCAAATTGTTTTCCAACTAATGGCTTAGCAAGAATTACATTAATTGGTTCGAAAGTATATTGATTGAATGTCTTCACTAAAACATAATCTATTTTAGGCCCAACGGTTAATGCTGTATTCGAAGGTAATGTCCAAGGTGTAGTCGTCCAAGCCAAGAAATAAATAGTGCCAAAACCTTTCAAGAAAGCTGGTAATGTATTTTCGACAGCTTTAAACTGAGCTACAATTGTAGTATCAGTTACATCACGATACGAACCTGGCTGATTAACTTCATGAGAAGATAAACCAGTTCCTGCTTTTGGCGAATAAGGTTGTATTGTATAACCTTTGTATAACAATTCTTTATCATAGATTTGTTTAAGCAACCACCATACCGATTCCATATACTTAGATTTGTAAGTCACATATGGATCTTCCATATCTACCCAATACCCCATTTTTTCGGTAAGGTCATTCCAAACATCAGTATAACGCATCACGGTACGTTTACATGCTTCATTGTATTCAGTAACCGAGATTGTTTTTCCGATATCCTCTTTAGTGATACCCAATTCTTTTTCAGTACCCAATTCTACAGGCAAACCGTGAGTATCCCAACCTGCTTTACGCTTTACTTGGAATCCCTTTTGAGTTTTATAACGACAAAAAATATCTTTAATCGCACGAGCCATCACGTGGTGAATACCCGGCAATCCGTTTGCTGAAGGTGGCCCTTCAAAAAACACATACGGTGTAGCTCCCTCACGAGAAGTTATAGATTGGTCAAAGACGTTGTTTTTTTTCCAAAAATCAAGAACCTCAGATGCAACTGTTGGCAAGTCAAGTCCTTTATATTCATTGAATTTCATGCTAAATTGTCGTTTTGTAAAATCAATCCGCGAAAGTAGTGATTTATAAGGCAATAGCCAAAGAAAGAATGGTAAAAATTGGTTAAAAAACTAGGAATTCACTAAAAAAATGAATGATGTTATGAAAATACTTCTTTTAGCACCTCAAGAGACTTTGGTCTTTTAAATCCATCCAAGTGAATAGCATAATAATCTAAAAGTATTTTAAGCACTATTTGTCGTTCTGAAGAAGTAAAAAGTTTTAGATCTGAATCGAATTTAAGCTCCATTAATTTTTTGAGCAAAAGACTTTCATTTTGAGCAATCGAATTCATTCCTTGATGAAGCGAAAAATTACCTTCAACGATATCAAAAAAAGGAAAATCTACATCAGAATCATCAGGATAAAAACCTAAAAACTTGGTTACTTCTAACAATAAAATCAAATGAAAATTAGCTATTTCATCATGTGTATCTAACCAAATTAAAGCAGTTTCAAGAAAGGTAAAAAGTGATTCGTTTTTTTCTTCCTCTTTTATAGCATGATGCAAAACCTCTGAAAGAAAAATAACAATAGTGCTCTTAAAAATATTTGTTGTAATACTTGTGTATGGGAAAGAAATTTTGACCTCTTTAAAATATTCCAAAGACGCTTTATTTTTATGATTTGCCTCAATTTCAATGAGTGTTAATGGTTGAAAATAAGCTATTCTTTGATTCGATTTTTTTAAAGAAAAAGCACTTGGAACAAAGTAACTCTTTAAACCCTCTGAAAGAGTAAAACATTTAACTATCAACGATTTTTCTTGATACTTTAATGCACTCAAGACAATGGCTTTTGTTTTCACCAACATTAACGGACAATCATAACTTTTTTAACTTTGGTTTGCGCTCCATCTTCAGCTGAAACCATTACCATATAAACTCCAGAAGCTACTTTTTTACCACCAAAATTTTTAGTATCCCAAATTACTGTTCCCCCTTGAGATACAGCTTCAAAAACTAAATTCCCTTCTATATCAGTGATTTTGACATTTGACTTATCTATTAAGCCTGCGATAGAAACATTACCACTATATTCAGGTCTTACTGGATTAGGAAAAACAACAACATTTTCTAAATTTTCAGTTCCAGAGGTAGCATTACCTCTATAAGAAACCATCCCGCCTTCGGTAGCAATAAACACTTCTCCAGTGACTTTATTGATTTCTATATCGTTGATTGTATTATTAGGCAATGGAGAGTTTTCTTTTGTAAAAATATTGAACGTTTTTTGACCATCATCAGAAATATAAAAAACACCAGCACCGGCAGTTCCTATCCATTTATTATTAGCTCCATCAACAACAATATCAGTTATAAACTGATTATATAAAAGTTCTTGAGCTAATCCATCTTCTAATATAATTATTGAGTTTGAAGTCAATTGATCTTGATTTAAAAAAGAATCAACACTTGACATCACACGAAGTCCATAAGCGGTTCCTATCCAAAGTTTATTTTTATTATCAACAGCAACAGCCCTAACATCGCTTGTTGGTAAATTTCCAACGTCACTTCCTTCTGTTAATCTTAAACATCTATTATTGTAATTTTCATTAAATCCAATTATTCCTCCACTATTGGAACAAATCCATTTAGTTCCGTTTTTATCTATAGCCATTCTTCCATAGCTTACCACTGATGGGTTTTGTAATACTGGTAAGTTATATCCTTGCCACTGCCCATTAGACCTTAACACATGAAGTCCATTAGGAACTAAAGAGTTTGTCATCCATAGATTGTTGTTTTTATCAAAGGCAAGTCCATTTACTCTAATATTCTCCGTTGGTAGTTGAGGCAAAATTGTTTGTAAAGAACTATTATTTGCATTGTATATCAACGAAGGAACATTGTTTTGAAAGCTTAAAAGTCCCGAATGGTAAGAACTAAAAAAAACCTTTTTCTCATCATCAGGATGCGTTTCAATTCTAACAATAGATTTTGCACTAAATAAATCTGAATATGGTATTGAACTCCATCCAACTTTATCTTCAAAACGACTTACATTTAATGCATCCAAAGGGAATGGATTATAATAAATTGTATGATCTCCATATACTGTCCAAATTCCATTTGAAAAAGATTTCACTGCAAATATTCTATTTCTATCAGGACAATTAGGCGTAATATTTAGAAAAGAAGTACTATTGGACTGAGTTGTGGTTAAAACTCCTTTTTCTTGTGTTCCAATATAAACTTTATCATTTAGAACTGTCGCACAAGTAAACCTTGTTGCTGTATCAACTGAATTATCAACTCTAAAAATCTCATTTAACTGATTATTAAAAACATAAACATAGTTCTGTGTTGTTACCACAAAGTTATTTTCAGCAAATCTAGCATCAAGAGACATTTGATTAAAAGCAGTCAAAAACACAGGTGAATTTCCAACCAATTTATAAAGTTGATTGCTAACATTAATCAAAGCAATATCTGTATTTGTTGCCGTTACATTTAGCCAATTTCCTGAAGCCGTCATAGCCCACTGATTATAATCTACTAAATTGGGATTATTCACAGAAGCAGATAACAAACCATAACCATTAGCAACTGCATATATTGTATTATTAAAAACGGTTGTTTGAAATATTTGAATATTACTCCCGTTAGGACCTATAAAATAAGTATCCCCAAACTCTGATGTTGCCAAATCAAAAACACAGATCCCAAAATCTGTTGATATATATATCTTACCATTAAATTCATTAATATGATTAATTTTTTTCATATTAGGTGGTACAGAAGGCTTATTAACAATATCAACCACATTAAGCATTGAGCCATCTTTTTCATTAACAACAATTAAAAGTCCATCAACATGTCCAATAATTGTTTTTTTAAAAGCTTCGCTATGATAAATTTGGGATATTGTTTGACCAGAAAGACCTTCAACTGTAGTTATAGTTGATATCTCATTTGTAGCAACATTTCTTTTAAAATAAGAGTTTTCTGCAGCACCATAGAAACTTGTGGTACTTTGTGAAATATCTTTTATTGAATTGTATGAAAAATATCCTTTCCAAACATTATTCTGCTGGGAAATCATCAAATTAGAAAAGAAAAAAGAAAAAACTACTATTAAAAAATTTCTCATTCAAAAAGGGTTGATTACTCTACAAATATAGATAAAAACGACAGGTTTTGGATTTTAATATTTTAGACATAAAAAAAGTCCTGTTTAAAACAGGACTTTTCAAATCTTATGATTAATAGAGATTAAACAACCCCTTGAGCCAACATAGCATCGGCAACTTTTACGAAACCAGCAACATTTGCACCTTTAACATAGTCAACATATCCACTTCCGTCTGAACCATATTCAACACAAGATTCGTGAATATTATACATAATACGTTTTAAACGATCATCAACTTCTTCAGATGTCCAGCTTAAACGTAAAGAGTTTTGAGACATTTCAAGACCTGAAGTTGCAACACCACCTGCATTAGAAGCTTTTCCTGGTGCAAATAAAATTTTCGCATCTTGGAAAACAATAACTGCTTCTGGAGTTGAAGGCATATTTGCTCCTTCAGCCACACAAATACATCCGTTAGCCACTAACATTTTAGCGTCATCTCCGTTTAATTCATTTTGAGTAGCACATGGTAATGCGATATCACATTTAACTTCCCATGGCGTTTTACCTGCAACGAATTTAGCATTTGGATATTTATTTAAGTAATCAGAAATACGTCCGTAATTAACGTTTTTAATTTCCATTACATAAGCTAATTTTTCTTCATCAATACCTTCTGCATCATAAATATAACCCGAAGAATCAGATAAAGTCACTACTTTACCTCCTAATTGACGAGCTTTTTCTGCAGCATATTGAGCCACATTTCCAGAACCAGAAATTACAACAGTTTTTCCGTCGAAGCTTTCGCCACGAGTTTTTAACATATTATATGCAAAATATACGTCTCCGTATCCAGTAGCTTCAGGACGGATCAATGACCCTCCAAAAGTAATTCCTTTACCTGTTAAAACACCTGTAAATTCATTACGTAATTTTTTATACTGACCAAACATATATCCTACCTCACGTCCACCAACACCGATATCTCCAGCCGGAACGTCAGTATCAGCACCAATATGACGAGCTAACTCAGTCATGAATGCTTGACAAAAACGCATAATTTCAGTGTCCGATTTTCCTTTAGGATCAAAGTTAGACCCTCCTTTACCACCACCCATTGGTAATGTAGTTAATGAGTTTTTGAATACTTGCTCAAAAGCCAAGAATTTCAAAATGCTTAAATTTACAGAAGGATGAAAACGTAAACCTCCTTTGTAAGGACCAATCGCAGAGTTCATCTGAATACGATAACCTTTATTTACTTGTGTTTGTCCTTTATCATCAACCCAAGCCACACGGAACATCATTACTCTTTCTGGCTCAACCATACGCTCAAGCAACATTTTCCCTTGGTACTTAGGGTTTTTCTCAATAAATGGTATAACTGTTTCTGCAACCTCTCTTACAGCTTGTAAGAACTCAGGTTCATTAGGATTGTTTTTTGCTACCGATTCAACGAAAGCATCAATACTTTGTGACATAAATTTTAAATATTTAATACGTTTTAGAAAACGTTTTCGTTTGGAAGAGCAAATATACATTTTATAGAAATACACTCATACTTTTTTACTAACAAGTAGATACTCAAAATAAAAGAAAGATTAATTTTTTGTTTTTTTTAAGATTTTGTTTTGAGGTCATTGATGTTTTTATATATTTGTCGTATGATGAATTAAATATTCACTTATGACTAAATTTCTCAGCTTAACCGCCTTACTATTAATAGGATCTATCAACTCAATGCAAGCCCAGTTTGGGTTTTCGCATGAGATTGGCTTAATTGCGGGTCCTGTAGCTTTTCAATCGGATTATGGTGTTCGACATGATTTTGAAACCAATGCAGGTAATACTGGTATAGGTGTGGGTTTAATTCACTACCTAAATTTCTCGTATAGAGCAGACTGTAACTGTTATACACCTGAAAATTACTTCAATGATCACTTTAAATTAAGAACAGAGTTATCTTACAACAAAACCAAACTGAATCATTTTGGAGAATGGGTAACTCCGGAAAAGTTAGCTGTATCAGAAAATGCAAGAAAATTAAAACAAATGACAGGAAGCACTGCAGTAACTAATATTGGTATGCAGCTTGAATATTTTCCATTGAGCATTAGAGACTTTACAGCTAGCACAGGAAGTTACGCTCCATTTATCAGTTTAGGTGCACAATATAGTTTTTTCTCTCCCAAAGTTGAAACATCATATGGAGATGGAAACTTACTAAATCCAGACAATATCTACCCAAAATACTGGACCCCTTCTGAAGGAAAAAAACATGGCTTTTCTAACGACAAAGGAACAACATGGTCTGTTGTAGGTAGTGTTGGGACTAGATATAAATTAAATCCATTATCAGATTTAATTGTTGATTTAAGATGGCAATACTATTTTTCTAACTGGGTGGATGGTTTAAATCCAAATCCAAACTTATATCCTGAAAACAAATCTAATGATTGGAATGTTTGGTTAAATTTTGGATACATTTACTACTTAGATTAATCTAAAAAAACATAATAAAAAACCCCGAACTAATGTTCGGGGTTTTTTTATTTTAAGCTAAGGCTTGTTTTAAATCTTCAATCAAATCCTCTGCATCTTCTACACCCACACTTAAACGAACTAAATCGTCAGTAATACCTACTTCTTTGCGCTTATCTTCTGGAATAGAAGCATGCGTCATTAATGCAGGATGATTCGCTAAAGATTCTACCCCACCTAAAGATTCAGCTAACGTAAACACTTTTAATTTCTCCAAAAAGCTAATAGCATCTTGCTTTGCGCCCGATTTAAAAGTAAATGTGACCATTCCTCCAAAACCTCCAATCATTTGCTTTTTAGCAATTTCATGAAAAGGATGATTTTCTAAACCTGGATAATATACTCTTTCTACTTTAGGATGATTTTGAAGAAACTCAGCAACTTTCTCACCATTCTCACAATGACGTTGAACACGTAAGTGAAGTGTTTTTATTCCTCGTAATACTAAAAAGCTATCCATTGGCCCTAAAGTTCCACCTGTAGCAAATTGTTTGAAATGTAATTCATCCCCTAGAGTCTTATCTTTAATCACCAAAGCACCAGCAATAACATCGCTATGCCCTCCTAAATATTTTGTTGCTGAATGCATCACAATATCTGCTCCTAAATCTAAAGGCTTTTGAAGATATGGAGTAGCAAAAGTATTATCAACTGCAAATAAAATATTATGCTTTTTTGTGATTTGCGCAATAGCAGCTATATCAGCTAATTTCATAAGAGGGTTAGTAGGTGTTTCAACCCAAACTAACTTTGTGTTTTCGTTGATTAATTTCTGAAAACCTTCTAAATCATTCATATCTACGAAATGGAATTTTATGCCACTATCTTTATACAAACGAGTAAATAAACGGTAAGTACCACCGTACAAATCGTCCATAGCAATAATTTCGTCACCAGCCTTAAAAAGACGTAGTAAACAATCTGTAGCTGCTAATCCAGAAGCAAAAGCTAAACCTCTAACGCCATTTTCAATTGAAGCTAAAGCATCTTCAAGTGCTTGACGTGTAGGGTTTGCCGCTCGACTATATTCGTATTCTCCCACAGGTTGTCCTGGTGAAACCTGAGCAAAAGTAGAAGTTTGAAATACTGGTGGCATTACTGCTCCAGTTACTTTTTCATGGTGTTGACCACCGTGTATCGCTTTTGTATTAAATTTCATTGTTCATTATTTTTTACAAAGGTATTAACTTCGGAGTATTTTTTTTAACTTGCCTTACCATTTATAGATTTATTTGTCTTTAAATCTTCTTAATCGAATTAGCTTTAGATTTTATACATGAAAAAAATACTTTTGGTTGAAGATGAAGCACATGTTGTTTCGTTTATAAAAAAAGGACTTTCAGAAGAAGGATTTGAAGTTAGTGTAGCTTTTGACGGAAAAACAGGTTTGCAACTTGCTTTAGAAAACAATTTTGACATTATAATTCTTGATATCATGTTGCCCGAAATGAATGGTCTTGAGGTATGTAAAAACATTAGACTTAGAAATCAAATTGTTCCAATACTATTTCTAACCGCACTAGGCACCTCAGAAAATATTGTTTTAGGATTAGAAAATGGCGCTGATGATTATTTAGTTAAACCTTTTAAGTTTATAGAACTTATAGCCAGAATTAAAACCTTACTTCGTCGTACAACACGAATGACAAATTCCAATAAGGATAATTCAAACAACCAAGAGAATCTATTTACTTTCAATGATCTTAAAATAAATGATTATACGAAAACAGTAACACTAGCAAATGAAGAAGTGTCGCTAACCACAACGGAATACAAATTGCTACTTTTCTTTTTGAAAAATAAAAACAAAGTCCTTTCAAGAATGGATATTCTTGAAGCTGTTTGGGGAGTTGATTATGATTTAGGAACTAATGTTGTAGACGTTTATGTAAATTATTTAAGGAAAAAAGTAGATATAAAACCTGACTACAAAATTATTCAGACCGTAATAGGAATGGGTTATGTATTACGTGAGAACTAATAAGCTTTTGTCAAAGCAAAGGATTAAGTATGAAAAAACAATCTCGAATAATCTTACTATTTCTAGTTCCTTTCTTGATAGTAATTTTCCTCTTTAGCATCTTCATTTATTTTACAGTCTCTGATTATTCAGAAGACTATCTTTTTAAATTGCTAGAAGCAAGAGCAAACAAAGTTGCAAAAGAAAGATTTGAAGGACAAAAAAATTTAATTGACACTGAAGATCCCGACAAACTTCCTCATGAAAGAGACTTCTTTATACCTATAAACAATAAAAAAAGTTTTTTTGAGGAGTCCAAAGAAGTTGGCATACACGAAAGATTCTTTACAGATGTAATTAAACGAGGCGAAGCTCAATTTGTTACCAAAGATTATTTGTATAAAGGAATCAAATACAAAACAAATAAAGGTGACTATATAGTCATAACAGTTGCAGAAAATTATTTTGAAATTAACCAAGCAGAGAATCTAATTAAAACACTATTGTTTGCAATAGCAGCAGCATTCCTATTACTGCTATACATTGCTTTGTATTTTTCGAAGAATATTTTTAAACCCATATCTGCCATTACAGAAAAAGTTAAGGAAATTAGTTCAGAAAATCTTCATTTACGCCTTAATGAAGACAATGCTAACGAAGAATTATATGAATTGAGTAGTACATTTAACGATATGCTTGATAGAATAGAAACTTCATTTGAAACTCAAAATAATTTTATCAGCAATGCCTCACATGAACTAAGAACTCCATTAACAGCAATAATTGGTGAAACAGATGTTGTCTTGTCTAAACCCAGACAAACTAATGAATATATAGAATCCTTAAAGATTATTTTACAAGAAGCAGAAAAACTAGACAATAAAACAAAAGCACTATTATTTCTTGCTCAAACTGGATTTAATGGAAAAACTCAAAAATTTGAAAAAATTCGTATTGATCAGTTATTGTGGGATGTAAAAGAGAATTTAGACATCTTAAATAGCAAAAACAGAATTCACCTCGACATGGAGTTGTTACCTGAAAATCCATTAAAACTTAAAGTTAGTGGAAATACTCAATTACTTCACCTAGCCTTCAGCAACATTATTAGCAATGGATGTAAATATTCTAACTATGATCATGTAACTGTTTCGATAGGAGCGTCAGATGACAATGTTTATATAGTTATTAAAGACAAAGGAATAGGAATTCCTGAGAACGAAATAAAATACATCTATGATCCTTTCTTTAGAGCATCAAACACTAAAAATTATGAAGGATATGGAATTGGCTTACCACTTACAAGAAATATCATTCGAATGCACAATGGAAAACTTTTAGTCACTTCAATTGAAAACCAAGGAACTACTGTACAAATTACCCTACCATCAATTAAATCAGTAAACTAGAAAGATTTTTGACCTCTATTAACTTTTCTCTAAGACTTTCTAATCTCATTTTAATCTCAAGTAGTTATTTCTAATAACATTCTAATACAGGTTTAATAAGGTTCTAATACCGTGATTCTACATTTGCTTTGTAAACAACAAATAGTTAGAAGCATGAGAAAAACGATTTTAATACCCACAGACTTTACCGTTACATCTTTAAATACTTTAAAAGCTGTATTAAATAATAATCCATCAGATACTACTTTAGATATCATCCTGTTACATGGTATAACATCTAGTGATTCTATTAGAGATTTGCTATTCTTTTCTAAAATGAAACAAATCGAATCTTTAAGTAGTGACGAATTTGAAGAAGCCTATGAAGTACTTTGCAACAAATTTGATTCACAAATTAATTCATTTAAAATAGATTTATTTAGTGGATACAACCAAGCTGCTTTCAACAGTTACATAAAAACTAACAAGATTGAAAAGATTTTCATTTCTAACGGAAAACAAAAACTTTCAAACAGAAAAAGTTTTGACTTAGGCAGATTTATTAGAAAATCACCTGTAGAAGTTATTACAATAAACACTGACAAAACCTCTACTATAACAGAAAAAGGGGAAATTACCGAAGTTTTTCTAAAACAAGTATCAATAGGATAATTTTAAAGAATGAAGTCATTTTTAAAATATTTAATCCCAATAGCATCCATTATGATGCTTACTACTTTAATGAGTATAGCAGAAAACCCAGAAAAAAAATTAGAAGGGAGTTGGAAAGAGTCTGTTTGGGAATATGAGAAAGTAGATAAAAATGATACTAAAAACTCAGATTTTAAACATATTTCCAGCTACGTAAAGCAAATTGCAAGTCAGAATCTAATTATTCATAAAGCTGAGAAGTGGATTTTTCTCCCTAATCAAAAACTGATTCTAAAAGGAGAAAAAACTACTAAAGAAATATCATGGTCAATAAAAGGTCGTGGAAACATACTCGAACTTAAGTATGGCAATGACAACATTGAGCATTATAATTTAACTGAGTTGTCAAACGACAAACTTGTATTGAATTTCAATAGTGATACCGAACTAAGAGGTATAGCACGTTTAACATTCGAAAAAAATAAATAAAATGCTAAGAAAATATAGTAATAGTAGATCTCATTCAGACAACCTTAAGCTTGGTTCTTTGTCAGCCTTTTCTGCTGGAATGATAAACATAGGTTCGCTTCTACTGTTTTTTTCATTCTCTTCTAATGTAACTGGTCATTATGCCATTCTAGCCTCTGAAATTGTAAAAGGGAACGTATATCAAACCTTAGTTGTCTTTTCTTGGATATTTCTCTTTTTTATGGGAAGTTTTGTAGCAAATCTAACTGTTATACATCTTAACAATAAAAACAGTTATGTTGCTCATTCCATTCCTATTGTTCTTGAGATCATCTGTTTAGTTACAGTAAGTACATATGGTGATAATTTTTACAAAGAAACACTTTTTGAAACCGAAATACTTTTAAGCATTTTATTGTTTGCCATGGGACTACAAAACGGATTAACAGCAAGCATTTCGAATTTTTCAATAAAAACAACACATTTAACAGGTACTACAACAGATTTGGGTATTCTATTCTCAATGTTTACCAAAAAAGAATTTAGAAACAATAAGACATTAAAACAAAGGGCAAAGCTATTATCATCAATAACATTATTTTACCTATCAGGCGCTATAATAGCTGGATTTACCTATATCTCATTAGGATTTAAAATGTTTTATGTAGTAAGTATTGTACTTGTGTTTATTATTGTCTATGATTTATATAAAATACGATTAAAACAATATTGGCACAAAAAAAGATTATTCAAACTTAATCTAGTAGAATTAAAGGAAAACATTATCCCAGAAAAGGAAAAAAGAGTAGCATAAAAACTCCCCATTGTATGGGGAGTTTTTATTTTTTAAAGAAACTTTCTAATGTTCATCATAAAGCCTAAATGTAAACCTTCATGATAGTTATTAAATTCCATGGAATCTTTTAGTGATGCTAAATGAAAACCCGTTTGGGTTTGATATTCATTAAAATTTTGAAATTTTCCAGCTGCGTAATCTTGTTTTGTTTGTTCAACCAAAGAAAATAGCAATTTTTTGATTTCATCAACCTCTTCTTGAGTCACGTTTGATTCTGGTTTTGAACCATTTTTATACTTATTATTCATTTCATCAGAAACATTTATTGGAAGCCCAGAAAGACGATAAACCAATCCTTGTTGAGAAACTATAATGTGTCCAATATTCCAAATCAAATTATTACTAAATCCCTCTGGTATTTTATTAAGTTGTTCTAATGTATACCCATCAAGAAATTTCATGTAAATAGCACGATTTGTGTCTAAAATTTTAAAAGTTGCTTCCATAGTTATAAAAGTATAAAATCTTCTGTTTTAGGAAATCCATTCATTACGTCTTGTACAATTTCCGGTGTTGGCGTAGCTAGTTTTCTAAGTTTGGTATCCATCCATGCTCCATCAACAGAAATAACTGCACACAATTCATCTTTTTCATTTTTTAATTCATGTACAATTGTCCAACGAGAAGCATCTGGCTTCATTTTCCCTATTTTAGTACTAATGGTAATTTTATTACCTAAACGTATTTCTTTCCTAAAAATACATTCTTCTCTAAACAAAATTGGACCAATATGATTTTCCTGCATAGCTCTCATGGTCAAACCTTCTTGTTCTAGAACTTCTACACGGTGTTGTGCACCAAAATCATAGTAGGCACTATGACGCATATGAAAATTCGGATCTAAATCAGACCAACGAATTGAAATTTCTTTTGTAAAAATACCCATCTGTTAAAAAATTTACTCAAAAATAAACAGAATAATCGGCTTTATGATCGCTAACATTTAATTTAAATCTATTTTAACGAAAAGCTTATTTTTGCACAATAAACACTTCTGACTGATATGAGAAAAATATATTACTTAAAGACTTGCAGTACTTGCCAGCGTATTTTAAAATCGTTACCAAAACTTGACACTTTTGAACTTCAAGACATCAAAACAGAACCTATGACTGTTAAGCAAGTAGATGAAATGCAAGCAATGGCGGGAAGCTATGAAGTTCTTTTTAGCAAAAGAGCGACTTTATACAAAGAAATGGGTTTAAAAGATGAAAAACTCACTGAAGCCGATTTTAAAAGATATATTTTAGAACATTACACTTTTTTGTCTCGTCCAGTTATTATTGCTGATGGTAAAATATTTGTTGGAAACAGTGCCAAAGTAGTCGATACCGCTATTCAATTTTTAAGTAATGAGTAAAAGAACTTGGGCTCTTGTGGCCGCTACATTAGTATCAATAATTTACGGTGTCACTTTTACTATTGCTAAAGATGTAATGCCAAAGTATATAGATGCTTACGGATTCATTTTTTTACGAGTTGGCGGATCAATGCTTTTATTTTGGCTTTCAACACTATTTGTGAAAACCGAAAAAATAGAAAAAATAGATTTTCCTAGAATCACAGCAGCTTCATTTTTTGGAATTGCTTTCAATATGCTTACTTTTTTCAAAGGGTTAAGTTATACTTCTCCTATCATGGGAGCAGTATTGAT
This sequence comes from Flavobacterium terrae, assembly GCF_900142035.1. Classification (GTDB taxonomy): domain Bacteria; phylum Bacteroidota; class Bacteroidia; order Flavobacteriales; family Flavobacteriaceae; genus Flavobacterium; species Flavobacterium terrae. The sequence continues at coordinate 543,285 of NZ_FQZI01000001.1, read as the reverse complement.
GGTTACTACTCCTATGATTGTTTTGGTTCTATCAGCAATACTGATTAAGGAGCGAATGGAGAATCGAAAAATTACAGGAATACTTTTAGGACTTGCAGGTACTGTGACGTTGATTTTGTATGGAAAATCGATGGTTAATGCACCTAATGCAACTCTTGGAAATATTTTAGTCTTTGTTAATGCCGTCTCCTATGGTTTTTACCTCATCATTGTCAAAAAACTAATGGAAAAATACAAAGCTATTTCATTTGTAAAATGGATTTATTTTTTTGGGTTTATAATGGTCATTCCTTTTGGATGGGGCGAATTTCAGGCGGTTGATTGGGCCGTTGTTCCAGCAACTGCTTATTGGAAAATTGGATTTGTTGTTGTTTTTTCAACCTTCCTTACTTATCTCCTGAATTTACTTTCTATGAAAGAATTAAAACCTACAACAGTAGCTGTTTTTATCTATCTACAACCTCTTTTTGCATCTATTTTTGCCATTGGATTAGGAAAAGATGAATTGAGCTGGGTAAAAATTGGATCGGCATTGTTAATTTTCACTGGAGTATATTTAGTAACACAGAAAAAGCAATCAGTAAAAAATAAAAAGTAAAAAGTCTTATAAAGGGACATATCACTTGTCACTAATCACTATTTACTTGAAGTTTCATATCTTTACACCTTATTTTTCGCCTATGATACAATCAATGACAGGTTTTGGCAAATCATCTTTGCAATTGCCAACAAAAAAAATTACTGTTGAAATAAAATCTCTTAACAGCAAAGGTTTAGACCTCAACGTAAGAATGCCTTCTGTTTATAGAGAAATGGAATTAAGTTTGCGTAACCAAATTTCGCAACAATTAGAACGCGGAAAAATTGATTTTTCATTATATATCGAAGTAACTGGCGAAGAAACCTCAACCAAAGTTAATGCACCAATAGTACGAGCTTACATAGCTCAAATGCGGGATATTTTACCTGAAGCCGACGCAACAGAACTCATGAAAATGGCTGTTCGTATGCCTGATGCTTTAAAAACAGAGCGTGATGAAATAGATGAAAATGAATGGGCTGAAATTCAAAAAGTTATTACTGAAGCATTAGTAAATATCAATCAATTTAGAAAAGACGAAGGAGAATCACTTGAAAATGAGTTCCAAAGTCGCATTGCTAATATTCGCCAATTGATGAACGATGCAGTTTCATACGATGCTGAAAGAGTTGAAACCGTGAAAGGTCGATTAAGAACTGCTCTTGAGGAATTGCAAGCAAATGTTGACGAGAATCGTTTTGAGCAAGAATTGATTTTCTATCTAGAAAAATACGATATCACTGAAGAGAAAGTTCGCTTAGGGAATCACTTAGATTATTTCATAGAAACATTAAACGGAAAAGAGGCAAATGGACGTAAGTTAGGATTCATTACTCAGGAAATGGGGCGTGAAATAAACACCATGGGTTCTAAGTCAAACCACTCAGAAATGCAAAAACTGGTAGTGATGATGAAGGATGAATTGGAAAAAATTAAAGAACAAGTGTTGAATGTTTTGTAAAACTTTTTAAAAGTTTTTTTCTTAATGATAAGCGCCAATTCTTTGATAAAATATCTTAAAATAATTTTTTTTATATTATTTTTCCATACTGGCTTTTCTCAATGCTCATTCAATGTAGAAATATTAGATTGTTTTCAGAACAATGAAACAAACTTATTTGAATATTCTTTATTTAAAGAAGATTCTTTAATCGGAAAATATCATCAGAGTAAATATTTTGAAAAGTTCCCAAAAGGAAACTATCGAATTGTATTTGAAACTTTATATTCAGCCAATATCACTAAACATTTTACGTTAAATGATAAATTCCCAAAAACCATTAAACTTTGTATAGATGATATCCCAAAAACAATATCAGTTAAAGAAAAAGATTACTTAATTTCAAACATAAAAAACAATGAGAAAGTAACTTTAAAATTTTTATTTTCAGGATGTTTTAACGAAAAAGAATATATATTATCTTTTCAAAAAAAGAAAAATGATTTATTTTTAATTTATAACAACAAAAAAAGAAACATTACTTCAAAAGTAGGCATCATCAGAGAATTTGAAAAAGGACTTTTTAGTTTAAAAAAGACCAATATTATAAGCACATCAAATGCTTTATATTACATTGAAACAAAAAATTCAAAATTTAATTATAATGATCCTGGTATATGGAGTGGATTCAACAAAATGTTAATCAAATTAAATATTGAATAGAAAAACAATACCATGAACAAAGGCGGAAAGTTAATTGTATTCTCAGCGCCATCAGGATCTGGGAAAACCACTATAGTAAGACATTTATTAGGAATTGAAGAGTTAAATTTAGAATTCTCAATTTCGGCAGCTACTCGTGAACCTCGAGGACAAGAAGTTTCTGGAAAAGACTATTATTTCATGTCGATCCATGATTTCAAACAACACATCAAAGCTGAGGATTTTGTGGAATGGGAAGAAGTATACCGCGACAACTTCTACGGAACTTTAAAAAGCGAAGTGGAACGCATTTGGGCATTGGGCAAAAACGTGATTTTTGACATCGATGTAGCAGGCGGTTTACGTATTAAACATAAATTCCCTGAACAAACATTAGCTGTATTTGTAAAACCTCCAAGTGTTGACGAATTAAAACGTCGTTTAAAAGAACGCTCGACAGAAAGCGAAGACAAAATTAACATGCGTATTGCTAAAGCCCATGTCGAATTGGCTACGGCCCCTCAATTTGATACAATTATCAAAAATTATGATCTTTATGTGGCAAAGCAAGAAGCTTATGAATTGGTTAAGGAGTTTGTATCCAAATAGTGATTAGTAAAAAGTAATTAGTGATTAGTCGCAAAATGGGCGGTATAAATTCTTATAAAGATTTATTGATTTGGCAAAAAGGAATCACATTGGTTGTAAAAGTTTACAAATTAACAAGATCATTTCCACAAGAAGAACTTTACGCTTTAACCAATCAAATTAAAAGAGCCGCAATATCTATCCCTTCAAATATCGCAGAGGGTTATGGAAGAAATACTGATAAAGCTTTTAGCCATTTTATTGACATTTCAAGAGGCTCCTTAAATGAATTAGAGACACAGCTAATTATTGCTAAAGAACTACTGTTTATTACAGATATTGATTTATATAATGAAATTTTATTGCTAATTGAAGAAGAGTCAAAAATGATAAATGCTTTTTCTAAAACCCTTAAAGGCTAATTACTCTTCACTAATTACTTTTCACTAAAAAAATGAAAATAGGACTTTACTTCGGCACATTCAATCCCATCCATATTGGGCATTTAATTATTGCCAATCATATGGCAGAATACTCTGATTTGGACCAAATTTGGATGGTAGTCACACCTCATAATCCCCACAAACAAAAAAGCAGTCTGTTAGACGATTACCATCGTTTACACATGGTGCATTTAGCTACCGAAGATTTTCCTAAAATAAAACCCACTGATGTTGAGTTTAAACTACCACAACCCAATTATACTGTCAATACTTTAGCACATTTACAAGAAAAATACCCTGAATATGAATTTGCACTTATTATGGGAGAAGACAACCTTAACTCATTGCATAAGTGGAAAAATTACGAAGTAATTCTTCAAAATCATAACATCTATGTATATCCAAGGGTAAATTCGGGCGAGATGGATTCTCAGTTTTCTAATCACCCAAAAATCCACCGAGTAGGAGCTCCAGTAATTGAACTTTCTTCAACTTTTATCCGCGAAAGCATTAAAAACAAAAAGAATATAGTTCCTATGTTACCAAATAAGGTTTGGGAATACATTGATCATAATTTGTTTTATAAGAAGTAAATATGGGGCCAATATTTGCCATTGTAATTCATTTAGTACTAATTGCAATTTTAAGTGTTATTTTATCAATTCCTGCATCAATTCTAACGTATGTCTTAAGTAAACAAGGCAAAAAAAGAAAAGCCATTATTGCCTTTTGCTCTCCGTTTATTTGGCTTTACAGTATATATTTACTCGCCTTTATTGGTTCAATATTTGTATCTGAAATAAAAAACGTAGACGAAGGAATTGGAGATTATTGGTATGCACCAATAAATGAAAAATATAAAATATCATTTATTGATTTACCTGAACAGGCTTTCATTGAGAACGAAGAGACTGAAATAATTGCTGATATTGATGAAGTCCAATTAATTGAAAATAGCTTTATTGGAAACACATTTGATAATAAATTTTTTCACCTCAATCTCAAAACCAATAAAGTCACGAAAGTCAATACAGAAAAAGAACTTCAAGTTTTGGTGAAAAATCAAAAAATACAATTTATCAAAGCTTATGATTTTTACAATCAGAAAAGATGGGAAGTTGCTGGAACCAGTTATATTATAGTTGGTGTCATATCTTTACTATTTAGCTCATGTTTAGTTTTACTTTTTGTAAAATTGACTTTAAAAGGATTCTCTTATTTAAAAAAATATAATCCTTAACAAACCTTTACCATTTGTTCCCAAAATTCTTCCGTAATTTTATGACTCATAAAAAAAAGTAGTCATGACAAACTTCGAATTATACAATCCTACCAATTATGTTTTTGGTAAAGGACAAATCTCAAAACTAAAAGAATTAGCGCCAGCCAACACTAAAATACTACTAACCTATGGAGGCGGTAGTATTTTTAAAAATGGTGTTTATGAACAGGTTAAAACCGCATTAGCAGGCCATGAAATTATAGAATTTGGAGGAATAGAACCCAATCCTCGTTACGAAACGCTAATGAAAGCTGTTGAAATTATCAAAGAGCAAAATATAGGTTTCATTCTTGCTGTTGGTGGTGGAAGCGTAATTGATGGGACTAAATTTATTTCTGCAGCGGTAAAATACAATGGTAATCCAATAGAAATTTTACAAAAACGTATCTTAACCAAAGATATCAATGCTGTAATTCCCTTTGGAAGTATTTTGACTTTACCAGCAACTGGATCCGAAATGAATTCGGGAGGCGTAATCACTATCAACGAAACACAAGAGAAATTGGCCTTTGGTGGTAGTGCTTTATTTCCTAAATTTTCGATTTGTGATCCAACTGTGATTGAATCATTACCCAAACGTCAATTACAAAATGGTGTAGTAGATGCCTTTACTCACGTTTTAGAACAATACTTGACATATCCTCACGATGCTTTATTACAGGATAGAATTGCTGAAAGCATTTTACAGACTTTAGTCGAAATAGGCCCTTCGGTTGTAGAAGAACCAACTAATTACAAATTAGCCTCAAACTTTATGTGGTGTGCTACTATGGCTTTGAACGGATTGATTCAAAAAGGAGTCCCATCTGACTGGGCAACACATATGATTGGCCACGAATTAACAGCTTTATATGAAATTGATCATGCGAGAACTTTAGCCATCATTGGTCCTAATCTTTATCGTGTAATGTTTGACACTAAAAAAGAAAAACTAGCTCAATATGGTGAAAGAGTATTTGGTATTACTGGAAACTCAATTGAGGATAAAGCAGAAAAAGCTATTGAAAAAACCACCGAATTTTTACATAAAATGGGAATGCTAACTCGCTTGTCTGAAAACACGGATCAGTTTGAAAACACTGCCGATTTTATTGTAAAAAGATTCGAAGAAAGAGGTTGGTTAGCGCTTGGAGAAAAACAAAATATAACTCCTGAAAAAGTTCGTGCTATTGTAGAAATGAGTTATTAAAAGCGTTAGGGATGGAAGCGACATCCTTTTTACGTCAGTTCGAGTGCGAAGCATATCGAGAACAAGTAAAAAGATATAGTGTACAGCCCGACCCGAAGGGAAACGCCCAAAAAGTGTTTAAAATTTCAAAAGGCGTTCGGGTATACACCTGAACGCCTTTCTACTTAACACCAAAAACAAAACGTAACTTAACTTTATTTATATTTATTAACTTGCTAATTTTCCTGCAGTACTTTTAGCTCTAGCTCTAGGAGTTGTAACTCCTTTTTTCATGTACTGAATAAATCCTCTGCCCACAAACTCATAAGTAGTTCCTGATGCATTGTGGTATAATCGAATCCTACTATCATTTATAACGGTGAGTGTAAAAGATTCATTGCCCCAAAAATCATAATCTAATGTTAAAATTTTACTGTAGTAACTTGAAGTATTAGAAATACCATACAATCCTGTAAAATCCCAATAGATATTGTTTACTGGTGTACCAGGAGCATCTTGAGATGAACGGAAATTGTTATCACTTCCACCAGCAATAAACTGAATAAAATGCTCATTATCAAATTCATTCAATGCTCCATAATTACTTGTATACACTTTCTCCCAAGCTTTGTATTCTTGTAAAAAATAATGCAAGTTGTCATAAAACAATTTATTATAATCAAAAGAATTTCTTTGGTAACCGTTCAAATAATAGGTAACATTTTCACTTCTACTGTATAATTTGATTCGGTTAGAAGATAACTGATACACCTCAAGGTCATAAACCCCATAAATGTTATGGTACACTCTTATAGCATTAGTAAAGTAATCATAACCTCCTATTTGCACACCAAATCCTCCACCTGTAGAACCAATTCCTGCTAAATTATTATTAGCATACATAGTTCCATTAAGAAAAGACACTGTAAATGCTCTAGTTAAAAAAGGAACATCACCACTTCCAGTTGTTGCATCATAATCCACATACCATAAATCATAACCTTCCATAAGCTGTGGCAACGAAATTCCATTATCTACATATGTATCCTCAACATAAACATCGGTAACACACGCCGTAAAAAGCAACGGTGATAAAATGGCTATCAAAAGTATTTTTATCGTTTTCATAACTTCTGTTTTTTATAGTTTCATATATCATAAACCAATATGCGTGCCAAAAATTTTATACCTTTGATTTTTCTTTTATAAAATGTCGTTAAGACTTTTATTTTAGGAGCTTTTTCCCGCTATACGCTATATCTTTTTCTGGCAACTTCGAGCACCTCAGTCGCCATAAAAAGGATGTCGCTACTATTGGGACTAAAAAATTAATTATGACTGAAAAAGCAAAATTTGCCGTTATAGGTGGTGGCAGTTGGGCCACAGCCATTGTAAAAATGCTAACGATGAATGTTAGCCAAGTAAATTGGTACATGAGAAGTGTCTATGCCGTAGAACACTTAAAACTTCATAAGCATAATCCAAATTATTTAAGTTCGGTTGAATTTGACATCAAAAAATTAAACCTTACTAATGATATCAATCAGGCAGTAAAAGATGCTGATTATGTAATTTTTGCCATCCCTTCTGCTTTTTTAAATGGAGAGCTTCAAAATTTAACAGAAGATTTACAAGGAAAAGTGATTTTCTCTGCCATAAAAGGTATCGTTCCAGAAACAAGCATGATTGTTGGCGAACACTTTCACAAAAATTATAATATCGACTACGAAAACATAGGTGTCATAACAGGACCTTGTCATGCAGAAGAGGTAGCTCTTGAGCGTTTATCGTATCTAACCATTGCGTGTGGTGATGCTGCTAAGGCTAAAATAATGGCGAAAAACCTATCAAGCTATTTTATCAAAACCAAAACCACTGACGATATTATAGGTACCGAATATGCAGCTGTATTAAAAAATATTTATTCGATTGCTGCTGGTATTGCTCACGGATTGGGTTATGGTGATAACTTCCAAGCAGTTTTGATGAGTAATGCGATTCGAGAAATGAAACGTTTTATCAAACAAGTTCACAAAATGAAGCGTAACATCAACAATTCGGCTTATTTGGGTGACTTACTCGTAACTGGATATTCTGTGTTTTCACGAAACAGAATGTTCGGAAACATGATTGGAAAAGGTTATACTGTAAAATCGGCACAAATGGAAATGAGCATGGTAGCAGAAGGATATTATGCTGCAAAAAGTGCCTATAAACTCAATCAAGAGTACAAAGCCAAAACGCCAATTTTAGATGCAGTATATGAAGTTTTGTATGAAAACAAAGAAGCCAAACAGTCGTTCAAAAAACTAACGGATAAGTTGAATTAGTTTAAAAAACCATCAATTTTGACAAAAGAAGAGCTTATAACGCTAGTTAAAAATCTGGATGAAGATTCTTTGAAAGAGCAAGGAATTTTTGGAATTTATCAATATGGGGGTGGTCCTGATGAAAGTTCAATAAAAGCAAACAAGGAAGGTTTGCAACTATTCGCCTTAGAATTATTAAAAGCTTCAGAAAATTTTGAAAACAAGACTCTTGGTAACCATAAAAAAATCATTGACCTTAATTATGATGAAAATTGGATTGATAAAAATAGTCACATTTTTATTAATTTCATAGAACACTCCTCAAAAGAAGAAACAATTATTAATGAGGAACAAATTGAGAATTTTATAGATAAATTATTTCCTTATGGCTGCGGAGCCATTTTTATCCTTATTGGATTTTCAATTTTACTTGGCTTAATACAAATATTAGATTTTATAATAAGTTTATTTAAAACCTAAAATAATTAAACAAATAAAGAAGAGAGTTTAGAACTCTCTTCTTTATTTTACTACTACTCCATTCTTCCAAATGTGAGGGACTTCTTCCGTGGCATGTTCGTTGATGGTATTTTTGCGAAAAGTGAATTTCTTATCGTATAAAGTATTCCCTATGAAATAGGTTACCATAAACTCATTATTAAGTGCTAAAACGCTGTTTTCTAACATTTCTATCTTAACAGCAGACACAGCTGGCACTTTCATAAAAGCATGTCTTAAAAGCGATGTTTTGCGCATTTCTCCATCAATGGTTCCAAATGCTTTAGAAACCACCATTACACTATCTAAATCAAAGTCAGAATCATTGATTAAATACACATACCAAACTTTGTCCATGAAGTCGTCATTCCATTCCTGAATTGCAGCAAGGAACACATTTTCTACTTTGGGGATTTCTATATCTTTTTTCATTATTTTGAGAAAATAGAGAATTGACTAATAGAAAAAAGGCGGATACATTTTTCATCTATCCGCCTCTCATCTTTATTTTTTATATACTCGATTTAAACTGTTCTAAGAAACGAACATCATTTTCATAGAACATACGGATATCACTTATTTGGTACAACAGCATCGCCATACGTTCGATACCCATTCCAAAAGCGAAACCATTGTATTCATCAGGATTGATATCACAATTTTTCAAAACGTTTGGATCTACCATTCCGCAACCCATAATTTCTAACCAACCTGTACCTTTTGTTATACGATAATCAGTTTCAGTTTTTAATCCCCAATAAATATCTACTTCGGCACTTGGCTCTGTAAATGGGAAATAAGATGGACGTAATCTAATTTTAGATTTACCGAACATTTCTTTTGTGAAATATAAAAGTGTTTGCTTCAAATCGGCAAAGGAAACATCTTTATCAATGTACAAACCTTCGACTTGATGGAAAATACAGTGTGAACGTGACGATACCGCTTCGTTACGGAATACTCTTCCTGGAGAAATCGTACGAATTGGCGGTTTGTTATTTTCCATGTAACGCACCTGTACAGATGATGTATGTGTACGTAATAAAATATCTGGATTTGTTTGGATAAAAAATGTATCCTGCATGTCCCTAGCTGGATGATATTCAGGCAAGTTCAATGCGGTGAAGTTATGCCAGTCATCTTCGATTTCTGGCCCTTCAGAAACATTAAAACCAATGTTTGAGAAAATATCAATTACCTGATTTTTTACCAAAGAAATAGGATGACGCGAACCAATTTTAAAAGGTTCTGCTGGACGAGATAAATCGCCATAAATTCCTTTTACATCTTCCTTGCTCTCTAATTCCTCTTGGATTGCTTTTACTTTTTCTTCAGCAATCGTTTTTAGAGTATTGATAATTTGACCAAATTCTTTTTTCTGATCATTAGGTACATTCTTGAATTCGGCAAAAATATCTTTTACCAAACCTTTGCTCCCAAGGAATTTGATTCGGAATTCTTCTAATTTTTCTTTATTCTGTGTTGTAAAAGCCTTAGCTTCTTCAATATATTCTTTAATCTTATCAGTCATCGTTCTTCGCAATAAGGTGCAAATTTAATGAATTTGTTTGAGGTTACAAGTTCAAAGTTTAGACAATAATCCCTTAATTAATCACTCCTTTTTCTAAAAAATAATTTACAATGGCTTCTTTCATTAAAACCGATTGCTCTCCAGCTTTAAGTGGTGGTAATTGTTCTTTGACTTTATAATGTGGCCATCTTTCATTGTCAAAATAATCGAATTCATAATACCCATAAGGCTCTAGCAAACGGCAAATGGCTATATGCATTAAATTAATTTTTTCATCTTTTTTGTAAGTTCTATTAAACTGTCCCAGTTCCTGAACCCCAATTAAATATATTATGGCATCAAGATCTAGCTCATCGCCTTCAGCAAATTTTTCCGAAAGAAATTTAACTATAGAGTCCCAACGCTCTTTAAGTTGTATATCGCGTGACATTTTTTAAATTATAGGTTATGAGTTATGAGTTTTAAATTCATAATCACAAAATTAGTCTGCAAAGATACACATCTAACTTTTAGAATTGGATCAAAAACAGTTAACCACTAATAAAGTATCTCAATTTTTGACAGTTGAGCGTTTGACTCAGTTAAATACTTTATAACCTCTGTTGGGTAATTGTTAGAGTTATATGTATTAACAAAGTTTCTGTTTGATTCAGGAGTCGTAGAAGAAACTGTAGCGTAATATCTTGCAGATGTACTATTGTTTAAATTACCAACTTCTATTGTTTCATATTCTAACAATAACTTCAAATACTTGTTTAAATTTTTAAAAGGATTATTTTTTGTATCAAAATCATATTCAATTTTGATTGCTGATGCACTTGGATAATAAGTTGTATGGTATTTTTTTATTAAATTTGAATTGCTGAAAAAATATTTATCTGTAGAAGTTGTGATCCAACTCCCTCCCGAAGATTGAGAATGTGTTATTAAATCCAACACTTCGTTTGTATAATAGAATTCCGTTTTTTCAAGATTTTGACTATCAATCACAGATAATAACTTATCTCCTTGATAATTGATGTTTTGCTCTTTTACTAAGACTCCATTATTGTATATACTAAACTTTACAGGTTTATCTCCATTATAGGTTATTAAAGTTTTTCTAGGCTCGTTAAGCTTTTCTAAACTTATCAACTTGCCTCCTGCATAATTAAATTTTGTTGTTGTTACATCAGAGGAACTTCCAAAATAAATCGTCTCTGTAATTTTAAGAGGTACATTTTGCAACTGTACATCAGAATTACTATCTTCATTACTTCCATCACTAGAACAGCCATTTAAAAAAGGTAATATTAAAAGAAATAAAATTTTCTTGAACATTTATTTATATATTTGATTTACATGCAAAAATAAGTATTTTATTTATGAGTTTTTTAGATATAATTTTAATCATTGCCATATTGATTGGCTTTTTTAAGGGTTACAAGAATGGGTTGTTTGTAGAATTAGCTTCATTGTTAGCCTTTTTTATTGGAATATTTATTGCTGTAAAATTCTCATATATAACTCAAGGCATATTAGAAGACCATGTTTCTTGGTCGCCAAAAACCATTACAGTAGCTTCTTTTTTAATTACTCTTTTTGCTTTTGTAGTTGGAATCCACTTATTAGCTAAAACACTTTCTGGGATAGCCGATTTTGCTTTTTTAGGTTGGGCAAATTCATTATTAGGAGGAGCTTTTGGTGCAGTAAAAACGGCTTTGTTTTTCGGAATACTTTTAAACTTGTTCCAAAAAGTAGATATTGGTTTTGTTAGTGTTGATAAAGATCTTCAAGAGAAAACATTGCTTGTTGGACCATGTATGAAAACAGCAGAAGTTTTACTACCTGTTTTGGGTGACTGGTTTCAAGATGTAAAAAAAGAAGTTAAAGAATTTGACAAAGCTGAAGATGGTGAGTTTGATAAAGATACTGTTCAGTAATTATTTAATTTCCTTAATCGCAGTTTTCTCTATCCATCCCTCTTTTAAATCAGAAAGTTGAATTTTTTTATAGTTACCTAAATCTTCTAAAACAGTTACTTTAGTTCCCGCATGCAATGTAAAAGCATCTTGTGCCGAAGCATTGGGCTCACTTTTTACAGCAATTACATCTGCAAAAACTATTGCTGGTCTGTCATTATTAATTCGGCTCTTTTCGTAGAATCCTGAAAAAACACTTACCACAACAAACAATAAAAATAAAATCATTCCTGAAAAAAAAACACGTTTTAAACCTGTCGAAGAAGAAAAATAATACGCCACAAATCCTATCAAAAACAAAACAGAAAACACTATTGCTATCCATGCCCAAGTGTCATAATGAAAACTTGAGGTGAAATCTGAAATAAGTTTAGAAAATCCAACTTTAGGTGTTTCTGCGATTTCATCAATTGCCATTTTTTTTGCAAAAGACAGATTGTTTTGTATTTCAGAATCACATGGACTTAATAACAATGCTTTTTCAAAATTATATACTGCTGGAGCAACTTTATTGAGCTTGTAATAACAGTTCCCTAAATTAAAATATACTTCCGCCGATTCTTTTCCTGACTTAACAATGCTTTCATAAGCATTGATTGCTTCTTGATAATTTCCTTTTTGATACAACGAATTTCCTTTTTCGAAATCATTTTGTGCCCAAAAAACTTGAGTAAAAAGTAAGAATATGTAAACTATTTTTTTAATATCTTTCATAACTACATTTCTTAAATTAAGCCATTTGCTTTTCTAAATCGGAAATAATACTTACCGCCAAATTATAGTCGTTTTGTATACTTGTACTGGTTGAAGGCGCATAACGAGCAAACTCACAACTTTCTACTAATGAAATGAATTGATTTACAGTTTCTGTGTCAGCCCTTTTATCCAATAACAATTGAGTAATTTTATCTTTACTCATTTCTGACGTTTCAATATGTAATTTTGCTTTCAAAAAGTTGTGTAAAGCTCTTTCTAATGCAATATAAAAAGGCTCTTTGTTTGCCAATTGTTTTTGTGCCTCAGAAAGGTATTTTTTAGCCAATTTGTTTGAAAGTTTAATTCGATTTCCAGTAACATCCGCATCCATTTCTTCTTTCTTTCTTCTAAATGCTACAATTGCTGGAATAATTAAGAAAGGAGCCATTAAAAGTCCATAAAACATTCCTGATCCCAAAAAGTCAGTTTTATCTTGAGATACTAATTGAGTTTTTGATTTGATAAATGCGAAAGTTGCACTTGATGTCACTTGTTTTTTATTTGTGTTTTCAGCCACAGTTGGCCCTTCTACTCCGTCTAGTACATTAATAGTGATTTCCTGAGACGTTACAGTTTTGTAGCTTTTTGTTGATAAATCAAAATAAGTAAATATTAAAGGCTTTATTGGGTACTGGCCTTTTGATTGAGGTATAATCGTATAAGTATCTGAAATACTACCTGTCATTCCTGTTAATGGCGTTTGAACATTTTCTTTATGAGCAGGATCATACATTTCTAGAGAGGCTGGCACAATAGGTTTAGGTAATGTAAATAACTTTAAGTTCCCTTTGCCAGACACCACTACTTTTAAATCCAAAGACTCACCTGCTTTAAGTTCAGTTTTTGATGGCAATACTTGAAATGTAAAATCTCCCACCGCACCACTAAAATCTTCAGGTTTTCCAGCTTCTGGAAGTGGTTTAACGTTAATTACTTTAGAACCAGCTGAAACTTTTTTGTTACCCATTTTCATAATTGGTCTGCCAAAAAAATCAACTTGTCCCGAAGGCACTTCAACTTCAACATCTAATGAAAGGGGCTCTATTTCAAGTTTACCTGATTTTTGTGGATATAAAACCGTTTTACGTAAAATTGCATAACGATATGGCTCTCCATTAAAGCTACCTTCTTGAACTTGCAGCTGTTTTACATCGATGTTTTGGCTCCAAAAATTAGAATATTTAGGGCTTGCCAACTCGCGCCATCCGCCCACTCCAGAACGATGACTTACATAAATTTTATAAACTACTGTAATAGGTTCGTTCAAATATGGATTCGAATTTGAAATTTCGGCAACCAAGTGTACTCCATCTTTTCCTGCCGTAACAGGCACTTGTTGTCTTTGAGGTTGATTGTATGGATTGTACTGCTCGTAAGGATCTCTTTCCTCTGCCACTGCGTTTCCAACTGTTACTTTCAATGGAGAAGTTTTATACACTTGTCCGTTAATTTCTATCGTTGCCTGTTTGATTACAAACGTTCCTTTTTTTAAAGGCTGTAAAAAATACGAATAGGTTTTCTCGAATGATTTTCGTCCATTAACCCATGAATAACTTACCGATTGATTAGGACCTCCAACAATGCGAAAGCCTTCAAAAGAAGGAGGGCTAAAATTATCGCCATCCTCATTCATAGCAAAATCAACTCGTAATCGTTCATTAATTCCCAAAGAGCTCTTACTCACACTAGCCACAAATTGGGTTTGTGCAAATAAGCTCACGTGAAACAAAACTGTTATTACAAAAAGTAGCTTCTTCATTTTCATACATTCATTAGTTACCAATCTTTTTGATTTTCGACCGGTTTACCTTTTACTTTTCTTGCGTTTACTTTATCTTGAATTTTCTTTTCTTCGTTATTTACTGCGTCAAGCAAATTTTCCAATCGATCTTTTGGAACATTTCCTGGCTTAGGCTCTGGATTGTTTTGATTTCGATCTTTTGGTTCAGGTTTATCTTTGTTGTCTTTTTTATCCTGATCTTTTTGCTGATCCTTATTATCTTCTTTTTTATCTTTATTTTGATCCTTTTTCTGATCTTGATTTTTGTCTTTTTTATCGTCCTTCTTATCGTCTTTAGGTGGATTATCTTTAAGCATTTTTTTTGCTAAAGCATAATTATACCTTGTTTGATCGTCATTAGGATTATTTCGTAAAGCATTTTTATAAGCTTCGACCGCTTTATCATATGCTTTTTCTTTCATAAAAACATTTCCAATATTATGGAAAGCTCTATGTTTTTGCTGTTTTCCCTTCGCTGTTTCTATTGCCTTAGCGTATGCAAATTTTGCTTCACTTGGCTGATTTTGCTTGTAAATTGCATTTCCTAAATTATATGATGCTGTAGCTCTTTTAGCATTAATACCTTTCGAAATTCTGTAATTTACTTCAGCATCTGCATATTGTTTTTTAGCAAAATCTTCATTCCCACTAGGCAATGCAAAATCTTTTTTCTGCTGGGCAAATGTACTAACAGAAAGCAATATAAATACTATTTTAAAAATGCTTTTCATGTTACTTCTCCTTCTTTTCATTAAACAAGTCTAATCTTTGAACCCATTTGGTTTTTCTTTCTAGTAAAAAAACATCTAAAATCAATAAGAAAAATCCAAAACCTAAAAACCATTGAAACTGTGATTGGAAGTTAGCCATCTCTGTTGCTTCAAATTCAGTTTTTTGAATATTGTTTAGCGATTTACGCATAAAATCCAATACTTCTTTTGTGTTGTTTCCGTTGATATAACCTCCTTTAGCAGCTTTCGCAATTGATTGTAATGCTTCAGGACGTAACTTGGTAATTACTTTTTCACCAGTTGATTTATCGATATGATAACTTTCAGTGACTCCATTGTTTTTAATTGGAATTGGCCCTCCCGAAGTCGTTCCTACTCCAATTGTTATGATTTTGATTCCTTTTTTTCTAGCTTGCTCTGCAGCAGATTCGGCTGCTTCTGAATGGTCTTCCCCATCGGTAACCATTATTAATAGTTTGCTAGTGTTTCCGCTCCCTTCAAAATACTTTTCTGTTAATTCAATCGCTTCGTCCAAATTACTTCCTTGAGAGGAAATCATTCCTGGATTCATTGATTGCAAAAACATTTTAGCAATATTATAATCGGTCGTAATCGGTAATACTGGAAAAGCACTTCCAGAATAGGCAATTATTCCTATTCGGTCACTACCTAAATTATTGATGATTTGAGATACTAATTGTTTACTTTTTTCTAATCGGTTAGGTGCAACATCTTCTGCCAACATACTTTTTGAAACATCGACAGCAAAAACGATATCAATCCCTTCGCGTTTTACTTTTTCGACTTTAGTTCCAATCTTTGGATTTACCAATCCTAAAATCAGCATGGCTAAACCCAATAACAATATCCCGAATTTAAGCGATGGTTTAAATCTAGATTTCTCAGGACTTAACACATTAAGTAATTCTGTATCTCCAAATTCGCGTTGTTTTTTTCTTTTCCAAACTTGTATCCAAAGAAAAATCAATACCAAAATTGGTAGTAAAATGAATAAATACAAATATTTTGATTCGTCTAACTCGTACATGCTTAATTATTAGTTTTGAGTTATGAATTATGAGTTGATTATGGCACTAAGTTCAAAACAGCCATCAAAAAAACTCATAACTTATAATTCATACTTTTTAATTCAATTATATAAAACTTCTAAAAATTGTATTTCTCAATACTATTTCAATTACTAACAACAAACCTGCCAACCACACAAAAGGTCTAAATTTTTCGTCATAATTAACAAATTTTAACTCTTCAATTTTTGTGGTTTCTAACTTGTTTATTTCTTTATAAATATTTTCTAACCCTGTGTTGTCTTGTGCTCTAAAATACTTTCCTCCTGTTTTTTGAGCGATTTGTTTCATCAATTTTTCATCGATTTGAACTGGCATCATCTTAAACAAAAAACCGCCATTAGGAGCAATGGCATAAGGAAACATAGCGTTACCATTGGTACCAATCCCGATAGTGTAAACTTTAATTCCTAAATCGGCAGCAATTTCAGCAGAAGTTTGAGGATCTAAAAATCCCGAATTATTAACTCCGTCTGTCATAAGGATAATAACCTTGCTTTTCGCTTTACTTTCTTTCAATCGGTTAACAGCAGTAGCAAGTCCCATTCCTATTCCAGTTCCGTCTTGCAAAACATTATCGTATTTTATGTCATTAATAGCTTGAAGCACTACAGCTTTATCACTTGTAACAGGTGTTTTTGTGTAAGCCTCTGCAGCATAAACTACTATACCGATTCGGTCGTTTACTCTTTCCTCAACGAAATCTGAAGCTACTCTTTTTAGAGCTTCCATTCGGTTTGGCTTTAAATCTTTTGCTAACATACTTCCAGAAACGTCTGAAGCAATTACAATATCGATTCCGTTTGTGCTATTACTTTTGTTACTTACATCAACACTACGAGGTCTTGCCAAAGCAATAATTAATGAACTTAACGCTAGTAATCTAAAAACAAATAATAATGGTTTTAGCTTTGGTAAAATGGAAGTTGTTCCTTTAAAACCTTGTAATGAACTTATTTTTAGCGTTGGCTTTTCTTCATTTCTTTTAAAAAAATACCAAACAATCACTGCTGGCAGTAACAAAAACAACCAAAAAAACTCCGGATTTAAAAAAGTCACATTAGTCATTAGTTTGCTAATTTAAGTTCGACAGAGTTTAACATTCGTTCACTAATCTTTTGGGCATTTTTATCGCCTTCTTTGTGCGCAATCATAATTTGTTGCAAACCTCCAGCTTGACTAAACAACAAAATTTGATAATACATTTCTTGTCCATTAGCTTTAAGAGTTCCGTAACCTTTAATTCCTTTTATACCTTGTTCTGTACTGAATTCTTCTTGCTTTACAATCATATTTTGGCAACCTTGTGCTTCCATTGTTTGAATCGTACCGTTTAATGCTTGGCTTAAATCCAACTCTGTTTCTTTTTTGAATTGTGTTGTAGATACTACAATTGTAAAGTGATCCATAATGCTTCCAAATGCAAACATTTGCATGTCTTTTATTAATGCCATAGCATCTTTTGGTACTACTTTTTTAGCATCTAAACGCTTTAACACTTCTGGTGTTTCTATAAATACTGATGGATTTCCGTACTCTGATTTTATCCAATCTTGGTTTAACAATTCTTTGGTTGAGTAACCCGAAAAACCTCCTTTTACATAATCAAATCCTTTAGTAATAATAATGAATGTAAGTACAAACAGTAACAAAAACCCACTAATTCCAGCAACATTTACAAGCTGAGCTTTTCTCTTTTTCTTTTTTAAGAATTCTTGTTGTTCTTTTTGCCATTTTAAACTGCTTTCATCCACTACTACTGGAATTGCTTTATCAAGAGTTAAAATAGTTGTTTCTATTTTTTTTCTATCATCAGCAATTTCAAAATCTAATGGCTTTGATTTAGCAAACTTTACTAAATCGGCTTGCTTTAAAACTTTTTCAAGACCTTCTAGCGTTTCTCTAGAAAGTTTCATTTTTTTCTTATTTGATGCAGCACGTAAAGCTACTATAAGCTCTGACGTTGTACTTTCTTTGGCAGGAATCTCAATTGCTTCTTCAATATAATCACGAGCAATATCTGTTAGTTCCGAATAATATTCTTTTACCTCTCCTTTTTCTAATAATTCTTTCTTTTCTAAAAGCTGCAGCAAACTTGTCGCTTTTTCAATAGGAGAATTATAAACAATTTCCTCTTGTTTTGGTTTTCTTCTTTTTCTCCAAAGGAAATAACCTAAATACACTAATCCTGCTAAAAGTAAAATTCCTAAAAGGTATTTCCACCAATTACCAAATGGTTTTTCAACCGCAATAATTGGTTTAATGTCATACATTTTTTGCTTCAATGTATCAACTTTTACGTTGAAAACCTCAACTTTAATACTATCAGAGAAAATTGGTTTTTTGTCAAATAAAACTGGAAGTCTTGGAATAACATACGTACCCGAGTCAAACTGCGTCAAACCATATTTTTTGATCAACTCATAATTAGCATCTCCTTTTACTGTATCGATAGGATAAGATTCAATTACTTCAAGTGCTCCAAAATTATTACCTCTAGGAAAAGTAATTAATGTGCTAGGTTTAGCCTTTACTTTTAAGGTTAATGTAAATTGGGCACCAATTTTGTTTTTTGTAGTATCAATTTTAGTTTCCAATGATTGTGCAAAAACAACCGATTGAAAAACTAATAGTAATAAAAAACAATACTTTTTAATCATCATCATAAAATCCTATCTCGATTTAAAATATCCTAAAAGTTTCATTACATAACTTTCATCGACTCTAGTGTTAACAGTTCCTGAGCCGCATTTTGAAAAAATTTCTTTAAAGTAGTTTACCTTGTCTGTATAATACTTTTCATACTGAAGGCGAACACTTTTAGAACCAGTATTTATCCATTTAGTTGTTCCTGTTTCTGCATCTTGCATAGCAACTAAACCAACATTGATCATCTTCTCTTCACGAATATCATATACTCTAACCCCAGTTATGTCGTGCTTTTTGCTAGCTATTTTGAGTGTTTTCTCATAATCGTCATCAGCAATAAAATCAGATATCATAAAAACAATAGCTTTCTTTTTTTGTGTTGCCGATAAAAACTGTAAGGCTTGAGAAATATTGGTTTTATTGCTTTTTGGCGAAAATTCAATCAATTCACGAATGATTCTCAACACATGCGATTTTCCTTTTTTGGGAGGAATGTATAATTCGATTTGATCTGAAAATAAAATCAACCCAATTTTATCATTGTTTTGAGTCGCAGAAAAGGCCAGAGTTGCAGCAATTTCGGTTACGATTTCACTTTTTAATTGACTTTTAGTACCAAAACTTTCGGAACCTGAAATATCAACCATGAGCATCATGGTTAATTCACGTTCTTCTTCAAAAACTTTTACATATGGTTCGTTATAGCGAGCAGTAACGTTCCAATCGATTGCACGCACATCATCACCAAACTGGTACTGGCGCACTTCCGAAAAAGTCATTCCTCGTCCTTTAAAGGATGTATGATATTCTCCCGAGAAGATATGATCGCTCAGTCTTCGGGTCTTTATCTCTATTTTACGAACTTTTTTAAGTAAATCTTTGGTTTCCATATTCTAAGGGCAATAGGCAATAGGTAATAGGCAATAGCACTCGTGGCTAATGGCCTTTGACTAATCACTTTCTATGGTACTTCGATTTCGTTTACAATCTTATTAATGATTTCTACAGAAGTGATATTTTCTGCCTCAGCTTCGTAAGTAATTCCAATACGGTGACGTAATACATCATGTACAACAGCACGAACATCTTCAGGAATTACATAACCACGACGCTTGATGAATGCATAACATTTAGCTGCATTTGCTAAGTTGATACTTCCACGTGGTGATGCACCAAAACTGATTAATGGTTTTAAAGAATCCAATTTATATTTTTCCGGATAACGTGTAGCGAAAATAATATCAAGAATATATTTTTCAATTTTCTCGTCCATGTAAACCTCTCGAACTGCTTCCTGAGCACGCAAAATTTGCTCGATTGATACAACAGGCTTTACTTTTTCAAAACCTCCATTTAAATTTTGGCGAATTACTAAACGCTCGTCTTCCATTTTAGGATAATCGATAACTGTTTTAAGCATAAAACGGTCAACCTGAGCTTCTGGTAACGGATATGTTCCTTCTTGCTCAACTGGATTTTGAGTAGCCAATACTAGGAAAGGTTTTTCTAGCTTAAAAGTGGTGTCACCAATGGTAACTTGTTTTTCCTGCATCGCCTCCAAAAGTGCTGATTGTACTTTTGCAGGAGCACGGTTAATCTCATCAGCAAGAACGAAATTAGCAAAGATTGGTCCCTTTTTTATCGTGAATTCGTTTTGCTTAATATTATAAATCATAGTACCCACAACGTCTGCAGGTAATAAATCTGGTGTAAACTGAATACGGCTAAAACTACCATGAACTGCTTGCGACAAAGTATTGATGGCTAAAGTTTTTGCTAATCCTGGTACTCCTTCAAGTAAAATATGACCTTGACCTAGGAGACCAATAAGTAAACGTTCAATCATGTGTTTTTGACCCACAATTACTTTGTTCATCTCCATTGTAAGAAGATCTATAAAAGCACTCTCGCGTTCAATTTTTTCATTAATGGCTCTAATATCTAAAGTCGCTGTATTTTCTTCCATCGTTGTTTTTTTTAAGGTCGTGAAATTAATATTTCAAATAATACAATGCAAATTGAAAATTAAATTAGTGCTATGCTGTTAATAATGCGTTAAATGTTAAAGAAATAGGCTATTTTTAAGCTTTGTTTAGGATTATATTTGACAAATTTTAAGAACTACTAATTCAAATCGCTTTGAAACCTAAATTATCACCTATTATTGCCGGCACCATGACATGGGGAAAATGGGGCAAAAATCTTGACACTAAAGGATTTATTTCACTAATAGAAAGTTGTTTACAAGAACACATTTCAACTTTTGATCATGCAGATATTTATGGCGGACATACAACGGAAGAAGAATTTGGAAAAGCTTTTTCTGAAAGCAAAATTAATCGTTCTGACATTCAATTAATTTCGAAGTGTGGTATAAAATATCTTTCTGAAAAAAGAGATTATGGCATTAAACATTATGATTATTCTGAAGAACACATTGTTTGGAGTGTCGAAAATTCATTAAAAAATCTTCGAACCGATTATCTTGATGTTCTTCTCTTACACAGACCAAGTCCTTTGATGGTTGTAGATGAAATTGCTAGCGCCATTGACAAACTTAAAGCACAAGGGAAAATAAAAAGCTTTGGACTTTCAAATTTTACTCCTTCACAAACCGAATTAATTCAAAAAAGTATCAATATAGATTTTAATCAAATACAATTTTCGGCAACACACCATGAAGCAATGAGCGATGGAAGTTTAGATTTCATGCAATTACACAATATCATACCAATGAGCTGGAATCCATTAGGAACCGTTTTTAGAGAAGAAAACAATCAAACCCAAAGACTAAGACTTTGTTTAAAAAAACTTTCTGAAAAATACAATGTAGATAACGATGTAATTCTTTTATCATGGATTTTAAAACATCCTTCAGGCATACTCCCAGTTATTGGAACCACTAATCCAGACAGAATAAAAAATGCTTTGAAAGCCGTAAGTCTACAAATGGATTTAGAAGATTGGTTTACCATTTGGACTGAAAGTATGGGAACAAAAGTTCCATAAAAAAAGCCTTGAATGTTTCAAGGCTTTTTTTGTCTCTATTTTTTAATTACGGTAAAACTTGTGGTGAGACAACTGTAGCTTGACCATTTACAACTACTACGTTATCTATAATTTTAGGTGAAAGTCCAGATGTTGCGTCTGGAGTTAATGTTACGCTGTAGGTACCTGCTGGTATTCCATTAATTTGGAAATTACCTGTAGCATCTGCATAAGCCGAAACAACATTTCCATTTACTAATACCGAAGCTAAAACTTGAACTCCTTCTGGTGTTGTAGTAACATTTCCTTTTACACTACCAGAATTAGCCACAGAAGAAACCCTAATCACTGGACTTAAATTAAAATTACCGGAGCCTCCAGCTTCTACTACAATAGATTTTTCAACGTCAAAATCTAATAAAAAATCGTAGGTAAAATCAGGTTGGAGATTTGTGTTGACTAAAAGTTTAAGTCCTGATTGCTGAGCACTTGGAGTTTTTAATGGATAAGTAACCCCGCCTTTCTCTACAGTATTGTCATCACCCAAGATTAAGCGTATTTGTCCTAAATTCCCTGAAGGAATAACTGCACCATCAGCCAATAAAACATTAACTCCTCCAGTTAAATCTAATAAATTATATACTTGAGGAATTGCTGTACCAATACTTATCCAGCCGTTATCATCTGTATTAGAATCAGATTTAACCATAACATCTAAAACCTCAACATTTACAGCATCATAATCACCAGGAGCATCTGTCATTCTTACATTAATTGTAGAAGTTCTGTTTTCATCATCATTGTCATTACAACTTATTGAAAAGATAGTTGATAAAAATAACAATGATAAACCAATCCATTTTAGCTTATTCATTTTCATAGTTTTGGGATTAAAAATTAATGGTATATTAACGTCAAAAACTGTAATTTAGTGCACAAACCTATACCTAATGATTAATAAACGTCTTCTTATCAAAAACTTACTTGCTCATAATGATGAGAATAGTTTTTATGACAAGAAGCGTCAATTAAACCTACACACAAGGGAAGGTAAAGGGAAATTTTTAAAACATATTTGTGCGCTTTCAAACTCAAACCCAAACAACAATTCATACATAGTAGTGGGTGTCGAAGATGAAACAAACGAAATTGTAGGTGATGACTTTTTTGATGATAGTAGAATTCAAAACTTAGTTAATGCTTTTCTCGAAAATCCTCCTAAAATTCAATATGAGAATATTCCTTTCCCAAATTTACCCAAAGACAAAGTGGTAGGTTTAGTAACCATTAAGCCCAATCATAAAACTGCTTATTTCAAAAAAGGAATACATACCATTATAGCTAACAGTACTTTTGTAAGAGTTGGTAGCAATACAATACCTACTGAAGATAAAATCCCTTATTCTAAACAAAATATTGAAGCCGTTATAAGTATCGAAAATAATTCTAGAAACAGCATAGCTCATACTCTAGACGGCGTATTGGATTTTATCAATGTTCGTCATAAAGATATGGACACAAAATACAAGGTCTTTAAAGAACTTTTTGTCGTTTGCTGGGCAGGAAACAAAAAAAAGGTTCGTGATATTACCTATTTTTCCAGAGTAGATATTGAATTAGTAAATGAACAAATTAAGCTTTTTTATTCGGCTCAAGATGAAGTTACTATAGAATATAATGACAATAATTTTATTATTACGGAATATATTCTGTTAGGGTTAAATGACAAAACCAGTTACTATCCGTTAGAAAAAGTAACAATTACTTTTTTTGATAATGGATATTATAAAATTGAGAACCAAATGCTTTTTGAACCCCCTCAATTCAACAAAAAAATGCTACATCATATTTACAATTCAAATAAAACTCTAATTTCAAAAATGGAAAAAGGAATCGAGTTATCTGAAAGAGAATTTAAAGATTTACATCATTTACCTTCTTCATTTATGTTGTGTTACTTAAACGGTTTCGATAATGCTAAACAAAGACTTATTGATGCAAAATTACATCTTAAACCTTATCCTCAAGTTTATGAGGGTTTTAAAGAAGCCCTAAGAGTTTTAAGAAAAATGAAATATGACAACTAATCGTTTGAACTATATACATTATTAATGCTATCATAATAAAAAACTAGCTATTGTTTTATTTACAGTTTTGAGCGTATGCCATAGCATAACAACCCATAAAAAAATCACTCCAACAAAATTGAATGCAATAGATGCTTCAATCTTATATTCATTAACATAATAAAAACCCTCTTTTACAGTGAAAGAAATCGTTTCAAGATCTGTATACTTGATAAGATCTTGAATACAAAAAAAAGTAATTATTATATTAATGACCAACATTGAAAAAACTGACAAGCCTAATGTTGTTAAAAGTATGTCAATTTTAGAATTTAGATGAGGAAGGTGTAGAATTGTTTTCATAGGCGGAAATTTAGTCCTCAAATTTACTTCCTAATAAAAGCAAATCTATACGGTTTTACCGTACATTTTGTTAATTGAAAAACTCAATAATTCTATTAAATCAAACCTCTTTTTTTAGCTTCTCTAATAATATCCTCGTCTGTTCCTTTTTCAATATTCAAATACAGTTTTATTTGAACTTTTCTTTTCTCAATAGAACTCATAGATAAATTCATATGTTGTGGCAAGTTCTTGGTTTTAATACCTTGTGACAATAAAGTTATCATTTGTCTATTAAAATCATCTAGGTAATTGTCTTTAGAAAGTAATTCCTTTAAACTAGATTTTACTGTAGCACTATTATAAACTTCATCATTAATTATCGATTCAAAAGCTTTTAAAAGTTCATCTGCTGTAAAATCACTTTTGACTAAAAGTCCGTTAGGATTCACTCTTTTTATAATGTTATACAGTATGAGAGTTTCAATATGTGATGTAAGTATTACTATTTTTGAATTTGGACTTGTTTTTTTTACTAATAATGCCAAATCCTCTCCATTATTAATATTTTTTTCTTCATAAGGAGGTAGGCTGTAATCCAGAAAAACAATGTCAAAATAATTCTTTTTACTAGGATGTATAATTACATCATGAGCATCCTTACAATTAAATGCAGAACTAGTTTCAATTTCATATCCAAGATCATTATAGGATAGGATAATTTTATATCCTTCAATCATTGAAGGATGATCGTCAACCATTAAAATTTTTACTTTTTTAGACACTTTATAATTATTTAGGCGGGTATATTTATTTTGATAGTCGTTCCTTTTCCTTTTTCAGATTCAAAACTGATTTCACCGTTAATTGCTGATATCCTTGCATTCATGTTTTTCAGCCCAATACCTTCTTTAGCTTTTTTAACGTCAAATCCTTGTCCATCATCTTTTATTTGAATAAAAATATGGCTGTCTAACTTTTTAATTGATGCTGAAACATTTTTAGCTTTAGCATATTTATAAATGTTCTGAAGTGACTCTTGAAAAATCCGATACAAATGCATTTTTGTAGGACTATCAATACTCTCCCAAGAAATTTTATCATCTATTTCAATAGAATAGTTTGCTTCAGAGATATTTTTTTGATTTTCGAAAAGGGATTCTATTATTGCTTTAAAACTGTCTTTTGCAGCAAAAATATCTCGATTTAAATCATGGGAGATTGCTCTTATTTCTTTTTCAATTTCTTGAATTCCATCAATATGAGTAATACACTTCTTTATAGTTTCCTCATCATTTCTTTTTGATAAAACGAACAAATTTAACCTCGTACTGGTTAATTTACTCATAATTCCATCATGTAATTCCTGAGCAATTCTTTTCTTTTCTGCTTGTCTACCTTCATCAATTTTAGAATGTTGATCTAGCATAAGCTGATAAATCTCTTCATTCGCTTTTTGCTGTTGTTGCTCAAGTAATAATTCTCTGTTTTTAGCTCTTTGAATTCTATTCGTATAAATCATAAAAACAAAGATTAAAGCTATTAAGCTTAAACCTAATATAGTCCATCTTTGCTTCGAAATTTCATCTTTCTCCTCCTGAATGACATTTTTTTCTGTTATAATTTCATCCGTTTCGAATTCAATTCTTGCAAATTTATTACGAGTGACTCTTTCTTGATTGTGCAAACTGTCAGTGAGATTCACATATCTTTCCATATGCAAAACTTTATTCTTTTTGTCGATTTTGGAAAGTATATTGAGTGCTTTTAATTCGTCATCAAACAATTTTATTGAGTGAGCTAATTTTGCAGAATTTACACAATTATCAATAGCTGAAATAGTATCTTTTTTTAAAAGATCGTATTCAGAAATACTTATTTTACTTGTTACAATTCCAGGACCATACCCAAGACTATCTCTAATCTTGAAAGATTTATAAAGAAATTCTTTTGACTTTAAATTAGATGATTTAACCATTGCATATCCTAAATTGTTTAACAAATTAGAATATAATATTGGTTCACTTAATTTAAAATCTGAAAAGCTCAGAGCGTCCTTAAGATATTCTATAGCGGTTTCGTATTCTCCTTTTTTGGTATATAAAATGCCTAAATAATTATATATTTGCGCTCTTAATAACTGATATTGAGGCTCTTCTTTTAATAAGTCTGTTGTTTTAAAAGCTTTATTGTAATATTTAGAAGACTCTGAAAAATTACCCACTCCATCTAATATATTACCTAAAGTAAGGTAACACTCATATGTTAATCGATAATTTTTATTTTTAATTGCTCTTTTTAAAATATCAACAACAACAGTCTCACTACCAGCAAAATCTTTCTCAAAAAATAAAATCCTAGCTTTAGCAAATTTTACAGTGTTTTCGCCTTCACTATCGTTGATTTGCTCGTAAATTTTTTCCGATTTACTGTAATAATAATAAGCACTATCTGTAATAAATTTTTCGTAAAAATAATCGCCTATGTAACTTAGTCCTCTTGCAATGCCAGAACTATCGTTCTTTTTAATAGACATTTTGTAAACATCTTTAGAAATATCATGGTAGTCTTCATACTTTTCAATATTGTAGTACCTACCTGCTAATTTAAAGAAATACTCCCTTCCTTTGGGCGAATTTGAATAGGTTAGTAATGCGTTTCGCGTTTTATTGGCTAGTTCATATCTTTCTTCCTTGCTTTTAGTATAATCATTGGATTGATTTAATAAACTATCAATTAAAATATCATGCTCCTCACTATAATCCTGATTATCAATTTTTGAATTACAGGAAAAAAGCGACAAAAGAATAAAAATTTTAACAACAATTAATCTCAATTTTTTACTATTTGTGATATAATACTCACAAACTTACAACATATATTCTATATTATAAATAGAGAATTTACGGTTTTGTTCCACCTTTTGGAGGATCAATAGGACAACCATCACAAACTGTTATTGGATCAAAAGGCGGTGGTGGTGGAACAATTGTATCTTCTTTTGTGTCAGAATTAACTTCATCCTTAGCAAACATCTGAGGATCTCTACTGTTCATTTTCTCCATTTTTTGGATTTCATTATAAAGTAATTCTTCATTTTCATCATTTGAACAAGATGCAACAAAAACTACTAAAACTATAAGTGACACGATTCTTTTCATAACATTAATTTTTTAAAATATTTAACAATTTTTCTTTGGGTTTTCTTTATAATTTTTATCAAAATTATAAACCATTAAAATTTTTTATTTACGGTTTTTCCGTACATTTTGTTAAAGTATTTCGTGGAGGTTATTAAAAGATTTTTTTCGTATATTCAATTATCAAAACTCTATAAATGCGAACACTTGTTATTGGTGATATTCATGGAGCTTTAAAGGCTTTAAAACAAGTTCTAGAAAAAGCTAACGTATCACAGAATGATACCTTAATATTTTTAGGTGATTATCTAGATGGATGGAGTGAATCACCTGGTCTCGTGGATTTTATGATTATGCTAAAGATACAAAAAAATTGTGTGTTTTTACGTGGAAATCATGACGAGTTAGTTTTACATTGGCTTCAAAACAATCATGACAATCCAATGTGGTATAATCATGGAGGAGAATCGACAGTTAAAGCCTATTCGTCAGTTGACCAAAAAACAAAAGAAAATCATATAGAATTTCTTTTATCATTAAAAAACTATCACCTTGATGAACAAAACAGATTATTTGTTCATGCAGGCTTTACCAATCTTAAAGGCGTTACTGCTGAACACTTTCCTAGAATGTTATATTGGGATAGAACCTTGTGGGAAATGGCTCTCTCACTAGACCCATCTATTAAAAAAGATTCTCCTTTTTATCCTAAAAGACTTGGGATTTATAAAGAAATATACATAGGTCACACACCTGTAACCCAAATTGATAAAACAATCCCTGTAAACAAAGGAAATGTTTGGAATGTTGATACAGGAGCTGCTTTCAAAGGTCCATTAACTATAATGGATATCGATACGAAAGAATACTGGCAAAGTGACCCTGTTTACTTGCTTTACCCGAATGAAAAAGGAAGAAACTAAAGAAAGTTCTTATATTTGCCAATAAATTTAAAGGAAAATGAAAAAAACAATTTTAACTCTATTATTAGTATTTACAGCTATTATATCAAATGCACAAGCTTTTAAAGGTAAAGGTGATACAAAATTTCAAATAGGAGCTAATATCCAAGATGGCGGAACTGGTATAACATCAACTGTTGATTTTGGTATTGGAGAAAATATGTCATTTGGCTTTCAAGCTACTTATATGTTATCGGCTAACAAAATTTTAGACCAAAAACCAAAGTTTCAAGACAGAGCCGATGTTAGAGCTCGTTTTAATGCCAACTTAGGTAATGTGATTAATGTTGATGAAAAATTTGATGTTTATCCTGGTCTAGATTTAGGTCTTAGAAATTTTGGTGCTCATTTAGGAGCAAGATATTTTTTTACTGATGGTTTTGGTGTGTACACGGAATTTGCTCTACCAATTGCAAAATACGACTCTACACCAGGTCTTTTTGGAAACTACAACAATCAATTCAACGCGAGTGTTGGAATGTCATTTAATTTATAATACAAATCATGAGTATTATTGAAAAAAAATTAAACGACAGAAGCAATTCAACTTGCGAGTTATGTGGTAATCCACATGATTTAAAAGTATATAATGTAGCTCCTAATACTATTGAAAGCTTAGAGAAATCAATTTTAGCTTGTACAACTTGTATTAACCAAATTGAAAATCCTGAAACGACAGATGCAAATCATTGGCATTGTTTATCAGATAGTATGTGGAACGAACATTTACCTGTTCAAATCGTTTCATGGAGAATGTTGACTCGTTTAAAAAAGAATGACTTGTTAGATATGATGTATCTTGATGAAGAAGCTTTAGAGTGGGCAAAAGCTACTGGTGAAGACAATGATGATGAAGGAAAAATAGTTCATAAAGATTCTAATGGAAATATTCTTCAAGATGGCGATTCTGTTGTTCTAATAAAAGATTTAGATGTTAAAGGGGCAAATTTTACCGCAAAACGTGGTGCTGCTGTGCATAACATCAAACTGGTGTGGGACAATGCAGAACAAATTGAAGGAAGAGTTGAAGGACAACACATTGTAATATTAACTCAATACGTTAAGAAAACTAAATAATTGTTTTAAAAAACTAACGCTAAATTAAAAGCGACATCAATATTGATGTCGCTTTTTTTAAACCCAAATTTATAATCATGTCACTTATTCAATAATTATTTTTTTGCTAAAAACTCCATTATCAGTTTTTACTTTAACAATATATGGACCAGCACTTAATACACTAACAGGTAACTGTATGTTCGTTTGGTCTTCGTTTGAAAGTTTATATTCTAAAACATTTTGCCCTAAGATTGAAAATACTTGAGCGTTTTCGACTCTAACATTTGGTAACTGGTTTTTAATATTAACAAAATCATCACTATAAAAAACTGTAATACTTTGATTTAAATTATTATCACTAACACTCAATGTTGGATTACTAAATCGAATGGAAAATCTATTACTATATTCTCCAGCTGGTAGTATAATTGAAAATTCAGAGCTTCTTAAATTATGATAAACTCCTGTTAATTCGTCAAATAGATAAATCTCTTGATCTGAAGCTAAATTTTCTACAGAAGCAATTCTAACTACATTATTTCCTTGATTTGTGATTTTTAAAGTCAATGGAATAATTTGATTTGCATTAAATTGAGGTACAGCTTGAATCACAAGTTTTGCTCCGTTAAGAGTCCAATACATGTCATCTGGATTTACATCAGCCATAACTGCATCAAAACCAAAATCATATTCTAATGTAGCATTTTCATCTGCTCCTATTAGAATTTGTCTATGCATGTTAGAAGGAGAATCATATTGTAATCTTATTTTTGGTCTTGCATCCTCAGACAGCTGATTAGAAATATTATTTGTTGTTCTAAAAAATATTGATTCACCTGAACCTTCTGTTTTGAAAACTCTTTGACTGTTTTTAAAAGTGATACTTCCTCCAGTTATTGCGGTAGCTAAATTAGGATTATTTGCTACTAATGCTGGATCTACAACTGAGTTTACAAAAAAGGCTTGTCCAACTGGAATATATCTTTGTGGTACTTTCACTCCGCTTGATCCATTATTGTTGATCATTGGATCATTCGAAATGGCAACAACACCTCCCATTAATGTATACGTTGCATAACCTGCAACATAGTTAGCCAAGTTGTGTGAATTCCCTCCAAAGTTATCATAGAAATATAACGCACCATTAAATCTATTACTAGAAGCTCTTCCTCCTCCATCTCTCATATTGTCTAGAATAAACTCATTAGCATCAAGTGCAGACGCATAAGGATTTCCTATTAAGTAACTTTGATTTAAACCAATAGTCAATCCTATAGTTCCGTTATTTGGCTTACCTGCATAAACATAATTCTGAATATCAGAAATAGCTGCCGTTCCTGTTACACCTTTCATAGTGTATCCTTCTCCTATTTTAACATTAGAAGTACTGCCTATTCTTTGCCAAGAATTATAATTTGTACTTGATAAAGTATATTTATGAATCCATCTGTTGCTTATTTTAATTGGTGTAGAAATTGCACCATCTGCATAATCAAATGCATTTCCAAAAGATATTAATCCTGGGTTATATGGGTTAGTTACAGCATCGGTACCATCTCTCAAAATACCTGAAATAGTATAATTTACTCCGTCTAAACTAACAGGTGAAGACCAATAATTATAATGAAAACTACTTTTTTTACCTTGTTGATCTCTTAAAAGTTTACCTGATCCATCAATCGGATTGGCTAAATCTCCTAATTGTAACAATTGAGCTTCGTCAGTTAATCTTAAAATTCCACTAGTTAAAGTAAGTAAATTAGCTACAGTTAACTGAAAGTTATTAGGTAAATTAACTCCTATAGCCGAATCTAAGCTATTTAATGTAAGATTGTAAAAAGTCTCATTAAGTTTTATACCTGAATTTATTAATTGCACCTGATTGGTTCCTTCACCATTAAAAGTAACTGTTCCTTGACCTGGCGTAAAAGTCCCGCTATTTTTCCAATCTCTTTTTATATCCAATAAAGAGTTATTAATCATTGTAAGTGAAGCAGCATTAGCAACTACTAAATCTCGACAAATTGCAATTTTATCTTCAGGAGCATAAATACTTGCTCTATCTATTACTGGCATTCTAACACTGCCATTGGGTATCACAGCATCATCAGATCCGGTTGGGATACCTCCTGCCCAATTCTTACAATCGAACCAATCCTGACTTTGAATTCCTGTCCAAAGTCCTCTTGTTCCATTCAAAACAGTCAAAACAGCACTTCCTGTTAAATCAGATGGTTTTGCGGTACAATTTTTATCATTTAAAGCAGTAACCGTATAAGTTACACTATTAAGCAAATTATACACTGTAAAATTATAAGGATTAGTAGATGTAGTAACTGTTGTATTTGTAGAACCATTAGAATATGTTATAGTCCATGGTGCAGTACCAGTAAGAGCAATACTCAAAGTGGCGCTATCACCTATACATACATTTTGGGATGTTCCAATACTTGCTGTTGGTCTTGGTCTAACTGTAACCTTAATTTCTGCTGTTCCCTCAGGACCATAACTTGTACATCCGTTAATATAAGAAACTACATAATACGTAGTTGTAACTGGTGGAGTTACTGTCATTCCTGAACTAACTGAATTAGTTGAAACTAAAACATTACCATTTTGATCTAACCATTGTGTAGTCAATCCAGTAGGTGTTTGAGGAATTCCAATATTATCTATAGCCCAAGAACTATTCAACAAACCATGATAGCTAAATTTAACTCTCAAATTTGGCTGTCCGATATAATTATTCAAATTAATTACCTCTTGTGGAAAGTTATTATAAGGAGTTCTTGTTAAAGCACCTGTATAACTTGACAAAAGGATATTATAGGTGTTACCACCATCTAAAGACAACCAAACTTTAGCCTTAGCACCTGCTGTTAAATTAAAAGCATGATTAAATTGAATTGTGAATGAAGCCAATCCAAAACTATTGAATATTGGTGTCTCCAACTCTGAATCTATAGCACCATGTGCAATAGCAAATTTTCCTGTTGAAGTATAAGTCGTTCCTGAATAAGTTCCTGAATTTGATGTTGTTAATCTAAATCCAGTAGGCTTTGTATTACTTCCTCCTGCATTTAGACCATTTGAATTACCATCAACTTCCCATCCATCAGGATTTGCATAACTAAACGCACCACCTGTAGCTACACCTTGGCTTGTAGCATAACCACTTAAAGCAGTTAGAGTTGAACTCTCACCTTCACAAATTGTTGCAGGCATCGCTACTACTGTCGGTTTGATATTAGGTATTACCACAACTACAGAGGTACTTGAATATGAAATGGCACATGTACCATTTTGAACAACTGCTCTAAAAATTGTTGTATCATTTAATGCTGTATAATTATAACTAGCTGTTGTATTTGCAATTACTGTCCAGTTATTACCTCCATCTATGGAGCTTTCCCATCGTATTACGTTTCCAGTATGTCCGCTTAAATACAACCAGCCACTTCCTAAATGACAAATTGTATTCACAGTTACAACCGGCGTAACTCCAACAGGAGAAACAGTCACAATTCCACCTATTGAAGGTTGAAAAACTGTTACAGTTATTGTGTCAAGATAAGCCGAAGGACATGATCCAGCTAACACATTATAAGTCGTTGTAGAAGTTGGTGATGCAGAAAAATTAATATCTCCACCCGTTCCAATAACAGGAAAACCTATTGGGTTATTTGATGCATCTCTAAGTTGATAAGAAACCCCAACTTCACTATTGAATAGAGTTATTAATGTTCCTTGACCAGAACATATTGAAACATCATTCGATAATATTTTTTGTATACTGCAATCTTGACCATAACCCAAGAAAACACCACATACCACTAGAAAGAAAGTAATTTTTCCCATAGTCTATTTGTTTGATTAGTAAAAAATAAATGAGATTGAAAAATTGAACTATTCTAAAAAGGAAATTGTAGCCTAACAGATGTGAATTAGATAAAACAATAAATTTTCAATACAGAAAATCACATCTGATTTTA
Source organism: Flavobacterium terrae (assembly GCF_900142035.1). Classification (GTDB taxonomy): domain Bacteria; phylum Bacteroidota; class Bacteroidia; order Flavobacteriales; family Flavobacteriaceae; genus Flavobacterium; species Flavobacterium terrae. Next base: position 509,730 of record NZ_FQZI01000001.1, on the reverse strand, counting down.
GAATAAATTTTTCAACAAATTGGGTTGTGGTATTTGTTTTATAAAACTAAATTAATCATTTCACTAGATAAAAAATGATTTTACATTGAGTTTTCGATTAAAGGTTTTTAAACTCGATGAATGGCTTTTTTACTTTAAAAAACAAAGCTTTTTGCTTAAAATGCAAAAAAGCAACCTTTTCAGGTTGCTTTTTTGTATAAACTATAATTCTATTTAAACTATAAATCAAATTTAATTCCTTGAGCTAAAGGTAATTGATCTGAGTAGTTAACGGTGTTCGTTTGTCTTCTCATGTATACTTTCCAAGCATCAGAACCCGACTCACGTCCACCACCAGTTTCTTTTTCACCGCCGAATGCACCACCAATTTCAGCACCAGAAGTTCCGATGTTTACGTTAGCAATTCCACAGTCAGAACCTGCGAATGATAAAAATTTCTCCGCTTCTTTCATGCTGTTAGTCATAATTGAAGATGATAAACCTTGCGCAACTCCATTTTGTAATTCAATAGCATTTTCAACTTCTCCGCTGTATTTCATTAAATATAAAATTGGAGCAAATGTTTCGTGTTGAACAATTTCAAAATGATTTTCAGCTTCAATAATGGCTGGTTTTACATAACATCCAGATTCGTAACCTTCTCCAGATAATACACCGCCTTCAACTAATACTTTTCCACCTTCCGCTTTTGCTTTTTCAATAGCTGCTAGATAAGTGTTAACCGCATCAGTATCGATAAGTGGACCCACATGGTTTTTCTCATCTAAAGGATTACCAATTTTAATTTGTCCATAAGCACCAACAATTGCATCACGAACTGTGTCGTAAACTGATTCGTGGATGATTAATCTACGAGTAGATGTACATCTTTGTCCAGCTGTACCCACTGCTCCGAATACTGCTCCAGGAACAACTACTTTTAAATCGGCAGTAGGCGTAATGATAATTGCATTGTTTCCTCCTAATTCTAATAAAGATTTTCCGAAACGCTCCGCTACTTTAGCACCAACAATTCTTCCCATTCTTGTAGAACCTGTTGCAGATACTAATGGAATTCTGGTGTCGGTAGTAATCATTTCACCAACTTTATAATCTCCATTAACAATACAAGAAATTCCTTCTGGTAAGTTGTTTGCTTTTAATACTTCAGCAATGATATTTTGACAAGCGATAGTACAAATTGGTGCTTTTTCTGAACCTTTCCATACACATACGTCTCCACAAATCCATGCTAAAGCTGTGTTCCAAGACCAAACTGCTACTGGGAAATTGAAAGCAGAAATGATTCCAACAATTCCGATTGGATGCCATTGCTCACGCATAACGTGACCTGGACGCTCCGATGGAATTACTTGTCCGTTTAATTGACGTGATAAACCAACTGCGAAATCACAGATGTCGATCATTTCTTGAACTTCTCCGTAACCTTCTTGTAACGATTTACCCATTTCATAAGAAACTAATTTACCTAGAGGCTCTTTTAATTCTCTTAATTTATTTCCAAACTGACGTACAATTTCTCCACGTTGAGGCGCAGGCATTGCTCTGAAAACTTTGAATGCTTCTTCAGCACTCTTAATTACTTTTTCGTAATCAGCTGCAGTTGTTGTTTTTACTTTTCCGATTAATTGACCATCAACTGGAGAGTAACTTTCGATAATTTCTCCAGAAGAAAAACTATTTGAACCTGTTGATGTTCCGTCGTTTACTTCTTTAATTCCTAATGCTTTTAATGCTTCTTGCATTCCGAATTGATTAGCTATTGTTGACATTGTAACTTTTTTTTCTTGTTTTGTTATATTTTGTGCAAATGTATGTTTTTTTTCGAATATTTAGCCCTGATTGAAACGATAGCTTTTTAAAATAAATGGATTGGAATTGTAGTGATAACAAAGCGATTTGAGAAGCTCTTGTTATTACTTACTATTGCTTTCATTTATGAGAAAACTAAAGTGGAAAGCAGGAAATGCTACTTAATAAATCTTGGATCTACATCCATTACTGAACCACATTTATTGCAAGTTCTTTTTTCCTCGGAAGTATAAAAATCCTTGAAATGTTGTAAAAAATCTTTTTCTATATCATTTAAACCAAAGTAAACTTCGTGTAGTTTATGATTACATGTATCGCAGAACCAAAGCAATCCGTCTTTGCCCTCTGTTCTTTTTCTTTCTATAACTAATCCTATAGAACCTTCTGTACGATTTGGTGAATGTGGTACCTTAGCAGGATGCAAATACATATCGCCTGCTGATAATTTCATGGCTCTCTTTTTTCCTTCTTCTTGAATGTAAACTGTTATGTCTCCTTCTAATTGATAAAATAATTCTTCGGTTTCATTGTAATGGTAGTCCTTTCGAGCGTTTGGACCGCCAACAATCATTACGATATAATCACCAGAATCGACGTATAAATTTTTATTGGCAACGGGAGGAACAAGAAGATGTTTGTTTTCTTCTATCCATTTATTTAGATTGAATGGTTTTTGAATTGACATGATAATTTTTAAGTAAAGTTAAAAATAAAAAAAACCCGAACGAATCGGGATTAATTATTATTTGAATTCTCTTATAAGATAAATATAGACTGGGAAGTGGTCGCTAAAACCGACTTCGTTTGCAGTATGTCGCAGTGGATATCCTTTATACTGCCCCTCTTTTTGTATTAAATAAGGTTTGTTATAAATTCCAGCTTTCCAATAAGTCCAAGAAGCATAATTTGCATTAACAAATCGCTCAGAAACCATAATTTGGTCAAAAATATCTCCTGCATCTCTATAAAAAAGAGTTGAGTTTCCGTCTTTTGCCATTTGTTCAAAAGGATTATAAATATCTCTTGGAGACTCTAACTCTGTCTTTTTAAGTTTTGCACCTAATTCAACTTTAACACTTTTATTATAGGTTCCGTCATTTAAATCACCCATAGTTATAAATTTAGCATTAGGCTTAATTTTAACAATTGAATCTATAATTTGTCTATTTAATCTTCCAGCAGCTTCACGGAATGGACTACTTTTTTTCTCACCTCCAGAACGAGATGGCCAGTGATTAACAATCACGTTAATTTCTTCTCCATCTAATAAACCTGTTACAAGTAACTGATCTCTTGTGTATATTCTATTTGTAGAATTATCGACCTGTACTGCATCATCAGTTTTCTCGTCATTTTCCTTTTTTTCTTTTGAAGCAGAGCTCTTGTTGTAGATATACAAGGGTATATTTACATAACTTGTAGGTTGAAAATGCTTCTTTTGATATAACAAAGCAACATCTATTCCTCGTTTGTCAGGAGAATCGAAATGTACAATTCCATAACCTTTATCAATCAAGTTAGGTTGCTTAATTAAATCTTCTAAAACACCTCTGTTTTCAATTTCACACCCTCCAATCAATACTGGAGATGCTTTTTGTTGATCATTTGTACCAATTTCTGCTAAGACACGACTTAAATTTTCAAGTTTTTTCTTATATTTTTTTCCAGTCCAATTTTGTGCTCCATCAGCTAGCCATTCTTCATCATTATTTGATCCATTTATGGTATCAAATAAATTCTCAAAGTTGTAAAAAGCCACGGTTTGTAAGGCAAATTTTTTTGCTTGCTGTGCCGTTGCAGAGAAACCTATTAATGTGATAAATAGGTAGATAAAACTTCTAATTTTCATATATTTACATTATTTTTTTGTAAACTTAATTACAATTTTCTGGCCAAAAGTAAATAATATTATTAAAAAATGTACATTTGTCGCCCTGCTTTTTAAAAACGAGTAGGAAAAAGTAAATTAATTTAATTTTATTTATGAAAAAACTTGTCTTAAGTACACTGTTTGTATTGCATGCTTTTTTTGTTTTTGCTCAACAACCTACTGGAATTTCTGGTAAGGTAATTGATGCCAAATCTCAAAACCCATTACGAAATGTGGTTGCATCAATTCAAAACACAAATTTAACTCAGCTTACTGATGCTGATGGTAAATTTATTTTTAAAGATGTTGCTGTGGGTAGCCAATTACTTAGAATTAAAAGTGATGGTTATAAAGAGCAATTATTACCCATTGAAATTGTTAAAAATCAAATTCTAGATTTGGGTATTGTTGTTATGGAAGAAGATTTAATATCAACTGAACAACAAATGAGCTTAATTACAATTACTGAAAGTGATTTAGGTGATGACAACAGTGGGTCAGAAAGTACTTCTGGATTACTTCAAGCATCAAGAGATACTTATCAGCAATCAGCAGCCTTTAATTGGGGACAAGCTCGATTTAGAATACGAGGTCTTGACAATGAATATGGTACTACCATGATTAATGGTATTGCAATGAATAAAATTTATGATGGAAGACCGCAATGGGGTAACTGGGGTGGTTTGAATGACGCAACTAGAAACCAAGAATTTACTATGGGTTCTGCACCATCTGACTATACATTTGGAGGAATCTTAGGAACTCAAGAAATTAACACAAGAGCTTCTATTTACAGACCTGGCACACGTATTTCATTCGCAGGAACAAATACTAATTATAGTTGGAGAATGATGGGTACTCATGCTTCTGGAGTTAATAAAGATGGATGGGCGTATGTTATTTCTGCTGGAAGAAGATGGGCTAACGAAGGTTATTTTGATGGTACTAATTATAGTGCAAACTCATTCTTTGCTAGTGTCGAGAAAAAATTTGGTGAAAATCATGCTTTAAACTTTACTTCTATATTTGCTCAAAACCGCAGAGGAAAAACTTCTCCTAACACACAAGAAGTAATTGATCTAAAAGGTCATAAATACAATTCTTATTGGGGTTATCAAGATGGTGAAAAGAGAAACTCAAGATTCAAAGATATTGAAGAACCAATTTTAATGTTAAGCCATTATTGGACAATTAACAGTAAAAACAAATTAAACACTAATGTTTCTTATCAGACTGGAAAAATTGGAAATTCAAGATTTGATTATCAATTAGGAAACAATCCAGACCCAACTTATTACAGAAATTTACCAAGTTACCAATTAAACTATTATACTTCTCAAGGTGTTTGGCAACCTAATTATGCAGGTGCAGAGGATCTTAAAAACAATTTCTTGAATGATGGACAAATTAACTGGTCTGATCTTTATAAAGATAACAGAGAAAGTAGTGTAAATCCTGGAAGAAGTATCTATGTTCTTTATGAAGATAGAACTGATGATGATTTAATTGCAGCTAATTCTGTTTTAAACTCAAGTTTGTCTGATAACATTTCATTAAATGCTTCTGTAAATTTCAAAAAATTAAAATCTCATAACTTCCAAAATTTATTGGATTTATTAGGTGGTCAATATTTTGTTGATAAAGATCTTTTTGCTAATACTCTCAATGGACAATCTCAAGATTCTGATTTAAACAATCCTGATAGAAAAGTAGTTGTAGGAGATACTTATGGTTATAACTATAACTTAAATGCTCTTGTGTTCGATGCTTTTACTCAATTTAAATTTAGCTATAAAAAAGCTGATTTTTATATGGCACAATCTTTTGTTAGATCTGAGTATCAAAGAGAAGGTCTATACAAAAATGGTTTTTATGCTAACAACTCTTTTGGGAAAAGTGCAAAACTTGTTTTCGAAAATTTTGGTTTCAAAGGTGGTTTAACTTATAAAATTACTGGTGCTCATTTATTAAACTTCAATGGTTTGTACATGACAAAAGCACCTAGCTTAAGAAGCACTTTTGCTAATGCCAGAATCAACAACAATATTACCCCAGATTTAACTAGCGAAAACATTTTTAGTGTAGATGCAAGTTATATCATTAGAATGCCAAAATTCAAAGCAAGATTAACTGCTTTTATGTCTAAAATACAAAATAGCACAGATTTATCATTCTATTATGCTGAAGGAATTGGAGATGACGATGGTGATGCTGACTCATTCGTAAGCGAAATTGTTACTGGAATGGACAAAAAGAACATCGGTGCTGAATTTGGTTTAGAATACCAAATTACCTCTACAATAAAAGCAACTATTGCTGCTTCTTACGGAGAGTATACATACGATAATAATCCTAATTTAAAAATTAATGATGATTCACAAGCAACTGCATCAAATTCTTATCCTGTAGTTGATTTTGGGAAAACTTATTTAAAAGGCTACCGTCAACCAGGTATGCCTCAAACTGCTGGTTCTTTTGGTTTAGAATATAGAGACCCTCATTTCTGGTCGATTTCTGCAAACATTAACTATCTAGGAGAAAGCTATATGGACGTTTCAAATGTTTTGAGAACAAACAACTTCTCAATTGACAATACAGGTGTTTCATATTTAGGAGCTAATGAAGCATCTGTTAGAAAAATTCTTCAACAAGAAAAATTTGATGAAATTACTTTATTAAATTTATCAGGTGGAAAATCTTGGAGAGTTGGAAAAACTACTTTTGGTTTCTTTGCAACTGTAAACAACGTTCTGGATAAAATTTACAAAACTGGTGGATTTGAGCAATCGAGAAAAGCTACTTTTGCTGATTTACAACAAGATATTGCACATGGAACTCCTTCTTTTGGCCCTAAATACTTCTTTGGATATGGAAGAACGTATTTCGTAAACTTATACATTAACTTATAATGTTGGTAACTATGAAAAAATATATAAAACATTTATTCGTTTTCGCAACAATAACAGCTTTAATGAGCAGTTGTGATACTGAAAAAGAATTTGATATTCCTGAGGTAAAAGAAGTTCTTTTATTTGAAGGGTTTGAAGGTACTGCTGCTGGAAGTGGCTCAGTAGAAAATGCAATAGCTTTAGAAGGTTGGGCTAACTACAATGTTAGTACTTCAGGAACAAGGCTTTGGCATAGTAGACTATTTAGTAATAATAAATATGCAGAATTTTCTTCATTCTATTCAGCTACTGGCACAACAGATGAAGTTTGGTTGGTAACTCCTGAAAGAACACTAAATCCAAACAGTGCTACAGCTCTTTCATTTGAAACAAAAATTAGATTTTGGACAACCACAACAGGAAGTCTTTTAAAAGTTTTCATATCTGAAAACTATGACGGTACAGAAGCTGGAATTGCTACAGCTACTTGGACAGAATTAAATCCAACATTACCTACTTCGGCTCAAAGTGATGTATTCATTAAAAGTGGTGATATTGATTTGAGTTCTTACAAAGGTAAAAAAGTTAGAATTGCTTTTAAATACACTGGTGACAAAGCAGCTAACTCTACAACTTACCAACTAGATAACATTAAACTTTTTGAAACGGAATAATTATGAAAACAACTATCATAAAAAGTTTATTTCTTTCGTCATTATTTTTAACAGCCATTAACTGTGTTGACGACAGTTACAATGAGCCACAATCAGATTGTGAAACTCTTACAGTAACAAAACAAGTAAGTGACATAACTTCAACTGCAAGTTCTTCCCTTACAAAATACAATGGTAACGACGTAATTGAAGCTTATGTTACTTCTAGTGATGAAGGTGGAAATTTTTACAAATCAGTATCGCTTGTATCAATAGATGGTAATACTGGTTTTAGTATTCCAATTGACAACTATAATTTGTATACAGATTTTGAGCCAGGCCGTAAGGTATTTATTAAAATGGACACACTTGTTCATTACATTAGAGAAAATAGCTCAACAGTTATTGGATACAGATATAACAACGATACTCCAGATAATTTAAACGATGACAAAGTAGGTAGAATTCCATTAGCAAATTATAATAAAGTTGTAAAAAGTTCTTGTGAAAAGATTAATGAAGATATGATTGTAAATAATTTTACAATTACCCAAGCAAAAAACAACAATAATATTAATAAGTTAATTGAGTTTGATAATGTACAATTTACAGATGCTTCAATCAATAGAACTTACTTTGATATAGATTCTGGAGGAGGCGCTACAAATCATGAAATCACTGATGCTGATGGAAATAGAATAATTGTTCGTACAAGTGAATATGCAACTTTTGCTTCTCAAAAAGTTCCTTCAGGAAATGGTAAATTAAGAGGTGTATTAACTAAATTTGGTAGTACTTGGCAATTTATGATTAGAACAATAGAAGATGTTAAATTGAATAACCCAAGAGTTGTTCCTACTTACGTTTTTGAAGAGCCTTTTACAACAAATTTTAATTCATGGATAAAACAAAGTGTAATAGGTGCACAAATTTGGACTTTGAATGCAACTAATGGAAATCCTACACAATGCGCTGACATGAATGGATTTGCTAGTGGCGCTCAAAATAACGAAGACTGGTTAATTTCTCCGAGTATTAATTTAACAGGTTTAACAAGTGCTTATTTAAAATTTGATACTGCTAAAAACTTTACAGGAAATGCTCTTCAAGTTTATGTTTCAACAAACTATACAGCTGGTTTACCATCTACAGCAACATGGACACAATTAAGTGCAACTATGGCTACTTCAAACGGTTTTGTATGGACAAATTCAGGCAATGTTTCGTTAGCCCCTTACGTAGGAAATTCAAATGTAAGAGTTGCTTTTAGGTATACTTCAACAACATCTGGAGCTGCTCAATGGAGAGTAGACAATGTTGGTGTATTTCACTTCTAATTAGTTTAGATCAAAATATAAGAAAAAGAGTCTCAAAATGAGACTCTTTTTTATTGAAATATAATCATAACAATGATAATCATAAATGATTAAATAATTGTTTTACTAAAAGATAAAGGCATTCATTATATACTTGTTAGAATTTTCAAGAAACTCATTCAATAAAAGACCTCTAAAAACAATTTGTAAAGAAACTAATCTGTGACGAAAACATAATAAATCAATTATTACAGTTTACAATAGTTTGACAAAAATCTAGAAACAAAAAAACCCATCATTAGATGGGTTTTTAATTTTGTGTGAAAGATTACTTCTTAACAATCATAAACTCTGAACGACGGTTTTGAGCGTGTTCTTCATCTGTACAATTATCACCACACAATACTTTAGGCTCAGATTCGCCGAAACCTTGACCAGTGATTCTTTCTTTAGCAATACCTTTAGAAATTACATACTGCACTGTAGATTTTGCTCTTCTATCTGACAAACTCATGTTGTATTTATCGTTACCGCGTGAATCCGTATGTGATTTTGCAAAAATTACCATTTCTGGATATTGATTCATAACAGCTACTAGTTTATCTAACTCTGAAGCACCTTGCTGAGTAATATTACTTTTATTATAATCAAAATAGATATTGTTAAGAATAACTTCTGTTTCGGTTACAATAGCCTCAATTGGTCTTAAGCTTACATTTAAGATAACTTCACCTTTTTCTTGAGGTACTGATATTGTTTCATCATAATAACCATTTCTAGAGACTGTAATCGATTTTGCTTGTTCACATTCAAATTGAAAGTTAGCTTTACCCATTTCATTTGAAACACTGTTTGCAAGATTACTTGAAGCATCTCCCGTAACAACAACTTTTGCCTCTGAAACACTAGATCCTGACTTTCCATCATTGACTTGTACAATTAAATCAGTATTACAAACTGGGATTGCAAGGTAAATATCGTCATCACCTATCCCTCCATCTCTATTACTTGATAAAAAAGCAATGTTTTTTTCTTGATTAAAAGTGAAACCAAAGTCGTCTTTTTCGCTGTTTACTGGTTTACCTAAATTGATTGCTTCTGCTGGTTTAGATAAATCATATGCATAAACATCAAGACCACCTAATCCACCTCTTCCGTTTGAAGCAAAATAAAGTACATAATTATCTGCAATAAACGCTGACAATTCATTACCCTCTGTATTTACATTCGATCCAAGATTTTCAATTGTACCAAATGTACCATCAGCATTTACAGCAACTTTCCAAACATCAGTCTTACCCAAGCTTCCAGGCATATCCGAAACAAAATAGAGAGTATTGCCATCTTTGCTTAATGATGGGCTACTAGTATTATATTCATTACTGTTAAATGAAACTGGAGTTATATTAGACCATTTTCCGTCAACATTTATTGCTTTAAAAATATTTACTTTTCCTTGTTTCGTTTTTTTATCTGTACTTTTTACAAACTTTTTATCAAAAAAACTTTCTCTAGAAAAATACATTGTTTTTCCATCGGCACTGATAGTAACCGGACCCTCATGATAAGCAGAATTTAGTTCATCAACTGGAGTAGCAGTTTCACTTAACTTTCCATCTACAAAATCTGCTTTGTAGATATCTAAATAGGGCTGATCATTCCAATCGTAAGTTTTCCTTGCAGTATTTCTTGCGCTAGCAAAATAGACAGTTTGATCTTTTAAATAAGGTCCAAAATCAGAATATTTTGAATTAGTAGGAACAGATTTAACATCAAATTTTTTAGATTGTCCAAGAATCTCATTTAAATAATTCTTATTACTTGCTCTCAGAGCTCTTTGATCATTAGGTGCTAAATTCGCAAATTTACTCATAGCCTCATTAGCCTCAGGATATTTTCCATTAGCTTTTAACATCTCAGCATATCGAAAATAGGTTTCTGCATCTTGCTCAGAAGTTATAGCTTGAGCATACCATTTTTCTGCTTCTACTGAATTAAAAACGTTATAGTAACAATCGCCTAGTTGCTTAAAAACATAAGGATTTGCTTTTCCTTTATCGTTTAACTTTAAATATTCCTTTGCAGCATCAACAAACTCATAACGATTAAAAAGTTGATCTGCTACTTTAGTTTCTTTGTTTTGAGCCTTCGTAGTAGAAATTACAAAAGCAAAACCTATAGCTATATATATTTTTTTCATTTTAAGTTTGTTTATGTTAGAAGTAACGTGGCGAACTTGACACTTTTTTCGGGAAGTTCAAATCAAATAACAACATTACTTCGTGTGATGAAGGGGTTGTTACATCAAGATCTGAAACAATGTGATCATAAGCATAACCAATTCTAAGTCCATCAGTAATTCTATAATTAACTAAAGCACCAAATGAATCATCTAATCTATAAGTTGCACCTATTTCGAATTTATCAAAAAACAAAAAGTTGGTTGAAACATCCAGAGAGCTCGGTGCTCCAAAAGCAGATTTCAACATAAAGTGAGGTTTAAACTTAGTTTTCTCACTTAAATTGAACACATAACCCCCGGTTAAAAAGTAATGTTGTACTTCTGAGCCATATTCAACACCATTATAGTCTAAATGAGCAGATTTAAGCATATTAGGAATTGAAAATGCTAAATAATACTTATTTGTATAATAAAACAATCCAGTACCAATATTTAAATGTGAATTAGAGGTGTCTTGTGCAAAAGGTCCATCATCTGGAACTGCTAGCGTAGAAGCAATTTGACTATTTAATCCAATTTTTTGTAAAGTAACACCTGCTTTTATACCAGCAGCTAATCTATGTTCGCCACCAAGGTTAAGCGTATATGAAAAGTCTCCATAAATATTGTTTTCTTCTACTGGTCCTATTCTATCTGAAATAACAGATAATCCAAGTCCAACATTTTTACCCACTGGTGAATGACCAGTTGCAGTAAAAGTAGTAGGTGAATCTTCAATTTCAACCCATTGTTTGCGAAACAACAAACCAAAACTTAAATTTTCTTTTGACCCTGCGTAGGCTGGATTCATCACGTTCATATTATACATATATTGTGTATAATGTGGATCCTGCTGAGCTGCAACATCATTAAATGTAAAAGCAACAACTAGGGCTGTGAAAAATATTTTTTTCATTTTTTACTATGTTTTTATTTGTTAGAATGTAGTCTGTTCGATATCGAACAGACTACATCTATCTATCTCTATTTATTAATGTAAATCCAACCAGATTTGTTTTGTCCATCATTTTGTTCAAAAACAAAATAATATGTCCCAACTGGTAATTCGTCGCCTTTGTCAGTTTGGCCATGCCATTGATCAGTATAGTTGCTATAGCTGTAAACTTTAGTACCATATCTATTAAAAATACTCAAGTGTTTAACACCTAAACCTCTTAAATTAAATGAATCATTTTTCCCATCACCGTTTGGCGAAATACCTTTTGGAATTGTACATATTGAAGACAATACAACAAAGTCTTGTGTATCTGTACATCCTTCTGGGCTAGTAGTAATTCTCACTGTGAATGTTAGTGGGAAACTACTTGAAGAAATGTTAGAATCTTGAACATATTGAGTTACATTAAATGTATTTTGATTTGTTCCACTCGCAACAACATCTCCATTAGAATTCGTCCATTCATATACAACATTAGCTGGGTCAAATGAACCATTGATAGGTGATGCTGTTAGAATATAATTTGCTCCAACACATTCACCAATTGCATCAACTGGAATTTCAGTCGTGTCAGGCGAAACTGTTATAGCATAAGTACTTGAACAACCTTGATTTGTTATTGTAACTTCATAAGTTCCATAATCATCATAGCTAATTGAATTTGTTGTATCAGCTAATGGACCACCATCGAGTGTCCACGAATAAGTAACTGGATCTGTAGTAGTATAGTTCACTGGTGTAACAGTAATTACTGAAACCTCATTAATACATTTTACAAGGTTTGTACCGTCTATTGTAGCTTGTGGAACAAAATTAACTGTAAAACTAGCTGTTATAGGCGTAACATTTGTACATCCATTTAATGTTATTTGAACCTCATAAACACCTGTCGCTGTTGGATTGTATTGATAAGATGTTGCTCCAGGAATAACATTAGTATTCAATAACCAAACATAAGTTGCGTCAGTAACAACAAAGTTAGTAGGATTCACAGTTAAAGTTGCTGTTTCACCAGCACATATTGTGTTATCAGCATCAGAGGAAATGATAGTTGCATCAGGATTAGCATAAACAATAATTGTATATTGCTCTTGAACTTGTGGACATCCATTTGCCGCCACGATTGTATTATAAACCGTATATGAACCTGGTGTACTAGAAGCAAGGTCAATTTCCCCTGTTGTTCCATTTATAACAAGTCCTGCTGAAGATGTAAATGTACCAGCTAAACCACCACCAATAAATGTAGGCAATATAGTCCCTTCACTTTGACAATGATTTGCAGAAGAATAACTAAATGTTGCAACTGGTAAAGCAGTAATAGTAATTGAAGCAGTTTCCGAAACAATTGGACATGCTCCATTTGCAGCAATTTCATTAGTAACTGTATAAGTTCCTATTGTACTTGCCGCCAAATCAATAACTCCAGTTGAAGAATCGATAACCAATCCTGGTGTCGAAGTAAATGTTCCTGCTACACCTCCTCCAGTAAATACTGGATTTGCAAAACCTCCATTAGAACAATATGGTGCTGTACCATAGTTAAAAGTTCCTACTGGCAAAGCATCAATAGTTACTTGTGTTTGGGTTGTAAATGCAGGACATCCGCTAGCTGCAGGGATTGTATAAATAACTGTATATAAACCTGGAGTACTTGTACTTGGTGTAATTGCCCCGGTTGTTGGATTAATAGAAAGACCTGAAGCTGGTGATGTTGAAAAGAATCCATTAGTTGAACCCGTAACAGTTACCGGCTGTGCTACAGTATTATTTCTACAAAACGAAGCTGCTGCATAAGAAATTGTAGCAGATTGCGGATTGCTAATTGTAACACTAAACGTAGCGGTAGAAGTAGGACAATCTGCATCACCTGGGATAGTACTTGTGACAGTATAAGTTCCCACTGTACTTGCCGCTAAATCAATAACTCCAGTTGTTGGATTAATCACTAAATTAGGACTTGATGCCGTATATGTTCCAGCTGTTGATGCGGTACCTAATATAGGAGAAGGATTTGCACCATCTTTACAGAAGAAAGAACTAGAATATGTAAAATTAGCAAATGGACAACATTCTAGCGGAGCAGGGCCAGAAGTCCTTGTTATTCTAATATAACCTCTTTTACCTGGATAACTACTAGAAGCAGTATAATTTGTGATCATCATGATATATACTTGACCTGCAAGGGCTCCATTCAAAGTGAAAGTCTCTGTAGCTGCTGCAGAGAAACTACAACCTTGTGGAGCTGGTCTTGTATTACTAACTGAAATAGAAGCACATGCTTGAGCAACCGAAGTAAAAGGTCCCCAAGTTACATAATCCACATCCAAATCAACTGTTGCAAAAGTAGGGTTAGTACTTTGCTCCATAAAATAAGTATAATTACCATCTTGTTGAACAGTTAAGAAATAAAATGTAGGGGAAGGTGCCGAACCTAAACAGCCAACAGTCGTAGTTGCAGTTCCACTAATAGGGTTAGGATTAGCAGGAACACCAACATCATTTCTTAAAATTACAGCATTAACTGCACAAACTGGTATTGAATTTTCACAATAAATTACTTTTGTTCCCACACAAACTTCAAAACGTTTCGTTGAAGCTGCAGTTCCTGGTGAATAAACACGTATTTTGTAAGTTTCACCTATCACTAAACCAGTTTCCATTCCTCCATTTGCAGTTCTACAGCTCACTTGAACCAATGACCCACAATTTGACCCTCTATATAATGAGTAATTTAAGCCACCTGGTGCCGCAGTTGGAAAAGCTGGTGGATTTGCTGTAGATGTTACTGGCTCTAACAATGATATATAATGTGTAGTAGCTGTTGCCACAAAGTGGAACCAAACATCATCATTGTCTGCTGTTGCACCACAAGTATTAGCTTGAGGAGATGCTGTTGCTCCCGCCACAGTTCCAAAAACAGTTTGAATACAGTGTGTATTTTGATTTACAGGAACCTCTTTAGAATTAGCACACTCATCGTTTGTGTCAGGCGTAAAGAAAGTATGTACTACTGATACTGGACTTGCATCTGTAGGAGAACAAATTGCTCTTACATAAAAATCGTAACATGTTAAAGGTGTTAATCCTAAAACATTATATGTATTTGTATTAACAGATATCCATCCTGGAGTTGCAGCAGTAGGCACTGGTGATCCACAAGGTAACAATATAATTTGCCAAGCATTTGCTAAACTACCGTCTGGATTATTGGGTTGTGTCCAACTTAACGTTGCTGATGAAGCTGTTATGTTAGATGAATTTGGACCAGTTGGTCTTGAACAAGTTGGTAATGTTGTAAAATCACCAGGACCCGCCCAACCACTTTGCTGTGTTGGTGAACATACCGTTCTAATATAATATTGATACGTAGTATTAGGTAATAATCCTAAAGACGCTGGTATTACATAAGTTGTTGATGTAACATTAGTTACTGTTGGTGTTGATGTGGCAGTAGGAGCTGGTGATCCTGTTGGCACAATATAAATATCCCAATTTGTACCACCATTTGCATTCCATGTTAAAGTCGCACCATAAGTTGTTGGTGTTGTATCGTTCAAAGCCAAAGGAACTAAACAAGCTGGCTCTGAACAACTAAATGATGTTGTATACAATAACGAAGGAGCTGATCCTGTTCCTGACGGTTTCGTAAAAAGTGTTTGATTAAAATTATTAATAACTGAAACACCTACTTCAGAAGGAAATGATCCTGCAACTGTCCAATGTAACTCAAAAGGGTAATTTTGACACAATGGCACTACAATATTTATAGGTCCTGCACCAGTAGTAAACGTAGATCCAATTGTTGCAACAACCACACCATTTTGTCTAATTTCCATTCTAGCACCATTCCAACCATCACCGTATGAATCGGTCATTCTAAATGTATAATTACATCTGTCAGCTGGATCACAAATAGCTGTACTAAATAAATACGGTCCTGCCCATGGGCTAAATAAACCACCGCCACAGTCAGCTCTAACCCAATATTCATAAGGGGTTGCCGCTGTTAAACCATTAAAAACATAACTCGTATTTGTATTTGCTGTTTGAGTTAAAGGTCCAGGTGTAGTAGGAACTCCAGAACCTGGTGCTTGGACAGTTACCTGCCAAGAAGTCGCTGCTGAAGGATTTGCCCAAGACATCTCTACTGAAGTAGTAGTTGGATTAGCAGTAGTTCCTCCTGTTGGAGGGTCACAAAATTTCTCTTGTATAACTAATGTATAAGGTATTCCGGCCGCTGGTGTTGTACTTGAAGAAATAACTATAATATAAGTTTGACCAGCAGTAACGGCTAAAGTTGCAATATTTCTAATATTAGATGTAGTATCTGCAACACCTGCTAAACAAGTTACACCTACATTAGCACATCCATTATATACAAAAATACTTGAACTTGCAGCCCCTGGAGTCATTGAAATAGTAATGTTTCCTGATACTGTAGGAGTGTAAGAGTAAAATACTTCAGCTCCTTGTAAATAATTTGTCGCACCTCCAGCACATCCTGCACCTTGTGGAGTATCAAAGAAATCTCCATAAGTACTTGTATTTGCAGTATGACTATAAGGTAAAGTGTTTATTAAAATTGGCGATGAACATATAGAACCCGCAGGATTGGTAGTGAAATTAAAAGGTCCCACCCAATTGCTTACTACTCCACCAGCACATTGAGCTCTAACCCAAAACTTATAAGATGTTCCTGGTGAAAATCCCGTAGCAGGGTAAGAAGTAGTACCTACGTCATCAAAAGAAGGTGTTGTCGAAACATCTGGAACTGTAGAATCCGGTTGTAAATTATAGTAAATATCCCATAAAGTAGCAGAACCGTTATTTGTCCAACCCAGTGTTGCTGTAGTAGGACCAGTAACTGCAGCAGTTAAAATTGAAGGATCTAAACACTGTTGTACTAAATTAACATCATCAATAATCCATCTATCCCCTGTTGTTGCAGTAGAAGGTTGAGTATTTATCTTAACAAAGGCAATATAAACCTGTGTTCCAGCCGCATAACCAGATAAACTTACTAGTTTTTCTTCGTACACATTAAACGTTGCATTTAAGGTAGTTTCTGTCCATGTTTGAACAGTTGTAAAGGCTGCTTGATTGGTTTGAGATGGATCTGTTGAAACTCTTATCTCATAGGTAGAGCCATTGTTACCTGTAAGAGTTTGTCTAGTCCAAAATCGCAATTGACCATTTGCCGGTAAAGTTACTTGAGGCGTTATTAGCCAGTCTTGCGAAGTATTGCCTGCGCCAATATTTTCTCGATCAATAATTGCGGCTTTCGTTCCTGAATGAACAAAGGCAGCAGTTGTTGTTTCCGCCCATTCTATTCCGGTTCCAACGCCGTTATTTAAAACAGCCCAGTTCCCCGGAGTGGTCGGTGGAAAGGAAGCTCCTTCAAATCCTTCATTAATTTGGGAGAACCCCAACATAGGAAGAATCATCATGAAAAAGCATAAAGTAATTTTTTTCATAGTTGTTAAAGTTTCGGTTAACGAGTTTGTATAATTTCCAAATGTAAAAAAAATTAACAATTTAATAACGAATTTTAACATAATGTCGTTTTTTTTCGATGAAAGACATAATTTTAATGAATATAAAATAATAACTAGCTTACATTTTGTTAGTTTTGTGGTTTATTTTTAATATGCTAGAGAAAGAAAAAATAAACTTCGAAAAAACAGTCATTGTTGGTATTGTAACTCAACTTCAAACAGAAGAAAAGTTAAATGAATACCTTGATGAATTAGAGTTTTTAACATTTACGGCTGGTGGTGAAGTAATAAAAAGGTTTTCTCAAAAAATGGACAAACCCAACCCAAAAACTTTTGTTGGAACTGGTAAACTTGAAGACATAAAATACTACATTAAGGATAATGATGTTAAAACTGTAATTTTTGACGATGAGCTAACCCCTGCGCAGCAAAAAAATATAACTAGAGAACTTGATTGTAAAGTCTTAGATAGAACCAATTTAATTCTAGATATTTTTGCACAGCGTGCAGAAACTTCATATGCAAGAACCCAAGTTGAATTAGCCCAATGTCAATATTTACTTCCTCGATTAACAGGTATGTGGACACACTTAGAGCGTCAACGTGGTGGTATTGGTATGCGAGGTCCTGGAGAAACTGAAATTGAAACTGACCGTCGTATTGTTCGTGACCGTATTGCTTTGCTTAAAGACAAGATTAAGGTTATCGATAAACAAATGGCAGTACAAAGAAGCAATCGTGGCGCAATGGTACGTGTTGCTTTAGTTGGTTATACCAATGTTGGAAAATCTACTTTAATGAATGCCGTGGGTAAAAGTGAAGTTTTTGTCGAAAACAAATTATTCGCTACACTAGACACAACTGTTAGAAAAGTGGTAATTAAAAACTTGCCGTTTTTACTTTCAGACACCGTAGGTTTTATTAGAAAATTACCTACTCAATTGGTTGAATCATTCAAGAGCACCTTAGACGAAGTAAGAGAGGCTGATTTATTACTTCATGTGGTTGACATATCACACCCTGAATTTGAGGACCACATAGAATCTGTAAATCAAATTTTAAAAGATATAAAAAGTGATGATAAACCAACAATAATGGTTTTCAATAAAATAGATGCTTATAAACATTTAATCATTGAACCTGATGATTTAATGACAGAAAAAACAACAAAGCACTATACACTTTCAGAATGGCAAAATACATGGATGAGTAAATTAGGCGAAAACAACACCTTATTTATATCAGCGACTGAGAAACATAATTTTGAAGAGTTGCGCGAAAAAGTATATGAGGCTGTCCGTAAGATTCATATTACTCGATTTCCTTACAACAATTTCTTGTATCCGGATTATAAGGATGCCGTTGAAAAAGAATAAACTAAAAAAGCTGTCTGAGGTACTCGAAGACAGCTTTTTTTATAGCCCTGATTGAGCCATTGTTGAAGCTCTTTTCTTTGTTGATTTAGTTAATCGAAGTCAACAAAGAAAAAGCGACTGGCGAAAGCAGGAATAGCTCCTAATTAAAATCCGTAATTAAATCCTAACCCAAATACTTCCCTGATTTGAAAGGCTCCAATGGCATTATCATCATAAATTGCTTGGAACGAAAGATTAGTTGAAAGGTATTTATTGATTTTCATTACCAAATTCATTTGATAATCAATATCTACATTTTGTGGTTTTTCTAAATAGTTAGAATACAAATTCAAGATGTTTTCCATAGAAACGTTTTCCATAATATTGAATTTATAGTAGCCATTTAAAGCAGCACCAAATTCAAATCTAAAACTTTTCCCTTGGTCAACTCCAAATGCTGATCCTAATTCGGTAAAATGTTTGTGAACAAAAATGAAACGTGATGTTGCAGGAGCAATATTCACTTTTAAATTGTCTGATTTTTTCCAAAGCATCCCAGGACCTACTTGCAAATAAGCAGGAGAGAAAAAGTGAGATATAGTTACTTTTTGTTTGTCTGCAAAATCATCAGTAGTAATAAGTGGCGTACCATTATCATTAGTAAAATCAACATACTTAAATCCAGCATCCATTTGGGTCTTGAAGTTTAAAAAAGCTGAATAATACCAATATCCACTTGCTTTTTTTCCTAACAAAGAAGTAAACTCTAAACGGTCATCTGATTTTGTGGTCTCTTGATCTTTCAATTTGGTTAAACCATATGCAGCAAAAATTTTATTATCCCAAACTATACTTTCCGATTTATAATTAAAATCATAGTTGAGACTAATATTACCAGCCATATTAGAAGTGCCACCACCAAGCCACTCATTATTGAATGCAGATTGATTGAAAAGGAATGAAAAATTACCTGCTTTTTTCCATCCCATATTAGTTGTGTCTTTGGTTTTTTCTGCAGCTTCAGCAGTTTTATTTATTAAAGCTTTTTCATTTACTTGAGCTGAAGTGATTCCGTAAAAAAGAAGAATCAAATTAACAAAAACGATTTTTTTCATAGTATTGAGTTTTGTATTTACTCAAATTTATGAAAATTTTTCTTATTTCTTTGCTTTGAAAATAGGCACAGCCGAACATGCTTCACCATACATAACGCTCTTAGCGTGCTTTTGTAATTTTTGAATTGCTAAAATATAGGCTGTTTCTGGAACTGGTTTTTTAGAACAGCCTTTTAAAATAACTGGCTTATCTTGGTAAGAAGAAAAATCAATTCTAGCTAATTCAGATTCATAAATTGAAGTTTCTAACGCTGTAAGATCACCAAGAATTACTTTTTTTGCAAAAGGAGCTACATATGAAGCAACTAATATACTTGCCCAAGCAGGCAAAATAGCATCTGTAGAACAATATACCGCAACATAATGATCTAGATATTGTGACCAATCATAACTTTTTAAATTCTCACGAAAATCTTTTTCTTTTAACAAAAAGCCTTCAATAAGCCACTGTGAAATATCAATTTTAGAACGCATACCAGTTTGATAGTAATCTTCTAAATCGAAAACTACTAAAGCACTTGACGCTACTTTATTTATAATTTCTTCCATTTTTAACTCATTTCAATTATAAAAAATCAAATTCTCTATCTGACAACTAAATTGTACCTGCTCTTTGATAAAGACCAATAAATCATCGTTATATCTTTGTGAGTTTCTTTAAAACCTAATTTTTTTAATAAATTAACAGAAGAACTGTTTTTCTGTAAACATTGGGCCGTAATCTCGTACACAAATTCTTTAGAAAATGCCCAATTTATAATCTCTCGGGACGCTTCTTCTGCAAATCCTTTTCTTCTTTCTTCCTTTATAATACCATATCCAATATCAACACTTTGTGTTTGATAATTGTAACCTTTAAAGCCTAAATCACCTATTATTTCTGATGAGTCTTTTTTTATAATCATCCAAGATTCAAAACCTGTAGGCCAATCTACTTTAGATAGATTATTTACTATTTTTGGTAGCGTCTCAATCACATCTTCATCTGGCCAACTTAAACCTCTTCTTAACCCCATTTTAAGCAAATCATCAAAATCATTCTCTATGAGGTTTTTGCAAAGTTCTAAATCAAAAGGAATAAGTATTAATCTTTCTGTTACTAGCCTATTGACTTCTAGTTTTGGAATTTTCATTAAAAATTAAAGCATTCCCAATTCTAATTTAGCTTCTTCACTCATTAAATCTTTGCTCCAAGGTGGATCAAAAGTAATTTCTACTTCACAAGTTTTCACATCACCTATCTTTTCAATTTTTTCCTTTACTTCATTAGGTAATGTTTCGGCAACTGGGCAATTAGGAGATGTTAAAGTCATTAGGATTTTCACATCCATATCTTCGTTTACATAAACATCATAAATTAATCCTAACTCATAAATGTCTACAGGGATTTCTGGATCATAAATCGTTTTTAAAATTTTTACTACCTCTTCCCCTAAATTTATTGTATCGTTAAATTCTTCCATTTCTTAATTTTTAGCCTGAAAAGCTAATGCATACATTTTTATTTGTTTAATCATTGATACCAAACCGTTTGCACGAGTTGGTGATAAATGCTCTTTTAGACCAATTTCATCTATAAAATTAGTATCAGCATCTAAAATTTGTTTTGGTGTTTGATTTGAAAATGTTCTAATCAAAATCGCAATAATACCTTTAGTCAAAATAGCATCACTATCAGCTGTAAAAACAACTTTATCATCGTTTTGTTCTGCGTGAACCCAAACCTTAGACTGACATCCTTTGATTATATTATCTTCCGTTTTGTATTGTTCATCAATTAAAGGGAGTGATTTCCCTAATTCGATGATATACTCGTATCGTTGCATCCAATCATCGAACATTGAAAACTCATCGACGATCTCTTCTTGAATTTCTTGAATTGTCATTTTTACTTCTCTCTCTCTGATAATTCTACTAATTTTTTAACAAATTGTTCAATCTCTTTTGGAGGAAAACCATGATCAAATCCTGCTCCTGTATAAGTTTCTCCATCTTTTATTATAACTAAATTTGCATGTGCAGCCCCATCATAATATCTCTTCTCAGTAGGCCATTTCAGATTTGGAAGTGTTTTTGGATCAAACTTTGCCAACATTTGATTTAGTTCATTTTCTTCTTGACTTGATAATTTTATTGTCTTATTTTGTGATAAATCATTTCTATCTTTCCCGACACTTATGGAATTACCCCTATATACAATTTTCAAAAAATATCCTCTTGACATTGCTTCATACTCAACAGACATCCCTTTTTCTTGATTTTTATTTTCATCAACCTTAGTTCTTGTTGCTAAAGAGTTTTTAGGTAACGACATGGTGTGTTTAGGCTCTTGCGTTTCAACTTTTTCTTTACTATTTTCTTCTTTCAACTCAGTTGCTACTACCTCTTTCTTACATTTGCAAGAAAGCAAAACAAACATCAAAGCTCCTATAAACGCTAATTTTCTCATGGTCTTTAGTTTTAGTTATGACAACATCATTTTAGCTTTTTTAACAGCTTCCACAAAGGTATCAATTTCTTCTTTTGTATTATAAAACGAAAAACTTGCTCTTATGGTACCAGGAATATTAAAATAATTCATTATAGGTTGAGCACAATGATGTCCAGTGCGAACTGCTATACCTAACTTATCAATTATTGTTCCAATATCATACGGGTGAATTCCTTCAATATTAAATGACACTACTGACGTCTTATTTTCGGAAGTTCCAAAGATTTTTAATCCTTCAATTTCCAATAACTTTTCTGTAGCATAAGATAACAATTCTTTTTCCTGCTTTTGAATGTTTTCGAATCCAACTTCATTTAAATAATCAATGGCAGTACCAAGAACAATTCCATCAGCAATGTTAGGCGTTCCAGCTTCAAATTTATGAGGTAAATCGGCATAGGTTGTTTTTTCAAAAGTCACTTCCTTGATCATTTCACCACCACCCATATAAGGAGGCAACATATTCAACCATTCTTCTTTACCATATAAAATCCCAACACCGGTTGGTCCACAAATTTTATGACCCGAGAACACATAAAAATCACAACCCAAGTCCTGAACATCAGGCTTTAAATGAGGAGTTGCTTGAGCCCCATCAACTAAAACGGCTGCTCCAACTTCATGTGCTTTCTTGATAATATATTCAATAGGATTTATAGTTCCTAATGCATTTGAAATATGATTTACAGCTACAATTTTGGTTTTGGTAGAAAGTAATTTGTCATACTCAGACATGATTAATTCTCCATTTTCTTTCATTGGAATAACAACCAACTTTGCTCCTGTTTTTTCACACAAAAACTGCCAAGGCACAATATTACTATGGTGTTCTACAGCCGAAACCATTATCTCATCACCTTCTTTAACCAAAGAAGCCATTCCGCTTGCAACTAAATTAATTCCTTGTGTAGTGCCCGAAGTAAAAATTACTTCATATACTTCTTTAGCATTAATATGATTTCTAACTTTTTCACGAGATGCTTCATAAGCATCGGTTGCCAACTGGCTTAAAGTATGTACACCTCTGTGAATATTGGCATTAATTTCTTCGTAGTATTTTGTTATCGCATCTATAACCACTCTAGGTTTTTGTGAAGTGGCTCCGTTATCAAAATATATTAAAGGTTTTCCGTTTACTTTTTGCTCTAAAATGGGAAAATCTGCTCTTATTTTTTGGATATCTAACATTTTATTATTTAGATTTTTTCTAAATACAAAAGTAGTTATTTGACCACGAATAGAAGAATTATTTAATAAATCTTTTTTATGCATTCATAGCTATTTCCTAAATTGCATCTATCTAATTTCTTCACTATGAAAAAGATCTTTCGTTTTTTAGGCCTTGTTTTTTTAGCTGCTATTATTTATTTCGGATTTGATACGTATCCAAAACTTGATTTGATTTCGGGTTTTTCTTCAAAAAGTGTTGCTTCTGGCCATTTTTTAGACAATCGTTCACTTGAAGTAATTGAAAAAGGGGATAATGATATTGACCTCATCGATTTAGCCGATAACGAAATCAATCAAAAAGGGAAATATGCTGAAGCTTCAGTTTATGGGTTAAAAACAAGAAAAGCGATTTATCGAGAGGGCTTAGGAGCCGTTTTAGTAAATGATGATTACAATGAATCTGAACCTTACTTAGTTCCAAAAAGAAATTTCACAATAGACAAGTCTGTACCTTTCCCTTATGGTGATGGAGAACCAATAAAACCTAGCTTTACAAATGTTGATTTTAACAAACTAAACAAAGCTCTAAATAAGGCTTTTGAACCAAATGCTGAAGGTAAAAAATGTACTCGTGCTATTGTTGTAGTTTATAAAGACCAAATTATAGCCGAAAAATATGCACCCGGATTTTCTAAAGATTCCAGATTATTGGGTTGGTCTATGACTAAAAGTATTACCTCAACTTTATTTGGAATTTTACAAAAACAAGGCAAACTGAATGTAAATCAGCAAGCACCAATTGCAGAATGGGCCAATGATGAAAGAAAAAACATTACTATTCACAACCTATTACAAATGAATTCAGGATTAGAATGGGATGAAGATTATGGAAAAATATCTGATGTGACCAAAATGCTTTTTCAAGAGAGTGACATGACTAAATCTCAAATCAACAAACCCCTAATAGGGAAACCAAATGCAACTTGGAATTATTCTTCAGGAACAACAAATTTATTGTCAGGAGTTCTACGTAAACAATTTAAAACCCACCAAGAATATTTAGATTTTTGGTACAGTGCTTTAATTGACAAAATTGGTATGCATTCGATGCTTGTAGAGGCAGATTTAAAAGGAAATTACATTGGTTCCTCATACGCTTGGGCAAACGCTCGTGATTGGGCAAAATTTGGATTGCTTTATTTACACAACGGAAATTGGAACGGAGAACAATTATTTGAAACCAATTGGACAAAATATGTTTCTACTCCTACTCCTACTTCTAATGATCAATACGGTGCACAATTCTGGTTGAATGCTGGAGGTGCAATGCCTAATTGCCCAAAAGATATTTACTACGCTGATGGTTTTCAAGGACAACGAGTTTTCATTATTCCTTCACACGATATGGTAGTCGTTCGTTTAGGTTATGACCATATTGATTTGAATGAATTGTTGAAAGAGATTCTAGCAAGTGTTAAGAAATAAAAAAAGCCACTCAATGAGTGGCTTTTTTGTTATAAATCAAATCTCCTAATGTACACAATTTATTACCTTGATTGTGACAATTTCAATTAACAATATAAATGCTAGATCCTTTAGAAAAGATCTCTTATGACTTAGTTTCTATATGGTGATGTTATTCTTTACGACAGCACTTTGAGATGTGACCGCAATGAATTTGTGAAACTAAATTTCAATTTTTGTTAAAAAAATTAGTTTATAATATTAATTTTTAACTCTACTGTACTTTTTTTAGTAATTGTTTATTTTGTAAGAAAAAGTTTAAAAAATCTTATAAAATATTATGCTTGCATAGTAAAAGTTTTTAATTTTAGCACCTAATCATTTAAAAACAAACAAATTATGAAAAAATTTATTTTTACAATGCTCAGCATTTTAATCTTTGGATTCGATGGAGTTTCACAAAATTATAGTGTTGCCACAACTACTAAAACATTCAAAGATAGTAGAAGAAGTAACAGAAGTGTAGCTACTAAAATCTATTACCCTGTTAGTACCGTTACTACTCAACCAAATGTAACTTTTCCAGTCATTGTTCTTGGTCATGGTTTTGTAATGGGTTCAGATGCATATCAAAATTTTTATAATAATCTAGTTCCAAGGGGTTACATTGTGGTTTTTGTAAACTCAGAGGGGAGTGTTTTTGCAAATCATGATGCTTATTCTAAAGATCTTGCTTTTATGGTAGGGGCAATACAAGCAGAAAACACAAATTCAAATTCAGTATTAAAAGGTAAGGTAGCAAATAAAACTGCTTTATTGGGTCATTCAATGGGTGGAGGAGCAGCAACAGTTGCGGCTTCATTAACAGAGGTAGAAACTTTAGTAACATTTGCTCCTGCTAAATTACGATTTAATACACTAACACCTGCTTCAAATGTAACTGAAGATGCACTTGTGTTTTCGGGAACTAGTGATGGTGTGACTCCTCCAAGTGAAAATCATTTACCCATTTACAATAGTTTAGGGTCAGCTTGTAAATACTTTATAAGCATTACTGGTGGTGCTCATTGTTATTTTGCAAACCCAAATTCAGCTTGTGATTTTGGTGAAAGAACCTCTTCTAATAACATACAAATTACAAGAGAACAACAACATCAAACAACTTTCAAATTTTTAAACTCTTGGCTCGATTATAAATTAAAAGGTGATCTAGAGGCGAAACAATTATTCGATAATGATTTAACGGCATCGGTTGGGATAAATTACCAAAATGGCTGTGATCAAAACATTACAAACAATTCTCTGTCTAAACAACAATTAGAAATAACTCTTTTTCCTAATCCTACAACTACAAATGTGACCATTAAAACAACTGAGTTGGAATCATTTGAAAAGGCTGAATTTTATAACGAATACGGGCAACTTCTTTTAACTTCAAAGAAAGATCAAGTTGATGTTTCTACATTGCAATCTGGTCAGTATATAGTAAAAATATACACCAAGAATAGTGTTTCTTCAAAAAGAATGATAATTCAAAAGTCAAAATAGTTTAAATAATAAAGCCACTCAATGAGTGGCTTTATTTGTTATAAATCAAATCCCATATTCACACCCAATTTTGTGGCTATGATTTTTGCAATTTTAGCTTTTAATTCAGGTATTTTGATACTTGAAGTTACTTCACTAGTAAAAGCATACATCAACAATGCTTTAGCTTCTTTTTTAGGAATACCTCTTTGCTGCATGTAAAACATAGCACTATCGTCTAATTGACCAATTGTACATCCGTGAGAACATTTTACATCATCTGCAAAAATTTCTAATTGAGGTTTAGCATTGATAGTCGCTTTATCACTCAATAAGATATTGTTATTTTGCTGGAAAGCATCTGTTTTTTGTGCCTCTTTCTCAACGAAAATCTTTCCATTGAAAACACCTGTTGAGTTTCCGTCTAAAATGGTCTTGTAATTTTGATGACTCTCACAATTTGGTGTAGCGTGGTTTACTAAAGTATAGTGATCAACATGTTGTTTGTCGCCTATAATTGTAATACCCTTTAATGTAGAATCAATTCTTTCCCCTTGATGATAGAAATTTAGATTGTTTCTTGTAATATTTCCTCCAAAAGAAAAAGTATGTACTGCTACGCGGCTTTCTTGTTTTTGAGCAATATATGTATTGTCAATCAAATTGGCTGTTTGCACATCATTTTGGATTTTGTAATAATCCACTATAGCACGTTTTTGAGCAAAAATTTCAGTAACCGAATTAGTAAGAACAGGATTTTCATTCAAACTTTGGTGACGTTCAATAATTTGCACATGAGCATTTTCGCCAACGATAACCAAATTACGTGGCTGTACCATCAACGCTGCTTCGTTACCTGTAGAGAAATAAATGATTTCGATAGGTTTTTCTACTACTTTACTTTTGGGGATATTGATATAAGCACCTTCATAAGCAAAAGCAGTGTTTAACGATGTAAGACTGTCTTCTTTATTGGCAATTTGATTAAAGTAGTTGTCAATAACCATTTTATATTTAGGTTTTGTCAATGCCGAAGACATTAAACAAACATCTAATCCATCATGTGTAGTTGATGATAAGAATGTACTAAAAACACCATCAATAAAGATCACTTTATAGGTGTCTACATCGTTAATGAAGTATTTTTTTACATCTTTGATTTCAATCGCACTCTCCTTTTTAGGAAAAATACTGAAATCGTTTTTTAAGATCGCATTAAGCGATGTATATTTCCAAGCTTCCTCTTTTTTTGTTGGAAAACCTTTTGTTTCAAAATTCTTTAAGGCCGAAGTTCTCAAGTCATGTAACTCGGTAGCTACATCAACTTTCTCTTCAAAAGCCATAAATGATGAGATTAATTTTTCTTTCAACTCCATTTTAAGCCTCTTGTTCTTGTTTAATCCAATCGTATCCTTTTTCTTCTAACTCTAAAGCCAATGAAGCGTCTCCTGATTTTACAATTTTTCCGTCCATTAATACGTGAACGAAATCGGGAACAATATAATCTAACAAACGTTGGTAGTGTGTAATGACTAACACCGCATTGTTTTCATTTTTTAATTTATTCACACCATTCGCTACAATACGTAAGGCATCGATATCTAAACCAGAATCTGTTTCGTCAAGAATTGCGATTTTTGGCTCTAACATAGCCATTTGGAAGATTTCATTACGCTTTTTCTCACCTCCTGAGAAACCTTCATTTAATGAACGAGAAAGAAACTTTCTATCCATTTCTAACAATTCTGATTTCTCACGGATTTTCTTCAACATTTCGTTAGCCGGCATTTCTTCTTGACCGTTGGCTTTACGACTTTCATTGATAGCTGTTTTGATGAAGTTGGTCACCGAAACACCTGGAATTTCTACAGGATATTGAAACGAAAGAAATATCCCTTTATGGGCTCTTTCCTCTGGAGCAAATTCTGAAATTTCTTCTCCATCTAAAAAGATTTCCCCTTCAGACACTTCATAATTTTCATTTCCAGCAATGATAGACGAAAGTGTTGATTTACCAGCACCATTAGGTCCCATAATGGCATGAACTTCTCCAGCCTTAATTTCAAGGTTGATTCCTTTTAATATTTCTTTATCTTCTACCGAAGCGTGTAAATTCTTTATATTTAACATACTATAGTATTATTTTTAATTTTTGTAATGATTATCCAACCGAACCTTCCAGGGAAATTTCCAATAGTTTTTGAGCTTCAACCGCAAACTCCATTGGCAACTTGTTTAACACTTCTTTACTGAATCCATTTACAATTAATGCAATGGCTTTTTCAGTAGGAATTCCTCGTTGATTGCAATAAAAAACTTGATCTTCACCAATTTTGGAAGTAGTCGCTTCGTGCTCAATTTTGGCAGAAGTATTTTTAGATTCGATATACGGGAAAGTATGTGCTCCGCAATTGTTCCCCATTAACAATGAGTCACATTGAGAGAAGTTTCTAGCATTGTCAGCACGAGAACTAATTTGCACCAACCCTCTATAACTATTTTGAGATTTTCCTGCCGAAATACCTTTTGAAATGATAGTCGATTTAGTGTTTTTACCTAAATGAATCATTTTTGTACCCGTATCGGCTTGTTGAAAATTGTTGGTTACCGCAATTGAATAAAACTCACCAATTGAATTATCTCCTTTTAACACACAAGAAGGATATTTCCAAGTAACTGCAGAACCTGTTTCTACTTGTGTCCAAGAGATTTTTGCATTTTTCTCACATAAACCACGTTTAGTCACAAAGTTGAAAACTCCTCCTTTACCTTCTTTATTCCCAGGATACCAGTTTTGTACTGTCGAGTATTTAATTTCTGCATCATCAAGAGCAATTAATTCAACAACCGCTGCGTGTAATTGATTTTCATCACGGCTTGGCGCTGTACAACCTTCAAGGTAAGACACATAACTACCTTCATCAGCAATCACTAAAGTTCTTTCAAACTGACCCGTTCCTCCTTGATTAATACGGAAATAGGTAGATAATTCCATTGGACATTTTACGCCTTTTGGAATGTAACAAAAACTTCCGTCAGAGAAAACGGCAGAATTCAAAGCTGCATAGAAATTATCTTTTTGAGGAACTACAGTTCCGATATATTTTTGAACCAATTCTGGATATTCACGAATAGCTTCAGAAATAGAGCAGAAAATAATTCCTTTTTCTGCTAAAGTTTTTTTGAAAGTCGTAGCCACAGAAACTGAATCAACAACGATATCCATTGCTACACCAGCTAATTTCTTTTGCTCATCTAATGAAATACCTAACTTTTTGAAAGTTTCCAATAATTCTGGATCCACCTCATCTAGGCTTTCATATTTATCTTTCTTTTTGGGTGCAGAATAATAAGAAATCGCCTGAAAATCAGGTTTTTCATAGTTAACGTTTGCCCATTCTGGCTCTTCCATTTCAGTCCAAGCACGAAAAGCTTCGATACGCCAATCTGTCATCCATTGAGGCTCTTCTTTCTTTTTTGATATGGCACGAACAATATCTTCATTTAAACCAATAGGAAACGTTTCAGATTCTATATCGGTAAAAAATCCGTATTCGTACTCTTTATTTTCGAGTTCGACCTTTAAATCGTCTTCGGTATATTTTGACATAATATTTAGCTACAATTTTTTATAGAGAAAAACTCTCACCACAACCACAAGTGCGTTGTGCATTAGGGTTATTAAACACGAAACCTTTTCCGTTTAATCCTCCTGAATATTCTAATACAGTTCCTACCAAGTATAAAAAGGACTTTTTTTCGACAGCAATTTTAACATTATTGTCTTCAAAAATTTTATCGTTTTCTCCAATCTCTTTGTCAAATTTCAATTCATAGGACAAACCAGAGCAACCGCCGCTTTTTACACCCACTCTAACATAATCATTTGTAGGGTCAAAACCGTCATCTTTCATCATGTCGACAATCTTTTTACTAGCTGATTCTGATACTTTTATCATGATCTTATTTTGATTTTGTCTAAATTAACCGCAAAGGTACAACATAAAAATGTTTTTCCATAATTACTAACATTTTTATAACTAATGGATAGATAGAAAAATTTGATTGTTGCATTTTATTTTGATTGTTACTAAAAATAGACTTAAGTTAAAACAGATAAAATTTATACTAATAATTTATATAATGTTTGTTAAAAACAAGAATCTAATTATTCTATTGAGAAGGATATAGAAAAGTATGTTTGAAAAAAAAAAATCGTCAGCAAAACGCTGACGATTTTTTTAACTAAACCTAATTATTAAAAACTATTCTATAATTTATATTTAGATCAAGAAACCTTATAAAAATCAAAATAAAATGCAAAAAAGCATTTTTCTCATTAGTTTACAGTTATTAAAAAACGAACAGGTTTAATTTCTCCTTTAATTCCTTGAGGTTTTGCATCAAGAATTACTTCATATTTACCCGAGGGGATTTCAGAAATTCTATCATTTGAATTGGTTTGCATGTTAGACAGTATAGAAATAAAATCGAAAGTCTCAACAGGCATAAACATATCACCTGGAAAGAATGGTATTGGATTTCTTTTAACAGTACCCATGACTTTTCCATCTCGCTTTACGGTTGTTGTAAAAACAAACTGAACGACTTCTTTTTTATCTGAATTTAACGGAACAGCATCTGTAGAAAAAATGAAATGTAGGGGATAATTACCTTCTCTAAAAGCAGCATAAAGGTTAACACCTTTGTTGTTCTTAAGTTTTATTTCTGTTTTAGATTGTTCTCCTAAAAGTATTTCTCCTTGTACCAGCTGCGCATTAGACACCAAACTACACAAGGTTATTATTGCAATAAATATTATTTTTTTCATGATTGTTTAAATTAATTTGCGTTGAAGTACTCGTTTAAAAATTTAGTTGGTCGCTTATCGTGAAAATCTACTGTATATTCAATACCTGCACCATATTTTTGAGTCTGACGGTGTAAAGTATACGTAATTACAAAAGTTCTTTTAGCTACCTTATCTGTCGTTGAAACCGTCATTTTTGCTCGACTTCTCCCATCAGCATTATCATATATTAAAGGCACTTGATCGAAAGTAAAACCTAGTTCTATTTTACCTCCCACTTTATGATATATAAATGTTTTTCCGTTTTCTATTACAAACTTTGGCATATTTGAATTTCCAACTCTGTTTATAAAAACCTGAGCAGAAGCTGAAAATGAAATAATCATTAAGAATATAAATACTAGCTTTTTCATTTTACTTAAGTTTTTCTGTAATTATTAGTTTCGCTGCTTCAATACAAGTTTCTTGATTTTTAGCCTCATTCCCTAAGTTGGCATAAACCTGAAACTCTAATCCTTTATAAAACACTTTTAAATTTTTATCCTTGTTATTCCAAACTGCATAATTCCCGATGTTAGGAATTTCAGTATAACTTAATCCTTCGCCTAAAGAAGTTGCCATTTCCTTTGCCATCGCAGCTTGATCAGATGTAGCTTTTCCTGAATTTTGCATTTCTTGCATTTTTGAATCCATCGCTTGTGAAGCATTTGCTAACTCTTCTGCTGTTGGCGTGTGATAATTGTGTTTGAATTCCTCTAAAGTTGTGGTTCTCACCCATGAAACCTCTATATAATCATCTGTTGGAATCTCCATTGGTTTGCCATTGATAGGGTTTTTAATTTTATCCGAAACCTCAACTCTACCTTTATCCCATTTGTACTGTATACTATGCGTTTGAGGATTGTTTAATACTTGATTATAATCTTTAACAGCTTGTGAAACATTGTAATGAATTACTTGAGCTGCCATTTCAACGGTAAATAATTGATCTAATTTTCCGTTCCATTCTTCAGCTGTTTTTCCACCAGACGATTCGATTGCAGTTTCTAATTGATTTTCTAGTTCTTCTTTGTTTTCTTCCTTACATGAAAAGGCAAAAAGAAAAATAGTACTTAAGATTATTAATGTTGATTTCATGATTTAATGATTTTCTTAGTGATTTTTTTTTCAGTTATTGAATTCCAAACAGTGATGTAATAAATACCTTTGGGCACTGATGTAAGATTGATTGAATTATTATTAATCATTAGATTTACTTGTTGGCCAACAGCGTTAAAAACAGTAATTTGATATTCGTCAATATTTTCAATATTTAACATCAAATAATCTTGAGTTGGATTAGGGTATATTTGAATTTTACTTCCAAAAGCTACTTCATCTATACTTAAAGTTCCAGTTCCAAATTTCCACAATTCATAACCTTCAGCAGTAGTAGTACCCTCAACATATATATTATTATTCCAAGATTTTAATGGTCTTACAAAAATTTGTCTTGGTTGCGTTGTAGGTCCTGTGTAGGAAGAAAGTTGTGTAAACATCCCATCATCTGGATTAGCTTCCCATAATTGTTCAGGGCTATTATCGCCACTCATTAAAAAATATAATTTATTATTATTGGCCGTAATCCAATATATAGGTCGTGAACTTGGTGAACCACTATGTGTAATAGGAATTGCAATTTGGGTTGTTGTTCCATCCGTTTCGTAAATTTGATACACTAAACCACCGTTTGGAGACGATTGTTCTCTAGCCGTAAAATAGAGCTTATTGTTTAGTGACGTGAAATATGGTATTCCGTTATCAGATAAACTGCCTGGTAAAGGATTTAGAAAACCACTTCCACCAGCGTTAAAATCATAAACCAATTGTACTCTATAGTCATTTTCAGCTGGATTATAAAAACATTTATAAACGTCTTGATTACCATTTATTGAAGAGTTTCCAAAGAAAAATAATCCATCATTTAAAACAGTTAACTTATTAAATGCAGTTATTCCATTTGTTCCAAGAACTACAAAGCCGTTTGTTGCTCCATTTGTGTAATAAATTTTGCCATCTGCAACAGCAAATAATTTGTTATCAAAAATAGTTAAGTAGCCATATCCACTTGAATTATTTGAGGGATAAACATTTAAAACAGAAGTCTGATTGCTAGATAAAGGCTCATATTTATAAATCTCTTTATGACTAGTATTACTATCTGTATAAACAAAGTATAAAGAATTCCCTAACTTCTTAAAGTTTAAATTTAAACCAGAACCTTCGTTTGTATTTAGTTCCAAAACTTTTACAGTTCCTGCTTCAGTTCCGTCAGTTTCCCACAAATCATATCCGGTTCCTGAGGTATCTTCTGCAAAAAAATATAGAAACCCGTTTTCTTCTAACATTGTCATCATATTGTCTGAATGATTTGAAGATGAACCAGAACCTACATTAATGTCTTTTACTAAAGATATAGTTGTTCCATCTGTTTTAAAAAGTTCCCTACCATGAACACCATCATTTGCAGTAAAATACAATTCGCCATTAAAAACTGTAAAATTGCTAGGATAACTACTTCCCGAAAAATTTGGATTCAAATTCATAACCAAGCTGGTTCCAGCTTGAGTTCCATTTGTTTTGTATAATTCATTTCCAATTCCGCTTACATTTGTACCTCGGGCATTAAAGTAAAGTTCACCATTATACTCAGTAAAGAACATTGGATTCGAACTATCATTTCCTGAAGCTATAATAATTTGTTCCCAATTTTGAGCTATTCCAAGTATTGGTAGTAACAGAAATATAAAGATTATTTTTCTCATTTTTTAATGATTTTCTTCGTTACGTTGACTAAATTTTCTTCGTTTGTAAAAACTAAATAATACGTTCCACTACTTAAAAAATTTAGATTCATAAAACCTTGATTTACAAATACTGAGGTGATTTGTTTTCCTGTTATATCATAAACTCGAACTTGCCAATTCGAAATATCTTGATGTTGAACAAACAATTCGTTTTCGACAGGATTAGGATATATTATTAAGGATATATTTTTATCATTAACCTCCTCGACACTCAATGTATTTAACAAAGCAATTTGATATAGAATAGATTCTCCTACTGTAAGGTTTCCATCGGAATAGTTTCTGTTAAAAACTTCACCAACTAATGATTTCCCATTAGCTGAAGAAGCATAATCACCACTAAATGTTTGACGGTATAATTGTTGTGAAAAACAATTGACCGAAAAGAAAAGGATCAGTACAATTGTTTTCATCTTATTCTTGATATGTAATTACAACACTTAAAAACCTTAAATCTAATGTCACATTTGGTAATGGCCAATGATCAGATGTCAATGCCAATGTATATGATTTATTTAAATTGTCTATTGTTTTTGTAATTGGAATATTTTGAACTTGATTTGAAGCAATAGTCGGATAAATACTAGAATCAAAAAAGTTAGCAAACGAATAAGCCGTTGTTCCAGGAATATTATCAATCTCTACAATTGCTAATTTAAAATTTCTAGTAGAATTGTCATAATAAGTTACTTTGAAATTTGTAATAGTAGCACCGTGAGGTAAAATTAATGGATATGGATTATATACACTCGTAAGATCACCTCCACTTGTATTACTTAAATAGAGTACTTGATACAATCCATTTCCAACAAAAGCGGCTCCAGAAATACTCAAATATTTAGTTTGAACTGGTTTTCTTTGCAATTGACCATCAGCATTAGCAACCACTTCTCTAGTTCCTGCTCCAGCTAAATCAGAAATTTTTAATCCATTTGTGTTTACCTCAACTTCATTGAAAATATTTACTTTATTTTGTCCATAAATTTCAATTCCATTAGCTCCATCTAGTATAATTTGATTAAAATTATCTGTTAAATTTCCTGCATAAGTGGCGGCATTTGCAAAAGGAACTGCTTTAGGGTAATCATCTGAAAGTGTAACAAAACCTGAACCAGCATCAACCTCTACCTTTAATTTTAGGTTAGATATGGTATAACGTAAACTCGATCCATTTTGCAATACAGTTCCTTGACCAATATTTGCAGTTACAAAACCATTAGCATCGGTAGTTTTTGCATGTTGCTCACTATATAAAGTTGTAGCACCATTATCTGAATAAGTAAATTTTAGGGTAATGGCTGTGTTTGCTATTGGATTTCCTGAATTATCTGTAATAATTCCAGACCAAGCATCTTCCTTTGGTAGTATTTGTCCAAAGCTAATTGAACAAATAAAAATTGCAATAAGAGAATATATATTTTTCATTTTATTAAGTGTTTAGATGTTTTTATAAGTATATATCACTTTGTAAGTCACATTGTTAGAAGTATTTACAAAATCACTTTGAATAACAAAACCGTCTGTATCATACTGATTTGTAAATGGATACAATGATTGATTATTATCGTCAAAAATTGCATTTACTGGATAAATAGATTGAAAAAACATTTCAGAATGAGTAAACTGCATCGCATTAATTAATGTTGGCATATATTCTTTATTTGCAACATTGTAAAATGGTCCTTTTTTATTAGTATCGAAACTATAGTCAAAAACATTACTATAGTATGTTCTTCTTGAAACATCATTTAAATTGTTTACGACAAAATTTAAGCCTATTGCAGTTGAAGAATAGGAATTATAGCTTGCATCGTGATTGAATACTATAATTTCGTCATAAAGCGCATCGTGATATTTTCTTAAAATATTTCCATTATAAGAATATGTTATTGTAGAAACATCACTATTGGTTCGAACCGAACTTTTTGGAATACCGTTTTCATAAGTAAAAGTGATGTTTTTAAGGTTTGGATTGATTAAAGTTGAATGGGTTATTTTAGAAATTCTCTTATTGCTATCATATTCATATTTTAGTGTATTACTACTAAAACTATTAGAATCTGTTCCTTCTACTTTAATTTTATCAATAACTTTAACTGTTGTGATTTGAGGTTGCTCATCATCATTGGAACAAGAGAATGATAACATAGCTAGACATAATAAGAATATTTTTTTCATTTGTTTATATTTTATAGTTTTTATTGTTTAATAAATTAGCTTCGCTGATTTGTGTTTCGTTCGGCATAACTCTAATTTTTAATTTGGCTCTTCGCTTATTGTCGCACAAATTCAACACGTCTATTTTGTGCTTTTTCAGAGGCATTTGCGTTTTTATTCAAAGGCAAGCTTTCCCCTTTTCCCTCAGTTGTATATTGAGACACATCGACGCCAAAAGCTCCAGAAAGCACATTCTTAACAGCTTCTGCTCTACGTTGCGACAACTCTAAATTTGATTTTGCTTCACCATCACTATCAGTATGACCAACAATTTTTATTTTCATAGTAGGGCTTGCTTTTAAGGTTTCTGAGATTTCTTTTAGAATAGAAAAAGATTGTGGTTTTATTGCATCACTATTCGTATCGAATAAAATATTAGCTGTAATGAATTTTCCTTTAGCAATATCATTTTTAACTTGAGGAGCATTGGTAGCGATTTTTAAATTCATCATTAAAAAAGAAATATTTTCAATGAAATAATCGCCAAAATGGAAAGCTAACTTATATTTAATGTTAGTATTGAAGATGGATACATTATCCCAAATTTTAGTTTGATTGATCCAAACCGAAACTTTATCACCTATTTTCGAAATCGAAATTTTTGCTCTCGGATTTTCATTAGTATGCCATTCCGAAAAATAACGTTCAGCATCATTTCTTTCAATAATATTTCCATTTGCATCTTTTTGTTCAATGCTGCTACCTCCTTTTTTGGGGATTTGAGAAGACCCACTAAAAGATATTTGTGTCACATTGTTAAACCACGGATCTGCTAAATTGGTTTCTTTTTCTGGTAAAAAGCGTAAGTCTAAAGTTCCATTAGCTACATCTGGTTGTGCAACTACATCAAATTGTATCGTGAAATTTTGTGGTAAAGTTTTTAAACTCATTGGAAAAAATCCTCCACCATGAATAACAGAAAGTGCTTTTTGTCCAGTTTCTGTATCTGTTGTAGTAGTAAATTCTGCATTACCGTCCCAATTTTTTGGTTTGGCTCCTTCTTGGCTTTGAGCAAAATCTTCAAAAAAGATTATTTTCTCCCCTGGTACAAAATCAAACCCTTCATAAGAAGAAAAATCTGGCATTGAGTCTGCATTAGAACCATTTCCACTTTGTGATTGGTATCCATTATCGCTTTCATTTTGAGAACTTCCTTTTTTATCTTTTTTCTTCTTGTCTTTCTTCTTAAAAATACTACCAATGCCTTCTTCAATTTTATCTAAAGTCTTATCAACTGTTTCATCTCCTTTTTGTTCAACTTTACCATACGTTTTGTCTTTAGTGTTTTTTAAGACACGACCTCCAACAGTCTCTTGAGCATTCAACTTTATAAATGCCAAAAACAGAATTCCTGTCAATACTAATTTTTTCATAATCCCCTTTTGTTTTATTTGATTTGTTGGTTAGTGCCAAAAATTGAAAAAGGTAAACATCAGATGAAAAAAAAATTTTAAATTGGCTATGTTTACTTTTAACTAATTCCAAACACTAATGCATGAATCGAATCAATTAGTAGATTCTTTAAAGAAAGGAGACGAAAAAACAATTGCCTCTATCTATAATGACAACCGAAATGGTTTTATATTATTTGCCTCTCGCTACGAGATTAACAAAGAGGATATTATAGATATTTATCAAGATGCTGTTATTGTTTTATGCGAAAATGCCAAAAAAGGGTTACTTGATAATTTACAGAGTAACATAAGTACTTATTTATATAGTATAGGCAAATACATGATTTTTCATAAACTTAAAAAAGCTGAAAAGAATACTATAAAAAAAGAAACAATTCCTGATGATTTAGATTGGGAATTTTATGAAGAGGAACAAGAAAATAGTGAAGTTCAGCTTTTACAAAAAGCTTGGGGCAAAATAGGGGAACAATGTAAAAAAGTATTGCAACTTTTTTACTATGAGGAAAAAAAATTAGATGAGATTATGGAGATTTTAGCTTACACAAACAAAGATGTTTTAAAAAGTCAAAAGTCGAGATGCTTAAAACAACTTAAAGATTTAACAACTTCAAAAGATGAATAAAGAAACGTTATTAATACACTATTTTGAAGGGACTTTAACCAACGAAGAGAAAGTTTTATTATTCGAAAAGCTAGAAAATGATGCTGCATTTAAAGCAGAATTTGAATTTCAAAAAAATGTAAAAGCTGCTATAAAACTAGAAGAACGTAAAAATTTAAAGGAAAAATTAATTGCTTTAGAAAATCAAAGAACGCCACAAAGGACCAAGAATTTAAAAGTTCGTTGGATTTCAATTGCTGCAAGTTTTGTTGTTTTTGCTTCTGTTGGCTATTGGATATTGAGTCTAAACTCAAATGATTCACTATATGAAGACTATTATGAAACATTTCCGAATGTAGAAGCTCCAACTGTTCGAGGTTCAATTGCTAATGATATTAAATCGGAAGCTTTTTATGCTTATGACAGCAAAAACTATGAAGGAGCTTTACATTTATTTTCTGAAATTTTAGACAAAGACAAAGACGATTATGCCTTGTTTTATAAGGGGTTAGCTCTAATGGAATTGGAACGATTTAATGATGCTGTGACTGTTTTTGAAAGTTATCAAGAAAAACCTAATAGCGCTTTTAACAATTATATAAAATGGTATTTAGCCTTATGCTATATCAAAACAAATCAAACTGAAAAAAGTAAAAACTTAGCTCACAAACTAATAAAAAGTGAAAATCCGTTTCAAAATCAAGCACGTGATTTATTACGTGATTTAGAATGATATTTCAGGCAGAAAATAACAGCCAAAGCTATAGTTAGAAGCCCTCCTAACAACCAATAATAAATAAATGATTTACAAATGGGGGAAACATCTCCGTTAATAATAAATCCTGCCCAAAAATAGGGATGATTCTTTAACGGATTTTGTTTTATAAATTCTTGTTTAGCTAATGCTAATGCTTCATCCTTGGGCAAACCTTTTTTTAGATTTTCATAAAACAAAATCATAATTTCTGATGTTTCCTTATCGGGCACTTGCCATAAACTTACTACAGAACTTTTTACTCCTGCATAGGTGAATGCCCTAGCCAAACTCATAATACCTTCTCCTTTTACTAATTTACCATTTCCGGTATCACAAGCACTCAAGACTAATAAATCTGCAGGTATATAATGATTGTATAATTCCGAAAAATAAAGCGGTTGGTTGTTTGAAAACAACAAACAAGATCTAGAAAAATCGTCTTCATACAAAAATGAATGCATAGCAAAGTGATAGACGTTAAATGGTGAATTTGAATTTAAAAAATTCTCTTTTGTAGCATTCTTATTTTGAAATGAAGTCCCATTAAACAAGGCAGAAATAGTTTCAGATTCTTTTTGAGCAAAAGGTAAGTGCTGCACTTTTTGATTGTTAAACCAAGTATTTGTTCCATAATTAGGAGCAAAACTAGCCAATTCTAGTTTCG
The DNA here is from genome assembly GCF_900142035.1 of Flavobacterium terrae. Classification (GTDB taxonomy): domain Bacteria; phylum Bacteroidota; class Bacteroidia; order Flavobacteriales; family Flavobacteriaceae; genus Flavobacterium; species Flavobacterium terrae. The sequence goes on along the minus strand of NZ_FQZI01000001.1, from coordinate 470,082 downwards.
TTTTATCTGTTCCTTGTTTTTTACTCAACATCCACATTGGAAATGAATAAGAGTATGATATAGCTTTAAATGAATCATTTGAAGAAGTATTTAAAATAGCCTCAAACGGTACATAATTCAGAAAATTATCCGGAATGATAGCTAATTTTTCAGTTTGAAGCTTCTTCGGAAATAAAATACTTTTTAATTGGTTAGCTTGTTGTTGTACTAACGAATTAGGCTTTTTTAATTGTTGTACCCAATTTAAAGTTAATGGCTTAATTAACTTAATTTGTCCAAGCGAATGAATTTCTAATTGTTTTGGAGATAAACATAAACTGTAAACATACTCATCAGCCACATAAAATTTCCAAATTTGTTCTTTCTCTTTGAGTTTCTTCTGAATAACAGCAATATCAAAATCATCATCAACTTGCATGAAATTTGGATATTTTAGCTTTAATTCATTTTTAGTTTTCTCAATCTCTAAGGCTAAATATTCAACCTTTTTCTTAGTGTTTTTATCTGTTTCTTGAATTAGACCTTCAAAGTATATTTTCTCATTTTGCAATTGTTCTAATTCATTGTAAAGTTCAGCTAATTTTGAGTTTTCAAGTAAAATTTTCTTTTGTACTTCTTTAAACAAATGTTGAGAAACATTGCGTTCAATCAAATTTAGAAGTAATACTTTTTTAGTTGTAGAAGTTTTATTTTGACTACAAATAAAAAGCAAAGTTTCGGTAATTTTATTCTGAAGGCCACTAAGTGTAAGATTGTATTCTCCATTTTTGTAAAACTCCTGAAACATCAATGAGGCAATTGTTGCCAGTTTTTCTGCCTTTTGCAGATCTAATAATTTATGAGACTTTTGATATTTCTTTTTAAAAATCAAAGAAGACGAAGCAAAAATATTGATGTATTGATGTGAATTTAATTCTTTTATTTTATCAATATCAAGTGTTAATATTGATGCTTCATTTTTAAGATATTGAGTCGAAACTTCAGATACAATTCGTTCCACTATTTTAGCTGCTTCATCATTTTTATTTAACCCAGAAAGATTAAGTGCCTTAATTGTTTCGATCGAATATTTACTGGAGCTAAAAGCAGAAAATTCAAAATTTTGTAGCGCTAGTTCCGAATGTTTTTTTCCTTTTTCGAACTCTTGTAAATAATAGAAAATCGAACCCAATAATGCATTTGCTTTCATTTCATAAAACGGAAGCTTAAATTGTTTTCCTTGCTTTTGTAGTTCTTTTAAGTATTTGATTGCATTGACATAATCTTTATTTTCATAATATTTGTAGGTAAATGCATCGTAACAAGACATATAAAAAGAAATATCATCTTGTTGCTCGATTTCTTTAGCTTTAAAAATCCTATTGTAAAATGCTTCCAATTTTAAGTGAGCATCATCTAATAAGTTGCTTTTTAACTTTTCCAGTATATACATCTTATCATAGATTCTTCGTGCATAATTTAGATTTTTAGAATCAATTGCAATTGGATTAGTAAGAAGCTTTTTATAAAAAATATCAAACTTTAAATAAATTCGATTCGATTCTTTGTTATCGTCATAATTTGATACGTAATAATACCAATCATTATAAGCTGTTAAATAATCTTGTAAGCTATACTTTTGTGTCTTATCCATTAAAGCTATGGCTTTTTCTGTATAAGCAATTTCATACTTTTGATTGTGAATGTCTGAATAATAAAAAGAGAGTTCTAAATAAATATTGGCTAATTTTTCTGGATAAAATTGCTCTAAATAATTTTGATGTTTTTGAAGAATTGTTTTGTAGGTTTCAATAATTTCAAAACTCTTGCTTTGAGGCATTAACTTTTTAATTTTAGTTTCGAAAAACCTAATTTCCTTATTTATTACAACAGTATCTTTTTGGGAAAAACCAAAATGAAATGAAATCAGAAAAAAAAGCAAATAAATATTGCATTTATACTTCATAAAGAAAATGTTTTAGTAAACTTTATTTGTAATAACAAAATTAATATTTTACATAAACCTTGTTAAATTAAATTAACAATAAAATATATTTGTAACAAACAATATTTAACTTTAAAATCATGAAGATATATCCTATAGAAGCTGGCAACTTCAAGCTCGACGGCGGAGGCATGTTTGGTGTGGTACCAAAAACTATTTGGAATAAAACCAATCCAGCCGACGCTAACAACCTAATAGATATTGCAGCAAGATGTATGCTCATTGAAGACGGAAATCGCTTGATTTTAATCGATACTGGAATGGGTAATAAACAATCCGAAAAATTCTTTGGTTATTATTCACTTTGGGGAGATTTTTCGTTAGATACATCATTAGCCAAATATGGATTTCACCGAGACGATGTTACTGATGTTTTCATGACACACTTACATTTTGACCATTGTGGCGGAAGTGTTAACTGGAATAAAGACAAAACTGGATACGAAGTAGCTTTTAAAAACGCAACCTTTTGGAGCAATGAAAATCATTGGGAATGGGCAACAAAACCTAACCCAAGAGAAAAAGCATCTTTTCTTTCTGAAAATATTTTGCCAATGCAAGAAAGTGGCCAATTAAAATTTATTGAAAGACCTGATTCAGATTTTGGAATTTCTAAAGAATTAGGTTTCGATATTTATTATGTAGATGGGCATACTGAAAAGCAGATGATTCCACACATAAACTACAATGGAAAAACAATAGTTTTTTGTGCCGATTTATTAGCCACTGCTGGACACATTCCAATTCCTTATGTTATGGGATATGATACACGCCCTCTATTAACTATGCCGGAAAAAACGAAATTTTTAACAACAGCTGCCGAAAAAAACCATTATTTATGGTTAGAGCACGATGCACACAACCAAATTATCACTGTCGAACAAACTGAAAAAGGAGTTAGGTTAAAAGAAGTATACCGTTGTGAGGATATATTAATCTAATGTTAAAAAATATCGTATTATTACTTAAATTTAGACTTTTATAAAATATTTAATTCATATCATGAAAAACACAAGACCTTTTTACTTATCAAGTATACTTGCTTTAGCACTTGCAAGTTGTGGAGGAACTCAAAAAATGGTAACAGTAGATGCTACTAAAATAGACCAAATGCCTCTTAAAACAACTAAACTAACTGACAAACAACTACAAAGATGGAGTCATTTAGATTTAGTTAAAGATACTGTACCTGGTATGAGTGTTGATATGGCTTATGCTGAATTATTAAAAGGTAAAAAAGCAAATAAAATTATTGTTGCAGTTGTAGATTCTGGAATCGACATCGAACATGAAGATTTAAAAGCAAATATTTGGACCAATCCTAAAGAAATTGCTGGTAACAAAAAAGATGACGATAACAATGGTTATGTAGATGATTTACATGGTTGGAACTTCTTAGGTGATTCTGATAACGAACAATTAGAACTTACAAGAATTGTTAAGAAAGGAAACGACGGTTCTGTTCAGTATGAAAATGCTTTAGCCGAACTAACAAAAAAGAAAACTGAACTTGAGCCCCAAAAGCAACAATTAGATATGATTTTAGCTGCTGAAGCTGCTGTTGCAAAACAATTAGGGAAATCTGACTATACACTAGCAGAAGTAAAGGCAATTAAAGCAACAGACCAAGGAATGATGCAATCACAAGCTATTATTTCACAAGTTTTAGCACAATTCCCTGACAAAAAGGCTTTTGATGCTGAAATGAAAGAATACAAAGACTATGTTTATGATCAATTAAACTATAATTTAAACGTAGAATTTGATGGTAGAAAACCAGTTGGTGACAATCCTTACGATATCAACGATAAAAAATACGGAAACGCAAACGTAATTGGTCCTAAAAAAGAAAGCGGAAAACACGGAACTCACGTTGCTGGAATCATTGCTCAAGTACGTGGAAACAACAAAGGTGGTGATGGTGTAGCTTCTGATGTAGTAAAAATCATGGCTTGTCGTGCCGTTCCTAACGGTGATGAGTATGATAAAGATATCGCTTTAGCAATTCGTTATGCGGTAGACAATGGCGCTAAAGTAATTAACGGAAGTTTTGGTAAAAGCTTCTCTCCAAACAAACAATGGGTTTACGATGCCATAAAATATGCTGAATCTAAAGATGTATTATTTGTGCATGCTGCTGGTAACGATGCTGAAGATATTGATGTTGCTAACAACTTCCCTAACGATGCAGAGCCAAAAGGGGCTGAATTTGCAGATAACGTGCTTACAATTGGAGCATTAAATTATGAATATGGTTCTGGTTTAATGGCTAATTTCTCTAACTACGGAAAAGAAAATGTAGATATTTTTGCGCCTGGTGTTAAAATTTACGCTACTACTCCTAACAACACTTACGAGTATTTACAAGGAACGTCAATGGCTTCTCCAAATGTTGCAGGTGTTGCGGCTCTAATCAGAGCTTACTACCCATCGTTAACTGCTTCTCAAGTAAAACATATCATTATGGATTCTGGAACACCACTAAACAATACAATTACATTAGCTGGTGAAACTGGAGGACAAACAACTTTAGGAGCAATATCAAAAACTGGAAAAATTGTTAATGCTTACAACGCATTAATTTTAGCAGAAAAAACAGTAAAAAAATAAATATAATTTGGGCACATCCCACGCCTCAGGGCGTGGGTCGGGCTGTCCGCAGTACATGGTACTTTGCTTCCATCCCTTGTGCGAAAGCACTTTTTTTATTTAAAAACATCACAAATGAGAAAATTATTTTTACTTCTATTTCCATCGCTACTCATGGCGCAAAACAATCCCAATCCTGGGTATTGGCAACAACATGTTGATTACAAAATGGAAGTCAATATGGACGTGAAAACTTATCAATACAAAGGAAAACAAACTTTAGTCTATACCAATAATTCTCCAGACACATTAAAAAGAGTATATTTCCATTTGTTCAATAATGCCTTTCAACCTAACAGCCCAATGGATGCGCGATTAAAATCAATCAAAGATCCAGATGGCCGAATGGTAACCAAAGTAAAATCGGGTGATAAAGAAACCAGAGAAAGTAGAATTTCTGCACTCAAACCTAATGAAATTGGCTACTTATATGTAAACAACCTTAAACAAGATGGTGTTTCAGTAAACAACAAGCGAGTAAGTACTATTCTTGAAGTTGATTTAGCCAAACCTTTAGCGCCTAAAACCTCAACAACATTTACTTTAGATTTTGATGGCCAAGTTCCAGTTCAAATTCGTCGTTCAGGTAGAAATAATAAAGAAGGTATCGAACTTTCAATGGCGCAATGGTATCCTAAACTAGCCGAATATGATATCGATGGTTGGCAAGCAGACCCATATATCGCTCGTGAATTTCATGGTGTTTGGGGTGATTTTGATGTAAAAATTACAATCGATAAAAATTATACTTTAGGGGCAAGTGGCTATTTACAAAACGGAAACGAAATTGGGAAAGGTTACGAAGACACTGGTGTAAACGTAATATATCCTAAAAAAGCCAAGACCTTAACTTGGCATTTCAATGCACCAAATGTACATGATTTTACATGGGCTGCAGACAAAGAATACATTCACGACAAACTAGTTCGTCCTGATGGTGTTACACTTCATTTCTTATATCAAAACAAACCTGAGTTTATACAAAATTGGAAAAATCTTCAACCTAAGACTTCACAGTTAATGGATATTTACAATAAAACTGTGGGGCAATATCCTTACAAACAATATTCTGTTATTCAAGGTGGTGATGGCGGTATGGAGTATGCCATGTGTACTTTAATCCTTGGTGAAGGATCTGAAGAAGGATTAGTTGGTGTTACTGCTCATGAAATGGCACACTCTTGGTTCCAACATGTTTTAGCAACAAACGAAGCAAAACACAGCTGGATGGACGAAGGCTTCACTACTTGGTTAGAAAACTACGGAATCAATGAAATCTCAGAAAAGAAATTGGCTAATCCTCATGAGGATTCATACAAAGGGTACGCTTCATTAGTAAAATCGGGGAAAGAACAATCACAAGCAACTCACGCTGATAGATATGATGAAAATCGTCCGTATAGCATTCAAGCGTACAGTAAAGGAAACATTTTCTTATCACAGTTAGAATATATCATTGGTAAAGAAAACCTACATAAAACATTAAAACGTTACTATGCTGACTATAAGTTTACACATCCTACACCAAAGGATATAAAACATGTTGCAGAAAAAATTACTGGCGCCAACCTTGATTGGTATTTGACCGATTGGACACAAACCACAAATACTATTGATTATGGTATTAAGCAAGTATCTGAAAACGGAAATACAACCAAAGTAACTCTAGAAAGAATTGGGCGTATGCCTATGCCTTTAGATGTTGTTGTAACTTATGAGGATGGCAGTCAAGAATTATTTTATGTTCCACAAACATTATTACGCTGGTCAAAACCTAACGAAACCGGAATAAAAAGAACTGATTTAGAAGGTTGGGATTGGGCATATCCTACGTATGATTTCACGATTAACTCTCAAAAATCAAACATTAAATCGATTGCAATTGATAACAGCGGTTTACTAGCTGATGTGAATAGAGAAAACAATATTTATTTTAAAAAGTAAATTTGATTTAGTCAATTAAAAAAACCACAACCTAAACGTTGTGGTTTTTATTTTTTTATACAGCTTGCATGCGAGGTCCACTTGTTGCGAATGTAACAGTAAGTTCGCCAGAATCTTGTCTTCCATTCCCATTTGTATCATAAAATCCAGTAACAAAATTGTTAGTAGGAGTACAATATCCACCAGTAGGAATAAAAACACCACCTTGCACATTTTTTAATTCATTTTTAATTAAAGTTTTTTGTTTAAAATTTTCAATTGTTTTCATAATAATTTTTTAGAATATTTTACCTCAAGCCTTTAAAGTCAATTGAGATTTTTGACTTTTCTTAATTGATATGAGCATGCTTATACAAACCCTATCAATCAAAATTACCTTGTCAAAACTAATTCATAATTGAGTCTAAAAAATTGCCATTAAGTTTGATTTTATAAATTACAGGGGTATAATTTATAAAATATAACTATACATTTATTAGATTTAATCTATTGATTTACTGTAAATTAAATTAAAACACATTAACTATAATTCCCCGCTCCCGCGCAAATCTTTTCGCGTAGTAACATTAAGTGTTTTTTTAACTTAATATTTTTATAGGTATTTTAAAATCATGCACTAGTCTTTATCGTTATATTAACTAAGCCAAACGAAAGGATTCGTGCTGAAGCGTGGGAAGGTACTTCGGATTTATTAGATATGATAAAAAAATAAAATTATGGAAATAAAATTTTTAAAAAAATATAAGGACTTCAAGGATTTGAAAAAGGACGCCCATTATTCTACATTTGGTCCACCAAGAGGTTTTTCTGACGAAGAAATAACAAAAATAGAAAAAGATTTAAATAATGGTAATTCATTACCTCAAGCTTATAAAGAGTTTTTAGCTATTGGAGGTAAATTTAACAGCATTCAATTAGATGATTATAAAGAAAACTACCTCAAAGCTGTAGAGTATTATAAAGAAAAAGCAGCAAAAAGAAGAATCGTTATCAGTCGTCCTATTGCAATCATACATAATCTTGATGGCGCACTTTTTTCTTTTATTTATTTAGACGAAGGGGATAATCCACAACCTTGGAACTTATCAACAAGTAAAGGGTATGATACCGATGATGGAGAAATATTATATAAAATGCCTTTCAAAACATTTAAAGATTTAGTGGAAAAACTAGTCTATTTATCAGAAAACGGGTTATCTGTATAATTTAAAGCTGTCTTCGGGCAGCTTTTTTATTGTAAAACAATTACAAAGAATTTTTTAAAGAAGGTAAAGAAATTTTCAGAGGGACTAAAAAAGAAGTGCAAGCGTTAGCAACCAAACTTGATTCGATAAGTGATGATTTTGTTAAAGAGTATCTAGAACTACTAGCAAAAGAAAAGCAACTAATAAAAGAGAGGAACCTTATATTTGACGGGCAAAACTGGCATTGGGAGAATCCCCGCTTCGCAAAGTCTCCTGACTTTGCGTTAAGATAATTAAAAGCCACAGTATTTACATTGTGGCTTTTTTCTTAGAAATCTAATATCTCCATTTTCAAAAAAGTATGTTTATTTGTAGTAGCTCAAAGTCGGGAGACTTTGCGCAGCAGGGTTCAATAAAGAACAATTGAAAAACGCTTTTGACGACAACATTAAACCTATTTTGATAAAACTAGAAAAATCAGGGATAGATATATCAAAAATTAAAATCACAAAATAATGACTAAAGAACAAATTATCGAAAAGGTAGAAAAAAACATGAAAACCATAGGTTGGCTAGACTATGACAAAAAAATAGGTATAGAATGTTGGGACAAAGAAGAGATAGAAGACAGGGAGAACAAAAAAAGAGAAATTTATAGAGTTTTCTTTAAAACACCTGATAGCAATATTCAATATAATGAAAAAGGTGAATTAATATCTTTAATTGAAGGTTATTACTGTTCTTGCTATGTTGATGCAAAAAACTACGATATTTTATATTATTCTCGTCCTCACGGCTATATTGAACCGGACGGTACTTATTAATTCTAAATTTAGCATTAAGGCGAGCATATTTTTTGTACTTAAAAATTTAAAAAAACATAGATTTAAACCACAACTCTACTTGTTGTGGTTTTTTTATTTTTATATTGCTATTAGTCTGTTTAGTAAGATTGTACAAATTATAAATCCGTGCCCACAAAGAAAGAACCAGATAGCGCGGATTTGCAATCCGTGCCCACAAAAAAGGAAATAAATTTGAATTAAACATTGTCTTTTTTTGAAAGCAAATACAAGTATATCAAGAATACTCTAAAGTATACCCAGGTATTTCATCAATTTTATAGGAGATAGTTAATATTTGGGCATTGTTTGCTTCTTCTGGCATTTTTAAGAAGATAGGTAAAGTCAAACCACTTTCGTTCATCAAAATTTCTTCATCTTCAAAAACTTTAATTCTAGTTATAAGTGCCAAATGATTATAATCTGGTTGTTGCTTATTGGAAGATAGTTCTATTTTTTCCTGAGCCAGAATTTGCACATTAGAATTATTAAAATCAAAAATTAGATTTTCATGTGAGTTTTTGTTGATTTCGATTAACCTTTTTATTGGTAAGCAGTACGATTCTTCATTAGTTTCTATACTTCTGTTCATAAAAACATTGTAATTCATCCAACATACATCTAGAGCTAATGATTCTGGAATCAATAGTATTGGTTGAGGTATTTGTTTCAATAAATTAATAGTTATGGGCACTTGCTGTTCTACAACTAAACCTCTTTGTAAGGTTTCACTCAAAACAATATCGATAGTTTCTGGGTTTTCAATTTTCAATTTCGTAGCATCCTCATTTTTATAGGCTAGCACATGTTCGTCAAAACCCAATTGTTCAATAAGAGCTTTCATGAAAGTAAAACTCTCTGTATTTATTTCGATTAAAGTTGTTTTTAATTCTTCAGAAGAATATTGTGCTAAAACCGGCAATAGAAGAGTAGCAAAAGGACCTGTTCCAGCATAAAGAATATGAATGGTCTTTTTTCCATCTCTTTTAAGTTTCTCTATAGCTTTAAAGACACCGTTTATGAACTTCTTAGTTCTTAATATATCCTCTAAACACATAGCCGCCCATGTTGTTCCTATCGCCTTACCATTTGAAGAATGAATGTCTTGGCGGCTTGCATCCGAATGGATATCTATATTGGTTAATCCGTATATAATTTGTTTATAAGCGTTAATTGCCGATGAAAGTTCTAGAAAATCAATTTCCTCTCTCTGAAAAACAGTTCCAATTTTCAACAACTCGTCTCTATAATGCTGCATCTTTTTATTTCAAACTTACACAAAATATAAATAGTACGTAGAACATAAGTTTTTGATCTTTATTAAAACATATTGAAAACACAACTGCTTTTAGTAATTTTGCGCCAATGAAACATACGTATCCAAAAAACGAAAAGCTTAAAAGTAGAACTTTAATAGATCAACTTTTTTCCGAAGGGAAATCTGTTTCAAAATATCCTTTACGATTAGTTTACGTTGAAATTTCAGATTTAGAAGACTCAAAGATTAAATTAGGCGTTTCAGTATCTAAAAAACATTTTAAAAAGGCAGTTGATAGAAATTATTACAAACGTGTCTTACGTGAAGCGTATCGATTAAATAAAAGCGTTTTGATTGATGCTATTGAAAATAAAAACTACGCTTTTATGTTTTTGTACCAAACAAAAGATCGATTAAACTATCAAGAAGTGACCGAAAAGACTATTCAATTATTTGAAAAGTTTGCCACAGCCATTCAAAAAGATATTTCGAAAGAATAAAACAAAATAAAAGAGTCCCGAAAATCGGGACTCTTTTTGTATTCAATTGAATTAATAACCGTATTATAATTGAGGGCCTGCTTTTACAAGACTTAGACCTTCTTCGTTATCAGTATATTGAACAAAGTTTTTAATAAATCTTCCTGCTAAATCTTCTGCTTTTGCATTCCATTCAGATGCATCTGCATAAGTATTTCTTGGATCAAGAATATTTGCATCTACATTTGGCAATGCAGTTGGTACATTAAAGTTAAATACTGGTACAACTGCGTTATCAGCATTTTCGATAGAACCATCTAAAATAGCATCTATAATTGCGCGTGTATCTTTAATTGAAATTCGCTTTCCAGTACCATTCCATCCTGTATTAACCATATAAGCTTTAGCATTGTGCTCTTCCATTTTTTTCACTAACTCCTCACCATATTTTGTTGGGTGTAATGATAAAAACGCTTTACCAAAACAAGCTGAGAACGTTGGCTCTGGTTGTGTAACCCCTCTTTCTGTACCAGCTAATTTAGCAGTAAATCCAGATAAGAAGTAATATTTAGTTTGCTCTGGTGTCAGTTTAGAAACCGGTGGCATAACCCCGAAAGCATCTGCAGTTAAGAAAATAACTTTTGTTGCATGACCAGCTTTTGAAACTGGAGTTACAATATTTTTAATATGATTAATTCGGTAAGAAACACGAGTATTTTGTGTTACAGAACCATCTTTGAAATCTATTTTACCATTAGCATCAACAGTTACATTTTCTAATAATGCATCTTTTCTGATGGCTCCATAAATGTCTGGTTCGTTTGCTGCACTTAAATCGATTGTTTTTGCGTAACAACCTCCTTCAAAGTTGAAAACGCCATCATTATCCCATCCGTGCTCATCGTCACCAATTAATTCACGCTTAGGATCTGTAGATAATGTAGTTTTTCCTGTTCCAGATAAACCAAAGAAAACCGCAACATCACCATCTTTACCTTTGTTAGCAGAACAATGCATAGAAGCCATTCCTTGAAGAGGTAAATAATAGTTCATCATTGAGAATAAACCTTTTTTCATTTCTCCACCGTACCAAGTACCACCAATCAATTGGATTTTTTCAGTTAGGTTGAAAGCAATATATACTTCAGAATTTAGATTATGTGCCTTGTAATCTGCAAAACCTCTTTTTGAAGCATTCATCACTACGAAATCTGGTTCACCATAATTAGCTAATTCATCTTCTGTAGGACGGATAAACATATTTTTTACAAAATGTGCTTGCCAAGCCACCTCAACAATGAAACGAACTTTTAAACGAGTGTTTTCATTGGCACCACAAAAAGTATCTACTACAAATAATCTTTTTCCTGATAGTTGATCTACTGTGTTTTTCTTTAACGCATTCCAAGTATCTGTAGAAATGGGTTTATTATCATTTACTGCTTTTTCAGAAGTCCACCAGATAGTATTTTCTGTAACAGCGTCTTTTACAATGTATTTATCTTTTGGGGAACGACCTGTAAACTCACCTGTCATTACATTAACAGCACCAAGCTCTGTTAATTGTCCTCTTTCATATCCTTCAAGAGAAGGATTCAGCTCTTCCTGATATAATAATTCGTATGAAGGATTATATACAATTTCTTTAACGTCATTGATTCCGTATTTTTCTAACGAAATCGTTTTCGTAGTTGGGGTGTATGTTTCCATAAATTTTACGATAAGTTGTGTTTTTTTATAACGGCAAAAGTAAAAATATTATTTGAATAGCCTCACAGTTTAGCCTTTTTTTGTGATAATATAGTAGATAGTTGTAGCCCAAGCAGCAATTAACAATAGCCCTCCTATTGGGGTTATAGGCCCTAAAAATTTAAAATTTAAACCCGATAACGCTTGTGTTGAAAGCAAGAAAATTGATACAGAAAAAAATAAAGTTCCAGAAAGAGTTAGGTAGTAAATTACATTTTTTTGTTCAGGCAATACAATAGAAGTAGTTCCTAAAAACAATAAAAAAAGAGCATGGTACATCATGTATCTAACTCCAACTTCGAAAGAACTCAATTGATCAATAGTTAAAACTTTTTTTAATGCATGAGCGCCAAAAGCACCTAAAACAATTGATACAAAACCAAAACTCAAAGCTGTTATCAAGATTTTTTTATCCATTTGTTCAGAAAATTTTCTTCAAATTTACTACACATTTCGTTAATATACTTTCATTTTTCGCACGAAAGCTTTTTAAAATATAACATTTTGCTACATTTGTGTGATTTTTTTACCAAACCAACAATGAAAAATGTATTAATCATTGGAGCTGGTCGTTCAGCTTCATCACTTATAAAATATCTTTTAGAAAAATCTGAAAGTGAAAATTTACACATAACCATAGGCGATTTATCTTTAGAATTAGCACAACGTAAAACTAAAGGCCACAAAAATGCCAGTGCCATAGCATTAGACATTAACAACACTGAACAGCGTCAAAGCGAAATTCAAAAAGCAGATATCGTAATTTCTATGCTACCTGCTCACATGCACATTGAAGTTGCTAAAGACTGTATCACTTTCAAAAAACACATGGTAACGGCCTCTTATATTAGCGATGCAATGCAAGCTTTAGATGCACAAGCCAAAGAAAATGGATTGGTTTTCATGAACGAAGTAGGTCTTGATCCTGGTATCGATCATATGAGCGCCATGAAAGTACTTGATGAAATTCGTGAACAAGGCGGAAAAGTAATTTTATTCGAATCATTTTGTGGAGGTTTAGTAGCACCAGAAAGTGACAATAATCTTTGGAACTACAAATTTACTTGGGCTCCAAGAAATGTAGTTTTAGCTGGTCAAGGTGGGGCTGCTAAATTTATTCAAGAAGGCACTTACAAATACATACCATACAACAAACTATTCAGAAGAACTGAATTTCTTGAAGTTGAAGGTTATGGACGCTTTGAAGGTTACGCCAACAGAGATTCTTTAAAATACAGAAGTGTTTATGGTTTAGATGACGCTCTTACGGTTTTTAGAGGAACAATTCGCCGTGTAGGTTATTCAAAAGCATGGGATATGTTTGTGCAATTAGGAATGACTGATGACACCTATACAATAGATGATTCAGAAAACATGAGCTACCGTGGATTTGTAAACTTGTTTTTACCTTATCACCCTACAGATTCTGTTGAGATCAAATTACGTCACCAACTTAAAATTGATCAAGATGATGTGATGTGGGATAAATTAGTAGAACTGGATTTATTCAATGAAGAAAAGAAAATAGGTTTAAAAAATGCCACTCCAGCTCAAGCCTTAGAAAAAATACTTACTGATTCATGGACATTACAAGAACATGATAAAGACATGATTGTGATGTATCATAAATTTGGATACGAACTTAACGGCGAACGCAAACAAATTGATGCAACCATGGTTTGCATTGGCGACGACCAAACCTATACCGCAATGGCAAAAACGGTTGGTTTACCAGTAGCCATGGCTACATTACAAATATTAAACGGTAATATTAAAACACCTGGTGTTCAACTTCCAATTAAAAAAGAAGTCTACGAACCTATTTTAAAAGAATTAGAAGAATATGGGGTCATTTTCCACGAAAAAGAAGTGACTTACAAAGGCTACAATTAATACTTACACATTTTGAAAAAGACCTGCTCATATGAAAAAGCAGGTCTTTTTTTTATGAAGCTGTTTTTATCTGCATTTGCTTCTGCTTGTTTAGTACATCTTGTAATTGACGACTAATTTTTTGCTCTCTTTCAATAGCGTTTCTCTTATATGATTGATATTCTTCTTCCAAATCATTTAAAACACTTTTAGAATGCTTTGTCGTTAAATTCATTTTTCTAAACTGTAGAAAGAAAAAAACCACTGCCGTCATAGAACCTAACAAAATAAAACTCAAAAGATAATTAAAGAAAGTCTTATTAAACTCTATCCCTAAAAAGGTAATTGTTGGTCCAGAGCTTGTATATGAAGACAAAGTAGCTTTTGTTTGGTCTAATTCTTTTTTTAGGGTTGATATTTCATTTATCTTTTGTTCCAAAGCTATTTTAGAATCAGCAAGATCAGTTTCAACAGCTGAAATCGAGTTTAAAACAGCCTGCTTTAAATTTAAAATCGACTGCTTCTTTACTATTTTTAAATCTCTGTAAGTTTCCGATTTATCTAAAATAACATTAAACTGATTCCCAATAGCATTAGAAGAAATTCGATTTTCTTGAGCTGAAAGAGTTGCAACCGCAAAAAAACAAATTGCAATTCTGAATGATTTTTTAAAATTCATCATTTGTAGTAGATTAAGGTTAAACATATAGTAGGTTGATTATGAAACGATAAGAATAAAAAAATATTGCCTCTCTCATACTAATGCAAAAACTTAATTAAATCCTAATGTCATAAAAAGAAAGAAAAAGAGTATATTTAACTATCAATTTATTAAAAATGAAAATTAATCAGTTACAAATTGAAATAGATGGTATAGATAAAGTTATTCTTCGAGACCTAATGGAAGATGCTCGTAAACCTATCTTACAAATTGCGAGCAAAATTGGTATTTCTGGTGCAGCTATTCATCAACGATTAAGAAAGTTGGAAGAAGCAAAAGTAATCTCTGGATCTAAGTTCACTGTCAACAATAAAGTTTTGGGTTACAGCACTATGGCTTTTGTGGGCATTTATTTAGATAAAGCAGCTAGAAATCCTGAAGCTGTAAAAGAACTTCGAAAAATTCCTGAAGTTTTAGAATGTCATTATACCACAGGAAACTGGAGCATACTGATTAAAATAATTTGTCGTGATAACGAGCATTTAATGCATTTGCTCAATACTAAAATACAAGCCATTGAAGGGGTTTCAAGAACTGAGACTTTTATTTCTTTGGAACAACAAATAGAGAGACAAATACAATTGTAAAAGAAAGTTTATGAAGCCTAACAAAACCATTGTGTTAAGAATTATTGGACTAACACTAACGACATTGCCACTTGTTATCACAAATCAAAATCTTTCAGATGTAACCAAAGGTTTAATATCAGGAGTAGGTATTGGATTTTTAATTCTTTCTCTTATTATTAAACCCAAAGCAAAAAGATTAATTTAATGAGTAATTTTTTTAAAGTATCATTTTTTTTAATCACCTCTATAACTTGGGGTCAGAAAACTCTTCAATATGCAGACTCCATTAGAATAGCGAAACATATTCCCGAAATAAGTTATGCGGTAATAGATGATAAATCCATTTTTGAAATTGAAGCCATTGGCCTTCATTCTATAAATTTAAATGACAAGGCCACCTTAAATGATCGATTTCATATAGGTTCAAACACAAAAGCCATGACAGCTTATGTTATTGCAAAATATGTCGAACTAGGAAAATTGCAATGGTCAACAAAGTTCTTTGATGTTTTTCCTGAATGGAAACAAAAATCTAAACCAGAATATTTTAATATTACATTACAAGAATTACTATCGCATAGGGCAGGAATACAACCACTTCAAGGAAATGCTGGATTTGAAAATGAGGAAGAAATCAAACTCCCTCAATTTAAAGGCACTAATCAAGAAAAAAGAAATCAATACGGTCAATTTGTTTTCACTTTAGAGCCTGCAAAATTAGATGAGAATATGCCATTTGTATATTCTAATGCAGGTTATGTTCTTGCAACTTTGATGTTAGAAAAAACTACTGGTAAAAGTTGGGAACAATTAGTTGAAAAGGTATTTAATAAAGATTTGAAATTACATGTAAAACTCTCATGGCCAGAAAACCAAAAGAAAAAGGATACTTGGGGACATACATTCGAAAATGACACTCTTAAACCGGTTCCTTCAACTACCAATAACAAATTGGATATCGATCAGCCTGCTGGTGATATAAACATTAGATTAAAAGATTATGTAAAATTTATACAACTCAATTTGCAAGGCTTAAAAGGCGAAAGCAATTATTTAAAAGCCAACACTTACCAATTTTTACATAAAGGAGTTGAAAATTATTCGATGGGATGGTTTAATATTTACGAAAATGGAAAAGAATTTTCTACTCATGCAGGAACTGTAGGAACTTACTACACACTTGTTCATATAGACAGAACAAAAAACAAAACCTACATTATTTTTACAAACTCTTTTAACTTAGATACACAAGAAGGAGTAAAATATTTGATGCGAAAATTAAAAGCAAATTATTAAAAAAGCCACTCAAATGAGTGGCTTTTATTTAACTTTTATAGCAAAAACTATCTTCTATTCATATAAACAGAAACGTAATACAATAACGTTGCAATAGATCCAATTGCAGCCACAACATACGTTCTAGCGGCCCATTTTAACGCATCCTCCGCACCAGCATATTCAGCTTGATTGACCATGTTTTTATTTTTTAACCAAGCCAAGGCTCTATTACTCGCATCGTATTCAACTGGAAGTGTAATCACAGAAAATAAAGTAGTAGCAGCAAAAACCACAATACCTACCAATAATAATCCTGGAAACGTCTTAATCAACAAAATTCCTGCTAATAGTATCCATTGCACAAAACTTGAAGCCACTTGTACCACAGGAACTAACTTTGATCGCATTTCTAAACACTCATAACCTACAGCATGTTGTACAGCATGTCCGCATTCGTGCGCTGCAACTGCTGCTGCTGCTGCATTTCGTTGATTATATACTCCTTCTGATAAATTCACAGTCTTGTTTGCTGGATTGTAATGGTCTGTAAGCATTCCTGGTGTAGAAATTACTTTTACATCGTAAATACCATTGTCAGCCAACATTTTTTCTGCAATCTCTGCTCCACTCATTCCATTGTGTAATTGCAACTTAGAATAATGTTCAAATTTGCTTTTCAATCTTGAACTTACTAACCAGCTCACCAACATAATGGCGCCGGCCAATATCATATAACCTGATCCCATATCGTATTTATTTATAATTTAAATTTAGTAAATAACTATCAAATTACAAGCCATTTCTAAAAAATGCCAAGTTGTCATCTTACTTACAAATAGTTACAAAAGCAATTAATTCTGAAGTGTGATAATACGTAAACGATACATTTATTACTTCATAACCTTCATTTGATTTTCTATTTAAAAAAACTTCAACTTCTTTTGCTAAATCATCTTTCATACTTCCAGAAAATCCTCTGGATGTTTTTAAAACATGAACTTCGTGTTTTTTCATTTTACTTTTACTTATTATACGTAAATTCTGAAAAATGTTACAAAAAGAAATCCCAAATTTCCACTTCGACAAGCTCAGTGACCAGAAATTTGGGATTCATTATTTATAAAAAGTCTGTTCGAGTAGCAAAGCGAATCGAGAACTATTTCTCATAAAACTTCTCGATACAATTTGATTAAATCAAATTTACTCGAAGTGACGAAAAGTTTTAACTATCCTACCAAGTTAATAATCTTTCCAGGAACGATAATTACTTTGTTAGGTGTTCTACCTTGTAATTGATTTTGGGTTCTTTCATCTGCCATTACAATTTCTTCGATTTGAGCCGCTGTTAAATCTAACGGCAGCTTAATCGTGAAACGCATTTTTCCGTTGAACGAAACCGGATATTCTTTTTCGCTTTCTACCAAATACTTTTCTTCGAATTTAGGAAAAGCAACCGTAGAAATTGATCCTTTATGCCCTAATGCATTCCATAATTCTTCTGCAATATGTGGCGCATAAGGCGAAACTAAAACGGCTAATGGTTCTAAAATGGCACGGTGATTACATTTTAATTGTTGTAATTCGTTTACACAAATCATAAATTGAGAAACCGACGTGTTGAAAGAGAAATTCTCAATGTCTTCTGTTACTTTCTTGATAGTTTTATGTAACGATTTGTACATTTCTGCCGTTGGTTCTTCGTCTTTAATTACTGAGCCATTATCATCAAAGTATAATCTCCATAATTTTTTCAAGAAACCAGAAACTCCTGTAATACCAGCCGTGTTCCAAGGTTTCGCTTGTTCTAACGGACCTAAAAACATTTCGTATAAACGTAACGTATCGGCACCGTATTCATTACAAATATCATCTGGATTGACAACATTGTATTTCGATTTCGACATTTTTTCTACTTCACGACCTACAATGTATTTTCCGTCTTCTAACACAAATTCTGCATTGGCATAATCTGAATATAAAGGATGTGCTCTGAATTTTTCGATATCTAATTCGTTCGTAATATCATTAATACAAGCTAAATCAACGTGAATTGGATGAACATTTTTGTCTTTAATTAATCCTTTTGAATATAAAGTTTTAGAATCTTCACTTCTATACACAAAAGCACTCATTCCCAAAATCATTCCTTGATTAATCAGTTTTTTGAAGGGTTCTTCTGTTGGTGCGAAACCTCTATCTTTTAAAAATTTATTCCAAAAACGAGAATATAATAAGTGACCCGTTGCGTGCTCGCTTCCACCAATATATAAATCAACATTTTCCCAATATTTTAAAGCCGATTCACTTGCAAAATCTTCTGTATTGTGTGCATCCATATAACGCATCCAATACCAAGAAGAACCTGCCCAACCTGGCATCGTGTTCAATTCTAATGGGAAAATATTCACGTTATCTATTAACTGATTACTAACCACTGAACACTGTAAACTGTCCCAAGCCCAAACCGTTGCATTTCCTAAAGGTGGTTGTCCGTCTTCGGTTGGTAAATATTTCTCCACTTCTGGTAACACAATTGGTAAGTGTTTTTTGTCAATCATTTTTGGTAAACCATTCACATAATACACTGGGAACGGTTCTCCCCAATATCTTTGGCGAGAGAAAACGGCATCGCGTAAACGGTAATTTACTTTAGCATTTCCGGCTCCGATTTTTTCTAATTCTTCGATGATTTTTTTCGTTCCCGATTTGTAATCTAATCCGTTTAAGAAATCAGAAGCTACAAATTCGAAACCAGCTTTTTCATTAAACGCTGCTTCAGAAATATCTTGGTTGAAAATATTTTTAATTTCAGGCATTCCGTTAGTTCCTTTGAAGAAATTCGCGAAAGCATAATCACGCTCATCACCACATGGAACGGCCATAACTGCACCCGTTCCGTAACCTGCTAACACGTAATCGCCAATCCAAACCGGAATGGCTTCTTTTGTAAATGGGTGTTCGGCATACGCACCTGTGAAAACTCCCGAAATTGTTTTTACATCGGCCATACGCTCTCTTTCCGAACGTTTAGCAGTGGCTTCAATATAGGCATCAACTGCAGCTTTTTGTTCTGGAGTAGTAATTTTAGCTACTAATTCGTGTTCCGGAGCTAAGGTCATAAATGTTACTCCGAAAATAGTATCAGGTCGAGTTGTAAATACATCGATAACTTCATCATGATTTTTCACTTTAAAAGTTACGGCTGCACCAACCGATTTTCCAATCCAATTACGTTGCGATTCTTTAATCGATTCACTCCAATCAATAGTTTCTAAACCTTGTAATAATCGTTCTGCATACGCTGAAATTCGCATCGACCATTGCGTCATTTTTTTACGAATTACTGGATGTCCGCCTCGTTCTGAAACGCCGTTTACAATTTCGTCATTCGCTAAAACGGTTCCTAATGCTGGGCACCAGTTTACTTCCGTTTCCGCTAAATACGTTAATCTATATTGTAATAAAATTTGTTGTTGTTGTTCCGATGAAAAGGCATTCCATTCTGCAGCGGTAAAAGGAGCGATGTTTTCATCACAAACGGCATTTACATTAGCATTTCCTTCTGTTGAGAATAGTTCAATTAAAGTTGAAATATTTTCTGCTTTATCCGTGTTTTTATTGTACCAAGATTCGAACAATTGAATAAAAATCCATTGTGTATGTTTGTAATAATCTGGGTTCGAAGTACGAACTTCACGACTCCAATCGAAAGAAAAACCAATTTTATCTAATTGCTCACGGTAGCGTGTAATGTTTTCACGAGTTGTTTTTTCAGGATGTTGTCCTGTTTGAATGGCATATTGTTCCGCCGGTAAACCGAATGAATCGTAACCTTGTGGATGTAACACATTAAAACCTTGATGTCTTTTGTATCTTGCTACAATATCAGAAGCAATGTAACCCAGCGGATGCCCAACATGTAAACCGGCTCCAGAAGGATAAGGAAACATGTCTAAAACATAATATTTTGGCTTGTCAGATGTGTTACTTGCTGCAAAAGTTTGATTTTCTGCCCAATATTGTTGCCACTTGGCTTCGATTTCGTTATGGAAATACTTCATTACGCTTATAAGTTTGATATGTTCAAGGCGTTAGCCTCAACTTCTTAATTAATTTTTGAGTTGCAAATTTACATTTATTATAAGAAACTAGAAATTTTGATGGTCTTAAGTTTCATCTAAACATTTAACCAACCTAAACCATATCTTCTGGCCTAACCCAATTGTCAAAATCTTCAGCAGAAACATAACCCAAACGAATGGCTTCTTCTTTCAAAGTTGTGCCGTTTTTATGAGCTGTTTGCGCAATTTCGGCCGATTTATAATAACCGATTTTGGTATTCAATGCGGTTACTAACATGAGTGAATTATCAACCAACTCTTTAATTCGGCCATAATTCGGTTGTATTCCTTGAACACAATGTTCATCAAAAGAAACACAAGCATCTCCTAACAAACGTGCCGATTGCAGCATATTGGCGGCCATCATAGGTTTAAAAACATTCAGTTCATAATGCCCCTGCATACCTCCTACCGATATGGCAACATCATTCCCCATAACCTGTGCGCAAACCATGGTCATTGCTTCGCATTGCGTTGGATTTACTTTTCCTGGCATAATGGAAGAACCTGGTTCATTTTCTGGAATTAGAATTTCGCCAATACCTGATCTTGGACCCGAAGCCAGCATACGAATATCGTTTGCAATTTTATTCAAGCTGACTGCTAATTGCTTCAAAGCGGCATGTGATTCGACAATCGCATCATGAGAAGCCAAAGCTTCAAATTTATTAGGAGCGGTTACAAAAGGATGTCCAGTGAATTTTGCAATATACTCTGCCACTTTCACATCGTACCCTTCGGGTGTATTTAGACCTGTACCCACAGCAGTACCTCCTAAAGCGATTTCAGAAAGATGAGGTAAAGTATTTTTGAGTGCTTTTAATCCGTAATCCAGTTGAGCAACATAACCCGAAATTTCCTGACCTAAAGTCAGCGGTGTTGCATCCATTAGATGAGTACGACCGATTTTGACCACTTCTTTAAATTCGTTGGCTTTTGCTTGTAAAGTATCACGCAGTTTTTTTACTCCTGGAATAGTAGTTTCCACCACCATTTTATAAGCTGCAATGTGCATTCCTGTTGGAAACGTATCATTAGAAGATTGTGATTTATTCACATCATCATTCGCTTTGAGCACTGGTTCTCCTTCCCCGATTTTGAAACCTGCTAAAACTTGTGCACGATTGGCAATTACTTCATTCACATTCATGTTGCTTTGTGTTCCCGAACCCGTTTGCCAAATAACCAAAGGAAACTGATCGTCTAGCTTTCCCTCTAAAATTTCATCACAAACCGTAGCAATTGCATCTCTTTTTTCAACCGAAAGCACAGCCAAATCACAATTGGCATAAGCAGCCGCTTTTTTTAAATAAGCAAACCCTCTTACAATCTCTTTTGGCATTGATGCTGGAGTGCCAATTTTAAAATTATTTCTTGAACGTTCTGTTTGAGCGCCCCAGTATTTATCGGTAGGAACCTTAACTTCTCCCAATGTATCTTTCTCTATTCTGAAATCCATTTTATGGTTATTTGATGTGAATATGTCTTTTTGAAACTAAAATTTGATAAAAATGCAGTATAAAATTACATTTATTAATAAGAAACATGAAACTTTGAACGTTATTAACTTCAAATAAAGAAATTCTTTGTTATTTTTACCGCAAATAAATTATTTGTATGAGTTCCTCTTTTGAAAAATTTCAAAAACGCAGACTAATCACGTCTTATTTTTCGGTTGTATTAAGTGTTTTTCTAGTATTATTTTTACTAGGAATACTTGGGTTATTTATCATTAACTCTAAAAAACTTTCAAACGATTTTAAAGAAGGGATTGCAATGTCAATTTATTTTAAAGATGAAGCAAAAGACACTACTTTAACTAAATTTGAAGATAGTATAAAAAAGGCTGTTTTTGCTAAATCTGTGAAGTTTGTTTCAAAAGAAGCCGCTGCAAAAGAACATGAGAAAACTCTTGGAGAAAACTTTACTGAGTTTTTAGGAGCTAATCCATTACAAAACTCATACGATATTCATATTAAAGCAGATTATGTTGAATATGACAGTATAACACGAATTGAAAGAAGACTTCGCGAAAACAAACTAATTGCAGATATTGTTTACGATAAACAGTTAGTTAAAATGGTAAATGAAAATGTAAAAAAAGTAAGTATGTGGATTTTAATCATCAGTGGTTTCTTGACACTAGTTGCTGTTTTATTAATCAATAGCTCAATGCGTTTATCCATTTATGCAAATCGTTTTATTATTAAAACGATGCAAATGGTTGGAGCAACAAAAGCATTCATTAGAAAGCCATTTATTTGGAGAAGTGTAAAGTTAGGAATGATAGGGGCGGGTATTGCTGTTATAGCTTTACTTGGAGTGTTATTTTATTTAGACACTAATTATCCTAATCTTGGCGTTTTAGAAGACAAAATTTCTATAGTAATTGTATTAGCTGGGGTTTTTGGAGTTGGTATTTTAATTACTTGGCTAAGTACATATTTTGCAACTCAACGTTTCTTGAACTTAAGAACAGACGATTTATATTAAATTAAAATAAATGTGACTTCGAGAACCTCAGTCACCGTTGCTTGAGGCTCTCGAAAGCAACATAATTCATATAAAAATGGAAAATAAAAAACAAGAATTCCTTTTTGACAAAGTAAACTACAAATTTTTATTGATTGGATTAGGAATCATAGCTGTAGGATTTATTTTAATGACTGGTGGAGGTAGTGATGATCCTAATGTTTTTAATCCTGAGATTTTCAGTTTCAGAAGAATTCGTTTAGCTCCTACTACTGTTTTAGCAGGTTTTGGAGTTGTTATTTATTCTATCTTCAAAAAATAAATAACCGTTTCTATTTAGATGGATTTATTAAAAGCAATACTTATCGCTATTGTTGAAGGTTTGACAGAATACTTACCTGTTTCTTCAACAGCACACATGATTTTTACCAGTTCCTTTTTTGGAATTCAAGAAGACGATTTTGTAAAGTTGTTTCAGGTTTCAATTCAGTTTGGAGCTATATTAGCTGTTGTAGTTTTGTATTGGAAAAAGTTTTTTGATTTTACTAAGTTTAATTTCTTTATAAAACTTGCTTGTGCGGTTGTTCCTGCACTTGTTTTAGGAAAGTTATTTGATGATAAGATTGAAGCTATACTAGGAAGTCCTATACCAATTGCAATTGTATTGATTCTTGGTGGTTTCATTTTACTAATTATTGACAGATTTTTTCAAAATCCTTCTGTTGTAAAAGAAGAAGATATTACAATTAAAAAAGCTGTAACTATTGGTTTTTGGCAATGTTTAGCCATGATGCCTGGAACAAGTCGTAGCGCAGCCTCAATTATAGGTGGAATGCAACAGGGGTTAACTCGTAATGTTGCTGCTGAATTTTCATTCTTTTTAGCAGTTCCTACTATGTTGGCCGTAACATGTTATTCGGTGTTTTTAAAGACTTACGAACACAGTCAAATGAAAGGTTACGAATTGATTTTACAATCAAAAGATACGATTACCATGTTTGTAATTGGTAATATTGTGGCATTTATTGTTGCCTTTCTAGCCATAAAATTTTTCATCGGTATTATCAAACAATATGGTTTTAAACCTTGGGGTTGGTATCGTATTATCGTTGGAACTTTACTTTTAATTTATTTCTCTTTCATAAAATAATCAAGTTGTATTCTGCAGAAGACATTTTAGCTGGACAAGTGCTGTTAATTGACAAGCCATTAACTTGGAGTTCATTTCAGGCAGTAAATAAATTAAAATATGCATTAAGAAACCGATTAGGATTACCTAAGAAGTTTAAAATAGGTCATGCCGGTACTCTAGACCCTTTAGCCACAGGCTTATTGATTGTTTGCACAGGAAAATTCACGAAAAAAATTACAGAAATTCAGGCTCAAACCAAAGAATATACTGGTACCATTCATTTAGGTGCAACGACCCCTTCGTATGATTTAGAAACTGAAATCGATGCTACATTCCCCACAGACCATATAACCGAAGCGTTAATTCATGAGACTTTAAAAAATTTTATTGGAGAAATTGACCAAAAACCACCTGTGTTTTCAGCGATTAAGAAAGATGGTAAGCGTTTATATGAACATGCTCGTGCTGGTGAAGAAGTAGAAATTGAAGCAAGAAAAACAACTATTTACGAATTTGAAATTACTCGTATAGCACTTCCAGAAATTGATTTTAGAGTAAGTTGTAGCAAAGGAACCTACATTCGTTCATTAGCCTACGACTTTGGAAAAGCTTTACAATCTGGAGGACACTTAACTGCTTTACGAAGAACGAAAATTGGCAATTATTCTGTTGAGAACGCAATAACTCCAGAAGCATTTGATAAATTAATTCCAAAAAAAGAAAATTAGTCTACATTTTTTGATGTCCTAATTCCTCTAAATGGACCATCAAATTAGACAATTCATTCATTGTACTTAATCCCTTGTCGTGTAAGTACCACATTTGCAATTCTGTTTTAGCTGTTTCATCAACGACACCATATTGTGCTTTATAACTTTTTATCAAATTTGTAGCACCTTCCGGTCTTGGTCCCCAAGAACCTTTTACCATCATAGACTCCTTTTCGATAATAATAACTTTGGGGATAGATTTACTTCCGTTTGTTAAAAACAAATTCATTAAAGCTTCATTTTCATCTCTAAAAACTAGTTTAAGTTCGATTTTAGAAGTAGTAGCTACCATTTTATTGAGTATTGGTGTAATTTGAGCTGCATCTCCACACCAACCTTCAGACAATACTAACCATATATATTCCTCTTGAAGCGAATTCAATTTTTTTATTGTGGCATCATCAACCTGAATAGTTTTATCCAGTCTGTTCATTCTAGTCTCATTCAATTTGCTATAATGCAAAAGATCTTCTGTCTGTTCATTTCCTGTTGACTTACCTTTGGCCAACAAATCAGAAACCTGTTTTCTGTAATCTAAATAGCTAACGCCATTATAAAAACCTTCAATTATCTTCGTCTTCATTACCTGATAAAAATTTCTGTAAATTTACGATTAATTAAAAACTCAATAAGTAACTAAACACACAAAATATGGAAAAAAAACGTTGCGGCTGGTGCGAAAAAGATGATTTATACCGTAATTATCACGATGAAGAATGGGGAAATCCAGTATATGATGACGAAACTATTTTTGAGTTTTTAGTTTTAGAAACTTTTCAGGCAGGATTAAGTTGGTATACCATCTTGGCCAAACGTGAAAATTTCAGAAAAGCTTTTGACAATTTCGATTATAGAAAAGTAGCAGCATATGACCAAGCAAAAATGGAAACTTTGAAAGAAGACGCTGGAATCATTCGTAATGGATTAAAAATTAAAGCAACGGTTACAAATGCACAAGCTTTTATAAAAGTTCAAGAAGAATTTGGAACTTTTTCAAAATATATTTGGGGCTTTGTAGGTGGAAAACCCATTGATAATCAACCAAAAAACTTAAAAGATGTTGCTGCGACATCTGAAATATCTGACAAGCTAAGTAAAGATTTAAAAAAACGTGGCTTCAAATTTGTAGGTTCAACTGTAGTGTATGCACACATGCAAGCTACAGGTATGGTAAATGACCATGTTGAAGATTGCTGGAAGAGAAATCAATAAACAGTTTCAGTTTTCAGTCTCAATCACTTATTAGAAAAATAGATTTATGAGAAAAATAACAAAACTCATAATTCATAACTCATAATTTTTTCTACATTTGTCTCGCTTTAGGGGTGTCTGCAACGCGCAGGCTGAGATTTTACCCTCTGAACCTGATCTAGTTCATACTAGCGTAGGGAAAAGTAAGATGACTTCATAATGTGCATTTACGCACGCATTGTAGCCATTCCTAAAGTATTGTTATATACTAAACCTAAAAGGAATGGAATTAAAAATCAACAACCAAGTCAAACAATTCGAAGCAACAACGCTTAGCGTACAAGATTTACTTGACTTAGAATTTCCTAACAAACAAAACGGAATTGCTTTTGCCATCAATAATTCGGTTATTCCTAAAACCGACTGGGCAACTACTACCCTATCTGAAACTGATGACATTCTAATTATTACTGCCACCCAAGGTGGTTAGTATACAGTCTCAATACTCAGTAATCAAAATTTCAACTAAAAAACTTATAATTCATAACTCATAATTATCATGAATTCCGAAGAAAAAATCTCAAGAAAGCCTTTTCCCAATTCCAAGAAAATCTATATCGATGGTGAAATCCATCCTATCAAAGTCGCAATGCGCGAAATCACATTACACGACACCAAATTGTCAAATGGGGGTGTGGAAAAAAACCCTCCTGTTACCGTTTACGATACTTCAGGACCGTATACTGATCCCAATGCGGAAATTGATGTTAGAAAAGGATTGCCTCGTATCCGCGAACAATGGATTTTAGACCGAAACGATGTAGAAGAATTAACGGAGATCTCTTCTGATTATGGCAAAATGCGTTTAAACGATGAAAGTTTAAATCATCTTCGTTTTGAGTATTTACACAAACCGATGCGTGCTAAAAAAGGAGCCAATGTAACTCAGTTACATTACGCTAAACAAGGTATTATCACTCCGGAAATGGAATACATCGCCATTCGTGAAAACCAACGTATCGAACAATTGGAAACAGCACAAAAAGCAATGCAATGCCAACATGCAGGAAACAGTTTTGGAGCTAATACACCTAAAAGTAAAATCACTCCGGAATTTGTACGCAGTGAAGTAGCTGCCGGTCGCGCCATCATCCCTAATAACATCAACCATCCTGAAAGCGAACCTATGATTGTGGGAAGAAACTTTTTGGTTAAGATTAATGCGAATATTGGGAACAGTGCGGTAACCTCATCCATTGAAGAGGAAGTAGAAAAAGCCGCATGGGCTTGCCGTTGGGGTGCAGACACCATCATGGATTTATCCACAGGCAAAAACATTCACGAAACCCGTGAGTGGATTATCCGAAATTCTCCTGTACCCATTGGAACGGTTCCGATTTACCAGGTATTAGAAAAGGTAAAAGGAATTGCTGAAGATTTAACTTGGGAAATTTTCCGCGATACGTTAATCGAACAAGCCGAACAGGGTGTTTCATACTTTACCATTCACGCCGGAGTATTATTACGCTACATTCATTTAACGGCTAATCGTGTTACCGGAATTGTATCTCGAGGTGGCTCGATTATGGCAAAATGGTGTTTGTTCCATCACAAAGAAAACTTCTTATACACGCATTTCGAAGAAATCTGTGAGATCATGAAACAATATGATGTCGCTTTCTCGTTAGGAGATGGTTTACGTCCTGGTTCGATTGCTGATGCTAATGATGCTGCACAGTTTGCTGAATTAGAAACTTTAGGAGAATTGACCAAAATTGCTTGGAAGCATGATGTACAGGTATTTATTGAAGGCCCAGGTCACGTTCCAATGCACATGATTAAAGAAAACATGGACAAACAATTGGAGCATTGTGCTGAAGCACCATTTTATACTTTGGGGCCATTGACAACTGATATTGCACCAGGTTATGATCACATTACCTCAGCTATTGGAGCTGCTATGATAGGCTGGTACGGCACTGCTATGTTGTGCTATGTAACACCAAAAGAACATTTGGGCTTACCTAACAAAAAAGACGTAAAAGATGGAGTGATCACGTATAAAATTGCTGCACATGCTGCCGATTTGGCCAAAGGTCATCCGGGTGCTCAATACCGCGACAATGCTTTGAGTAAAGCTCGTTTTGAATTCCGATGGGAAGATCAGTTCAATTTGGCTTTGGATCCTGATACAGCAAGGGAATTTCATGATGAAACCTTACCCGCAGACGGAGCTAAAGTTGCTCACTTCTGTTCGATGTGCGGACCAAAATTCTGTTCAATGAAAATCTCACAAGAAATTCGTGATGTGGCTGCCGCAGAAGAAGGCATGAAAGCTAAATCAGAAGAATTCATTGAAACCGGTAAAGAAATTTATGTGTAAATAGACTGATAGATGAAAGACTAAGAGGTGATAGACAACCAGAATTTAGTTCATTATCTATCTGTCTATCATCCATTATCTAGAATTTAAAAAATGATCGTAATCACAAATCCAACGGCTGTTCGTAATGAAATAAGCATCATCCATTCTCTTTTTGAAAATGGATTAGAGTTGTTACATATTCGTAAACCTGACTATTCAGAGGCGGAAATGGTTTCGTTTCTGACAGCCATTGGAAGTGATTCCAGTAAACAATTGGTTTTACACAGTCATCATCATTTAGCAGATTACTTCGGAATAAACCGGTTGCATAGTCCAAAAGATGTAAAAAAGATAGTGAATCCAATTTTTTCAACCTCAACACATTCGATTGCTGAATTCAATGCTTTGGAAGAAAACTATTCCTATGCTTTTTTAAGTCCAGTGTATCCAAGTATTTCAAAACAGGGTTATACATCAACAGAAAATCATTTGGAAGCAATAAAAGAGCGAAGCAATTTCAATACGAAATTAGTTGCTTTGGGTGGTATTTCAGCAGAAAACATAGCAGAAACTTTGAAAAAAGGATTTGATGAGGTAGCACTTTTAGGAACCATTTGGAACAGTACTAATACATTAGAAAATTTTAAAAAATGTCAGCAAATCGTCCATTCGTTTTAAGTATTGCCGGATTTGATCCAACGGGAGGTGCAGGGGTTTTGGCTGATGTAAAAACTTTTGAGCAACATCAAGTGTATGGTTTAGCAATTGTTACTGGAAATACTATTCAAACAGAAGATTCGTTCCATGCAATGCGTTGGGTTGATTTGGATTTTATTCTTAATTCCATTGAAAAACTTTTTAAAGTATATGATATCAAAGCAGTTAAAATTGGTATAATTCCTTCTTTGGATTATCTAAAAAGGATTATTGAAGAAATACGAAAATATTCATCTGAGGTCAAAATTGTTTGGGACACTGTTTTAAAATCAACTACCCAATTTGAATTTGCAAACATCGAAAATCAATCCGTTTTAATTGGAATTTTAAACAAAATTGATCTGATTACGCCTAATTACAATGAAATAGTACAATTCGGAAATAATCAACAATCAGCTGAAGAAGTATCATTACAACTTTCGAAACACTGTGCAGTTTTACTCAAAGGAGGTCATAATTTGGAATCCATAGGAACTGATTATTTGTATAATCATGGTATGATTTTTAAAATAAACCCATATGCAATTTCAGTAGTTCAAAAACACGGTTCAGGTTGTGTGTTATCCTCTGCGATAACTGCTAATCTTGCACTAAACAACGATTTACCCAAATCTTGCCGAAACTCGAAGCTTTACATTGAAAACTTTTTAAACACAAACAACACATTATTAG
The DNA here is from genome assembly GCF_900142035.1 of Flavobacterium terrae. Taxonomy (GTDB): domain Bacteria; phylum Bacteroidota; class Bacteroidia; order Flavobacteriales; family Flavobacteriaceae; genus Flavobacterium; species Flavobacterium terrae. The sequence goes on along the minus strand of NZ_FQZI01000001.1, from coordinate 440,113 downwards.
GATACCATCATGTTTAGCAAATTACAATACATTTCGCAGGGAGAAACTATTTATAGTCAAATTAAAAACATCCATCATGCTTTAGACACAGGTTGTGATTGGATTCAATTACGATTTAAAACCAACAACAAGGAAGAGTTACGTGACTTAGCCGAAGCTTCAAAATTACTTTGTGACACTTATTCGGCAACATTTATAATAAACGACAATCCGTATTTATGTCAAGAAGTTGATGCTGATGGGGTTCATCTGGGCTTAACCGACATGAGTATCAAAGAAGCAAGATTACTTTTGGATGAATTCAAAATCATTGGAGGTACTGCAAACACCTATGAAGATGTTGTACAACGATTTGAAGAGAACTGCGATTACATTGGTCTTGGTCCTTACAAATTCACAACCACTAAACAGAATTTGAGTCCGATACTTGGTTTGGAAGGTTATCAAAGAATATTATCAAAACTAAAAGAAGAAGGCATTCAAATTCCAATTTATGCCATTGGAGGAATCCAACTCGAAGATGTCGAAGATCTAATGAAAACAGGTATTCATGGAATTGCAGTATCAAGTTTAATCACTAATAAATTTCAAGAAAACAACTACTCACAACTAAACACAACATTATATGTCAACTCTTAAAATAGCGGATAAAACATTTACTTCAAGATTATTTCTGGGCACTGGAAAATTTGGTTCCAACAAACAAATGGAAGAAGCAATTCTGGCCTCAGGAAGTGAATTAGTAACTGTTGCATTAAAGCGTGTCGATTTAGAAACCGAAACTGATGCCATTCTTTCACACATTAATCATCCGCACATCAATTTATTACCCAATACATCTGGTGCACGAAATGCTAAAGAAGCTGTTTTTGCTGCACAATTAGCCAGAGAAGCTTTGGAAACCAATTGGCTCAAACTGGAAATACATCCCGATCCTAAGTACCTCCTACCCGACCCAATCGAAACATTAAAAGCTACTGAAGAATTAGCGAAGCTTGGTTTTATTATTCTGCCTTACATTCACGCTGATCCTGTTTTGTGCAAACGCTTGGAAGATGTAGGAACCTCAGCCGTTATGCCATTAGGTTCTCCCATTGGAAGTAATAAAGGATTAAAAACCGAAGATTTCCTAGAGATTATTATTGAGCAAAGTAAAGTTCCTGTGATTGTTGATGCAGGAATTGGAGCGCCTTCACATGCTGCTCGAGCTATGGAAATGGGTGCCGATGCCGTTTTAGTCAATACTGCCGTTGCAGTTGCAGGAAACCCAAAACTTATGGCCGAAGCTTTTAAGGAAGCTGTGATTTCGGGAAGAAAAGCCTACGAAGCACAATTGGCACAAACCGTAAATAAAGCAATCGCATCAAGTCCGCTAACGGCCTTTTTAAATGATTAACGATGAACACTTTTGCATCGGTTTTTGAAAATTACAACTGGGATGAGGTGCAAGCCTTAATTTACAAAACAACTTCAAAAGAAGTCGAGTCAGCATTGGCCAAAAACAAAAGAAATCTCAATGATTTCATGGCATTGATTTCTCCAGCAGCACAATCGTATTTGGAGCAAATGGCACAAATGAGTCATCAATTGACTAAAAAACGTTTCGGAAAAACAATACAAATGTATGCGCCAATGTATTTGAGCAACGAATGTCAAAATATATGTACGTATTGCGGATTCAGTTTGGATAATAAAATAAAACGAAAAACCTTAACGGATTCAGAAATCGAATTGGAAGTAGCTGAACTTAAAAAAGCGGGATTTGACCATGTTTTACTAGTAACAGGCGAAGCCAATTATACCGTAAACATCAATTATTTTCTGAAGGCTGTTGCCCAAATAAAAAATGATTTTGCCAATATTTCAGTGGAAGTTCAACCCCTTTCACAGGAAGAATATGAACAATTACATGAAGCTGGTGTTCATACTGTTTTGGTATATCAAGAAACTTATCACCGAGAAGTATATAAACAATACCATCCAAAAGGAAAGAAATCCAACTTTGACTATCGTTTGGAAACCCCAGACCGAATTGGAAAAGCCGGAATTCATAAAATTGGTTTAGGAGTTTTGTTAGGATTGGAAGACTGGCGAACTGATAGTTTCTTTAATGCTTTACATCTGAATTATTTACAGAAAACCTATTGGCAAAGCAAATATTCAGTTTCCTTTCCACGTTTACGACCAGCTGAAGGCATTATCGAACCCAATTTCATCATGGAAGACCGTGATTTACTCCAATTAATCTGTGCCTACCGATTATGGAATGAAGATTTGGAAATTTCGATTTCAACACGGGAAAATGAAAAGTTTCGAAACAATATCATACCTATTGGTGTTACTTCAATGAGTGCGGGTTCTAAAACCAATCCGGGGGGTTATGCTGTTGATCCACAATCTTTAGAACAATTTGAAACCAGCGATGAACGTTCAGCCAATGAAATTGCACAAATTATTTCTCAAAAAGGATATGAACCCGTTTGGAAAGATTGGGACAGAAGCTACATGATTTCACAACGATAAACATCAATTTTTGATTTTAAAATATGCTAACTATATCTGATATTTTACGTTACGGAAAGCCCATGTTGTTACCTGAAGTAAGTGAAGCGGGACAATTAAAATTAAAAAATGCCAAAGTATTGGTTATTGGTGCTGGTGGCTTGGGTTGTCCTGTTTTACAATATTTAGCAACTTCAGGTGTTGGCACTATTGGAATAGTTGATTTCGACAAAGTTGAACTACACAACTTACACCGCCAAATTCTATATTCAGAAGATAATGTTGGAACTGCTAAAGTTACTGTTGCAAAAGCCGCTTTGGAACGTTTAAATCCACATGGCAATTACATATCGTTTGAAGAAAAGCTGACTTCTGAAAATGCAGAAAAATTGCTTTTACCATTTGATGCAATCGTCGATGGCTGTGATAACTTCACGACGAGGTATTTGGTTAACGACACTTGCGTAAAACTAGAAAAACCTTTAGTCTACGGGAGTATTTTAAAATTTCAGGGGCAAATGGCAGTTTTTAACCACAAAGGTTCCAAAAATCTAAGAGACATATTTCCATTACCTCCAAATCCTGAAGACGTCCCTAATTGCAGTTTAAACGGCGTTTTAGGTACATTGCCTGGGATTATTGGAACTATGATGGGACAAGAAACTTTGAAATTGGTTATGGATTTACCAACATTAGAAAATGAGTTGGTACTTTTCAATACTTTGGATTGGCAATTCAATAAGTTGAAATTTTAAGCATCAATGAACAAAGCATCATGCTTTTCATCTTCGGTAGGTTCGATAACTTCTTCTAAAGAAAAATATCTAAAATTTATATTTATAACATCTGTATTTGGAATTACCAAATAACGACTTGGGATTACATAATAATCAGAGTCCTCAGCATTGTCTTTTTCGAAATAACGACGTATGGGATTGCGTAAATGAATCGCTTCTAAGTCCCCGTTATTATTTACGTAGTAATTAAAATACTCACCAGTATATAATACTGTTTTCCCATTCACTTTACAAAGTACATTAATGATTTTGTCTGTTATCTCTCGGTAATGATCAGGTACATCAGGGAAATCTAAACACTCACCTGTAAATATATAATGCCATTTATTTGAAAATCTAAAATAACGAACTGAAGTGTCTAATTTCATTTTTCGAATAAATTTTCGGAAGAAATAACCCAAAATAAAAGACAAACCAAAAAGGCTAAAGTTGTAAGTAAAAATGGCGTATTTGTACTCTCCTAATTGACGAAAACTTTCTTCGGCTTTATTTGAAGATGTAACACCTAAAATAAGATTTCCTAATTGTTCAAAATCTACATAGTAATTAGTAAGATTTTGTAAAATTGCTATGAAAAGAGTGTGTAATGTAAGTGATGGAATAATTGACCATGTGAGCTCATTCACAAGATTAATATTCGAACTATTAACACTAAGTTTTGAGGAATTATAAGCACTTCTGGCTAGAAATCCTGGTGCCAATATGATAAAAAGCAGTATGGTAGTAAATGCAATATTCACTTTTTATCCCAATTCTCGAACGCGGAAATATTTTTCGCCAATTTTTATTAATTGAGACTCTCCTGTTGCCGAGCTAATTTTATGGGCAATACGTACCAATCCGCTACCAATTTCTGGACTTCTATGAGATAAAGCTTTGTCGGTTTTTGAACTAAAAAATTTTATTAGGCTCATTATCAAAATGAATTACTGTTCAAATATACAATATTTTATATCGTTGTAAATAAATTTTTACTATTTAACAAATATGAATTTACTCAAACAAACATTGTGTATTTTTGTTATATAAAACCATTGCAAATGCACAACAATGATCCACTTCATGGAAAAACGTTAAAAACTATTATTGAAACTTTAGTAGTTTTCTATGGTTTTGATACGCTGGAAGAACTGATTCCTATTAATTGTTTTAAAAGCAATCCATCAATAAAATCAAGCTTGACATTTTTAAGAAAGACCGATTGGGCGAGAAAGAAAGTTGAAGAATTGTATATTAGAACTTTACCAAAGTTAAATCCTTAAAGAAGGATTTCTTAAAATATATAAAAACTCTTCTCTAGGTATTTCATAACATCCTAAACTTGCTAAATGATCATTATACATTTGGCAATCCAACAAGCTATAATTGTTTCTTTTTAAGTACTCAACCAAAGCTGTAAATGCCACTTTTGAAGCATTACTCATATGTGAAAACATACTTTCACCACAAAAAACATGACCCATATCTACACCATACAATCCCCCAACTAATTCATCTTCATGCCAAACTTCTATAGACAGAGCTTTCCCAATTTCATGTAAAAAAGTATAAGCCTCAATCATCTCTTCAGAAATCCATGTTCCATTTTGACCTGGACGATAAATTTGTTGGCAGTTAATCATTACTTCTCTAAAGACTTGGTTAAATGTTACTTTATAAATCCCTTTATTCATAACATTACGCATACTTTTAGATGGTTTGTATTCATTAGGGAATAGAACCATTCTTTCAGGCGGACACCACCATAAAATAGGATCATTGTCGTCAAACCATGGAAATATTCCGTTTTTATATGCCAAAAGCAATCGCTCAGGAGACAAATCTCCTCCAACGGCTAAAACACCTTCCGGAGAAGTTTCTTCGGCTGGCGGAAAATATAATTCTTTGGTTAAAAAGTACATTTAAAAGTTTTGACTTATCAAATTGGGTAAAAAAACAAATGTCACACCTCGACAAGCTTAGTATGACATTTAAAATATTTAAATTCTAAAATCTATAATCAGAAATTAGAATGGAAGATCGTCGTGCTCTTCTTCATTAAAACTTGGAGCTGGTTCAAAAGCTTGAGCTGCTGGCATTGCCGGCATATCCTGTCCTGCAGGTGCTGCTTGCTGTAAACGCTCGATTCTCCAACCTTGTATAGAGTTAAAATATTTTGTTTCTCCTTGAGGGTTAGTCCATTCGCGACCTCTTAGATTAATAGAAACTTTTACTTGTTCACCCACTTGGAAGTTGTTCAAATCATCCACCTTTGCCTGAGTAAATTCAATCATAATGTGTTGAGGATACTGCTCATCTGTAGTAACCACTAACTCTCTTTTTTTGAACGATGCGCTAACCTCTTGTGTAGGGTTAATCACCTTAATTCTTCCTGTAACTTCCATGATAACTTTAATTTATTGCTTTGCTAACAATACTTTCCAAGCAGAAAGTATGTCTTGTTTTTCTAAATACTCCTTAGCCAATTGGTTGACTTTCAAACGATCATCGGCACTTAAAACTGCTTTCACAGTAAAATTTTCTTGGACAAATATAGCAATTTCTTCCTCGGTAGGCAATGCTTCTATATTTCCTAACATCCCTAAATCGTTACCCGTAAAAAAGTTGTCTTTTTTAATAGCATCTGGAATCGAATCGACACCAATTCCTAATGTGACTAAAGGTTTTGGTACTTCAAACAATCCCATATTTGAACGTGAATACCAATTCCCGCCTAATCGAGATACCAAATCAATTTTATATTGATCAATACCTCCTGCTTCACTTAAAACCTCTTCTTTAATATGAACTTTTACAATTTCACAAATTACTAAATTTCCAGCACCTCCTTCTGTTCCTAAAGCGATTACATCATTAACTTTACACTCAAACTGTACTGGAGATTCTGCTACTCGAAATGGTTTTACTAAATCTGAAGCTACAGCAGTAAGCCCAGCTTTTTCAAATTCATTTACACCATCTCCATACTCTGTACTTGATAAAGAAGTTTGCTGTACTATATCATAATTCACGACATTTATAACTACTTCTTTAGTGGCCAAAACATTTTCCAAAGTGTGTTTTGTAGTATTATCACGAACACGTCTTGAAGGTGAAAAAACTAAAATAGGTGGGTTGGCACTAAAAATGTTAAAAAAACTAAACGGAGATAAGTTTGGTACTCCTTCTTCGTTAATAGTACTAGCAAAAGCAATGGGTCTTGGAGCAATAGCACCTTGCAAATACATTTGCAATTGAGCCGTTGGCAATTCAGACGGTTGGAAACTTTTCATTTTTTAAATCGTTTAAAGCAAAAGTAATAAATAGAAATGTTTTTAAAGCATGATTGTTAAACTGATATTTTAGATTTTACTATATTTAACCACACTTTTTATTTTTATGAATTTTTCAGAAAAAAACACCACAACACGTTGGGTTATAGTCATAATATCTTTTCTAATCACAGTTTTGATATTATGGAATACTTATACCTTTTTTCAAATTTTTAAAAATGAAGAGCGTTTAAAAATGGAACTTTGGGCAACTGCTCAGAAAACTCTACAAAATGCAGGACAAGATTCTGATGTTGATTTACCTTTTCAAATCATTTCAAACAACACCACGATTCCCTTACTTTTAGCAGATAAAAACGACAGTATTTTACAAACTAAAAATATTGACGAAAAAATACTGCACAATTCAAAAAAAGCTCAAAGTCTATTAAAATCATTTAAAAATGCTGGTAACCGTATAGAAATTGAATATGTAAAAGGGAAATTTCAATATTTATATTACGGAAATTCTCCATTACTAAACACGCTTAAGTACTACCCCATTGCTTTGTTGCTTATTATTTTCCTATTTGGCGCATTAGTTTACAATTATTATAAAGCATCAAAAGTTTCAGTACAAAATAAGCTTTGGGCTGGAATGGCAAAAGAAACCGCCCATCAAATTGGGACTCCATTATCATCTCTCATAGGATGGGTTGAAATCATGAAAGCTGATAATATAGATTCAACCATGGTTGTAGAAATAGAAAAAGACATTACTCGACTTCAAAACATCACTGACCGTTTTTCTAAAATAGGCTCTGAACCAATCTTAGAGGTAAAAGATTTGATCACCGAAACTAAAAACGCCTACAACTATTTAGAGTCGCGTTTTGAAGGCCAAGTAGATTTTACTTTTAGTGCACCCGAAAAAGAAATATTTGTAAAACTGAATCCTACTCTTCACGGATGGACTATAGAAAATTTGGTTAAAAATGCAATTGATGCCATGAGAGGTCGTGGGTCGATATTTATTACCATTGAAGAAGAATTTGGCAATGCCAAAATAAAAGTAACAGATACTGGAAAAGGGATTCCTAAAAACTTATTTAATACTATTTTTGATCCTGGTTTTACAACCAAAAAGAGAGGATGGGGTCTTGGACTTTCACTTACCAGAAGAATAGTGGAAGAATACCACAAAGGGAAAATTAAAGTCCTTAATTCTGAAATAAATAAAGGAACAACATTTCAAATTAGTTACAAAAAATGCGTTTAAGTTATTGGGAAATAAAAAATTGGTTTACCAATGTAGATTATACAATCGTTGGTAGTGGAATCGTTGGATTACACACAGCGTTAAGGTTGCGTGAGCGTTTTCCAGAAAGTACAATTTTAGTGCTAGAGAAAGGAATGTTACCCGAAGGTGCCAGCACAAAAAATGCTGGTTTTGCCTGTTTTGGATCTTTATCTGAAATTATTGATGATTTAAAAACACATTCTGAGGAAGAAGTAATAGAGCTAGTAAAAAAACGCTGGTCTGGTTTACAATTACTACGTAAAAATTTAGGGGATCAAGCTATTGATTTGAAACCTCACGGAGGGTATGAATTGTTTCTTGAAAATGATGAAACCACATATAGTGAATGTTTACAAAAACTTCCTTTTATCAATGACATTCTAAGACCTTTGTTTAAAACCGATGTTTTTGAAAAAAACGTAGATAGATTTGGTTTTGCAAACATAAAAGAATACACCATTTTCAATCCGTTTGAAGCCCAAATAGATACAGGAAATATGATGCAGGCACTTTTAAAAGAAGTCTATTCAAAAAACATCATGATTCTAAACAATCAAAGGGTTAAACAATTTTCTGATGCAGGAAATGGCGTTGAGGTAGAACTGAATGATTATACATTTAAAACCAAAAAGTTACTATTTGCAACCAATGGTTTTGCTCAAGAGTTAACTCAGGGCGAAGTAAAACCTGCGCGTGCTCAAGTTGTAATTACAGAACCCATTCCTGATTTAGACATCAAAGGAACTTTTCATTTAGACAAAGGATACTATTATTTTAGAAACATAAACAACCGAATTCTTTTGGGCGGAGGCAGAAATCTTGATTTTGAAGGAGAAACCACAACAAGTCTTGATCAATCAGAATTGATTCAGAAAAAACTAGAAGAAATCCTATCAACCGTAATATTACCCAACACTCCTCATCAAATTGCTCACAGATGGAGCGGCATTATGGGTGTTGGCTCACATAAAAAACCAATTGTGAAACAACTATCTCCTAACGTATATTGTGGCGTTCGTATGGGGGGCATGGGTGTCGCAATAGGAAGTTTAATAGGACAAGAATTAGCAGATTTACTATAATGGCAGCAAAAAAAAAAACTACACCTACAAAAAACAATTCTAAACCAACTAAAAAGAAGGAAAACTTAACCTTTTGGGGTAAAGTAAAAAAGTTCTTGTTTAAACTTTTTATCTGGTTTAATGTTATCTCAATTGCCTTAGTTATTTTATTCAAATTTGTTCCAGTTCCTTTTACACCCTTGATGATTGTGAGAGCTTTTGAACATAAAGCTGATGGAAAAGAAATGGTTTGTAGCCACGATTGGGTGCCTTTAGAAGATATTTCAATGAATTTACAAAAAGCGGTAGTCGCTAGTGAAGATGGCATGTTTATGAAGCACAATGGTTTCGATTTTTCGGCGATGAACAAGGCTATGAATAGCAACCTTAAAGGAAAAAAATTAAAAGGCGGAAGTACCATCTCCCAACAAACAGCAAAAAATGTGTTTTTATGGCAAGGCCGAAGTTATTTTCGTAAAGCGTTAGAAGCCTATTATACTGTACTTATTGAATTGATTTGGGGCAAAAAACGCATCATGGAAGTATATCTAAACAGTATTGAAATGGGCGATGGTGTTTATGGTGCCGAAGCGGCAAGCCGTCATTGGTTTCATAAAAGCGCTAAGAATTTAACCAAATACGAAGCGGCTTCTATTGCAGCTATTTTACCAAGTCCTAGAAAATACAAAGCCATTAACTCATCTTCTTACGTTGAGCGACGAAAAAGCAAAACCTTGCGTGTGATGCGTCATGTAGGGAAATTGAATTATTGATTTTATGGAAAACAAAATAAACATACAAAATCCTTGCAGTGAAAATTGGAATTCTATGTCGCCAAATAAAAAAGGTAAGTTTTGTAATTCTTGTAACAAAACTGTGGTTGATTTCACTAAAATGAAGAATAATGAAATTCAAAAATACTTTGTTGAAAATTCAAACAATGAAAGCATTTGCGGATATTATAAATTTAATCAAGTAGAAAGCGAAAAGAATACTAGATACAATAATTTAAGAAATAATTTTAACCAAATAAAAGTTAAACCAATTAAAATAATGGCGCTGTTTTCGTTGAGTCTTGCTTTTACATTTTCAAGCTGCATTATGGGTAAACGTGCTGAACAAATACCGGAGGAAGAATTAATTGAAAACGACACAAAAAATAAAGTTAATGACCCTACACAAATTATAGTACAGAAAGACTACATACGTGAATTTGAAATGGAAATTAACAATGGTGGATTTAATCAATACTTTATAAATTCTGGTCAAAATTGTTTTGAAGCTTTAAGAGCATTAAAGTACAACAAAAAAGTAGAAACGGCTAAACTCCTTGAAGAAGCAATTAAACTTATTAATCCAAAAAAAAATTCTGAAAAAGAAATCACAGAGAAACTTAAAAACGGAGAAGTTGAAGAACTATATGATGAAAAGATAAGTCTTAAACTTGAAAAGTTAGATACAAAATTTTACAAATATCCTGATGGTAGTTTAACTAAAGAATAAGCTACTTTTAAAACACCTTCAAAAATTGGCTAACTTTTTGATATAGAGTTTTTAAATCAAAACCTATAAATTCTATATCTTATGCGTACACCATTTATCCTGCTTTTTGCAGCCAGTTTGTTTATTTCCTGTAAAGATGTTGATGCAACAGCTGACTATAAAGCTGATGCAATTATGATGCCTGAACTTAAAGCAAAATCTGTTTCTTCAAATAACTATGAAGCAGCTGAAGCAAATCCAACTCAATCTGAAACCAAAATCATTAAAACCGCTGATTTACGCTTTCAAAGTTCAGATTTAGATACTTCTTACGAAAACCTTAAAACGGGTATCACAAAATACAAAGCCATCATTCAAAATGACGAATCAGGTAAAACTGACGAATCAGTGTATCGCAACTTAACCATACGAATTCCGAGCCAAAACTTCGATTCTTTCATTTCTGATATCAGTAAAGGGGTACAACATTTTGATAGAAAAGAGATTTCGCAACAAGATGTTACCGAAGAATATGTAGACACTGAGTCTCGAATGAAATCGAAAAAGAAGCTTGAAGAGCGGTATTTACAATTATTGTCAAAAGCATCTAAGGTTTCTGAAATGCTAGAAATAGAGAAAAAGCTTGCTGAAATTCGCGAAGAAATTGAAGCCAAAGAAGGTCAACTAAAATACATGCAAAATCGTGTTTCAATGAGTACTGTAAACATCCAAATGTACACTTACAATGCTTCAGAAAGTGGCGCTACGGTTTCTTATGGTGGTAAAATTTGGAACTCAATCAAAGAAGGTTTCAACGGTTTGTCCAATTTTATGTTAAGTATCATCAGTATTTGGTCCTTTATTCTTATTTTCGTAGGAGTGTTTATCTTCCTTAAGCGAAGATTCTTCAAGAAAAAAGGATAATTTATGTTGGCTACAATCAAAAAAAGGTACATACTTCCTGCGATAGCTGGTGGTTTTTTATTTGTGGGTGTAAGTTTCAAAGAAGATTTTTTTGAAATTGCTAAGCAAATCGAAATTTTTACAACACTTTTCAAAACGGTTAACATGAATTATGTTGATCAAACTAATCCTGCAAACTTGATGGACAAAGCCATTAAGACCATGCTGGCCGAACTTGATCCTTACACTGTTTATTTTAACGAACAGGATGTGGCTCGTTTTAAAATAAACAACACAGGAGAATATACAGGAATTGGTGCATTAGTATCTAGAAAAGATGGTAAATTAATTATTCGTGAGCCATACAAAAATTATCCAGCAGATAAAGCGGGTCTAAAGGCTGGTGATGAAATTATCCAGATTGGTGATGTGAACCTTACCGATTTTAAAGAAGATGCTTCTCAGTTGCTAAAGGGCAGTAAAAACACTAAAATTGATGTCAAATACAAACGCAACGGTCAAGTAAACTCAGCTCAAATTGTTTTAGAAGAAGTTGATATCAAAGCGGTTCCTTTTTTTGGTAAAACTGATGATAAAACCGGATACATCGTACTTTCTCAATTTAGTGCCAAAGCCTCTTCAGAAACTAAAGATGCCTTAGAAAAACTAAAAGAACAAGGTGCAACTAGAATCATTCTTGATTTGCGAGGAAATCCAGGGGGTTTATTAGGCGAAGCGGTTAATATTTGTAATTTATTTGTTCCAAATGGCGAAACCATTGTAACTACAAAATCAAAAATTCAAAAACACAACAATACTTATAAAACCACTCGCCAACCAATAGACACACAAATTCCTCTAGCGATATTGGTAGATGGTAAAAGTGCTTCGGCTAGTGAAATTGTAGCAGGGGCATTACAAGATTTAGACAGAGCGGTAATTGTAGGTACTAGAAGTTTTGGAAAAGGCTTAGTTCAAAGACCTTTAGATTTAACGTATGGAACGCAGCTTAAAGTAACCATTTCGAGATACTACACTCCTTCGGGCAGATGTATCCAAGCATTAGATTATTCTAAAAGAGATGCTTCAGGAAAAGCGGTTAGAACTGATGCTAAAAACTATAATGCCTTTAAAACTAAAAAAGGAAGAACAGTTTATGATGGTGGAGGAATTATGCCAGATGTTGAGCTTTCAGAAAATAAAACCAATGCTATTGTAGATGCTTTACAACACAATGATGCCATTTTTGATTACGCAACACAATATGTTCAAAAAAACGCTGCATTAAAAGAAATTACAGATGCTGATTATCTTCAATTTAAAGCGTTTTTAAAAACCATAAATTTCTCATTTGATACCAAATCAGATTTATTATTGAAAGACTTTATGAAGGAAGCTAAAAAAGAAAATATTGACGCTTCAATAAAAGTTCAATATGATGCTTTGAGTTCAGCAATTCAAAAAGCCGAAGAATCGCAATTAGACAAATACAAACCTGAAATAATGAAATTGCTTAAAGCAGAAATTATTACGCGCTACCAATACCGCGAAGGTTTGTATGATTATTATCTTAAAAATGATTCGGAAATTAAAAAAGCAACGCAGTTATTAAACAATCAGCCAGAATACAATAAAATTTTGTTGCAGTAATTGTGTTGAGTAGAGTCTAAAAATTAAATTGAAAAGCAAAATATTTTAGCTCTTTTCTGATAATCTAAACATTTAATGATTTAGTTCTCGATACGCTTCGCTACTCGAACTGACGCTGAGATTGTAAACTACGTCAGCTCGAGTAGCCTTGAAAAGGCATATCGAGAGCTATAAATAAAATATGCAAACATCCTATGTTTATATTTTACAATGCTCAGATGACACCTATTATACAGGTGTTACTGAAAATGTATTCAAGAGATTAGAGGAACATCAAATTGGAAAACATTTTGGTTCATATACATTCTATAGACGACCAGTTGAGCTAGTTTTCTATTGCTCTTTCACAAATATTGAAGTGGCCATTGAATTTGAAAAGAAACTTAAAAAGTGGTCAAAGGCTAAAAAATTAGCGTTAATCGAAGGAAGATATGATGATTTACCTAATTTGTCGAAGAAAAAATTTAAAAAATAGTTCTCGATACGCTTCACTACTCGAACTGACGCTGAGATTGTGAGTTCCGTCAGCTTGAGTAGCCTTGAAAAGGCATATCGAGAGCTAATCTCAACAATAACTAAAAATATTGGAGTCCTTCATAAAATAGTTCTTGATGCGCTTCGCTACTCGAACTGACGGACGACACTAAATAACTTAGGTTATTTCTAATTTTTACTGAATTTTCATTTGAATGTGCGGAATATCATCTTCAAGATACATTTCTGATGTTTTTACAAATCCGTGACTTTCGTAGAATTTCTGCAAATACATTTGTGCCGAAATGGTAATTTGCTTTTTGTTGAAATTATCTTCAACTGCCTGAATACCAACTTTCATTAGGTCGTGGCCAAATTTTTTATCACGGTATTTCGGGGAAACTATTACTCTTCCTATTGAAGCTTCATCAAAGTAGTAACCAGCATCAAAAATTCGGCAATAAGCAGCTAAATCTCCGTTATAATATCCTAGAACATGTATTGCTTTCGAATCTTTTCCATCAATATCCTGATAAATGCAGTTTTGCTCCACCACAAAGACTTCAATTCGGAGTTTTAACACTTCGTATAGCTCCTGTGTAGAAAGTGCCTCAAATGGCTTAATTTTAAATTCTATATTCATCAAACAAATAATTTTAGAATACGAAGTTATAAAAAGAAAGGGAAGCTTAAAGCTTCCCTTGTTTTATTCTTTTATTTTAAGCTTCATTCCAGGCTTAATATTTTCGTCTTGTAGATCATTTAACTTTTTGATCTCTGCTACTGTTGTTTGATGTTTTTGAGAAATCATAAACAATGAATCACCTTTTTGAACAACATATGTTTTTAAGTCTTCATATCGACTTTTCTTTTTTACATTTTCAGCAATTACAGGAGTAGAAGCTTTTTCTATCTTCAGTTTGTCTCCAACTTTCACATTTGATGACGTTAGATTATTCCACTCTTTTAAATCATCTACTGAAACATTGTTGTTATTGGCAATACCAATTAAGTTATCTCCTTTTTTAACAACGTATAATGTAGATTCTTTTTCAGTTTCATTAGAAGCAACAATTTCTTCCGAAGCTTTTAATTTTAACTTATCTCCTAATTTGATATTAGAATCTTTTAGATTATTCCATTTTTTTAAATCGGCAACATACAAACGGTATGTTTTTGCGATAGTCGTTAATGTTTCACCTTGTTTTACAACATGCTCTTCTACTTTTGTATCAGCATCAGTTTTAGTTTCTTGTTTTGATGTTTTATCATTTTGTACAATAACTTTATCTTCTTTTGCTATTTGTACTTTACTTGGCTTAGTATTAACCGCTAAATCTGAATTAACTTGAGAAACAATTTTCAACTTTTTACCTAATTGAATATTATTACTTTTCAATTTATTCCATTTTTTTAGCTCTGTAATAGACACATCGTATTTTTCAGCGATGTCTCCTAAAACATCTCCACGTCTTACTGTATGATATTTAATTTTTGTTATTGGTTTTGAAGATGCATTATCTGCAATAGCTTCTTCAACATTTTGTTCAACACCTGTAGAATCTTTTATGATTTTAACTCTTGGTTTTGGAACAAATTGTTTTTCTCTTTTGCCTTCTTCATAATCAACGTAAGCATACATTTTATCTTCATTAGAAGTAAAAACAGCTACTTTATCTTTAGGTAATCGTATAAAATTTGTATGATTCGTCACATAAGGAACCACTTTCATTTTATATGATGGATTTAAAAATTCGATTTGAGAAGTAGGAATATCTAATAAATCAGATAACTGTTTGAAAGACATTTTCTTTTTGATAGCAATAGTATCAGTAGCTAAATGATTTACTATAGCTTTGTTAGGCACTATACCGTGTTCTTTGTGATACTCAAAAATATACATAGTAGCTAAGAAAGCAGGTACATAACCTTGTGTTTCGCGTGGTAAGAATTTTTTAATATTCCAAAAATTTTGATGACCTCCAGAACGACGGATTGCTTTAGATACATTACCTGCACCAGAATTATAAGAAGCTAATACTAGTTCCCAATCTCCAAAGATTCTATACATTCCGCTCATGTAGCGTGCTGCAGCATCACTTGCTTTTAAAGCATCACTTCTTTCATCTAGATAAGAATCAATTTTTAATCCATATTGCTTACCTGTTTGATACATAAATTGCCATAAACCTGTAGCACCTACTCGTGAAACAGCTTTTGAGTTCAAAGCAGATTCTACGATAGCTAAATATTTAATTTCTAATGGAACATTATACTTTGCTAATGCTTCTTCAAACATTGGAAAATAATATTGCGACATTCCCATTAAACGCTCAAAAGAATGTTTACGGTTCTTTAAAAAGTTCTTTACTAAATTCTCAATTTGAGGATTGTATTCGATATTAAATGGCGATTTTTCATCTAATAATCGAAGTCTTTCTTTAAAAAGGTCAGTGGGAAGTTCAAAATCTACAGGGATATCTGGATCAATGTTTTTGATATCTGCATACATTTCATCATATGTTTGCAAATTTGTTACTTCATTTAACCACATACTATCTACACAAGAAGTCATCTCATCGACTATAAAAGTAGTCTTAAGTGAATCAAGGTAAGAAAGTTTTAATACTGGTTTAACTGGAACTTCAGATTCAAAATTATCCTGCGCAGTAATTGATAAAACCGGTAAAATAAATAGCAATGCTAGGTAGTAAATCTTTTTTATCATAAGCTGTGTTTGTAAGTTGTTGGTGTTCACTGATTTGGGATCAGAAATGCAAACATAGAAGCAAATTATTAAAAAAGTGTTAAAAAAAAGTTAAAATACAGATTTTTAACTAAGTATAGCAGCAATTCCAGGTAATGTTTTTCCTTCTAGCATTTCGAGCATTGCCCCGCCACCAGTAGAAACATAACTAACTTTAGGTTCAAAACCGAATTGTTTAACAGCAGCAACACTATCACCTCCACCCACTAAAGAAAAAGCACCATTTTCAGTTGCTTCAGCAATAAAATTACCTAATTCAATAGTACCATTTGCAAAGGTATCCATCTCGAAAACACCTAAGGGGCCGTTCCAAAGAATAGTTTTAGATTCAAGAATAACACTTTTAATTAATTCTAATGATTTAGGACCTACATCAAGACCTTGCCAACCATCAGGTATGGAATTAACCGCAACAATTTGAGTTTCGGCATCATTTGCAAATTTATTAGCCGCTATAACATCATCTGGTAAAAGTATTTTAACACCTTTTGATTTAGCTTTTTCTAAAATTTCTAATGCAAGCTCAAGTTTGTCATCTTCACATAATGAATTACCTATATTTCCTCCAAGTGCTTTAATGAAAGTGAAAGTCATTCCTCCTCCAATAATCATGTTGTCGATTTTATCTAAAACATTTTCAATAACGGTAATTTTTGAAGAAACCTTACTACCTCCTAAAACAGCTGTAACTGGTTTAACACTATTATTAAGAACCTTATTAAGACTTTCTATTTCTTTTGCTAATAACAAACCAAAGCATTTGTTTTCAGGGAAAAACTGAGCAATTATAGTTGTTGAAGCATGAGCTCTATGTGCAGTTCCAAAAGCATCATTAACATAGATATCTCCAAGAGAAGCTAATTGTTTAGAAAACTCAAAATCTCCAGCTTCTTCTTCCTTGTAAAATCTTAAATTTTCAAGAAGAAGAACTTCGCCTGGTTTTAAATTAGCAACAGCATTTTCAGCAATATTACCTATACAATCTGAGGCAAATGTAACTGGTACTCCTAATACTTGAGCAGTTGCGGATACTATATGTCTTAACGAAAACTCATCTTGAATGCCTTTTGGTCTTCCTAAATGAGACATTAAAATAACACTTCCTCCTTCACTAATTATCTTATCTATTGTAGGTTTAGCAGCTTCTATACGAGTTGCATCAGTTACATTAAAATTTTCATCTAATGGTACGTTAAAATCTACTCTAATAATTGCTTTTTTATTGTGAAAATTGAAATTGTTAATGGTTTTCATTTAAGTTTTAATTTATTAATATTAATCTACTGCAAGAGAAGATTGAGTACATGGACAGTTACTTAATCCTTGGAAGAAGTCCCATCCTAAAGTTATCATGTGTGTTCCTGAATTGTAACTTGACAATTCATTAGTAGTAATTTGATACGAATAACCAGCATAGAAACCACCTTTTTTAATACCAACCATTGGACCGATAGTTAGCGGTTTAAAAGGTTGGTCTAATAGCATACGATACGTTGCTCCAAGCCAAACATAACCTGTACGTTGATTATCTAAATACCTAAGTTTTGCATTTATATCTAAAAACGAACGGCCATCACTCTCATAATGTTGATAATATGCAGAAGGTTCAATTTCAACCTTACTATCTCTATAACTTTTATAAGTATAACCAGTATAAACTTGATAGTAACGTAATAAATTAGGTTCTTCCTTAAAAAAATTCTTAATATCCTTATTTAATAAATTACTAGCATTAAAGTTAACCCAAAAAGACTTATTTCGATATAATAAACCAACATCAAAATTATCATTAGAAGTATATCTATCATTAAAAAGTTGTTGGTATTTTATCTTATCAACATCAACTCTAAAATTATTAAAATTATAAGAAAGACCAAAAGACAAATATTGTCTTGAAGGATAGTCTAAAATAATATGATGCGCAAAAGTTAGCTTGGCTCCAGTTTGTCTGGTGAATCCGTTTTTATCATTATAAGCGGTAATACCCAAACCAGATTGTTCAAAGACTCTAAAATCAGCATAAAGTGCTTGATTTTGAGGAGCATCTTTGATTCCAACCCATTGCGAAAAACCATTTACACGAATACGAATGTTGTCACCAATACCAGCATAAGTAGGAGATAACACAAAAGGATTGTCTGCAAGATAATGAGTTGCTACAGGGTTATTTAATTCCTGTGCAAATAAATTGGAAGCCGTTAGCAGCGTTAATGCTGCTAACAGTTTTCCTTTTTTTAAAATAATATTTGGAGCTATTATCATAGTGTTTTTAAATTATAAATTATCTGTACAAGGTGAAGTGACCCACAAATTCTTGCCCATCATTTCCGTCTACTTTAAGTACATACCAGTAATCACCAGTTGGCAACTCGTTTCCATGATATTTACCATTCCATGTTTGATTTACTTTAAGTTCAGCCACTACGCGACCGTATCTATCATAAATTTTAGTTATTAAATTAGGATAATTAGATTCGTCTACGTATTGTGGTGACCATTCGTCATTAACACCATCACCATCTGGAGTAAATACATCTGGTATTTCAATTGGATAGAATATAAATGGTTGAGTCATTGTTATAAAACATCCAGCGGCATCAGTTACTGTAACAGTATAAGGCCCTGTTGCATTGTAAATATAACTATTGTCATTACCATTATTATGACCATTAAA
This sequence comes from Flavobacterium terrae, assembly GCF_900142035.1. Lineage (GTDB taxonomy): Bacteria > Bacteroidota > Bacteroidia > Flavobacteriales > Flavobacteriaceae > Flavobacterium > Flavobacterium terrae. Next base: position 421,252 of record NZ_FQZI01000001.1, on the reverse strand, counting down.
ATCATATGTGTAAGGTGGTGTACCCCCTTGAACATTAGCTACAATTTCATTTAATCCACCTTGTACTAAACCAGGTAATTGCCACATTAATGGATCTATTTGATCAGGAGTAATAGTGAATGTAAAGTCTTTTTTACAACCGTTTACATTATATACAAAAACCGTATGGGTACTACCAAGAGGATTTGATAAACTTGGATAAGTAGCTGAAGTAAAAATATTACTTGCTTGAGCATTATTTATATCATCAATATCCAATGAGAACATGTAGTCAGATAATGGCACAAAAGCATTAGAAGGTGAATTATCTGTATTAACCATTTCAACTACAACAGATGGTGAGGCACCATTATTATCACAAGGGAATGTTGGATCTGCATATGGAGTAAACTGTACTCCAGGATCAATTATTGCCTCATCAGTCCAAGTACATCCGTTAGCATCAGTAACAGTTATAAAATAATGACCTCCATCTAAATTATCGAATACATGCGAATTTTCGCCTGCAAGCAAAGTATAACTAGGTCCAGGTACTGCAGTAGTAGAACCAGGATAAATAACTTGTGTTGTAATACTGCTGTAAGGAGTTGTACCACCAGTAATGTTAGAGACAGTAAAACTTCCCTCATTAGCTTCTGCACAAGTTTCAGGCGTTACGCCAGTAATTCCAGCATTAAGTGCAGGAGGCGCAATTAAAGTAAAAGGATATGTATTAAAACATCCATTAGCGTCCTGAACAAGAACGGTATAATTTCCTGCAGCTAAATTATCAATGGTAAAGTTTACTGGAGTTGTACCAACCTGTATAGTTTGATCAGGAAATGGTGGATCAATTGTATATGAAATCATACCTGTGCCTCCAGTTACAGAAAACATTATAGTTCCATTATTTAATGAATCACAAGTAGGATTATTTTGACTAGGGGTAACATTAAAGACTAGTGGCTCAGTAATAGTTACTGGACCAGAAGTAAACAAACAAGTTCCAAAAGCATTTGTACTAACTACATGAATATAGTATGTTCCTGCTGGTAAATTATTAAACACTCCTGGTGAAGACTGAGTAACACCTAGAATAGTAATAGGATTACCCCCAGCGTCAACTAAAGAATAAGTATAATTTCCTAATCCTCCTTGTGCAATTGCAGTTATACTTCCTGTTGCACTACCACCACAATAAATATCATTATGAGTCAGGGTAGACAATGTCAAGGTAGGTATAGGATCTATTTTAATGTCATTAGAAACAACGCTAACACACCCATTTGCGTCGCGAACAAAGTAGTTAAATACACCTGTTGTTCCCGCTGGAATACTAATTGCAACAGAAGGATTAAATGTAGCTGCGCTATATGTTATACCATCTGCACTATAAGTATATGGCGGTGTACCTCCGTTAGCACTTAGAGTAAGAACAGTAGGATTATCACAACTTGGCGAATTAGTTAATACTAATGAAGCATTAACTTCCGTAGGCTGATTAATCACAATATTTGCAGATGTAAACGTACAGTTAAATCCATCTGTTATTGTTACATTATAAGTACCTGCACCTAAATCTGTAATTGTAGCACCTCCTAAAGGCATTTCAATAGGACCAGATGAACTAGGATCAGAACCTAAAGTGTTAAAATAATAAGAATAATTACTTCCTTGTCCACCGGTTGGATAAGCAATTGTTATAGAAGCATTAGTATCTCCAAAACAAGCTAACAAAGTAGTACTAGGCGTTACTGTGGTGTTTATAGGAAGTGGAGCAGTAATAGTAACAGAAGTACTCGCTAAACATCCTTCTAAATCTCTAACATTAATAGTATAGTTACCTGCTGGTAAACTACTAAATACATTATTAGACGAAAATGCTGCATTAACTGGTCCAACTAATTCGTATTCATAAGTGCCCCAACCATCTGTAGCTGTAGCAGTTATTTGAGCAGTATTTGGATCACAAGTAAGTGGTGCCGAAATAACAGCCGATAATGCTAATGCAGCGTTAGGACCTTGAACAGAAACAATACCAGAAACTTCAGTACAGAAAGGTGAATTAGTTTCTGTAATTTGAACTGTATAATTTCCAGCTCCTAATCCATTAATTGTCATAGGATTAGTGCTAGTATTACCCGCACCAGCTAAAACAACAGTGTTAGTAGAGTCTAAAACATTATAAGTATACGCCCCTGTATAATCAGTAACATTAATAGCAATTGAACCATCAGTACCTCCAAAACATGTAACAGCATTTGTTGCCGTTGCACCTACCTGAATAGTATCAAAAGGTTTAATTTCATAAGGTATTGTCATTATGTAACATCCTGTAGTTAAATCTCTAACTTTTATAGAATAAGTTCCTGTTGATGTGATTATAAAAACGTTTGAAGCTTGTGGCTGCGGTGTAGCTGTACCACTTGCTGGTATTAATTCATAATTAAAGTTACCTGAACCACCCACTACAGTGACAGTTATTTGCTCAGGATTTGTACAAGTAATTGCTGTGTTTTGAGTAATCGTTGCCGAAACTAATGTTGGTAATGGGTTAATTACAATCACATCAGAATCTATACATCCATTAGCATCTCTTACATAAATAGTAATATTTTGAACTGCACCATTATCAACAATAGCAAATGTATTTGTTGTGAAGTAGTTAGTGCCGTCAATACTATAAGTATATGTAGGTGTGCCTCCAGCACCATTTATTGTTACTGTAGATGTATTAACAGAATTATCAGCAGCACAAGTAAATGCCGTAGCTGAACCTGAAGCAACTACTGGGAATGGAGTTCCTACATTAACATTTTGTGTTGCTGTACATCCTCTTCCTGAAGTTACTAAAATTGTATACGTGCCAGTTGCTAAACCAGTAAACACATTTGAAGTTTGAGGTCCAGTTGTGCTAGGTCCAGCAGTTATTTGATATGTATAAGCAGGATTATTGTTACCTGCAGATAAAGTTACAGTTATTGTACCATTAGAATCACCATTACAAACAACTGGTGTACTAGCTGTAGTAAAAGTAACAGGATCTGGTGCAACTAAATTAACTGGAGCTGTAGTAGTACATCCTGTTGTCGTATCAGTAACAGTTACTGTATATGATCCCGGTGGAACATTACTAAATACATTACCCGCTAATGTAATACCTGCGTTTGGTAAAATACTATAGCTATAATTTCCAGAACCTCCTGTAGCAGTCACAGTAATTTGTCCGTTAGGATTATTACATGTTGGCTGAGTTGTAAATACAGCAGATGCAACTAATGGCTCTAAAATAGTAACACTAACTGTATTACCACAACCATTAAAGTCTCTAACTTGAACTGTATGTGTTCCTGAAGATAAACCAGTAAATGTATAAGGGAATGTATGAGTTACAAAAGCCCCTCCATCTAAACTAAGCGTATAAGGTCCAACTCCTGGAGAAGTTAATGTAACATTTATCGAATATGTCCCTTGAGCCACACAAGCATTAGCTAAAGTAGCTGCAATAACAGGTGTAGGATCAAGATTTACAGTAACAGTAGTTGATCTAATACATCCATATGCATCTTTAATCCAAACATCATAATTTCCGCTTTCAACATTTGCAGTACTTGAAGCTAACCAACCTGGCGATGCTGCTGTTGGAGCAGGACTACCAGAAGGTAAATATTGATATGTATAAGGTGCAGTACCTCCAGTTCCAACTGCAGTAATTAACCCTGCATTTGTATTACAGTTATCATTTGTCGCAGTAGCAGTAACTGCTAATGGAGTAGATGATTGAGAGATTGTAAAAGGAGTACTAGTAATACCACAACCTGAATTTACACCTCCATTTTCTACTAATTGAATGTAGTAACTACCTGGCGCTAAAGGACCAGCAGTAACAGGGAACACAAAAGGAGCTGGTATTACACCAGAAATTCCAGTCGCTACATTTGTAGAAGCATTATAAATGATATATGAAACTGATGTTGCTCCCGCTCCAATACCAGTTACTGAGAAAGTTACACTACCGTCAGCAGCGCCTATACAAGTAACATTATTTGGACTTAGAGGGTTTATTGTCATCGTTGAATTAGTAGGAACAGTAGCTGTTGCTTGCTCAAAATAATAACAACCAGTTGTTGTATCATAAACCACAAACGTATATAAGGCCCCAGGTGTTAATCCGTTAAATGTATGTTGCAATGGAAAACCTGGATCAGCAGGTAATAAAGGTATTGCATAAGGAGGGGTGTTCTGAGTTAAAATACCAAAGACATAAGGACCTCCAGCAACAATTGGTACAACAGTAACTACTGCCGTTCCTCCAGCTGCACATGAAGCTATAGATGAACTAATTTGTATATCTAAATCACTTGGAGGTGAAGACATTACAAGATTAGTTCTTACTAATGTACATCCATTAGCATCCGTAACACTTAAGTTATAAATACCGAAATCAATATTAATAAAACAATGATTTACAGGTAAAGGAGTTGAAAAAGTTTGTGTTCCTGTACCTCCAGTTAAATCTGTTAAAGTATAAACATAAGGAGCAGTTCCTCCAGTAAGACCATTTACACAAATAGATCCTAAAGCAGTACCACCAGCTGTACAAGTCATTGGGTTAACAACAGCTGTAAAGTTAATTGGAGCTGGTTGCGTAATTACAATTGTCTCTGTATCTGTACATGATTTTGCATCAGTAAGTGTAATTGTATAATTACCTGCTGGTAAACCTGATGTTTGAGTTCCATAGTCTGTCCCTGTTGTATTATTAAATACATTAATTACATAAGGAGCAGTTCCTACAGATGTATTAATCACTACATTAATAGCAGCAGTGCTATCGCCATTACACAAAATTTGTTGTGTTTGAGTCACCGAAGTAATTTGCGGCAACGATAAAGGCGCAATAGTAACCGATGATGTAGCTGTTACACATCCTCTAGAGTCAGTTACAACAAAATTATAAGTTCCAGCTGTCGCCGTAGAATATGTAAATGTTGTTCCTGCAATTGGAGTTACTGGTCCACCATTAACAGTATATGTATATCCTGGATAACCTCCAGAAACTGTACCTGTTATCACAGCATTAGGTGAAGCTGTACAATCAAGATCCTTAGTTAAATTTGTACTTAACGTAAGTTGAGGATTAATTGTTTGTGAAGGTAAAGCAAATGTACATCCAAAACTATCAGTAACCACAATATTGTAAGTTCCTGGTGTTAATGGACCAAACGTATTAGATGTGTTTGGTGAATTTGGAGTTCCATTAATTGTATACGTAAAAGGTGGTGTTCCTCCTGAAGGAGTTACAACAATAGTCGCTGCATTTGTTGTATCATAACAAAAATCTGAAGTTGCAGATATTGTTGCAGATAATGCTGGTGCATTTGTAAATGTAATTGAGTTTGTTACTTGACATCCTCCAGAATCTGTAGTTGTCAATGTATATGTACCTGCTGTAATATTACTAAATGTATTACCAGATTGAGTAATACCAGCATTAGGAGCTATCGTATAAACGTATCCTCCCCATCCACCAGATGCATTAACTGTTACTGTACCATTTGTTGTACACGTTATTGGAGTAGAAGTTAAAGATGCTGTTAAAGCCGAAGCTGGTTGAGTTATAGTAAACGATGCTGTATCAGTACATTTATTATAGTTATTATATACAGAAATAGTATAAGTACTTGCAGGTAAATTTGGCAAGTTTACAGTAATATTAGTAGAACCAGAAGCTGGTGTTGTTCCACTTGCTGATGTAATTGTAGTTCCCCCAGAATTAGTTACAGTATAATTGTAATCTGTTCCATTAGGAATATTTGATATAATAAATTGACCACTTCCTGTAGCAGTACCAAAACATCTCACATTACTGACTACTTGAGGTGTGATAACCGTAGGTACTATAGGATCTAAAACAAAAGTTTCTTGATATGTACAATCGTTACAATCGATAATTTCGAAAGTATAAGCCCCCGGTGGTAAATTTAAGAAGTTACCACTTGAATTATAAGGTGTAACTATTGGAGAAACAATCCTATAACGTCTTGCCGCACAACCACCTGTAGCTGGAGAAACAATACCAATATTTAATGCTCCAGTTAAAGTAGGACAAGTTACTCTTATCTGAGTTTTTATCTCTAAATCTGTTGGACCATTCAAAGCTGGTACAACTACTGTACGAGTAATTGTACATCCGTTAGTATCTTTAATTGTGATAGTATATGTTCCAGCTGCATTTATAGTAAATGTATTACCAACTTGGAAATTTACACCATCAATACTGTAAGTATATCCAGGTGTTCCTCCAGATGCAGTTACTGTAATAACTCCTGGATGAGAACAGGTATATGTTGTTGTTAAAGTTGCAGTTCCTGTTAATGCAGGTGGCGCTGTTATAACAACCGCTTGAGGTGCTGTAGTACATGCTTGACCACCATATGTGTATTGTACCACAACATTATATGTACCAGGTGCTAAGTTTGTAAATACATTTGAAGAAGAGAAACTTGTACCATTATTAATGCTATACATTAATGTATTACCATTAGCGTTTGTTACATTAATAGTAATCGTTCCTGAATTTCCTGAACTAGCACATAAAATATCAGTATCAGCTATAGTAAATACTGGTGGCTGAACTTGATTTACAACTATTGAAGTAGTTGCACTACAGTTATTAAAATCTACAACTTGAATATTATACGTACCAGCAACTGGCGCTACAATAACAGGAGAAGATTGTGTAACTGTAACAGCACCTGTAATAACATAATTATATGGAGCTGTTCCTCCTACTGGATAAACTGTAATTTCACCATCTGTACATGTTAATGGTTTAGTTAATGCTGCAGTTACTGTTAATACAGGTGGTGTATTAATTGTGAAGCTGCCTGTTACATTACATCCATCTTGAGTTGTTACTTGGTAAGTATAGTTTCCAGGATTTAAGTTATTAAACACATAGTTACTTGCCACAATTGGACCAACAGATGTTACCACTGTAGCCCCTTGAAGAATAGTAAATGTATATTGTGGTTCCCCATCATTAGCAGCAAGATTAATACTTCCTTTATCACCTGTACACAATGGCTGTGTAACTACAGATGTAACTGTAAAGTTTCTTGCTCTTATACCAATGTTTGGAATTGTAAATACACATCCTCCAGTAACACCAACTTGTCTTATATATACTGTATAAGTACCTGCTGACAAGCCGTTAAAAATATTAGAACTTTGCCAAGGTCCACTTGGACTTAAACTATACTCATATCCAGCTGGAACATTATTTACAATTATTTGACCTAATGTTGTACAAATAACATCTCTACTTACATAAGTAGGGTTCAATACATTTTCATATGCATTAAAATAGAATGTTCTATCACAACCTCCAGGGAATCTAACAATAACTCTATATTCTCCAGCAACAGTTACTGTAAAGTTAGGACCTGTATTAAGTAAATTCCATACACAACTTGTGTTTTCATTTGGACAGTTTACTGCAGGTAGTGGGGTACACGTTCCACTTAATTGATACCATTCGATAGCAGTTGCTCCAGTAATATTTGTTTGTATTAACTGTGAATCCCCTGCACCACATAAAAATATTAGTGGAAGTTGGTTTCCGTTATTAGGACAAATTACAACTTGATCAGCATAAGGGATAACTGGATTTGTTACACCAGCACCATATGTAATTACATTGATAGTTTCTACTATCGATTTACAAGGTGAAGTGTTAATATTGTTATTTACAGTATATGTTCCAGGTTGTGTTACAGTTACTGACTGATTGTTTGTTCCAGGAACTGGTGTAATTGTGCCAGGTCCACTCCAAACATAACTTTCATATCCATTTGCAGCTGTCAAAACAATACTTGGTCCACAAAGAACCTCAGTTCTTGTAAAGTTACAATTATCAAGGTTTACTAAAAAGTTACTTGGACTTGGATCTCCTAAGTTACATGCTAAAAATGCAGATAAACTTGGATCATCTGTAATTTGAGCTGTATTTAAAACCCCTTGATATGTTGCGTATGCTTGATTTTGGATTAAATTAGAACATGCATCGTCCATTTCTAAACAACTACAAACGACTTTAACTCTTAAGCGTATTTCAACTCTTGGGTCATTTTGATTAACCAAACTATTATTAATAGCAAAAACAACCTCTCTGGTTGCAGCATTATAAGACTGAATAGTTACTCCCGCAGGTAAGGCTCCTGCTGTGGTAAGTTGGTCAAAGGTAACATTTACTGGTAGTACATCTCGAATTGTAAAATTTTGCGCATCGTCATTACCAATATTTTGAAATCCGATTACATAGACAAGGTCTTGACACAATTGAACTTCAGCATTTCCGATATCATTACCTGCTATATCTTGAACAACTTTTGTTAATGATATTACAGGTTCAATGATTTCAACATCAAAAGTTGTTAAATAAGTACCATAAGCATCTCCATTAGTTGTTACACGAAGGGTTGCTCCAGTTTCACCATTGGGAATTACAGCGTTTCCAGGATTGTTAACATTAACAATATCTAAATCATAACCTAAAGTATTGGAACTGTTTGGATTTCTATTAGTTAGAATTGCTCCATTGTTACTAATAGAACCATTGAAAAAGTTATCCGCAGGGTTAACTGCATTTGATAATGTAGTAAATCCACCAACCGAATTAGCTCTAATTCTAAATCTATCGTTAGTTAAACTTACATCTCCTTCTAATGAAGAAACACCAATACGAGCTCTAACTGGAAGTGGAGCTGGTAATGTTTGGAATCCATTTACATTAAAATCTACTGCATTAGCAGCATTAATTCCATCATAAATATTTGCATAACCATCAAAAGTAGAAATATACTTACTTGGTAATGTTGGACTTTCATAAATTATAACTAATGACCATCCACTCGAAATACCATCTGGGCGAATACCTCTAGCCGCTCTTTGGTTTGCTACTGCATAAGTTCCATTAGCATTTGCAAGAGCTTGAACTAAACTAGTTACATTTTTATAACAAACATAAGGAGCCGCATAAAAAGAGGCACTTGGATTAGCTGCATTAAAACCGTCAAATATAATACTATCTTCATCACCAGGTGGATCTGCGGCGTTGTCTGCAACTAAATCTACATATGTTCCACCAGGTACTTTAAATTTAACCTGATTCCAAGAATTATTTCTTGGAGAACCAGTATAGTTAGAAGATGTTCCATCTCCATTAGGTCCAGATCGTTCAAAAGGATAGGTTGCAGTCCAATATAGACCTGCATACACAATTCTTTTACAGCTAGTAGAAATATTTAAATCTGCCGTACTTGAACTGAAAGTTGAAGGATCACCATCAACATCAATATACTCAAAATTTAAACCATTATTATTCGCTGTTCCATTATAAGGATTATTCGCGTCTGAAGGAGAATTAGCTGGAGCACGATTTGTTATGTTGTTTCCAACAAAAACAATATCTCCTTTAATTCTAATGCTTCCTCCGGCTAACCTTTGTGTAAAAGGCACAGCAACTTGGGCGTAGGTTCCTAAGCTGCTCAGAATAATCATTAAAACGATAAGTAAGTGCTGTTTTAATTTCATAAGGTTACGTTTTAGTTTTGGTGCAATAAATTTATTTATTTTTTACGTAGTTAACATTTTTTTATGACTTTTTTTTAGCTACACAATAAAACATTAACAAATCTTTCTATTATTTTTCAATCTTAACTATTACCATTTTTGCATTAACTGCCTTATTACCCTTGTTTTCAAGAGCTGATGTAGCATCTTGAATATCAGAGAATTTCTGATGATAAATATAATATGTTCCTGTTGCTACATTATAGAAGAAATCAATATTAGTTTGACCTGCTTGTATTGCTTTCTTAATAAATGCATCACGTTTTGCTTCATCTTTATGAGCTGCTACAACTAAATAGAAACCTCCATCAACATTATCAATGTTTTTAACAATCTGCATATTTGCTTGATCCTCGTCACCATAATCAAAATCTGCAGGTGTATATGTTAAACCAGTTGGTGAAGTTGTTTCTTTAATTTGTTTTAAGGTCGCTCTATCTTTTACATATTTAGTTTGATTACTATCAAATGTAGCACGTTTAATACGACGTTTTTTCTCAACTTCTATTTCATTTTTAATTTGATCCAATCTTAATAATAACTGAGCATTTTGTTTGTCTGATGCTAGTTTCTCTGCTTTTAATTGTTCTAAAGTTCTAGCATAAGATTGATTTAATAGATCATTTTTACCTGGAACTTTTTTCAATCTTTCTGCAGCTAAAGTTTCAAACTCTTTAATTCTTGAAGCTTGGTTTTTAGAATTTTCGTTGATTTCAGCTTTTAAAGCTTCTAACGCTCTATTAGCAGCAGCTCCACTTTGGAATTCTACTTCTTTTTGTTGCGTTGCTATTCCTTGCTCTGATAAATCATTTTCTTTTCTTAATTCAGATAATTCTCTAGCTTTTTCATTAACCATTGACTCAAATTTGTTTAACGATTCTGTTTGATATTTCTTAGAATCATCTATAACTTGAGTTAAGTTATCAAGCTCTTTATCTTCAGCTGTTTTTGCTGCTTCAAGTCTTGCTTTAGCTTCAGCTTCTTTTCTCAATCTTTCTTCTTCTTCTGCTCTTGCTTTAGCTTCAGCATTAGCTTTTTCTTTAGCTAAACGTTCCTGTTCCGCTTTTGCTCTAGCATCTGCTTCAGCTTTTGCTCTTGCTTGAGAGTCTGCTTGTTCTTTTGCTAAACGTTCTTGCTCTGCTTTTAATCGAGCTGCTTCTTCAGCTTTGGCTCTTGCTTCTGCGTCTGCTTTCTCTTTTGCAATTCTATCTGCTTCGGCTTTTGCTCTTGCTGCTGCCTCTGCTTGTTCTTTTGCTAATCTAGCCGCTTCAGCTTTCTCATTTGCAATTCGTTCAGCCTCTGCTTTGGCTCTTGCATCTGCTTCAGCTTTTGTTTTTGCTGCTGCCTCTGCTTGCTCTTTTGCTAATCTAGCCGCTTCAGCTTTCTCATTTGCAATTCGCTCAGCCTCAGCTTTGTCTCTTGCTTCTGTTTCTGCCTTAGCTTTAGCTGCTGCCTCTGCTTGTTCTGCTTTTAATCTAGCTGCTTCCTCAGCTTTAGCTTTTGCCTCTGCGTCTGCTTTCTCTTTTGCAATTCTATCTGCTTCTGCTTTTGCTCTTGCTGCCGCATCAGCTTGTTCTTTTGCTAATCTAGCCGCTTCAGCTTTCTCATTTGCAATTCGTTCAGCCTCTGCTTTGGCTCTAGCATCTGCTTCTGCCTTAGCTCTTGCTGCCGCATCAGCTTGTTCTTTTGCAAGACGATCTTGTTCTGCTTTTAATCTAGCTGCTTCCTCTGCTTTAGCTTTTGCTTCTGCGTCTGCTTTCTCTTTTGCAATTCTATCTGCTTCTGCTTTTGCTCTTGTTGCTGCATCAGCTTGTTCTTTTGCTATTCTTGCTGCTTCGGCTTTCTCATTTGCAATTCGCTCAGCCTCTGCTTTTGCTCTAGCATCTGATTCTGCCTTAGCTTTTGCTGCTGCGTCTGCCTGTTCTTTTGCTAGACGATCTTGTTCTGCTTTTAATCGAGCTGCTTCCTCAGCTTTTGCTCTTGCCTCTGCATCTGCTTTCTCTTTAGCTATTCTTGCTGCTTCTGCTTTTTCTCTAGCAATTCTATCAGCTTCTGCTTTTGCCTGAGCTGCGGCATCTGCTTTAGCCTTAGCTTCTGCATCTGCTCTTTCTTTACGCAAACGCTCTGCTTCTAAACGAGCTCTTTCTTGCTCTGCTTTTAATCTTTCTGCTGCTTCTTTTGCTTTTGCTTCAGCATCTAATTTTGCTTGTAAAGCTGCTGCTTCTTTTTCTCTTCTCAAACGCTCTGCTTCAGACACAGCATTCTCTTTATCTTTTTCTGCTTTAAGTCTCGCTTCTGCCTCTGCTTTCGCTCTTGCTTCAGCCAATGCTTTTTCTTGTTCTGCTTTTATACGAGCAGCTTCTTCAGCTTTCGCTTTTGCTTCTGCTAACTCTTTTTCTCTACGTAATCTTTCCGCTTCTAAACGTTCTTTTTCTTGTTGAGCTTTTAATGCTAACTGAGCATCGCGCTCTTTTTTAAGTTCAGCTGGAGATTTTCTCTTAACTGCAACTGGTCTTTTATAAGGATTAGTTTTATTTGTAGCTTTAACTATAGGTTTAGCGTCTTCATAATCTCCATAACCTCTTATTTTATAAGCAAGAGTTATCTCATGAGAAAGTCCAAAGTCTGAATAGCTCCCTAAGCTTTTTTCAACAACATAACCTAAAGATATTTTTTTAGCGATAATCAAACCTAATCCACCAGAAACTCCATATAAGCTATTATAACCCGCTTGAAACCAACCTGCTTTTGGAGCATTAACTAAAATTGATCCGGAAAAAATTGTCTTTTCTTTACCCATTTCACCTTTTATCAATGCAGAAAATTTTCCGTTTTCAAAAAGGCCTGAATTGTACATATAACCTGTATACATTAAATGTGCCGCAACACCTCTCATCGGGTCATCTGGTACAACTTCAGAATTATTAAAATTATATGTAAAAATGTTATTTGCGCTTAATCCTAAATCGATAAAACCAGTACTGTAATTAATCCCAGGATTAATTGTAACTAAAGAATTTTTAGGAACGCTTTGTAATGACAAATCTGTAGTTTCGTTTACTTTTACTTTACCAGTATTTAATCCGCTATTAACATACGCTAGATTAAGTCCCATGGTAAAATTACTTTCATTAGATATTTCTATACTTCTAGCAAAGTTAACAACTGCGCCAAAGGAAGTTAAAATACCAAAATTCCTTTGAAAAGCACCTACAGCGATACCATTCTGTTCTCTAAACTTCCCAGAATAACTAAAAAAATAGGCTGTTGGAGCATCTTGAAAGCCTGTCCATTGTCTTTTATTTAAAAAAGTAATAAAGGATTCGTCTTCTCTAACAAATGAAAAAGTAGGATTAATTAAAAATTTATTGAATTTTAATGAGTTTTTTGCAGGTACGTCAAAAGACATAACACCATCTCCTGTTTGAGCAAGAGCGGTCTCAAATAAACATAACATTAAAACAAAACATAATAATCCTTTTCTCATACTTTATTTGATTACGGTAATCGATCCTTTTTTAACTGCGCTTCCGTCTTTAGAAATAATATAATAATAAACTGGGTTCACAGATTTAAATTCGATGTTGGTTTGGGGCCAATCATTTTGATAATTTTTTGTTTTAAGCACTTCTTTTCCAAAAGAATCTACTATAAAAATTTCTGTGTTTTCTGATATATATTCTTGTGGAATGATCCACGTATCATTTGTAAGATCTCCATTAGGACTGATTGTGTTTGGAATTTCTGTAGGGTCAACACCAACTTTTAAGGTGAAGAAGTATTCTTTTGAAAACACACATCCAGATGTTTGAGTAACTCTTAATTTATAATTACCTGGTGTAGATGTTGTTAATGTATTTGTAGTGGATAATGCTGTTGGATTACCTATTAAAAACCACTCAAAAGTAGGAGAAGCTGCATCTGTGGTTGCTGTGATATTTATAGTTTCTCCATCCTCTATAAAATTAATAATAGGATCTAAACTCACATCAAGAGAAGTATTAAATGTCTCTGCATTAAGAGTTATACTATTCGATGTAGAAGCACAACTTCCTTGTCCAACCACTACTTTATAAGTTCCCGAAACACCTGTTACATATGTATTGGATGTCGCTCCAGCAATTGCTACATCATCTCTAAACCATTGATATGAATATCCAGACTGAGTACTAAGTGTTGTAGGCGAAGAAGGACAAATATTTGTACCGCCACTTGATGTAATTGTAAATGTTTGACCAGATGAAATAACTGTAACAGCTACTGTTTGAGATTTAAACTCTGAAGAAAGTGTTGTACAGGGTCCATAGTCAATAACAACATAATAGTTACCCGATGTATTAACCATTAAGTTTGGTCCTGTTTCACCTGGAACCACAACATCATCTCTGTACCATTTGTATTTAAGGTTTGTAAATGATAACGGAGATGTTGATGAATTTCCTGAGTCAATTTTTAGTTCAACACTTCCAGACCCACATATTCCAAGGGCAGAAGCATTATTATTAATTGTAAAGTTATTAATAAAAGCCTTGTAATAAGCTGATATCCCAGTCCTTCCTGGTAGTGAAGGATCTGGATTAGGAACGGCTCCTGTTGATGGCCCAGCCGTGGCAGGATTAGTTGCTATATTTTTAACTCTAAATTTATATTTATCACTTCCTACTAAATTATTAGGAAGCCTAAAAGTAAAACTTCCAGGGCTAGTTGCTGTTTGAGATGCTAAAATCGTTAAAGTTGGTAAAGGAGAAGAAAGGAATGAACCATTAGGATCAGACATTTCTAACACATAATTCCCAGGAGACCCAAACGTAAAATTTATAGTCCATTCGTTAAAATTTGAAGTTGATGGATTATAAGGAAATGTATAGGGTGGAGGCTCTGCACACATTTGAGTAAACACAAAAGTAGGTGTTCCTATTTGTGCAAAAACTTTGCTTTGAAAAAGTATCAAAACAAAGATAAAAGCGAACTGTAAGCTAGATAGTATTTTTCTTTCCATAAACCCTAATTAAGGATACAACAATGGTAACTCAATTTTCTTCAACTTATTGTATAAAAACAAAGAAATCCATTAAAAGTATTCTCTTAATGGATTTTTATTGTCTTTTTTAATTATTTTGAAGCAGTAATCTTACCGATTTTAACTCTAAAATCTGGGGTTTTTGCTTTGATATCTATAAACATTTCCTGATTAGGAGTGTGCTCATATAAATTTGAAAATTGTGGATTACCGTAGTAATCTTCTAAATCTTCATTGTTTGTTGAATTTTCTACAAAGATATTTCCTTTACAATTGTTGAAATACATTTGTTCAAATTTAATTCTCTTTAAATTAGCGTTATCCATTTTGATTTCATCATCAAGAATAACTGCAGGGCTAAATCCAGAAATAACACTTCTTTTAAGAGCTAATGAAGCATTATCAGCAATAAAAACTGATTCTTTAACTAATCCACTAGCTAAATCTTGAGCCAAATTATCTGTTGTGTTAACTAAAGTACAGTTTGTCGCAACTACATTTGTTAATCCTTTAGAAAAATCAGCTTCTTCTTTTTTGTCATAAGAAGTAACGTTTAAACATCTTGAACGAGTAGCTCCAGAGTAGTAAGAATGTCTAACTGCTAATGAGTTATCCATTTTTACTTGCGCTCCTTGTGTGAATCTAAAATCATCTCCAGAAGAACGTAAAGAAACCATGTTCTTAACAGTCATATCTCCTCCAAGGATTTCGAATGCGTTTCCCTGAGGAAAACTACACATTACATTCTCAATAACTGTTTTATTACCAACTCCTGCTAAAGATAAAGCATTGTAATCTTTGTAACCTTTGATTTTTTTACCAGCAAACTCAATTCTTAAAAATCTCATTATTCCTGAATTTGCCATTGGGTTTGTACCTCCATAAATTGTTTGTGAAGGATCTAATTCAAAAGCTATAGATGATGTACCACCAAATTTATTAATAGGAGCGTCACCTAAAATTATTAAACCTCCCCAGTCTCCTGGTTTTCTTTGAGGTCTATTTGATGTGAATACAATTGGATCTGTCTCGTTTCCATTAGCAATTATTTGAGCGCCTTTAGTAATAATTAAGGCTCCATTAGTCTCATAATCACCCTTGATAACAGTTCCTGGTTCAATTGTTAAAACTGCATTGTTAGTTACGTATACCGGACCTTGTAATAGGTACGTGTTCTTCTTCAACAATGTTGTGTTTGTTGTAATTTTACCATACAAAATCTGATTAGTTTCATTATACTCAGTATTTTGTGGTTTAAATTCCGTCCAATTATTTAACCAGTTACTAGAACCAATTATTCCCTTTTCTTGTTGCGCAGTAGCTGTTGCAGCCACTAGCATTGCCATTAATGTGATGTTGAATACTTTTCTCATGGGATTTGGGTTAGAGTGTTAGTACTAAATTACTCAAATAATATTTATTTTTTATTGCTCATTCAACTGATTAAGCTCTCTAAGCATTGATTCATAGTACAAGATAGAAGAAATAAGATTTCCTTTATCTGCATATGGAGTCATACGCTTTTGAAATTCAACAGTTGCGTTTAAAAAGTTTAATGTATTTTCTTTTTGTGAATCAAGAAATTTACTATTCTCTGTGCTTTCAGGAATACCAACATCTTGCATTGTAACACCTGGTTTTGTTGTTAATGCGATGTACGGTAAAGTATTTACAAGAACTTTAATTCTCTCGATGTATAATTCTAAAAGTTGTCCTTTTTGCATAGTCTCAAGCTCGCTTTTTTCATGAAACTTTCTCATTGAAGCCCCTGTACTGATAATACTTTGAGGCTTTCCTTTAGCCTGAGCATTAACATTAAGTGCAAAAAGTGTAAATAGTCCAAAAAAGATAATTTTCTTCATGTGGTTGTAATTTTAATTAGTTAATCTAATAGTTCAAAAATAGGCCTTTAAATTGAAAAAACAAGTTTTTAAAAACTTTTTTATAAAAAAACTCAAAACTCCTTGTTTATTTCATTTAAATCATTTATAAAAAATAATGCATTTATTTTTAGAACTAACTAACCAAAAGCGTGCCAAAATTTTTTGTTTTGTTAAAAATATGTAAAAAAAATCAAAAACATGCATTTCATCGATTATTTTTTTACTTCATCGGCTACAAAAGTATACATTTTTTTTTATAACTCATTAATTTTGAATACTTTTTATGTTTTTTTATTTTAAACAAAGCTTAAAAAAACAATCTTTTGATTTTTTTATTAACAAAAACACTAACAATTGATTTCTTAATTACTTTTACATAAATTAAAATTATTGAATGTTATTTAAAAAAATAGTTGGTCACGAACATATAAAAAATCACCTATTAGTAAGTACTAATAATGGTAGAATCCCTCATGCTCAATTATTTATAGGCTCAGAGGGTAGTGGAGTTCTTCAAACAGCAATTGCATATTCACAATATATTTTATGCCAAAATAAAGGTTCTGAAAACACCAATGGAAACGAAGCCTGTAATCTTAAATTTGAAAACTTCTCACATCCAGATCTTCATTTTGTTTATCCAACAGTTACAACCGAAGATGTAAAATCTAAGCCTAAAAGCATAGATTTTCTACCTTTATGGAGAGAATTTTTAACTGAAAAACCTTACGGAAGCTTGTTTGATTGGTATGATAAACTTGGTGTGGGAAATAAACAAGGTGAAATAAGAGTCGAAGATGCTACCGAAATATTAAAATCCTTATCTTTAAAATCCTATGAAGGTGGTTATAAAATCATGATTATTTGGATGGCAGATAAAATGAATATTGCTGCATCCAATAAATTATTAAAACTTTTAGAAGAACCGACTGATAGAACAATTTTTATTTTAATATCTGAAAATGAAGAGGATATATTGCAAACTATCCGCTCAAGATGTCAAGTTATCAATTTTCCAAAGCTAAGCGAATCAGCCATTGCTAAACATTTGATTGAATTTGAAAGTATAGGGGAGAGGGAAGCCTTGCTTATTGCACACAAATCTCAAGGTAATTACAACAAAGCATTACAATTATGCCAAAAAGTAAATGAAGATGCTCCTTTTGAAGAATGGTTTGTTATCTGGGTAAGAGCTGCTTTTAGAGCTAAAGGAAATGCTAGTGCTATTCAAGATTTAATCAATTGGAGCGAAGATATAGCTAAATTAGGAAGAGAAACGCAAAAGAAATTTTTACACTTTTGTACCGACATGTTTAGACAAGCCTTATTATTAAATTATCAAGCTGATCCATTAGTATATTATGAATCTGGAATTCAAGGATTTGACATGAAAAAATTTGCTCCTTTTATAACTGGTAATAATATTACTGATATTTACAAAGAACTAAATGATGCTGTTTATCATATTGAACGTAACGGAAATGCTAAAATTATTTTAACCGATTTATCTATAAAACTAACCCGTCTAATACACAAAAACTAAACTTATGCACAATTTATCCTCACTACTTGTTTTATTATTTTTAGCCATTACTTTTTTACAAGCAGGATATGACAAATTCACTGATTATCAAGGTAATTTAAGTTGGCTAAAAGAACATTTTAAAGGTACTTTCTTTGATGGAAAAGTGGATTTTTCCTTAAAAATTATTTTAATTCTTGAACTAATTGCTGGCTTACTTTGTATTGTTGGAATGATTGAAATACAAATAAGTAATAGTGATACTTTTGCAACTTATGGGATACTTGTTTCATGTGTAACATTATTAATGTTATTATTTGGCCAACGTGTTGCAAAAGATTATGACGGCGCTAGAACCATTGCTATTTATTTTATTGTGGCTGTTATTGGTATGTTTTTATTAGAATAAAAAAATAATTCATATAAAAAAAGCGCTCTATATGAGCGCTTTTTTTATAACTATAATTTAAGATTACTTTTTATCTTCTTTCTTAGTTTCTTCTTTAGAATCAGATTTTTTAGCTTTACTTTCATACTTTTCATTTAAAGCTTTTGTTACTTCACCTGTAATGTCATAAGAATCTTTTGAATATAAAATAGTAGCAGCATCACCAGTACCGTAGATATAATCATACCCTTTTTGTTTACCATAGTCTTTAATAAAGGCTTTTACTTGCTTTACAATAGTATCTAATTCTTTGCCACTTTCTTGTTGTAATTGTTGAAGCATTGCTTGTTGAGCATAACCTAATTGTTGCTCTCTTTGTTGCAATTCTGAACCTTTTTGTTGTGCCCACATTTGACCTTTAGCCATTGCGTTTTTTTGAAAACCATCCATCTCCGCTTTAAGTTTTTTTGCAGCAACTTCAAGCTCACGACCCATAACTTCCCCTTTAGTTTTATACTTTTCGTCTAATTCTTTAGCTTCAGTATAATCTTCCATCAATTTTTGAGTATCGATGTATGCTGTTTTGAATTCTTTTGCATCTGGAGTTTTATTACATGCAATTGCCGAAATTACCACAGCAACCATTACTACAATTTTCTTCATTTTTATTTTAAGTTGTTAATTTTTTAAATTTTGGTAAAAATAGAATTTTTATTTTAAAGTGAAAGACAAATGTTTTTTTACGATAGACAAAAAAGTTGAAATAGGAGAGAAGCCAAAAAAATTGACTCTAAAACAGATAATAATAAAAATTTATAGTGCGTTTAAAAATCATAATTATTAACAATGAAAAACTAAATAAATAAATCCAATTAGAGACCGTTTTAAAAACAAGAAAGGTGTTTCTGCATAAAACACCTTAAAATCCCTTTAAAACGCATAAAAATACGTTTTAGTTGTTTTTTATGATATAAATATGAGATGAGAATTCTTTAGAAGTAATTGCTTTTAAATTTGATCGTAAACCAATCCAAAAAGCGTTAAAAAAATTCATTTTTCCAGTTTTGTATTTTTCAGATAAAAGAGAGACGTAAAAACTATCAAAAACCATTGGTAAGATTTTAATCAATTTCATATTTTCACGTGAAACTAATTTTTCGATACTTGTTTTTGAAAAATGCCAAAGGTGTCTGGGTACATCATAAGCTGCCCAAAATTTTCCATAATATTCAGCGTCAAATGATTTGTAATTAGGAACAGCGATAATAATTGTTCCGTTAGGTTTTAACAAACGTTTTAATTCTTTGATTTGATGGGTTACATCAGGTACATGTTCCAGTACATGCCACATAGTTATAACATCAAACAACTGATTATCAATACTTTCGATATCTTTTTCAAACAAAACTCCTTTAGAAAGGGCTAACTTTTTAGCATTTTCATTAGGCTCAATGCCAGTGATATTCCATCCAGAGTCTTTGGCAATAGCTAAAAAGTCACCTGTACCAGCTCCAATATCTAATAAAGCTCCTTTTTCTGGATGATATGAATTAATAATACCAACTTTCTTTTTTAAAGAATATGATTTTACTAAGTGGTACATTTTTTCAAACACAGAACGTTTAGCATCTGTATGTGAAATATAATCATCGCTTTCGTAATATTTCCCTAGAACCGATAATTCTGGTTGAGGGTGGGTTTTTAATAATTGTAGGTCTTCGTCTATCAATAATTCGAAGTTTTCTTTAGATACAGAATGATCTTGAACTTTGATATAAACATTTTGTGTTGAAAAATTCATTATGTTATTTTAAACAAAAGCTCAAAAATTGAGCGTTAAATTATAAATCAATATTAAAATAAAAATAATTATATAGTTTATTAAAAATCTCAATCAAAACTATAATAAATACAAAAAAGGGTAAAATATACAATCTCCAAAATCTAAATTTATCTTCAAATTCAAAATTTTTATTTTTATTAAATAAATCTCTGTCTCTTTTCTTTTCTGTTTTTCTTAAAATAAAAAACAAAAACATTATTAAGATTTCAATAACTATTAAAATATAAAATTTAGTTTCTTGAAAGTTTGCCATCTTATTCTCGTTCCACGTGAAACAAATTTAAAATTACCTTCCCATATAGACTAACATCACCGAAATATCATTAGGAGAAACCCCACTAATTCTTGATGCTTGAGAAATGGTTACTGGTCTAATGTTTTTTAATTTCTCACGAGCTTCGTATGATAATGATTTCAATGAATCATAATCAAAATTATCAGGGATGCGTATATTTTCTAAGCGATGCAACTTCTCTGCGTTGGTTCGTTCTTTTTCGATATAACCAGAGTACTTGACTTGAATTTCTGCTTGCTCCAAAATTTCCGTATCTAAATCATGCTCCTTAGTATAGTCAACAACTTTTTCAAATTGCAACATATCATTCATGTCGATTTGAGGTCGAGAAAATATTTTAAACATTTTATCTCCTTGAGAAATAGTAGAACTATCATTTGCTTCTAAAACAGGATTGGCTTCTGCAACTGAAACAGAAGTTTCTTTGAAAAAGTTAACCATTTTATCAGCCTCATTAAATTTATATTCCATGCGTCGCATTCTATCATCTGAAGCTAAACCAATTTTGTGCGACATTGGTGTTA
The DNA here is from genome assembly GCF_900142035.1 of Flavobacterium terrae. Classification (GTDB taxonomy): domain Bacteria; phylum Bacteroidota; class Bacteroidia; order Flavobacteriales; family Flavobacteriaceae; genus Flavobacterium; species Flavobacterium terrae. The sequence continues at coordinate 400,162 of NZ_FQZI01000001.1, read as the reverse complement.
AACGATAATCAGCATTATCTTGTCGAAGCAACGTTCTATACTCAGCACGAGAAGTGAACATACGATAAGGCTCTTCTGTTCCTTTAGTAATTAAATCATCAATAAGAACACCGATGTATGCCTCGTCTCTTTTTAAAGTAAACTCGTCACGATCTTGAGCTTTAAGACCTGCATTAATACCTGCCATCAATCCTTGTGAAGCTGCTTCTTCATAACCTGTAGTTCCGTTAATTTGTCCTGCAAAATACAAACCAGAAATTAACTTGGTCTCTAAAGTATGTTTTAACTGCGTAGGAGGGAAGTAATCATATTCGATTGCATAACCTGCTCTAAAGAATTTTACATTTTCAAAACCTTCTACTGAACGCAATGCTTTAAATTGAACATCTTCTGGCAACGAAGTTGAAAAACCATTTACATAAACTTCTACTGTATTCCAACCTTCAGGTTCAACAAAAAGTTGATGACGATCTTTATCTGCAAATCGATTAATTTTATCTTCAATGGATGGACAGTATCTTGGACCCAAAGATTTTATTCGACCATTAAACATAGGCGAACGATCAAAACCTTCGCGTAATAATTCATGAACCAAAGGTGATGTATACGTCATATGACAATCACGTTGAACAGTTAATGGCTTCGTAATATTAGAATACGAAAACTTAGAAGGATTTTCATCACCAGGCTCAACACGCATTTTAGAATAATCTAAAGAACGACCATCAACTCGAGGAGGAGTACCAGTTTTCATTCTGCCGGCTTGAAAACCTAATTTGATTAAATCCTCAGTAATTCCATAAGAAGCACTTTCACCTGCGCGACCACCTCCAAATTGTTTTTCACCAATATGAATTAATCCATTTAAAAATGTTCCATTAGTAAGCACAACTGTTCTAGCATAAATAGAAAGTCCAATGGCGGTTTTTACTCCAACTACTTTTTCTCCTTCTGTTAGTATACCCGAAACCATTTCTTGGTAAAAATCAAGATTAGGAGTTTGTTCTAACATCAATCTCCATTCTTCCGAAAAACGCATACGATCAGACTGAACTCGAGGTGACCACATTGCAGGACCTTTTGATTTATTCAACATCTTGAATTGAATAGCAGTTTTATCAGAAACAATACCAGAATAACCACCAAGAGCATCAATCTCACGAACAATTTGCCCTTTTGCAATTCCTCCCATAGCAGGATTACAAGACATTTGAGCAATGTTTTGAAGACTCATTGTAATCAACAATGTTTTACATCCTAAATTTGCAGCTGCAGCAGCAGCCTCGCACCCTGCGTGACCAGCCCCAACTACTATAACATCATACTTTTCTAAAAACATATTTTCCTTCCGGTGTTTTACAACTATATTGTTTCACGTGAAACAATATAGTTTTTGCTTTAATTATAAAATTTATTTTCTGTTCCACGTGGAACAGAAAATAAATTAAAGTTGTTTAAGAATGTTTCACGTGAAACATTGAAATTTTTTCATCTTCTTTAGATCTCATTAATATTTCATCTGATTCGGTTTTATCTTTGTATCCGCAATAATGTAATACTCCGTGAATCATTACTCTTTTTAATTCTTCTTGAAAATCAATATTTAGGTCTTTTGCATTTTCTTCGACTCTTTCGATTGATATAAAAATATCACCTGATATAACATTATCTTGAGTGTAATCAAAACTAATAATATCGGTTAAAGTGTCATGATCTAAATACTGCTGATTAATCTCTAATAAATATTCATCATCACAAAATATATATGAGATTTCACCAAGAAATTTGCTTTCGGAATCAACAACATTCTCAATCCATGTAGAAAATAAATCTTCATTTTCTAAACTGAAATCTAATTCGTAATTATAATTTATCATTGGTTTTAAAATACTCTTGAACGCGTTTATTAAATTGCGAGCGCAAAGGTAATGTTTGTCTGTTTAATATTTCAATACTATTTAAATATTCTTGCAGCTTTTGAGGTAGAGGAGGAGCGCTATTCTGAAACTCTTTTTTATTAGTTATACCTTCTCTTTTGGTGTCTTGATTTTGTTGTTGTGCTGCTTCCTCTAGTTTTAATAAATCATATTTTAAATTCAGTGCTTTTTGAACAACTTCTTGTGTGAAGCCTTTATTGATTAATTGCTTTTCAATTTGCTTCATTTTATTAAGGGCATCTTGACCAGCGCCAGACATGCCTAATTTTTTTAACTCGTTTTCTAAACTCTCTCTTAATTGACGTTGCTCTTTTAAAATATCTAAAATTTCATTTGCATTACCTTCACCATCATTAGCACTACCTTCACCTTCTTTAGATTGACCAGATTTATTTCCGTTTTGATCTCCTGAATTACCTTGTCCAGACTTTCCTTCCCCTGGTTTTTCACCTGGCTTTTGCCCTTGTTTATCCCCACCTTCTTTATTGCCTTGTTGCATTTTTTCGCCAAGACCTTGTTGTTTTTTAATAATATCTGGAAGTTGCATTCCTCCACCTTGTCCTTTTCCTGGTTTAGGTTTACCTTGGCCTTGTCCAGACATTTGCATCTGCATACTATTCAAAATATCAGCCAACATATTCGCTAAAGTGTTAGCGCCAGTTAAAGCAAATTGTTGACTAGAAGTTCCGCGTCCTATTTGATTTTCGGTAAAAGAAACAATACTCTTATCCATATTGTAATGTATATTTCCAATTTCGGTAATTACTTTTTCACCTATTTTTGGATTACGTAAAGACATTGCAAATAAACTATCGTCCACATAACGAAATTGATTTTTTAAATCTTGTTGACGCTTTAAATTTTTAGCAAATGAATTATTACTACCATTACCTTCTTTAATATTTTTCAATAAATTCTCTTGGGAAAAAGAAACTTCAACTAAATTATCTAAAATTTGACGCAACATTTTAACATCTTCTTCTAGTTGCTCTTGCTCACCACTTTGCATTTCCATTTGCATACCTTGACTCATTTGTTGCATTTTTTTTGCTGCACTCTTTTGTTTAGGAGAAGCGTTAGAAGGAGAATTCTTTTTTAATTGTTCAGATGCGTTCTTTAAATCTGAATCTATGCTTTCTTTCTTTTCTTTGTCATTAGGTATGTCTAAAGGTTTTTTTAATTCTTTATTTTCTTTGTCAAGTGCATCTAATTCTTTCTTTAAATCTTCAAATTCTTTATTAATTTTATTTTGATCTTCTAGAGAATTCTCTTTACTGTCTGACAACTTTTCTTGTTTTTCTGCAAGTTTTTCAAGTTTATCAGCTAACTGTTCAGCTTTCTTTTCTACGTAATATCTTTTTGTTAACTCAACTAATTGCTCTAAACTTTTAGTTTGATTTTTGCTTTTTTGTTGGAACTTTTCAATCCTATCAAATAAATCTTCTTGTTCAAGTTTATTGTTCAATTCTTTTAATTCTTCTAAAAGTTTTTGATTTTTTTCAGCATCTTTTTCAACCTTTTTTAGACGCTCATTGAGTAATTCTTTATCTTCGTCTTTTTCGTTAGGATTAAACTTTTCAAGATTCTCTTTCATCTTTTCAGAGAATTCCTTAAACATTTCCTCTTGTTGTTTTTGACGTTTTATAAAATCATTTATTTTTTGCTGATCTTTATAATCAAGTTCCTTTTTCTCTTTATTTGTCTGTTGTAATTTCTCAAGTTCGTTAAGTTGTTTGTCTTGATTTTTTAAAGATTTCTCAAGACCTTGAATGCTTTGATTTTGGTTTTCTAAAAACTGTTCTTGCTTTTCTGTTTCTGTATCTTCTCTATGTGAAAATACAGAAGACTTTACAGATTTGTAATTATGCAAAGCATCATTATCGGAAACTTCAAAATAATATTCATACGCTACACCTTCTTCAATAGGTAGGTTACTAGGAAATGAAAAAACAAATTGATCATAAACATCATTCTTGACCTTCAATGTTCCTCGATAAACTTTGGATGTATTATTCTCTGGATAATAAACAATTTGCAATTTGTGAAGTCCATAATCATCAGAAACTTGTCCTAAAACGTAATTTTTCCCAAGCTTTAAGGTATCAGGAGCAATATCTGCTTTAATTGTAGGGTATTGATCCTTTAAAACATTGATTGAATACGATAATTTTTCATAATCTTTCACCTTGTGATTAGAAGTAACTATCTGATATTCTGTATTTTCATAAACATTTTTTGAAAAAATAAAATTCTTATCAGATTTTAAAAAATTAGAGGATTTGCTATTTTCAACAATACTAACATTATCTGTAGCAACAGTATTCATTACCCAAGATACTTTAGTACCTTCTGGTAGGATAGCATTTCCAGTTCCTTTTATTGTTTCAGGTTTCTTGTTTAAATAACTAGGAAAATTTAAACGCATCTCAAAATTTACAATAGCGGGAACTTTAGTCACGTTAAGAACCATGTTTGAAGAAGAAACTTCATTGGCTTCTATATGAAAAGGAATGTTTTCTAAAGGCTTTTCAAATAAAAATTGAAATTCACCTGGCTTTGTACTTTCCATAAAATAACTTTCGTTATTGATATAAATGATCGCTTTTTCTGGGACGACTTTGCCGACAGTTTTTACTTTTAAAACGAAATCTTTATTTTGTTCAGTAATCAAATTTGAACCCAAAACAAAATTGAATGGGGCAGGAGGAGTGTATTGTTCTTTAAAATTTACAACACGACTCATACTATCCGTTATGTATTCTTTTCTCCCTGAAATGGTAAGGAATAGAATAAATAAAATTGGAATTGCAGCAAGCGGAATGAATTTCTTGTTTTTATTAAAATCTACAGCATTAGTAAATGGAATGGGTTGTAAAGAATTAGCCTTTTGTTCAATAGATGCTAAAAGTAATTCTGATTGATCTTTATCATTTGCTAATTGTAAAAAATTAATCAACTTGTCATTAACTGTCGAGAAATGGTTCCCAATAATTTTTGATGCCTCTTGATAATCTATACCTTTCTGAAGTTTAAATAATTTTAATAAAGGAAAAACAATAAACCTTCCTAGTAAAATTAGCTCCACCAATATAAAAGTCCAAAAAAGAAAAGTTCTTCCTGTTGGTTTTAACCAAAGAAAATATTCTATAAAACTTGTAAAAAGGAAATACAAAAGACCTAGTCCTACAAAGAACAACGTTCCACGTAGGAGCTCATTAGTATAGAATTTCTTTATGAACTCTTCTAATTTATTAAAGATTATTGCTTTAGAATCCAATGCCAATTATTTAATTATAACCTATAAAGTTACGATTTTTGCTGAATATCAAAACAATTAGTAATTTTAGTAGAAACTAAAACTAAAATTATGAAGTACTTACTAGCCTATTCAATTCCGATTGTAGCATTTTTTGGGATATATTATCAAGGGTTATGGGCATATTCAGCTTGGGCGTATTCTTTTATTTTATTGCCTATTCTAGAGATGATATTACCTTTAAATGAAAATAATTACTCTGAAACAGAAGTGCAAAGTAGATTAGCAAATCGTTTTTATGACATCCTTTTGTACTTAAATGTTCCAATTGTTTATGGAATGATTTGGTTAACATTAACAAAAGTCACTACATCACAATTAACAATATTTGAAATTATTGGAAGCATTTTAAGTTTAGGAGTTGTATTAGGATCGAACGGAATTAACGTAGGACACGAGTTAGGACATCGAGAAACCTTATTTGAAAGAATTTTAGGCAAACTATTATTAATTCCTTCACATTATACACATTTCTTCATCGAACACAATCACGGGCATCATTTACATGTTTCAACTCCAGAAGATCCTTCAACTGCAAAATACAATCAGACATTATATGCGTTTTGGATACAAACTGTAACTGGAACTTATACTAAAGCATGGAAAATTCAGAGGAAACTAAATGAAATAAACAAGATTAATTTCTTCAGTTTAAAAAATGATATGTTTTGGTTTACCATAATTCAAATAGTATACTTGTTAACCATCTATTCAATTTTTGCAGTCAAAGGTTTTCTAGTTGCATTATTTGCTGGAATAGTTGGTTTCTTACTTCTAGAAACTATAAATTATATAGAACATTATGGCTTGATGCGCAAACAAACTGCTTCAGGAAGATATGAACGAGTAACTGAAAAACATTCTTGGAATTCAAATCATATATTAGGACGAATTATATTATACGAACTTACCAGACACTCTGATCATCATTATAAATCACAAAAAAAATATCAAATTTTAGAGTATCATGATGTTTCTCCACAAATGCCATATGGATACCCAACCAGTATGGTAATGTCATTTTTTCCTCCTCTTTGGTTTAAAGTCATGAACGAAAGAATTCCGAAAGAATAAAGGTAAAAAAGTACTAAAACTTCATAAAGAGACTTAAAGATTTAGGTTTAAAAGATATACCTCAAAATAATCCTATTGTCTTTAAGTCTTTTTATCTTTGCAATCTAATTTTAATACAATGTCAAAGCCAGTTAGAGTGCGTTTTGCACCCAGTCCAACAGGACCTTTACATATAGGCGGTGTACGAACAGCCTTATTCAATTATTTATTTGCCAAAAAACACAATGGTGTTTTCTACTTAAGAGTTGAAGATACTGATCAAACTCGTTTTGTTCCAGGAGCTGAAGCTTATATCATGGAAGCACTAGAATGGTTAGGAATTGCTCCAGATGAAACAGTAGGTAAAAATGAAAAGTTTGGACCCTACCGTCAAAGCGATAGAAAAGAAATATATAAGCAATATGCTGACCAATTGATAGAAAATGGTTGGGCGTATTATGCATTTGATACAGCAGAAAAACTAGATGAATTACGTAAAACAGCCGAAGCAAATAAAGAAACGTTTATTTATAACCATTCGGTTCGTGAAACTTTAGATAATTCATTGACTGTTTCACGTGAACAAGTGGAAAAAAGAATTGCAAACGGCGATGCTTATGTAGTGCGTTTTAAAACTCCAGTGAATGAAACTTTACATTTACATGACATTATTCGAGGTGATATAAAATTTGAAACGAATTTATTAGACGATAAAGTATTGTTTAAAAGTGATGGAATGCCAACTTACCACTTAGCTAATATCGTAGATGACCATTTAATGCAAACTTCACATGTTATTCGTGGAGAAGAGTGGTTACCATCTATGCCATTACACGTTTTGTTGTACAAAGCTTTTGGTTGGGGTGCTCCAGAATTTGCACATTTACCATTGATATTAAAACCAATTGGTAATGGTAAATTATCCAAACGTGATGGTGACAAAATGGGCTTCCCAGTATTTCCGTTAGAGTGGAAGACTGAAGAAGGAACTTCTATGGGATATCGTGAAAACGGTTTCTTCCCTGAGGCAGTTGTAAACTTTTTAGCTTTATTAGGTTGGAATGACGGAACAGAACAAGAAATATTTTCACTAGAAGAATTGGTTCAAAAGTTTGATTTAGCCCGTGTAAATAAATCAGGAGCCAAGTTTGATCCTGAAAAAAACAAATGGTTTAATCATCAATATTTACAAAAGCAAAGTGATGAGAAATTAGCAGATTTGTTTCAAAAAGTTCTTATTGAAAAAGAGATTTCAACTTCTCTTGATGTAAAAAGAATTGTTTCATTAAATAAAGAAAGAGCAAATTTTGTTAATGATTTATGGGATTTAACCGATTACTTCTTTGTAGCTCCAATATCATATGATGAAAAAGCAAGTAAAAACTGGAAAGAGGAAACGCCAGATTTAATGAGACAGCTCATTACTGTTTTAGAAGGAATCTCAGACTTTACTAGTGCAACAATTGAAACTGAAGTTAAAGATTGGTTAACAGCAAATGAAATAGGAATGGGGAAAGTAATGCAACCATTTAGATTAAGTCTTGTTGGAAAAATGATGGGACCACATTTATTTGATATAGTAGAAATCATAGGAAAACAAGAAACAATAAAAAGAATTGAAAAAGCAATTCAATCATTATAAAAAAAGCCCCAATAATGGGGCTTTTTTATTTACACTCTATGTATACTGGAGCATTAAAAAAACTTAGAATTGATAAATTGTCAATACTGTGTGTGTTTTTATCATAAACAGATAGTCGGTTAATTAAATTAATGCATTCTGAAAAATAAAAAGAGATTTTAGAATAAATTTCTGAGCGATCGTTAGAACTCTTTTGGTTTTTAAGATTATTAAAATTATGACTTTCAATGATATTGTAATTTTTATCAATAACGTGGAACACATAATTAACTTTTTTACCATCAGATTCTGGATCTACTGTTGGTATTGTAATTAACATTTTATCCTCAGTTTCAGTTAAAACAAAAAAACCAGTAATTTCCCTAGAATTATTCAGTCTAAAAGTTTTGAACTTATTCACGCCAAAAACAACATAATCAAAGTCTTTAAAATTCAGTTTTATTTCTTTATCACTATCAATTAACTTATAATAAATCATCTTTTCTAAGCTATTAACTCTAAAGGAGTTGCTCTTTATTTGAGATTTACTACCATCTGCTTTAATGATAAAAGAATCTGCAAATGTTAGATTGAAGGAGAAAAATAAAAGTAAAAAAATGTAAAAGTTTTTCATGTTTAGTTGATTTAGGTTTGCCAAGTAAAATTAGAATGCAACTCCCAAAAACACGGTTAACTAAACATCATAAAAAAAATAAGATAAATAAAAATTAAGGTTAAGAAGTCATAAAAAAACCTGCAAAAAGCAGGTAATGTTTATAAATTGAAAAGTAACTGGCCACTCAATATGCCTAAATTCCCTTTAAATTTATGATTGTTATTTCTAATAACTCGTAAATCATCATTATTAAGCTTATTCATAAAATTATTAAGCCCATATTGATAAAATCCAACAAATTTCAAACGGCTTCCTCCAACAGTAAATCCTATGTAAAGATTTCCATTAATTTTAGATACATCAATAATATCATTTGCTGTTAAAAGTGTTCCACTTATAATCAAATCCTCATCATTTGAATTCAATTTTAGTTTGTCATTAATTTGAAGTACAGGTCCAAAATCAATAGATAGGTACTTTTTTATCAAATCTGCACTTAATAATAATCGAATTTGAACAGCTGGTAGCTTATAATCAACGTCCTTCGTAAGAGTTTCAACAGAAAATTTGCTTTCCATAAACTGCATACCAAAAATCATACTCCAATCATTATAATAGTTCCCTCTTACAGAAAAACCTCCTATCCATCCTATACCTGGCTTAGTATTAAAATTTGGCGTAGTTAAACCTGTTCGAATAATACCTCCCGAAATTGCTATTCTATTTCCATCTCTTTTTCCATATTGAGAGTAAGAATTAGCAAAGCTTAAAATCAATAAAGTAACTAGTAACTTCTTCATTTACATAAATTTTGGCGAAAGTACATATAATATTCAAATTTATATTTGTAACTTTTAAAATAAACCTCCGTATAAATACTATAAATCAACAAACAAATCTAGAAAACATGAGTATTCCTTTTTTAGCCTTTTTATTCATTGGCTTTATTCTTTTAATTTCTTCATTCTTTACTGTTAAACAACAAACCGCTGTTATAATCGAAAGATTTGGAAAATTTAATAGCATTCGCCAATCAGGTTTACAACTTAAAATTCCAGTAATTGACAGAATTGCAGGCCGTGTAAACTTACGTATTCAACAATTAGACGTTATTATTGAAACCAAAACAAAAGACAACGTATTCGTTAAGTTGAAAGTTTCGGTACAGTTTAAAGTAATTCAAGACAAAGCTTACGAAGCTTTTTATAAGTTAGAATACCCTCACGACCAAATTACTTCGTATGTATTTGATGTGGTACGTGCCGAAGTACCAAAACTAATTTTAGATGATGTTTTCGTTCGTAAAGATGATGTAGCCGTAGCTGTAAAACGTGAATTGAATGAAGCAATGACTACTTACGGATACGATATTATCAATACTTTAATTACGGATATTGATCCAGACATTCAAGTAAAAAATGCGATGAACCGTATTAATGCTGCTGATCGTGAAAAAACGGCTGCTGAGTATGAAGCAGAAGCAGGTAGAATTAGAATTGTAGCAAAAGCAAAAGCAGAAGCAGAAAGTAAAAAACTACAAGGTCAAGGTATTGCTGACCAACGTCGTGAAATTGCTCGTGGATTAGTAGAAAGTGTAGATGCTTTAAACCAAGTAGGAATTAGTTCACAAGAAGCTTCGGCCTTAATTGTAGTAACACAACATTATGATACGTTACAAGCTATTGGTGCCGACGCAAATTCGAATTTAATTTTGTTACCAAATTCACCACAAGCAGGAAGTGATATGTTAAATAATATGGTGGCTAGTTTTACAGCGAGTAACCAAGTGGGTGAATCGATGAAAAAATACAGAAAAACTAAAACAGAAGATAAAAAAGATTTTCCAACTGAAAATTTTGGTGACAACGACTCTCCAGAAACAGTTTAAAAGTAATTTTTTTAATTCTAAAAACCATCAATGTAAAATTGGTGGTTTTTTTATGCTTTCCTACCAAAAAATAGGCAAAACTTAAAATTAAGCGATTTAAAGTATTTTTTAAATAAAAGATATAAAATCACCTTAATCATTTTTAAAAATGTCTTAAAAACAAAATATAAAAGTCACTTTTTTTAAAAAAATCTATTGTAATTAATTTTTAAATAGATTTTATAAATAATAAAAAAAGTCTGTTATTTAAACAGACTTTATCAATATAATTTATTTTTAGATTATTTTACTAATTTTCCTTTTTTAAGTTCTTCGCCAAATTTAGCCTGGAATGTTCTTGCGTCATTTTGAAGCTGTCGTGTAACTTCTAAAATATTTGATCCTTCTCTAACACTTCTTCCATTATAGCTTGTATAGCATTTATCGTTAAAAACATATAAAGTGGCATCTATATTAGGAACATTTATAACTTTTAAACCTTTAAAGTTTGCCCTTTTTATTTCAACTGGTAAATCATTTAATTCAGATGTATACTGCTGATTAACAAGTTCTACAACTTTTGTTCCTTTACTACTTGAGGCAACGCTAATAGTAGTAACTGTTTTGTTTTCAGTAGTAAGAGGTACGATATATACATTCTCACTTCTTGAAATCGTTGCTATATTTCCACTAGTATCATTTAATAAACTATTAAATTCTGTGCTAAAAGATTCAATAGGATTAGAAATTTGAGCAACTTCAACCTCTCTAGCAGAAACACCAAAATTAAACTCTTTGTTTTCTGAAAGCAACTTTAACAAATCAGATTTTCCTTTAGCAGCAGCTTCTCTAATTCCATTATTAGCAGTAGTTTGAGCCATTAAACCAGTAGAAATTACTGCTAAAAAAACAGCTATAATTGATTTTATATTTTTCATAATTGTATTTTTTAAGTTATTTTTTACTGATATTATACCACGTATTCCAATGAGTTTTGGCGCCAGTCGGATCAACATATTCTTCATATGTAATTAAACGTTCTTGACCCACACAAGGTCCCCAAGGATCATTTAATACCACATAATTTGTGCCATTTACAGTTACATATCCTTTAACTGCAACTACATGTCCTACCACACCGCTTTGTCCGTAAGCAAAGCCAAGTACATCTTTACTGCAATAAATGCTCTTTTTTAATTCATCCCAACTTAAAGCGGTAGCAGATTCAGAAAATTTAAGGCCACAATAATCTAACTCTAGCCAACCAGGACTATTACAATCATTAGTTTTTCTACAAGTGTTATCTGTAGGTTCATCGTTGCAACAGTTTGTTTTACCAAATCTGTGGTTTGCAAGTTCGCATTGTGTTTTACTAACTCCTTCATTTTGAGCGATCATTTGAGTAGTAGCTGCCCAACACCAATTGTTTGTTTCTTGTGGGCGAAGTGTATTGTTTACACTTCCAATTAAACCAGGTTTACAACAACTTTGTGTTAAAAATAACAACCCAGTAATTAGTCCTAGAATAATGATTCTTTTTGTTTTCATAATTAGTTTGTTTATTGATTATACTTATCACAATCATTTTGATTATGATTATTAACAAAGCAAAACTATGGTATACAATTGGTTAGGAATCGAGGACAATTCCTGATTATTCAAAGGGAAATAAGTGAAAAATTGAGGGTGCTTTTCCTGTTAAATACAAAATAACCCTTTCAGACCATGAATCTAAAAGGGTTATAATTAAATATTAAAAGAATTATTTATTCTTTACTTTCAACTTTTGCCCAAGTATCTCTTAACCCAACAGTTTTATTAAAAACTAATTTTTGAGCTGTAGAATCTCTATCTGTGCAAAAATATCCTAAACGTTGGAATTGGAAATGATCCAACTCTTTTGTAGTTTCTAAACTTGGTTCCACATACCCTTTTATTACTTTTAAAGAGTCAGGATTGATGAATTCTTTGAAGTCTATTTCTTTATTTCCATCAGGGCTTTCGTGTGTAAATAAACGATCATATACGCGTACTTCAGCTTCTAAGGCATGTTGTGTAGAAACCCAGTGAATTGTTCCTTTAACCTTACGTTTAGAGGCTTCTGTACCGCTTCCAGAACGTGTATCAGGATCATAAGTTGCATGGATTTCAGTAATGTTTCCATCTGCATCTTTTACTACTGATTCACCTTTAATGATATAAGCGTTCTTTAAACGAACCTCAGTTCCAAGTGTTAAACGGAAGAATTTTTTATCAGCTTCTTCTTTAAAATCTTCTCTTTCGATATAAATCTCCTTAGAAAAAGGTACTTTTCTGAATGTTAATACTTCCTCTTCTGGATTATTTTCTGCTTCTAACCATTCTTCTTGTCCTTCAGGATAGTTTGTAATCACTAATTTAATTGGATCCAAAACTGCCATTACACGAGGTGCAATTTTATTTAAATCCTCACGAACACAGAACTCTAATAACGAAACATCAATTAGATTTTCACGTTTAGCAATACCAATTGTATTAGCAAAATTACGTATTGAAGCAGGCGTATAACCTCTTCTTCTCATACCAGAAATTGTACTCATACGAGGATCATCCCAACCTGCAACATGCTTTTCTTCAACTAATTGTAATAGTTTACGCTTAGAAACTACTGTGTGTGATAAGTTACGACGTGCAAATTCTCTTTGTTTAGGACGAACTTTTGATTCATCATAAATTTGATTTAAAAACCAATCGTATAATTCTCTATGAGGTAAGAATTCTAGCGTACAAAAAGAGTGTGAAATTTGCTCTAAATAATCACTTTCTCCATGTGCCCAATCATACATAGGATAAATACACCAATCGTTACCAGTACGGTGATGATGAGCGTGCATGATACGATAAATAATAGGATCTCGCATCAACATATTGTTAGCGCTCATACTTATTTTAGCACGTAAAACATGAGTTCCTTTTTCGAACTCTCCATTTTTCATACGTGTAAATAAATCCAAATTTTCTTCAATTGAACGATTTCTAAAAGGAGAATCGGTACCTGGAGTTGTAGGTGTTCCTTTTTGAATAGCCATATCTTCAGAAGATTGACTATCAACATAAGCTTTTCCTTTCTTAATTAATTCAACAGCCCAATCATATAATTGTTGAAAATAATCTGAAGCATAACATTCTTTATCCCATGTAAAACCTAACCATTCAACATCACGTTTAATTGCATCTACATATTCTTGTTCTTCTTTAGATGGGTTTGTATCGTCAAAACGTAGGTTTACAGGAGCTTGATAATCAATTCCTAAACCAAAATTTAAACAGATAGCACTTGCATGACCTACGTGTAAATATCCATTAGGTTCTGGTGGAAAACGAAAACGTAATTTATCTTTTGACAAACCATTTTTTAAATCTTCTTCAATGATTTGTTCTATAAAATTCAATGATTTTTCTTTAGTAGACATTTTTCTAAAATTGAGAGAGCAAAGTTATCAAAAATGTTGGTTAATTGGTTATTCGTTTATTTGGTTATTCTCAAAATTTGTACTTTTATCGAACGAAAAAATTACCAAATCCTCAAATAATGGGAATAATAAAACTTAAAAATATACGCACTTTTTCTTTTCACGGCTGTTTAGTTGAAGAAAGTAAAATAGGGAGTGATTACAGAGTTGATTTAGAAATTGAAGCTGATTTAGAAAAATCATCACAAACCGACAAACTTGCTGATACCGTTGATTACGTTCATCTTAATAAAATTGTCGTGGAGGAAATGGCTATTCGATCTGAATTATTAGAACATGTTGCACAACGAATTATTGACCGAACTATAAACGAATTATTACCAGTATCCAGAGTTTTAGTAGAGGTTTCTAAGTTAAATCCTCCCATTGGTGGCGATGTAGAAGCTGTAACGATAGTCTTAGAAAAAAGTAGATTTTAATAAAAAAGCCGAAGATAAATTTCGGCTTTTTTTTATTTCTTTTGATCTCTTAATTTATACTTTCTTGACTTATATAAATCAGTCGCAGCGACTATATGTGCAAGAGCATCTTTAGCTAATTCTGGATCTAATTTTACAGGTTTAAAGATTGTATCATGAGTTACTTCAAACTGTAAAGGCTCTTTAAATGGTTGTAAAACGACTACTTGATTATCAACTCTAAAGGCATTTATATCGTGAAATTGCATGATAGATCTCCCTTTAGTTTCAGTAGGAATTTTAAAGATGTTTCTTCCTGGTGTTGGAATTTCAGCTTTTACACCAATTAAACTCAACAAAGTAGGAGGAATGTCAATTTGACTACATAATTTATCATACGTTTTCCCTTTTGCAATCTTAGGACCAATGATTAAAGCTGGAATGTGAAACTTATGAACAGGAACCAAATGTTTACCAAATGTTCTAGTATTATGATCAGCAATTACAATGAAAACTGTGTTTTTAAAATAGTCTTCCTTTTTTGCTAATTCAAAGAATTTACCAATTGAGAAATCGGCGTATTTCATAGCATTTTTAACTGTATTTTTTTGTTTGTCATACTGTTTTATTCTACCATCAGGAAATTCAAAAGGTTCATGATTTGAAGTTGAAAACATTAATGAAAAGAAAGGTTTATTTCCTTTTGATTTAAAATATTCATTGGCTTTTATCGCCAAATCTTCATCTGAATATCCCCAAGTTCCTTTGAAAGCATATTTTTTCCCATCTTTATCAAAATCAGTTTCATCAATTATATTTTCGAAACCATTTCCGTTGAAAAAAGAAGCCATATTATCAAAATTAGCCATACCTCCGTAGATAAAACTAGTATCAAAACCTTCTCTTTTTAAATTGTCTGCCAAAGTAAAAAATCCTTGTTGTGAATTACTCAATTTAACCACACTTTCTGATGGTGAAGGCAAAAATCCTGTAACAACAGCCTCAATTCCTCTAACACTTCTAGTTCCTGTGCAATAAATATTGGTAAACAAAGTTCCATCTTTAGTCAATTTATCAAGCTCAGGAGTTAAAGGATATCCTCCAAGACTTCCTACAAACTCGGCTCCAAGACTCTCTTGAAGAAAAACAACTAAATTATAAGGCCTTTTTAAAACTGTATCAGGTTGTTGAATATGTAATAAAGGTAAATTAGGATCTGTAAAATCTTCTGGTTTTGCAGTCATGTACTTTTTAACTCTGCTATACGCTTCGTTTATGTCCATTTTACCATACATTTTTTCTGAGTTTCCTTCATTTTTGATAGAATAAGCAGCAAACGCAACTGTGTACAATGAATTAAGTCCTACGCAGTTTGTTAATTGGTTTACCGAAAAAACTGCATTAGATGCGTTTATAGGTCTTTTTGAAGTTAAACTAGATCTAGCTCCTAAAAACAAAAGAAAAGCTACTGGAAGGAATAAAATAAGCTTATTCTTGTAATCATTAGCTACGGGATAAAATAGTTTTTTACCATGTTTAAATGCAAAATACAATCCAGCTCCTAAAACAATGAAAGTTACAATCATTGATGTCAAGTAACTTTTAATCAATGTTCCTATTACTTCTTTTGGATAAATTAAGTAATCTAAGAAAAGTCGGTTAGGTCGTGTATCGTATTGTTTGATAAAATCAGGCGTACTCATTTCCATTAAAAGCAATAAAAACAAGAACAGAATAAAGTAAATATTTAAAAACTTTTTAAAAAAATTAAGCCACTTATCAGGCAGCAAACAAATTAATACTGCTGGTAAAAACGATAAATAGCAAAGTAGAATTAAATCGAAACGCAAACCGATAGGGAAGATGTACCAATAATCTTCAGTTTCCTGAATGCGTTCTTTAAACATAAAGAAGATAATTATTCTACTTAATGTATTGATTAACAAACCTATTAGAATAAAATAGAAAATAGGTTTTAGATGTTGAATCTTTTTCATTGGGTTAAAAGTTTTAAAAAAATATTTCAAAAGTATAATTAAAACATGAAGAATTTTGAGGAAAGGAATAAAATTTAATTGGATTTGCTTGTTTGAGAGTAAATATTATGTAAATTTGCCGTCCATACTGGTAATGGCGTCGTGGCCGAGCGGCTAGGCACCGGTCTGCAAAACCGTCTACCCCGGTTCGAATCCGGGCGATGCCTCTAAAAGAGTTACTTGAAAAAGTAGCTCTTTTTTTATATCTAATTTTTAAGAAAAATTAATTAAATATTTCGGGCGATGCCTAAAAAAATTTCCAAAAAAATGATTGGTTTTATATGGGTATAACAACAAAAAAGAGCAACTAAATGTTGCTCTTTTTATTATTTGATAACCCGAAAAACAATTGTTGAAGGATTTTTTATGCAACCAAAATCAGGTCCAAAATAATTAGCTTTTATATTTGAAATAATTATAAAGTCTTTTTTACGTACTTTTTTTATTAATTCAAATGCTTCAGGAGTAATCTTATTACCAGTTATTGTCATTGTTGGATAACCTTGAACTTTTAAATTAAACTGTTTAACTATGCTTTCCATCATTAGAAAATCTTTAAAATAAACACCTATTTCAGCATTTTCAATTTCTACAATATTAAAAATTAAACCATCATTAAAAGGGCAGGCAATATTATTTATAGTTCCATCAGGAGCTGGTAATCCAGCTTTAATTCTAAATCTATGTTCTTCAATAACTTTAGAACCATCAAGTTTTTCTATTTCTACAATAACTTTAGTTTCTGTCCCAGGTCCTGGTCGAAGTACATACTTTCCTTCTTCGTTTTGTGAAACTCCATTACCAGTAATTTTATAGGATTTTGCATCATTAACAGCAATAGAAATTGGATTTGGAACTCCTCTATAAACCACATTCATTCTATCTAAACCAATAACTGAAAGTTTAGATTTAACATCTTTTATCGTATCATTTTGAGTAAAACCTAAAAAAGGAAGTAGTAATAATACAATTATTTTTTTCATGTTTTAAAATCAGTTTTACAGCTTTCTAATCTTAACCACAGGGGTTTTTGCTATGGCTAAATTTAAGTCTGATTCAAAAATAAATTTGTGTAAAATGATTAATGAAACCTTGGTATTAGCCATAATTTCTTCATAAACATCTTGAGGAATTTTGTTTCCTTTTATTTCAAAACTATCTAAGAAATCGCCTTTACTGTTTGTTAAATTGATACGGAAACCAGTAACTGCAATATTGCCTTCTAAAAGATAATCAATCAATTTTACCGAAATTTCTGCATTTAAAAGTTCTTTACTAGGCATTTCTAGAATACAATCCCCATTAATACATCCTTTTTGATTGACTAATATAGCAGCGTATGGTAAGTCTTTAACTCTAAAAATGTGTTCTTCAACAACCTTTGTACTGTCTGAAGTTTCAATTTCTAATATTACTTTTGAGTCTTTTTCAGCTTTTGGTTTAATAAAATACTTTCCTTCATCATTTCTAAAAATATTATCACCTTTTATTTTATAAGGTTTAGCATTAGATACCGCTATAGAAATAGGATTAGGAATTCCTCTATATGCTATGTTTAATTTATTTAAACCTATAACTGATAAATTAGTTTTAGTAATTGTATCGTTTTGTGCATAAAAAGAGAAAGAAATCAGTAATAAAAATAGTAGGTGTTTTTTCATAAATAGTAGTTGGTTAGATTGGGTTTATTTTTTTAATTGTTCTATTTTCTTTTCAATCATTTCTTTTTCGTTAGGGAAAAAGCCTTGGGCAATTAAAAAGAAACCAAAAATCATTAAAATGACACTTATTACACGTTTAATTTTATGAATATTGTGTTTATTTAAACGAGATTTTAACTGTTTGGCTACCAATATTTTTAAAATATCGATTGCAATATAAGATAAAATAATCGTAGTTATGAAAGTTACAATTCGGCTTGTTTCCATATTAAGCTTGGGAGCAAAAACTATTATAACTCCCATCCAAAAAGCAAGCACACCAATATTAATAAAATTTAAAAAGAACCCTTTAAAAAATAAGCCTAAGTAGTTCTTTTTATTAATATCATCTACAACATCATCTATTTCTTCTTTTTGCTTTTTTTCGTACTTCTTTTTTTCGTTGATGTATGAAATTAATCCATAACCAAACATTAATATTCCTCCAAAAATGAAAAGTCTGGGATTGTCTTTTAATTTTTCTAAGATTTGATTAGTACTAAAATAAGCTATTAGTATAAAAACTAAATCTCCAAAAACTACTCCGGCATCAAGAATCATTGCAGCTCTAAACCCTTTAGTTATACTTGTTTCAAGTAAAACAAAAAAAACTGGACCTATGGTAAAAGCTAATAAAAATCCCCAAGGAATAGCAGAAAGTATGTCGTTAATCATTCAATATTTTTTAAAAATGGCAAGTTAAAACTAATAACTTATAAATAAAATTATCTTTTACTCATTATAATATCTCCGCCAAGCATCGTTTTTTGATTGACTTGTTTTGGATTTCCAAAAATGGTAATTGTACCACCTGCACGGATTTTTGCATCAACAAAATCTGAAGCTCTTACATCGGCACTACCACCAGCATTTATAGAAACTGTTGCTTGAGTAGTTTGACATTTTTCGGCTTCAAATTTTCCTCCTGAACTCACTACAACATCTAAGTTTTGAGTATTTCCAGTAAGTTTTATTACAGATCCACTCGAAGCTTTTGAAACTATTCTAGTTGCTTCAATTTGGACTCTAATTTGTCCTCCTTCTTTAGTTAATAAACTAAAATTTATAGCTTTTAAAATAGAATCACATGAAATATAACTTCCTTCATTTGCTTCTAAAGCTTCTATTTTTTTAAAATATACTTTGGCTACTACATCATCACCTTTGAGTAATTTTCCAAAAGGCATTCTAATTTTTAATTCGTCTTTTACAGTTACTAGTTCTACTTCTTGAGAGTTGTTTCCTGTAAGCTCAATTTTGTTTTCTGTTGAAGGAATCAATTGCACAGAAATTTTATCAAAAGCAGTTACTTTATCAAAATCTCCTAATGTCTTATTTACTTGTGCAAAAGCACTAATCGAAATTAAAAATAACGTACTTAACAATACTTTTTTCATATGGTTAAATTTTACTCGTTTCTTCTTATAAAATGAAAATCTAATTGTTTTTTAACTAAATCGGCATTTTTTACTTTGACCCAAACTTCATCACCAAGTTGTAATAAACTCTTTGTTGTTTCTCCAACTAAAGCATATTGCTTTTCATCAAATGTGTAATAATCGTCTTTAATCTCACGAATACGTACCATTCCTTCACATTTGTTTTCTACAATTTCTACATAAATTCCCCATTCGGTTACACCAGAAATTACTCCTAAAAACTCTTGATCTTGATGATCTTGCATGTATTTAACTTGCATGTACTTAATCGAATCACGTTCGGCACTACTGGCCGAATTTTCCATGTTGGAAGAATGAACACATTTTTCTTCATACACTTCTTCATCAGCACTTTTTGCTCCATCAAGATATTGTTGTAACAATCGATGCACCATTACATCGGGATAACGACGAATAGGTGAAGTGAAATGTGAATAATAATCAAATGCTAATCCATAATGTCCAATGTTTTCGGTAGAATATTTGGCTTTACTCATAGTTCGAATTGCTAAAGTATCGACCATGTTTTGTTCTTTCTTACCAATGACATCTTCCAATAATGTATTCAATGATTTTGAAATCGTTTCTTTGGATTTGAAATTTAAACTATATCCAAACTTCGAAATCACTCCTTGAAGGTTCATTAATTTATTTTCATCTGGTTCATCGTGAATACGATACACAAATGTTTTCTTTTGTTTTCCAATGTATTCAGCAACTTTACGATTTGCTAATAACATGAATTCTTCAATTAGATGATTGGCATCTTTAGCTATTTTGAAATATACTCCAACAGGTTCATCATTTTCATCCAATTTGAATTTTACTTCTACTTTATCAAAAGAAATAGCACCATTATTCATTCTATTTCTTCTAAATATTTTAGCCAATTCATCTAGTTTTAAAGTAGCTTCAACTATCTCATTCTTAACAATATATTCTTCTCCAGTTAATGATATTTCGGCAGGAATTGTATTTGATTTCGTTTCAATGATATGCTGTGCTTCTTCATAAGCAAATCTTTGGTCAGAATAAATTACTGTTCTTCCAAACCATTGATTGGTAACTTGTGCTTTTTCATTGATTTCGAAAATAGCAGAAAAAGTATACTTTTCTTCATTTGGTCTCAATGAACATGCAAAATTACTCAACACTTCTGGAAGCATTGGAACTACACGATCTACTAAATAAACCGAAGTTGCTCGTTTAAAAGCTTCATCATCTAAGATAGTTCCTTCTTGAACATAGTGAGACACATCGGCAATATGAACACCTATTTCATAATGACCATTTTCTAATTTTCTAAACGATAAAGCATCATCAAAATCTTTGGCATCTTTTGGATCAATAGTGAATGTAAGTACATCACGCATGTCACGACGTTTTGCAATTTCTTCTGCTTGAATAGAAGTATCTAATTTTTTAGCATACGCTTCTACTTCTAAAGGGAAATCATATGGCAAACCATATTCAGCAAGTATCGCATGAATTTCTGTATCATGTTCGCCAGGTCTTCCTAAAACTTTTATAACCATTCCAAAAGGAGAATCTGCTTTTTTAGGCCAATCTTCAATTTTTACTAAAACTACATCTCCATCTGTTGCTTCTCCAATTTTATCTTTTGGGATAAAAATATCAGTATACATTTTTGCATTGGCAGTAGTTACAAAAGCAAAATTCTTTTGCACATCAATTACTCCAACAAATTCCGTACGATTTCTTTCTATAACTTCAATTACTTCAGCTTCAGGTCTTTTTCCTTTTCGACGATTATATACATACACTTTAACTTTGTCACCATCAAGAGCATGGTTCAAATTATTCGTTGGTATAAATACATCTTCTTCAAATTCGTCAGAAACAAAATAAGCTGTTTTACGAGAAGTCATGTCGATTGTACCTTCGTAGTAATCTTGACTTTGGGCTTTAACAATATACTTACCAGGTTCTATTTCTATAATCTGCTTTTTTGAAGCTAAAATTTTAAGGTCTTTAATAATTTCGTTACGGCTTTTTGTATCATCTACTTCTAATTTAGCCGCTATCTGTTTATAGTTAAAAGGTTTATTCGCTTCTTTTGAAAGTATTTTTAAAATTTTTCCAGAAAAATCTTTTACTCCTTTACTAAATCTTCTAGGCTTTTTACTCATCTTCATTTTTAATTACAGCTGAAAATTACAAAATAGTTTACAGTTATGAGTAAAGAGTAACCAGTTTTAAAATAAATATAACTTTTCAACTACTATTTAAACTTTAACACTTTTAATTTTTTTAAAATTCAAGAGTTTTTAACAATAACTAAAAACAACAAAAAGAGATTTTTAAAAAATTAAAATTTATGATGGTTATGATAGGGTGTTGATAAGGCTGAAAACTTTTCAATTTTATGTATTGTTGTAGAGTTATACAAAGTTATACAACGATATTAACAACTTGTTAGAGTAGTAATGAATTGAAAACAAATGATTTATTTTTGCTTATTAACAATTGTTAATTTTTATTTTTATACTATTTTTTTTGATAAGTTAACTGGTTAATTTATGTTAATAACTGTTGATTTCTATTGGATAATTTTTCTAAAAGTTGAAGAAACTTTTCTTGGATTTTTAATTTAGGTTTTGGATTACAATTTTAATTGATACAACCAAAAAATAGTTCTTATTTTCTTTCCTGAGTTATTAACAAAAGTTGTTAAATGCTAATATGTTGATTTCAAAGAGATGAGTTATTTTTATTAACATTGGTTAACAAGTGTTTGAATTAATTATAATTTCTTGATTTTTAGAATATTAAAATTTTTCACAAGCTATTAATATTCTCTATTAATGTAAAAATAAAATACAGATTAAATACTTTGAATCTTTTTTAAGCTTTGTATAATTCTGTATTTTTGTAAAAAATTAAAACACACAACTTAACACTTATAATATGACAATTTCGATAGGAAACGACCACGCAGGTCCAGATTACAAACACGCTATTGTAAAATACTTAGAGACAAACGGTCACACAGTTATTAACCATGGTACAGATACTTTTGATAGTGTTGATTATCCTGATTTTGGGCACCCAGTGGCATATGATGTGGAAACTAAAAAAGCGGATTTTGGTATTGTAATTTGTGGAAGCGGAAATGGAATTGCCATGACAGCTAATAAACACCAAGATATTCGTTGTGCATTATGTTGGACGGTTGAAATTGCCGAATTAGCGCGTCAACACAATAATGCTAATATAATAAGTATTCCTGCGAGATATACTTCTATTCAACAAGCGATAGAAATGGTTGAGGTATTCCTTATAACAGAATTTGAAGGAGGAAGACATGCCAACAGAGTAAATAAAATTGCTTGCAAATAACAAATACAAACTCCTTAATTTAAGGAGTTTTTTCTTTACCATTATTCAAAAGTATTATGTCTCATAGCCATAACCATGTACACATTCACAAACACGAAGTAGAGGGCAAGAATCTTGTTTTTTCTATTATTTTAAACTTATTGATAACTGCCGCACAGGTTGTGGGTGGATTGATCTCGGGTAGTTTGGCTTTGATATCTGATGCCTTGCATAATTTTTCAGATGTTATTTCTTTAGTCTTTAGTTATGTTGCACATAAATTATCCAGAAGAAAAGCTTCTATAAATAATACTTTTGGTTACAAACGCGCTGAACTGATTGCAGCTTTTGTAAATGCATTTACACTTCTTTTAGTAGCTATTTATTTGGGCTATGAAGCGATTCTTAGATTTTTTCACCCTGAACCCATAAAATCTGGGATGGTTATTTGGTTGGCAATACTAGGGATAGTGGTAAATGGATCTTCTGTTCTTTTATTAAAAAAAGATGCTGATCATAATTTGAATATGAAATCAGCTTATTTGCATTTATTAACAGATATGATGGCTTCTGTAGCTGTTTTGGTTGGAGGTCTATTAATGAAGTTTTATGGATGGTTTTGGGTCGATGGTGTAATGACTTTGCTAATATCAATTTATTTAATTTATGTTGGATTTGATTTACTAAAAAGTTCTACAAAAATGTTGATGTTGTTTACACCAGAACATATTGACATTAAAGAAATTGTTAGAGAAGTGCATAAAATTCCTGGAGTTGGAAAATTGCATCACATTCACGTTTGGCATTTGAATGAAGAAGAACTGCATCTAGAAGCTCACTTAGATTGTGCAGAGAATATCTTAATGAGTGAATTCAATGATTTACTTCACGAATTGGAGATTGTGTTGTTTACTAAATTTGGTATCAATCATATTAATATTCAACCAGAATTTAAAAAAGAAGACCCAAAAGATTTTATTGTACAAGATTAAATCCTTGGTAATTGTAGTTTTTTACGAATAGCAAAAATTCGGATAGAAGCGATTACTAAAATCCCTATCAACATACTCACGTCTGATTGAAAATCATAATTCAAAAATAGTAAATATAAGCTCCCGCCAATTAAACAAGCAGTGGCGTACAATTCGCCTGGCTTTAAAATACTGGGTACTTTATTACATAAAACATCGGCTAACAATCCTCCAAACGTTGCTGTGATAATTCCCATTACTAAAGCATATCCGCTTGAAATTCCTGAGCGTAAAGCAACTTGAATTCCCACAATTGTAAACAAACCAATACCAAATGCATCTATTAAAAAAATAACCTTTTTGATAATGTTGGTATTCATCTTAAAGAAAAAGGTAACAATGGTTGAGGCAAGCACTATGAAAATAGCCAAGTTGTCGTTTACCCAATTAACTGGCCTGATACCAATTAGTAAGTCACGTATTGTTCCACCGCCATAAGCGGTTACAAAAGCCAAAACAGCAGCTCCAAAAATATCAAAGCGTTTGGTACGGGCTTTTAAAACACCGGTAACAGCAAAAACAAAAACCCCTGTATAGGTTATGACTTGTAAAGCATCCATGGAATCGATTATTGATACAAAAGTAATACGTATTTCTTTTGATGAACATAAAATAATTCAAGTAACTTTACTTTTCTCAAATTTGTTTCAAACTGTCATTTATTTATGAACGAAGAAGCTCCGTTGTTTAAAAAGCAATATTACTCCATAACCGAAAATTTGTTTCAGTACCTAGAAAAATATAAAAGGGTAACAAAAACCAATGTGTTTTATGACGACTTATTACGTTTTCAGGGTTCGGTTATTGTATACGATCAAAAGGGAGAAGACACCCTTTGGTTACGTGTTTTTTACAATGAATTTGACCGAAAAGAAATTGATTTAAGTCTGAAGAAGATTTATACTTTACTACATTCAGATGGTGATGAAAGAGTCTTGAAACACCTTACAGTCGATTATATTGATTATTGCGGTTTTGGAAACTCAAAACCTTTTAGAGTAAAGGTCAGAAATATACTCAACGACAATTACACACATTTTTACATCAAAAAAGCCGACGCTTCGCGTATTTTCGGGTTGGAATTAGAACATATTTTATCACCCAATCGTATTAATTTCTTGGTGTATGAAAGCACTTTAATTGAAGAACATATTGTGGGAATTCCAGGAGATGTTTTTTTAAAAGAACATTTAAATAAATGCACCGAAGCTGAAAAAACACAAATCGCGAAGGAGTTTGTCAAATTCAACGAGCGCTGTATGATAGGTTTGTTAGGAGATATGCGATCGTATAATTTTGTAGTAATTCCAACGTACGATTACGATCACATTGTTTATAAAATTCGCGCTATCGATTTTGATCAACAATGTTATGAGGGCAATTTCAAATTATACAAACCACATCTTTTTAAAGAAAATTTTCAGTTTACCGAATTGGTAAAAGAGAAATTAGAACCTGATTCTATTGATCAATACCAAAACGAAGAACGATCATTGTTAGTAAAACGTTTAGCAGATTCTGAAGAGCGATTAACCGATTTATTATCCGTAATGAAATCGATGATGCTGTCTCCAACATTTCATTTGGAACAATTAAAAAAAGAAACCTACGAATTCACAAAAGATAAAAACTTCAAAAACGCGAAGTCAATGGGTGAAGTCATGGAGGCTGCATTGAATTTTATGAAACGTAATTACAAATCAAACTAGATTCGCATAAAAACAAAAAGAACGATTTGAGCGATAAGGACAAAAGTGAATTTCCATAAAAAACTTCCTTTGGAAACTTTGTGATTAAACATGAACATTCCTAATAAACCACCTATAGCACCTCCCACAAAACTAAAAGCCAATAAATCCTTTTCAGGGATTCTTCGTTTGTTTTTTATAGCCAAAAGTTTATCGACACCAAACAATGATAAGGTTAAAATATTAATACAAATAAGATAAAGTAATACTATTTTCATTCTTTAAAATTGCGGCAAAGATACTATTTTAGCATCCTTATTTTATTTTACAAAATGACAAATTTAGAATACATTTTAAAAGTAGTTCCTACTGCTCCAAAAAATATTGAAGCGACGCTGCAATTGCTTTCCGAAGATTGCACTATTCCTTTCATCGCACGTTACCGTAAAGATAAAACAGGTAATTTAGATGAGGTAGTGATTGAGCAAATCGCTAAACTTAACAAGCAATATGATGATATTGTAAAACGTAAAGAAAGTATTTTAAAATCAATCGAAGAGCAAAATGCTTTAACACCTGAGCTGAAATCAAAAATTGAAAATAGTTTTGATTTACAGGAAATAGAAGATTTATACCTTCCTTATAAAAAGAAAAAGAAAACCAAAGCTGATACAGCACGTGAAAATGGATTGGAGCCTTTGGCAAAAATCATCATGTCGCAACGTAACGATGACATCGAATTTTTGGCTTCAAAATATATCAATGCTAAAGTAGCAAACGAAGACGAGGCATTACAGGGTGCACGCGATATCATTGCCGAATGGATCAATGAGAATATTTACATCCGTAAAAATCTGCGCCGCATGTTTCAACGCAAAGCGGAAATCACTACTAAAGTAGTTAAAACCAAAAAAGAAGATGAAGCCGCTCAAAAATTTTCACAGTATTTTGATTGGGCGGAACCTATAAGC
Organism: Flavobacterium terrae; assembly: GCF_900142035.1. Taxonomy (GTDB): domain Bacteria; phylum Bacteroidota; class Bacteroidia; order Flavobacteriales; family Flavobacteriaceae; genus Flavobacterium; species Flavobacterium terrae. The sequence goes on along the minus strand of NZ_FQZI01000001.1, from coordinate 373,638 downwards.
AAAGCACCTTCACATCGTTTATTGGCAATGTTGAGAGCAGAAGCGGAAGGTTTTGTCAAACTGAATGTAGAAATTGAAAAAGAAGAAGCTATTGCATTCATTGAAGATAACATCATCAAATCGAATAACGATACTACTCAACATTTAGAATTGGCGATCAAAGACAGTTACAAGCGTTTATTGGAGCCTGCTATTTCAAATGAAACATTACAGGAAGCGAAGGAAAAAGCTGACATCAAAGCAATTGATGTTTTTGCCGGAAACTTGAGTCAGTTGTTATTGGCACCGCCTTTAGGTGAAAAACGAATTTTAGCGATCGACCCTGGTTTTAGAACAGGTTGTAAAGTGGTATGTCTGGATGAGAAAGGCGATTTGTTGTACAATGAAACCATTTTTCCTCACGCACCGCAAAACGAAACGACTATGGCGATGAAAAAGGTAAAATCGATGGTGAATGCGTATAATATTGAAGCCATTTCAATCGGTAACGGAACGGCGAGTCGTGAAACCGAATTTTTTATCAAGAAAATTGCTTTTGACAAACCGGTGCAGGTTTTTGTGGTATCCGAAGCCGGCGCATCAGTATATTCAGCTTCTAAAATTGCAAGGGAAGAATTTGGAAGTTATGATGTAACAGTTCGTGGTGCCGTTTCTATCGGTCGTCGTTTATCTGATCCATTGGCCGAATTGGTTAAAATTGATCCTAAATCAATCGGAGTAGGACAGTATCAACATGATGTAGATCAGACGAAATTGAAAGAAGAATTAGACACTACAGTAGTACGTTGTGTGAACTCAGTCGGAATCAACATCAATACAGCCAGCAAATCATTATTGAGTTATGTTTCGGGTATTGGTGAAAAAATGGCCGAAAATATCGTCGCATACCGAAGTGAGAATGGTGCATTTGAAGACCGAAGTCAATTGAAAAAAGTGCCACGCTTGGGAGAAAAGGCTTTCCAACAAGCTGCTGCCTTCATCCGAATTAAAGACGGTAAAAATCCGTTGGATAATTCGGCAGTGCATCCTGAATCGTATAAAATGGTAGAAAAAATGGCTAAAGATTTGGGTGTTAAAGTCAATGAATTAATCGGTAACAAAGAAAAAATAAGTCAAATTAAACCGGAGAATTATATTACTGAAAACGTGGGTATTTTGGGTATCAAAGATATCTTGAAAGAATTAGAAAAACCGGGATTGGATCCTCGTAAAGCCGCTAAAATTTTCGAATTCGACCCGAATGTAAAAACCATTGCCGATGTGCGCAGCGGAATGATTGTACCCGGAATTGTGAATAATATAACAGCTTTCGGTTGTTTTGTCGACATCGGAATCAAGGAAAGCGGATTGGTACATGTTTCACAATTGAAAGACAGTTATGTAAGTGATGTAAATGAAGTGGTAAAACTGCATCAACACGTGCAAGTGAAAGTTGTTGAGGTTGATGAATCCAGAAAACGTATTCAGCTGACGATGATTCTTTAACAGATTTATATAGTATTAAAAGCCCTGATTTCAAATCGAAATCAGGGCTTTTTTTTATTTGGATAAAATATCTGATAATCAGAAATAAACAGGTTAAACGAGTTGTTATATTTATTTATAAAGATAAAATATCTGTTAAATTTTATTAAAAAAAGATATAATATCTATTTGTTTGTATATTTGCGCAAAAATTAATCTATGTTTAGTATTCAAATTGCAAATAATAACCACATTCACTTCGCCCAGACGATATGTGACGAGATGGAAGCGTCCGCGAAAGTGAGAGGAACGGGTATTGCAAAGCGATCGGCTGAATACATTATTGAAAAAATTCAAGAAGGAAAAGCGGTTATTGCTTTGACAGGAAATAACGAATGGGCAGGGTTTTGTTACATCGAAACTTGGCAAAATGAAGAGTATGTGGCGAATTCAGGATTGATTGTATCACCGGAATTCCGCCAGAGCGGACTGGCCAGAATGATTAAAGCCAAAATCTTTGAGTTGTCAAGAACCAAATACCCCAATTCTAAAATTTTTGGATTGACCACAGGTTTAGCCGTGATGCGGATCAATTCGGAATTAGGCTATACACCAGTAACTTATTCGGAATTAACCTCCGATGAAAAATTCTGGAATGGATGCCAGAGTTGTGTGAATTTCGAAATTCTGCAAAGTAAAAATTATAAAAATTGTTTGTGTACAGCCATGCTGTATGACAGTAATATAAAAGAACAAAAAAATGCAAAAGAAGAAAATAGTATTAGCGTATAGTGGTGGTTTAGACACTACCTATTGTGCCGTGTATTTGAGTAAAGTAGAAAATTACGAAGTGCATGCAGTGACCATTAATACTGGTGCTTTCGATGAAAAAGAAATCGAAATATTAGAGGAAAAAGCATTACAATGTGGTGCTGCTTCATATGCCTGTATTGATGTTCGAAAAGAATACTATGACGATTGTATTAAATATTTGATCTATGGCAATGTATTAAAAAACGGAACGTATCCTTTAAGTGTGAGTGCCGAAAGAGCCGTTCAAGCCAAAAGTATTGCTGAGTATGCCATCCAATTGGGAATTCACACGATTGCTCATGGAAGTACAGGTGCCGGAAATGACCAAGTACGTTTTGACATGATTTTTAATCATTTGCTGCCCAATGTTGAAATCATTACACCAATCAGAGATCAAAAATTAAGCAGAGAAGCTGAAATAGAATTTCTAAAAGCACACGGTGTAAGTTTCAATTTTGAAAAAGCAGTGTACAGTATCAATAAAGGATTGTGGGGAACTTCAGTGGGAGGTAAGGAAACCTTGACTTCACATCAAAATTTACCCGAAGAAGCTTGGCCTACACCAGTTTCGGTAACAGAATCAATAGATATTATATTGGGTTTTGAAGCTGGAGAACTGATTTTAGTTAATGGGGAATCCTTCGAACATCCTTCGGTTGCGATTGAGTATTTACAACAATTGGCACAACCTTTCGGAATTGGAAGACATATCCATGTAGGGGATACCATCATCGGGATTAAAGGAAGAGTGGGTTTTGAAGCAGCCGCTCCGGAATTAATTATAAAAGCACACCATTTGTTGGAAAAACATACACTGACCAAATGGCAATTGTTTTGGAAAGAACAATTATCAAGCTGGTACGGCAACTGGTTGCACGAAGGGCAAATGATGGATCCAACGATGAGAGATATTGAAGCTTTTTTGACCAATACTCAAAAAACTGTAAGTGGCGAGGTGCACATCACCCTGCATCCGTATAGATATGAATTGAACGGAATTGAAAGTCCTTATGATTTAATGTCGTCCAAATTCGGTTCGTATGGTGAAATGAATAACGGTTGGAGTGGAGAAGATGTAAAAGGATTTACAAAAATATTTGGAAACCAAACCTCGATTTACCATCAGGTTACAAAAGGATTGATTCATGAGAATTAAAGTTGGAATTATAGGCGGTGCCGGTTATACTGCAGGGGAATTACTCAGAATCCTGATTAATCATCCGCAGGTAGAAATTGGGTTTGTACACAGCAAAAGCAATGCGGGCAAGTTCATTTATGAAGTACACGATGATTTGTTTGGAGATACTGATTTGAAATTTTCAGCAACATATTATTCTGATATTGATGTGGTTTTTTTATGTGTTGCGCATGGTGAAGCCAACAAGATTGTGGCTGAATTTGAATCTTCGGTTAAGATAATCGATTTAAGTCAGGACCACAGAATTGCAGCAGATCATTCCTTTGTTTACGGTTTACCGGAATTAAACAAAGAAGCGATTCAAAATGCGGATTATGTAGCAAATCCGGGTTGTTTCGCAACAGTAATCCAGTTGGCTATTTTGCCTCTGGCTGAAGCCGGATTATTGAACGGAGAAGTGTATGCTTCATGTACGACGGGTTCAACTGGCGCCGGACAATCTTTGGCTGAGACTTCGCATTTCAGTTGGAGACAGAACAATTTGTCGGTGTACAAAGCCTTTACACACCAGCATTTGGCAGAGATTAATCAAAGTTTAATGCAAGTTCAGAAAAACGATTTGGGCAACCTACATATTTTACCACAAAGAGGTTCTTTTACCAGAGGTATTTTGGCGTGTATTACATTAAAATCTGATTACTCTTTGGAGCAATTGATTGCCTTATTTGAAGAAAAATACAAAGACGAACCTTTTGTGTTTTTGTCACCTAAGAATTGTCATTTGAAACAAGTCGTGAATACCAATAAATGCTTGTTATATATCGAAAAAAATGAAGAGGACGTAATGATTGTAAGCGTAATTGATAATTTATTAAAAGGAGCTTCGGGACAGGCAGTACAAAATATGAATCTAATGTTTGGTTTACCCGAAGCAACCGGATTAAAATTAAAACCAAGTGCATTTTAAGAATGGAAACAACAGCAATTAAAGATAGTTCAACAGGAATGAATTTGTTCGATGTGTATTCGGTTTCAGATATTGAAATCGTTAAAGCATCAGGATCAGATTTATGGGACAAAAACGGAAAACACTATTTGGATTTATACGGCGGTCATGCCGTGATTTCAATTGGTCACACACATCCTCATTATGTTTCAAGCCTTACGGAACAGTTGCAGAAAATTGGTTTTTATTCCAATTCGATTGTGATTGACCAGCAAAAACAATTGGCTTCAAAATTAGGCCTACTTTCGGGCTATACTGATTATCAGTTGTTTTTGTGCAATTCAGGTGCGGAGGCAAATGAAAATGCCTTCAAATTGGCATCTTTTCATAATGGAAGAAAAAAAATAATCGCTTTTAATAAAGCTTTCCATGGTAGAACATCATTGGCCGTTGCAAGTACAGATAATCCTGCAATTGTAGCACCAGTGAACGAAAACAACAACACAACTTTTTTACCATTAAATGATAGTAATGCTTTTGACCAAGCCGTAAACGATGAGGTGTGCTGTGTCATTATTGAAGGAATTCAAGGCGTTGCCGGTATTCAGATTCCAGAGCCTGCATTTTTACAGCATGTGGCGCAAAAGTGTAAAGAACTAGGTATTGTTCTGATTCTGGATGAAGTGCAGTCGGGTTACGGAAGAACAGGTAAATTCTTTGCACATAAGCATGCGGGTATCCAGCCGGATATTATTACGACAGCTAAAGGAATGGGTAACGGTTTTCCAATTGCAGGTGTATTGATTGCACCGCATATCCAGCCAAAAAAAGAAATGCTGGGAACCACTTTCGGAGGAAATTATCTGGCTTGTGCTGCCGGTTTAGCAGTTTTGGAAGTGATTGAAAAAGAGAACCTGATGGAGAATGCCCAAAAAATGGGAGAGTATCTCATGGAACAAGTGCAAAACATTCCGAATATCAAAGAAATAAGAGGCATAGGATTAATGGTTGCCATTGAATTGTTTGATCCTTGTGCAGCTGTCCGTAAAAGATTGTTGGACGAATTCGGAATTTTTACCGGAACGGCAAGCAATAAAAATACGTTAAGGATTTTACCTTCATTGGCAGTGACGAAAAGAGAATTGGACGAATTGTTAAAAGCTTTAAAGATTATTTTGAAGTAGCATTCAGATTAGAAACGATTAATGAAAGAGAAATGAAACATTTTACATCAGTAAACGATATAGATGACCCCATGGCTTTGGTCAAAGAAGCCATAGCGCAAAAAAATTCAAAAGAAATAGCTCAAATCGGGAAAAATAAAACCATAGGATTGTTATTCTTCAATTTGAGCTTGAGAACCAGAATGAGTACGCAAAAAGCAGCTCAGAATCTGGGTATGGAAGTCATGATCCTTAATGTGAACAATGACGGTTGGGCACTGGAATTTGAAGAAGGAGCGGTGATGAACGGCAAAACTGTCGAACATATAAAAGATGCCGCAGCCGTAATGGGATTGTATTGTGATATTTTGGCCATTCGTTGCTTCCCGAATCTGGAAAATAAAGAAGAGGATTACGCTGATAATATCATCCATCAGTTTATTCAATATGCAAAAGTGCCAGTGGTAAGTTTGGAATCTGCTACAAGGCATCCTTTGCAGAGTTTGGCGGATATGATCACAATTCAGGAACACAAAATCAAAGAGAAACCAAAAGTGGTTTTGACTTGGGCGCCACATATCAAACCTATTCCGCAAGTTGTGGCAAATTCGTTTGCCGAATGGACTTTGGCTAGCGGTTATGATTTAACCATTACTCATCCTGAAGGATATGAATTGAGCGAGGAGTTTACAAAAGGCGCAACGATTGAAACCAATCAGCAAAAAGCATTGCAGGATGCCGATTTTGTCTATGTGAAAAACTGGTCTTCGTATACAGATTACGGAAAGGTTTTACCAATAACGGAAGATTGGATGTTAACTAATAAAAAATTGGAAGTTACTAATTCGGCAAAAGTAATGCATTGCTTGCCGGTGAGAAGAAATGTGGAATTATCAGATGAGGTTTTGGATAATGAAAATTCTTTGATTCTGCAACAAGCCGAAAACAGAGTATATGCGGCTCAAACCGTATTGAAAAAAATACTGGAAACTAATTTTTAAAGCTATGATACATGTAATAAAGATTGGTGGAAATATCATTGATGACGTAACAAAATTGGATGATTTCCTCAACAGATTTGCCAAACTGAAAGGTTCAAAAATATTGATTCACGGTGGCGGAAAATTGGCTACCAGTTTAGCAAAAGATTTGAACATTGAACAGCAAATCATCGACGGAAGACGTATTACTGATGCCGAGACTTTAAAAATTACTACTATGGTGTATGCCGGATTGGTAAATAAAACCATTGTAGCTAAACTACAGTCAAAAGCATGTAATGCCATTGGATTGAGTGGCGTGGACGGCAATATCATCCAGTCTAGTAAAAGAGTCCATCCAACTATTGATTACGGCTGGGTAGGCGATGTAGAAAAAATTAACGCTGGATTTTTGCAAAGTCTGATTGACAACGGGATTGTACCTGTTATCAGCCCGATTACACACGATGGAAAAGGAAATTTGTTAAATACAAATGCCGATACTATCGCAACCGAAGTGGCTATGGTACTTTCTGAAACCAACGAGGTGAATCTGAGATTCTGTTTTGAAAAATTAGGGGTTCTTACGAATCCTGAATTGGATGGTTCGTGGTTAAGAATACTGGATAAAAAAGAATATGAATCTTTAAAAGAAGCACAAATTATTTCAAAAGGAATGTTGCCTAAACTGGAAAATGCCTTTAGAGCCAATGAATCAAATGTGGCAAAGGTGGAAATCTGTCATGCCGATTATGCTAATGAACAGGGCGAATCTTTTATCGGAACCCAAATAATTTAAACTATGGAACAATTACAAATAGAAGTGTTGGAACTTTTACAAAAGCTTATTGCGACCGAATCCTTTAGTAAAGAGGAAGAAGGAACCGCTGCAATATTGAATGATTTCTTTGTAAAAAAAGGGATTCCAACCCACAGATTGAAACATAATGTTTGGGTAAAGAATAAATATTTTGACGATTCAAAACCAACAATCTTACTGAATTCGCATCACGATACGGTACAACCGAATAAGCAATATACCAGAAATCCGTTCGGCCCGGATATTGAAGAAGGAATTTTATATGGTTTGGGAAGTAATGATGCCGGCGGACCGCTGGTTTCCTTAGCTGCTTGTTTTTTGCATTTTTATGACAGAGAAGATTTGCAGTTCAATTTGGTTTATGCAGCTACGGCAGAAGAAGAAATATCTGGTAATGACGGGGTGGAAATCGTCTTACCCGAATTAGGAAACATTTATTTCGGAATCGTGGGAGAACCTACTAAAATGGATATCGCCATCGCCGAAAAAGGGCTTTTCGTGATTGACTGTATTGCACACGGAAAATCGGGACATGCTGCAAGGGAAGAAGGAGAAAACGCAATTTATAAAGCGTTGAAGGATATTGAATGGTTTCGAACATTTGAATTCCCAGAGGAATCCGATCTGCTCGGTAAAGTGAAAATGTCGGTAACTATAATCAATGCGGGTGTACAACATAACGTAGTTCCGGAAAGCTGCCAGTTTACGGTCGATATCAGAACGACGGATAAATACAATAACGAACAAGCTTTGGAAATTATTAAACAACATGTTGGTTGTGAAGTGATTCCTCGATCAACCCGATTGAATCCTTCTTTCGCACCAAAAGAACATCCCATTGTACAAAGTGGGATAAGTTTAGGAAGAGCAATTTATGCTTCGCCAACGACTTCAGATCAGGCGTTGATGAATGGTTTTCCAACGATTAAAATGGGACCAGGCGACTCGGCTAGATCGCATACGGCTGACGAATATATTTATGTAGAAGAAATCAACAAAGGCATTGCAATTTATATTGAAATGCTGGAAAAATTTAATCAAACAGATTATGAAACTGTGGCAAAATACAAACCCTGATACAAAAAGTTCCATCGAAGAAATGGTTGAACAATTTACGATAGGTCAGGATACAATTTGGGATTTATATTTGGCAGAAGCAGATATTAAAGGTTCTATCGCACATACTTCCATGTTACACGAAATAGGATTGTTAACTACTGAAGAATTAAAGGAAGCCCACGAAGGATTACAAGCAATTCTAAAAACGGTATATGATAAGACTTTTGTTATTGAAGATGGAGTAGAAGATGTACATTCTCAAGTGGAACTTTTGCTCACTCAAATGAAAGGGGAAGTCGGAAAAAAAATCCATGCCGGACGTTCTAGAAACGATCAATCATTGTTGGATATTAAGTTGTTTATTAAAGCTGAATTGAAACAAATTGTTGAAAAAACAGAGAACGTGTTCAATAGTCTGATAGATTTGAGTGAGAAACATAAAAACGATTTATTACCGGGGTATACGCATTTTCAATTAGCAATGCCTTCTTCATTTGGTTTGTGGTTTGGCGCGTATGCAGAGAGCTTAAGTGATGATTTAGAACTGATTTTAGCAGCTTATGCTATGGCCAATAAAAATCCTTTGGGATCTGGTGCAGGTTACGGTTCTTCATTTCCTTTAAATAGATCATTCACCACATTGCTGCTCAATTTCGAATCAATGAACCATAATGTGGTGTATGCGCAAATGACTAGAGGTAAAATTGAAAAGACAACGGCAATGGCCTTGTCTGGAATCGCTTCAACACTGACCAAATTTTCGATGGACGTTTGTTTGTATATGAATCAGAATTTTGGGTTTATTAGCTTTCCTAAGGAATTGACTACAGGGAGCAGCATTATGCCTCATAAAAAAAATCCAGATATTTTTGAATTGATAAGAGCCAAATGCAACAGAATACAGTCGTTGCCAAATGAACTGACTTTACTGACTAACAATCTGCCTTCGGGGTATCATAGAGATATGCAGCTGACTAAGGAATGTTTGTTTCCAGCGATTATCATCTTGAAGGAATGTTTAGACATGCTACAGGTGATGTTAGAAAATACTTCGGTAAAACAAAACATTTTATCCGATGAAAAATATTTGAATCTATTTACAGTTGAAGCTGTTAACGAATTGGTGTTATCAGGAATTCCATTTAGAGAAGCGTATAAAATAGTTTCCAAACAAGTGGAAGAAAATCAGTTTGTATATAATAGCAAATCAATTAACCATACACACGAAGGAAGTATTGGCAACTTGCAAAATGATAAAATCAAAAAGGAGTTTATTAAGAAGAAAAAGAGAATGATTTAATCTTCGGGTAAATAATACGAAGTTTCATTTTTAACCATACTCATCACAATGTTGCTGTGATATTGCCCTATGTTAGGGATGTTGGCTAATTTATTAACCACAAAATCATTGTAGCTATCAATGTCGGTAGTTGCAATCTTTAACATGTAATCATAAATACCCGAAAGACTTGTTACTTCAAGAATTTCGGGCATTTTCATTACTTGATCTTCGAAACTTTTTAAATTTTCGCGAGATTGTTTTTTTAGAGTAACATTACAATATGCAAAAAGCTTAATACCTACTTTAGAAGGATCAAGAATAACAGCACTTTTTTTGATAACGCCAGCTTCACTTAAATGTTTGATTCTTTCATATGTAGGAGTGTACGACAACCCTACCATAGCCGCTACGTCTTTCACAGAAAGCGTACAATCTTTCTGTAAAATATTTAAAATTTTTGCGTCTATTTTATCCATGAGAGGAAAGCAAACAATTAATGTTTACTCTTTAGTTTCGTCTTCTTTTTTTGTTGCAGTTGTATCTTCTCCTTTAGAAGCTTTTTTGAATTCATTCAATCCACTTCCTAAACCTTTCATTAATTCTGGAATTTTTTTACCTCCAAAAAGTAATAAAACAACAACTAATATTATAATAATTTCAGTAGTTCCAAGTCTTCCCATGATATATTTAAATTGCGCTTTTTAAGCTTAAATTATTTAGCAAATATATTAAACAAATAGAGAAAGTGTCAATTTTTAACTAATTATTATCTGTAAGGTTATACCAGAATTTCAAATTAGTATATTTGTGGTATTAGACAAATAAGTATGTCCAAAAAAAGATTAAAAAGAAAAGCTTTCTTCAATACAATTAAAGCTCATAGAAGATTAGTTATTTTAAATGAAGACACTTTTGAAGAACAGTTTTCATTAAAATTAAGTATTCTTAACGTGTTTATTTTAGGTTCTATAGGAGCAATTTTCTTAATTTCTACAACAAGTTATATTATTGCATTTACACCGTTACGTGAGTATATTCCGGGTTATTCATCAACAAAGTTAAAAGAAGACGCTTTGCTTTTAGGATTAAAAGCAGATTCGTTAGAATTCAGATTAAAAAAGAATGACGCTTATATAAATTCGGTAAAAAAAGTTTTAACTGGAGATTTAGAATATGCTAAAGTAAACAAAGATTCAATTCTAGCATCAGACTATGTAGATCCATCAGAATATGAAATGCAAGCATCTGAACAAGAGTTAGAGTTAAGAAAGCAAGTACAAGCCGCCGCAAAAAAGGAGAGTGAATAACAATAAATTTTCAATAAATAAATTCAATTAGAATGTCGATTAAAAGTATTGGCGCCAAATTATTCGCTTCTATAGTTCATCATAAAACACAAAAATGGGCTAAAAATCCAGTGGCTACTCAACAAAAAGTCTTCGAACAATTAATTCATGAGGCAAAAAACACTCAATTTGGGAAAGACCATTTATTTGAGACAATTAAGTCTCATAAGGATTATGTAAAACAAGTTCCAATTAGAGATTATGAAGAATTGCGAATGTATGTTGACAGAGTGGTCAAAGGAGAGTCAGATGTGCTTTGGAAAGGAAAACCTCTTTATTTCGCAAAAACCTCAGGTACAACTTCAGGAGCAAAATATATTCCGCTCACAAAAGAATCTATGCCATATCATATAGAAGCTGCTAGAAATGCTATTCTAAATTATGTATATGAAACTGGTAATACAGATTTTGTTGATGGAAAAATGATTTTTTTGCAAGGAAGCCCAATTCTCGAGGAGAAAAATGGCGTTAAACTTGGCCGATTATCAGGAATTGTAGCGCATTATGTGCCAAAATATCTCCAAAAAAACAGAATGCCATCATGGGAGACAAACTGTATTGAAGATTGGGAGACAAAAGTAGACGCTATTGTTGAGGAAACTATCAATGAAGACATGGCGGTTATTTCTGGTATTCCTTCTTGGGTACAAATGTATTTTGAAAAACTTTCAGCCAAAGCCAACAAACCAGTTGGTGATATCTTTAAAAACTTCAACTTGTTCATCTATGGTGGAGTAAATTATGAACCTTATAGAGCGAAATTTGAAAAAATAATTGGTCGAAAAGTAGATTCTATAGAACTATTTCCAGCATCTGAAGGTTTTTTTGCTTACCAAGATTCCCAAAAAGAAAAAGGAATGCTTTTGTTGTTGAATTCAGGAATTTTTTATGAATTCGTAAAAGCAGATGAGTTCTTTACTGAAGCCCCAAAACGTTATACCATAGGTGAAGTAGAGTTAGGCGTTAATTATGTTTTGATACTATCAACCAATGCTGGACTTTGGGCATATAACATTGGAGATACCGTTCAATTTACTAGTTTAAAACCATATAGAGTAATTGTTTCAGGCAGAATCAAACATTATATATCTGCTTTTGGAGAACATGTTATTGGAAAAGAGGTGGAGTCGGCATTAAAAGAAGCGATGGAAGATATTGATGTTAGTGTCAATGAATTTACTGTCGCGCCTCAAATTTCACCTTCGGAAGGTTTACCATATCATGAGTGGTTTATAGAGTTTGAAAAAGAACCTAATAATCTAGAAGAATTTGCATTAAAAATAGACCACGCCATGCGAAAACAAAATGTTTACTACGATGATTTAATTGTTGGAAACGTTTTAAGAACAGTTGTCATAACAAAAGTCGCCAAGAATGGTTTTCAAGAGTATATGAAATCTATAGGAAAATTGGGCGGACAAAACAAATTACCTAGATTATCAAACGATAGAAAAATAGCTAATTTTTTTCATTAAGCACCATACTAACTTATGTTTAAAAAAACACTCATTTTCGTTTTATTTGGACTTACTAATGTTGTTTTCTGCCAAATAAAAGGAAAAGTAGTTGACGAGTTTAATCAGCCTGTACCTTATGTAAACATTTGGATTCAGGGAGAAAATATTGCAACAACTTCAGAAGAAAACGGAGAGTTTACTATTAATGCAACACCAGACAAAAGCTTGTTGTTTTCATCATTAGGTTTTGAGAAAAAAGTCATATTGGCAAAAGATGCTTCTTTGGTAAAATTACAACCCGCTTCTTATCAGTTAAATGAAATAGCAATAACAAAAAGACGTCGTAACAGAAGATTGGAAATAGGACAAATTGACAACACCACATTACAAAGTTTTGATAATGGACCTAGAATTGATGTTAAGTTTTTTCCATATCATAAATCATATTCAAAAACAAAATATCTAAGTAAAATAGCTTTATTGACCGACTGTAAAATTGAAAACGCTTCGGTTAAAATAAGAATTTACAAAGCAAACTCTAATGGTTTTCCCGGAGATGAAATGTTGGATAAAAATTTAATAGTAAATGTAAAGAAAGGGATTCAAACCACATGGATTAATGTTTCTGAAAACAATATTGAGTTTCCAATTGAAGGACTTTTTATTGGTGTCGAGAAATTAATGATTGAAAAAAACAGAAATGAAAGAGGTATTGCTCCAAATGTGTTATACAGTTTTGTTGAACGCGAATTTATGTTCAACTATTCAGGAGGAATTTGGAATAAAAAAATAACTGAAATTATTAAAAACCAATCCTCAAAACCAAAAGTTCCAGAGCCTGCAATAAATCTTATTTTAACAAACTAAAAATAAAATTGTACCTTTGCAGGTTAGAAAAATATAAAAGATGAAAGAAATCAAAAACATTTCGCGCTCAAGAGCGCAAGAGTCGTCGGCAGCTATCGAACGACTGTACATTACAATGAGACATTTATTTAACAGAGGTTTTTATAAACCAATGGGTGTTTCTGGAGAAACATTAAGAGAAGCGTTATTAGCGCTTCGTCCTGAAATTTATGGTTCAATTGCTGAAGAAAAAGTAGAATTAAACGGTTTGTTGTATGTGATTGAACGTCTTCCTGTAGGAATAGAAGAATGTCGTTATATCAATTTAACATCTGATGAAGGCTACTCTAAATCACATTTTCAACCTATTGTACCTCCTAAAAGGAGGAGAAACTGTTACCGCATCGATGATGAGCAAATGAACGTTGAAATCACAAGAGGTCGCTCAGACATTTACGATATTTTAACTCACTTGACATTTATTTTTATTGAATCGCATAAAATCAAAGATAAAGTCTTGATTGATGATGAAGGTTCGGTATCAAGAGATTGGCAAAAATTAGAACAAGCAGCACTTCAGTCTAAAAAATTAACTTTAATCGAAAGAGAAAAAGCCATTTCTCATGCTGCAAATGTATTAGGAAGAACTTTTGCTGAGGTTAGTGATATTTATGATGATTTTGCAAATGCTGCGGCTCCAGATAGATTCTTACACATTGTGTATTGGTTAGGTAAAATTGCGATAGAAGAAGTTGTAGATAACAATAAAAGAACAATTACTTTTAGTCCAATTCTTAGAGAACGTCTAGGGCATCATATATATGGTGATATATGGGCAACAAACATCAAAAAGACGCTTGCAGACAATGGATTGTTAGAAAGACCAATACATATCATTAGTGCAAATATGCATAGTGTGATGAATTCGGTTTTCGCGCCTGCAGTACTAGCATCTAAATACAAAGGAAAAGGGGAATACCAAATTTACGAAGACCTTTCTGCTTCTGGTAGTAAGGAATTACGTAAAAAAGTAGAAGACTTTGCGTTACAACACGGAATGATTTCTCAACCAGATGAGTCGGGAACAAATATAGATGTTCAAATTTTTGATACTGCTAAATTTGATTGGAAAAAAACAGCATTTCCAAGTGCTAAAATTAACGGAGAATCGCCAGTATTAATAGTAATGGATTACGCTTTTGGAGAGCAAGCTTTCGAAACTATTGATGAGCTTTTAAAGCCGTATAAAGTTGATAAAAAGAAAACGTTCTTAAATGTAGAATCTGTTTCAATTATGGGTAAAGCAGGAATTCTTCAAGGAGGAAAAGGAGATATTATGATTGCTACAGCTCACGTAAATGAAGGAACTGCAGACAATTATCCTTTCGAAAATCAATTAACAGGCGCTATGTTTGAAGGAAATGATATTCCTGTTTATGAGGGGCCAATGATTACGGTTCTAGGGACATCGTTGCAAAATAGAGATCTATTAAAATTCTTCCACGAATCTACTTGGGAAGCTATCGGACTAGAAATGGAAGGAGCTTACTATCAAAAAGCAATTCAGTCAGCATCTAAAATTAGAAAAAGTATCAATCCAGATGTAAAAGTACGCTATGCTTACTATGCTTCAGATAATCCTTTAGAAACAGGAAGTACTTTAGCTTCAGGAGGTTTAGGAACAACAGGTGTAAAACCTACATATTTAATTACAATTAAAATATTAGAGCAAATTTTTAACTGCTAATGAATTTTATAGAAACAAATCTTAAAGGTTGTTTTATTATAGAACCAAAGGTTTTCCATGATGAGCGAGGCTATTTCATGGAAAGCTTTAATCAACAAGTATTTAATAAAGGAATTGGACAAGAAGTAACTTTTGTTCAGGACAATCAATCCTATTCTTCAAGAGGGGTTTTAAGAGGATTGCATTACCAATGTAGAGAACATGCTCAGGCAAAATTAGTTCGTGTTCTTGAAGGTGAAGTTTTGGATGTAGCTGTTGATTTACGACCTGATTCAGAAACGTATGGTCAATCATACTCTATTTTACTTTCGGAAGAAAATAAAAAACTGTTTTATATTCCAAGAGGTTTTGCTCATGGATTTATTGTGTTGAGTGAAAAAGCAACTTTCTTCTATAAATGTGATAATTTTTACAATAAAGAGAGCGAAGGTGGTTTGATTTACAATGATCCATCGTTAGCCATTGATTGGGGTATTCCTGAAAACGAATTGATTATTTCAGAAAAAGACAAAGTATTACCAACTATAGAAAATGCTCGAAAAGTATGGTAGTTTTAGTTACAGGAGCATCAGGCCAATTAGGTCAGTCTTTACAATTTATTGCATCTCAATATCCAGGGATGCAATTTGTTTTTGCGACCTCTCAAGATTTAGATATAACTAACGAAGAAAGAGTTACTTCTTTTTTTGAAAGTAATAAAATTGATTTTTGTATAAATACTGCAGCTTACACTGCGGTAGATAAAGCAGAATCGGAATCTGAAAAAGCACATTTAGTTAATGTAGTTGGACCAAAAAATTTAGCCATAGCTTGTCAAAAAAACAATGTTACTTTATTACATATCTCAACAGATTTTGTTTTTGATGGTACCGCTTCAATTCCATATATGGAAACAGAAATAACTAATCCGCTAGGTGTTTATGGTCAAACAAAATTAGAAGGAGAGAAAGAAGTTATTTCAAATTGTGACAAGCATTTTATTATTCGTACTTCGTGGGTATATTCTCAATTTGGTAATAATTTTATGAAAACTATGTTACGATTGGCAAAAGATAGAACTGAATTAAATGTGGTTGCAGATCAAATAGGAACACCAACAAACGCTGTTGATTTAGCAGATGCGATTCTTAAAATTATTTCTTTAGGATCTCAATACTCTACTTTGGAAAAATATGGAATTTATAATTTTAGCAATGAAGGGATTTGTTCTTGGTATGATTTTGCAGTAGAAATTTTCAAACAAAACAATTGTAATATAAATGTAAATCCCATACCTACAGAGGCTTATCCTACACCTGCAAAAAGACCTAAGTATAGTGTGCTGGATAAATCAAAAATTAAAAGTACTTTTGGAATAACAATTAAAAGTTGGCAAGAAGCTTTAGCACAAACAAAGGCATAATGAAAAGAATATTAATCACTGGAGCAGCAGGTTTTTTAGGCTCACATTTGTGTGACCGCTTTATAAAAGAAGGATTCCATGTAATTGGAATGGATAACCTGATTACTGGAGATTTAAAAAATATAGAGCACTTATTCAAATTAGAGCATTTCGAATTTTACCATCATGATGTTTCTAAATTTGTACATGTTCCAGGGGAATTAGATTATATACTTCATTTTGCTTCACCGGCTAGCCCAATAGATTATTTAAAAATCCCTATTCAAACATTGAAAGTTGGATCATTAGGAACCCATAACTTATTAGGTTTAGCAAGAAATAAAAACGCTAGAATTTTGATTGCATCAACATCTGAAGTATATGGAGATCCTTTGATTCACCCCCAAACCGAAGATTATTTTGGAAATGTGAATACCATTGGACCACGTGGCGTATACGATGAGGCAAAACGTTTTCAAGAATCTATTACTATGGCGTATCATCGTTTTCACGGGTTAGAAACCCGTATTGTTCGTATTTTTAACACCTACGGACCAAGAATGCGACTAAATGATGGTCGTGTAATTCCAGCTTTTATTGGTCAAGCGTTGAGAGGAGAAGATTTAACCATTTTTGGAGATGGAATGCAAACACGTTCATTCTGCTATGTTGATGATCAAGTGGAAGGGATCTATCGATTATTATTGTCTGATTATGTTTACCCAGTAAACATTGGTAATCCTGATGAGATAACCATAAAAGACTTTGCAGAAGAAATAATCAAGTTAACAGGAACGAATCAAAAAATTGTTTATCATCCACTTCCTGAAAATGATCCACTACAGCGTCAACCCGATACAACTAAAGCTAGAGAAATATTAGGATGGGAAGCGAAGGTAAATCGTGCTGACGGAATGAAATTAACATATGAGTACTTTAAAGCATTACCTAGAGAAGAACTTTTAAGAGAAGCGCATAAAGATTTTAAAGATTTTATTAAATAGTAATGGCAGTAGGTAGATATTCTAAATACATAAGACCTATTTCTTATTTGGTTGACTTTCTTTTGATTGTCTGGTTGTTACTTTTTATATTTCCTAATATTACTCTTGGAGTAAAAAGTGCTATAGTACTTCTTTTTTTGTGGACAATAATTGCCAATTACACCAATTTTTATGAAGTATACCGCTTCACAGCTCAAAGTAGTATAGTCGCAAAAATATTCAAGCAATTTGCCTTATTTTCATTAGTGTTTATTACACTTTTATTTGCTGCGGAAAGAAAAGTTTCAGTTCTGTTAGTTGTTAAATATCTTCTTTTTTTAGCAGGATTTGTTAGTCTTTTTAAGTTTGGAATTTATTATTTACTAAGAAAATACAGAAAAATACTAGGAGGAAATTACCGTAATGTTATTATTATTGGGCAAAGTGAAAAAAGTGAAGAATTGTCAGATTTTTTCAATAAAAATGATGATTTTGGTTATAAACTACAAAAGCTTTTCTTAGATACTGTTTTAGTCTCTGAAATAGAGCAATTTGTTTCTAAAAATAGAATTGATGAAATATATTGTGACCTTAATAGTGTTTCTAAAGATTGTTCTGATGAAATCATTGCTTTTGCTCACAGTAATTTTAAAACCATTAAACTAATTCCAGATAATTCTGCATTATCACATAATATGTTTTTAGACTATTATGGTTACATTCCTTTAATTTCAATCAGAAAAACACCTCTTGAAACATGGTTCAATTATTGGGTTAAACGAGTTTTTGATTTAGTCTTCTCATTATTAGTAATACTATTTATTCTTTCATGGTTAATTCCAATTATTGCCTTGTTGATTAGATTAGATTCTAAAGGGCCAATCTTTTTTAAACAAAAGCGCCATGGGTTAAATAATCAAGAGTTTGATTGTATTAAATTTAGATCAATGAATGTAAACGCTACTGCTGATACAGAACTAGCTTCAAAAAATGATGTGCGTATCACACGTTTTGGAAAATTTTTAAGAAGCTCAAGTCTAGATGAAATGCCTCAATTTATAAACGTACTTTTAGGCGATATGTCGGTTGTGGGACCACGACCTCACATGTTAAGTGTCAATGAGGATTATGCACAGCGTTTTGATAAATTTATGGAGCGTCATTATATTAGACCAGGCGTTACTGGTCTAGCACAAGTAAATGGTTTTAGAGGAGAGGTTCTTACGGATAAAGATGTTGAGAATCGTTTAAAATTCGACTTGTATTATATAGAAAATTGGACATTGTTTCTTGATATTAAAATAATAGTGATTACAATTAAAAACTTTATTTTAGGAGACGAAAAAGCATACTAAATGAGTGGACTAGTATCGATAATTACTCCAACATACAATTCAGAAAAATTTATAACTGAAACTATTCAATCTGTTCAAAATCAGACTTACGCAAATTGGGAAATGTTGATCGTAGATGACTGTTCGAGTGATAAAACGGTTGCTATTATTCAACAATTTATGGAAGACGATCATCGGATTCATTTGATAAGATTGAACAAAAATTCAGGTGCTTCAAAGGCTAGAAATAAAGCTATAAGTGAAGTTAAAGGTGATTTTATGACTTTTTTGGATGCTGACGATATTTGGTTTCCTGATTTTATTGAAAATAGCATTGCAACAATTCAAAAAACTGGAATCCCTTTTGTTTTTTCTTCCTATAGAAGGTCAAATGAAAAATTAGAATTTGTGTATTCTGATTTTATTGTACCACAAAAAGTAACCTATACAGATATTCTTAAAACGAATTCCATTAGCTGTCTTACCGCTTTTATTGATGTAAAAAAATTAGGTGTAAAACTTATGCCTGATATTCGTAAAAGACAAGACATGGGATTGTGGTTAAAATATTTAAAAGAAATTCCATTTGCTTATGGAATTAAAGAACCCAAAGCTATTTACCGTATTAGAGAGAATTCGCTTTCAAGAGATAAAAAAAAACTATTAAAATACCAATGGCAGTTTTACCGGGATGTGGAGAAATTATCAATTTTTGAATCCATGTATTATATGGTTCAATGGATGGTGCGTGGTTTTTTGAAATATAGAAACTAAAGCAAACTCTGAAACTGTTTCAGTTTTCCTCTCGCTGTTCTTTGTAATGATTCTTTTCGGGTAAACGTAAAGTGTAAATTAGGTTCTAGGTATAAATCAATGGCTTGTTTTATCTTTTCTATTTGTATTGCCGTTAATTCAATTTCAGTCACATAATCTATTTCAAAAGCATTCATTTTTGTTTGTTTGATTACGAATTCTTTAACATTGCCATCATCTTCAATAATACTTTTGGTAACGTAATAAAAAGTCAGTCCTGGCGATTTTTTGCCACTAGGTAAAATGGCAACGTCATTCGTTCGACCAATAAGTTTTTTTAGAATGGGTTTATGGATTGTACTTTTTTCATCTAAAATACCAATATCCCCAATATCATATCGAATAAACGGATGCGCTTTGTTGTACAATGAAGTAATCACAACTTTTCCTTCGGTACCATAAGGAACAGGCTGATTGTTCTCGTCAAGAATTTCTACAAATAAAGTTTCAGCATTCACCAGCCATTCTCCGTCTAAATTTTGAAAAGCAATTAAATCCAATTCTGATGCACCGTATTCGTTTACGATAGGAATTCCAAATTGTTTTTCCATTAGGATTTTATCTTCTTCAAAAAGCATTTCAGAGGTGACCATGCATACTTTTAAAGTTGGACAAACATCTGTTAAAACAATATTTTTCTTTTGAAGAAACTTTGCAAAAAGAACTATAGAACTTGTGTAACCATTAATGTAATCAAAGTTCTTTTGTTGAAATTTTTTTAAAACGTTTTCCAGAACTTTATCAGATAAATCGAAAATAGTAAAACGATATCGCTGTCCTAAAAAATCCTTGATCCGTTCTTTGGTATAACCAATAAAATCTAATGGGATACCATAAAATCGAGCCTGGTAGGATATATTGAAATCAATTCCATACCAACCAAAACGGTAAATAATCGAAGCCCATGTAATAGCATGTGCATATTTGTCTTTCGCAAAAACAAAGGGATCTCCGCTGGAACCCGAAGTCTTATTTTTAAAAACAGTTCTCTCTGTATAACTTTCTGAAAGTCTTTCAGCTAATGGTTTTTGGAAATCTTTTTTGGTCATAACTGGAACGTCATTCCAATTTTCTATTTCAGATTTCCCAACAAAATTCCTGTAGTAAGGATTATTTTGTAAATGATAATTTAAAATTTCTTTCTTCTTCGTATTTATAAAATTTAAACGTTCTTCAGGAGAAAGTTTTAAGATAGTATTAAACTCGGTTTGGGCTTCCTTCATGCGGAAACCATTCAATTTCAAAGACCAATCAAAAAACCGAATCATATTTACTGTTTCTCCAAAAATATAAAAACAACTGTTTTTATATTCGTTTTAAACCAACTATTTTTGCACAACTAATTTACCCTGAGCTTGTCGAAGGGACAACAACACAACAATCATGACAATTTTACTTTTAGGATCAGGCGGTAGAGAACACGCCTTGGCTTGGAAAATGCTTCAAAGTGATAAATGCTCTCAGCTTTTTGTAGCACCTGGTAACGCTGGTACAGCACAAATTGCGACTAATGTTGCTTTAAATCCGCTTGATTTCGAAGCCGTTAAAAATTTTGTGCTTGAAAACAAAATTACAATGGTTGTCGTAGGTCCTGAAGATCCTTTAGTGCACGGAATCTATGACTTCTTCAAGAATGATTCCCAACTGCATGACATTCCTGTAATTGGACCTTCAAAAATTGGTGCTCAACTAGAAGGAAGTAAAGAGTTTGCAAAAGAGTTTTTAGTAAAACACAATATACCAACGGCACGTTATGAAAGTTTCACAAAAGATACTGTTGAACAAGGTTGTGAATTTTTAACCACACTTGAGGCGCCTTATGTTTTAAAAGCCGACGGATTAGCCGCAGGAAAAGGTGTTTTGATTCTAAATGATTTGGCCGAAGCACAACAAGAGTTAAGAAATATGTTGGTAGATGCTAAATTTGGTGAAGCTTCATCAAAAGTGGTTATCGAAGAATTTTTGGACGGAATCGAACTAAGTTGTTTCGTATTAACAGATGGTAAATCATACAAAATATTACCAACAGCCAAAGACTACAAAAGAATAGGCGAGGGCGATACCGGTTTAAATACTGGTGGGATGGGAGCGGTTTCTCCAGTACCATTTGCTGATGCAGTGTTGATGGAAAAAATTGAAAACCGAATTGTAAAACCTACTGTGGAAGGCTTACAAAAAGACGGTATCGAATACAAAGGATTTATCTTTATTGGATTGATCAATGTAAAAGGAGAACCTATGGTAATTGAATACAATGTGCGTATGGGTGATCCGGAAACAGAAGTAGTAATGCCAAGGGTAAAATCGGATTTGGTTGCATTATTTGAAGCAGTTGGCCAACAAAAATTAGAAGAGGTTACTTTAGAAATTGACGAAAGAAGCGCTACTACAATAATAATAGCATCGGGAGGATATCCAGAAGATTATGAAAAAGGGAAGGTAATTTCAGGTATTGAAAACGTAACGGATTCGATTGTTTTTCATGCAGGAACTAAAGCAAAAAACGGAGCTGTTGTAACTAATGGCGGACGTGTTTTGGCCATTACTTCTTACGGAAACACTTTTCCAGAAGCATTACAAAAATCATATAGCAGTATCTCGAAAATTCAATTTGAGAAAATGTATTACAGAAAAGATATTGGTAATGATTTAGTTACCTTATTAAATACTACAAAGTAGATTTTAGAAAAAAAATCAAGCTTTTCAACAACAATAAAGAAATAGTACAAAGCTTTCTCTTAGTTTTATTTTTAAATGAAGAGAAAACTATTTTTACTATTTCTTTTTTTATTTGTTAGAGTCTCGTACTCTCAACAACCTATTACAATACAATTAACCGAAAAAGATAAGCTTCCAGATAATGAATTCTATGATATTCTAGAAGCCAAAGACGGCACTATTTGGCTAGCTGCAGATAAAGGTTTATTTAAATACAACGGTAAAGATTATATTAATTACTCAAACCCAGATAAAAGAGGACTGTCTGTTTTTGGACTTTGTCAGGACGATAAAAACAGAATTTGGTGTAACAATATATCGGGTCAATTTTTTTTTGTTTCAAACAACAAATTAGAATTGTTCATTGACCTAAAAGATGATTTGAATGGCCAACTTCCAGAGTTTTTAATTCAAAAGAATTTCCTTTATGTATTCTTTGAAAAAGGAGTTTACAAAATAAACATTCAAACTAAGCAAAAAACATTACTTCAAGACAATTTTAAAGACAGTTTTTATTACGGATTCCCTGTTAAGCAAGGAGAAACGGTATATTTTGGTTTGTTGAATTCAATTAAAAAAATTGAGAATGATAAAATCAGTAATGAATTTACTTGTAGCAAAAACAGAGTATTACCTAAAAACAATACTTTTTCAGTATATAATGATTGTCTTTTTTTTAGTTCACTATTTGATGACCAACATCACTTTTATT
Source organism: Flavobacterium terrae (assembly GCF_900142035.1). Classification (GTDB taxonomy): domain Bacteria; phylum Bacteroidota; class Bacteroidia; order Flavobacteriales; family Flavobacteriaceae; genus Flavobacterium; species Flavobacterium terrae. The sequence goes on along the minus strand of NZ_FQZI01000001.1, from coordinate 350,636 downwards.
TAAAAACCAAAAAATCAGAATCTTTTAAGGAAATTAATGTTCCTTCAGAATTACTAAAAAAACCAATTATTAGAACATTATTCATTGATGATAAATTTTGGTTTTGTACTAACGAAGGCTTGTATATAGCATCTTTAAAGGGCAATATTTTCACTATTGAAAATCATTATTTAAAAGAAGAAGCCTGTAGTAAAGTCATAAAAGACAGCAATAATAATTACTGGATTACAACCACAAATAATGGGATTTTTGTAATGCCCAATATTGCAATTCAAAAACTGGAAACAGATAAAAGTCAAGGATTAATCAAAAACTTGAAACGAGTAGATAATTACGTTTTTTTCTCTACCATAAAAGGATATTTAGGTGTTTTAAACACAATAGATAATTCGGTTAAAACATTCAAGTTGCCAGTCAGTGAAGAAATTTCAGCATTAGTTTATGAACCGCTAAAAAAATGTCTGTTCGTTAGTCAAAAAAACAACTCGTTTGTTTGGAATTTATCCAATGCAACAATTCAAAAATGTAATTCTTTTACAGCCTCAAAAGATATGTTTTATGATGAGTCTGGAATTTTACTGATAGCGAGTTTTGATAGAGCTAATAGTGTTTTGAATCCATTTCAAAAATATTCTAGTTCAAATACTATAAATATAAACACTCCCTCATTTTTAAGTAATCAGATAAATTATGAATCCAAGAAACTAAGAATGAAAAGAGCCTATACTTGTTTTATAGACAAAAAAACAAAGAACAAGTATGTGGGGTTTGTAGATAATTTTATTTGTTTTGACAGGAATGATAAAGAATCAATCATTTCTTTTAGAAACAAACCAATTTTTGCTATTGATATTGTTCAAACAGATGATCAAACTATATGGGTTTCTACTTTTGAGGATGGTATTATAGGTATTAAAAACAATAAAGCATTCGTTAATTTAAATGACAAAAACGGTTTACTATCTAACCAAACTGGTAAATTAAAAAGTAGTGGAAACGAATTATGGATTAGTTCCGATAAAGGAATTCAAAAATATGACATAAATACCAAGCAGTTCAAAAACATTAGTGTCATTGATGGTTTTGATAATTATGAAATAACAGACTTAGAGAAAGTTGGCCACAAGTTATATATTTCATCAAATAAAGGAATTTTTATAGTAGACACAGAGTCTTGTTTTAAACAATTAAATAAGCCAATTATTTTTTTTACCGATTTTACAGTTCAAGACAAATCTTTAAATCTTGGTTCTAATTATACTTTGGATTATGATAAAAATGCAATAAAAATTTCTTTTAATGCAAATGGTTTTAAGTCTTCTGAGAATATAAACTATATCTATCGATTAAAAAGATTCGATGATAAGTGGACTACTTTAGAATCAGGAATTGATTTTGTACGATTTTCAAGTCTTCCTTCAGGGGATTATGTTTTTGAAGTGAAGGCGAGGTATTTAAACGGACTTACATCCGAACCAATTCTGATGAACATTATTATTAATAAACCTTTTTGGCAAACTTGGTGGTTTTATGTATTAGTGTCATTATTTGTTTTGACAGTTTTTTGGCTGTATTTCAAAAGAAGATTTGCAAGACTCGAAAGTGAAAAAACAATGCTGTTAGAAAAAGCACAGGTCGATAAAGAACTTATTTTTTATCAGTTAGAGAATTTACGTTCGCAAATGAATCCGCACTTTATTTTTAATGCTTTGAATTCAATTCAAGAGTATATAGTGACCAATGAAAAAGCAAATGCAAGTGTTTATTTGGTTAAATTTTCGAAATTAATCCGATTGTATTTAGAACATAGTAGAGAAAGTGAAGTCCCTTTAGAAGAAGAAATTAAAGCACTCCAATTTTATTTGGAACTAGAAAAAGACCGTTTTGAAGACACTTTGAATTTCACCATAAATAAGGAGGAAAGTATTAATTTAAAAACTACCAAAGTACCTTCGTTATTTATTCAACCTTATGTAGAAAATGCTATAAAACATGGGTTGTTACATAAAAAGGAAAATAGAAATGTTTCAATATCATTTACACAAAATACTGATAAAACAGAACTAATTTGTGTGATTGAAGACAATGGAGTTGGAAGACAGGCATCGGAACAAATCAATAAAAACAGAAGAGAACATCATAAATCGTTTGCAACATCTGCAAATCAAAAAAGGGTGGAGTTGATTAACAAAACAAGAACAAAAAAAATAAGTGTTCACATTGAGGATTTATATGATGCAAACCAAAATCCAAGTGGCACTAAAGTAATTATAAATATTCCGTTTTAAAATGAAAGCAGTAATAATAGACGACGAAAACAAAGCTAGAAAATTGATTTTAGCTTTATTGAAAGATGAATATAGTGATTCAATTATTACTTATGAAGCTGAAGATTTGGTTTCAGGATGTAAGCTCATAAAAGAAGAGAAGCCAGACATTGTTTTCTTAGATATAGAAATGCCCAATCATTCTGGACTTCAAATTGCTGAATTTTTGGAATCAAACGAATTAAATTTTCAGTTAATTTTTATCACTGCCTATAACGAATATGCAGTACAAGCTTTTAAACTTTCGGCGGTCGATTATTTGTTAAAACCAATTGATATTCTTGAATTTAAAAGTGCTGTTGAAAAAGCTAAGCATAACATTGAGAAAGGAAATATTACTAATAAACTTGACGAGTTAAAGAAAGTCTTCAATCAATTATCATTAAACAAAATGGTGCTTGAAGTGCCTAAAGGCGTTTTATTTGTTTCTCATGATGATATTATTGCTTTTGAAGCTGATGGAATGTATACAAAAGTGTTTATGCAAGATAACACGACACAACTCATTTGTAAACCTTTGAAACATTTTGTAGAGCAATTAGAAAGTAAATCTATTTTTTATAAACCTCATAGATCTTATTTAATCAATTTAAGATATATGAAAGAATTGTCTAAAAAAGATGGTTATCATATTGTAATGGAAAACAATAAAACAATTCCTGTGGCTAAAGAAAAAAAAGACGAGTTTTTAGAATTGATTCAATCCATGTTTTAACCATTTAGAAAAAAAATCCAGCCATTCAGAAAAATGTAAAACATTAGCTTTTAATTAAGTATGAGATTTGCTTTAAATAAACAAATCGTAGACTTATGAAAAAACTATTACTATTTATCTTTTCGATTGTGCCGTTTTTTTTACTTCATGCACAAATCCCAACTGCTGGATTAATCAAAGATTATAAATTTACTAATGGAGCTTTAACGAGTGATGTTATGCCTTCATTACAAGCAGGAACGACAACATTAGTACCAACAGGCTCAGCAAGAACCATTATTTCGGATAGAAATTCGGAAGTCGACAAAGCCATTACACTTAACGGAGATTCATTTGTTGCTGGGGGAACGAATGCCGCATCGGTTAATAATTACACCATAAGTTTTTGGGTAAAGACTACAGTTAATGAAAGTCCCAAACGCTATATTTTTGATCAACACAATACCGCTACAAATCCAGCCGGTTTTAGTGTAGCGTTAAAAGATGGAAAAATTTACTTCAATGGACAAAGTAGTTGGAGTTCTACTTCTGTTTCTGGAAATAGTGGTGTACGCCAAGTAATCAGTCCTGTGATCAATGACGGACAATGGCATCACATTGTTTGCTCATTAAGCACAAATAGCTCTTTTGTATATGGTGGGGCATTTACCAGCTACACTTTAGTTTTTACTTATTCTATGTTCGTAGATAATGTATCCGTTCCAGGCGATTCCGAAACAGATTATCCAGCAATGCTAACTAGCGAATCACACACTATTAGATCAATTACACCAACCAAACAATTGGTAATCGGGAAAAGTCCAAGTGGGTCGTATTTGGATTACCAAGATAGTATCGACCAAATTCGCTACTATGAAAGAGCATTAAGCGCTTCTGAAATTGACATACTTTATAATGAAGACAAGCCCAAAATCAAACTATATGTCAATGCCGCAGCAACGGGCGCCAATAACGGAACAACTTGGGCAGACGCGTATACGAACCTAGACGCTGCCATTACTGCTTTTACTTCGGTAAATGAAATATGGGTAGCCGCTGGAACTTATAAACCAACGGGTTCGGCACGAACTTCCACTTTTTTGATGAAAAATGCGTTAAAAATGTATGGAGGGTTTAATGGAACTGAAACACTTCTTTCACAAAGAAATCCGAAATTGAATCTTACCATATTAAGCGGTGATATTAGTGGTAATGACAATGCGACCATAACGAACACTGAACCAACTAGACAAGACAACACCTATCATGTTATTACGCTAAAAGGGAATATCAGAGATGTACTTATTGACGGATTTACTATTTCTGGTGGGAATGCTAATGGAGGCACCTTGACTACGGGAACCGCTTCGGCTCAGTTTTACCATACCCGAGGAGGCGCGATCTATGTCAATACCTATGGTGCAAATGATTTGGGTTCGATCACTTTAAAAAATTGTATTTTAGAAAAAAATACCGGATCAGACACCGCTGTTTCGTCAGGTTTTTTTGCTAGTGGAGTAAACAACCAAAGCTATCGAACCGATTTTGAATCGTGTATTATTAGAAATAATTTTTCGGCTGCAAATGCTCAAATTTTAATTGGCGGCGCTTCAGGATTTGGCTTGATTGCGAATGCTACAATTACGAATTCATTATTTCATAATAACGTGAGTGCTTCTGGACCTTCATGTTTGTATTTTAGCGCAAGTTTTTCAAATGGTGGAACTACTTTAGGAATTAGCGCCAGTGTAGTTAATTCAACATTTGCTAATAACACTGGATTAAATGGAAATGTTGTTAGAACAGATAATGGAAGTAATACTTATTTTAAAAATTCTATTATTTATGGAAATGGAAGCAATACCCCTTTTGTAATTTCAGGAATTTTGGGAGGACCAACATTACAAAGTACCATTTCTCAAGGAGGTCAAATAAGTGGTATTAATTCAAATCCACTTCTTAATAGTGATTACACACTTCAATCGGGTTCACCGGCCATTGATGCAGGAAATAATACTTTAATCGTTGCAGGTATGCCTTATGATTTGAATGGTAATAATAGAATTGTAAACTCGACTGTAGATATGGGTGCTTATGAATATGATTCCGCTTTAGGAGCAGAAGAATTTGCTGCTAAAAATGAATTCAAAATTTACCCAAATCCTTTTCAAGATAGTATCACAATAGATTCCAACAATAATATTAAAGAAGTAAATGTATTTACTATTGATGGAAAGCAAATAATGAACTCTAAAAAATCAGAATTGTATTTGGGTAATCTAAACAGCGGAATGTATATTGTTAAAATTATATTTGATGATTCTACGGTATCAGTAAAAAAAATAGTAAAAAAATAATAGTAATAATAAAGCATTAAAGCCACGTTTTGCGTGGCTTTTGTTTTTTTATATAAGTCCTTTTACATATTTAAATCTCAAGTAATAAGGAAAGCTTTAAGAAAAAAAGAAATAAAATTGAGAAATCTTAATTCAGAAAGTCAGAACTAAATTTCAGAAATAGATTGATTTCGTTCCGATGTAATGTTCTATTTTTGATTAGTTGAAATTAAATACATTATACACGCTTTTCTTTCTTGTCTTGGTTAACATAGCCATGGCACAAGACCCCATTACCATAAAATTATCCGAAAAAGAAGGCTTACCAGATGTAGAATTTTATGATATAATTGAAGATCATAAAGGATTTATTTGGCTTGCCGCAGATAAAGGCCTTTTTCGTTTTGATGGTTCTGAATATTTGAATTATTCAAACAAAGACAAAAGAGGACTTTCTGTTTTTGGGCTAACTTTTGACAATCAAAACAACTTATGGTGTAATAACATTTCAGGGCAATTTTTTAAAATCGTAGACAATAAATTAGTTTTAGCTTTAGACTTAAAAAACGAACTCAAAGGTCAATTAGCAGAGTTCTTATTCATAGATGATTGTATAGTAATAGTAGCCGTAAATTCTATAATCTCAATAAACTTAAAAACGAATAAGCGCATTGATTTATATGCACAATTGCAAAATGAAAGCCTAACAGTTCGTTCTCCTTATATCTATAAAAATAAGGTACTATTTCCTATTAATGACAAAGTTTACACGTTATCAAATCAAAAACTTATTCAAATTACAAATAGTTCAATTCTTGAATATAGCGATCAAGATATGTTAAGTTTTTTTGAATATAGTGGGAACCTATATCTAAAAAATTTTAATACAATATCAAACGCAAATACTTTTTATCAAATTATTGATAAAGATCTAATTCCTATTAAGTTTCCTAAAGTATTAAACACCACAAAAATTATTAGAGCTAAACAAGTAAAAGATGAAATTTGGTTTTGCACATCAAATGGTATAATTACGTTGAACAAAAAAAACAATCATTTTCAAATAAGTAATACGTTTTACAAAAATGATTTTATAACCAATTTTATAGAAGATAAAAACCATACATTTTTTGTTTCAACGCTTAATAATGGTGTTTTTATCATTCCAGATTTAAACATTAAGGTTTTTGATGATAACGTGGCCAAAGGTGTTATTTCAGCGATTGAAAAAATTGATGACAAAACAATTGCATTTGGAACCATAAAAGGGGAATTATTTTTAAGAAATCAAGAGACTCAAAAAACAACTTCAATACAGTTAAATTCATCAGCTAAAGTAACCGCTTTAGCCTATTTAAAGTCATTGAATTGTTTATTGATTAGCAATGAAAATAACTCTTATATATTAAACTTAAAAAACAATAAACTATTAGTTTTAGAAAGTTTAGTCCGAAATGCAAAAGATTTAAAAGCCATTCCATTAAGTAACAAGTTTGTTCTTTGTGGTTATAATATGGCTTCTGTAATGGAATTCAAAAACAATAGTATTGTTAAAACTAAAGAGCTAGACTCTAAGCGAGCTTATAAATGTTTTTATGATAAAGATACCGAAGCTATTTATATTTCATTTGTAGATAGTTTTCTGAAATTCGATAAAAATTTTAATAGTCAAAACATTCAGTTTAATACAAAAAATATTGTTGGGAAGGACATTTGTAAAACTGCAGATGGCACCATCTGGATTGCCACATTTAATGATGGAATAATCGGTTTTAAAAATGATAAGTTTTTCAAAAAAATAGATTTAAAAAACGGCCTACTCTCTCATGTTGTACTTCAATTGCAATCTGATGCGGAAAACTTATGGATTTTAACAGATTTAGGTGTCCAAGTCTACAATACTAAAAATAATTTAGCACAAGTAAAACTAAACAACAAAAATACGAATATTGGTGGAGTTAAAAACATCATTATTAAAGAGTCTAGCTTATTGTTCGCAACACAAGACGCTTTCTTTGAAATGAGTAAAAAGAGTGAGCGAAAAGAATATTCCCCCAGAGAAATTTACATAAAATCGGTTACAATTAACGAAAGAGATACTCTTGTTTCAAGCAGCTATGATTTACCATATCATAAGAATAGAATTAAATCCAACTTTCATGTCAATGGTTATTTTCCTGAAGAAGAATTGCAATTTCAATATCGTTTAAACGGACTAAATGAGAATTGGATTTCCATTGAAAAAAACACTCGATTTGTAAATTTTAACAGTTTACCATCAGGATCATATACTTTTGAAATTAGATGCAAAACCTTGAGTGATGAAAAGTTTGTTTCCACAAAAATTACTTTTAAAATCAATCGTCCTTTCTGGGCCACTTGGTGGTTTATCACTTTAATGGCTTTGTCGGCAATTGGGATTATAATTTTATTTTACCGAAATAAATTGGCCATCAAAGAAAAAGAGAAAGAATTAGCGCTAAAAAATGCAAAATTCGAAAATGAATTAGCGGTTTTAAAACTAGAGAATTTAAAATCACAAATGAATCCTCATTTTATATTCAATGCTTTAAATTCTATTCAAGAGTATATCATCTTAAATCAGAAAAATTTAGCGAGCTCGTATTTGGCAAAATTTGCCGATTTAATTAGAGCTTATTTGGAGCACAGTAATAAAGGCTATATTACTATACGAGAAGAAATAGAATGCTTGGATATTTATTTACAATTAGAAAAACTCCGATTCGAAGATAAATTTGAATATGCATTACACGGAATTGAAAACAATGACCATTTAAAAATTCCAACGATGTTAATTCAGCCTTATGTTGAAAACGCTATTAAGCATGGACTTCTTCATAAAAAAGACAATAGAAAATTAACCATAAGTTTTGAGTTACTAACTAACCAATCGATGTTAAAATGTATTGTTTTAGATAACGGGATTGGACGTGTAAAAGCAAATGAAATTCAGAATAAAAAACACAGTTCTTTTGCCACCGAAGCTACTGCTCATCGATTAGAGTTATTGAATTTTGGGAAAGAGAAAAAAATCGGTGTAGAAATAGAAGATTTGTACGATACTACAATTCCATTGGGGACAAAAGTTACTTTATTAATTCCAATACTAAATTAAAATGAAAGCAATTATAATTGATGACGAAAGAAAAGCGAGAAATTTACTTCGGGTTTTAATAGAAGAGAATTGCCCTAAAATAAATGATGTCTTCGAAGCTGAAGATTTGCTTTCTGGTGTTGCATTAATCAAAGAACACCAACCTCAAATAGTATATTTAGATATAGAAATGCCTGAACATTCAGGGTTAGAATTGTTGAATTTCATCAATAAAGAAGAGGTAAATTTCGAAATTATATTTACAACAGCTTATAGTGAATTTGCAGTAAAAGCTTTTCAATTATCGGCTATTGATTATTTATTAAAGCCATTACGAGCGGAAGCTGTTGTTGAAGCTACTGAAAAAGCAATTGCACAAATTGGAAAGTCAAATATCAGTTTAAAATTAGAAGAATTAAAAAACAGTTTAAAATCAAGTAACTTCAATAAAATAGGTTTGCCTTTTGCAGACGGATTTAAATTTGTAACAATTGAAGATGTCATTTTATTTGAAGCAGATGGGATGTACACTAAAGTAACCACCACAAGAGAAACCGAAATGTTAGTTTGTAAACCGCTTCGTCATTTTGTATCCTTACTGGAAAACTTACCCTATTTCTATAAACCACACCGTTCTTATTTTATCAATTTAAAGTTTATTAAAGAATACATTAAAAAAGATGGAGGTTATATAGTAATGGAGAATGATAAAACGGTTTCTATTTCAAATGATAATAAAGATGAGTTTTTAACGCTTATTCAAAATATAGGATAAATGCTTTAGCAAGTCAAAACTTAGTTTCAGAAAGTCGTTTTATAAACGGCTTTTTTTATGCAGATTTTTGATTTATAAAAACTAAAAATCATGAAACAAACTTTACTTCTTTTATTAGTCTCTCTCTATTCTTTGGCTCAAAATCCAACAAATGGTTTAGTAGCTCAATACGGTTTTAATAATGGAGCTGTTTTAGTAGATGATGCCAATGGTAATAATTTTACTCAAACCGGTACTTCGCTAACAGAAGTTAATAATCGTTATGGAAACCCACCTACAAGTGCTGTTAGTTTAAATGGAGATCATTTAACACGTTCAGACATAGACTTCCCTATAGACGGATTAGGTTATGGAAATTTTGAAACACTTAGTTTCTGGATTAAAACTACAACAAATGATTCTGATACACGAATTATTATTGATGATAGTAACAGAACTAGTTTTGCATCTTCAACTTGGGCAGGAAATTATGTTTATTTAGTAAATGGTTTTATTGGTGCTCAGCTTGGAGTACAATATTATCAAGCATCTTTAGGTTATAGAAGCGGAGGTGTACTAACGAACAAATTTGTTAGTGATGGAAATTGGCATCATGTAGCTGTTTTACTTTCTAATTCAATTGGTTATGGGGGTTGTTGTACCACAACAATATATAATTCATTAAGTGTTTATATAGATGGTGTAAATGCAGGAAGCGGAGGAAACAGTCAATCTTCAACTTCAAGTATAAGTTTAGCGCAATCTCATGATACCAATGGAAATATTACAGTGGGGAACAATAGATCAAATTCTCTTCCAAATAACAACCGATATTTCGACGTAGTTGATGATATTCTATTTTACAATCGTTTATTAACTCCTACAGAAATTTCAGACATAGCTAATTATAATTTTTGTTTTGCACCAGATTCGACTATTTTATCAGCGAGCGCTATCACTCAAACTTCAGCAACTATAAATATTACAGGAAGCAATACATACGATATAGCATACCATAAAACTTCAGAGCCTTTTGCAAATGCAATAATTGTTTCAGGAATCAATACTGGTTCATCAAACTTAACTTCATTAGATGTTTTTACAGATTATAAAGTCTATGTTAGAAGACAATGTACAAGTAACACCACAGGTTGGTCTCAACCCATAACATTTAGAACAGCTAGAACTCTAGGATATATATATGTTAATCAAAATGCTGTAGGAAACAACAATGGAATTTCTTGGACAAACGCATATACTTCAATAACAGATGCATTAGCGATAGCTCAAAACAATGAAGAAATTTGGATCGCAGAAGGTGTTTACACACCACACGCTTCGGATAGAAGTGCTTCCTTTACTGTAAATGTCCCTGGAATTAAAATTTATGGTGGATTTGAGGGAACAGAAACACAACTCTCAGATCGTATAATAGGAGCTCATGAAACCATTTTATCAGGAGATTTGTTAGCAAACGATGATAATATTATTAGTTATACAAATTCTACTCGTGTCGATAACAGTTATACAGTAGTAAATATTCTAGCTGATAATATAGAATTAAATGGATTAACAATCTCTGGCGGACATGCAAATGGCGCATCAGGATCTGCAACAGAAGCGAGATATGGTGGCGGAATTCACAAAAGTGCAAGTACTAGAAATTTAACCATCAAAAATTGTAAAGTAATTAAAAATGTTTCTAAAGAAGCAGGAGGAGCCATTAGTTCTGGTTTTGGTGCAACAGCAGGAACAAGTAGTTTAACCATTAACGGTTCTGAATTTTCTGAAAATTTATCAGCAATTGGTGGGGCGATTTATTCGGCTTCTACTGGAACTTCAACAGTTAGTTATTTTATTTCCAACTCTGTATTTTCAAAAAACAAAGTAGGAGACATTAATGGAGCAGCTACAGGTTATGCAGGAAGTTCTATGTGGTTACGAGCTTATAATAATAGTTCGACTATGATTTCAAATATTGTCAACTGTACTTTTGTTGATAACGTTGATGAAGGAACTGCTTCTGGAATGAATAATATGAGTAGAGTAACACTTGCTTTAACAAAGAATACATCGGCAAATCATACTGCTACTTTATCGAATAGTATTTTTTGGAACAATAAAGGCCTTTCGAACGCTGTTGCTAGACCAATTGGTGGGTTTATTGAGAGTATGATTCCATCAATGACTATCAAAAATTCTATTGACGAAACTAATTTTACAGGAGTAACATTAAGTGGTACGTCTGGAAATAATAGTAGTTCAAATCCATTATTTACTAATCTATCAAACGGCGATTATACTTTAAGTAATGGTTCTCCTGCTATTGATTCAGGAGATAATTTAAGTGTTATAGGCGTTGCAGATTTACTAGGAATGCAAAGAATTTACAATTCAACTGTTGATATGGGAGCTTATGAATATGGTGCTACTTTAGGTTTTAATACAAATTCATTTTCAGATTTTTCAGTTTTTCCAAATCCAACAGCTGGAATTTTGAATGTAAGAAGTGCAATAAATATTTACAGAATTGAAATATATTCTTTAGAAGGAAGAAAAATAAAAGAAGCTAAAAACAGCATTTTAGATATTTCAGATCTATCAAGTGGAATTTATCTATTGAAAGTAAAAACAGAAGAAGGTAAATTTGGAACTAAAAAAATAATTAAGAATTAATCAGTTACACTATTCTAATAAAAAAAGCCACTATTTAAGTGGCTTTTTTTATTATTTTAAAAACGAGTGAGCTGTTGTATCTTGCTCGTCTTCGTTATTGTCTTTGAATATTTTTAATTGAGTAGTCCAGTAGTAGATATAATAACTGATGATTCCCCAAAGAACCCAGTTTACTATATTAGCAATCCACCAATTATCTAATTCAGTAGCACGCATTAAATCGTGTGGAGCGAACAAAATTTGTTCGAAAAGCCATTGAATTCCTTCAAAAAATGATTTCATCATAATGAATGTATTATATTTACACAGCAAAAATATAAAATATACTCATGATAACAAGCGTTTTTAGTAAATCTAGACCAATAAATTATATTTTAATTACTTCTTTGCTGATTTTATGTTTTACTGTTTACCAGTTTAATACCAATTTTAACACAATATCAGGTCTAGAAATTGTAAAAAAAATAGCCATATTAATCATATTAATTGGTTCGTTATTCATAACAAATTTTATAACTAAAAAGAATAGTCTTAGTAAAGACAATAGTTACACTTTTCTTTTGGTTTGTGTATTTTTTATTCTTTTTCCAACAGTTTTCTCAAATGCTAGTTTGGTTATTTCTAATGCCTTAATCTTGCTGGCATTACGAAGATTGATATCGATGCAATCAATGATTACACCCAAAGAGAAAATTTTTGATGCATCTATATGGATTTTTGCCGCAAGTTTATTTCATTTTTGGAGTATAATCTTCATTCTTTTGGTTTACATCTCAATTATTTTTCACGTTTCAAGAGATTACAGAAATTGGATTATACCTTTTATTGGATTTTTTACAGTAGTAATTATCAGTGTTCTTTTCTCATTAATTTTTGACCCTACATTAATTGAAAGTTATATTAAATCAATACAAATAAATCTCAACCTAAAATATATAGAAACCATTTTTCAGAGTTTTGCATTAGGTATATATATTGTAGTTGCTTTGTTGGCTTTTTTGAGTATGTTATTTATTTTATCACACAAATCCCTTAATCTTCAAGCTTCATATAAAAAGATAATTTATGCTTTTATACTTGGATTAATAATATTTTTCATCTCTCCACATAAAGATAACAGCTATCTTATTTTTACATTTGTTACTGTAGCCATTATGTTAACTAATTATCTAGAAACTATTGAAAAATATTGGATAAAAGAAACAATTTTGGGCACTATTATTTTTGCGAGCTTACTTAATCTTGTATTGCGATTATTATAATTTACTGCCGTAAGCTAAATCTCCAGCATCACCTAAACCAGGAACAATGTAGTTTTTTTCGTTTAGTTTATCGTCAAGAGCCGCCACCCACAAATGGCAGTTTTCTGGAAGATTTTTTTGAAGATATTCAACACCCTCAGGAGCCGCAATTACAACAGCAATATGAATTTCTTTAGGTTTTTGTTCCAAATGTAGTTTTTGTAAAACAGCTACAATAGATTGACCAGTAGCTAACATAGGATCAATTAAGATTAAATTTTTTCCTTCAAATGATGGAGCTGCTTGGTATTCAACTAAAATATCAAAAGCATCATCATTATTATAGTGATGACGGTAAGCAGAAACGAATCCGTTTTCTGCATCATCAAAAAAATTCATGAATCCTTGGTGTAACGCTAAACCTGCTCTTAAAATCGAACATAAAACCACTGGTTCGGCAACAGTAGTTGTGTGTTTTATACCTAGTGGTGTTTGCACATCAATGTTTTTATAATCTAAAGTTTTGCTTAATTCATAAGCCATAATTTCTCCTATACGCTCAATGTTTTTACGAAAACGCATGCTGTCTTTTTGAATATGAATATCTCGAAGCTGAGTAAGAAAATGGTTTAGAATACTGTTTTGTTCAGAAATATAATGGATATGCATTTTGATAATTTTTACAAATTGAGGATAAAAGTACAAAAAAACGCTACTTTTGTAAAAAATAAAGAGTCAAAACTATGTTTGCAGAATTTGCTTTTCCAATATTTGAGCGTTGCATCAATGAGTATCATGCAATTGATGATGTGTATCAACCAGCCTTGAACCCCTATGAAAAAGGTTCAATAGAATATTTATTATATGCTAAAAACTGGGTAGATACCGTACAATGGCATTATGAGGATATTATTCGTGATCCGCAAATTGATCCAGTGGCTGCTTTAGATTTAAAACGTAAAATTGACGCTTCTAATCAAGTTCGTACAGATATGGTTGAGTACATTGATAGTTATTTTTTACAGAAATATAGCAACGTACAGGTAAAACCAAATGCTAAAATTAATACAGAAAGTCCAGCATGGGCAATTGACCGTTTGTCAATTTTAGCATTGAAAATTTACCACATGAGTGAAGAAGCAAACCGTGCTGAAGCAACTCCAGAACACCGTGCTAAATGTCAAGAAAAACTAAATGTTTTGTTGGATCAAAAAAATGATATGTTTGTTTCTATTAGTCAATTAATTGAAGATATTGAAAATGGAGACAAATACATGAAAGTGTATAAACAAATGAAAATGTATAACGACGAGGAATTAAATCCTGTGTTGTATCAAAATAAAAAATAAGCTGTTTCGATGTCAAGCATCAAACACATTTTAGTTATAAGGCTTTCAGCTATGGGTGACGTTGCAATGACGGTTCCAGTGTTGAGAGCTTTTTCTTTGCAATATCCTGATGTAAAGATTACAGTGGTTTCACGTCCTTTTTTTAAACCTTTTTTTGACGGAATCTCAAATTTGGCTTTTTTTCCAATTGATGTTAAAGAAAGACACAAAGGATTTTTAGGATTATTGCGTTTATATTGGGATTTAAAAAAACACAAAATCGATGCCGTAGCAGATTTGCACAATGTACTACGATCTAAAGTAGTTAGAAATCTGTTTGCTTTGAGAGGAAAAAAAGTCAGCGCAACAGATAAAGGTAGAGCAGATAAAAAAGCTTTAACAAGAGCTGAAAACAAAGTATTTGCCCCAGTAAAATCAATGTTTGAAAGACATTGTGATACTTTTGAAAAGTTAGGTTTTCCAATCGATTTATCTAATCCAATATTTCCTTCTAAGTCACTTCTTTCAGAAGATATTCTGTCATTAGCTCAAATTAAATCAGAGAAATGGATTGGTATTGCGCCTTTTGCACAATACGATTCAAAAGTTTATCCTTTAGATTTAATGCAGAAGGTAATTGACGAATTGGCACATTCTGGAAATAAAATCTTTTTGTTTGGAGGAGGAGAAAAAGAAATTTCACTTCTTAACACCTTAAAAGGAAGTCATCAGAATGTAATTGTTGTTGCGGGTAAAATTAAGCTTCAACAGGAAATGGATTTGATATCGAATTTGGATATTATGCTTTCTATGGATTCTGGTAACGCTCATATAGCAGCCATGTTAGGCATAAAAGTAATTACGCTTTGGGGAGCAACACATCCTTATGCAGGATTTAAACCGTTTAATCAGTCAATGGATTTTTGTATTACAGCCGATAGAGAAAAATATCCTTTGATTCCCACATCAGTTTATGGAAACAAAAAAGTTGAAGGATATGAAGATGCGATGCGAAGTATTTTGCCAGAAACGATTATTAATAAAATAAAAAAGGAGCTTTAAAAAAGCTCCTTTTTTTTAAACGTCATCATAATCGACGGTTATTTCGGCAGATGTGGGGTGTGCCTGACAAGTCAAAATTAATCCACTTGCTATTTCTTTATCTGTTAAGATTGAATTTTTCTTCATTTCAGCAGAACCGTTAGTTATTCTAGCAATACAGCTACTACAAATACCTCCTTGACACGAATATGGAGCATCCATTCCATGTTTTAATGCTGCTTCAAGTAAAGTTTGTTTTGAAGACATTTCAAATGTTTCTTCATCTCCATCAACTAAAACAGTAATTTTTGTATGCTCATTTTTGCTGGTATCAACTGCATTTTCTTGAGTTGAGGCAGAGAATAATTCAAATTTTATATCTTTTTCGGCAACATTTTTTTCTTTTAAGACTCCGTTAACGGTGTTAATCATTTCTTCGGGGCCACACAAATAGTATTTTGAAAATTCTTTACCTATGTGCTTTGTGTTTAGAACATTGTTTACTACTGATTTGTCAATTCGGCCAAAAAAATCAGAATGATTAGATTGACTAAACACATAATGAATAAAAAATCGACCAAGATACTTACTTTGTAATTCGTTTAATTGATTGTAAAAAATAGTTTCTTCTGGAGATTTATTACCATAAACTAAAGCAAAAGTACTGTTTGGCTCTTGCGACAAAACGGTTTGAAGAATTGACATTATTGGAGTTATACCACTTCCAGCTGCGAATGCCATGTAATTTCTTTGCTTGTCATGATGCGGTTCGTAAGTGAATTTACCTTCAGGAGTACCTACCTCTAGAATGCTACCTTCTTTTAATTCAGTATTAGCAAATTTAGAAAAATATCCATTTTTTACTGCTTTAATAGCTATTCTTAATTCGCCGCTATTTGGTGATGAACAAATTGAATATGCTCTTCTAATTTCTTTACCGTCTAAAGTAAGTTTTAAATTAACATATTGCCCTGCGGTGAATTGATAAAAATCTTTAAATTCGTTAGGAACATTAAATACCACCGAAATACTTTGAGGAGTTTCTCTTTTAATTTCTTTTATAGTGAGTTTGTAAAATGTCGACATGCTTTTTCTTTTTAGCAAAATTAACAAACAAGGCTGACATATTCTTAAATTCTTATAAAATTAAAAAATGTTATTTTTTTCTGAATTGTAAAAAGAAACGTACTTTTACAGGTTATAATACTAAAAATAGTATTTAGAAGTTATATTTAAAACTTTTATATGTTGAAAAACAATCAATTAAAAAACATATCATTTGCCCTTTTTTTAGTAACTGCAATTGCTTGCTCGACCAAAAAAAACACTTTTGTTAGCAGAAACTGGCACGCTTTAAATGCTAGAGACAACACTATGTTTAATGGTGGATTAGCTCTTGACGCAGGAATTAACGAAGTTAAAGGGGAATATCAAGATAATTTTTGGGAAATTCTTCCTGTAGAGCGTATGCAAATTCCGGAAGAAAAATTGCTTCCTGGGCAAAAGGAAAAAAACAAAAATTTTGAGCGCGCTGAAACTAAAGCCACAAAAGCTATTCAAAAACATTCAATGAACATTGGTGGGAAAGAAAAAAACTACCAAATGGATGAGGCACATTTGATGTTAGGAAAGGCAAGATATTATGACCAACGATTTATACCAGCATTAGAAGCTTTTAATTATATATTATATAAACACACTAATTCTGACAAGATTAACGAAGCTAAAGTATGGCGTGAAAAAACCAATATCCGTCTTGAAAATGATGCTTTAGCAGTTAAAAATTTAAAAAGGCTTATCAATAAAAATCAATTGAAACCCCAAGTATTGGCAGATGCAAATGCGATTTTAGCACAAGCCTTTATTAATTTAGAATACAAAGACAGTGCTATTGCACCATTAAAAAAAGCAATTAGTTCAACAAAACTCAAAGAAGAAAGAGCTCGTTACCATTTTATTTTGGGACAATTATATGAATCATTAGATTATAAGGATAGTGCTTATACAGAGTTTCAGGAGGTTATCGATATGAAGCGTAAATCCCCGCGACAATATGTAATTAGAGCTCATGCCAAACAAGCACAATTAGTAGACCCAACAAAAGATACACTAGCTTTCATAGAGAAGTATGAAAAATTAATGAAGGATAGAGAAAACAGATCTCACTTAGATGTACTAAATTTTGAAGTAGGTGTTTTCTATGATAAACTAGGAAATAAAGCAAACGCTATTAAATATTACAATAGATCACTAAAAAAAGGATCAAATGATGCTTATTTGCAAGCATCTACCTATAGAAATTTAGCAACTATTTATTTTGATAAGGCTAAATATGTAACTGCCGGGAAGTATTATGATAGTACTCTTACTAAATTAGTTAAAAAGAATCGTGAGTATTATACAATTGCTAAAAAGAAAGAGAATTTAGTTGACGTCATTAAATATGAAGGAATTGTCACAGTTAATGATAGTATACTAAAAATAGTAGGAATGTCCAATAGTGAACGTCTTTCTTATTTTGAAAAGCACATTGCCGATTTGAAAGCCAAAGCCGAAACTAAAAAAGCATTAGAAGAGAAGCAAAAAGAATTGGCAAAACAAAACACAGGAATTCAAGATATTAGTAATAAACCTGTATTGAATCCACCAGGTTTTAATGATTCTCCTTTAATGCCCGGTAAAGCTGAAATTATTCCAACATTAAAAGGTCAACAGGATGGATCATTTTATTTTTACACTCCAACAACTGTCGCTTATGGTAAAGTAGAGTTTGTGAAGAGATGGGGTAAAAGATCATTAACCGAAAACTGGAGATGGTTTATTCAAAAAGAAAATATCGCTGCGATAGATAATGAGGACATAAAACCTAAAGATAAAGAAACCGATGTTGTTGATGAAAAATACTCAACAGATTACTATCTAAGTCAGGTGCCTACATCTAAAACGGTAATAGACAGTTTAGCTAAAGAAAGAAACTTTGCTAATTATCAGTTAGGTGTAATTTATAAAGAAAAATTTTTAGAGCAAAAATTAGCGGCATCTAAATTTGAAACAGTTTTAAAAAGCCAACCTGAAGAAAGATTAGTTTTACCTTCTTTGTATAATCTTTATAAGATTTATGAGCAAACAGATAAATCTCAGGCAGAACAAATAAAAAATCAGATATTATCTCAATATCCAAATACGAGATATGCACAAATCTTAAATGGAAGTATTCCAGCAGAAGAACTTTCAAACGATAGTCCTGAAAATGTTTACAAGAAAACATACGAAAAATATAATAATCAAGATTATGTTGAAGCACTGCAAGTTATCGATAAATCTGTTCAACAATTTGCTGGTGATGATTTAATTCCAAAGTTTGAATTATTAAAGGCAAGTGTTTTAGGTAAACTTAAAGGACTAAATGAATATAAAAAAGCAGTAAGTTATGTTGCTGTAACTTATCCTGATTCTGACGAAGGCAAGCAAGCTGAAGATATTTTAAAAGTTAGTGTGCCAAGAATGGAGCAACGTATTTTAACTAATGATACTGTTTCTACTAATTGGAAACTATTATATAAGGTAGGTAAAAAAGACGATGCTGAAACGGTAAAGCTAAAAGATAAATTAGAAAAATATTTTGCAGAAAAACAGTATGATAAGTTTAAAGTAT
Organism: Flavobacterium terrae; assembly: GCF_900142035.1. Lineage (GTDB taxonomy): Bacteria > Bacteroidota > Bacteroidia > Flavobacteriales > Flavobacteriaceae > Flavobacterium > Flavobacterium terrae. Next base: position 331,469 of record NZ_FQZI01000001.1, on the reverse strand, counting down.
CGTTCGATGTTTATGATGAATCAACCAACTTTATTGTTGTTCATGGTATTTCATCAAGAGAATTTGCAAGGTATCTAATTACTTTAGTAAAAGAGGATAAGAAGTATAAAGTATTAAATCCAGCTCAAGTAATATCTAGTGAAAATTACTTAGTTATTCAAATTCACAAAAACTACAATCAGTTTTTAGAATTAAAGATGTAGCATATGTTTGAAAAAAGCACAAAATCATATACAGACTTTTTAGGTAAAACCAACCGAATTGTTGAAGGAACATCTATAAGAGGAGATATAGATTCTCTAGCAGACTTTAGACTAGACGGACAATTGATAGGTAACTTTATTTCTAAAGGAAAACTAGTTGTTGGACCAGCGGGCAGTGTTACAGGAGATATAACATGTAAAAATGTTGATGTTGAAGGAAAAGTTGAAGGTAAGATAATTGTTCAGGAAATTTTAAATGTGAAGTCAAAAGCTAGCATTTATGGTGAAGTAATATGCGGAAAACTTTCTGTTGAACCAGGAGCAGATTTTAGTGCCTCATGCGTTATGAAATCGCAATCAAAAAACATGCTTCCACCACATGGAGAACAATAATAAATCCCCAAAAGAATACAACAAGTGGTTAGCTTTTATAAATATCCCAATTCAAATGGGGGTAATTATTTATGCTTTTTATTGGCTAGGATTATGGTTAGATAGTAATTACCCAAACGAAAAAATATTCTATTATAAAGCGCTTACATTAGTTGGCGTTTTTATTGCATTATACAATGTGTATAGACAAGTTAACCAAATAGGAAATAGATAAAATGAAATTGAAATTTAACGCTTCTTTTTTAGCACTCCCCATTTTTTTTAGCGTTCTTCTTTTTGGTTTATACTTACTTTTAGAAAAACTTTTTAATTTTCCAGATTTAATTTTATTGCCTTTATCTTTTATATTTCTTTTTTTCGGAACTATGTCAGTAGCGCTTTTTGCAATTATTGACGCCGTTTTTTTCAAAAATAAAGAAGTTGTAGGAATGAGCTTTATGCTGATTACTACCATCAAAACAATTGCAATTGGAATAATAGGTAAGATTTATATTTTAAACCAAAACATAAATTTTGAAAAGTGGAATTACTTCGTTCTGTTTATAGTTTATTTATTGTTTGAAACTATAATTATAGGAAGAAGACTCAATAAGACTATTTTTTAAAAACAGTTTAATTTTTAATAAATTTCTTCTGAATTACTTTTCCTTCGCTTGAGAGTTTTAAGATATAAAGTCCAGACGTTAATTTTTCCAAGTTAATTTCTAGGTTGCTTTTATCATCTTCATAAATCACTTTACCAGACAAATCTAAAATGGTGATTTTATCAAAAATAATATTTTCTGGATTTTTAATTGTAATAATTCCATTTGAAGGATTAGGGTAAAGACCAACGCTTTCTGCAAACATATTTTCATTAATACTCAGCGTAGGACATGTTATAACGACAGGGCTGGTTTTAAAACCGCCTGAAGTCGCATCTCCCACTTGGCCATAAAAATTATTACCCCAAGCATACAGTGTGCCATCGTTCTTTAAAGCTAAAACATGTGTGCCACGCATAGAAATAGTTTGCCAATCATTAGCACTTCCTAACTGTATAGGGCTTGTTGTAGGGCTAGAATTAGTAGTGCCATTTCCTAATTGACCAACAAGATTTGCCCCCCAGTTCCATACTGTACCATCAGTTTTTCTAATTATTGTATTTTGACTTCCTTTGCTAATAGTATTGCACCCATTAAGTGCTACAATGTTAAATGGGATTGTAACATTGGTTCCTGTTCCACTAGTACCCATACCTAGTTGCCCTTCATTATTTCCTCCCCATACCCAAAAAGATAAATCATCTTTAAGAGCAATACTATGTATTGTACTCGCGCCTACTTTATCCCAATCATTATCATTTCCAATTTTAACAGGAGAAGTTTCATTTGCTGTTGATCCGTTTCCTAATTGTCCTAGACTATTTACACCCCAACCATAAAGTGTACCGTTTGTTTTTATTGCAAGGCAATGAGTAGCACCAGCAGATATATGTTCCCAGTTGGTTTGGTTTCCTATTTGAATGGGTAAATTTTTTGAAACAATGGTTCCGTCACCTAATTGTGAATTATCATTTCGTCCCCAACCCCATAAACTTCCGTTTGTTTTTAAGGCTAAAGAAAATTCATCACCAGCAGATATCATTGCCCAGTCTGTATCAGATCCAATTTGAACTGGAACATTTGAATTAGAATAATTCCCGTTTCCTAACTGACCAGAAGCATTAGCACCCCAAGCCCATAGTGTTCCATTCGATTTTAAGGCAATTGTGTGTGATGCACCACATGAAATATATTGCCAATCTGACGCGGTACCTATTTGTGTAGGTGTTGATCTAGATCCCACTGAAGTTCCATCACCAAGTTGCCCTGAATTATTTCTGCCCCAAGTCCAGAGAGTACCTCCAGTTCTTATACCAACAGAATGTGCTACACCAGCAGAAATAGATTGCCAACATTGTGCAAAAAAAACTGAAGATGTAAATAAGAATAAATAAGTAAGTAATGTTCTTTTCATAAGTTTTTGGGGTTTTGTAAAAGAAACTTTACGGCTAAAGTAAAAAAAAATAAGTTATTAACAATTTTAAAACGTAGTTATCGACAAAAAGTTGTGTTTTACCGTTATAAAACATTGATAAAATTATGTTTTTTCAAAAATTTATTTTTAAATCATTGTTAATAACCTAATGAAAAACAGACAAAAAACAGAGGTAAAAAGTAGTTTTTCAAAAAAAGTATTTTAAACGTTTTGAATATTAATAAAAAATGTACCTTTGCACGAAATTTACAAACACAGAAATATAGTTTTTTATATGGTAATTCCAAGAAAACCTGTATCATTAATATTGTCGGCTTTTGTAGGCTTATTTTCGATAGTTGCTTTAGCAAATCCAGTTTCCGATTCTACACACGTAGAAACTAAACCTGCTCATGAGGTTACACATGAAGCTGAAGAACATGCTGGAGCTGAACATTCAGAAAAAAAGGAGTTAACTCCTCAAGAAGAAAGAAAAGAGTATATTCAACATCACCTTTTAGACTCACACGATTTTAATTTGTTTTCTTATGGAAAAGAGTCTGGACATGAAAAACATTTCGGTTTTTCTTTGCCTGTTATTTTATGGGAAGGTGGTTTGCATGTCTTTTCATCATCAAAATTTGAACACGAAACAGCTGTTGTCGAATCTAAAGGGAAGTATTTTAAAATTGAGCATGGTTTAATTTATAATTCTGATAAAGATGGCCATATTGATCATGATGCTCATTTAAATCCATTAAAGAGACCGCTTGATTTGTCAATCACTAAGAATGTGTTGATGATGATTATTGTTGGATTTTTAATGATTCTTTTATTTACAAGTTTGGCAAAATCTTATAAAAAACATGGAAGCGTGCCAAAAGGAGTTGGTAGATTTTTTGAGCCAATCATTGTTTATATTCGTGATGAAATTGCAATTCCTAATATAGGGGAAAAGAACTATAAGAAGTATATGCCTTTCTTGTTAACAATTTTCTTCTTTGTTTGGTTTTTAAATATGTTTGGATTAACTCCACTAGGTGTAAACGTAACTGGAAATATTGCTGTAACAGCAGCTTTAGCAATATTAGTATATTTAATAACAACTTTAACGGCTAAAAAAGATTATTGGATGCATATTTTATGGATGCCAGGTGTTCCAACTTGGATGAAACCAATTTTAGCGCCAATCGAATTATTAGGAACAATTATTAAGCCTTTTTCATTAACAATACGTCTTTATGCTAATATATTAGCAGGTCACGTTGTATTAATGAGTATTATTGCTTTGATGTATACGTTTAACAATGTTGTAGGAAGTGGTTTGTCGTTTTTCCTGGCATTTGTACTGTCTTTATTGGAGATATTAGTAGCATTGCTACAAGCATACGTATTTACTATGTTATCAGCATTATATTTTGGTGCTGCAAGTGAAGAACATCACCATGATGATCATCACTAAAAATTTAAAATTGAATGTTTAATTAATTTAATATATACATTATGACTATTCCAAACATTGTAGGAGCTGGTTTGATCGTTATCGGAGCAGCATTAGGAATTGGTAGAATCGGTGGTTCTGCTATGGACGCTATTGCTCGTCAACCAGAAGCTTCTGGAAAAATCCAAACTGCTATGCTTATCGCTGCAGCTCTTATTGAGGGTATTGGTTTTGCTGCGTTATTCGCTGCTTAATAACCGAAAGCAAACAATGGCATTAACGGTTGGTTAATGCTGTTGTTTTTAAATTAAATTAAAATTAAAATCTATATATAATGAATTTATTAGGTCAATTTTCATTAGGATTATTTATAATTCAAGCTGCATTATTTGTTTTACTTGTTATCTTGTTAAGAAAATTTGCTTGGAAACCAATTTTAGAAGCAGTTAACTCGAGAGAGGAAGGAATCAGAGATGCTTTACAAGCAGCAGAGAATGCTAAGAAAGAAATGCAAGATTTGCAAGCGAACAACGAGCGTATTTTGCAAGAAGCACGTTTAGAGCGTGATTCAATGTTAAAAGAAGCACGTGAAATCAAAGAAAAAATGATTGCTGATGCTAAGGAAGAAGCTCAAACTCAAGGTCAAAAAATGATCGAGCAGGCTAAAGCTTCTATCGAAAGCGAGAAAAATGCTGCTATGGCAGAATTAAAATCTCACGTATCTTCACTTTCATTAGAAATTGCTGAAAAATTATTAAAAGACGAATTATCTAACAAAGATTCTCAAATGAAATTAGTAGAGAAAATGTTAGGTGATGTAAAATTAAACTAATTCAATCATGTCAAGTACAAGAGCAGCCATTCGCTACGCGAAAGCAATTTTAGACTTAGCTAACTCAAAAAGCGTTGCTTTAGAGGTAAGCAAAGACATGACTTTGATTGCGAATACGATTAAAGAAAATAAAGAGCTAAGTGACTTTATTGAAAACCCAACTCTTAAAAATGAAGTAAAACACAGTGCATTGTTAGAAGTATTTGCTTCTGTAAATGGTGTAACTCAAGGTTTATTTCGATTATTGTTCGAAAACAAAAGATTCGAAATTTTAGAATCTATTGCTGTAGAATATAACAGATTGTTCGATGAGGCTAACGGTGTTGAAGTAGCTAAAGTTACTACAGCTATTGCTATGACTCCTGAATTAGAAGCTAAAGTTTTAGCTAAAATTAAAGAGTTTTCAAACAAAAAAGTTACTATCGAAAACACTGTAGATCCAGCTATTATTGGTGGATTTATTTTAAGAATAGGCGATAAGCAATACAATGCTTCTGTTGCCAACAGATTACAAACTTTAAAAAGAGAATTAAGTAATTAATTATTTATATAATTATGGCGGATATTAAACCTGCTGAAATTTCAGCAATATTAAAAAAGCAATTATCAGGTTTTGAATCTGGTGCTACGCTAGAAGAAGTAGGAACAGTACTTCAAGTTGGAGACGGTATTGCTCGTATTTACGGGCTTTCAAACGTTCAATATGGTGAGTTAGTAGAGTTTGATAACGGTATGGAAGGTATCGTATTGAACCTTGAAGAAGACAATGTTGGTGTGGTATTATTAGGCCCATCTACAGGTTTAAAAGAAGGTTCTACTGCTAAAAGAACACAACGTATCGCTTCTCTTAAAGTAGGTGAGCAAATGGTAGGACGTGTAGTTAACACACTTGGTTTTCCAATTGATGGAAAAGGACCAATTGGTGGAGACTTATACGAAATGCCTTTAGAGCGTAAAGCACCAGGTGTAATTTTCCGTCAACCAGTAACTGAGCCATTACAAACAGGTATCAAAGCAGTAGATGCTATGATTCCAGTAGGTAGAGGTCAACGTGAGTTGGTAATTGGTGACCGTCAAACTGGTAAATCAACAGTTTGTTTGGATACTATCCTTAACCAAAAAGAATTTTTCGATGCTGGAAAACCAGTATTCTGTATATATGTTGCAGTAGGACAAAAAGCTTCTACAGTAGCAGCTATCGCAAAAACATTAGAAGAAAAAGGAGCTATGGCTTATACAGTTATCGTAGCTGCTAATGCTTCTGATCCAGCTCCAATGCAGGTTTATGCTCCATTCGCAGGTGCTGCAATTGGTGAATATTTCCGTGATACAGGTCGTCCTGCATTAATCGTTTATGATGATTTATCTAAACAAGCAGTTGCTTACCGTGAGGTGTCTTTATTATTAAGAAGACCACCAGGACGTGAGGCTTACCCTGGAGACGTATTCTACTTACACTCTCGTTTATTAGAGCGTGCTGCTAAAGTTATCGCTGATGATGATATCGCTAAAAACATGAACGACTTACCAGAGTCATTGAAACCAATCGTTAAAGGTGGTGGTTCATTAACAGCTTTACCAATTATCGAAACACAAGCGGGTGACGTTTCTGCATATATCCCAACAAACGTAATTTCGATTACAGATGGACAGATTTTCTTAGAGTCTGATTTATTCAACTCGGGTGTTCGTCCAGCAATCAACGTAGGTATTTCTGTATCTCGTGTTGGAGGTAATGCTCAAATTAAATCGATGAAAAAAGTATCAGGAACATTAAAATTAGACCAAGCTCAGTTCCGTGAGTTAGAAGCTTTCGCGAAATTTGGTTCTGACTTAGATGCTGCTACATTAAACGTAATCGAAAAAGGTAAACGTAACGTAGAAATCTTAAAACAAGGTTTAAACTCTCCGTTTACAGTTGAAGATCAGGTAGCAATTATCTACGCTGGTTCTAAAAACTTATTAAGAAACGTTCCTGTAAATAAAGTTAAAGAATTCGAGAAAGATTTCTTAGAATTCTTAAATGCTAAACACAGAGATACATTAGATGCTTTAAAAGCTGGTAAATTAGATGACAACATTACTGATGTTATCGAAAAAGTAGCTAAAGAAGTATCTGCAAAATATAACTAATACGTAATTGGAAAATCAGCGGATATAAATTCGCTGATTTCTGATTCGCTAATTTTCTAATTTAGAAAAAATGGCTAATTTAAAGGAAATCCGTAATAGAATTACTTCCGTTTCATCGACGATGCAAATTACATCTGCGATGAAGATGGTTTCGGCTGCAAAGCTAAAAAAAGCACAAGATGCTATTACAGCAATGCGTCCTTATGCTGAAAAATTAACTGAATTATTGCAAAATCTTTCAGCTACTTTAGAAGGTGAGGTTGGCGGAGACTACACTACACAACGTGAGGTAAAGAAAGTATTATTAGTAGCAATTACTTCAAACAGAGGTTTATGTGGTGCTTTTAATACAAACGTGATTAAAGAAATCAAAAGTATCACTGAAAAATATCAAGGAGTTCAGGTAGATGTATTGGCTATTGGGAAAAAAGGAAACGACGTTCTTAAAAAGACTCATACAATTGTTGAAAACCAAAGTGCAATTTTTGATGATTTAACATTTGATAATGCAGCAAAAGTAGCTTCGTTACTTACAGATAAATTCATCGCTGGAGATTACGATCGTATCGAATTAGTATATAACCAATTCAAAAATGCGGCTACTCAAATTGTAAAAGCAGAACAGTTTTTACCATTGGCACCAATTGAAAAAGGAACTGCTGTAGCTGGAGATTACATCTTCGAACCTTCAAAAGAGGAAATTGTAATGACTTTGATTCCAAAATCATTGAAAACACAATTGTACAAAGCTATTCGTGATTCATTTGCTGCTGAACATGGTGCACGTATGACCGCAATGCACAAAGCAACTGATAATGCTACAGAATTGAGAAATCAATTGAAATTAACTTACAACAAAGCACGTCAAGCTGCAATTACTGGAGAAATCTTAGAAATTGTTGGTGGAGCAGAAGCTTTGAACGGATAATAAGAAAGCGAAGCTTTCAAATATTTCCATCGCGAAGCGATGAAATTTTAATCATAATATTACAATAATAAAAGAGTCCCAAATTTGGGACTCTTTTATTTATATTCTAAGATTAAGCAATACTAGTCTTTAATTATCGCATTAAAGTATCAATTAATATATCATAGAACATAGCTCGTTCTTGTAATTTTTTATCATAGGTATTACCACCATAATGTCCAAGACCTTTATTTACAGATAGTAAGATTGTTCTTTTTTGTGCTGCTCTATTTTTTAGAGCAGCTACGAATTTATATGATTGAAAAGGAGGAACCCGGTCATCATTATCTGCTGTAAAAACAACGGTTTTTGGGTAATTTATTCCTTCCTTTATTTTATGCAAAGGAGAGTATTTTAATATGGCATTAAATTCCTCTTCTATATTTGGATTGCCATATTCTTCATAATGGTATATACCAACTGTATGGTCAAATTTATTTACCACATCATAAACACCAACTTTAGGTAACGCTAATTTGTACAAATCAGGTCTTTCTGTCATCGCATACCCAACAACCAATCCTCCATGCGATCCTCCTGATATTGCAAGTTTATTAGAATTAGTGTATTTTTCTTTTATCAAAAATTCTGTGGCATCTATAAAATCATTCAAACAATTAATTTTATTAATACCACTTCCTTTTTTGTGCCAATTTTTTCCTCTTTCACCACCACCTCTAATTTCTGCAAACGCATAAATACCTCCTTTATCCATAAAATGTAAAAGGCCAGTATCATATTTAGGCCCATTTATAATTCCAAAACCTCCATAAGCTTCTAATAAGCATGGATTATCACCGTTTAATTCAATTCCTTTTTTATAAATAATTGTAATAGGAATGTCTATATTATCTCTGTTTTTATAAGTGATACATTTTATTGTAAAATAATCTAAAGGAAAGAGTGTTGGTTTTTGTTTATTGAAAGCCGTATAAACAGGTGTAGCTTCATTATTGCCATCAATATTTACTTTGTATGTTGCTGTAGGCGCAGTGTATGAACTAATTACAAAATATACTTCGTTAGATTTTTCTTCAAAATCAACTATGTTTATGTTACAAGCAAAAGGAGCTTCAATTTTTTTGATAAATTTCCCATCATAATTATAAAAAGACAAATAAGATTTCTCATTTGTTTTGTATTTGCAAATTAAATAATTTTCTGTGAAAGAAGTTTTAGTTAACAGATGATTGTAATATTGAGGGATTACTTGTTTATCGTCTTCTTTATTGTTGATAGCAAAAGATCTTACTTCTCCCCAATTAAATTTATTTGTTGAATAATAAATTCTACCATTGTAATAATTAATAAATTCAAAAGAATCATCATTATTTTGATAGAATTTTTTTAGTTCAAAATTTCCTTTGTTTAAATCAGAATAATAAAAGGTGGTTTTAGTTTTATCTTCATTTTCTTCGAGTAAATACAGATAATTTCTCGTAGTGAAATATTTAAACTTTGAATTATTTTTACTACCATCATACACTAATTCGTCATCCTTTTCAGGCGTATTCAATTTATGATAATAAAGGTTAAATGTTGAATCTTTTGCAAATTTTGACTGATTAACATTTTGCATATAAAAAACTCCTAGTTCTTTGTTCCAAGCAATTTTCAAAGATTTGCTGTTTAATAAAGAATCTTTTATCTCTCTTTTCAAATTTAAATCATAAAAACGCACTTCTTTTTTATCACTACCATTTATTCTTAGTTGATAAGCAAGATAATTTGAACTTTTAGAAGGTGTCAACCCTTCAATGTTTACATTTTTTTCTGGATATATTTTGTTGGGATCAATTATTTCAACTGGTTTGTCATCAATTGATTTTGAGATAAAAAGAGAGGCTGATTTTTTTCTATCTTTAGATAGAAACTTATAAAAATACTTACCCATATGAACAGGTAGAGACCCTGAATTACTCATGTCATAGTTTCTTATTATTTCTTTATTTGAAACTCTTTTTTTGACAGCAGAATAATACCCTTGAGTAAAAGCGTTTTGTTGACTTACCCATTTTTTCACTTCCTCTGATTCAGTGTCTTCTAACCAAGCATATTCATCATTTATCTGATGGTTGAATTTTTTAATGATTTTTTGAACTTTTTTTGTTTCAATGTTATCTTGGGCTGAACACAAGACGTTAAAACATAATAAGGTTAAAATAAATTTTAATTGCATTTTGTAATTTTTTTGCAAAAGTAGCTTATTTTTATAGATACAAAATTGTTTTGCATGCAATTAAAAGAACTTACTACTGTTGAAGAAATGTTAGCTCAAATTGAGACTATACATTTCCTATATCCAAAAATGACTTTAGAAAAATATAAAAGTTATTTAGAACAAATGTTACCTCACAATTATAGGCAATTAGCTGTTTTTGAAGATGAAATATGTGTGGGAATTACGGGTTTTTGGAAAGGAGTAAAACTTTGGTCAGGACCATACATGGAAATTGACAACTTTGTAGTTCATCCAGAGCATCGAAAAAAAGGAATTGGAAAAATAATGACAGATTATATTGATGCTAAGGCAAATGAATTGGGAAGCACCATGATTGTTTTAGATGCATATGTAGAAAACTTTACTGCACATAAGTTTTATTACAATCAGGGATTTGTTCCTAGAGGCTATCATTTCCTAAAAATAATTAAACCAGAACAATTAAGTTCATAATCAAACAAAATACTACATTTGTACTTTATAATAAAATTGCACTTTGAGCGTCTATAAAAGCCTTTTTAAGCAAACATTGATTTATGGCTTGGCAACAGTTTTGCCAAGAATGATAAGTTTTTTGCTCAACCCTTTGTTTGTAAAAAAATTACCAACTGCAGAGTTTGCCAACGTCTCTATTATTTTTTCTTATCTAGTTATATTTAATGTGATTTTGTCGTATGGTATGGAAACTGCCTTTTTTAGGTTTTATAACCTAGAGGACGACAAGAAAAAAGTGTTGTCTACATCTACAGTTTCTATATTTTGGTCTTCTATTTTATTTTTGATAGGTTCATTATTATATCGAACAACAATAGCAGACTTTATTAGTATAAAAACAGAATATGTAACATACACCATTTGGATATTAGTACTTGATGCTTTAGTCATTATTCCTTTTTCAAAGCTGAGAGCAGAAAAAAGACCTATGCAATATGCTGTAATCAAAATAGGAAATGTGTCAATTAATCTTGTTCTTAATGTGTTCTTTTTATTGATTTTACCAACCATTTCAAAAGACAACCCATTAAGTACAATTTATTTCGAAAATTTTCAGGTAGGATATATTTTTGTTTCAAATCTTATAGCTAGTTTATTGACTTTCTTAGTGCTTTCGCCAAATTATTTCAAAATAAACTGGCAGTTTGACACTGCGCTTTGGAAAAAAATGATGACTTATGGACTACCTATTCTTGTTGCAGGACTAGGATTTGCTATTAACGAACATTTTGATAAAATTCTATTAGAAAAAATGCATGTTCCTAAATCAGACATTGGAGCATATTCTGCTTGCTACAAATTAGGCATGTTTATGGTCTTGTTTAGAACAGCATACACATTAGGTATTGAACCATTCTTTTTTAGTCATGCAGATAAAGACGATGCCCCACAAACCTATGCCACAATAACAAAATACTTTGTTATTCTAGGTTCATTCATTTTATTGTTTGTGATTGTTTTCATTGATCTTTTAAAAGTGTTTTTAGTCCCAAGCGATGATTATTGGTTTGCAATGAAAGTAGTGCCACTAATTGTTTTGGCTAATTTCTTTTTAGGCATTTACACAAATCTGTCTGTTTGGTATAAATTAATAGACAAGACTCATATAGGAGCTATAATTTCTATAATTGGTGCGGCAATCACATTGTTGGTAAATTTTTGGCTTGTTCCTACACTAAGTTATTATGGTTCAGCTATCGCTACCATTGCCGCTTATGGAAGCATGATGTTTATATCGTATTATTTAGGACAAAAAAAATATCCAATTCCTTATGACAAAGAGAAAATCACAGGATATATAGGGGTTTCGGTCTTATTATCTGTACTTTCTTTTTATGTCCCTATATTGCGAAACAGTTATATATTCGGAATATTTGCCTTAATCCTTTTTGCTTACTATATTTATTGTAACGAAAAAACAATGATTCTAAAAATCTTAAAAAAACAATAATAATTTTCAGGAGCTATTTCCCGCTATCCGCTATATCTTTTTTGTAGTCATAGAGAGGAGTCGATATGACTACAAAAAAGGATGCCGCTGCTATCGGGGCTAAAAAATATAAGTATGGAAATAAAAATTATCAATAAGTCACGACATCCTTTACCACATTATGAAACAGATTTATCTGCAGGTATGGATTTAAGAGCAAACCTTGATGAAAGCATCACAATCCCACCATTAGGAAGAGTTTTAGTAAAAACAGGGTTATTCATTGAGTTACCCATTGGGTTCGAAGCACAAGTTCGTCCACGAAGCGGTTTAGCCTTCAAAAAAGGAATTACAGTTTTAAATTCACCAGGCACAATTGATGCCGATTATAGAGGCGAAATAGGTGTAATTTTGGTAAATTTATCAAATGAGTTTTTTGATATCGAAAACGGAGAACGCATAGCTCAACTTGTAATTGCAAAACACGAGCGTGTTTTTTGGCATCCTGTCGAAGTTTTATCAGATACCGATAGAGGCGAAGGAGGATTTGGAAGTACAGGAGTAAAATAATAAAAAATTAAATAAGAATTTGATTGGCAAAGTATCAGTCAAATTATTCAATCTATAAAAAGCATGAAAATAATAGTTCCTATGGCAGGGCGTGGCTCACGTCTTCGTCCACATACATTAACAGTTCCTAAACCATTAATCCCAATTGCAGGAAAACCAATTGTTCATAGATTAGTTGAAGATATTGCCGGAGTGATTAATCAAAAAATTGATGAAATCGCTTTTATTATTCATAAAGATTTTGGCACAAAAGTACCAGAAGACTTAATAGCTATAGCCGAAAAATTAGGCGCAAAAGGAACTATTTACTATCAAAATGAACCTTTAGGAACAGCTCATGCTATATTGTGTGCTAAAGAAAGTATGGAAGGACCAATAGTAGTTGCTTATGCAGACACACTTTTTAGAGCAGATTTTACGTTAGATACTACAGCAGATAGTGTAATTTGGGTAAAACAAGTAGAAGATCCAAGTGCTTTTGGTGTTGTACAACTAAATGCAAACAACGAAATTATTGATTTTATTGAAAAACCTACAAGTTTTGTTTCTGACTTAGCTATCATTGGAATCTATTATTTTAAATCAGGAGAAACTCTACGTGGTGAGCTTGAATACTTACTAGACAATAACATCCAAAAAGGAGGAGAGTATCAATTAACTGATGGATTAGAAAACATGAAGCAAAAGGGCATGAAATTTGTGCCTGGAAAAGTAGACGAATGGATGGATTGTGGAAACAAAAATGTTACTGTAGAAACAAATACAAGAATGTTAGGTTTTTTACATCAAGATGGAGAGCATATGGTCTCTGAAAAAGCACATATTGAAAACTCAATGATTATTCCTCCTTGTTTTATTGGTGATGATGTTTATATTATAAATTCAACAGTTGGACCAAATGTTTCATTAGGAAAAGCAACTCATGTGAATAATTCAACTATTAAAAATAGTTTAGTACAAACACATTCACATATTAAAAACGCAAATTTAGATAATGCAATGATTGGGAATCACGCATCATTTGATGGTAATTTTAAAAGCATAAGCATTGGAGATTATTCCGTTTTAGAATAAAAACATGTTAAATAAAGTGTCAAAGAATAGGTTATTAATTGTTGGGATGTTTATCATATCCACATCGTTATTGGCACAAACTGAACCTGATGACATTGCTTTGGTTAGTGATGAGTTTCAAGAATCATATTATGAATCATTGAAACAAAAAGGGATGGAAAATTTTGATAAAGCAATTGTTTCTCTGGAAAAGTGTTTAAAAATCCAACCCGAAAATGCAGTAATTTATCATGAAATTGGGAAGAATTACTTTTTTCAAAAAGATTTTACAAGTGCAGAAACAGCTTTAATAAAAGCAACACAAATTGATCCAAATCAAAAATGGTATTGGATAGATTTGTATGAAGTTTATTATGAAACAAAAAATTTCAATCAAGCAATTCTAACACTACAAAAAGTAATTCCCTTTGATAAAAATTATAAAGAAGATTTAGTTTCTTTATACATGTACACGGCCCAGTTTGATAAGGCTTTGGTTCTTATCAATGAGCTAGACGATACTGTTGGTAAAACTGAAATGAGAGATCGTTATCGATTAGAAATTAATTCGCAATCGAAAACAAATGCAACTGATAAAAACGATCTTGAAAAAGCCATTCAGAAAAATCCGCAAATTGAAGAAAATTACATTTCTTTAATTTACAAATATTCAGATAACGGACAAGAAGAAAAGGCTCGTGAAGTTGCTCAAAAACTTGAAAAAAACATCCCAAATTCTGAATGGGCTCAAGTTTTTTTATACAAATATTTCATTAATGAAAACAAAGGTCAGGAAGCTGTAACTGCTTTTGAAAAAGTAATTAACGGAAAACAAATAGACAAAAAAATCAAGTTCAAAATGTATAACGAACTTTTAATTTTTGTGCTTAAAAACCCTTCTTTTGAACCTCAATTGGACAAAGCAACTAGATATTTCGAGAATGATTCTGAGTTCAATGTGTATAAAGAAATAGGAAAATTCTATTATAAAAAAGGCAAGTGGGACTTGGCAGTAAAAAATTTAGAAAAAGCTTTTCAAAAAGACAATTCAGATATAGAAACTAATATTTTCTTATTGGCTTGTTATGAAGAGAAAGCTAATTACGATTCGATGTTAAAATCTGCTAGCGATTTAATCGATTTGTTTCCTAGTCAACCAGAGTACTACTATTTTGCAGGGAAAGCAGCAGGGAAAGTTAAAAATTTTAAAAAGTCTAATGAGTTTTTAGAGTCTGGCCTAGATTATGTAGTAGATAATATTGATTTAGAGATTGATTTTTGTTCAGAATTAGCTGAGGTGTCTAAACAATTAGGGAACCTAAAAAAAAGTGACGAATACATAGCAAGAGTTAACACTCTTAAAAAGAAGAAAAAATAATAATGCAAAAAATACTTTCAATATTCCTTATCGCTATAATGGTTTCTTGTAAGCCAAAACAAAACGCGGTTGTAAATAAAGTTGCCGTTGAAAATGTTGAAGCATTGACTGTAGCAAATATTGCTACAAATCATTATGCAGTAAATAGAAATTTTAAAACAGCATTTATAAAAGCCAATGTCGATTATTCTGATCCAAGTCAATCTTTAGGCTTATCAGCTGATATTAGAATTAAAAAAGATGAAATTATTCTGGTAAGTGTAAAGATGTTGGGAATTACAATGGCAAAAGCGATGATTACTCCTTTAGAAGTAAAATACTACGAAAAAATGGGAGGTAAATATTTCGAAGGAGACTATAAAACATTAAGCAATTGGTTGGGCACAGATTTAGATTTTCAAAAAGTACAAAACATGCTTTTAGGACAATCATTAGATGATTTAACTAAAGGTAAATATGCGTCTTTAGTAGAAGACGGAATGCCAAAATTAGAAGATACATCTAAGCAAAATTTTGTGAAAACATTTGTTTTTGACCCTGCAACTTTTTGGCTAAAAAGACAAGAAATAAAACAAAATGAGCCAGCCAGAAAGCTTTTGGTTAATTATTCTGACTACAAATCGTTTCCAGAAATGGTTTTACCGCAAGAACTTGCTATTTTTGCAATTCAAGAAAACAAAACTACAACTATAAACATAAATTATAGAAACGCAACTTTTAATGAGGAATTAACCTTTCCTTACAGTGTTCCAGGTGGTTACGAGAAAATTAATATAGAATAGTCAACAATCAAAGAATGTTTAAATATATCTTATCCTTTTTAGTTTTATTTTCAACTTTGACTGTATTTAGTCAAGAAGAAGACAGACAACGAAAATTAGAACAACAAAAAGCAAAATTACTTGATGAAATTCGCGAGCAAGAGCAACTTTTGAAAACTCAAAAGAAAAAAGAGAAATCAGTAGTTAGTGTTGTAGTTCAGCAAACGGCAAAAATAAACCTACAGCAAAAACTAATTAACGTTACTGAAAAGCAAAAAAAGGTTTTAGGAAACAGTATGTATATTAACCAGATTAAGGTAAATGGCCTTAAAAAGGATTTAGCAGTACTTAAAGAAGACTATGCAGAAATGATTGTAAAATCATACAAGAGTAGATCAGAACAAAGTAAGGCTATGTTTTTATTATCCTCAGAGAATTTTCTTCAAGCTTATAAAAGGGCTCAATATATGAAGCAGTATTCTAATTATAGAAGAATGCAAGGGGAAGAAATAAAAACTAAAACCGAAGAGTTAGAACAGTATAACAATAAACTTTCTGTACAAAGAAAAGAAAAAGAAAAACTGATTGCTGAAAGCGAAAAAGAAAAGCAGGAACTTGAAAAGGAAAAGCAAGAACAACAACGTTTGTTAAATTCTATCAAAAAAGACAAAACAAAAATTATTGCTGAGATCAAGAAAAAACAGAGAGAATCAAGAGCTATCGAAAAACAAATCGAAAGATTAATTCGCGATGCAATTGCTGCGGCTAATAAAAAAGCAGGTAATACAACTAATACAACTACATTCGTATTAACACCTGAGGCAAAAGAATTGGCAAACGACTTTAGATCAAATAAAGGTAGATTACCATGGCCAGTTGAAAAAGGATTGTTGACTAAAAAATTTGGTAGACAACCACATCCTCTAGAACCTTCAATCATGATTGAAAGTAGTGGAGTTGAAATTTCTTCGGAAAAAGGAGCAAAAGCAAGAGCCGTTTTTAATGGGGAAGTAAGTGAAGTACAAATGGCAGCTAATGGTACTGCAACTATTGTAGTTAGACATGGAGATTTTATTACTACATATTCAAATTTAGGAAAAGTATATGTAGGAAAAGGTGATAAAGTTTCAACGAAACAATCTATTGGAGAACTTCATTTCAATACTTTTACTGAAAAAGCAATTCTTAAGTTTTTGATTTATCAAAATACTACAAAGCTAAATCCACAAACTTGGATTATCAATATGTAATAAAAAAGGGAACCAAATTTGGTTCCCTTTTTTATTATGATGTAAATAATGCTTTTAATTCTGTTGCCTCATCGGGTTTCATTTTGCCGGCTAAAACTAAGCTTAGTTGTTTTCTACGTAAAGCAGCATCGTATCTTAGTTTTTCTTCATCTGTTTGAGGGATTATCTCAGGGACTTCAACAGGACGGCCAGTATCATCTACAGCTACAAATGTATAAATAGCTTCATTTGCTTTGGTACGAATTCCTGATTCTCTATCTTCAGTCCACACATCAATATAGATTTCCATAGAAGACTTAAAACTTCTTGAAACTTTAGCTTCGACAGTAACTACACTTCCTAAAGGAATTGCTCTGTTAAAAGCAACGTGATTTACAGAGGCAGTTACAGTAATGCGACGAGAGTGTCGACGAGCAGCGATACTAGCAGCTCTATCCATTCTTGCTAATAATTCACCACCAAATAAATTGTTCAAAGGATTTGTTTCACCAGGTAAAACGACGTCTGTAAGTACAGCTAATGATTCTGAGGAAAATTTTGCTTGCATTGTTTTTTTTACAAAGGTAAAGGTTATTATTTATTAAAAAAGCCTTTCAAATTTGAAAGGCTTTCTATGATTATAATTCTTCAATCAGTAACCAAGCGTTCTTGTCTTTAGTTGTCTGAATTTGAGTTGCGTCATATTGAGCCTCAGTGTAAGTAGCATAACTACCATAAACTACTGGGTACAAATCTTGATCATTTTTAGGTAATATCCTTGATTTATATCCTTGATTTTCTAGTTCTTGCTTTGCTTTTTCAGCATTACTTTCACTTCTAAAAGATCCAAAGACAATATGGAAAGGATAGGTTTTTCTTTCCTCAATTGAGGAATATGTAGAAGAAGCAATAGGATTATCTATTACGAATGTTGCTTCTTGTATTCTTGTGTTAAGTTCTTTTTGAACTTCACCTCTTACAATGTTTGTTTCAATCTCTGCTTGTTGTGAAACATAAGCAGTATATCCAAATCCAGCTCCACCAAGAGACATGATAAACATTGCTGCATATTTTAGATATGGTTTAGATTTTCTGTTTTGAGAAACTAATTCAATTGTAGGTTTTTCGGCAACAATAATTTCTTCGACTACTTTTTTAAGCTCTTCACGTTTAACCAATGGAGATACAAAAGAACTTAATCCAAAAGAGTCAGTTAAATAGTTAACATGAGATGAAGCTTCAAAAACAATGTTTCCTTCATAGTTTTTTCTGAACAATCCAATGTTTTTTAGAATGCTAATTTCTCCAGCTTCTAAAGTTGAATTTAAATTTTTCACTGCGTTTTCAATAACTAAAACAGCATCTGTGTAACTTATTTTCTCAACAATAGAAATATGATTCGCTAATAATCCATCATTATTCTTAATGTATGAATTAAAAGAAATCACTTTTTTCGGAGGAAAAAAAGTGTGATTGTTTTCCTGAAGCGTCGCAGAAACAGTTTCAGTCAAAAAAGCACCAAATCCTGGCAAGGTTACACATGGGTAACGGTATAGTAATTGCGAAATATGATGTGAAATATTCATAACAACAAAAGTAAAGAATACAAGCTAAAATAAAAATTTTATCAACAAATATTATTAACAAAATAAAAATTGATTTATTTGCCTGAAAATTATACGCCATGTCAGAAGTTGAGATTTTATATTTACTAGCCTTACAAAGTATTGAAGGAGTTGGAGATATTACTGCAAAAAAACTCCTTAACCATTGTGGTACTGCCGAGGAAGTATTTAAAAGTACTCCGTCACAATTAGCATTGATAGATGGAATAGGGAAGAAAACAATCCAAAACATTCATAATAAATCTGCTTTTAAAGAAGCAGAAAATGAACTTCAGTTTATAAAAAAAGAAGACATTAAAGTCCTTTTTTACAAGGATGATGATTATCCAGAAAAACTCAAACATTGTATTGATGGGCCATTATTGCTCTTTACTTCTGGAAAGATAAACCTTCAACAAAAAAAGATACTAAGTATTGTTGGTACAAGACAAGTTACTTCTTACGGAATCGATTTTTGTAAAAAATTTATTGAAGATTTAGCACCACTAGACCCAATTATTGTAAGTGGTTTTGCTTATGGAGTAGATATTGTAGCGCACCAAGCAGCTATGGATAATGGCCTGCAAACTATAGGAGTATTGGCTCATGGTTTAAACCAAATTTATCCTAAGACTCATAAAAAATACATGAGTAAAATGGAAAGTAATGGTGGTTTTATGACCGATTTTTGGAGCACTTCTAACCCTGATAAAGAGAATTTCATAAAACGAAATAGAATTGTGGCAGGAATTTCTGAAGCAACTATTGTTATTGAAAGTGCCGACAAAGGAGGTTCATTAGTTACTGCTACCATGGCAAACGATTACAATAGAGAGGTTTTTGCAGTTCCAGGAAGAGCCACAGATAGATATAGCCAAGGTTGTAACACTTTAATAAAAACCCAAAAAGCAAATTTACTCACAAACGCTGCCGATTTAATTTACAATCTAAACTGGGACATTGCTAAAAAAGAAAAGCCAATACAAAAACAACTTTTTGTTACACTAGAACCAGAGGAGCAAAATCTTTTTGATTTTTTAAAAACAAACGGAAAAGAACATATAGATATCATTGCGATGGAAAGTAATATCCCCGTTTTTAAATTGTCATCATTGTTGTTAAACATGGAACTTAAAGGAGTCGTTAGACCTTTGCCAGGTAAAGTTTTTGAAATTATTTAAAAAAAAATATCTTTGCACTGAATTCTTCCATTTAGAGTTCATGACATTTTATTAATTTCTCACTTAACGTTTATAGCATGCAACTGTATAACACCTTAAGCGCAGAAGAAAGAAAAGAGCTTATAGATCAAGCTGGTAAACAACGCCTTACGTTGTCTTTCTATGCGTACGCAAACATCGAAGATCCACAACAATTCCGTAACGACTTATTTTTAGCTTGGAATAAACTTGACGCTCTTGGCCGTACTTATGTGGCTAAAGAAGGTATTAATGCACAAATGAGTGTTCCTGCCGAAAATTTTGAAGCTTTCCGTGAAACATTAGAAGCCTATGATTTCATGAAAGGAATTCGTTTAAATGTCGCTGTGGAACATGATGATCATTCGTTTTTAAAACTTACTGTAAAAGTGCGTCATAAAATCGTTGCCGATGGATTAAATGACGAAACTTTTGATGTTACAAATAAAGGAGTTCACTTAAATGCAAAAGCATTTAATGATATTTTAGATGATCCAAATACAATTGTAGTTGATTTCAGAAATCACTACGAAAGTGAAGTTGGTCATTTTGCTGGAGCTATTACTCCAGATGTTGAAACTTTCCGTGAATCGTTGCCAATTATAAACGACCAATTGAAGGATTTTAAAGAAGACAAAAATCTTGTAATGTACTGCACAGGTGGAATCCGATGCGAAAAAGCTTCGGCATATTTTAAACACCAAGGTTTCAAAAATGTATATCAGCTTGAAGGCGGGATCATAAACTATGCTAAACAAATCAAAGAAGAAGGTTTGCCAAGCAAGTTTATTGGTAAAAACTTTGTGTTTGATCATCGCTTGGGCGAAAGAATTACTGATGATATTATTGCACAATGTCACCAGTGCGGAAAACCTTGTGATAATCACACAAACTGTGCAAATGATGGCTGTCATTTGTTGTTTATCCAATGTGATGAATGTGCAGAGAAAATGGAAAATTGCTGTTCATCAGATTGTTTAGAAACAACACATTTGCCTTTAGAAGAGCAAGTTAAAAAAAGAAGAGGAATTCAGGTTGGCAACAAAATTTTCAGAAAAGGAAAATCTGAATCACTTAAATTTAAAAGTTCAGGAGAACTAAAAGGAATTTCATTAGCAAAAGCCACAGAAGAAGCACCTAAAAACATTCGTCAGCGAATTAAAATTAAAAAAACCATTGTAGGTAAAGCAGAACATTATTTTACAAAATCTAGTGTAGCTCAGTTTTTAATTACAAATGCAGATGTTCAAATAGGAGATAAGATTTTAATTTCTGGGCCAACTACTGGAAATCAAGAAATCATATTAACAGAAATGAGAGTTAATGGAGCTTCTGGAACAAAAGCAACTAACGGGGATAAGATTACTTTTTCGGTTCCTTTCCGTATTCGTTTGTCAGACAAGCTGTTTAAAATTGTAGAATAAATCTCAAAAAATAATTTTGGCACACTGAGATTGTCGAAGTGTAAATCCCAAATACTAAAATTAAAAATTGGTATTTGGGATTTCTTTTTTTGGAATTTAAAATATGTATCTTTACCCTCAAAACAATTTTGGCAATAGTAGTTTCGTTCTAAGAACGGGACGACCAATATATATTCAAATTTATGGCATGTAATAGTTGTTCAACCTCTACTGGCGGAGCGCCAAAGGGGTGTAAAAATAATGGGACTTGCGGCACCGATAGCTGCAACAAATTAACTGTTTTTGATTGGCTTTCAAACATGAGTCTTCCTGGAGGTCAGGAACCATTCGATTGTGTAGAAGTGCGATTTAAAAATGGTAGAAAGGAATTTTACCGAAATGCTGAAAAACTGCCACTTGTAATAGGTGATGTGGTTGCTACAGAGGCATCTCCTGGACATGACGTAGGAATTGTTACTTTGACTGGAGAATTGGTTAAGGTTCAAATGAAGAAAAAGGGAGTTAATCCTGATGGAGAAGTACTTAAAATTTACAGAAAAGCATCTCAAAAAGACATTGAAATTTGGAGTAATGCAAGAGACAAGGAAGAGCCAATGAAGGTTCGTGCCCGTGAGCTTGCGATTGCTTTAAAATTAGAAATGAAAATTTCAGATATCGAATTTCAAGGTGATGCTTCAAAAGCGACGTTCTATTACACAGCAAACGATAGAGTCGATTTCCGTCAGTTAATTAAAGATTATGCTTCGGCATTTGGAATACGAATTGAGATGAAACAAGTTGGTTTTCGTCAAGAGGCTTCTCGACTTGGAGGAATTGGTTCTTGCGGACGTGAATTGTGTTGTTCTACTTGGTTAACAGATTTTAGAAGTGTAAATACATCAGCAGCGAGATACCAGCAATTATCATTAAACCCTCAGAAATTAGCAGGACAATGTGGTAAGCTAAAATGTTGTTTGAACTATGAGTTAGATTCATACATGGACGCTCTTAAAGATTTTCCTGATATGGATACAAAATTGTATACCGAAAAAGGAGATGCAGTTTGCCAAAAATTAGATATTTTTAAAGGGTTAATGTGGTTTGCTTATACTGATAACTTTGCACATTGGCATGTATTGAAAACAACCGAAGTGAAAGAAATCATTTCAAAAAACAAACAAAAAATTAAAGTTGCGTCATTAGAAGAATTTGCTGTTGAAGAAGAAAAACCAGCCGTTGAAAAAACATTCCAAAACGCAATGGGTCAAGATAGTTTAACACGTTTTGATCAACCTAAAAAGAAAAAATCGAACAATAAAAAAAGAAAGCGTCCAGCTGAAGCAAATTCTGGTAATACTACTAATCCAAGACCAAGTAATAATGCCAATCCAAAACCTGCTAACAATGGACCAAAACCGAAATTCAAAAAAGAAAATAAAGATGCTAAAAAATAGTTTCTGGTTATTTATAATTGCTTTTGTTTTTGTATCGTGTGATAAAACTCAAGTTTTTGACGATTATAAGACTATTGATGATGGTTGGCACCGAGACAGTATTGTTACATTTAAGTTTGATCAGGATGTTTCAAAAAAACCAGTAAATATGTTCATTAACGTCAGAAATAATGACGATTATGAGTTTAGCAATTTATTTTTAATTGTGAAAATGGAAGAGCCAAAAGGTAAAATAAAAGTGGATACTTTAGAGTATCAAATGGCAAATCCTGACGGTACATTAATGGGAGAAGGTTTTTCAGATATTAAAGAAAGTAAACTTTGGTACAAAGAAAACGCAACATTCCTAGGAAAAGGAACATATAAAGTTTCAATTCAACAAGCAGTAAGACAAACAGGAAAGGTGAAAGGCGTTGAGAGACTTAACGGAATTACAGAAATAGGTTTCAGAATAGAATCATTAGAAAATAAGTAAAATGGCACAAAAAATGAATACTCGAAAACCAGATTATTCACCATATGTGAAAAAATTTTGGAAGTATTTCCTCATGACTTTTGGAGGGGTATTATTGTTCTTTCTATTTGCCTCTTGGGGGCTTTTTGGATCAATGCCATCCTTTTCAGAACTCGAAAATCCAGAATCAAATCTAGCAACTGAAATTATTTCTTCGGATGGAGTTGTCATTGGAAAATTTTTTAATGAAAATAGAACTCCAGTAAAATATGAAGACCTGCCGCCACATTTGGTAAAAGCCCTAGTAGCGACAGAGGATGAGCGTTTTTACGAGCATTCAGGTATTGACGGAAGACGTACTTTGAGTGCATCATTAAGTTTAGGTAGTCGTGGTGGAGCAAGTACAATTACACAACAGTTAGCAAAGCTACTTTTTCATGGTGAAGGTTCTCGTTTTTTACCATTTCGTATTATTCAAAAAGCAAAAGAATGGATTATTGCAATTCGTTTAGAAAGACAATATACTAAGAACGAAATCATTGCGATGTATTTTAACAAAGTTGATTTTATCAATACTGCCGTAGGAATTAGATCTGCTGCAAAAGTGTATTTTGCTAAAGAACCTAAAAACCTAACAGTTGATGAATCTGCGATGTTAGTAGGTATGTTAAAAAACCCTTCTTTGTTTAATCCGTTAAAGCGTGAAGAAAAAGTAAGAGATCGCCGCAACGTGGTTTTAAAACAAATGGAGAAAAATCATTTTTTAACCACAGCACAAAAAGAAAGTTTTCAAGCAAAACCAATAAAGTTAACTTTTACACCAGAAAAATACAACGAAGGAACAGCTACTTATTTCCGTGAATACCTTCGTGATTACATGAAAAGTTGGGTAAAAGAAAATAAAAAAGAAGATGGATCAGATTATAATATTTATTCTGATGGTCTTAAAATTTATACTACTATCGATTCAAGAATGCAATTGTATGCAGAAGAATCGGTAAAAGAGCATTTGGCTAATTTACAACAAGAATTTTGGAGTGAAATGAAGAAAAACAAAACAGCTCCATTTGTTAACATCAAACAGCCAGATATTGACAGAATTATGGAACGTTCTATGCGTAATACAGAACGTTGGAGAATATTATCTGAAAGCGGAAAAGATGAAGAAGAAATTAAAAAATCATTCTACATCAAAACAAAAATGACCGTTTTTAGTTGGAAAGGAGATAAAGACACATTAATGACTCCTTACGATTCAATTCGCTATTACAAACATTTTTTACAACCAGGAATGATGGCTATGGAACCTCAAACTGGTGATGTTAAAGTTTGGGTAGGAGGTATTGATTATAGATATTTTCAATATGACCACGTAGGATTGGGAGCACGTCAGGTAGGTTCTACATTCAAACCTTTTGTTTATGCGACTGCTATAGAACAACTAGGAATGTCTCCGTGTGATACTATTATTGATGGACCATTTATGATTAGAAAAGGACGTCACAACGTTACCGAAGATTGGGAACCTCGTAATTCAGACCATAAATACCGCGGAATGGTAACGCTTAAAAAAGCATTGGCATTATCAATAAATACTGTTTCAGCTAAATTGATTGACAAAACTGGTCCAGATGCGGTAATCGATTTAGTAAAAAAACTCGGAGTAAACTCTGATATTCCTTCTCAGCCATCAATTGCGCTTGGAGCTGTAGATATGACTGTGAAAGATTTAGTTGCAGCCTTCAGTTCATTTGCGAATCAAGGGATTTATTTAAAACCTCAGGTTATCACAAAAATTGAAGATAAAAACGGAAACGTAATTTATGAACCTAAAATGGAGTCTAGAGATGTATTGAGTAAAGACATCGCTTATGCTGTTATAAAATTGATGGAAGGTGTTACCGAGTCAGGTTCTGGTGGTCGTCTTCGTTCTCAAGGAGGAGGCTGGAAATACAACCGTGTAACTGGATATCCTTATGTTTTCACCAATCCAATTGCTGGAAAAACAGGAACAACCCAAAATCAATCTGATGGATGGTTTGTAGGAATGGTTCCTAATCTAGCAGCAGGAGTTTGGGTAGGTAATGAAGATAGATCAGCACATTTTAGAACATTAGCTTCCGGGCAAGGAGCAACAATGGCTTTACCTATTTGGGCTTTGTTTATGAAAAAGTGTTACAATGATACTTCGTTAAACGTGTCAAAGGAATCATTTGAAAAGCCAAAAGATTTAACTATTAAAGTAGATTGTTATACTCCGCCCTCAAGAAGAGCTAATGATTCAATATCGAAAGATTCAACAGCTGTAAAACAAGAGGATATAAATAATACTGATGAATTTGGTCTTTAACAATATTAATTTTACCCTGAGCTAGTCGAATGGGAAGAATTTCCAGATGTTTGCTGTATCTTTTTTGGTTCATAAATAATTACTTAAAAAATGGGTACAACATCATATGGGCTAATAAACATACAACATGATTAACAGAAAAGTAAACAACGTTCAAGAAGCTTTACAAGACATTCAAAGCGGACAAACAATTATGCTTGGAGGTTTCGGTTTATGCGGAATCCCAGAAAACAGCATAGCAGAATTAGTAAAAAAAGAAGTAACTGATTTAACCTGTATTTCTAATAATGCTGGAGTAGATGATTTTGGATTAGGATTATTGCTTCAAAAAAAGCAAATCAAAAAAATGATTTCTTCTTACGTGGGAGAAAATGCTGAGTTTGAACGCCAAATGCTATCGGGTGAGTTAGAAGTCGAATTAACTCCACAAGGAACTTTAGCCGAAAAATGTCGTGCTGCTCAAGCAGGAATTCCTGCTTTCTTCACGCCAGCTGGATTTGGAACAGAAGTGGCAGAAGGTAAGGAAACAAGAGAATTTAATGGTAAAATGCACGTAATGGAATTGGCTTACAAAGCTGATTTTTCTATTGTTAAAGCATGGAAAGGAGATGAAGCAGGAAATTTAATTTTTAAAGGAACAGCTAGAAACTTCAATGCGTGTATGGCAGGAGCTGCAAAAATTACAATTGCTGAAGTAGAAGAGCTTGTACCCGCAGGAACGTTGGATCCAAATCAAATTCACATTCCAGGAATTATGATCAACCGAATTTTTCAAGGAGAAAAATTTGAAAAAAGAATTGAACAACGTACCGTTAGAAAAAACAGTTAATCATGGCATTAGATAAAAATCAAATTGCACAAAGAATAGCAAAAGAAGTAAAAGATGGCTATTATGTAAATTTAGGTATTGGAATACCAACATTAGTGGCTAATTATGTTCGTGAAGATATTTCTGTTGAGTTTCAATCAGAAAATGGAGTACTAGGAATGGGTCCTTTTCCTTTTGAAGGAGAAGAAGATGCAGATGTAATAAACGCAGGAAAGCAAACCATTACAACTTTACCAGGCGCTAGTTTTTTTGATTCAGCATTTAGTTTTGGAATGATACGTGCTCAAAAAGTAGATTTAACAATTTTAGGCGCAATGGAAGTTTCAGAAAATGGAGATATTGCCAATTGGAAAATCCCGGGTAAAATGGTAAAAGGTATGGGAGGTGCCATGGACTTAGTGGCTTCTGCAGAAAATATTATCGTGGCAATGATGCATGTAAATAAAGCTGGAGAATCTAAGATTCTCAAAAAATGTACTTTACCATTAACAGGTGTAGGTTGTGTTAAGAAAGTAGTTACAGAATTAGCTGTAATGGAAGTAACACCAAAAGGGTTTAAACTTTTAGAAAGAGCACCTGGTGTATCAGTCGAAGAAATTATAAAATCAACAGAAGCAGAATTAATTATTGAGGGGGATATTCCTGAAATGACTATAAATTAATTCACTTCTTCTTTCATATTTAAAAGCCCATTGAGGGCTTTTTTTATTTTTATTTTAAAGTTAAGATTAAGTTATGGTTAAGATAAAAAACATAATTTAAAACCTGATGTTGGTATTTTTCTGTAAAATTGTGTAAATTATTGATAATCAAATAATAAACCAACAAACCAAAAAAACACCAATTATGAAAAAACAACTACGCAGTTTAACTTCAATAGCTGCACTCTCGTTGTTTACCTTATCTGCCTTGGCTCAAGAAACAGATAAGAATGTAAACAAAAAGGAAAAAAATGATAATGGAACTCCCGCTTTCATTACATTTAAAGAATCTTCAACCTATAAAAGTTCAGATGCAAGAACAATCTTCAAAGAACAACTAGGACTTAAAGAAAATCAAAACTTTTCAAAAGTAAAAACCGAAGCAGACGAATTAGGTTACACTCACGAAAAGTTTCAATTGTATCATCAAGGAATTAAAGTTGAATTTGCAACATACAACTTACATTCTAAAAATGGTAAAGTAAACGCTATGAGTGGAGAGTTTTACAAAATAGGAAATGTAGAAACTTCACCTTCAATTAATGCTCAAGCTGCTTTACAAAGAGCAATATCTCATTTAGGAGCCACAGAGTTTCTATGGAATAATCCACAAGAGGCAAAAGCAAGCAATTATTCAAAACCAAAAGGGGAATTGGTTTTACTGCCTATTGACAATTCAGTTAAATTAGCGTATAAATTTGATATCTATGCTACTAAACCATTGAGTAGAGGTGATGTTTATGTAGATGCAAAATCTGGTCAAGTTTTATTTTACAACGCTACAATAAAACATCTTGGAGAGCATAGTCATGGTAAAAATTTAGCAGAAAAATCTAATACTACCAACTTGTTTAAAAATCCATCTATTATGGTTGCAGCAAATGCAGCAACTCGTTATAGTGGGACTCAAACAATTCAAACATTGCTTAGCGGATCTTCATATATTTTGCAGGACAACACTAGAGGAAGTGGTATGCAAACGTACAATATGAAAAAAGGTACAAATTACTCTTCTGCAGTTAATTTCACAGATGTTGATAACAATTGGACAGCTGCAGAATTTGATAATGCTAATAAAGATAATGCTGCGTTAGATGCACATTGGGGAGCTGAAAAAACATATGATTATTTTAGTGCAGTTCATTCAAGAAATAGTTATAATAATTCTGGCGCAAAAATTAACAGTTATGTTCACTATAGCTCAAACTATAACAATGCATATTGGGATGGTTCTAGAATGACTTATGGAGATGGAAGTGGATCAGGAGGATTTAATGCGTTAACTTCTCTTGATGTAGCTGCTCATGAAATTGGACATGCTGTTTGTACTTATACGGCTAATTTAGCTTATCAAAAAGAATCAGGAGCTATGAATGAAGGTTTTTCAGATATCTGGGCAGCATGTGTAGAGTTTTACGCTGCTCCAAATAAGCAACCTTGGTTAATAGGAGAGGATATAGAAATGAGATCAGGTCATGCTGCTTTACGATCTATGAGTAATCCTAACGCTGAGGGTCAACCAGACACTTATGGCGGAACGTATTGGAAGAACCCCAATTGTACTCCTACTCAAACTAATGACTATTGTGGAGTTCATACTAACTCAGGTGTATTAAATCATTGGTTTTATATTTTAGCAGTAGGAAAATCTGGAACTAATGATATTGGAAATGCATTTAACGTTACAGGAATTTCTGTGGATAAAGCAGCAAAAATTGCTTATCGTACAGAAGCTAATTATTTATCAGCAAACTCAACGTTTGCTAACGCAAGAACATACTCTATTCAATCAGCTACAGAATTATATGGAGCAGGTTCTGCTGAAGTGATTGCGACGACAAATGCTTGGTATGCTGTAGGTGTTGGAGCAGCTTATTCAGGAGGAACTTCAGACACAACTGCACCAACTACACCAACAAATTTAGCTGCATCTGGAACAACTTCATCATCAACTAACTTGTCGTGGACTGGTTCAACTGACAATGTTGGAGTAACTGGATATAATGTTTACAGTGGAACAACTTTATTGGGAACTGTTACTGGTACAACTTATACAGCTTCAGGATTAACAGCATCAACTACTTATTCTTTTACAGTAAAAGCAAAAGATGCAGCTGGTAATTTATCTGCTGCCAGTAATGCTGTGAGTGTAACAACTTCTGCAGCTACAGCTACTTATTGTGCTTCAAAAGGAAATAGTGTGGCTGATGAGTATATTGGAAGAGTACAAATTGGAACTATAAATAACGCCTCAACTGGAGGAACAGGTTATTCAGACTTTACAAGTATTTCAACAAATGTTACAAAAGGAAGTGCTACAGCAATTACTATAACTCCTACATGGACTGGCTCTACTTATTCAGAGGGTTATGCTGTTTGGATTGACTTAAATAACGATAAAGACTTTGACGATTCTGGAGAATTAGTATGGAGTAAAGCAGCTTCTACAACTACACCTGCCACAGGAAGTTTTACTGTTCCTACATCAGCTGTTACAGGAGCTACAAGAATGAGAGTATCTATGAAATATAATGGTATACCTACTCAATGTGAGGCGTTTTCTTACGGAGAAGTTGAAGATTATACGGTGAATCTAGTTGCTGGTTCGGCAGATACAACTGCACCAACTGCACCAACAAATTTAGCGGCGTCAGGAACTACATCTACTTCAACAACATTGTCTTGGACAGCTTCTTCAGATAATGTAGGTGTAACAGGATATGATGTATATCAAGGTTCAACATTAAAAGCAAGTGTTACAACTACATCTTATACAGTTACAGGATTAACAGCAGCCACAACTTATTCTTTCTCTGTAAAAGCAAAAGACGCTGCTGGAAATGAATCTGCTTCTAGTAATGTAGTAAATGTAACTACTTCATCTACTTCTGTAACATACTGTGCTTCTAAAGGAAATAATGTTTCAGACGAATATATCGACTATGTAGCTTTAGGTGGAATTTCAAATGCTACAGGAGCAAATGCTGGATATGGTAACTTTACAAACTTAGTTGGAAATGTTCCTTATGGATCAAATACAATTACGTTTAGTGCTGGATTTACAGGGTCTGCATATACAGAATACTGGTCTGTATGGATTGATTACGACCAAAATGGAACTTTCGAAACTACAGAAAAAGTAGTTGCAGGATCATCTTCTAGCTCAGGAAATTTGACAAGTACATTTACTGTTCCTACAACTGCTTTAGCAGGACAAACAAGAATGAGAGTTCAAATGAAATATAATGCAACTTCTACAGCGTGTGAAACATTTACTTACGGAGAAGTAGAAGATTATACAGTAAATATTGGAGCAGCTGCTATAAATGGAATTACTTCTGGCGATACAATTGCTAACGAATCAAACGTATTTGATTTCAAAATGTATCCTAATCCAGTAGAAAGTACATTAAATGTTGCTATGTTTGATAATCGTTCAGTTTCTTTCAAAATTTATAATTTAATGGGACAATCATTAAAAACAGGTAAGTTAGATCAACAACAAGTTAATGTTTCAGATTTACCTTCAGGATTATATGTTTTAGAAGTTAATGATGGACAAAAAGCAATCACTAGAAAATTTGCTAAAAAATAATTAAACCAAACCAACTAAATAACTATTGTAAGGAGGCTGAGCAATCAGCCTCTTTTTTTATAAAATAAATCATAGCTTTGCAAAATAATTTGGGCGTGTCCACGCTAAGGCGTGGTCGGGCTGTTCGCACTACATGGTAGTTTGCTTCCATCCTTCACGCAACTTAATCTTTTATAAAAATGTCCTACCCAAAAGTTATCTTAAAAAAAGGAAAAGAAAAATCTATACAACGCCGTCATCCATGGGTGTTTAGTGGAGCCGTGTATGGTGTGACACAAGAAATCAATGATGGCGAAATGGTCGATGTTGTCGATTCAGATAATAACCATTTAGGGACAGGATATTTTAGTGACAAAGGGAGTATTGTTGTTCGAATTCTAACTTTTGCGAAAGAGACATTTTCGGATAATTTTTGGACAGAAAAATTACAATCAGCCTGGGAATTACGTCTAAAATTATTGAATCTTGAAGTAACGAATGCCTTTCGTCTAATTCACGGAGAAGGAGACGGCATCCCTGGATTAATAATAGATTATTACGATAAAAATTGGGTTCTGCAAGCGCATTCGTCAGGCATCTATTACCAAATAGAAAAAATTGCGAATGCTATAAAATCAACTTTCCCTGATTTTTGTGAAACCATTTATTGCAAAAGTTCAGGAACATTACCTAACACAGGAACCGATTACTTTTTATTTGGCACTAAAAAAGAAACAACTGCTAAAGAAAATAACATTCACTTTTCGGTAAACTGGGTCGAAGGACAAAAAACAGGTTTCTTTTTAGACCAAAGAGAAAATCGCAGATTGTTGCGAGAATATGCCAAGGATAAAAAAGTACTGAATACATTTTGCTATACAGGAGGTTTTTCTATTTATGCCATGAGCGCAGGTGCCGAGTTGGTAACCTCTGTAGACATATCTCAAAAAGCAGTCGATTTAGCTGCTAGAAACATGGAATTAAATTTCCCTAATTCGAATCACAAAGCAATAGCTGATGATGTTTTTAACTTTATGAAAGAAAACCATCAAGTATACGATGTTATTGTGCTTGATCCTCCTGCCTTTGCAAAAAGTATTAAAAGTAAGCATACCGCAACACAAGCGTATAAACGTTTAAATATTGCAGGTTTAAAAGCTTTAGCTCCTAAAGGGATTTTATTTACTTTTTCTTGTTCACAAGTTATAGATGATGTATTGTTTTACAATACTGTTGCAGCAGCAGCAATTGAAACTGGAAGAAATATTCGAGTTCTACATAAACTATCTCAAGGACCGGATCATCCAACAAACATTTACCACCCTGAAGGGCATTACTTAAAAGGCTTGGTGTTGTATGTGGAATAGCATTTAAGAAATAAAATCCAAAGTAATTTTACTTTGGATTTTTTATTTGAAAATAATACAAATCTGACAAATGTCATATTTAATTGTTTAGCGATTAAGTTTCTTTGCTCCTGAATTTTAAAAGCAAGTAACTTAAACTTTTTATTATGCCTATAAATACTATTGAAAGACCTGCGCCTATTGACAAAGAAGTAGCTTGGGACAAAACCCAAGTAATTATGAGTAAAACAGATAAATTTGGAACTATCGAATATGCCAATGAAGTTTTTTCGGATGTTTCTGGTTACGAAGATTATGAATTAATGGCAAAACCGCATAACATAATAAGACATCCTGATATGCCTAAAGTTATTTTTAAAGTGCTTTGGGACAATCTTAAAAAAGGCAATAACTTTCATGCCATTGTAAAAAACATGGCAAAATCAGGACGTTACTATTGGGTAATTACAGACTTTGATATTGCTAAAAATGAAGAAGGTGAAATTGTTCATTATTTTGCAAGAAGGAAAGCAGTTCCTAGCGAAGTAATAACAAATCATATTGAACCATTATATAAAAAGCTTTTCCAAATTGAAGAAGCGAGTGGGCTAGAAGCAGCTGAAAAGTATTTAATTGGTTTTCTTGAAGAAAAGGAGAAGACCTATGTGGAATATATTTTAGATATCATGCGTCAACAAAAAGAAAAAGAATTTGTAAAGCAACCGATTCCCGTTGATGAAGAGGAAGAAGAGAAAAGAAGTTTCTTTGCTAGATTCTTTGGACTATAATTTTAAATAAAAAGAGCTAATTCATTTGAATTAGCTCTTTTAGTATTTGTTTATTGTAAATTACAAATTCGCAAAGAAATCATTTCCTTTATTATCAGTGATAATGAAAGCAGGGAAATCTTTTACTTCAATTTTACGAACCGCTTCCATACCTAGTTCTTCAAAGTCAACTACTTCAACAGAAAGGATATTTTCTTTTGCTAAAATAGCCGCCGGACCACCTATTGATCCTAAATAGAATCCACCGTATTTGCCACAAGCATTAGTAACTTCTTTACTTCTGTTACCTTTTGCTAACATGATCATGCTTCCACCCGCTGCTTGAAATTCATCAACATACACGTCCATACGACCTGCAGTTGTTGGTCCAAAACTCCCAGAAGGCATCCCATCTGGCGTTTTTGCTGGACCTGCATAATATACTGGATGGTTTTTAAAGTATTCAGGCATTGGTTTGCCAGCGTCTAGTAATTCTTTAATTTTTGCGTGAGCAATATCACGAGCTACTATTAAAGTTCCGTTTAACTTTAAACGAGTTTTGATAGGGTAATTGGACAATTCTGCAAGAACTTCTTTCATAGGACGATTCAAATCAACTTCTACAGCAGGCTCTAAATGAGGAGCTGTTTCTGGTAAGAATCGTTTTGGATTAGTTTCTAATTGCTCTAAAAATATACCATCTTTAGTAATTTTTCCTTTAATGTTTCTATCTGCAGAACAAGAAACTCCCATTCCTACAGGACAAGAAGCTGCGTGACGAGGTAAACGAATTACTCTAACATCATGAGTTAAATATTTACCACCAAACTGCGCTCCAATTTGACTTTCTTGACATATTTTTTGCACTCTTGCTTCCCATTCTAAATCACGAAAAGCTTGGCCAGCCATGTTTCCAGATGTAGGTAAATTATCAAAATAACCCGCAGAAGCTTTTTTCACTGCTGCTAAATTGGCTTCGGCAGAAGTTCCACCAATTACTAAAGCTAAGTGGTAGGGAGGACAAGCTGAAGTTCCTAAATCTTTAATTTTTTCTCGAATGAATTCATCCATTGATTTTTCATTCAACAATGATTTTGTTTTTTGGTATAAGAAAGTCTTATTAGCAGATCCACCACCTTTTGTTAAAAATAAAAACTCATACGAAGCTCCTTTTTTAGCATAAATATCAATTTGTGCAGGAAGATTAGAACCTGAGTTTTTTTCTTCAAACATCGAAATAGGAACGATTTGAGAATAACGTAAGTTTTTGTTTTGATAGGTATTAAAAATACCTTTAGACAACCATTCGCCGTCATCTACTCCAGTATATACATTTTCGCCTTTTTTACCCATTACAATTGCAGTTCCTGTGTCTTGACAAGAAGGTAATTCACCATCAACTGCAACTACTGCATTTTGTAATAAATTGTAAGCTACAAAGCGGTCGTTGTCTGTTGCCTCAGGATCGTCGATAATGTTTTTCAATTTTTGTAAGTGAGAAGAACGTAACATGAAAGAAACATCTTTCATCGCTTCTTCTGCAAGTAACTCTAGTCCTTTAGGGTCAACAGTTAGAATTTCTCTGTCACCTAATTGTTCAACTTTTACAAAATCTGAAGTTAATTTTTTATACTGCGTATCGTCTTTTATGATTGGATACGGGTCTTGATATAGGAAGTCCATTAAGTTAATTTTTTGTTGCGTAAAGATAAAAATAATTACTAAAAAAGCCGATGATAAATCGGCTCTTTGATATTTATGGTTTTGGTGTAGTGACTAGTTTTTTTACCATGGCAGATTGACCATATTCTAGCGTTTTAAGAAAGTCGGCCATGCTCTCTGGTACTTTCTCCCAAGGGTTAGCACCTAAGTAAAGTTCTTTTAAATTTAATAGAGCACTTATTTCTGATGGTAAAACTTTAATTTGATTTTCATCAAAATTAAGAGTTGTTAAATTAACTAAGTTGCCAAAACTGTTAGGAATTCTTTTTATCTGGTTTTTGGCCATATTTACATAAGTCAAATTAACCAATTCGCCTAATTCGTTTGGAACAACCTGAATTAAATTTGCTTTAAAGTTTACTGAATTCAAATTGGTTAGCGCACCTATTTCAACAGGGATTTCAGTAATATTGTTTTTTTCAAAATTAATCACTTTTAGCTTTGTTAAAAGTCCTATTTCAACAGGGATTGATTTAAGTTTATTGTCTGCTATACTTAACTCGGTTAAATAAGTAAGTCCTCCTATTTCAACAGGAATAGCATCAATTTTATTGCTATTCAAGTTAAGTTTTCTAAGACGAGCAATTCTTCCCACGTAAGGAGATAGTGCATCTAATTTATTTTTTTGCATTTCAAGTTTCTCTAAACTTGGAAGTTTAGCTAATTCAATAGGGAAACGCATAAATAAATTATTATTAATGTAAATCTCTCTTAATTTAGTTAGTTTACTAATTTCTATAGGCAATGATTGTAAATTATTGTAATTGAGCCAAAGCTTCTCAATATTTACATATCTACCAATTTCTGGAGGAAGTTTCGTTAATGAACGATTGTTTAGATTAAGTTCTTTTGCCTTTTCTGGATTGGGTGCATTCATGATTTCTGTCATCGAACGGCCATCAGCTTCTTGGGCATTTGAAACAAAAAAAGCACAATTAAGTAGTGCTAATAAAAGTAATTTTTTTATTGCATTCATGATAATATATTTGGGTGCGATAAAAGTAATAAATTTGATTAAAAACAATAAAAAAAACCGATAAAATATCGGTTAATTTATCTTTAATTCATTGATTTATAAGAAAAACCAGCTAGCGATTGCTATTGCAGCTATAACGCAAATTAAATCAACTAACAACATCATACCTAAAGTGTAACGTGTGTTTTTAATGTTTACTGAACCAAAGTACACAGCTATTACATAAAAAGTAGTTTCTGCACTACATTGAAAAATACAACACAAACGACCTGTAAAAGAATCAGGGCCAAAATTACGCATCGCATCAATCATAAATCCTCTCGAGCCACCAGAACTAAATGGACGTAACATGGCAACTGGTAAGGAATCCGTAATTTGTTTGCTTACACCAATATTCGAGAATAAGAAAGAAATTCCGTTACTAATAATTTCAAATAAACCACTATTCCTAAAGAAGGAAATAGCTACTAGCATTCCCATTACATAAGGAAAAATTTTAACCCCAGTATTCAACCCGTTTTTGGCACCATCTACAAAAGTGTCAAATATTGTTGTTCCTTTTTCGGCGAATTTTTTTTCGTGTATGAAGGCAAAAATTAAGGTTATAGCAATGATTGAAATTAACATCAAACCAGAAAGATTACCAGTAAAATAGTTTTTTCCAATTAAATCCAATCCGTTAATATAAAATAATAATCCTGCAATAGCCGCTATAATGGTAGTGATAGCAACTACAAGCGAAGCGCTTTTAAAATTAATAAGTTGTTTGATGCCAACTAATAAAAATGCTGCTATGGTTCCTACGAAAGAAGTAATAATACAAGGCAACATTACATCGGCAGGATTAGCGGCATTTTCTGCTGCTCGATAACCAATGATTGAAGTTGGAATCAAAGTCAAACCAGCCGCATGCAAGCACATGAACATAATTTGAGCATCACTAGCTTTGTCTTTTTCGGGATTGATTTCCTGTAAACTTTCCATGGCTTTTAAACCAAATGGCGTCGCTGCCGAATCCAATCCAAGGAAATTTGCAGCAAAGTTTAATGTCATATACGAAATTGATTCGTGGTTTTTTGGGACAGACGGAAACACCTTAGCAAAAACTGGACTCAGTTTAGAAGCTAATTTTTCGGATGCACCAGAAATAATCAATAATTCCATTAAGCCACAGAAAAATGCCAGATAAGCAATCAATGGAATAATCAAATCAATTAAGCTGTTTTTACAAGTAGGTAGTAAACCATCCGATTTTTGTACACCACTGTATACTTTAACCGTTTGACTTTTGTATACATAAGTGGTATCGGCATTAATGGTATCGCGGTTGATGACCATGGTCATATTAGGCGCTTTTTCAATGCTGTCTGCAATAAATTTTGGAACCTGATTTAAGTATTTCTCAGAAATTAATATGGGTTCGTCTTTTTTTCCGTTCAATACATAATCAATAGTGTAACTGTTTCCGGTAAATAAACTTACCACCACAAAAAGAATTGAAGAAATAAATATTACGAGCCAAAATCTGCTTAGAACCATAAAGTGTATTTTTTGTAAAGATATTTAAATTTTTATACCTGTTATCTATTAGTTGAAGAATGCCTTACACATGAATAATCTCTTCTTCAATTAACAATTCTTCTCGTCGTAAGCGGAGTAAAATTTGGGCAACTGCAATAACATCTTTTTCACAATACGTGACAATACGGTCAATGTCTTTTTCAACATAAAAAACGTGGGCTACTTCACTACCATCAATATCGTCTTTAGGAGAAGGAATGCCCAAAACATTAGTTAATAATTTTAAAGATGTATAATGTTTGTAATCGCCAAATTTCCACAATTCTAACGTGTCTAAGTGAGGCACTTCCCATGGTTTTTTACCGAACAAATTCAGTTTTAACGGAATCGGAATTCCTTTTATAATCATACGTCGAGCGATGAAAGGGAAGTCAAATTCTTTGGCATTATGACCACACAAAACATGTTGTGGTTGACCAAAATGATTGTTTATAAGATTAGAGAACTCTTTTAAAATTTTTTCTTCTTCACCAAAAAAGGAAGTCACTCTAAAATGACGAACATCACCTTTGAATGTAAAAAAACCAACCGAAATACAAATGATTTTACCAAACTCAGCCCAAATGCCTGCGCGATCATAAAACTCTTCTGCTGTAAAATCTTCCTTACGCTGATATTTAGTTTTAAGATCAAAGAGTTCCTTTTTAGTTTCGTCTAGATCTGAAAAAGTTTCAAATTCAGGAACGGTTTCAATATCAAGGAATAAAATATTTTCTAGTTGGAGTTTGTCGAGCATTGGTTTTTAGTTTAACATTTCCCAATATACAGATTTTTGAAATATTTTAATAACAGCTTCATTATAAGTTATTTTTTCATTTCTCATAATTGTTAAAACATTATAATCAAGAAAATAAAGTTTAATCCTGTATTTGCTAGACAATTTAAAATTAACAATTCCAAAGTCAGATTCTAAATTTCTTCTAGCAGAATTTTGAATAGATTCAATCAATAATCGTTTTAATTCTTCTTTTGTATAAAAGTTTAATGCTAATAAAATTCTTTCTTTAGAATACCCTTCATCAAATTCAAACTGAATATTGTTAAGAAATTTTTGTAATCCTTTTAAATCTTTTGTCTCTTTAAAAAGTTTCATTTTTAACTCATAAATCTTATCAAAAGCATCCATTTTTGCATTTCCACAAAAACCATAATCCACTTTTTCTGCTCTGTTGAGTAGACGTAAAGCTTTAACATAATCTTTCTCATTTAATTTTTTTTCAGCTTTTACTATTAGGCTAAAATCTTGAGAAAAAGATTGTTGAGTTAGAAACAAGAATATTAAGAAAGTAATTTTTCTCATACTAAAACAAACTTTGCTGTTTATTAGGATTTTCGTGTTCGAGTAACCACTGTTTGCGCCACAAACCACCCGCATAACCAGTAAGTGATCCGTCACTACCAATAACACGGTGACACGGAACTACTATCCATAAAGGATTTTTGCCATTGGCCGAAGCTACGGCACGAATAGCTTTTACATCACCTAACTTTTTGGATAAATCCATATAAGAAGTGGTTTTACCAAAGGGAATGTTGAGTAACTCTTGCCAGACTTTTTGTTGGAATTCTGTACCTTGAGGATTGAGTTTGAAAGTAAACTCGGTTCTTTTTCCTTCAAAATATTCCTGAAGTTGAATGACTGCTTCTTTTAAAACAGCAGGAATTTTTTTAGTTGCTGTACCTTCTGATAAAACAGAAATAATGGCAATGCCGTTCTCATCTCCTTCAATTTTTGTGATGCCCAAAGGCGATTGTATAAAAGCAATTTCCATGTTATAAAAATAGTTATTTAAAATAAAAAAGTCATCCGAAGATGACTTGATTTTTGTTCTATTTTGAAAAACTCAGCATATAGGCTTCTAATGCTTTTAACTCTTCTTCAGGAAGATTTTTAGTAATTGCAAAATTAGTTTTCATTGTCGTATACTGACTTGGATCGACTATAGGCTCGCTTTTTTCTTTTAAGAACTCGGCAATACTTCCGCCTTTTTCTTTGTAAATTTTTGCGATATCTTTTATTGCAGGGCCAACGGTCTTAACTTCTTCTTTATGACATGTATAGCAAACACCTTTACCTTGAAAAATTTCTTTTCCTAATTCTTCAGGTTTTAAAGTAGCAACTTCAGATGTTGGTTTGTCAAAGTTCTCTTGATTTTCTTTTTTGCAAGAAATCAGTATTCCGATAAATGATAATAATAGTATTTTTTTCATTATTTCTGATTCAATAAAATAGCAGCTTCTTTGGCAAAATAGGTTGAAATTAAACTTGCTCCAGCACGTTTGATACACATTAATTGTTCCATCATGATTTTATCATGATCTAACCAACCTCTTTCAGAAGCGGCTTTGATCATGGCATATTCTCCTGACACATGGAAAACAGTTACAGGTACATCAACAGCATTTTTTACTTCGCGAACAATATCTAAATAGGCAATACCTGGTTTTACCATTACCATATCAGCACCTTCTTCCACATCCCACAAAGCTTCTTTCACAGCCTCAATACGATTGGCGTAATCCATTTGGTAGGTTTTCTTGTCTTTCGGAATCACTACATCAGCTTCTCTCGGCGCACTATCTAAAGCATCACGGAAAGGACCGTAAAAAGCTGAAGCATATTTAGCCGAATAGCTCATAATTCCCACATTGTGGAAACCAGCCGCATCTAATCCTTGGCGCAAACGCAATACACGACCGTCCATCATATCACTTGGTGCTACAAAATCGGCACCTGCCTCAGCATGAGAAACAGCCATTTTCACTAAAGCTTCGTTTGTTGCATCATTGGCTACGTCTCCGTTTTCAATAATTCCATCATGACCATAAATCGAATATGGATCTAAAGCTACATCAGGCATAACAATCATTTCAGGACAAGCTGCTTTAATAGCACGAATAGCATTTTGCATCAATCCGTTTGGATTCCATGCTTCTTTTCCGGTATTGTCTTTTAAGTCGTCGTTTACTTTTACGTAAATGTTAACTGCTCTAATTCCTAAAGCATATAATTCTTTTACTTCTTCTACCGTTAAATCTAATGTTCTGCGGTAAATTCCTGGCATGGATGGCACTTCAATTTTATTGTTTTCACCTTCCATGATGAACATAGGAAACATAAAATCTGTTGGACTTAAACTCGTTTCTCTAACTAATGAACGAATGCTTTCATTCACTCGTAATCTTCTACCTCTTTGTATTGGAAACATATGTTTTTTTATTTAGTTGTCAGCTTTCAGTAATCAGCTTTCAGAGTTATTTATTTTAATCATTAATCCATGTATCATTTTTCTAATTTCTTGGATTTTTTCCAAAAAGTTTTCTCCTTTTTATTTTTCAAGAAATAATAAGTCAATGCTAAGTATAATTTGATATTCTAATTCATTGGTTGAGCCATATGCGATTGATAAAAATCGTGCAAAATCTTTATTGGTGTTTCTGCCAGCTCCTTCTGCAATATTTGTTGGTATTGAACTGGAAGATCTTTTCATTTGACTCGTTAAGCCAAACATTTCTTCCTTTGGAAAATCCTTCAATTCTTTATATAATTCTAAAGTTAATTGATGTGATTTTTCCCAAACTTGCAATTTTTTATAATCTCTCATAATTACTGACTACTGATAGCTGAAATCTGACAGCTTATAACCATTCAATAGGATCTTCTAAAACTTGTATCAATTTTTCTTCATCACTTCCCCCTTCTGGATGATGGTCATATACCCATTGCACATGCGGTGGTAAACTCATCAAAATACTTTCGATGCGACCATTTGTTTTTAAACCGAAAAGTGTTCCTTTATCGTGAACCAAATTGAATTCGACATAACGGCCACGACGGATTTCCTGCCAAGTGCGGTTAGCTTCTGTGTATGGTAAATCTTTTCTCCTTTCTACAATAGGAACATAGGCTTGTAGGAAAGAATTTCCAACTTCGGTTACGAAATTGTACCAATCTTCCATTTTCATGGTGTCTGTTTCTTTCAAATAATCGAAAAACAAACCGCCTATTCCTCTTGCTTCGTTGCGATGTGCGTTCCAAAAGTATTCGTCACATTTCTTCTTATAGTTCGGATAAAACTCTGGATTGTGTTTGTCGCACGCTGTTTTACAGGTTTGGTGAAAATGTTTCGCATCTTCTTCAAACAAATAATAGGGTGTTAAATCTTGTCCGCCGCCAAACCAGCTATTGATTACATTTCCATTATCGTCATACATTTCGAAATAACGCCAATTCGCGTGAACCGTTGGTACCATTGGATTTTTAGGATGAATGACCAAACTCAAACCACAAGCAAAAAAATCGGCTTCGCCCACATTGAATAATTTCTGCATTGAATCTGGTAATTTCCCATGAACGGCTGAGATATTTACACCGCCTTTTTCAAAAACATTTCCGTTTTCAATCACACGGGTTCTTCCACCACCACCTTCGGGTCTGTCCCATAAGTCTTCACGGAATTTTGCTGTTCCATCAATATCTTCTAAGCCTTTACAAATTTGGTCTTGAAGGGTTTGTATATATGTGTAGAATTTATTTTTCATTTTAGTTATTTTGATACTTAGGATAAAAAGCTTTTTGCATTAAATTAATATTTTCCTTTTCTCCAAAAATATAGTATGCATCTTGTCCACCAGTTTCAATAGAAATATATTCTTCTTTGCAATTAGTGTCTTTTACAATTTGATTTATTAACTTTTCGAACATTTCAATGTCATACCAATCTCCTTGATCTTCAGGCTTCATTATGTAGCATTTATCCTTGTAAGAGACCAAAAAATGATAGTAAACTTTTCCTTTTTTTCTATCTATCTTGTACTGAACATGAGAAAAGATGTCATTAATTTTTCCTTTAGATATTCCTGAAAAGCTATTAAGTAAATTATTATAATCTACAGGAATTGTTCCTACTTCAGTATCGAAATTATAAGCTACTTCAGCTAAATCTAAGCATGTTTCAATAGAATTCAAATTATCGTAGTGATACTCTTTTGTTTTATAGTTTTCTATCAGAGAGTTGGTTATTGGATAATCTATTATTTTATGCTCTAATAAAAAATCACTTATTTCAACATAACTCATTTTAGAAATCAAATATTTTTTTTGAAAATGGGTTTTTAGATTGTTACTGGTAAATTCATTTTTGATATTATTCAATACAAATTCCTTCTGTTGATCTTTCAGAAATTCATTGATTCTTAAAAAATCAAACTCATCAGTAAAATCAAATTTTTGAAAATTTTTAAAAATTAATTGATTAACTTCAATATCAGTATATAATTCAGAATCATTTTTTACTAATTCTATTATTTCAAAAAAATCATCTTTGTTTTCTAATTCTTTTAAAATGATTTTTTTTCTATCTTCTTTTGAATAAGATTTAATTTTAAATAATGAAACCTTGTTTTTAAATTCTTCATAAATAACAGTTCCTTCTAAACTTTTCAGGATATTATCTAAAATTATATTTGCATTTTTATCACCAAACTCCAATAAAATCCCAAAAAACTTTAGATTTAAAGGTGTATCTGTAAATAAGTATTCTCCTTTTTTAATTTCAAAACTTGATTTATTAATTGGGTTCTTTTTCAAAAAATCATGTGCAATTTCAAGTATTTTAGAATTAATTTTATCATCATTCCCTTTAAGATATTCCTCAAAACCATTGAAAATCCAATGTTCTTTTTCTAAATCTATTTTGCCTGAAAAATAAGATGAATGTACAAAATCAACGGCTTTAGAATTATTATAATTTGATGCCAACCAATAAAAAATTCTATCATTATCTTTTGATAAACCTGATATAAGACGTTTTTCGAAAATCTCTTCGGCTCCATGTATACGATTATATCCTAAGAACTGAACAATAATATTTTCAAAATAGTCATCGTTCATAAGTTTTATAAGTTGATCAATTATTTCAGGTTCTAAAACTACACCTTTGTTTCTTGAGTTATAATCCTGTTCTAACTCCTTTAGAAGCTCAAAAATTTTCTCCTTATTTTTCTTTCTAAGCACTTGAGTTATGCTTGGGATGACTGTTTTATCTCCTTTTAGATATCTTTTGCCTATGGTTGACTCAGTTTCTTTTATAAATTTTTCTTTATTGAGTTTGTCAACTTTGTTCTTTTCAAGAATGTATTTCTTAATCAATTCAGAATCATTTTTGTCTGAAACAACTACTAATTTCTGGTTTTCTTTTTTTGAAATATATCTATCAATTACTTTTTGAATAGTGATACTGTCAGATTTTAAATTTTGGGAAAAAGCATTTAACCCAAAAAATAAAAAACAAATAGCTGTATTTTTTTTAGTTCTGAACATCATTAAAACTATTTCTATAAAAAGTAATGGCTACTGACCATATTCTTTAACAGCCTCTATAAACGCTTTTGCATGATCTACAGGAATGTTTGGCAAAATACCGTGACCTAAGTTTACAATGTATTTGTCTTTTCCAAACTCGTCGATCATTTCGTGTGCCATTTTCTTGATAGTTGGAATTGGAGATAATAAACGCGACGGATCAAAGTTACCTTGTAAGGTGATGTTTCCACCCGTTAAATAACGTGCATTTTTAGGTGAACATGTCCAATCCACACCTAATGCCGATGCTTTTGATTTTGACATTTCATTTAACGCAAACCAACAACCTTTTCCAAAAACAATAACTTCTGTTTCTTCAGCTAATGCTTCCACGATTTGGTTGATGTATTTCCAAGAGAATTCTTGATAATCCACAGGCGATAACATTCCTCCCCAAGAATCGAAAATCTGTACCGCATTTACGCCTGATTTTACTTTTTCTTTTAAGTATAAAATGGTAGTATCTGTAATTTTTTGTAATAATGTATGGGCTGCAACAGGATTTGAAAAGCAAAAACCTTTAGCGGTATCAAAACTTTTAGACCCTTTTCCTTCTACAGCATAACAAAAGATAGTCCATGGAGAACCCGCGAAACCAATTAAAGGGACTTCGTCGTTCAACATTTCTTTGGTTAGTTTGATGGCATCCATCACATAACCAAGGCTTTCTTCAATATTT
This sequence comes from Flavobacterium terrae, assembly GCF_900142035.1. Lineage (GTDB taxonomy): Bacteria > Bacteroidota > Bacteroidia > Flavobacteriales > Flavobacteriaceae > Flavobacterium > Flavobacterium terrae. Next base: position 287,363 of record NZ_FQZI01000001.1, on the reverse strand, counting down.
GGAATAAAAACTTGTTCCACTTGTTCCATTGTACGAATTGGGTCAGGAATAATGGGACCTAAATTGTCCTTTAATTCAACGTGAATTCCCATAGCTCTTGGAACTACCAAAATATCAGAAAACAAAATTGCCGCATCTGGTTTTACAATTCGGATAGGTTGCACTGTGATTTCAGCTGCTAATTCTGGTGTTTCACAACGTGTGAAGAAATCGTATTTGTCGCGTAATGCTCTGAATTCTGGTAAATATCTTCCTGCCTGACGCATCATCCATACTGGCGGGCGTTCTACAGTTTCTCCTTTTAAAGCTCTTAAGAATAAGTCGTTTTTAATCATGTTTTCTTGCTTTATGCTTTAAGCCATACGCTTTAAGCTTTTTACATTTTTATTGCATATTGCCTAAAGCTTAGTGCTTACGGCTAAAATAATTAATACATTGGATAATCACATTTTCAACCGAAGGTTGGTTCGCGACTATGATATTTTTTGTGTGATGTTCTAATGCTTCTGCAGTGGTATTTCCAATACAAAAACATATTTCATCAGCAATTTTATTTTGTTTAGTATAACTTTCTACTCCTGACGGACTATAAAAAAGTATTCCGTCAAATGTTGAATTACCGTTGGCTGAGCCTGTCGAAGTCATTTTTTGAGGTGTTAGAATCGTTTCGTACACTTCAATTTCATTGAATGAAATTTCGGCTTCTTTCAATTTTTCAGGCAAAACATCGCGACGCAAATTTCCGCTAAAAAAAGTATAACTTGAATCGGCATAGACTAACGAAATGATTTCCGCTAAATCCTCAGCATAACCTGTATAAGCTTCTACTTGAAATCCGTTTTCTTCCAATAATGCTTTGGTTTTTAAACCAACACAGAAGACTTTTTTAGCTTTTAAATCTTCAATATTTTCAAATCCTAAAACAGTATTAACTGCATTTTGACTGGTGAAAATTAAAGCTTCGTTGATTTGAGCATTAGCAAGAATTGGTAATGACTTGGTTTCAATAAAATCGGCTTCGACTACTGAAAGATTAGCGTTCAATAAAAACTGCTTCTGATTAGAAAGCAAGGTTTTTGTAGATAATATTCTAATGTTTTCAGCCACAATTATTTTTTCAGTTTTTCTTTAATTTCAGCCATTAAAGCCGAACCTCCATTGTCAAGAATTTCTTTGGCACAATTCAAACCTAACTTTTTCCACTCTGAAATATCAAAAGAACGTTTGATTTCTATTTTTTGCTGACCATCGATAGAGAATAACACCCCGTCAAAATCGATACAATCTGTTTTTTCATTATAAATGGCTAAGGCTCCAATTGGCGCAGTACAACCACCTTCTAATGTTCTTAAAAACTGACGTTCGATATACGTGCAAATTTCTGTTTCGATGTGGTTTAATTCAGACAAAGCGTCTAAAGCAAAAGTATCTTCTGCCATAGCAACCACCATCATAGCGCCTTGTGCAGGTGCCGGAATCATCCAGTCTAAATTGATAAAAGTATCCGGTTTTAAATTGATTCTTTCCAATCCAGCCGCTGCAAAAACAGCTCCATCCCAATCACTATCTCTTAGTTTTTGCATACGGGTATTTACGTTTCCACGTAAATCAACTACTTGGTGTTTTGGATATTTATGCAACCATTGTGCCTGGCGACGTAAACTCCCAGTAGCAATAGTTCCTTCACCTTGTAAGAAATCTAAATTCCCTTTGTGTACTAAAATATCAACCGTATTGGCTCTTTCTAAAACAGCTGCTTGTACAATACCTTGTGGCAAAGCTGTAGGAACATCTTTCATAGAATGTACAGCAATATCTACCTGACCAGAAATCATAGCAACATCAAGGGTTTTAGTAAAAATTCCTGTGATTCCTAATTCGTATAAAGGTTTATCAAGAATGATGTCCCCTTGTGATTTAACGGCAACAATTTCGGTTTTATATCCTAAATCGTTAAGTTGTTTTTCAACAGTGTGAGCTTGCCAAAGCGCTAATTCGCTATCGCGAGTTCCTATTTTTATAATTCGATTTTTTGCCACAAGTTGTTATTTTTCTAACTGAAACACTCTTTGAATCCAATCTACACTTTCATCAACCGAAGTGTTTTCATCTTTTAAATGATTGGCAAAATGATTGGTGATTTTTTGAATAATACGATTGCTTATTATCTCGGCTTGAGCCTCATCAAAGTTGTTCATTTTTTTACGTTGATACGCCATTTCGATTTCTTTAATCGACTGTAGTTTGGCTTTCAAAGCATGAATCGTTGGTGCATATTTACGCCCTTTAGTCCAAGTGATGAACTCATCTGAAATTTCTTCAATAATTGCTTCAGCCTGCGGAATGAATTTTTTACGATTCTCTAAAGTCTCATCGGTAATTTGCGACAAATGATCCATATGAACCAAAGTCACTCCTTCAATATCCTGAACATTTTCGTTCACGTTTTTAGGAATCGATAAATCTAATATCAATAAAGGTTTTTTTAGATTTAAAATGGTCTTATCAACCGTTGGGTTTTGAGCTCCTGTCGCTACTACCAGAACATCAGCTTTTTGAATTTCTTCTTGTAAATCAGCGTAATCTTTTACGATTAAGTCTAATTTTTTGGCCAATTTTTCTGCTTTATCCTTTGTGCGATTGATCAAAGTAATGTGGTCGTGTTTGCTATGTTTTACAAGGTTTTCACACGTATTACGACCAATTTTACCTGTGCCAAAAAGCAAAATGTTTTTATCAGCAATATCAGGAACGGTTTTGAAAATATATTGTACCGAAGCAAAAGATACAGAAGTCGCTCCAGAAGAAATTTCGGTTTCGTTTTTAACTCTTTTACTCGCTTGAATAACCGAATTTACCAAACGCTCCATGTAAGCGTTTCCTAAATCATGTTCTTTTGAAAAAACGAAGGCATTTTTAATTTGAGAGATGATTTCGAAATCACCTAAAATTTGACTATCTAAACCCGTTCCTACACGGAATAAATGATTGATAGCTTCTTTACTTTTGTATACGTAAGCTACTTTTTGAAAGTCTTCGACAGTTCCTTGACTATTTTCACAAAGTAGTTTGATTAATTGAAATGGGTGTTGTGCAAAACCGTAAATTTCTGTTCTGTTGCAGGTAGAAGTTACAATCAGACTTTCTATACCTTCTGATTTAGCCTGAACTAGTAAGTTTTCTTTGGCTTTATCATCCAGACTAAATTTACCTCTCATCTCTGCATCAGCTTTAAGATAACTTAAGCCAATAGCATAAAACGAAGTTGATTTTGCGGGTATATTCTGTGTCATTAAATCCTAATCAAATTTTCGATACAAATTTAGTCTTGCAATTTTTATAAAAATAACGCTATAAGTACTTTTTGTGTCGCTATAAGTAATTTTTATAGTTGAAATGACTTTTTAGCGATATTTGTTATATTTTTGCTGTGAAATAAGGTCTTTAGAATTTATTTATATAGAATCATTCTAAATAAAAAAGTTCTAATTGATTGAAATTTAAAACTAAAAAGTATCGCTATGAGTTCAGCGGAAGAAATAAAAATAGACGATGAATTTATTTTAATTCGCTTTCAGAATGATTCTGAGGAAGAAATGAAATACGAGCGTCCTGTAAAAACTGGATTGATTCAGTTTCACTTTGGCTTAAAAGGAAAGGGAAAATTCATCTTTAATAACGGTAATTATACTCTAGATTTAAAAGATGAGAAATCACTTTTGTTCTACAATCCAGAAAAAGAGTTGCCACTTCATTTAGATATTGCGCCTAAAACTTGGATTATTTCTGTTCTAATTTCTATTAAAAAATTTCATGGTTTATTCACAAGTGATGCGGATCATATTCCGTTTTTAAGTGAAGAAAACAAAGACAGGAAATACTACGGTGAGGAAAACATTACGCCTTCTATGGCGATTGTTTTGAACCAGATGTTTCATTACAACTTAAACCCAACAATCAAGAATTTATACTATAAAGGAAAAGGATACGAATTGTTGAGTTTGTTCTTTAACAAAAGTGAAGATCCAGACGTTGAGCAATGTCCTTTTTTAATTGATGAGGAAAATGTAAAAAAGCTTAAAAAAGCCAAAGAAATCATCATTGCAAATATGGCTGAACCGCCTAGTTTAGAAGAACTTTCGGAAAAAGTAGGGTTGAATCTTAAAAAACTAAAAACAGGTTTCAAACAAATTTATGGAGACACCGTTTATGGTTTTCTATTCGATTATAAAATGGATTATGCCCGTAATTTATTAGATAGCGGATCGTATAATGTTAATGAAGTAGGATTAAAAATTGGCTATAGCACATCTAGCCATTTTATAGCAGCATTTAAAAAGAAATTTGGCACTACGCCTAAGAAATATTTATTAGAAAAAGTACAATAATGAAAGGAGTATTATTAGTGAACTTGGGCTCACCTGAAAGTCCAGACCCAAAAGATGTTAAGCCTTATTTAGATGAATTTTTAATGGATAAATACGTAATTGATGTTCCGTATTTATTAAGAGCTTTATTAGTTCGAGGAATTATTTTACGCAAAAGGCCAGAAGAATCTGCTCATGCGTATGGAAAAATTTGGACAAAAGAAGGTTCACCACTTGTAGTAATTTCTAAAAATGTACACAAAAAAGTTCAAGATAGAGTAGATGTTCCTGTAGCGTTAGCGATGCGATATGGTTCGATGACTATTCAAAAAGGATTGCAAGAATTAAAAGACAAAGGAGTTACCGAAGTGTTGTTATTACCAATGTATCCTCAATATGCAATGGCATCGACAAAAACTATTTTTGTTTTAGCCGAAGAACTTCGTAAAAAGCATTTCCCTGAAATGACCATTACACGCATAAATTCTTTTTATAACAAAAAAGATTATATCCAAAATCTAGCAGACTCAATTAAAGAACATTTAGAAGGTTTTGATTATGATCATTTACTTTTCTCTTATCACGGAATTCCAGAACGTCATATCAGAAAGTCAGACGTAACTACAACACATTGTAAAATAAATAGCAGTTGTTGTGTGACTGCATCGCCAGCTCATGAGTTCTGTTATCGTCATCAGTGTTTTGAAACGACTCGTCAAGTAGTTGAGCTTTTAAATATACCAAAGGAAAAATATAGCGAAACTTTCCAATCAAGACTTGCAGGCGATAAATGGTTAGAGCCTTATACAGATATTGAAATCAATAACATGCCCGCTAAAGGGATCAAAAATCTAGCGGTTGTTACACCAGCTTTTGTTGCTGATTGTTTAGAGACTTTAGAAGAAATTGCAATGCGTGCTGATGAAGATTTTAAAGCTAATGGTGGAGAAAATTTCAAAGCAATTCCTTGTTTGAATGAAGACGAAGCTTGGATGGATACAATTGCAAATTGGATTAAAGAGTGGGCTAAAAACTAATTGCAATGGAACTTTATAACTACATAAAATCCTTACATCTCATTTTTGTTATTACTTGGTTTGCAGGTTTGTTTTATATTGTTCGTTTGTTTGTATATCATGCAGAAGCTAAGCAAAAGCAAGAGCCAGAACAAAGTATTTTAATCAAACAATACCAATTAATGCAGTATCGCTTGTGGTATATTATTACTTGGCCTAGTGCTATTCTGGCTAGTTTTTTTGCGTATTGGATGTTGTTCTTTACAGATGCTGGTCAAATTTGGCTCACACAACCTTGGATGCATGTAAAACTGGGCTTTGTGTTTCTTTTGTACTTGTATCATTTAAAATGCCATCAAATATTTCTTCAGTTACAAAAAGATGAGGTAAAACATACGTCGGGATTTTTTAGATTGTGGAATGAAGGAGCAACTATTATTTTATTTGCAGTTGTCTTTCTTGTGATTTTAAAAAATGCTGTGAATTGGATTTATGGAGTAATTGGAATTATACTTTTTTCAGTACTTTTAATGTTTGGGTATAAATTCTATAAAAAGATTAGAGAAAAAAATCAGTAAATGAAATCCCTTTTTAAGGTTAAACATTGGTCGCTACGCACAAGAATCTTCATGTCGATGATTCTAATTACACTTATATCTTCGATATTAATTGCGGCAGCTTCTATCATTCATTTTCAGATTAAAAGTAAAGTATACCACGACGAAAAGTTATTGATTAAAGAAAATCAAATTCGCCAACACATACAGTATATTTTAGCAACTACGCCACACCCATTAACAACGTTCAATTTACGATCTATCTTTTCGTATAAGATTTTTGAGATTGCAAATATTCACAATATTCAAATTGATATTTTCGATTTTTCAGGCAGATTATTGGTCACTTCTAAAGCACCAATAATAAAGGGACAAATTTCTCCTTTACTACCAGATTATGTGGTGGATAGAGTAAAAAATTCACCCAAAAACAGATACGTTGATTTTGCTGAGGGGAAAGATAAAAGTTATCGATTTTCGTATAGTTATTTAATGGATTTTGTTGAAAATAAGCCACTAGGAATTATTCGACTGCCTTATGTAGAAGATGATTCTTTCTACAAAAACGAAATCAGAAACTTCTTGCTTATTTATGGTATGGTGTACTTAGCAATGGTGATTATTTCGATTTGGATTGCTTATTATCTTTCAAAATACATAACAAAATCATTAAAAACTATTTCTGATAAACTAACGGAAACTAGTTTGACAGAAAAAAATGAAAAGATTGAGTCTGTCACCAATAGTCATGAAATTGACCGATTGATTTTTTCATATAATAAGATGATTGATCAGCTTCAAGAAAGTGCTAATAAACTGGCTCAAAGTGAAAGGGAAGGAGCATGGAGAGAAATGGCGAAACAAGTCGCTCACGAAATTAAAAACCCATTGACGCCAATGCGATTAACGGTTCAAAGTTTTGAAATGCGATTTAATCCTGAAGATCCTAATGCAAAGAAAAAATTAGCCGATTTTTCTAAAACATTAATTCAGCAAATTGATACAATGACGGCTGTTGCGTCTGCGTTTTCTAACTTTGCTTCGCTACCAGCTCAACAAAATGAGACACTCAATATTGTTGATGTCGTTAAATTAGCATTGGAAATCTTTAATGAAGATTATATTCGATTTGAATCTTCTCATGGAGAGATAATTACAAAAATTGATAGAACACAATTGATAAGGATTATTACCAACTTAGTTAAAAATGCAATACAAGCTATACCGGATGAAAAAACAGAAAAGAGTATTCTAGTTTCTATTACTAAGGACAAAAGTAATGCTGTAATTTGTGTACAAGATAACGGTAAAGGAATTGCATACATAGATTTCGACCGAATATTTGAACCTAAATTTACTACTAAAACAAGCGGTATGGGGTTAGGCTTAGCAATCATTAAAAACATCATTGAAAATTACAACGGAAGCATTACCTTTGAGTCTGAAGTAAATCAAGGAACCACTTTTAAAGTTATTTTACCTATAATAAACAAATAATATGGCACTAGAAAATATAATTTTAGAACACGAAAAAGGAATTGCAACTATTTTTATTAATAGACCAGAAAAATTAAATGCGTTAAACAAAGCAACCATTTTAGAATTACATGAAACTTTAAAAACGATTGAAGAAAATCCAGAAGTTAAAGTAATTGTAATTACAGGAAGTGGAGAAAAAGCTTTTGTTGCTGGTGCTGATATATCTGAGTTTGCCAATTTTTCTGCCAAAGAAGGTGCTCAACTAGCTGCTAAAGGGCAAGAGTTACTGTTCGATTTTATAGAAAACATGAAAACTCCCGTTTTTGCAGCTATCAATGGTTTTGCATTAGGTGGAGGTTTAGAATTAGCAATGGCATGTCATTTTAGAATAGCATCAGACAATGCTAAAATGGGATTGCCAGAAACTTCTCTAGGAGTTATTCCAGGTTATGGAGGAACGCAACGTTTACCACAATTAGTTGGAAAAGGTCGTGCTATGGAAATGATTATGACAGCAGGTATGATAGATGCCCAAACAGCTTTAAATTATGGTTTAGTAAACCACGTAGTGCCGCAAGCCGATTTGTTTTCAACATACATGACGATTGCTAATAAAATACTGAAAAACTCTCCAGTGGCAATAGGAAAAGCAATCAAAGCTGTTAATGCAAATTATAAAGATGGAGTTAACGGGTTTGAGATAGAAATAAACAAGTTTGGCGAATGTTTTGCCACTGCCGATTTTAAAGAAGGAACAACAGCCTTTTTAGAAAAAAGAAAAGCAGAGTTTACAGGAAAATAAAATTTTAAAGAATATATACAGTAGCAGTAAGCATAACAGCTTACTGTTTTTTTATTATGAGATATTTGTTGTTTCTAATTTTTTCTTCCACAGTTACATTTTCACAAATAAGTTTTGAAAAAGTAAATATAAAAACACGGAAGTTCATCCAAAAGTATAAAGAAAAAGAAAATATTCCGGGTATATCTGTTTCTATTTCATATAATGACACTTTAGTATTTTCTGAAGGATTTGGATATGCTGATTTAAAAAATAAAATTCCTGTTACTCCTTTCGAAACGCAATTTAATATTGCCAGCATAACCAAAACAATTACAATTTCTTCATTGGCTAAATTAGTTGAGATGGATTCAGTAGATTGGGATAAAAGTGCTTATTTCTACTTAAAAAAACTCCCGAAAAAGACTTTCGATTTTTCTGTACGGGAGCTAGCAGGACATTTAGCAGGATTTCAGAGAAACCTTGATGAAGACGGTTATTACCAGGAGGCAACTATAAAAAGAACTAATTTTTTTGAATTATTTAAAAAGACAAAACAGCAATTCAAACCTTCTGATAAATTTTTATATAGTAATTTAGGATTTAAAATCTTAGGATTGATTATAGAGGCTAAATCTTCTAAAGAGCTTACTGAATTTCAAAGGGAGGTGGTTTTGAATAAATTGAAAATGGTCAATACTTTAAAAGATTCTATTGGTCATACATTACCAACTATTTCCAAATTGTATTCACTAGACAAAAACGACTTTAATGAGGTTAAAAATATTAGTTCAGAATTTAGATATGCTGAAACTTGTTATTTGTCTACAAGTGAAGATATAATCAAACTTGGAAATGGTTTTTTGTTTCCTGATAGGATATTAAAAAAAGAAACTTTAATAACATTATTGACCTCCCAAAAGACCAATGATGGCAAGAAAACGGACTATGGTCTTGGGTTTCATTGTCAACGTGATAAATGCAATAATTTTTATTATGGTCATGACGGAAACTGGGTTGGTACAAGAAGTTTTATGCATATTTACCCCAAAAGTAAGTTGGTAGTTGTTGTTTTAGCTAACAGGAGTTTAAATGCAAAGCTTGAGTATGAAGATTTTTCAGATTTAGCTAAAAATTATATCGACTATATATCTAATTTAAAATAAAAGAGAGAACCATTTTGGTTCTCTCTTTTATTTCTGACCTTCCCATTCAGCATAGAACTGTGATAGAAATTGTTCCATAAATTTGTGTCTTTCTTCAGCTATTTTAAAACCTGTTGAGGTATTCATTTTGTCTTTTAACAACAGCAACTTTTCATAAAAGTGATTTATTGTTGGAGAGTCACTATTTTTATATTCTTCTTTAGTCATGTTGAATTTTGGCTCAATTGCTGGATTGTATAGCGCTCTATTTTTAAACCCCCCATAATTGAAAGCTCTCGCAATCCCAATAGCTCCAATAGCATCTAAACGATCGGCATCTTGAACAATTTCAAGCTCTTTTGAGTTGAATTTTTTTTCAAAATTACCACCTTTAAACGAAATGTTTTCGATAATGTTAATCACATGCTGAATGATTTCTTCACTAGTATTTTGACTTTCCAAAAATGTACGAGCTGTTTTAGGGCCAACAGTTTCATCTCCACCATGAAATTTACTGTCGACAATATCGTGAAGTAAAGCACCTAACTGAACCACAGTTAAGTCACATTTTTCTCTTTGTGCAATTAGTAAAGCATTTTTATAGACACGTTCTATATGAAACCAATCATGTCCTCCTTCGGCTCCTTCAAGTTGTTGTTTTACAAATGCGATAGTATTTTCGATTAAACTCATTGTAATTTAGATTAAAAAAATCCCTTCTGTAATAGAAAGGATTAGAATTTTATTTTATTAATGCAGGTTGCTGTACCCATTTAAAAACATGTGATTCAGGAGCAATTTTGATTCTTTCTGCCAGTTTTGTCATTCTATCTGGAAGTTTCATTAAGTAATCTCTTGCTTTCTCTGCTTCGTCAGTTAAATTTGAAATTTTATCAATTTCCCATTTTTGAATTAGTTTTTGCATAATGTCAACATAATCCATAGAAGTGTAAACACCTATGCGTTGCGCTGATTCAGAAAATTGCTCAAATGCACTTCCTATTTTTTCACCAGATTCTCTAATTAGTTGAGCAGGCATATTGATTTTGTGTTTCATCATATGATGAAAAGCCATCATCATTTGACTAGGATCTACATCAAAAATTCTTTTCACAAAATCTGAATATGCATGGTGATGACGCATTTCGTCTCCAGCAATTAATTTGCAAATTTTAGACAATTTATTATCACCATATTTTTTTGCTAATTGCGCTACTCGATTGTGCGAAACATAAGTTGCTAATTCTTGAAAACTTGTAAACACAAAGTTTTTGTAAGGGTCTCTGTCGGTTCCTGGATCGAAACCATCTGCAATTAAATGCTGAGTAGTAACTTCTACTTCACGCATGTTAACTCTACCAGACAAGTATAAATATTTGTTTAACAAGTCACCATGTCTATTTTCTTCACCAGTCCAATGGCGTAACCATTTTGACCATCCGTTATCTGGTTTTTGTGAAACTCCTTCAACATCCATTAGCCAAGATTCGTAAGTTGGTAATGCTTCTTCAGTGATAGTATCACCTACTAAAACAACCCAAAAATCATAAGGTAAATCCTGAGCAATTTCTCTTAATTCTTTTACATCTTCAATGAAAGATTCACTTTCAGAGTTTGGCAACAAATCTGAGGGTTGCCAAATTTTTTCTATTGGGAGTAAGTATTGTTCAACAAAGCTATCAATGCTTTTTTCTAGAAACTGCATCACCTCCAAGCGCACATTTTGTATTGACATAATTTTAATTTTTTATTCCACTTACAACAGCAGATTCCGTTTTTTCTATTAATTCACCAAATGGTAAATCCTTAACAGCTATTGGTTCATGAATTATGAATTGTAATTTATTTCCTAATCCCATAGGGAAACTTCCGTAGCGAACCATTTTCCATGAGTTGTTTATAGAAATTGGAACAACGTAAGCGGAAGGGGCATATTTGCATAAAATTTTGAGACCGTTTTCTGAAAAACGTTTTGGCACTCCAGTTTTACTTCTTGTTCCTTCTGGAAAAATAACTGCAGCTCTTTTGTGTTTCTCAATATATTCTCCTAAACTTTTAATTGCGGGAAGGGCTTGTTTAGGGTCCTTTCTATCAATTAAAATTGATCCACCGTGTCTTAAGTTGTATGAAACACTCGGAATTCCTTTTCCAAGTTCTTTTTTACTTACAAATTTTGGGTGTGAACGTCTTAAGTTCCATATAATCCCTACTATATCATATAAACTTTGATGATTAGCGACAAAAATTATCGGAACATTTTTTGGTACTAAATCAATATTTTGAACATCATAGGTAGTTCCTAAAAGATTTGTACATTTTGTCAAACAAAAATTTAAATAATCAACACTTTTTTTGTGTGCTTGGTATCCAAATACGTTTAAACAAATCCATTGAATGGGGTGAAAAATTAACAGGCATAAGCCAAAGAACATGTAATAAATTACAGATATTGGATAGGAAATTAATTTTTGCATTATTTACATCAATTTGTGCAAAGGTAAGTCATTAAATAAAAAAACCACTCTAAAAGTGGTTTCATTTTGAGATTTTTCTATTTAGCAAAACTCGCTGTAAGCATCTTTTAGATTGTCTGCAATGATTTCTGCAGGGCGACCTTCAATGTGGTGACGTTCTAACATGTGAACTAACTCACCATCTTTAAATAAAGCCATTGCTGGTGAAGAAGGAGGGAAAGGAAACATGTGTTGACGTGCTGCATCAACTGCTTCTTTATCAACTCCCGCAAAAACTGTGATTAACTGATCAGGTTTTTTATCACCTTCTAAACTCATTTTTGCGCCTGGACGAGCATTACGAGCTGCACAACCACAAACCGAATTCACAACTACTAGAGTTGTTCCTTTTTGAGCTAAAGCATTTTCTACTTCTTCAGCAGTATATAGACCTTGAAAACCAGCATCAGTTAATTCTGCACGCATTGGTTTTACCATTTCTTCTGGATACATATTCTTTTAGTTAAAAAGTTATTGAAAAGCAAAGTTACGAAGAATATAAATTTTAGCGTTTTATTTAATAGGAATTTAACGGATGTTAATGGAAAATATCTTTAGCTACTCTATATGTATTGGCATGTGCTTCGATAATAGTTTTGATTTCAGGAGAATAACCACCTCCCATACTACACTGTACTGGGATTTGGTGTTTTCTACAAAGTTCAAAAACGATTTCATCACGTTTTTTACAACCTTGAAGAGAGCATCCTAATTTTCCTAATTTATCTGTGTCAACGATGTCTACGCCACTTAAATAAAAGATAAAGTCAGGTTTTTGGGTTTCTATCAAATTTGGTAATGTGGCATTCAAAATCCTTAAATAATCATCATCAGAAGTTCCATCAGGTAAAGCAATATCTAAGTCAGAAGTTTCTTTTTTGAAAGGATAGTTACTTTTACCATGCATGGAAAAGGTAAAAACGGCCTCGTTATTTTGAAAAATTTCAGCTGTTCCATTGCCTTGATGTACGTCTAAATCTACGATTAAAACTTTTTTAGCAAGTTTTTTGTTCAGTAAAAATTGAGCACCTATGGCTTGGTCATTTAATAAACAAAAAGCCTCTCCGTGATTGCTGTAGGCATGATGAGTGCCACCAGCAATATTGAAAGCTACACCATCATTAATAGCATTTTGAACTCCAATAATTGTCCCTTGAGCAATACGTAATTCTCTTTCGACTAATTCTGCTGAAAGGGGAAAGCCAATTTTTCTGGCTGCTCTTGCATCAAGAGTTAAATGGATTAAATGGTCGACATACTCTTTTGTGTGTACTGCAAAAATAGGGGCTAAGTCAGCTATTTCTGGTTCAAAAAACATTTTATTGGTGGCCGTTCCCTCATGTAGTAATTGTTGAGGGAGCAACTCATATTTAATCATCGGAAAACGATGACCTTCAGGCAAAGGATGTTTATAAATAGGATGGTAAGCAATGGTGAACATTACAAATTCATTTGCTTTTCAAACTCTTCTATAAACAAACCTACATGATAGCCATCAACTAATCCATGATGAACATGAATTGACATCGGCATCGATTTTCTTCCATTTGTTTCAGTCATTTTACCAAATGAAATTTTATGACAACTGTCTGGAAATGAAAATCCACGAGCATGAGAAATTGAAGTAAAATCGATCCAAGGTATGGCTGAAAAATGAATTAAATTATTATCAGGAAATTCACGAGTAAGCAGTCCTGTTGTGTTTTGAATTCGTTCTATTTCCTCGATTGTATTTTGGTTGAATTGGTTGAGGTCTGTGTCAAATTCAATTAATGAAAAACCGAAGGTTTTATCTTCACGCATGATGGTTGATGAAACATCTATTCGATCCCAAATGTAAACTTCATTGTCGATAATACGATATTTGAAATTTTCGACAGTATTGATGGCCATTAATGTTTTATGTAAATAATACGTGAAAAAAGAAACGTTTAGTTCTTTAGCTTTATTGAAAGCTTGAGTACAATCAATGGTAAATGTGAGTCCAAAAAAGGGCTCTTCCATTTTACTAAAAAACTCAAAATGTTCTTTACGATTCCAATTATTAAGGTCTAATTTTGTTTTCATTAAAGCAAAGATAAGACTTCTTTAATATTTGAAATAGATCTAAAGTTATCATGAATTACTTCAAAATCGATTTGTTCATAAGCCCAAGTTGTATGATAAGGGATGTGAATACCATAACCACCAATATTTAAAACTGGTAACACATCTGATTTCAAAGAATTTCCAATCATCATAAAATCACTGGGTTGAATATCTAATCGCTTGAGCATTTTTTGATAATCAACATCGGTTTTATCACTCATCACTTCAATATGATGGAAAAAATGACCCAGACTGGAATCGTGTAATTTTCTGTGTTGGTCTTTCAAATCACCTTTGGTAGCAACAATAAGTTTGTAGTTTCCTTTAAGTTCTTTAAGGACTTCTTCTACATCAGGTAATAATTCTACAGGTTTTTGTAATAACTCTTTTCCTATTTGAAGGATTTTATCAATAGCGTTACCTGAAATTTGATGATTCGTCAATTTTAAAGCAGATTCAACCATTGACAAAGTAAAAGCTTTGATTCCAAAACCATATAAAGCCAGATTTTTTACTTGATGACTTAGAATTAGTTGCAAGATTTCTTGATGAGAAGCATAGTTCCGAAACAAGGCACAAAATTTTTCTTGCGCTTCATCAAAGTAAGGTTCGTTATGCCAAAGTGTATCATCAGCATCAAAAGCAATTATTTTTGGTTTCATGGCTTTGTGTTATAAAAAACTCCTTCATAAAGAAGGAGTTATATGATATTTTTCAATCAAGTCAAACATAGGGCAACGCTTGCAACGTTTAGACTCTTTCTTTTTATATTTTTCGCAACATTTTGACTTACACTTTTCTGCTTTCTTGTGTAGTTTTTTAAGCTCTTTTTCGTGCTTGTCTTTGTCTTTATTTTTTTCTTTTTTGCTCAAAGCAAAAAGGTTTTATGCTTATTTTTCGGTTGCATTCTTCGCTGTAATTTGCAAAATATCTCTATCAAACAAGTACAATCCTCCTTTATCATCACCTATCATATTGATTTTATCCAATATGTTTTTTGCTTGCGCTTCTTCTTCAATTTGTTCAGCTACATACCATTGTAAAAAATTATGAGTAGCATAATCTTTAGTTTCAAAAGTGATGTGAACTAATTCGTTGATAGATTGTGAAACAAAAAGTTCATGTTTATATAATTCTTCAAACATTTCCTGAAAAGCAGTAAATGTCGTTTTAGGCATTTTTAAATCGGTTATTTGGGCATGACCTCCACGTTCATTAACATACTTAATCAATTTAAGCATGTGCATACGCTCTTCATCAGATTGTAAATACATAAAACGGGCAATGCCTTCAAAACCATGAATTTCGGCCCAACATGCCATGGAAAGATAAACTTGTGACGATTCGGCTTCGATTCTAATTTGCTTGTTTAAAGCGTCTTCAATACTTTTTTGTAACATAGTTTAATTCGTTTTCTATAAAGTTAAGAAGAAAAACTAACATATTATTCTTTTAGATAATTTGAATTTTAGAATTTTCTTTATTTAAAGATCTGTAAGTATTTCTATGTCTTCACTATTGTCAATAATTGAAGAGTAAATAATTGAAGTTAACTCGATTCTTATATCAGATCTTAAATTTTTATATGTACTACCACTTTTGTTTAAAGTATTTCCATAATTGTCTTTATTGACAATTACATTATTTAAAGAGATTTCAAAAACACAATGTGGATACATACAAGGTTTTGGATCATGATTCAATTTAATTTTAGCAATTAAATCAGGATTGTTTTTACTTACGAGGATTTTTTCAAACGTTCCATTTTCACTAAGTGATTTTATCACTGTGGTGCTTATTTCCTTTTCTGGAATTCTTTCAATGTTTTTATCAGAGTCTATATTATACAACACATCATCTTTTGGGTAATTAATAGTGTCGTTAAAATTTCTATTATGTGAAACATCATATAAGCTAATTGATTGATATGGTTTCACAAGATCGTTGAAGCTACATCTGTAATATAATTCTTCACCAATCGAAAATTCTGGTATAATCTCTTTGCCTAATGAATGTAACCTATTGGGGATATATGCTAAAGAACATTCTGTCATTAATTTTTTATTGTTATGCAGAAATAAACTTATAAAGCAATTTTTCCATATCAATATTTTGGTCAAAAGTGCCTTTAATTTTTTTGCCATTCTTACCTATAAAGCTGTAAACTATTTGACCATATTCATCGAACGTAATCATTGATATTCCATGATTGGATTCACGCCACAACATTAAATCTGAATCCTCAACTGAATCCAAAGATATTTCTAATTTATTAGGGTCAATCTCTCCAAGAACATAACCTAAAGCTTTTAAAAATCCTTGAATATTTTTTACTTGAATTTCATTAAGAAAACTAAATTTCATTAAAATGCTGTTATACCAATCATCTAGATCGGAAACACTTAATTCATTAAAAGTATGAACTTGATTAATTTCAGAGTTTACATATTCATCTCTGAACAATTCGGATTGTTTTAAAACCAAATCCTCTGCTAAGAATGTTAATGAATTTTCCATAATTAATTTTCTTGATTTATATACTTTATAAGAGCTTTAGCTGTAATCGAATCAAAAAAAGCTCTATTTTTTATGTTTTGTAAAGGCAAAAATTGTTTTTCTAAGTCAATTTTATTTTCGCCAAAAGGTTTTAATTTACTGCTTACACTTATATCTAATAAAACAATATCCTCTTTTGGTTTTGTAGATACTGCATTGACAATAAAATCTGAATTATCTTTATACGAAAAACGAACAGAACTCTGGAAGTTTAAAACCTCTCTATCATCTGATTGTTTGGGGTATAATTGAACAAGGTGCGATGCAGGATTTGACTTATCAATTTCTATTACATTTATATATCGAACAGAAATATTGGTTATCGTAAGGTTATCTTTAGTTATTTGGTCAAAAATTTCCCAATATTCTAATAACGAAGTTAATATTTCACCAAAACCTCTATACGAATTCAGATGATGATAAGACAACGACCCTTTTCTCATTTGCAAAACTTCATTTTTGTTTCTTAAATGAAAACCACTATTGTCTTTTAAAATTCTAACCCCTCCATTACTTACCTCAAATTCATTTGTAACAGAAGGTTTAATATCATTAAAATTGTTTTTGATAGAATCTAAATTAACAAATTTATCGAAACAATCTTTGTCCACAATTTCCTCATAAGAAATTGAAAAGATAATTTCTTTTATAGGTGTATTTTTTAATTGAGGATATATCATAAGTTATTCAGATGATGTAAATATATGAAAGAATGTGACAAAATTATATTTTGTACTGAAAATTTTAACTAATTGTAGCTCCGTTTTCTACTCCTTCTGCTTCAGGGCTTACAAATACTAGTTTGCCTTCTGCGTTATTTGTCAGTAACAACATTCCTTGACTTTCCACACCACGCAAAGCTCTTGGTGCCAAGTTAACTAAAACCGTTACTCTTTTTCCAATTACTTCTTCAGGTGTGAAGTGTTCTGCAATTCCCGAAACAATAGTACGAACATCTAATCCAGTATCTACTTTTAAAACCAATAATTTATCTGCTTTAGGCATTTTTTCGGCTTCGATAATAGTTCCAACACGTAAATCGATTTTTGAGAAATCGTCGAAAGTTGCAGTTTCTTTTTGAGGCATAATTTTATTATTTGTGGCTACTACATTTGCTTTTTTAGTAGTTTCGAGTTTATCAATTTGTTTTTGGATTTCTGCATCTTCAATTTGAGCGAAAAGAATTTCTGCTTCGCCAATTTTATGACCTGCAGGCAGTAAATCTGAAGTTTCAGCTACTTTGTTCCAATTTAATTCGTCTAATTTTAAGATATTGGCTAATTTATTAGCTGTAAACGGTAAGAATGGTTCAGCCAATACTCGTAAAGCAGCAGCAATTTGCAATGCTACATACATTTGTGTTTTAACTCGCTCAGGATCTGTTTTTACCATTTTCCAAGGTTCTTCATCGGCTAAATATTTGTTACCCAAACGAGCTACGTTCATCATTTCGCCTAATGCTTCTCTAAATCTGTATCTTTCTACAGAAGAAGCAATCACTGCTGGATAGGCTTTTAATTCGGTTAAAGTAGCTTCGTCAATTGCATTGAATTCGTTTGGAGCAGGAACAATTCCGTCGTAGTATTTGTTAGTTAATACCACCACACGGTTGATGAAGTTTCCAAAGATAGCAGCCAACTCATTATTATTTCTTGCTTGGAAAGATTTCCAGGTAAAATCGTTGTCTTGTGTTTCTGGGGCATTCGCCGTTAAGGCATAACGTAAAGCATCTTGTTTTTCAGGGAAATCGATTAAATATTCGTGCAACCAAACCGCCCAGTTTTTAGAAGTCGATAATTTGTTTCCTTCTAAATTTAGGAATTCATTGGCTGGAACATTATCTGGTAAAATATAGCTTCCTTCTGCTTTTAACATCGCAGGGAAAATCACGCAATGGAATACGATATTGTCTTTTCCGATAAAGTGAACTAATTTTGTATCATCTGATTTCCAGTAAGGTTCCCAGTCTTTACCTTTACGTGCGGCCCATTCTTTTGTTGATGAAATATAACCGATAGGCGCATCAAACCACACATATAGTTTTTTACCTTCTGCACCTTCTACAGGAACATCAATTCCCCAGTCTAGGTCACGAGTTACTGCACGAGGCTCTAATCCACCATCAATCCAAGATTTTACCTGTCCGTACACATTCGGTTTCCAGTCATTTTTATGCCCTTCTACAATCCATTTCTGTAAAAAATCAGAATATTCATTTAAAGGTAAAAACCAGTGTTTCGTTGATTTTAAAACAGGCTTTGTTCCTGTTATTGTTGATTTTGGGTTAATTAAATCGGTAGCATTCCATGACGAACCACATTTTTCGCATTGGTCACCGTAGGCTTCTTCGTTGCCACATTTTGGACAAGTACCTATTACAAAACGATCGGCTAAAAACTGATCTGCTTTTTCATCGTATAATTGATCTGTAGTTTCTTCGATGAATTTACCTTCGTCATACAATTTTCTAAAAAATTCTGAAGCGGTTTCATGATGAATTTTGGCAGAAGTTCTAGAGTAATTATCAAATGAAATTCCAAAATCGATAAAAGACTGACGAATGATTCCGTCGTATTTGTCTATTACTTCTTGTGGAGTAATTCCTTCTTTTTTGGCTTTCATTGAAATTGCAACTCCATGCTCATCACTTCCACAAATGTAAGCCACGTCTTTACCTTGTAAACGTAAAAAACGTGCATAAATATCACCAGGAACATACACACCAGCTAAATGACCAATGTGGATGGGGCCGTTAGTATAAGGCAAAGCTGCCGTAATTGTATATCTTTTCGGATTTTGTACCATAATTCAACTAAATTGAGTGCAAAAATAAGGTTTTTTCGTCCAAGAATACACGAATACTATTCCTAATTTATTACTTTTGAAACTATAACTTAATAAGTAATGTCTCGCTATTTACTCGTTTTAATACTTATTTTTAATTTATCCTATTCACAAAAAATGATGGTAACACCTCCTTTACTTAAAAAAGGCGACACGGTGGCTATTGTGGCTACTGCTCGTAAAAACATTGATGATAATTTGAAACCAGCTATAGAATTATTGAAAAGTTGGGGATTAGAAGTAAAAATAGGAAGTACTATTGGGTTAGATTTAAATCAGTTGGCAGGAACCGATGAGCAACGTGCCAAAGATTTTCAAGAGCAATTAGATAATCCTAACATTAAAATGATTTGGTGTGTTCGCGGAGGTTATGGAACAGTGAGAATGTTGGATTTATTGGATTTTACAAAATTCAAGCAGAACCCAAAATGGATTGTTGGTTTTAGTGATGTAACAGTTTTACATAGTCATTTGAATACGATGGGTTATAAATCGATTCATGGAATTATGCCTGTGACTGTAGCTAGAGCTTCAAAACAAGCTAAAGAGACAATGAAAATTGCATTGTTTGGTACTGAGAGGTTGGAATATGATATTCCGTTTCATAATATGAATAAGTTAGGCAAAGCCACAGGGGAATTAGTGGGTGGTAATTTGTCGATTTTATATAGTTTGTTTGGGTCACCATCAGCCATTGATTGCAATGATAAAATTCTTTTTATTGAAGATTTAGACGAGTACTTGTATCACATTGACCGTATGATGATGAATTTAAAACGTAATGGTTGTTTGGAAAGTATCAAAGGAATTTTAGTGGGAGGGATGACAAAGATGAAAGACAATGATATACCTTGGGGTAAGGATGCGTTACAAATCATTGAAGATGTGACTAAAAAATATAATATTCCTATTGTTTATAATTTTCCAGCCGGACATATTCAAGACAATCGTGCCTTGGTTTTTGGTTCACAAATTGAACTAGATGTAAATGCTGAATGCACTAAGGTCTTTTTTGAAAGATAATGGCTTTCCATAATTATTTAGGTAAAAAAGGCGAAGAGCTTGCTAAAGAATATCTTCAAAAAAATGGTTACACTGTTTTAGAAAGTAATTTTGTTTTTCAAAAAGCAGAGATTGACCTCATTGCTCAAAAAGATGACACTCTAATTGTTGTTGAAGTAAAAACCCGCTCTTCGGTAGACTACGGAAACCCTGAAGATTTTGTAAGCCCTAAAAAAATAAAACTTCTTGTTAAGGCTATCGACGAATATGTCAATTTGAAAAATCTTGACCTTTCTATTCGTTTTGATATCATCTCAGTAATACACGACAAAGGTAATTTTACAATAGAGCATCTTGAAGATGCTTTTTATCATTTTTAAAATTTGCTCAAAAAACACCCCTATTGTTATAAAAGCATTTAAAAAAATATAGCAAGGTTAAATTCGTAACAAAATGTTTTTTTTCTATATTTGCCAAAAATTAGGACAGATAAATGAAAACGATTTCTTCAGTTGTAGAGAACTACATTAAAACCAAACCCTTTTTATTAAATGCATTATCGCAAGGAATTATTAACTTGACTTCTTTAGCGAGAACGATTACCGATGAATTAGAAGAAGAATTAGGGAAAGACGTAAAACAAGGTGCTGTAATTATGGCATTAAAGCGTCTGTCTGAAGACTTAGATTTTAAGGTGAATCATAAGATTACTAAGGTTTTAAAAAACATAGGTGAAATTACTGTACGTTCATCGTTAACAGATTATACGTTTCTTATTTCAGATACGATTTTAAACAAACAAGCTGATTTGATTTCGGATATCGATTCACATTCAGATATTTTTTATACATCATCTCGTGGTGTAAACGAAACAAATATAGTGGTAAGTGATAGTATTTCTCACTTGATTGAGAAACACTTTAAGGGAGAAAAATTAACGCAGAAGTTAGAAAATTTAGCTTCTATAACGGTTAAACTTCCTAAAGAAAACACATCGGTTCCAGGAATTTATTATTTTATTTTCCAACGTTTGGCTTGGGAAGGAATTGTTATTTACGAAGTAATTTCAACTTCTAATGAGTTTACAATTTTAGTAGATGATGAAATTGTAGACAAAGCTTTTAAAGTGATTAAGGATTTGAAATCGACAAAATAAAGAAAAGCCCTGTTTAAGGGCTTTTTTTAATATCATTTTGTGAGTAAAAATGATTTCACGTTATTGGGTACAGATGTTATCAAACAAATTATTAAGAAATGATGATAATTGAAATAATAAATAAAATTGAAAAATTAGGATATAAACTTGAGGGGCTTGATGACAATCAAATAAATAATATTGAAAGTTATTATGATGTTACTTTGCCAAATGATTACAAGTTCTTTTTGAAAAAAATGGGTAAATCTGGTGGAGGGATATTGAGAGGAGAGGATTGTTTTTATGATAGAGTTTTTGAATTAAGAGAATACGCAAATGAATTACTAAAAGATGATAATAGTTCATTTGAATTTAAAAAAGAACATTTTGTATTCTTCTCACATCAAGGATATATCTTCGCATTCATTGATACTACTATTCTGAATGATTCGCCAATATATTATTATTTTGAAGGTGACTTGGAGCCTCAGATTAAGTACAATTATTTGGCTTGTTTTTTGGAGGAATATATTAAGAAAATTCAAGCGATAGATTAAAAGTATCCTTGATTTCAAAAAACAATATCAACTATCTTTTTACTAGTTCAAACAATATGCTTCTTTAGATACTCTAAATTGATATGAACTACATGATAAAATTCACACAGAGAATATTATTATTAATTTTTTATAAACTTAAATCATCTCTATCAATTCCAATGCTTTTTTAATTGATTTCACATTTTCAAAACTCAATAACAAACGGAGACCATTTTTGGTCTCTTTTTCTTTCATCTTACATAAGTTGCTGTTTTGTTGCACAAACAGTAATACTTTATGAAAACGAGTCGATTGGTAGTAATTACTTTGTTGGTCACCTAAGAAGTAGCAAACCATTTTTCCTTGTTTTAAAACTAGTTTTTCGATACCTAAATGAGACGCAATCCATTTGATACGCAAACTGTCCAATAGTGCTAGTGCCGATTTAGGTAACTTTCCAAAGCGATCTTCAAGTTGTTGTTGATATTCCTGTAATTTTTCTTCGGTTTTGATTATGGCCAAGTCGTTATATAAACTCAAACGTTCTGTAACACTGTTTATATAATCATCAGGGAAAAGCAATTCAAAATCAGAATCTATTTGAAGGTCTTTTACATATTCTTTAGTTTCAATGTCGCTTTCTTCTGGATATAAGTCTTTGAATTCATTTTCTTTTAGCTCTTCAATGGCTTCCTGCATGATTTTTTGGTACGTTTCAAAACCAATTTCATTAATGAAACCACTTTGTTCGCCACCTAATAAATCTCCAGCACCACGAATCTCTAAGTCTTTCATGGCAATGTTGAAACCACTTCCTAGTTCGCTAAATTGTTCCAAAGCCTGAATACGTTTTCTAGCTTCTTCGGTCATTGCAGAATAGGGCGGAGTAATGAAATAACAGAACGCTTTTTTATTACTTCGGCCTACACGACCACGCATTTGGTGTAAATCAGACAATCCAAAATTATTAGCATTGTTGATGAAGATTGTATTGGCATTTGGCACATCTAATCCACTTTCAATAATAGTTGTGGCAACAAGAACATCAAAATCACCTTCCATGAAAGATAGCATGACTTCTTCTAATTTTTTACCATCCATTTGGCCGTGACCAATGCTTACTTTGGCACTAGGAACCAAACGCTGAATCATTCCAGCAATCTCCTGAATATTTTCAATACGATTATTGATGAAATATACTTGGCCACCACGTTCAATTTCATACGAAATAGCATCTCTAATCACCGTTTCGTTAAAACCTACGACTTGTGTTTCTATTGGATAACGATTAGGTGGAGGAGTAGAGATAACAGACAAATCACGAGCAGCCATTAATGAAAACTGTAAAGTTCTCGGAATTGGTGTTGCAGTTAGTGTTAATGTATCAATGTTTTCGGCAATGGTTTTAAGCTTGTCTTTTACATTTACGCCAAACTTTTGCTCTTCGTCTACAATTAATAAGCCTAAGTTTTTAAACTTAATGTTTTTATTTACCAATTGATGTGTACCAATGACTATGTCAAGCTTGCCCGATTCTAAATCCTTTAGAATTTCTGTTTTTTGCTTGGCAGTTCTAAATCGGTTGAGGTAATTTATGTTTACAGGTAAATCTTTTAAACGTTCTCTAAAAGTTCTGTAATGTTGATATGCTAAAATAGTTGTTGGAACTAAAATAGCTACTTGTTTACTATTGTCAGCTGCTTTGAATGCGGCACGAATCGCTACTTCTGTTTTTCCAAAACCAACATCACCACAAACCAAACGATCCATTGGGCGATCACTTTCCATATCGGCTTTGACATCTTGTGTCGCTTTTAATTGATCTGGTGTGTCTTCGTAAATAAAGGAACTTTCTAATTCATGTTGCAAGTAGCTATCAGGAGCAAAAGCAAACCCCTTGTCTAATCTTCTCTTTGCATATAACTGAATTAAGTTGAAAGCAATATGTTTTACACGTGCTTTGGTTTTTTGTTTTAATGCTTTCCAAGCACTTGAACCTAGTTTGTAAATTTTTGGAGGGACACCATCTTTACCATTGTATTTGGAAATTTTATGTAAGGAATGGATACTTACATATACGATGTCATTATCCGCATAAACTAATTTAATTGCTTCCTGTGTTTTGCCATCCACTTGAATTTTTTGTAATCCTCCAAACTTTCCAATTCCGTGATCTATATGTGTAACATAGTCTCCTACAGAAAGCGCATTAAGTTCTTTAAGAGTGATGGTTTGTTTTTTTGCATAACCGTTTTTTATTGAGAATTTATGATAACGCTCAAAAATTTGATGGTCTGTATAACATGCAATTTTATTTTCGTAATCAATAAAACCTTGATATAAAGGAAGTACGACAGTTTCGTAATCTTTTACAAAATGCTCATGATTTTGCTCATCCATCGATTCGAAAATATCATGAAAACGTTTGGCCTGTTGTTCATTGGCACAAAACAGATAATTTTTGATTCCGTTTTGACGATTGCTTTTCAAATCCTCCATTAACAAATCGAATTGCTTATTGAATGAAGGTTGAGGTTTGGTTTGTAGCTCGAAACTTTGTTCTACCTTAAAAGTAGGTTTGTTGCTTAATTCAACAACTGAAAAGTTAAGCGCTTGCTTAATAAATGACCTCTGATTGATGAATAATTCATCAGGAGAGGCATGTTTAATATCTTTAGATAATTTCTCGAAGCTTTCTTCGGCTTTGCCAAATAGTTTGTCCAGATTTGTTAATAACAAATCGGTGTTTTGAATAAAAAGAGTTGTTTTTGAATTGATATAATCTAAGAAACTTTCTCTTTTTTCTTCCAGAAGCTTATTCTCAAAATTAGGGATAATGGTGATCTTAGTTTTCTTCTCGATCGAAAGTTGTGAAGCAACATCAAATGTTCTAATACTATCTACTTCGTTTCCAAAAAACTCGATTCGATATGGGTTATCATTAGAAAAAGAGAAGACATCTAAAATCCCTCCTCTTACCGAAAACTCTCCTGGTTCAGTAATAAAATCGACACGTTTAAAATTGTATTCAAATAAAACTTCGTTGATAAAGTCTATGGAAACTTTTTCGCCAACAGCAACTTTTAAAGTGTTTTTTTCCAATTCTTTTTTGGTAACAACCTTTTCAAAAAGTGCTTCGGGGTAGGTAATAATTATCGCTGGCTTTTTGCGAGAATTAATTCTGTTTAAAACTTCAGATCTTAGTAAAACATTGGCATTATCTGTGTCTTCAATTTGATAAGGTCTTCTGTAAGAACTAGGATAAAAAAGAACATCTTCTTCATTAATTAATTCTTCTAAGTCATTAAGTATGTAAGCCGCTTCTTCTTTTTCGTTTGCAATGATTAAGAATGTTTTGTCTAATTTTTTGAACCAGCTTTCAATTGCAAAAGATAGTGATGACCCAACTAATCCTTTTACATTAATTTTAGCATCGCCAGTTATAGATTGTGCGATTACTTCATATTTAGATTCATTAGCAAAAAGCTGTTTGATGTGCTCTGTACTCAACGTGATGTAATTATTGAACGGTTATTTCTTTTTTAAAGTTTGTTTGAGGTGTTCCTTGTGTAGGAGGACTTACAGTTTTTATAGAATCCTGTTGTGACTCTAACGGATTTGCACCTCCTCGAATTGAATTTAGCATTTCTAGTTCACCTTCTTCAAATTGAATATGACTTCTTCTAACTATTTCCTCAATTTGATCCTGAAATGCATTTACTTCGATATTCAAATCTGTTACTAAAGTGAGAACTTTTTTTTCAGGAATCCTATCAAAAGCCATGAAAGTGTTTAAAGCTTTTACCTTAGTTACAATCGCCATTAATCTACTTTTTATTTGTGGCTTTTGAAGTTTTGTAGGTATAGATGTATTTAAAACTTCGGCTTTTTGTGCTAAGCTTTTTGTTTTTTGTTTAAAAGCGCTTATTGTACTTTTTGGTTTTTGATATAATTCATTAGTAAATAATCGCCATTCGTTCCAGTTTGTCGCTATAGATTGTGATTCTGGAGTAAGTGTTCTTGTGTTGAAGTTCCATGCTTTATTAATGTTAGCAAAAACCAACTCTTTTTCTTTAAGTGCTCTTGTTATTTCAGCCTGATGCAAAGCAGAATCATCTTTGCATGAAGTAAAAATCAAGCAAAGTAAAAGGTAAAAAGGCGCAATTAATCTCATCATAATATCACAAAATAAAACTCCTTTGCAAATGTAATGTTTTTGTTTTTCTGTCAACTACAAGTGTTAAAGTTCTTAAGAAGAATTGAGTTTTATAATTATCGAAAACGTTATATTTGTGACACAACTTTTTAAAAATGGATACAAAAATATTAATTATAGGTGCTTGTGGTCAAATAGGTACCGAGTTAACTCAAAAATTAAGACAAATTTACGGCGTAGATAATGTTATCGCTTCAGATATTAGAAAATTAAATATTGATGTTGTAAATGATGGTATTTTTGAAGTGGTTAATGCATTAGATTATAATCAAATAGAACATTTAATCGAAAAATATCAAATTACTGATGTTTATTTAATGGCCGCTCTTCTTTCGGCAACAGCAGAAAAAAATCCAGCTTTTGCGTGGGATTTGAATATGAATTCACTTTTTCATGTTTTAAATTTAGCCAAAGCAGGAAAAATTAAAAAAATATATTGGCCTTCAAGTATTGCTGTTTTTGGACCTACAACACCAAGAGATAATACACCTCAATATACTATTATGGAACCCTCAACAGTTTACGGAATTAGCAAACAAACTGGTGAAAGATGGTGTGAATATTACCACACACAATACGGTGTAGATGTAAGAAGTATTCGTTATCCAGGTCTAATCAGTTGGAGTACTCCTCCGGGGGGTGGAACAACAGATTATGCAGTTGATATATACCACAAAGCAATTACTGAAGGTGAATTCACTTCGTTTTTATCTGAAAATTCAGGTTTACCAATGATGTATATGGATGATGCAATTAAAGCAACTATAGGAATTATGCAAGCACCCGCTGAGCAGATAAAAATTCGTTCCTCATATAACTTATCGGCAATGAGTTTTACCCCAAAAGAGATTGCTGCTGAAATCAAGAAACATTTTCCAGATTTTGCTATAGATTACGCACCAGATTTCCGTCAAAAAATTGCAGATAGTTGGCCAGCAAGTATTGATGACTCGAGAGCAAGAGAGGATTGGGGTTGGCAAAACGATTACAATATTGAAAATATGACAGTTGAAATGATTGCAAAGTTAAAGGAGCATATTTATAAATAATAAAAAAGGGAACGATTATCGTTCCCTTTTTTATTTAATCTTTTATTTGGCAATTTTTGGAGTAGGTTTTAATTTTTCTATAAATAAGTCTTCAATAGGCGTTTTTATTTTTACCACGTCATTAGTATTATCATTAGGGATGGTCATAGAAAGCACATAATGTTTAATTTTCCATTCTTTGCCAATTTTCATCAATACTCCAGATCCTCGGCAAATTTTCATTTGAGTATTTAGTAATTCATCAAACCAAACAATTTCTCTTGCTTTGTCAAAATAGATATTACGCTGTAAAGCAGTAAAATTCCAAGCTCTTCCTTTATCAAAATAAGGTTTTGCAAAATCCATGAATTCTTTTTTGTTCCAATTTTCGGTTGCATCAGTTCCAATAAAGATAGATTCATCAGCTAAGTAACTAAAATAGTTATCAAATTTAGCTTCGGCAGCAGCTTTGTGCCAGTTGTCTAATAAAGTATTTATTTCCTTTTTCTCTTTGGTTTGAGCAAAAGATAAAAACGAAAATAAAAGTAAAACAATTGTTTTTTTCATGATTGATGTTTCTTCAAATATACTGAATTAATAAAATTGGAATTTCTAAGTTTTAGAAGTTTTATTAAAAATAAGTCCTTTCTTAAATTTATTATATCTAGCTTTGTGCCCAATTGGTTTTCTGCCAGTGCTTGTTCTGATCTGTAAATTTGTTGTTTTCTCTTCAGTTTTTGGCGTTTCAGTTGCCGTTTTATTAATTTAAACAAATTTACATCATGTTCGAAGTCTAGTCTACTATGACTTCAGTAGTTTAATTCCTTGTTCAGTTTAGTGATTATTTACTAACAAAGAATGCTACAAATTTTATTTTCAATCATTTAGACTTTTAAAAGATTACTCTCGTTTTGCTCAAATTGTAAAATATTCTGAATAGGAATCATTTTACTTATCACTAAACTCAATTTAGTAGCATGTAACTTAAGCATATGTTTTAAAGCTTTATTTAAAAAATATAGTCTATACTGGCTATAATATCAAAATTATGACATTTCAAAAATTAAACATATTACCCGCGATACTCAAGGTTCTTGATGAAGAACAATATGTTTCGCCAACACCCATTCAAGAACAAGTTATTCCTCTAATTCTAGAAGGTAAAGATGTTCTAGGGTGTGCACAAACAGGAACAGGTAAGACTGCTGCATTTGCAGTGCCTATTTTACAGCAATTAGAATTTCGAAAGGATATAAAAACTAAAGTTATAAGAGCTTTAATTTTGACTCCAACTAGAGAATTAGCAATTCAGGTGGGAGATAATTTTACACGTTATGGGAGTTATCTGAATTTGAGTTGTACGACCATTTTTGGCGGTGTTTCTCAGGTTTCACAAGTTAAAGCTTTAAAAAGGGGTTCAGACATACTTATTGCAACTCCAGGGCGCTTACTTGACTTAATGAATCAAAATCTAATAAATCTAGAGCATTTAGAGATTTTTGTATTAGATGAAGCTGATAGAATGTTAGACATGGGATTTGTTCATGACGTTAAAAAAATTGTGAATTGTATTCCTGCTAAGCGACAAACACTTCTTTTTTCAGCAACAATGCCTAAATCGATTCAGCAGTTGGCAAATAATCTTCTTACTAATCCTAGTTATATAAATGTAAGCCCGGTTTCCTCGGCCTCTCAATCGATTACACAGTCAGTATATTTTGTTGAGAAGAATGACAAAGAACAACTGCTTTCTAAATTATTGAATGATTCTGGAGTTTTAAGATCGTTGGTTTTTACAAGAACAAAACGTGGAGCAAATCAAGTCGTAAAAAATTTAATGAATCAAGGAATTTTGGCAGCGGCAATACACGGTAATAAATCTCAAAATGCTAGACAAAAAGCATTGGATGATTTCAAACAAAATGCTTTAAGAGTACTTGTGGCTACAGATATTGCAGCAAGAGGAGTGGATATAGATGATTTACCTCATGTGGTAAATTATGATCTTCCTAATATACCTGAAACATATGTTCATCGAATTGGTAGAACTGGAAGAGGAGGAAAGAAAGGTATTGCAGTTTCGTTTTGTAGTAACGAAGAAAAAATTGACCTCAAGAGTATTGAGAAGTTGATAGGGACTAAACTTTCAATTTCTAGTATTTAATAAACATATTAGCAGTTTAAGTAATTGAATTTATGATAACTGTGTAAAAAAATAAATTAGTAAACTTAAAATAATAGACTATGGCGGATTCTTTTTTAAAAAAAGAAAATAAAAAGAAAAAGATATTGAAGAAAAAATCTAAGGACCAAAAAAAGGAAGATAGAAAAGTGAACAATAATAAAGGTAAAGGCTTTGAGAGTATGATTGTTTATGTTGATGAAAATGGTCATTTGACAAACACACCACCCGAAATTGATAAACCTGTTGATGGTAAAACTAAACCAGCTATATCAAAAGGGTAATAAAGTAATTGGATTTACCATATAAAAAGAAAAGGCTTCGCAGTAATGCGAAGCCTTTTTTGCTCCCCCTCTTGGGCTCGAACCAAGGACCCTCTGATTAACAGTCAGATGCTCTAACCAACTGAGCTAAGGAGGAATCACCTAAAAAGGTTTATGTGTTTGCTAAAAAGTTGCTCCCCCTCTTGGGCTCGAACCAAGGACCCTCTGATTAACAGTCAGATGCTCTAACCAACTGAGCTAAGGAGGAAGATTAATATCTTTTTAGCGAGTGCAAATATAATCGATTTTTTATAATCGCAAACAAAAAGCTTTAAAAAATTACAAAAAATTCTTTGCTATTATTTCGTATATATCTTTTCCAAAAGTTAAAGCCATTAAACTCAGTAAGATAATCATTCCAAAAGTTTGAACTCTTTCTGCAGCTTTATCGCTTAAAGTTTTACCGGTAATCATTTCTGCAATGGTAAAAATAGCATGCCCACCATCAAGACCAGGTATTGGCAACAAATTCATAAATGCTAAACCAATCGAAAACATAGCGGTAAATCCCCAAATAAACTCCCAATTCCATTCTGTTGGCAATCGCTGTGTAATTCCAATAGGACTCTTAACTTGTTTGTAAGCTTCTGTTTTTGGTCTTAAGATTAATTTGAATTGTTTAATGTTGTAAACAAATTGTGTGTATGATTCATTTACTGCAGCTGGAATAGCTTCTAGCAAGCTCATTTTGTTAGTGATGATGAAATCGTCAGTGTTTTCAAATTTTGGAGCAAAACCAATTTTTCCTTCTTTGTTTACTTTAGTTGAAAGTACAACTTCTTGTCCATTTCTTAAAACTGAAAGCTTTATCGAATCTGATTTTTTAGATTTTAGAGATTCAGAAAGCTCGTCAAAGAAGTTTATTTTTTTACCATCAATGGTTAAAATTTTATCTCCTTTTAATAAACCAGCTTTGCCAGCTTCACTGTCTTTTAATATAGAGTCAATAGATACTTGAGTTAATCTAGGTGTAATAAAGTTTTTGCCTTCGGTAGCTAAAATTTTACTCTTTTGTTCGTCTGTGATGGTTAATGTTTGCTTTTGACCATTTCTTTCAATTTCAACTTTATCTCCTAATAGTAAATCAATAACCATTCTATTGAATTTTGGTTGAGCTTTACCATCTACAGCTATAATTTTATCTCCATTTTTAAAACCAGCATTCAATCCTGATTCACCAAAAGCCAAACCGTTTTTTTGATACAATTCAGTAGAAGCATATTTTTGACCGTAAGTACTATACATTGTTGTGTAGATAAACCAAGCTAATAAAATATTAACTGTAATTCCACCTAACATTATAATTAATCTTTGCCAAGCTGGTTTAGATCTAAATTCCCATGGTTGAGCTGGTTGATTCATTTGCTCTTTATCCATACTTTCATCCATCATTCCAGATAGTTTTACATATCCTCCAATAGGAAGCCATCCTATTCCCCATTCAGTATCTCCAATCTTCTTTTTTACTAAAGAAAACCAAGGATCCATAAATAAGTAGAACTTTTCAACTCTAACTTTAAATAATTTTGCAGGTAAATAATGACCAAATTCGTGAAGAATTACTAATACTGAAAGTATGAATATAATTTGTGCAATCTGAATAAGTGTATCCATTTTAAATTTTAAAAATTTCTATAAAAAGCAAAAGTAAGACTTTCGCCTTACTTTTTACACAATACCTATGCCGAGTTTAGTTTTTTATCAATTTTTTATGAAATATTCGTTTGCAATTTTAAAGTCTTATAATATAAACTCTTTAAAAATTAATGACAAATGAATAATACTTTTCTTTTAGATAAAAAAACCTGTTCATCGAACAGGTTAAAACTTATAATTGTTAAAAATTTAAAAAACACTAAATAAAAGTGGTATTTTGAGATTTTCGTTCAGATATGATGGATAACAATTTAGTTTTGTTTTTAAATTATTGGATTGATTTAGAAAGCGTACTTCGCTCCTGCAAAAATTCCAAAAGCACTTCCATCAGCAATTGTGAAACGTAAAGTTGAGAAAGGAACTATTTTTCCTCCAAAATCAAATTTGATACCAGTGCCAATATTAAAACCAATGTTGCCATCAGAGCTTTTTTCGCTCCCGCCTTCTGCTTCTGCATACTCGGCATATTCTGCTGGGATTTCTACTTTTGACGTTACATGTGTATAATTCAACCCTGCAAGCCCATATAATTTAAAGCCTTTTTGATTTAAAAAATAGTATTGTCCATCTAGATTAGCTTCAA
Source organism: Flavobacterium terrae (assembly GCF_900142035.1). Classification (GTDB taxonomy): domain Bacteria; phylum Bacteroidota; class Bacteroidia; order Flavobacteriales; family Flavobacteriaceae; genus Flavobacterium; species Flavobacterium terrae. The sequence continues at coordinate 255,353 of NZ_FQZI01000001.1, read as the reverse complement.
TTACTGTTGTTTTTATGTCTTCAACTTTTTCTGTAAAATGATAATTGAAACTAGGAACTATACTTAAGTTTTTCATTACTCCAAATTCTCCTACTAAACCAGCTACAAAATTTCCTCCTCCGCCAGATTCTAAGCTGGTTACGTATCCTATTTGCATTCCTGCCTCTGCAACAGTTTTAGGTTTCTTTTTTACTGGTTTTCTTTTTTTGTTTTGAGAGTATGTTGCAGTTACTGTAAGTAATGTTATTACTATTAAAAATATTTTTCTCATGATGTTAATTTGATTAAAAAGTTTTGTATTCGTATTCAAAAGTATTTTTAAGATTGTTGTTGTTATTACCATTAAGCACAGTAAGCAATTTTACTTTACCACTAGCTGTATACTGATAATTGTAATTTTCAAAAAAGGAGGGAGTAGTATAACCATCGAAGATAATCTTGTAAAATCCAGGGTTGTTAGGAGATGTGGGGTCTGTAATCATCTCAAAAAGATAAGCCGTCGGAGTACTATAACTCATCAACGCAGTCTCAGGATTGTTATCATAACTATCAAAACTTGAAGTGTAATCTATTTTTGTTGGGTCAGCTTCATCTGTTCTAACAGAAAGGCAATTCCCACGTCCTCCAAAGGTGTATGTTTTTGTGTAAAGCAATGTCCCTGTAGGACTTTTTGCTGTACTTGTCTTTAAGTTATTATTATCTGTCCAAGTAAATACTGCATCAAGTACATTAGCAATGTAATGTTCTTCTTTAAGAATTTTGCCATTTTGAAGAAAGAATATAAATTTTCTATCTGGTCTTGAATCTACATAATCCTTAATTACTGTAACTTTATCTGCAGTGTAAGAATATGTAGTGTTTTCATTAAAGCTACTATTTGCTGCTGAAGATAGGAAAATAGAAGATATTCTTCTTTCTGAATCATAAGTAATTGTTTTGATCCAATCTACTGTCCCGTCAGGGTTTTTTAGAGTAACTTTTACAGGCAATTCCCTCTCATGTTTGATCTCATTTTCATCTTTACTGCAACTGAAAATAGTCAACCCAATTAGAAGAGAGCTTAAAAATTTTAGTGTTTTCATGTTTTTTATTGTTTATCTGATTAAGGCAAAATTATAGTCACATATATTTTCTTACAAGATGGAAAACAGCCAAAAAAAAACCTCCCTGTTTTCAGGGAGGTGTTATAATAATCCTAATTGAAATGCTTTGGCGACAATGCCTGCTGAATTCTTGGCATCAAGCTTTCGTAAGAGGTTTTGTCGATATGTTTCGACTGTATTTGGACTTAAATATAGTTCATTTGCAATTTCTTGGGTAGTATATTCTTTAGCTATTAGTTCAAGCACTTCTTTTTCTCGTGGACTCAAAACTGGAATTATAGATGAATTAGTTTCTTTTACACCCTGAATATCGTCTATTAAGATGGTTTGAATTCCCGGAGAATAATACTTGTTTCCTGATTTTATTGAGGTTATTGCGATTAATAATTCATTTTGGTCAGTATTTTTTAAAAGATATCCATCAGGTTGCTCCTTTAAAATTGTTTTTACCATAGATGCTTCAGAGTGCATGCTTAGTATCATAGTTTTTATTTTAGGACAAATGTTTTTGGCCTTATTCATAAGCTCAATGCCATTAATATCAGGCATGCTTATATCAGTTATGAGTAAATCTGGACATTTCTCTTTTAAATCGTCTAATAAAAGTGATGGACTTGAGTAAGTACCAATGATTTGTATGTCAGGGAAGTTTTTAAGGATGGCTTCTAAACCATTCAAAAACATTTTATGGTCGTCTACAATAGATATTTTAAATTTACTCATAATTATATTGGGATGTCAAATTGTAATACGGTACCTCTTCCTGGTGACGAATCGATGGTTAAATAGGAGTTAAGGTCTTTTATTCGTTCTCTAATGTTTTTTAAGCCAATGCCCTCAAATTGTTTTGTTGTATCAAAACCAATTCCATTGTCCTCAACAATTATATTTATATAATCATTAAATGCAGTTACCAATAATGAAATTGAGGAGCAGTTTGCATGTTTAAAAGCATTGGTGACAATTTCTTGTAATATTCTGTAAAGAAGTGTTTTTTGATGAATCGTCATTTTTTCTAAATCTTTACTTCCATCTATATTTAAATGTAATTTTGTTTGAGTTTGTGAAGCATAATTTTGAATTAATCTTTTTATGATTTGTTCAAAAGTATCTTTAGAAAATTCAGGTGGAATTAAATTATGTGACATTAAACGAACATCATTACAAACTCCGTCTAAATCTTTAATTAATGATTCATTTTTGTCTCCTAATTTATTGAAATGATTGATAACAGATAGTTTTATTCCTGCAAGATTGGCTCCAAGTCCATCATGAAGTTCCTGTGCCAATCTTTTTCTTTCGGCTAATTGACCTTCTAGTGTAGATTCGACTTCTTTTAGTTTAAGTTCAGTTTTAAATTGTTCCTTCTGTTGTAGGTTCAATAGAGTTTTTATTTTGTGCCTTTTATACCAGTACCATGAAAGAATAATAAAAAGTAATAAAACCGTAGCTCCTAGAACCATTACTATTTTAGACTTCTTTAAGTCGGCTTCGTTTAATTTTTTTTGATTTTCTAGCAAAGTGAGTTTAGCATCTTGACGTTCTAATTCAAATTTTGCCTCTATTTCTTTTACTGCTGCTGTATTGCTTTTTTTGTTTAGAGTATCTTTTAATTCGGTGTATTTTTTAAGATAAATTAATGAGCTCTTATAATCACCAAGAATCGAATAAGCTTCTGATAAATTTCTATTTATCAATATTTTATTTTCTAAATGATTTTCTTTTTCCGCATAGTATTTTCCTTTTTCTAGATAACTGATCGCTTTTTTTGGGTTGCTGAGTTTCAAATATAATTCTCCTATATACAGCATAGTGTTCATGTAATGATAAGGGGATTTTATTTTGTCATTAACCAATAAGGCTTTTTGATAATATTGAATGGATAAATCATATTTTTTGAAATCACTGTATGCCTTACCAATGTTATTCAAAATAGAAATTTTATCATTAATTTCGGTTTCTAGTTTATCGGCTTTAAGGTAATTTTTAATTGATTTTTCCATATCTGGAATACATGAGTATGCATTACCAAGCATACCATAACAACCTGCAAGTCTAGTGTTTGGAGCTTTAGATTTTTTATAATAAAAAATAGCTTTTTCTATATTTTCTATAGCTTTTTGATATTGAGCTTGGGAACCATGTACTACACCTATGTTCAAGTAATTTGTGCCTAAATCGAAAAAATTGTTTACACTTGAGTAATACTTCAAATTCGTTTTAAGCATTTCATAAGCTTTATTGGCGTTCCCATTGCTTAATTCAATTAGTGCCAAGTCGTTTCGGCCAGAAGCCATTCCGTCTTCGTCTTTTATTTTACTTGCAAGTTTATAAGCTATTGTTGCATATTTTTTTGACTCAATATTGTCTTTATATAAATTCTTACCACTTAAAACCGAATATATATCTACTAATATAGTATCTGTTGGTAGTTTTGCTCTTTCTTTTGCTAATTTCTTTAATGAATCTATGCTTAATTTTCGAAGTGACTCAATTTTTGGATCTTGCGAATAGACTGAAAATGACAATAAAATTAGAAAGGTTAAAAAATGTCGAATTTTCATCTTTTTAGATTTTTAATGTATTGCAAAACTAAAAAATATGAATTTTATTATGCTAATATTTTGTTTTTAATTGCAAAAGAGAGTCAAAGACTCTCTTTTGCACTGTATTTATTTACTTAAAAGTAATAACTCATTTGCGACTATCTCGGTAAAATACTTTTTTTCACCGTTTGAATCTTCCCAGGTTCTATAGGTAAGTTTTCCTTCTAAAGCAATTTCTTTTCCTTTGCTTACAAAATTTTCAATGATTTCTGCTGTTTTTCCCCAAGCAGTTATATTGTGCCATTGTGTATCTGTTACTTTTTCTTTTTTATCATTATAATATACTTCATTAGTGGCTAGGGTAAGTTTTGCTAGTTTTTTTCCTCCTTCTAAGATTTTGATTTCTGGTTCTTGTCCTACGTGTCCGATTAATTGTACTTTGTTTCTTAATGCATTCATGGCGTTTAAAATTTAAATGTTACTGTTAATTAAAATTGCTTTGTCATTCATTTTGACATTGCAAAGATTAGACTGGATTTAAAATTTATTCGGTATATAGTCGTTTAATTTCGATTGTAAACGTTTGTTGTCGTTTGTAAATGGATTTTTTATTTATCTTTAAAAGCAAATAAAAACAAATGAACCTCGAAGAACTTAAATTTCCTATTGGAAAGTTTCATTTCGATCCTGAAATTTCTAATGACCAATTAAAACTTTGGATTCATACCATAGAAACTTTTTCTGAAGAATTAGAAATAATTACTAAATCTCTTTCGGTAGAGCAACTCAATTGGCGTTATAGACCAGAAGGATGGTCGGTTAAGCAAGTTGTACATCATTTAGCCGATAGTCATATGAATGCACTTATTAGAATCAAGTTAGCACTTACAGAAGAATCACCAACCATTAGGCCCTATGAAGAATCACTTTGGGCTCAATTAGTTGATGGATTAAACAATGATGTTTCGGCATCTTTAAAAATTATAAGTGGAGTTCACGGGAGATGGACACAAGTTTTAAAAAACCTTTCGGAAGAAGAATGGAATAAAATGTATTTTCATCCACAGCACCAAAGATTGTTTTCAATAAAAGAAGGTTTGGGAATATACGATTGGCATAGTAAACATCATTTGGCACACATAAAACAAGCATTGTTTAATAATGGTAAATTTGGAAGTGTATGAAAGATTGTTTAGAGTGTAATGAAAAAATTGTAGGGAGGGAAGACAAAAAGTTTTGCAGTGATGGCTGCAGGAATGCCTACAACAATAAAATGAATAAGGATAGTACAAACTTAATGCGTAACATTAATAATAAGTTGCGAAAAAACTATCGTATTTTATGTGACCTTAATCCAGAAGGAAAATCGAAAACTAATAGAACAAAACTCATTTCTAAAGGTTTTGATTTTGAATACTTCACTTCTATTTATACCACTAAAACAGGAAATGTATATTATTTTTTATATGATCATGGTTATATGGCTATTGAAAATGAAAATTATGTTTTAGTTAAAAAAGAAACCTAAATCTAACTATAATGCAAAAACCAACCAACTCACTTTTTCAAATGGCATTACTCTTTGGTATTGTGTTTGCCATTTTTTACTTCATGGTTCCTCAAAATGAAGAACAAAATGTACCACTAAATGAATTTTCAACTAATAGAGCGTTAGCCCATGTAAAAAAAATTACTCAAAAACCACATTATATAGGATCAGAAGGACATCAAGAAGTTGTTACCTATTTGTTTGATGAACTAAAACAACTAGGATTGTCTCCTCAAATTCAAGAAGGTTTTACATTATCTGATGGTGGAATTCTTGTAAACTCTAAGAATGTTTTAGCTCGTATTAAAGGAACAGAATCTGGTAAAGCACTTTTGCTTTTATCACATTATGACAGCGCTCCACATTCTAAATCACTTGGGGCTAGTGACGATGCCAGTGGTGTAGCGGCTATTTTAGAAAGTGTTAGAACACATTTGCATAACAAGCAACAAGCTAAAAATGATATTATAATTTTATTTTCTGATGCTGAGGAAATAGGCTTAAACGGAGCAGCACTTTTTGTTAGCAAGCATCCTTGGGCAAAAGAAGTCGGCGCTGTCATTAATCTAGAAGCAAGAGGAAGCGCTGGACCAGGTTACATGTTAATGGAAACCAATGAAGGCAATTCAAAAATGGTGGATGCTTTTAGTAGTAGTAAATTATCTAAACCCAATTCAAATTCATTAATGTACAGCATTTATAAAATGTTGCCAAATGACACTGATTTGACTGTTTTTAGGACACTTGGTAAAATTCAAGGCTTTAATTTTGCATTCATAGACAATCATTTTAATTATCATACTGCTCAAGATAGTTATCAAAATCTTGATCAAAGAACAATGGCACATCAAGGTGCAAATTTGTATCCGTTGATGAATTATTTGGCTAATTCAGACTTGACTAATTTAAACTCAACTCAAGACAAAGTTTATTTTTCAGTCCCGTTTGGTTTTATCAGTTATCCTTTTGAATGGATTGTACCAATGTTGATTATTGCTTTAGCTTTGACCTTAATAATAATTTTTATAGGTTTATCAAAACGTGTTTTAGTTCCTTCTGAAATAGGTAAAGGGTTTTTAAAGTTTATTTTAGCTTTAGTTGTTTCGGGAGGATTTGGTTTTTTTGCTTGGAGATTGCTTTTGAAACTTTATCCACAGTACAATGATATTCAACAAGGTTTTACCTATAATGGTCATGATTATATTTATGGATTTGCAAGTATTGCCCTTGCATTTTGTTTCATCATTTATCAAACCAAAGACACCAAAAGAAAGGAATACAATCATTTTATCGCCCCTTTAATTTTATGGTTACTCATTAATACTGGAGTTGCATTGTGTCTTAAAGGAGCAGCGTTTTTAATAATTCCTGTTTTATCAGGATTAATACTGTTAGGTTATTTTGTAATTACTCAAAAATCGAATCCAATTTTAAATTTTATTGTATCACTTCCTTCGCTGGTTATTTTAGTTCCATTTGTTGAGATGTTTCCTATTGGTTTAGGATTAAAAATACTTTTTGTAAGTAGTGTTTTAGTTGTTTTAATTTTTGGATTATTACTACCAATTTTAGGTTCGTTCCAAAATAAAAAAGTATATTTTTTCTTGTTTCTTGTACTTGGATTCTGTTTTATTGGCAAAGCTCATTTGAATACTGATTATTCAGAGAATAAAGCCAAACCCAACAGTTTAGTATATATTCAAAATTCTGAAGAAGGTAAAGCTTATTGGGCAACTTATGACAAAAATTTAGATGAATGGACTAAAGGATATTTAGGTGAAAAACCAACCGATGCTCAAAAGCTGAATACCAATAAAATGTATAGCAAGTACAAATCAGGTTTTACATTTATGGCTAGTGCGCCAATGAAAAACTTGCCTAAATCGACAGTAAAATTTATTCAAGATTCTATCAGTGGTAGTTATAGAAACTTTATTATTGATATAGTCCCAAATAGAAAATTGAATAGAATAGATGTGTTTTCTAACCGAGGAAGACCAGAACAATTAAAAGCCAACAAAGTTGAGGATATTGTGTTTAAAAGCAATATTGAAAATGCTAAAAGCAATAAAATTTTAACCTATTATATAACTGATAGTATTTCGTTAAGACTTCAGTTTAGAATTCCGGCAAAAGAAAAATTAGATCTATCAATTAAGGAAAGTTCCTTTGACTTATTGGAACATCCTCAATTTAGTATTAACAAAAGAAAACCTTGGATGATGCCTACACCATTTGTTTTGAATGATGCCATTATTGTTGAACATAGAATTTTTAGAAATGCAAAAAATTAGTGTTCTAGGATGCGGTTGGTTGGGTTTACCATTGTCACAAAAACTTATTGAGTCAGGTTTTGTTGTAAAAGGTTCTACAACATCTTCAGAAAAAGTGAGTCAACTAGAAGATGCAGGAATTAATCCTTTTGTAGTTTCTTTGACGGAGAATAGTATTGAAGGTTCTGTTGAGGCATTTCTTGACGAATCAGAAGTGTTAATTATTAATATCCCTCCAAAATTAAGAAGTGGATCAACAGAGAATTTTGTTGCCAAGATTGAAATATTAATTCAATTCCTAGAAAAATCTTCTATAAAAAAAGTCTTGTTTGTAAGCTCAACATCTGTCTATGGAAATCAAGAAGGAATCCTAACAGAAGAAATTATTCCAGAACCAATTACAGAAAGTGGTAAGCAATTACTTCAAGTTGAAAAATTGTTGTTAACCAACCCTAATTTCAAAACGACGATTCTACGATTTGGAGGTTTGATAGGGGAGGATAGACATCCAGTAAAGCATTTGGCAGGAAAAGAAAATCTTGATAATCCAGATGCTCCAATAAATTTCATCCATCAAAAAGATTGCATTGAGATAATTAAAACCATTTGTAGTAATGAGCTTATTGAAGTTTGGGGAGAAACTTTTAATGCAGTTGCACCATTTCATCCCAGTAGAAAAGATTACTATGTGCAAAAAGCAAAAGAAATGAATTTGGCTTTGCCAAAATTTTCAGAATCAATAGAGAGTACTATTAAAATTATTGCATCAGATAAATTAATTAAGCGAATAGGTCATCAATTTGATTTAGATTTGTATCGATGAAACCTATAAAAAAAATTCAATCTCTTGGATTACCTATTTTAGCACTGATTTGGATTTGCTTTTTTTGGGGTACTACTTGGTTAGCTTCAAAAGAAGGGGTAAAGCACATGCCAGCTTTGCAATTAGCTGCAATACGCCAGTTTCTAGGAGCAGCATGTTATTTGGGATATTTTATATTTAAAAAGACACCCTGGCCTAAGGGAAAGCAATGGAAAACTATTTTGATTTTAAGTGTTTTAAATTTTGTACTAAGTAATGGTTTAAGCACTTGGGGAGTAAAATACATTTCTAGTGGATTAGGAGCTGTTATTGGAGCTATTTTTCCTTTGTGGATTGTAATTATTAGTTTTTTTAACGGAGAAAGATTATCAAAACTAGCAATGATTGGATTGCTAGTAAGTTTTGGAGGTGTGTGTGTTGTTTTCTCAGATTATTTAGCAGATTTTATTAAACCTGATTTCCAATTTGGTATTTTTTTATCTGTATTAGCTACTATTACATGGGCTTTTGGAAGTTTGTATACTAAGAAAAAAGCAAAAAACTTTAACCCTTATTTTAGTTTGGGATTACAAATGCTTATTTCAAGTATTTTATTGTTCGCTTATTCAGGAGCAACGGGAACCTCAATAAATATCACTCAAATACCCCCTCAAGCTTGGTGGTCTATTGCTTACTTGGTTATTTTTGGCTCCATAACGACTTTCATAGCTTTCATCTATGCTCTGCAGCATCTACCAACAGAGGTGAGTAGTATTTATGCTTATATAAATCCTATTATAGCAGTGATTTTAGGTGCTTTTATATTTGACGAACCATTGACAATGACTTTGTCAATAGGCGTAGTTGTTGTTCTTTTTGGGATCTATTTAATTAACAAAGGCACTCGAAAATCTTTTGACAAAAAGTATTTAAAATAAAAAGACCTCGATTTGAGGCCTTTTTATTTTTGTCTGAGATTAGATTACCAAATTTTAACCCTCTCTTCAGGCTTTACATATAATTTGTCTCCTTCTTTAATGTCAAAAGCTTGGTAAAAAGATTCCACATTTTGTAAAGGCACATAAGCTCTATACATTCCAGGTGAGTGAGGATCTGTTTTTACTTGGTTTTTAATTGCCTCATCTCTCATTTTTGATCTCCAAATAGTTCCCCATGAAATGAAGAAACGTTGTTCTGGTGTGAACCCATCAATATTTTCAGGTCTTCCGTTTTTCTTTAAAAATAATTGTAAACCATCATAAGCTGCATTTACACCTCCTAAATCTCCAATGTTTTCTCCTAATGTAAATTTACCATCTACAAAAATACCTGGTAATGGTTGTAAAGCACTGTATTGAGCAGCAAATGCTTCTCCTAAACCAGTAAATTGTTTTAAGTCAGCATCAGTCCACCAGTTAACTAAGTTTCCATCAGCATTATAACGTGAACCAGAATCATCAAAACCATGAGAGATTTCATGACCTATTACTGCTCCTATTCCTCCATAATTAACAGCTTCATCTGCTTTATAATCATAAAAAGGAGGTTGTAAGATTGCGGCTGGGAATACGATTTCATTGTATGAAGGGTTGTAATACGCATTTACCGTTTGTGGAGACATTCCCCAACGTGTTTTGTCTACTGGTTTTTTTAAATCAGCGATATTTTCTGCGTAACCCCAACGAGAAAGGTTTTTCATGTTCGAAAAATAATCACCACCATTTTCTTTAGCTACAATTTCTAGTTTAGAATAATCTTTCCATTTATCAGGATAACCAATTTTAACAGTCGATTTTCTTAATTTTTCAATAGCACCTTTACGTGTTTCAGGAGTCATCCATGGTAAGTTGTTGATACGATTTTCAAAAGCTAAAAACACATTATCAATCATGGCTTTCGCTTTCGCTTTCGCTTCTGCAGGGAATTTTTTCTCTACATACAATTTTCCTAAAGCTTCTCCTACAGTTCCATTTACAACTTGTAATGCTCTTTCTTCTCTTGGACGCTGTTTTAATGCACCTTGAAGAGTCTTGCTGTAAAACTCCCAGTTTGCAGTTTCAATATCAGTGGTTAGATATCCAGTTGATTTATTAATTAATGTCCAACGAAGATATGCTTTCCAATCATCAACTTTGTTTGCTTTAAAAATACCATCTAAAGCTTCCATATATTTAGGTTGAGAAACAATAACTGAATCTATTTTACCAATACCAACACCTTGTAAATATGAATCCCAATTTACAGAAGGAGTTAAGTTTTGTAAATCAGCTACTGACTTTGGATTGTAAGTTTTTCTTCGGTCACGACGTTCCACTCTATCTAATCTTGGGCGAGCCATTTCTATTTCAAGTGCTAATACTTTTTCAGCTTGAAGTTTTGCATCAGCAGGTTTAATTCCTAAAAATTGCAACATTCTAGCAACATGGAGAACATATTTTTCTCTTTTTTCTTTAGAGTCTTTATCGTCAGAAACATAATAATCACGGTCAGGTAAACCAAGAGATCCTAAACCGATGTAAACTACATTGCGATTACTGTTTTTTGCATCTGGTCCAACCCCAGCGCCATAAAAACCTAAACCTCCTTGAGGTTCCATTTCAATTAATAGCTTATTAACATCATCAATTGATTTGATAGCATCAATTTTAGCTAGGTAAGATTTTAAGGGCTTGATGCCTAATTTATTTCTAGAAATAGTATCCATGTACGTTCTGTACACATTTACTGCTTTTGCTTGATCAGATTTTGGATCCAGATTTTTATTCGCTGCAGCTTCTTTCAAAATAGCTAAAGCATCTTTATCTGTGTTTTGACGTAGTTCATCAAAACTTCCCCAACGAGTTTTATCTCCAGGAATTTCGGTTTTATCAAACCAAGTTCCATTTACATAACGGAAAAAATCATCACCAGGTTTTACAGATTTATCCATATAATTTAGATTAATCCCTGGTTTCTGCTGTGCAAAACCTTGTGTAACAGCTAAGCTGAACAAAGCAATGGCACTTAATGAAACATTCTTTTTCATATTTATTTTTGGTTAAATTTTAGAATTAGTAGTTGGTTTTTGTAAAATGTTACAATTCCCAAATGTATTGAATTGTGTTGTTTTGATTTAATTTTTAACATTTTCTATAGAAATGATATGAATTAGTTATTGCTTCAAGTTGTAACTTTGCCCAAAAATAAGCTATGATTGATTTCTTAAAGAGATTCAAAACATTATTAGTTGTCTTGTCTATTTTGTCTGTAGTCATAATAACGTTATTTTATTTTGTTTTAAAACCTGCTAAGTCATTACCAATTTACACTCCTTCTATGGTAAATCCAGAATTGGTAGATACCACTATTCAGCATATAGCCAACGAACATTTTATTTCAGATTTTTCTTTTACAAACCAAAACGGTAAAACGATTACTCAGAAAGATTATGAAGGAAAAATTTATGTGGCAGATTTTTTCTTTACTACTTGTCCTTCGATTTGCCCTATAATGGCAGACAATATGGTTTGGTTACAAGACCAAATAAAAGATAATCCCGAAATTATGTTGCTATCTCATTCTGTTACTCCTGATATTGATAGTGTTCCTGTTTTAAAAGCCTATGCAAAAAGGAAAGGTGTAATTGACGCGAAATGGAACCTGGTAACTGGTGATAAAAAAGACATTTATTACATTGCTAGAAAATCTTATCTAGCAGTAAAAACTGGGAAACCAGAAGAAATGTATGATATGGTACATACCGAAAACTTTGTTTTAATAGACAAAAAAAGAAGGGTTAGAGGTTTCTACGATGGCACAAAGCGTGAAGAAGTTGAAAAGCTTTTAGAAGACATCAAATATTTATCAGAAAAAGAATAATTGTTTGAAGATTGATATTTATCATATTTAGAATGATTTTAATTAGTACTTTTGCAATCTAAACTGAATCTAAATAAGTGGATATTAACTTAGCACAATTGCAAATAGGACAAAAAGGAATTATTCAAGAATTCAATATTGATTTGGTTCCTTTAAAATTATTGGAAATGGGATGCTTACCCGGAAATGAAGTGCAAATACTACAAGTAGCTCCTTTTGGAGATCCCTTATATTTAAATGTAAACGATTCATACCTAGCAATTCGATTAGAAACTGCACGCGCTATTACAGTTCAAATTCCTAACGAGAGTAAATAATGAAAGTTGGGAATATTAACATAGCACTTATTGGAAACCCCAATGTTGGTAAAACATCTGTTTTTAATCAGCTCACGGGGTTGAATCAACAAGTAGGTAATTATCCTGGTATTACTGTTGAGAAAAAAGTGGGCGTTTGTAAATTAGCATCCAATCTTAAAGCTACAATTCTCGATTTGCCTGGAACATATAGTTTAAATGCAAGTTCACTAGACGAGAATGTGGTTATAGAATTGCTTCTAAATAGAAATGATAAAGATTATCCAGATGTAGCTATTGTAGTTACTGAAGTAGAAAACCTTAAAAGAAACTTACTGCTTTTTACCCAGATAAAAGACTTAGAAATCCCCACTATATTGGTCATTAATATGGCGGATAGAATGTCTTATAAAGGAATTACTTTAGATATTCCATATCTAGAAAAAATGCTGAAAACCAAAATTGCTTTAATCAGTTCTAGAAAAAATGAAGGTATTGACGAGTTGAAGAATTTAATCGTTAATTATAGAAATATTCCAACAGAACCTTGTTTAAACGCTTCTGAGATTGATCCAGTTTATTTTGGAAATTTACGCAAAGCGTTTCCAAATCAATTACTATATAAACTTTGGTTGGTTATAACTCAAGATGTCAATTTTGTTAATCTAGACCGAAAAGAACTACCCAATCCATCTTTCACCAAGTCAAAAGAAGATCTAAAAAGACTACAGCATAAAGAAACCATAAAAAGGTACCAGTTTATAAATGAGGTGCTTAAAGTAGGGCAGACAGTTGATATTAATTCGGCAAAAGATTTAAGAAGTCGGCTAGATCGAATTTTAATGCATAAAGTTTACGGCTATTTAATCTTTTTTGGGATTTTAATGCTCATTTTCCAATCAATATTTGATTGGTCAAGTGTTCCAATGGATTTTATTGATACTAGTTTTGCCTCGTTGAGTTCATATGCTAAAGCAAACTTGCCTACGGGAATTTTGACAGATTTAGTTGCTGAAGGTATAATTCCAGGATTAGGAGGTATTGTTATTTTTATTCCTCAAATTGCTTTCTTGTTTCTTTTTATCTCTGTTTTAGAAGAAAGTGGTTATATGAGTCGCGTAGTGTTTTTGATGGATAAAATCATGCGCCGTTTTGGTCTTAGTGGAAAAAGTGTTGTGCCTCTTATTTCAGGAACTGCTTGTGCTATTCCGGCAATTATGGCTGCACGTAATATAGAAAACTGGAAAGAAAGATTAATTACTATTTTAGTAACACCATTCACAACTTGTTCGGCTCGATTGCCTGTATATGCTATTTTGATTTCACTAATTATTCCAGACAAACGTTTGTTTGGAGTATTCAATATGCAAGGTTTAACATTAATGACTTTGTATATGTTAGGTTTTGGGATGGCCATTTTTTCAGCTTATATTTTAAATAAAATTCTAAAGATAAAATCCAATAGTTACTTTGTTGTCGAAATGCCAGGATACAAAGTACCAATGTTTAAAAACGTTGCTATTAATGTTATAGAAAAGACCAAGTCTTTTGTTTTTGGAGCAGGAAAAATTATTTTAGCTTTATCTGTTATTTTGTGGTTTTTAGGATCGCACGGACCTACAGAAACATTTCACAACGCTGATAAAATTATCGAAACACAATTGCAGAACAAAACTGTTTCAGGTGAAAAAGAAGATCTTGTTGCATCATACAAATTGGAAAATTCATATATCGGAATTGTCGGAAAAACAATCGAACCGGTTATCAAACCTTTGGGATACGATTGGAAAATAGGTATCGCTGTTGTAAGTTCATTTGCGGCTCGTGAAGTTTTTGTGGGAACATTGGCTACTATTTATAGTGTTGGTAGTCACTCTGATGAAGAAACAACAATTAAGAATAAAATGGCTGCTGAAGTGCACCCTGTAACAGGAGCTAAAATCTTCAATTTTGCTACTGGTGTTTCTTTATTATTATTTTATGCATTTGCGATGCAATGTATTTCTACTTTGGCAATAACAAAAAAGGAAACCAATTCTTGGCAATGGCCTATGGTACAATTGGTCTTTATGAGCGGATTTGCCTATGTGGTTTGTTTAATTGCTTTCCAGATTCTTAAATAATGAAAGAAAGATTTACACTTCTACTTCTTTTTACTTTTTTTATTACTATTACAACATTTGGACAAACCAAAATTGACATATCAAAGCGCGAGCTTACAGAAAAAGAAGGTGTTAAATTTCAAGCTCAAACCAATTATAAGAAAAGTCAAAACAATGAACCTAGTCTTTTTTGGCAAATTTTTGGTAAACCTATTATAGGTGCAATTGGTTGGGCTTTTTTTGGAAATTATGAAAATGAATCACATTTAAGTAGTCGGTTAACCCCATATCCTTTTTATGATGCTAAGTCAGGTAATTTTGAAAATGCAGATACTTTAGATGGAATAGAAAAGAAAAAAAATAGATTTAGGATAGATGTTGAGGAGAGTTACTTGTTCAATAGTAAGGAGTTATTTGGAAATTATTTGGAAGTAAAGATAAGGCCATTTCAATACTTGTATTTTCAGGCAGACTATCATCAATTAGAAGAAAGAAGAAATTTTAATTCTAGTAGCTTGTCTTTATTCTATTTTAATTTTGGATATGATAGAATCCGAATGAATAAATTCAATTTCGGTTGGACTCTTGGAGCAACTTATGTGGCAAATGAAGTTAAAAAAGCAGGCATGAGTTTTGGTTTAAATGCCGAAGTTTTTCCAATCAAACAATGTTCGTTTTCAGGAAGTGCTAAATGGGGGCGCTATTAATAACAAATCTGTAAACGAATTTGAAGTTAAGGGGAGATATCACATTAAAAGATGTTTTCTTTCTTTGGGTTATGATTATGTTAAAATTGGGTCACCATCATACAAGTTCACTAAATTTGGTGGAGGAATTTACTTCTAAATTATGATACAGCAAGTTATAGCATTTGGACTTTTAATTGTTGCCATTGCTTTTTTGGTAAAGAAATTCTTTTTCAAAAAGAAGAATGATAAAAACTGTGGTTCAGATTGTGGTTGCAGTTAATAATTTAACTTTATAAAATAATCCTCTAATTTTCTTGTAACACCGTCCTTAGGATAAGGTAAAATGCTAATCCCTTTTAATTGGTTCGTTTGTGTTGGTAAATGTTTTGTAAACCAAGAAACTATTTCTTCTTTAGATTTTGTGTTTACTGTAAATTGCACCTGTTCAACAATTTTTTTGTTCTCGTAAGCAGCAACTTCAATAGTTACTTCACCAGCCCAAATACATTGAACCCCTTCAGGACATCTTGAATCATCTATCACTTTTACTAATACAATTTCTTTATCAGATTTAGAGTCAAGTTTCTGATTGATTGTGTTATCGTTTTGTGCCGAAGCGCATCCAATAAGCGATACAGTTGCTATTACTAAAGAAATATATTTTTTCATAAAGTGTTTTTCAAAAAGAAATCAAAAATGATTCCACAAGTTACACTTTTTTGACAAAAAGATTGGCAGCAATTTTATTCGAAATCATTAATTCTTTGTTGCCGACTTTAATTTTTAGTGATAAATCAAAGCTTTCTTTAGACATAACTTCAATTTTTGAACCTAATGCAATTTCTTGTTTGTCAAGATATTGAAGAAATTCTGAAGAAGTGTCTTTAACTCCTACACAAACTCCTGCTTGCTTTTCTGTTAATTCCGAAAGTAATTGTTTTTCGACTTTTACAATCATTCCTTCAGCATTTGGAATTGGATCACCATGCGGATCTTCGGTAGGAAAGTTTAAAAATTCATCTAGTTTATTGATTAATTTTTCAGATTTAATGTGTTCCAATTGCTCCGCAATGTCATGTACTTCGTCCCAAGCGAAATCTAATTTATCAACTAAAAAAACTTCCCATAAACGATGCTTTCTAACAATCATTTTAGCCGAATGCAATCCTTTATCAGTCAATGAAACTCCTTGGTATTTTTTATAATTAACCAGATTTTTTTCCGACAATTTTTTTAGCATATCCGTAACTGAAGAGGCTTTGGTTTCCATTTTCTCAGCAATTGCATTGGTGCTAATTTCCGAATCCAATAGTGTAGTTAAATGGTAGATAGTTTTAAGATAATTTTCTTCTGAAAAAGTCATGGATTAATTTTTTACGATAAATAATGGAATGAAAATTTGATGACGCAATTTATCAACTGTAGTTCCAAAAAGCAAATCACTTAGTCCGGTATGACCGTGGGTTCCCATAACTAAAATATCATAAGTTCCTTCGTTGATAATTTTTGGTATTGATTTTCCTGGTTTCCCATAGCCTAAAATACTTACTACATTAAAGCCTTTCTCAGACAAAATTTGTTCGTATTCTTTTAATAATTTTTCATCAATGGTAGTTTCACAATCTTCAATATTCTCTCCATACATCATAGCACCTACAGTTTCTACTATATGAATTAATGAGTACTTAGCTTCTTTTCCGCCTAATTCAAATGCATGGTTAATTGCAGCTTCATCTGCATTGGAGAAATCAACTAGAATGGCAATATCTTTTTTTGTATGTACTTCAGATGTTGTGAATTTTAATTTTAGATTGTGAGGAGAATGATTCAAGATATTAGGTTTTGCCTTCGAAATAAAAGGTTTAAAAACGATATATAGTAGTAATAGTAAAAAGCCAATTGCTAAAGGGATTACGGTAAACCAAAGTATCGTTGGATTTTCTGAAGATTCTAACAAACCAACGATTTCAGAGAATACTAACTTGGCATTTAATGACACAATGATTAGTGCAATAATCCAAGCAGCAATTTGTGTGGGTTTACTAATGTGAAATCCCTTCATTTTTGATTTATCACTTACAAAATGAATTAAAGGTATGATAGCAAATCCTAATTGTAAACTTAAAATCACTTGGCTTAATATAAGGAGCTTGCCAGTTACTTCTTCACCAAAAATTGAAATAACTATTACAGCAGGAACTATGGCTATTAAACGAGTTAAAATACGTCTTACCCAAGGTTGGATTCGTAAATTAAGATACCCTTCCATTATAATTTGTCCAGCTAAAGTCCCTGTAATGGTAGAGCTTTGTCCAGCAGCAATTAAGGCTACGGCAAATAAAATAGGCGCCCATTTTGTTCCTAATAAGGGAGCTAGTAATTGATGTGCGTCTTGTATTTCGGCTACTTCAAAATAACCATTTTTATGAAACGTTGCCGCGGCTAAAATTAAAATAGCAGCATTTACAAAGAAAGCTAAGTTTAACGCTATGGTCGAATCTATGAAATTGTATTTCAGAGCTTGTTTGATTCCGCCTTTACTTCTGTCAAATTTTCTAGTTTGAACCAAAGAAGAATGCAAGTATAAGTTGTGCGGCATAACGGTAGCTCCAATAATTCCAATGGCTATATACAAAGCAGTATCATTTGGCAGCGAAGGAACTAGTCCAGAGATTATTTTACCTACTTCTGGCTGAGCAAATATCATCTCAAATACAAAGGAGAAACCTATGATAGCGACCAAAGCAATAATAAACGCTTCCATTTTTCGAATCCCTTTATTAATGAGAAATAATAATAAGAAAGTGTCTAAAACAGTAATCAATACTCCATTAATAAGTGAAATATCAAACAATAAATTTAACCCTATTGCCATTCCTAAAACTTCGGCCAAGTCACAAGCTGCAATAGCAATTTCGGCTAAAAAATATAAAATGTAGTTTATAAATTTTGAATAGGTTTCTCGTGAAGCTTGGGCTAAATCACGCTGTGTCACAATTCCCAAACGAGCACTTAAGCTCTGTAAAAGCAAAGCCATGATGTTGCTCATTAATAAAACCCATATTAAAGCATAACCAAATTGGCTACCACCGGCTAAGTCTGTTGCCCAGTTTCCTGGATCCATATAACCCACGCTTATTAAGTACGCAGGGCCAAAAAAGGCTAATATTTTTCTAAATATTGATGTTTTATTTTGTGTCGAAACAGATTCGTGAACTTCTTCTAATGACTTACTCATTTCTATAGTAATTGATTAAGACAAATTTAATTAAAATATTTGCTTACTAAAATTTAATTTTTAGCTTTGTCTAAAAATTTATTTAAATATATAAAAATCACAATTGTGAAAAAATTAATCCTAGTTGCAATCGTCTGTCTTTGTAACTTTTTAAATGCGCAAACTAATATTAAAGGAACTATTTCTTCTGATGGAATTTCTTTTGATAATGTTGAAGTAACTCTTGATAAAACAATTAAAACCAAAACGGACATAGATGGCAATTACTACTTTGAAAAGGTAAATACAGGGAATCATGAGGTTGTAGTTATGTTTGAAGGATTTCAAACTCAGAAAAAAAGAACTACTGTTAAAGACACAACAGAAGTAATAGTAAATTTTGAATTAATTCCAGCGAAAAGCTCACAAAAAGATCTTGAAGAAGTGGTAGTTACTGGTACACTCAAGCCGGTAAGTCGCTTAGAAAGCGCTGTACCTGTCGAAGTATTTAAGCCTACTTTTTTCAAAAAAAATCCAACTTCAAATATTTTTGAAGCACTTCAAAATGTAAACGGAGTGCGACCTCAGTTAAATTGTAATGTTTGCAATACAGGAGATATACATATTAATGGATTAGAAGGACCATATACTTTGGTTCTTATTGATGGTATGCCTATTGTTAGCGGACTTTCTACTGTTTACGGGCTTTCTGGTATACCAAATTCGTTATTGGAAAGAATAGAAGTAGTTAAAGGACCAGCATCTTCATTATATGGAAGTGAAGCAGTTGGCGGATTAATTAATATCATTACTAAAAACCCTAAAAATGCTCCCGCTTTTTCGGTAGATGGATTTTCTACGGGTTGGGGGGAAGCCAATTTAGATTTAGGAGTCAAAACCAATCTTGGTAACACTGCTTCGGTATTAACTGGGATAAACTATTTCAATTACTCGAATCCTATAGATAACAATGATGATAATTTCACAGATGTAACACTTCAGGATAGAATTTCTGTTTTTCAAAAATGGAATTTCAACAGAAAAAGTAAAAAGTTATTTTCTATGGCTGGACGCTATTTTTATGAAGATCGATGGGGAGGTGAAATGCAATGGAATAAAAGCTATCGTGGCGGATCAGAGGTCTATGGGGAAAGTATTTATACAAGTCGTTACGAAGTGTTAGGAGCTTATGAGCTTCCTGTAAAAGAAAAACTATTAGCTTCTTTTTCATATACTAATCATGATCAGAATTCAGTTTATGGGAACACGCCATATTTGGCAAAACAAAAAATAGGTTTTGGTCAGTTAACTTGGGATAAAAAAATTAAAAGTCATGATTTTCTTTTTGGAACTGCGATACGTTATCAATTATATGACGATAATACACCTGCAACAGTAAATGAGGATATAACATGGATTCCAAGTTTATTTGTTCAAGATGAAATGCATTTGGCAGAGAAACATAGTTTACTTTTAGGAGCACGTTACGATTACAACAATGCTCACGGGAATATTTTTACTCCTCGTTTAGCTTATAAATGGAAAGTAAATGACAAAAGCATTTTCAGATTTAATACAGGTACTGGTTTTAGGGTGGTTAATTTATTTACCGAAGAGCATGCTGCTTTGACAGGTTCTCGCGATGTGATGGTTTTAGAAGACTTAAAACCGGAGCGTTCTTATAATGCTAATCTGAATTTTTTAAAGAAATTCTATCTTAACGACGGAAGTTTTATTGGAGTTGAAACTACAGCTTGGTATACTTATTTTACTAATTCAATTCTTCCTGATTATGACACAAATCCAAACCAAATTATATACAAAAATCTTGATGGATTTGCAGTTTCTAAAGGAATAAGTGCAAACATAGATGTAATTTTAGGGAATGGAATAAAAGCAACACTTGGTGCGAGTTATTTAGATGTTTCTAAAACCGAAAACCAAATAAAAACCAAACAGGTTTTAACCGAAAATTTCTCAGGAACGTGGTCTATTTCATATTCTATTCCAAAATGGTTTTTATCAATTGATTATACAGGAAATTTATATGGCCCCATGAAACTTCCATTATTGGGAAATCTTGATCCAAGAAAACAATATTCATCAACCTATAGTGTTCAAAACATTCAGTTTACTATTTCAAAAATTAAAAACTGTGAGGTTTATTTTGGTGTCAAAAATCTTTTAAATTGGACGCCTAACAAAGGCAATCCTTTTATTATTGCTCGTTCTCATGATCCATTTGATGAAAATGTTCAGTTTGATTCTAACGGAAATGCACAAGTGACACCTGAAAATCCATATGGTTTAACATTTGATCCATCGTATGTTTATGGGCCAAATCAAGGAATTCGAAGTTTTATTGGTTTACGCTACTTTTTAAATTAATTCAAATTAGTCATTGAAGAATTAATTATTAAATTTGCGTTCGTATAAAATTTATATCATGTTACAAATCGCAGTTATTAGAGAAAAAAGGGAAGAAGTGATTAAGGCGTTGGCCAAAAGAAATTTTGATGCTACTGCTATAGTTGATTCTGTAATTGCATTAGACGAGAAGCGTCGTGCAACACAAGTAGAATTAGATAACATTTTAGCCGAATCTAATAAACTGTCCAAAGACATTGGTGCTTTGATGAAATCTGGAGAAAAAGCTAAAGCCGAAATCCTAAAAGAAAAAACTACGCAATTAAGAGACAAGAGCAAGGAATTGACAGAAGTACTTAATGCAGTTTCTGAAGATCTTACTCTGGAATTATATAAGTTGCCTAATACACCTGCTGACATCGTTCCAGAAGGCAAAACGGCTGATGATAACATCAATGTTTTTGAAGAAGGTGAAATTCCAGTATTGCATGAAGGAGCACTTCCACATTGGGAACTAATTAAAAAATATGATATCATCGATTTTGAATTAGGAACTAAAATCACAGCACCAGGATTTCCTGTGTATAAAGGAAAAGGAGCTAAGTTACAACGTGCGTTGATTTCGTATTTTTTAGATAAAAACACTGATGCCGGTTATCAAGAAGTTCAAGTGCCTCATTTGGTAAATGAAGCATCTGCTTATGGAACAGGACAATTACCTGATAAAGATGGTCAAATGTACCATGATGCAAAGGATGATTTATATTTAATCCCAACGGCTGAGGTTCCAGTAACAAATATTTACCGAGATGTGATTTTACAAGAAAATGAATTACCTGTTACAGTTACGGGTTATACACCTTGTTTTCGTCGTGAAGCAGGATCTTGGGGAGCTCACGTTCGTGGATTAAACCGTTTACATCAGTTTGATAAAGTAGAAATCGTTCGTATCGAACATCCAGATAATTCACATACGGCTTTAGATGGAATGGTAGAACACGTAAAAGAAATTATGCGTGAATTAAAATTACCTTTCCGTATTTTACGTTTGTGTGGTGGTGATATGGGATTTGCTTCGGCATTAACTTATGATTTTGAAGTTTTTTCAACTGCTCAAGATCGTTGGTTAGAAATTTCATCGGTTTCAAATTTTGAAACTTTCCAAACCAACCGTTTAAAACTACGTTTTAAAGGAAAAGATGGTAAAACACAATTAGCACATACACTAAACGGAAGTTCATTGGCTTTGCCTCGTGTATTAGCTGGAATTATAGAGAATTATCAAACACCTGAAGGAATTGTAATTCCTGAAGTATTACGTAAATACACAGGTTTCGATATTATAAACTAGTTTCTTAACGAAAACACAATATGTACTAAAGTGGCAAAATTATTGCTACCTTAGTACATTGTTTTTTTAATATGATGAAGTTTTTGCGCTTACTTTTTTTATTATTTCCAATATTTGTTTTTTCTCAAAACGAATTTTTGGCGCAAAATTATTTTGATAGAGGAGAGTTTGATAAAGCTATAATTATTTATGAGAATTTAATAAAAGCAAGTCCTGGAAATTATCAGTATTTTCAAAAGCAGGTGGCTTGCTATCAGCAGTTAAAAGATTTTTTAAAAGCCGAGAATACTATTAAAAATAAATTAGAAAGGAGCAAGTTGCCACAATTGTATGTCGAATTGGGATACAATTATCAATTGCAAAATCAACCTGAAAAGGCTAAAAAAAACTACGATTTAGCATTTCAGAAAATACAAGAAAATCCAAATTACGTTTACGGAATTGCTCGCGAATTTGAAGTAAAAGTACTGCTACAACAAGCCATAGAGTCCTATTCGATTGCCCAAAAATTGAATCCTGAACTTAATTTTGATTATCAAATAGCATTACTTCAAGGACAATTGGGAAAAATAGAATCGATGATAGATGCCTTATTGGATTATTCTGGAAAGTTTCCTGATAATTTGATTTTAGTTCAAAATCAGTTAAATAGATTTATGTCTGAAGATCATTCTAAAACTTTCTCAGATTATCTAAAAAAGGCCTTGTTGTTAAGAACTCAAAAATCACAAGATTTGTTTTGGAACAGATTTATGAGTTGGTATTTTGTGCAACAAAAAGAATACGGAAAAGCATTTATTCAAGAAAAAGCGATTTATAAAAGAAGTCCAGAGAGCTTTAGTAATGTTCTTACCCTTGCAAGATTAGCATCTGAAGAAAAAGAAAATGATGTGGCAAGAGAAATACTTGAGTTTGTTTTGGCTAATACTCAAGACAGACAAATAATACTTGATATGAAGCATTCTCTATTAGTGATGGATGTTGAAAAAGCAAGCCCTCAAGAATACCCTATTATATCTCAAAAAATAAATCAGCTTTTTGGAGAGTATGGAGTATCTAATAGTACATTGAAAGTACAAATTCTAAAAGCTCATTTTGATGCTTTTTACCTAAAACAATTCGAAAGCGCGAAATCCATTTTGACAAAAGCATTGGAACTACCATTAAATCCTTTCGAAAAAGGATATGTTAAGATGGAGCTCGCAGATGTTCTTTTACTTGACGAAAAATTTAATCAAGCCATAATTTATTATGCTCAGGTAGAGGATGATTTACCAAATGATGAAATGGCACATCAAGCTAGTTTAAAAATGGCAAAAGCTAGTTATTATAAAGGAGATTTTGAATGGGCTCAACAACAATTCAAAGTATTAAAATCTTCGGTTTCACAACTTATTGCAAATGATGCAATGCAATTGTTTTTACTAATTTCTGATAATACAGTAGAAGATTCTACTCAAGTAGCGTTAAAAAAATATGCTCGAGCAGATTTTATGATTTATCAAAACAAAAACAATGAAGCTTTAGAGCAGTTTAAAGCTATACTTAATCAACATAAAGGAGAAAGTATTGAGGATGAAACATTACTGCAAATAGGCAAAATTTATGAGAAGTTAGGAGACTACCAGCAAGCAGTAAATTACTATCAACAAATAATAGATCGTTTCCCTGAGGAAATTTACATAGATGAGGCTTTGTTTTTCTCTGCCGAGATTTATAGGAAGAATCTTTTAGATAATGAAAAAGCAAAGAGTTTATATGAAAAAATCTTGTTCAATCATCAAGATAGTATTTACTTTGTAGAGGCTAGAAACAACTTCAGGAAACTCAGAGGAGATACTAATTTATAAAAGTTTATTCGGTAATTTGTTTGTTCTTTTGTTTGAATAATCAAATCCACAAATCAAATCTAAAAAAAATGATAATCTACAACGTTACTATAAATATTCACGAAAGTGTTCACGACCAATGGATGCATTGGATGCAAAACAAACATATTGCTGATGTTTTAGCCACAGGCAAATTTACCACTGCAAGGATGGTAAAAGTTTTGGTAGAAGAAGAAATGGGAGGAGTTACATACTCAATTCAATATACTACAGATTCTAAGGAAACATTAGAAAAATATTACCAAGAAGACGCACCTCGTTTGCGTGACGAAGGATTGCAGCTTTTTGGAGATAAAATGCTTGCTTTTCGTACAGAACTTGAATTAATTTCTGAGCATTAAAAGAAGTAAAGAGTTTTACATTTTTTAATAATCAAGAACATAAAAATAATGGATAAAGTAAAAGCAAAAAAACACCTTGGTCAGCATTTTTTGAATGACGAAAATATCGCTCAAAACATTGCAGATGCATTAACACTTGAAGGTTATAAAAAAGTATTAGAAATAGGACCAGGAATGGGTGTTTTAACAAAGTATTTGTTAGAAAAACCTATCGATACTTATGTTATTGAAATTGATACTGAATCTGTAGAATACTTACAAAACCATTATTTAAAATTAAGTAATAAAATTATTTCAAAAGATTTCCTTAAATATAATATCAATGAAGTCTTTGAAGGAGAGCCATTTGCTATCATTGGGAATTTTCCATATAATATTTCTTCTCAAATAGTTTTCAGAACACTTGAAATGCGCGACCAGATACCAGAATTCGCTGGAATGTTTCAAAAAGAAGTGGCTGAGCGTATTTGTGAAAAAAAAGGAACTAAGGCGTATGGTATTTTATCGGTTTTAACACAAGCTTTTTACGATACTGAATACCTTTTTACAGTGTCTGAGCATGTGTTTACACCACCTCCAAAAGTAAAGTCTGGGGTAATGCGAATGAAGCGTAAAGAAAATTATAAATTACCTTGCGACGAAAAATTATTTTTTAATGTAGTGAAAACTGCTTTTAACCAAAGAAGAAAAACACTTCGTAACAGCTTAAAAAGCTTTAATATGACTGATAATTTGAGAGAAGATAGTATCTTTGACCTGCGTCCCGAACAAATTTCGGTGGAGCAATTCATAGAACTTACTCAAAAAATCGCAGCCGATGGAGTTTAAAATCAGCAGAGACTTTATTGTTCAAATTGAACAACTCATTAGTGAAAACCGTGCACAGGAATTAGAAAACTTGTTGCAGGATGTTCACTTTGCTGATATTGCTGATATTATGGACGAGCTTGACGACTATGGTGCAAGCTACGTTTTCAAACTTCTTGATTCTGAAAAAACAGCTGAAGCTCTTTTGGAGCTTGACGAAGAGGTTCGTGTCAAAATCCTTAAAAACCTTTCTGCTAAGGAAATTGCAGAAGAGCTTGATGAATTAGATACGGATGATGCCGCCGATATTATTGCAGAACTTCCTCAATCCAAAAAAGAAGAAGTAATTTCTGAGCTTGAAGACGTTGAACATGCAAAAGACATTGTTGATCTATTGCGTTACGACGAAGATACTGCGGGAGGTTTGATGGGTAAAGAGCTAGTTAAGGTTAATGAAAACTGGAATGTTCTTACTTGTGTGAAAGAAATGCGTCAGCAAGCTGAACATGTTACTCGTGTACATTCTATTTATGTGGTTGATGATGAAGATCGTCTTAAAGGAAGATTGTCTTTAAAAGATTTACTAACCACTTCTACTAAGACTCCTATTAGTGATGTTTATATCAAAAAAGTGGATTACGTAAAAGTTGATACTAAAGATGTTGAGGTAGCACGTATCATGCAAAAATACGACTTAGAAGCAATTCCTGTTGTGGATGAAATGGGAAGATTAGTTGGACGTATTACCATTGATGACATTGTAGACGTAATCAAGGAAGAAGCTGACAAAGATTATCAGTTAGCTGCCGGTATCTCGCAAGACGTTGAAGCTGACGATAGTATTCTAGAACTTACAAGAGCTCGATTACCATGGTTGGTTTTAGCATTACTAGGAGGTTTTATTAGTGTAAAAGTATTGGGTTTCTTTGAACCAGCTATGAAATTACATCCTGAATTATTCTTTTTTACGCCTTTAATTGCTGCTATGGGAGGAAATGTTGGAGTACAATCTTCGGCAATTATTGTGCAAGGTCTTGCCAACAATGCCATAACGGGTAGTATTGTTGAGCGTTTATTGAAAGAACTTTCCCTGAGCTTGTTAAATGGAATTATTCTCGCAGCCATTTTATTTTTAGGAAGTTATTACTTGCTTAATTTTGAAGCACATATTGGAATTACAGTAACTGTAGCGTTAATTTCAGTAATTGTAATTGCTTCGCTTAACGGAACCTTTATTCCTATTATCTTAAACAAATACGGGATAGACCCTGCATTAGCCACAGGGCCATTTATTACAACCAGTAATGATATCCTTGGAATTTTGATTTACTTTTCTATTGCTAGAGTAATTCTAGGTTTTTAGAATATTTTCTTTTAGAATTTCGCTAGATAATTGATCAAATCTTTTTGTAGTACTTATCAATGTCAATGTGATATTAACCAATTTTATGGTAATATTGTATATTTGAGTAAACCTTAATACAAGATTTGTGAAACCACAAGAAATTAAAATTCTTCATATTGACAGTAATCACCCTTTACTTTGGGACCAATTAGAGAAAGCAGGTTTTAGTAATGAAACTGATTTTATTTCTTCAAAAGATGAAGTCGAAAAAAAAATTCAAAATTACCATGGTATTGTAATTCGAAGTCGATTTAAAATAGACAAGCAATTTTTAGACAAAGCAGTAAATCTTCAATTTATTGCACGTGTTGGAGCAGGTCTTGAAAGTATTGATTGTGATTATGCTCAAGAAAAAGAAGTTTATTTAATTGCTGCCCCAGAAGGAAATCGGAATGCTGTTGGCGAACATGCTTTGGGAATGTTATTGTCCTTGTTTAACAAATTAAATAAAGCAGATAGAGAAGTTCGTTCAGGTCATTGGAACCGTGAAGCGAATAGAGGTCATGAACTTGATGGTAAAACTGTTGGAATAATTGGTTATGGTAACATGGGTAAATCATTTGCAAAAAAACTAAGAGGTTTTGATGTTAAAGTACTTTGCTACGATATTTTAGAGAATGTTGGTGATGAAAATGCAAAACAAGTTTCGTTAGAAAATTTCCAAAAAGAGGTTGATGTTGTAAGTCTTCACACACCTTGGACACCAGAAACCGATAAGATGATTAATAAAGATTTTATCTTAGGATTTGAAAAACCCTTTTGGTTTATTAATACTGCTCGTGGTAATAGTGTTGTTACCGCAGATTTAGTGGATGCTTTAAAATCAGGAAAAATCTTAGGAGCGGGTTTAGACGTTTTAGAATATGAAAAGTTATCTTTTGAAACGCTTTTTGAAGGTGAAAAACCTCAGGCATTTGAGTATTTATTACAAGCAGAAAATGTACTGTTGACACCACATATAGCAGGATGGACAGTTGAAAGTAAAGAAAAATTGGCACAAACAATAGTTGACAAAATCATACATCTTTATACAAATGAATAAGGTGAGCTATTATTTAGTTTTAGTCGTTGCAATATTAACCTGTTTGCAATTTATACCACATGCTTTTTTAGGATATCCAGCAATATTGGAGCATGTTTCTAAAGGTGAAATACAAGAGCCAGCCGCACAAGGTGTTCAAATGATATGGATTTATTCTTCAATAATGATGTTATTGTCTGGAATTTGGATGTTTTTTATTGCTAAATCTATTAAAATGGGTGAGCATCTGGCTCGTTTACAAGGCTTATTTATTTCAATTGGTTTAATAGCATTTGGGTTGAGTTGTAGTTACATTGCGCAAGAGGTTTTTAATCATTTATTTTTCTTTACTGTTGAAGGAATTCTACTTTTGCTATCAGTTACAGTTTTCTATAAAAGAAAAAGTCAGGATTAAAAGTGTAACTTTTTTAGAAATTGTTCGTATCAATAGAGTAAGATTAATCTTGTAGTTTTTAGATAAATTTATAGGAGATGCCGAAAATCCATAATAGAGTAGGAATTAACCAAAAACAAAATTAAAAATGGACGCACAAAAGGTCGACATGTACTTGATGATGAATAACAAGTACTTTGAGGAACATCAATTAAATGCTATTAGAGAAAAACTTTTATCACTTGATGAGGATCAATGGCAAAGACTTCAATTTACACAATTTAAAGACCCTACTACAGCGTTGTTAATTTCAATTTTTGCAGGAACTTTAGGAATTGATCGTTTCTATATCGGCGATACAGGTATGGGAATAGGAAAATTGCTTACTTGTGGAGGATTTTATGTTTGGGCTATTGTGGATTGGTTCTTAATCCAAGGTGCAACTAAAGAAAAAAATGTTGAGAAATTTTTCAATGCATTAATGTAAAATGAAAAAAAACAAGCTATACAATCTTGTTTTAACAGCTTGTTTTTTAGGATATAGTTGGTTGTTTTTTTTTAAGTTCTTTGCTAATTCTTCATCAAATATTGATTTAACGGCTTGCCTTTTTAAAAGAATAACCACTATACCTTGCCCATCCTGTGGAACTACAAGGGCCGTTCAAGAAATTGTACAAGGCAATATTTTGTCTTCTTTAGTTATAAATCCTTTTGGTATCATTGTAGCCTTAATAATGTTATGTTGTCCGCTTTGGATTATTTATGACTACTTTACAAAAAAACAAACGTTTTACAATTTTTACCTAACAACCGAATCTATTATCAGAACTAAGATTGTAGCAATTAGTCTCATTTTTCTTGTTCTTTTAAATTGGATTTGGAATATTTACAAACAATTATGAATGCACAATTGTATTTTGGTTATAAACCAGCAGATAGCGAACTCGAAAGAGCTTCAAATAGTTATTTAATGTCGCTTGTGGCTGTTTTAGGTGGTTTGCCATTACCTATAATGAACTTACTTGCGTCAATTCTTTTTTTTCTTGGAAATAAAAAAAGTACCCCTTTTGTGAAGTGGCATTGTACTCAAGCTTTGTTTGCTCAGCTAAGTATGTTTTTTTTCAATACAATTGGTTTTTGGTGGACCATTTCGGTGATTTTTAAAGAAGCTAAGGCGACAAATTATTACATTGCTTATATCATTACTATAGTATTATTTAATTTGTTCGAATTTTTTGTGACCCTTTATTTGGCTACTCAAACAAGGAAAGGGAATCATATTGAAATGTATTTTGTTGGAGATATTACTAATTTAACTTGCCCAATTAATAATGAAAATAATAGTTAAAGGTTTAAGCGTAATTGCAGTTTTTTTTGCAGTTTGGTTGTTACTAGCGCAAATAGATTTTGTTTCTATTTTTGGAGTTAAAGAAGCTAAAAATAATACAGAAGAAACTCTTGGAGATATTATTTGGGATGAAATAAAGTCTACAGAAGAAATTATAATAAATGATACAATTACTAAAACTATTAATAAGCTTGTAAAGCCATTATGTGTAGAGAACGGTATCGAACAGGATAGTTTAAAAATACATGTTTTAAAAAATGATGAAATTAATGCATTTGCATTACCAGGCAATCATTTAGTAGTATATACAGGGCTAATTGAGGCGTCTAAAAATGAATCTGCGTTGATTGGTGTATTAGGTCATGAAATTGCTCATATCGAGAATAAGCATGTGATGAAAAAACTTTCTAAAGAAATAGGTCTTTCAGTTCTGTTGTCATTAACTGGTGGAAGTGGAAGTGCTCAAGTGATGAAAGATATTTTTCATAATCTATCTTCATCTGCGTATGATAGGTCATTGGAAAGAGAAGCAGATTTAACAAGTGTAGAATATATGTTAAATGCTGATGTAAACCCAGCCTCTTTTGCTGATTTCTTGTATGAAATGTCATTTGATACTAATTCATTATCAACTGCTTTGTCATGGGTGAGTTCTCATCCAGAAGCAGAAGAAAGAGCTAAATATGTTTTAGAATATATTAAAGGAAAAAAGAGAAGCTATAAAACTATTTTGTCAGAAACAGAATGGAATGATTTCAAAAGAATAAATAAAAATTTATAGTATAAAAAAACCAGCTATTTAGCTGGTTTTTTTATACTTATTCTTCACCTTTTTCGGCAAGTTTTCGTTCAAGTTCTGCTTGAAACTCTTCCATAACTGGTTTTACAGTACTTTCGGGTAAATCAGCAATTCTAATATACATTAAGCCATCAACAGCATTATTGAATAATGGATCAACATTAAATGCTACAACACGAGCGTTTTGTTTAATGTATTTTTTGATTAAAACTGGTAAACGTAAATTACCTGGCTCTACTTCATCAATGATTTTGTCAAATTTGTTTAAATCAGCCTCCGTTTCGTTGAATATGAAGTCTTTGTCGGCATCTTTTAATTTCACCTTAAATTCTTTTTTAGGATGAATATATTGAGCTACATAAGGATCATAGTAATTTGATTTCATGAATTCAATCATTAATGATTTTGAGAAATCAGAAAACTGATTACTAATACTAACTCCTCCAATTAAGAATTTATGCTCTGGATAACGTAGAGTAGTATGAACAATACCTTTCCACAATAGGAATAAAGGCATTGGTTTTTGCTGGTATTCTTTAACAATGAAAGCACGTCCCATCTCGATAGACTTGCTCATCATATCGTAAAGTTCAGGTTCGAACCTAAACAGGTCTTGAAGATAAAATCCGTCTATACCATATTTTGCAAAAATTTGAGAGCCTAATCCCATACGATACGCACCAGCAATTTGCTTAGTTTCGTCATCCCAAAGGAACATATGGTCATAATATTGGTCAAACTTATCAATGTCAATAGATTCATTTGTACCTTCTCCAACTTCTCTAAAAGTAACTTCTCTTAAACGACCAATTTCATGTAGAATATTTGGAATTTCTTGAGCTTTTACTAAAAAGACTTCATAATTTTTGCTTTGTAAAAGTCGCGTGTCCATTTGACGAAGCTTTTCAACTTCGGCAATCATTTTCTCTTGATTTGCTCCTCCTACAATCTCCTTTACAGGTTTCGGAATTTTTAAACTTTGTGTGTTTATTAATTTCGATTCTTTCTCAAAAGGATTGGCTAGCATATAGGTTTTTTTGCGTAAAAATTCTGAATATGCTTCTAAAGTATCATGTTCGTTTTGTTCTGCAACAGAGATTGGTTTTCCAATTCTAACTTTGATTACACGATCCTTTTGAGTTAATAATTCTGAAGGAAGTTTAGCAGTTCTTAATGTATCTCCTAATTTTGAGAGCATGTAAAAAAACTTGCTGTTTTTTGCGTGAAAATAAATTGGTATCACAGGAACTTGTGCTTTGCGAATCACTTTGATAGCGCCTTCTTCCCACTCTTTATCAACAACTAGTTTGCCGTCTTTATAAGTTGAAACTTCACCAGCTGGAAACATTCCCAAAGGTTTGCCATCACTTAAATGGCGAAAAGTTTCTTTTAAACCAATTACGCTAGATTTAGCATCCTTGTGATTTTCAAAAGGATTTACAGGCATAATGTAAGGTTTTAATGGCTCAATTCTATGTAAAAGAAAATTAGCAATGATTTTAAAATTAGGCTCTCTTTCAAGCATTAATTTTAACAACAATATACCATCAATACCACCTAAAGGATGATTTGAAATGGTAATATAAGGCCCTTCTTTAGGTAATCTTTTTAAATCCTCTTCCGGAATTTCAAATTTTATTTGGAACTCATCCAAGATAGCATTCAAAAACTCAAGATCATTTAAATGCTTGTTTCTGTTATATATCTTGTTTAGAGTAGAAATTTGAAGCACTTTCATTAGCAGCCAACCAGAAAAAGTCCCAAGAACTCCATATTTGTCTGTCTTTATTGCTTTTGCAACTTCCTTAGCGGTAACTAAACCCATTAATTTTTTGATTTTATGCGAAAAACAAAGATACAAAAATGATGTAACTTCCTAAGTGGTTTTGTAAGTATTCCCCTTTTATTTTATTTACTAGCTTAACTAATTGATTTTTAAATCATTAAAACTTAATTAAAAATCTTGTTTTAATTTGATTGATTTTTCAATACTTTTGAAAAAACAAGTACCCCAAATGAAGATTATTTCCTATAATGTTAATGGAATCCGTGCTGCTATAACTAAAGGATTTCTAGATTGGTTAAAAGCTGCAAATCCTGATGTTATCTGTCTTCAGGAAATAAAAGCTACTCAAGACCAAATCCCTGTTATGGAAATTGAAATGGCTGGTTATCCTTACCAATATTATTTTCCTGCTCAAAAAAAAGGCTATAGTGGTGTAGCGATTCTATCTAAAATCGAACCTAAACAAGTTGTTTTTGGTACTGGGATTCCTCATATGGATTTTGAAGGGCGAAATGTACGTGCTGATTTTGAGGACTTTTCTGTTATGAGTTTGTACTTGCCTTCTGGGACTAACATTGATCGATTAGATCATAAGTTCAAATACATGGATGATTTTCAGGAGTATATAAATAATCTGAAAAAAGAAATTCCAAATCTTGTCATTGGTGGTGATTATAACATCTGTCATGAAGCTATTGATATTCATGATCCTATTCGTAATGCAAAAGTTTCAGGATTTTTACCAGAAGAACGTGCATGGTTGGATGCGTTTATGAAGTCAGGATTCGTGGATAGTTTTAGACATTTTAATAAAGAGCCTCATAATTACAGTTGGTGGAGTTACAGAGCAAATGCAAGAGAAAACAATAAGGGATGGAGAATTGATTACAATTTAGTTTCAGAACCTATGAAAGATAGAATGAAAAGAGCCTTAATATTACCTGAAGCCAAACATTCTGACCATTGCCCAATTTTAGTAGAGATTGAATAATAATTTTAGAGTCTATTTTTCGTTTTAATTGTAATTTAAAATTAACGGGAATAGTTCTAACAAATAAGTAGAATAAAATGATAAAAAAAGTTTCAGCAGGATTATTAGTGTTAGCTTTAAGCACCTCTTGTGTTTCAAAGAAAATTTACACTGATTTAGAGAATAAATATGCCGAATTAAAAAAGGAAAGAAACACCTTGGCAGATGAGAATGAACTATTAAAATCAGGGAAAAGTCAATCTGATTTAGATAACGCAAACTTAAAATCGGAACTAGAAAAATTAAAATCTGAGCGTGATAAGTTGGCTGCCGATTATGCTGCTTCAAGCAATAATCTTCAAACGCTTCAAAGTTCTTATGATGCTTTAGAGAAAAATAGTGATGCTGCTTTGAAAGCTAACATGGATAAAAACCGTGAGTTGTTAGCTCAATTAGAGGCTAAAGAGAAAGCTTTGGCTGACGAAAAAGCACGTTTAGATAAATTAGGTAGAGATTTCAAAGATAGATCAGATAGAGTAGCGGAATTAGAAGGATTAATTGCTGCTAAAGAAGCTTCAATGAAAAAACTTCGCGAAACGTTGTCAAAATCATTGAAGGCTTTTGAAGGAAAAGGTTTAATGGTTCATCAGAAAGATGGAAAAGTATATGTGTCTATGGATAACAAATTACTTTTTGAATCAGGAAGTTGGACTGTTGGTACC
Organism: Flavobacterium terrae; assembly: GCF_900142035.1. Classification (GTDB taxonomy): domain Bacteria; phylum Bacteroidota; class Bacteroidia; order Flavobacteriales; family Flavobacteriaceae; genus Flavobacterium; species Flavobacterium terrae. Next base: position 221,718 of record NZ_FQZI01000001.1, on the reverse strand, counting down.
GAAGGTAAAAAAGCAGTAGACTTAGTAGGTAAAGTACTAGGTGATAATCCTGAAATTTCAGTTTTAATAGAAGGACATACAGACAACGATAAAATTACAGGAACTTTAGCTGGAGGTATTGAAAACAACTGGGATTTATCTACAAAACGTGCGACTGCAATTGTAAATATTTTATCATCAAACCCGAAAGTTAAAAAAGAAAATTTAACAGCGGCAGGACGTAGTGAGTATTCGCCATTAGTTTCAAATGACACTAACGATGGTAAGGCTAAAAACAGACGTATCGAAATTATTCTTACGCCAAAATTAGATGAGTTAAGTAAAGCACTAAACGAAATCTAAAAAAAACATATAATAAATAAAAAGTCCAGAGTTGTCTGGACTTTTTTATTAAATGAAACTCCTTAAATTTGCAAAGTCTAAAAATTCCCTCATGAAAAATATAATTCTGCCCAATACTAATCTTGAAGTTAGTGAAATCTGTTTAGGAACAATGACTTTTGGAAATCAAAATTCTGAAGTTGAAGCACACCTACAACTTGACTATGCTTTTGAGAGAGGTATTAACTTTTTAGATACGGCAGAAATGTATCCAATAGGAGGGAATGAACATATTTTTGGGAGTACCGAAAGATTTATTGGAACTTGGTTAGCTAAAAATAAACATAAAAGAGATAAAATGGTTGTTGCAACCAAAATTGCTGGACCAAATCGAGGTATGGGTTATATTAGAAAGCCTTTAGATTTTTCTAAGAAAAGCATCCATGAAGCTGTTGAATTAAGTTTAAAAAACCTTCAAATAGATTGTATTGATTTATATCAGATGCACTGGCCTGAAAGGGTTATGAATATGTTTGGGAAAAGAGGTATTTCGGATATTGATGCTAATTGGCAAGAAAATATCTTTGAAGTTTTGACTGTTTTTGATGGTTTAATTAAAGATGGTAAAATTAAGCATATAGGTGTTTCTAATGAAAACCCTTGGGGTGTAATGAAGTTTCTAAACGAAGCAGAAAAACATAATTTACCTAGAATTGCTACAATACAAAATCCATATTCATTACTTAATAGGTTATTTGAGGTTGGTTTATCTGAAATATGTATGCGAGAAAATGTGGGTTTATTAGCTTATTCTCCTTTGGCCTTTGGCTTCTTAACAGGTAAATATTTAAATGAAACACCAACCAATTCACGTATGGGGACTTTCCCGAATTTTGTGCGTTACACTAATGAAAATTGCTACAAAGTGACCAAAATGTACCAAGACTTAGCGCATAGTTTAGGATTGACATTAACAGAAATGGCACTTGCTTTTGTGCATCATCAAAAATTTGTGACTTCAACCATTATTGGAGCTACTTCTCTAGATCAATTAGAAGAAAATATTAATGCCTTCGATGTTAGATTAACAGATGATGTGCTGAATCAAATTGAAAAAATTCAGGAACTAATACCTAATCCAGCACCATAAAGTTATTTATTCCTTAATTAATTTATGGATAAAATGTGAGCCAGAATCATTGGTTATTTTTAAAAAGTACAAACCATTCGATAGATGATTTGTGTTTACATAGGTAATGGGTTGGCTCTTATTGGTTTCTTTCAGAATTGATTTGCCTTGTAGGTCAAGAATTTCAATATTGCGAATTGGATTTGCAATGTCTGAATTACTAATATATAATTCATTAGTAACTGGATTAGGATAAACTTTAACAGAAGTTAGACTGTTCTCTGTAACACTTAAAGAACTATCTATTAATTTGTAAATAGTTCCGTTTATTGATGCTACATACAATTCACCATTTACATCTTCTCCAAAAGACACAAAATTATTACCACTAAATGTTGCCGAAAAAGAAACATTTCCTAAGCCGTCACTTGACCCAATTTGAGCTTTGCAATAATCAGAAAAGAAATATTTTCCTTGAAAATTCGGGTATTGTGTGCCTCGGTAAACATATCCTCCAGTGATAGAACAAAAACCATTGGTGTGGTTCGTTGTAAATAAAGGCGATTTCATTGTTGATTGCGCAGCACAACCCGCTGTATTGTATGCAGTATTACCTTCATAACAACGCCAACCATAATTCAAACCACTTTCAGATGCTGTTGCTCTATTTACTTCTTCGTATTGATTTTGGCCTACATCAGCAATCCACAAATCTCCTGTTTGTCTATCAAAAGAGAACTTCCAAGGATTTCGTAAACCTATTGCCCAAATCTCATCAGCACCAGCTATTCCAACATACGGATTAGTAGGTGGAATTCCGTAAGGACTTCCAGAATTAACATCGATTCGAAGCATTTTTCCCAGTAACTCATTGATGTTTTGTGCTCTATTGCCGGGGTCTCCACCACTACCACCATCTCCCATGCCAATATATAAATAACCATCAGAACCAAATTTTAATGTACCTCCATTATGGTTGGTGAATGGTTGATTCACTGTGAGTAAAATTGTTCCTGTTGTATTTGCTATGTTTGGATTTCCTGAATTAACAGAATAACGAGCGATTACAGTATTGCCACTTGTATTAGTATAGTTGATGTAAAACAAACCATTTGTACTGTAATTAGGATGAAAAGCAAGACCAAGTAAACCTTGTTCACCACTTTGATTTGTCAATGAGGTAATGTTTAAGAAAGGAGTTGGATTTATTGTTCCATTGCTGTTTAAAATTCTAATTAACCCATCTTGTTCAACAACAAATAATCTGCTATCACCACAGTTTTCAATATCTACAGGAGAGGCAAATCCTGTTCCAAAACTTTGTAAAGCAATAGTACCAGTTTGTGATTTACTTTCAAATTGTATAAAGACTAAGGCAATAAGTAGGTATAAAAATCTCATGGTTGTAATTGTTTGATTGTTATAAAGTTATAAAAAATCCCGACATAAAAGTCGGGAAATTCTTATAAAACCAAATTATTTTTCTACTGAGTAGCCTTTCGTTTTAGCAAAGCCAATGATAGAGGTGTTTATGGCATTTCCTAGATCGTCTTGAGATTTTGTTTTCTTCATTTCCTCATCGATATAAGCTTGACGTTTTTTGCCTAATTCGGTAATTTCTTTCTGAAGAACTTCACGTTCTTTTGATTTTTTATCTACATATGCCTGAATTTCTTCCTTCGATTTGTTTTGCAACTCTTTTGGTAATTCTTCCTTTCTTAGTTTAGCAACCACATCTTTGTCTTTTTTAGCTCTGTCAACTAAATCCCAACTTTCATTTTTGTATGCAACTTTTGATTTGCTTACTGCTCTTTCGGCATAATTAGCCGAAGAAACCCCTTTTGCGTTAGAATCTTGTGTTGCTTGATTCATTTTCTTTTCATAACCCATGCTTCCGTAACCAATATAAGTGTCATTCATTAAAACATTACATTCTGAAATTCTAACATCATAAGGCGTTACTATATAATGAACAGCTCTATTAGAATCGATATTAAAGTATTTTCCTTTACCTGCATCGGCACCATCTCTCCAAAATGTTCTAATTCCTTCCATTTGATCTCCACAGAAAATAGTATTTACATAGATGTCATTTCGTAAAGCATCACTTATGGCTTCTTTATAATTAATATTGCCTTGATTGAAAGGTTCGTTCCCAGCAATGTAGATCAATTTCATATTGTTGTTGTCTTTGCCCCAAGATAATTGTCGTGTAGCATCTGATATCACTGCGCCACAGTATTCTGAACCTCCATTGGTTCTTAAAGAAAATAATTTTTCAGAAATTAAATCCAAATCGGTTGTTAATGGTGCAACTTGTCTGATATAATTTGCTTGTGCAGAAAGGGCATCGTTACCATATTCATATAAACCAATTTCGATATCTGGTGTTTTTCCATTGTATTTTAAAGTGGTTAGAGTATTTACAATATTCCATAAACGGGATTTTGCTTGTTCTATCAATCCGTCCATGCTGTTTGACGTATCTAGTAAAAGAGCTACTTGAATTTTTGTAGTTTCGTTTGCAACCTCTGTTTTCTTAGGTTCTTTTGGTTTTGCAGTTGATGAATTGCAAGATGCAAATGATAATGAAGTTGCTAATAATGTTGCTGATAATATAAGTTGAGTTTTCATAATATATATTTTTAAAATTATTGTTGAAAGCTTTTAATGTCGTTTTCTATGGTTAAAATAAGTAAGCTAGTTGCAGTACAAAATACTGGGCTTGTAATACAATGATGACCATTCCAGCTGCCATTATCATTTTGGATTTTTATCATTTTTCCACTTACATTATCGTACCAATTTTTCCAATCGTCATCTTTTTTAACCATCATAGACTCTCCAGTTTGTAAGAAACTAAGAAACTCTTCACCTCCGTTATTTCCAAAACCATTCATAACATTGTTATCCATTGCTTGCGTTTTTGCTGCTTTATAAACTTTGGTCGCCACATCATATGAAGAAGCTTTCTCTTTTGAAACACCTATTTTTTCAAGGTTTTCTTTATTCATGACCGCTTTTTTGTCAATTTTTCCTGAAGCTTTTGCATTTTCAAGTAAATCTTCTGCTTCTTTTGCTTCAGCAGCACTTCCCCTAACTGAGCTACTTACTGCGTACAACATAACACCTGCACCATCTTCGGTTTTTGCTGTATTTCTTTCGGTATCGTAATTGTCTTTTTGGTATTTTCTTGCAGCATCAATTTTGTCTTTGTTCACTTTAATATTTTTGTTTTTTGACGCCTGTTCTAACCCTGAATTAGCAAAAGAAGATTGTAATACACCAGCCCAACCAGCTCCTGAAACTTTTCCATTTCCGTCATAGGATTTTTCTATTTTATCGACACATATTTGAATGGCATCTTCAACTTTCTTAGCCAATTTTTGATCTGTAATAGTTGGTATGATTTGATTTAGAAATTGTAGTGTTAAAACCGCATCAATGTTTTGTCCTAGTTTGGTTTGAATTTGTGTACCTCTTATTTGGGTGATAAATTCATTGTCTTTGTTTTTTTCAACCTCATTAAGTAAATATTGAAGAGCATTAGATAATTCTTGTTTGTATTTTCCTGAATTTATTGAATAACCCATGCGATACAAAGCCATTGAAGCCATAGCTGTTGTTGCAGGATCAGAACTCACTGCGTGCGGATTCATTTCACCTTGATTAGAATGTGATCCTGCGCCCCATCCGCCATCTTGATTTTGGGCTTTGCCTAGCCATGCTTCTCCTTTATCAATGGCAATTTTTACTTTAGCGTCTGTTTTATTTACGGATTGATTTTCTACAGATTGTTCTCCCATTACAGACATGAACACACAAGGTTTTTCTTCAGTAGTTGGTTTTTTTACTGGAGTTTGTTTTTCATATCTAGAAATTAATCGTTTTTCAGTATTAGTTTTTGCTGTAAGGACTATTCCTGAAAGTAACAAGGTGCTTCCTATTGCAATTAAAAGTTTTCCGGTTTTCATAGCTTTTCGTTTTAAGATTATACCTCAAAATTATTCTAAGAAATTGCACGTTTTTTGCAGAATGGGTGAAAGAGGGAGTTGACTTGGTGAAACCGTTTTGATAGCATTTTTTAAAATAGTTTCTTTACATTGTCAAATATTTACAAAGAAGATGCGAGTAAGTTGGATGTTTTGGACTGTTGTTTTTGTGTTAGGGTTTCAATTTGAAATGGTAGCACAACAAGATAGTATTGTGCCAAAGTATAAAAGCAAAAAAGCATATCCAGTAAAAATTAGCAAGGCTGCAGATGACTTAAAAGAATCACTAGACTCCAACAATGAATTAAAGATTGCTAAGAATTATGAAACTTTAGCTAAAGGATTTTCAAATAAACAAGATTTTGCAAAAGCTGAAGAGTATCTTAAGAAAGCTTTGGCAAGTTATACTAAACTAAACTTAAATAGTGATAAAACCAGAGTAGCTAGAAGTCTAGCTAAAGTACAGGAATCACAAAATAAAGTAAATGCAGCTATTAAAAGTTATGAAATGGCAGGTGCTGCATCAAATGATAAAGATGCTGAACTAATCAATAAAAACGATGCTAATCGTTTACGAAATGTTGATAATCCAGCTGCACAAATGGAATATTCCAAATCGAACGTTCGATTGTTAGAAAAAGAAGATAAAAAAGAAGAAGTTGCCGAGGCCTATAAGCAACAAGCTGAAGCTAGTTTGGTACAGCGTAATAGTGAAGATGCCATTTTGAATTTTACAAAAGCAATTAATTATTCTAAAGATAAACCCGAAGAAGTGGTAAAGCTAAAGAACGAAATTGCAAAAGTATATGCTGCCGATAATCAGTTTGATAAAGCCATTACAATTAATCAAAAGTTATTGGATGATGCTGTTAAGCAAAATGATTTTGACACACAGATTAAACAATTACAATCATTAAGCACAATATATTTTAAAAAGGAAGAACCTGAAAATGCGGTAGCTTCTTTAAAAAAGGCCTATAGTTTAGCATCACATTATGGTAAAACAGATGAGGTTAAAAGTAGTTTAAAGCAATTACTTGAGTACTATAAGTCGAATGGAAAACAAAAAGAAAGCATGGCTTTGTATGAAGACTTTTTTAAGAATTTTGACCAATTGATAAAAAAAGATAGCACACTGATTGATGAAAAAACTTTTCAGGTTACCGAGGACAGAATCAAACAACTTGAAAAAGAAAAACAATTAAAAGACGAGTTAATTTCGAAGAAAAACACTTTTAATTATTTCCTAATTGGGATTTCTGCTTTGTTGTTGCTTTTGGTAGGTTTTATTGTAAAGGCTTTATATTCTATTAAAACTAAAAACAAAGAAATTGCGTTGCAATCGTTGCGTAGGGAAATGAATCCTCATTTTATTTTCAATAGTTTGAATAGTGTGAACCAGTTTATTTCACAGAATAAAGAATTAGAAGCCAATAAATATCTTTCGTCATACTCACATTTAATGCGTAACATGATGGAGAATTCAAACAAAGATTTTATTAGTTTAAGTAATGAAACAGAACAGCTTAAAAAGTATTTGGATTTAGAACATCTTCGTTTTCAGGATAAATTTGATTATGAAATATTGATAGATGATGCTTTAGATACCGAAGTGGTTTTAGTGCCTAATATGTTAATTCAGCCTCATCTTGAAAATGCAATCTGGCACGGTTTACGTTATCGTGAAACCAAAGGACTTTTATTGCTGAAGTTTGAATTGAATAGAGGAGAAATTTCGGTGATTGTGGATGACAACGGAATTGGATTAACACAAAGTGCCGAACTTAAAACCCGAAATCAAAAAGTACATCAGTCGCGTGGAGTTACCAATACCAAAGAGCGTATAAATCTTTTGAATGAATTGTACAAAACCAATATTTCTTTTTCTATTACTGAAAAAAATAGCGGAGAAACAGGAACAGTAGTAAAAATTGTATTCCCTAAGATTGAAAAAGTATGATGACATTTCAAAAAATACAAGCAGTTATTGTTGAAGATGAAATTGCTGCACGAGAAGTGCTTAAAAATTATCTAAGCAAGTACTGTCCAATGGTTGAGGTAATAGGGGAGGCTCAAAATATAAAAGAAGCGGTTCCATTGTTACATGAAGTAACACCTCAATTGGTTTTTTTGGATGTCGAAATGCCATTTGGCAATGCTTTTGATGTGTTGGAAGCTTGTAAGGATTTACATTTTGAAACTATTTTTGTCACTGCTTTTTCTGAATATTCATTAAAAGCGTTAAACCAAAGTGCGGCTTATTATTTGCTTAAGCCAATTAGTATTGAAGAATTGATCGTAGCAGTAAATAAAGTGCAACAACATATTCTAAATCACGAATTATTTAATAGAAATAAGATTATAGTTGAAAATTTTCGAGAGACTCAACCTGAAAAAAAGCAAGTAATTTTGCCTACACTTGAAGGTTTTGAAGTGGTAAAAATGGAAGACATTGTAAGGCTTCGCGGTAATGGAAATTTCACTGATTTACATTTGGCCGATGGTAGTAAAAAAATGGTCTGCCGTTTCCTAAAACATTTCACGGAAATTTTACCTTTCCCTTTTTTACGTGTACACAAATCTCATATCATCAACATCAATTATGTTAAGTCTTACAACAAAGGTGGATATGTAGTACTAAATGATGCCGCAGAAATTGAAGTTTCTCCCACTTACAAAGAACAGTTTTTAAAGAATTTTAAATAATTAAAAATCAAAATCACTTACCGAAGCTGTGGAGTCTATTGCAATTGTGTCTTGTACAACTTTAATACGTAAGTATGAACGAGCTCTTCCTGAAACATAAATTGGTATTGATTGTCCAATAGTATCGTCACTAGTAATTAATCCCCTGCGAAGCATTAGGTTTTTAATAAACTTCTGGTTTTTTTCAGCATATGATTTTTGATTCCCTTCTTCGTTAAATTGATACATAAACTTCTTAGGTTTTGGCACAATTGAAGCTAAGTACAAACATTCGTTCAAAGTCAAATCGATAGGTTTTTTCTGGAAGTAAAATTCGGCAGCTTCCCCAATTCCGTAAACATTAGGCCCCCATTCAATTACATTAAAGTATACTTCAAGCATACGTTCTTTAGAAGCAATTCGGTTATTTTCAAGAATATAAACTAATAAGATTTCTTCCAGCTTTCTTGATAAAGTTTTTTCGCGAGTTAAGAATACGTTTTTCACCAATTGCATACTGATGGTACTAGCACCACGGGAGAACTTTTTGGTACGAATGTTTTTCGCTATAGATTGTTTAAATGCTTCCGAAATAAAACCACGATGGCGCATAAACGAAGGGTCTTCGTTTGTAAGAACGGCGTGTTTCAGATAAGGTGAAATTAACTCTAACGGTGTGAAATTTGGATTAGAAGCGCCCACAAAAATAGGCCTTTGAAGCACTCCGTTTTCGATTGCTCGATAAGTGAATTCTGTATTTAGTTTCTCAAGATTTGCATCTCCATATTTTACAATTCGTAAGTTGTGTTTGTTGAATTTACTATCAAAAATAAGTTTATTTGGCTTGTTTTTATTGAATTGAAAATTGAGCTTGTAATCAAATTCACCTTCGGCTTCCATACCTACAAAATGAGAGAATAGACCATCTGGAAGCGAAGTAATAAAATCTTGCGCTTTCATGGTGTCGATATTCAGTTTTAGCGAGTAAACAGTATCTTCCTCAGTATTATACTCTAAATAGGGTTTTACTTTTATTTTATTAAGTTGAGCTTCCGAAGTACTATCAATAGCTATAAAATCACTTCCTAGTAAGAATCTGTAATCAAACTGAGCGTTTTTGATAACTACATCTTTCTTGGCAATTTTTGGATGATTGATTGTGAAGTTCTCAATAGATGCTACACCATCAATGTGTAGTTTGCCAAAAGACATATCGAGGTTGTCTAATTTAAGGCGAATTTTATCAAAGCTGGATTTCAAACCAAATCTTTCATCTATATAAGGAACTTGGATTTTTGAAGTATCGCCTGAAGCAAATAATAAATCCGCTTTTTTATCTCTTGGATTGGCATATCCTTTTATGTTCCAGTTTTGAGAAAAAGTATTCGTAGTAACCTTGATTTGTGTGTCAAGTTCATTGTTTACTAATTTTAAATCATCCATATGAAATTGCACTTTTTTATCCATATCGTTAATACGAAGGGATAAGTTTGTCAAATTCATTTGAGCAGGGACTAGGTTCAGTAACTTGTTTAAAATTCTATTGACAAGCTTTGCATAATCTCTTTTGTCATTGGTTTTTTCTTCGTTTTTTTCTTTCTTTAAAAAAGCATCAAAGTTTTTTCCGTTTTCATTTTTAACCAATTGAATAAAACCATTTTGCATTTCTAAATTATTCAATTGAACATCTCCAGTAAGTAATTGAAGTAAACTTACTTCGGTCTTTATTTTTTGAACAGATAAAAGAGTGTCTGCTTCATGTGGAATTAGCGTTATATTGTTCAATTCAACTCCAGTAGTGCCTAAAAATTTAGCGCTACCAACATTAAAATCCGAGTTATATTCTGTGTTGAATTTATTTTTTGCCTTATCTAAAGCTTGTTGCAAAAGAGTATCTCGGAAGAAATAAACACTTCCGATAAGCACTATAATTAGTATAATAACTATTTTAAGAATCAGAAAAAACCATTGTTTTTTGGTTCTCATTGGTAATAAAATTTGGGATGATTTATGGAAGCGAAGCTACAAAATCTTCTACTTCTTTTTTCTGATGAGCATATTTTTCTTGTAAAACAGAATCTTTACCCATTTTATTGTAATAGTCTAACGCTTTGTTGGCAAAAAATTTTTGTTGGTAGCTTGGAACATCAGGAACTTGAGGGTAAGTTTTATGAAATAACATCTCATAATAGGCTTGCCATTCCCTTTCGTTTCTGTCTACGACGAAATTACCCACGGCTTTTTGACCAATATGAATCATTTCGTGAGCAATTAAATTAAGCATCAACACAAACTCAAACTCAAAAGTATTTTCAGGAATACGAATAATGTTGGGTTGTCCAAAAGCACCTTCGGTGGTCATTAAAATGTATTCTGGTTTTGCTTTTTCGCGAAGCTCAAAGTTTTTAAAATTTGGATGTTTGATTCCGTATTCTTCTATAACTAAATTTGCTGCAGCAATGGTTTCTCCTAGTTCGTGGTAGGATTGTACAAGTTGTAATATTTCAGAGTAAGGTTTCATAGATTAACCAAACAATTCACTAACCACTTCTTCAATTTTGCTTACTAAAACCACCTTTATTCCAGGAAATTTAGTAGAAATTTTATTGTATTTTGAGATGAAAACTGTTGAAAAACCTAATTTTTCGGCTTCTTGAATGCGTTGTTCGATTCTATTAACAGGCCGAATTTCTCCAGAAAGACCAACTTCACCAGCAAAACAAAAATCTTTACCCACTGGAATATCTTCGTTAGAAGATAGAATAGCCGCAACAACAGCCAAATCAATTGCAGGATCATCTACTGAAATACCTCCAGTCACATTTAAAAATACGTCTTTAGCTCCTAAACGAAAACCAGCACGTTTTTCTAATACTGCCAAAATCATGTTTAATCGCTTAGCATTGTAACCAGTTGTGCTACGTTGCGGAGTTCCATATACTGCAGTTGAAACTAATGCTTGAATTTCTATCATTAAGGGGCGCATACCTTCAAGAGTTGTAGCAATTGCTGTTCCTGATAATTCTTCTTCTTTATGGGAAATCAAAATTTCCGAAGGATTAGATACTTCTCTCAATCCTGAGCCTTGCATTTCGTAAATCCCTAATTCGGCAGTTGAACCAAAACGATTTTTTAGGGAACGTAAAATTCGGTACACATGATTTCTATCACCTTCAAATTGTAAAACGGTATCGACCATGTGCTCCAAAATCTTTGGACCAGCAATGTTTCCATCTTTTGTGATATGTCCAATTAAGATTACTGGTGTGTTAGTTTCTTTAGCAAATTTGATTAATTCAGCAGTACATTCTCTAATTTGAGAAATGCTTCCTGCTGATGACTCTATATAATCAGTTTGTAAGGTTTGAATAGAATCGATAATTACAATTTCGGGTTCAATTTCTTCAATTTGTCTGAAAATATTTTGTGTTTTGGTTTCGGTTAGAATATAACAGTTATCACCATCTGGAGTGATACGTTCAGCACGCATTTTTATTTGCTTCTGACTTTCTTCTCCTGAAACGTATAAGGTTTTGTAAGGCAATTTTAAGGAAATCTGAAGTAATAATGTACTTTTTCCAATTCCAGGCTCACCGCCTAAAAGGGTTAAAGAACCGGGAACTAAACCTCCTCCCAACACTCGATTTAATTCATCGTCGGTGGTATTTATTCTAATTTCTTCTGTAGAATCAATTTCATGAATACGTAAAGGTTTAGCTGCTTTTTTTACAGCTGATGGTTCAGATTTCCAGGCAGTTTTTTCTTCTTTTTGAATAATTTCTTCAACTATGGTATTCCATTCTTTACAAGCTGTACATTGACCTTGCCATTTTGCAAATTGAGTACCACAACTCTGACAAAAGAAAGAGGTTTTTATTTTAGCCATTTAAAATTTATCTCGAAATTATTCTGGTTTTTTCTCTTCTGTTGGGGTTTCTTCCACTGGAGTGTCAGTCGCTGGTGTTTCTTCTGCTGGAGCTTCTTCAGTAACTACATCTTTGGCTTTTCCTCCTTTAAGTTTTTCTTTTTTAGGTAATAAAGCTTTCAAATCCTCGGCTTTATTCATCATCATGTCTTTTGTTAGGCCAGCAATTTCTTGTTTAGTAAATCCATCTTGATAGCATTTAATTGCTCTTTTTATTTCTTTTCTTTTTTCCCAATAATTCCCCATGTGATAATCGTATAACATGGTTTTTTCATACTGTTGTCCAGAAATTTGTGCTAATTCTTCATATTCATTCCAAGCCTCATTTTTAATGATAGCAGTCTCGATGGCTTTGAAATCGTTTATACGAACATTCATTTTTATACCCAATGCTTTTTCTATCATTTCATATTTCTTGTTTAAATACACAACAAAACCTTCTTTTAGAGGAGCAATTTTTTCTTGGTATTCGATAGATGAAATTGGTCTGTATACTTCAAAAAATTGATATAAAGCACTCGGGATTCCGTTAGTTGGAATAGAATAGTGAGATCCGCCTTTGAATTCTTCAAATTTGTAGTTTACTAACTCGTTTTTTACCGCCTTCATGTTTTCGTTCAACGCATTGATACGAGTTCTCATTTTTTTTAAATCGCCTTCGGCTGTTGCATGGTAGTAAAAAATTGGTTCTTTTGCAGCTGCTAAACGTTGCGGAATTCTGGTTTCCATATTTGTATATAGTTCAGGGCTAAAAGAAATATATCCTTGAAATATAGGAGTATCTTTGTATAAATAGGTGTTTAAAAATCCAGCAGTTAAATCTAGACCAGCAATCACTTTGAAAGGGGCAACTCTATATTTAGTCTCTAAATATGGAAGTAGTTCAGTTCCTATAAATTCAAAAAAAGCAGCTCCTTTTCCTCCAGGTAAACCAGTTTTAGGATCCGTGTCAGAATCATCTTCACGTTCGTTGTTTTTATTTTGGTTTACACCAACTAATATAACTTCAGGAACATCATCCCAGTAATTTGCGTATGATAAGTTTCCTGCAAAAGGATCAAATAAAAATTCGCTGTCTAAAACTAAAATTAAAGGATATTTTTTCTCGGTATTTTTTTCGTAAGAAGCGGGAAGTTTTACTCTTATGTCTCTATTTCCTCCCATTTTTGCTGAACGAAAACTTTCAGTTGTTTGTGCAAATACTGAAAATGAAAAGAAAAGTACTAGTAGGTAAAGTGCATTTTTCATAATAAAAATAAATTAGTCTTTGACTGTATTTAACGACCAAGATACTAATTTATTTCTTTTTCCCTACGATTGGTAAAACTAAAAAGGCAAAAACGCCCAGAAGGATTGTAATAAGCAATTGAGACGTCCATATAATCCATCCAAAAGCATTTCCTGCCTCTAAAGGTATGTTGTAGAGGAATAAGATTTTAGCTATTAATACAGGGAAAAAACCAAAGCCCCCATTTGTAAATGACATAGTTAAACCGCCTATTACAAAAGCAACAATTATGGTTCCAATGCTAATATGGCTTGTGGCTTCAAGTGCAAAAACTGTTATGTAAAACATTAATACATAAGACAACCAAATCAGTAGTGTAAAGAATAAAAATCTCCATTTGTTAGGCATATTCAGCACACTAAAAATACCTTCTTTTAAACCTTCTACTTTTGACTTTAAAAGTAAAACAAACTTCCATTTTGAATATTTGTAAATCAAAATAAAAGTTATGAATCCTATGAATCCAAAAAACAATAACCAGCCTAATTTTTCTACAGGAATGTAAAGTAATAAAAAGCTTTTAAGGGTTTTGAATTCTAAAGTTAATGCTGTAAAAACAAAAAGTAACAAGAATATTAAATCAACTATTCTTTCTGCTATAATTGTTCCAAAAACTTTGTCAAAAGGTTTGTCTCTATATCTTTTAAGAATTAGGGCTCTTGAAACTTCACCGGATCTTGGAATGGTTAAATTAACAAAATAGCCAATACATACTGCTACAAAATTTAGTTTGAAATCAGGAACTGTGCCTATTTCTGTTAATGTGTATTTCCATCTGTATGCTCTGAACACACATCCTAAAATGGCTATTCCTAGTGATACAAGGACGTAGTTGTAATTAGCAGTTATAAAATAACTCTTCATCTGAGCAATTTGCTGATCAGAAAAAGAATTGTATGTGTAATAAGTTAAGCCAGCTCCTAAAAGAATTGGAATTATGACACTGGCGTAAGAACTTATTTTATTCTTCACGATTATCTTAACGAATTGTCTTTTTCGTTAGGGAAAATAATAGAGGGTTTGAAGTTTTTAGCCTCTTCCATATCAATACTTCCGTAAGCAATAATAATAATGATGTCGTCTTTATGAACTTTTCGAGCTGCAGGTCCATTAAGTGTTATTTCTCCACTATTTCTTGGTCCTGTTATAGCATAGGTTTCTAAACGCTCACCGTTATTAATATTTACAATTGATACTTTCTCGCCTTCAAAAATATTTGAAGCTTCCATCAGAGCCTCGTCAATAGTTATACTACCGATGTAATTCAAATCGGCGCCAGTTACTCTAACTCTGTGTATTTTAGATTTTACTACCTGAATTCGCATGTTGCAAAGTTATATTATTTTAGGGAAATGTTATCAATCAATCTAATATTGTTTACAAAAACTGCTATAAACGCTCGGTATTTTTTGTTTTTATTTTTTCTCTTGCATTCAATTAAAGTTGCTTCGTCTGCAATTTCAAAATATTCAAGCTCAAATGTATTTTGTTTTTTGAATTGGTCGTTTACCCAATTACTAACTTCTTGAGCGCTTTTTTTAGAAAAAAGTTTTGCTGCTTCAGAAATGGTTTTAAAAATAAATGATGCTTTAGAACGTTCTTCGTTTGAAAGTCTTTCATTGCGTGAACTCATTGCTAGTCCATTTGCTTCGCGATGAATTTTACAGCCATTTATTTTTACTGGAATTTTATATTTTTCAACTAGTTTTTTTACAATTTGTAACTGCTGAAAATCTTTCTCACCAAAGTAAGCGTTGTTGGGTTGTACAATTTCAAATAACTTTTTCACTATTGTTCCTACGCCATCAAAATGTCCAGGACGATGTTTCCCTTCCATTTGAAACTCTAGGCCGTCATACTTGAAAGATGTCGATTCTGTTTTTCCTTCGTAGATGTCATCAACGGTTGGTGCATAGACAATTATATTTGAATCTAGATTTTTTATTTTTTCTACGTCAGAGTCAAGAGTTCTTGGGTATTTTTTCAAATCCTCAGGATTGTTAAACTGAGTTGGATTAACAAAAATGCTCACTACAGTTAAGGAGTTCTTTTTGAGTGACTCACTCATTAGTGAAAGATGTCCTTGGTGTAGGGCACCCATTGTTGGCACGAAACCAATAGATTTTTTTTCATCCCAGAAGGATTTTAAATAATCTTTTAGCTCATTTTGTTTGACAAAAACGGTCATGTGTAATCATTAAATTCCATGCAAACTTACTATTTTCGTCAATATCTTCGTAATTTTTTGTAATTTTGCATGGATTTGTGTCCAATAAACAAAACAAAAAAATAACATGGAGGATAAAAGGATTTTGTATGTATCATCCGAAGTAGTGCCCTATCTTGCTGAAAATGAGGTTTCTTTGATGTCTTATGATGTGCCAAAAATGATTAATGATCGTGGTGGGCAAATAAGAATTTTTATGCCAAGATATGGTAATGTAAATGAAAGAAGACATCAATTACACGAAGTGATTAGGCTTTCTGGAATGAATTTGGTGGTGAATGATGTAGATATGCCGTTGATTATTAAAGTAGCTTCGATTCCAAAGGAAAGAATTCAGGTGTATTTTATCGATAATGATGAGTATTTCAAGAGAAAAGCAACGTTTACTGATGAAGAAGGGGTGCTTTATCCTGATAATGATGAAAGAGCAATCTTTTTTGCAAAAGGAGTAGTTGAAACGGTTAAAAAATTAAACTGGGTTCCAGATATTATTCATGTTCATGGTTGGTTAGCTGCAATGTTGCCAATTTACATGAAACATTACTACAAAGACGAGGCTTTATTTGCAGATACTAAGATTGTTACTTCAGTCTTTAGTCAGTCTTTTGATGGAACTCTAGATTTAGAAATGGGTAAAAAAGTTCAATTTGATGGGGTGCCTCAAGAAGCTGTTCAAGAATTGGATAATCCAACTTTCGAAAATATAATGATGGCATCAATCAATCATTCAGATGGTGTGGTGATTGCATCAGAAGACATTTCTTCAAATTTAACAAAATTTATAGAAGCTTCAAAAAAACCTTTTTTACCTTTCGCCTCGAAAGATACGTTTGCGGAAGCGTATACTGAGTTTTATAAAAATCAAATTTTAGGTTAAACTAATGACGAATACCATTTTTTTTAAGGGCCTAGCTGTTGCTTTTATGGCTTTATTTATAGTTTCTTGTGATAAGGATTACAATTCAATTGGATCAGATATTGTAGGAAATGAAAATTTTTTATTTGAAAAGTATACAGGTCCATTATCAATTAAGTCATCAAATCAAATTACTGGTCCAGTACAAACAAATGGACTTTACATTCACCAATTAGGAGTTATTGATAATTCATTGTTTGGAGGGCCGAATGAAGTAACAAAAAATCATTTTGCAACACAGCTTGCTTTGTCTGATTTTGAACCTGAAATTCATTCTGGAGTTCAAGTTGATAGTGTTGTTTTAACCGTGCCATATTTTAGTACTAAATTATCTACAGATTCTAATGGTTGGGGGAAATATGATTTAGATTCTATCTATACTTCTAATACTGTAGATCAAGAGTTTGATGCTATAAAGTTGAAGGTTTATAGAAATGGATACACTCTTAATAGTTATGATCCTAATGAAGATTTTGCAACTGCAAAAAAGTATTATTCGGATGACAATAGTAAGTTTTCAAGTAATATAGTAGATAATGTACTTAATAATGATCCTGATGTTAAGCAAAATGATCAGTTTGTTCCTGATAAAAAAGAGTATGTTAGGTTTAAAGTGGATGGTGATTTAAATATGATGCCAAAAACTAACGAAAATGTGCAGTCTAGAAGTAATCCTAGAATGCGCCTAAAATTGGATAAAAATTATTTTAAAACGGCTATTTTAGATGCTGCTAGGGACGAGACTAATCTTGGTACTAAACAATTTTTTACAAATAATTCTAATTTTAGATCATATTTTAAAGGTTTGTATTTTCAAGTTGAACAAATAGGTGCTAATTATACATCAATGATGCTTGATTTTGCAAAAGGTAATGTGACTATATACTACAAGCAGCATAAGACAGACAATGACACTTCTGCTAATCCAGAGTTAGAAATGAAAGAACTTGTTTTAAATATGTCAGGGCAAATGGTTAATCTATTTGAAAATAATGTTTCTATACCAAGTGGTGATTCTAGAATTTATTTAAAAGGTGGTCAGGGCTCTATGGCTTTTATTGAGCTATTTTCAGGAACTGAATTGCAGCAATTAAGAGATAAAAAAGTTTTAATAAACGATGCAAGTCTTTATTTTACAGTAGATTCTTCGCTTGGAAATCCAAATAGAATTTATCTTTTTGATGCAAATAATGACAAAGTTTTGTATGATTACTCAATTGATCCGACATCCGTTTCGACTAATCCAAAAATAAACAAATTTATTTTTGGAGGTATTCTATATAAAGACGATCAAGGAGTAAAAAAATATAGAATTAGGATTACTGATCATATAAGAAGAGTTTTAGCTTCAAGTGATTATGATAAAGAAAATGTTAGGTTGGGGTTGGTTGTTACAGAAAGTATAAATAATGTTTCAAATCTAGCTTTAAAAAATAAATTCACATTACCAGCATTGCCTTCAGGATTTGTTAAAGAGTTTGATAAAATTCCTTCTGGTTCAGTTGTTAGTCCAAATGGTGTAGTATTGTTCGGAACTGATTCAAGTCTTGATCCAGATAAAAAAGTTAAGTTTGAGATTTATTATACAAAACCTAATTAAATTATAATTTATGTGTGGAATAGTAGGTTATATAGGACATAGAGAGGCTTATCCGATTGTAATCAAAGGGCTTAAGCGTTTAGAGTATAGAGGTTATGATAGTGCAGGAGTTGTGCTTTATGATGGTAAGGATTTAAAACTTTCTAAAACAAAGGGCAAAGTCTCGGACCTTGAAGAAAGAGCTGCTAAAGAAATTACTTTTAACGGAACCATAGGGATAGGACACACTAGATGGGCAACTCATGGGGTTCCTAATGATGTTAACTCTCATCCACATGTTTCAAATTCAGGTAATTTGGTTATTGTTCACAATGGAATTATAGAAAACTATGAGCCGTTAAAAAAAGAATTAATAAATAGAGGATATGAATTTAAGTCTGACACTGACACTGAGGTTTTGATTAATCTTATTGAAGAAGTACAGAAAAAAGAAAATATTAAACTCGGTAAAGCAGTTCAAATTGCATTAAATCAAGTTGTAGGTGCTTATGCTATTTGTGTTTTTGATAAAAATAACCCAGACGAAATTGTAGTAGCACGTTTAGGAAGTCCTCTGGCTATTGGTTTGGGAGAAAACGAATTTTTTGTTGCTTCAGATGCATCACCATTTATAGAGTATACCGCAAATGCTATATATCTTGAAGATGAAGAAATGGCGATTATAAGATTGCATAAACCTCTTAAAATTCGTAAAATCAAAGATGATTCATTAGTTGACCCTTATGTTCAAGAGTTACAAATGAACTTAGAGCAAATTGAAAAAGGGGGATACGATCATTTTATGATGAAGGAAATTTATGAACAGCCTAGTGTAATTAAAGATACTTATAGAGGGCGTTTACATGCAAATGAGGGTCTTATTAAAATGGCCGGTATTGATGATAATATTGAGCGTTTTTCAAATGCTCAACGTATTTTGATTGTTGCTTGTGGTACTTCATGGCATGCTGGTTTAGTAGCTGAATATATTTTTGAAGAATTTGCCAGAATTCCAGTTGAAGTTGAGTATGCTTCTGAATTTAGATATCGAAATCCAATCATTAATGATAAAGATGTTTTAATAGCGATTTCTCAATCAGGAGAAACGGCTGATACTTTAGCAGCAATTAAGTTAGCTAAAGAAAAAGGAGCTTTTGTGTTTGGGGTTTGTAATGTTGTTGGGTCTTCAATTTCAAGAGAGACTCATGCGGGAGCCTATACTCATGCAGGTCCTGAGATTGGGGTGGCTTCAACAAAAGCATTTACAACACAAATTACGGTTCTTACAATGATTGCTCTACGTTTGGCTAAACTTAAAGGGACTTTGTCAAATTCTGATTATCATAGGTATTTATCAGAATTAGAAATGATTCCAGAAAAAGTACAAGAAGCGCTTCAAACAAATGAGGTTACAAAACAAATTGCATCTGTTTATAAAGACGCTCAAAATTGTTTGTATTTAGGAAGAGGATATAATTTTCCAGTTGCTTTAGAAGGTGCTTTAAAATTAAAAGAGATATCATATATTCATGCTGAAGGTTATCCTGCTGCAGAAATGAAGCATGGTCCGATAGCTTTGATTGATGAACAAATGCCTGTGGTTGTTATTGCGCCTAAGCAGGGTCATTATGATAAAGTTGTAAGTAATATTCAAGAAATTAAATCGAGAAGTGGTAAAATTATTGCAGTTGTTACAAAAGGAGATGAACAAGTAAGAGCTCTCGCTGATCATGTGATTGAAGTTCCTGAGACTTCAGATGCATTATCACCATTGTTGACGACAATTCCACTTCAATTATTATCTTATCATATTGCTGTGATGAGAGGTTGTAATGTTGATCAGCCAAGAAACTTGGCAAAATCAGTTACTGTAGAGTAAAACTCATTATGAAAACAGAATAAAAAAAGCACAAGAATTCTTGTGCTTTTTTTATTCTGTTTTGTGACATATATTTTGTTTAAAAATCGGTGAATTGACAAAAAAAAGGATTAAAATTAATGATGGCCAATTTTTTTAAGCCTTTTTTTATTTATATCAAAAATTATTGTACATTGGCTTTATAAACCAACAAAATTCAAAAGAATGAGAATGTATTTTACTATTTTGTCATTGTTTTTTTGTGCCTTAACTTTTGCGCAAAATACAATTTCAGGATCAGTGACTGATGCAAATTCGCAGCCAGTTGCTGGTGCAAATGTTAAAGTTGTAGGAGCGTCCACAGGGACGTCTTGTGGCTTTGATGGAAAATTTACACTTAAAACAAGTGCGGCTTTTCCTTTTACAATCGAGGTGTCTATGATGGGCTACAGTGCGCAAACCCTTGAAGTTTCTTCAAAAGAACAAGAAATAGTAGTTGTTCTTTCTGAAGAATCTACATCTTTAAATGAAATTGTTGTTTCTGCTTCTAGAGCTCCAGAGAGAGTCTTAGAATCACCAGTTACAATTGAGAGAATGGGGCCTAAGGAAATCAAAAACACTACAGCTGCAACTTTTTATGATGGACTTGAAAATTTAAAAGATGTTCATTTTAATACAAGTAGTTTTTCATTTAAATCACTTAATACGCGTGGCTTTGCTACAGTTGCAAACACTCGTTTTATGCAGTTGGTGGATGGTATGGACAATTCTTCGCCAGCATTGAACTTCATTTTAGGAAACTTGTTGGGTTTGAATGATGTTGATGCAGGAAGTGTTGAAATTTTACCTGGTGCTTCTTCGGCTTTATATGGAGCTAATGCATTTAATGGAATTGTTTTTATGAATAGTAGAAGTCCTTTTGCTAAGGAAGGAATTTCTACATATTTTAAATATGGAAGAACAGTTCAAGAAACTGCTGGGGATAACCCTGTTTATGACTTTGGTATTAGAGCTGCTAAAAAATTTACGGATCATTTTGCTGCAAAAGCAAATTTTTCAGTGCTTTCTGCTACAGAATGGATTGCTAATGATAGAAGAGATTTAACACAGAATAATTCAGGATTAGATTTTAATCCTAATTATGATGGTTTGAATACCTATGGTGATGAAGTTTCGACTAATATTAAAAGTGTTGGTCAGTCTCTGGCTAATTTAGGACTTATTCCTGCTGCTGCTGTAAATTTATTACCAAATTACAATGTTGCAAGAACTGGTTATGCTGAGCAAGATTTAAATAGTAATAAAGTTGAGAGTGTTAAGTTTGATGCTTCATTACATTTCCGTCCTTGGGCAACTTCAGAAAGTAACTTTGCAAAAGATATCGAGATTATAGCTCAACATAAATTGGGTACTGGAAATACTATTTATCAAGGAGCAAACAGATATTTTTTGAAAAATTTCTATATGGACCAAACAAAGTTAGAGGTTAAATCTAGAAATTTCTTTGTTCGTGGTTATATGACTACTGAAGATGCTGGGAATTCTTATGACATGCGTTTTGCTGCTTGGAATGTTAATCGTGCTTGGAAGTCAGACCAGAATTGGTTTGGACAATATGCTGGGGCATATATACAAGCTACTTTAGCTGGTCAAACTCCTGAAAATGCTCATAAAATTGCTAGAACTACTGCTGATACGGGCAGATACTTGCCAGGTTCTCCTGAATATAACGCTGCTTTAGCTTCAGTGATTAGAAATTCTGATTTTACATCAGGTGCTAAGTTTGTTGATCAGTCAAAATTATATCACACAGATGTTAATTATAACTTTAAGGATTTGATTCAATTTGCTGAAATTCAGGTGGGTGGTTCAATGAGAGAGTATGTTATGAATTCTGAAGGAACAATATTTACAGATTTTGACAAGCCATTGAGATATAGCGAATATGGGATGTATACTCAATTGCAAAAGAAAATGATGGAGGATAGGCTTAAATTTACTGGATCAATAAGATATGATAAGTCTAAAAATTTTGATGGAAATTTCTCTCCAAGAGCTTCATTGACTTATGCAGCTGGTGCGGATAAACAACACAACTTGCGTGTTTCTTACCAAACTGGTTTTAGAAATCCAACTACTCAAGATCAATATATTGGTTTAGATTTAGGTCCATTTGCATTAATCGGATCAGCTCCTGAAAATTTAGTTCGTTTTTCAGAAACGGTTACTGCTTCAAATGGTTCAGATTATACTTTAAATGGTAATAATGCTTACTATAATTCATTTACTTCTGCGTCTGTTCAGGCTTTTTCTGCAACAGGAGATGCTAGTTTATTAGAAAAATCAACATATGGATTGGTGAAACCTGAAAAAGTGCAAGCATTTGAAGTTGGATATAGAACTAACTTCGAGAAAACAGGTATTGATATCAATGGTTACTACAATATGTATAAGGACTTTATTAATACTGCAAATGTTATTGCTCCTTATTACGGGGAAGTAGGAACTCCGCAAGCAATTGCTGCCTTAGCAAGTGGTGACAGAAGGGTTTATCAAGTATATACTAATTCTAAAGCTGATATCACGTCACTGGGCTTTGGTATTGGTTTGAATAGAAAAGTTGGTAAATTTGACTTAGGTGCAAGTTATAATTATTCAGATTTTCAATTTGATGAGGCTTCAGATCCAAGTTTTGAACCTGGCTTCAATACTCCAAAACACAGAGTTAAAGGAAGTTTTGGTAGCGACAAATTGTTTAAAAATTTTGGATTTAATACTAACGTAAGATGGAATACAGAATATTTATGGCAGTCTTCATTTGTAGATGCTATGGTTCCTGAAAACGTTGTTTTTGATGCTCAAATTAACTATACAATTCCTTTCTTAAGATCAGTAGTTAAAGTTGGTGGTGCTAATATAGGTGGTAAAGACTATATTCAAGTGCCGGGAGCAGGTAATGTTGGTCAACAATATTATGCTTCTTGGACAATTAATCCATAATTAAGGTTTAATTCAATAAAGTAGAAAAAATGATAAAAAATATAAAATGGCTATTGTTTGCTTCGTTAAGTATAGTAGCGTGTAATGATGATGATGTTATTACAGAAGAACCTGTGTCTTCTGGTTCTGCAAATTTTTCAAAATATGTAGCTTTGGGTGATTCTTTTGCTGCTGGTTATAGTGACGGGGCCTTGTTTAAAGAGGCTCAGAAAACTTCTTATCCTGCAATTTTATCAGGTCAATTCATGGCTGCAGGTGGAGGAAGTATGACTATTCCCTATATGAATGATAATATTGGAGGTTTTACAAATACAGCTTTAGGAGGTCCAAGGCTTTATTTAGCTCCAGGGAATGTTCCAACTCCTGTTGCAGGTACACCATCTACCGATGTGTCGTCGCATTTATCAGGTGCTTTTACAAATTTAGGTGTTCCAGGTGCAAAAAGTTATCATCTTTTAGCTGGAGGTTATGGGAATATTGCTGGTTTACTTACTTCTCCGCCATCTGCAAATCCATATTTTGTTAGATTTGCTACTTCAAGTACTACTTCAGTTCTTGCGGATGCTTTAACTCAACAACCAACGTTCTTTTCACTTTGGATAGGAGGGAATGACGTACTTGGTTATGCGCTTTCTGGTGGTGATGGTTCTAATCCAATAACGCCAACTATAAATTTTGATGCAGCATATAATACTTTAGCTACTCAACTAGCCACAGGAGGAAGAAAAGGGGTAGTGGCTAATTTGCCTTATGTAACTAGTTTGCCTCATTTTACAACTGTTCCTTATAATCCCGTGGTTCTTAACTCTACTCAAGTTTCACAACTGAATAGTGGTTATGCTACCTATAATGGAGGTTTGGCTGTTGCCGTGACTAATAATTTGATCACTCAAGCAGAAGCAGACAGAAGAAGAGTTGTTTTTCAAGTGGGAGCTAATCCAGTTGTTATTGTAGATAGTTACTTGACAGATCTTTCTGCTTATGGTATACCGTCATACAGGCCGGCTACTGCTGATGATTATCCTGTATTACCTTCAAGTGCTTTTATTGGTACATTAGTTGGTGGTAATCCGGTAGCTATTAATGGAGTTTCGGTTCCTTTGGCCGATAAGTGGGTTGTAAGTAAAAATGAAGTAGATGAAATTATTGCTGCAACAGATGCTTATAATGTTACTATTGAGGCTGCAGCAAACGCAAACGGTTTGGCATTTGTTGATGCAAAATCAATAATGAATCAGTTAACAAGTCCTAATGGTATTTCTGTTAATGGATACACTTTAAAAGAAGATTTTGTAACTGGAGGTGCTTTTTCTTTAGATGGGGTTCATCCATCACCTCGCGGTTATGCGTTAATTGCTAATAAATTTATTGAAGCAATCAATGCTAAATATGGATCTACTTTAAA
Organism: Flavobacterium terrae; assembly: GCF_900142035.1. Taxonomy (GTDB): domain Bacteria; phylum Bacteroidota; class Bacteroidia; order Flavobacteriales; family Flavobacteriaceae; genus Flavobacterium; species Flavobacterium terrae. Next base: position 197,393 of record NZ_FQZI01000001.1, on the reverse strand, counting down.
AACAGTTAATGTTGGGACATATAGAATTTTATTCCCTTCTATATTATAATGTTAATAAAGAATATTGAAGTAAAAGCCATCGGGATTCTCGATGGCTTTTGTGTTTTATGATGTTTAATTTTCAAGGAGTTAAAAAAACCAAAATTTTGTATTGTAATTCACAATTATAAAATTATCTTTGCACTCTGAAAAAACACTTTGTTTTTGATAACTAAATAGCTATTTAATAATACATAAGCATGTCTCAAGTAATAGGAAAAGTTGCTCAAATTATTGGACCAGTTGTAGATGTTGTGTTTAACACAGCTGATGCTGAGTTGCCAAAAATCTATGATTCATTAGAAATCACTAAAAACGATGGTACTAAATTAGTATTGGAAGTACAATCTCACATCGGTGAAAATACAGTACGTACAATCTCTATGGACTCTACAGATGGTTTGAGTAGAGGAGCTGATGTTAAAGCTACTGGTGCTCCAATTCAAATGCCAATTGGTGGAGATATCTACGGGCGTTTATTCAATGTAGTAGGTGATGCTATCGATGGTTTAGGAGATTTACCAAAAGAAGGTGCTAACGGATTACCAATCCATAGACAAGCTCCTAAATTTGAAGATTTATCAACTTCATCAGAAGTTTTATTTACTGGTATTAAAGTAATCGATTTAATTGAGCCTTACGCTAAAGGAGGTAAAATTGGATTATTCGGTGGTGCTGGAGTAGGTAAAACGGTATTGATTCAAGAGTTAATTAACAATATTGCAAAAGGTCACGGTGGTCTTTCTGTATTCGCAGGAGTAGGTGAAAGAACACGTGAAGGAAATGACTTACTTCGTGAGATGTTAGAGTCAGGAATTATTAAATATGGTGAAGATTTCATGCACTCTATGGAAAATGGTGGATGGGATCTAACTAAAGTTGATAAAGTGGGAATGAGAGATTCTAAAGCAACTTTCGTTTTCGGTCAGATGAATGAGCCACCTGGGGCACGTGCTCGTGTTGCTTTATCAGGTTTGTCAATTGCTGAGTACTTCCGTGACGGAGCTGGATCAGATCAAGGTAAAGATGTACTTTTCTTCGTAGATAATATCTTCCGTTTTACACAAGCAGGTTCTGAGGTGTCAGCGTTATTAGGACGTATGCCATCTGCGGTAGGTTACCAACCTACATTAGCAACTGAGATGGGTGCGATGCAAGAGCGTATTACTTCGACTAAAAAAGGATCAATTACTTCAGTTCAAGCGGTATATGTACCTGCGGATGACTTAACTGACCCTGCGCCAGCTACAACTTTCGCTCACTTAGATGCTACAACGGTATTGTCTCGTAAAATTGCTGAGTTAGGTATTTATCCTGCAGTAGATCCATTAGATTCTACTTCTCGTATCTTAACACCAGAAATCTTAGGGAATGAGCATTATGATTGTGCACAAAGAGTAAAAGAGATTCTACAAAAATACAAACAGTTACAAGATATCATTGCTATCTTAGGTATGGAAGAGTTGTCAGAAGATGATAAACTTGCTGTATCAAGAGCGCGTCGTGTACAACGTTTCTTATCTCAACCGTTCCACGTTGCTGAACAGTTTACAGGTATTCCGGGAGTATTAGTAGATATTAAAGATACTATCAAAGGATTTAACATGATTATTGACGGTGAGTTGGATCATTTACCAGAAGCAGCTTTCAACTTGAAAGGTACTATCGAAGATGTTATTGAAGCTGGTCAAAAAATGTTAACTGAAGCATAATTTTAATTATGAATTAGGAATTATAAATTATGAGTTTCATCTCATCGAATTATAACTCATAACTCATAACTCATAACTTAAAAAGATGATTGTAGAAATCGTATCACCAGAGGCCACTTTATTTTCAGGAGAAGTTACATCTGTAGCAGTTCCAGGAGTAAATGGTGAGTTCCAAATGTTAAATAACCACGCACCTATAGTGTCGTTGTTAGTAAAAGGGAATGTTAAAATTGTTGGGTCCAATATTAAAATTGCTAAAGAATTTGCAGCAAAATTTAATAAAGTAAATGATCAAACTTTTTGGTTGCCTATCAATTCAGGAACTATCGAAATGAATGATAATAAAATAATTGTATTGGCAGATTAATACAATTTGAAATAAAGCAAAAGCCAAACAGTAATGTTTGGCTTTTTTTATATTTTTATATTACTAAATCTACGTGTATGAAAACGAAAATTACATTTCTTTTATTAATGATTGTGAGTGTGACTCTCTATTCATTTAAACAACAAACATCGCCAGTTTTAACATTAACTAATATTAAAACCAATAAGAGTATTAAAGTTTGTGAAAAGTACAACCCTGATAAGATAGAGGCTCTTTTAGGTAAGGCTATAACTTTAGATAAAGAAATTCTTGAAAAAGGGGAAGCGCCAGTTTTTACTTTCAATTATGATGGTTTAGTTATGGAAATGCAAAACGATCAAATGAAATTGCTTACTATAACAAATAAAAAATGGAAGCTTAATAAGTTTACAATAGGTGTTAATGTTGAAGACATTGCAGCGGTACATGAAAAACATGATGCCAAATTTGTTCGTGATCGTCGTTTTAAAGTAAAAAATTCTAAAGCTGTGATTTTTGCTCAAACTGATAGCGAGCAAAAGGTAACTAAACTTGGAGTGGTGTTTTAATGGCAGAATTTCCTAAATCACTCCAAGAAAAACTTGATATACGTAAAGCTAACAATGCCTTGCGTTCGCTTAAGTCATCAAATGAATTAATAGATTTTTCTTCCAACGATTATTTAGGCTTTTCAAAATCTGAGGTTATTTTTGATGATAGCCATCAATTTTTGATTGATAATAAATATAAAACAAATGGTGCAACAGGAAGTCGTTTAATTTCTGGCAATCATCATCTGTATGTAGTTGCCGAAGAATATATTGCACAGTTTCATCAGTCAGAATCAGCATTGATATTCAACTCAGGATATGATGCAAATGTTGGCATTTTGAGTTCAGTCCCTCAGCGTAATGATATTATATTATATGATGAACTTTGTCATGCATCTATACGAGATGGTATTCAGCTTTCAAATGCAAAATCCTATAAATTTGAGCATAATGATCTAGAAGATTTGGAACAAAAACTTATTAAGTTTCAAGTTTTAAATTCCAACATTTTTGTTGTGATTGAGTCTGTTTATTCAATGGACGGTGATTCTCCTAGTTTAGAAGATTTAGTGTCTCTTTGTGAAAAATTCAAGTGTTATTTAATTGTTGACGAAGCGCATGCTCTAGGTGTTTTTGGAGAACATGGTCAAGGTTTGGTTCAATCGTTAGGTCTACAAAATAAAATTTTTGCAAGAATCATGACCTTTGGCAAAGGCCTAGGTTGTCATGGAGCAGTAATTTTAGGAAGTAATGAACTCAAATCGTATTTAGTCAATTTTGCTCGAAGTTTTATTTACACTACGGGACTTTCGCCTCATTCTGTAGCTACTATTTTAATTGCCTATAAAAGCTTGAGTGAAAATCAAGAAGCAATCCAAAGGCTTAAAGCAAATATTGTTTTCTTTAATCAAGAAAAAATGCGGCTAGGATTAAAACCTATGTTTGTATATAGTAAATCCGCAATTCAATGTGCTATAATTCAGGGTAATGATAATGTGAAGCGAATTGCTCTACAATTACAAAAAAACGGATTTGATGTAAAACCAATACTTTCTCCTACAGTCCCTGAAGGACAAGAAAGACTTCGTTTTTGCCTTCACAGTTATAATGCTGAAAAAGAAATTTCGGCTGTTATTGCTTGTCTTTACTCACTTTTGTAAATTTTTTGAATTTTTTTGTAACGTTTTGTTTATTCGATTACTTACGAGTCGTAAACAAATTAAAACAAAACATTATGAAAACTATAAACACATCAAAAATTTCTTCAGTTAATTCAATTATGCTTTTTTTAGCTTCATTTGGGATTAGTTACTCTTTAGTGAGCGAATTTGCTTTTGAGAGACCCAACAGAGAATTGTTAGTCATCATTATTTGCCTTTTAGCAGGGAGTTTTGCTTCTAAAAAAAGAGAAAAGGCAGAAAATAATAAATAAGAGTTTCACATCAATCAAAATTATCATCAATATAGAAAACTAAAAAAAATGAAAAAACTAATTCAATCTTCACTTTTAATTTTTGCTTCTTTATTAGGAGGATCTACAATTGCTCAAACAACAGAAAATACATTACTATGGGAAATATCAGGTAAGGGATTAACTAAGCCATCTTATTTATACGGCACAGTTCATATGATGTGTGAGTCTGATTTTAAAATAACTGATAAAACTTTGAAAGCTTTTTCTAAATCTGATAAACTTGCACTAGAAATAGACATGGATGATCCATCAGAGTTAATGGCTATGCAACAATCAGCAATGAGTAAAGAACCGCTCAGTAAAACTTTAAATGCTGAGGATTATAAAAAACTTGACGCCTTTCTGCAAGAAAAATTAGGACAAGGAGCAAAAACTTTTGACAACTACACTTTAATGACGATAATGAGTATGGTGATGTTCAAGTCATTAAATTGCCCTCCAAAAATGTATGAGTTTGAATTCATGAAAATGGCGAAGGAAAGAAAAATAGAAACCATAGGTTTAGAAAAATTAAACGATCAATTGGATTTTCTAAGTAAAGCATATTCTGACCATGAAATGATAGAGCAGTTAAAACTATATGGCTCTGACTATTTTAAAGAATTAATACCAGTATATACTTCAGAGCAGGTTCAAAAAATATATGAATTAACTACGGATGCTAAATTTATGAACAAAGAAGATAAAAAATGGATGTTAGATATTCGTAACAATAATTGGGTCAAAAAAATGCCTGAGTTAATGGAAAAAGAAAGTGTTTTCTTTGCTGTTGGTGCAGCACATTTGGATGGTGAACAGGGTGTAATACAGCTGCTAAAAAAAGCTGGATATAATGTAAAACCTATAATGAACTAAAAAGCATTTTGGAGTCGAAAGAAAAAGAATTTTTAAGCCGAATTGAAACTCATAAAGGAATTCTCTACAAGGTTTCTAAAATGTATATGGACAATCGGGACGATCAGGACGATTTGTTTCAAGAAATTGTTTGTCAACTTTGGAAGGGATATGACACCTTTAAAAGGGAAAGTCAGTTTTCAACTTGGATGTACAGAGTTGCAATTAATACTTCTATAGTTTTCTTAAAAAAAGAAAAACGTAAAGTAGACAAGTATGATATTGTTTCAGAAAATATTAAAGAGGATGAAGACGACTCCCATATTAAAGAAACTCAAATAGAACATTTCTATAAGGCAGTACAAAAGCTGGATAAGATTGATAAAGCTATCATTTTTTACCAACTTGAAGGATTCTCGCATAAAGAAATAGGAGAAAATCTAGGGATTTCCGATGGGAATGCTAGGGTAAAACTCAATAGAGCTAAAGAAAAATTAAAAGAAATTATAAAAAAACAAGGTTATGGACTTTGATGATATACAAAAAGCATGGAATAATGATCATAATAATGAGATCAAACTCCCAAATAATTTAGAAAAATTACAATCGGCTAATATGCCACTCGATAAAATTCGTAAAAACCTTAAAAATGAATTTATTTATCAAGTATTAGCAATTGTTTTCATTGGTTGTATTCCTTTTTTGTACAACTTTACTGATTTATTAGCAACAGCCTTTTATGGTTTATTTGCTTTGTTTTTAGTTATTTGTGCTTATTTTTTAGTAAAACTGTTTTGGTTTTATAAAAGACTTAATACGCCAAATACGAGTACAAAAGACAATTTATATGACACCTATTTTGATATTCGGTTAAATATGGAATTGTATAAATCATTTACTTATTCTATTGTTCCTTTTGCTTTAGCATTTGCAGCAATGATTATTTTGAAAGATCATTCTCAAGAAATCGTAGATGTTATTTTGAACAAAAAATCAGGCGATTTTATTCTTGGAGGTTTATTTGGAATGTTTGTAGGAGTAATGATTTCGGTAGGGTTTATGACAGAATGGTGGGTGAACTATTTTTATGGTAAGTACGCTAAAGAGATTCGAAAAATAATTGATAAATTAAAAGAATAAACTAAAGCCCATCTTTGTGATGGGTTTTTTACTTTTGTATAAAATTTAAAAATGAAATTATTCGTAACAGGAATAGGTACCGATGTAGGAAAAACAATTGCATCGGCTATAATAACGGAAGCTCTAGAAGCAGATTACTGGAAACCAGTACAAGCAGGAGATTTAGAAAATTCAGACTCTCATAAAATCCAAAAATATCTTTCAAACAATACAACTAAGATTTTTGATAATGCCTATGCTTTGCATACACCGGCTAGTCCTCATTTAGCAGCAAAAAGAGACGGGGTTGTAATTGATTTACACCAAATTCAAGAGCCCAAAACAAAAAATCATTTGGTAATTGAAGGGGCTGGAGGTGTTTTTGTTCCTTTAAATGATACTGATTGTGTTATCGATTTGATTCAGAAAGATTATAGAGTAATAGTTGTTTCAAGACATTATTTAGGAAGTATTAATCATACTCTTTTAACTATTGAAGCGTTAAAAAATAGAAATATAAATATTGCTGGAATTGTTTTTAGTGGAGACGAATATCCTTCAACTGAAGAAATTATCTTAAACAAAACAGGACTAAAAATGATTGGGCGAATAGATAACGAACCTTATTTTGATCAAAATGTAGTAAGATATTATGCTCAAAAATTTAAAGAAAATATATTAAATCTTTAAGAATATAAGATAAGAGGATAGGTAATAGAATTCTTTTGTCTATCATCTCTTTGTCTATTATCCATAATCTAAAAAAAATGAACTTATCTCAAAAAGACAAACTATACAATTGGCACCCTTATACACAACATAAAACTGCTGCTGATTTTCCTGCAATTGTAAAAGGGAAAGATGCGTTGTTGTGGGATGAAAACGGGAAGGAATATATTGATGCCATTGCTTCATGGTGGGTAAATCCTTTTGGTCATTCTAATAAAATTATTGCAGATGCTATCTACAAGCAATTAACTACTTTGGAACATGTGCTTTTTGGTGGATTTACACATAATAGAGCGGTGGAACTTTCTGAGAAAGTATTGTCTATTTTGCCTTCAAATCAAAAAAAAGTTTTCTATTCTGATAATGGTTCAACCGCTGTTGAAATTGCTATTAAAGCTGCTTTGCAGTTTTTTTATAATAAAGAAGAAAGAAGAACAAAGATTATTGCTTTTGAAGATGCTTTTCATGGAGATACTTTTGGAGCAATGGCGGCAAGCGGAATTTCATTTTTTACCGAAGCTTTTCAGGGTTCATTGCTGGAAGTAGTTAGGATTCCAGTCCCAACTCAAGATAATGAGCAAGAGGTTTTGATTCAATTAGAGAGTTTACTTTATTCAAAGGAATTTGCAGCTTTTATTTTTGAACCTTTAGTGTTAGGCGCTGCTGGGATGGTTATGTACGAAGCTTCTGCATTAGATAAATTAATTGAAATTTGTAAAAAACATCAAGTCTTTACTATTGCCGATGAAGTAATGACGGGCTTTGGGAAAACAGGCAAAACATTTGCTTGCAATTATCTTTCTCAAAAACCTGACATGATGTGCTTGTCAAAAGCATTGACAGGCGGAACTATTCCTATGGCGATTACCACTTTTACACAAGAAATTTTCGACGGATTTTATAGTGATGATGTAAATAAGGCACTATTTCATGGTCATACATTTACTGCTAATCCAACAGGTTGTGCAGCGGCTCTTGCAAGTATTGAATTGTTATGTACAGAAGAAATTCAGCAAAACATCAAACAAATTAACCAATTGCATTTGCAGTTCCAAGAGAAAATCAAAACCCATCATAAAATAAAAGTAACTAGGGTTCTAGGGGTAATATTTGCCTTAGAAATTAAAACCGAAGGTCAAGAAAGTTACTACGGTGGCCTTAGAAATAAATTATATAATTTTTTTATTGAAAAAGGAATTATTTTACGTCCAGTAGGCAATATTGTTTATATTTTACCACCATATATTATCACTAAAGAGCAGTTACAAAAAGTATATGGTAGTATAGAAAAGGTACTAGAAATAGTATAGTTTTCTTTGGGTTCTTTGTAAAAGCTTTGCGACCTTTGTAATTAAATTGAGTGAGTTTGAAACAAAAAATTGCCATTACTTCTTTGAGTTCTATTTCGGCATTAGGTCAACATCCTAATGAGATCTGGGATAGTTATTTATCTTATAAAACTGCTATTACAAATCAGTTGTTTAATGGTAAAAGCAAGCCTGTGGCTCAAATTCCTTTAGAAATAAAAAAGAAACTCAAGGAATTAAGAAATTCTGATACTAAATACAAAGCTTTAGATGAAACAGTTTTAATGGCTATTTTAGCTTCAAGAGAAGCAGTAAAAATGGCTGGATGGGACTCTGGAGAAAACTTTGGGATTAATATTGGATCATCTCGTGGAGCAACTCAATTATTTGAAACTCATCATAAAGAATTTATTGAAACAGGTAAAGCGGCAACACTTACTTCTCCAACTACAACTTTAGGCAATATTTCCTCGTGGGTTGCTCATGATTTAAAGAGTAAAGGATTAGCAATTTCACATTCAATAACTTGTTCTACTGGTTTACATGCAATTTTAAATGCTGTGGCGTGGCTAAAATCGGGTATGGCAACAAAGTTTCTTGTTGGAGCTAGTGAATCTCCTTTGACAGATTTTACTTTAGCTCAAATGGAAGCACTAAAAATTTATAGCAATCAGCCGGAGAATGAGTATCCTTGTCTTGCTTTAGATTTAGAAAAAAAGAAGAATACTATGGTGCTAGGAGAAGCAGTCTCGCTAGCATGTTTAGAATTAGGTGTGAAAGAAAATGCATTGGCTTATGTCGAAGGTATTGGTTATGCTACAGATGATTTAGAACATAATATTTCAATTTCTGAGGAAGCTAAATGCTTTCAAGAATCTATGAAGATGGCTTTGCAGAACACTCCGCTTGAAGATGTAGATGCGATTGTAATGCATGCTCCGGGAACTATTAAAGGAGATTTGTCAGAATTTAAGGCAATTCAAAAACTTTTTAGTAAATCGGGTATTGAGCCTGTCGAAGTACCTTTACTAACTACAAATAAGTGGAAGTTAGGTCATACTTTTGGTACTTCAGGAATGTTGAGTGTTGAATTAGCAATACTAATGATGCAACACAATACATTTATACCAGTGCCATTTATCTCAAACCAATTAGTACAAAAGCCTATAAAAAAAGTGTTGGTAAACGCAGTTGGTTTTGGAGGTAATGCAGTTAGTGTTTTATTAAGCTGCGATTAATGGCTACGACTTAACTCTTCTAATTTGTCATATACTAAATAACTTTCCCATCCTTTTCGAAGTAGGTAATCTCCAACTTTTTTCTTTTTCTTTAGTAAATTCTTTTCGAACACAGCATCCCATTGTTTTTCGGCTAAAAGATGGAAGTTTTCTATATATGTTTCAGGAAGAATTTCTTTTAATGCTTTGGTAATGTTGTATTTAGAAATATTTCGTAATTTTAATTCGTTTTCAATTCTAAATTTCCCCCATTTTTTAATGTTGTGTTTCCCTCTGGCAAAACTACAAGCAAAGCGTTCTTCGTTCAAGAAATTATGCTCGATAAGATGAACTATGATATGATCTATGACTTGAGGAACTATGCCTAGGGATTTCAGTTTTGTAATAACTTCATCATGGCATCTGTCCTGATAGGAGCAGTAATACTCAATTTTTTTTGTGGCTTCTTCTACAGTATATACTTTCGAATTCATACTGTAAAAGTATCAAAAACTATCCTAAATTTAAAAATGTAAGAAATTTCATATTATGAATAATTTATTAAAAGACCAAGTTTTATCGACTATCTGTAATATTTAACGATAAATTTAACTTTAATTACTTTTTTTATTCAGAATTAATAATATATTTGATGGCTTTATTTTAAACTAAGTGTTTGGTTTTCAGTAGAGCGTTTTACACAATTAAAACAGATACAATGAGAATTAAATTACTTATTTTTTCTTTATTTTTTAGTTTAATTAGTTTGGCTCAAAGCATTACCATTACAAATGCAAGTATTGGTGGTTCAGCGATTCTAGGTTCTAATAATTATAACGGTGGGGCAGAAAGGGTTTGGACTCAAAGTTCAGTCTCTTTTGGAGGTAAAGCTATTACTTGCAATCCAGCTGGTACACCTGCTTCTTCTACTGCTTGTCAATATATTCAAGCCCAAGCAACCAATGGAGTTGTTTATAATACTACTGCAATACCTGGTAGAATTTTAAGTGTCCAGTTTACTGGCTCAGCTTCTGTAGCATCAACATTATACCTTGGTACATCACGTTTGGTAAGCAATACAACAGCTGATTATGTAGTAACAGGAGGTACATCGTTTGGCTCACAAACAAATACCACCTATACATGGACTATGGCTTCAACAGATAACTATAACTACTTTTGTATAAAAAGAGGAGCTACTGCGCAATATTTTAGTTCTATAGTAATCACCTATGAAGTCCCACATACAGTAACTTTTAATGGCAATGGTGCAGACGGAGGTTCTATGTCAAATCAAACCGCAAATACTGCGACTGCTTTGACATCAAATGCTTTTACTCGAACAGGTTTTACTTTTGCTGGTTGGGGTACAGCGCCCGCTGGTCCAGTAGTTTATACTGATGGTCAAACCTATAATTTTTCTGCAGATTTAACTTTATATGCACAATGGACATCAGCAAGTTGTACATCTCCATCTACTCAAGCATCAGGTATATCTACAAATAGTTTTACGTTAGACGGTTTTAATGTCAATTGGACACCTGGAAATGGTAACGGAACAATGTTGGTTGTTAGACCTAATTTAGCTGCTAATGCAGTTCCTGTTTCTGGTACACCTTATTCTGCAGCTTTAGATTGGTCAACGGCTGGTCAGATAGATGCAAACAATAGAGTTGTTTTTAGAGGAGCAGGATCAACGGCAGGACCTATTACGGGTTTGACACCAGGAACAGAATACAGAGTAACGGCTTATGAATATAATGCCACTGGAGAATGTTATAATTTAACATCACCTGTATCAACTGTTACTTACACACTGAGTTCAGAGCCAACTGCCCATGCAGCTACATTTAGTTGCACGACTGCTTCAAGCACTCAAATAGATTTAAGTTTTTCGGCGCCTAATACTCTCACAAATGGTAGAGCATATATCATTCTGCAAAAAATAGGATCAGCACCAACAGGAGTACCCTCAGATGGGGTTTATTACCCTGCCGGAACCGTTATAGGGGACGCAGTAGTAGCCGGAAATACTTCATTGTCTGGAACAGATACAACTTTTTCGGTGACAGGATTAACGCCTGGAACTACTTATTATTTTACCTTAATCCCATTTAATGCATATTTAAGTGTTGCTCAAACAATAAACTATTACACAGGAGGAAGTATTCCCTCAACAAATTTTACGACAACTACTGCTCTATGTGTTGATGAAAATTTCAACTCATTTACTGGTGCTTCTTTTGGTAGTTGGACATCTACTGGTTTATCAAATTATACTACTGCGGCTAGTTCAGGTTTGAGCCCAAATTCAGCACAGTTTAATTCTACAGGTGATATTTTAACCACTCCTTCCTTTGCCTATGCAACAGAGTTAAGTTTTTGGATTAAAGGAAATTCAACTGATGCTGCATCAGCTTTATTAGTTGAAGGTTTTGATGGGACAAGTTGGGTCGTTGTTGATAATATTACAAATTCAATACCTACAACCGGAACAACAAAAATATATAATTCATCATCTACTCCTTCATTGCCAATAAATCTCCAGAGATTTAGGTTTACCTACACAAAATCTGCAGGTAATTTAGCATTTGATGATGTAAAAGTTTTATGTGGACCTTTAATATCTTCTAATGAGATAAACGTTCAAGGAAATTCAGTTTCAATTGTTGATGGAGATATTACACCATCCTTAACAGATCACACAGATTTTGGTTCTGTAGATGTTACTTCAGGTACAATAGTAAGAACATTTACCATACAAAATACTGGTAATGTTATATTAAACATAGGAATTGTCACCATTAGTGGAGCTCAGGCATCAGATTTTACAATTACATCTGCTCCAGCTGCAACAGTAGCAGCAGGAGGTTCTACAACTTTTCAAGTAACATTTGATCCAAGTGCTGTGGGTGCTAGAAATGCAACTATTTCTATTGCTAATGATGATGCTAATGAAAATCCTTACGATTTTAGTATTACAGGTAATGGAACAAATGTAGCGAGTAATGATTTATGTACAAGTGCAACAACATTGATTGTAAATGCAGCGCCTATTCCAGGGAGTATGACAGGATCAACAAGAACACCAGCACCTTTCAATAATAAGCCAGATGTTTGGTACTCATTTACACCTACTTGTTCAAGTACCCACATAATAACTGTTTCTGGTTTTACGGGTGATATTGATATTGAGTTGTTTTCGGGAAGCTGTCCTGCAACAACTACTTTTTTAGATGAATCCAATGGTACAACTTCTACAGAAACTATTAGCATTGCATTAACAGCTGGAACAACTTATTTTCTAAGAGTATTAGCATTTAATAATGCGGCTGAAACTTCAACTTTCAATGTTGGTGTTACAGCAGGAAGTTCATTAAATATTAGTAATACTGGAAGCCCAGCTACCGGTAATATAACAACAGGTACAAATAATGTAGTTATTATGGGAGTGACAACAACTCCAGCTTGTGCGACTAGTTATGATCTTTCTTCTATAACGTTAACTAACGCAGCTGCATCAACTGTAGCAGCTTCAGATATTTCTAATTTTAGAATATTTTATGATGCAAATTCAAATGGAGTTGTTGATGGAGCAGAAGCTTCTGTTTCTGGAGCAGGTATTGCCTTGAACACTTCAATGAATTTTACTTTGTCAGGACAAACAGGATTAACAACAGAGAGAAGATATCTATTAGTTGCCGATGTTTCTCCGACAGCAGTAGTAGGAAGAAAAATAAAAGTAGATTTGTCTCCTAACAGTAATTTAGTTGCTGTAATTAATCCTGCAGGAACTAAAAATGGAATTGCTTTAGGAAATGTACAAACGATTGTTACACCACCATGTACACCAGCTACAATTGTATCCGTGATGCCTTCTTCTGGACCTATTGGGACTCAAGTGACTATAACCGCATCTACAGGTAATTTGACTTCTGCAACTGCTTCATTTAATGGAGTTGCAGCAACAATTGTGTCTAGTTCGGCGTCTCAATTAGTAGTTACAGTACCATCAGGAGCAACTACTGGGAATTTAATTGTAACAGATTCTCAACCTTGTTCATCGGCAGCAATCGCTTTTACAGTTGTTGATAAAGATATTACGTCTTGCCAAAGTTCATCTTTAATTACAGATTTGTTTATTTCTGAAGTTACTGATGCTTCTTCGGGTTCTTTGACTTATGTAGAAATTTATAATGGTACATCAAGTACTATTGATATGGCTGCATTGAATTATGCAGTTAGATTTACAAATTACAATGCAACCTTAAACGATAGTGCTCCGGGAGTTGATGTTGATTTACCATTAGCAGGTGTTCTTGCCCCTGGAGGGAAATTTATTTTTGGAACTACTGTTGGAACTGCTTGTAGTGTGCCTGGAGGAAATGGTAGTTTAGCCAATCAAAGCGGAGTTCATTCTGGAATTAATAATAATGATTTAGTGAAGTTAGTAAAAGGAGGAACCGTAATTGATGTTTGGGGGTTTGCAGATGATACTCGTTTTTGGATCACTGATTTAGGACTTGGAGATAGAGGATACGATTTTGAAAGAAAAAATACAGTTTCGGCACCATCGACTACTTTCGCAGTGAATGACTGGGTAATTATAGATTGGGATAGCTGTAGTGATGATTATTCTAACATAGCAACTTATATTCCAGTTGTAGCAACACCAGTGATAACAGCACAACCTGTTATTTCGGTAACTTGTACAACTACTTCGGCAACTTTGAGTGTAACAGCCAATGAAGGTTTTGTAGGTGGTAATCCATTAACATACCAATGGTATATTGTTGCCCCTAATACTGCTTCATGGTCTACAGTAACAGATGGAGGTGTATTCTCGGGAGCAACGACAGCTAATCTTGCTATATCTTCAGTTGCTAATTTAGATGGGTATCAATTTTATTGTCAAGTAAGAGAAGACTTGGCAACATGTTATACAGCTTCTACGGCAGTTTTAATCTCTGTTCCTTCAACTGTTTGGAATGGTACAATTTGGACTAAAGGTGCGCCAGATGTAACTAAGATAGCCATCATAGATGGTAATTATGATACAGCAGCAAATGGTGATTTTGAATGTTGTAGTTTACTTGTAAATCCAAGTTATACTTTAGTTATTAAAGATGGTGATTTTGTTACTGTAGTTAATAATATAACTAACAATGGTACATTAAATATTGAAAATAATGGTTCATTAGTCCAAGTTGATGATGCAGGAATAAATACTGGTAATATAAATATGCAAAGAACTGCATTTATAGATTATAGAGATTATGTATATTGGTCAAGTCCAGTTGCTAATTTCAATTCAGCTGACATTTCCTCATACTCAGGTAATAATAATTTGTACAAATGGATTCCAACTGTTCCAGGAAACGGAGTAGGAGATTTTGGTAATTGGGTAAACGGTACAGAAACAATGGTTCTTGGAAAAGGATATATAGAAAGAGGGCTTAATAATGCACCATTAAATTCTCCTGTGAATTTCACTTCAACTTTTACAGGGGTACCTAACAATGGAATAATTAATACGTCAATTTCAAGAGGAACTTATAACACTGTTGGTGCTTACCCTTCGCCTTATTCTCCAACAAATGCTACACAAGATGATGATAATTGGAACTTATTGGGTAATCCTTATCCATCTTCAATATCAGCAGACGAATTTTTAACGGCTAATTCGAGTAATTTAGATGGTTTTGTTAAAATTTGGTTACATCGCATTGCACCAAGTGGATCAGCTTTAGACCCATTCTATAATAATTATGGATATAATTACGATCCAAATGATTATTTAACGTATAACCTTTCTGGGCCTTCAACTCCAGGAGTATTTGATGGTTATATAGGCGCTGGACAAGGTTTTATTACTAGGATGTCTGCAACTAGTGCTTCTGCTTCATCAAATGCTGTTTTCAGTAATAGCATGAGAAGTAAAACGTATAGAAATGATCAGTTTTATAGAAGTACAAATGTTAATTCAGGTGGTAGAATTTGGATTGATTTAGTATCTTCAACAGCAAGTAATTCAACACTTGTTGCTTATGTTAATGGTGCAACAAATGGAAAAGATCAAATGTATGATGCTCAGGCTAATTTGAAAGCTACTTTTAGTATTTATTCATTATTAGAGGGGTATGATAGACATATTATTCAGGGTAGAAGCTTACCTTTTGATCAAAACGATCAGGTACCATTGGCAATAAAAATACCTTCTAATGGTAATTATACAATTGCAATAAAGGATGTTGATGGTTTCTTTAATGATCCTAGTCAGTCTATTTATCTTGAAGATAAACAAACAAACTTTATTCATGATTTGCGTTCAGCTCCATATTACTTTACATCTAATAGTGGAGAATTTCTTGAAAGATTCGTATTGCGTTATACTAATCAAACATTGAATAATGATCAGTTTGAAGTTTCTGATAATAGCGTTAAAATTTATGCTTCAGATAATAGTATAGTAATAAACTCCTCAATAGAGCCTATCAAGACATATGAAATTTATAATGTGTTAGGTCAAACATTGGTTTCTAAAAAGCAATTAAAAGTTAATAAAGCAGAAGAAACTTCATTACAAAAAGCAAGTCAAGCTATTATTGTGAAAGTGACTTTAGAAAGCGGAAAAACAATTACTAAAAAAGTTATGTATTGATTTTTTTTCAGGTTAATAAGTTTAGAAATCCCTCTTTTGAGGGATTTTCTTTTTTGTTGAAAACTTGTTACTTTAATGAAGTAAAAAACAACTATTTTTACTAAAAATAATTTGATTTAAAATTTAGGAATAATGAGTTCAGAAAAAGAAGCCAAACTAAAAGCGCTGCAGCTTACTTTAGATAAATTAGATAAAGCATACGGTAAAGGAACCGTAATGAAAATGGGAGACAAAGCTATCGAAGAAGTTGAGGTAATCGCTTCAGGTTCGTTAGGATTGGATTTGGCTTTAGGAGTAAATGGGTATCCAAAAGGGAGAATCATAGAAATTTTTGGACCTGAATCATCAGGTAAAACGACATTAACATTACATGCAATAGCTGAAGCTCAAAAAGCGGGAGGAATAGCTGCTTTTATCGATGCAGAACATGCTTTTGATCGTTTTTATGCAGAAAAATTAGGTGTAGATATCGATAATTTAATTATTTCTCAACCAGACAATGGTGAACAAGCATTAGAAATTGCAGAGAACTTAATTCGTTCAGGTGCTATTGATATTGTAGTTATTGACTCGGTTGCAGCATTAACTCCAAAAAGTGAAATTGAAGGGGAAATGGGAGATTCTAAAATGGGTCTTCATGCTCGTTTAATGTCTCAAGCTCTACGAAAATTGACTGCTACAATTAGCAAAACACATTGTACTGTTTTCTTTATCAACCAGCTTCGTGAAAAAATTGGAGTTATGTTTGGAAATCCTGAAACAACTACAGGTGGTAATGCATTGAAATTCTACGCTTCTGTACGTTTAGATATTAGACGTTCTTCTCAAATTAAGGATGGAGAGAATGTATTAGGAAATAGAACTAAAGTAAAAGTTGTTAAAAACAAAGTGGCACCCCCTTTTAGAACAGCTGAGTTTGATATTATGTATGGTGAAGGTGTTTCAAAAACTGGAGAGATTTTAGATTTAGCAGTTGAATTTGAGATTATTAAAAAAGCCGGTTCATGGTTTAGTTATGGAGATACTAAATTAGGTCAAGGACGTGATGCAGTAAAAGCTTTAATTAAAGATAATCCTGAATTAGCAGATGAACTTGAACTTAAAATCAAACAATTGATTAAAGAAAACGAAAATTAGAATATTTAAGGCCTCAATTTTAAGATTGAGGCTTTTCTTTTTTTAAAACATGTTGTAAATTAGTGTTTTAAATCTTTTAGTTATGAAAAAGGTAGTTGTTTTTTTCTTGATAGTAATGACATCAATGAGTTGTTCAAATGATGATGGAAATAATTTTCACTACGAATATATTCCAGTTGATAGTGTAGTTTTACCTTCAGAATTTAAAAAAGATAGTATTTATGAGTTGCCATTCAAATATGTAAGACCAACTACGTGTCATTTTTTTGATGGTTTTTATTATGATAGAAACTCAAATATTAGAACAATTGCTATTGTAAACGGAGTAGTTGAACAAGATAATTGTACAACTGCACCAATTAATCCAATGACTGAAATTTTACGTTTTATTCCTACTACAGAAGCGAGTTATATTTTTAAACTTTGGAAAGGTGAAGATTCAAATGGCAATGATATTTATGATGAAATAGAAGTTCCTGTGGTTCCTTAATTAATTATCTTCTTTTTCTAAACGAACTAATTCATCATACATGAGTTTTTGAGCATCATCCCGAATTATTTTTCGGTCATGATGGTCTTTCGTTTCTGTTTCTATGAATTTTAAAATTTTAACTCTTAATTTTCCTGGGTATCCGCTAAAAAAAGTATAAGAAAAATGCTTTTTATTATCTGGGAAAAGCATTGGAACAATAGGTAAATCATGGTCTACTGCTAAATTGAAAGCTCCAGTTTTAAAAGTGTCTAAAACGATACTTTCGTCATCTGGGACTTTGCCTTCAGGGAAAATACAAATACTTAATTTTTGATTTATTCTTCGTTGAGCGCGCTCATAAACTTGCTGTCTGCTTTTAGGACTGTCACGATCAACCATAATTACAGCTCTTTTATAGAAGAATCCAAACAAAGGGATTTTAACCAATTCTTTCTTCCCTACAAATACAAATGGATTTTTTACAGTCACTAACATCAGCATTATATCAAGCATTGAGGTGTGATTCCCAATGAACATGTAACTTTTGTTAGGAATGATTTCTTGATCTTTTTCAACTTTTGGGTAAAAACCCATTCCATATAAAATCACTTTGGCCCAAATTCTTGCCATCTTAAAAAAGTGTGGATACCAACTTTCTTTTAAAAAAGAGACGAATAAAAAAGGAAACATTACAATGATGGGAAGTAATACTAAAATGTAAAACCACACACGCCAAAGAATCCAAAAAGGTATTTTAATAATTTTCATAGGCTCAAAAATACACAATCGCTTTAAAAATCTCACAAAAGAATTAACTTTGCTAAAAATAGATAAAATTACAATGGCAAAAATACTTACGGGAATTCAAAGTACAGGAACTCCACATTTAGGAAATTTATTAGGAGCGATTTTACCAGCTATCAAAATGGCCGAAAATCCTTCAAATGAATCGTTTCTTTTTATCGCCGATTTACATTCGATTACACAGATTAAAAATGGCGAAACATTAAGAAGCAATACTAATAGTACTGCGGCAGTGTGGCTTGCTTGTGGACTTGATCCTGAAAAAGTAATTTTTTATCGTCAAAGTGATGTACCTCAAACTACAGAATTGTCTTGGTACTTGAGTTGTTTTTTCCCTTTTCAGCGTTTAACCTTAGCGCATTCATTCAAAGATAAAGCAGATAGATTAGAAGATGTTAATGCTGGTTTGTTTACGTATCCTATGTTGATGGCTGCTGATATTTTATTATATGATGCTGAAGTGGTACCTGTAGGTAAAGATCAATTACAGCATCTTGAAATTACTCGTGATGTAGCCTCTCGTTTTAACCATCAAATGGGAGAAACGTTTGTTTTACCCGAAGCATTGACTAGTGAGAACACTATGTTAGTACCAGGAATAGATGGAGAAAAAATGAGTAAATCAAGAAACAATATTATCAATATTTTCCTTGATGATAAAGCACTTCGTAAGCAAGTGATGAGTATTGAAACAGATAGTACTCCTTTAGAAGAGCCTAAGAATCCAGATACGTGTAAAATATTTACAATTTTTAAATTATTGGCAAACGAAGAGCAAATTGCCGAAATGAAAGAGAAGTATAAAAACGTAAACCGCGATTTTGGTTACGGTCACGCAAAGCAGGCTTTGTTTGAATTAATCATTGACAAGTTTGCTGCCGAAAGAGAGCGTTATAACTATTATATGAACAATTTGGATGAACTTGAAGCTTTGTTGCTTCAAGGAGCTCAAAAAGCATCTGCAGTAGCTGATGGCGTATTGAAAAGAGTTAGAACAAAACTTGGCTACTAGATAAAACTTAATAAAATATAAAATCCCGAATAATCACTGAGCTTGTCGAAGTGAAATTCGGGATTTTTTTTATGCTAAAGTTTGTTTTTATTCTTCCTGTAAAGCATTCCAACCTCTAGCTTTTAAAGCTATTTTAGTGTTGGCACGGGTTACTAAATGAATTCCTTCGCTTTCTTGTGTCATGTGGCCAATAACGGTGAAGTTTGGATTTCCTTTGATTTTATCAAAATCATCCATTTTAATTGTGAAAAGCAACTCATAATCTTCTCCACCGTTTAGAGCAATGGTAGTAGAATCTATATTAAACTCTTCACATACATTAATGAATTGAGGATCCATTGGTAATTTATCTTCATAAACATTACATCCCACAGTCGATTGTTTGCACAAATGCATTACTTCTGATGATAACCCATCAGAGATATCAATCATCGAGGTAGGTTTTATGTCTAGTGCTTTTAAAATTTCGGCAACATCCTTTCGAGCTTCAGGTTTAAGTTGTCTTTCAATTAAATAAGTATAATTGTCTAAATCGGGTTGGTTATTCGGGTTTACTTGAAATACCTGTTTTTCTCTTTCTAAAACCTGTAGTCCCATATAAGCAGCTCCTAAATCACCTGAAACCACCAATAAGTCACCTTGTTCTGCTCCGTTACGGTAAACAATATCGTCTGCGTCAGCTTCACCTAAAGCAGTAATAGAAATGATTAGACCTTTTTGCGATGAGGTAGTATCTCCACCCACAACATCAATATCATATTGTTTAGCTGCTAACGTGATTCCTTCGTATAATTCTTCCAATACTTCTAAAGGAAAACGATTGGAAACAGCTACAGAAACCGTAATCTGAGTTGCTTTGGCATTCATAGCATAAATGTCAGATACATTAACCACTACGGCTTTATAACCTAAATGCTTCAAAGGCATGTAAGCCAAATCAAAATGAACACCTTCAATTAATAAGTCGGTAGAAACTACTGTTTTTTTGTTTTGAAAATCCAAAACAGCAGCATCGTCACCAATGCCTTTTATAGTGGATTCGTTTTTTATTTCGAAGTGTTTAGTTAAATGGTCAATTAAACCAAATTCACCTAATTGTGCTATACTTGTTCTTTGTGGTGTTTTATCTTCTATCATCGCTATTCATTTTCTAAGGCACAAAGGTACAAAGTTTTTTCAGGCTTAAAATTTTTAAAATTTCTATTTTGCTACTGACAAACTGTTGTCACTTGCCTCTCTTAATTTTGTTTCAGTAATCATTTAAACAATCATAATATGAACACAGAAACAGTTTCACAGGTAATCAGTCAAGAAGATTTATTAAAGCACTGGCAAGGGCATAGAGCATTAACAAGAAGAGTAATTCAAGCTTTTCCAGAAAAGGATTTCTTTGAATTTTCAGTTGCAGGAATGCGTCCATTTGCAAAATTGACTGATGAACTTTTGGCTATTGCTGCTCCAGCATTACGAGGAATTGTGAAAAGAGATGTACAACCTTTTACTGAAGGTTCAACCCAAGGTTTTACGACAAAAGCTCAATATTTAGAACAATGGGATAAAGACACAAAGGATATTGATGCATTGTGGCAACAATTATCAGTAGAGGATTTTAGTGAATCATTTAATCTTTTTGGGCAATATGAATTCCCTATTATTCAAAATATCCTTTATTTCATTGACAACGAAATTCATCATCGTGGCCAAGGCTATGTATATTTAAGAGCTTTAAATATTGCTCCTCCTTTTTTCTGGGAAAGATAAAGAGATAGAATTCTGAATAATCCTGACATAAATTGTCAGGATTGTTTTTTTTGAAGTAATCTCTTTTTATTCATATCAAGTAATTCAAGTACACGGTCTCTTAATTCTTGTGGTTCTAGTATATCTGCATGATCTGCAAACATTAGAAACCATCTTGAAAAGCCATTATTCATTTCAGAACACATAAAGGTCATTTCGACTTGACTGCCTATCTTTTTTTCCGAAACAAAACCATATTGTTTTCGTTCCCAAGATAGATATCTAGATATTTTTTTATCCACTAAAATGCGAACTTTGGTTAGAGAATGAACTGAATTTTCTTTGTGAAGTAATTCGTCAAGAGTTTTGTGTTCTAACGTAAAATCTAAATCTGTTTTCCATATTTTTTGAATACGATCTGTCCGAAATTGTCGGTAATCATTTCTTAAATGACAATATCCTAAAACATACCAGAAATTATTTTGATGAAATATACCTACCGGTTCTATTCTTCTTTCGTTAATTTCTTCAGTTTCGAATGTTTGGTACGAAAGTAAAGTTTGCTTTTTCTCAGCAATACTTTCAAAGAATAATGCTAGTGCATTAGGTACATTTTCATTGAATAATTGCTGATTGGATTGCATTACTACTTTCGATTCAATTGCGTCTAGCCAATCTTTGTCGCTGTTTTTTAAAACTGCTTTTAGTTTAAACATTGCAGATTTGTAATGCTTATCTAAACCTGTATCAGTAAATTTTTGCATTAATTTTTCCGCGGCAATAAAACTACTTGCTTCCTCACGGGTAAACATAATAGGGGGAAGTCGGTATCCATCCATAATAGAATAACCAATACCAGCTTCACTGTAAATAGGAACTCCCGAAGATTCTAGTGAACGGATATCTCTGTAAATGGTTCTAAGGCTGACATTAAATCTGTCTGCTAAATCCTGAGCTCTAACAATCTTTTTAGATTGTAATTGAATCAGAATAGCGACAATGCGGTCAAATTTATTAAGAGATTCATCCATTTACTGCGTACAACTTTTCTTTCAAAGATAAGTCATAAGTTGTCATTATACAGAAATTAAAAAAGGCACATTTATAAATTTATGAATGCGCCTTTTGTTTTTTCATAGCTATAAAATTACCTTTTTAAACTAAAATGGGCTTTAAATTCTTGGTCTTGACCATTAAATTTGTAGAATACTTGGAACCAGTAATCAGTAGAAGGTAGTGGTTCTCCATTAAAAGTTCCATCCCACCCTTGAGTAGCAGGTCTAATTTGTTTTAAGAATTTACCAAAACGATCATAAATATATATATAGGATTCTGGTTGATCTGCTAAACTCTTAATATTCCATGTTTCATTATAGCCATCTCCGTTTGGTGTAAAATATCTTGGATAATTAAGTACATAAGCTTTAACTGGTATGCTTCCACAATTATTTAGTGTGTCTGTAATTGTAATTGTGTGTGGGCCAGCAGGAACATTAGTAAATACATTACTTGATTGTATTGGGCCATTATCAAGTTGATATGTATATACTCCAAAACCATGCTCTATGATAACAGTTATGTCTATTTGCTCTTCAAAAGCACCAGAAACATGAGCATAAGCAATAGCTTTACTTGATTTATCAATCGTTACAGTTGTTGGTTTGTAGTTACAATTTGCACCAACATCTGGAGTTAGTTTTACAAATTCAACATCATAGGTTCCAGGTTCAGTAGCTGTGTAGCTTACACCGGTACCCATTAGTGTGCCATTCAAATACCAGTTTGCACTGAACACGGCAGGGTTTAAGCCAGTATTGACTGTGTGTGTTGTTAGTCCTTGACTTATTGTTATTGGATCAACACAAATAATGCCGTTAGGCAGTGTTAAGTCTAATAATGGATGAACTGTAAAGGTAAATGAGTCTTCATCGTTACAGTTAGAGTTGTTTGTTGCGGTTGCATATCTGTAAATCGTGTACGTTCCAGGGGTACTATAAGTGTAATTTGCTGGAGAAATTAATCCAACACCACCTGGGCTTGAATAGTAATTGATATTGTAATTAACAGTCGGTAAAGCGGGTAGAGTATAAGACCCACATTCTTCCGAATCAAATGTTTGTGGAGTGATTACTGGAGTATCAGATACAGTTATTGTAAAAGATTTTTCCTCAATACAAGTCGAACCAAATCGTCCTGAATTTACCGCATAAACATAAATCGTAACTGGTGTATTGGCTGATGTAAAAACAGTACCAGTAGGAACAGGATTTACACCATTTGCATTGTAAAAATAGCCTATACTATAGCTGTTACTTGGTTCAGGTGGTTGATGCGTTAATACAGGAAGAGTGTAGGTGTCACAAACACTTATGTCTTGAAAATCAGGAAGATTAATTCCGTTGAAATATACTTCAAAAGGCTTGTCAAATACACATCCATTTGCAGTGTTTACATTGTATATATAAAAAGTATTATCGGTTGTGAATACTTGTGTTGACGTTACAACAGTTCCGCTACCGTTAGGTCCCCCCGGAGCGGTATAAACAGTTCCGTTTGTAGGTGTAGGGATAGAATATGGATTACATTCAATTCTATTAATTGGTTCATCGGTTACTGGATATGGAAGTATATCTATTGTGAAAGAACTTTCATTGTCACATCCATTAGCGTCTGGATTGGTATATATCCAATAAGTACCTGGATTTAGATTTGAGCCAGATAAGTCGATTATTGAACCAGCTGGAATTGCTGTTTGTCCAGCAACAGTTGGTCCGCCTTGAAGCATATAGTAGCTGCCATTTGTTGGAATAGGTAATATGAATTCTCCACAATGTGTGCCATTTGGAATTGTGTCAACTTCAGGTTTTGGATGTATTGTAATTTGGTAGTTTAAATTATTTGCTTCTGTACAATTTGGGATTGTGGTCGTTGGAGCATAATAATAAACAGTTTGAGATGTAGTTATAGGTACATTTGGATCTATTGGATTTCCACCACCACTTGGTGCATCAAAATACCCTCCTATAGTGATAGCAGGTAATGTATAGCTTCCACATGCTTGTTGTGGTGTAAAAAGTGATGTGTCAATTATGTTAATGTTTACTGCATTTTCAGTGATACATACACCGGGATTTCCTGTAACATCTGTGTAAGCATTTTCATTGTAAACATAAATGGTTTGTGTTGAGGTTATGCTGTTCCCTGCTGATAATGCGACTTGACCACTCACAGAAGGACCTCCAGGCAAGCTGTAATAATTTCCATTTGTTAATGATGGTAAAATGTAAGAGTCACATGTAATTACATCGGCAGGGTCATCAGCTAATGGCAGCGGATGAATGTTTATGACAAATAATCTGTCAGTACAAAATGTGCCATTGACATCTGCATAATAATAAATATCTTGAGTAATTGAAGTTGTCGACGAAGGGTTAGTGAAAACTGTTCCCACAGGGATTAGTGTTCCAGATCCTGAAGGCCCACCTGGTGCAGTATAAAAAGCGCCAATGTTATAATCAGGTTGAGGAACGGTAAATGAACCACAATTGTCAAGTGTTGGTACATATTCATCAACAAAATGTGCATAAAATTGCGATTCATTAGTACAGCCATTTGCATCTGGTCCAGCAAAAATGTAGTAAGTTCCTGAAAGGTCAATAATATCTCCAGGATTTAATTGTGTACCAGTTCCATTAGGGCCAGTATAGTAAGTTCCATTTGCAATAGTTGGCAAGGTGTAATTATTACATTCTATAACCTGATTTAATGTTGTGACTATTGGTAAAGGATTAACGGTAATTATAGCATTGGTTACATCAAAACAATTTGAATTAGAGATGTTTTGTAAGCGAATCCAAACAGTTACAGATGTTGATCCAGCAGGAATATTTAAAGAATTTCCTATGCTATTTATTCCTTGTTGTGCGTCTGTTTGTGTTAAATAGTACGTAATAGTAAAATTGCCTGCAGGTTGGCCATTTAAAACATCTGGATTGAAGTTGGCCAAATTATAGCTTTGTCCTATAGCATTATCACAGATAGAATCTGTAATGTTAGTTCCTGCAACTACTGGATTTGTAACTATTAAATTAAATGAATATGCCGCATCACAAAATTGTCCAGTTTGAGTATTGAATATTTTAATGTAAATGGTTTCTCCACCTGGGCTTGGATACGAATTTAAATTAGATGAAGGAATTGGATTGTTACTGTTAGCATTTGCTATAGAATCGTAATAAAACACATCATAAACGTTGTTATCGATGCCAAGAGTTGTTTCGTTATTTGTGGTTAAGTTAAAATTATAACTTGCACTTCCATTTCCACAAACATATAAATCAGAAGGAGAGTTTACAGCTAAATCATTAAAAACTACTGTATCGGTTAAACTACAACTTCCTTTAGTTATATTGACTGTATATGTTCCGGGTTGAGTAACTGTATAAGTTGGACCAGTTTGCCCTGTAGAAAATCCATTTAAAAGCCAATCAAAAGTATAAGACGTATCTAGATTTGTATCTAGAGTATAAGTGTCTCCAGAACATATTATTCTGTCAGGACCTAAATCAAGATTATTTTCAAAGCTACCAGCACCTATAAAAACAGCAGAATCATAATCAGAATCTCCATAATCTGCAATCACCAGTTTTAAACGATAAGGAGTGTTTGGAGTTACTGCAGATGATGCGTTTAAAACAACTGTATGTCCTCTCATGTTTAAAGTTGAGGCTCCAGGATTGTTTACGTTGTAAACAGAAAATAAGTTAGCGTTTGATGATCCACAGGTGTTGTTGTATAATGCATTTTTAATTGTCTTAACCGAGACAGGTGTAATAGTGCTTGGAATTACAGCTAGATTTGTGGTTATTCCTGTTGTTAAATTTGTTAATTCAAATGCAAAAATATCATTAGATAAACATTGAAATTGGCCATATTCATTAGACGCAAACAAAAAATCAAAACTAAAAGCACTTGAAATAGGTACAAAGTCAAATTGTAAGTATGAAAGATCTGTAATTGCAGTTGTTTGACCACTAATATTATTGCTTAGGTTTTGTAAAAAGGGATCAGTTCCTCCTCCAGTTGCAACAGAACTCATATTAGCTCCTGTATATGGTCCTTGAGAAAAAATAGCTTCACCATTTCTAAGTATAATACCCTCGTTTATGGGGAAAGTAGAACCGTTGTTGTTGAAATAAGCTACTGACTGTGATGATGAAATTCCAATATTGGATACACTGACACACGAATTTCCAAGTAATAGATTAACTAAATCACTAGGGCTATTTGTAGTATTATCTACAGTAATGCTTTGGGAAAAAACATTACTCCCAAAGCAAAGCAGAAAAATGTAAATTACTTTCTTCATATGAGTCAGCCTTGGGTTTACTAAAGGTACAAAATTTACCATTTTGCAAATAGGTTTTAAGGTTAAGATTTGGGTTTTTGGGCAAAAAAGTCCAATTGAATTCACAATTGGACTTTAAATATATTTCTTATTTTAATCGTTTAGCTTCAAGACAGCCATAAATGCAGATTGGGGTATTTCTACATTTCCTACTTGTCTCATACGTTTTTTTCCAGCTTTTTGTTTTTCTAATAGTTTTCTTTTACGAGAAATATCTCCACCATAACATTTTGCTGTTACGTCTTTACGTAAAGCTTTGATTGTTTCACGAGCAATAATTTTTGCTCCAATCGCAGCTTGAATTGGGATGTCAAACTGCTGTCTTGGTATTAACTCACGTAATTTTTCACACATCTTCTTACCAATGTGGTAAGCATTGTCTTCATGTATTAATGCTGAAAGTGCATCGACGTTTTGACCATTTAATAGGACGTCTAAACGAACTAATTTAGAAGTTCTCATCCCTATAGGATGATAATCAAAAGAGGCATAACCTTTCGAAACAGTTTTTAATCTATCATAGAAGTCAAATACAATTTCTGCAAGAGGCATATCAAAGTTTAATTCAACACGTTCAGTTGTTAAATAAGTTTGATTTGTGATTTGTCCACGTTTCTCTATACATAAGCTCATTACGTTACCTACGAAATCTGCTTTTGTGATAATTGTTGCTTTAATAAAAGGTTCCTCAACTCTGTCAAGTTTTGAAGGTTCAGGTAAATCTGAAGGGTTGTTAACGACAAAGGAAGTCTCTGGGTCTTTTTTGGTATAAGCTAAATATGAAACGTTGGGAACAGTAGTAATTACCGTCATGTTGAATTCACGTTCTAAACGCTCTTGGATAATTTCCATATGAAGCATTCCTAAGAACCCACATCGGAAACCAAAACCTAACGCAGCAGAACTTTCAGCAGCAAATACTAATGAAGCGTCGTTCAGTTGTAATTTTTCCATCGAAGCACGAAGTTCTTCATAATCTTCAGTGTCAACAGGGTAAATTCCAGCAAATACCATTGGTTTTACATCTTCAAAACCATGAATCATATTTGTTGTAGGAGTCTTGGCATCAGTGATGGTGTCTCCAACCTTTACTTCTTTAGCTTCTTTAATTCCTGATATCAAATAACCTACGTCACCAGTTGAAACTTTATCTTTTGGAACTTGGTTTAATTTAAGAGTTCCAATTTCATCAGCAAAATATTCATTGCCTGTGGCCATGAATTTGATTTTTTGACCTTTTTTAATTTCTCCGTTTTTCACACGGAAAATAACTTCAATTCCTCTAAACGGATTGTAAACAGAATCGAAAATCAAAGCTTGTAAAGGTTCTTCTGGATCTCCTTTAGGAGCAGGTATTTTTTCAATGATTGCTGCCAAAATATTTTCAACACCAAAACCAGTTTTACCTGAAGCATGAATAATATCTTCTAATTTACATCCTAATAAATCGATAATATCGTCGCTTACCTCTTCTGGATTGGCACTTGGCAAATCGACTTTATTCAATACTGGAATAATTTCCAAGTCATTTTCTAAGGCCAAATATAAATTAGAAATCGTCTGCGCCTGGATGCTTTGTGCGGCATCTACAATTAATAACGCTCCTTCACAAGCAGCAATAGAACGGGAAACTTCGTAAGAGAAATCCACGTGTCCAGGAGTGTCAATTAGGTTTAAAATATAATCTTCTCCTTTATACTTGTACTCCATCTGGATGGCATGACTTTTAATAGTGATACCTCTTTCTCGTTCTAAATCCATGTTGTCAAGTAACTGGGCTTTTTCTTCACGCGCAGTTACTGTTTGTGTAGCTCCTAAAAGCCTGTCTGCCAAAGTACTTTTACCATGGTCAATATGTGCAATAATGCAAAAATTTCTAATCTTCTTCATTCTATACTTTATAAAGTAATCTTTTTAGGCTGTTTTTGAAGATGTACCTCTAATAAACAGAAGAAAAATCTTCAAACCTAATTTGGCTACAAAAGTATAAAATTAAGTGAAGCAATCTAAGAACATCTTAGCATTAAGTGTATTAATTAAAAATTTTTGAAAAAATTGTAGCTTTTTTGGACTGTTTGCCCTTTGCAATTCTATATTTTCTAAATTCTAAAAGAGTTTTTTGAAGACGTTGTCTTAATTTTTCTGGGCTAGTTTCTTTTTTCATGTGGCATTAATTTAGTGAAAGTTCCGTTAAATTTAATAAAATAAATTTATAAAAAAAACCTTACAAATAAATATTTTTTTGTAAAAAAAAGTTTACATTAGCTAAAACTAAATAACTGATAATCTATGAAAAAACTTGACTTAGATGCACTAATTGATGAGACGGGAGTTGACTCTGCTCTTGTGTTTAACGGTGATGGAAATTTGTTAAAATCTCATTATCTTGATTTTGATGGTAATATTGCGGCGATGGGTGGTGTTTTGTTGACAATGTGTAAAGAGTTAATCGAGGATCTGAAATTTGGAAATTCAAACGAAATGATTATTCATGCGGACAAAGGACTCTTCTTTGTGCGTAGGCTCGATAAGGATGAGTATTTGGCCTTAATTACTAAAAATCCAAGTAAACTAGGTCTTATTCATTTAAAACTGCAAGCGATTTCTTAATCTTATTCAAAAACTATATTAACACTAAAATCTTAAATTATGTCAGAATTTTTAACAACATTTACCTCAGATTTGAAAGATAATCTTGCTGGTTTTATAGGTGTTTCAGTTACAGAGGTGAAAACAGGGATGTCATTTGCTTCGCTTTCTGTTAATCCTAATTTTGATCCAGAATTGGCATCGGCTTACAATCTTGAAGTGGTTAAGGCAAAACTTAGTGCAATTAAAGCTTTAGGTCTTGCATCTAAACTGGATGATATTTTGATCACGCTTTCTGATCAATTACACATTATTGATTTGTCAGAAAACGGAGATTACTTTGTTTATCTTGCTGTGGATTCATCTAAAGTGAATTTAGGAATGGCTAGAGCTACTCTAAAAAAATATAGTAAAGACATTGCATCTAAAATGTAGAATAATAGTATCTTTGCACCAAAAATGAAGCTGTAGTTAATTACAGCTTTTTTTTGTTTTTTATACATAATGAAGTGGATAAACTGTAGATTGAATGGTTAAAATAGGTAAAATAGAATTACCGGATTTTCCTTTGTTGCTAGCTCCTATGGAGGATGTTAGTGATCCGCCTTTTCGTCGCTTGTGTAAACTGCATGGTGCCGATTTGATGTACTCTGAATTTATTTCGAGTGAAGGCTTAATTCGTGACGCAATTAAGAGTAGGCAAAAACTGGATATTTTCGATTATGAGCGTCCAGTTGGTATTCAGATTTTTGGTGGAGATGAGGAGGCCATGGCAATGAGTGCTAAAATAGTCGAAACTGTTCAGCCAGATTTAGTAGATATTAACTTTGGATGTCCAGTAAAAAAAGTAGTTTGTAAAGGCGCGGGTGCAGGGGTGTTAAAAGATATCGATTTAATGGTTCGTTTGACCAAAGCGGTCGTTAAAAGTACTCATCTACCTGTAACTGTCAAGACCCGTTTAGGTTGGGATGAATCATCAATTAATATTGATGAGGTTGCCGAAAGACTTCAAGATGTTGGTATTCATGCCTTAACAGTTCATGGACGAACGCGTGCTCAAATGTATAAAGGGCATTCTGATTGGTCACATATTGCCAGAGTTAAAAATAATCCTAGAATTAAAATTCCAATTTTTGGTAACGGTGATATTGATTCACCCGAAAAAGCATTGGAATACAAAAACAAATATGGTTTAGATGGTATTATGATTGGCCGTGCTGCTATAGGTTATCCTTGGATTTTTGACGAAATAAAACATTACTTCAAAACAGGTGAGCATCTGGCTTCACCAAATATTACTGATAGAGTAGAGGCTGCAAGAAATCATTTGATTTGGTCTATGGAATGGAAAGGTGAGCGTGTAGGGATTGTTGAGATGCGTCGTCATTATACAAACTATTTTAAAGGTATTCCGCATTTTAAAGAGCATAGAAATAAATTGGTAACCCTTGATGAGCATAATGCTTTATTGCAAGTGTTTGATGATATTATTCAAGACTATAGTGGTCAATTAGTTTAATAAAATAAAAAAGTCCCAATTTGGGACTTTTTCTATACTTGTATTGTTTTCCATTTTCCTCTACGATATAAAAATATGCTGGTTAATGTAATTGCAGTTTCGGCAATAGGAATGGCCATAAAAACTCCTGTAGGTCCCATTTTTAAATGCTTTGCTAAGAAATAGGCTAAAGGAATTTGGAACAACCAAAATCCAAAAAAATTGACTTTTGTAGGTGTCCATGTGTCACCAGCACCGTTAAACGTATTAATGAGTACCATGCCAATTCCGTAGAAGATATAACCCAGACTCATTATTTGTAAAGCAGAAACGGCTATATCATGAATAACTTTGTCATTGGTAAAAAATGATATGACCACACTTCCAAAAAACAAGCAAAAAATCATAATACAAGCCATAAAAATAACATTATATTTTGCAGTTGTAAATACTGATTTTTCGGCACGTTCTATTTGATTTGCGCCTAAATTTTGCCCAACTAATGTAGCGGCAGCATTGCTTAGTCCCCAAGCAGGTAGGATAAAAAACATCATTATACGTAATGCTGTTTGATAACCTGCAGAACCATGATCTCCTCCTGTTGTGGCTACTAATTGTGCTAAGAAAATCCAACTACACGAAGCGATTACAAATTGTAAAACTCCTGGAGCTGCAATTTTTACTAGAGCATTTATTTGTTCCCAATCTGGAATGAACTGTGAAATATTTACTTTTAAAATTCCTTTGTCGCCAAATAGATGGTAAAACTGATATAAAACTCCTACGCTTCTACCAATAGTAGTTGCCATTGCAGCTCCTACTAATCCAAAAGCAGGAATTGGCCCCAATCCGTTGATTAAAATGGGACATAATACAATATTACATCCGTTAGCAATCCATAAGCTTCGCATTGCAATAGAGGCGTTTCCAGCTCCTCTAAAAATTCCGTTTATCAAAAATAAAAGCATGATACTTATACTTCCTCCCATCATTATTTGGGTAAAAAGAAATCCATAGTCAGTAGCTTCTTGAGATGCTCCCATTAATAGTAAAATGTCTTTTGCATAAATAACCCCAAAAAGACTAATGATTGTATTAATGACAAAAGCAATTACAATAGCCTGCATCCCTGCTTTTGCTGCTGCTTCTGGATTTTTTTCTCCAATTCTTCTAGCAACAACCGCGGTAGCTGCCATACTTATTCCGATGGCTAGTGAATAAATAATAGTGAGTATAGATTCTGTTAAACCTACAGTTTGAATGGCAAAACTGCTTTTTTCTAGATGACCCACAAAGTACAGGTCTACTAAAGCAAAAACTGATTCCATCATCATTTCTAAAACCATAGGTATGGCTAGTAAAATGACGCCTTTTTTAATGCTTCCAGTTGTAAAGTCAAAAGAATTGTCGCCTTTAATAGCGGTTTTAATAGTTGAAAATATACGTGATAGTATTGATTGATTTATTTCTGTCATGATTAATTTAGGATAATAATTGATAACTCCAAATTGAGATTATTTGGTTAAAAAACAAGGTCTTAATTATCTCCCGATAATTATAGACTAGACAAAAACAATCATAGACGTAATATTATAATAGTGTTTAACAAATATAAATTCTTTTTATGAACTTACATCATTAATTTTTTGGTTACTCTACTGCTTGCAATATATGATGCAAGAAAGCCTAAGAAAAATATTGTAAAGAATACAATAAAAACGTTAGTGAAGTTGAAAATAACAGGATAAGGTAATGATTCGGTTATCATTACAACCTTAAAGTGTTGTTGAATAAAAACAATTATGATTCCTAATAAAATTCCAATCAATCCGCCAACGACAGTTAGTAATGTTCCTTGAAGAAGGAAAACGTTTTGTATTTCCTTTATGTTCATACCAACACTGAATAGAGTCTTTAGATTGTTTTGTTTATCTAATATCATCATTATAATTGCTCCAGCTAGTGTAAATAGAGTCATGATTATGACTAGTGTAAAAATTAGATAAATGGCAGCGTTCTCTGTATTGAGCATTTTATGTAAGCTGTCATTAAGTTGTGCTCTATTTTTTATCAATACATTTTCTTCGCCAAATATAGTAGTTAGCCTGGTTACTATTTTCTTCTCATTTGCAAGAGAATCTAAATTAATCTCAATCGCAGTTACTTGATTTTTTTTAAATTCAAGTAATTCTTGTGTTAATTGCAAGTCTGCAAAAACGTATTTTGAATCTAATTCATCATTGATTGCATATATCCCAACAGGGATAAGTGTAGATCTATTGAAGGCAGTTTCAGCGCTTGTGATAGCTCCTTTGCCAGGTCTAGGAACATATATTTCAAAAGAATTATTTATATCAAACAGACCCATTGAAAGTTTTTGTGATATACCATTTCCAATCACAACTTGTGGGGTTTGAGGTGTGAGCCACTGTCCTTGATAGAGTGTTTTCTGAATATTGTTTACAAGGTTGTATTGATTGTCCACTCCTTTAATAAAAGCAACTTGTTCTTTTCCTTTATATAGAAACAATACTTTTTCTTCAATAGTTTGGCTGTAAAATTTAATCCCTTTGGTAGCTTTTGTTTTTAATCGTTGCTCTTCAGTTATAGTAAGAGTTTTGCCGTATTTAGGTATTATTTTTAAATCTGGATCAAAATCATTACTAAAAGATAAGCTAAAGTCCTTTAACCCACTAAATACAGAAAGAACAACAAATAAGCACATAGATCCTACTACTATACCTAATGAGGCAATTCGAGTAATAATGTTTATGGCATTATTTTTACTCGATGTGCGTAAATAACGTTTCGCTATGTAATAGGAAAAACTCAAGTTATGATTTTTTTCTTTTTTCTAATAAGTCAGGGTTTTCTATTGGATTTTCTTTTCCAGATAATGCATTGTCAATTTTCTCAATATAATCTAAACTATCGTCGATATAAAAAATAAGATTTGGAACTTTTCTTAATTGTTGTTTAACCCTTTGAGCCAAATCATGTTTAATCAATGGAGTATTAGATTTTATAGCTTCTAAAATTTCTTCTGCTTTATCCTGAGGGAAGATACTCAAAAAAACTTTAGCAATAGATAAATCTGTAGTAACACCTACTTTAGAAACAGAAATTACAAGATTAGTTATGCCGTTTTTACGCACTTCCCCTTGTAAAATATCCACTAAATCCTTTTGCAAAACGCTCCCTATTTTTTTCTGTCTATTTGTTTCCATGTGGCAAAAATACAATTTTTTAGTTTGATAGTGGTAAAGTAACTAAGTTACAAAGTTTTTATATTTGTTTAAAATTTAAAAAATGAGAAAGATAGAACATATTGGTATTGCAGTTAAAAGTTTAAGTGATTCGAATGATTTGTTTGAAAAACTTTTTGGGGTTGCTCCATATAAAGAAGAAGAAGTTGAATCTGAAGGGGTTAAAACGTCATTTTTTATGAATGGCCCCAATAAAATAGAATTACTTGAAGCGACAAATCCAGAAAGTCCTATTGCGAAATTCATAGAAAAAAAAGGAGAAGGGATACATCATATTGCATTTGATGTTGAAAATATCTACGTTGAAGTTGAAAGATTAAAAAAAGAAGGATTTGTAATTTTAAACGAAATTCCAAAAAAAGGAGCTGATAATAAGCTAGTTGTTTTTTTACACCCTAAAAGCACTAATGGAGTATTGATAGAATTGTGTCAAGAAATAGCAGATTAATTTTGTAGAACACAAAAAATGTACTAATATTGCAACCTCAAATGAGAAATTATCTTGTTTGTGATTGCTGAAATTCAGTTAATCAATTGGTCCTATAGCTCAGTTGGTTAGAGCACCTGACTCATAATCAGGTGGTCCCTGGTTCGAGCCCAGGTGGGACCACATATTTAAACCCTGTTTTTTCAGGGTTTTTTTGTTTATAAAAGGTTACGAAAACGTTTCTTTAAAAGATATGGCGCTAATTTTTTAATTTTTAATTGGTTGTGTCATTTTTTTCTTTTAATATTGTCGAGAAATCAAATGTTTCAAATCAAAATTTTTAATAAAGTTTTGTTAAACAGTTTTTTTTTATATTTTTACCAAACTATGAAAATTGCTCCAAAAAATACCTACCTTTCAGTTTTAGCTGCTTTTGTAAGCGGAGGTCTATATGCTCAAGATCCACCACCACCACCTACACCTGTTGGTCCAGGTTTCCCGATAAATGAAAATGTAGTGGTGTTAGTAGTAGCAGGTGTAGTTTTAGCTGCAGTTTATTTTTATAGAAGTAAAAAAGCTTTAATTAAATAGTATTTAGTTTTCAAGATATAAAAACAAAAAAGCTCCCTTATGGGAGCTTTTTTTATTTCTTAGAAGTTGCTTCTAGATTTCTTTCTATTGTATGTCCAGGTCTAGACCATTTTGGTTTTTCACCAAGAGCTTCAAATTGTGAATCACAAGCTTCAACTGTTTCAGGTTGCATTTTCTTAATGAAAGGTTTTTGAGGTTGTAATCCTAACATTTCAAACATTTTCATGTCTTCATTAACATCTGGATTTGGAGTTGTTAGAAGTTTATCTCCTGCAAAAATTGAATTAGCACCAGCAAAAAAGCACATAGCTTGACCTTCACGAGTCATGTTAGTGCGCCCTGCAGATAATCTAACTTGAGTTTCTGGCATTACAATTCTGGTTGTAGCTACCATTCGAATCATTTCCCAAATTTCAACAGGTTTTTCTTCTTCAAGAGGTGTGCCTTCAACTGCCACTAGTGCATTAATAGGAACTGATTCTGGTTGAGGGTTTAGTGTTGAAAGCGCAACAAGCATTCCGGCTCTATCTTCAACGCTTTCTCCCATTCCTATAATACCTCCACTACAAACTGTTACATTAGTTTTTCTAACATTGTCGATTGTTTGTAAACGATCTTCAAAACCACGTGTAGAAATCACTTCTTTATAGTATTCTTCAGATGTATCTAAATTATGATTATAGGCATATAATCCAGCTTCGGCTAATCTTTTAGCTTGATTTTCAGTAAGCATTCCTAAGGTACAACAAACTTCCATATCAAGTTTGTTTATTGTTCTTACCATTTCAAGTACTTGATCAAATTCAGGTCCGTCCTTAACATTTCTCCATGCGGCACCCATACAAACTCTTGATGATCCTGAAGATTTAGCTCTTAAAGCTTGTGCTTTCACTTGTTGAACGCTCATTAAGTCATTGCCTTCGATGTCTGTATGATAGCGAGCAGCTTGTGGACAATATCCACAGTCTTCTGGGCATCCACCAGTTTTTATAGAAAGTAGTGTTGAAACTTGAACAACATTAGGGTCATGATGTTCTCTGTGTATTGAGGCAGCTTCAAATAATAAATCCATTAAAGGTTTATTGTAAATAGCTATAATTTCTTCTTTAGTCCAGTTATTTCTTGTGATACTCATAGTATGCTTTTTGTAATAATGGTCAAAAATACGGATTTAGATTTATTATTATGGGAAGTGTAAAAAAAAATGCCTTTGGATACCAAAAGCATTTTTCTAATTTTTTTATTTTTCAATAACCTTTGATGGGTCTGTCTTTCCAATACTGCATTAAAGTGAATGTAATGATTATCGACGAAGCTATTCCTTCAAATAGTAATCCAATACAATATTGATACATTGAAGGCTCTCCACCTCCAAACAAGAAATTTTTAGATAGATTTGCCAGATAGGCATTTCCTCCTTTCATGGATATATATGCTAATAATCCAGCAACACTAAGAGCTACTCCTATTAAAGAGGTCAATGATCCAGATATAATATTTTCTAAATATTCTGTTTTTCCTTCTTTATAATTTGATTTTATGGTTTTATTGATAAAGTAAACCACAATAAAAATATTAAGAAGTCTTAGTAAAAACACATCCGAAAGTCCAAGCAATTCCATAAAGAGGAAATAGATGCCTATACTGATGAAAATCAAAATACCGTTGTTTAATTCTTTTGAGATATTCATAACTTTTAATTTTAATTAGACAATTAGTTAAAAGCAATCTAGAGTACTCTCAAATTTAATTAATAAAATACTGAAAAACAAATAATTAACAAGAATATGGCGATTAGTATTCTTTGTTGAAGAATTTCATGGTTTTGTTTTTGTCTTTTTTTAATTGCTCTTTTAGGTCTTCTAAAGAGTTGAATTTTTGTTCATCTCTTATAAATTCTAAAGTGTAAATGGTGATTTGTTTGTGGTACAAATCTTCGTCTAAATTTAAAAAATGCACTTCTATTGATAGAGAATTACCTTCAACAGTTGGTCTGTAGCCTATGTTCATCATTCCGTTGTGCTGCTTTTTATCCCATTCTCCTTTTACTATATATACACCAGTTTTAGGTATTATTTTTTGTGAATTTTGGATTTTTATGTTAGCTGTTGGAAACTCGATTGTTCGGCCTAATTGTTTTCCTTGAGTTACTTCCCCTGAGAAAAAGAAATCATACCCTAAATATGAATTGGCAAGGGAGATATTTCCGTTTAAGATTGCATTTCTAATTTTAGTTGAGCTTATGGTTATGTCATTTATTTCTTCTGCAGAAATTTGCTCAACATCAAAATGATATTTTTTTCCAAAATAAATTAAATCATGGATGTCTGAAGATCTGTTTTTACCAAAACGATGATCATAACCAATAATTATTTTTTGAATATTTAGTTTGTCTACCAAAATATTTTTAACAAACTCTTCACCAGATAATTCAGAGATAGATTCAAAATCTAAAATCACTAAATTGTCCAGTCCAAGGTTTTCTAATAACTTTATTTTTTCATCTGTAGTGTTTAAGAGGCATATATTTTTATCTTGGTTGAGGACAGATCTAGGATGTTCAGAAAAAGTAACTACAGTACTTTCAATATTTTCAGCTTTAGAGCTTTTTAATAATCTGTCTATAATTTTTTTGTGTCCCAAATGGACTCCATCAAAAGTGCCAATGGTTAAGATTGTTCTTTTTGAAGAACTGAACTCAGTTTCAGAAGTAAATACTTTCAAAATAAATTAAATAAAAGCAAAATTAAGTTTTTTAATAATTGCTTGAGATTTAGGCTTTAGGTTTTTTCGAAATCCTTTTAATTTAACAAAATAAATTAAGAAAGTTTTAAAAAAATGTTACTTTTGTGTGCTAATCAAATTTATAATTATGAAAAAACAATTACTTCTGGCAATTGGATTTCTTTTTTCTTTAAGTCAAGCTTCTGCACAAACAGATAGGTTTTGGACTGAATACAAAGGATCAGGAGTTGAAGTTGCCAAGCAGATTTCTCGAGAAGACTTTCCTAAACAGTTTAAATTGTTTAGTGTTAATGTTGATCAAATGAGACAGGTGTTATTTTCTGCTCAAGACAGATTCGTTTCTAAACAAGGTAAAATAATTTCTTTACCTAATTCTGATGGGGGGTTAGAACAGTTTGAAATGTTTGAAGCGTCAAACTTTGATGCGGAATTGCAAGCTCAGTTTCCAGATATTAGGGCTTATGTTGGTAAAGGAATTAATGATAAATATGCTCAAATTCGTCTGAGTGTGTCACCCAAAGGATTAGATGCTACAATTTTTAGAGCAGGAAAGGACACTGAATTATTAGAACAATATTCTAATGATGGTAAGGTTTATGCTATTTACACATCAAAATCCCAAGGCGCTAGAGAGTTCAAATGTGGAACAGTGGAGAATTCTTTGCAAGCTCAAATGTCTGATAAGAATGGTATTTCTGCTAAATCGAATGACAGAAAATGGCATGTTTTTAGACTAGCCATGTCTTGTACAGGAGAATATGCTGCTTTTCATGGAGGTACCACAGCTTTAGTTTTAGCGGCTTTTAATAATACTATGTCAAGAGTTAATGGAGTTTTTGAAAAAGAATTCGGAATTCACATGAATTTAGTTGCCTCAACAACAAATGTTATTTATTTAAATGCTGGAACAGATCCTTATGGAGATACGGATGCAAACTATAATACAGATTTGCAAGATGCTTTAACAATAAATGTTGGTGATGCAAATTATGATATAGGTCATTTAGTTTCTGCTATTGGAAATAATGGTAATGCTGGATGTATTGGATGTGTTTGCGGAACCGCTGATACAACTACAGCTCCTTGGACAGGAGTTGGAGCAGGTAAGGGTAGTGGATATACAACAAGTACTGCTCCTATTGGAGATAATTTTGATATTGATTTTGTTGCTCATGAAATGGGTCACCAATTTGGAGCAAATCATACGTTTACATTTAGCGGTGAAAATAATACTGTGAATGTTGAACCAGGTTCAGGTTCTTCTATTATGGGTTATGCAGGTATAACAGGTGCCTATGATGTTCAGCCTCATTCAGATGATTATTTTACCTACAGATCTATAAATCAAGTTCAAACTAATATGACAACTAAAACTTGTCAAACTACAACAAATGTTGCAAATTTACCTCCAGTTGTTACTCCGGGAGCTAATTTAACATTGCCTATTGGAACACCATTTTATTTAACTGGTTCAATAACTGATCCTAATGGTAATCCAGTAACATATTGTTGGGAACAAAATGATGACGCTACAACTGTTGGGGGAAATGCAGGTTTTGTTTTGTCTAGTAAAAACAACGGGCCTAATTTTAGATCATATGCTCCAACTACATCTCCGGTTAGATATTTTCCTTCGCTAAGTGCCTTAGCGAGTAATAGAACAACTTTTGAGGTTGTGCCAACAATAGCAAGAACCCTAAATTTTGCATTAACAGGTAGAGATAATGTTGTAGGTCAATACCAAACGAGTACAGCTACTATGTCTGTAACTTTTGATGCTACGAGAGGACCATTAGATGTTACTTCTCAAAACACTGATGGAATTTCATGGTTACAAAATTCAACTCAAACTATTACATGGACAGTTAATAATACTAATTTGATGGCTGGCGCGGCTAATGTTGATATTTTGCTATCAACAGATGGAGGTTTGACATACCCTATTGTTTTATTAGCTAACACACTAAACGACGGTTCACAAGCAATTACAGTACCAAATATTGCTGCTACAGACTGTAGAATTATGGTAAAAGCTTCTGGTAATGTTTTCTTTGATGTAAATAGGAAGCCTATTGCTATTGGATATACAGTTACAAATACATGTAATACATACACCAATAATGGCTCTATTGATATTCCTGACGGATCAGGAACAACAGGGCCAATTCCAGGGGGTTATGCATTAAGAACGGTTAATGTGCCAGTAACTTACAACATTACTGATGTAAACGTAAATGTTGCTGTGACTCATACTTATATTAATGATTTAGCTATTGAATTAGCACATCCTGATGCAACTAGTTTATGGTTGTGGTTGGATTTCTGTGCGTCTCAAAATAATTTTAATATTACTTTTGATGATAATAACCCAATCCCTGTTTGTACAGGAGGATCAAATGCTACTGGTCCTTCAGGAGTTTCTTATGCGCCTTATGATAAGTTATCTGTTTTGAATGGTAAACCAGCTAATGGTACTTGGACATTAGGAGCAAGGGATCTTTATTCAGGAGATACTGGAAGTGTTACAAATTTTGCAGTTACTGTTTGTTCTCAAACTTTGACATTATCTAATCCTGATTTTGAATTTGAAGATTTTAATTTATATCCAAACCCTAATAAAGGGGAGTTTACAATTAAGTTTACTTCTTCAACAGCAAATGATATTAAAGTAGTAGCTCACGATTTGAGAGGTCGTCAAGTATATGAAAAATCTTTTGTAAATACAGGAGCAATTAATCAATCGGTTTCTTTAAATAATGTTGAATCAGGAATTTATTTAGTTTCTATAATCGATGGAGCTAAGAAAACTGTTAAGCGTGTTATTATAGAATAATCTTTTTGATAATAATTAAAAAAGGCAAATTCTGTTGAATTTGCCTTTTTTTGTGCTTATTTTTTCATTTTGATTTTACGGCTTTACTCATAAAATACATTTCTCAATTAAATTTATTGCCACATTTGTAATATTATTCGCTATACTTTTTTGATTATCAATTTTTTAATTTTGTATTGTGGAAATATTTTTTAACTTGGTGTTTATTAACCCTAAATCATGATGTAAATGAGAAAAAAACTACTTCTATTATTTATTTTGTCTTTTGGTTTCGTCAATGCTCAATCCGATGGATTTTGGAAAAAATGTGATGTTTCTAAAAATAAAATAGTCGCTAATAAGTTTGTTAAAAGACCAAACTTTCCTGAAAAATTCGACTTATATGTATTAAATACAGAGTCATTAAGAAATGCTTTGTTTGCTAGTTTAAATGGCAAAAATTCAAAAAAAAATATTATTTCAATACCTAATACCGAAGGTCAAATAGAAGAATTTGAAGTTTTTGAAGCTTCAAATTTTGATAATCAATTGCAGGCTAGATTTCCTGAAATTAGGGCTTTTTCGGGAAAAGGTATTACAGATAGGACTGCTACTTTAAAATTAAGTCTCTCTCCTCAAGGTATACAGACAATGATTACGAGAGCTGATAAACCTAGTCAATTTATTGAACCATATTCAGAAGATAATTCTATTTATTTTGTTTATAGTAAATCAGGCAAGCCTCTAGATAATTGGAAATGTAGTACAATTGAAAAGGAAATGATAGACAATATTGATTTTGAAATTAGTAAAAATTCAAATCAAGGAAAATCGAGTGGTGCAATTTTAAGAACATTAAGATTAGCTCAATCAGTAACTGCAGAATATTCAAATTATTTTGGTGCTACAAGTGCTGCCCAAGTCGGTTTAGTTTTATCAGCAATTAATGCTACGCTTACTAGATGTAATGGAGTATATGAAAAAGACTTAGGTTTGCATTTAAACTTGATTAATGAATCAACAAATGTAATATTTTACAATGCTTCTACTGATCCATATTCTGCATCAGGTACAGGAGCTGGAGGTGCTTGGAGTACAGAATTGCAAAGTACATTAAATACTATGTTGTCTGTACCTGCTCAACCACAATCTGTTAATGATGCATTATACGACATTGGTCATCTTTTTGGACGTGATGGTGGTGGGGGAAGTGCTGGATGTATTGGTTGTGCATGTGGTACAATTAATCCTGCAGCGTCTTGGACTTATATGGGTAGCGGAAAAGGAAGTGGTTTTACATCACCCGGAAGTGGACCTCCAGTTGGAGATAATTTTGATATTGATTATGTTGCACATGAGGTTGGACATCAGCTAGGTATGAATCATTCTTTTACACATTCTGCACAAGTTCTAGCTGCTCAAAAAGAAGTTGGCTCTGGAGTTACAATTATGGGTTATGCAGGGATTACTAGTTATGATGTTGCACCACATTCGATAGATATTTATCATCCATATAATATTTGGCAATTTGAAGAGAATTTTTCAAATAAGCCTTGTACTCAAGTACAAGATATTTCTGCAAATAACGTTGCTCCAGTAGCTAATGCAGGAAATGATTATGTTATTCCAATTAGTACTCCTTTTCTTTTAGAGGGTTCAGCTACTGATGCTAATGGTGATGGACTAACTTATCATTGGGATCAAAATGATGGGATTACTGGTTCCGGCCAGACAGGTGCAAGCTCACCAGCTAGTGCTACTAAAACGATTGGTCCAAATTTTAGAAGTTGGCTTCCTTCATCTTCTCCAATAAGATATTTTCCTGCTTTGACTTCAATCATAAATAATTCAAATACAACTAGTGGGACAGGAAATGAGATCATTACAGTTGAAGCATTAAGTTCAGTGGCTAGAGATTTAAATTTTCGTTTGACAGTTAGAGATAATGCTCCGTATAGTTCTTCTACTCCAGAGGTAGCACAAACTCATTATGATGATATGAAGGTGACTGTTAGTTCTGCTGCTGGGCCTTTTGCGGTAACAGTACCAAGTTCAGCAGGTTTGTCTTATAATGTTGGAACAAATCAAACAGTGACTTGGAATGTTGCATCTACCAATGCTGGAGCTGTTAATACTCCTTACGTTGATATTTATTTATTTGTGGATAATACGCTTACAAACGGAATTTTGTTGGCAAGTAAAGTACCTAATGATGGTTCAGAAGTAGTTACTATTCCTAATAATGTTGGAACAACTCACAGAATCATGGTTAGAGGTAATGGTAATATTTTCTTTGACATTTCTAATAATAACTTTGCTATAACTGCGCCTGCATCATCATTTGCAGTCGCTTTTAACGGTTTGGTGGGAGAACAAAATAAAGGAGTTTGTCAAGGTGTTAATGTTGTAAATTATACATTTAATTATACAACTTTAAATGGTTTTTCAGGAACTACTAATTTCACGGCAACTGGAGTTCCAGCAGGAACAACAGTAAGTTTTACTCCTACTTCGAGAACTACTTCTGGACCAGTTACTATGACTGTAAATACAACTGGAACTACTCCGTCAGGATTAGCAAACATATTGGTAAATGCTACTTCTGGGTCAACAACTAAAACTGT
This sequence comes from Flavobacterium terrae, assembly GCF_900142035.1. Taxonomy (GTDB): domain Bacteria; phylum Bacteroidota; class Bacteroidia; order Flavobacteriales; family Flavobacteriaceae; genus Flavobacterium; species Flavobacterium terrae. The sequence continues at coordinate 154,280 of NZ_FQZI01000001.1, read as the reverse complement.
TCCATTTTATTTAGATGTTGCAGGAGCTCCTGCATCGGCTACTTTGTCTACTCCTGCTAATAATGCAAATGCGCAAGATGTTACAGTTAATTTAACTTGGATTGCAGGAGCAAATACAAACTCTTACGATATAGAAGTGGCTACTGATAGTGGTTTTACTAATATAATTTCATCTGGTTCATCTGTTACTACAAATTATACAGTTAGTGGATTGTCTCAGGCTACAGATTATTATTGGAGAGTAAGACCTAAAAATGCAGGTTGTTCAGGTGCTTTTGGATCTGCTTTTAAATTTACTACTGGTATTGTGAATTGTTCTAACTTGAGTAATAATACTGTCCAAGTAATTGCATCAAATGGGAAACCAACAATTACTTCTACAATTACTGTACCTTCTGGATTTACAATTAATGATTTGAATTTAGGATTGAATATTACACACACTGTAATAAGTGATCTTATAATATCATTAGCTAGCCCATCTGGTACATCTGTAACTGTTTTTAATCAAACTTGCGGAAGTAATGATAATATTAATGCTACTTTTGATGATGGTGGTACAGCTCTGGTTTGCGGGACTAATCCAGCAGTCAGCGGAACAGTAATTCCATTAAATCCTTTATCAGTATTCAATGGCCAAAGTTCTACTGGAACATGGACTTTAACAGTAAAAGATAATGATGCTGCATCAGGAGGTGGAGGTTCTTTGAATAGTTGGAGTTTAAATATTTGTAATATTCAAGTAGCTACTTTAGCTAATAATGAATTTGAATTTTCAAGCTTAAAAGTTTATCCAAACCCTAACAAAGGAAACTTTGTAATAGAATTGAATTCAGAAGGTAGTAAAGAAATAAAAGTAAATGTTTTTGATATGAGTGGACGACAAATATTTGCTAAAAACTTTGCTAATAATGGAGCTTTCAATCAAAGTATAAATTTAGAAAACGCTCAATCTGGAGTTTATTTAGTTTCTATTTCTGATGGAACTAAAAAAACAGTAAAAAGGGTTGTTGTAGAATAGTTTATAATGAATATCATAAAAATAAAAGGGAAGCTTCTAGCTTCCCTTTTATTTTCCATTAAAGTCACTCATTGTATTTCCTAATCCAGATAGTGCAAATGATTGAATTGCTTTTATTGACATTTCTAATCGTTCGGGAAGCTTTATTTTTTCATCTTCATCCCATTCTCCAAGCACATAATCGACTTGTTTTCCCTTTTTGAAATCATCACTTATGCCAAATCGAAATCTTGGATAATCAGCTGTGTTTAATGTTTGCTGAATACTTTTTAATCCATTGTGACCTCCATCAGATCCTTTAGGTTTTATTCTAATAGTGCCAAAGGGTAAGTTTAAATCATCAGTAATTACAAGTATATTCTCTTTTGCTATTTTTTCTTTCTCCATCCAATATTGAACAGCTTTACCGCTAAGATTCATGTAGGTGTTGGGTTTAAGAAGTAGAAGTGTTCTTCCTTTAACTTTATATTCAGCTAGAGCTCCTAGTTTTACAGTTTGAAAATCCAGTGATTCTTGTTTTGCTAAAAAGTCCAAAACTTTAAATCCAATGTTGTGACGAGTGTTTGCATATTCGGCTCCAATATTACCTAGGCCAACTATTAAAAATTTCTTCATGTTTATTTCTGTTGTTTCTGTTTTGTTAGTAAACAGATTTTTGATCCAATTAATCATTGGGCAAAAATAACTTAAATTTTAATCATAAAAAAAGCACCTCGACTGAGGTGCTTTTGTATAGAGTGTAAGAAAATTATTTTTTCTTTTTTGCTCCTTTTTCTGCTTTCGCAGCTTCTTGAGCAGCTTTCATTGCAGCACGAGAAATTCTTACTTGACAAACTACAGTGTTGTCTGGGTGTAAAAATTTGTACTTGTCTGATGCTAATTTAGTAATGTATAATTTATTACCCATTTCTAATGCAGAAATGTCAGCATCAATATAATCAGGTAAATTAGCTGGTAAAGCTTTTACTTTTAATTTACGTTGGTTTAAACGTAAAACACCTCCTAATAATACACCTGGAGAAGTTCCAACAACTCTAACTGGGATTTCCATAGTTACTTCTTTGTTATCAAATAATTGATAGAAGTCAATGTGTAAAATTTTGTCAGTTACAGGGTGTACTTGGATGTCTTGTAAAACTGCATTGAAAGATTTACCGTTTGCTAACTCAATCACAACTGTGTGTGCGTTTGGAGTGTAAACCAAGTTTTTGAATGCTTTTTCTTCTGCTGAGAAATGCACTGGTTGATCTCCTCCGTATAATACGCAAGGAACCGCTCCAGCATTACGTAAGGCTTTAGTAGCAACTTTGCCCACGCTTTCTCTTTCTGATCCTTTAATTGTAATCGATTTCATTTTTAAAAAATATAGTTATTAAATATTTTACTTATTTTAAGCATAAAATTTTTGATTTTATGCGAATGAGCTGGCAAATGTACGATTAATTATTTAATCGCTTGCCTTTACATTAAAAATTTTCCACTTATGGAATTGTTGTGATGCACCATGTGCATAACTTCTGCAAAAAGTGGTGCGCAACTCACTACTTTTATTTTGTTTGATTCTTTCTTTAATGGAATAGAATCTGTAACAATTAATTCACTCAATTTTGAGTTTTCTATTTTTTCGTAAGCACTACCAGATAAAATAGCATGTGTACAAATAGCACGTACACTTAAAGCTCCTTTTTCTATCATTAAATCAGCCGCTTTAGCTAATGTGCCTCCTGTGTCAATCATGTCGTCTACAAGAATTACGTGCCTTCCTTTTACTTCGCCAATTAATTCCATTGATTCAATTACGTTTGCAGCTTTCCTTTGTTTGTAACAAATTACTACATCCGATTCTAAAAATTTAGAATAAGCATACGCTCTTTTTGAACCACCCATGTCAGGAGATGCAATTGTTAAGTTTTCTAAACCTAAGCTTTTTACATATGGTAAGAAAATTGTTGACGCAAACAAGTGATCTACCGGTTTTTCGAAGAAACCTTGAATTTGATCAGCATGTAAATCCATGGTCATAATTCGGGTAGCTCCAGCGCTTTCCAATAATTTTGCAACTAGTTTAGCTCCAATTGGTACTCTTGGCTTGTCTTTTCTGTCTTGACGAGCCCATCCAAAATAAGGAATAACCGCTGTTATATGTCTTGCAGAAGCTCTTTTAGCAGCGTCTATCATTAATAGCAATTCCATTAAGTTGTCAGAACTTGGGAATGTTGAACAAACAATAAATACTCTCAATCCGCGGATTGACTCTTCATAAGACGGCTGAAATTCACCATCACTATATTGCGAGAACGTTACTTTGCCTAATGTAACACCGTATTTTTCGGCGATTTTTTCAGCTAGGTAAACACTTTGTGAACAGGCAAAAATTTTTGCTTCGGGTTCTAGGTGTGGCATTAATATGTTGTTTTTTATTCCGCTACGCTTTATACAATTCGCTCTACTGTTTGTTTAAAGCTTTATGCGTTATAAGCGTCTCGGATGTAGTTAGTTATGTGTTGTGCGTTTTTAACGCGGTGCAAATTTAGGAATTAAATTCATGCTTGAAAGATATTTTTGAACTATTTTTTATGAATTTTGGAAAAAATAATTACATTTGCAGCCACGATACTGAAACGAAAATCAGCTTCTTTGCCCGGATGGCGGAATTGGTAGACGCGCACGACTCAAACTCGTGTACTTAGGTGTGTGGGTTCGATTCCCACTCCGGGTACTAACCTCTCAGAAATGAGAGGTTTTTTATTTTTAGACAGCTTTAATAATATAAGTCACGATCCCCCAAATACTGATTTGATTTTCTTCTGTGATTTTTATGGGTTGGTAGTTTTTGTTTTCTGGAAGTAAGAACAAGTAATCTTTTTCCAATTTGATTCTTTTTACTGTAAACTCACCATCAACTAAACATACTGCGATTTTATTGTCTCTTGGTTCTAGGCTTCGGTCAACTACTAATATGTCTTTGTCATTGATTCCTGCATCTATCATAGAATTACCATTTACTTTTACATAAAATGTTGCCAAAGGATTTTTAGATAGTTCTTTATTGAGGTCGATATTGCTTTCTGTGAAATCTGCAGCAGGAGAGGGAAATCCGGCAGAAACGCCTCCGCTTATGTATGGAGCAGATTTATCACTTTCAAAATCTGGATTTAGAAAGGTCAGTTTGTTTGTATCTTTTATTGACATTTGATCTCTAGAATTTGATTAAAATCTGTGGTATATTTTGGCGATAAATGGTTTTGATTCATATCCCAAGTTTTCTCTAAATTTTGATTGCCTAATTTTATTTTACGTCCGCCAATTTTAGCATTAAGAGAATCAATAGTCTCCATCAATCGCAAGTGCTTTGGGTTTTCATCTTCGAATAGATGAAATTGTTTGCTGTTTTCAGGAATGAGTCCGCTTACTATTACGCCAGCTTTTTTGAACTTGATACCATTATTGCCTTCATAAAGTTTTTTTAAAATAGACAAAGCAGTGTTTACAATCGTTAAAGTCGAATTAGTTGCAAAGGGCAAACTAATAGCACTATTAAAATAATACTTGTTAGATTCATATTTATGTTTGTCAACGACAAGCATAACAATAATGGTATAACAGCAAGACTTTTGTTTGCGTAGTTTTTCGGCACAAACTGTAGCAAATGTTGAGACGCGCTCTTTTAGTAAATCATAGTCAGAAATCTGCTTTGGGAAACTACGAGTAATGGCAATACTCTTTTTTTGTTCTGATATAGGTTCTAATGTTAAAACAGATTTTCCTTCAAGCTCTTGTTTTAATCGTAAACCGGTTACTCCCATTTCTTTTCTTATCCAAGCCTCATGTTCTGGCAAGGTAAAGTCGTAGGCAGTTTTAATATTGCGGAGTTTGGCTTTTTTAGTAAGGCGATAGCCAATGCCCCAAACGTCTTCAATTTTAGTCCATTTTAAGGCTTTGATTCGACTTTCTTCGGTATTAATTATATAAGATCCTTTAGTTCTTTCAGGAAATTTTCGAGCAATTTTGTTAGCTACTTTTGAAAGTGCTTTAGTCTCTGCAAAACCAACTGAAATAGGTATGCCTAACCATTGTAAAACCCTAGACTTCATTTGCAATCCATAATCTTGGAAATCGTTTATGTTTAGACCATCAAAATTCATGAAAGCTTCGTCTATGCTGTAAATTTCTATGTTGGGAGAAAATTGTTCTAGAATTTGCATTACTCGATTGCTTAAATCGCCGTATAAAGGATAATTTGAAGAAAAGACAGTAACATTTTTAGTTTTCAACTCTTCGCGAACCTTAAATTCTGGAGCTCCCATCGGGATTCCAAGTGCTTTTGCTTCGTCACTCCTAGAAATAATACAGCCATCGTTATTGGATAAAACCACAATAGGCTTTCCAATCAATTTTGGTTGAAAAACGCGTTCGCAGGATGCGTAAAAATTATTGCAATCGACTAAAGCATACATGTTGCAAAGGTACTTATTATGCTTTTTATGATTTGATTTAAGAAGTTAATTTTTGATTGGGGTTAATAAAAAATCCGGCTTAAAACCGGATTTCATTTATAAATTATTTGCTATCGCATTTGCTAGATCTTGAAATTCTTCAGGAGTTAGTTTTACCTTGTTGTGGAATCGCGCATCGTCCATCATGTTTAGAGGAATTAGGTGAACGTGAGCATGTGGTACTTCAAGTCCAATAACAGTCATTCCTATTCTTTTGCAAGGCACCGTTTTTTCTAATGCAATGGCAATCTTTTTTGAGAAAGCCATTAGACCTAAATACAATTCATCTTCTATATCAAAAATTTTGTCGATCTCTTTTTTAGGAATACATAAAGCATGTCCTTTTACATTGGGATTAACATCTAAAAAAGCCAAAAAATCATCAGTTTCGGCAATTTTATAACAAGGAATTTCCCCGTTTACGATTTTAGTGAAAATAGAAGGCATTGAGTTGATTTTAGGTTTAGTCTCTTGTTATTTCTAGAACTTCAAATTTAAGAATTCCGTTAGGAACTTGAATTTCGGCAATATCACCAACAGATTTGCCTAATAAACCTTTTCCTATAGGAGAAGTAACCGATATTTTTCCTGTTTTTAGATCAGCTTCGCTTTCAGCTACCAATTGATATGATAATTCCATACCATTAGTTTGGTTTTTAATTTTCACATGTGATAAAACTAATGCTTTTGAAGTGTCTAGCTGAGATTCGTCAATTAAACGAGCATTAGCATAAAGCTCTTCCATTTTAGCAATTTTCATTTCCAAAAGACCTTGAGCTTCTTTTGCAGCATCATATTCTGCATTTTCAGATAAATCTCCTTTGTCTCTTGCTTCTGCAATTGCTTGTGATGCTTTTGGGCGTTCTATACTTTTTAATTGTTCTAGTTCGTCTTTTAATTTCTTTAATCCTGCGGCTGTATAATAAGATACTGTACTCATAACGTCATTTTTATAAAATAGAAAAAATCCCATCGGGACGGGATTTCTTCATACAAAGATATAATTTTTATTTTAATTTATAATTTAACCCTAAATAGGTGCGTTTACAAAGTTAATTAAATTAAATTTGTTACAGCAAGTTATTAGCTTTTTTAAAATGAAACAAATTATCGCCTTAATTATTACTTTATTATTAGTTTCTTGTGATAAAGACAAGCCTGTAAATAATAATCAATATTTGCAGAATGTAAGTTTTTCAAAAGAAATTAATACAAATTTACCACAATATAATTCGTTGAAATTTCCAGGAAACTCTATGGTAATTACAGATGCAGGAGCAGGAATACAAGGTATTATTATAGTGGCTGCTGGTACAAGCGATTATCGAGCTTGGGAGGCAAGTTGTCCTAATCAATATCCAGTTGCTTGTTCTCGGTTAACAATTGAAGGAGGTTATGCCAAGTGCTCATGTGAAAATTCTAAGTACAGTATTTATATTGGAAGTGGAGAAAATGGTGAGCAATATCCTTTGAAGCAATACAGGACAGAAATATTGGGAGATGTAATAAGAGTTTATAATTAAAAAGAGGAGCAATTGCTCCTCTTTTTGTATTAAAATAAAAGTGTTAAACCGGCTAATATATTTGCACCTGCTTGAGGATAATAACCTGCTCCTTCAATGGTCGTAATTGCAGGAGGGTTAGACCATGTATCGTCATAGGTGTAAAAATACCCGTTTGAAGTGTATTTTCTATTAAAGATGTTGTTAGCTACTGCTGAAATAATAATTGATTTGAAAACTTTCTTAGGTTTGATTTCGTAACTAGCACTAAAATCATTCACAAAATAATCATTTAAAACAGATGATCTTGCATCAATATTACCCATGTATTGTTTTCCAACAAATTTGGAAAGCAATGAAACTTGCAATGGTTGTATAGGGTTAAAAGTTAAAATATTTCCAGCTACAATTTCTGGAGAGTAAGAAATATTAGTTTCTCCTAAGTTTTGTAAATTTCCATCTCTTTGAAAATAGAAATCAACATTTTTGTTTTTACTTAATGTAATATTTGGTTGAATTGACCATTTTTGATGCAAAATAATTTTTGCATCAACTTCAACTCCTAGTCGGTAGCTTTTACCTATGTTTTCACGAATTGGTGCTCCTACATCATCTAGTCCTCCTGTTAAGATTAACTGATTTTGATAAAGCATATAATATCCATTTACATTAAGCTTTATTTTATTTGAATTAAAACGCCATCCTAATTCAAAATCGTCTAATGTTTCAGGGCGAGGACTTCCGTTTTCGTAATCAGTTCTATTAGGCTCGCGGTTTGCTCTTGCAAATGAATAGTAGATTGTGTTTTTTTCATTAGGAGAGAAGCTTACACCTGCTTTTGGATTGAAAAAATTAAAGTTATCTTGGACAATATCGGCTTGAACTCCGTTGGCTTTATAGTTAACATTTCTTCCTTGAAGGTCTACGTATAGGTTTAATTTTTTGAAGAATGTATAAGTAGCTTTTAAGAATACGTTAGCATCAGTTTTAATTCCGTAGTCGTCATAATATTTGTCTCCTAATTCGCTTGTCGAAGCATATCTGGCCCAAATAACTTTTCCAAAATGAGAACCTTCATATTTGTTTGCACCTCCACCTAGAATTACTGATAGCTTTTCATTAGTATAATTTAATGAAAATGTAGTTCCGTAAAAATCATTATCTAACCATTTTTGGCGAACTAAATCGGTAGTGGTTTGTCCAGCAGTTGGTGTTAATCCATAATCTTCAAAGGCCTCATCTTCTTTATAGTTTTCGTAGAACCCTTTTCCTTTAGTGTAGTGAATGGCTAAGTTGGTGCTAAATGTTTTCGAAAAAGTTTCATTCCAATGCAATTGAGCATGATTTTGCTTGTAATTGTCAACTTCGTTGTCATAATAACGAGTATTGCCAAATTCATCAGTATAAATACCAGCTGAGTTAAATGTTCTGTCATTTTCTAATTGAGTTGCATCTACACCATTCCATGATTGGTAAGTAATCTCATGCCCTCCAAAAATTAATGCTTTAATTCTAGTAGTTTTTGAATTGAAATTTCCTTGTAAAAAGTAAGATTTTAGGTTAGAAGAAGCTCTGTCAACATAACCGTCAGAGTTTATTTTAGAAAGTCTTCCTAAAACTTCAAAATGATCATTTAATAATCCAGTGTTGAATTTAATAGTGTGTTTGTGTGTGTTAAAACTTCCATATGAATTTGAAATTTCACCACCTGCTTTACCGCTTGTGTTTTCTGTTAAAACGTTTAAGCTTGCGCCAAAAGCTCCAGATCCATTTGTAGAGGTTCCAACTCCTCTTTGTAATTGAATGCTTTCTGCAGACGATGCAAAATCGGGCATGTTAACCCAATAAGTGCCATGACTTTCAGAATCATTGTAAGGAATTCCGTTAATAGTTACGTTTACACGTGTTGCATCGCTCCCACGAACTCTAATTCCTGTGTAACCAACTCCGTTTCCTGCATCGGTTGTTGTAACTACCGAAGGGAGGTAGTTCATTAAAACAGGTATATCCTGTCCTAGATTACGTTTAGCAATTTCCTTTTTAGAAAAATTACTGAAAGAGATTGGAGTTTTTTCGTTGGCACGTATAGCTTGTACCATGACTTCTTCTAAGGAATTAACTTTTACCGAATCCTTTGTAGATTCTTGAGCAAAAGAACTTCCAGAATTTAATAGCAATATTGCTATAATAAGTGTTTTGAATAAAGTTTTCATTCGTAAATGTTTACGAATAAAAGGGGTAATTATTCTTTTTTAATAAATTGATAATGAATTTCTCGACAATAACCACTTCTAGTTAGTGTCTTATCCCTAAACAGCATTACCTGTTCTAGGTTCATTGGGTATAATCTCAGCTCGTTATTTAGAGCACCCCTTTGAGACGGCGCAAATTTAATTAAAAGAAAACAGAAAATGCAAAATATAATTCGCGAAATGCAATTAAGAAAGAAACCTCTTACAGGTTAGTATTTCTTTAATTCAAAAGTAGTTCCATCAAAAACACCATAGGTGAAATAACCAATCCAATCGCCTAGATTAATGTATTTTGAGGATTCATTTAACTGAATTTCCATTGGTAAATGACGGTGTCCAAATACAAAATAATCATAGTGTTTAGACTGCAATTTTAATTTGGCATATTGTACCAACCACTCGTTTTCTTCACCTAGAAATTTTACATCTTCATCACCCGAAATCAATTTGTTTTTTACAGAAAGATATTGAGCTAATTTTACTCCAACATCAGGATGTAGCCATCTGAATAACCATTTCGAAAAAGGATTGGTAAATACTTTTTTCATTCGTTTATAGCCTTTGTCACCAGGACCTAAACCATCTCCATGGCCAATTAAAAAGGTTTTGTTGTTAAAAGTAAATTCTTTTGTAGTATGATAGACAGGAATATTTAGTTCCATTTGAAAGTAATCGTCCATCCATAAATCGTGATTTCCAACAAAAAAGTAAACAGGAATGCCACTATCTCTAATTTCGGCTAGTTTACCCAAAACTCTAACGAAGCCTTTTGGAACAACCGTTTTGTATTCAAACCAAAAATCGAATAAATCACCTAACAAAAAAATAGCTTCTGCATCTTTTTTTACTTCATCCAGCCAGGCTACAAATTTTTGTTCGCGTGGGAAACTAGCTTCAGGTGTTGGAGCACCTAAATGTTGGTCGCTGGCGAAATATATTTTTGTATTAGAGGATGTATTCATTGGTCAAAATTTCGACAAAGATACTATTAATTGAAAAACTAAGCATGATGCTTTTTTAAAGAAGCATAAGCAACAATGGTACTCATAAGCATTCCAACTCCGCCCACAATAAACGGTGCTCCAGCAAATTCAAAAGGAGCTTCATTGTGTGTAAAATAGTAGAACACAGTAGACATTAAAGGCGGACCAATAATTGCAGCAGCGCTAACTAAACTGGTTAATGTTCCTTGTATTTCGCCTTGTTCATTTGCAGGAACTTGTGAAGCTATTACAGCTTGTAAAGCTGGTCCAGCAATTCCGCCTAGACAGTAGGGGATTAAAAAAGCAAACATCATCCAACTTTGTGTCGCGAAACCAAAAAGAAACATGCCCAAGGTATACAATGCCATACCTACATAGATACTTTTTACATTCCCTAGCTTTGGATTTATCCATCGAATAAGACCTCCTTGTACTAAAGCTACTAATAAACCTACAACACCAAGAGAAATACCAACCATGGTTTCGTCCCATTTGAATTGGTACATGGTAAAATAACTCCAATTACTTTGTACAGCATGTGAAGCCGTATGAAGTAGGAAAACAGCAGCAACCAAACCTATTAAACTTGGATATTTTTTTAAATGTATAAATGATCCAATAGGATTTGCGCGCTTAATATCGAATTCTCTTCTATTTTTTTTAGATAATGATTCTGGAAGAATAAAGTAACCATATAAAAAGTTGAACAAGCAAAGTATTGCTGCTGCATAAAAAGGAACCCTAGCGCCATATTGTCCAAGTAACCCTCCAAGTACAGGGCCAATAATGAAACCAAGCCCAAACGCAGCACCAATCATCCCGAAGTTTTTTGCTCTGTTTTCGTTATTACTAATATCACCAATGTAAGCTGCTGCAGTTGTAATACTCGCTCCTGTAATACCAGCAATAATTCGACCTATAAAGAGCCAGGTGATAGTAGGGGCAAAAGCGAGTAGTAAATAATCCAAGCTAAAACCAAACAAGGAAAGTAACAGAACTGGCCTTCTTCCAAATTTATCGCTTAAGTTTCCAACTAATGGGGAAAAAAGAAATTGAGTAATGGCATAGGCAAATGTTAACCAACCTCCATATTTGGCCGCTTCACTTATATCGCCATGAATCAGTTCTTGGATTAATTTTGGAACCACCGGAATGATGATTCCTAATCCAATAACATCAATTAATAATGTGATAAATATAAAACCTATAGCGGCTTGTTTTTGATTTTTTTTCATGATGATTTGTTGTTGGGCGTGACCCTTTGGGTCGGGCTTTTCGCTGTATCTTTTTTAGAACATTTCGAAAACCTCAATGTTCTAAAAAAGGATGTCGCTTCAATCCCTCACGCTGTGTTACAAATAAACAAAAATCTAATATGTCTATGATTTTTTTTTGAATAAAAGTAGTGTTAATTTTTTGTCTATATTTGTCGATCCTAAAATTGGATTTTATGAAAAAACAACTACTTATCTTTTTCTTTTTTTTAAGTTTTAATGCTATTTATGCACAGATATTTACAGGAAATGTAATGTTTCAGAATCCCAATTGTCCTGGTGAGCCTAGTGGGTTAATACATGTAAACGCTACAGGAGGAGTTCCGCCTTATACTTTTTCGGTAATGCAAAATGGTGGACCAATGTATGGACCAACTTCAAATAGTGTGTTTACTAATTTATTTGCAGGAGTTTATACCGTAAATGCTTTCGATAGTAGTGTGCCACAACAAATGTTTAGTATGAATGTGATTATAACAGAACCAGCTCCGTTGTATTTTACAGTTGCTGTAGAGGGGCATACAGTTACAGTCTCGGTTGTGAATAGCGGTAACTATCAGTATTCTTTAGACAATGGCCCAAGTCAAAGTTCAAATATATTTACTAATGTTTCTGTGGGAATGCACCAAATAACTGTTGTGAATGAAAATGGGTGTGTGCTTTTACAGAATATAACGGTTGATCCATTATTAGAATTGTCTGTAACGAGCAATTATGTCGATTATAATAACGATGGTTTTACCAATGTGGGCGATGTGATTGCTTATCAATTTACAGTTACAAATAACGAAAATGCACCCATCACCAACCTGACACTTTCGGGTAACGATCTAACCATTAACGGTTCTCTGGCAACGCTAAATCCGAGTGCTTCAGACGCAACAACCTTTACAGGAACACACGTTATCACACAACAGGATATAAATAACGGTTGGTTTTCAACTAATGTTGCTGCAAACGGAACATATGATGGCAATTTGTATTCAATTGCTGTAATAGATGAGGAAGCATTATCAATTACCGATGGAATTAAGCTAAATGCATTTGTTGATACAAACACAAACGGAATTCAGGACGGGGGAGAGCAAAATTTTACACTTGGAAACTTTCAGTGCCAAATGAATAATAATGGGATTAATCACATTATAACGGCTTCATCAGGAGTGCATTATATTTATGAAACCAACCCTGCAAACATGTATAATGTAAGTTATTCGATTGGTAATGTTAATCCGTTGCAATATAGTTTAGGTACTTCTTCTTATAATAATGTTTCAGTAGCAACAGGTTCTGGAGTTACAACCTATAATTTTCCTGTAACAGTATTGGATCATAAAGATTTGGAAGTTGCTGTTTTTCCAAATGGCGCACCACCACGACCAGGATTTACATATACAAACCGTTTGATGTATAAAAACAACGGAAACCAAACCATAGATTCAGGAACATTAACTTTTATTAAAGATAATGCGGTTACGATTACAGGTATTTCTCAATCTGGAACGGTTTCAGGGACAAACGGTTTTACTTATAATTTCACTAATTTACTACCTGGAGAAGTTAGATATATTGATGTAATAATGCAGGTACCAACTATTCCAACAGTTGCATTAGGTCAGACAATTACTAATAATTTTTTGGCTACCATTTCGGGAACAGATATAAATACATCAAACAATGCTAGTAGTTTGACTCAAACTATTGTTGGTTCTTACGATCCTAATGATAAAATCGAATCGCATGGTGGAAAAATATTACATTCATCTTTTACTTCAAATGATTATTTAACCTATACAATTCAATTTGAAAATACCGGAACAGCAAACGCTGTAAATGTTAGAGTGAATGATGTTTTAGATTCTAAACTTGATGAAACTACGGTAAGAATGATTAATGCCAGTCATGATTATGCACTTGATAGGGTTGGGAATAATTTAAATTGGAAATTTAATGGAATTGAGCTTGAACCTTCGGTGGCTAATACAGCTATAGGAAAAGGATATGTTACTTTCCAAATAAAACCAAAGCCAGGTTATGCTATTGGAGATATTATTCCTAATACAGCGAGCATTTATTTTGATTTTAATCCTGCTATTGTTACCAATACTTTTAATACTGAATTTGTGTCAACTTTAAGTGTAGCTAATTTTGAAAGTGAAAGTTTTGCAGTATATCCAAATCCTACAATTGGAGTTTTAACAATTTTATCAAAAAACAGTAGTAGATCTATTAATAATGTAGTTGTTAGTGATGTTCTTGGAAAAACAGTTCAAACTAATTCTTTCAATTCATCAAAAGTTGTTTTGGATTTGTCAGGCTTAAATAGTGGAGTTTACTTTGTTAAAGTACAATCTGAAGGAGTGGAAAAAGTATTGAAAATTGTAAAACAATAATTTTATAATTTGAATAAGAAAAACCGCTAGATTTCTAGCGGTTTTTTTATGGCTAATTTTTTAAAGTTGTCTCTTTTGACCATCAAGCATGTAAATCCAAATCATTCTAGATAATCTGAAGTTGAACGTACTCCACACTATGGCGAGTAAAGCGATTAAACCAACGATAGTAAGAAAACTGTCAATGAATTGGTGGGCAATCAAAAAGAATATGACCATCTCAGCAACTAATAGAGCATAGCTTACAAACATGGAGCCAAAGAAATAGCCTGGTTCTTTTTCAAACTTATAATTACAATGTGAACAATTCGTGTGCATCTTAGGTAATTGAAAAAGGAAGATGTTTCCTTTTTTAGTAAAAACCTGTCCCTGATGACATTTTGGACATTTTTCTTGGATAATATTTAAGAAAGTTGACATAGTTTTTTTTAAGTAAAGTTAGTGTGGGTTGAGGGTTGTACTATTGTTAATTTACACTATTTTTTGTACTTTTAGGACATATTTTAAAAATGAATTTATGAGAAACTTAGCGGTATTACATATTGAACAATTCGTTAAAAAGGAAAAAATTGAAGGTTTTTATTGCAATACTATAGAAAATCATATCATTACTGCTCACAAAAACATTCATAAACCTCATAAGCATAATTTTTACCTCACTGTACTATTTACGCATGGATCGGGAACACATGAAATTGATTTTGAAATCTATGAAATAAAACCTGGAAGTATTTTTTATCTTAATCCCGGACAAATGCATCATTGGCAATTATCTGATGATATTCGGGGCTTAATTTTCTTTCATTCTCAAGCGTTTTATGATTTGCATTTCTCAAATGGTAAGATTAATAATTATCCTTTTTTTCAAAGTGTACAAAATCCTTCTGTATTGTATTTAGATGATCAATATCTCTCTTATTTTGATGGATTGTTTACATATATTCTGAATGAAATGAACTCAGTAAATGCATTTAAAACTCAAAAAATAATTGCGTTAATCGAATTGATTTATATTGAAAGTACCCGTTTGTACATAAATGATGAGGTTTTGCAGACAGTGAAGTTGAATTCTTATTCCGATAAATTTCAACAATTTGAGCGTTTAGTGGAAATGCATTATAAAACAGAAAAATCAGCATCTCAATACGCGGATTGGTTGTTTATTTCGCCTAAGCATCTCAATCGAATAACTCAAAGTATGGTCAATAAAACTACTACTGATATAATTCTCGAGAGGGTTTTCTTGGAAGCAAAAAGGGAATTAATTTCAAAAAAATTTAGTTACGGCGAAATAGCAACAGATTTGGGATATGTAGATTATGCCTATTTTTCTAGACTGTTTAAAAAGAAGTGTGGAGAGACGCCTTCGGAGTTTTTGAAACGTTACCATTAAGAAATAAAAAGTCCCATCATTGATGGGACTTTTTATATATAAATTGAGAATATTACAATTCCAATGCTTTTCTTGGATTACCACCCATTAAGATTTCTGTTGGGTTTTCTAAAGCTTCTTTTACTGCTACTAAGAAACCAACTGACTCACGTCCGTCGATGATTCTGTGGTCGTATGATAATGCCACAAACATTACTGGAGCGATAACGATTTGGCCGTTTTTCACGATAGCTCTGTCTACTACATTGTGCATTCCTAAAATACCTGATTGAGGAGGGTTGATGATAGGCGTTGATAACATAGAACCGAATACACCACCATTAGAAATCGTGAATGTTCCACCTGTCATTTCATCAACAGTAATTTGTCCGTCACGAGCACGTAAAGCCAAACGTTTGATTTCAGCTTCTACACCACGGAAAGATAATAATTCTGCGTTACGCATTACTGGAACCATTAATCCTTTTGGACCTGAAACCGCTACTGAGATGTCACAGAAATCGTAAGAGATTTTTTCTTGACCATCAATCATAGAGTTTACATCTGGATATAATTGTAAAGCGCGAGTTACTGCTTTAGTGAAGAATGACATGAAGCCTAATCCCATTTGGTGTTTAGCTTTGAATTCTTCTTTATATTGATCACGTAATTTGTAAATTTCAGTCATGTCAACTTCGTTGAACGTAGTTAACATTGCAGTTTCGTTTTTAGCAGCTACTAAACGCTCAGCTACTTTACGACGTAACATTGATAATTTTGATCTGTCAGAACCTCTTGATCCTCCAGTAGGAGTTCCCATTGAAGGAACAGCGTTAGCCGCATCTTCAGTAGTGATTCTTCCTGATTTACCTGTGCCAGATACAGTTGCAGGGTCAATGTTTTTTTCTGCTAATATTTTTTTAGCAGCTGGAGAAGCACTTCCAGTTGCATAAGTTGTTTCTTGCGCTGGACTAGCTTTCGGAGCTTCTACTTTTGCGGGTGCTGAGCTTGTCGAAGTATCTGCTTTTGGAGCTTCAGCTGCAGGAGCTGCTGATCCACCTTCAGGTTTTGCTGCATCAGTATCAATTAAACAAACTACAGCGCCAACTGCTACTGTGTCACCTTCTTCTGCTTTAAGCGTAATTACTCCACTCATTTCAGCAGGCAATTCTAATGTTGCTTTATCTGAATCAACTTCTGCAATTGCTTGGTCTTTTTCTACATAATCTCCGTCTTTCACTAACCAAGTAGCAATTTCTACTTCTTTGATTGATTCTCCCGGTGAAGGGACTTTCATTTCTAAAATCATCTTTTATAATTTTATAAAGTGTTGTTATATATCAGTTTATCAAAAATACAATTTTTATTGAAATAAGGTTTTGTCAAAAACCATCGCAATAGCTGCTGCGTGACGTTTTTTAGAACGAACATAACTACCAGCTGCTGGTGCACTATATGCTTTAGGCGAAGCAATTCTAAATTTAACTTCGTTAAAATACATTAGCATATATCCGTAAGCTCCCATGTTTCTTGGTTCTTCCTGTGCCCAAACATAATCATCTGCATTAGGATATTTAGCTATGATTGCTTTCATTTGTTCAACTGGTAAAGGGAACAATTGTTCTAATCTTACAAAAGCAACATCTTTTCTTCCGTTAGCTTCTCTTTCTGCTTTTAAATCATAGTAGAATTTACCTGTACAGAACACTAATGTTTTAACATCCGCTGGATTTACATTTGCATCATCAATTACTTCTTGGAATTGACCGTCAGTAAATTCACTTAAAGCCGAAATTGCTTCAGGATGGCGTAATAAACTCTTAGGTGTCATTACTACTAATGGCTTACGGAATTTAGTCACCATTTGTCTTCTTAATAAATGGAAGAAGTTGGCTGGTGTTGTACAATCGGCAACATACATGTTGTGGTTAGCACATAATTGTAAGTAACGTTCCATACGTGCCGAAGAGTGTTCGGCTCCTTGATTCTCATAACCGTGAGGTAATAACATCACGATACCATTTTGATTGTTCCATTTGTCTTCCGCTGCTGAAATGTATTGGTCAATCATGATTTGAGCACCATTTGAGAAATCACCAAACTGTGCCTCCCAAATAGTTAAAGCATTTGGATTGGCTAAGGCATAACCATATTCAAATCCTAAAACACCATATTCAGATAGGTGTGAATTGTACACCGAGAAATTTCCTTTTTTATTAGGAATGTGGTTCAATAAGATTACTTCTTCTTCTGAATCTTCTACTTTAACAACTGCATGACGATGTGAAAACGTACCACGTTCCACATCTTGTCCAGAAATACGAACATCGTAACCTTCGGTTAATAATGAACCATAAGCTAACATTTCACCCATTGCCCAGTCTAACCTGTTTTCATCAACCATTTTTTTACGGTCACCAATTACTTTTGTAATATTTTTGATGAATTTTTTATCAGAAGGTAATTCAGTTACTGTTTTGGCAACCGCATCGATAATTTCTTTGCTAGCTTTAGTTTCGTACTTTTTAAGCATTCCTTCCGCTTCAACTTGTTCGAAACCTTTCCACTCGTCCTGCATAAACGGAGAAATAACCGTTAAGTCTTTTTTACGAGAGTTTTCTAAGTTTTCTTCTAAGGAAGCTTTGTATTCTTCCTCTAATTGTTTTACAAAATTACCATCAATAGCACCTTCTGCTTTTAATTGTTCAGCATATAGGTCTCTTGGATTTTTATGTTTAGCAATTGCTTTATATAAGATAGGTTGTGTAAATTTAGGTTCGTCACCTTCGTTATGACCATATTTTCTATATCCTAATAAGTCTATGAATACGTCTTGCTTAAATTCCATACGGTATTCTAAAGCAAATAACATAGCATGAACTACAGCTTCGGCATCATCAGCATTTACGTGAAGTACTGGCGATAAAGTTACTTTAGCAACATCTGTACAATACGTTGATGAACGAGCATCTAAGTAGTTAGTGGTAAAACCAACTTGATTGTTAAACACTACGTGTATAGTACCATTGGTTTTATAACCATCAAGTTTAGCCATTTGAATGATTTCATAAACGATACCTTGTCCTGCAACAGCAGCATCACCATGAACAGCGATAGGTAAAACTTTTGAGAAATCTTCTGGATAGTATTTGTCTTGCTTAGCACGCGCAATACCTTCAATAACGGCACCTACAGTTTCAAGGTGAGAAGGGTTAGGGGCTAAGTTGATGTTTATTTTTTTTCCGTTTTGTGTTTGTCTGTCGGCTGTAAGACCTAAGTGGTATTTAACGTCACCATCAAACAATGCATCGTCATCGTAATCTTTTCCGTCAAATTCAGAGAAGATGTCTTGAGTTGGCTTTCCAAAAACGTTTGCCAAAACATTTAAACGACCACGGTGTGCCATTCCCATTACGAATTGTTCTACACCTTTATCAGCTGCTGCTTCAATTAAGAAGTCTAAAGCTGGAATTGCAGACTCAATACCTTCTAATGAGAAACGTTTTTGACCAACATATTTAGTATGTAAAAAGTTTTCAAATGAAACCGCCTCATTTAATTTTTTAAGAATACGCTTCTTCTGATCAGCATTGAAGCTAGGTAAGTTGTCATTAATGTCTAGACGACGTTGGATCCAATCAATTACTTTTGGATCACGAATGTACATGTATTCCACCCCAATGTGTTGACAGTAAACATTATCTAAATGTTTTATAATATCACGCAATGAAGAAGGATTTAAGTTTACCACTTTGGCAGCATCAAAAACGATATCTAAATCAGCATTTGAAAGACCAAAGTTTTCAATTTTTAAATCTGGTGAATACGTTCTACGTTCGCGTACAGGATTTGTTTTTGTAAACAAGTGACCGCGAGTTCTATAAGCATCAATTAACTTAAGAACATTAAATTCTTTTTGAAGTTTATCAGTTACAACTGAACAATCTTGACCATTTGCTGATAAAGCCAATCCTTCAACGGGACCTGCTCCAAATTCATTAGCAAAGTCGAAACCTTGGAAGAAAGCTCTCCATGAAGGTTCCACGCTATCTGGATTTTCTAAATATTGGTCGTATAAATCGGCAAAAAAAGCCGTGTGTGCTGCGTTTAAAAAGGAAAACCTATCCATAATATTAAGTGAGGACGATTTGTGGTTAAAAATTTTGGCAAAAGTACAATACTTTACAATAATGTTCTAATGTTTTCATACTTTTATATCATAAAATATTCATAAAAATGAATTCAAGTAAGTACTCCTTCGTTTTTTTAACAAGAATTGCTATTTATGTTCAGTTTTTGTTGTTTTTCAGTTTTTTACAAGCTCAAGATTCAATTACAGCGCCTAAAAAAAATATTTTTTGGAAGAAGCTGCAAGTTGGTGGAGGATTAGGTCTTGGAATAGGGAGTAATTATACTAATATAGCAGTTGCTCCTAGTGCAATTTATCCTTTTAATGAATATTTTTCTACAGGTCTAGGGATTCAATATAGTTATGTTAAGCAAAAAGGGTTGTATGATTCGCATATTTATGGGGCAAGCATAATTACATTATTTAATCCAATCAGAGAAGTTCAACTTTCTGCAGAGTTGGAAGAACTTAGAGTCAATAATACATATACTGCTTTTTCACCTTCCATAAAGGATGATTTTTGGAATACTGCTTTATTTCTTGGTGCAGGATACAGAAATCAAAATGTAACAATTGGTTTTCGATATAATATTTTATATAAGGAAGAGAACAATGTTTACAGTCAGGCTTGGATGCCTTTTGTTAGGGTGTATTTTTAGATTTTTATATCGAGGCTTTTATAAAAGCCTCGATATAAAAAAATTATTTTGTTCTATTAGATGAACATGTAGTGAATATTGTTCTTGGATTAATACCAGTGTCAATACTAATAGTTGCTGATGGATCATTAATAGTTGTTACTTCGCCAGTTCCCCCGAAAATTTTGTTCATTTCGGATACATTTAATTCAATAACTGAAGTTTTTTGTAGGATTAGTTTTTGTTTTTTGATTTTTTTCATAATAAATTAATGTTTTTTACCTTGCCAAGGTATTTTATTTGGATAATAAAATAAAATATTACAACCCTTTTTTTATAAAAAAACAGGTTTAATTTAGCTTTTATGTTTAAATAATTTTAGTTTAAAATATAGTGATGAGGAAGAATGTTTTGCCTTTTTTTATAATGCTTTTTATGTTTAATTCTGTGATGCCACAATCGAACTCGAACAAAGTTCTAATCGATTCTATCAGGAAGACACTTCTTAATGATACAAAAAGAGCAAAGTATTTCAGTTATAAGTTATTAGAAAAATCTAAAAGTCAGGGGAATTTTAAAGATCAAAGTTTAGCATACTTTTATCTTGCTGATTTACATAGTGTTGAATCACAAAGAGATAGTGTTTTTTATTATTATGAAAAAGCTATACAAAAGGCTACAGAAAATGATGATAAAGATTTAGTGCTAAAATTTAAAATTAATAAAGCGAATTATTTGTTTAATCAAAATGATTTTGATAGTGCATTAGAATTATATAATGAATGTTTAATAATTGCTAAAAATAACAATGAAAGTTATGCGTATGATTATATTGTAATTCAGAGGGGAAATGTATATTATGAAATTGAAAAATATAGAGAAGCATTACAAATTTTTAAAGAAGGTTTTAAAAAGCAAAAATTTGACAGGCTTTCAAAGCTAAGTCTGCAATTAAGTTTATCTAAAACTTTTTTAAAGCTCCATCAACC
Source organism: Flavobacterium terrae (assembly GCF_900142035.1). GTDB lineage: Bacteria > Bacteroidota > Bacteroidia > Flavobacteriales > Flavobacteriaceae > Flavobacterium > Flavobacterium terrae. The sequence continues at coordinate 133,231 of NZ_FQZI01000001.1, read as the reverse complement.
TGATTCATCAATCATTTTAGTTAATAAAGGATTGTTAGAATCAAAAAAGTTTAATTATGATGAGTATGAAATTTTTTTTAGAAATCAACTTGCACTAAACTTTATCTATTCTAAAAATTATTTTCAGGCAGAAAATGAATTAAAAAAAGCTTTGGAGTTAGCTAAAAAATATGGTGTTGTTGATTACATTAGAATGACTGCAATTAATTTAGCAAAGTCTTATACACTGCAAGAAAGAGACAATCAATCTGTAGAAATATTATCACAAATCCTAGAAAAAAACAATGAAATACCATTTTCTACACAAAATCATGTTGAGATAGATAACATATTAGCAGAAAACTACAAGCAATTAAATGATCCTGGAAAAGCTGCTTTTTATTTAGAGAAGTATGTACAAGATTCTAAAAAAATTGGACAAAAAAGGATAGAAACTATAGAATATCTTCACAATATGAGTGTTTCTGAAATGGAAAACGAAAAAAAATCACTAAGTATTCAAAAATGGGTACTAATTGGAATAATTACTTTTTTAAGTATATTTCTAATTATCCTTTATTATAGAAAGAAAAAGTATGAAAAAGAAAATCAAGAACGCTTTGAAAATTTAATTCATAGAATAAATGAATATGAAATTGAACTCAATCAGGAAAATCCTGACAATAATAGAGATATTCATGTTTTAAAAAATCAGATAGCTTCTTTAGAAGAAGAAATTGATGAAGATTTTTCAGAGAATGACGCTCTTGATTTAAATGAAGAATCTGATGAATATAAAGGAGAAAATAATAGCGAATTCAATGATAATGACGCTGCTGAAATAACTCAAGGTTTTATTATTAAAGATGAAAAAATAAATGAAATATTAGAAAAGTTAGAAAAATTAGAAGAAAAAAAATATTTTTTAAAACAAGAATGCACATTGCATAATGTTGCAAAAAAATTGAAAACAAATACAGCTTATTTGTCCAAAGTTGTCAATAATGAGTTAGGAAAAAATTTTAGTACTTATATCAACGAGTTGCGTATCAATTATATAATAATTGAACTAAAGAAAAATGCAAAGTTAAGATCTTATTCTGTTAATGCCATAGCAACAGAGATTGGATATAAAAGACCTGATGCTTTTACTAAATATTTTAAAGAAGCTACAGGTATTACACCTGCTATCTATATCAAAAAAATTAATGAGTTATCAGAAAGCAAAAAATAGATATAACTTACTGATAATAAAAGTATTACTACACTTTTAAGCACGCTTTTTTTATAAATAAGCGTGTTTTTTTTTTTTTTTCTTCAAAAATCCTCTCTTAATTTGATTTGTCGAAAAGAGAAAGGTACCATCTTTTTTTGAAAAAATAAAACAGCGTGTGGAGACGCTGTTTTATAAGAAAATTTAACAAAATGTAAACCCAACAAGTGACTGTTAGGAATTACTTTGCAAAGTTACAAAAGTTTTAAAATCTTCAAAACAAACTTCTCTGTAAAGTTACTTTTTCACATTGCTTGTTGGTTAAAATGAAAGTTTTAATTGCAAACAATAATTCTTATGATTCTTAAAGGAAAAAAAAGACTTAATCGGAATTCAATTTTTGAGCTTAAAGACAGTAATGAATCTACTAAAACAGATTCATTTTTTAAAGTTTTAATTCTAGAATTTAAAAAAATAAGTCGTCTATTCCCTAAGCTGTAACACCGTCATCATAATTGTTTTTTGTATTTAATTCTTTAAAGAACAAAACCAAGACCTTATTAAGGAAGGTTGTAATTTAAACTAAAATAATGAAAAAAGAAAAGAGTATTAGTAAGTTATTGCTTTTTAAAAAAAAGGGAATAGCAGAATTAAACGACAATCAACTTTTTCAAATTAAAGGTGCTGATTTAGGAGATGCTGTAAAATCTGCAGTGGTATCTTTTACCAATAACACTTTTGATACCAATGTTGCTGTTTCAGCTGCAATAGCAAGTTTTTATAAGACATTGCAACTTTGATTAATGTCTTAATTCTAAAGAATAGAATGTATTTCTAATAATGCAATAATATCTTAAAATTAATAATTAATCTGTTGACTATTTCACGTTCAGACCACGTTGGTTTTTAAAAATTAAAAAGGGATTTGATTCAATACATTGATAGAGTTTAAAGTGAATTGCAAAAGGAGAAACCTGAAAATCCTAAATAGAGTAAGGAAATAATGACTAAAATTCTAACAAAATGAAAAAACAAAATGTAAACTCAAAATTAGTTTTTACAAAAGCTTCTTTAGTTGAACTAAACAATGATCAATTAAACTCAGTTAATGGAGGTACTATGCCTTATCCAATTCCTACTGCATCTGTTGTGTCAATTACAACAACAGTGTCAACGGTACCTACCATTGGATGTACATTTTGTATATCTAGCAGCAATGGGACTTTTACTGAAAATCAAATGTTGTAGTAAGTAAAATATTTTTACTAAAACTTAATCAATTTTAATAAAATGAAAAAGAAAAATATAAATCCAGAGTTAGCTTTCAAGAAGCTAAATGTAGTGGAATTAAATGATCATCAATTACAGGAAGTAAATGGAGGAACAACTGCGGCTTGTGTTGCAGCATCAGCAGTGAGTAGTGCTGTTTGTGGGGCGGCAGTTATATCTGCTGTAGTTTCGGCGGCTTCAGTTTCAGCTGTAGCCTCAGTTTTATCTTACATATATATTAATAATAAAGAAAATTAAATTTTATGAAAAAGTCAAATAATATCAATAAGTTAAATTTTAATAAGACTGCTGTAGTTGAATTAAATGATTCTCACCTAAACGAAATTAACGGAGGTACTGGAGGTTTTTGTGCTACTATATCGGCTGTCTCTGGTCAAGCTCTTTCTTTAGTAGGTTCAGCAATAGCTTCAGCTGTGGTAAGCGCAGCGGCATCTATAGTTGCAGTTTCAGTTTCAGTAGCAGTTTATACTGCCGTAAAAGAGAACTAATATTTAAGAGTATTTTTATTAAAGGCTGCTTTTGCAGCCTTTTCGATTTCTTTTTTTATTTAAAATATTGATTGTTAATATTTTAATTTATCGAAAAGATTAGTTTTTTTATAAAAACAAGTTTTTTTCATTTTTTTAATCTTTTAATATTAGGTTCATTTGCCTTGTGTTTAAACAAAAAAATATGACTGAGAAAAATATATTTCCCGAGGAGATTCTAAAAAGCACAATTGAAAATCATATAGTAAAACATAATAAAAAAACATCAGTTTTTTTTTGGGTTACTTGTGTCGCTTTATTAATAGTTTTTGTTTCTCTGCCTTTTATTACAATAGATATTTTTACAACAAGTCGCGGAACAATTGTGTCTCAAGAAAAGAAGGTAACTATTTATGTGCCTTCTAATGGTAAGATAACAACATTCAATATTGAGGAAAATAAAAAAGTTAAAAGAGGCGACACTTTACTTATTATTTCGCATGAAATTTTAAAAGAGAGAGAAAATCTAAATTCTTTGCAAAGCAGAGAGAATAATTTATTTGCCTCAGATTTAAAGAATTTGATTGCCCAAAATTATAATGCTGTAAAATCAGAACAGTATCAAAAAGAGTATTTAAAGTTTAAGCAAGAATTGTACAATTTAGATGTAATTCTTCAAAATTTGCAAACTGAGTTTAACAGAAAAGAACATTTATTTAAGAAAGATGTAATCTCAAAAGTAGAATATGAAAGAGCGCAATTAGAGTTTGATAAAGTAAAGAATGATAGAAACAATGTTATTAAACAGGCACAACTCACTTGGCAAAAGGAGCTTACACAAATACAACAAACTAACACTACAATCAAATCTTCTCAAAAGCAATTGAAAGAAGAAGAAGAGAATTATATTATTACTGCCCCAATAGATGGTGAACTAGTCAATATGCAAGGATATCACAAGGGGAGTTTGGTTGCTGTAGGAAACGCAATTATTGAAATTTCACCTGACAAAAATGTAGTAGTTGAAACATACATAAATCCTTCAGACATTGGTTTTATTATGGAAAAAGGTAATGCATTATATCAAATAGATGCTTTTAATTCTAATCAGTGGGGATTTGGAACTGGTAAAATTCTAGAAATAAGTAAGGATGTAGTTTTTCTAAATAATACTCCATTTTACAAAGTAAGGAGCTCTTTGGATAAAGATAAATTAACATTAAAAAATGGTGCAATTGGAAAACTAAAAAAAGGAATGACATTAACTAGTAGATTTTTTTTGACCAGAAGAACAGCTTTTCAACTTTTATTTGATGAAGTTGAAGATTGGTTTAACCCTTACACGGCTAAAAAATGAGTAAAATAGAAATAAAACAACATGATTTTTCAGATTGCGGAGCAGCTTGTTTAGCTTCTATTGCTGAATTCTATAACTTGAGTTTGCCTATTGCAAGAATAAGACAATATGCAAACACAAACCAAAAAGGTACCACTTTGTTGGGATTGAGAGAGGCGGCGTCTAAACTTGGATTTTTGGCTAAAGGGGTACAAGTCTCTTTTGAAGGAATTAATGAATTGCCTTTTCCTGCAATTATACATGTTATGCAAGTTAAAGATGGTCACGAATTTCCACATTATATGGTTGTCTATAAGGTTACTAAAAGATACATTCAGGTAATGGATCCTGCAATAGGGAAATTAGAAAAGAAAAAGTTTTCTGAATTAGAAAAAATCTTTACAACTTATGCTTTAATATTAATTCCAGATGAAGATATATTTACAGAAAAGAATGAAAAATTTTCAAATTGGAGACGTATTTCTTTTTTATTAAAACCTCATAAATATATATTGTTTCAGGCTATAATTGGTGCTGTTTTATATACTTTGTTAGGATTTTCAATTTCAATTTATGTTGGAAAAATTACTGATTTTGTTTTAGTGAGTGGTAATAAAAGTTTGCTCAACTTAATGAGTATAATTGTTATTGGATGTTTAATTCTACAAGTTGTTTATGGTGTTCTAAAAGATGTTTTTATTTTAAAGACTAGTCAGCAAATTGATTCAAGATTGATTTTAGGGTATTACAAACATTTGTTTACCATGCCTCAAAAATTCTTTGATACAATGCGAATTGGTGAAATTATGTCAAGAATTGGTGATGCCGTAAAAATAAGAGTACTCATTAATGAAACTGCATTAAGTGTTTCTGTAAATATTCTGATTGTAATTTTTTCATTCATTTTTATGTTTACTTACTATTGGAAATTAGCTTTAATAATGTGTTTAATTATTCCTTTTTATATAGCTATCTACCTAATTACAAATAAGCTTAATAAAAAAGTTGAGAGAGAAATCATGGAAAAAAACGCCTTAATGGAATCTCAGTTAGTGGAATCTATTAAAAACATAGGGACTGTTAAAAGACTTTCTTTAGAGGATTTTTCAAAAATAAGAACAGAACTGAAGTTTGTAGATTTGCTTAAGAGTATTTATAAATCAGGTATAAATGGAATATTTGCCAGAACTTCCACTGATTTTATTTCTAGAATATTTACAATAATTCTATTGTGGGTTGGTACATATTATGCAATTGATGGTGAAATAACACCTGGGGAATTGTTTTCATTTTATTCTATAATTGGTTATTTTACTGGACCAGCTTCTCAGTTAATAGGTACAAATCAAACTATACAAAATGCAATGATTGCTGCAGAAAGATTATTTGGTATTATGGATTTGGACAGAGAGGAAATCGAATCAAAAGTAACTTTAACGAAATATAATTTAGGAGATATTCAATTTAAAAATATCGACTTTTCATATGAATTGGGTTTTTATATATTTAAAGATTTAAATCTAAATATAAAAAAGGGTGAATTTACAGCCTTTATTGGTGAAAGTGGGAGTGGTAAAAGCACCTTAGCTTCTTTAATTCAAAATATTTATTATCCTAAAGAGGGTAAAATTTTAATAGGTGAGTATGATCTAAACTATATTTCTAAAAAAAGCATTAATGATTTGGTAACAACTGTTCCTCAAAATGTTGAATTATTTGATGGGACTATTGCTTTTAATATTGCAATTGGAGAATCAGAACCTAATATGGAGCGAATCATAGAAGTAAGTAAACGAGTTGGAGCTTATGACTTTATAGAAGCATTGCCAAACGGATTTAATACCTATTTGGGTGAATTTGGAGCTAATTTATCAGGAGGTGAAAAACAACGAATTGCTTTTGCTAGAGCATTATACAAAGAACCAGAGATATTAATTTTAGATGAGGCTACATCAGCTTTGGATTCTGAGTCTGAATTGATAATAAAAAAACTTGTTGAAGAACTCCGTAAAGAAGGTAAAACGATTATTGTCATAGCTCATAAATTACAGACAATAAAAAATGCAGATGTTATTTACGCCTTCAAAAAAGGTCAAATTATAGAATCTGGGAATCATGAAGAGTTGATTTCTAGAAAAGAGTATTACTATAATATGTGGAACAACATTGCTATTTAAAATTAAAATATTAACAAATGAAAAACTATTCTTTTACAAAAACTGCCATAGTAAGAACACCATTGGAAGAAAAAAAAGTGGATTTGACATGGGAGCAAATCCAAGAGATATTTGCAAAAAAAGAAAATAGAGAAGCTTTATTTTTAGGCTCACCAAACATATATAAAGCAATGACTTTGTGGGAAAAAGGAGAATTGTTTCAAAAAGAAGATGAGCTTAAAAATTTGAAAGGCTCTTTATATAAATACGCATCACGTTTAGCCAATAGAGCTACACCATTTGGGATGTTTGCAACTGTTGCTTCTGCACAAATAACCAATGAAGCAGACATGAATATTGGGAGTAGCGAATTAATAAGATTTACAAAATTTGACATGTATTTTTTGGCTATTCTGTTGCCTGAGATAATTAAAAATGAGTCTATTAGATCTGTTTTGAAACTTTATACAAATAATTCAGCTTATGAAGTTTTTGACAAGTACAGATATGTAGAATACTATTATAAGAATGATGTTAGATTTCATAAAATATCTGAAGTTGAAAAAACTGACTATTTAAGTTTAATTTATACAGAGGCTAAAAAAGGAATTCAGTTCAATGATTTGGTGCAATTATTAATTTGTGATGATATTTCAAAAAATGATGCGTCAGAATTTATAAGTAAATTAATTGAAAATCAATTTATTGTTAGTGAACTTGAGTTTACAGTTACTGGCCAAGATTACTTTGAAAAATTACTTCAGGTTCTTGAAGAAGATCGTTTTGATTTCTATGAAGCACATGTAATTAAAAATCTTATTAATACATTAAAAGACAAAATAAATGATTTGGATAAAAATTGCATTAATGATATTCAATACTATTATGAAATACATGAATTTTTGACGGCTCAGCTAGGAAAAGAGATAGATATTACTAAACTATTTCAGGTGGATAGCTGTCGTAAAATAAATAATGGTAGTCTAAGTTTTAAAACTTTAAAAGCGGTTAGAGGAGCAATAACAGCTTTAAATAAGCTTTGTTCTTATCATGAAAATGATACTTTGAAAGAATTTAAAAAGAATTTTCAAGAACGCTATGAGGAATATGAACAGCCTTTAATTAAAGTTTTGGATCCAGATTTAGGGGTTGGATATGGAGCTAAATCAGGAGCTAAAACTCCATTAGTTGATAATTTAGTTCTAATGAGAAATTATAGCGGAGAAAGAAAGTTCTCTATGGATTTTAAAAAGACTTTTCTATTCAAAAAATTATTAGAAGCTCATAAAAATAATTGGCAATCTATTGAGATTACTGATGATGAAATTAAAAATTTTGTTGAGGATGAAAGGTTGTATCCAGATACTTTTTCAGTATTTACAAATATTTTTACTGAAAATGGAAAAGAGAAAATTAACCTAAAAACAGTTTCAGGGCCTACAGCAAACGGCTTAATAGGAAGGTTTACTCATTTAGATTCTCAAATTTTTACTTTGTCTAATGAAATTACAGAAATCGAAAAAAACTTATCTATAGATAAAATTGTTGCCGAAATAGTTCACTTACCACAAGCAAGAACTGGTAATATACTGTACAGAAGTTTTCAACGTGAATATGAAATACCTTATTTAGGAAATGCATCAGTAGATCAAGAGCATCAAATTTTAATAGAAGATTTACTGGTTTCGGTAAAAAATAATAAAGTGATTCTGAGATCTAAGAAATTAAATAAAGAAATTATTCCAAGATTAAGCAATGCACATAATTACAGCAGTAATGCATTGCCTATTTATCATTTTTTATGTGACATTCAAAATCAAGAATCTTCTGGTTTTGCTTTTAGTTGGGGAGCTTTACAAAGCGAATTTGATTTTTTGCCAAGAGTTTGTTATAAGGATATTATCTTTTCAAGAGCTACTTGGAATATTAATAAGAGTGATATTGATACTTTACTCGCTAATGATGAATCTAATGCTGTAGGAATCATAAGAGCATTTCAAAAATCAAGAAATATTCCAAATCTCATTTATATTACTCAAGGAGACAATGAGGTTTTAATAAACTTTGAAAATGAGTTTAGTTGTATTGTTTTTTATAATATGTTAAAAGGAGAACGCTTTTTACAACTAAAAGAATTTTTGTTTAAAGAAGATAGTATAACTGGAGCTTATTGTAATGAAGTAGTTTTAGTTGCTCATAAAAATTTACCAGAAAAACAGGAACAAAATATTCAAAAAGATTTGCATCAATTTGAAGAGATTAATTATGATGTTAAAAAATCTTTTTCGATAGGTGAACAATGGTTGTATTATAAATTTTATTGTGGTGAAAGAGCTGGTGAGGAAATTTTAAATAAAGTAATTAACCCACTGGTTGCAGAGTTAGAGCAAAAAAAGATCATGGAAAAATGGTTTTTCATACGCTATTACGATGCTCAAGGACATCATCTTCGTTTTAGAGTTTTGTTAAAAGACTTGAATTTATTTACAGATTGTATTAAGGCAGTAAAAAAATTCACATTACCTTTTGAAGTGAATAATGTTATTTGGAAAACACAAACAGACACATATCTAAGAGAATTACAACGTTACGGATTTGATTCGATAGAAGCTACTGAAACTTTATTTTATAATGACAGCGTTTCTACACTTCAATTTGTTGATATGATTGAAGGAGATGAAGGAGAAAAAATCAGGTGGTTGTATTCATTGTTGTCAATGGATCATTTCTTAAATGATTTTGGATTTTCATTTGAAAAAAGAATGCAACTTTTTAATGTGGCCAAAACAAACTTTGGGAAAGAATTTAATCGATCTGGTAAATTAAACAAACAAATCAATGAGTATTATGCAACTCATGAGCTAGAAATTGAAAATTTTCTATCTAAAGTAAATACTCATCAGGATTATTTACCAATCTGGGAGGTTTTGTTAAAACGTTCTAAAGCAAATGAAGAAGCAATTTCTTTTATACTTCAAATGAATCAAGAAAATGCTTTAAAAATCCCTGTTGAAGATATTGTTATGAGCTATTTACATATGATTTGTAATAGGATTTTTATTTCAAAACAACGTGTTCATGAAATGGTGGTTTATGATTTTATGTACAAGTATTATAGTAAGAAACTGCATGTTATTAAAGAAAATAAAACAGAATTAGAAACTATTAATTTATAAATTATGAAAGCTTTAGCTGTTGTGACTCCAAGTTTGTTTGAAGTAATTGATGAAAAGAACAAACATTTAATGGAAATAGATGATTTAAAGATTCCTCTTGCTTTAGTAGAAGGTAATGCACCTGAATTTGATCCCGAGTCTGATATTTTTAAAAATTCAGTTTTAGTACAAAAAAAGAGTTTTTCACTAAATTATAGAGATTTAGGAATTATGGAAATGGCGTGGAATTATTTAAAAGACAAAGAAGTAGAAACTTATTATCCTATAGGCTCAGATTTTTCTGGATATGTGATTAAAGTTGGTAAAGATGTAACTCGTTTTTCAATTGGAGATTTGGTAATTGGAGATTGTGCCTTTCCTGATTTTAAGGAAGGTGTGAATCCAGGGATACCTTCTAATCATTCAAGTCGAGAGTTTGAGGTTTATAATCAGCTAAAACTTTGTAAAGTACCTGATTATATTTCAGCTGAAGATGCTGGAGCTCTAAGCATTGGGACACAAACTTCAATGTCTATGCTTAAAAAAGGAGCAATTAAAAAAGGAAACAATGTTTTAGTTACTTCTATCACTTCAAATACCTCTTTTTTTCTATTAAATACATTATGGGGTGAAGACTGTAATGTTTATGGGCTCTCATATTCTGGGGAGAATATCCAAAAAGTAAAAGACCATTTTCCTTTTATTAAGGAAGTCTTTTCAGTTAGTGAGAATAATATTCCAAAAGATATTTTATTTGATGTTGTATTTGATGCTTTTTCAGATACTTATCTAGAATATTTAATTCCTTGTCTTAATTTTAATGCCAGATACGTAACCTGTGGGATTTTTAAACAATCTAGTCATAAAATGATTAATAGTGATGGAGTAAACCTTTCAGCTTTAATAGTTGGTTTAATGATGAAGAATATTAGTTTAATAGGTAATTGTTTAGGCTCTACTCAAGATTTAGTTGAAGGATTACAAAACTATAGAGAAAACAAGATGTTTATTGATACGGTATTTACTGAGGAGAATAGTATTTCTGATTTCATTTCTAGATCCTACAATTTAAATAAAGATAAATTTGGAAAGGTGGTTTTTGTTTATGAAAATAAAAATTAGCATTAGTTGTAACTGAGTCTAAGTTTCTTGTTTGCTATTAGTTTTTCGTTTTATTTCTACAAAAGATTATTTTTAACAATTTATACGGTAAAACCGTAATCAAAAATCTTTTTTCGTATTTACCTTTATGATGTAATTATTCGTGCCTTATTGACTTTTTTGCCCCCATTTCAAACCAAAAACAAACGAATATGAGAAAAATTATTTTAGGTTTTACACTTTTTCTGGTTTTTTTGACTAATGGTCAAACAAAAGGAATAGTTGGAGAAACAAATTGGCTAAAAAATTGGACCAATTTTAAGCCAAAAACAACTGAATACAGCGAAGCTTCAAATGTTTTAGCTGGAGTTGTTAGTAAGGATATGATGCTTTATAAAAAAAACACTTATTTGTTAATGGGTAATGTGTATGTAACAAATGGAGCAACCTTATTTATTGAACCAGGGACAGTGATAAGGGGAGATTTTGAAACAGGAGGAAGTTTAATAATAACAAAAGGTGCAAAAATTATTGCTCTTGGAAATGAGACTGATCCAATTGTTTTTACATCTAATAAACCAAGTTCTGAAAGAAAGCCAGGAGATTGGGGTGGGATAGTTGTAATGGGAGAAGCGACAACAAATAATTTTACAAAAAGATTAGATTTAAATATAGAATCTCAGTACAATAGTTATGGTGGTGGTAAAGATGAAAGTGATTCTGGGATATTGAAATACGTTAGAATTGAATTTGCTGGGAAAAAGGAAAAAAACGCGATTAATAATCAAGGACTTATTTTAGCTGGAGTAGGAAGTAAGTCAATTATTAGTAACATTCAAGTGAGTTTTTGTAATGATGATGCTTTTAGTTTTTGTGGAGGAATTATTTATGCAGAAAATTTGATTTCTTATAAAAACATGAACACTGATTATAATTTTACTGAAGGTACACAATGTATAATAACTAATAGTCTTGCGGTAAGAAATCCTTTTTCTTCTAGAGCTGGAGAATCTAGATGTTTTGAAGTAAAATCGTATGACGTCGCATCAAAAGCTGATTTAAGTAAAAGACTTACGAATGTAATTGCTAATAACATTACCTTGTTCAATGAATTTGCTGAGAATAATGGTCTAGTTAAAGAAGCTATTTTAATAAAAGAAAATTGTTCATTAAATATTAGTAATAGTGTGGTGTCTGGATTTAGTCAAAGTTTGATTTTTGATAAGGGGTTCAAAGTGAAACCAGAGACATTAGCTAAAATAAAATTAAGAGGCATGTTGCTTAATAATTGTGATGGTCATATAGAAAGCGAGCTGCCTGAGTATAACGAAGAAATAAATAGTTGGTATAGTTCCAACAGTAATATAATAGAATATTCTACTATCATGGATGTTGCTTTTTTTACAGAGGTTGACTCAAAAAAAATGCCGGATTATAGAATTAAAGACCCAATCAATACCACTAGATTGGCAACAAACTAAAATTTCCAAAACAAAAATCATCCCTTAAGTAACCTTAAGGGATGATTGCTTTATAGTCTATTTCTAAACCAAACTTTTTGCCATTCTCTTTTTAAAATTAAAAAAGATACTTGTTCTGAAAGTTCATATATATCAGAACCATCGAGACTTTTTATTTGGCTTTCTGGAACATCTATGATGTATAATAAGTTCAGATATTCGGCAAACTTGAACTGTATAAGTTTGTATATCTTTTCTTGGAGTTGAATTTTCAAATCAATTGGAGAAATGTTTGTATCGAAATCCACGCTTTCATTCGCTAATGAAAAATCTTTGTTAATCTGCTCAACTAATTTAAAATACAATTGTTCTTTCTGAGCTTCAGAAAGTAATAAGTCCGTGTTTTTGGGTGCTATAAACATTTTCTAAACTTTTCTTCCCATTAAGTTTTCACCAAAAGCTTTTAGAACTCCTTTTTTCGTGTCTTCTATGTTCATTTTTTCTAGAGTTTGAAAAGCTTTTTCAGTGTATTCTTTTATAGCCTCAAGAGTTGCTTTGCTAGATCCTGTGAGGTTAAAAATATCTTTCACAGAATTAATTTTATCACTATTTTCTTTTGGTTGAATTGAAAATAAATGAAGCAATTGTTCTTTTGTTTCGGTTGTTGCAAATTCTATTGCTTTAAGATAAAGATATGTTTTTTTGTTTTCGATTATATCTCCTCCAACTTGTTTTCCAAAGGTTTCAGGATCGCCAAAAGCATCAAGATAATCATCTTGAAGTTGGAATGCAATGCCTAGATTTAAACCAAAATCATAGATTAATTCAGCATTTTCTTTTGAAGTATCAGCTACAATAGCTCCCATCTTCATGGCAGCAGCGACTAATACTGCTGTTTTGAATTCAATCATTTTAATGTATTCTGGGATTGTCACATCATCTCTTGTTTCAAAATCAATATCCCATTGTTGTCCTTCACAAACCTCTAATGCAGTTTTGCTAAATAATTTTGCGAGCTCTCTGAAAATAATAGGTTCGTATTGTTCAAAATACTGATATGCTAAAATTAACATAGCATCTCCAGAAAGAATACCTGTGTTAATATTCCATTTTTCATGTACAGTTTCGTTTCCTCTTCTCAATGGTGCATCATCCATAATATCATCATGGATCAAAGAAAAATTATGAAAAACTTCTACTGCGGTTGCTGCAGGTAAGGCTTTTTCATAATTACAATTGAATATTTCTGCACTCATCAATGTTAGAACAGGTCTTATTCTTTTACCTCCAAGAGATAAAATGTATTTTATAGGCTCGTATAAGTTTTGAGGTTCTTGGTTGATTGTTAAAGAAGAAAAATGGTTACTTATAACTTCTTGATAATAAGATATGGAATGCATTATTTATTTTTTTGCTAAAATACTTTAAAACTTGCACTTGGCAAAGTTTACTAAAATGTTAAATTTTTGTAAAAACTTAGGAAACTTTTAAAGTGTTAAAAGTTTCCTAAGTATATTTGCATTGAAATTATGTTATAAAGATGACAGCAAATAATTTATTGTTTGATAAAGATCAGTCAAACGTTTTAATCAAAATTAGACGTAGTGTAAATCGTTATCTAAAAACTAATATTAAAGCATCAAATGGTTTTTTGTCTGTTTCAAATGACCAAATTGAAGATTTGCAGCTTGATTTTATTCTGGAAATTGTGTCTAATAATTTCAATTTCATTAAATCTGAAGAAACTTCTCAAATTTCTTTTAAATCCATTTCATTTCAAAAAATTAATCAAACGATGAGTTTTATCAAAGGGTATCTCACGATTAATAATGTAATTAAAGTTGTTGAACTTGAGGTTTCTTTAGTTTCTACTGAAGATGAAGGAACAAACGGAAATGCTTTTATAGAAATTACAGGAATAATAAATAAGAAAGATTTTGGTTGGACTTTACAAGAATATAAAAATTGGGGAGACTTTCCATTGAGTCAAAATGTAAACTTGGTAGCAAATTTAGATTTTAAAAACTTTACAGCGAATTAATAGGGAAAATATGAAAGAGAAGATTATCGCTAAAGCGACAGACATGTTTTTGAAAATGGGCTTTAAGAGCGTAACAATGGATGATATAGCCTGTGAAATGTGTATTTCTAAAAAAACAATTTATAAATTTTTCAGCAATAAGGAAGCGCTAATAGAAGAAGGAACAGCTATCGTAAACAATAAAATAAATTCTTTAATGGATGAGGTTATATCTAAGAACTATAATGCTATTGAAGAAAATTTTAAAATTAGAGAAATGTTCAAAGAAATGTTTCAATCATTAGATCATTCGCCTGCATATCAGTTAAAAAAGCACTATCCGGAAATATGGGATAAAATGATGGCTTCAAAAATTGAAGACTGTAACGAAATGTTTGGACAAAATATCAGTAAAGGTATTGCCGAAGGTTTGTATAGAGATGATGTTAATATTGATGTTTATATAAAGTTCTATTATACTTTGATATTTAGTATAAACGAAAATACTCAACTTGAAAGCGAAGCATTATTACTTGAAAAAGAAGCTTTAGAATACCACACAAGAGCTTTAGCAACTCCAAAAGGAATAGAAGAATTAGAGAAACAATTACAAACTAACTATAAATAATTTTATGAGAAAAATAGTAATATTAATTAATCTAATTTATTTCGCGCAGCTCAATGCGCAAGAGGTGAATAAGAATGATGCAAAACAAAGTTACTCATTCACTTTAAAGCAATCAATTGAGCATGCTTTGCAATATAACTATGCCGAAATAAATGCAGGAAGAGATATAGAGGCTGCAAAAAAGAAAAAGTGGGAAACTACAACTATAGGTCTTCCACAATTAAATGGTAATGTTGGTTACCAAAACAATTTTAAACTGCAAAAATCTGTTGTGCCAGGAGAGTTTTTTGGTGGACCTCCAGGAAGTTTCGCTGAGGTTGAATTTGGTACAAAACATAATATGGGGGCAAGTTTAACTTTGAGTCAATTAATTTTTGATGGTTCTTATTTAGTAGGTTTACAGTCTGCAAAAGTATACCTTCAGTTGTTTGAAAATTCTAAAAAGAAAACAGATTCTGAAATCAAACAAATGGTAATCAGTTCTTATGGGAACGTTCTTTTAGCTCAAGAAAGTATAAAAGTCTTAGAGAGTAATAAGACTATTTTAGAAAAAAACTATAATGATGTTAATCAAATTTATAAAAACGGATTAGCAGAAGAAGAGAGTGTTGAGCAAATAGCAATCACATTATCTACTGTAAATAGTACATTGAATAATGTTAAACGTTCAAGAGAGTTGGCTTTAAAAATGTTAAAAATTAATTTAGGAATAGAATTAGAAGATGAATTAACTTTAACAGATAATCTTGAAACTCTTTCTAAAGAAAATTTAGACTTAGCGATTACCACATCAGAATTTAGTGTCGATAAAAATATTGATTATCAAATGGCAACTAATATGACCGAGCAAAAAAGATTGCTTTTAAAATTAGAAAAAAGTAAAGCTTTGCCATCTTTAGGAGCCCAAGTAAATTTTGGATACAATGCTTTTAGTAATACGTTTAGTTTTTTTAATGAAAACCAAAAATGGTTTAATTATTCAAACTTAGGAGTTGCATTAAATGTGCCAATTTTTAGCAGTTTTGGCAGAAGTGCAAGAACGCAACAAGCAAAAATAGCTTTCGAACAAGCTCAAACAAAACAAAAAGAAGCAGAGCAAATGCTAAAACTTCAATATCAAGCAGCAAAAAGTGATTATGAGTTTAGCGTTGAAGAATATGAAACAGCAAAAAACAACCTAAAACTTGCTGAAAGAATTGAAAAAAAGCAACAAATAAAATTTAAAGAAGGTTTGTCTACAAGCTTCGAGTTTACAGAAGCGCAAAGACAATTATATGCTGCGCAACAAAGCTATTTACAATCAATGGTAAATGTTGTAAACAAAAGAGCTTCATTAGAAAAAATAACAAACTAATCATTTAAATATATCATTCAAAACATGAAAAAAATACTTATACTAACAGTTGTTTCAACTTTATTTATGGCATGTGGAGGCAACGAAAATAGCGCTTCAATCGATGCTTTGATTGAAGCTAAGAATTTAACAGAATTGAAGGCAAAAAGAGCTGCTTTGCAGACAGATTTGTCTAAAATTGATGCAGCATTAGCAACATTAGAAAAAAAATCTGATGAAGCTTTAGTAGAGACTATTGCAGTAAAAGATACTGTTTTCAATCACTATGTTGAAATACAAGGAAATGTTGATACACAACAAAACGTTTTGATTCAACCAGAAATGCCAGGTGCTTTAATCGCTTTAAATGTTAAGGCTGGACAAACTGTTTCAAAAGATCAAGTTTTAGGTCGAGTAGATGATGGAGGAATGAGTCAACAATTAGCTCAAATTCAAACACAATACGAATTAGCTAAAACAACTTTTGAGCGTCAAAAAAGATTGTGGGATCAAAAAATTGGGTCAGAGATTCAATATTTACAAGCGCAAACTCAAATGGTTAGTTTGTCAAAATCAGTTAATCAAATGAAGGCTCAAATTGCGAAAACAATAATCCGTGCGCCATTTAATGGTGTAATCGATGAGGTTTTTGTAGAAAGAGGACAAGTAGTTTCGGCTAGCCCACAAGGCTTAATGCGTATCGTTAATTTAAGCCAAATGTACATAAGTACTGCAATACCAGAAATGTATGTGGGTAAAGTAAAAGTAGGAACTTCAGTTGAGACAAATATTGCTTCTATAGGTAAAACATACATGGGTAAAGTACGTCAAGTAGCTAAAACGATTAATCCTGCTAACAGAAGTTTTGGAATTGAAGTAACCGTTCCAAATCCTGAAGGGTTATTACGTCCTAATCAAGTGGCTAAACTTAAAATAGTAGATTATTCTAATAAATCAGCAATTACAGTTCCTACAAATGTTATTCAGCAAGATGCAAATGGTGCAAAGTATGTTTATGTAGTTACAAATACTGCAAAAAATGCCGGAGTTGCTAAAAAAGCAATTGTTAAGGTAGGACAAAACGCTAATAACAATACAGAAATTTTATCAGGATTAAAAACTGGTGATGTTGTAGTATCAGAAGGAGCAAATACAGTTTCTGAAGGAATGAAATTAACTTTCTAAATCTAAAATTGAAGTTGGCTTAGTGATGATCGGATTTTGTTGGTTTATTATTCAATCTTCAACAAAACCAACTTCAATTTTTAACCCATAAAAAGCAATAATAATGTCGCATCAGCAAAAAGAGTTTGGCATTTCGAGTTGGGCAGTAGACAACCGAGTGACCGTATATATACTTACATTTATTGTGGTTATTACAGGGATTTATGCCTATATAACCATGCCGCGTGAGGATTTCCCTGAAATCATCGAAAACAAGATTTATATTTCATCTATATTCCCTGGAAACTCAGCAGAAGATGTAGAGAAATTAGTAACTAAACCCTTAGAGGATAATATCAAAAACATAAGTGGTGTTAATAAAGTAACATCAAGTTCGTTCCAAGATTATGGAATGATTGTTGCCGAATTTGACGATGATATCACTGTTGATCAAGCTAAAATCTTAATCAAGGACAAAGTAGATGTTTCAAAAGCAGATACTGATTGGCCTACGCTTGATAATGGAAGTAAAGTAGAACCCAATGTCTTTAGTATTAATATTGCAGAAGAGGTGCCAATCCTTAACATCAATCTTAAAGGAAATTATACAGCACAACAGCTAAAAAAATATGGTGAATATCTTGAAGATGAAATTGAAGACATTTCTGAGGTAAAAGCTGTTGATATTTTAGGTGTTGATGACAAAGAAGTTGAAATTGCTGTTGATGTATACAAAATGAATGCAGCGCAAGTGAGCTTTGATGATATTGCTAGTGCAGTAAAGTATGAGAACATGACTTTGTCTGGAGGAAATTTAGTTTCTCAAGGTGCACGTAATAATATCCGAATCATTGGTGAAATTGAAGACCCGTCTGAATTAGAGAATGTAATTGTAAAATCATATGGAGGTACGGTTTATCTAAAGGATATCGCTAAGATTAGTTTTAAAGAGAAAGAAAGAACAACGTATGCTCGTGAAAAAAATCAGGAAGTAGTAATGTTGAATGTTAAAAAGCGTTCAGGTCAAAACATGATTACTGCTATTGATCAAGTAAAAGAAGTAGTTAAAAAAGCTCAAGAAACGGTTTTGCCTAAAAACCTAGAAGTAACTTTAACAAACGACCAATCGTCACGCGTTGAGCATCAAGTAGATGAGTTGTCAAACCACATCATTTTTGGGGTTGTTTTGGTAATGATTGTTTTGATGTTTACTATGGGATTACGTAACTCATTGTTTGTGGGTGCGGCAATTCCTCTATCAATATTTATCGCCTTTACATTACTTCAAGCTATTGGTGTTACCATGAATACAATGGTATTGTTTGGATTAGTTATGGGATTAGGAATGCTTGTAGATGATGGTATTGTGGTGGTCGATAACGTTTTTGCCAACATGCAGAAGGGATTGCCAAGAGTTCAAGCTTCCAAAATAGGTATTGGAGAAATCGCTTGGCCAGTAATATCATCTACTGCAACTACATTAATGGCATTTTTACCATTTGCATTATGGCCTGGTACTATGGGTAAATTTATGATGTATTTCCCATTAACATTGTCAGTAACCTTAGGAGCTTCATTGTTTGTGGCTATGGTTGTAAATGCTGCAATGACTGGTGGTTCTATGGATATTGTAGATAGAAATATTGAATCTAAAGTCTTAAAAAGGAATACAATTATTTTCTTAGTAATAGGTGTATTTTTTGTAGTTATTGGAAATGTTTTTGATTCAAAATTAGGAAGAGCAATTGGTCACTTATCATTGATTGCTGTAGCTATGATGTGGTTGTATTATAAAAAACTATATCAATGGACACAAGATTTTCAACATAGTTTCTTTCCTCGTATGGAGGAAAAGTACAAAGCAATGTTAGCTCGAATTTTAACTGGTAAATCGGCTTGGAGAGCTTTTGGAGTAATTGTGGCTATGTTATTCTTTTCGTTTGTTTTAGTTGGAGTTTTCCCAAGAAAGGTGTTATTCTTCCCTGATAATATTCCTAACCAAGTAATTGCTTATATTGAATATCCGCAAGGAACCGATATTTCTAAAACGAATAAAGCGACAAATTTCGTTGAAAAACAAATTATTGATGTAATAAGTAAATATGTTGATCCTAAAACGAGTGAGAATTATTTAGCAGAATCAATCGTAGCCCAAGTAGGAGTTGGTGCAACCAATCCTCAAGTTGACTTAGGTTCTCAGTCTGAAACTCCTCATAAAGGGAAAGTTACAGTAAATTTTGCTGAATTTAAATTCCGTAGAGGTATTAATACTGCAGATGTTATGGAAGAAGTTCGTGCCAGAATCAAAGCAATTCCAGGAGCGTCTGTTACTGTTGAAAAAGATGCCGCAGGGCCACCAGCGGGTTATCCAATTAGTATTGAATTAACTGGTACAGATTATGACTTGATGCTTAAAGAGGCAGATAAGATGATTGCGTACTTAAATTCTAAAAATATTCCAGGTATTGAGAAGCTAAAAGTAGATATCAATAAAGAAAGTCCAGAATTATCAGTAAAAATTGATCGTGCTAACGCAGGAAGTTTAGGAGCTTCAACTGGAATGGCTGGATTTACTTTACGTAGAGCAGTATATGGACAAGAAATTTCTACTTACAAAGAAGGTGATGATGATTATAACATTGTAATGCGTTTGCAAGAAGACCAACGTAAAAACGAAAGTGTACTGTTTAATCAACCTTTGACATATCGTAATCCAAACAATGGACAAATTATGCAAGTGCCAATTTCGGCGGTGTCAAATACAGAAAAAACAACTACTTATAATCAAATTAAACGTAAAAACTATAAACGTATCATGACCGTATATTCAAACATTTTGACAGGATATAACGGTGATGAGATTACGAAAAGCATTGCTAAAGAATTAGAGAATTACAAGCTTGCTGGAGATATTACTTATGGTTTTTCAGGAGTTCAAGAGGAACAAGGTAAAAATCAAAGTTTCTTATTCTTTGCTTTATTCTTAGCATTGGCTGGTATTACAACAATTATTGTACTTCAGTTCAACTCTGTGTCAAAAACTATGGTTATTATGTTTACGGTACTATTGAGTTTTAGTGGAGTATTCTATGGGTATGTGATAGCAAACATGGATTTCGTTATTTTAATGACCATGATGGGAATAATCTCGTTAGCCGGAGTTGTAGTTAAAAACGGAATTGTATTAATGGACTTCTTTGTCTTGTTAATGGATAAAAAAGTGGCAGATAATGGTCTTGAAAGTCATGATGATTTAACACTTGATCAAATCAAAGAAGTGATTATTGAGTCAGGTAAATCACGTTTACGTCCTGTATTATTAACGGCGCTTACCGCAGTATTAGGTCTAATTCCGCTAGCAATTGGATTAAATTTTGACTTCTTCGGATTAGTTACCGATTTTAATCCACACTTATATATGGGTGGAGATAACGTTATTTTCTGGGGGCCATTAGCATGGACAATTATTTTTGGATTAACATATGCTACTGTGTTGACATTAGTAATGGTGCCAGTTATGTTCTACTTGGTTAAGAGAACTAAATATTGGTTACGTGATAGAAGAGAAAGAAGAAGAAATCTTTCAGAAGCTTAATTATAAATTTAATTAGTAAAAAGGCCAGCTCAATAAGCTGGCCTTTTTTATTAGAAGGTGTATGTTAAACCGATTCCTAAAATTTGTTTTAGTTGAATTCTTGGTCCTAAAGTAACTTGTACTCCATCAACTTCATCTTTAGCTTTGATGTCATCATCATAAATGATGTGTGTGCCAATATTTGCATTGACATATTTGTTTACTACTAAATCTAATTGCAATTGCCAGTTTACATCTATGTTTCCGAAATTGTTAATATAATCAGAATATAAAGCTAATCTGTTTTCCAAGTACATATTAGTGAAAATCTCGTCTTTATGATAGGCTGTAAACAAGGCACCTAGTTCCATTCTTATTTTATCCCCTTTAGAGGTGATTTCACCAGTAATTGGATCATAAGTAGCTTTTGTTACTCCAAAAGCCCCTTCATTGGCTAATCTTTGGTCAAGAACAAAAGTTGTTTTCATTGTTATTGGTGACAAATAGAGATTGAATTTTCTTTCTTTATCAATATATTCAGAACCAGCTCCTAAAAAGACATAAGCAGGGGCAAAGGATTTTGAAATGGCTCTTTCAGTATTTGGATACAAATAACCGTTTGTGAACTGGGTACTAAAATTGAATTTGGCAGAATAAAACCAATTAGAAATAGTATCTCTCCTAAAGCCAAAGGTTGAGTTTAGAGCTAATGCATCATCAGTTTTTCTGACTTTTACTCCATCTTGTTTGTTAATACCATATTTAAAAAGTAACTCATTGTGCCATTTTACAGTTTCTTTTTCATAGATTCTAGTGAATTTACCTTTTAGTAATCCAGAAACAGTATTTACACCACCAGCGTTCCAGTTTAGAAAAGCAACTTGACTTATGTCAAATCCTATTTTATTTTCCTTTTTCCAATAAGTGGTTGAATCGGGAAGTTTAGTTATAATCTCTACTTGTGAAAAAATAAATTGGCTTGAAAAAATAGCAATAAAAAGTAAAAAATGTAATTTTTTATTCATGGTTAATTCGATTTGGTTTGCAAAAATCGAATTTTTTATAAAAAAGTAAAAACGATGAGTGAAATTTAACAAAAAATACAACTCTTAAGAGTTGCATTTTAGTGGAGAATACCGGATTCGAACCGGTCGCCTCTACGCTGCCAGCGTAGCGCTCTAGCCAAATGAGCTAATCCCCCGTTGATTGTAAACAAATATATTGATTTTGATAGAATATATTTATTTTTGTAAAAAAATTACGATATGTCAGCTGATATTACCCTAAAAATTACCGATAGAGAAGGAGTAACACATGAAGTTCAAGCGCCTACTGATATGAATATGAATATCATGGAGGTTGTACGTATGTATGAGTTGGCTCCAGAAGGCACTATAGGTATTTGTGGAGGTATGGCAATGTGCGCTTCATGCCAATGCTATATTTTAAATGATGTTGAATTACCTGAAAAAAATGCTGATGAAGACGCAATGCTTTGGGAAGCTTTTAATGTGAAAGATAATAGTCGTTTAGGTTGTCAAATAAATATTACTCCTGAAATTGATGGACTAGCAGTAGAGTTAGCTCCTGAGAGTTAAATGTAATCCTTCAACGCTTTAGGCCTTTCAAGATATTCTCTAACTATTTGTAAGGTTCCATCGTCACGAGTATCAATAAACCATTTTATAAGAGCTATTTCTCCATTTTCAATTTCAATTCCAGTTATTGAACGAGGGTGAATACAGCTTCCGTCATTAAAATAATTAGCTTCGCTGTCATTTGGTCTTGAAAATCTTGGACGATGTGTATGACCAGTGATTGTAATTTTATTATTGTTTTCTAAAATCCATTTTTTAATTCTGCGTTCAACTTTAATAAGTTCAACATAGTTTTTAGCAGGACTTGTTGGGTCTTTAATTCCCCAAATTTGGAGCGGTTTCCATAAAATACGAACCAAGAATTGATTTATTTTCCAACCTACATAATTCATGAAATCGGCTTGATGACCATGAATTAAAAATAGTTCTTGTTTAGTGTCTTTATGTTCTAGTATGATACTTTCTTGATAGGTAAGTCCTGGCATTAAAGGAACCTTTTGTCCTAAGTTCATATCGAAATATTCAGAGAAATTTTTTTTCACAACATTGGGGTTCCTAAAAATCATATCATGATTTCCCCAAATCATATTTAGTCTATTTTCTAAATAAAATTTTTGAAGTAGTAAATAAATATTTTTATTGGATTCGAATACTTCTTTAAAGAATATGTTTTCCCAAAGTTCATCACCATCACCTAATTCGATGTAATGAAACCCGTTTTTAAAATATTGCGATAAAGCATGAAAAAAAAATGTTTCTGTTATTAGCAAAATCATCAGCATAACTTCCATCACTTCTATGACAGTCGCTAAATAAGATGAATTTGGAATCATCATCAAAAGGAATTCTGATGGCGTTTTTATAAGCTCTGTCTAATCGGTCTTTTGATGATAACATTTAAAGGTTTCAGATTTATGCTAAAGATAATTCTTTTTCTTTAATTGTTTTTTCTATTGCATCCCATAATCCAATTCTTTTTTCTAAAGCTTCAAGTGCAACTTCTTCCATTTCCTTCCATTTTATTGGATCATTTTCAGCCAATTCTTCAATCATTTTCATGGCCATTGGTCCATGTTCATCAGCATCTAATTCAATATGTCTTTCGAAATAATAAATCAGTTTAGAAAGGTTAGTTTCAGGAAAATTAGTCTTAAAATTTCTTAGAATTTCAGTGAACATATTTGGTATTAAATCCTCTCTGCCAAATGTAAAGGCTGAGGCTATTTCATGAGCGTTTCCTTTTTCAATCACTCTAAAAGTAAAGTTTAAAAACTCTTTTATTGCATTGTCAAGAGGACTGTTTTTTATGGCTATAAAAACGTTTTTAGTATCTTCTATGTCAAATAAAAATTGTTCAATTTCAGAGGTGGAAGCTTGACAATCTTGCATAGCTTCAATATACATTTCGTAATGACTCAAGCGTCTTCCGTCTAAACCTAAATCAGATTCTTCTGCTATAACAATTTCGTTAATTAGGTATCTTGTTTCAGGATTTTTGGATGCTTTCCATGGCGTTGTTGTGCAAGTGAGTTTTTGTTGTAAAGCTTTTAATAGCGACATAAAATCCCAAACAGCATATACATGTATTTCTAAAAAAGAATGTAAATCATCAATGGTTTTAATTTTAGAATACAAAGAATGGTTCAACAATTGTTTTTTTTGTTGTTCAATAGACTGATTTATAGATTGTATATTCATGGGGCAATTTTTATAGATATACGAAAAACGTTGAGATTTGGTTTTGTTTTTCACGTTACAAAAATAAAAATGCTTCCTGAATTTAGGAAGCATTTTGTATCAATTTTATCTATTGTTCAATTATTTAAAAGCAGAAAAGCCAGTTACATCCATACCTGTAATTAGTAAATGAATGTCATGAGTTCCTTCATAAGTAATTACCGATTCTAAGTTCATCATATGACGCATGATTGAGTATTCACCAGTAATTCCCATACCACCTAACATTTGACGTGCTTCACGAGCAATTTCGATTGCCATGTTTACGTTATTTCTTTTAGCCATTGAAATTTGAGCAGATGTTGCTCTTCCTTCATTGCGTAAAACTCCTAATCTCCAAGTTAATAATTGTGCTTTAGTGATTTCAGTAATCATTTCTGCCAATTTCTTTTGTTGTAATTGAGTTGCACCAATAGGCTTGTCAAACTGAATTCTTTCTTTAGAATATCTTAAAGCAGTATCATAACAATCCATTGCAGCACCAATAGCACCCCAAGCAATACCATAACGAGCGGAATCTAAACATCCTAGAGGAGCTCCTAATCCTGATTTATTTGGCAATAAGTTTTCTTTAGGAACTTTTACATTATCAAAGATAAGTTCACCAGTTGCAGAAGCTCTTAATGACCATTTGTTGTGTGTTTCTGGAGTTGTAAATCCTTCCATGCCACGTTCAACAATTAATCCATGGATTCTTCCTTCTTCATTTTTAGCCCAAACGACAGCAATTTGTGCAAATGGAGCGTTTGAAATCCACATTTTAGCACCATTTAAAAGATAATGGTCACCCATATCTTTGAAGTTGGTTATCATTCCGCCAGGATTTGATCCATGGTCAGGCTCAGTTAAACCAAAACAACCAATCCATTCTCCAGTAGCTAACTTTGGTAAATATTTCATGCGTTGTTCTTCATTTCCATATTTCCAAATAGGATACATAACCAATGAAGATTGTACAGATGATGTAGAACGTACACCAGAATCACCACGCTCAATTTCTTGCATGATTAAACCATAAGAAATTTGATCAAGACCAGCTCCACCATATTCAACAGGAATATAAGGCCCAAAACCTCCAATTTCTGCAAGCCCTTTTACAATTTGATGTGGGAATTCTGCTTTTTGAGCATATTCTTCAATAATTGGAGAAACTTCTTTTTTTACCCATGCACGTGCCGAATCACGTACTAATTTATGTTCTTCTGTTAGTAAATCATCTAACAAATAATAATCAGGAGATTGAAATAAATCTGGTTTCATAATTAATGCATTATGTGCGACGCAGTTATGCGGAGCAATCTGTTAATAATAGGACACAAAAGTAAGTAAAGATTTTTAACAAATCAATTAAGGAATGTTATAATTTTTAAGGACATTTTTTTTTATAATAGAGACTGTTTGCAAGTTTAGATGTCATTTTGCTTAAATAGTTGGTATTGTTCGTAAATACAAACATGTTATCAATTTTGAGTGAGGTTCAGAACTAAAATTTTAGAAAATATTATCAGATTATTTAACAGTAAACAATTTTTTTATAAATAAATTCGTTTCATATTTGTAAGAAATTACATAAAATTTAATTAAAAAACATGCATTTAGTTAAAAAACTTTTAATTGAGAATAAGTACTCAAATGTTGTAGATGAATTTGAAGATCTATTTTCTTCACA
Organism: Flavobacterium terrae; assembly: GCF_900142035.1. Classification (GTDB taxonomy): domain Bacteria; phylum Bacteroidota; class Bacteroidia; order Flavobacteriales; family Flavobacteriaceae; genus Flavobacterium; species Flavobacterium terrae. Next base: position 107,351 of record NZ_FQZI01000001.1, on the reverse strand, counting down.
TCCCAATTATCCAAGTTTGTTTGCTATTACTGATACATTGAGTTTATTGGGAGTTGAAAATCTTGCCATAAAAATACCTAAAGAACAGTTTGTAGAATTACCGAAAACTTTCTTGACTCTTTATAAGGGAGAATTGGTTTTTTTATCTAAAAGTAATGATTTAATCACTGTTCTAGATGAAAAAGGAAAGAAATTAAAGTTAACTCTCGATGTATTTCTTGGTGATTGGGATCAGATTGTTATTGCTGTAGAACCAAATACAGAAAAGAAAATTGAACTAAAAAAGACTTCAAAATGGGTTTTGTTGGGGCTTCCATTATTATTGTTGATTTTATTGTCTTCTTTTTCCAATGGATATTCAATTAGCTCGATTTTGCTTTTAGGACTAAATGTTTTAGGACTTCTTTTAAGTGTTTTGGTACTACAAGAAAAATTTGGAATAAAAACAGAAATAGTTTCCAAATTGTGTAATATGAATCAAGAAACATCTTGTGATTCAGTTATTAAATCTGATCAAAGTCAGATTACAAGTTGGTTGAGTTTTACAGATTTGCCATTATTGTTTTTTGGATCTAACTTTTTATCACTACTACTGAGCCCAATTTTGTCAGTTAGCATTATATCTGGACTAAGTTTGTTGACTATTCCTTTTTTGATTTATTCGGTTTGGATTCAGAAGTTTAAAATAAAAAAATGGTGTTTACTATGTTTAGGAATTTCAGGAGTTGTGTTGTTGCAAGGACTATTTTTTGTTTTTAACCCATTCATTTTTAATACTTTTACACCGTCAGGATTTGTCTCTTATTTATTTTCAGTAACATTACTTTTTTCAGCATGGTTTTTAATGAAGCCAGTTTTGGAAAAAGAAATTAAAGCTACAAAAGAAGTAAAGGAATTAAAAAGATTTAAGCGAAATTTTAAAGTTTTTAGTTCTCTGACTAAAGAGATTGATTCAAAAAATATTTTGGAAAAATTAAAAGGGATTGAGATTGGAAATTTTGAGGCTACTACTAATATTTTACTTTTCTTGAGTCCTAGTTGTGGACATTGTCATAAAGCTTTTGCAGATGCTTATGAATTATATAAAAAGTATCCAGAGAGCATTTATTTAAAAATCCTATTTAACGTTAATCCAGAAAATGAACAAAACAAGTATAAGATAATTGTTCAAAATTTACTGTATATCAACTCTGTTAATTCTAATAAAGCTAAAGAGGCCTTAATTGATTGGCATATTAATGAAATTGGATTAGACTTATGGAAGGAAAAATGGGGAATTGATATACATGATATGATGGTAAATAATGAAATTTATGACCAGTATAATTGGTGTGTTGAGAACGAATTTAACTATTCTCCTGTGAAGATTATTAACGGAAAGCTTTTTCCAAATGAATACGAAATAGCAGATCTATATTATTTCATGAATGATTTTGAGGAAATAAACAAACTTCAGCACGAAAATATAGCACAGTAAAATATCCCGGCCAGGAGAGGACTGAGTCTCAACAGTCATTAAAGGATTGAGAAATAAAACTATTAAACTATTAATTATGTTAAAAAACATTTTAAAATTAGAAGGTGCTCAAGCATTATCTAAAAATGAGCAAAAAACGATTAAAGGAGGTTTAGCCTGTGGCGTTGATAATAATTATTGTCCAGCAGGTACTAAATGTGTAACGGACTGTCGTTATGAAAACTTATGCAGGCCAATCAGTTATGTTCCATGCTAATAAAGATTTTTTTAAAATAATACGCATAATTTAAATATAAAATATCATGTTAAAAAACATTTTAAACTTAGAAGGTGCTCAAGCATTATCTAAAAATGAGCAAAAATCAGTTAAAGGAGGATTGAAAGATTGTATTGATCCAATGACAGGACAATGTAGATATTACAGTTTGGCTTGTGCTAATCCTTGCCGAATACAGTTAGAACCATAATAAGTTTTACTGAGTTTATTCCCTTGTTTTTTTTAAAGGGATTTTTAAAAACTAAAAAAAAATTAAATCATGTTAAAAAACATTCTAAACTTAGAAGGTGCTCAATTGATAACAAGGGTTGACCAAAAAAAAATTAATGGAGGTATACCAGCTGGTTGTCAATATCAAAGCTGGGAAGGAACTAGCTTGGCTAACTGTAAAGCTACTAGATCAGAAGGATATAATTATTCATATTCATTAGGTATTTGTAAAGCTTATTTTTGTGGTCCATATGTTCCGCCACCGCCATATTAGGATTTAATAATTATAAAAGGGGAATTTTCCCCTTTTTTGTTTAATATAGATTCTCCATTTGTTTATAGAATTTTAGAGATAGTTGATTAAATACGTATAATTTTTTTAAAAAAATGAGTTCCTTTGCAAGTTCTAAAAAGCGACAAATGAGAGCATATTTTTTATACTTCATCTTCTTCTTTACATTTTTTTATTTACCGCTTCAAGCACAAAAAGCTTTTAGTACAAAAGAGTATTCGAATTTTCAAGATGAAATAAGAAGATTGACTAATTCTAACCAAGATAGTGCTTTTGTAATAGCTTTTAGATTAGAAAAATCAACAGATTTAGAACAAAAAATTTTTGCAAAAGGAGCAATTGCTTATCTTTCTCAGTCGAAAGGCGATACTATAATTTCTAACAAAAAAGTAAATGAAGCACTAAAACTTTCGGAGAAAATACCAAATTCAGTTAAGAAAGATAGAACTTTAGCATATCTGTATAATTATATAGGTTTGATGGATTGGCAAAAAGCTAAATTAAGTAATGCTTTGTTGAAACTTAACAAAGGACTGGGTTATTCAATAAAAATAAATGATCTAAGACAAGTCATAAAACTACAAAATAATATTGCAATTATTAATAATGAAATTGGTAATTATCAATTAGCTATTAAATCCTTGAAAAGGTCTGAAAAAATGATTGGGGAAAATAATTTCCTTTTTACAGAAAATGATTTACTAACGACAAAATCTAGTCTTCTTCTAAATTTAGGAAAAAACTATGAGAGCGTTTTTAAGAAGAACCAAAAAGATAAGAAAATTTTAGATTCAGCATTGTTTTATTATAAAAAGGCAATTGCTTATTCAAAGTATTCGATTATGTCTAAAGTTAGGATTCAGATAAATATGGCTGGAGTCTATTTACAATTAAATAAAATCGATTATGCAATAAACATTTATCAGAACATTATTTCAGAATGTATAGAGAACGAACTCTACGATGAATTTTATGTATCATTATACAATTTTGGATATGCTTATTTTTTAAAAGAGGATTATGAAAAAGCTCTGGTTTATTTTTCGAAAGTTGATTCAATTTATGCTACAACTGAGAAAAAGTATCGCAGGGAAGAATATGTAAGTTCAAAATATTATCAGGCTAAAATTCATGAGTTTCAAGGGGATTATGTAAAGGCAACACATTTTGCAAAGACTTATCTTGAAAATCTAGAATCTGAGGAGATGAAATTGATTAATGAAAAAGAAAAAATTAATGGTTTTCAAAATGAACAAGTTTTGAAAAAAGAAATGATTCAAATGCAAGCTAAGTATGAAGTGCAAAATCTTTTTAAAACAATTGCATGGTGTTTGGGTTTAATTACTATAGTGATGTTACTTTACTTTTCAATAAAAAATTATAGATACAGAAAAGTTACCGAAGCTAAGTTTAACGATATAATCGAAAAATATAGAAAGGAAGAAAATTTAGGAATGGAATCTTTAAAATTGAGTTTCCAAGAAGAAAACCAACAAGTGAGCAATCAAGTTGCTACATTAAATCTAGATGAAGAAAAGGAAACTCAGTTATTGCAAAAACTAAAAGATCTTGAAGAGAAAAAAGTTTTTTTAAATCAAGATTTTACATTGCAATTTGTAGCTAAAAAAATTAAAACAAATACAACCTATCTTTCATATATTGTGAATAAAAATTTTGAAAAAACATTTAGTGAATATGCAAATGAGTTAAAAATTAATTATGTCATTAATGAGATGATTACTAATTCATTATATAGGAAATATTCAACTCAAGCCATCGCAGAAAGTGTTGGATATAAAAATGCAGCTTCTTTTGCGAGGTCTTTTAACAAAAAAACTGGACTTAGTCCAGTTCAATTTGCAAAAAAGTTAGATGATGCAAATTATAATTTCTCTTAATAAAAGAGAAGTTATAATTAACTTTAATTTTCGGTATTATTATTAAAGTAAAATTACTTATTTAACTTTTAATAATAACTATAATGGGATTTGAATGGTCGAGGGTTGTGGTGACTGGTACCGACATTGTAGTTCCGCCTGGCCCACCTGGATTATTTGGATCATCCGGGTCACCATCACTTCCATAGCCACCTAGGTCGTCATCACCTCCATCTGTTAATCCTCCTTTTATTAAAGTTTGAAATTTTGTTGATAAAGAATACTTTTCAAACTCACTAATTTTCAATTTGCTGTTTTTCATTTTCATTTCAGAATTAAATTTTTTCAAATTTAGTTAATCATTCAGTTTGTTTTTTAGAATTAAAGGTTTTGCAGCTGCTTGTGGTTTTAGTTCTTTTAAAATCAGTGTTTTATGTACTTAATGACGTAAGCTAATTTATAAATAGTCATACATATAATTTAAAAATTGCAATTGTATTCGTTTTTTTTATTCTCCAAATGCATCAAAATTTGCCCCAGTATTTGAAAATAAACAGAAGGATATATTATGTTAAACATCATTAAAAAATACTTGAATTTAAATAAGTATTATGATCAAAAAGAATTATTTGAAGAGGCTTTTTTATCTCACCCAAATTATCCGAGCTTGTATGCCGTTACAGACACATTGAGTTATTTGGCTATTGATAATTTAGCAGTGAAAGTTCCAAAAGATCAATTTGCAGAATTACCTAAATATTTTTTATCAGTATATAAAGGAGCGCTAGCTTTGATAAAAAAAGATAATTCAGCAGTATTAGTTGAGAGTGAAAAAGGAAAAAGATTAACTATCACTTCTGATGAATTTCTAAGGGAATGGGGTCAAATTGTTGTTGTTATCGAGTCAAATACAGATGTAAAAAATTTTCAAATTAAAAATAGTTATTCAAATGGGGTGTTGTATTTATTGCCTGTCTTATTATTAGTTTTATTATCAACCTTTTCGTTTAATTTTTCAGCCTTTAGTTTCTCTGTGTTAGGACTAACAATAATAGGGTTGTTAGTTAGTGTTTTGATTTTACAAGAAAAATTTGGAATCAAAACAGAAATAGGATCAAAACTTTGTAACGTTAATGCTCAAGCTTCATGTGAATCAGTAATAAGATCAAATAAAAGCGAAATTTTTAAAGGACTAAGTTTTTATGATTTACCCATTCTTTTTTTCGTAATTAATTTTTTAGCACTACTTACAGATCCAAATAATTCGAGTTTACCAATTGTTTGTCTGAGTTTAGTGTCAATTCCTTTCCTAGGTTATTCTATTTGGCTTCAAAAAGCGATTTTAAAAAAATGGTGTTTTTTATGTTTGGTGGTTTCATTAGTCATTCTGATTCAAGGAACACTTTTTTTTTCATATTCAGAGTCTATTAGCAATTTCACTTTTAGTAACTCTTTTGGTTATATACAACCTTCGATTTTAATCATTTCAAGTTGGTTTTTTATAAGACCAATTATTGAAAGAAATGTTCAATTAAAAGATGAATTAAATGTCTATAAACGTCTTAAAAGAAATTTTAAAGTTTTCAAATCTTTTAGCAAGAAGATAGAAATACATGAGGGTTTTGAAAAGTTAAAGGGCATTAAATATGGTGATAGTAATGCATCGATAAGTTTGACTCTTTTTTTAAGTCCAAGTTGTGGTCATTGTCATAAGGCGTTTAAAGACGCTAAGGATTTATTCGAAAAAAATAAAAGCAATGTATACCTCAATATATTATTTAATGTCAACCCTGAAAATAGAGACAATGAGTATTTATCTATTGTAGAAACATTATTGGCTTTAAACTCATCAAATGAAAAGATGGCTAAAGAAGCTTTGGAGGATTGGCACATTAATAACATTAGTTTGATAGAATGGAAAGAAAAATGGTCTTTATCGTCATACAATATGATTATTAATAATCAAATGATGAAACAGTATGATTGGTGCTTAACTAACAAGTTCAATTTTACTCCTGTAAAAATTGTTAATAACAAATTGTTTCCAGATGAATATGAGTTAAGTGATATAAAATATTTCTTAAATGATTTTGAAGAAGAAACTAACACATTAAAAAATAAAGAAAACTTTCAAATTGTATAAAAAAATTCTTGGCCAAGAATAGACAGAAATCTCAACTGTCTTTAAATGATTGAGAAAATAAATTATTTAAATTATTTAATCATGTTAAAAAACATTTTAAACTTAGACGGTGTTCAAAAGTTAACTAATAAAGAACAAAAAATAATCAGTGGTGGACTTAGAGATGATCAATGTGTAGTAACAGTTTTTACACAGGAACAATGTGCTGAATGGATGGGAAAATGGACTGCACCTAATAAATGTACAATAGTTAAACCTGTAACAGGACCAGACGATTATTTCGAATTTATTCTTTGTTAATTTATTTTGATATGTTAAAAAACATTTTAAACTTAGAGGGCGCTCTTGAATTGAGCAAAAAAGAACAAAAAACAATTAACGGAGGAATAACAAATCCTAGTGGATGTAGCCTTCCTCCTGGAAATGTTTGTGATTATACAATCAATGCTGAAGATTGTTTTAGTCTTTATGAAGGTGTTTACAACACTAAATGCAAATGTTGTATTAAAGGATAATTTTTAAAAATAAGATCATGTTAAAAAACCGCCTGATTATTCAGGCGGTTTTCATTACTTTTGCCAAAAACAAACTAAAAATTGAAAAAATTTCCTACATATATTCAGGCTGATGCTAAAGATTGTGGACCAACTTGTTTGAAGATTGTATCTAAATACTATGGCAGGACAATCAATATACAACAGTTACGAGATTACTCTGAGACTACCCGTGAGGGGAGTAATTTACTTTTTTTAAGTGATGCTGCAGAACGTATTGGGTTCAGAACTTTAGGTGTAAAGCTTGATTTAGAAAGTCTTCAAGAGGCTCCCTTGCCATGCATTTTGCATTGGAATAAGGAGCACTATGTGGTTTTATATGATATTAAAAAAGGTCAATATCGTATTTCGGATCCTGGTTTTGGTCTTATTGATTACAATGAGACGGAGTTTTTAAAATTTTGGATTGGAAATAATGCTGATGATAAAACTCCAGAAGGAGTTGCATTGTTACTAGAAACTACTCCTAAGTTTTTTGAAACTGATTTTGATAAAGAGGAAAAGAAAGCTTTAGGTTTTGGAATTTTGTATCAATATTTATGGAAATATAAATCCTTTCTTGTTCAGCTAAGTATTGGATTGTTAGCAGCAACATTATTGCAGCTAGTTTTTCCATTTTTAACTCAAAGTATAGTCGATGTTGGAATTCAAAATCAAAACATCAATTTTATCTATCTTATTCTCTTTGCGCAATTATTTTTATTTGCGGGTAGAACTGGAATAGAGCTTATACGAAGTTGGATTTTACTTCATCTATCTACAAGGATTAATATTTCACTGATTTCAGATTTCTTTATCAAATTGATGAATTTGCCAATTTCGTTCTTTGATGTACGAATGACTGGTGATATCATGCAACGTATTAATGATCATCGCCGAATTGAAAGAATTCTGACTACTTCGTCACTAAACGTAATTTTTTCTATTATCAACATGATAGTTATGGGTGGAGTTTTGGCCTATTATAATCTTCAGATATTCTTTGTTTTTTTTGCTGGAAGTATACTTTATTTTGGTTGGATAACTTTGTTTTTAAAACGAAGAGAGGCATTAGATTACAAGCGTTTTTCCGAAATAAGTCAGGAACAAAGCAAAGTTATGGAGTTAATTAATGGTATGCAGGAAATAAAACTCCATAATGCCGAAAAACAAAAAAGATGGGGTTGGGAACATGTTCAGGCAAGATTGTTTAAAGTGTCTATGAAAGGTTTAGTTTTAGAACAAACACAAACTATTGGTTCGTCAGTTATCAATGAATTAAAGAATATTTTTATTGTTTTTATTTCTGCTAAGTTGGTTATTGATGGAGATATTACTCTTGGTATGATGATGGCAATTAGTTCGATTGTTGGAAATTTAAATGGTCCAATAACTCAATTAATTGGTTTTGTTAGAGAATTGCAAGACGCTAAAATATCCTTAGCTCGTTTGTCAGAAATTCATGAAAAAGAAGATGAGGTTCAACAAGAAGAATTTCAAATGCATGATGTGCCAAATAATCAAGATATTCATGTAAAGAATTTAACCTACAGATATTTAGGTGCTGATATACCCGTTTTAGAAAATTTGGATTTAGTAATTCCTGCTAATAAGGTGACTGCGATTGTTGGGGTAAGCGGTAGTGGTAAAACCACTTTGATGAAATTACTTTTAAAGTTTTATGAGCCAGAAAAAGGAGAAGTTTTTGTTGGCAATGCACAACTTAAAAACATTTCACAGAAGGCATGGAGAAATAGTATTGGTGCAGTAATGCAAGAAGGTTTTATTTTTAATGATACTATTGCAAATAATATAGCTGTTGGAGTAGATAAAGTTGATAAGCAACGCTTAGCTTATGCAGCTGATGTGGCTAATATTACGGATTACATTAATGGACTTCCGTTAGGATATAATACTAAGATAGGACAAGAAGGTGTTGGAATGAGTACAGGGCAAAAACAACGATTACTCATTGCTAGAGCAGTTTATAAAAATCCCGAAATGTTGTTTTTTGATGAAGCTACTTCTGCTTTAGATGCTAACAACGAAAAGGAAATCATGAGAAAACTAGATTTGTTTTTCAAAGACAAAACTGTAGTAGTAATAGCGCACCGATTAAGTACAGTAATGAATGCTGACCAAATTGTGGTATTAGATAAAGGTAAAATTATCGAAATAGGAAGCCATTCCGCGTTAGTAGAGCAAAAAGGAAATTATTTTGAATTGGTTAGAAACCAATTACAATTAGGAAATTAATCATGGCACAAAATACATACGATACTTCTTTTGAACTTCGCAGTGAAGAAGTACAAGACATACTCTCAAAAGTTCCTAACTGGATGATTCGTTGGGGAACAGTTTTGATTTTTTCAATTATAGTGCTGATGTTTGTTATTTCATGGTTTTTGAAATATCCAGACATTGTGAGAACAGAAGTTGTTATAACGACAAATATTCCGCCAGAAAAAATGATGGCAAAAGCTTCCGGTAGAATTCAGAGTCTTTTGATAAAAGATAAAGCATTGGTAAAAGCAAATACACCATTAGCAGTAATTGAAAATGCTTCAAATTATGAAGATATCTTTAAATTGAAAAATGAATTAGAGGCTTTTCAAAAGAGAAATTTTAATGATTTTTCTTTTGTTAAATTCACTAATGCTCAATTTGGAGATATAGAGAGTGCTTATGCTGCTTTTCAAAAGGATTATATGGCCAATAGTTTGAATAAAAGCTTGACTCCTTATAAGGTAGAATCTTCTGCACAGCGTTCTGAAAGTTCACAAATTAAAGAACGATTGTCATTACTGATTCAGCAAAAATCGATTAATGAACAAGAACTTCAATTACAAAAAAGTGAATTGACTCGTTATACTAAGCTTCATGATAAAGGAGTAGTTTCTGATCAGGAATTTGAAAGTAAAAAAATGGCTTTTTTACAAGCTGAAAAAAATTATAAGAACTTATTGTCTTCAATTTCACAATTGCAATCTTCATTAATTGATAATACAAAAGCAATTAAAGGAAACGAAATAAACGATGTAAAAGAAACTGTTAATCTAGACAGGAATTTGTCACAATCTTTTTACCAACTTAAAAAAGCGATTAAAGATTGGGAACTTAACTATGTTTTGCAGTCAGGTATTGATGGGCAAGTAACTTTTACAAAGGTTTGGGTTAAAAATCAAACAGTTACTTCTGGAGAAGAAGTTTTTTCAGTTGTGCCTTCAGCAGGTGAAGGTTACATAGGAAAACTTAAAGCGCCTTCTCAAAATTCAGGAAAAATTAAAGTTGGTCAAAAAGTAAATGTTAGACTTTTAAATTATCCTGATAGAGAGTTTGGAATACTTAAAGGGAAAATACAAAATATAGCCTTAGTGCCAGACAAAGAAGGTAATATTGCAATTGATGTTGTGCTTCCAGAAGGAATGAAAACTAGTTATAAAAAAACAATTCCTTTCCAACAAGAAATGCGAGGATCTGCAGAAATTATTACAGAAGATTTAAGATTGCTTGAAAGAGTTTTGTATCAGTTTAGAGATATGCTGAAAACATCATAGTGGTTTTTACATTTTCAAATAAAAATCTTTAGTCAGTTCAATATATTGGGGAGTATATTGATGACGCGAAATTTCAATAATTAATTCATCTACTAAAGGGGTTTGCTGGATTCTTGTAAAGGCTAGTAAACTCCTTTTAATTTCAGATGTAGGTGTTCCTTTTACACGAGTAATTTTCAGTGGGAACAATTCTCTTTCTTGACAAAGAGCTACTATTTTTTCTTCTTCTTTAAAAGGTACAATTAAAGAGAAAATTCCATTGTCTGATAAAAAGAAATCGGCGGCTTCTACTAATTCTTCAAAAGGAAGTGAATCTTCAAAACGAGCATTATCTCGCAGTTCGTCACCTGATTTGTAATCATCGGTATAAAAAGGTGGATTGGAGACAATTAAATCAAATTCTTCTTCTACTTCTTCTACAAACTCATCTAATCCTGCATGATAACAATGCAAACGGTCATTCCATGGTGAATTTTCAAAATTCTCAGTAGCTTGTTCGTAAGCATTATCATCTATTTCAATAGCATCAATTTGTTCAGCATTACTACGTTGAGCTAGCATTAGAGCAATTAAACCTGTACCTGCTCCAATATCGAGTATGTTATAAGGATTATTGATTAATGGAGTCCAAGCTCCCAGCAAAACGCCATCAGTGCCTACTTTCATAGCACAGCGGTCTTGTTCTATTTTGAATTGTTTGAATTGAAACATGGCTGGAATTTAGAATTTTTATCCTAAATATAAGTCCACTAATCCTTCTGGAGTATTTAAAGAGATTGATTTATTGTTGCGATTAACTTCTACAATGAAATCGTCAATCATAGGAATCAAAATTTCGATTCCATCTTTGTCAATTTCAAATAAAGGTTGTGCAGCGCTGTCATTTATGGAAACAATTTTTCCAATGTTTCCTAAGCGTTTGTCAATAACATCAAAACCAATTACTTCGTGGTAATAAAATTTGTTGCCTTCTAGTTTGGGTAACATTGATAATGGAAGATATACTTCTCGGCCAATTAACTCATCGGCTTTTTCTTCGTTGTCAACATCTTCAAAACGAACTTTTAAGAAGTCGTTTTTGTGAAGTTGGGCATTTTCAATAAAAAATGGAACCAGATTTTTGTTGAATCCAACAAAAACTGATTCCAAATCTTCATACATTTCAGGTTCGTCAGTATCTAAATAGATAAGAACTTCCCCTTTGAAACTAAATTTTTTAGCGATTTTACCTAAATAGAAACAATCGTCTTTACGCATTATCGCCAGTTATAATTAAGCTTCTGTTTCTTCGTTGTTAGCTTCTTCAGCAGCAGGAGTTTCCTCTACAGTTGCTTCAACATCTGCAGGAGCTTCTACTTCTTCAGCAACCTCTTCTGTAGCTTCAGCAGCCTTAGCAGCTTCAGCTTGAGCAGCAGCACGTTTTTCGTTTGCAACTTTTTCAGCTTTTAAAGCTTCAGCTTTAGCATCTGCTTTAGATTTAGCTAAACCATCTTTCTTAGCATTAACTTTACCAGCTTTTTCATCTAACCAAGCGTTGAATTTAGCTTCAGCTTGCTCAGGAGTTAAAGCACCTTTACGTACTCCACCTTCTAAGTGATGTTTTAATAAAGCACCTTTGTAAGAAAGGATAGCTCTTGCAGTGTCAGTAGGCTGAGCACCGTTAAATAACCATGTAACTGCTTGATCAACATTTAAGTCGATAGTTGCAGGGTTAGTGTTTGGATTGTAAGTTCCTAATTTTTCTAAGAATTTACCATCTCTTTTTGATCTAGCATCAGCTGCTACGATCCAGTAAAAAGGTTTCCCTTTTTTACCGTGTCTTTGTAATCTAATTTTTACTGACATAATCTAATTGATTAATTTGAGGTACACGACCTCGTTATTTAAGGGTGCAAATATATAAAACTTTAGCATACAGTAGTATAATTTTTTTCTTTAATTTTTTAAGGTCAAAAAAATATTTTTGAAGAAAAACTTTAATTATCAGTTAATTGCCATCTTAATAGTCTACCTTTACCCAGAATTATAAAATTTATATATGAATATTTTTGTGGGAAGTCTTCCGTTTTCAATAGACGAAGCAGACTTAAGAGATTCTTTTGGAGTGTATGGTACTGTAACATCAGTAAAAATTATTACTGATAAATTCACAGGCCGTAGCAAAGGTTTCGGATTCGTTGAAATGTCAAATGACGAAGAAGCATTAAAAGCTATCCAAGAATTAAACGGTGCTACTGTTGATGGTCGTACGATTGTGGTAAACAAATCGGAACCAAAACCGGAAGGCGAAAGAAGAAGTTTTAATAACAACCGTTCAACGAGTGGTGGTTATGGAAACAACCGTGGTGGTGGAAACTATGGCGGAGGTAACAATAGAGGAGGAAGATACTAGACTTATTTTTTATATCATTGTTTTAAAACCATCTCATTCGAGATGGTTTTTTGTTTGTGTTAATAACAATTTTTGATTTCTCCGTTCTGAAAATGTACTTTTGTGTTTACCTAAAATTTGCTTGAAGCGTTTTGCTTAAAGCTTAAAAATCAGAGAAATGTATTTAATCTTCGATACCGAAACTACTGGATTACCGCGCAGTTGGTCAGCACCAATTACAGATACTGACAACTGGCCTCGTTGTATTCAAATTGCTTGGCAATTGCATGACGAGTTAGGAAATCTTATAGAACATCAAGATTATTTAGTCAAACCAGAAGGATTCAATATTCCTTATGACGCAGAGCGTATCCATGGTATTTCAACCGAATTGGCCATGGAACAAGGGATTGCTTTACAAGAAGTTTTAGAAAAATTCAATATTGCTTTATCAAAAGCCAAATATATTGTTGGACAAAATGTTGGTTTCGATGTGAACATCATGGGCTGTGAATTTCATCGTGTGGGAATTGATTCTGATATGGTTAAAATGCCAGTGTTAGATACCTGTACCGAAATTACTGCTGAATTATTAAAATTACCTGGTGGTAGAGGAGGAAGATATAAATTACCAACACTTACCGAATTACACGAATATTTATTTGGTGAGCCTTTTGCAGAAGCTCACAATGCAACTGCCGACGTAGAAGCTACTACTCGTTGTTTTTTAGAGTTAATTAAACGAGAGGTTTTTACAAAAGAAGAACTAGATGTTACTGAAGATTATTATAGTCGTTTTCGTGAGAACAATCCTCAAGAAATTAAATTAATTGGATTAAAACATATTAATTTAAAATCGGCTTCAGAGGAAATAAGAAAGCGATTGAATAAAATCCAGCAGGAAGAAGTCCTTTCTCCTGTTTCTGAAGAAGATGTAAAGGATTTAGAACATGCGTCATTTGCTCATTTACACAATCACACACAATTTTCAGTATTACAATCAACAATAGGAGTTCCTGATTTGGTTAATGCTGCAGCAAAAAATAAAATGTCAGCTGTAGCGATGACTGATACTGGAAACATGATGGGAGCCTTCCACTTTGTGAGTGCTGTAATGAATCATAATAAAGTGGTCAAGTCTAAAATTGATGAAGCCATTGCAGCAGGAGAAGAGCCCACAGAAGTCGAAATTAAACCTATTGTGGGTTGTGAGTTCTTTGTTTGTAACAACCATAAAGACAAATCTCAAAAGGATAATGGTTATCAAGTTGTTTTTCTAGCGAAAAATAAAAAAGGTTATCATAATTTGGCCAAAATGGCTTCGATTGCTTATACCGAAGGGTTTTATTATGTGCCTCGTATCGACCGTAGTGTAATCGAAAAATACAAAGAAGATCTTATTGTTTTATCTGGAAATTTATACGGTGAAATTCCAAGTAAAATTTTAAATATTGGCGAAAACCAAGCCGAAGAAGCATTGTTGTGGTGGAAATCTCTATTTGGGGATGATTTGTATCTCGAAATTATGAGACACAATCAAGAAGATGAAAATCGTGTCAACCAAACTTTAATTCAATTCGCTAGGAAACATAACGTCAAATTAGTTGCTACAAATAACACCTATTACGTAGCAAAAGAAGATGCCAATGCTCATGATATTTTATTGTGTGTCAAAGATGGTGAAAAGCAGGCTACACCAATAGGTCGTGGTCGAGGATATCGTTATGGTTTGCCTAATCAGGAGTATTATTTTAAGAGTCAAAACGAAATGAAAAAGCTCTTTTCTGATTTACCTGAGGCTATTATTAATATTCAAGAGATTGTTGATAAAGTTGAACCTTATTCATTATATAGAGATGTATTACTTCCAAAATTTGATATTCCTGATGAGTTTAAAGTAGAGGAAGATAAATTAGATGGCGGAGTAAGAGGTGAAAATGCCTATCTACGTCATCTTACCATGGAAGGTGCTAAAAGGAGATATGAAGAGATAACTTCTGAGATTCAAGAGCGTTTGGACTTTGAGTTGCTTACGATTTCCAATTCAGGATATCCTGGTTACTTTTTGATTGTACAAGATTTCATTGCTGAAGCTCGTAAAATGGGAGTGTCAGTTGGGCCAGGTCGTGGTTCTGCGGCGGGTTCTGCGGTAGCCTATTGCTTAGGAATTACCAATATTGACCCAATTAAATATGATTTGCTTTTTGAGCGTTTCCTGAACCCTGACCGTGTATCCATGCCCGATATTGATATTGACTTCGATGATGAAGGTCGTGGTTTGGTAATGGATTATGTAATCAATAAATATGGAGCAAATCAAGTAGCTCAAATTATTACCTATGGTAAAATGGCTACTAAATCGGCTATTCGTGATACGGCTCGTGTATTAGATTTGCCTTTATTTGAAGCTGATAGAATTGCGAAGTTGATTCCGGGAATGATGCCTTCAAAATGGAATTTGGCACGTTTCTTAAAAGAAGATGAAAGTGAAGTAAAAAAAGCATTACGTTCCGAAGAATTTGATCGTGTAAAAGAATTGATTGCCATTGCAAATGAAGGTGATTTAGCAGGAGAAACTATTCAGCAGGCAAAAGTTTTAGAAGGATCACTTCGTAATACTGGTATTCATGCTTGTGGTGTAATTATTACACCTGATGATATTACTAATTTCGTTCCGGTTACAACTGCAAAAGACTCTGATTTATATGTGACTCAGTTTGATAACTCAGTTGCAGAAAGTGCGGGATTGCTAAAAATGGACTTCTTGGGTTTGAAGACCCTTACTCTGATAAAAGATACAGTAAAACTGGTAAAATATCGAACAGGAATCGAATTAGATCCAGATACTTTCCCTATAGACGACCAAAAAACATATGAACTTTTCCAGCGTGGTGAAACTGTAGGTATTTTCCAGTACGAATCACCGGGAATGCAAAAATACATGAAGGAACTAAAACCCAATGTTTTTGGGGATTTGATTGCGATGAATGCATTATATCGTCCAGGACCATTGGAGTATATTCCTTCTTTCGTTCGTCGTAAAAACGGAGAGGAACCCATTACTTATGACTTGGATGCTTGCGAGGAATATTTAGCAGAAACCTATGGTATTACAGTATATCAGGAGCAGGTGATGCTTTTGTCACAGAAGTTAGCTAATTTCTCTAAAGGTGATGCCGATGTCCTTCGTAAAGCGATGGGTAAAAAGCAAAAGGATGTTCTTGACAAAATGAAGTCTAAGTTCATTGATCAAGCTATGGCTAATGGTCATGATGAAAAAAAATTAGATAAAATTTGGACAGACTGGGAAGCCTTTGCAAGTTACGCCTTCAATAAATCGCACTCAACATGTTATGCTTGGGTGGCTTATCAAACGGCTTATTTGAAAGCGCATTATCCTGCTGAATATATGGCTGCGGTACTTTCTAATAATATGAATGATATCAAACAGGTGTCTTTCTTTATGGAAGAGTGTAAGCGTATGGGATTAGCGGTTTTAGGGCCTGATGTTAATGAGTCATTTTATAAGTTCACTGTAAACGAAAACTATGCAGTTCGTTTTGGTATGGGAGCGATAAAGGGAGTTGGTGAAGGTGCAGTAAATACGATAGTTGAAAATAGGAAAGAGGGAAAATATAAATCCATCTTTGATTTGGCTAAACGAATTGATTTGCGATCAGCAAATAAAAAAGCATTCGAAAATCTAGCACTTTCAGGTGGTTTTGATTGTTTTACAGATACACATCGAGCACAGTATTTTCATCATGATGGAGATAATATTTGGTTCTTAGAAAAAGCGATGAAGTATGGTGCTAAGATGCAAGAAAATGAAAATTCATCACAAGTAAGTTTGTTTGGTGAATCTACAGAAGTTCAAATTCCTGAGCCAACAGTTCCGCCATGTGAAGAATGGCATACCATGGAAAAATTGGCCAGAGAAAAAGAAGTGGTAGGGATTTACATTTCAGGACATCCATTAGACGATTATAAGTTTGAAATGAAATATTTCTGTAACACAAGGTTGGAGTATCTAAATAGTCTAGAACAGTTTGTTGGCAAAAATGTGACCTTTGGAGGCATGGTGAACAATGTGCAGCATCGTACAGCTAAAAATGGAAAAGGATGGGCAACCTTCAATTTAGAAGGATATGATGAGAGTTTTGAATTTAGAATTTTTGATGAGGAATATTTAAAGTTCCGTCATTTCTTGGTACAAAATACATTTGTGTTCTTTAAAGTTAATGTAAAAGATGGTTGGGTAAACAGAGAGACAGGAAAAAAATCAGACCCTCGTTTACAGTTTTTAGAAGCTAAAATGTTAGCTGATGTATTATCAACTTTTGCTAAAAAAATCACTATTCTTTTTTCAATTAATGAACTAGAAGAAAATCTTGTAAACAATCTGTATAGTTTGTTTACTAGTAACAAAGGTGATCACCAAGTTACTTTTGAAGTAATGGAACTTGAAAAATTCAAAAAACAAGTAGAAATTTTAAATGAACCAATTGTTACTGAAAGCAATGATGATTCTGTAGATAATGATGTCGAAATCAGTGAAATAATTGAGCCAATAATGACCGAAGTCGAGGAGACAAGGGTTGTAAACAGGATAGCAATGCATAGTAGAAAACTTAAAATTAAGATTTCTAATGAGTTACTTTCTGAATTAGAGAAAATGCAAATAAATTTCAAATTAAATTAGGTTTTTTAAAAATAATGTAATATGAAATGCAAAAAAGGATTATGATATTAAGTTTCAGGGTTTTATTTTTGCGAAAAATATATTAACCCAAATTTTATCATGATTAAAAAGTTATTATTTGCAGGCATTATGGCATTTTCTGCTACTATGGTTGCGCAGACTACAGAAGAAAGTACTGTAACAGGTAAAAAAGGATTTTACTTTAAAGCAGGAGGTTCTTATTTTTTTCAAACAGTTGCTACAGAATTTCCTACTGTAAATGGACACGAAGCTAAAGAAGAAGTTTATAATTCAGATGGAACTGAATTATTGTCTTCGAAAAGTATTACTGGTTCTTTTGGAGAAGGATTTAGAACTAATTTAGGAGTTGGATACAGATTTACGGAGCGTTTAGCTTTCGAAATGGGAATTCATTACTATATTGGAAATTCAAGAAAAATGGCTTCTTATACTAATTTAGAAGATGGGAATACACAAGTAGCTCCTGGAGTTTTTGTTCCAACAGTTATTACTTTCCAATCTAAAGGACAAATTAAAGCTTTAGATTTGTCTCCATCATTAGTTTTAAATCTAGGAGAAACTAAAGGTTTTGAACCATACACTAAGGTTGGTGTGATTGTTCCTGTTTATGGTTTCTTAGAAATAAAAACAGATGCCACAAAATCTACAACTTCTGGAACTAAGTTAGCAGATGTTTATAAAAGAGATGTAGTAAAACCAAACCCAACTGTAGGTTTTATGGCAGCTTTAGGAACTTCTTATAAATTATCAGGAAAACTATCATTATATGGTGAAGTAGAATACAGAAACTTTACTGTTCATGGTAAAACTAAAGAAACTAAAGATTATGTTGTTAATGGACAAGATAGATTAAGCACATTGCCTTATTCTGAGATTCATACAAACTATGTAAATCATTTAGATACAAATTCAAATAATCCTGAAACTAATTCAACAGGTTATAACACTAATAATGCTAAAGATGAATTAAGTTCATATGTTGGTATCAGCGGTGTAGGTTTGACATTCGGAATACGTTACGATTTATAATATGTAAATCATCTTAATAGAAAGAGACCTAAAAGGTCTCTTTTTTTTATAAAATTATGTGAATAGTAGTTCCAAAGTCATTGCTTGTTTTAACTGTTATCTCAGCTTTTATAATTTTTGCTAAATCTCTGATAAGATGAAGGCCTAATCCTGATGAAATACCAGTTATTGTTGTCTCGTCGTATAAAGCTTTAAACTGCTCTTTTGTTCCTCCAGGACCATTATCATGTATACTTAAAATTACTTTATTATCTTTAGTATATGCTTTCCATTCAATTTTAGGGTTCTCGGTTTTTTCTAAAGCTTTAATAGCATTTCCGGTAAGGTTTCTTATTATGGTTTTTAAATAGTTTTCGTCTGCATAAAGCTCAATATTCTGGGTGTTTTCATAAGTAATTGAAATGTTTTCAAAATTAGAGAAATGATTTGCGGTATCAGAAAACAAAGAATCTACAGTGATTTTTTTAGGCTGAGGTTCAAAGTTCTCAATTTGACTTTTACTCCATAATAAAAGGTCTTCCATTGAAGATAAAAGATTTTCAGCCCCTTCTGTTGTTTTTTGTTTAAGTCTTTTTTCGCTTTCTTCATCCAATAATTCCGGGTGGTTTTCTTGAAGATGTAAAAAGCTAATTAAATTTGCAACAGGTCCTCTCAGATCGTGGTTTATAATACTAAAAAAGCGAGCTTTGGTTTTATTGGCTAGATCTAATTCAGTATTTAATTTTTCTAATTTTTTATTCGTCTTTTTTCGGTTTACATTTTGACGATATAATAAAGTGACAATTGTAAGTAAAAATAAAAATGCAATACCGAGATATATTTGTGTTTTTCTGGTATTTTCAATTTGTAAATTCTTTACTTTATTTTCGGCAGAAAGAAGATTAATCTTCTCTTGTTTATTTCTGTTTTGGAATTTTGCTTCAGCATTTGCAATACTTTGTTTTGCGGATTCACTTAGGACTTTTTCATTGGCTTTAGTATAGATGCTTTGGTAATAAAAGGCTTGTTTCCAATCTCCTATTTTAGCATAACTTTCAGATAATAACTGATTGATAACAATAAATGAATTTTTGTCAAATTCATAGGCGTGAGTCGAGGCTTGTTTTAAAACTTCAATAGCTGCGTTAAATTGTTTTTGACGGTAAAGTAATTTTCCTTGACTTACACGAGCTTCCATTAATATTTCCTCATCATTCGATTTTTCGGCAAAACGAATGGCTTTTTTTGCAAAAAAAGAAGCTTTGCTAATATCATCTTTGGCAATAAAGTATTCGGCCATATATCGATTTGCAGAACTTACACTGATATGAAGAGAATCTTCCTTGGAAACTAATTTATAAACCTCTTTGTAATATTTTGTAATGCTGTCAAGGTTGTTTTTTCCGGTATAACATTTTATATAGTCATTGTATAAAAAAGCTAATGAATTTGAAGAACCTTCCATATATGGTTTGGCATAATTAGAGTATTCAATTCCTTTATCGAATTGTTTCATCTTAATGTACGCTTGTCCAATTTGAGAATATGAAATTCCAATATTAACGATATTACTAGCGTCTTCTTTCGGGAATTTTTTTCGATATTCAATTGCTTTTAGTTTGTAGCCAATAAATGGTTCAATTTCAGATTTATCCAAATGATATTCTCCTAAACTCCCATTTAAAATACCTTGAGTATAAATGCTCTTAGTAGTGTCTAAAACTTCCTTGATGTATTTTATTAATTCTTCTCTTTTTTGAAATTGTTTGGTTGAGTAATACAAATAACTCAGTCGCATTATAGCTAAAGTTTCTTCTTTGAGGTTTTTATTTTTTTTTGCAAATCGCCAAGAAGCTTCAAAATAAGGTGTTGCTTTTTCATATTGGTTATTGTCATACTCATAACCATAAGCTTTATAAAAACTAAATCGAGAAAGTAAGTAAGTGTCTTCTTTGGATAAAGAAAGTCCTTTGTTTGCAACCGAAATTAGTTGTCTATAATTTTCGTTTTTTTTGATGGTTTCACATTCTTCTAATAGCCGAATGATTTCTTTGTTTCGGTTTTGTCCGAAGCCTAAAAGAGAAGTAAGGAGTAAAATCGCTATGATTTTTCTCATGCTATCAAACTTAGATTGTCTTTATAACTCCGACCAACCGGGATCGAAATGTTATTGTTTAATTCAATTTCCTGTGAACCAATTTTTTTTACGTATTGTTTTTGGACAGCAAAACTTCTGTGTATTCGAACAAACGATTGAAAATGGTTCTCTTTTAATAGTGTGCCAATGCTTGAAAGGACACAGTGTTTTTTTTGAGTTGTAACTACTAAAGTATAGTCTTTAAGCGCTTCTAAGTAAAGTATTTCATGAAGTTTTACTTTAGTTTGTTCGTGACCTTCTTTGATGTAAATCGTATCACCACCTATGCTAGATTCGAACAATTCAGCTTTTTGTTTAATTTCTAGAAACTCTTCAATTCGAGTAACAGTATTCTTGAAACGCTCACTTTTAAGAGGTTTGATTATAAAATCTAATGTTTCATAATCAAAACTTTCAACAGCATGTTCTGGATGTGCTGTTATAAAAACACAAACTGGAATTTGTGCTGCACTTTTTCTAATTTCAAAACCGCTGGTTTCAGGCATGTCAATATCTAAGAATAAAACATCTATTCTTTCTTTATTGCTTATCTCAAGAGCATCTTTTGCGTTGTCAAAAGAGCCTAATAAATTCAATTGAGGAAATTTCTTTACGTTAGAAATTGTCATCAATCTATCTATTTCGTCATCGTCAACAATGATGCAGTTTATTTGCTTCATAAGATTAGTTCATGCTTAAATATATAAAAAATAGAAAAACGATAAAAATGTTGTTCGTCTATTTTTAATGTCGTTTGTATATCGGTGTTTTTTTACTTGAAAAACCCACCGCAAATTTGGCTTAAAATTTTGTTAAAAACAATTGTTAAGTCCTATAAACACTGATACTTATAAAAAATTTTATTTCGTCGGATTTATTTGCTTTTTATCGATTTTTTTAAATCAAAAACAAACTATTTATGAAGGAGATTAAATGGATAATAGTCATTTTACTTTTTTCCTGCGGAATTAGCCCAAGATTGTTTTCACAAGATATGGAAACCATTGCAGAACAAAAGCCTATTGAATTAACAGGGACTTTGTCTGTCTTTGGTTCTTATTACAATGTAACAGGCATTGATGCGCGTAGGAAAGATTTTTCTTGGTATGTAACTGGTAATCCAATATTAAAATTGTATGGAATCGAAATTCCATTTTCATTCACAGTAAGTGAACAAGAACGTTCTTTTCGTCAACCGTTCAATCAGTTTTGCATTAGTCCAAGTTATAAATGGGCAAAAGTGCATTTAGGCTACACAAATTTAACTTGGTCACCTTTCTCATGGGCTGGACAAACGGCAATGGGAGTTGGAGTTGAGCTTAATCCAGGGAAATTTAGATTTGGAGCATTATATGGAAGGCTTAACAGGGCAGTGGAAGAGGATTTGAATTCCCCTGAAGCAATAACTCCTGCCTACAAAAGAATGGGATACGCTATGAAAATTGGGTATGGAACAGAAACAAGTCATGTTGATCTAATTTTACTAAAAGGGAAGGACGATCAAAACTCATTAAATACTATTCCTACTCAGACAGAAGTTTTATCAGGTGAAAATGTTGTAGCTGCTTTATCATCAAAAATGAAGTTTACAGATCATTTATTTTGGGATTTTGATGTTGCATCGAGTTTGTATACAAGAGATGTTAATGCAATTGGATTTACTGCTAATGAAGAATCAACTTTAGATCAATTTAAATCATTATTAAAAGTAAACACATCAACGCAATGGTACAATGCATATCAGACCGAAGTAAGGTATGAGGAAAAGTTCTATAAAATTAAAGCCAAATACAGACGTGTTGAACCTGATTTTCAAAGTATGGGTGCCTATTATTTTCAGACAGATGTAGAGAATATCACTTTAGAACCTTCTGCGTATTTATTAAAAAATAAATTAAAAATATCAAGTAGTGTTGGTCAGCAACGCGATAACCTTATGAATAAAAAGTCTTTTACTACTAAGCGTTTTATCGGAAACATTGGACTAGATTGGACTATTTCTCAGAAGTTTGGTTTTAATGCTTTGTATTCAAATTATTCAGGAGAACAAGGAAAAGGATTGAAAATTCCTAATCAGGCTACACAACAATCTTATGTTTCTCAGAATATGGTTTTGATGCCTCGATTGACTTTTGTTAAAGAGAGGTTAACTCACTTTCATACGCTAATGCTAAACAAGCAATGGATGACGGATAGAAATCCTAATACAGCTAATTTGACGGAATATCAGGTAGACAACCTAAATTATAATAGCAATTTTATTTTCAATAAAACTGGATTTATGGTTGGAGTTAATTACCTGCTTTCAATTTTTAATTCTGAGGTAAATGTTAATCGATTAAATGGAGTAGGATTGAATTTAGCCAAGCCTTTTTTTCAAAATAAAATGAATTTGAATCTTTCGGCTAACGCGACACAACAAAAGTTAAACGGAGAATATTTTGCAGACATACTAAATATCACTTTGCAAGATACTTATAACTTCAATCAACATCACGGATTAACATTGAGAGGGGTTTATCTTGATAATACGGCAAAAAGCACCACAGGAATTTCATTTAAGGAGTACAATATAGATTTAGGTTATACCTATACATTTTAAACTTAGGATTATGAAAAATAATTTAAAATTTTTAAACATCGTTTTATTGCTTTTGGCACAATTAATTTGGTCACAAGCATCACCAACTGTAAATGTTACAGTACAGGTTTTACCACCTTACTCAACTTATTTGCCAGATTATGTAAATAGTTCAAATAAAGTGTTACTTACACTTTTGTCTTACACAAATGCAAATGTAAAGTTGAAAGCAACAATAACTGGCGACAATGGCATAACAGTTGCAACCTCTGATAGTTATAGACCTTCAGCTCCTTTGCAGCTTACAGCTTATCAGTCAAAAATCTTAACGGGTATAGATTTGAGAAATTATCTTGAATTTAATTCGGTTACTGTGAGTGGTATTGATAAAAGAGAATTGTTTAGAGGTTCAGGGATACCTGAAGGGAATTATACGTTGTGTGTTCAAGTTTTAGATTATAATACAGGAGCAGCTTTAAGTAGCCCCGAACCTTTGGGATGTAGTAATTCATTCAATATCGAACAAATTACCCCTCCACAGTTAATTACTCCAAGATGTGATGAGCCAATTATGGCTAGCAATATTCAAAATGTAATCTTTTCATGGTCGCCATCTGCTGGAGCACCAGCAGGGAGTCAATACAAACTGAAAATTGTTGAGCTGATTCCTGCGACTCGTAATCCAAATGAGGCCATGAATAGTGCTACTACTCCAGCTTTCTTTGAAACAACCACAAGCTCTTATACTTATGTGTATGGGCCAGCTCAACCTCAGTTTAAAAAGGGTAAAAAGTATGCGTGGCGTGTGACTTTACTGCCTGCAGGTGTAAGGGGAGGAACTCCATTAAATACACAAAACAAAGGAAATAGTGAGGTTTGTAGTTTTGAATATAAAGAAGATGAAAATGTATCAACTATTCCACAAAATGTAACAAATGGAATAACTCTACTAGATCCTATTAAAGGTAAAAAAATTTTTAGTGGATATGGATTAGAATTTTCTTGGGCTCCTTCAAAACAAGCAGTTAAAAAATATCAGTTGCAATTTACTGATAGATTTACTCAAGACGTAAAAATTACTAATTGGAATAGTTTGCCTGAAAATTTATTTGATTTGCCCAATAGTTTTTATGCAAGCAAGGATACTGGTTTAAATACGAAACAGACTTTACCTCCTTCATTTACAACTGGAAATGGGAAAATTGCTTGGCGTATTGTAGGACTTGATTCACAAGATAAAATCATTGACAAAAGTGCAATTGAAATTTATGAAGTAGTAGATGCACCAAGTAGTGATCGTATAAAATTAATTTCTCCTATTAATGGTAAACAAATTTCAGGTGGAGAAACAATAACTTATTCATGGACAGCTTCTAAGAAAAAAACAGTACAAGAGTATTTGATACAATGGAAATACATTAAAAATAAGAATGAGGTTAGTGAAAAGCTTTTTTCTGATACAGATTTTAATGGATCTATTGGACCATTCAAAGAAACGCAGTTTAGTATGAAGACTCAAGTAGATCAAGACGAACGAATGATGGCTTGGCGTGTTATAGGGATTTCTAATAATAAAATTGTAGATAGTAGTTTGCCAGATTATTTGGAATTTGTAAAAGATAAATCAGATTTGGCTAATTTAAAAAACTTGATAATAAATGGTTACAGTATTCAGATAACAAAAATTAATGATAAAAATCCTGACTCATATGCTGGTCAAGGAAAAGTTTTATTATGGGAAAACGGGCCAACTATAACCGTTTGGTTCAAGGATTTAAAAATTAAACCTATTTCCTATATCGCTAAAACAAAATCATATGTTTATGCTGTAGTTGATGGAATGATTGATATGCCTTACAATAAGGCGTTTGAATACAAAAAAGAAAAAATTAGTTTAAGTACTCACAATCAAAGTGAGGGTGCTTATGAATTATTTTTCAAAAACATCACATTTAAGGCAAATCTAAAAGGCATTGAAAATCCAGAAACAAAAACATTCAAAGTCACAGAAGATTTAGGTACAACAACAGCTAAGATAACAGCAAAATGGTACTCAAACTTTATGCTGCCTAAAGAAAAACAAACTGGTGAATATTCTCAATATGTTTTTGAAAGCAATGAAGAAGACATTAAAATGACCTTTAAAGATAGATTTGATGGGACAATTCAATTCAAAAATCAAAAACTTGAAAACCTTGGAGGGCATGGTATTGAGGTAGATTTTGATGCACTTGAAGGTGTAAAAGCAAAAATTAAAGGATTAACTGCAGAATCTTCTTTAAATGGGAAGGTAACTATTCCAAAAGCAAATTCTGAAAATGCTATCATTAAAATTGAAGGGGGAGGTAGTCTAGCTAATCTAGGGAAATTAGAAATTACATTCAAACAAAAATCAAATTTGAATTTTGAACATCTTTTCGCAAAACCATTACGTTGGAATATTTCAAAAGACAAATCTGTTTTTGCAATTATCGAAAAAGCATATGTTCATTTGTCAGAAGAAGGAATGTTAGATGCTAAATATAAAACTTATCCTCTAGGTCTAAACATAGAGAAATTAGGGGTTGAAGTTGTTATGCCTTCAAAGTCAGGAAAACAACCATCAACATTCAAATTAAACTTTGATAAAGTTTATAATAACGGAGATGGTTACACTAATAATAAAAAAGGGGAGGAAGTTGTTAAGTCAAAAATCGATGTCGCAGGTTTTCTTACAAAACTTCAAAAATCAACTTTTTTAATGAAATTTAATAAATTATATATGCTTAATGTAGAAGGAAATATGTATGTTCCTTTTATCAACGATTGGGTGGGAATAAATATTTTTATAGACGATGATAAATTACAAGACGCTAATCTTTCTTTCGATTACAATAAAATATATTATTTATCAAAAGACAAAACAACATCGGCATTTGTAAAAATATCTTCTGGTAGATTTGAAAACAAGGCAATTGTACTATCACCTAGAATTACAATCAAAAACTCAAAAAATAAAGGATTTGAGACTAATGATATGTCTATGTGTGATTTGTATGTTAATTCAGAGGGGACAGTATCTTACGATAAAAACTTCTCTTTAAATTCAGATTCAGCTTGTGAAGGTTCGAAAAAATGGGCAACTTATTATCGTTTTACTTACGGAATTGATAAAATGAAAATAAAAAGAAATGCTTCTAAGACTGAAGCAGAATTTTTATTCTCGGGGGATATTAATTTAGGTCAAAATATAGCTACCAATTCAAAAAAAGAAATGGGTTTCAAATATATTGGTCAAGCACCAAATCCTAATGTAACTCTGTCGGATTTAGAAGGAATAAACAATAGCGCAAGTCAAAATCCAAATTCTGGCAATTACCAAGCTCCTAAAGGAATCAAAGGGCCTAATTCAGAAGTATACCATTATGTCTCAACTTTAGAGAATAACATTTCTATATCGGATGATGGAAAAGCTATTAGCGGCGGATATGAAGATGGAGCACAAAAATTTGGTGGTGGTTTTAAAATAGGGCATGATGATAAATGGGGGGATTATTTTCAATTAGAAGGAAAATATGAAGCAAAAGAACCTACAGCAAAAGAACTTGAATCTAAATTAATTTTAGGGAAAACGCTCGAAAGTAATGGTAAATTCACCTATTGGTTTTTTGAATTCAAGCAAAAAGGAATGGTTGTAGTGCCAGTTATACCAGGTGTAGTTGAAATTCATGGTTTTGGTGGCAAGGCATACTATCATATGAAACCTACCTATGATAATTTAGGCCAAGTTACCGACTTAAATCCTGACTCAAGTTTATCATTAGGTATTGCCGCTACTGCATATGCACGTACTGCATACGATAATGGCAGAACCTTACACGGCTCAGTACAAATTGTAACTGAATTCTACGATTGGAGTATTAGCGGTATCGATTATTACATCAAAGCTGATGCTATAGCCGAAAATTCAAATAGTTCAGGTATGCTTCAAGCTCGTTTAAACGGAAGTTTGAACTGGAAGGATAAATACATTAACGGTAAAGGTCAAATTTGGGGTAAAGTAAAAGACATTGTATGCTTGAATGAAGGGCAAACTAACGAAGATTCTATTTTTTTTCAATTTGGTGGAGGCGAATTTAAAATCGATATTGGAACAGAAAGCGTCCCTATTACAGCAGAAGTAATGTGTGGAAGTGGTTTAACTATGGGGGTTTGGTTCAACTTATCTAAAACTAATATTGAGCTAGGTGTAAAAGAACATTATGACTCTGGATGGAAAGGGTTAAATCTACATGTAGCATCAGCACAAGGAAAATTAGTAACCGATTTTTCTGCAGGATTGAATGTTCAATATTCACCATCGTTTCAAGCTACAGGAAATGCATCATTTAGCGGGAGAGCATATGGTAAAGGTTGTGTGAAATATATAGGCTGTATAAGTGGCAGTTGTGGTGTAGGAGCAAAATTAGCAGTTACTATGCCTAATCCAGTCGTTTTTGAAGGTTCAGTTAGTTGTGATGTAAGTAGATGGATTCCTGATTTTACATTACATGCAAGATGGTCGTCAAATGGCGGATTTAGTATTTGGGTTTAAAAAAATAAAGAGATGAAAAAATACATATTATATATCGTTTTTACTTTTGTTACAGTTTCAGTCAAAGCACAAGAATACAAGCTATTTGGCGCTTCAATCAACGAAAAAGTGCAATTAAAATGGATGTCAAAACAAATATCGAGGGAAACAGCTTTTGATGTATATAAAAAAGAAAACGAAAATTGGGAGAAATTAAACATGAATCCTATTGTTCCTTCACCATTGATTTCTGCGAATGAATTAAAATCATCTAAAAATCCTTTTCCGAATGATGAAGCATATGCAATATATGTTGAACATTATTCTAAAAAAGAAGACGCAGCAAACAAACAAGCTTATGCTGATTATACTTTAGCAATGAATTCAATTTCAGATAATGTTTTAGCAAAACATCGCGGTATTTATTTTGAAGATAGCAATGTTCAAAAAGGAAAAACATATTCCTATAAATTAGTAGATGCAAAATCTCAAAAAGAGCTTTCTGTAATAAATAATTTAACAGTAGGTAATCTAGGGAATGCACCAGACAATATAAAATTCAAGCAAAACAAGCAAAATATCGAGTTGGTTTGGCCTATAAATGAAGATTATATTGGTTATAACTTATATAGAAACAATGATAAAATTAATGGAGAATTAATAATGCCTAATACTGAAAAAGGCTCTGTTTCAATAAATTCTTATAATGATCTTAAAGTACCTGCGGGTAATTATGTTTATATAATAAAAGGTGTTACTTTCTTAAATACTGAATCGAACCCCTCACAAGAGATTAAGGTTGAAGTGAAAGATGCTACACCTCCTGCAGTAGTAAAAGGAGTTAATGCTGAACGTAAAAATCTTGGCGTCACAATCACTTGGAAAGCTTCAACAGACGCAGATGTTGTGGGTTATAATATCCACAAGAGTAACGATATGGGTAAAAATTTTGCAAAAATCACTACACAACCCATAAAAGAGAACAAATATATTGATGTGCTTAAAAAAGATGTTTCTGGAACTTTACAGTATAAAGTAGAAGCAGTTGATGCTAGCGGTAATGGATTGTTATCCATGCCTGTGGCAATTTTTGCACCCGATGTTGAGGCTCCAGCAAAACTTGAAGATGTAAAAGGAAAATCAGAAGTAGGCAAAATTACGATTTCATGGAAGGCAAATTCAGAGAAAGATTTAGCGGGTTATAGAATTTATCGCGGACTGAAAAACGATGATGAAAACGAAATGTTATTGTTAAATGTTGAACCTCAAACAGCAACCATATTTGTAGATACATTTAACGAAAAAGCAAGTACAAAATTTATCTATAAAGTAGCTGCTGTTGATAAATCTTATAATCATAGTGAAAAAGCTGAAGTTTGGATTCAATTACCAGATGTTATTCCGCCAACAGCACCATTCTTAAAAGAAGCTAAAATAGAAAACGATGAGGTAATTTTGAATTGGAATCCTGTTTTGACTGATGCTATTCAAGGTTATGAAGTCTATAGAAGAATAGATGAAATAGATGAAAAAATTTCAACTGATTTAGTAAACGGATTAACCTTTGTTGATAAAATTAAAAATCGCGGAATTATAGAATATTATGTCAAAGCGGTAGATTCGGCAAAATTAGTGTCAAGCCCTTCAAATAAAATTGCTATTGCAACAGGAGATATAAAAGCTGATTTCTCTTTGGTAGTCAATCAAAATATTGCGAGAAAAAAAGTAGTACTAACAATAACAGGCGTTAAGCCAGAAGAAATTCAAGAGCTAATTGTGTATAGAAAAGATGGCGATTCAGGTTTTAGAATTATTTCTTCATTCTTTACAAATAATGAGTTTATAGATTTAAATTCGGAAGAAAATCAAATTTACCAATATTTTGTTGTTGCTCTATTAAAAGATGATACAAGACTAAAATCAGAAAAAATTAGTATAAATAACACGTATTAGTTTTATTTATCTATGTATCAAGAATTGTAATTCTCTTTCGAGCTGTCAATTAAAATAAAATGCTAAATTTGTCCGTAATAAAAATAAATAAAAATGGCACAAGCAATAACAGATGCTACTTTTGAAGAAGTAGTATTACAATCAAGTAAACCAGTATTAGTAGATTTTTGGGCAGCATGGTGTGGTCCTTGTCGTATGGTTGGTCCAATCATTGATGAAATTTCTACTGAATACGATGGTAAAGCTGTAGTAGGTAAAGTTGATGTAGATGCAAATCAAGAATTTGCTGCAAAATATGGAGTTCGTAATATTCCAACTGTTCTTATTTTTCAAAATGGAGAAGTAGTAGGACGTCAAGTAGGTGTTGCTCCAAAAGATACTTATACTAAAGCTATTGATGCTTTATTGTAATTCTTTATTAAATTAGAATATAAAAAAGGCTCGGTAATTCCGAGCCTTTTTTGTTTCTTAAGGGAGATAACACTTGTAAAAAAATAGGAAAAACACCCTTTTAAAACAGGAAAGACACTCTTTCATATGACCAGCTATTGTTAAATATTTGTAGTGGATAAAACTTAATAAATTTTAAACTAACTAAATGGCTATGAAAACTTTAAAAAATCTTTTGTGTATTACATTATTGTGTGGGGCAATAATTTCTTGTAATAAGGACGATGATAATTCGTCACAAACACCTGTTGTAACAGAGCAAAATCCTTTACCTGGTTATTTAACAGCAACAGGGTTTGATCAAAAAACGACTAATTATGTTAATTCTGGGGATTACGAATTTGGAATCACATTTACACCTCTTGTAAATGGTAAGATAACTACATTAATGACTAAAATTCCTGATGTTCGTACTTCGATGAGAATTACAATTTGGGACAAAGCTACAGCAACAATTTTAAGAACAGAATTGATTGATGTAACTTCTTCGGGTGTAGAAATAAGTAAAGTTATTTCGCCGTTGGATCTTGTAAAGGATAAAGAGTACATGATTACGTATAACAGTAATGACTGGTACGAGAGAAAAAAAACAGATGGGACTAATACAACTTATCCTGTAACTGTAGGTGATATTAAGATTATGTCTTATGCATACAAATCAGGTACGAATCAAGTAATGCCTGATGTAATTCCTATGAATTATTATGCTGGTGATTTAACTTTTAAATTTGTTAAGTCGTAAATTATAACATAAGTATTATACTTGAAAAGGTTTGGCGAAAAGCCAAACCTTTTTCTTATTTTTGAGAGATGAACCTAGAATCTCAAATAGAAAAAATATCTAGCTTCCAACATTTGGAACTTTTAGCAAATCAAATTGTTGAAGGTTTTATATCTGGAATGCATAAATCTCCTTTTCATGGTTTTTCGGCAGAATTTGCTGAACATAAGATATATAATGCAGGAGAAAGCACAAAGCATATTGATTGGAAACTTTACGCTAAAACAGATCGTCTTTATACAAAGCGATTTGAAGAAGAAACAAATCTCCGCTGTCATTTAATTATTGATAATTCTTCTTCGATGCATTACCCGAAACTTTCTTCAAATCAGTTTTTTTATGAAAACAAAATTGGGTTTTCGGTTCTGGCATCAGCAGTGCTGATGAATTTGCTTAAAAAACAGCGTGATGCCGTTGGATTGAGTGTGTATTCGGGTTCATATGAGTATTATGCTCCCGAAAAAGGAAGTGATCGTCATCATAGAATGTTGCTCCATAAATTAGAAAATTTACTTCAAACAAATAATTCAACTAAGCAAACAGATACTATTACGTATTTGCATCATATTGCGGAAAAAATGCATCGTCGTTCAATGATAATTTTATTTACAGACATGTTTCAAGGAGCAGATGATGAGAAGCTCTTTAAGGCACTTCAGCATCTAAAGCACAACAAGCACAAAGTAGTTTTGTTTCATGTATTAGATAAGAAAACAGAATTGAATTTTAATTTTGATAATTCACCACGAAAATTTATCGACCTTGAAACAGGAGATGAGGTAAATTTATTTGCCGAAAACATAAAAACCGATTATGAAAAATTGGTAAAAAACTATTTTGGAAAAATAGCTAATACCTGTGCAATGTATAAAATTAAGTATGTTCCTGTTTATGTCGACGAAAAATTTGAAAAAATAATGACAACTTATTTGGTTGAAAAACAAAGATTTGGGTGATTTTAAATAAAATATTTTAAATTTTTTTAAAAAAAGACTTGCGGGAATGAAAAACGGTTGTATATTTGCACTCGCAATTAAGCACTGGTTTGGTAGTTCAGTTGGTTAGAATACATGCCTGTCACGCATGGGGTCGCGGGTTCGAGTCCCGTCCAGACCGCCAGAAAAGAGGAAGCTCCGTTAAACACGGAGCTTTTTTGCCCTCTTAAGATATTTAAAATTAGTTGTGTTGTTTAGTTCCGAGTAAAATCGGAATGGTTTAGTAGTTAGACCAATGAAAAGCTTTCCATTTGATTGGAGGGCTTTTTTATTTTTATATCGGTTTGTTTCATTTTGTGTTTTTTTATGAAACATGTTAACAGTAAATAAGTTATGATTTTAATCAAAAAAATAACGAATTTCAAAATAGAAAAGACTTGTGAAAATAAAAAACGGTTGTATATTTGCACTCGCAATTAAGCACTGGTTTGGTAGTTCAGTTGGTTAGAATACATGCCTGTCACGCATGGGGTCGCGGGTTCGAGTCCCGTCCAGACCGCCAGTAATAAAAAAAGCCTTTCAATCGAAAGGCTTTTTTTATTTTATATCATATGTGTTTTTCTTAGAAAAAAAAATGTCTGTTTGTCCAACTCACATAAAGGAAGGTGCCTAGAAAAATCATGCAGACTATGAATTTCATAAAAGAAGAAACTAAGAACCCCAGAAAAGATCCTGTGGCTGCCTTTAAGGCTCTTTTGTGATCATCTTTGTCATAAAGTAATTCGCCTAAAAAAGCACCTAAAAAAGCACCAATAATAAATCCGAAAGGGATGGGAATAAATAGACCAATAATCAAACCAATATTTGTTCCCCAAACACCGTACTTACTTCCTCCAAATTTTTTAGTGCCTTTGGCAGGAATAATGTAATCTAAAATCATGATTAGTAATGTGATTGCAAGAGTTATTCCTAATACCCAATAATTGTTTGGAACGGCGTTGGTAAGGTATAATAGTAAAATTCCAATCCAACTTAATCCTGGGCCGGGTAGGGCTGGTAAAAAGCTGCCAATAATTCCAGTAATAACACAAACAAAGCCAAGTATTAATAGCAATATATCCATAAATTAATTTTTATTACTTTTGAACCCTAAAATAGAATTATTTTCTCAAATTAAATCGGGTTGTCCCAAAATGAAAAGAATATTTCCTCTTTCTTTGGCTTTTCTTTTATTTTCGTGCCAGTACTTTGAAAAAGAAGTGCCTAGCAAAGATGAATTGTTGAAACAAGAAATTAAAAAAATAGATTGGGATAAGGTTGATGAATTTCCAAGTCTTGTGGTTTGTGATTCACTTGATAGCAAAGAAGACAGAAAACAATGTTTTTTTGAATTATTAACACGTGATTTAGAATCTAGATTGAGTAATGATACCATTAGAACTCAATTTCCAAGTATTGATACTTTGCAACTTAAAATAATTGTATCACCTGACTATACAATCGAATTTGCATCACAAAATACTTCAGAGGATGTTTTTAAGCTAGATAGTGTAGTTAAACAACTAACAGTAGGAATGCCTATTATTGAGCCTGCGATAAAAAGGGGTATAAAAGTAAAATCTGAGTTTGTCGTTCCGGTTGTTATAAAAAGAGTTGATTAATCTCTGTTAACCATACTTTTTGCATCTTTAAATAATCTCACAAAATTTATTCCGTTCTCGATAGTTCCGTCTTTAATAAGTCTATTCTTTGGAGTAGACTGGAAATCTTCAAAGTATTGTGTATCAATAATTTTTTGAGAATCAAATTTTGGTCTTGCAAATGATGTAACGATAATTTCTTCTAATTCATCTCTTGAAGGAGCTAAAACGACTTTAACGTAGTAGTTTTCAGCTCTGCTTGGATCTAAGACTATTCTTTTGGGTTCATAGCCTTTAATTCCAAAAACAAGTACGTCTTTAGGTTTTACAATTATAGAGAAAAGTCCATTTGTATCAGTAATAACAATATTTCGAGTGTTTAAACTGATCACCTCTACACCCTTTATAGGAATATCGTTGTTAACAACTTTTCCATGCACAAACATTCCGGTTTGCGAAAAGCAAATTTGAACCAGAAATATGAAAAACAATATGTAGAATCTACTTTTCATAAGACTATAATTGAGAGTAACATAAAGTTACAAAATCTTATGTTATAATATATTATGAAATAGGTTAATTGTTTTTTGTTTTGGTTTTAACGAATTAGTTTTTTTGGAATTATTTTTTGAAAGTTCTTCCTTTCCATTTATAGTTTCCAAAAAAACTATAAAAAACTACTGCGGAACTAAAGAAAGGATAAATTAAACTACTTAGAAAAAAATGATTGAGATTCACTTTAAAGAAGTTTGAAGTATTTCGAATAAGTATATAGTCAACTATAAACTTTAAAATCATAACAGATATAATTACCTCTAAAGCGATGAAATTAGTTAGCCAAAGCAGTATAGATATTATGCAGGTTAAATTCATTAAAAACACACATAATCCTAATTGCTTGCTATAGACCCCTGAATAACTTCCTGTTTTACTCGCCCATCGTACTCGTTGATGAAATAGAGATAACCATGATTTTTCAGTTTGAGTGAGTACTAAAGTTTCGTTTGATTTTACAAAATGAACATTTTCACTTTGATAATTAAGGGCTTTTTGTAATAAAAAAACATCATCACCACTTGCAATAGTATCATTCCCTTCAAATCCGTTTAGCTCTTCAAAAAAATCTTTTTGATAAGCAAAATTGGCACCGTTGCATATGAATGGTTGTTGATTACCAAAACTTCCTATCGTTGTTCCTTGTAAGCTCATTAAGTCCAATTGCTGAAATTCATCAATAACTGAATTCCCTGTTTGATAATAAACACCAGATGCTATCATTTTTGGATCATGTTCTTTAATAAAAGCATCAAATGTTTTTAGCCAATTTTTAGGGATAATGCAATCCGCATCTGTTGTTATAATCCAATCTGTTTCAGCATTTTTGATGGCCGTATTAATAGCATCTTTTTTTGGTGAATTGGTTTTTCGAATATTCTTTAATACGAAAATCTGAAATCTGAAATCTGAAATCTGAAACTTATCTGTAGAGTCATCATCGACTAAAATAACTCTGAATAAGTTATAAGGATAATCTAGTTTTTCAATTGACTGCATTAGCTTAGGAAGATTTTGGGCTTCATTCCTAAAAGGAATAACAATTGTAAATTGATTGGATGGTGTACTTTCTTTAGGAATGAATGTTTTTACTTTGGCGAAACCGTAGATCAGCCATAAAATGTTTAAAACATAGTATATTGTTATGATAATGATTCCTGTTTCCATCCTGATTTAAATGTAAATACAAAATAGGCTCCTATAACAACTGGTAAAACAGTATTTAAAAACCACATAAGTGTTGTGACAAACACGACAATCCATTCGTTAACGCCTAGTAATCCAAAAAAATAAACCGCCACACTCCCTTTAACGGCAAAGTCTAGAAATTGAAAACTTGGCAAAGCAGAAGCAAGAAAATATACGCTCGTTATGGCGGCCATCAATGATAGATAAGGCAGTTGAACGTCCAAAATCAAAAACAAAACATAGTACTGATGTGAAAATGTAAGGTATCTGGCAACGGCTAATAAAATGTTTTTTTGGTGTATTTTTTTAGGAATGACATTGATTTTGTGTATCAGTTTTTCCAAGGAATATCCTTTAATATTAATTCTCTTCATGAAAAATGAAAGGGAAAGTAGTACTATAAACAATCCGAAAATTAAAATAACACTTTTAGGAGTAATGATGTTGAAAGAAGCATTGAAATATAATAATCCAAAAGTGCCAAAAATAACCGTTAAAATCATCTGGATTCCGTTACAAATTAAATTCAGAAAGACAATTTTTTTGCTTTTTTCTTTTTCAAAAAACAACGCTTTTCCTGCGTATTCACCTATCCCATTTGGAGTGAAAAGAGCCAATGTTAAGGCTCCCATAACCTGTTTTGTAGATTCCCATATAGTTATCGGTTTTATGAAATTTACCAAGTTTTTCCATTTAAGAATTTCTAGATAACGGTTTAAAAAAGAGAGAAATAAAATAAAGCAAACATTTCCTATAGAGGCTTTTTCAATCAGTAATTTATTGAATTGACTCCAATTTAATTGATTGTCATGTGCTAATCGATCATAAATAAAATAAAAAGCTCCTCCAACAATGCAAAGTTTAAGGAGAAGTATAAGGAATTGCTTAGCTTTGTCGCTTACAGTTATCATTGAAGCAAAGTAACGAAACTTTAGACGTTTAACCTTTAACCTTTCAAATAAAAAGAGTGTCAAACGAACGTATCATATTAGGAATTGATCCAGGTACCACAATTATGGGTTTTGGACTCATTCGAGTAGTCAATAAAAAGATGGAATTTGTCCAACTTAATGAATTGCAATTAAACAAAATGGATGATCACTATATGCGTTTGAAACGAATTTTTGAACGAACTATTGAGTTAATCGACACCTATCATCCTGATGAAATTGCTATTGAAGCACCTTTCTTTGGTAAAAACGTGCAATCAATGTTGAAGCTTGGAAGAGCACAAGGTGTTGCAATGGCTGCGGGTTTATCACGGCAAATTCCAATTACAGAATATGAGCCTAAGAAAATTAAAATGGCAATTACAGGAAACGGAAATGCAAGTAAAGAACAAGTCGCAAAAATGCTTCAGCAATTATTAGGATTAAAAGAGTTGCCTAAAAACCTAGATTCTACGGATGGTTTGGCAGCAGCTGTTTGCCATTTTTTTAATTCGGGAAGAGTAGAGATTGGTAAAAGTTATTCTGGTTGGGATGCCTTTGTGAAACAAAACGAAGGAAGAATAAAAAAATAACCTTACTGTTGAGAAATAAGAATATATTTGCAAAAAAATTAAAACCTGCTTATGAAAATGTTTAAATTCTTTGCTGTATTATTTATAGCAGTTTCTTTGTTTTCTTGTTCTTCTGATAGTTCAAGTGATGACACAACAGATAACTCAGCTGATTATTTTAACTTAACCTATAATGGTCAAGCAAAAACAGTTAATAGCTGGGTTGCTATTAAACAAGAAGATTTTATTGAAGTTTCGGGAGATACGCCTGATGGTCTTGGGATTTCTTTAAAATTTAATGCTCACGGTAATTTATATGAGGCTTTTACTCATCCAAATACTCCATCGAGTACAATACCTACTTCAGGTTCGTTTGCATATTTTAGTAATAGTACTTTTACTTTTCAATTAGTTGAATTAAATACAACTAATAAAACAATCAAGGTTAATTTTAGTGGTAAGTTATACGAAGATGAATACGATCATACTTCAGCAACTAATACAGTTAGTGGTTCGTTTAAAATTCCTTATACATCAGTAACACCACCTATCAGTGGTATTGGAACCTACGCTAAAATAAATGGACAAGATTGGTATGGTATTCAAAAATATGCTTCTGGGAACGGTAGTACAATGACTTTGTACGAACAAAACGGAGGTGAGTATATTATTGGAATTGTTTATCCTGATTCATCTCTTCAAACAGGAACATTTAATTTTTCGAATAATTCCGCAAGTAATAGAATCTCGTTTTCAAAATATGACCCAGTAACACATGAGGAAATAGAGTACAATGTTTCGGGAACTATTACTTATACTCAAGCTTCAATATTGGCACAAGGAACGTTCAGCTTAACGGCAACACATCCAACAAACGGATCTACCGTTACAATTACAAATGGTACTTTTAAAGAAGGAGCACAATAATATTAAATATTAGGGCAGTTTATCTGCCCTTTTTTATGGCAGGAATTTATATTCATATCCCATTTTGCAAGCAGGCTTGTCATTACTGCGATTTTCACTTTTCAACCTCATTGAAGAAAAGTGATGCAATGGTTTTGGCTTTGGCCAAAGAACTTGTTTTACGAAAAAATGAATTTAAAGGTGAACTAGTAGAAACTATTTATTTTGGTGGTGGTACACCTTCTATATTGTCTTCAGAGGATTTAAATCATTTAATCGATGAGGTTTATGCCAATTATAAAGTTTCAGATAATACCGAGATAACTATAGAAGCCAATCCTGATGATTTAAATGATAAACGGATTAAAGAACTAGCAGCTTCTCGAGTAAATAGATTATCAATAGGAGTACAGTCTTTTTTTGAAGAAGATTTAAAGTTGATGAATCGTGCCCATAATGCAAATGAAGCCAAAAAATGTCTTGAATTAGCTGTTCAATATTTTGACAATATTTCGGTCGATTTGATTTATGGAATTCCTGGACTAACAAATGAAAAGTGGTTAGAGAATATTCAAATATTACTTGATTTAAATATTCCTCATATATCAAGCTATGCATTAACTGTCGAGCATAAAACAGCTTTAGAAAAAATGATTCAAAAAGGAGAGATTCCAGCGCTTGATGATGGAGTTGCTCATGAACAGTTTTTAATGTTGGTGGACAAACTCGAAGCTAATGGTTTTGTTCATTACGAATTGTCAAATTTTGGTAAACCAAATTACTTTTCTCAAAATAATTCGGCGTACTGGCTGGGTAAAAAATACATTGGCATTGGTCCATCGGCACACAGTTATGATGGAATAAATCGTAGTTGGAATGTTTCTAATAATTCCTTGTACATCAAATCGATGCAAGAATCTAAATTGCCGAGTGAAGTCGAAACATTATCTATTACTGACAGATATAACGAATATGTTATGACAGGTTTGCGAACCGTTTGGGGTGTTTCTTTAGAAATAATAGAAAAGGAATTTGGTAAAGACTATCTTGAATATTTACTTCAAAATGCACAACGATTTTTGGATGATGAAAAGCTGATTATTGAAAGTAATATTCTAAAAACTACAAAAAAAGGAAAATTCTTTTGTGACGGAATTGCATCAGATCTTTTTTGGTTAAATTTGGAATAAATAATTTCAAAGTGATTGCAGAAATTCAACACCAAAATCAGATTTTTAAAATAGATTTATCAAAGCCTTTAGATATTTCATTGCCAATTTCTAATACTGAACAAAATCCAATTGCCTGGTATATCGAAAAACCAGAAATAGAACCTGTTCGATTTGGTGATTGGGTTGGTAAAGTTTCAGAAGGAAGTTCTTCAACAAATTTCAATAATATTTTTTTTAACCCTCACGGACATGGTACGCATACCGAATGTCTGGGGCATATCACAATAGACTTCTATAGTATCAATCAATGTTTAAAGCAATTCTTTTTTACTGCAGAAGTGATTTCGGTTCAGCCAGAAGCACAAGGAGAAGATTTTGTAATCACTAAAGCGCAAATTGTTGATGCTTTAAAAGATAAATCGCCAGAAGCAATTATAATTAGAACATTACCGAATTCACCGGAAAAAACTTCAAAGAAATATTCAAATACAAACTGGCCTTATCTATTGGAAGAAGCAGCAACGTTTATCCGCGAAAAAGGTATTCAACATTTATTGATAGATTTGCCAAGTGTCGACAGAGAGCATGACGAAGGAAAATTATTAGCACATAAAGCATTTTGGAATGTAAAAGACGTGAATCATCTTAATGAAGACGCCAGAATCGATTGTACTATTACAGAGTTAGTTTATGTGAATGATGCAATTGAAGATGGATCTTATATACTAAATCTTCAAGTTGCTTCGTTTGAAAATGATGCAAGCCCTAGTAAGCCAATTTTATATAAAATATGATAACAGCAATTATTCCTAAGCTGCCTTTTATTCATAAAAGCAAAACAATTGAGTTTTATGAAAAATTAGGTTTTGTTTTGAATTCAGATTATGACGATTATTGTATTATTTCAAAGGATGACTTGGAAATTCATTTATTTGCCTATCAAAATTTGAATCCAATGAAATCAGATTTTATGATTTATATTCGGTTAGAAGATAAAATTGATGAATTTTATAAAAAATTGGAAGAGAAAAATATTGAAATTCATCCCAATGGAAAACTTGAAGTGAAACCATGGAACCAAATAGAATTTTCGATAATTGATCCTAATGGAACTTTGCTAACTTTTGGGCAATCAATATAAAATAAGATGGATATACAGCAACTTTATGAGTTTTGTTTGTCAAAAAAAGGAGTTACAGAGCATTTCCCTTTTGATGAAGATACTTTGGTTTTTAAAGTGGGAGAGAAAATGTTTTGCTTAACATCTTTGCAGGAGTGGGAAAAAGGAAATCCTTCTTTAAATTTAAAATGCGATCCAGAAAAAGCGGAAGAACTTCGCGCTGAATATGATGGAATAAGACCAGGTTATCACATGAGTAAAGTACATTGGAATACTGTCGATTTTCATAAAGACGTTTCTGATAAAATGATGCTGGAATTGATTAACGATTCATACGATTTAGTGTTTAAAAGTTTAACAAAGAAATTACAAGCTGAAGTAATAAATTCTTAATTTAGGCATTACTTTTGATGCTATTGTAAGCGCAAAAAATAATAAACAATAATTATGATTGATAATTTAAAGAAAATATTAAACGAAGACCAAGACCCAAAAGCGATTGAGAAAATTACGGCTAAGCTTGAGAATTTATTGATGACTAACGAGGAAGTTGGTTACATTGCTGTACAAAAAAAACCAGCGATTACAGTTTTTCCTGATAGTATAGTAGTTACTAATAAACGCATCATCTTATGTAAACCTAAAAATTTAGGCTTATCTATGGAGTTTATTGACTTTAATTGGGATGAAATAGGAGGAACGTTTGTGAAAGAAGGAATTTTAGGTTCTGATTTTACTTTTTCAACAAAAACTGAATTAACTCATACAGTAGATTATTTGCCTAAAAATCAAGCTAGAAAGCTATATACTTTTGCTAAAGA
This sequence comes from Flavobacterium terrae, assembly GCF_900142035.1. Taxonomy (GTDB): domain Bacteria; phylum Bacteroidota; class Bacteroidia; order Flavobacteriales; family Flavobacteriaceae; genus Flavobacterium; species Flavobacterium terrae. Next base: position 66,591 of record NZ_FQZI01000001.1, on the reverse strand, counting down.
GCAAATGGATTTATTGAAAAATCCGCAAGCAACAACTACTATTGAAACAGCTCCTGTTATAGAAACTCCATCAGCCGTTGAAGAAGAATATCCTGCAGAAATTGTGGAAGAGGTTGAAGTTGAAGAAGTAACTTCATTTGCTGAAATCATGCCTTCAGTTCCAGTAATTAACGAACCAATTATTGAAGAGAAAGTAGAAAATACACCAACTAATTCTGGTGAAAGAAAATTAAGTGAAATGAGTAGTGAAGAGCTATTTGCTAAACTTCAGAATTATAAAAAATTATTAGATAACGGATTAATTCTTCAGGGAGAATATGACCGTTTAAAAGCTGAGGTTTTACAGTATATGTAATATATGTAATCTCTTAAATTATAAACAAGAAAAAGGCATTAGATTATCTAATGCCTTTTTAATTTTAGTTACATAACACTTTTTTGTTTTGCAACGTAACTGTCAGATTGAAGTTTTAATATTTCAATTGCAGATCTTTTCTTGTAATCGTACAATTCTTTGTCTGACCTGATGTCTTCATACACTTTGTCATAAATCATGGCATCAGTATCTTTTTGTAAAGCACGTTGAAAGTTGTTTTGTTCAATATGAGTTTTCAAGGCAGTTTCGTTGTCTTCTAATTTAAAGTCATACTCACCTTTAGGTGATAACATTTTAGCAATAATAGGTGATGTTTCGATAGCTAAAAACAACAACATTATAAAAAGAGAAGGTAATAAAGGAAGTTTTCCTAAGGCATTAATCCTTGCCATTAATCCATCAAAATTGTCTATTATAGGTTTAGAATCGGCTACTTTTTTGTCTAAATCGGCTTGTAAAGTCTTTGCTCTGGCTTCTTTATCGGCAATGGTTTTAGAAGAATTGGCTTTTAAAGAATCCAGTTGACGTAAGGCCAAATCATGAGCCTCTCTTTTTTCCTTGTAAATAGGTCCTTTACCCATTTTTTTAGTTCCAGCAGAACCTTCAGCCTCTGTAATGTAGGATTGATACAAATCGGCCACTTCTTTTTCTTTAGCTTTTATGTTCGATTTAATACTGTCAATTTCTCCTTGATTTTTGGTTACATCACCCTTAAAGAAATTGGTAACTTGATTTTTATTGGCAATTGCCATGGCATTCTTTTCTTTTAAAAGAACTGTATTGATTTCTTTTTCGAAAATTTTGATTTCTAAGGGTTTTGATATAACAATGGCAATAATCATTGCTAATATAATTCGGGGAGAAGCTTGTGCAAGTTCTGCTAATAAATTGTCTCTCTTTCTAATGGTTGAAACAATAAAGCGGTCTAGATTGAAAATAAGTAATGCCCAAACAGTTCCAAAAGCTACAGCATAATAAGGATTGTCAAATACTGTAAACAATGCGTAAGCACTCGCTAAAAATGCCATGACTGCGGTAAAAAATACTGTAGCGCCAATTCCAACATACTTAGTTTGTTCGCCTTCACTGCAAGAGTCTAGTAACTCTCTATCTGCGCCAGAGCACAGAATAAAAAAACGTTTTAACATGATGATTGATTTTGATTGATGATACAGCAAATTTAAGACCAAAAAAATAAATTATATCTAAATCATTGATTTATTTCGACTTATAAAACAATAATGACTTGAAATGGCAAAGCTAGTTATTTATATTCTACTGATAATCAGAATTTTAAATTAAAATTATTGTAAATTTGTACAACTATTTAGTATGTTCTTAAAAATCCACGTATTTCTGGTTTCAAAAACAAGTTTTACTTCTTTATAAACTTTTAATTTTTGAAATTATGAAAGCAATTCATTACAAACTTTTGGGGCTGTTCCTGTTTTTTTTAGGAAGCATAAATCCCACAATTGCTCAAGAAGCAGTACCTCGCTTTTTAACAGTAACTACTTTACACAGAAATACTTCTAATCCTGATTTAAAGCGAGAAGATTGGCTTAAAATTGAAAAAGAGTATTTTGACAAAGTGGTCATGAAGAATCCGTTAGTGTTAAGACATAATATTTTGACTCACTTTTTTACTGAAGATAACACTGAAATTCTCTTGGTACAGGTATATGAAAATTGGGAAGCTATTGATAAAGCTTGGGAAAAAGAAAATGAATTAGTTAAAGCGGCTTGGCCAGATGAGAAAGCAAGGAAGGCTTTTTTTGATAAAAGAGCGACTTTCTACTCAGAAGGACATTCGGATGAAATTTATACAGTTTTACCAAATCGAAAAATGTTAGCAAAAATTCCTGATAAACAGTTGGTTTATTATGTTAGAAAAAGTGCTTTTGCAGACAATAAAGAAGGTAGCACTAAGGAATTTGATGCCATGTTTAAAGAGGTAATGGATAATTTGATAAATAAAAACGATTTACTTAAGGCTTATTATACTTACGCTCATGCATGGGGCTCTAAAGGAGGTGAATTTGTTGAAGTATTCGTTTACGATAGTTTGGGAGATATCGAAAAAGCTTGGGCAAAAGATGACGAACTAGCTAAAGCTTATTGGAAAGATGAGTCCAAAATGAAAGAGTTTGATAAAAAAATGAATAAGTATTTTTCGCCAAATCACGGAGATTATATTTATAGAAATGAAGTTGGCCTTCAGAAATAAAAAGAAACCTCAAAGTGATAATGCTTTGAGGTTTTTGTTTTTTAACTAAAATTGATAGTCATCTTTTTTCCGGTGATTTCTTCAAGGGCCCAATCGGATGAATTGATAGCGCCTTCTATAAAACCGGTATAATCTGAATAAGCTTCCCCAATAATATGGATGTTTTTTGCTTCAGAATTATCTAAAGCAAAAGCTTTGAATTGTTCTTGAATTTCCCATGATTTTACACCTGGTCTCCAGCAGTGATTTCCAGCGCCATAAGGAGCACATGACCAGTCACGAATACCGTATGAAACTATCGATTTTTCAATATCATCTTTAATTTCAGTCAAACTCATATTGGCGTATTTCAATAAAGCTTCTTTAGTAAGTTGTAAACCGGTGGTTGACATTGCCTCATTTCCTTGTAACGATCGATAAACATCTTTTGACATAAAATTAGCAAACTGTTGTTTGATTTCGTCGTTATTGTTTATTTCTGCAAATTCATGCTTGTTTCTATTTTCTATGTAATAGTTCCAAAATTCTGTTGCAGGTTTGTCAGTGTATAATAGAATCATTCCGTAACCATCAAAATCATTGGTTTTTGATCTGCGGAAGTAATGAATTTCACGAGTTGGCATTCGATTTGCTCTTGCTTGAGGTGATTGATTGTATTCCCACCAAGGTTTGTCTAGAATGAAAAATACCTTAGTCATGGCAAATCCATTTACACTGTCTAATTGTTCTCGTATTTTTTCTGGTAAAGAGTGGTTTAGTTTCTTTAGGGGATATTGAGGCATCGCCAATAATAGATGGTCTGCTTCAAGAGTTAATTTTTCCTCTTTCTTGGTGTAAGCTGCTTCAACCTGGTCTTTATTAATGCTTTTAAAGGAAATTAATTTGGCACCATTAATAAGTGTTACGTTTTTTCTTTCTTGAAGTTTTAGTAACATTTGCTTAGTGATTTCATCTGTTCCTTTTTTTATTGTGGCCAAAATTTGGCCGTCTGTTTTAAAAGCTCTTAACCACCAAATAACCCATTCTATAGCATTTAAATTATCAGGAATCATATGATAAAAAGTACCAGTGTCTCTAATTTTCATTAGGGCTTGGTGTGATAAAATTCCATCTTCACTTAAAGCGTTCCAAAAACCCATTTTCCACATAGGTTTTCCATTGAGTTTGGATTCCTTACGCATGATTCTGAAATCTTCTTCAGTTAAGCTATCAATCCAGTTTTGACAACCAAAATCAAGAGGGTTGTTAGGATTTTTACCCATCATTAATAAAATGCCTTTGCGTAATAAGTCTAAAGCATTTAAATTTTGCTCTTGTAACGGAAGATCGTATTGAGGAAATTGTGAAGGATTTGCTTGCGGACCATTAAACGGCAGAAGCTCAATTTTTAAATCGTCAATTAATTTGCCAAACTTAGGTTGTAATTTTGTCTCAAAACGCATTGGTCCCCATTCTGTAATAAAATTTTCAAGAACCGTAGTTTCAATACGTCCGCCCCAATGATTTTCAGAAGCTTCAAGAAGAATAACGTTGTAATCTAAATCACTCAGTTGAAGTGCGCTGTAAAGTCCAGAGATTCCGCCTCCAGCAATACAAATTGTCTTTTTCATTTTGTGTTTGTTTGGTGGAGCAAACTTAAAAAAATTGAGGAAAAGACAAAGGGTGTTTTTGTTTTATTTTGAACAGATATATACGAAAGCAGGAGGTAAGTTCAATAGGGTGAAGTTGATGCTAACTTCGCTAAAATATCCTTCTAATTTTTTTTTGGCATTCAATGAATATTGAAACTGAATGTATTTTCCATTTTCAGAAAGTGCATTGTCAGAATTAGTTAAAATACTATGAACAACTTCATCGGGGATCATGGTGAAAGGCAACGATGAAACTATATAGTTAGCCGAAGAGAATCCATGCTCTTTAAGATAAAGTTCTATTTTTTCAGCACTGTTGTTAATCAAAACTAAACGGTCATCTTTAATTTGTTTTAGTTCTTCTATGAATGTTGGATTAATTTCAAAGGCTAAAAGTTTTGCGTCTGGGCGCATGTTCTCTAATAGTTTTTTTGTAAAAACACCTGTTCCTGGACCAAATTCTACAATACATTGCGATTGACTAAAATTTATGGGTTCCAACATTTTTTTAGCCAAAAAAGAGGAACTAGGCGACAAAGCGCCTATAGTTCCTGTAGATTTTAATACTTCTGATATAAATTTTTTCTTACTCACTGAATTTATTTACTCATTTCAGTAAAGTATTTATAGAATAATGGAATAGTTTCGATTCCTTTTAAGTAGTTAAAAATTCCGTAATGTTCATTAGGAGAATGGATAGCATCGCTATCAAGTCCAAATCCCATCATTATGGTTTTTGATTTTAATTCTTTTTCAAATAAAGCAACGATTGGAATACTTCCTCCAGAGCGTACTGGAATTGGTTCTACGCCAAAAGAGTCATTGTAGGCCTTGGCAGCAGCTTGATAGCCAATACCATCAATAGGAGTTACATATCCTTGCCCTCCATGGTGAGGAGTAACTTTTACTTTTACAGCCTTTGGAGCAATACTTTCAAAGTGTTTTTTGAATAATTCAGTGATTTCCTCCCAGTCTTGATTTGGTACTAAACGCATTGAAATTTTAGCATAAGCTTTACTTGCAATAACTGTTTTTGCACCTTCTCCAGTGTAACCACCCCAGATTCCGTTTACATCTAGTGTAGGACGAATTGAGTTTCTTTCATTTGTTGTGTAGCCTGTTTCACCATATTCTTCGGCTATATCAAGTGCTTTGTTGTATGCTTCTTGGCTGAATGGTCTTTTTGCCATTTGAGCTCTTTCTTCTAATGAAAGTTCTTCTACTTTATCATAAAAACCAGGTATTGTAATGTGGTTGTTTTCATCGTGCAAAGAAGCAATCATTTTAGTTAATACATTAATTGGGTTTGCTACAGCTCCACCGTATAATCCAGAGTGTAAGTCTCTGTTAGGGCCAGTAACTTCAACTTCTACGTAGCTTAAACCACGTAAACCAGTTGTGATTGATGGTTGTTGGTTTGAAATCATACCAGTGTCTGAAATCAAAATCACATCATTAGCTAGTTTTTCTTGGTTTCTCTCTACAAACCAGCCTAAGCTTTTAGATCCAACTTCTTCTTCACCTTCAATCATAAATTTCACGTTACAAGGCAAACATTTATTTTGAATCATATATTCAAATGCCTTTACGTGCATATACATTTGTCCTTTATCATCACAAGCACCACGAGCAAAAATTGCTCCTTCAGGATGCAAGTCTGTTTTTTTAATTACTGGTTCAAAAGGAGGTGAATCCCATAATTCAATTGGATCCGCTGGCTGTACATCATAGTGTCCGTATACTAAAACTGTTGGTAAACTTGGATCTATTATTTTTTCACCGTAAACAATTGGGTAGCCAGGAGTTTCGCAAAGTTCAACAATATCACACCCAGCTTTTTCTAAACTTACTTTTACAGCATTTGCAGTATCAATTACGTCTTGAGCATAAGCGCTATCGGCACTTACTGAAGGTATTTTTAATAAATCGATTAATTCATTTAAAAAACGTTCTTTATTTTCTTGAACGTATTGTTTAATATTTTCCATTGTGTTTTTTTGATATAGAATTTCAAAGATAGCAAATTGAGGGGCCAATTTCTTAATTCCAAATTTCAATTTTTATAATAAATTAAAATTTTGTTCAATTTTTGAATTTGCAATTTGGTTTTTAAAATAAATGTGTATATTTGCACCCACTTATTGAAACAATTACTGTTTCTAAACCCTGCGGGTGTGGCGAAATTGGTAGACGTGCCAGACTTAGGATCTGGTGCCGCAAGGCGTGTAGGTTCGAGTCCTATCACCCGCACAAAAAGCTCAAACGAAAGTTTGGGCTTTTTTTATGTATTGAAAACAAAAAACCCTTTCATTTGAAAGGGTTTTTCTATAAGTAAGAATATGGTTGATATTTAGTTTCTGTGAACTAATGTTCCTTGTGACCATTTTTTTGCTTCAGCAACACGACTGTCATTGTAATCAACTTCATTAAGTGTGTTTTTGTCCCAAAAAAACCATTTACCAGTTTTTTCTCCATTTTTATATTCTCCCATAGCAATTTTTACTCCGTTTTCATCAAAAGAAACCCATTTGCCATGAACTTTACCATCTTTGTAAAAACCTTCTTGTTTTACTGTTCCATTGTCATTGTAGTAAGTAGCTTTAACTAAGTTTCCTTCAATTTCATATTTAGGTTCTATAGTTTGAGCCATTACAATACCTGAGAAAACTAACGCGCATAATGTGATAATCTTTTTCATAGTTTAGGGATTTAGGTTACAATTATATTTCAAATATAGAAAAATATTTACATTAAAAAAACTATTGCTTAACAATTTCATAACATTGGATGAAAATTTAACATTGGAAATCTTTTTAGGAATGATAAATAATTGTTTTGACTAGCTTTTAACTTGTGGTAAATTGGTTAAATTTGCACTCAAATTTTAATATAATGTACAGAAGTCATACATGTGGCGAATTAAACGTTTCGCATATCAATACAGAAGTTACCCTAGCTGGATGGGTTCAAAAATCTCGCGATAAAGGCTTTATGGTTTGGGTTGATTTAAGAGATCGTTATGGTATTACTCAGTTAATTTTTGACGAAAGTAGAACTGATAAAGCAGTTTTTGAATTAGCAAAAACATTAGGACGTGAGTTTGTAATTCAGGTTAAAGGTACTGTTATTGAGCGCGAATCTAAAAATCCTAATATGGCTACTGGTGATATTGAAATTTTAGTTTCAGAGTTAACAGTATTAAATCAAGCTATTTTGCCTCCTTTTACAATAGAAGACGAAACAGATGGAGGAGAGGAGTTGCGTATGAAGTATCGTTATTTAGATATTCGTCGTAATCCAGTGAAAAACAGTTTGTTGTTTCGTCACAAAGTAGCAATGGAAGTTAGAAATTTCCTTTCGGCTAAAGGTTTTTGTGAAGTTGAAACACCATATTTAATTAAATCAACACCAGAAGGAGCTCGCGATTTCGTAGTGCCCTCACGTATGAATGCTGGTCAGTTTTATGCTTTACCTCAATCTCCACAAACATTCAAGCAATTATTGATGGTAGGAGGAATGGATAAATATTTCCAAATCGTAAAATGTTTCCGTGATGAGGATTTACGTGCTGACCGTCAACCTGAATTTACTCAAATTGACTGTGAAATGGCTTTTGTTGAACAAGAAGATATTTTAAATATGTTCGAAAGTTTAACACGTCATTTGTTAAAAGAAATAAAAGGGATTGAAGTAGATAAATTCCCAAGAATCACATACGATTATGCTATGAGAACCTATGGTAATGATAAACCAGATATCCGTTTTGGAATGGAGTTTGGTGAATTGAATGCCGTAGCTCAGCATAAAGATTTTGGTGTATTTAATTCGGCAGAATTAGTAGTCGGAATTGCTGTGCCAGGCGGAGCTGCTTATACTCGTAAAGAAATTGATGCTTTGATTGACTGGGTAAAACGACCTCAAGTTGGTGCTTTAGGAATGGTGTACTGTAAATATGAAGCTGATGGAAGCTTAAAGTCTTCAGTAGATAAGTTTTACGATCAAGAAGATTTGAAAAAATGGGCAGAAGCTACCAAAGCAAATCCTGGAGATATTATTTTTGTTTTATCGGGACCAGCAAATAAAACTCGTTCTCAATTAAGCGCACTTCGTATGGAGGTGGCAACTCGTTTAGGTTTACGTAAACCAGATGAGTTTGCGCCATTGTGGGTGGTTGATTTTCCATTATTGGAATGGGATGAAGATAGTGAAAGATATCATGCAATGCACCATCCATTTACATCACCTAAGCCAGAAGATATTCATTTAATTACTACAGAGCCAGGAAAGATAAGAGCGAATGCTTATGATATGGTATTGAATGGAAATGAAATAGGCGGAGGGTCAATTCGTATCCATGATAAAGATTTACAAGCAAGAATGTTCGAATTATTAGGGTTTACAAAAGAAGAAGCTGAAAATCAGTTTGGATTCTTGATGAATGCCTTTCAATATGGAGCACCTCCTCATGGTGGTTTAGCGTTTGGATTAGATCGTTTAGTGGCTATTCTTGGAGGTCAGGAAACGATTCGTGACTTCATTGCTTTTCCTAAAAATAATTCGGGACGTGATGTAATGATTGATGCTCCATCGGTTATTGATGACAAACAATTAGACGAACTATTTATCAAGTTAAATCTTAAATAAATAGTAGTTTCTTTGTTAAACAACAAAAAAAATTAACATTTTTTTATAAAATAAATTTGGCAAAAATTTTTTGTCTCGATAAAAAGTATATCTTTGATTTATTATTAATTTATTTTTTCAAAGAATGCGCACAGGCAAAGTTAAATTTTTTGTTGAATCTAAAGGTTTTGGATTCATAACTGATGATGAAACAGGGGCAGATATTTTTGTTCACGTTACTGGTACAAACGGTAAAGAACTAAAAGAAGGTCAAAAAGTTTCTTTCACAGAAGAAGACGGTCGTAAAGGTAAAGTTGCTACTAATGTAGTAGTTATCGAATAATATATATATAGTATTTTTTGATTACCAGAATGAAGGTTACACCACGCCAATAGGCGTGGTTTTTTATTTTAAAAAGAATTTTTTTTATCTTTTCCTTCTAAAAAAATCTTTCATTAAAGTAGCACATTCATTTTCCATGATACCAGAGACTAGCTCTGTTTTTGGATGAAGTTTTCCTCCCATAGCTCTAAATCCTCTATGCTCATCTGAAGCTCCATAAACAATTTTTGATATTTGGCTCCAGTATAAAGCTCCAGCACACATTTGACATGGTTCTAGAGTCACATAAAGTGTACAACCTTTTAAATATTTTCCTCCCAAGAAATTAGCCGAAGCAGTTATGGCTTGCATTTCAGCATGAGCAGTAACATCATTTAACATTTCTGTCAAGTTATGACTTCGAGCAATTATTCTATTTTCTACAACAATAACAGCTCCAACAGGTATTTCTCCTCGGTCAAAGGCTACTTCTGCCTCTTGCAGAGCTTTTTTCATAAAGTACTCGTCAGTGAAAATATTTTCCATGAAAACAAAAATACAATTTCATATTGTACATTTGCAGTATGTCAAGCAATCTCCTACAAAATATTAACTCTTCTTTGGATTTAAAGAAGCTAAAAGAGTCAGAATTACCAACTCTTGCTAAAGAACTTAGAGATTTCATAATTAAAATTATTTCCCAAAAAGAAGGACATTTAGGTGCTAGTTTAGGCGTTGTTGAATTAACTATTGCATTGCATTATGTATTTGATACTCCTAATGATTTATTGGTTTGGGATGTAGGTCATCAAGCTTATGGTCATAAAATTTTGACAGGTAGAAGAGATGTTTTTCATACTAATAGAGATCTTAATGGGATTTCAGGTTTCCCTAAGAGAAGTGAAAGTCTGTACGATACTTTTGGTGTTGGGCACTCATCTACTTCTATATCTGCAGCTCTAGGTATGGCATTAGCTTCTAATTTGAAAAATGAATTCGATAAACAACACATTGCAGTAATAGGAGATGCCTCAATTGCTTCGGGAATGGCTTTCGAAGCGTTAAATCATGCTGGTGTTACTGATGCTAATTTATTGATTATTTTAAATGATAATGCTATTGGTATCGATCCAAGCATTGGTGCTTTAAAAGAATATCTTGCTTCTTTTAAAGAAGGTGATGTGCATGAAGAAAACAATATTTTTAAAGCTTTAAATTTTAATTATTCAGGTCCAATTGATGGTCACGACTTGGACGCTTTAATTTTGGAACTAAAAAGATTAAAAGCGGTAAAAGGGCCTAAATTCCTTCATGTAATTACAACCAAAGGTAAGGGATTACAATTAGCTGAAGAAAATCAAGTAAAATATCATGCACCTGGGAAATTTGATCCGGAAACAGGTAAAATATATCCCAAGGAAGAAGAGGGTTTACCCCAAAAATTTCAGGATGTATTTGGGCACACATTAGTTGAATTAGCTGAAACTAATGAAAAAATTATAGGAGTAACACCTGCAATGCCTTCGGGTTCTTCGTTAAAATACATGATGGATAGATTTTCAGATAGAGCATTCGATGTTGGTATAGCAGAACAACATGCGGTTACATTATCCGCAGGAATGGCAACGCAAGGCATGATTGTTTTCTGTAATGTGTATTCTACTTTTTTGCAAAGAGCATACGATCAGGTAATTCATGATGTGGCTTTGCAGAATTTGCCAGTAATATTCTGTCTAGATAGATCTGGCTTTGTTGGTGAAGATGGAGCAACACATCATGGGCTTTTTGATTTGGCTTTTTTAAGTTGTGTGCCTAATATAATTATTTATGCTCCATTAAATGAGATAGAATTAAGAAATATAATGTTTACGGCTCAATTAGGATTAAATCATCCAATAGCAATCCGTTATCCAAGAGGTAGAGGATTTATAAAAGACAATTGGAAATTGCCTTTCGAAAAATTAGAAATTGGTAAAGGGTTTTGCCTGAAAGAAGGTAGTAAAGTTGCAGTCATTTCTACTGGGACAATAGGTAATAACGTTATAGAAGCTATTAAATTGGTTTCTGATAATTCAAAATTAGCGCATTATCATTTTCCTTTTGTAAAACCTTTAGATATAGGTTTATTAATAGAAATTGGAGGGAAATTTGATGTAGTAATTACAGTTGAGGAAGGTGTGATTAATGGTGGTTTTGGAAGTTTAGTTGCGTCTTTTTTTAATGAAAATGAATTTAAAATAAAGATTAAAAAATTAGGTATACTTGATGAATTTATTGAACAAGGTTCTGTTGCAGAATTACAGAAGAACTCAGGATTAGACATCCAGTCATTGCTAAAGATTTTTGAAAAGATGATATAAAAAAGGCACTCAAATTGAGTGCCTTTTTTATATCAATACATCTTAATTAATTTAGTTAAGAATAATTTTCTTAGTATAGTTAAGTTCATCACCGCTGATTTTTACAGCATAAACACCAGCTTGTAAATGACTTAGGTCAATAGATTTTTCATTATTGAATTCAGTACTGTTTAATGAATAAACAACTCTTCCATTTAAGTCAATAACTTGAACAGTTGCTTTCCCAATAAAGCTATTAATTTTAATATTTACTAAACCATTAGAAGGGTTAGGGTAAATGGTAATTTTATCGCTGTTGTCAAATTGACTTACACTAAGTGTACAATTTGGTCCAGGTGCTGGCTCAGTAAAGTCTTCAACCTGATCTTGAACTCCAGCAATACCAGAGTTAGTTCCTGATGAAGCGTTAACCCCCATTCCTCTTCTAGCAAATGTTTTCCAAATCATACAGTAGTCTTGTCCGCCAGTACTAGCCTGATCAGCTGCTATTATTGCATTTCTACAGTCAATAAGACTTGGATTTGCAGGAGTAAGTTTTAATGCATCCACAACTAGTCTCATTACTTTGTTATTTCCAGCAGTACCATTGTAGATGTTTGAGCTATAGCCATATTTGTCGATATAATTCCATGCTAAATCCCATAGCATAACTGCCCATATTGATCCTAAGCCATGAACATTTACATAGTCAACACCATTGTCTGTATACCATTGGTTGTTAGTATCTCCAAAAGTATGTGGATTCACAGCCATGTCAGTAGAGTATCTGTATTCTCTAATTCCATCACCATTTGTTGGTTGTCCAACTGCAAAAGTGCCAATTCCTCTAGCATCATTACGAGTATCTCCTGGTTTAATTTGCATCATTAACCAAAACCAATCTGACCATCCTTCACCAGGCTGTTCAGGTGAAGCTAATGCATTACCTCCGCCAACTAATCTAGTAGAAATTCCATGTCCGTACTCGTGAGCAATGATACCATTATCAAAATCACCATCTGCGTAAGCATAAGAGTCAACGGATGATAAGCTAACATTAACGGTTCCGCTTGATATAGCTGAAATTAATGCTTCACCTTCTGTTTGTGTAATACTTACAGCAGGAATTGTTATTGCTGGATTATCACCTGCCATTGAAATAGTTCCAGCTGTATTGTTTACAATAATTGCAGCTATAGCTCCAGCATCTTGAACAGCTTTTACTTTTAAATTAAAAGGACAAGAACCTCTTCTAATTACTGCTATTTTACCTGTCATTGAACCAGCAGGTAGGGATGCTCCTGTTGTAGTATCAGTACAAGCGTCTGATGTGTCCGGACTTCCATCATTAACTAATTGAAGTGTTCCGGTTAGTGCCGAAGGAGCAATGGGTAAATGTATGTGGCCTTCATTGAAAGCATTTTCAATTACTTGATAAGATGTTCCTGACAAAGAACCGCTAGTAACAGTTAAATTAGAGAATTTTCTTCCACTTGTCCAAAGAAACATTTGCATTCTAGGTCTAGAACCATCTCCAGGAGTGGCAAAATTTGCATTATTGTAAGTTGGAGTTGCTAAAAATGAACCATCTTGAGATTCTGCATTTACAGGATCGTTACCTCCATAATTAGCATTGTTAGGATTATTTGGGTCAATTTTTCTCCCATAATTAGAAGTTTGAAAATTTCTATTAACTTCATTAAAACCATACTGATACCATAAATCATGCATTATGTTATTCATGTAGAATAAGTTTGTATTTGCGGCGTTTACGTATGTTTTAGGAGATGTTCCAGTTCCATTGTATGGATAATCAAATGTTAGGTTTGGATAAGTTCCTGTTGAAGAGTTAGTGTAAGTGGCAGGACTACCTGGAGAATCAATGTCATTAAAGTCAGAATATACATTTACATTGTTTCCTCTTGTTGAGTTGAATTGTGTTGGTGTAGTTCCCCCACCAATTGTGTTGTTTGAGTTATGCCATCCATTTGGTGAAGCAGCAAGTGTAGAAGGGGCTAAAACTGTTGTAGCTTCAGGATTAGTGATTAACTGTCTTGCAGAATGATTTGGACTTTCGTAATTCCAAGGAATAACTCTGTAGTTTGTTGTTCCGGGGGTCAAGAAAGTAGATTTTGCTTCAGTTTTGAAGAAATTATTTTGAAACTCTGAATCTAATTCTTTTATATGATTATGACCAGAATGATTTTTCACTTCATGATTACATCTTAAAACCAAATCCCTTTTTTCTAAAATGTTTCCATCTTGAGCATCAATTTGAACATACCAAAGATGATCATTGCTTTGATTGTAAAATTCATAACTCCATGCTAAACGTAAGCTTTTTTCGGTAGTTTGATAATATACTAATTTAGCATTTATTGGATCTTCTGAAAGTAGACCATTGCTTAATTTGTATTTGTTGCCTTGATTTTCAATTATATTTGAATTGAAATTAGCTTCTCCTAGTTGTGTTAAAGCTCTTGAAAAACCTTCAACAACATTTAACTGAGGTTGGACTGTATTTACTTTTGAAGATAATTCAGAAATAAAACCAGAAGGGTTGTTTATAACTTGTTTGTCTTTTATCCAAAAATAAATATATGATTGAAAAATATCAATTCCTTGGTAAGACTGCTTAATATAACAATTTTCAATACCTGTTGTTTCAGAGCTCGTGATGTTTTCAAGATTCCAATCTTTTGATTCTTGGTTGTTTAGTTGATACTTTTGTGCGTTAGCATTAATGTATCTTTGAATAATCTCACCATTTGATTGAGAAAAACCAGAAACAAAAAATCCAAACCCAGCACAAAGTGACATAAGTAGATTTTTTTTCATAAAGTATAAGTTATAGTTGAATTAATTTTTGCAAATATATGATTTTGTACTAATTATGATAGTTAAATATTGAGTTATTTCTGTTTTTTATTTATTATCACTAATTATTTTGTTAAATTTTAAAGCATTTCCATCAGTAAGCATAGAAACAAAATGACAAATATGTAAAAGTCGTTCGTAAAGAGTTTCTTTATCGATGTGATGTTTTTCAGGTAGGATTTTAAGTAAAAGATTATCAAAATTTGAAGTTTTTCCTTCTGCTTTGTTATTATAGGCAGTAATGAATTTATCTAAAAGATTATTTATGATCTGGTAACCGTTAATTTCTTTTTCTATCACCTCTCTGCTTTGATATATATTTTTTACACTAAGCTTAATGATGTCATTCATCTGGGCTTTGTATTTACTTTTATCTGTAAGTGCAAATGGAAACAGACCTTTTAAAATTGCTTCTTCATTTTCTATAAATACTTGAACAGCGTCATTAATTAAGCTTCCTATAGCTAAAGCTCTTAAATAACTTATTCGATCTTCTTTAGTAGTAAGCGCTTTATATTTTGATGAATCGATAGAATCTTTTACGAGTTTTATTAAATATTCTAAGGCATAATCTTCAGAAACTAAACCTAAATTAATTCCATCTTCAAAATCAATAATGGTATAGCAAATGTCATCAGCAGCTTCTACAAGATAGGCTAGTGGATGTCTTTCGTAGCCAATATCATTCCCTGTTTTGTTTGGAATTAAACCAAGTTCATTGGCAACTTCTTTAAAAAAGGTTTTGTCTTGCTGGAAGAAACCATATTTTTTATCGGCTATATTTTGAGTCGGTTTTTTAGGAAGACTTTCTTTAGGATATTTCATAAAAGCTCCTAAAGTGGCATAAGTGAGACGTAAACCTCCTTCGACGCCTGGTCTGGTTCCTGTTACTACCGAAAAGCCATTGGCATTTCCTTCAAAATCGATTAAATCTTGCCATTCTTTCTCAGTCAATTGACTTTTATATTTTTGTCCGTTGCCAATGGAGAAATATTCGCCAATAGCTTTTTCGCCTGAATGTCCAAATGGCGGATTGCCAATGTCGTGTGCTAATGAAGCTGCGGCTACAATAGCTCCAAAATCATTGGCCTGATAACCATGGATTTCTTTAAGGTGTGGATGCTTTTCTAAAATTTTTTTTCCAACCAATCTTCCTAATGATCTCCCCACAACAGAAACTTCTAAGCTGTGAGTTAAACGAGTGTGAACGAAATCTGTTTTTGATAACGGAATAACTTGTGTTTTGTCTTGAAGACTTCTAAAAGCTGCCGAAAAAATGATACGGTCATAATCTACCTCGAATCCTAAACGAGTTTCATCTTGTTCTTTTCGTAATCTTTTACTTGTGTCGCCTTGACGTTTTAATGACAGCAATTGTTCCCAGTTCATCATAGGATTGTATTTTTCTAAATTTTAGAATAATTTTTTTAAAGAAGTCGAAGATAGTGATTTTAGCTATCTTTTTTCATGCAAATGCTATTTTCAACCCCAACGTATTGACCGTAATTTGGGATAAGATGATAGCCTGTTTTTTGGTATAAAGAAACTGCGCTAGTTAGTTTTGGTGAGGTTTCAAGAATATAGGAAGTAAATCCTTTTTCTGTTGCCCAGTTTTCTAATTCGGTTAGAATTATGCGAGCTATTCCTTTGTTTCTGTGGTTTGGGTGCACAAACATTCGCTTAATTTCAGCAGTGGTGTCATCGTATTTTTTAAATCCACCACAGCCAACAGCTTGTTCATTTTCGTAAATAACCAATACATTTTCTAGTACGACATTGTTGTAGAAGGCAAAAAATTCTCTTTCATCTCCATCAATATCAACTAAATATTCATCAAAGAGGGCAGATAGTTTTTTGAAATCTAGATTATCAGAATTGGTCTTTACAAGGTTCATTTTTTATCGTTGGCTAAAAAGAAGTTGCTTGATTTTTTAGGGTATTTATCGTAGCTTTTATCGCTAGGATTTTCAATTACAGTTTTTAGATTGACAATATCACCAATTTTAAAGTTTTTGGCAGTGTATTGATAATCCAACAAGAATTCGCCACAGAAATAATTTCCATCTGCATCTTGTTCTATAGCTCCTGTATACACTCCTTTTTTATCTTTTGACATAATTTTTTATTTCCTTCAAAGATACGTATTTGTTAACAAAAAAAAACAGCCATCGGGAGATGGCTGCTTGGAAATTATGCTGCAAATTTTAATAGCTCAAGAGATATTTGAATCATAGATTCAAACGTTGGCTCATTGTCTTTATAGATAATTAGACTACTAACATCGATATTTGATCTAATTTTCTCTTTATTCTTTATATAAAATGTTTTGCAGCTTTTATTGTAGCCTAGAACAAAAGCAATCTCGTCAAATTCGCCTTTATCTAAAAATGGAATTTTAGAATATTCGTTTAATTCCATATTATTAAATAGTTGTAGAAGAATTCCTTTTAAATGATTGCTATTTGAACCGTTTGAAACTTTAAATATTCTCTCTTCTTTACCAAAACCAATATTTTTTTCTGTTGGATTTTGGTTAACAAGTCTTACTTCTTTTAAGTTGCCATTTTCTAGATGATTCTTCAAGAAGTATCTAGGTGGAGCTTGCTTTAATTCTAAAGTATAATTTGAAACCCCTTTATTTCTCATGAAGTTATTAAAAGCCGAACTGAAAATTGTTTTTACACCATGATTTTCTTTTCTTTAACAATTAAATAACCATACTTTGAATTTTTAGGTATGTATATCAAAAAGAAAAAGCGCTTTGAAACTAAATTATCAGCTTTAATGTCGATAATTTTTTCATTCGTCGCTCTATCTTTTAATTTTCCTTTTTCACCCGTGTAAGACGAGTCAAAATAACCCGAAATTGTTCTGTTGTTATGATTTAATTTTTGAACGCCATCGAGTGTAAATGTTCTGTATTTACCTTGACTATCAATATAATCTCTTATGTTTTTGTTAATGTAAGCACAAAAATCATTCATTGTGTTTAATAAATCTTCTTCTTCATTGTAGAAGTTTAGTACCTGCTGTTCTTTCGCTTTGTTTAATATTGAAAAGCGATAAATTTCGATTTTTACCATTGTAAATTAAGAATTTAATTGTTGATAACTTTTCTCAATCCCTTATAAAGATTGGATTTTAGTTTTAAAATATTAACTGTTTTAAATTCTGTGAAAATTTAACTTGGAAAGAAGATTTCGATTTTCTACATTTGGTGTATGAAAAAAGTAGGTGAGGTAACCTCATCATCTTTATAACTTAAAATTAATGGCCGGCAAGCTTTAATCATTTAAGTTTCCAAGTTAGGGATGTCTCACAGATGTCCCTTTTTTTATTTTCTTTTTTTACCTCAGCATTAAATTAAAGGTTAAAATTCTATAAAAAGGCTTCTAAATAGAAGCCTTTAATTATTACAAAGATAATAGAAAGAATCGATATAAAAAATGTTCTATATAAACTTTTTCTATGACCCACACATTTCGCAGTCTTCAGGACCGGCATTTTTAGCCAGTTCAATCATAGCTCGGTATTCTTCGGCGCTCATTGGAGCAGGTTCGGCAACCACTTCCATAGTGATAGCTTGTGCTTCTTCTTTTATAACAACTGGTTCTTCTTTTTTGTCGTTATTCAAAGTAAACTTGATTGCATCTACAGCCGCTTTGGTTCTTAAATAATACATTCCAGTTTTTAATCCTGACTGCCAAGCATAGAAATGCATAGAAGTTAGTTTTGCATAAGTTGCTCCTTCCATGAATAAATTCAGAGATTGTGATTGGTCAATAAAATAACCTCTGTGGCGTGACATATCGATAATGTCTTTCATTGACATTTCCCAAACTGTTTTGTATAATTCTTTCAAGTCCTGTGGAATGGCATCGATATTTTGTACCGAACCGTTATGACGCATGATTTGTTGTTTTAAATCTTCGTTCCACAATCCTCTTTTTACCAAATCCTCTAGTAAATGTTTGTTTACTACAATGAATTCCCCCGAAAGTACTCTTCTTGTATAAATATTTGAAGTATATGGTTCAAAAGCTTCGTTGTTTCCTAAAATTTGTGATGTAGAAGCCGTTGGCATTGGTGCCATTAATAGCGAGTTACGTACTCCGTGCTCCATTACTTCTTTTCTAAGTGAAGCCCAGTCCCAACGCCCTGATAAGTCAGAATCTTGAATTCCCCAAAGGTTATATTGGAATTCTCCTTGTGAAATAGGAGATCCTTGGAATGAAGAGTATGGTCCTTCTTCTTTTGCCATTTCCATCGAAGCAGTAACTGCCGCGAAATACATCGTTTCGAAGATTTCCTGATTCAATTGTTTTGCTTCGTCGCTGGTAAAAGGCATTCTCAATAAGATAAAAGCATCGGCTAAACCTTGAACACCTAATCCAACTGGACGGTGACGCATGTTAGAGTTTTCGGCTTCTTTTACTGGGTAGTAGTTTCGGTCGATTACTTTATTTAAGTTGCGAGTCACACGTTTGGTTACACTATATAATAAATCGTGGTTGAATTTTCCGTTTTCAATAAACATTGGTAACGAAATCGAAGCCAAGTTACATACGGCAATTTCATCAGCCGAAGTGTACTCCATAATTTCAGTACATAAGTTTGATGAACGAATCGTTCCCAAATTCTTTTGGTTTGATTTACGGTTCGCCGCGTCTTTATATAACATGTAAGGAGTACCAGTCTCAATTTGAGATTCTAAGATTTTCTCCCATAATTCACGTGCTTTGATGGTTTTTCTTCCTTTGCCTTGTGCTTCGTATGAAGTGTATAATGCTTCGAACTCATCACCATATACGTCGTATAATCCCGGACATTCGTTAGGACACATCAAGGTCCAAGTAGAATCTTCCTGAACACGTTTCATAAACAAATCGGAAGTCCACATCGCAAAGAATAAATCTCTGGCACGCATTTCTTCTTTTCCGGTATTCTTTTTCAAGTCTAAGAAATCGAAAATATCAGCATGCCAAGTTTCTAAATAAATGGCAAAACTACCTTTACGTTTTCCTCCACCTTGGTCTACATAACGAGCGGTGTCATTGAAAACACGTAACATTGGAACAATTCCGTTAGATGTTCCGTTAGTTCCACGAATGTAAGATCCAGTAGCACGAACGTTGTGAATAGATAATCCGATACCTCCAGCAGATTGCGAAATCTTAGCCGTTGATTTTAGCGTGTCATAAATTCCGTCAATACTATCATCTTGCATTGATAATAAGAAACATGATGACATTTGTGGTTTTGGAGTACCTGCATTAAATAAAGTTGGTGTCGCGTGGGTAAAGAATTTTTTAGACATTAAATCGTATGTTTCAATCACCGATTCTAAGTCGTTTAAGTGAATTCCCACCGAAACACGCATTAACATATGTTGAGGGCGTTCTACAATTTTACCATTAATTTTTAATAGGTAAGAACGCTCTAAAGTTTTGAATCCGAAATAATCGTAATTAAAGTCACGATTGTAGATAATGTGCGAGTTTAGGAACTCCGCATTTTCCATAATTACTTTGTGTACTTCTTCTGATAAAAGAGGTGCTTCCTGATTGGTTCTAGGATTTACATAATGGAACATTTCATTCATCGTTTCTGAAAACGATTTGTTGGTGTTTTTGTGCAAATTAGAAATAGCAATACGGGCAGCTAATTGTGCATAATCTGGATGCGTAACAGTCATTGATGCAGCAGTTTCGGCAGCAAGATTGTCAAGCTCCGAAGTGGTTACTCCATCATATAATCCTTCAATAACACGCATAGCTACTTTTACAGCATCTACCATGTCATTTAAACCATAGCATAGTTTTTTAATTCTATCTGTGATTTTGTCAAACATTACTGGCTCTTTGTGGCCATCTCTTTTTACAACGTACATAAATGTTAGTTTTTTGAAAATAGACAATCCCTTCTCTATCTTCGGGTTCTTATTTGATTTTATTGATAATAACGCAAGTCTCCCGACTTTTTATGCGTTTTATTGTGAATGTTGTCTTCGAGAGCCTCAGACAACGCGAGAACCTCAGATGATTTTGGTGGTTGAGGTTCTCGAAACCACCTTTAGTTTATATTAAAAATCGGCGTCGAAACTAATTTTGTTAGCTTCAGTGTCATTGTTCATAACACCAGCTTTTTGGTATTCAGCAACACGTTTTTCAAAGAAATTTGTTTTTCCTTGTAATGAAATCATATCCATGAAATCAAAAGGATTTGTTGAATTATATTCTTTATTACAACCTAATTCTACTAGTAATCTATCAGCAACGAACTCTAAGTATTGAGTCATTAATGTAGCATTCATTCCAATTAAACTCACTGGAAGAGATTCTGTAATAAACTCTCTTTCGATGTTTAATGCATCAACAATGATTTCTCTAATTCTAGCTGTAGGAACTTTGTTCATTAAGTGATGATTGTGTAAGTGTACAGCAAAGTCACAGTGAACACCCTCATCACGAGAAATTAATTCATTAGAGAATGTTAATCCTGGCATTAAGCCACGTTTTTTTAACCAATAAATTGAACAAAATGCTCCTGAAAAGAAGATTCCTTCTACGGCAGCAAAGGCAATTAAACGTTCAGCAAATGAATCAGATTCAATCCATTTTAAAGCCCATTCTGCTTTTTTCTTGATAGCTGGAAATACGTCTAAAGCATTGAATAATTCATTCTTTTCATTGTCATCCTTTACGTAAGTGTCAATTAATAAAGAGTACGTTTCGCTGTGAATGTTTTCCATCATGATTTGGAAACCATAGAAAAATTTTGCTTCAGGATATTGAACTTCGTTTACAAAGTTTTCAGCTAAGTTTTCATTAACAATACCATCAGATGCTGCGAAAAATGCTAAAATGTGTTTTATAAAATATTTTTCGTCATCATTTAATTTATTGTTCCAATCTGACAAGTCTTGATGCAAATCGATTTCTTCGGCAGTCCAAAAACTAGCCTCCATTTTTTTGTACCATTCCCAAATATCATGATGTTTGATCGGGAAAATCACAAAACGGTTTTTGTTTTCTTGTAAAATAGGTTCAATAGTAGCCATAGCCATTTGAAAATTAGAGATTTAAAATTTTGATTTTTGTAACGATTGGGGTTTACAAAGATTCGAATTTGAAATCAAAAATGAAAGACATAGTTATTCACAATTAGCTTGAGTTTTTAACAACTCAGTAAAATAAGGGTCTCGCAAAGTTTTTAATTTAAAATACTGAAAATCAATATTTTAAAAATTGTATTTTTCTGAAAGTATTGTAAAATAAGGCCTTGAAGATTACTCTAAAAAGATGAAATTTTGCCTTAGAAGATTAATTGTTTTTTATCTATTTTCCAGATTGTAAATCTTTGGCTACTTTTTCTAATTCTTCGTACCACTCAATGCCAAAACGTCTAATTAAGGCTTCTTTTACAAATTTATAAACAGGAACTTCTAATTCTTTTCCAAGAGAACAAGCTGGAGAGCAAATATCCCAGCGATCATAATTAACAGCCTGAAAACTACTAAATTCTTTAACACGAATTGGGTATAAGTGACAAGAAACGGGTTTTTTCCAGTCAATTAGCCCTTGATTGTAAGCTTGTTCGATACCGCAAAGCGCTGTCTCTTTGTCAAAAATAACATAAGCACAGTCTTTATTGTCTATTAGTGGAGTTTCTAAATCTCCATCTTTTCCTTTCAACCAAGTACCTTGCTCCTCAATTGCTGCTATACCTTCAGGACGAAGAAATGGTTTTATAGTAGGGTATATTTTTTCCAAAATAGCTGTTTCTTCTTCTAAGAGTGGTGCGCCGGCATCTCCGTCTACACAACAAGCTCCTTTGCATGCAGTTAAATTGCACACAAATTCTTTTTCAAGAATATCCTCAGATACTATGGTTTTCCCTAATTGAAACATTTTGTCCTTTTTTTGAGGCGCAAAAGTACATGTTTTATTTGCAAATTTTACATGAACTGATAGTCTGATTTGTTAAAAGTATGACTCTGTTGTTTTAGAGATGTACAAGTCATGGTCATGTTTTTCGATTTTTCTTTCAAATCTGTATAATCCATAAACATGGTCAGTGCTTTTTGACCCGGCTTAAAAATATCTTTGATAGCTGCTGGTAGTGAATTGTTTTGTTGTGATTTAAACATTTCTGAAAAGCCAACTTTAGCTTCATCAGTGTAATAAATTATAATTTTAGAGTCTGAACTCGTGGCTTCAAGACCTTTACAGCTAAATCCTAAAAACGTTTTGTTTGGGAGTTTTTTATAAGTGTATTTTTTTGTGTTTGCAGAAGTAGATGAATCAATATTGTCTGGAATTTTTGAAGCCATGGCTATTTTTTTACCACTTTTATTGAATGAGTTTACCATCAATCTACTTTTAGTATCCATAATCATGAACATTTCAGAGCCTTTTTGATTCATGTTTGCTCCGTAGTAACTTGCATTAGGTTGTAAAAAATAATCAATATTCATTTCTTTTCCAGAAGATGTTTTCATTATCAATGTGTATTTCCAACTAAAATCATATTTGCTAGGAATTGAAGAAGCATCAACTTTGTTTTTACCATACATCATTGCATTTTGCATTGCTTTTTTTTGAGCTTCTGTTGGTTGTTGAGCCACAATATAATTGCTCATAAAAAGACTAAGGAATGCAATAAAAATAGTTTTTGGACTTTTCATTTTATGTATCATGTTGTTTTAGTTTGATTTACAGTAAATTTAAGAATTATATCTAATTGTTTAGTAGTTGTTTAATTTAAATATCTTTGTAAGAAAAATTGATTATGATTTTTGACTGGAAAGAAGTTTTTACTGTGGGAATGGTTTTGTTTGCTGTAATTGATATTGTAGGGACAATCCCAATTATTGTTGATTTGCGTAATAAAATTGGGCACATTCATGCAGAAAGAGCCAGTGTGGTTTCTGGATTAATCATGATTACCTTTTTATTTGTTGGGGAAGGAATGTTGAAGTTTATTGGTGTAGATGTTAAATCCTTTGCGGTAGCAGGTTCAATAGTTCTATTTTTTTTAGCACTTGAAATGATACTTGGAATTAGTATTTATAAAGATGATGAACCTAAAACGGCCAGTATCGTGCCTCTTGCTTTTCCACTTATAGCTGGAGCTGGAACTATGACAACTTTATTATCTCTTCGTTCAGAATACCAATCTATCAATATCGTTGTTGCTATACTAATTAATATAGTAATAGTTTACATGGTTTTGAAACTTTCAGGGAAAATTGAAAAATTACTTGGACCAACGGGTTTAGGAGTGGTTCGAAAGGTTTTTGGAGTAGTTTTACTTGCTATAGCTGTTAAATTATTCGCTGCTAATGTTAAAGGTCTATTTGTTTAGTAGTAAAAGTTTTAATTTTGTCTAATAATTAGTTTTAAAATGAAAATTTTTACTTACATAGTACTTGTTTTGGCTGTAATATCTATTGTTGTTAATATCACTATGCTGGATTTAGATAACTTATTTGAAGGCGATAGTTTAGTGGCGTTAATTGGGATATTAGCTATTTTGTGTGCTGTTGTAATCCTTTTAATATTTAGAATCTCTAAATCAATAGACGAAAAACTAAAAAGACAATCGTAAATGTTTGATGTTTTAATAATTGGAGGAGGAGTCTCTGGATTTTCTTGTGCCCTTGTTTTAGGGTCGGCTCACAAAAAGGCTTTTGTACAGGACAAAAAGATTGGAATTATTGCACATCAAAAGGCTTCTTCTTTACAAGATGCCATTTTTTACAATGCTTACGGAATAGAGTCTGGTAAATTAGGTTCGGACTTATTAGTTGAAAGTGTTGAACAACTTCAAAAAAATTATCCTCATATAAATCAAATTGAAGGGGAAAAAGTAATAAAAGTAATTTCTGTCAATGATGGATTCGAAATTGTTACCAATAAAAACACATACTCTTCAAAAATTATAGTTATTGGAGTAGGTTCTTCTAATTTGTTTACTATTGAAGGCTTGATGGATTATGTAGAGCCACATCAAAAGTCTTTGCCAGAGAAACAACGTATTCAACTTAAAAATATAGACCAAAAAGTTGCAGAAGGTATTTATGTGACGGGAACACTTGCTGGACACAGAAGCCAATTAGCTATCGCGGCTGGAAGTGGGGCGGCTGTTGCTACTGATATTTTGGTTTTATGGAATAACGGTATTGAAACTCATGCACACGACAGCATAAGAGTGAAGTAGTTTTATTAATGTTTCAACGCTTCTTTAAGCATTGTGTCATCTTTTAATATTACATGATAATATTGATTCTCACCTAAGAGTTGACGGCAAAACTCTGCTGCAAGATATCGCTTTACAAAAGTTGGATTAGAATTTAAATCTACAAACGAATCAGACCTGTGTATGAAATCACTAAACTTGAAAAAGTAGTCGTCTGTTATAGTTATTTCTTTAATCAAATCAGTGTAATTTAGTTTTTCAAAATATTTTCTGTTTTTATCTATTTCCTTAAACACATAATTAGTCACAACTCCTGACTGCATTAATAAAGGTACAATTTCATTTCCTTTAGAAGCTTCAAGCGGAACAAAAACATCAGGAACAATGCCTCCGCCACCATAAACAACTCTTCCCTTAGGGGTTTTAAATTTTAATGTGTCAGCAATTTTTATACTGTCTTTTGAGTACATTTCTCCGTTGTGGTATCTGTTCATGAAATCATTAAAATATTCTTCATTTCCTCCATGATCATAAGGTTTTTGTATTGATCTTCCCGTTGGAGTGTAGTAACGAGCTATTGTAAGTCTTACACTTGAACCATCTTTAAAAGGCATGTCACGTTGCACCAATCCTTTTCCAAAAGAACGTCTTCCAATAACTAATCCTCTGTCGTTGTCTTGTATGGCTCCAGCTATAATTTCACTGGCTGATGCTGTGTTTTCGTTTATTAAAACTGTTATTTTTCCATTTTCAAATGAACCATAATCTGTCGCAAATGTTTTATCTATGCGATTCTTTTTGTTTTTTGTAAAAACGATTAGTTTTTTTTCTGGCAGAAATTCATCAGCAATGGCAACAGCTTCTTCTAAATAGCCTCCTCCATTATCTCTTAAATCTAAAATAAGCTCCTTAGCACCTTGTTTAATTACTTTGGTAAGTCCTGATTTGAATTCTTTGAAAGTTGTTTCAGCAAATCGATTGATTTTTATATATCCAATTTTCTTATTAATCATTAATGCAATGTCAACGCTTTTTACAGGTATTGTGTTGCGATTAACTGTTGTGTTGAACTTTCTCTTCTCGGATTTTCTGTAAACTGTAAGTGATACCTTTGAGCCAATTTCTCCTTTTAGTTTTTTATAGAGTTTGTCTGTGTTTATTTTCTTTCCAAATAATTTTTCGCCATCTGCAGCTAATATTCTGTCGCCAGATTTTATGCCCGCTTTTTCAGAAGGGCCATTTTTTACAGGATTAATAACAATTACCGAATCATTTTCAATAAAAAAATTAACACCTATACCTACGAAGTCACCTTTCATTTCTTCTGCCACTTGTTGTGCTTCGTTTTTAGCGATATACACAGAATGTGGGTCGAGCTTTTCTAATATTCCAGTTACGGTTTGATCTACAATGGAGTCGGTGTCTATGTTGTCTACATATTCCGAATCAATAAATTCTATGAGTTTGTTTAGTTTTTGCTTTGTTTCGTTTTGAATAGATGTCCTGTCAGATGAAGGGGCTTTGATAAAAATTCCGCCCAATAAAAATCCTACAGCTATTGCTGAAAAGATAATAATTGGGAAATATACTTTATCAATTTTCATTTAATCTAGTTCTTCTATTAGTGTAAGTTCAACGCCAGCTTTTTTTAAAAATTCCAAACCCGAATTGTCTTTATACCCCTCGTGGTATACCACTCTTTTGATGCCGGATTGATGTATTAATTTACTGCATTCTTTGCAAGGTGAAAGAGTTATATATAATGTAGCGTCTTTACATGATTGGGTCGAATTAGCAACTTTTAAAATTGCATTTGCTTCAGCATGTAAAACGTACCAATGGGTTAAATTATTTTCATCTTCACAGCAATTTTCAAAACCTGAAGGAGTTCCATTGTAACCGTCAGATATTATCATTCTATCACGCACAATAATCGCGCCAACTTGTTTCCTCCTACAATATGAAAGTTTGCTCCACTCTTTTGCAAGTCTTAAATAGGCTTTGTCGTATTTGTTTTCTTTTTTTTCTGTCATTTTATCTATTCCAAATTGGGCTTTGTATGATTAAGGGAACCACGACTCCTATTATAAATGCAGACATTACTAGTGTCCAATCTCTTTTTGAAAACCTAAATACAGTTTGAACTAAATAAGAAATTATTAAAACCACAAAAACTACTATAATTTGTGCGGCTTCTATTCCTAATGCAAATTCACCTAATGGTAATAATTTGTCAGTTGCATTTCCTGGTAAAATAGTTTTAAAATAATTTGAAAAACCTAATCCGTGGATAATTCCAAAAAACAAAGTTACAATAGCAGAAACAGTTATGCTTTCATTTTTTCCAGATTTTCCAGCAGAAAAAAGATTAAATATGGCTACTATAAGTATTGTAATTGGAATGACAAATTCAACTAAATTTTCTTTAATGTAAACGATGCCGAAAACAGATAAGATTAGTGCTAATGAATGTCCAATGGTAAATAAGCTTACTAGTATAAACAGTTTTTTCCAATCGTTAAATGAATAAGGAACTGTTAGTGCAATTAAAAAAAGAACATGATCGTAGGCATGAATGTCTAAAACATGCTTCAATCCTATATTGAAGTATAGCCAAAACTCTTGCATAATTGATGGGTTAAAGGATTTTCAAACTTACAAATTTATTCGTTTATGCATTTTATAGAATGATACAATTTTTTGATAACATTTTTTTTATAAGTACATTTGTTAGAAATTAAAACTATACACCATGTCATTTTCAGATTTATTTGATAGCGAATTTAAGGCAAGAAATAAAGGTCATTTTTCAGCAATTGTGCGTGTTGCTATTGCAGATGGTGATTTAAGTGAGGAAGAAAAGCAATTTTTAGATAAGCTTAAAAACCGTTTAGAAATTTCAGATGCAGAATACGAAGAAATTTTAGATAATCCTTTAAAATACCCTATTAATCCACCTTCTTTACATACTCAAAGAATTGAGCGTTTGTATGATTTGTCAAGAATGGTGTATGTGGATCATGTTTTAGGGCCAAAACAAAAAGAGATTTTAACAAAGTTTGCATTAGCTTTGGGCTTTACTCCAGGAAACGTGAGTTATATTGTTGATAAAGCTTTTTCCCTTTTGATGCTTAATGTAGATTTAGATACATTTGTGTACGAAATGCAACACATGAATAAATAAAAAAGTCCCTTTTTAAAAGGGACTTTTTTGTTAATAACAATTGTATTTATAAAAATTAAATTTTAAAAGTAATTACTGGTTTAGATGCATGGTTTACTAAGCCTTCACTTATACTTCCATTAAAAAAGTGGTATAAACTTGTTCTTCCATGTGTTACCATTCCTATAACATCAGCGCCAACACTATTAGAGAAGTTTAAAATTCCTGTTTCAACATTAGAGTCGTTGTAGATATGTAGTGAATAATTAGTAATTGGGTAACTCGCCACAAAATCTTTCATAATTTTTTGTGCAGCGTGAGATGTTTTAAAGCTATTAGGTGTATTAATCATCACTAAATCAATATGTGATCCTAATACTTTTGCAAAAGCAACAATTTTTTCAAATGGTTTTCTAGCTTCTTCAGAAAAGTCAGAAGCGAAAACAAATCTGTCGGTTTTGAAATTAGTTGTTTCGTGTTTTATTATTAATACTGGCGCTTCAGAAGTTCTTACAATTTTTTCAGTTGTAGAACCTACAAACATTTCTTGAAAGCCAGAAGCTCCGTGCGATCCCATTACAACTAAATCTATGTCGTGTTTTTGGCTTGATTTTATGATGCCTTCAAAAGCCCTTTCGTATTTTATAGCTTCAGTAACTTTAATTCCTTCTAAATAATCTTTAGTTAATAATTCCTCTAGTTTTTCGTTAGCTTTTTTCATAAAAAGCATAATCTCTGGTATGTCTGCGCCGTGGCTTACTGCATCAGCCATTTGGCCCGGGAATTCAAGCATGTGTACAATGAAGATTTCTCCGTCGTTATCTCTAGCAATTTGTGCAGCAACTTTTAGGGCATACTCAGCGTGTTCGGAAAAATCCGTTGGAACTAATATTCGTTTCATAATTAGTGTATTTAATGTTAATACTTTAGTGAAAGTCAGAATTGTACATTAAAGGTAAGAAAATATTTAACATAACGCAAAATTTCATTTTTACAAAAAAAGTAGTATATTTGCGCCATTATTTAGTAGTTTTTTAAATAATGAGGCACGCACAGCGTGCCTCTTTTTATACAAAATGGGTTTTAAAGACAAAGTAAAACAATTGTTAGATGCAGGCTTGGAAGAACATCCAGACTTGTTTTTAATTGATTTAACAATTACCGATAGTTACAAAATTATTGTAACTTTAGATGGTGATAATGGTGTTCAGTTGCAAGATTGTATTAACATTAGTCGTGCTATTGAACACAATTTAGATCGCGAAGAGCAAGATTTTTCACTTGAAGTTGCTTCAGCGGGAGTTTCTGCACCACTAAAGCTTGTTCGTCAATTCAAAAAAAATATTGGCAGAACATTAAAAGTTAGAACAGCAAATCAAACAATTGAAGCATTGTTAATTGATGCTTCAGAGGAAGATATCACACTTGAATGGAGTTCAAGAGAGCCTAAAAAAATAGGAAAAGGAAAAGAAACCGTGCTTCACAATGAAAAAATTGCTTATAGCGATATTGTGGAGGCAGTAGTTACTATAATATTTTAAAATTAAAGAGTTGGCATGGAGAATTTAGCATTAATAGATTCGTTTTCAGAATTCAAAGATGATAAACTGATAGATCGCGTAACGCTTATGGCGATTTTGGAAGATGTGTTTCGTAATGCATTGAAGAAAAAATACGGATCAGATGATAATTTTGATATCATTATCAACCCTGACAAAGGGGATATGGAAATCTGGAGACGTAGAGTTATTGTTGCAGATGAGGATTTAGATTTTGAAAATGAAGAAATATCTCTTTCAGAAGCTCGTAAAATTGAGCCCGATTTCGAAATAGGAGAAGAAGTATCTGAAGAAGTGAAGCTTATCGATTTAGGAAGAAGAGCTATTTTGGCTTTACGTCAAAACTTGATTTCTAAAATTCACGAACATGATAATACAAATCTTTACAAACAATTTAAAGATTTAATTGGAGATATTTATACAGCAGAAGTACACCATGTACGTCCAAAAGCTGTAATTTTGGTAGATGACGAAGGAAACGAAATCGTATTACCAAAAGAAAAGCAAATTCCATCAGACTTTTTCCGTAAAGGAGACAACGTTCGTGGAATTATTGAAAATGTTGAGCTTAAAGGTAATAAGCCGCAAATTATAATGTCAAGAACATCTGAGAAATTCTTAGAGAAATTATTCGAACAAGAAATTCCAGAAGTATTTGACGGTTTAATTACTATCAAAAAAGTAGTTCGTATCCCAGGAGAAAAAGCAAAAGTTGCTGTAGATTCTTATGATGATAGAATTGATCCAGTTGGTGCTTGTGTAGGAATGAAAGGTTCACGTATTCATGGAATTGTTCGTGAATTAGGAAACGAAAATATTGATGTAATTAATTATACAAATAACTTACAGTTATATATAACAAGAGCATTAAGCCCTGCTAAAGTATCTTCAATCAAAATTGACGAAGAGAAAAAAACAGCAGAAGTATATTTAAAGCTAGAAGAAGTATCTAAAGCTATTGGTCGTGGAGGTCACAATATTAAATTGGCTGGTCAATTAACAGGATATGAACTAGATGTAATTAGAGAAGGAAACGTAGCAGAAGACGATGATGTTGAATTAACAGAGTTCTCTGATGAAATCGACGGATGGATTATTGATGAGTTTGCAAAAATTGGTTTAGATACAGCAAAAAGTATTTTAAGTCAATCAGTAGCAGATTTAGTTCGTCGTACAGATTTAGAAGAAGAAACCATTCTTGAGGTTATCAAGATTTTAAAAGAAGAATTTGAAGATTAATCACCATAATCCACAAATAAAATAAACCATAAATAAAATTTATGTCTGAAGGAACAATAAGAATAAACAAAGTTTTAAGGGAATTTAATATTTCGTTAGAAAGAGCTGTCGATTTTTTAAAGGACAAGGGCTTTACTATTGAGTCTAATCCAAATACAAAAATCACTGACGAAATATACAATATCCTTTCTAATCAATTTGCTGGAGACAAAGGAAACAAAGATGCTTCAAAAGAGGTTAGTGAAGAAAAAAGAAAAGAAAAAGAAGCACTTCGTTTAGAGCGCGAACATGAAATTGAGGAAAAACGCAAACAAGATGAAGAGCGTGCTCGTCAAGAAGTGATCAAAGCTAAAGCAAGTGTTATAGCTCCAAAACAAGTGGGTAAAATTGATTTAACTCCTAAGCAACAACAACCTGTTGCAGAAGTTAAACCAGTTGAGCCTGAAATTGTAGAGCCTAAAAAAGAAGAGGTTAAGCCAGTTGAAGAAGCACCAAAAGCGCCAAAGGTAGAGCCTGTTATAAAAGCAGAAAGTAAGCCAGTTATTGAGAAAAAAGTAGAGAAGCCAGTTTCAAATCCTTCAGACGAAACAGCTGCCGAAGAAACTCACGAAACACAATATCAAAAACTTTCAGGAACGACTTTTACAGGAAAAACAATTGACTTGTCTCAATTTAATAAGCCTAAAAAGAAACCAGAAGATAAAAATCAGAACCAAAATAAACCAGGGAATAATAACCAAAATGCTGGTGGTGCTGATAAAAAGAAAAGAAATAGAATTCCTTCAAAACCTGGACAACCAGGACAAGGTGGTGGACAGCAAGGACAGGGTGGTCAAAACAGACCTCAAG
This sequence comes from Flavobacterium terrae, assembly GCF_900142035.1. Lineage (GTDB taxonomy): Bacteria > Bacteroidota > Bacteroidia > Flavobacteriales > Flavobacteriaceae > Flavobacterium > Flavobacterium terrae. The sequence continues at coordinate 35,186 of NZ_FQZI01000001.1, read as the reverse complement.
GACAAGGTGGTTTTAACAAACCAGGAGGAAGTAAACCTTTTGGAAAAGGAAACAATACTCGTCCTGCAATCGTAAAGGTTGAGCCTACCGAAGAAGAAGTTAAAAATCAAATTAAAGAAACTCTTGAAAGACTTCAAGGGAAAGGAAATAAATCTAAAGCGGCTAAATATCGTCGTGACAAGCGTGATTCACACCGTGAACGTACAGAAGCTGAATTAGCAGCACAAGAAGAAGGAAGCAAAACGCTTAAAGTAACTGAGTTTGTTACTGTTGGTGAAATTGCAACTATGATGGATGTGCCTATTACTAAAGTTATTGGTACATGTATGTCACTTGGTATCATGGTAACCATGAACCAACGTTTAGATGCAGAGACTTTAACAATTGTTGCTGATGAATTTGGATATGATGTAGAATTTATTACTACAGATATTGAAGAAAACATTGAAGTTGTTGAAGATAGACCAGAAGATTTAAAACCTCGCGCACCAATCGTAACTGTAATGGGTCACGTTGACCACGGTAAAACATCATTGTTGGATTACATCCGTAAAACAAATGTTATTGCAGGTGAGTCAGGGGGTATTACACAGCACATTGGAGCATACGGTGTAGAGTTAGATAACGGTCAAGAAATCGCTTTCTTAGATACACCAGGTCACGAGGCGTTTACCGCGATGCGTGCTCGTGGAGCCCAAGTTACTGATATTGCAATTATTGTAGTGGCTGCCGATGATGATATCATGCCACAAACAAAAGAAGCAATCAGTCACGCACAAGCAGCTGGTGTTCCTATTGTGTTTGCTATCAATAAAGTAGATAAGCCAACGGCTAACCCTGAAAAAATTAAAGAAAAATTAGCTGCCATGAACTTCTTGGTGGAAGATTGGGGTGGGAAATACCAATCACATGATATTTCTGCAAAAACAGGATTAGGTGTTAAAGAATTATTAGAAAAAGTATTACTAGAAGCTGAGGTGTTAGAGCTAAAAGCTAATCCTAATAAACCAGGAGTAGGAACTGTAGTAGAAGCATTCTTAGATAAAGGACGTGGATACGTTTCAACAGTATTAGTTCAAGCAGGTACAGTAAAAGTTGGAGATTATATCTTAGCAGGTAAAAATCATGGTAAGATTAAGGCAATGCATGATGAGCGTGGCAAAAACGTGAAAGAAGCAGGTCCATCTACACCAATTTCAATTTTAGGTCTTGATGGTGCGCCAACTGCCGGAGATAAGTTTACAGTTTATGAAGACGAAAGAGAAGCAAAACAAATTGCTGCTAAACGTACTCAATTAATGCGTGAGCAGTCAGTTCGTGTACAACGTCACATTACGTTAGATGAAATTGGACGTCGTATTGCTTTGGGTCAATTTAAAGAATTAAACATTATCCTTAAAGGAGACGTGGATGGTTCGGTTGAAGCATTATCAGATTCATTCTCTAAATTATCTACTGAAGAAATTCAAATTAATATTATTCATAAAGGAGTTGGAGCTATTACAGAATCTGACGTAATGTTGGCTTCTGCTTCAGATGCAATCATTATTGGATTTAACGTTCGTCCTGCTGGAAATGCTAAACAATTAGCAGAGAAAGAAGAAATCGATATCCGTCACTATTCAATCATCTATGCAGCGATTGACGATTTACGTGATGCGATGGAAGGAATGCTTTCTCCAGAAATGAAAGAAGAAATTACTGGTACTGCAGAGATCAGAGAATTATTCAAAATTTCTAAAGTGGGAACAATTGCTGGATGTATGGTTACTGATGGTAAAATCTTTAGAGCGAATAAAATCCGCTTAATCCGTGAAGGTGTTGTAATTTACACTGGAGAATTAATTGCGTTGAAACGTTTCAAAGATGACGTTAAAGAAGTTTCTAAAGGATATGACTGTGGTATGCAAATTAAAGGATACAACGATATTCAAGAATATGATATCATTGAAGGATTCACTGAAGTTGCAGTTAAGAAAAAATTGAAATAATCGTTAAAGATTTATCATAAAAAAAGCTCAATCGAATAGATAGGGCTTTTTTGTTTTTAACTGAATTACTGGTACTATTTTTGAGGACTTAAATAGTGTAAAATTATTCTTTAACAATATTAAAATCTTCTATGAAGTCTCTTCTAATCTCTCTGTTTATTCTTTTGTCTTTTTGTCAAAATTCTGAAAATAGAGAAACCTCAAAAAAAGAGTATAGTACATATTCTAAAGAAGCTTTACAGTTTTGTAAAAAGAATAAATTAGAAAGCAATTATTTTTTATTGGCTGATTTAGGTGTTCATTCAGGAAAAAAGAGATTATTTAAATATGATTTCAAAAAGGATACAATAGTTTCCTCTTACATGGTTAGTCATGGTTGTTGTGATAGTATGTGGGGTCAAACTTTTACAAAAAATGATCCAAAAATTAGCAATGAAGCCGATTCACATTGTTCATCTACTGGCAAATATATCATTAAGGAAAGAGGTGTGAGCCAATGGGGAATCAAAGTAAAATATCTTTTGCATGGTAAAGATAAAACCAATTCAAATGCTTTAAATCGAGCAATAGTGTTACATTCTTGGGAGGAAATTCCAAATGAAGAGGTTTATCCCAAAGGAACTCCCGAAGGTTGGGGGTGCCCAGCTGTTTCAAATGAAGCTATGCGAGAAATTGATAAATTATTAAACCAATCAAAAAAACCTGTGCTACTTTGGGTTATAAAATAAAACCCGATAGCTAAATTATCGGGTTCTTTTTAATTATTATGTAAGGAATTATTAAACTTCTTTTCCTTTGGTTAAATAATAAATTGGAATTCCTGCTAACATGATTAGCACTCCCCATCCACAAGTACTTGTTCTGTCAATTAACAGCATAACACAAATGGCTGATGCGACTATGATGTATAGAGCTGGGAGAAAAGGATAAGCAAAAGCCTTGTATGGTCTTTCGGCATCTGGCATTTTTTTACGTAAGATGAAAATCCCATAAATGGTAAGGATATAGAAAATGATAACAATAATCATTACAAAATCTAATAAATCACCATACTTTCCAGTCAAACATAAAGCAGAAGCCCAAATACACTGAATCCATAATCCCCATCCTGGAACACTTGCATTATTTAAGTTTGCAGCTTTTTTAAAGAATAACCCATCTTTTGCCATAGTGTAATATACACGCGATCCAGCCATAATTAGGCCGTTGTTACAACCAAAGGTTGAAATCATAATCATTATTGCAATAATAATGGTTCCAGTTGCTCCAAAAATATGTTCAGAAGCTACTACGGCAACTCTGTCAGAAGGAGCAAATGCAATTTCTTGTAAAGGCATCACTGCAAGGTACATTAGGTTGGCTAAAATGTAAATAATACTAACAATTAATGTTCCTAAGAAAAGACTTAGACCTACATTCCTTTCAGGGTTTTTTATTTCACCAGAAATAAATGTTACTCCATTCCAAGCGTCACTTGAAAATAATGACCCTACCATAGACGCGGCAATAGCTGAAAGTAAAGCATATCCTCCAACTTCCGTCCAAAGATTTGTTTCCTTATTAAATGATTGGGCAGTCCATGCATTTGTCCAATTGGCATTCCAGATATCACTTTTAGCAGCAAGTATTAATCCGAAGATAATTAATCCGAAAAGGGATGCTATTTTAGTAATCGTAAATATTTTTTGAATTATTTTTCCGTTTTTAACACCGCGACTGTTAATGTATGTTAGGATAATAATGGTTGCAATAGAAACCAACTGCGCAGCACTTAATTTGAAAGAATCAGTTTCAATCAAAAAATTATTTTCGCTAAATGCTGGAATTAGATAGGCAGCAAATTTTGAAAAAGCAACGCCAACCGCTGCAATTGTACCTGTTTGTATAACTGCAAAAAAACTCCAGCCATATAAAAAGGCAATCAGTTTATTGTACGCCTCTTTTAAATAAACATATTGACCTCCAGCTTGAGGAAACATTGAGCTTAATTCTCCGTAGCTTACAGCTGCGGTCATAGTAATTAGGGCAGAAACAATCCAGATAAGAATCAACCATCCAGCACTTCCTACATTTCTAGTAATATCAGCACTTACAATAAAAATACCTGAACCAATCATCGAACCTACAACAAGTAATGTTGCATCCATTAGACCAAGCTCACGTTTAAAATTTTGTTTTTCGTCTTGCATAATTTTTTGGTTAGTTTTGATAAAGATATAAAAACAAATAGTATAGCGAGTTTTTTTGTAACTTTAGTAAAACATTAATTTTTTGAAAAGATGGAACATGTAAAAGAGTATACTAATGGGGAGGTTACAATAGTTTGGAAACAAGAATTATGCGCTCACTCCGGAATTTGCGTTCGAGGGTTGCCAAATGTTTTTAAGCCAAAAGAAAAACCTTGGATTCATCCTCACACAAGCACTTCAGATGAATTAGTGAATCAAATTAAAAAATGCCCCTCTGGAGCATTGTCGTTTTATTATAATAAGGATAAAAAAGATGAGTAACATATCAGAAAAATCAATAGTAGTTAATCAAGAAAAAAAAAGATTTGAATTAGAAGTAGAAGGAAAAATCGCTTATATAGAATACATTTTAAACAATGAAAATATTATGTTTCTTACTCATACCGAAGTACCTGTTGGTCTAGAAGGAAAAGGTGTGGGTTCTGCAATCGTATCAAAAGTATTAGATTATATCAAAGAAAACGGATATACGCTAGCACCGCTTTGTCCTTTTGTGGCTGCATATGTGAAGCGTCATCCTGAACGAAAAGAAATTTTGGCTAAAGGTTACAATGTTTGATAGGATAATAACCTAATCCCACAATAAACTTTTTCTATCTTTGCTGAATGAATGAAAACTTGAATCCAAATAAAGAACGTTTTTCTCCAGAAGAAGTTGATATTGAAAAGGCACTAAGGCCTCTTTCATTCGATGATTTTACAGGTCAAGATCAAGTCCTTGAAAACCTTAAAATCTTTGTACAAGCTGCTAATCTTAGAGGAGAAGCATTGGATCATACTTTGTTTCATGGCCCTCCTGGACTAGGTAAAACTACATTGGCAAATATATTAGCTAACGAATTAGGAGTGAGTATCAAAATCACTTCAGGACCTGTGTTGGATAAACCTGGAGATTTAGCGGGTTTGCTAACAAATCTTGATGAGCGTGATGTTTTATTTATTGATGAAATTCACCGTTTGAGTCCTGTGGTCGAAGAGTACCTATACTCGGCTATGGAGGATTTCAAAATCGATATCATGATCGAGTCAGGGCCTAATGCAAGAACTGTTCAAATCAATCTTAATCCTTTTACATTGGTAGGAGCCACAACACGTTCAGGTTTGTTAACCGCTCCTATGCGTGCTCGTTTCGGAATTCAATCACGTTTACAATATTACAATACCGAATTGCTGACGACAATTGTACAGCGTAGTTCTTCAATTTTAAAAATGCCTATTTCGATGGAAGCGGCAATAGAAATTGCAGGCAGAAGTAGAGGTACACCTCGTATTGCTAATGCTTTATTACGTCGTGTGCGTGACTTTGCTCAAATAAAAGGAAATGGTAAAATTGATATCGAAATTGCTCGTTTTGCTTTAAAAGCCCTACATGTTGACGCTCATGGGTTGGATGAGATGGATAACAAAATCCTTACCACCATCATTGATAAATTTAAAGGAGGTCCTGTTGGGTTAACAACTCTCGCAACAGCAGTTTCAGAAAGTGGTGAAACTATCGAAGAGGTTTATGAGCCGTTTTTAATTCAGGAAGGATTCATTATTCGTACCCCTCGAGGTCGTGAAGTTACCGAAAAAGCATACAAACACTTAGGAAGAGTTCGTGGTGCCAATCAAGGCGAATTGTTTTAGGGCATTCCCCTTCGGGCAAACGGCTTCGCCTCGTGTCCCTTCGGGTCGGGCTTTACGCGCTACATGGTAGCTTGCTTCAATCCCTAATGCAAATGAATACTAAAGAAAAATACTCACAGTTAATTAAATCCGAAGCTTTACGCCTTGGGTTTCTTTCTTGTGGTATTTCTAAAGCTGGTTTTCTAGAGGAAGAAGCACCTAGGCTTGAAAATTGGCTTAATAAAAACATGCACGGCCAAATGTCGTACATGGAAAACCATTTCGACAAGCGACTCGATCCTACATTATTAGTGGATGGTGCTAAAAGTGTTATTTCTCTTTTGTTAAGTTACTATCCTTCAGAAATTCAAAATGAGGATTCCTATAAAATATCTAAATACGCTTACGGGCAAGATTATCACTTTGTAATCAAAGACAAACTCAAAGATTTATTGCGATTTATCCAAACTGAAATTGGAGAAGTTCAAGGAAGAGTTTTTGTTGATTCGGCGCCAGTTTTAGACAAAGCTTGGGCAGCCAAATCAGGTCTTGGGTGGATTGGTAAAAATTCAAATTTAATTACTAAACAAGTTGGTTCGTTTTACTTTATTGCCGAATTGATTATCGATCTGGAACTTGAATATGATTATGCTACAACTGACCATTGCGGTTCATGTACAGCTTGTCTAGATGCTTGCCCTACACAAGCCATTGTTTCACCGTATGTCGTTGACGGAAGTAAATGTATTTCCTATTTCACTATAGAACTTAAAGAACAGATTCCTTACGAAATGAAGGGAAAATTTGATGATTGGATGTTTGGTTGTGATGTGTGCCAGGACGTTTGTCCTTGGAACCGTTTTTCAAAACCGCATCAAGAACCTTTGTTTAATCCAAATTCTGAAATTTTATCCTACTCTAAAAAAGATTGGGAGGAAATAACCGAAGAAGTTTTTAAAGCTGTTTTTAAAAATTCAGCTGTAAAGAGAACAAAATTAGAGGGTTTAAAAAGAAATATTAGCTTTTTAAAAGATTAATCCATAAATCTTTCTTACTTCGCTTACATCTTTTAACTTTGCAAGTTCCAATTATTCTTAAAAATATGGCAGACGATAAAAAACGCAGAGAAGCTTTACTATATCATGCAAAACCACAACCGGGTAAAATAAAAGTGGTGCCTACTAAAAAGTATGCTACACAAAGAGACTTGTCTTTAGCTTATTCGCCAGGAGTAGCTGAGCCATGTATCGAAATTGCAAAAGATGTAGATAAAGTCTATAAATATACAGCAAAAGGTAATTTAGTCGCAGTAATCTCTAACGGTACTGCAGTTTTAGGTTTAGGTGACATAGGTCCCGAAGCTTCAAAACCTGTAATGGAAGGAAAAGCCTTGTTGTTTAAAATTTTCTCTGATATCGATGTGTTTGATATCGAGGTCGACGCAACAGATATTGATAAATTTGTTGACACTGTTAAGGCAATTGCTCCAACTTTTGGGGGGATTAACTTAGAGGATATTAAAGCTCCTGAATCTTTCGAAATTGAAAGACGTTTAGTAGAAGAATTGAATATTCCAGTAATGCATGATGATCAACATGGAACAGCAATTATTTCTTCAGCTGCTTTATTGAATGCATTAGAATTAGCAGAAAAAAATGTAGAGGATATTAAATTGGTAGTTTCTGGAGCAGGATCTGCAGCTTTAGCATGTGCAAATTTGTATGTTTTGTTAGGAGTTAAACCAGAGAATGTCATGATGTTTGATGTTAATGGAATGCTCACAACTTGTAGAGAAGATTTATCTGATTTACAAAAAAGATATGCAAAATCATGTGATCCCAAAACTCTAGCAGAGGCTTTAGTAGGAGCAGATATGTTTTTGGGTCTTTCGGCTGGAAACATTTTAAAACCTGAAATGTTGTTAACCATGGCAAAAAACCCTATCGTTTTTGCAATGGCAAATCCAGTTCCTGAAATAGATTATAATTTGGCCATAGCGACTCGAGAGGATATTATTATGGCAACTGGTCGTTCAGATTATCCTAATCAAGTAAATAATGTTTTAGGGTTCCCATATATTTTCCGTGGTGCACTAGATGTTCGAGCTACAAAAATTAACGAAGCAATGAAAATGGCTGCGGTAAAGGCTTTGGCATGTTTGGCAAAACAATCTGTTCCTGAACAAGTGAACATAGCTTATGGAGAAACAAAACTTAACTTCGGTCGTGATTATATCATTCCTAAACCATTTGATCCACGTTTAATTGCAGAAGTGGCACCAGCTGTTGCAAAAGCCGCAATGGAAAGTGGAGTAGCTCAAATAGAAATTACAGATTGGGATAAATACAAAGATGAGTTGTTAGAAAGATTAGGTTCCGATAACAAAATGGTTCGTTTGTTAGCCAATAGAGCTAAAACAAATCCAAAACGAATCATTTTTGCAGAGGCAGATCATTTAGATGTTTTAAAAGCAGCCCAAATAGTTCTTGAAGAAGGAATTGGAATTCCAATTTTGTTAGGTAATAGAGAAATTATTCTAGAGCTTAAAGAAGAAATAGGTTTTGATGCAGAGGTAACAATTTTAGATCCTAAAACTAAAGAAGAGGATGAACGCCGTTTGCGATATGCAGATTTATATTGGGAGTCGCGTAAACGAAGAGGAATTACTTTGTTAGATGCACAAAAATGGATGCGCGAGCGCAACTACTTTGCTGCTATGATGGTAAATAATGGAGAGGCAGACGCTTTGGTTACTGGATATTCTAGAAGTTATCCTTCAGTTGTTAAACCAATGATGGAATTAATTGGTAAAGCTCCAGGAGTGACTAGAATGGCTACTGCAAATATGATGATGACTCCTCGTGGTCCAATGTTTTTATCTGATACAGCAATCAATACAGATCCATCAGCAGATGACTTGGCTAAAATTGCATTAATGACAGCGAAAACTGTTAGAATGTTTGGAATGGAACCAGTAATCGCAATGATGTCTTTTTCTAATTTTGGTTCTTCAAATACTGAAAGCGCTTCAAAAGTAAGAGCAGCAGTAGATTATTTACATAATTATTATCCAGACTTAATAGTTGATGGAGAAATTCAAACAGACTTTGCTTTGAATCCAGAAATGCTTAAAAGTAAATTTCCATTTTCTAAATTAGCTGGTTATAAAGTAAATACTCTTGTTTTTCCTAATTTAGATGCTGCAAATATCACTTACAAAATGCTTAAGGAATTATATAAAGTTGACTCAATTGGCCCAATTATGTTGGGTATGGCTAAGCCAGTTCATATATTTCAATTGGGTGCAAGTGTTGAAGAAATGGTAAATATGGCAGCAGTTGCAGTTGTAGATGCTCAAGAAAAAGAAAAAAAGGGAAAAATAACCAAAAATTAACTTTTTAGTTTATCGATAAATCTAACAGTTAGACCGACAAAATAATTGAAATTGAAGAAAATTACTATATTTGGAGGTCAAGGAGACTAGTCATGATTGCACACATTCAAGGAAAATTAGTAGAAAAAAACCCGACAGAAGTTATAATAGACTGTAATGGAGTGGGTTATCAAATTAATATTTCCTTACATACCTTTGGCTTATTGCCAAATACTGACCAAATTAAACTGTTTACACATCTCTTAATCAAGGAAGATGGTCATACACTTTTCGGTTTTGTTGAAAAATCTGAAAGAGAAATTTTTAAATTATTAATTTCTGTTTCTGGTATAGGGGCAAATATTGCTAGAACAATGTTGTCTTCAATAGAACCTAAGCAAATAATTAACGCCATTGCCTCAGGTGATGTGTCAACGATACAGTCTATCAAAGGGATTGGTGCAAAAACTGCACAAAGAGCCATTTTAGATCTGAAAGACAAAGTGTTAAAGTTATATGATATAGAAGAAGTTTCACTTGTAGCAAACAATACAAATAGAGATGAAGCGTTATCTGCTTTAGAAGTTTTAGGATTTGTTAGAAAAGCATCTGAAAAAGTAGTAGATAAAATCGTTGCCAATACGCCTGACGCATCAGTGGAAACCATTATTAAACAAGCGCTAAAAAACTTATAATCGTTGAGACATTTAACAATATATTTTTCGAATACCTTTAAAAAGAACAGTCTAACTTTACTGTTTTTATTAATTTTTACCACTTCTTTTTCTCAAATCAATCAAGATACTGTTAAAGGATATAATACCGGAGCTTTAGATATGCCTAATCCTTCAAGTATTCTTGAGGCTTATGAATATGATCCTGTAAGTGATAGATATATCTACACTAAAACTTTTGATGGATTTAATATTGACTATCCTATTGTTTTAACACCTGAACAATACCAAAAACTTATTCAAAAAGAGGCTGTTAGAAATTATTTTCAGAAAAAATCCGATGCTGTAGATGGGAAAAAAGCGGCAAGTAAGGATGGAAAAAAAGATTTATTACCTAGATATTATATTAACTCAAGTTTTTTTGAGTCTATTTTTGGAAGTAACACTATTGATGTTAAACCAACAGGAACAGTAGAGATAGACTTTGGAGTAAGACATTCAAAGCAAGATAATCCTGCATTTTCCCCTAGAAATAGACGAACAACAACGTTTGATTTTGATCAACGTATCAGTTTAAGTTTGTTAGGACAGGTTGGGACAAGATTGAAAGTAAATGCAAATTATGATACTGAATCAACATTTGCATTTCAAAATTTAATAAAACTTGAATATACTCCTACAGAAGACGATATTCTTCAAAAAATTGAAGTGGGTAACGTAAGTATGCCTCTTAATAGTACTTTAATTAGAGGAGCGCAAAGTTTATTTGGAGTTAAGTTGCAATTGCAATTTGGAAGAACTACAGTAACAGGAGTTTTTTCAGAACAAAAGTCTCAAACTAAAACTGTTACTTCTCAAGGAGGTGGATTAATTCAGGATTTTAGTTTGTTTGGCTTGGAGTATGACTCAGATCGTCACTTTTTCTTATCACAATATTTTAGAAATCGTTATGATGAATCATTAAAGCAATACCCAATTATTGATTCAAGAGTGCAAATCACCAGAATGGAGGTTTGGGTTACTAATAGACAAAATAGAATTAATACGTCATCGGATGGTAATAATTTAAGAAATATTATAGCATTGCAAGATTTAGGAGAGTCGAGATCTTTGACCGTTCCTGACTCTCAAATTATAGGAATTGATTTGGCTGCAAATCCAAATTTTGTTCCTCCAACTGTGCCTTTTGATGCTCCTGCAGACAACGAAAACAATGGTTTTGACCCGGCAAAAATTGTTTCAGGTACTGGTAATTTGAATTCTGGGATAAGAGAAGTGGCGACTGCAGGTCAAGGATTTACAGGATTAGCAACAGCTCCAACAGAAGGTGTTGATTATTCTAAATTAGAGAATGCTCGTAAGTTAACTTCAAATGAATATACGTACCACCCTCAATTGGGTTATATTTCACTTAATCAGAGATTAGCAAACGATGAGGTTTTAGCAGTAGCTTATCAATATACAATTGCTGATCAAGTTTATCAAGTTGGAGAATTTGGTAATGATGGAGTTGATGCTACTAACACGAGTACTGGAGCGCCAACAACTCAAGCATTAATTCTTAAAATGTTAAAAGGGAATTTAACAAATGTAGACAAACCAGTTTGGAATTTGATGATGAAAAATATTTATCAAATCCCAGGAGCCTATCAATTATCCTCTGAGGATTTTAAATTAAATATTTTATATACAGATCCTTCTCCATTAAATTACATATCACCTGTTGCAGGAACTCCATTCCCAACTAATCCATCTGTTGAAAATGAAGTTGAAAGTACTCCTCTATTGAGAGTTTTTAATTTAGATAGATTAAATCCAACAAACGATCCTCAAAATAGAGGTGATGGTTTCTTTGACTTCTTGCCTGGGTTAACAGTAGATACTCAAAACGCTAGAATTATATTTACAACAGTAGAACCTTTTGGTAAACTATTGTTTGAAAAATTAAGAAATAGTGCTGCAGAAAATTATGATGGAAATCCATTAACAAGTGATTATAATGATAATCAAAAAAAGTATGTATTTAAAAACTTATACCGTAAAACTCAGGCATTAGCTCTTCAAGATAGTGATAAAAACAAATTTCAACTAAGAGGAAAATTTAAATCTTCTGGTGGCGAAGGAATTTCATTGGGTTCTGCTAATGTGCCAAGAGGTTCAGTAGTAGTTACAGCTGGAGGTAGAGTTTTACAGGAAGGAGTAGATTACACCGTAAATTATCAAGCGGGTAGAGTTCAAATTTTAGATCCATCATTGCAAGCATCTGGAATTCCTATTGAAGTTTCTGTTGAGAACAACTCTGTGTTTGGTCAACAGACAAGACGTTTTATGGGTGTTAATATAGAACATAAATTTTCTGATAAATTCCAAGTAGGTGCAACTTTCCTAAAAATGACAGAAAGACCATTTACTCAAAAAACGAACTATGGTCAAGAATCTGTTAATAATTTAATATATGGTGCTAATGTGAATTATTCTACAGAAGTACCATTGTTTACAAGATTAATTAACAAATTACCAAATATAGATACAGATGTTCCTTCTAATTTATCTTTTAGAGGGGAATTTGCAATTTTAAAACCAGGGACACCTAAGACAGATAAATTTGAAGGTGAAGCTACGGTTTATGTTGATGATTTTGAAGGCTCTCAGTCTACTATTGATATGAAATCATCTTTAGCATGGACATTGTCTAGTGTGCCTAAGGGTTTTGGTGGAGAACTACCGGAGAATGATTTAAATTACGGAAATAAAAGAGCTAAATTGTCTTGGTATACAATAGATCCAGTCTTTTATACGAACCAAAGACCTTCTGGATTAAATGATAATGATTTTTCTAGAAATGATACACGCCGCGTATATATTAACGAAATATTCCCTAATACAAATATTGCCGCAGGACAAACAACTGTTGTGACAACATTGGATATGACTTACTATCCAACTGAAAGGGGGCCGTATAATTTTAATCCATCTTCAGTAAATAATGTTTTGCCAAATCCACAAGATAACTTTGGAGGAATAATGCGTTCAATAAATTCTACAAATTTTGAGCAATCAAATGTAGAATATATTCAACTTTGGGTTCTTGATCCATATCATGGAACTGCTTCAGATGCTAATCCAGCGAATGTAGGTAAACTTACTTTCAATTTAGGGGAAATTTCTGAAGATATATTAAAAGACGGTAGAAAATTATATGAAAATGGACTTCCTGCTGGTGGTTCAAATCCAAACATTATAGACACTAACTGGGGGAAAGTACCAGCAGCTCAATCCTTGATTTATGCTTTTGATACTAATGAAGCAAATAGAACTCAACAAGATTTAGGTTTAAACGGTTTGACAGATGCAGAAGAGGCTGCTAAGTTCCCTGCATTTGCTGGTGATCCAGATCCAGCACAAGATAATTACCAGTACTTTTTAAATGCTAGTGGTCCAGTTATTGACAGGTATAAAAAATACAATGGATTACAAGGGAACTCGCCAGTAAATGTGTCTGACAGCAATAGAGGTTCGTCAACTAATCCAGATGTAGAGGATATTAATAGAGATAACACTATGAATACTATTGAGGCTTATTATAAATTCTCAATAGATATTAAACCAGGAATGGTTGTTGGAGATCAATATGTTTCAGATGTTAGAGAAACCCAGGTAACGTTAGATAATGGTAATACTACTCAAGCGAGATGGATTCAATTTAAAATTCCAATTCTCGAGGCTACAGCAGCAAACATTGAAGGAGGTATTTCAGATTTTAGATCTATTCGCTTTATGAGAATGTTTATGTCTGGTTTTACCGAAAAAATGACATTAAGGTTGGGTTCTTTAGATCTTGTTAGAGGAGAGTGGAGAAGAGTAAATACTTCTTTACAACCTACAGTTGATAATGATCCTTCTGATGATCCAACTGGGTTTGATGTTTTGGCAGTTAATTTGGAAGAAAATAGTTCTAGAAGTCCTATCCCTTATGTAATGCCACCAGGAGTTCAGCGTGAGCAATTATATAATAATAATTCGGTTGTAAATCAAAATGAACAATCATTATCATTAAGAGTTTACGATAAAAATAATCCACAGTCAGGGACACAAGGACTTGAGCCAGGTGATGCAAGAGCAACATTTAAAAATGTTAGTGTTGATATGCGTCAGTACAACAAATTAAAAATGTTCTTGCATGCAGAATCATTACCAACACCACCAGAGACATCACCTGTTCAGTCTGATCAAATGTCTGCTTTTATTCGTTTTGGAAATGACTTTACAGAGAACTTTTATCAGGTAGAAATTCCATTAAAAATAACTTCGCAAACTGCCAGAACAGCAGAGGAAATTTGGCCAGAATCCAATGAGATAGATTTAAAGACATCATTGCTTACTGCATTAAAAGTACTAAAAGTTCAAGGAGCATTATCGGCAGATCCTGAAGGTATTTCGTATTTAGATGAAGATGATCCACGTTTAGATCCATCGGCTTCAAGTAAACCTAATAAATTGAGATTGGGTATAAAAGGAAATCCAAATTTTGGTTTTGTGAGAACTTTAATGGTTGGAGTTAAAAATAATAGTTCAGGATATGTTAGAGGTGAAGTTTGGTTCAATGAACTTCGTTTGGCAGATGTTGATAATGAAGGAGGAAAAGCAGCTATAGCGAGCTTAGATACAAATTTAGCAGACTTTATGACCCTTTCAGCTACTGGAAGAATGAATACAATAGGATTTGGTGGTATCGAAGAAAGTCCTAATGAAAGAAGTCGTGAAGAAGCACAGCAATATGATATTGTTACTAATGTTAACTTAGGTAAGCTTTTACCCAAAAAATGGGGAATTAATTTGCCATTTAATTATGCTGTAGGTGAAGAAATTATAACTCCTGAGTATGATCCACTTTATCAAGATATCAGGTTAAAGCAATTGTTAGATGTTACGACAGATGAAGCTAAAAAAGACGAAATTAAAAATAGAGCTGAGGATTTTACTAAAAGAACTAGTATCAATTTCATTGGAGTTAAAAAGGATAGAGCCCCTGAACAAAAGCAACATTTTTATGATCCAGAAAATTTAACTCTTTCGTACTCGTTTAATGAATTGCATCACAGAGATTTTGAAATAGAGGCATTGCTTGATCAACAAGTAAGAACTTCAGCAGACTATGCTTATACATTTAAGCCTAAAACTGTTGAGCCATTCAAGAAAAATCAATTCTTGAAAAAAAGCGCATATTGGAAAATGTTAAGTGATTTCAACTTTAATTTTTTACCAAATAATGTCAATTTTAGTTCAACGATTTTGCGTCAGTTTAACAAACAGCAATTTCGTTTAGTCGATGATGTTCAAGGAATTCCAATTAGTCCATTGTATAAAAGAAACTTCATGTTTAATTATAACTACGGATTCAATTTTAATCTAACAAAATCACTTCGATTAAATTATACTGCAGCTACAGGAAATATAGTTCGTAATTATTTTGATGAAGAAAACAATCCTAGAACAGATTTTACTATTTGGGATGATTATTGGAATATTGGAACACCAAATCAACATAATCAGCAACTGACGGTTAATTATGAATTACCTATTAATAAAATTCCAGTATTATCATTCATAAAATCAGATTATACTTATACTGGAGATTATTCATGGACAAGAGCTTCAATACAAGCACAAAATTTTAATGGATATAATTTAGGGAATACTATTCAAAATGCTAATTCGCATAAATTAAATACTTCTTTCAATATGTCTACATTGTATAAGTATATTGGATTAGTAAAAAGAAGTGAGAGGGTTCAAAAATCAAAACAGCCAGTAACACCTCCTGTAGCACCTAAACCTGGAGAAAAAGTTGTGGCGAAACCTAAGACAAAAGTTGCGCAACCAAATATCTGGATTGATGGATTAATTGGATTAGCTACTAGTATTAAAAACGTTCAAATTAATTATAATGAAACTAACGGGACAATGCTTCCTGGGTATATGCCATCAATAGGTTTCTTGGGGTCTTCTCGACCTTCTGTAGGATTTGTTTTTGGTTTGCAAGATGATGTTCGTTTTGAAGCAGCTCGCAATGGATGGTTAACAAATTATCCAGAGTTTAATCAAAATTTCACGCAAATAAATAATAAACAAATTACGGGTACAGCTAATTTAGAACCTTTCCCTGATTTGAAAATTGATTTAACTGCTGATAGAACTAAAGCTGCAAATTTCTCTGAACAGTTTGACGCTGTTAATAATCAGTATACTTCGCACTCGCCGTATAATACTGGAAATTTTTCTATTTCGACAGTAATGATCGGAACTTCTTTTCAAAAAAGTGATGAAACATCTTTTGCAGCATTTCAAGCATTTAGAGGTAATAGAATTATTATTGCTAATAGGTTAGCTGTTCAAAGAGGTATCGATATAAATGACCCTGCTAACTTAGATGCTGATGGCTATCCTAAAGGTTATGGAAAAAATAGTCAACAAGTATTATTGCCAGCATTTTTAGCTACATATACTAGCGATTTTAGAAATGCGTCTAAAGTTCCACTAACACCATTCAGAAGCTTTCCAATTCCGAACTGGAATGTAAAATATACTGGCTTGATGAGGTATAAATTCTTTAAAGATAGATTTAAGCGTTTTTCTTTGCAACATGCATACAAAGCAGCTTACACTTTGAATTCATATCGTTCGAATTTCGAATATGATAAAGATCCTAATTCACTTGATGCAGGAGGCAATTATCAAAGTAAGATTTTAATTTCAAATGCAAATTTAACAGAACAGTTTAGTCCATTAATTCGATTAGATTTTGAAATGAAGAGTTCTATTAAAGTTCTTGCCGAGATGAAAAAAGACAGAACTTTATCGATGAGTTTCGATAATAATTTGATGACAGAATTGTCTGGTATCGAATATATATTTGGACTTGGGTATAGAATAAAAGATGTGAAAATTAGATCTAGACTAGCTGAAAATGCTCTAGGCTTAATTAAGAGTGATGTGAATATTCGTGCAGATGTATCTCTTAGAAATAATAAAACAATTGTTAGAAACCTTGACTATGATAATAATCAATTAGGTGGAGGACAAAAAATCATTTCAGGTAAACTTACTGCTGATTATGCCTTTAGTAAAAATTTAACGACACTATTCTTTTTCGACTACTCATTCTCAAAAACTGTAATATCTACGTCTTTCCCTATAACGAATATTCGTTCAGGATTTACACTTAGATATAATTTTGGAAATTAATCTTAAAAAAGAATTAATTATTGTTGTAATAATTTTACTTTTGTTTGAAATTAAAATACTAATAAAATGAACATACCAACTAATTTAAAGTACACTAAAGATCACGAATGGGTTAGCATTGAAGGAGATATTGCTACAGTAGGAATTACAGATTTTGCTCAAAAAGAATTGGGTGATATTGTATATGTTGAAGTGGATACTTTAGATCAAACATTAAGTAAAGATGAAGTTTTTGGTACTGTTGAGGCAGTAAAAACAGTTTCAGATTTATTTTTACCTCTTTCGGGAGAAATAGTTGAATTTAATGATGAATTAGAATCAAATCCAGAAGTGGTTAATTCTGATCCATATGGAGCTGCATGGATGATTAAAGTAAAAATTTCTGATGCTTCAGAAATAGATTCTTTGCTTTCAAGTGAGGACTATAAAGCACTTATTGGCGCCTAATAAATATACGTTTTGGGTTGCGGTCTTTTGGACAACTATAATTGTTTTTCTTAGCTTTAAAACACCAAGTTCTGAACCAAAATTGTATTTCGAAAATGCAGATAAAATTGTGCATTTTACATTCTATTTTGGTTTTGTTTTCTTATGGTTTAGATTTCTCCTTTTTCAAAAAAATGGAATATTTAGAAACTTATTTGTTTTGGTTTTAATAGCTATTTTTTTAGGTGTTTTGATTGAGATATTACAAGGTTTATTAACCACAACTAGACAGCCAGATGTGTGGGATGCAGTTGCAAATAGCTTTGGAGCTTTAATGGGGGCAATTGTTTCCTATAAAATTGTTTATAAGAGCTAGACTAAATCAAATCGCTTTCAAATAAAATTAAAAAAACATCCCACTTCGGTGGGATTTTTCTATTTTTATAACCTTATAATTATGTTATGAATATTAAGCAATATTTAGATTCTACTTACTTAAAAACTGCAGAGCAAGCGGGTTTGTCTGAAAAAGATAATACCAAGGTTGTAGAAGGGTTTATTCAAGAAGCAATTGAAGAAGGATTTAAGCTTATAATGATTCGTCCTGATAAAGTTTTACTAGCTCATCAGATGATTACAAAAGCTAAATCAGATGTTTTGGTTGGAACTGTAATCGATTTTCCAGATGGAACTTCAGAATTTGATGTTAAGATCCAAGAAGCTCAATCTGCAATTAATAATGGAGTTGATGAGTTAGATTATGTGATAAACTATAGAGCTTTTCAAAAAGGAGAAATAAATTTGGTTAAAAACGAAATTATTGAATGTACAAAACTTGGACTATCTAATAAAAAAGTGGTTAAGTTTATTATTGAAGTAGCAGCGCTTACTGATCAACAAATAATACAAATTTCCGCTTTGATTAAAAATACTATAATTAGTAACTTTAAGGAAAATGATTATCAAAATGTGTTTGTGAAGTCTTCAACTGGATTTTTCAAAACAGAAAACGGATTGCCAAATGGAGCTACTGTACATACAATAAAAATGATGCTTGAAAATTCATGTCCTTTGCCTGTTAAAGCTGCTGGAGGAGTGCGTACTATTGAAGAGGCTATCGAGATGATAAAATTAGGGGTGAAGCGAATAGGTACTTCGTCTGCAAAAGCAATTTCTCAAGGAGAAATTTCAAATGATAATTATTAGACTACATGAAAAAAATCTTTCTTCTTATATTTTTTGTTGGCCAAATAGCTTTTTCTCAAGTAAGTAATCAGGAAAAGTTTCCTGTTTTTTCTGCTTGTGAAAGTACTTTCGATAAAGATTTGGAAACTTGTTTTTATAATCAAATACAAGATTTTGTTTTTCAAAATTTTCAAGTTCCAGAAGTAGCAAAACAAAATAATTTCAAGGGGAGAGTAATTACTCTTTTTGAAGTAGATACTGCTGGTGTTTTTAAGGTTTTATATGTAGATGCACTTTATCCTGAATTAATAACAGAAACAAAAAGAGTGTTTTTGGCAATGCCAAAAATAAAGCCAGCAACATATAACGGAGTGCCAACTTATGCAAAATATACTATAAATATTGCAATACCTTTAAAGAGCACTGCTGATATTGATGAAGAAAAAAGAATGGAGATAGAAAGAAAGGAAAACGATCCTAAGTTTCTAGCAAATAAAGTTCATCCTGAATACGATCAAGTATCAATAAATTATAAAGAATTTAAAAATCCTAATTTTTCTAGTAATCTAAATATTCCGTTTTCACATAATTATTACTCTCAATTTGATCAACAAATCAATCAAATTGGGACAAATAATCACACTGGTTCTAAGCCTTATACTTATAATGAGGTGGCAAAGTACTATGATTTTAATGAAGCTTACAATCAAATAAAATTAAATAAGCAAAGTTGGGTTGGAAGAAAACTTTTTGATGAAAACATGGTTGCTATTCAAGGTGAAGATTATTGGTTCACAATTAATCCGGTTTTTGATCTTCGTTTAGGAAAAAGCAATCCTACTAAAGAAGATTATACTTTTGTGAATACGAGAGCAATTAATATTCAAGGAGGTTTAGGAAGTCAGCTAAATTTTACTACAACAATCTATGAGAGTCAAGGAGTGTTTGCTGATTACTATAATAGATATGCTGTTTCAATAAAACCATCAGGAGGTAATCCAGCTATTGTTCCAGGCATAGGTCCAGCAAAAGAATTTAAAGAGACTAAATTTGATTTCCCTTCGGCTGATGCCAATATTACTTTTAAACCTAGTAGGTTTTTTGATTTTCAGTTAGGTTATAGTAGAAATTTTATTGGTGATGGATATCGTTCATTGCTGGAAGGTGATGGTGCAAGTCCGTATCCGTTTTTTAAAATAAATACTACTTTTTGGAAAATTAAGTACACTAATACTTATATGTGGTTAAAAGATGTTAGGTCTGATGTAACTGCAGATAGAACTTATGCAACGAAGTACATGGCTAACCATTATTTGAGTTGGAATGTTTCTAAAAGGTTGAATATAGGTTTTTTTGAATCAGTTGTTTGGTCTAATCAAAACGAGAGAGGATTTGATGTGAATTTTGTTAATCCAATTATTTTTTATCGTTCTGTAGAGTTTGCTTCGTCATCAAGAAGTGGAAATGCTGTTTTGGGTGTTACTTCAAAATATAAATGGAACAATTTTATTAATTTTTATGGCCAATTTTTGTTAGATGAGTTTGCAGTTGGAGATATGAAGGCAGGAGAAAGAAGTTGGCGTAATAAATTTGGTTATCAATTAGGGGCTAAATATTATAATGCTTTTGGTGTAAAAAGACTTTATTTACAAGCTGAATACAATCATGTAAGACCTTATGTTTACGCTCATAGTAATCCTTTAACAAATTATGGGCATAATAATCAAAGTATGGGTCATATTTGGGGTTCAAACTTTAGAGAAATTACAGCCATTGCACGATACAATAAAAAAAGATTATTTGGTGAGTTAAAAGTTAGTGCAGGAGTAAGAGGATTTGATATTGACACTCCAGACCCTAATGATGTTGAAGCAAATTATGGGTCTAATATTTATTTGAGTTACGAAGATAATCGTCCATACGATAAAGGGGTGACTATTGGTCAGGGAAATAAAGCTAATATCGTAATTGCTGATTTTCAAGCAGGATACTTATTGAATCCGTCAACAAATATGAAGTTGTTTGGAAATTTCATATATCGAAAATTTACTCCTCAAGTTGATACTCAAAATGTTTTTAAAGAAAATACAACTTGGTTCTCTGTAGGTTTACGATCTGATTTGTTTAATTGGTACTTTGATTATTAATTGTATTAAATAATAAGTTTAACATTTTTTATTTTCGTTATGAAAAAAGCATTAGCCTTTTTAAGTCTTTATTTGTTTTTAAGTTGTAGTACAAGTATTTCTACAAAATTGGTGAACAAAAGTTTTGAAAAATTAAATGATGTTTCTAAAATAGTTGTTTTAGAAGAAAATGAAGAATTACCTATTAATTCTGAGTTTGTGGGAGATGTTAAAATAGGAGATTCCGGATTTACTACAGATTGTGATTACAATAAAGTAATTTCGGATGCTAAAAATGAAGCTCAGAAAGCTGGCGCTAATTTGGTAAAAGTGATAAAGTTGAAAAAGCCTACGGCTCTAGGTAGTACTTGTTATCGGTTAAAAGCAAAAATGTATAGAAACTTAAATGATGATCAGCTTTTGACCTTAATTAATAAAAGACAAGAAAAAAACAAATCAAGACTTCCTGCAGATGCGGACTATGCATTAATTCATTTCTATAGACCTGTTTTGGGTTCAGGAGCATTACTTTACTACAGTATTAAGGATAATAACGATTCAGTTGTTGGGAAATTAGAGAATGGAAGAAAATTCGTATATAAAACGAAAAAGTTTGGAGATCAAACTTTTTATGCTCGTTTAGAAACAAAAGAAGAGATAAAGATTAATGTAGAAAAGGGAAAAGAATATTTTGTAAGATGTGCCATAAAAATGGGGGTGGCTGTTGGTAGACCAGTTCTTGATGTTGTGGAAAATCATAAAGGCATTGAAGAGTTTAATTCCTTAAAATAAATTTTTGTTCTTTTTGTTTTCTTTTGTTAAAAGTGTAAATTATCCTGATTTGATTTGATTTTTCACATGGCTTATCCCTATCTTTGCACCAGTTTTAAAAGTATGCTGTCTTGAGCAATTCAAATACGTCATTTTCAATACAATCTGTTCTAATAGACTTTAAAGAGATAACTAAAGCTGGTCTTGCGATTAGTGTAGTTTTTTCATCACTCGCTGGATACTTGTTGGGTGTTGATGGATTTTCTACAGATAATATATATGTCTTGTTAATGCTGGCTATTGGTGGATACTGCATGGTTGGGGCTTCAAATGCATACAATCAAATCATAGAAAAAGATCTTGATGCTTTAATGGATAGAACGAAAAATCGTCCTATTCCTTCTGGAAGAATGTCTGTTAAAGCTGCGTTTGTTATCGCTTCTCTTTTAACTATAATAGGATTAACTATCCTTTATAATATTAACGAAAAAACAGCCATGTTTGGCGCAATTTCAATTTTCTTATATACTTGCGTATACACACCACTTAAAACAATAACACCACTTTCTGTTTTTGTTGGGGCTTTTCCTGGGGCTATTCCTTTTATGTTAGGTTGGGTTGCTGCAACTGGAGAATTTGGAATTGAAGCAGGGACACTTTTTTTAATTCAGTTTTTTTGGCAATTTCCACATTTTTGGGCTATTGGTTGGTTTTTATACGAAGATTATAAAAAAGGAGGTTTTTATATGCTTCCAACAGGGCATAAAGACAAATCAACTGCAATGCAAACTATTTTGTATACAGTTTGGTTAGTCGTGGCTTCAATTTTACCTACTTTTGGTTATACTGGTCAATTGTATCTGTCGACAGTGGCTACAATTATTGTTGTTTTACTAGGATTATGGATGTTAAGAGCGGCAGTAATGTTGTATCAAAAGCGAGATGATAAAACGGCTAAAACATTAATGTTGGTTAGTGTTTCGTATATTTCACTTTTGCAAATAGTGTATATAACAGATAAATTTTTAAGATAAAAAGATATGGAGGCGATGACAATGCAAGAGCATAAACAAAAGACAGCAAGATCATACAAGTTAATTTTGCTTTTTGGGATGCTAAGTATGTTTATGATGTTTGCGGGTTTAACAAGTGCGTACTTGGTGAGTGCTTCAAGAAAAGATTGGGTGCATAATATGGTGATTCCACCTGTTTTTACTATTAGTACAGTAATGATTGTTTTAGGTAGTATAACATTTCATTTGGCAAAAAAGTCAATTCAAAAAGATAATCGAAAAAGAACTACTTTTTTTTTACTCACTACTTTAATTTTGGGTATTGGTTTTGTTATTTGTCAATTTGAAGGGTTTGATTATCTTTTTAAAAAGAATTTATTTCCAGTTGGAGGTGTGGGGTCAATCAATGTTGCTTTTCTGTATGTTTTGGTTTATTTACACATGGCACACTTGTTTGGAGGAATAATTTCTTTACTAATAGTAATTTATAATCATTTTAAACAAAAATACAACTCAACTCAAACCACTGGAATTGAGCTAGGTGCAATGTTTTGGCATTTTTTAGACTTTCTTTGGGTATATTTGTTTTTGTTTTTGTATTTCGTGAAATAAGAAAAAAACGTACATTTGACAACTTTTTAATTATAATTCTATGGCAACGACAGTTACTACAAGTGCTGAAGGTAAAACTTGGGGCGGCGGAAATGAGCCGATGAATGCAAGCTATGGTAAAATGATGATGTGGTTTTTCATCGTTTCCGATGCTTTAACATTCTCTGGATTCCTTGCTGCTTATGGTTTTTCAAGATTTAAATTTATTGAAACATGGCCTTTGGCTGATGAAGTGTTTACTCACTTCCCATTCATGCACGGAGTGCCGGCGCCAATGTATTATGTGGCGTTAATGACTTTTATTCTAATTTTCTCATCTGTAACTATGGTATTAGCTGTAGATGCAGGACACCAAATGAAAAAGAATAAAGTAGTTTTATATATGTTCTTAACCATTATTGGTGGTTTAATTTTCGTTGGTTCTCAGGCTTGGGAGTGGAAAAACTTCATTAACGGTGAGCATGGGGCTATCGAAACAAAAGGAGGGTCGTTATTACAGTTTGTGAAAGTTGATAAAACTCAACCTTCTGGTTATGCTAGAGTTTCACTTTCTGAATTTGCTTCAAATACTCCAGAAGAGAGAATTCAACACAAGAGAAGTAATGGAGTTTGGTTTTTTGATGAGTCAGCTTTACCTTCTGTTTCTGTGAATCAAGTTGTTGAAGGTTTCAAAGCTAATGAAGAAATTTTAGTGCGTTCTGAAAAGATTGACGCTGCTACAAAACATAAAATCGTTTTATCTCGTGAAGAGTCTTTGAAATTAGTAGAAAATGCTAAATATGTAGTAGAGGGAGCTAATTTAAAACGTAATGAGTACGGAAACAGATTGTTTGCAGATTTCTTCTTCTTTATTACAGGTTTCCACGGTTTCCACGTATTCTCAGGAGTAGTTATTAATATTATCATTTTCTTAAATGTTTTATTAGGTACTTACGAAAGAAGAGGAAGCTATGAAATGGTAGAAAAAGTTGGATTATACTGGCACTTTGTAGATTTAGTTTGGGTATTCGTATTTACATTCTTCTATTTAGTGTAATTAAAAAGATTAAATTATTATGGGACACGCACACGAATCAAACGTTGGTAGAATCTGGAAAGTTTTCGGAATTTTATCTTTAATTACTATAGTTGAAGTTGCATTAGGTATTTATAAACCACATTCATTGCATTTTACAAACGTGTTAGGGATGAACTTGTTAAACTGGATTTTCATCATTTTAACAATTGCTAAGGCTTACGGAATTATGTGGGCATTCATGCACTTAGAGGGTGAAACTGCATCGCTTCGTTGGTCAATTGTAGGGCCGCTAGTATTTTTGATTATCTATTTGGTTTTCATTTTACTTGTTGAAGCAGATTATATTTATGACGTATTTAAAACTTCTACTATTAAGTGGAATTTTTAACAACATATTATTGAAAATTAAATCCCGATTCGTCGGGATTTTTTTATTTTTGTACCCACTAAATTTCTTTTCTAATGAAGAAAAAAATAATACTCCTTACTTTGTTGGCGTTGCCAATAGTTATTTATTTAATATTTGCATCAGCAACACACAATCAACTTTTTTTACCGACAATTTCTAAAAATAATAAAGAGCTTCCTGAGTGGTCTTCTTTAGATGGGAAAAGGGTTTCTTTAAAAGATAAAATTACGGTCTTAGGGTTTATTGGAAGTGACATAAAAAGAAATCAAGGAAATATCTTTAATCTTAATCAAAAAATATATGACAAGTATGTTGGGTTTAAAGATTTTCAGGTTGTAATGATTGCCAAAGATGGATCTCAGGATCAGGTTAAAGAATTGATCGAAAAGTTGTCTGGATTTACAGAAAATATGAGTGCTTGGAAATTTGTTTTTGCAAAACCCGATGAGATTCAATCGTATTATGATAGTTTTCATTTGGTTGGAAAGCTTGACGCTGACAAAAGTACTTCTGAAGTGATAATTCTAGATAAGGATAGGAATCATAGAGGACGAAAAGGTAAAAACAAAGAAGGAATAGAAGAGTACAAAGAGAGTTACAATACAATTTCGGCTGCGGATTTGCATAATGATATGTCTGACGATGTTAAAATAATGCTTCGCGAATATAGATTAGCTCTTAAAAGAAATAACAGCAAGAAGAATTTCCGTTTACACGAAAAAAAATAAATAATGAAAAATAAGTCTTACATAGGAATGGCTTTTGTCATTTTAGTTTTTGGAATCTTTTTTATCCCTAAAATAGTTGAACGTATAAAGAACAATGATGTTGTTAAAGGAGACCGTCTAAATTCTATTGGTGATGTTAGTACAGCTAAATCAGATTTGATGACTATTGGACCAGTGCCTAAGTTTTCTCTAACTAATCAAGAAAATAAAACGATCACAAATGATACCTATAAGGGGAAAGTATATGTAGTTGAGTTTTTCTTTTCAACTTGTCCTACAATATGCCCTATTATGAATAGAAATATGAAGTTTATTCAAGAGAGTTTTGCATCTAATACTAATTTTGGTATAGCTTCAATAACAATCAATCCGGAAAATGACACTCCTGAAGTATTAAAAAAGCATGCAGAGGATATTCAGGCAAAAGGAATAAATTGGAATTTTTTAACAGGTGATAAAGCTACAATTTTTGATATTGCCAATAAAGGATTCAATTTATATGCAGGTGAGAATAAAAACGTAAATGGGGGTTTTGAGCATTCTGGTTTATTTGCATTAATAGATAAAGAGGGTAACATTAGAAGCCGTAAAGACGATTTTGGAAATCCAATAATTTATTATGATGGGTTAAAAGAAGAAGGAGTGAAACAGTTAAAACAAGACATAACAAAATTATTAGCAGAATAATGGAAAACAATACAGAAAAAAAGTATAACGTTTGGATTACAATTTTATCAGTTGCTATTCCTTTAGTAGTGGCACTTTTGTTTAAAGTGAAATTGAAAGATTTTGGTTTTGATGTTGAGCCTCTTTCTTTTCTTCCTCCTATTTATGCGACTATAAACGGTATTACAGCAGTTATTCTAGTTTGGGCGGTTATTTCTATTAAAAATGGAAAAAGAAAGCTTCATGAGAATTTAATGAAGACGGCAATTGGTTTGTCTGTTGCATTTTTAGGAATGTATGTTGCGTATCACATGACAGCAGACGCAACTCCCTACGGAGGAGAAGGTGCTATGAGAGCAATTTATTTCTTTATTTTGATTACTCACATTACCCTTTCAATAGCGATTATACCATTAGTTTTAATTACTTATGTTAGGGCTTTGGCAGAGCGTTTTGATAGACACAAGAAAATTGCAAAAATCACATTTCCTATTTGGTTGTATGTTGCTGTTACTGGAGTAGTGGTGTATTTAATGATTTCTCCGTATTATGTTAATTAGTCAGAAGTTAAAAAAAATTCTTCTTTTACTTATCACTTTTTGCTTACTGCCAATTGTTTCAAATGCTCAGTGTGCAATGTGTCGTGCTTCTTTAGAAAGTACTGGTGATGTTTCTCAAGCGGAGGCAGTCAATGATGGTATAGTGTATTTAATGGTAATTCCTTATATCTTGGTTGGTCTTATTGGGTTTGCTGTTTATAGAATGTATCAAAAGAAAAAAAGTAGTTAAGGAATTATAGTCCATTAACTGTTACTTTTACGTTTCCAGTAATATTTAGAAATGCAATTATTGATGAATTGGTAAGTTGCACTTTTTCAAAAGTGATATCATTCATTTTTCCATTCACAAAAACGCCTGTTACAGGAGAATAATTGTTTAAATATTGAAGCATTGTTTTCTTTCCTTCTTCTAAATTGGGTTGTATTGAATAGCGGCAACTTTCTTTGATTTTAGTCAAAACCATGCCTTGAAAAAGCCAATTGGCTGTTTTCATTAAGCGACTTTTAGTTTCTAAAGCATAGTCTAATTCATCAAAATACAATTCTTTTTTATCTGCATCAAATTGCGGAAATCCAGAAAGATAAATTCTTCCGTTAAGGCTACCGGTCATATCCAATGCTATAATCATTTTTCCTTGTTTGTGCCAAATTTGCACATTTTGAACCACTACTTTTCTTTTGCCTGAGCCAAATACTTGCCCTTTGAAATTTTGTGTCATAATTCTAGATGCATCTTGGTAGGTAGATACAGCAGTAATATTGGCAACAACTCTTTCAGGTAAGTTGGATGTGGTTTTTAGAACAATTTTGTTTCTGTCAAAGTTTGATTTTGGCTTTAAGCCAATACTTGATTCCATCAAACATTTTAATCCAACAGTCAAGTTAACCGAATTTGATTTAAGTTGCGCCTCTGTAGTGTATAGTTCTTGTGGTGTAACTTTTAACCAAGATTGATAGGTTTGGCTCATTTCGATTGGATCGCTTACTTTTTGCATTAAGTCAAGCATGTTCGATTTGAAATCTAATGTTTTATTGAGCGATTCGTCTATTTTTCTCTCAATTTTAGATTTGAATATTTTAATTGTAGGATTTACTAAATACGTTATATAAACTTGTTTTCCTGCTATAGTTACTGTTGGGCTTTCTTGCCAATCGATATTTTCTAGAGAAGTAGTTGTAGAAACTTTCCAATTACTCATTTTTACATCACTCAAAAGAGTGACAGTTCCATTCAAATTGAATTCTCTAATATCGAATAAATTCATGCCTAGCGCATCTGTTCCATATTTTACTTTGGCCCATATTTTTAAAGGAACTATAGTTTTAAGCTTATTGTTTTCTTCTGAAATTACAATAGGAGCACTTTTCCAAATTTTCATTTGAGTTTTATCGTCTTCTAAATTCGAATCCTCATAAATTAATCCATTTAATGACTTGTTAGTTTGAGTTTCAATGTCTTTAAGAGATAAGTTTACAGGAAAACTAATATATGAGGATGTAATGGGGTATTTTATGGGTAATGCCTCATCTGGTTCGGGTTTCATCAATTCAATTTTTTGAGAACTTGAACAGCTATTAAATAAAAATCCTATGAAACTGAAGGCCATAGCAAACAAAAATCTTTTCATAACAATATCTTGATGAGCAAATGTAAATTATTTTCTAAAAAATATTGTTTGTGAAATGTAACAAAAAAGAGAAATCGATGTCTTATTGAGAAAATTATGTAAGATTTAATTGGTAAAAACAATTAGGTTTTGAGATATACTTTCAAATACAAATGAAGAACTTAAAAATTAGCGGTTTACTTGTAATTCTTTTCATGTCGTTTCAGTCTTTTGGACAACAAAAAAAATGGACATTAGAAGAATGTGTAGATTACGCCATTAAAAACAATATTTCCATTAAGCAAATCTCTTTAGATAATCAAACGTCTAGAATAAGTAAGAGTGATGCGATAGGTAATTTTTTACCTACAGTAAACGGTCAAGCCTCACACTCATGGAATATTGGTTTGAACCAAAATATAACAACTGGTTTGTTAGAAAATCAAACAACTCAGTTTACTTCGGCGGGATTAAATGTTAATGTTGACATTTATAAAGGTTTGCAAAATCAAAATCAACTTAGAAAAGCAAATCTTTCTATTATTTCTTCGCAGTATCAGTTAACTAAAATGCAAGAAGATGTTTCGTTAAATGTGGTAAATGCTTATTTGCAGATTGTTTTCAACAAGGAAACTTTAAAAGTGCAACAAGAGCAATTGGCCTATGACACTAAACAGTTAGAGAGATCTAATGAATTGTTAGAAGCTGGTGTAATACCTAAAGGAGATATACTAGACATTAAGGCAACTGTAGCTTTGGATAATCAAAGATTGATTGCTGCCGAAAATGCATTGCTAATTTCAAAACTAAGCTTGGCTCAGCTATTACAATTAAAAGATTTTAAAGAGTTTGATATTGTAGATGGAGATACAGTTGTTCCAGAGAGTTCAATCCTGCTTCAGGATCCAAAAGCAATAGTGGATAAAGCTAAAGAGTTAAGAACAGAACTTAAAATTGCTCAAACTAATGTTTCAATTGCTGAAAAAGATGTTAAGATTGCTCGCGGTGTATATCAGCCAACCTTAACAGGTTTTTACAGTTTTAATACAAGAGCTGCTTATTCAGATAGAGTAGTGGGTATTGTTCCAAATGCTTCTAATCCAACTTCAGTGATTGGATATGTTGATGGGACAGGTCAGCAAGTAGTTCAACCAAATTTTTCCCCGATTCTAGGAAAGCCTGACGCTATTTTTAATCAGTTTAGTGATAATAAAGGTCAAAACTTTGGATTGTCACTTCAGGTGCCAATTTTTAATGGTTTTGCAGCTAGAAATAATGTTTCAAGATCAAAGATTGCTTTAGAGCGTTCAAAAATTGCATTGCAACAATCAGAAATTGATTTAGAAAGAACAGTTTACACAGCTTATACAGATACAAAAGGTGCACAAAAATCATACGAAGCAGCTTTAGTAACTTTTGAAGCTAGACAAAGCGCTCTTGAATATGCAAAGGAAAGATATGAAGTAGGACTTATGAATGTTTTTGACTACAATCAAGCACAAAATATGTTTATTAATGCTCAATCGGAAGTATTAAGAACAAAATACGACTATATTTTTAGAACCAAAATTTTAGAATTTTATTTCGGTATTCCGATTTTTTCAAAATAATACTATCATGACAAAAAAGACTAAATATATACTACTTGGAGGAACTGTTTTGTTCATAGTTGCTTTACTAGGTTTAAGCAAAAGTGGAGTAATTGGTAACAAAAAGAAGGGTACTGAGGTTGAAATTACTAATGTTGAACAACGAACTGTTGTTGAAACTGTTTCGGCTACAGGAAAAATTCAACCTGAAGTAGAAGTTAAAATATCTTCAGAAGTTTCGGGTGAAATTATTGCTTTGCCAGTTAAAGAAGGGCAAATAGTTAAAAAAGGAGATTTGTTGGTTAGAGTTAATCCAGAATTATATGTTTCAGGATTAAATAGATCAAAATCTGGATTGTCTAATACTAAAGCAGGTTTAAGCCAAGCAGATGCTCAGTTTAAAGAAGCAAAATCAAATTACGATCGTAATAAGAAACTTTTTGATAAAGGTGTTATTTCACGTTCAGAATGGGAAAAAACAGTAGCTACTTTTGAAGGAGCTCAAGCAGCCAAACAAGCAGCATATTATAATGTTGAGAGCGCAGCAGCAACTGTAAGTGAATCAAAAGAAAACTTAGGGAAAACCGCTATTTATGCACCAGTAGACGGGACTATTTCGAAACTCGATGTTGAGTTAGGTGAACGAGTTTTAGGAACACAACAAATGGCAGGTACAGAAATGATGCGTGTAGCCAATCTAAACAATATGGAGGTTGAAGTTGATGTAAATGAAAATGATATTGTAAAAATTGAGATTGGAGATTCTGCAAAAGTTGAAGTAGATGCGTATCTAAAAAAAGAATTTAAAGGTGTAGTAACAAGTATCTCAAATTCTGCAAGTACTGCACTTTCTGCTGATCAAGTAACTAATTTTAAAGTAAAAGTTAGAATTTTAAAAGAGTCTTATGCAGATTTGGTTAAAGGGAAACCATCAAATTTTTCACCGTTTAGACCAGGAATGACAGCTACAGTTGATATCATCACAGAAAGAAAAGAAAATATTGTAGCAGTGCCTATTAGTGCTGTAGTAATGAGAACTGATACAACAGCAGCCAGAAATACTTTTGTTGATGAAAATTCTGAAGCAGAAAACTCTGATGGTAAACCAACAGTAAAAAGTGAAAAGCGCTACGAATGTGTTTTTGTAAAAAATGGTGATAAAGTCAAATTAAGAATTATAACAACTGGTATTCAAGATGATACTTTTATCGAAGTACTTAGTGGTTTGAAAAAAGGTGAAACTATTGTTTCAGGACCTTATACGGTTGTTACTAAAGAACTTAATCCAGGAGATCAAGTATATGTAAAGACTAAGGAAGAGAAGGAAGCTGAAAATAAAAAACTAAAAGAAAATAAAACTAGCTAAAAATTAAATTTTAATTGATTATTTATAAAAGCTCTTTAACTTTTAAAGTTTTGGAGCTTTTTGTTTTTTAATACCTTTGTGCTTATAATAAATAGCTATGACTTATATTCTTTCTATAGAAACATCAACAAAAAATTGTTCAGTATCATTATCATTAAATGGAGAAACAATTAGTACCAGAGAGGCTTTTGAAGATGGTTATTCTCATGCAGAGAAGCTGCACGTTTTTATTGAAGAGGTTTTGAAAGAATCTGAAATTGAATTTTCTAAGTTAAATGCAGTTGCTGTAAGTCAAGGTCCTGGATCTTATACAGGATTGAGAATTGGCGTTTCTGCCGCCAAAGGAATTTGTTACGCTTTAAGCATTCCTTTAATTGCTTTAGATACTTTAGAAATTTTAGCTCGTGAACTTTCTGTAAATGATGATGTGGTTGTTCCAATGATAGATGCTAGAAGGATGGAATGTTACACAGCAATTTTCAGCTCTGATTTTAATTTAATTAGAGAAGTCAAATCTGAAATAATTAATGAAGAGTCTTTTTCTGAAATTGAAAATAAAATACATTTTTTAGGTGATGGAGCATCAAAATGTAAAGAGGTTTTAAAAGGAGACAAGTTTATTTATCATGATGAGTATGTTTTCCCTTCTTCAAAGCAAATGGGAAATTTAGCATTTGAAAAATATAAAAAAAGCGACACAGTTAATGTCGCTTACTTTGAGCCTTTTTATTTAAAAGATTTTATGATAACTACATCTTCTAAATAAATTACTATTTAGTTTCTTCTGAAGGAGTATCGTTTAATTTTTCATCAACAAAATTATTGGCTTTCTCTTCAGCTGTATCTACAGCTCCATGAGCTAATTCTTCAACTTTATCTATAACGGCGTCAGCTTTTTCTTTTACTGTTTCTACAATATTATCGATTGTTTCTGCTGCTTGCGGTACAAATTCTTTAACTTTTTCACCTGCTTTTTCAGCAAAATCTTCAACTTTGTCAACAAGTGGCGCTGCACTTTCTTTTGCTTTAGCAATAGCGTCATCAGCAAAATCACTTACTTTTTCAGTGATTTCCTCTACTTTTTCTTTTGAACCAAATAGATTCTTAAAAAAACTTCCAATTCCCATTTTGTTTTGATTTTAAGTTAATTACAGTAATATTACGAATTTTTTTATTAAAATAGAATAAAAAAGCACTTCGTTGGAAGTGCTTAATTTTTTAATTTTTTATTCTATTTCGAAAGTTAATTTTAAATTAACTCGATACTCAGTCACTTTACCGTCTTTTACTGTGGCACTTTGATCTTGTACATACACAGAACGAATGTTCTTAACTGATTTTGATGCTTTTTCCACCGCTTTTGCTGTAGCATCTTCCCAGCTTGTTGTTGAACTTGACAGAACTTCAATTACTTTTAATACTGACATAACATAGATATTTTTAGTTGTTAATTAGTATTAAAGTTATGAATTTAAAAATTAATAACAGAAATCTTAACCGTTTAATGCTTCCACTTTAAGCTCTTGATCATGAAGCATTTCTTTTAACATGTTTTCAATACCGTTTTTAAGAGTGAATGTTGACGAGGGACATCCGCTGCAGGCTCCTTGTAAAATTACTTTTACTGTTTTATCGTTTTCAGAAAAAGAATCAAACAAAATATTTCCACCATCAGCAGCAACGGCAGGTTTTATATATTCTTCTATGATGTTAATTATTTTTTGAGAAGTAACATCTAGATTATCAAAATTCTTGATTTGCTGTTTTTCTTGTTTATCTAAAGTTTCAATTTTTGTTTCATCAACAGCAATTTTTCCACTTTCTATAAACTCTTTTATAAAAGTTCGGACTTCATTAGTAACATCTTGCCATTCACTAACTGAATATTTAGTTACAGAAATGTAATTTTCATCAATAAAAACTTCTTTAACAAAAGGGAAGTTGAATAATTCTTTTGCTAGAGGCGAAGCTTGTGTTTCATCAATATTTTTACATTCAACAATGCTCTTTGTAAGTAGCCTACTTGCAACAAATTTCATCACTGAAGGGTTCGGGGTGCTTTCTGCATAAACAGTTAGTGCAACTTTTTTGTTTTCTTCCTTTGGCTTTACTACTTCTCCACCAGCGTTAACATAGGCTTCCATTTGTTCAGCAACTTCTAGTTTAACATCATCCCATTCTACAATGCTAAATTTTTCAATTGCTATGAAGTTTCCTGAAATATATACTGTTTTTACGAATGGTAGATAAAAAAGCTGTTGTGCAAGAGGTGAATCTTTACACTCGTCGATATTTTTAAACTCAAAACTTTGATTTGGGCTAATAAAATAAGAAAATTCAAATTTTAAAATATTCGGATTTTGAGTGCTTTTTATGGTAATTAATTTCATTACTGTGATTTTTTTTGCAAAATTAACAAACAAAATCCATTTGAAAGTGTAAATTTGGCAAATTATAACTTTTTAACGTTTATTTTAACACACAACTATAAATGAAGAAACTTTACTTATTGTTTTTACTGTTTTTTGTGTTTTTTGCTCAAGCACAGCTTACAGTAAACAATACTCAAACACCAGCACAGTTAGTGCAAAACGCTTTGGTGGGTAATGGAGTCACTCCATTTAATATAAAATTTAACGGTTCAACAGTAAATGCTAATGTTGTTAGAGATCAGGTGGGTGAATTTACTACTAATTTTAATCCTACTAATTTAGGTTTGGATCGAGGTTTGATTATGACTACTGGTAAAACACAAGTTGCACTTGGTCCGAATAATGTTCCTGGCGCTAGTAGTCCTCCTGCTTTTCCTTTTGTTGGAGATCCTGATTTATATTTGTCAATTAATCCTCCAGGGACACAACCTATAAATATTAAAGAGATTGATAATGTGGCCGTTTTAGAATTCGATTTTTTGGCGACTGGTCCAAGTTTGCGATTCGATTATGTCTTTGCATCTGAAGAATATCCAGATTATGTTAATGCAAGTTTTAATGACACTTTTGGGTTTTTCTTAAGTGGTCCAGGGATTTCAGGTCCTTACAGTGGAAGTGCTATAAATATAGCTTTGATTCCTAATACAGCTATTCCGGTTTCTATTAATACTGTTAATAATGGACTCAATAATAGTGGTGTTTGTACAAATTGTGCTTATTATTATAATAATTCTAATATTGGTGTGAATCCTACAACATGGAATCCGGCTTACACCGTACAGTATGATGGTTTTACAAGAGGCTTGAGTGCTCAAGCTGAACTTTTGTGTGGACAGGTATATCACATTAAATTGGCTATTGCTAACGTAGAGGATGACGCATTCGATTCTGCAGTCTTTCTTAAAGATTTCGAAATCGAACCAATGGTGCTTACTGACGGCTCTGGAGCTGATTCTTATTTAGGATGTGAAGGTTCAGTTATCATTAATTCTGGACTAAGCCCAACTGGTAACACTTTTGTTTGGACACAAAATACTAATGTAATGACTGGAGTTAATACCCCATCCATTACTGTTACAGAACCAGGTAATTATCAATTAAGTGTTTATAATTCTACTGGATGTTTGATAGCTCAAGATGATATTGATGTTACTTATTACACAAATCCTTTAATAGTGCCTCAAGATTTAGTTGCTTGTACTACTGCAACTGGTCCTCCTTATACATATGACATAAATCAGAATACTTATATGCTTGATGGTCAAAGTCCTTCAGATTTCAGTTTCGTATATCATTCTGGTTCTGCTACAGGTCCTGTTATACCAAACGGGAATTTAGCTGCTTATTCTAGTACAGGTACAGGAGAGTCTATTTGGGTTGTGATCGAGGATTTAAATAATACGGGATGTACTTTTGAAACATCTTTTCTTTTAAATACTACCCCTGGTCCTAGTGGCAGTTTTAGTTATGCCTCATCATCATATTGTGAGTCTATTACTACGCCAGTTGCTGTGACTTTATCGGGATTAACATCTGGG
>NZ_FQZI01000012.1 GCF_900142035.1 Flavobacterium terrae | reverse complement strand
TTTGGAAAGTTACGCGTTAAACCAAAATTTGTTAATATTTGTGAAGTTCCGTGTACGAATGCCGCAACAGCAGGCCAAGCCGGCGGGACGTTAGCCACAATATTAAAAAAAATAAAACTGTATATTTGCAGAATGATAAAAACAGAATTTGAAAGTTATAGAAAGAACTCAAGTAAAGACCCAATTTACTTAATTGGTGACGCTTTGCATGTATTGAAAACTTTACCTGATAATTATGTTGACTGCATTATAACAAGTCCTCCATACTGGGGGCAACGACAATATGAAAATGGCGGAATTGGTCTTGAGAACACTTATTCTGAATTTATAGAAAATCTACTGAATATAATAGAAGAACTAAAAAGAGTTTTAAAACCTACAGGTTCTTTTTGGTTAAATATTGGAGATAAATATCATAATAAATCTCTTTTAGGAATTCCTTGGCAAGTTGCACTTAGAATGACAAATGAACAAAACTGGACTTTGAGAAACAGTATTATTTGGAATAAGCAAAAAGGCGGAATGAATAGCACAAAGGACAGATTGGGCAATGTTCACGAACATGTTTTTCATTTTACAAGTAAGCCTACTGGATATTTTTATGATGATATTGCAATACGTTCAAAACCTAGAAAAAGTAAAGTGCAGAATGGAGCAGTAATATCTGCAACAGGTGTAAGTGGAATCAGATACAAAAGACAGATTGAACTTTCTACTTCATTGACCGAAGAAGAAAAAAGAAATGCCTTTAATGAGCTGGAAAACGTATTAAAACGAATAGAAAATAATGAACTTGCAGATTTCCGAATGATTATAAGGAATCAACAACGTTCTACTCATTCAGATTCTGAAAAATTATCGGGAAGAGCTAAACAATTAAAAGACAAGGGATTTTATTTTTTATTTTATAATCCAAACGGAACAATGCCTACTGACGTTTGGGATATTGTACCTGAAGATTCGCAAAAAAGGAAAAAACATTATGCTGTTTTCCCAGAAGATTTATGTAAAATTCCAATATTAGCAACTTGTCCAAAAGATGGAATTGTCTTAGACCCGTTTTGCGGAACAGGTACTACAATGAGAGTCGCAAAAATGTTTAACCGAAAATCAATTGGTATTGATATCTCGTCAGAGTATGTAGATATTGCTAAAGAGATACAAGCTGAATTTATATGAGTAAAGTAACTGAACTATTTACTGAATCGACAAAAGATAACAGTATTAATTGGGTAGAAAAACTAAAAACACAACATTGTAAGTATATTGATAAAAAATGTATTAAGAATAGAAAAAGCGAACCTGAAATTGCAATTGGCACATGTACTCTTAACTATGGTAAAGATGAAAAAAATATAATTATTTGTCCTTTTAGATTACTTGAAAGAAAACAAATTTTTATGGACTGTATTCATTTACTTACTGCTCATGAACCAGGAAATGAATTACATATTCTTTCAGAAATTAAAATTCCTGGCGGGAATGTAGATTATTTTTTAGTATCAACAGATTCAAACAGGAAGGTTAAAGATTTTGTTGGTATAGAATTACAAACTTTAGATACTACTGGCACAGTTTGGCCAGAAAGACAAAGATTTTTGAAAGAGCAAGGTTTTGAAACAAAAGACACAATTACCGATTCTAAAAAACCATTTGGAATGAATTGGAAGATGACAGCCAAAACAATTTTAGTCCAAATCCATCACAAAATTCACACGTTCGAAAACTTAAACAAGCACTTAGTCTTAGTTACACAAGATTGCCTACTAGATTACATAAAACAAGAATTTACTTTTTCTGAAGTTTCAGATAATCCAAAAATTGGAGATTCTATGCACTTCCATTCTTATGAATTGAATAATGAAAAAGACAAAAGTTACAAACTGAAACTTAGTAAAAGATACAGTACTGATAGCGACGGTATTTCAGTATTACTTGGATTACAAGCAGAAGCAAATGTTGAACTTGAAAAAATATTAATTACACTTGAATCCAAAATTAACGACAGAACTTTGTTTACAATATAAATACTGTGGCTAACAGTGGTTTTGCGAAATTTGGGCTTGGGTGTTTAATGGGACGATCTTTTTGTATATTTGACTTCAGTCCGAATGGAATGGTTTGGGGCAATATAAACCCAAACTTCGCAAAGCCACGGGACGTTGTGCACAAGTTTAAACCGAACGAAATCTTGAAAAAAATAATTTACATATTAATATTTTTCTCATTTACTAATTGCAATCAAATGTCTGAAATAGAAAAAGCTTTATTAATTAAAGATGAAACAGAATCTATATTGAAAATTCAAGAAATACTTTGGAAAAAAACTGAATTATTCGATGATTTTGAAAACTTAAATGAAGCCGAACAAACATTTCTTTACGTTGAGATATTGGAAGCCGAAATCAATAATGGAGGTTTTGACCAGTTTTTCTTTAACTCAAGTGGCGATTATGCAACCGAAACTTTAGAAGCTTTGAAAAGAATTGGAGCGACAAAAACCGCTAAGTTAGTTGAAGAAGCTTACAGTTACTTTCCTGAAAATCCAATCCCAAAAAATAACGAAAAAAGACGCGAAATTTTAGAAAATATTGATGAGCAAACTTCCGAAAAATGGACTCAACTTGAAGATAAATTTTATCTTTATGAAGAAAATATTGGCAGTTTAGTTTTAGATTATGTTAGAAAAAACATAAATGACTTTAAATAAAACCAGTGCACAACAGCGGTTAAAGTAAATGGCTTGATCAAGAATTTCCCGAAAATTCTCCGAATTTTCTAAATTTTGTCTATTTTTGGTTAGGCTTGGTTTTGGCTTACGCCACTTTCTTTAGCCGCGGACCGTTACTGGCTAGTCTGCCGAAATTACGCAGGTAAATTCAATCAGAAAATAAGCATTTCTTTCCGCAGAAAGTTGACAAAACAAAAACGTGAAAGTTGGAATCTGAAAAGCAGACTCGAGCGAAAGCGAATAGGCGAAGCAAACTTGAAAAATTGAAATCTGCCAAACTTACGCAGAAATTTGAAACATGAAAATTGAAATTGACTAGCAGAAACATGAAAAACGGAATCTGAAAATATAAAAATTGACGATCAACAAACTGAATCTAAAAAGCTAAATTGAAACCGAAAAACTGACTCGAGCGAAAGCAAATAAGCGAAGCGAACTTGAAAATTGGAATGTGCCAACAGAAGCGTGAAAAGTTAGCCGTTTAATGGTAATTTCGACTAAAAGACCAGCCAGTAACATGCGTTTGGCAAGATTGCGAATTTTGTGGTAAAATCAAGTTCACGTTTCGCAAGAAATTTATAATTTAACCGAAAATAATCAGTTCCGATCTTCGCAACCTCGCCAAGCGCAAGACCGTTATGCGTGAGTTGAGCCGAAATTACGCAGGTAAATTCAATCAGAAAATAAACATTTGTTTCCGCAGAAAATTGACAAAACAGAAACGTGAAAGTTGGAATCTGAAAAGCTGAAAAGCTGAAAACTGAAAAACATTGCGCTTAAAATTGAAAACGTAAAATTAGAATCTAAATAGAAGCGTGAAAGTTGAAATCTAAATGTAAAAGCGCGAAAAAGCAGAAACGTGAAAATTGGAATTTAAAAAGCATAAAGATTGACAATTAACAAACTGAATATAAAAAGCTAAATTGAAACTGAAAAACAGAAGACGGAAAATTGGAATGTGCCAACAGAAGCGTAAAAAATTTGCGATTTAAAAGTAATTCCGACTAAACAACCCCCGCATAACATGCGTTTGGCGAGATTGCGAGTTTTGTGGTAAAATCACGTTCACGTTTCGCAAGAAATTTATAATTTAACCGAAAATAATCAGTTCCGTACTTCGCAACCTCGCCAAGCGCAGGAACGTTATATGCAAGCTTTGTAGCTACGTTGTAAAAATTCGAGTATGAAAAATAAAATGCTTTATTTATTGTTGGTAATCTTAACTTTTTCTTGCTC
>NZ_FQZI01000013.1 GCF_900142035.1 Flavobacterium terrae | reverse complement strand
TTAAACGCAGCATCTACTCCTGCTTGATCTGCATAATCACATTGAGATACTGTTAAATCACTTGGACCAGTTACATCAACGGCATCGCCTTTTGTTAATGTAAAGGTAGCCGAAGCTGTATCTGATGTACAATTATCAGCTATACGGTAGCTCACATTAACAACTCCGCCTTCACACAAACTTGGTGGAGCGTATTGTCCTTGTAAACCGCCTGTACCACTACATCCGTCATTTACAGTTTGGAATTGTGCTAACCATGTATTAAACGCAGCATCTACTCCTGCTTGATCTGCATAATCACATTGAGATACTGTTAAATCACTTGGACCGGTTACATCAACTGGATCACATAAATTCAAAGTAACATTAACACTATCATATCTACTACATCCAGGAAAACCTAGAGCATCTACTACTACAGTATAGCTACCAGCTCCATTAGAAGCATTTATTTCCAGTGTATTATCTGAAGAAGGCCCTTGCAATAATGGACCATGACCGTTATTTGGATCATTATCATTGTCAGGTCCATAAAAAGTGTAAGTTACACTTGATGGACTAGTCATTGGATTTGTTAGGTTGGCAGTAAGAGTCAAGGTAGGATTAGTACAATCAATTTCTCCACCTCCAACAAGATCAACAGAAGGATCAGTCGAATTACCAAAAATATAAGGTCCAGCGAAATCTTTTAATTCACTTGTAAACGAATCACTATTTCCTCCAGCGCTTGATCTTGTTTTAACTACAAGGCTTCCTAATATATTCGAACAAGGATCTTCTTCACCACGTCTATCCAAACCAAAAGCTGTTAAATTAATTCCAATTTCAACA
The DNA here is from genome assembly GCF_900142035.1 of Flavobacterium terrae. Classification (GTDB taxonomy): domain Bacteria; phylum Bacteroidota; class Bacteroidia; order Flavobacteriales; family Flavobacteriaceae; genus Flavobacterium; species Flavobacterium terrae. Next base: position 3,131 of record NZ_FQZI01000013.1, on the reverse strand, counting down.
AATTGAAACTCTTTATAATCGGTTTGAAACATCGCGTTTTGACCTTCAATTGTACCCCAAGGAGCTGCTAATGTTGTTGACTCTTTGTTAACACGACCGAAAATATTTGGAACTGCATTATTAAGAGCTTCAATTCTAACATAACCAAAAGTTCCACTATCAAGTCCTTGTTCAAATGAAGATGCATCTATATTAAAAGGTCTATTAGCTAATGAGTTAAAACCAGCTAAATCAGATTGATTCATCCAAACTCTAATACGAACATCTGGTTTAGTACCACCACCCTCATAGTCAACTGAAATAATAATAGTCCCAGGAATTAAAATATTTCCTGTTCCATCAAAATCCCAAGCAGTTCGACCTCCATCGTTACCTGTGTTTCCAAAGACCATATCTCCGGGAGTATAATCAATTAAAGTTCTAAAAAACTCAAAATCGATATGCTTACTACCATTAGTCTCACGAAGTGAACCTCCAGCAAAAGCCCAAAGTTCTGTAAATGGTCTAGGGTCAACTTCGGTTGGAGCTTTAGGTCCAACTCCTCTCAAATGCGCATAAACATCAATGATATCATCTTTTTGAGGTATACTACCAGTACCCAATTCCCAAGTATTAGGATTGTCTGAGTTTTTATCAGCACCACCTCCAAAAATACTCAAATCACTTGTACCTTGAGCACTATTATTATCCCTTCCATAAACAGAGTCAATCCATAAATATCCATCAACAATAGGATATGGAAAAGGGAAAGTGGGAGTTGTAACTGATTGTCTTCTTTCAAAAGAAAAATTATTTTTATTAGTTGCTTGAATTTGATTTATAAGTGTATTTGCACCTGATTGATCTATTACGCCTTTCCCACTACCTGAAAATAGGTTTTGATTTACAAACCAATCATCTGTTCCAGATGCAGTCGGAAGGGGTATTACAGGATTATCTAAATTTGGAAATTGAAGACGATTTGCATAGACATCTGCTTCTACACCAAAATTAGCTTTTACAGTAGAACCACCTACCAATTGTGCATAAAGTGATTCCTGAAAAAAGGAAAAAAATAATATTAATCCATAAAAAAATACCTTTTTATTAAAAGTACTATTCCAATATAAGTTCCAAATATCGTTTAGGAATCTATTGGAAAACGTGCAACAACATCGTGCCGTTTTAAAAATTGTAATGATAAATTTTTTCATAATAACATGGTTTTAGAACCATACTATCGTAGGTAAAAAAGTAGAAGTAGGGATTCTGTAAAAACAAAAACCTTTTCAATAAAGTTTAAAATTTAAAAATGAAAAATTAAGTTTAACATGTAATTACTTGAAGGATTCAAGAATTAACTTATTGTATACAACTTATGTGGAGGTATTATTGTTTGACACAATCACATTAAACCGTCAAACTTAGCTGTGGAGGTATTAATTGCTTAGAGCAATCACACTTAAGTATTTTTTACTTGAGTGGTATTTTAAATTATTGTTAAAATTAACAAAGTTTTATAACTATATTATTGACAATTAAATTTTTAACTTTTTTATTACAATAAGACTTACAATCATTTAACTATATTTAGTTAGATAATTAAAGTTTTTCCATTATTAGACCTGTTGCAGTTAAACCAGGACCAAATGCTATTCCAATTATTTTAGTTCCTGAAACTATATTTATGTCATTAACAATTTCATTGAAGATGTGTGGTATTGTTGCTGAAGACATGTTTCCTTGTCTTTTCAAAATTTCATACGACCAAGAAGCTTGCTTAACATCTAAACCTAATTCTTCAACTACATAGTCAATAATTTTTGGTCCGCCAGGATGAATTGCAAAAAACATTTTACTTTTAGATTCATCAAAATCAATATTTACTTTACTACACAAGGTTTCCATAAAAGATTTTATGTTCTTTCTAATAAATACTGGAACTCTTTTTGAAAGCGTCATTAAAAAATTATACTCTCCTAAGTCCCAAGACATATCTTCCAAAGAATCTGGAATTATAACTTCATGGGAAGCTAAAATTGTCAAGCCTTTTTTTTCTTTAATTGAAGAATCATTTATAAAAGAGTCCAAATCATAAAGTGAATATCCAATAAATCCATCTGCAAATAAGGAACAAATCATTGTATTAGAGGGTGAAAACTCCGTCAGATTTAAATGTGCAGAAAGAAGTTCAGTATGAATTATATCGACCCTTCCATTTTCATTACTTGCATTAAGTAAACAACTTCCAGTTCTTAAAGCAGGAAAAGCTCCATAACAACCCATATGATATGAATGAGTAACTTGTACCGTATCCCATTTTCTTTTAATTACGGCTTCTTGTGCCAAACTTGGAGATGAATACCCTGAGCAAGTTACATGAATAATATTTTCTGGTTTCGAAGGTGTATCTGAATAAAATTTATCAAATACATATCTCATCTTACGCTTGAACCATTCCATCCTCATTTCTATCTTGGGTCCAAAATAATTTCCTGAATGAATCTCAAAGTCTATTGGAAAAATATAATCTGAAGGTCTTGTATTAACCATATCATTTTCAATAAAGCTTTCAATTTCTTCAAAAATTAAAACCTGCCTACTGTTAATATTTTCATATCCAATAGCATACTTATCAACATGATTTGAAACAGTTTCAAAACTAACATCTTCTTCATCTTCATATAAATTCCCCGAACTTTCTAAAATTGGATGATTTTGAAAATGATGATATAAGAACTTTGTGTATTGGTTAAGTTTAGTTTGGTTAATTAAATTTCCAACCAAAATAGGATGAAAATTAGAAATAATTATTTTTTTCATAACCTTAAACTTTTGATAACCACAAAGTTACATTAAATTAAATTTTAAAAATAAAATTAAACAATCTTTTTACAATACATTTTAATAATAGTAAATCATAAACACTATCTGGCATTTCACAAAGTATTATAAAAAAAACTATCAGTGATGATAGTTTTTTTTAAAAGTCTCGAGCCCAAAGGGCGAACTGAGCATTTGAAATTAAAAGGAGGAAACCCAGTGGGCTTCAGGTATAAAACAAAAAACCCTATCAGATTTGATAGGGTTTTTTAAAAGAAAGGCGGCGACATACTCTCCCACAGGATTGCAGTACCATCTGCGCAGGCGGG
>NZ_FQZI01000014.1 GCF_900142035.1 Flavobacterium terrae | reverse complement strand
ATTTATCGTTTTAAAGAGAAATGGGATTTAAATTCTTTGTTTTGTCCTTTTTCTTGGTAAAACACCACAAACCAGTAATCTGTCGAAGGCAGGTCTTGACCGTTAAAGGTACCGTTCCAACCACTACTCGATGGCCTGATTTCTTTTAGTAATTTTCCAAATCTGTCAAAGATATGAATTTTTGAATTAGGCTGATCTTTTAGTGCAGAAATATTCCATGTATCATGATATCCATCTCCATTTGGTGTGAAATATCTTGGATAGTCAATCAGTGTTCTAGTTACTGAAATTGGAGCACCACACCCATTTACATCACGAACATAAACTGTATGTTGTCCGGGCGAAACATCTACAAATACATTACTACTTTGATAAGCACCACCATCTAATGAATATTCATAATTCCCTGCTGGAGTAGCAATAACATTAATACTCATCACATCTGCAAAATAATCAGAAACAAAGGCTTCTAAAGACTCTGGACCTGATGAAGTTCCAACTGTTGCTGACGTTGGATCTGAAGAACACCCCGTAGCATTTGAAGTTACTACCACTGTATATACTCCTGGCGCACTTGCAACATAAGAACTACCATTTCCTATAGGAGCTCCTAAACTGTCTGTCCATTGAAAACTATAATCTGTAGCATTTAAATTCGTATTAATTGTATATGTACTTCCATTCAATGGTAGCTGTGTAATTGGATCAACACAAATAAAACCATCAACCAATGTAACTACAGGTACCGAATTAATTATCACTGTTACAGGTTTTATATCTTTACATGTTCCTGATAAACTTTGAATATAATATGTACCACCTACTGCAACAGCACTTGGATTTGCCAATGGTGTAGTTGCTGATGAATTTGTCCAATATGACAATGTTCCTCCTCCAATACTTCCTGCTGTAACTGCTGGATCTGTTAAATCTACAGTTCCTGGTTCACATACAGCTGAAGGATTTGTAATGTTTAATACTGGTGTTGGTAACATCGCATCATTACTAAACGATGCAGATGCAGTAGATGAACAACTTGTATTACTTGCAACAACTGTATAATTTGTACCTACAGCCATACCATTAATCGCTCCGCCCGTGCCAACTGTAGGGCCAACTGGGGTAAATACATACGTTAATGTAGCATCGTAATTCCCTATTGCACTCAACTCATCTGAAGTACAACTAGCAGCTGTAGAACTTATTGTAGGAACCGCTGGAACTGTTAACATCACATCATTACTAAACGATCCAGATGGTGCCGATGAACAACTACCATTTCCTGCCGTTACCGTATAACTTGTACCAACAGCCATATTACTAATCAATCCACTTGCTCCAACTGTAGGACCAACTGGTGTAAACATATACGTTAAGGTAGCATCGTAATTACTAATCGAACTAACCTCTTCTGAAGTACAAGTAGCGGCTGTAGAACTTATCGTAGGAACCGCTGGAACTGTTAACATTACATCATTACTAAACGATGCAGATGGTGCCGATGAACAACTTGTATTACTTGCAACAACTGTATAATTTGTACCTACAGCCATACCATTAATCGCTCCGCCCGTGCCAACTGTAGGGCCAACTGGTGTAAACACATACGTTAAAGTAGCATCGTAATTCCCTATTACACTCAACTCATCTGAAGTACAACTAGCGGCTGTAGAACTTATTGTAGGAACCGCTGGAACTGCCAACATCGCATCATTACTAAACGATGCAGATGGCGCCGATGAACAACTACCATTTCCTGCCGTTACCGTATAACTTGTACCTACAACCATACCACTAATCAATCCACTTGCTCCAACTGTAGGACCAACTGGTGTAAACATATACGTTAAGGTAGCATCGTAATTACTAATCGAACTAACCTCTTCTGAAGTACAAGTAGCGGCTGTAGAACTTATCGTAGGAACCGCTGGAACTGTTAACATTACATCATTACTAAACGATGCAGATGGCGCCGATGAACAACTTGTATTACTCGCAACAACTGTATAATTTGTACCTACAGCCATACCACTAATCGATCCGCCAGCTCCAACTGTAGGACCTGCCGGGGTAAATACATACGTTAAAGTAGCATCGTAATTCACAATTGAACTTGAGCCATCTGCAGTACAGGTAGCGGCTGCTGTATTTATTAATGGAATCGCGGGTGATCCTGGAGGTGTATTTATTGTAACTGATGTAGCTGGAGAAACACATGAAGAGCTAATATCTCTTACTATAACAGTATATGTATTAGGAATAACTCCTGTAAATGAAGGATTTGCTTGATAATTAGTTCCATTATCAATACTATACTCGTATCCAGCTCCCAAAGGAGATGTTACTGTAATTGTACCTGTAGTTACTGTACATGTAGGCTGAACAACTGTTACAACCGGTGCTGTAGGCGATGGATTAATATCAACTGAAACTGTTGGTGCCGAATACGCCGGACAACTAGCTGTAGCTCCAATATCATAACTAATTGTATAAGTCCCAGGTGTACTGCCATTTGGTGTGATCGCTCCAGTAGTTGGATCTATAATCAATCCAGTCGGTGTAGCACTATAACTACCCCCAGATGTTAATCCCGATAAAGTCACAGCAACTGGCGTAGTAATAGACTCACAATATGATGATGAGGCATAACTAAAACTGCCACTAGGACCAG
>NZ_FQZI01000015.1 GCF_900142035.1 Flavobacterium terrae | reverse complement strand
CTGTCAAAATTCCAAGCCCTGCAAGTCTATTTTCTGATTTCATTTTATCGTCTGTTTATGTTTGGTACGTTGTCTCTTTGGGTTGCACATAACGTTCTCGCGCTACAAGCAGTTTGGGGCTAAATCAGCGTTATCTTTCGGATTTGCCAAATCATCCCAAATACAAAACCAACTTTCCATTAAGCCAATTGCCCAAATTGCTTGTAGCGTGTGTTGGCGGTTCGGTTTTTCTAAAGTTCAAAATTATGGCTTACATCTTTGTTTTCGTTTTCAGAAATTTTTATTTTTTTTATGTAAATTTTTCCATCATTTTCTAAAATGTCATAACTACTTTTTCTGTTTTTAGATTTTATGAGGACATAATAGACGCCAGGTTTTACATTTAATGAATAATTACCACTTCCGTCTACGGTTTTTTTAGGTAAATCATCATCAAGTTTTAAAATTTGCATATATAAATCTGTTGATATTTTTGCAGATTTTTCAGGTGTTTCAGACTTATATAATGTAATTTGTTCCATTTGTCTGTCCATATCCTTTTTTGCGTCTGCCATTCCTTTTTGAAATCTTTCGTTATCTTCAGCATACTTTTTTTTGCCTTCAGTTTTTTTGAAAGCTTCTAAATATTTTTCATATCTGGCTTGTGAACTAAAATATAAATTTTGATAAGTTTTACCATAATAATAGTTTTCGTAAAGTTTATAATCAAAGGTTTTAACTTTTGCACTATCAATTATTGTAACAGAAGCTCCAATGTCTGTTTTGTTACCTTGATATTCATTAAAATAATATGTTACAACTCCGCTAATTGTTGTTTGAGAGAAACCTAAATAAGTAAAGCTTAAAAGTAAGATTGTAAGTATATTTTTCTTCATTATTTATGTTTTAAAATGGTGAGATTAGATATTGGTTGAATTCTTTTACTTTGTCTTTTATTAGATTCTCAATTTCAGTTTTAGAATAATTTTCGTTTTTTTCTAAAAACTCATTTGATTTTGAAATAAGTTCGTCAGTTAAACTTTTAAAAATCGGTGTGAAGTTTGTAGCATTATTTTGTTTAGCTAGTAAACCTTTACTATTATCAAAAACATCAATATATTTTTGCTTATGTTCATTAAAAATAATATTTAATTCTTTCTCAATTTCTTTCATTTCTATTTGTTTTTTTTATTGTGATTTTCTGTTCGTCGCGGTAAACTGACCGCCAACGGTTTGGCGCTTGGCGAAGAAGCGGATTTCGAAGCATTAAACTGTCTACCAGTACAAAACTTGATACGAAGCACAAAGCTTCATTTAAGCACTGAACCCGCTTTTTTGCCAAACGCCTGTTATAGCCAGTTTTTATTTCTGTCAGCATGGTTTTCGTCCGAAATTTATTCCACCACGTTCTTCCAAAGTTAAAATCTGTCCGGTCACGTGTTGGGGTTGTTGTCTTACAATTTGTTCAAGTCCGTATGACTTCAAAGTTATTTGTCCCTGCTGCAATTCTATTGTCCACTCGTAAACAAACTTATTTTTTTCTTGCTCAGTTTTGCTTTTTAAATAAAGGTCGGCAATTTCCATGAGGTCAAGACAACCACCATATGTTTTGAAGTCAATATGCAAGTCAAAACAGTCTTTAAAAATTAGTGTGCAAGGAGCAACCCAAAATGTAAATGTCTGTGCTGGTGGAATTGGATGAACCCATTTAAAAATATAATCTAAGTCAAGCAAGAAGTCTGCTGCCCAATTGTCTTCGCTTTTTTCAATTGTCAGCCCATAAATGTTTGCGTCATGCCAACCCATTTCTTCAAAGTCGTCATGTGTCCAGATAATTTTGTCAAGTTTATATGTTTCTGTTTGTTCTGTCATTTTCGGTCGTCCTAAAATTGGCTATAACGTTCCGCGGCTTGGCGCAGTAGCGACTGCGTGAACGATTATTTTCTTGCTAAGATAGATTTTCCAGCGGAAAATCGAACGTGTTTTTTATTGATTTTTAGCTATTGAGCCAAACCGCTGTTAGCTGCTGTACCTTTTTACTTCAGCGCAACATTTCTGCATTCTTTTCTGAGCGCTGCTAAGTATTTAGACTTTTTTGGATTATGAGTTGAGTTTAAAATTGGTTGAAAATGTTTAATCAAATCTCTTTCAATATAATCAATGTTTTTTTCTGCTTTTAAATAATTGAACAAAAGATTTTCATTCATCCAATTAATAATTTTTATTGAGTCACTTTGGTTAAATTTATAATTGTTTGAATTCGATTTTCCAATTAGTGAACCTTTTGGCGGTTTCAAATTTATTAAAGCTCCAATTCCTCGGAAAAATGTTCCATGACGCTTTCCTCGACATTCTTCATCTAAGCGTTTTTTTAAACTTTGGCTCGCTTTTCCAACATAAATTATTGTGGAATCTTGATTTTCAATTTCTTCTCTAAGTTGTTTAGGAAGAATAGAAATGTCTTTTATTTTTATCGCATAAATTCCTGGAAAATTTAGATTACAATTCTCTAAATTTTTTAATGATTTGAAATTTTCGTCGTTAAAGATTTCTTTCATTTATGCAGTTTTTTTGGTATTGCAGCTAACGTCCCGCCGGCTTTGTGAAGGCGGGGATTTTTGTTACTGATGTTTACAAATATACCGAAAAGTTTGAAAGAAAAAACTTGAAATAGAGTAG
>NZ_FQZI01000017.1 GCF_900142035.1 Flavobacterium terrae | reverse complement strand
TTTGGAAAGTTACGCGTTAAACCAAAATTTGTTAATATTTGTGAAGTTCCGTGTACGAATGCCGCAACAGCAGGCCAAGCCGGCGGGACGTTAGCAGTAAGCTTAAAAAAACGAAAACTTAGAATTACAATAAATTAAAAACCAATCATTTTCTATCAAAAAAATATGAAACCAAAAACCATGTGCCTAATCGGATTGTTCTTTTTTGTTTTGAGTTATATTATGTTTTCACAAGGTTCAAAATTAGCTTATTTTCAAAAACCTATAGATTTCGCACATTGGTTCAACTTAATTGGCGCAGTATTTCTCATTTCATTTAATAAAGTATTTCCAAAAAACAATCTTAATATTGTAGCTTCATTTTTGACAACTTTGGGTGTTATTGCCCACATAGGCCTTTGTACTATTGATTTTATAATGTGGAGTTTTGGAAATGATGATATTGCTAAAGCACAATTAAGTGAACACATAAGCAATACTCCATCTATTTTGTTGCCGTTTATTATTATTGGCCCATCATTACTCTTTGTAGGATTAGCAGTGCATGCATCAAATTTTATCAAAACCAATCCTATAAGTTCATTAATGGTTATTATTGGTGCTCCAGCTGTCGGTTTTTCGTTTTTTGTATTGAAAAATGGAATGTTTATGGTACTAAGTTGTTTACTTTTTGCTTTAGGATTGGTTTTACTACTTTATCGTGAGGAAAAACAGAAGATATTAACTGAATAAAAGCCTACTGCTAACAGCGGTTTTGTGAAATGGCGGGTTTAGGGATTTATTTGTAATGGTCAGTGAATATTTTTCTTTCTCCGAAAGAGGTTTTTTCTTTCAATCTTTTCGGTATATTTGTGAACAACAGTAATAAAATTCCGCCACTTCACAAAGCCGGAGGGACGTTATGCCTCATTGTAAAAAAACAGTACTTTAAATGAAATTCGGAAAAACAATAAAAATATTCTTAATCGATGGAGAACCAAATGGACGCATGAGTTGTGAACTTTCAAATTGGTCTGGAAAAGCATATAAAATTCCACGTATAAAAATAAAAGATTGTTCTGATCGTAACGATTTAATAAGTACTGGTGTCTATTTGTTATTTGGCAAAGATGAAGAAGGAAAAGATTTAGTTTATATTGGTGAAGCAGAATCAATTTTAAAAAGATTAACTCAACATATAAATCAAAAGGACTTTTGGAATGAAACCATTGTTTTTATAAGCAAAGATGAAAATTTAAACAAAGCACATGTGAAATATTTAGAAAATAGACTTCATGAAATTGCAATTTCATCTAAACGTTATAAAGTAGAAAACTCAATAACTCCAACTCAATCTTCAATTTCTGAATCAGATAGAGCAGAAATGGAGGAATTTATTGAAAATATAAAAATGCTTGTAAATACACTTGGCCACAAAGTATTTGATGAAAAGAGAGAAATTAAACCAAAACAAAAACAAGAATTATTTTTTATAAAAGCAGCTCGAGGAGCAGATGGAATTGGCGAACCAACATCAGACGGATTTGTTGTTTTTAAAGGTTCAAAAGCTGCAAGTTCAATTGTTAATTCTATGACTCCAAGTTTTATCAAACTCCGTCAAAAACTTATTGAAGAAGGAATTCTTGTTGATAAAACTGAATATTTAGAATTTTCAGAAGATTATATTTTTAGCAGTCCATCAACAGCAGCCTTAATTGTTATGGGAAGAAATGCAAATGGATTAACTGAATGGAAACAAAAAGACGGAAAAACTTTGAAAGAATTTGAAACTAACGAAAAAACAACGAAGGCATAACAGGCGTTTGGCAAGATTGCGAATTTTGTAGTAAATACACGTTTATATTTCGTAAGAAATTTTATTTTTAACAGAAAATAATCGGTTCCGAAGCTCGCAACCTCGCCAAGCGCCGGAACGTTATAAGCAAGCCAACCAGAATTACGCAAACGGATAAATGAAATGAATTAACTAAATCATTTTGCAGCTAAGCAACAGTAAAAAATAAAATGAGTAAAAATAACAAGCCTCTAAAAAGTACGCCAAAAGAAAAAATCTACATTTTCCTTATTATACTCGGAATGTCAAGCATTATATATTTTATAGCAACGGGCTTAAGAAATCAGGAGTTGCAAAATATTGAATTTATAAAAAGTGATTATAAAATAACGCGTGGAATAATTACGAAGAAGTCTGTGACCAAGGGTCGACATATTAGAGTAGAATATAAAGTTGGTGGAAAGCTATATGAAAATAGTGATGGATTCAATGAAAATGACAAAGTTCAAGAAGGAGATAGTGTTGATATCAAATATTCAATTTCGAAACCAGAATTAATGATTACGGAATTTAATGACGAATTTAATCACTAAATATGGCCAGCTTATAACAGCTACTACAACGGATTTGGGCATTAGGCTTAATGGGAAAATGGTTTTGTATTTGGCAGTTTAGTGATAACCGAAAAATAAATCTTAATTTAGAACCCAAACCCGCTGTAGTACCAGAACGTTAGCGGTCATGTTGAAAAAACGAAACGAAAAACAATAACCATGTTAATGAAGAAAATCAGAAATTCCATTTTAGCAGGAATAATTTT
>NZ_FQZI01000016.1 GCF_900142035.1 Flavobacterium terrae | reverse complement strand
CTTCTATGACAGTGAAGTGCTAAATTCAGGTTTTGTGCATCTAATGAAATTTAGTGCTATAAATCCCCGCCTTCGCAAAGCGGCAAACCGTTAGCAGTAACTTTTTTAAACCCTTTAAACCAGAAAAAATGCAGTCGAAGAGAAGCATCTATTTTTTTATTTTTCTGTTTCAAACCATTGTCATAGGTTGCTCAAAATGTAAAGACAACGAGCAAATGATTGGACAATATGGAATTGAAAAGAAAGGTGTGGAAATTAAGGATTCAACAAAAGGAAGAGAAGCTATAAGTTTTCTAAAACTTCACAGAAATTATACTTTCAGCTTAATTGATAGCTATAAGAAATCAGGTGTTTCTGGAAAGTGGAAAATAATATCATGCGAAACCGTCGAAAATAATTTGGGAAAAAGAGTTCCGCAATCAGTTTTAGAATTTGAAATTGACAATAAAAAGAATAAAGCAACTTATCGAGACGGAAGAATAACATTTGAATATCCTGAAGACTTGTACGGTGGAAGATATAAAAGTTTGTGGTATGTTAAACTCAATATTAGCAAATAAAAAAAGCTACTGCTAACAGCGGTTTCGCGCAATTGCTGGTTTTTATTTTTACGTGTTCACGAAAAACGTTTATCTTTAACAGAAAATAATCAGTTCGCTGGCTTCACAACTGCCGCGAAGCCGCGGAACGTTGGCGGTAATATTAAACGAGCGGAAACGAGAAAATATAATTTGAAAAATATGCTTAACGAAATTGAATTTTCGACAGAGTTTGCAAAACGTCTTACTGAAAAAGTTGAAGGCTTGAAAATATTTTCTATTAATGGTCTTGAAATCCAAACAGAATTTCAAAACTCGAACGAATACAAACATTTTCTGAATAATTGTTATTCTGAATATTTAAGAGAACCAGAAAATATTGAAGAAGTTTTTGAAAAATATTTAAATTCATCTGATAGCTTATACAAACCAAATGGAACGATAAATATATCTGACATTTTACCAGTAATTAAAGATGAACGCTTCATTCAGAGTGTATTAGAAATAAACCCAAATTTTGAGAAAAATCACACCTACGAAAAGTATAATAGCGAACTTTATATTTTCTATGTCGAAGATACAGAAACAAACATAAATTATTTAACTCAAGAAGATTTTGAAAAACTAAACATTGAAAAAAGTGAACTCAAAAAAATTGCTATAGAGAATTTGTCAAACTCAATCGAAATTGAAAGACACGGCGAAAATGGTTACTATATGTTATTAGCGGACGGAAATTATGAATCAAGTATGATTTTGCTTGACATTTGGAATGAAGAAAACTTTAAAGTTAATGGTGATTTTGTAGTAGGAATTCCATCGCGTGATTTGTTAATTATTACAGGTAAAAATGACGCAGAAAATATTAAGAAACTTAAACAGACAATAAGCGAAATAAATGAAAATGGAGATCATTTAGTTTCTGAAAAATTATTTGAATACAGAAACGGAAAATTTGAATCTATATAAAAATACTACCGCCAACACACGTTTGGCGCAATTGCGAATTTTGTGGTAAATTCACATTCACGTTTCGCAAGAAATATTATCTTTAACAGAAAATAATCAGTTCCGAAGTTCGCAACTGACGCCAAGCGTGGGAACGTTATGTGTAATTGCTATCATTCCGTTTCAATCGAACTTTCGGTTGAAAAAGAATTAGAAAAAAGCCCACCGCACAAAGAAGAAATACGATTTTCTGTATGCTGATAAAACTCTTTGTTTATCTCTATTCCAATGTAATTCCTTTCTGTTCTAATACAGGCTTCAATAGTACTCCCAGTTCCCATAAATGGGTCAAGTATTACCATTCCTTTGTCGGTACTTGCTTCAATTAGCATTTGCAAAATATCAACAGGCTTTTCCATTGCTTTTCTTTTGCCTTTTTGAGTGCTTCTAATTACATCAGGCAAATACTTTCTTACTTGTCGGCTGTTTTTAGTTCCAAAGAAAATGCCTTCCCAAGTGTATTGCCAAGCATTTGAAGAAAAACAACCACTATGCCTTTCTTTATCCCACACAATTAAGTTATGTAGTTTAAAGTATTGCTCAAATCTTAAAAGCCATTCACTCATTTTGCTAAATGAAGTAAAGCAATAGAAAGCCCCATCAGGCTTTAATATTCTAAATAGTTCAGGCAATACTAAAGGCATTACATTACTTCTTTCGCCAACCATCCAACCATCTCTAAAAGTTGTTTTCGTTCCGTATGGTGGGTCTGTGATAATACAATCTATACTATTATCAGGTATTTTTGCCAAAGCATTTAGGCAATCTTCGTTGTATAATTTATTTATTTCCATCGCTTCTTTTTTCTAATTCTTTTTTATTCGTTTTCAATTCAAGTTCACTGCTAAATAACCGCAACTACACATAACACGTGTTTGGCAAAATGCGGGGTTTCGTCTTTCAATTTATCTTCTGTATTTATCATAAACTTTTGTCTTTTAATTAAACTTTTGTGCTGTTAAGCCCGCACTTCGCCAAGCCCGAAAACGTTAGCGGTCATGTTGAAAAAACGAAACGAAAAACAATAACCATGTTAATGAAGAAAATCAGAAATTCCATTTTAGCAGGAATAATTTTTGG
>NZ_FQZI01000018.1 GCF_900142035.1 Flavobacterium terrae | reverse complement strand
GCATTTCTTTCAAGTCGTCAAGTTGTCCTTTTCTATTTACAAAATCGTTTGTCATTTCTGTTAATTTTCGGGTCGTCCGCTGCTGACCGCTAACGTTCCGCAGCTTGGCGCAGTAGCGACTGCGTGAAACGTATTTTTTCTTGCTAAGATAAGATTTTCCAGCGGAAAATCGAACGTTCTTATTAAATCTAAAATAGCTATTGCGCTAAACTGCTGTTACCAGCTGGCTTTTTTCTATTCGAGTTAAATTCGACAAAGTTAAAAGTCCACCAACCGTCAAAATCGCTCCACCAACAAAAGGAAATCCTGCACCAACTAAGTCAGCCAAGTTTGATGAGAACAAAAATGGAAGACAAAAAAGCATTCCAAAAATTCCGGCGATTATTGAAGCAAAAGCGCCTAATTTTGTTAATGTTTTTAGATTCATAAATTGCTGTTTTTCTGTTTCTGTTTTTTTTAATTTCAAACGCAATTCATTAATGTTAGATTTTGCGTAATCTTCTATTCTCCAACTTGATATTGGAATTGAGTTTTTACCTTTTTTATAATCTTGGTAAAAAGTTGACCACAAATCGGGTAGGAGTATTGCTCCAAAACCTAAAATAGCAAAACAAGGAATTGTGTAGTTGCCATTTCCTAACATAAATGCTTGCATTCTAATTTCATCTTCAGCTGTCATTTTATAATTTAGCAAAACATGTTTCAAATCATGACTTTCATAATTAGGAACTAATGTTAATTTATGTTTGTCAAGGCAATCTGCAATTTCTTTGCCCAACATTCCTTTTTCAAGATTTCTTAATTCAGAAACTTTTTGATTATAGAATTCCATATCATTAAAGCGTTCAATTGTTGAAACTGAAAAGTCAAATGAAAACTTAATTATTTTACGAGTTATTTTTTGCAGTATGTTCATTTGCGGTTCTGTTTAAGCTTGCTGGTAACGTTTCAGGCTTAGCCGTCGTTGCGGCAATTTACGAAGAATTTTATTATGAAATGCAGCGCATGAAAATCCGAAGGATTTTCTATTGAGGTTTAGACCAGCAATGCGGCTAAACCCTTGTTATAATTTGTTGCGACACACAAAGAAATTCACACAAAGTAACCACAATATTTACCATTCCAATTGCGCAATGTATTTCGCTTCTTTTAATGAACAGATTCTTCTTTTTTAGGTTTTAGATTACGAATTTCTACAAAGTAACCACAAAGAATTTCTACAAAGAAACTCGACAAAGTAATTCCGTAACTATTGCGCAAAGAATTTAAAAACTAATTTAAGACAAAGAAATTCTACAAAGTTATTCGATCAAATTATGCGTAAAGTTTTTGAATTTTTGAACCTAAACTATCCATTAAAACCGAACCAGAATTACAAACCGGAGCAATAAATTATAACGTTTTGCAGCTTGGCGAAGTGGCGGAAATCGAAGCACAAATGTTCAGTTTTGCACAAAAGTTCAATCGAAGAACTGCACTTCAATTTAGCA